>CAVTXH010000003.1:0-1260185 GCA_963738625.1 uncultured Alphaproteobacteria bacterium | reverse complement strand
GGAGGCGTTCTGGCGCCAGCATGGCCGGCGGCTGCGCTGGATGCGGCCGTATACCAAGGTCAAGAACGTCAACTGGGACATCTCGAAGACGAACGATCCCAAGGACCTTCATGTAAAGTGGTTCGAGGACGGCACGCTCAACGTCTCGGCGAACTGCATCGACCGCCACCTGCCCCACAAGGCTGACGTCACAGCGATCGTCTTCGAGGGCGATGATCCCTCCGTGTCAAAGAAGATCACCTACGCCGAGCTCTATTCTGAGGTGTGCCGCTTCGCCAACGTGCTGAAGGCGCAGGGCGTGAAGAAGGGCGATCGCGTCACCATCTACATGCCGATGATCCCGGAAGCGGCCTACGCGATGCTGGCCTGCGCGCGCATCGGCGCGGTCCACTCGGTGGTGTTCGGAGGCTTCTCGCCAGAAGCGCTTGCCGGCCGGATCGAGGACTGCAGCTCGAATTGCATCATCACGGCGGATGAGGGCCTGCGCGGGGGCAAACCCATTCCCCTCAAGGCGAATGTCGATGACGCCCTCGACAAGCTGGGCGACACATCGCCCGTGAAATCCGTCATTGTGGTCAAGCGCACGGGCGCCAATGTCGCGATGGATCACAATCGCGACCACTACTACGCGGTCCTGGCGAAGGATGTCAGCGACGAGTGCGAGCCCGAGGCGATGAACGCCGAGGATCCGCTCTTCATTCTCTACACCTCAGGCTCGACCGGAAAGCCCAAGGGGGTGCTGCACACGAGCGGCGGCTATCTCGTCTGGGCGTCGATGACCCACGAGATCGTCTTCGACTACAGGCCCGGGGAAGTGTTCTGGTGCACGGCGGATGTCGGCTGGGTGACGGGCCACTCCTACGTGGTCTACGGCCCGCTGGCGAACGGCGCCACGACGCTGATGTTCGAGGGCATCCCCACCTGGCCGGACGCCTCGCGCTTCTGGAAGACGATCGACAAGCACAACGTCTCGATCTTTTACACCGCCCCCACGGCGCTGCGCGCCCTGATGGGCGCGGGCGATCACTTCGTCACGGGTTCCTCGCGCAAGTCCCTGCGCCTCATGGGATCGGTCGGCGAGCCGATCAACCCCGAGGCCTGGGAATGGTATCACCGCGTCGTCGGCGAGGGCCGCTGCCCGATCGTTGACACATGGTGGCAGACTGAAACCGGCGCCACCCTGATGACGCCGCTGCCCGGGGCCCACGCCCTCAAACCTGGTTCGGCTGCGAAACCATTCTTCTCGATCCGTCCGCAACTTGTTGATGACAAGGGGACGGTCCTCGAAGGTGCAGCCGCAGGGAACCTCTGCATTCTCGATTCCTGGCCCGGGCAGATGCGCACCGTCTATGGCGATCACGCCCGCTTCGTCGACACCTACTTCCGCACCTATCCCGGCAAATACTTCACCGGCGATGGCTGCCGGCGCGATGAGGACGGCTATTACTGGATCACCGGGCGCGTCGATGACGTGATCAACGTCTCCGGGCATCGCATCGGGTCGGCTGAGGTCGAGAGCGCGCTTGTCGCGCATCCGAAAGTCTCGGAATCCGCCGTCGTCGGCTATCCGCACCATGTGAAAGGCCAGGGGATCTACGCCTACGTCACCCTGATGGTCGGCGAACAGGCTACGGACGCCCTCAAGGCGGACCTCGTCCGGTGGATCCGCAAGGAAATCGGCGGCATCGCTGCGCCTGACGTCATCCAGTTCGCGCCCGGCCTGCCGAAGACGCGCTCCGGCAAGATCATGCGCCGCATCCTGCGCAAGATCGCGGAAAACGACTTCTCCAACCTTGGCGACACGTCCACCCTGGCGGACCCGGCCGTCGTGCAGGACCTGATCGACAATCGCGCGAACAAGGGACTCGAGGAAGCGCCTGGCAGCAGCCGATAGACTGGCTGCCGTCCTGGCGATCTGGACTTCGGCCGAGCCGATCAGGTTCGGTTGTGCAGGCGACGGACCAAATTGGACGGCTTCAACATCTAGGAGAGACGCATGCTGAAGATCTCGAGGAGTTTGAGCGCTGGTCTTGCTTCCGCAGCGCTCGCCGGGATTGCTGTAAGCGTTGGGCTGGGAGGCGCTGCAGCCGGCCAGACGCCGCCTGACACCAAGAGCAGCTCAGCAGCCGATCCGGCGCGTGTAAGGGTACTGCCGCCGACATCACAGTATGTGGCGCCGAAGGATATCTCATTTGATGGCGTCAGCTTCGTCAGCCAGGGCGTTCGACTTACCTCGCAATGGTTTGTCACGAAGGACAATGAGTTGAAAAAGCTACCTACCATCATCATGGCTCACGGCTGGGGGGGTACGGCGGCGGCCTTCCGGGAAGACGCAATCGAGCTGGCCCGCGCCGGGTATCGCGTCATGCTGTTTGACTATCGCGGCTGGGGCGACAGTGACGGCCGCGTCGTTCTCGCTGGCGGGATCAAGGGAGGCATACCAGCGACGTCTCATGGCGGACAGTTCAAAGCCGAGGTCAAGGAGTTGCGGGGCTACGTCGATCCGGAGGAGCAAACGGGCGACTGGTTCAACGCCATAAGCTTTGCCGTCTCGCAACCCGGCGTTGACGTGGACCGGATCGGCATCCGCGGATCGAGCTATTCGGGTGGGTATGTTGGCTACGTGGCGGCCCTCGACCATCGGGTAAAGGCGGTCGTGAGCCAGGTCGGCTCGTTCAATTCGACACCCGAAGCTCGAGGCGTTCCCGACCCGGCAAAGGACCGTGCAGAGGCCGATCTGAATGCAACTCAGCTGGCGACCGGTGAGATCGGCTATCCGCCCGATAGGGTGCGCACGAGCAACGGCCTCACAGGCGCTTCGCCCGGCAACGACCGGATGCGCTGGAACCCCATGGAGGTCCTGCACAATCTGACGCAGCCGATCCTGTTCGTGCTGGCCGAGAAAGAGGAGATGTTCCCCAATGAGCGACAGGGTCTTGTGGCATGTGGGCTGGTCGCCGGCCCCCGCAAGGTTGTGATGGTCCCGGAAATCCTGCACCACGACATCTATGACGCCGAGCGGGAGCTGGCGATCACGGTGGCAATCGACTGGTTCGACAAGCATCTGAAGGCCCCCGGGGCAACGACCCGGATCCCTGTCGATCACACAGAAGCCCCGCGCGGCGACTGCAATGCGCCGTTCGTGCGACCGCCGGGTACCGCTGCCCCGGCCGCGGCCAAAAGGGCCGAATGACACACGACTGGCCTTGGGACAGGCGATCGATGAAGTCAGTAGTTTCAAAATAGACGTGCGGCGCACGCGTTGCCGCCGTACACTTCACGGATAAGAAAAGAGGGCGGCGACATGGCGATCGATTTTGAAATTCCGGCCGAGGCAAAGGCCATCCGCGAACGCGTGCGCCAGTGGGTGCATGATGAGTGCGCTCCAGCGGAAAAGCGCTTGGTGTCCGGCGGCGACTACAAGTCCATCCTCGCCGAGCTGCGTGAGAAGGCGCGGGCGCAGGGCCTCTGGTGTCCCTTCATCCCGAAGGAGCATGGCGGCATGGGTCTCGGTCCGCTCGCCAACGCGCTGGTGCAGATGGAGCTAGGTGAAAGCCTGCTCGGGGCCCTGTCCATGAACACGCAAGGCCCTGACGACGCCACCATGATGACGCTTCTGGAGTACGGCACGCCCTACCAGAAGGAGAAATTCCTGAAGCCGCTGCTCAATGGCGAGAAGCGCATCTGCTATTCGATGACCGAGAAGGCGGCCGGCGCGGACGCCACCGGCATGCAGACACGCGCCGAGCGCAAGGGCAATGACGCCTGGTTGCTCAATGGCGAGAAATGGTTCTCCTCCGCCGCCAGCGTTGCCGATATCGCGCTCGTCATGGCGAAGACCAATCCTGATGCGCCGCGTCACAAGCAGTTCTCGACTTTCCTCGTTGAGCTGCCCAACCCCGGCTACAACATCAAGCGTGACATCCACACCATGGCGGTCGAAGGCCCCCTGTCGGCCGTACTCGGTCACTCACACTCGGAGATCGAGATCAAGGACCTCGAAGTGCCAGCCGAGAACCTGCTCGGCGGAGAGGGTGAAGGTTTCTCGATGGGTCAGCACCGGCTCGCCTATGGCCGGTTGCGGCACGGCATGCACAACGTCTCGATGGCGCAGCGCGCGCTGGACATGGCGACCGAACACGTCACCAAGCGCACGACCTTCGGCAAGAAGCTGGATGAGCGTCAGGCCGTGCAGTTCATGCTCGCCGAATGCGCCAGCCAGATCTACATCGCCCGGCTGATGCTGCTGCACATCGCCTACAAGGCCGAGCACAAGATGGACATCCGGCAGGAGAACGGTATCGCCAAGGTCTATCTCGCCAACATGGTGCACAAGGTGGTCGACACAGCGATCCAGCTGCACGGCGCGCTCGGCTATTCTCGCGATACCCCGCTCGCCGCCTGGTACACCCACATTCGTTCGCAAAGATTGGTCGATGGGCCGGACGAGGTCCACCGCTGGACGACGGGCCGCAACGTGATCAAGGCGTTCAAGGCAACCGGCACGACTGCAGGCGCCTGTGGCGGCGACCTGCTGTAACGGGTGAGCTCGATCAGGCCCTCATTGGGCGCGCCTACCTCGCGCTCGCAAAATGCTTGGGTGCATGCATGCCCGGCGGCGTCCCATCTTTGGGCGCAGCGACGCGCGGCTATGTGTTTGAAAAGATGGTGCTGCCTAGGTGACTTGAACACCTGACCCCCGCATTACGAATGCGGTGCTCTACCAGCTGAGCTAAGGCAGCGTCCGGCGTTTCGGCCAGAGGCGGGCGCTATAACCCGGACGGGGCTAAGAAAGCAAGGTTCGGCCGCCGCGGCTGCGACGGCCGAAACGGGCGGGAAAATCAGGCCGGCTTGCGGAACCGGAGCGTATGGCGGTCGCTTTCGCCGATCGCCTTGTATTTTTCAGCCTTGAAGTCGGCCGGGGTCGCAACGCCGTTCTGCGACGTCCGCGAGTTGGGCGGCAGGGTCCAGACGCCGAACGGATGGTCTTTGGTGTCCTTCGGATTGGCGTTGATCTCGCTTTCGGCCTCCAGGACGAGGCCGGCTTTCTTCGCGGCGGCGACGATCGTGGCCTTGGACACATAGCCGTCGCCTGCTGAACGGCCGCCGACGACCGTCTCCGGCCGCGGATCGGCGCGGTGTTCCTCGACGCCCAGCACGCCGCCGGGTTTCAGCGCGGCGGCGAAATCCGCCATCGCCTTGTCGACCATGCCGGGCTGCCACATCCAGTTATGGATGTTGCGGAACGTCACCACCATGTCCGCGGAACCCGCGGGGGCGAGGGCGCCGGAATCCTTGTTGAACGGCACATAGGTCTGCCTTCCCCACACGGCCTGGTCGGACATCGAGGCGATCGGATTGCCGGTCGCGATGTATTTGCCGCCGGTCGCCTTGGCGTAGGGCGCGAGAATCTCGGCGTAATAGCCGCCGCCGGGTACGATCTCGACAATAGTCATGCCGGGCTTGAGGCCGAAGAAGGCGAGCGTCTCGGCCGGATGGCGGTGGATGTCGCGCACCTTGTTCGCCTGCTGGCGCGCCGGATTGGCGACCGCCGCGGCAAGCTGCGCGTCTGTGGTTGCCGCGGCGGCGGGCTTGGAGGCCTGCGCGATCGCGACAGGCGTGGCGCAGGCGATAAGTGCGGCGGTCAAGAGCGCAGCAAGCGCGGCGTGGCGTTTCAATCAGTCCTCCTAGACTATTCCCCGTCCGGGGATCTGGGAGGAGCTTATAGTCAGGCTCACCTGCAGCAATGGCGCGGCCGGACACATCCGCGCCAGCGCAATGACATCAGCGTAAGTAACGGCGATTTCGTTTAGCTGTCCTTGCCGGCATCAAGCCGGTCGATGGCGCCGACAAGACGCTGGTTCAGCGTGTGGAGGCGCTGGTCGAGTTCGGCGCGGCGCAGCGCCTGGTCCCGCCAGATGCGGAAGGCCTTCGCCGGCGCGCCGGTGATGCCGTCGATATATTCGACAGCGCCGCGCGTATCGCCTACATCCAGCGCCCGGCGGGCGTCGGCGATCAGATCGGCGGTCTCGTTGTTCGCACTGCGTACGCTCGCACTCGGCGCGGTCGACCGCAGCCAGTTCCAGCCGTCATCGCTGCGTTCGGCGGCGATTCGCTCGGCGTCGCGTGCGGCGACGTTGAAATCCCGGCGCAGCGCTTCCGGCGTGGGCGCGCCGCTGCGCGCAAGTTCCTGCAGGTCGGCGACGCCGCTGTCCTGGGGCAGGAGAGAGGCCAGCACCTGTTGCTGCGGCAGGAAAGGCACGCCGCGCTGGGCGACGGTCTCGAGCGACGAGAGCGCCCGTATGGTCTTGGATTCCTCGGCGGCGAATTCCGGCGGCCGCATCATCGCCGAAAGCGCGGCGGACCTGCGAACGATGCCGAGACCCTCGCCGATCCTCTGGTCGGCCACCACGCGGCCGCGGATCGCTTCCATGTCGGTCGACAGCGACTCAAGTCCGGTCTCCAGCGCCGAAAGCGCCGCCTGCCGCTTGTTGAGCGCTTCGGTCAATCGAGTGTTGGCCTCGTTCAGCGTATCGACCCTCTCCGATACGTCGGCGAAGGCGCGCTGAAGCTGGCGCGTCGTCTGCGGCGCCGATGCGTCGTCGGCGATTACGTTCTCGAGCCGGTTGATGCGCGACAGCAGGACGCCGAGCGGCGTGTTGCTCGCCATCGCACTGGTGACAGAGCCGGAGCCCGGTCCCGCGCCGCTGAGCGCCGAGACCTGGCTCGCCACGGTCGCGATCTCGGCTCGCAGCGCGAGCTCATCGGCATCCTGCCGCGTCATCTTCTCGGCATGGCTGTCGATGCGCGAGCGCATGGTGACGACGTCGGTGCTCATCTGGTCGGCGCGCAGGGTAAGTTCGCTCTGCGCACGGTTCAGCGCATCGATCTCGCGCGCCAGGGTGCCGGTCGATGCGCCGGAATTGGCGTTGGTGACGACGACGGCCATCACCGCGCCGAGCACGGCGGCCGCGCCGCTGGCGATCAGAAGCTCAGGGAGGCGGATCGTCCGGCTGCGCAGGGGCGGGGGAGCGAAGGCGCGCTTGCGCGCCTCGGCGCCCGGTTCGCCCGTGGGCTCGAACTCGGCGTCGATAGGTTCTGGTTCGTCCGGGACAGCCCCGCCATTCGTCATCGCCTGCCACCCTGCTGGCGTCTTCCGTTAGCGACCATAGCGGTGTGTCGGGCCGGGCCTCAACCCAAATCCGCTAACAGGCGAAGGGCATTTAGTAGCGCCTGTTCGTCGGTCTTCGCCGCGACTTCGATTCGGTCCGCCAACGATTTCAACGGCAAGGCCGCCGCAGGCGATATTGCCGCCACGTCCAGGCCAGCCCGCGCCGGCGCAGCCCCAGCGAAACCGGCAAGAATCGCCGCGCCTTTCGGGGAGTGAACAAGCACCGCCTCGAAGCCTGCCCTTCCCGAAAGGTGGGCGGCGAGCACGGCCCCCGGTTTATTTACAGGCGCCGCACGATAAGTCGCGACGAACTGCGCGCTGCGCCCGGCGGCGCCGAGCTGGCCCGATAGATCGCCCCGGCTGTCCTCGTTTCCGGTGTGCAGGAGCCGGCGCCCCTGCGGCAGTTTCCTCTCGACCAGAGCGACAAGCGCGCCGACATCGCCATCGGCCGATAGGACATCCGTGAACCCGGCATAGCGCGCCGCTTCCGCCGTGCGCGCGCCGACGCAGAAGACCGGAACATCGCGGCGGCTTTCCATTCTCGCGAAGGCGCGCACGCCGTTGGCGCTGGTGAAGGCGAGGGCGTCGAACGCAGGCAGTATCGCGGCGATGGGCTCGACGCCGAACAGTGGTTCTACTATCGGGTCATAGCCGAGCGCCGCCAGCCGCTCCGCCGTTTCCGACGCGCCGGGTTCGCTGCGGGTGACAAGGATACGGGGCGGGTTCACCTGGCCATAGTCCGACGGCTTGGCGGGCAGGGCAATGCCGCTAGCGTCCGTCGGCGGCGCGCTGCGCGGCGACTCTCTCGGCAAGCGTGAGACCCAGCCCGATTGCATCGCTCTCGCTTGGAGGGCGCTCCAGCCGGCCTTCGGCGCGCCAGCGCCTGTCGCCTTCGTCCGAAAGCACTTCGCCGACCATCTCCGCGCCGGACGCCGTGAGGCGGAAATGCGCGGCGATCGGCGTGCGGCAGGATCCGTCGAGGCGCAGCAGGAAGGCGCGCTCGGCGACGGCGGCGAGATGCGCCGGCTTGTCGTCGACCTTCGCGACCGCATCGGCGAGCCAGCCCGGCGCCAGCTTGTGCAGCGTCACGCCGATGATCCCCTGTCCGCCGGCCGGCAGCATGTCCTCGACCGGAATGATGCCGGCCGCCTTGTCGAGCATGCCGAGCCGGCGAAGTCCCGCCGCCGCAAGTATCGTCGCCTGCGCCTCGCCCTCGGCCAGCTTGCGCAACCGCGTCTGCACATTGCCCCGGAACGTGACCGCCTTGAGGTCGGGGCGCATCAGCAGAAGCTGCGATCTGCGCCGGATGCTCGATGTGCCGACGATCGCGCCCTGCGGCAGGTCGGCGATGCGCGACCACGGCCCGATCAGGCAGTCGTGCGGGTCCTCGCGCGGCAGGAAGGCGGCGAGCACGAGATGCTCTTCCAGCCTCACCGTCACGTCCTTGAGCGAATGGACCGCGACATCGATCTCGCCGCGCGCCTGCGCGTTGTCGAGCTCCTTGGTGAACAGCCCTTTGCCGCCGGCATCCTGCAGCGGCTTGTCGAGGATCTTGTCGCCTGTCGTGGTGTAGGTGTGGATCGAGGTCTCGATCGCGCCGCCCGCAGTCTTCGCCAGAATGGCGGCGAACAGGTTCGCCTGGGCCAGCGCCAGGGGCGATCCGCGTGTGCCGATGCGTACGGTTTGCGGCATTGAGAGCTCCAGCCAAGAACGCTTGGCCCGCAAGAGCTGGGGGCGTACAAGCGCCGCCGCAATGACGCAAGATACACTCACCGTCCCAACTCTCACCGTATTGGGCATCGAGACCAGCTGCGACGAAACCGCGGCGGCCGTGGTGCGCCTGTCGCCTGCCGGGGTGGAGATCCTGTCCGACCGCATCGCCAGCCAGACCGAAGACCATGCGCTTTACGGCGGCGTTGTCCCCGAGATCGCGGCCCGCGCCCATGTCGAGCGATTGGACGGGCTGGTGCGCCTGGCGATGGAGGATGCGGGAATCGGCTGGAAGGATCTCTCCGGCATCGCCGCAACCGCCGGCCCGGGTCTGATCGGCGGGGTAATGGCGGGCCTCTCGACCGCTAAGGCCATCGCGTTGGCGCGGGGCCTGCCGCTCGTCGCCGTGAACCATCTCGAAGGCCACGCCCTGTCGCCGCGCCTCGCGGACGTCGTGCCCTTTCCTTACCTGCTGCTGCTGGTGTCGGGCGGGCACTGCCAGTTCGTCTTCGTCGAAGGCGTCGGCAGGTACCGGCGCCTTGGCTCCACCATCGACGACGCCGTCGGCGAGGCCTTCGACAAGACAGCCAAGCTTTTGGGCCTGACCGGCGCTGGCGGTCCCGCCGTCGAACGAGAGGCCTTGAAGGGCGATGCCGACGCCGTCGATCTGCCGCGTCCGCTGCTCGACCGGCATGGACTCGACATGAGCTTCTCGGGCCTCAAGACCGCTGTGCGCCGCGCAGCGGAAGAGCAGACGCTGACGGACAAACGTCGCGCCGACATCTGCGCGAGCTTCCAGACGGCGGTCGCCGACATCCTCGCCAGCAAATCCTCACGCGCGATGGAGCTGGTGAGTCATCTTTCCGAAGGGCGCACCTTCGTGGTCGCCGGCGGCGTCGCCGCCAACAAGACGCTCCGCGCGCGTCTCGAAGCCGAAGCGCGCCGCGCCGGCTTCCGCTTTTTCGCTCCGCCCATGCGCTGGTGCACCGACAACGCCGCGATGATCGCACTCGCAGGCGCCGAACGTTTGAGGCTTGGCGCAAGCGATCCCATGGATACGCCAGCCCGGGCTCGCTGGCCGCTCGATGAGGCCTCGGCTTCGGCCGCGCCTGTCTACGGCGCCGGCAAGAAGGGCGCTAAGGCCTAGGCGGCGCTCCGGCCGGATCAGATGGGACGGGCAGCTTGCCCTTGCAGATATCCTCGCGATCGATGCCGATCGACACCTGCATCCGCGCCTGCTTCATCACAGCACTCGATGTCGACACCAACAGCCAGGCGGGCCGTCCTCTCAAATCGAAGCAATAGCCTTCCTGGCGGTAGCGTCCGACCGGATCATTGAAGCCGGGTCCGGAGTCGAAACGCGTGGCGAGCGGGCCCGCCACGCGTGGTATCGCATCGAGCACGGTCTGGCGGAAACGCGCGGCGTCCTCGACCCCTGTGTTGGGCATGGCGCCGACCACGCGCATATAGCAGCCGCCGCGCCCATCTTCCTGGATCTGCACGTCGCCGGCGCCAAATAGGCGCGCGGCCGGCTTGCCGTTGATCTCGCCCTTGCGCGCCGAATTGGCGTTGCGGAGCCTGTCGTAGATGGAACCGCCTTCCACCAGCCAGGGCAGACATCCGCTCTCCAGCGCAACAACCACGGCATCGCCAGTCGAGGAGAAAGGATTGGTTGTGGGTCCTGGCGTCGACACGCAGGCGGACAGGATAAGGGCGGACGCGGCGATCAGGCTTGCACCGGCATTCATGGGGTCCCCCTGGTCCGTTTGACGTTAGCGGTCTATTTCGGCACGTCCGTTGCTGGCGCGGGCGTCAGCACCTTGCTCACCGAGTAGGCGCCCCCAAGTTCGGTCTCGTGGTAGTCGAGCGCCTCGTCGAGCGGATACTCCTGATTGAGCAGCGTGACGATGCGCGTATCGATTTCCTCGCCGTGGCAGGCGATGCAGGCCTCGTCCATCACGATGGGGCGGATCCAGCGGAATGTCTTCTGCTTTCCTTCCGTGACGATCTCGGCCACCTCCATGGTCGCCGGATCGAGCCCCGCCTCGCGCGAGAATTCGAACAGCTCCATCTGCTTCACCTCCCACTCGTCGGCCGCGTTGGACGGATTGCGGGTGCGCAACGCCGTGCGGCTGAGATCGACGCCGAGCTTGGCCCCGATCTCCTTCGCCCAGCCCGGAACGTTGTCGCGATAGGCGAGGTAGACCGCGACCGGGTCTTCCGCCCGCTCCAGCCGGTCGAGGATGTCCAGTCGCATACGCACATCGAAGGCGAGGGCGGCCTGGCGGGCGGCATTGATGTCTTCGGGGTCAGGCGCAGGCGCTTCCGGCGCGCACGCAGCCAGCAGGACGAAAGCCGCCCACCCCATCAGCCGCCGGCTGCTGCGCCCGGACATCCCGCCTCCAGAAAGCCGCATGGACCTAAGGCCAGAAGCCGGCCGAAAGGAACCCCGACGCTAACGCGCCATTTTTGCCGGGCCAGATCGGAGTACGGGCAATGGCCCCCCAGATCACAGGTGGAATGCCTGCCTGACCGGAGCCCCGCGGCGCTCGCCACGCCGGCGACCGAAGACCTGCCGATATCCTACACGGAAGCGGTCGATGACAGCGCAGCATCCAGCGCTACTTCACCGTCAGCTTGAACGTGAAGCGTTTGTCGGACGGGTCGGCCTTGTCTTCCCACGGCCGCTTCTGCACCAGCGCGATCTCGCTTTCGCCCGCCGCCACAGCTTCGATAACCAGCACTTCCCAGTGATTGCCGCCGGCAAAGCCCGGCAGGAATTGCGCTGACGAGGTCGCGCCGCCTGGCCCCTCGCTGATCTTCACGAACGCCGGCGGAGTGTCGGCGCTCCACAGATAGCCCGCCGTCGGAACGCCGGAGAGCGACACCGAGACCTTCTCGCCGACCTTGATCTCGACCGACGCGCCGGCGTCCTCCGCCTTGATGTCGCGCACGACGCCGGGCGCGACTGGCGGCGGCAACGAGCGCGACACGAACTTGCACGGCTTGGTCGCGCCGCCGGATGTCAGCACCAGGCCGTCGCCTTCCATGTTGATGCTGGTCGATACGTCCTTGAAGATCATTCCGCTGGCCGCCGTCTCGTCGATCGCCAGCTTCGCTGGCGCGCCGCCGTCGATGCGGAACAACGCCGAAGGCGGCGATCCGGATTCGAACACGACATCGACCTTGCCGCCGCCCTCGCATTCGAAATTGACGGCGTTGGCGAACGGGTCCGGCGCTGCGGGTTCAGAAGCAGTTTCAGCCACCGGCGGCGCCTCCGGCGTGGACGGGGCGGCCGGCTGGCACCCTGCGGCAAGAAGGCCGAGGCTGGCCGCTGCCATGATCACCCTGATGGTCATGCAAGTCCCCGAATCCTCAAGAACTATCGGTACAATCGGGCTCCGGACCCGCCAAGGCAATCCCTGATGTCACTGATGCCCAGGCCTGCCTCTCTAAGAGCCGCGAATCTCTCTAAGGGCTGATCCCAAGCCAAGGGGGCTACCCACATGCCGGAACTGCCGTCGTTACTTCACGCCATCGCTGCGATGTTTGCCGGCGGCGCAGCAGCGTCCGGCTGGACCGCCGCCGTCATCGTGGCGAACACCGCCTTCGATGGGCTCGATCATGGCCGCGCCGATCGCATGCTGCGCAAGGTGATCGCCGCGACCGCCGGCTTCCAGGCAGCGCTGCTCGGCATCGCCACCGGCGCTGCGCTCCTCTCGGGCGCAACTGCCGCCGGCATTGTCGCTGCAGTGGCGGCTCTCGGCTTCCTGTCAAATGTCTGGACGCTTGCGCCACGCCGCGACAAGGCGCCGGATGGTCTGCGTAAGAAAAACTCCACCATGCGCGTCGTCGCCGTTGCGTTGACGCTGACAGTCACACTTGTGTCCGTCGCCGCCGCGGTGATGGCGGCGATGGGGATCTAGCGGCGCGCCGCCTGCGATGTGAAGCAGGACTTGGCCGCGGTCGCCAGGGCATCGCTGACAGCGATCTGCGACATCAAGTTTTCCGGCAGCATGCCGCTCATCCGCCGATTGTCGGCGGCGCCCTGCGCGACGTGCGCAAATTGCTCCGGCGACAGCGCTTGCTCGATGGAGTCGACATAGCAACCGCAATTGGCGGCCGAACCCATGCGAGCCTGGCAGGCTTCAGCCAGGTCCGTTTTGCCTGCTTTGGCGGCCTCGCATCCGGCCGTCATCGTCCCAACCAATATCAGGGACGCTACAAGTGAAACGCGACGTTTCATCGACACTCCCTTTCCTGTTCGGGCTGGTTGTCCGCCCGACGCCAAATTGAGGCGAGCGTCAGGCCAAGTTGTCAAACAAAGAATCGCGTCTCGACAGAGGTCGAATACTTGCCGTTCGCGTAATGCCGTGGCGAGAAATCTTGCCCCGCACCTTCTCTCGCCCGCGCCGCAAATCGGCGCCATCTGTTGCCTTGGCCGAAAAGGCCGGGGAACAGGGGAGGCAGGGCATGGACGCGGCCATCAATGCGTTTGCGGAAGGGTTTCCGGATTTCCTGATTTATGGCGGCGTGACGCTTGGCCTCCTGATTGCAGGCTCGGTCGTCCATGTACTGCTCACCCCGATGAAGGAGATGCAGCTTATCCGCGACGGCAATGTCGCAGCCGGCATCGGGGTCGCTGCAGTTATCATCGGTCTGGCCATTCCGATGGCCGCCTGTCTCGCCTCGGCGGCCTCGATCTACGATGTCGTCATCTGGGGCGTCGTCGCCATCCTGTTGCAAATGCTGGCTTTTCGCGCGGCCGACCTGATCCTGCGCGACCTACCCAAACGCATCGAGCGCAACGAGATCGGCGCCGCACTGGTGCTGGCGGCAGTCAAATTAGCCGCTGCTTTGGTTATGGCTGCGGCCTTGTGGGATCCGAACCTCGGCAGAATATAGGACTCTCCGGGAGACGGGCATGAGAATCCCCGACTGGCTTGTTTACGCGGCCGTTTTGGCCGTCATTGTTGGCACCCTGTTCATTCTTGCGCAGGGCCGCGACAGCATCGCCATTGTGCCGTTCGAGACCGCCCGCGCGGCGCTCGAGGACACGTCCGATTCCGAAGTCGCTCCCGCTCTTCCCGAGCCTGACCCGTTTGACGAGCGCGTCCTTGTTCAAGTGGGCGACGCCGAGGACGGCATCGGCACCGCCTTCGCCATCAACAAGTCCGGCGCCTGGCTCACGGCCCGCCACGTCGTCGATGGCTGCGCGCGGGTCGGCCTTGCGGTTGGCGACGGGCGCATGGTGCCGGTCGACGAGATCCACACCTCTCGCGATTCCGACCTTGCTCTCCTCATCACCGACCGCGCGCCGGCCCAGCTCGCGCTCGACCTCGACCGCGATCTTCGGATCGGCGAAGCGGGGTACCATGTCGGCTTCCCGCAGGGCCGGCCCGGCGAAGCCTCATCGCACCTCCTGGCGCGCTCGAAGCTCGTCACCCGCGGGCGCTACACGACGGAGGAACAGGTGCTGGCCTGGGCTGAATCCGACAGATCGGAAGGCATTGAAGGCACGCTCTCGGGCATGAGCGGCGGTCCGGTGTTTGGCAAGAACGGCTCCGTCATCGGCGTCACGCTCGCCGAAAGCCCGCGGCGCGGCCGCATCTACACGGCGACGCCGGACTCGATCAGCCGTTTCCTCGAAGACGAAGGCCTTGTCGCCCCCGGCGGCGAAGCGCACCCGCTCGCCGCATCCTCCTATGCGCGCGAGGCGGACCTGCTGCGCGACGAACGCGCCGTGGTGAAGGTGCTGTGCCGCGTGAGCGACCGGTGAAGCAGACATTCGCCGACAGGCTCGTCACCGCAACTCGCAAATTCGGTCCGCTCTGTGTGGGCATCGACCCGCATCCTGCCTTGATGCCGGCGCTGTTTGGAACGCCCGGCCCGCGCGCAGCCTCGCTGTGGGGCAGGGCGGTGGTGCAGCAGTGCCTCGGCCGCGTCGCCGCGGTGAAGCCGCAGGCCGGCCTGTTCGAGCGCTGGGGCTCGAAAGGCATGGCGGCGCTGGAAGAGGTCTGCAACGCCGCGCGCGATGCCGGCCTCATCGTCATTCTCGACGCCAAGCGCGGCGACATCGGCACGACGGCCGAAGGATATGCCGAAGGCTATCTTGGCGCAGGCGCTTCGGCGCCGTGCGACGCCATCACCGTTAACCCCTATATGGGCCTCGACACGCTCGAGCCCTTCGTCTCAGTCGCCGAACGCGATGGCAAAGGCGTTGTCGTGCTGGTGCGTACGTCCAATCCGGGCTCGAAGGACTACCAGGCGCAGCTCATAGACGGCGAACCTCTCTATCTCCGGGTCGCCAAGTCGCTCGGCCCCATGGTGAAGCGGCTGAAGGGCGGCGAGACGGACTGGTCTGGCCTGATGATGGTCGTCGGCGCAACCGGTCCGGAAGACGCTCGGCGCATTCGCGAAGCAGCCGGCAACGCACTCTTCCTGGTGCCAGGCTATGGCGCACAGGGGGCAGGGCCGCGTGAAGCCATGGCCGGCTTTGTAAAGGGGCCGCACGGCCTTGAAGGCGGCGTCGTCAACGCCTCCCGTTCGGTCTCCATGCCCGACAGCGCAAAGGGCGCCGCCGCCGTGAAAGACTGGGAAAGCGCCATCGCACTCGCAATCGAAACGGCGCAGGCGGAGCTGCAGACGGCCGCCCGCTAAGGCTACGGCGGCCGGAAGCGCGCCAGACACCTCGTTCGATGACCTGCTCGGCGATCTCGAACGCATCGCCAGGCGACAGCTGCTCCCCCAAAAAGTCCGGAACAGAACTTAAGCGCCAGCCCCGATCAGGCCGGCGGAGGATTGATCAGCAACCCGTAAAGGTCGGTCGCGATATGCGCGATCATCAGCATCAGCACGTCCCGTCGCCAGAGATAGAGCCCCGCCAGGATGCCGCCTGAAACGGCGGTGGTGAGTGCGGGGCCAGCTCCCCAGATCGGGAAATGAACCAGGCAGAAGGCGGCCGTGGAAAGCGCCGCCGCCACAATCGGGCTGCCCGTCAACCGCTCCAGCCGTTCGATCGCATAGCCGCGGTAGAGCCATTCCTCGCCGCCTGCGACCAAGATGATTGCGACCGCAAGATACCAGCGCGGCAGATCGTCGAAGCTGGATGCGCCGGTCGCGAACGAAGGGAAGTTCAACGTCTCGAGCGCCCAATAGGCGGCCGGCCCGTAGACGAGGATGAAGAACGCGGCGAGTAGCGCCGCGAGAACCAGCGAGGCCGGTGATGATTGCGCAAAGCCCAGCTCTCGCAGTCCAGCGCGGTCCGTCCGCACGGCGATGATCAGGACGATCCCAATGATCGCGGCGAACGATCCCAGCATCGCCGCCCGTGAAGCCAGCCCCCCTTCATCCGGAATTGATTGGCTCAGACCTGCAACAGCGCCCGGGCCGGCAAGCGCCAGAGCAAGACCGGCCCGCGAAAGGGCTGCGCCGCGCCATCTCACCCGAATCTTTCCCACGCCGCCTGCCGCGATACTCCGAGCGCATCGCCGATCTTCTGCCAGCTCACCTCACGCTTCCTCAGCGTGTCGATCTGCTGCTGCAACACGGCGCGCGCGCCCTCGAAAGCAGCCTGCGATCGCTCGAGGTTTCCGAGCAGCGCGTCGTCGGTAAGCTGGTCCCATCCGGCAAAGCCGTCAGAGGGCAGGCCGGCGATGATCGCGTTGCAGGTCTTCACGCAGTCGCCGCAGATGTGCACGCCGGGACCCGCGATCAGGGAAGGAACCTCCTTCGCCGATTTGCGGCAGAAGCTGCAGAAAAGTTTCGCGGCAGACTTCGCTTGCCTGGCCGGCATGGGCCCCTCCTGATCCGTTGCTCCTCGTCCGTCAAGGAAACCCTGACGCGACGTTGTTGTCAAGGCCCTCCTGACGGCTCAATCCCTTTGCCAAACTCTCTCAAGAGTGCTGAAAAGCCAGTATGTCCGGATACAGGACGCTAGGGAGAGTCTCATGAAAGTCGGTACGGCTCTGATGGCCGGCGCGGCGCTGCTGGCGCTCGCATCCTGTGGGCAGCAGAAAAAGGCGGCGCCGCCGATCACGGCCGCCGAGGTCAACGGCGCCGCGATCATCGCGGCCGATGACCGGCCCGGCGTCTGGCTCTCGCACGGCCGCACCTATTCCGAACAGCGCTTCTCGCCGCTGAAACAGATCACCGCCGCCAACGTCACCGACGTCGGCCTCGCCTGGTCAACGCAGCTCGACACGAACCGCGGCATGGAAGCGACGCCCATCGTCGTCGACGGAACGATGTACGTCACCTCGGCCTGGTCGGTCGTCTACGCGCTGGACGCCAAGACCGGCGAACGCAAATGGAAGTACGATCCCGGCGTCGACAAGGCGCGCGGCGTCTCCGCCTGCTGCGATGTCGTCAACCGCGGCGTCGCGCTTTGGGAAGGCAAGGTCTATGTCGGCACGATCGACGGCCGTCTCGTCGCCCTCAACGCCGCCGATGGTTCGGTCGCGTGGGAGAAAGTCACCGTCGATCAGTCGAGGCCCTATACGATCACCGGCGCGCCGCGCATCATCAAGGGCAAGGTGATCATCGGCAATGGCGGCGCCGAACTCGGCGTGCGCGGCTACGTAACCGCCTACGACGCCAAGACCGGCGATCAGGTATGGCGCTTCTACACCACGCCCAATCCGGAGAAGAAGCCTGACAACGCCGCCTCTGACGGCGCGATGGCCGAATTCGGCAACAAGACGTGGGACGACAAGGGCGAGTGGACCGAAACCGGCGGCGGCGGCACGGCGTGGGACGCCATGGCGTACGACGTCGACAGCGACATCATGTATATCGGCGTCGGCAATGGCAGCCCATGGAACCAGCGTCTGCGCTCGCCGTCGGGCGGCGACAACCTGTTCCTCTCCTCGATCGTCGCGCTCAAGCCCGACACTGGCGAATATGTCTGGCACTACCAGACGACGCCGGGCGAGACCTGGGACTACACCGCCACCCAGCACATCATCGTCGCCGACCTGAAGTGGGGCGACAAGACGCGCCGCGTCGTCATGCAGGCGCCGAAGAACGGCTTCTTCTACGTGCTCGATGCGCAGTCCGGCGAGCTGCTCGCCGCCGACAAGTATCAGAAGGAAGTGAACTGGGCCGACAGTGTCGATCTCAAGACCGGCAGGCCGGTCGAGGCCGCCAATGCGCGCTATCTCGACAGCCCGTTCCAGGCGATCCCCGGCCCGCTCGGCAGCCATAACTGGCAACCGATGTCGTTCAGCCCGCAGACGGGCCTTGTCTACATCCCGGCGCACACCCTTCCAGGGCTCTACGCCGACGAGGCGGAGCACATCTATCGTCCTGGTTTCTGGAACACTGGCACCGAGTTCGCCGGTGAAGGTGCGGCGCCGTAGCCTCGACGAACGCAAGGCCGCGCGCGCAGCCCTCAAAGGCCAGCTCGTCGCGTGGGATCCCGTCGCGAAGAAGCCGAAATGGGTGCACGATTATCCCAACGCCTGGAATGGCGGCGTGCTGTCGACTGCCGGCGGCCTTGTCTTCCAGGGCGGGCTCGACGGAAAATTCCGCGCCTTCGACGCCGCGACCGGCGAAATAAAGTGGGAAACCGACGGCCAGTATCCCGTGCTCTCCGGCCCGATGAGCTACGAGATCGACGGCGAGCAGTACATCGCGGTCACGGCGGGGTGGGGCACCGCCCTGCCGCTCACCGGCGGCGGCGACGTCATTCCGAAAGTAGGCTCGGCCGAACTTGGCCGCGTGCTGGTCTACAAGATCGGCGGCGCCGCGAAGCTCGAGCCCTACGAAGTCTTCGAGGTGGACCGCGTTCCCGCCGCCGAGGATTTCGGCAACGCTCAGCAACTCGCGCGCGGCCGCGTGCTGTTCGACCGCAACTGCATGGTCTGCCACGGTCCGCTGGTCGTCTCCTCGGGCGTCGTTCTGGATCTGCGCTGGGCCCAGACGCCCGGCTCGAAGGAAGCCTTCGCCTCGGTCGTGCTCGGCGGCGAATACGCCTCCGCAGGCATGGCCCCCTTCGCCAACACGCTGTCTCCGGCTGATGCCGAATCCATCCGTGCCTACATCATCAACCGCGCCCACGAGGATGCAGCTGCTGAAGCAGCGGCGGCGCCGAAATAGGCAGGCCGAAAGTCGCAACACGACGACTTCGTAATCGCTGGATTTTGGACGCACCTGTCCTGGGTCTGACGATTAGATCGTCAGAGTGCCTTGATCTTAATTGTTTTTATTGGGCAAGTGGTCGTCGTCGTTGCGCCATTCAACATGGATCGCTCCCCAGAATACGGACACTTTCCCCTTGCTGCGCGCCTTCTTAAGGCGAGCGCGCGGAGGGAACATCCATTTCCGGAAAAGGCCCAACAAGCGCGTGACGAACGACAACGAGCCAAGCAGATCGAACCGCATGGGCGTTCCGTTCTTCGATAGGTGCGCTTCAGAGGGAAGCGCACAGCGTCAGTCGTCGCTAAAAGCGCCGACATAAAAAAACCCGCCGGAGCGGGCCTTTCTTCATTTCGCTCGATCGTGGATCGAGCGTCAGTTTCTTACGATTTAGAGCGAACCTTCGGACTCAGGCAGCTTTCACCGCACTCGGTGAGCTACCCTGATGTGGACCGCGGCTCGGCCAATGGCTGCCGTCGGATCGTCCGTTTCAGGTGGGAGGGCGCAAGCGCAGCTACCCACTCTGTATTTTTGACGGTCTCAAGAGTCGCGGTGGCGATCAACGAACGCGGCCGCCGCGGCACTCGCGAGGGCGGCCTAATACGGGGCTGCTCCCACGCCCAGTTTTTTCGTCGCTTGCTCTTGATCTGCAATTTCGATATATCTAAATGAGCTATCGAGCAGATAGTTCGATATGGAGGCTTGTATGCATCATCACTGGCACGGGCGGGGCGGCCATCGCGGCATGCGCCACGCCTTTCGCGCCTATGCCGAGGCCATGATGGCTGGTCGCGGCTATGGTCGCGGCGGAGACGACGAAGAGGGCGGCCGCGGCCGCTGGGGGCCCAGAGGCATGGGGGGCGGCGGCTGGGGCAGGGGCGGCGGACGCCCGCTCGGTCATGGCGATCTGCGCATCCTTGCGCTCGCCCTGATCGGCGAGAAGCCCCGCCACGGCTACGACCTCATCCGCGCCATCGCCGACCGGTTCGCCGGCGGCTACACGCCCAGCCCCGGCGCGGTCTATCCGCTGCTCACCATGCTGGAAGAGGAAGACCTCATCAGCTCGGCTGCGGAAGGCGCTAAGAAGCTCTACACGCTGACGCCGCAGGGCGAGGCATGGTTGAAGGAAAACGACACCGCCGTGCAGGGCATCCTTGCGCGCATCGACATGGCCGCCTCGCACTATTCCAGCCAGACCGCGCCGGAAGAAGTGTGGGAAGCCTGGAAGACGCTGAAGCAGGCGATGAACATGCCGCGCGCGCCGTGGACGAAGGAAGAAGCAGACCGCGTCTGCGCCGTCCTTGCAAAGGCCGCCAGCGACATCGTCGGCAAGCGCTAAGACCAAAACGAAAAGGCCCGGAGCATCGCTCCGGGCCTTCTGATTTTCCGGCCTGCAATCTGCCCCTGCCGGGGCGTTCGGCGTTCGACTTGATCCTCCGGATCAATTCGTCGGCTACGCAAACCGCTTCTCGCTATTTCGGGTTGCAGAATTCCATGTAGTCGCGCGATTGCGCGGCCATGTCCTTCAGCGAGGCGATGTACTTCGCCTGAACCGCTGCAGCCGGATCGCGCACGAAGGCCCATTGCACTTCGCCCTGGTCGGTCAGCACCGACACCATGTCGAGCTGCGCCATGGTGCGCACGTCGACCGACGCCAGCGGGAACACGAAATCGGGCTCCGGGCTTTTCGGGTTCGTCTCGAACTTGCCTTCCACGGCCTTGGCTTCGACGCCCATGCGAATGCGATACGTCGCCGTCTGGCCGACGCGGGCCGCCGGCTGCTTGCCCAGCCGCGCGGTGATCGTGCCGTTGGCGGGATTGCAGGTCATGTAGAAGCCTGCGGGCGTGTCGACTGAGCCCGAGGCGGTGACGAGCGCGAGGATCGGGTCCTGCGGCATCAGCCGCTCTTCGGCTTTCCATTGCGTGGTGGCGGCGATGTTGAGCGCATTCGCCGTGCCGGCGGGCGTCAGCGGCGCAGCTCCGCCCGCGGCGCCGGAAGCAGGCGCCGGGTTGGCCGCGCATGCGGACGCCAGCGCTCCAAGAGCGGCCAGCAGGGTGAGACGTTTCAACATGTTTGGTCCTTTCGACTCGTGACTGGAGGCCAGCTCAACCGGCGGCGTCAGATCCTGATGACGACCTTCCCCTTGGCGCGGCGCTCGGAAAGCTCCTTGATCGCTTCGGCAGCGCGCTCAAGCGGATACGTGCTGGAGACATGTGGCCGAATTTTGCCTTCTTGGTACAAGCGGAACAGGTCCGCAAGGTTGGCTGCATGTCCCTTCGGGTCGCGGGCGACAAAAGCCCCCCAGAACACGCCGACGATCTGGCAGGATTTCAAAAGTGTAAGGTTCAGCGGCAGTTTGGGAATGCCCGCAGGAAAGCCGATCACCAGAAAGCGGCCATCCCAGTTGAGCGATCGAACGGCAGGTTCGGCATAGTCGCCGCCTACGCCGTCATAGATCACATCGACGCCGCCGCCCGAGATTTCCTTGATGGTTTCGGAGAACGCCTTCTGCTGGTCTTTCGACAGGGGGTTCTGCGGATAGACGAAGCCCTTGTCCGCGCCCTTGGAAAGGCAGAAGTCGACCTTGTCCTGGCTCGAGGCGGCCGCGATCACCTCCGCGCCCATGGCCTTGCCGAGCTCCACCGCCGCAAGGCCGACGCCGCCGGCGGCGCCCAGCACCAGCAGCTTCTCGCCCGGCTTGATCTTGGCGCGATCCTTCAGCGCATAGTGCGACGTGCCGTAGGTCATCAGCAGCGCGGCGCCTTCCTCGAACGGCATGAAGTCCGGCAGCTTGTTCATGCGCGCGGCCGGCACGGCGATCTCCTCGGCCATGCCGCCTGCGCCGATTGATCCGAAGACCTTGTCGCCCACCTTGAACGCGGTGACGCCGTCGCCGACCGATTTCACGATCCCGGAGATCTCCCCGCCCGGCGAAAACGGCCGCGCCGGCTTGTACTGGTACATGTCCTGGATGATCAGGAAATCAGGGAAGTTCACGCCGACCGCCTTCACGCTCACCACCATCTCGCCCGCCTTGGCCACAGGCGAGGGCACATCCTCTAGCACCAGCGTGTCGGGCAGGCCGGGGGCCTTGGAGAGAACGGCTTTCATGGTCGGCGATGCTCCGGAATGTGCGTGAGGTCGCAGCTGGATTAGCGGACCCTTCCGGCGCTGTCATCCCATGCCCGCCAGGGTGCGCGATCAACCGGGTCGCCACAACTCCAGGTCGCCATAAAGCCAGGCCCACGGTGCGTTCGTATCGCCAAGGATGAAATCGGTGAGGTAGGGGATCGCCGCTTCCGCGCGCAGGTCATTGCCCAGGATGACGACGCAGCGTTTCCTGCCGAGAAGACAGGTAAGCATGTTGCCGGTGGAGTCGTTGTGACCGCCCCGGATGAAGCCGCGTCCCTGAGGTCCATCGAACACGATCGGGCTGAGCGCCGCATGGAGATCAGCGCGCTGCTCGCCCACTGGCAGTGGCTTCTGCGGGGTTGGAAACTGTGACCTCGTCGAGACCTGCAGCTGCGGCCGCAGGAAATCCGCATACGCCTCCGCAGATAGCCTGTCGCCGCGCACTATCGCCGCCGTCAGCCTCGCCATGTCCCCGATGCTCGTGTCCATCGATCCGGCCGCCCGCACCCGGCTCCTGTCGTCATGCGGCTCCGGCTTGCCCTCGATGGTCCAGCCATCGGCCGTGCGCCCCTTGAAATCGTCTCGCCAGATCAGGCTCGAATCCGGCATGCCGAACGGATCGAAGATGCGCTTTTGCATCTCGCGCCCAACATCCAGCCCCAGCCCCTTCTCCACCACGAACTGGAGCAAGATGATCCCATCGCCCGAATAGCCGTACTGCGCGCCCGGGTCGAAGTGGAAGCGCAGCTTCCCGTCCGGCTCGAGAAACCCGAAATTCGCAAAACCTGATGCGTGGTTCAGCAATAAGCGCGGTGTGAGCTGCTTCCAGCGATCATCGCCTGCTAGATCGCTCCACCGGGCATAGTCGTCTTCGGTCTGCGCCGCCGTGTAGGCCGGCAGCGGCTGGGGCAGGTAGGCTGCAATCGACCTGTCCAGATCGATCAGGCCCTCATCCGCAAGCTGCGCGATCATGTAACCGAACGTCATCTTGGTCAGAGACGCGGCATACATGATGCTGTCCGTCTTCAGCGGATCGCCCGCCGCATTGCGCGCGCCATAGACGCTCACCTGCATCACCGCGCCATTGTCGATCACCGCCAGCGCTAGCCCCCTCGCCCCCGTGCTCGCCATCACGCGACCCACCTCGGCGTCAATTGCGCCGGCGGTCGGTATGGCCGGCGTCTTGGCCGGCAACGCCGCGCAGCCCTGAAGGAGGGCGGCGGAAAAAAAGGCGGTCATGCGCAGCATAGTGCACTCCCTCTCGCCGGAGAACGTTACCGGACGCCGATGCGCCAGCCTAGCCGGCGCCCTCGAGCGCCAATCAATAGTCTTGCGTCAGACCCCGGCCTCTGAAACCTTCCGCCGAGCGCGTCCCGCCAGAGGCCGCCGAACGCGGGAGTGAACCTATGTTGCGATTGATGACGCGGCGCCTGTTCGCTGGGGCCGCATTTGCTTCGGCTCTCCTGCTTGCCGCCTGCGCCACAGTGGCGACGACGCCCAGCCCGGTCGACGGCGTGCGCTTCCGCATGATCGAGACCAACGGGATCAAGCTGCGTGTGGCGGAAGCCGGCAAGGGGCCGCTCGTCGTCTTGGTGCATGGCTGGCCGGAGAGCTGGTATTCCTGGCGGCATCAGATCCCGGCTCTCGCCGCGGCCGGCTATCACGTCATCGCGCCCGACATGCGCGGCTATGGCAAGTCCGACAAGCCGCAGGCGGTCGCGGACTACGACATCAATCACACGACCGGCGACATAGTCGGCCTGCTCGATGCGCTGGGCGAAGAGAAGGCCATCGTCATCGGCCACGACTGGGGCGCGATCGTCGCCTGGAACACGGCGCTGCTCCACCCGAACCGCGTTTCAGCGATGATCGCGATGAGCGTTCCGTATGGCGGCCGCGCCGCGGCGGCGCCGCTTGCCTCGATGAAGGCGGCCTACGGCGATAATTTCTACTACATACTCTACCATCAGGAGTCGGGCGTCGCCGAAGCTGAATACGACGCCGATCCGCGCGGCCTGCTTTCGCGTCTCTACGCCTCGCTGGATACGCCGCGCGATCCGCCGACCGTGACCGATCCCAAGCGCGCCGCCGGCGGATGGATTCCCCGCCTAGGCGCGCCGAAACAGCTGCCGCCCTGGCTTGCCCAGAAGGACCTCGATTACTTCGTCTCCGAATTCAAGGAGGCGGGTTTCCGCGGAGGCGTGAACTACTACCGCAATTTCGACCGCAACTGGGAAATCACGCCGCAGCTCGCCGGCGCGCGCATCAAGGTCCCCGTCGCTTTCATCGCGGGCGTGGACGATGTGGTGATCCGCGGCGCCAAGGAGGATGGCCTGCGCACCACCATGTCGCGCGCCTCGGACGACCTGCGCGCCGTGAAGCTCGTCCCCGGCGCCGGCCACTGGATCCAGCAGGAAAAGCCGCAGGAGGTGAACGCCTTCGTCCTCGATTTCCTCGCGGGGCTGAAGAAGTAGCCGTTTGTCGCGCCGGAAGCCGCGCAGCGGCTGTCCGGGACCCATTCCACGATCCCGACAGCCTCCCGATGGGCTCCGGCTCTACGCGGCGCTACGGCCGGGACGACAGCCGTTGACATTTCCTGGGTGCTGGCATCGACCGTGTGCACATGAGAACCGTCCGCGGATATTTCGGGATCGGCGTTGAATCGCTTTCCAAGCCGATGAATCTCGGCGCGCTGCAGCGCACGGCGCACGCGTTCGGCGCAAGCTTCACTTTCTCGGTGGCCGCCGCGCCCAAGATCCGCGTCATGCACAATTCGGATACCGCGAAGTCCGACCTGCACGTGCCCTGGTATCTCTGGGATACCGTCGCCGACATGCGCCTGCCCAAGGGCTGCCAGCTCGTCGGCGTCGAACTCACCGACGATGCGGTCGACCTGCCGAGCTTCCGGCATCCGCTGCAGGCGGCCTATGTCATGGGCGGGGAGGCGAGGGACCTGTCGCCGGAGATGCAGGCGCGCTGCGCCCACATCGTGCGCATTCCGACGCGCTTTTGCATCAACGTGGCGCTGGCCGGCGCGCTGGTGATGTATGATCGCACGCTTGCCTTTGGCGGCTATCCGGCGCGGCCTGTGGCGCCCGGCGGTCCGCCCGCCGAGGATTAATCGAGATAGCTGCGGCCGCTGCCCGTCTTCATCCGGAAGCCGAGGAAGATGATGGCAAGGCCCATCGTCGTCCCGATGCCCAGCGCCGCCGCGGCCGTCTGGTCGTCCGCCGTGATGCCGGTCGCCAGGAGGAAGACCAGCATCGATCCGAAGATCGCCGTCACCACGAAGCCGAGAATGCGGATCAGGAGGCCCGAGGCGTTCAGCATCGGCGAGCGCTCATACCAGGCGCCGTAGACCCAGCGTCCGGCCAGGATCATCACGACGCCGCAGACCGCCGGCGGGATGGTCAGCGTGGCGACGGTGTTCATCGCATCGACGCCGTTCTCCCATTCGACATAGTTGGCGATGACGAGGCTCGCGAGCGCAGCCATCGCAACGACGACGGCGGCGCCGATAATCATCATCCATGCGCCGGTGATGCGACGCCACTTCAAGCGATGGTCTCCCGTTTCCGTCAGCGCCGGCATTCAGGTTACCGGGCCGGTTGCCTTCAACGCATCTCAAGATTCAAGCATGCGCGGCGCCGCCGCGTATCTTGCTTAACGCCGCGTTTTTCACGCGCCGCCGGCAGCTTTTCTCGCCCCAGGATGGGGCAGGCCGCAACCCAATCCTCCTGTTAGGCGAAATTCGCCCGAACGGATTAAGCCCACTTTCAAGCCTTCGTGCCAGTTTGATGCGAACAGGAAGGCCGCCCAAGAGCCTTCTCCTCAGGTGATGGTGTCCAAATGGCGAAGACCGTTCTGGTCGTCGATGACGATCCTACCCAGCGTCGTTTGATGCAGGCCGCTGCCGAAAAGCAGGGATTCCGCGCCCGCGTCGTCGAGAATGGTGAACGGGCCCTGGAAGAGGCCTCCGACGCCCGCAACGGCGTCGATGTGGTCCTCCTCGACCTCGTCATGCCCGGCCTCACCGGCATGGAAACTCTCGAGCGCCTGATGGAGCGCCGTCCCGACCTTCCGGTGATCGTCCTTACCGCCACCGGCGGCATCGACACCGTCGTCTCGGCCATGCGCGCCGGGGCCATCGACTTCTTCGTCAAACCGGCGTCGCCCGAACGTATCGGCATCTCGATCCGCAACGCGCTGAAGCTGTCCGACCTGCGCGGCGAGGTGAAACGACTCACCAAGAAAACCGACGGCAAGATGGGTTTCGAGGACATGATCGCCGGCGCGCCGTCCATGCGCCAGGTCGTCCGCCTCGGCCAGCGCGCCGCGGGCTCGTCCATTCCGATCCTTATCCTCGGCGAGTCGGGCGTCGGCAAGGAAGTCATCTCGCGCTGCATCCAGGGCGCGTCCGAACGCGCCGGAAAGCCGTTCATCGCGGTCAACTGCGGCGCCATCCCGGAAAACCTCGTCGAGTCGATCCTGTTCGGCCACGAGAAGGGCTCGTTCACCGGCGCGCACGAGAAGAAGCTCGGCAAGTTCGTCGAGGCCGATCAGGGCACGCTGTTCCTCGACGAAGTCGGCGAACTTCCTCTCGATATGCAAGTGAAACTGCTGCGCGTGCTGCAGGAGGGCGAAGTCGACGCCGTCGGCTCGCGCCGTCCGACCAAGGTCGACGTTCGCATCATCTCGGCCACCAACCGCGACCTCGCCAGCCAAGTCAAAGAAGGCCGCTTCCGCGAGGACCTGTACTATCGCCTCAACGTGTTCCCCATCGAGATGCCGTCGCTGCGCGAACGCCGCGAAGATTTGCCGGCGCTCGTCGAGCACTTCCTCCGCCGTTTCAACGCGGAAGAGGGCAAGGCCGTCCCCGGTCTCTCGCCGGAAACGCTGTCGATGCTTATGAGCTATGACTGGCCGGGCAACGTCCGCCAGCTCGAGAACGCCGTGTTCCGCGCCGTCGTGCTGTCGGATGGCGGCGCGCTGAAGCCGGAAGACTTCCCGCAGATCACCGGCATAACCGCGGCCCTCCCCGGCGCCGGCCACGCCGCGCGCGCGGCCGAGCCCGCCGAACAGCCGGTGACGATCACCGACTCCACCGGCGAGCTCCGCACGCTCGAGGCGATCGAACGCGATCTCATCCAGTTCGCCATCGATCACTATTCGGGTCACATGTCGGAAGTCGCCCGCCGCCTCGGCATCGGCCGCTCGACGCTCTACCGGAAAGTGCGCGAGTACGATTTGAAAGTGCGCGAAGACGATCTGGAAGAAGCGGGGTGAGCTGCGGTCCGGCCGATGCTTGGCATCGGTCGGGCGGTTTGATCCGGTGGATCAAACCGAGCAGCGAACGCCCGGAGCGAAAGCGAAGGGCCGGGAAATCTAACACTCCCCACAAAACGCAGATGGCGAGCGGGCAACCGCTCGCCATTTTGCTTTTCGACTACGCCCGATCGACCCGCGCCGCATAGCAGCCGAACTTGGCGAAATGCACATGCAGGTAGGCAGCGCGCTTGTTCCGCAGCATCTGCTCGAACACGTCGGCCGCGCCTGCGCCTTCCACCACGCTCGCATCCAGCAGCATGCCATTGCCCGAGAACGCCCGCACCGACAGCAGCCGCGACCGCAACTGCTCCGGCACTTCGCCCGGCGCCAGCGCCGCGCTTTCCGCCCCGTCGATCACGAAGATGGCGTGGCTGGAGCGATAGGGCGTTGGCGCATCCTGGTGCTCGAAGTTGAGCAGCAGCATGCGCGTGCCTGGCTCAGCGTCCTTCAGCGTCACGCGGCAGGGAAAGCCCGGCTTGGAATCGGCGATCTTCACGATCACGCCCTCGGCGCGCAGCGCGTTGTCGGACTTGCCGAACAGATGGCTGAAGCGGGCGGAGGGCAGGGACGAGATCTGGAAGGACATGGAAAATCTCTGTGAAAATTTCTCGTGCCTCCGATCTAGATGTTCTTGCCCGTCATCGCCGACGCATTTCCGACATTGCAGTCGGGAAGCCCGCCCGCATGGTTCGACGGACGGCCCTTAGGGCCTGCTCACCAAGGGCTATGAGGCATTGGGATGGTTGAGAGAGCCCTCATGGTGAGCAGCGAGCGAAGCTCGCGTCCGTCGAACCACGAGGGCGGCGTCCACCGATCTCGCGCTCCAAACGCAAACGGGCCGGGGACGCATAGCGTCCCCGGCCCGTCAAATCTTGCATCGAGCTGCCGGCTCGAAAACCTCTAGGTTTTCGGCAGGAGACCTTCACGCTGCGCGCGCTTGCGAGCCAGTTTCCGCGCCCGGCGGACGGCTTCGGCCTTCTCGCGCGCCTTGCGCTCGGAGGGCTTCTCGAAATGGTTGCGGCGTTTCATCTCCCGGAAGAGACCCTCGCGCTGCATCTTCTTCTTGAGCGCCTTCAACGCCTGGTCGACGTTGTTGTCGCGGACAACGATCTGAACGATTTGAAACTCTCCATCGGGTTCCCGGAGCCGGCGTCCGGGTTGAATGCAGAAACGCCGAAAAAGGCCCGGGTCGCATCCTGTCAGGGATGCGCTGGCCCGTCCGACGGGTGATTTCGCCCTCCCCCAATGGTCAAGCCATGACGGGCAGGCGCGGGTCCGATATCATAGGAAACCGGGCCTGCCTACTGCCTCAGGCTCCCAGAAATGGCCAGAATCCACCATGACAGACGCCAACACCGGCTTTACCGGCCCCGCCCCCAGCGATCAGTTCCGGGAGCAATTGCTCGACGCCATGCTGGGCATCGCCGCCGAAACCGGCTGGACCGAGGCCGCCATCGTCCGCGCCGCGGGCCTCGCTGGCCTCTCGGACGGCCAGGTCCAGCTCGCCTGCCCGAACGGGGCGTCCGACCTCCTGGAGGCGCTCGGAAACCGCGCCGCGACGGCCGCCCGGGCCCGGCTGGGCGAGGCGGATGTCGCCGCCATGAAGATCCGGGAGAAAGTCGCCGCCGCCGTGCGCGCCTATCTCGCCTTCCTTGAGCCCCACAAGGCGGCCGTGAAGCGCGCCGCATCCTCTCCGGCCAATCTCCTCGCCGGCCCCAAGGGCCTCTGGACCGGCGCCGACGCCATCTGGGCGGGCCTGGGCGACACCTCGACCGACTACAACTGGTACACCAAGCGGATTATCCTCTCCGGCGTTCTCGGCTCGACGCTCATTGCCTGGATCGGAACCGAAGATCCCGCGGAGGTCGACGCCTTCCTCGACCGTCGCATCGAGAACGTCATGCAGTTCGAGAAATTCAAAGGCCAGGTGCGCGAAGCCGCTGAGAAGATGCCGAACCCGCTGGACGCGATCGCCGACATATTCGGTCCTCGCAAATGAACCGGACGAGCAAGCCGATCACCACCGAAATCTACCGCCAGGACGGCGAGAACTTCCGCTCCATCATGGTCACGCTCGAGCCCAACGGCACGGTGATGGTCGATGCGCAGGACATGGGCCCGCTCGTCCAGCAGGTGTTCGGCGACAGCGACTACGAATTCTGGATCCGCGTGCCCCCCGAAGCCGTCGGCCGCCTCGCCTTCGCGCTCCTCAAGAAACTCTACGCCGGCCGCGACCGCGCCGTGGACGAAGTCCGCGACCTCTGCACAGCGGAGGGGATTCCGTATGAGGGCGGCAGCTGGGCTTGAACATGCGCTTCCGCGAAGCCGGTTTCGAGGACATAGCGGCAATCGCCGCCCTTCACACCGCAAGCTGGCGCGACGCCTATAGCTCGATCTTTGAAGCCGCCTTCCTCGCGGGCCCGGTCGTGCAGGATCGCCTCGATATCTGGACCGAGCGCCTGACTACACTGAGTGAAACACGCCGCACCACGCTTGCCGAAGAGGATGGCAGGCTTCTCGGCTTTGTCTGCATGTTCGGCGGCAACGATCCGCAATGGGGGTCGCTGGTCGACAACCTCCACGTGCTTCCCGGACTGCGGGGGAGGGGCATCGGCCAACAATTGTTGCAATCCGCCGCGGCCTGGGCTGCTCAAGCCTGGCCGTCCCAAGGCGTCCATCTCTGGGTCTATGAAGCCAACGAATCCGCAATCCGCTTCTACGAACGCTTCGGCGGGCGTCCCGTCGAGCGCATCACAAAATCCACCCACGGCGGCACGGCCCCAATCCTCCGCTACCACTGGCCCGACGCGGCTGTGCTGAGCTCAAAGGCCGGCTGAGAGTGCTAGTCTCCGCGTGTCATTCTCGGGCAAGCCTAAGGCGCGACTCGAGAAGCCTGCTCGCGAATCCTTCGACTCGCCCGCTTCTCGATCCCTCAGAAGCGGATGGCCGGGGTGGCTCACCTTGTTCAGGTGATCAGTCTGGATCAGCAGGCGTCGAGACGAGCGGTCGAGAGAGCCGCGCTACCACCACCTGCGCGCCCCTCCGCCAAAAATCTCCCGAGCCATTTCAGCGGCTTGCGAAAAAGAGTCAGAAAAATCCAGGAAAGTTATCCTACACTTGCCGAGCTGAGCGATAATCCCTCCATCGCCTCCGCACGGAGGGCAGTCGTACGCTGTTCAGCGACGCAGGGGCGATGCGATCGAGCGTGAGGAGTCCCGGACGAACGCGGCGTGAAGCGCCGCCAAGCCTGGGAGATGAACCTTCTGGTTCTTGGGCCTTCTGGCCCGAAGCCAGAGCTGAGTGTCGCCGGGACCATGGGACGATGAACAGCCCAATGGCCTGCACGCCGCCGGCGACCATGCCAGGGGAGTGAACACAGCTCCCTGTGCACGGGCTGGCGCACAACGGTCGCTGGGGGTCGACGCATTCGTCGACGGATGACGCGTTTTCCTTTGACTACCGGTAGCGCTGGGCAACCAGCGTCGCCCAACTCAACGCGGGGCATCCCGCGTCCCCGCGCCCTCCACTTAAGGAGGCGCACCGCATCCCGGACGGCTCAGCCGGTCCGAAGGAGAACTCGTGTCTTGCGAGCTTCAGGACCTACGCGGCTTGAGCTTCACCACATGGCCCATCTTGCGGCCATCCGCGGCCCGCCGCTTACCGTAGAGATGCACCTTCGCGCCTTCACCCAGCGCTGCTTCCCAGCCCTCAACTTCGGTCCCCAGCAGGTTCAGCATCTCGCCATCCGAATGCCGCGCCGGATTGCCCAGCGGCCAGCCGCACACCGCGCGGATGTGCTGCTCGAACTGCCCGGTGAAGCAGGCGTCCTGCGTCCAGTGCCCGGAATTGTGGACGCGCGGCGCGAACTCGTTGGCCAGCAGCCTGCCGTCCTTGGTCAGGAACAGCTCCAGCGCCAGCACGCCGACATAGCCGAGCTCATCCGCCAGCTTCTTCGCCAGCCGCACCGCCTCGTCCAGCACCGCCTTCGGCGCCGTCGAGGGGAAGGTCGAGCGCCGCAATATCCCGCCCGAATGATCGTTCTCGGGCGGATCGTAGGCGAGGAACTGCCCGTCCGCTCCGCGCGCCGCGACGACGGACAGCTCGCGATCATGCTCGATCCACGCTTCGAGGATCGAAAACGTCGAACCCACTTCGGCCCAGGCGGGGAAGGGCTGCACCTTGCCCTGCAGCCGCACCTGTCCCTTGCCGTCATAGCCGGAGAAGCGCGACTTCAGGACGCCGCTGCCGCCCAGCCTGTCGAGCGCCGGCTGGATCGCGTCGGGATTGTCGATCCGCGCGAAGGGCGCCGGCTCGACGCCGATCTCGCGGAAGAACGTCTTCTCGGCGAGCCGGTCCTGCGCCGTCGCCAGCGTCTTGCCGTCCGGCCGCACCGGCGTGCCTTCATCCTCGATCAGGTCGACGGCGTCCGGTGGAATGTTCTCGAACTCGATGGTCGCAACCTTCACGCTCGCGCCGAATTCGCGCAGCGCATCCTTGTCGTCGAAGGGCGCAACCCAGGTCTTCCTCGCCACGCGCGAGGCCGGGCTGTCGCTCTCCGGGGTAAACACATGCACGTCGAGGCCGAGGTCAGCCGCCGCCAGCGCCAGCATGCGGCCGAGCTGTCCGCCGCCGAGAATCCCGATCGCATCGCCCGGCCTGGCGAGCACGCCTGTCGTGGCGGACTTCGTCATTGGTCTTCCACGCTCTCCGGGACTGAGTCGGTCTGCTGCTTGCGCCAGGCTTCGAGGCGGAGCGACAGCGCCCTGTCGTCGCCGGCCAGGATCGCGGCCGCCAGCACGCCCGCGTTGAGCGCGCCTGCCTCGCCGATCGCCAGCGTGCCCACCGGCACGCCGCGCGGCATCTGCACGATCGACAAGAGGCTATCGAGCCCGGACAGCGCGCTCGACCTTACCGGCACGCCCAGCACGGGCAGAGTGGTCATGGACGCAACCATGCCCGGCAGGTGAGCCGCCCCGCCCGCGCCCGCGATGATGACCTTCAGCCCGCGCGCCTTGGCGCCCTTGGCGTAGTCGACCAACCGGTCCGGCGTCCGGTGCGCCGACACGACCTTGGCCTCGAAGGCGACGCCCAGCTCGGCCAGGATCTGCGCCGCCTCCTTCATGGTCGGCCAGTCGGACCGGCTGCCCATGATGATGCCGACGCGTGGATTGCCGGTTGGCTTATCTGGGGTAGTGGCGGCCATAAGCCTCTCCGGAAGGCCGGAAGCGGCTGGCAAAACGCCGCCGCCCCGTCCTGGAAAGCGCGGTTCTACAGGCTTATCCGGCAATTCCGCAACGCCGGGACAGGGCGAATTAACAACTCGCTAACGCTGTTGCGGTGTCATGCTCGGCGGAGCGCTCCAAGTCTCATGAAGTTTCTTTCGATCTTCGCCCCGAAGGACCGGCCGGCCGATGTCGCCGAGCCCGATGTTCCGGTCGATCTCGCCCTGCGTGTGGCGCAGGTCTTCGGCGTGCCCGAAAGCCACCTGACCCCCCAGGTCCGCACCGCCTTCAACGTCATGATCGGCGAGATCGATTCCCTGCGGCTCGATGTCGACCAGCTCAAGCTGTCGCTTGCCGAAGCCGAGGCCTCCGCCGACCACGATCCGCTGGCCCCCGTCTACAACCGCCGCGCCTTCATGCGCGAAGTCTCGCGCGTCGTCGCTCTGGTGAAACGCCACGAGCTCGAGGCGAGCCTCATCTATTTCGACCTCAACAACTTCAAGCAGATCAACGACAGTTTCGGCCACGCGGCGGGCGACGCTGTGCTCCGCTCCATCGGCGAAGTCCTGATCCGACAAACGCGCGAGACGGATCTTGTCGGCCGCATCGGCGGCGACGAGTTCGCGGTCGTGCTTACCCATCTCGCCCCGGAAGCCGCCAAGGTGAAGGCCGAGGCGCTGGCCGCTGCGATCTGCACCGAGCGTGTCCTGCACGACGGCAACGCCCACAATGTCAGCGCCGCCATCGGCATCGCCAGGGTTCGCGCCCGCGACACCGCCGAAGGCGTTCTCGCCCGCGCCGACGAAGCCATGTACGCCGACAAGGCGCTGCACCGCAGGGCCCAGGCCTAGCCAGCCATTTGCTCCTGCAATCCTGCCTGAATTGGCGGCCTAGCGGCGCTGCCTGTCGGGGAAGCCTCTGAATCCGCCGCCGAACCCGCCGCGATTGCCGCCCCACACCCGCTCGCCAATGGTGCAGTCGGTTTTTTCGGTCGGCAGCTTCAGCTGCACGCGCGTTATGCCCGGCGCTGTCGGAACTGTCTCGACTTCCTGTTCGGCGTACTGCACCGGCGCCGTCTCGGGCGCGACCTCGATGCTCGCGATCTCCAGCACCAGCTTCTTGCGGATCGTCGCCGACAGCTGCTTCAGGTCGAACACCGGCGCGATGAACGCGGCCGGCCCGCCGATCACGCAATGCTTGTAGTACCGGTCGAGGTGGTCGATGTCGTAGAATTCCATCGGCTTGTTCAGCATGATGGGCAGGCCGTTGATGACGATGCCCCGCTTTACAACTTCGTCGCGCACTGGCTCGACCAGCGGCCCGGCATTGTTGGCGCCGTCGCCCGACACGTCGATCACCTGCCGGTGCGAAGCGATGTCATTGCCTTCGATCAGCTCGGTCGCCTTCATCAGCGCGGTCGAGATCGACGTGCGCTGCTCGCCGAAAATGGGTTCCTTTTCCAGCCGGTCGGCGAAGTCATGGGCCGCCTTGTCGCTGTCTATGATGGTCCAGGGGATGGTCACGATCGGCTCGAAATCGCCGGCCCATTCCATGTAGATGACCGCGATCCGGCCTTCCGGACCCGACATCAAGGCGTTGATGACATCCTTGTGCCTGAACGCCTCGACATAGCCGTTGCGCTGCAGGGCATGCTCGTCCTGGTCCATGGACTGCGAGATATCGACCGCCAGAACGAGTTCGAGATCGACCCGTTTCAATCCGCCCTGCTGGGCGGCGACGGGGGCGGCAACTCCGAGAACACCGGCGATTGCGAGGGCGGCAGCCCCCCTCAGGCGAGACATAACGTTCATCAACGCTCCGGCGATAGCAGGCCAGCTTGCAGGCCAACCCAGCGGCAGGCAAGCTGCGTTGCATCACGAACTCACGACCTTGCGGCCAAACTAGGACCAGACTCCAGCTTGGACAGACAGGGCGGAGCGCAGAGGGAGGAGAATATGGGCAGGTCATGCCTTCGAGTGTCCTTCGTCGCATTGGCTGTGGGACTGGGCGGCAGCCTCGCCGGCATGGCGAATGCGCAAGCCGCCTACACCGCCCCGCGCGCCGCCGACGGCCATCCTGACCTGCAGGGGACGTGGACCAACGCCTCCATCACCACGCTGGAGCGCGCCGACCGATACAAGGGCACGGTGCTCGCGCCTGCTGAGGTCGAGAAGGCGACCAGCGAGCATCCCCAGATCGTGCGCATGGTGACCGAGGACAGCGCCAACACGCCCAAGACCGGCCTGCTCACGGGCAGGGACCTGCTGCAGGGCCGCGGCTACAACGCCTTCTGGATCGATCCCGGCACGCGCTTCGGCGTGGTCAAGGGCGAGACCCGCACGGCATGGATCGTCGATCCGCCGAGCGGAAAAATTCCCTACACCGAAGCCGGCCGCAAGCTCGCGCACGCCGGCGAGGCCAGGCTCGGCTATTCCGATCCGGAATCGCGGCCCCTGCCGGACCGCTGTCTCGCCACCGGCGGCCGCACCGGCCCGCCCATGATCAACGGCCTCTACAACAACCACTATCAGATCGTGCAGACGCCCGGTTACGTCATGATCCACACCGAGATGATCTCTCACGCGCGCATCGTGCCGCTGGTCGGCAAGCACAACCCGCCGGTCCTGCATCCGCTGTTCGGAGATTCGATCGGGTATTGGGAAGGCGACAAGCTGGTGATCGAGACCACGAATTTCAGCCCGTACCACGCCTGGCAGGACCATCCCGCCTACCTCACCGAGAAAGCCACGGTCACCGAACGCTTCAGCCGCGTCTCCGACAAGGAGCTGCTCTACGAATTCACCGTCGAGGATCCGGCCTTCTACGCCCAGCCATGGAAGGGCGAGATCACCTACTGGACCGATGGCGAGCGCATCTACGAATACGCGTGCCACGAAGGAAACTACGCCATGGCCGGCATCCTTCAGGGCGCCCGCGTCCGCGAAGCCAAGGGCTTGCCGCTCGATCAGGCCATTGACGAATAAGGGAGATCAACATGAAGGGCGCCGTCCTCACCGCGAGCATTCTGGCGCTGGCTGCGGCCGCAGGCTTGCCTGCACGGGCGCAGCAGGCCTGGAAAGCGCCGCACAATTCCTTCGATCAGCCCGATCTCGTGGGCACATGGAACAGCGGATCGCTCACCAATCTCGAGCGCGGCCCGCAGTACAAGGACCTGATCGTCCCCGACGAGCAGGCCGAACAGGCGGCGCGCCAGCGCTATGCGGCCAACCAGCGCGCACAGCAGCGGACCGACCCATCGACCGGCGCGCCCACCGACCGCAACAGCGATGCCGGTTACAACCGCTTCTGGCTCGATCCCGGTTCGACGCTGGGCCGGGTCAAGGGAACCTATCGCTCGTCCTGGATCATCGACCCGCCCGACGGTCGCATCCCGTTCTCGGCTGAGGGCCGCAAGCTGGCGGCGGAAAGCGAGGCGCGTCTTGGCTATTCCGATCCCGAAGCGCGCCCGCTGCCCGACCGCTGCCTCGCCTCCATCGGCCGCAACGGGCCGCCCATGATGAACGGCCTCTACAACAACCATTTCCAGATCGCGCAATCGCCCACGCACGTGGTGATCCATGCCGAGATGATGAGCAACGCGCGCATCATCCCTCTCACGGCCCGACATCAGCCCGCCGCGCTCCGGCCCCTGTTCGGCGATGCGATCGGCCATTGGGAAGGCGACACGCTGGTCGTCGAGACCACCAATTTCAACGACTACCACCGCTGGCAGGACAATCCCGCCTATCTGTCGGCGACCGCCAAGGTCACCGAGCGCTTCACACGCGTCGCCGCCGACGAACTCCTCTACGAATTCACGGTGGATGATCCGACCTTCTACGCCCGACCCTGGAAGGGCGAGATGACCTGGCGCGCCGACGGCGAGGTCAGCTACGAATATGGCTGCCACGAAGGGAACTACGCCATGCAGGGCATCCTCGCCGGCGCCCGCGTGCTCGAAGCCCAGGGCCGCCCGCTCGACCAGGCCAACAAAGAGTAGTCGCCGCGCCGCAAAAGAAGAGAACGGGGAGGCGTCCCCGCTTCCCTTCTGTCAGGCGGACATCCGTCAGACGGACAACGCGAATTCCACGAGCGCCCGGGCGTGCAGTTCGAGCGTGTCGTAGCCGGGCAGGCCGGCGTCGGTTGGGGGAAACAGCATGCTGATCTCGGTGCATCCGAAGATCACCGCGTCCGCCTCGTGCTCCCCCGCATCCGCAATCATGGCCCGGACGCGCTTGCGCGAGGCGTCGGTCACCACGCCCTTGATCAGCTCGTCATAGATGATGGCGTGCAGGTCATCGCGCCCGGCCTTGTCCGGAACCAGCGTCTCGATCCCCTTGGCCGCCAGATGGTCGCGCATGAAGGGGTCTTCCATGGTGTAGCGGGTGCCCAGCAGCAACGGCTTGGAGCGCGCATCCCCGCGCAGGCCCGCCGCCAGGGCATCGCCGATATGGATAAGCGGCAGCCGGGTCGCCGCCGTCACCTGCCTGGCCACCTTGTGCATGGTGTTGGCGCCTATGGCGATCACGTCCGCTCCCGCCAGCTCCAGCTTCCGCGCCGCATCCGCCAGCACCGCCCCGGCCTCGCTCCAGCGCCCCTCGGCCTGCATCTTCGCCACGGGGTCGAAATCGATCGAAAACACGATCAGCTGAGCCGAATGCGCTCCGCCCAGCCGGTTGGCGACAAGCTGGTTGATCCGATCGTAATAGAGCTTCGAGCTTTGCCAGCTCATGCCGCCGATCAAGCCGATTGTGCGCATGTCGCCCGCCTTTATGGATCTAAGTTGGCCCTGGGAGAGGTGGCCTTACCTACACGCCAAAGGAAGGGCCGGCATCCCTGAACGACGGGACGGCCAGGCCGGGCTGCAATCGCGGCATTGATCCCGGCGGGCGGGACGGATCGAACCAGTATCCCCGGCGCCAGCACCGGTATTTCGCAGGCGCCGCCGGCCATTTGCAGCCGGCAAATTCCCCGGAAGCGGGTTTTCGCACACGGTAATGCGGCTATCTGGCTGCGACCAGTTGCTTCCATCCGGCGTCGCAGTAGTGTCCGCTCGGGGAAGTGGGCCATGAAACAAATAGCCATGAAGGTCGGGCTAAGCGTCGTCACCGCGCTGACGGGCGGCGCTGCGTGGATGATTGCGGAACCGGGCGCGCAATCGCTGATGTCGGCCGCGTTCAAACCGTCCACTCCCAGTGCCCAAGCCGCCGTCGTCACCGAACCTGCCGTCGTCACGGGCCTTAAGGATTCCCAGGCCGCGAACACGTCGCTGGGCGCGGCGATGGACGGGCTGATCGATATCGCCCGGGCCGCCCGCCGGCCTGACATCGACATTGTCGCCCTAACCGCTGCAAGAGCCCGCATTTCCGAACTCAACGCCAAGATCGCCGGCCTGGGGCCTGGCGACGGCGCCGCGCTCGACCTGCTTAACGGCGACATCAGTCAGGTTGCCCTGTCGGCGGCGCGTGTAGAAATCGCCGCGCTCTCTGAACAGGCGGACAAGATCGGCGGACCGATCCGCACCGATTTCCTGACGGCTGAGACGGACCTCGCGGCCCTGAGGAAGGAGCTCGACGACGACAGCGCCGCCGCAAGGCTTGCTTTCGAAGAGGCGATGAACACGATCAAGACCGCAAACGACACTGCCCTTGGGGCCGATGCGGTGGCGGTGGTCAATGCGGCCAGCAATGCCGAGCAGGCCGTGGTTTTGCTGGCGACGTTCAAGCCGGCCGGCCAGTCCGCCTTCTCCAAGGCCAAGCGCGCGTCCTTCAACGCCAGCCTTACGGCCTCCCGCAAGATAGGCGAGGAGATCGCCACGCTGGCCGCAGGCAGCAAGAAGGCCAATCTCCTGTCGAGCCGCGAGCGCAAAGCCGACTCCAAATACGTGCAGGACACCGCGGCCTGGGCGAAAGCCCGGATTGCCGAACTGGAAGCCGCCGCCGCCAAGATCAGCGCCGCGGACCGCAAGACCCTCGTCGCCTCCGCCACGCTGGCCGCGGGGATCAACACCGAGCTTCAGGCGTCGGTTGTCGATGTCCGGACGGTCGCTGCCCGGCTTGCAGCGTCCAAGACCTGATTGCCGCCGGCGCGCTCGAGCCCGGCTTCCCCGAAACTTGACCTTTTGCGGGCCCCGGCGTAGGGAACCCGCCTTCCGCGCAGACACCCCAACACTGGGTCCTGTGCTTTGACCGGGACGCCCCCATCTCCTGATGGACGAGCCTGGCGAGGTCCCCCGCCCAGCGCGTTGCGCTCAGCGGGGTTAAGGTCGTTTGGGCCCGTCGTTCGGGCTGGGCGTTTGACCGCGGATAAGGAGTGACGGTTTGTTCGACGCGCTGACAGGCAAGCTCTCGAGCATCTTCGACGGCCTCACCGGCCGCGGAGCGCTGTCCGAGAAGGACGTCAACGAGGCGCTGCGCGAGATCCGCGTGGCGCTGCTCGAGGCCGACGTCGCGCTTTCGGTCGTCAAGAAATTCGTCGACGACGTCCGCCCGCTTGCGGTGGGCGAGAACGTCATCCGCTCGATCAAGCCCGGCCAGCTCGTCGTCAAGATCGTCTACGACACCCTCGTCGACGTGCTCGGCGGCGATGAAGAGCCGGAGCGGCTGAAGATCGACAGCCCGCCCGCCGTCATCATGATGGCCGGCCTGCAGGGCTCGGGCAAGACGACCACGACCGGCAAGATCGCCAAGCGTCTCAAGGATGCGGAGCGCAAGAAAGTCCTCGTCGCCTCGCTCGACGTACGTCGCCCCGCGGCGATGGAGCAGCTGCGCGTCCTCGCCCAACAGGCCGGCGTCGACGCCCTGCCGATCGTCGAAGGCCAGCTGCCGCCCGACATCGCCCGCCGCGCCGTCCAGGCGGCGAAGCTCGGCGGCTATGACGTGCTGATGCTCGACACGGCGGGCCGCACCACGCTCGACGAGCAGATGATGAACGAGGCGGCCGAGATCGCCTCCATCGCCCAGCCACAGGAAACGCTCCTTGTTGCGGACGCGCTAACCGGCCAGGACGCCGTCGAGACTGCCAGGCGCTTCCATGAGCGCCTGCCGCTCACCGGCCTCGTCCTTACCCGAATGGACGGCGATGGCCGCGGCGGCGCCGCCCTCTCCATGCGCGCCGTCACCGGCCTGCCGATCCGCTTCCTGGGTTCTGGCGAAAAGCTCGACGGCCTCGACGTGTTCGACGCCCGCCGCGTCGCCGGTCGCATCTTGGGCCAAGGCGACATCGTCTCGCTGGTCGAAAAGGCCAAGGCCGAAGTCGACCAGGCCGAAGCCGAGCGCATGGCCAAGAAGATGGCCAAGGGTCAATTTGACCTTGAAGACCTCGCCGGCCAGCTTCGCCAGATGCAGCGCATGGGCGGCCTCGGCGGCCTGATGGACCTGATGCCCGGCGTACAGAAGGCGAAGGCGCAGATGGCCGCCGCCAACATCAACGACAAGATGCTGAAGCGCCAGGAAGCGATCATCATGTCGATGACGCCGCACGAGCGCCGCAAGCCCGACATTCTCGCCGCTTCCCGGAAGCGCCGCATCGCGGCCGGCGCCGGCGTCGATGTCGCCGAGGTCAACAAGGTGCTGAAGATGCACCGCTCGATGGCCGACATGATGAAGAAGGTCGGCAAGGGCGGCATGAAAGGACTCGCCGCCGCGATGGGCGGCATGATGGGCGGCGGCGGTCCCGCCGGCCCCGGCCCGCAGGTCAATCAAGCGGCGCTGAACCAGCTCAAGAATCTCGGCGGCGGCATGGGCGGCCCCGGCGCGCCGAAACTTCCGGGCCTGGGCGGCGGCGGATTGCCGGGGCTCGGCGGACTTCCGGGCCTTGGGGGAGACAAGAAGAAATGAGCGGCCCGCAAGACGATCTCAAACGCCTGCGCGCCTCGATCGACAATATCGACGCCGCCGTCGTGCACATGCTAGCCGAGCGATTCAAGGCGACAAAGGCGGTCGGCGAACTCAAGGCCGCGCACAATATGCCGCCGGCCGACAAGTCGCGCGAGGCCGAGCAGATCGAACGCCTGCGCCGCCTCGCCAAGGACGCCGATCTCGACCCCGACTTCGCCGAAAAATTCCTCAACTTCATCGTGACGGAGGTGATCCGCCATCACGAGAAACTCCAGGGCAAGAGCTGACGCTCCTGCCATCCTTCAACCAACTCAATCGAAGATCACTCTGAAAGGTAGAATATGTCCCTGAAAATCCGTCTCGCCCGTGGCGGCTCCAAGCACCGTCCATACTTCCGCATCGTGATCGCCGACTCGCGCTTCGCCCGCGATGGCCGCTTCATCGAGAAGATCGGCGCCTACAACCCGCTGCTGCCGAAGGACGACGCCAAGCGCATCGAGATCGACCTCGAGAAGGCCGCCGCCTGGCTCAAGAAGGGCGCGAAGCCGACCGATCGCGTCGGCCGCTTCCTTGGCGCCGCCGGACTCATCAAGTGGGAGCACGGCAACAACCCGGAAGCCGCTGTCCCCGGCGAGAAGGCCAAGGCCCGCGAGACCGAGCGCGCTGAACGCGCCGAGGCCCGCAAGGCCGCCGCCGAAGAAGCCAGGAACGCGCCGGCTGAAGAAGCTGCTCCGGCGGCCGAGTAAACGAGTTGGGCGTTTCCATCCGCGATGCGGTGAAAGGGGACGAGGAGTTCATCCTCGCCCTCAACGCCGCATCGACGCCCGCCGTCGGCGAGATGGACGCCCAGGACTATGCCGACATCGCCGGCTGGGCGCATCGCGTGCTGGTTGCGGAATTGGATGGGAAACGCTGCGGCTTCCTTATCCTCATCCGCCCGGGGTCGGCCTATCCGAGCCTCAACTACACCTGGTTCGAGCTGACCTTCCGCGAGCATCTCTACGTCGACCGTATTGCCGTTGCCGAGACCGCCAAGGGCCGGGGCGTCGGCCGCGCGCTCTATGACGAGGCGATGAAGATCGCAGCCGCCGACGGCGACATGCGCCTGACGGCCGAGGTCAACGTGGATCCGCCGAACCCGGACAGCATCGCCTTCCACGAGCGGATGGGCTTCCGCCGCCTGCTGTCGCGCCCGTGGAAGGACAAGGTCGTGGCGATGTTCGAGCTGCAGTTACCGTATGAGAATGCATGGGAAAGCGAGTGCGCCAGAGAGGCTGGAAAGTTTGCCGACGTGTGCCGCCAGCTGGCCGACGAGATCCCCCCTTATATTGAGACTCCCGGCCTCAACTGGCTCATGTCTGATTTGATGAGCGATCTATGGGATAATTGCTTCAGTCAGACCGAGATCCGCAGCGCATTCCAACAAGCAATCGACGAATTGCCCGGCTACGGCGCCGGTGAAGAGCGCCGGCCCAACTCGAGATACAAATGAGCCAGACCGGCATGTCGCAACCGGCAAACCTCATCGCCGTCGCCCAGATCGCCGGCGCGTTCGGAGTGAAGGGCGAAGTCCGTGTGCGCTCCTTCACCGAGGATCCGGAGGCCTGTTTCAGCTATGGCCCGCTGCTCGACGCCGGCGGCGCGACCATCCTGACGCCTGTGCGCGTTCGATCGCTCGGCGAAGGCTTCGGCGTCCTCGCGAAGGAACAGCGCCAGCGCGAGGAATGGGAAGCGCTCAATGGAGCTCTGCTGCACGTACCACGCGAGGCGATGCCCGAGAGTGAAAACGAGGACGAGGTCTATGTCGCCGACCTCGTCGACGCCGAGGTCGTCCACGTTGACGGCCGCGCGCTGGGCAGGGTGAAAGCCGTGCACAATTTCGGCGCCGGCGATCTGATCGACATCTCGCCGCCCTCAGGCATGTCTTTCCTGATCCCCTTCACGCGGGAGAATTTTCCGGACGTGAATGTGGCCGCAAGGCGCCTGACGGCGAACCCCGACGAGGCGCTGCTGCCTGAAAGCCTTCAGCGGCAGGCGTCGGACGGCGGCACGAACTGAAGATAGAGCGTCGCCGCCCTGTCGTCCGACAGGCGCAAATTGCGGCGGATGGCGCCTTCCGGTCCCATGTCCCGCGGCGTCGCACCCAGCTGGTCCTCGAGATAGGCGGCCAGCGCATCCGGCATCACCGTCTCGTCGCGCCACACCGCAAGGCATGCCCCGCGCGTGTGCGCCGCCGGCAGCGCCCCCGGCGGGATCGACGCATCGAGCACGCGCGCGCGGGGCAAGGCGCCGCGGAGATTGCCGGTAAGATGCTTGTCGGCGCCGACGATCGTGCCTTCGTCGAACCCTGCCTTGCGCAGCTCGCCGGCCCATTCCGAGATCGGCGCATAGGGGCGGCACTCGTCGCACATGCGCACCTCCAACCGCCACTCGATGAACCGCCCCGCGATGACCAGCGCCGCGAAGGCGATCACGACGGCGGCAAAGGCGCGGATCGCGACGGGGAAGTCGCCCGCGCGTTTCACATGCGCGAACATCCAGATCGGCGCGACGAACAGCGCCGGCATCAGCCAGTAGCCCTTGAATACCTGAACGCCGCCGACCACGCCGATCAGATAGGCCAGCGTGGCGAACAGCATCACCCGCGCCATCAAGGTCCGCCAGAACGTCTCGTGCGGCTCCTCGTCGGTCGAGCGGCGCTGGAACACGGGATAGAGGACCGGCAGCCACATCGGCCAGAACAGCATCAGCCAGAACAGCGACAAGGGCAGGGTGAATTCCAGCAGCGTCCTGCCGAACGCGCCCGCCGCGTTGCCCACACGCTGGCCCCAGGTCGAGTCGATCTCCCACGAGGCCGCATACTCGCGCGCCGCGTCGGCGATCGAGCCGATATGCGTCGAGACCCAGATCGCATAGGGGGCGTAGATCAGTCCTGCGACGATCAGGGTGATGATTAGCCGGCCCGGATTGATCGCATCGCGGAAGAAGGGCGATATGAAGATCGCCGCCATCATCGCCAGCGGCAAGACGATGAAGAGATGGTGCGTCAGCATTCCGAGGCCGATCGTGCAGCCGAGATAGACCCAGTCGCGATAGCGCCGCCAGGTGAGAATGCGCGTGAAGGCGTGCAGCGTCAGCGACAGGCTGGCCATCAGCCCGACCGCGCCGAGCAGATCCTCGTGCACGCCCCAGCCGACCTGGAAGGTCAGCGCCCAGGCCGCCACCGCCGCGGCCGAAACGCCGGGCCTGATCAGCACGTTGCGCGCGGCGAGGTAGTAGAAGACCAGCGCCACGAACAACAGCAGGTATTTGAGCGCGAACACGACTGGCGGCCAGACGCCGCCTGCGGTCGCCATCGCATGAAGCCAGGTCATCAGCGGCGGCTGGCGCGCCTCGTAGCCCACCTGCAACGACTGCGACAGGAGAAGCTGGTCGGCCTCCTCGATCGTGTAGACCGGCGCGATGAACACGCGGATCAGCCAGTGCACGAAGCAGAACGCGAAGATCAGGAACAGGACGGCGGATTTATCGAGGCGGATGAAGGAATCGAAGCGCGACTTCCGCTCGCGCGGAGGGGGCCGCCGCTGCGGAGGCGGTTTCTTCGGCTGCCGTCTCGCCCTTTTCACGCGTCTACTTCCACACCACTACGCAACAACCGCCGGTACGCCACGCTCAGTACGTCTAGCGCTGGGCGCGCGGATCGTTCCATTCGGCCGCCACGCCATACCCCCCACGCCGCACAAGCCACATCATACCTAGAAGGTCCACAACCCCGGCGCCGAAACGCCCGAGAAAGCCGTATTTCGAAACACCATGCAGCCGCTCCCGATCGGCGACCGGCTCCTCGCGCACATCCCATCCCGCGCGCTTCACCAGCGCCGGCAGGAAACGGTGCATCGCGGCAAAGAAGGGCAGGTCCTCGAACGCGCGGCGGCGGATCAGCTTGAAGCCGCACCCCGTATCCGTTGCATCGTCGCGCAGGCAGAAGCGGCGGACGCCATTGGCCACGCGCGACTGAATCCATTTGAACCCGCTGTCATTGCGGCTCGTGCGCCGCCCGCAGATGATGCCGAGCGCTGGATTTTCATCCTTGGCCGCCACGAGATCCCAGATGCGACGCGCATCCGCCGGATCGTTTTGGCCGTCGCCGTCCAGAAGCTGCACCCAGTCGCCGCGCGCGCTGCGCAGGCCGGTGATCAGCGCCGCCGACTTCCCTCGCCGTTTCACATGCGTCAGCACCACGATGCGGCCCGGATGCGCCGCAGCCGCCGCTGCAAGCTCGGGGCCCGTGGCGTCGCTCGAACAGTCGTTGACGCAGACAACCTCGTAATCGATGCCCGCCAGCGCCGCATGCACCTCGTCGAGCAGGGGGGCGATGTTCCCCGCCTCGTTGTAGAACGGTATCAACACTGTGAGGGCGCAGCGCGGCTGAGGCGACACGAATAAAGGGTCCCATGAGCTGCGCGACGCCGTAATGGCGGCGGGCGGGGCGGATATTGAGGTCTACCATATACGCCGCCGCCCGTAAGGCGGAGGACGAAACGGGTCTTTGCCGCAAGCGGCCTGATTGGAATCGGCTGCAAGTGCCGCTACGACAGGACTGACCTTGACGCGCGCGTCTGCTAGACTGTGTCAAGCAGGCTGGCAAGAACCGGGCTGCCAAGGTTAAGGAGCATGCCATGGCGGACACCGCAACAGCAGCAAAGCCGACAAAAGCAGGAGCGGAAGAGTTCCGCACCAACGGCATTCCCAAGGGCGGACCCATCCCGCCGGCCTCGGAGCTGGACTTCTCCAATTACGACATTACCGACCCCGAGCTGTGGCGGCGCGATGCGTTCTGGGACCGTTTCGCCTGGATGCGGAAAAACGACCCCGTCCACTGGTGCCCGGACAGCCCGTTCGGCCCCTACTGGTCGGTCACGACTTACAAGGACATCATGACCGTGGACACCAGCCACGGCGTGTTCTCCTCCGAAGGCAGCATCACCATCGTCGACCGCGACGATGATTTCGCCCTGCCGATGTTCATCGCCATGGACCCGCCCAAGCACGACCTGCAGCGCAAGACGGTGCAGTCGATCGTCGGCCCGGAAAACCTCAAGAGTTTCGAGAGCCTGATCCGCTCGCGCACGCGCCAGATTTTCGACTCGCTCGACGTCTCGAAGCCGTTCGACTGGGTCGACAAGGTCTCGATCGAGCTCACCACCATGATGCTGGCGACGCTCTTTGACTTCCCCTTTGAGGACCGCCGCAAACTCACGCGCTGGTCAGATGTCGCAACCGGCCGCAACAATCCCGAGATCGTCTCTGGCGAGGAACAGTGGCGCGCTGAGCTGCTCGAATGCCTCGGCTATTTTACCCGCCTCTGGAACGAGCGCGTCAACGCCGAACCGAAGGGCGACCTCATCTCCATGCTCGCGCATGGCGAGCACACGCGCAACATGACGCCGTACGAGTATCTCGGAAACCTGCTGCTGCTGATCGTCGGCGGCAACGACACCACCCGCAACTCGATGACCGGCGGCGTCTACGCCATGAACAAATGGCCGGAGCAGTTCGAGAAGCTGAAGGCCGATCCGTCCCTGATCCCGTCCGCCGTTTCAGAAATCATCCGCTGGCAGACGCCGCTCGCCTACATGCGCCGCACCGCGCTGCAGGACTACGAGCTGGGCGGCAAGACGATCCGCAAGGGCGACAAGGTCCTGATGTGGTACGCCTCGGGCAATCGCGACGAAACGCAGTACACGCGCCCCAACGAGCTCTGGATCGAGCGCCCGATGATCCGTCGGCATCTCTCCTTCGGCTTCGGCATCCACCGCTGCGTCGGCAACCGCCTCGCCGAACTCCAGCTCCAGGTGCTGTGGGAAGAGATCCTCGACCGCTTCGAGAAGATCGAAGTGCTCGAAGAGCCCGGCCGCGTGCCCTCGTCCTTCGTCAAGGGCTACACCTACATGCCCGTGCGCGTGACGCTGAAGCGCTGATCAGCTCTCGCACAGCAGGCCGAGTTCGGCGCCTTTGATGCTGTGCCGCGCGATATTCAGCAGTTGCGTCAGCGAATACCCGTTGCCGCGCCTTCGGCCCAGCCGGTCCGGATCGGGCTCCGAGCCGACATGGATCGCAAAGATCTTCCCCGTGGCGAGGTCGAACACGGGCGCTCCGCCCGACGCCTTGTTGGTCGAATGGGTGTAGAGAATGTTCTGCGTCACGCTCGCATCCAGCATGTCGCTGATGTTGAGCGCCAGCGCCTGCGTGCTCGCCCCGCCTTCCGCGGGGACGGCCACGCCGAGTATCGCGATCGTATGCTGCTTGCCGGTTGCGCCCGGGCTCTGGCAGTCGATGTCCTCGCGGGACACCGCGCGCCATCCGAACGGCGGGAGTTTGTCGAGCCGCCAGATCTGAAAGGGATATTCCCCGCCCAGCTGTGCAGGCGTGCGCCAGACCATCTCGGCGCCCGCAATCGGGGCGCTGTCGCCCCCGAGCGCAGGGAAGGTGACGGACAGGCGCTCTGGCCCCGCTTCGATCTTGTCGGACGTCGCCATGTGCTGCGGCTGGGCGGGCTCGGTGAAGCTGCGCGTGTCGTGCGGAAGCGACTCGTCTCGCGCTGAAAGCTCGGGACTCGGCGCCTCGGGCGAAGCCGGCAGGTCCGGCGTCACGCCCGCCGGCAGCACCAGAAGCGGCTGGCCCTGATACAGGGGATGCACCAGCCCGCCGTCGATCAACATGCCGGTCGACATGTAGGTCGGATGTCCGCCTCCGGAACGCTCCACGCGCGCAATGGCGCCGGAATAGTTCGCCGCCACCGGATACCAGCCCTTGTCGACGACATAATAGCCGGCATCCGAAGGCGCGGTGCGCAGCCACACCTCGGCGCCCAGCCTGATGTTTGCCGACCGCAGGCCCTCATTCGCCTCGACAGCCTTCTTCTCCGCCGCAGAGGCGTTCCGCCACTGCCAGGCGGCGAGGCCAGCCAACCCGGCGAACACCACCGCGGCCGCTGACACAGCCGTCAGCAGTCCCGCCTTTGCCCGCGCCGCGCGCCGCTCGGCTTCGACCTTTGCGTTCGAGCTCGCCTTGATGAAATCCGCCTGCTCGTCGGTGACGGCTGGCGCGCCAATCGGTTTGGCGGCCATCCATTCCGCCGCCGCCTCTAGATCATCGCCCCGCAGCAGCAGCGCCTCCGGCCGGCCGCGCGCCGCCCAGCGCTGCGCCAGTCCGGCGAGGCGTGTGTGTTCGCGGATCCATTCTATATCGGTGCGCAGCGCCTCGGCCAGCTGCGACAAGCCCGTCGCGAATGTGCGCCCCTCGCCCGAGAAGAACACATAGTTGAGCCGTTTCAGCTCCGCAGGCGTCGTTGCATCTTCCACCGGCCGCCACACTACCGGCAGCACGCGTTTGGCGAGTTGCAGGCTCTCCGCCAGCTCCCACGAGCATTGCTCGGACGTGACGCTGTCCGGCGAGATCACATAGACGATCGTGTCCGCTTCCGCGATCAGGCCTGAAAGGCGCTTGGCCCAATCCTCGCCCGCGGCGATGTCTTCGCGGTCGATGTATGGCGCAAATCCGCACGCAGCGAGGCCGAGCACTAGGTCATTCGCAAACGCCTTGTCCGCGCGCGAATAGGACACGAATACCTTCGTTCGGATCTCGGGCAGGGCTTCGGCCGGCATCGTCCCCTCCGCCGCGCAGCGATTGCGTAAGCCAAGCCTAGCGCAGTCACGACGCCGGCGAAAGAATCGCTAAACCGCCCACACGCCGGGCTTTTTCCCGATCCAGGGCTGGGCTGCCTCAAGCTCGAAGGCGAGCTCCAGCAGCACGCGCTCCTGGCCCTTGGCCGCCATCACCTGCACGCCGACCGGCAGGCCTGCGCTGGTCCATCCCAGCGGCAGGCTGATCGCCGGCGCGCCCGCCACGTTGTGGATCAGCGTGTAGCCGACATAGTGCAGCAGACGCTCCCTTAGCGTGTCGAACGGCACGTCGCCGCGTACGAAGCCCAGCGGCACAGGCGGCGAGCCCAGCACGGGCGACAGCACCACGTCGAACCCGCCCATCCAGGTGTCGTACGCGCCGGTCGCCTCGATCAGCCGCTTCTCCACGCCCTCGATCTCCTCGGGCATCAGGCTGGCCGCGTTCTGCGCCATACGCAGCGCGAACGGCTCTGCGGTCGTCTCGTCCGCCGGCTTGCCGGTCATTTCCGCCACCGCCTTCATGTCGGCGGCGGCGCCCAGCGACCAGAAGGCGAGGAAGTCGTCCGAGAAACCCGCCGCCGTCGGCCAGGCCGTCTCTCCGATATTGTGCCCAAGCTCTTCCATCAGCTTTGCCGCCGCCATCACGATGGCGGCGACTTCCGTATCCGCATCCACTCCTGTGAACCCCTTGGTCAGCACGCCGGCCTTGAGGCGCTTCGTTCCCGGCGCCGACACGATGCCCACCGGCGGGAACATCGCGCCCGCCGCTTTCTGCTCTGTCGCCGCCAGGAAATTCGCCGTGTCGCGCACCGTGCGGGACACGGCGCCCTGCACTGCGATCGCGAGCGGTCCCGGCGTCAGCTCATCCTCGATCATCCGGCCGCGTGACGGCTTCAGTCCGACCAGCCCGCAATTGGCGGCCGGAATGCGGATCGACCCGCCGCCATCGTTGGCGTGCGCCATCGGCACGACGCCCGCCGCCACCGCCGCCGCCGATCCGCCGGAAGACCCGCCCGACGAATGCCCGATGTTCCAAGGGTTGCGCGTCGGCGCGAAGGCCAGCGGCTCCGTCGTCGGCAGATAGCCGTTCTCCGGCGCCGCCGACTTGCCGATGCAGATGACGCCCGCCGCGAACGAGGCGGCGACGAAAGGATCGTCCTTCGTCGCCGGCGCCGCGTTGGCCGTCGCCTTCGATCCATAGCGGGTGACCACGCCGGCCACATCATCGAGGTCCTTCACAAGAAAAGGCACGCCCGCGAACGGTCCCATCAGCGAGGCCTTCGCCCGCTCGCGCGCCGGCGCGTAGGTGTCGGTGACCATGAAGTTGAGCTGCGGCTGGATCGCATCGGCCCGCTTGATCGCGGCCTCGACCGCCTCTGCCGCCGTGATGTCGCCGCGCCTGATCATCGCCGCAATTTCGGTCGCATCGGTCTCGCTGGAGATTGTCTTGGGGGCCGCCGCCTTGGTCGTCGCGGGCGCGCACGCCGCAAACCCCGTCGCCGCCGCCGTCGCCAGCAGTCCCCGCCGCGTAAGCCGCATGGTCGTCTCCCTCATCATTTCAAGAGCAGGGGACATGATGAACCGCGCCGGCACAAGCCCGTGCCCTTGCGGCAGCGCCCGGCCTATTTCCGCGCCGCCGGCGAGGGCGGCGGCGCGTGCTCGATCAGGTCCCAGCGATTACCGTACAGATCCTCGAACACGGCCACAGTCCCATAAGGCTCGCGGCGCGGCGTCTCCATGAACCGCACGCCCTCGCGGATCATGCGGGCATGGTCGCGCGTGAAATCGTCCGTTTCCAGAAACAGGAAGACGCGTCCGCCCGACTGGTTGCCGATGGCCGCTTCCTGCGCAGGCCCCACAGCCCGCGCCAGCAGAAGCGCCGCGCCCTGAACCGCGCCGGGCTCCCCCGGCGGCCGCATCACCACCCAGCGCTTGCCCCCGCCCATGTTGATGTCGTCGACAAGCTCGAAGCCAAGACAGCGCGAAAACCACGCGATCGCCTCGTCATAATCGCGGACCACAAGGGCAAGTTTGGCGATGGATTGGCTCATATGACGGACGTTACGCTGCAGCGGTCTTGAGCGGAAGCGCGCCTGCGCCTACCTTCACAGGCGATCAAGGGGACGCGCATGACCAGTCCGATGGGTCACAACAATCCGCCGACGCACATAACGGCCGAGATCGTCCGCATCGAAGCCAAGAAGGTCGACATCAAGCTCCTGATCAATGGCGAGATGCACCTGCTCGCCTGGCGCCGCTTGGCCTTCCAGGACGAGATCACCGTCAACGGCGTGCAACAGCACGTCTCGCGCGGCATAGGCGGCCGTGAAACGCTCTACGGCCTCGTCTTCGGCAAGAGCAGGGAAGGCGAGGGCGGCGTCCGCGTGCTCTTCACCATCGATCCCAAGCCTGACTGGAGCAGCATGAACTGGAGCGGCGAAACGCGCCTCTCCGGCGTCCGCCTCGAAGCCGGCGAGGGCGTCCTTCTCTCCTACGGCTCGCTCGATCCGCGCTCCTTCGTGAAGCCGGCCTCGTTCTCCGACTGGATCAAGAAGACCATGGGCATTTCGTACTGAGCGGGTTGGTCGGCGGACGCCGTTTGAGAGCCTGGCTCAGCTTCTTCGCTGATCGTGGGAGGAATGCCGGATGTGGATGTTTCTGCTGTGGTGGTGCGTTGATGATCATCTGGCTGAGGCGCTGCAGGCGCCTGGTCTTGGCGCTCTGCCGATCTGGGCGCCGCTGATCATCGGCATTGCATTTTCGACCACGGTGTCGATCAGCGCGCGCCGGAAATCCAAAGAAGCCTGATCCCGCCTGGATCTCGCCCGCCTTCGCCATACGCTGCAGCTTGTGCCCCATCCCCGCCTGCAGCAGTCGGCGGACTGCTCAATCGCAGCGGCCCTTCGGCGGAACGGATCGGTGGTACAGGCGCCCGACCCAGCTGTTGTGCAAAGGCTCCCAGGTGCTGTTGGCGTAGTTGTCGGAAAGGCCGGAGGCCGTCGCCGCCCAGATGCCGGCGCTGACAAGCAGGTCATCGCCTTTGAGATTCACCGGACGGTTGCGGATGTCGTACGTATCGTAGCGATAGACCGTCGCGCACGGCAGCCTCGGCAGGACGCCCTGCACGGCGAGCGCGGTGTGCCGGTGGTCGGAATGCTCGGTCGGATTGTAGGCGGGATCGGGCTCGGTGATGTGGATGCTGAGGGCCTTTCCTGCGTCGCGCTCCTGCTCGACGATGTCACGAAGCGTGTTCTGCAGATCGGCCCAGCCCGCATATCGCGCCGACCCGTCCACCGCCTCGATCGCCTGGATCTCGCCGCTCATCAGCCGCTGCAGCGACTGAAAGCCGGTGCCCTCGTAACCTGTTCCTTGAAATCCGTTGCCGTCGGGAAGCCGGAGGAAATAGACGACCGCGTTGGCGTAGGTTGCGCGCTGCACCAGATGACCCGCCCGGTCCGCAGCGCTCCATTCCATCGTCGCGCCAAGCCCTGGCTTGTCGCCTGCATTCGCCATGAAGCGGATCGCTCGCAGGGCGCCTTCTTCACGAGCCTTGTAGTAAGGAACCGGCTCCCCCGTAACGCCGCGTCCGGCGTCGCCTGCCGTCACGTGAACGAACACGGCCTTTTCCCCCGGCTCATCCATTCCATGAAAGGCGGCCGCGCCCATGAACAGCTGCCAGTCGTCCTCGTGGGCCACGATGAACACGCTGACCATCGGCGACGGAAGGCGGGGCGTACGGGCCGTTTCGCCGGCCGGCATGCCGGCGCAGCCTGCGAGCAGCAGCGAAAACGCAATGGCGCGGACCATGTCTCCCCCGTGTCATCCCAGCGGCCGCGACGGCCGCGACCGGCATCCTCTCAGATCTCGCCCGCCTTCGCCATGCGCTGCAGCTCGCGGCCGATCACCATCTGCTGGATCTGCGTCGTGCCCTCGTAGAGGCGAAGGATGCGCACGTCGCGATAAAAGCGCTCGACGGCATAGTCCGCGATATAGCCCGAGCCGCCGAACACCTGCACCGCGCGGTCCGCCACGCGGCCGACCATCTCCGTGCACCACATCTTCGTGGCGGCCGCCAGCAGCGTCACTTTCTCCTTCGCGTCGTACTTCTTCACCGCATCGAGAACCATGGCGCGCCCGGCGGCCGATTCCGCATAGCTGTCCGCAATCATGCCCATCACCAGCTGATGCTCGATGATCGGCTTGCCGAACTGCTTCCGCTCGCTGGCGTAGCGCGTCATCTCCTCGACCAGCCGCTCCGAGATTCCCACCGACAGCGAAGAGATGTGCAGCCGCCCACGGTCCAGAACCGACATCGCCACCTTCATGCCTTCGCCTTCTTCCCCGAGGCGATTGGTGATCGGCACGCGCGCATCCTCGAACGTCACGTCGCAGACATTGGCGCCCTGCTGGCCCATCTTTTTCTCGGGCTTGCCGATCGTGACGCCCTTGGTCGACCGCTCGACGATGAACGCCGACAGCCCCTTGGCCCCCGGCGTGTTGGGATCGGTGCGCGCCATCACGGTGAACACATGCGCCTTGTCGGCATTGGTGATGAAGCGCTTCACGCCGTTCAGCACGTAGTGATTGCCGTCCTTCACCGCCTTCGTCTTCGCCGAGCCCGCATCCGATCCCGAATCCGGCTCCGTCAGAGCAAAGCTCGCAATCGCTTCGCCGCTCGCCAGCTTCGGCAGCCAGTCCTTCTTCTGGTCGGAATTGCCGAACATTACGATGCCCTGGCTGCCGATGCCGACATTGGTGCCGAAGGTCGATCGGAACGCCGGAGACGTGTGACCCATTTCCAGGATCACCAGCGCTTCTTCCTCCATGGTGAGCCCGAGCCCGCCATACTCTTCCGAGATCGAAAGCCCGAAGAGTCCCAGCTCGCGCATCTGCTGCACGATCGCTTCCGGTATCGCGTTGGTCTCGGAGACGAGCTGCTCGTTCGGCCTGCACACTTCGTTGACAAAACGCCGAACCGTTTCAATCAGCTGCTGACGAATGTCGAGATCAAGCGCCATTTTTTGGTCTCCCGCACGCGTCAGGTCTCTCGCACGCGCAGCACGATTTTATCAACAGGCCCGTCAACAGTTTCCACAAGGACAGCCTATTCAACTCCGAAATGAAATCTGGCAGAGTGTTCGTGTTCAGAGAGGAGACCGTCGCGGGTCGAGCAACTGAATGTCCCTGCTGGTAAGCCGGATTGGAACGGCGCTGAGGTAAAAGGGACCAACGAGCACCGCAAGTGGTGTCAGGCCGTGCACCGGCCAGATGTCACGCTCACCGGGGATCCAAAACCGGGTGAGCCCTCGAGAGGGGATGTACGGACACGGGCGCGGCTTCAGCTGCGTGACCGCAGGAAAGCGGGGCGGAAGCTCCGGAGTTCGGCGGCCAGGCACACCAAGGCGCTCCAGGCTCAGCTTCGCTTGATTGCGTCGCACGGACGAGGCCCCTGATCAGGGCGAAATGTCCGAAGGACGAACAGGCGGACAACCATGGTGTCGTCCCGGCTCCCGGAAGCGCAAGCTTTCGAGCGCCGGGATCCACCGTTTCAGCACCCTCATGGTTCGGCAGGCAGGTCGCTCCGCGACCTGCTCACCATTTTCCGGGCAGCAAAAAACAAAACGCCCCGCACAGCGAGGTGCGGGGCGCTTCGTCTTCAGCGTGTCTGGAACGCCTACTTGATACCGGCCTATTTGATCCGGATGGTCGCCGTGCCGGCCGGGCCGGTCAGCTCGAACGTGTCGCCGGACTTCTTGTCCTTCGGATAGGCCGTGCACTCTTCGTCGGGCTGGAAGTTCGACGTCGTGCACAGCTTGTCGCCGTCGATCCGCCATGTGCCGGTCACTTGCCCTTCCGCCGCCGTGAACTTGCCGTCCGGCGTGTAGACCACGTCGATGTCCATGCCCTGGATCGTAAGGACGATGCCCTTGGTGGTCACTTCCTTCAGCGTGTCGGCGAACGCCGGCGCCGCGAATGCGACCAATGCCATTCCGATAAGCAGCTTGCGCATGTTTGCGTCCTACTTGTTGATGGTGACGCTGACTTCACCCAGCATCGGGTTCGTCACCTTGAATTCGTCGCCCGGCTTTTTGCCGGCCGGATAGGCGATGCAGGTTTCGGTCGGGTTCATGTCCGACACGGTGCACAGCTTGTCGCCGTCGATGCGCCACTTGCCGGTGATGGCCTGGCCCATCGCATTCGTGGAGTAGGTGCCGTCGGCCTTGTAGGTCATCGGCAGCTCGAGCGCCTGGCCCTGCATGTCCGCCTTGATGACCGTGCCTTTGGTGGTGACGTGCTGCAGCGTCGTCGCGTCCTGCGCGACGGCCGGCGCCGCCAGCGCAAGCAGCGCGCAAGCAAGAATGAGTGTCCGCTTCATGGGGGAGGTCTCCGTCCTTTGTCCCGCACAGCCAACCCCGTGCGGCGCGGGAAACCTACCAGTTCCTAATCCTGCGGCAAGCACGCGCCACAGCTCGGCCGCATTACCGTGCAGTCATTCGCCGTCGCGGACTTGCTCGCGCGTCATGGCGCCGACGCGCACTTCCCACGGCACGCTGCGCGGCGGAATTCGCGCAGGCGCAACGTCGCGACGGCGCTCGCCGGTCGTCATTTGCCCGCCGCGCTCGCGCCCCGTGCTCGCCTGCAGGCGCTGCGAGAATTCCTTCGTCTCCCCCGGCGCCAGCACGACGCCCGCATCCACCGCGACGCTGCTCAACGGCAGCTCCAGCCGGTCGACGAACGCCACCATCAGCGAGTCGACTTTCCGCTCGGCGCCGCTCGTATTGCGCATAGTCCCCCCGATCTCGACGTAAAGCCCGTCCTCGTCGCGCCCATAGGTCGATGTCGTCACCGCCACCTCGACATCCTTCGCGCTGCCGCCCGCGCGCGCTAGCGCTCTCTCGCCCAGCCCCTTGAAGCGCGCAACGGCCCGCTGCCGCGCCAGCTCCGCCGCGTCGGCCTCCGCCTGCGAGCCCTTGCCCTCGGCCATGCGCCTGCGCGCCTCCCCAGCCGCGCGCACCGCCACCCACGCTTCGTCGATTGCCTCCGACATCACGTACATGTCGCGCCAGTGCAGCCGCTGCGCGCCCGATCCCACGACGCAACCGGCCGACACGCCATTCTGGCAGCGCCACGCGATCTCTGACTCGCGCCTGTAGAACAGCGTCAGCTGGTTCAGCTCCGATGCGGCGTAGTCTGCCGAGCCGCCAGATTGCGCCGCGGGACTGGCCGCCGCCGGCGCCGCATCCAGCTTTGCCATCGGATCGAACGTCCTGGGGTCGAAGAACTCGCAATCCCGCCGCGAGCGGTACATGAAGGGCGGCGCGAAGTGCACATAGACCTCCGCCGTGTTGGCCGGCGGGTTGAGGAAGCGCACTTCTAACGCCTTGGCCTCGCCCGGCGCCAGCGCCGCGAACGGCAACAGCGACGACTGGCCGGCGAGCGAGAAGCCCCACTTGTCGATGGACCGCAGTGTGAGCGGCGGCAACTCCACCCGCTCCGCCCCCATATTCCGCGCCACGCCCGAAACCGCGATCACCTCGCGGCCGTTTTCGGTGAAGCTGAACAGATCCGTGTTCTCCAGCACGACCGAACGGAACACCGGCGGCGGCATGTCGGATTTCTTCTCGCTGAGGTCGATGACCATGCCGAGCAGGGGAACCGGCATCAGGTACGCGCGCACCGCGTCCTGCCGCTTCAGCTCCAGCCGGTTCATCTCCTTCAGGCTGATCCTGCGCGCGTCATAGTCCTTGCGCGCCTGTTCGGCCTTCACCGTCGCCTCGTGCATGCGCCGCGCATTGTCTTCTCCAAAGCCGCCCTTGGTCGCCGCGCACAGCATCGCCGCCGCCTGTTCGGATGAGAAATCCGGCGCACGGTGCGGCACGTCTTCCGCCGTGATCACCACGCGGTCGAGCTTCATCGACCCGTCGCCCGCGCCCTTGATGTCGATGCGCGCTGGGGCCGGCGTCGCTGCCGCCGCCTCGGCCGGCGCGGGCGAGGGCGTTGCCGCGCTCACGACGGCGGTCTCGGCAGGCGCCGCTGCCGGCGGCGCATCGATCGCGGCCTCAACCCCTTCCATCTGGCGCGCGGCCACGCTCTGCGCGAACGGCTTGGGCTTGGGAATGACGAGGCAGCCGGCGAGCGTGAACGCCGCCGCTGTCAGGATGAAATGCCGGAAGCGCCCCACGCCCGTCCCTCATGCCGCGCCGCGGATGTGCAAACGCCAGCCTCGACGGAAGATGCGCGAATTTGTGGCCGGAGTCTTGGGGGACGTCTCCAGCCGGGTCAGGCCGCGCTTTCACCGCGCACAGCCTCCCACAGCTTCGAGGCGTGCCAGGTTTCGGCGGCCGGCAGAGAGGTCTTGGCGGGCCAGATCCGCGGCGAGGCCAGCAGCTGTACGCCATCCTGGGCGAAACGCGCCGCCTGGTCGGGCGTCAGGTCGCCCTCGATATAGACCAGCACCCTTTGCGGCCGCGCCAGGTCGATCGCCGCATGCACCCGCGCGAACAGCTCGGCCCTCGGCGCGCGCACCGACAGCGCCCCGGGCGGCAGCGCGAAACCTATGGCGGCCGGCTTCATCTTCAGAATGGAGGCGATATCCGGCTCCATCCAGTTGAGCCCGATGGCGACTTTGGGAATGCGCGCCTTCAGCGTGCGTGTGATGTCTTCGAGATAGATTCGCGGGAAGCCCGGCTCCACGCCCGAGATGCGCGCCACGCGATAGGGCAGGTACATCTTGTCGAACTTGGCGATCATCGAATACAGCTTCCCCAGGCTCGCCTCGTTGTTGAGACTCGAGACATGCAGCGCCACGCCGACCTGCGCGGCCCGGCCGCTGACGAACAGCTGGCGGATCGCTTCTTCCGATATCTTCAGCTTCAGCTCGTCGAGCTCCGCATGGCGAGCGGCCGTCTCGACGGCGCCCTCCAGCGATGCGCCCGTCACTGGGTTTACCGGCGTCACGAAATAGGTGGTGAGCGCCCCGCGCTTGGCGTCCCACACCGGGGTGAAGCCAAAGCCGATCGCTTCCGGGTTCTGCGGCGTTGGAGCGCGCGTTGGGGCCGGATTGTCCTCGACGATCAGATCGCCGAAGGTGGCGGCGAAATCGTCGATGCTCATCGCCCGGTGCCAGGCGGTAAAGCGGATGTCCGCGTCGATGTCGGCCGCGCCGAGGAAGAACGTGTTCAGCTCCTCCGTGATGCGTGTCGCCGCCCTGTCGGCCAGCGTGCCGGACCGCGACCCGAACACCACCAGGAACCCGTCGGCGCCGGGTATCATCACGTCCTCGGGCGCAATCCGCTTGGCGATGAAGTAGCGCGCCACGCGCTGCACCCGCTCGCGCTTCTCGTTCCAGCGCGGGCCATAGCGTTCGCGGATTTCCTCGAGGCCGATGAACTGGAACTGCGCGACGTCGATCGTCGTCCGGCCATTGGCTAGCCGCCGGATGCGTTCAGCGAGGTTCAGCGCGTCAGGCGCTTCGGCTTCATCGCTCATGTCGGCAACCGCTCGGCAGGACCGTCCCGCCGGTTTTCCCTGAAAGCATTGCCGATTGCCGCTGAGGGAAGGGTTAAGCGCTGCCGGGAAATTACCGGTTCTGGCCGACGATACGCTCGTAAAACGCCAAGCTATCGCGAACAAAGGCCGCCCGCGTGAACTGCGCCTCGTAGGCGGCGCGTCCGCCTGCCACCAGCTTCTGGCTAAGTCCCTTTTCGTTAACCACGCGGCTCATCGCCCTGGCCAGCGCATCGGCGTCGTCTTTCGGAACCATCAGTCCCGAAACGCCGTCCTCCACATAGGCCTTGGGGCCAACCGCGTCCGCCGCCACCAGCGGCCGCGAGGCCGCCCAGGCATCCACCGTCACCGTGCCGAACGGTTCGTAGCGGGAAGGGAAGGCGACAAAGGTGGATGCGGCCAGAAGAGCGCCGCGATCGTTTCGCCAGCCGAGAAATCGTACGCGATCATCGAGACCCAGCTTGGTGCACTGCGCCTTCAGCTCCGCCTCGATCGGCCCGTCGCCTGCGATCCAGACATAAAGCCCAGGGACTTTGGCTGTGGCGTCAAGAAGCGTGTCGAGACCCTTCTTCACATGCAGCCGCGCCAGCGCCAGCGCCACCGGCGCATCCTTCGGCGTATTCAGGGTCGCACGGTCCACCGGCGCCACGCCCTCGAAATCCGCGTAAGTGTGGATGATGGCCGAGCGGTTCTCCGGCACGCCCTGTTCGCGGATGTGCCGCAGCAGGTCTTTCGTCAGCCCCACATGCCACTCGCAGTTCGCAAACCGCTTCAGCTTGTAATAGCCGCCATACCAGCCGATCGAGCGCGAGCGGAAAGACGCCGGCGCAAACTCGCCCGCGCGCCCCATCCAGTATTCCGCCACATCTGGCTTGAACTCAGCTATCATCCTCGCGATCGCCGCCTGTGTCGGGAAGGGCCACAGCTTGTTGAAGCTCGCCGTCGCCACGCGAACGCCCGCCGTGTTGAACTTCGCCACCCGGAATTCGTTGTCCGGCCGCGTCACCACCGCCTGGTCGACGCCCGCCTCCGCCAGCGCCAGCACCGATTCCAGCATGATGTTCTCAGCCCCGCCCTCCTTGGCGCCAGCCATGACGTGAAGAACGCGCATCGGGCGAAAAGCCTCTGAAACAAGGGGGTTCTGGGGCGTGCCGGGCCGCCTTAGCGGGTTCTTTCCCGCGACGCAAACGCCGGTTGTAGCGGGGCGGCATCCCGTCTAGTTTCCGCCCGCTTTCCGGAGACAGAGATGTCCTATCGCCTTTTCGGGGCCGAGACCTCGGCCTATTCGACCAAGTTGCGCTCCTACCTTGCCTACAAGGGGGTGGCCTATGACTGGCTGCCGCGCACCAACGCGCGCGAGGACGAGCTCAAATCCTATTCGCGTTTCCCGACCTTGCCGGTGCTGGTCACCGCCTCGGGCTTCGCCGTCCACGACACCACGCCGATGATGGAAGCACTCGAGGCCGACAGCCCCGAGCCTTCGGCGACGCCCGCCGATCCCGCGACGGCCTTCCTCGCCTGCGTGCTCGAGGAATACGCCGACGTCTGGCTCGCCAAGGCCGCCTTCCACTATCGCTGGACGCGCAAGAAGGACCAGCGCCTCGCCGCCGCGCGCTCTATCGAGGAATACTATGCCGGAGAGGCGCCCGAAGACCGCAAGGCCAAGGAAGACCTCGCGATCGAGACCATGCTCGGCCAGATGCGCGTCATGGGCCTCGAGGGCGAACTGGGCGCTGTGGTCGAGAAATCGTTCAAGCGCTTCGTCAAGCTGCTCGACGACCACCTGCGCAAGCGCCTCTTCATTTTCGGCGGCCGCCCCTCGATCGCGGATTTCGCCATCGCCGGCCAGCTGATCCAGATGATGAAGGACCCGACGCCCGCCAAGATCATCGAGAAGGACGGCGAGTTCGTCGCCAAATGGTGCGAGTTCATGGCCGCCCCGACGGCCTCGGGCCCGTTCGAGGCGCTGGAAGACCTCAAGGAAACGCTGGCGCCCATCTTCAAGGACGAGCTTGCCGCCGCCTTCCTGCCCTGGGCCGCCGAAAATCTCGAGAACTCGCTTGCCGGCGCCGAGACGTTCGAGGTCACGCTCGGCAAGGATGTGTTCCAGCTCGCCCCGCTTCGCTCGGCCGCCCGTTCCTTCCGCGAACTGCGCCGCAAATTCGTCACCGGCCAGACCGTCGAGACCCTCAAGGCCTTCACGGATGATACCGCTCGACCGCTTACCTCCTGCGCCCGCCCCGCCCCGAGCACCAAAGGCCGGAGCATCCGCCGCGCCGCGGCGACGAGAATCTTCGTACCGGCGACGCGCGTGACGACGCAGGCGCCGAAGCTGGCGACGCAGACGGAGACGAAGCTGCCGAAGCTGGCGGCGCACCCCGCGAAGCCGGCGCCGAAGGCGGTCCCCGCAAGCGCAGGCGCAGGCGGCGCGGCCGTGGTCGCGGCGAAGCCCGCGCCGCTGACGTTTCCGCAAACGGCGAGGCGGCCCCGGATGCCGGCGGCGAAGCGCCTGACGCTGGCGAGGACGCTCCGGCGGACGATGTCGCCTCCGCCGCGCCCGCCGACGGCGATTCCGAAGACTGATCGCCCCTAGCGGACGGGAGACGCCTGCATGAACGTCGACTTGCTCATGCAGGCGCACGCCACGCTGGCGCTGCTGGCCACCAACGTCATCCTATCGGTGATGGCGTTCGGCAATCCGCGCCTGGTCGATGCGATGCTGTTCGACATCGGGCGCATCCGGAAGAAGAACGAGTGGCACCGCACGATCACGTCGGGCTTCGTGCACGGCGATCCGATGCACCTGTTCATGAACATGCTGTCGCTGTTCTTCATCGGCCCGGCGCTTGAGGTGGTGGTGCTCGGGACGTGGACGTTCCTCGGCTTCTATATGGCGTGCCTGATCGCGGGCTCGGCGTGGACGCTGATGGAGCACTGGCGCAACCTGAACTACAAGGCGCTCGGCGCGTCCGGGGCGGTGTCAGGCATTACGGCGGCGTTCGGTCTCTTCGCGCCCTTTGCGTTGATCATCTTCTTCGTCGTGCCGATGCCGGCGATCCTCTTCGCCGTGCTGTTCATAGCGTACTCCGCGTTTGCGTCCGGCGGGCGCATGCAGGACGGCATCGGCCACGCCGCCCACCTCGGCGGCGCGCTGATGGGCGTGGCGCTGGTCTGCCTCTTCTGGCCCGCGGCGATTCGCGATGCGTGGGCACAGATCCTGGAGCATCTGCCGTTCTGAAATCCGCAAAAGAAAACGGCGCGTCCCAGGGGTAAGGACGCGCCGCTTTTGTGGCTGGCGCCGGGCGCCGGCATCCGGGGAGGAAATGCCGCGCGGCGCGCTCGCCGGGTCGTCTCAGTCCATAGCCTTACGCAGCCGAGACGTTGCGGATCTTCGCGCCGCTCTCGATCACCTGTGAATTTTCGCCCTGGCCGATCGAGATCTTGCGGGGCTTCTTCGCCTCGGGAAGCTCGCGCTTCAGCTCGATGCGGAGCAGGCCGTTGCGAAGCTGTGCGCCCGTCACGACCACGTGGTCGGCAAGCTGGAAGCGGCGGACGAAGCCGCGCTCCGCAATGCCGCGGTGCAGGAACTTGCGGTCGGTTTCGCCGGTATCTTTCTTGCCGACGACCGACAGCTGGCCTTCCTTCACCTCGAGGTCGAGATCGCCTTCGCCGAAGCCGGCCACCGCCAGCTCGATGGCGTAGGCATTATCGTCGGCGATGGACTGTTCGATATTGTAGGGAGGGTATCCCTGCGCGCCATCGAGGCGCTGCGCGGTGTCGATCAGGCTCGCCAGGCGGTCGAAACCGACAACGGTGCGGTAAAGGGGAGAAAAGTCGAACGTGCTCATGTCTGTCCTTCTTCAAGCAACAGGGCGGTCGGCCAGAATCAGGCAAGTGCCGGCCGCAGGTTTCAGTTGAAGGACCGGTCGCGGCGTCACCGGATGGTCGGCGCCTCGGCCCTCCGGGGCCTGCATGCGCAGCGCCCCGCTCACGGAGTTGGGAACGCAGTCCGCCATGGTCAAGCGGCAGCGAACGGATAATGTCATCCCGGCCCCGCGGCGGGCGGCAGGGAAGGCGAATCGCAGATGAAAGCAGGCTGTTTTGCCCTGACGCTGGCCGCCCTGACGCTCGCCGCCCTGACGCTGGCCGCCGCCTGCGGGGCAAAGGCCCCATCGCCTGCCGCGGGAGGCGGGCAGCCCGCCCAACCCGGCGCGCAGATCGGCACGCTCGAATGGGCCGCGGCCGGCGCCTGGCGCATCGACGCCGAAAAAGCCCGCGACCAGTGGCGTCATCCGGTCGAGACGCTCAACTTCTTCGGCGTGAAGAGCAGCGACATCGTGGTCGAAATTTTCCCCGGCGGCGGCTGGTATACCGCCATCCTTGGGCCGTGGCTCAAATCCGGCGGCGGCAAGCTCTACGCCGCGCATCCCGATCCCGCTTCCTCGGAGGGCGCCCGCGCCAATGTCGAGGCCTACACCGCCGCCTTCGTCGCCCGCCCGGATCTCTATGGCGCTGTCGAAGTCACCATTGCTTCCAGGACCAGCCCCGGCCTCGCGCCCGACGGCACAGCCGACGCCGTGCTCACCTTCCGCAACGTGCATAACTGGATGGCGGGCGGTTATGCCGAGAAGATCTTCGCGGACGCCTACAAGGCGCTGAAGCCCGGCGGCGTGTTCGGCGTCGAGGAGCATCGCCTGCCGTCGGCGCGCGACCAGGATCTCACCGCATCGACCGGCTATGTCCTCGAAGGCTATGTCATCCAGCTCGCGCAGCACGCCGGCTTCGTCCTGGAAGAATCCTCCGAGATCAACGCCAACCCGAAGGACACCGCCGATCATCCGCTCGGCGTCTGGATGTTGCCCCCGAACCTGCGCGCGCCTGCCGCCGGCGATCCGTTGGCCCCGACCTACAGGGCCGACACGTACAAGGCGATCGGCGAAAGCGATCGCATGACGCTGCGCTTCCGCAAGCCCGGCGCGCCGGCAGCAGCCGCGCCCGCAGCGCCGCCGGCGCACTAGGGGCAGGGCCGCCATGGCCATCAAGACGGACGCCATCCGCCTTCCCGACAAGACCAGCATCTCCACGCTCTGGCTCAAGCCGCCGGGCGCGAAGGCCTGCCTGGTGCTCGCCCACGGCGCCGGCGCCGGCATGGCGCACAAGTCGATGGCAGCGACCGCCGAAGGCCTCGCCGAGCGCGGCATCGCAACTCTTCGCTTCAACTTTCCCTATATGGAGCGCGGATCGAAGCGTCCGGATTCCCCCGCCATCGCGCACCCGGCCATCCGCGCCGCCGTCGCGGAAACATCGAAGCTCGCGCCGGGTCTTCCGCTCTTCGCCGGCGGAAGGTCCTTCGGCGGCCGCATGACCTCGCAGGCGCAGGCAATCGAACCTCTGCCAGGCGTCGTTGGCCTTGTCTTCTTCGCCTGGCCCCTGCACCTCGCCGGCAAGCCCGGCGTCGAGCGCGCCGCGCATCTGTCGGATGTCAAGATCCCGATGCTGTTCCTCTCCGGCTCGCGCGACCCGCTCGCCGAACTCGATCTGCTGAAGCCCACCGTGAAGAAACTCGGCGCCCGGGCAAAACTCGTCCTCGCGGCCGACGCCGACCACTCCTTCCATGTCCCCGCTAAAGCCGGCCGCAAGGATCCAGAAGTCTTCGCTGAAATCCTGGACGCTGCGCGCGACTGGATGCTGAAGCGCGCCGGCTGAATGCCCGCGTTTGGATAGTTTGTTGCCCACGCCCGCTCGCCCGGCCGGCAGCCGCCTTGCGGCGAGTTCACAATACAGCAGTGTTCTGGCGAGCCCCGCGAAAATCTCCCGAGTGAATCCAGCGCTCTAGAAAAAAGATTCAGAAAAATCCTGGAGAGTTTTCCTACGCCTCTCGGGCCGGGCGCATAATGCCGATCATGACCACGGCACACCCGCGCGCAAACTGGATTCGGCCCCCTTCGCTCACCGAGCTTTGGCTCGAGGCGCTGCTGCGTGCGTTTGCGATGCTCTGGTCGGCCATCGCCGCAACCTTCCAGATGAGCCCCAGCCGCCGGGCGCGTGAGTGTGACACGCCGCCAGCGCCTCAGGCCCTGCCCCGAAGGACGCGCGACCCAATCAAGGAGCACGCCCCCGGCCCGCCCCCGTCGACGACGACGACGACGACGACGAGCGGATGCCGAACCGCCACTGCAAACGCAAGCAGCCGCGAGACGACCGAAATCCTCCCGCCGAGGAGTGAGGCGCACCCGCAGCCCGAGGACGGGCTTGCCGCACATCGCTGTGAGTCATGCTCGGGCCCAACCCGGGCAACTTGTCGGAAGCGGACTTCAGTCCGCGCCTCCCGCGAAGGCGGGAGTCCAGTCCCTAGGGAAAAAAGCGCGCGAATGCGCACGAAATCCCTTCGTGGCTGCTCTGGATTCCCGCCTGCGCGGGAAACACGGCCGAGAAAGTTGCGCCTCGCATCGAGGACGGCTGCCTCAGCCTGAGACGAACTCAACCCAACCTTAACCGCTCCGAAGCGCCAGCTTCCGGAGCCGCTGGCATATCTACGGCCGCATCCCGTAACTCCGCGGCCCAGCCTTCAGCACGCGATAAGCGTGATGAACAAACTCCACCACCAGAGGCCGCGTGTCGCGCGGATCGATGATCTCCTCGGCGATGAAAGCTTCTGCCGTCCGGAAGGGCGAGCGCATCGCCTCGAACTTCTTGTAGAGCGCCTTCAGCTCCGCCTCGGGATCGGCCGAACCTTCAAGCTGACGTTTGTATGCCGCCTCGATTCCCCCCGCCATCGGCAGCGACCCCCAGTCGCCCGACGGCCAGCAATATCTCCACCGCGTCCGCGACGGATTGAACATCACCGAACCGGCCAGCCCGTATGCCTTGCGGATCACCACTGGCAGGATCGGAACCTGCGCCTGATAGACCGCCGCCATCGCCCGCACGCCATGGCGCGTCACGCCCGCCTTCTCGTGCTTCACGCCCACCGCGAAACCGGGGCAGTCGACGAAATGCACGATCGGCAGGTGGAAGGTGTCCGCCAGGTCGAAATGCCGAACGACTTTATCACAGGCATCCGCCGTCCACGCTCCGTCGAGAAAGAAGGGGTCGCCCGCAAGGATCGCCACCGGATGCCCGTCGATCCGCGCAAGGCCGGTGACGACCGAACGTCCCCACAGCTCGCCGATCTCGAAGAAGGATCCCTTGTCGACCACCGCTTCGATGATCCGCCGCGGCTTGTACGGCGTCTTTCCGTCCTTCGGCACGATGTCGAGCAGGAACTGCTCCTTCCGCTTCGGGTCGTCCTCCGAAGGTAGAACCGGCGGCAGCTCGTCCGTGTTGGAGGGCAGGTAGCACAGGAATCGCCGGGCCGCCGCGAACGCTTCGGATTCATTGTCGACCACATTGTCGACCACGCCATTACGTCCCTGGATCTCCCAGCCGCCGAGGCCTTCTTTGTCGATATCCTCGCCGATCGCCTTGGCCACCGGCGGGCCTGCGACGAACACCTGGCTCAGCCCGCGCACCATCACCGAGAAATGGCTCGCCGCCACACGCCCCGCGCCAAGCCCCGCGCACGGCCCCAGCGCCAGCGATACAACCGGCGCCCGCGCCATGTTCGCCACCAACCACTCCCAGCCAGGCGTTGTCGGGATGTAAGTGCGCGGGTTCGTCTCTAGCGACTTCACCGATCCGCCGCCGCCGGTTCCATCGACCATGCGTACGATCGGCATGCCGTACTCATGCGCCATCTGCTCGGCCATCAGCATCTTGCCGGCGATCGAGGCATCCGACGCCCCGCCGCGCACGGTGAAATCATCGCCCAGGATCACCGCCGGCCGGCCGTCCAGCTTGGCGCGTCCGAACACCATGGTCGCCGGCAGGAATTCTTGGATCGCCTCGTCCGGCCCATACCCTGCCTTGCCTGCGATCTTGCCCACCTCGTGGAAACTGCCGGGGTCCGCCAGGAAGGCGATCCGCTCGCGCACGGTGAGTTTCCCCTGGGAGCGCTGCCTCGCAACGCGCTCCTCTCCACCCATCTGCTCCGCAAGGCGCTCCCGCGCGCGCAGTTCCTCAATGTGGCTTTTCCAGCTCATTTGGGCCTCCCGATCACGACCCTAGCGGGCAGGCAGGCGGGCGGCGAGAGGGGTGGGTTGGTTTGGAGCGAACCAGCCTCCGTGTTACTTTCGCGCAGTTTCCTTGGGGAGGAACGCTGATGCGGGCGAAAGCAGTGCTGGCGTCCGGGTTGATTGCGGCTCTCCTGGCTGGCTGTTCTGACCGGGCCGCCGAACTTGGCGCGCAATGGGGTTGCGGTCCGGTCGATGGGCTAAACCAGATCACCAAGGGCGGCGCGCCGGCCTTTATTCTCGTAGGGGAGTTCACCGAGACCGCCGAGGCGCCTGCTGCCTTCGCGGAGCTTGCCTGCCATCTCGCGGCCCGTCGTGGAGAACACGAAGGCCCGCTGTTCGTCGGCGTATCCGAATATCTCGGCGGCGCGACCGACGCCGAGACGAAAATGCGCGCCCGACTTGATGGGCTCATCGCCAAAGGCGCTCCCATCGTCATCGGCGTCATAGGCGGCGACGATCATCCTTATTCGGTTCACCATCGCAGCGCTGCCGAGAAACAATGGGCGCAAGCCATTGAAGCAAAAATGGCGGCTGCTGGCTCGTACCGCGCCGTCTTGCTGATGTCGCGAACCGACGCCATTGCCGAACCGATTCCGCCAAGGGGAGAGCGGTTCTCCGGCTATGATCCGATGGCGACTTTTCTGCCCGACGGTGAAGTTCTCGCGCTCGAGATTCGGAATACTCCACAGGCAGGGGTGTCTGCACCGGCAATAAGACTATATCCAAAAATGTCTGACGGATTTCATGGCCAGATCGCGCTTGCTTCGCTGACGCGACCTGCGGTCTCCATAGCAGTGGCCACATCGTCTGTTCCGCCGAAGAAATCGTTGGGCTCGATCAATATCTCCGACAGCGGGATTTCAAGCGTTGCTCAACGCGCCGATGCCCCGCGAGCAGAAGGTTGAGGCGCTGGCCGCGCTTCTGGAGGAACAACTGCAAAGCAAGGGATCGCCGCGGTCCAGTGATTTGGCTCAGCAGGATATGTATCGCAAACTGGCGGCGATGCTGATCGATCGGCCGCCCACTACCCTTCCGGGACAGACGCCCAAATCCAAGATGGATGGCAACAGGGAGCCCAAAGACGGCATTTACTGAGGATTTTCCCGCGTTCGCCCGCATGTCTGCGCGCTCGCCGCCGTTGCGCCCGCGCCCCATGTGCGAGACAAGGGTCGGAAGCCAGTTCAGGAGAAAGACATGGATCTCGCCGAAGTCACCACGAAGGTTCAGTCCGCGCTCGGCGCGGGATCTGGCTTCACCAATACGGTGAAATTCGACTTCGGGTCGGTCGGCAAGCTCTTCATCAACGGCGCAGCCGGCAAGGCTACCAACGATGACGGCGCGGCGGACGCCACGATCATGGTCGACTTCGAGGATTTCAAAAGCCTCGCCCAGGGCAAGCTCGATCCGATGATGGCCTTCATGTCGGGCAAGCTCAAAGTCGCTGGCGACATGAGCGTCGCGATGAAGCTGCAGCAGCTCTTCGCCACGCTGCGCTAGCCCGGACCGGAACATGGGCGACGGCGCCAGCCAGAAGCCGCAGGACCTCGTCCTCATTCCCGGCAACCCGCCGCCCGAAGGCGCCGAGGTCATCTGGTATGAGGGCAAGGGCGGCTGGAAGCTGCGTATGCTCTTCGCGCCCGAACCGAAAAGGAACGATGTCAGGACGCGCGGCACCGCCATCGTCTGCCCCGGCCGCACCGAGTTCATCGAGAAGTATTTCGAGGTCGCGCGCGATCTGCAGGCGCGGGGCTTCGCGGTGGTGATCTTTGACTGGCCCGGCCAGGGCCTGTCGCAGCGCATGCACAAGAACCTCGGTCTCGGGCATGTTCGCACCTACGGCGTCTATGTCGATGCGCTGATCCGCGGCATGGAAAAGCTGGGCAAGCGCGCGCCGCAGAAGTGGGTGCTCTTCGCCCATTCGATGGGCGGAGCCATCGCGCTTGAGGCGATGCGAACCAAGCGCATCTCGGTAGATGCGGTCGCCTTCTCAGCGCCGATGTGGGGCATCCCCATCTGGTTCTTCCAGCGCTGGTTCGCCCGCTTCGTGCGCTTCTTCGGCTTCGGCGGCATGCCCGCCCGCCCGCCCGGACCGGAAGAGACGTTCGAAAACAACCAGCTCACGCATGACGAGCCGCGCTGGAGGCTTTATCGGCGATTGATCGAGGCCGAACCGAAACTCGCCGTCGGCGAACCCTCGATCGCGTGGATCGTCGCCTCGCTCAACGTTCTCAAGGAACTCTTCGAGCCCGGCGCCCTCGATCATTTGCGTAACCTGCCGACGCTGATCGGGATCGCCACCGAGGAGACCATCGTCAAGAAATCGGCCCAACGAAAACTCGCCCGCCGCTTCAAGGCCGGAAAGGTCCTCACCGTGGAAGGCTCGGGCCACGAGATTCTGATGGAAACCGACGCCTGCCGCGACCAGTTCTGGAAGGCCTTCGACGAGATGCTGCGCAAGGCGAAAATCTAGGCGCTCAGTATTCTTCGGGGTCGAGCTTCAGCGCGATAGCCAGCGCGCGGATCGCGGCATTCTCGTTCGGCTTGTCTTCCTGGTCGGCAATCAGCGCCGCCTGCGCCGCGCGCATCACGGTTTCCTTTTCGCTCGCGCTTTTCACCAGAGTGGCGATGGCCAGCACCGGGGCCGCGAAATCCTTGGTCTTGCCGATCTCCTTGACCGCATTGGCCCACGCCGTCCTGACGGACCTGCCGGCCGACTGCCGCAGGGCTGCATCATGTTCGATGAACGACAGGAAATGGCGCTCCTCCAGCGGCGTCACGCGGCCGTCGGCAAGGCTGACCATCGCGAAAGCGCGGGCGGCTGCATCGAGCAGGGCGGGTGATGCCATGGGCGAACTCCTTGGTCTGTCTCTACAGCGCCGAGCGCCGCAGCGATACCAGCGCCTCGTCGAGGATCCCGCGGTTTGCCGCTGCGACGATCTGGCCGCCAAGCTGTGCAGGCTGGCCGCGCCAGTCCGTCACAACGCCGCCGGCGCCCTCGATCACCGGTATCAGCGCGGCGACGTCGTGCGACTTCAGGCCGGTCTCCGCCACCATGTCGATCGTGCCTGCTGCAAGGCGCGCATAGGCGTAGGCGTCGAGGCCGTACCGGGTAAGCCGCGCGGTGGCGCGGACATGCTCGAACGCGCCACGCTCGGGCGGGGTAAGAATAAAGGGATCGGTGGTCGAGAGCACAGCCTGCGTAAGCGCAGGGCAGGCGCGCGTCTTCAGCAGCGTCCGCGCGCCACGGCAGTCCAGCCAGCTCTCGTTGCCAAGCCCGACATAGCGCTCGTCCAGCCAGGGCTGGTCGATGATTCCGAGTATGGGTTTGCCATCTGCGACAAGGCCGATCAGCACGCACCAGGAAGGCAAGCCGGCGACAAACGCGCGCGTGCCGTCGATGGGGTCCAGATGCCAGGCGAGGCCCGACTTGCCCGAGGTCGCGCCATACTCTTCGCCCTCGATGGCGTCGTCAGGGCGTTCGGCCGAAATCATCTCCCGCATTACGCGTTCAGAGGCGCGGTCGGCTTCGGTCACCGGATCGTAGCCGGCGACGGCGCCGGGCTGGGCCTTGTTGTCGGGATTGGAGGCCGCTACGGACCGGAAGTGCGGAAGGACCACGCCACGGGCGGCGTCGGAGAGCTTCAGCGCAAGCGGCAGAAGCGATCGGGCCAACGTCGATCGAGAAAGGGCAGGGTCCGGCATGGGGCGGACCATTGCCCGGCGGCGTTTCGAAAACAACCGCAGAGAAACAGGGCGTCACGCGCAGCGAGGCCCGGCGCGTGACCGGGCCTCTAGCGCGCGGGATGCTATGCCTTACGAGGCGACGGAATCGGCGCCATCGCCCTCAAGGGCTTTCGCGAGGTCGAGAAGACGGCGGCGCGGACGTTCGCCGAGCCTGTAGTAGGCGCGAACCAGCTCCAGCGTTTCCTTTTGCGAAAGGATGTCGCCGCTCAGCCGGTCGTTCGAATCGTTGGCCGGGGCCTGCTTGCCGTCCGCCGCGAGGCCGTCGAAAAAGTAGTTGATGTTGACGTTCAGGGCCGTCGACAGCGCGAACAGCCTGCTCGCGGTAATGCGGTTTGCGCCGCATTCGTATTTCTGGATCTGCTGGAAACGAACCCCAACCTGTCCAGCCAGATCTTGCTGGGTCAGACCCAGCAGGCGCCGGCGGCGGCGCAGCCGCTTGCCGACATAAATATCCACATCCGTGGCCATAACTTTACTCCCGCTGCGCCGGCCACGTCCCAAACGTGGACCGTCGTGCGGGAACTCAGCAAGGCGAATGCCACCCTGTGGAGAACCTTTGATTTAGGACAATTTTGCAACGCTGCTGCATTGCAGCATACGAAGACTGCGCGAAAACCCGTCAGACGCGCCCAAAACATCACCGAAAGTACCAGTTTACGGCCTAGATGTGGAAATTCGCCGCGCCTGAGAGATCTGGGGTTGAGTTTTTTGCACTGCAGCGTAAGTATCACTTGCGGCTCTTCGGAGCCGCTGCCCTTATGGGCGTTTCCTCCCTAAACTTTTGGCCGCGTCGGGATCCGACGCGGCCTTTCCTTTTGTATTTTGGGCGTTCAATCCCACTTCGGCGCGGGTGAAGGCACAAATCTCCTGCGCGATTTCGTTCATGTGGCGGCGCAGAGAGAGAAAGCCGTCGTGCGGCTCAACCCGCGTTTCATCTAGGTAGAGCCGGCGGCGAACCTCAATCTGCAGGGCGTGGCGGCCAAGCGCCGGTGTGCCATGGGCGAGCGTCGCAAAACCCCCGGCATAGGGCGTATTTCGGGCCGTGGTGTATCCTCGGCCTCGGAACAGGCTCTCGACATGGTCGGCTAGACCAGGCGAGCAGGAAGCCCCGAATTGGTCGCCGATGACGATGTCGGGCGATCGGGCTGACCCTTCCGTTTCGGCCGGCATGGAATGGCAATCAATCAGCCAAGCCTGGCCAAACATCGCCTGGGCCCTGCGCAGCAAGGCTTCCAGGGCCCGGTGGTAGGGGCGATAGACCTGCTCCAACCGGGCGTCGGCCTCGCGGCGGGTCAACTTTCGATTATAAATCGCCGACCCGTTGAAGGCGAGGCGGGGAATGCAGCCCAAACCGGCCTCAACCCTCGGCGAACGCGAGGAAAACCAGGATGGCGAGGGGTCCTCGAACATCAGCGGATCCATCTCGGATTCGGCCCGATTGAGGTCGATGCAGGCCCTTGCCACCAGCCCACATATCATCGGAGCGCCTGAAAAATGAACGTCGGCCAAAAGCCGGTCGACGTAAGCGTCTTCAATACGGCGCAGGTCGATCATCGAGGCGGTCGTCGCCTCAAGAAACCCCTTGGGATAGAGCCGTCCGGAGTGGGGCGAGGCAAATATCGCTGGCGAGACGACCGACACCGGCTCGTCTATCGAAAATGCAAAACTTGTCCGCTCCCTCTCGGAGGAGCGGGATTTGACGTCATGGGACGCCGGATCCGAGAAGATCATCAGGCCGGGGAACATTCGCCCATATTTTCGGAGGCTACGACTGGGTCAAGCGCGTCTCTTCATACCTGCTTTACCACGTCGCATCACAACTTGTAGCGTTGTAATGCTGGATCGAGGTCCGGACCGCCGCCATGGCCAAGATACTTCTTGCAGAGGACGATGACAGCCTGCGCGGCTTTCTCGTAAACGCGCTGAAGCGCGCCGGGCATTCCGTCAAGGATTTCGACGAAGGCAGGACCGCCCTCAAAGCCCTCGAACGTGAGGTCTTCGACCTCCTGCTGACCGACATTGTGATGCCCGGCCTTGACGGGATAGAGCTTGCGCGCCGCGGCGCGGAACTCGATCCAGCCATGAAGATCGTTTTCATCACCGGTTTTGCGGGCGTTGCCCTGTCTTCCGGCGGCCCTGCCCCGGCGGGGGCCAAGGTCCTCTCCAAGCCCTTCCACCTGCGCGAGCTGGTGGACGAGGTAGAGCGTGTCATGGCGGCCTGAAAAGGCGTCTTCGGGCTGACCAACACCAGGCCAAACCCCAGCATTGACGCGCTGGCCCTCTGGGGGCATTACCAGCGCCTTCGCTTCAGGGCGATGTTCCACAGGCTGGAACGGGCGGTTAGCTCAGCGGTAGAGCACTACCTTGACATGGTAGGGGTCACAGGTTCGATCCCTGTACCGCCCACCAGCCTGCGGCGTGTGGCGGGAACGGCATGGCGAAGCAGCACGCCTACACCTCCAAGATCGTCTGGACCGGCAATCGCGGGCAGGGGACCAGCACCTACCGAGGCTACGACCGAACCTGGTCGATCGTCACGCCTGGCAAGCCCGTCATCGAGTGCTCGAACGATCCGCTGCTCGGCGGGGATCCCACACGCCCCAACCCGGAAGACCTGCTGCTGTCCTCGCTCTCGAGCTGCCACATGCTCTGGTATCTGCACCTCGCTAGCAATGCCGGAATCGCGGTGTTGCACTACGAGGACGAGCCGGTCGGCGTGGGCGAGGCCAGCCCGAACGGCGCCGGCCGGTTTCTCAGCGCTACCCTGCGCCCCTCGATCCACGTGCCGATGGGGACAGACCTCGCGAAGGCGGACGCGATCCACCACGAGATCCATACCTTCTGCTTCATCGCGCGCTCGGTGAATTTTCCAGTCGCCTACGAAGCCAGTTACCTCGAGGTCTGACACCTCGCCCGACTTCAGCCGCCGGCCTGGGGGATCTCGATCCCAAGCGGATGCGGCATAGGCAGCAAAGCCGCCGCGGGCAGCCGCAGCGGCTGCGCGCGGACCGGGCGTATTTCCCCTAAACGCAGCGCCGCGCGCCGCGCCGCGCGCACCACCGCGGGCGGTTCCGCCTCTTCCGGCGTCGACATTACCCGCCACAGCCAGCTGCGCATCCGCGGTGCTCGCGACAAGGCGTGCGAGACAGGAGCGGCAAAAATCAGGCTAAGCGCCACCGGCGCCGTCCACGCCGCCAGCAGCGGATCGTGCGCCAATGCCGCGAGAAACAGCACAACACCGACAATCGAATGCACCTTGTATTGCGCCGCCAGTTCGCCAAGCGTGCAACCGCTGCGGTTGCGCGCCTGCGGCCGCCAGCCTGCGTCTGCGCCCAGCAGCGTCTGGGCGATCGCCAGAGTCTGATTGACCATCATGATCGGCGCGATCATCGCGGAAACCACCGTTTCCGTCGCGAGCCCGCCGAGAAAGCGCGGATGCCGCGACCAGCCGGGCAGCCTCCCGACGGCCCACAGCGCTAGCGCTAGCCATTTCGGCGACAGAACGATCAGCGCCGTTAAGAAGAAGAGCCCGCCCGAGCGCGCCGCGCCGTCCGCCGCGCCGACATCGCCATCGCCCATCCACGCCAGCGCCACGCCACTCGCGACCAGCGCGAACCAGAACGGCGCCGACATGTATCCCATTACGCCCGCAAGCATGTGCGCGCGGCTTACCGGATCGAAGCCTTGCGCCCCGAGCAAGCGGATGTGCTGCAAATTGCCCTGCGCCCAGCGGCGGTCGCGCGTCGCCATGTCCGCGAGGGTGGGTGGGCACTCCTCATAGCTGCCTTCGATGTCCGGCGCGATTTCGACGCGCCAACCTGCGCGGCGCAGCAGCGCCGCTTCGACGAAGTCATGACTGAGGATGTGTCCGCCCAGCGGTCCCCTGCCCGGCAGGATAGGCAGGCCGGCATGAGCCGCGAAGGCGCGCACGCGAATGATGGCGTTGTGGCCCCAGAAGTTTCCGGCGCCGCCCGACCACCATGCAAGACCCGTCCCGAATATCTGGCCATAGGCTCGCATTGCGAACTGCTGCGTGCGTGCGAACAGCGTCTGTGCGTTGACGATGACAGGCAGCGTCTGGATGAGCGCCGTGCGTGGCCGCGCATCCATGCACTGCACCAGTTGCATCAACGAGGAAGCCGACATCAGGCTGTCGGCGTCGAACACGATCATATAGTCGTACCGGCCGCCCCAGCGACGTACGAAATCGGCGATGTTGCCGGCCTTGCGCCCCTGGTTGAGCGCGCGGCGGCGATAGAAGATCGTCGCTTCTGGCCGCATTGCGCGCAGCCGCCTGAACGTCGCCTCTTCCTCGCGGGCGATTGCCGCATCCGTCGTGTCGCTAAGGAAAAAGAACTCGAACACGGCGCCTGCGTGCTCGCGCACCAGTGCGTCGTAGGCAGCCTGCGCCGCGGCCATTACGCGGCCGGGCTGCTCGTTGTAGACTGGAAATACCACCGCGGTGCGCGACGAGGTGCGGAACGGCGCTGAGCCTGTCTCTTGGCGCTTGCGGGTCCAGAGCACCAGCGCTCCAGCGATTGCCGTTGCCGCGGCGCCCGACACCCAAACAAGGTTCACAGCGAACAGTGCGAGCGCCACCCACTCCAGGAACGCCATCCCATCCGCGCTCATCGCCCACCACGTCTGGAATGTCGCAAGCGCAGTGACGCAGAAAGCCGGCGCCAGCAGCGCCGCCAGCCGCCAACGCCCGTCGCGCTCCCCGCGTGCGCGACGGCGCTCGGCCGATACGGCCTGCTGTGGCATGCCCAGCGGCGCTTCCGGCGGCGCATCCGGCAACGGCATCGGCGCAGAGACCGGCGTCACGTCGAGTTTCACTCTGGCGTCCATCGGAACAACCATGTCTCCGTAAGTTGTGAAGTCTCATCTGACAGAGCAGCGTGCAGCTCGATGGCTGAGGCGCCCTTGGGATCGAGGTCGAAGGAAAGCCGCCGGCTCCACGCATCGGGACCGTCGCTGATCACGGCGTTGCGGATCTCGCCGGCGTTGGCCCATAGGTCGGCAGTCTGCGCTGCCGCCGCGAAATGCTGGTCGCCGGCGAAGTCGATGACGAAGTGTCGCGAACCGTCAGGTTTTGCGCCGGTGCGGGTGGAGGCCACCGTCGCGATGGGCGGAGCGGTGATGTCCCTTGCCGCGAAACGCAGCTTGTAGGCGAAGCGCTCGCGAGATCCCGCTTTCCAAGGCGCGGACGGACGCCAAAACACTGCGATGTTGTCGCTGTATTCGTCAGCCGTCGGTATTTCGAGCAGCCGAATCTCGCCGGCGCCCCAATCGCCCTGCGGTTCGATCCACACGCTCGGACGGCGGTCATACTTCGCTTCCAGATCAGCGTAGGCCGCAAAGTCGCGCAGGCGCTGCACGAGGCCGAAGCCGCGCGGCGAGTCGCCGCCGAAGGCCGACATCTGGATGCGGCCGGGGTTGACCAGCGGCCGCCAGATCCATTCGCCTGACGCGGACAGGATCGACAGGCCGTCGCTGTCGTGCACTTCCGGCCGCCAATCGTCTCTGCGCGTCCGGTTGATTGCGCCGTGCAGGTACATGCTGGAAAGAGGAGCTACCCCGGCCTCGGAGATATCGACGCGTGGGTGAATGTCGGCCACTACATCGATGGTGGTGTCCCTCCCAGGGCGCAGGACGAACCGATAAGCCCCTGCGGCGCTAGGCGAGTCCGACAGGGCGACGAAAGATAGGGTGTCGTTCCCGTCGGCGGGCCGGACGATCCAGAAGTCAGTGAAGCTCGGAAACTCTTCAGGCTTGGCCGAGCCGGTCCCGATGGCCAGCGCGCGCGCCGACACGCCATAGAACAGCGAAGTGGCGGTCGCGCGGAAATATGTGCCGCCCTGGAAGACCGCAGCCTCGTACCCCTCGCCGGCTACGCCCGGCTTGAAGATCGCGCGCCAGCCGGAAAAGCTGAGATTATTGCGGTCGGCTTCGCTGGCCGACGGGAAGTCGACAAAGTCGATGAATTGCGAGGCATCGGACAAGGCGGTCGTCCGCCCGTTCTCGACGACGAACAGATTCACGCGCTCCTGATACAGCCAGCCGCGCGGCAGGGGCAGGAAGCCGAACGGATTGCCGACCTCGCCCCAGACAGCCGCTTCCGGCTTCGGGCGCACCTTGCGGTAGGAATCATAGCCCAGCTCGCGGAACGGTCCGGGCAGGTCAGTGGCCGGCTTTGAATAGGGCTTCGATGCCAGCTCGGCGGCCTGTTTCGAGGCCGTCGCGAAAATCATGTCCGCTTGGGAGAGTGCGGTCGGCTCGGCCGCCACATCCTGGTCCGGCTCGAACGCGAGCGCGCTCGGCGCCCCCGAGAGGGAAGTCGCCAGCACCGCTCCGATCAGAACCCGGCAGGCTTGCGCCTTCCAGAACGAACGCATCCGTGCACCCTCTCACCGCCCGATAATCCGGCGCGGTTACTCGTGGCTGCCCGTCTGGCGCTTCTTCCCAAGTCCCTAGCGCGTCTTTGGCGTCGCGCGCTTCGTCGCGATGCCGTTTAGCGTGCTTCTGGGAATCCGCCTCAAGGGAAGGCAGAAAAACGGCAATTCTATCCGAGATTTAATCGAGGGGCGCACGCTGCGTGCTGGAAATCGACGCGGCTGACCAGTCTGTGTGCGGCAAAGAAAAAGGCCGGAGCATGTGCTCCGGCCTCTTCATTTCTGTGCTGGCGCCGAACCTAGAGGTCCGGGTTATCCTCGGCGGACGGGCGGGCGAAGGCCGGAACGGCGTTGCCGGCCGACATTTCCTTGGCATCGAGGCCGCCATTCTTGTCTAGGTCGAGGTCGGCGAAGCGCGCCTTCATGCCAGCCATCGGTCCGCGCAGTTCGTTGATCTGCACGAGGTCGTCAGCGTTGTCGTCCAGCGCGCCGATCGACATGGATGACATCAGCTTCGACTGCAGGTCGTTGCGGATGTTGTCGACCGACTCGTCGGCCCAGCGATAGTTGACCCGGAAATACATCATCTCCTGGAAGGTCTGCTCACCCCAACGCACATCGCTGGTGTAGGACGCGATCGGCGCGCCGGCCGGATCTTTGGTTTCCTTGTGCAGGGTCTTGTTGTCTGGCGAGTTGTCATAGACCCAGGTGGCGATCAGCTTGGTGCCGGCCTTGACGAGGATCGGCTCCACCGGATCGTAGTCGCGCTGCCAGTTGAAGTCGTACTTCGGCAGCGAGAGCAGCATCGTTTCCTTGCCGTCCGGCGTCTTCTGCTTCAGCTCGACGTGGTAGCCGCGATAGTGGGCGTGCGGATATAGCGTGTAGAGATACGCATCGGCGGGGAAGGTGAGGTAGGCCACTTCCTTGTGCCGGGCTTCGCCAGCTGGGATGCTCAGCGCGAAGTCGCCGATAACGGTCGAGCGCTTGATGTACTTCGGCGGGGCTTTCATCGTGTAGAAGCCGACCTGCGTCTTGTCGGTCGCGGCCTTTCCCGTCGTCGTGTAGTGCATCTGGAAGTTCAGCTTGCCGCCGGCCGGAACAGGCGCGCCTGCCCCATCGCCCATCACCTGCGCTTCGGCGCCCGGCGTGTATGAGCCTACCGATCCGCCGGGCAGCTTGGAGCGCGGCAGTTTCGGATCTGGCGACCAGTTCGAGACGACATGGTGCAGAACCGAACGGTCGCCCGGCTTGATCGAGATCGCTTTCAGCCAGGTGTCTTCCTTGAACGGGTTGTCGACGCGCTGGTTCTGGTAGGCCACGATGCCGGTTGCCGGCACGTCGAACGCGGGGATGTCGATCACCACGTCGGGTTTGCCGAGATAGGCAGGCCATTCCGGAGCTTCGCCAGCCTGCTCTTTCAGCACATCAGGGCCTGCGCCGCGCGGGGCGCCAGCCTCGAGCCAGTGGATCAGTGTCTTGGTCTGCTTCGGCGTGAGCGCCTGATCGTTCTTGAACTGGCCGATATGCGGATCGGCGAAGTAGGGCGGCATGCGGTCGGTGCGCACCGACTCGCGGATCATCGGTGCGAAGCCTTTGATGACTTCATAACTGTCCATGGCGAAGGGGGCGATGCCGCCCTTCTGGTGGCAGCTGACGCACTTGTCCTGGAGAATCGGCGCAATATCGGTCGCATAGGAGATCTTCGAGAAGTCGGCAGCCTTGGCGCGCTCGGGGAAAGCGATTGCCTTGCCGGCTTTTACGTCGACGCGCGAGGTAGCGACGGCCTTGCCGGCGAGCACCGCGTCAATCGCGTTGGCGGCGTAGGCGTCCTTCGCGGCGGCCTTCAGGTTCGGCGAGGCCTTGTTGAAGCGCTCGTCCAGCGGGCCGTGATAGGCGATCTTGAAGCCGGACTTCGGCTCGATGACGAAGACCTCGCCTTCCTTCTGCACGCCGAGCGATTCACCGACGAGCTGCAGTTCGTCTATGAGGATCGGGATGTCAAATCCCTGCGATTTCGCTTCAGCGGCGGCGGCATCGCGCGTGTCGCTGAGGTTGGAGTTAAGCATGTAGAAAAGGACGCCATTGGCCTTGTAGGCGGCCTGCAGCTTCTCGAGCTCGGCTGCGGCCTGACGCGACAGCTTGGAGCCGTTGGCCTGGGTCATCAGCACGATCGCCGGCGCTGCCTTGAAATAGTGGAGCTCGTGGGCGAGGCGGGTGTGGTCGGTCAGCTGGAAGTTGTCGGCCTTTTCCGGGACGGCGATGGATGTGGTCGGCGCGGGGGCCGCAATCGCCACGGTTGCAATGGCTGCAGCGCCTAGTAGAGCCACAGCAACTGTCGATGCCATAAGCGCGCGTTTCATCGTTTTCTCCCGGGAAAGTTCTCAGTGTAATTGTCGTTACGATTATTGCCGATACGTGAAAATCGTCAATGGCGCAGGGCTTTCGCCCTGAACGCGATTGTCCCTTCCGGGGTCACGATTGCGAGAACTTCGAGGCGGCTTTCGGGACTGCGCGCCTGGCTGGAAATCACCGCTGCGGACACACACGCGCATCCGCAGCGGCAGTTACCATGGTCATCGCCTACAGGAGGAGGAGAGCGAGGAGATGAGCCACTTAATGGCCAGTCACGTCAAATCGCGGGCCGGCGTAAGGTGAATAACCGTTACGGCCTTGTTTCATTGAGTGTTACACGCGGTTACGTCGGGCACGCGCGGCCGCGTTAAGCGACCCGGTCAGATTCTCCCTTGGCTCGTTTGCTGCATCCCTCGCCAGGCCGACTGCTTTAATGAGAGCACGGTTCACGCGGCCGATGGGCTGCCCGGACGCCACACATGACTGCCAAGGCGCAAGGTTTGGGTAACCATAAAGCCGCCGCCGCAACTGCAGAGACGCACCGTTTCCTGGCGCTCGATGGCCTACGCGGCGTTGCCGCCTTCGCAGTGATCCTCGACCATGTGGATTCGCCTACCCTAGGGGCCCTGGTTCCTGGCCGCTATCTGGCGGTCGATTTCTTCTTTGTGCTCAGCGGCTTCGTTCTGGCGCATGCTTACGGAGCCCGCCTCGCCACTGGCATGACGGCGCTGCAGTTCATGCGGATCCGGATGATCCGGCTCTATCCACTCTACCTGCTTGGCCTGGGGCTGGGCCTGGTCGTGCCAATCGTTGGCGCCCTGAAAGGGTGGGAAGGCGGGGCGCTTCCCGAGATCGGAACCATCGCCCTGTTCAGCCTGTTCTTTCTGCCGGCGCCGCCGATCTATGGCTTCACCGGCACGCACCTCTATCCGTTCGACAGCCCGGCCTGGTCGCTTTTCTTCGAGTTGGTTGCCAACTTCTTCTATGCGCTCATCGCCCGATTCCTGAACTGGCGGGTCCTTGCGGTGATCCTGCCGATCGGAGCGGCGCTGGTCGCGTTTACCGTGATGCGCCACGACACGGTTGGCGGGCCGGGCTGGCTCTGGTCGCACTTCGATGCCGGGCTGGCGCGGGTGCTCTACTGCTTCTTCGCCGGCGTTGCGATCTACCGGTTGCGCGAGAGGGTGAAGCTGCCATCGATCCCGGCCTGGGCGGCGGTGATCGCGCTGCTCGCCATCTTCTGGGTTCCCGCGCAGGGCATCTGGCGCCCGGCATTCGATGCGTTTGCCGGCATTGTGCTCATGCCCCTCCTCGTAATGTTCGCTTCCGGCGCGAAGGTGAAGGGTGTGGCCGCTAGGGTCTGCGCCTCGCTCGGCCTCCTCTCCTATGGCGTTTACGTCCTGCACGTGCCGGTCAAGGTGCTGACGGAAGTCGCGCTCGCTACTCTGCACATAGAGCTGCCCTATGCCGTGATCGAGGTGGCGCTGGTGGCGATTTTGGCGGCGGCTGCCGCCGCGCTGGCCGACCGTTTCTATGATGCGCCCGTGCGGCGCTGGCTCACCGGCCGGGCGAAGCGGAAAATGCCACAGCTTCCAACGGGAGAAGTTGGTTAACCTGACGTCTGCCCAATGGCATGCGACTTGCTCGCTTAAAGGGGGAAAGGGGTAGGTCTGCGCCCATCCTGCGGACACAGCATAGGCCGGCCGTGAAACAGACGCTCAAGACCATCGCCCGTTCGGCCGGGTTCGACCGGCAGCGCTATGCGGCGACCCGCATGTGCTGCGAGCGGCATGTGCTTGCGGCTGTCGGCCGTCAGCACAAGCGCTGGATCGGCCGCATCCTCTGCTACCATTCGATCGGGCAGGCCGACTGGGGCGTTAACGATGTGACGCCGGCGCAATTCCGCCGCCACATCGAGCTTGCGCTCGACGCCGGCTATCGCTTCGTTCCGGCGTCCGAGATCGCGCAAACCGGCGGCAAGGCCAAGGATCTGGCCATCACGTTCGACGACGGGATGAAGAGCGTGCTGACGGAAGCCGCGCCCATCCTCAAGGAATACGGGCTGCCCTGGACCTTCTTCCCCGTGTCCGAATGGACCGACGATCGCCACGAGTGGGCGAGGGGGATGGTGCTGACCTGGAAGGACATCGAGGAGCTGCTGAAGGCCGGCGCCGAGATGGGCAGCCATTCAGCGACGCACCCCGACTTCGGCGACCTGATGGGCGAGAAACACGCGCAACGCCTCGCCGATGAACTTGGCGGTTCGCGCGATCTGTTCGAGAAGCGGCTGGGCTTTGCGCCCGACACTTTCGCCATTCCGCTCGGCCAGTCGGCTAACTGGCGGCCGGAGGCTGCGAAGGCGGCGAAGGACGCAGGTTATTCGATCATCTATGCTCAGGCCGAGCAGACCCGGCCGCAAGGAACAGTGGCGCGCTCGTTCGTGACCAAGTTCGACGGCGACCGGATCTTCAAGGCGCTGCTCAAGGGCAAGTTCGACTATTGGGAAGAGTGGGTGTGATGTCTAAGCGACTGATCTCCGTTATCGTTCCCACTCGCGACCGGCCGGACACGCTGCGCCAGGCGCTAGCGAGCATCCGCGCGCTCGAAGCGGACGACATCACGTTCGAAATTCTCGTCGGCGACAACGGCAGCGATCCCGAAAGCCGGAAAGTCGCATCCGATTTCGGCGCGATCCACATTCCGGTTTCCGATAAAGGCGCGGCTGCTGCGCGCAATGCCGGCCTCAAGGCAGCAACCGGCGAATTCCTCGCTTTCCTCGACGACGACGATATCTGGCTGCCGTCTCACGTGCGCCAGCATCTCAAGATCCTCGATGCAAACCCCGGGATCGAGGCCGTGCTGGCCCAGGTGATCGCGGTGGACAACGACCTGCGCGAACTCGACGAGCCGTGGCCGGTGCGCGCGCCGACGGAGCCGGATGCGCTCGTGAAGTCAATGTTGAGCGGGTATTATCCGCAGATCGGGGCCACTATCGTGCGCGCTTCGGTGCGAGAGGCGATCGGCTATTTTGACCTCGCTCTACTTGGCGATCAGGATTGGGACTGGCAACTGCGCGTCGCGCGCCGCCGCAAGGTGGCCTACCTCAAGCTCCCGTGCGTGCTGTTCCGGCAGCGACCTCCGGGTTCATACGACGCGCTGCGGCTTCGCAGGCTAGGCTTTGCGCGCAAAGTCTTCCTACGCCATGCCTTGCCGGAATGGCGCGTGTGGGGATCGCTCAAGGGGATCTCCAACTCCTATCGCGACGTGATGTGGCAGTACTACGAATACTTCGTAGAAGCCGCTGTTGCGCGCGCTGAAGCCGGCCAAAAGGGAATCGCACTGCGCGCCATCCTGGGCGCGCTCGGCGTGTTTCCTTTCCGGGGTGTATATCACCTTGTTGCACCCAAACCTCTGCGCAGGGCGCTGATCGCTTCGCTGCTTTCGCATGGGCCGCCAAATCCCGCCTCGCTCTAGCAGCCTACGCGCCATGGCCCTCGTTGATGTTTTGATCCCGGCCTACAACGCCGCCGCGACGCTGCGCGAAGCGGTGGACAGCATTCGCGCCCAGACGTTTTCCGACCTGCGCATCATCGTCATCGACGATGGTTCAACAGATGCTACGCCGCAGATTCTTGCTGAGTTGACGAAGGAAGAGCCGCGTCTCCACGTCGTGCGGAAGGCCAATGGCGGCATCGTCGAGGCGCGCAATGAAGCGCTGCGTCACTGCACAACCGAGTTCTTCGCATGCCTGGATGCCGACGACACCTCCTTTCCGGACCGCCTTGCGCGGCAGGTCGACTATCTGCGTGCTCATCCCGAATGCGTAGGCCTTGGCGGCGCAGTACAGCATATTGATGAAAGCGGCGACGCGCTTTCCAACCTGCAGCAGCCCGGTCCGCCTTCGGAGGCGGATGCCGCCAAGGCGCCCGCGTTGGAGCCGTATATCGTCCACTCGACGCTGATGGCGCGCAGGGCTGCCGTGGAGGCTGTGGGCGGCTATCGCCACGTGCCTAATTCCGAGGACAGCGACCTCTTCTGGCGGCTTACCGAGCACGGTGCGCTGGTCAACCTGTCCGAAACATTCGGCAAATACCGCGTCCACACCGCAAGCGCCTCCAGCTCGATCGTGAGCGGCCGCGTCATGGCGATAGGCTCGCAGCTCGGCGCGATCTCGGCTCTCCGGCGCCGCGCCGGAAGCGAGGACATTGCCTTCCGCTTTGAAATGCTGGCTGATCTGAAAGCAGCGAAGACGCTTGAGAGCATGGTGAAGCTGGCGTCGCGTGAACTCAATCCGACCGAAGCTCAACGTCTGCGCATCGCCGCGAGCGCCAAATTCATGGAGATGGCGCGCTACAGGCCCTACGAACTCGAACCCTCCGATTGCGCCTTCATTCGATCGGCCCTTCAATATGCGCCGCTCCTGACGGACCAGAACCGCAAGGAAGTCACCTGGTACATTACCGTCACGGCCGGGCGCCTTGTGCGCAAAGGCCTTTGGCGCGAGGCGATGATGCTGACGCCCCCGAAAGATTATGCCGTCGCCACGGCGCGCGCCCTGATGGTGCGCTAGAGGCGCTCGCATTCGAGTCGAAAGAGGGAGGGGTTCTCAGCCCGGCTTCTTCGCTAGCAGGCCGTCTTTCACGTAGCGCTTCAGCCATTCGGGCAGAACGACGTGGCTTGCGGCGCTCTTCCAGCTAGCGAAGGCGCCAGCGGCGCGCAGCTCGCGCCAGTGAGCCACACGCTGATGCAGGGGCAGTGTTCCCATATAGCTCTTGACGACCTGGGCCGTCGGCCAGTCGCCGCCAAAAATGTCCTCATGGCGCCAGTCAGGCTCGCCGAAGGACGGCGCCTCGATACCTTCGAGCATCGCACGGTTGTCGAGAGCCGGTAGTTCGAGGGCGCGGGCGTAGACAGCCTCGAGCCAGCGATGCCAGCCCGGCATGTTGTGGTCTCTCGCGACCGCTATGCGAGCTGTCTCGCCGAGGCGTTCACGCAGGGCAGGGTCTCGAATCATCTGGTCGAGAATGTCGCGATAGTGTTCGAACGAGCGGGCAACCTGGACATTGCCGACGAGGGCGACGTGGTTGATGCCGAAGATGCGGGCTTCCTCCGGATAGGTGAAGATCGTCGCTGTCGGCGCGCCATAGCCTGCGGCCTCCATCAGCGATGTCGAGGAAACGAAGGGGAAGGAGTCGACATAGATGTCGGCGGCTTCGAAATAGATCTTCGGATTGGGCAGTTCCGGCAGCGAGCGCAGACGGTCGCCGACACGTTTGCGCACGGGCGCCCAGTCTTCAGGCTCGCCAGCGCCGACGACGAGTAAGGCCGCGTCGGGATGTTTTTCCAGCACAGGAGCGTGAATGTCGGCGAAGGTGACGCCGTGCATCGTGCGGTATTTCAGCTTACGCGCGACCGACACCATCAAAGTGGTGTCGGGGGCAATTCCGAGCTCACGCTTGGCCTCTTCGCGTGAACGCGTGCGCAGGATCGATTCCGACAGGGTCGGCATCAACACGTTGCGCGCGGGTTCGACGCCGCGGCGGGCGATGGCAAGATCCTGGGCGGCGTCGCGCAGGTTGATCGATAGGTGGCAGATGGACGGGCCGTACCAGAACAGATGGTCGGCATGATTCAGCACCAGCACGGGCGGATGCTTCTCTGGCTCGGCGAAAGCCAGCAGCGGGACAATGTCCTCGCAGTGCGTGTGCAGGATGATGAGGTCGAAATCCCGGGCGATACGGCGTAGGCGCTGCGCCCATTCGATATGCCCGCCGGGGTGGCGGTTGAGGTATTCAACGCGGCCTCCGAAGGCTTCGTGCACGAAGGAGGGTGCTGGGCCACGCTGCTGAGTGAGGATGAGCGAGTGTTCGCGCCCCGCATCTGCCTTGACCCACTGGCCGAGCATCTTGGTGAGCCCGCCGACGCTGGCCATCTGCGTGCCAATCTGGAGGATGTGCTTTGCCCGCGTGGGGCGCGGGCGGGCTTTGCCTTGCGGCTCGATGCGCTTGCCAATCTCGCTCAGCAGTTTTTCGAGGCGCGGGCTCCAGAACATGCCGCAATGATTCTGTACAGCGATGTGCGAAGCGACGGCGGCGTGCACGCAGGCAGCCGCTAGCTCGTCTTCGCCAAAATAGCGTTGCGCACGGTCGAGATAGCGCTCGAATTCCGTAAAGTTGCGGGCCAGCCGCGCTTCCTGCATGGAGGGCGCGCGAGCCAGCGTTCCGGCTGTGTCGGCGGGTGTCATCGTCATTCCTCGGGCAGTTTGAGGATGCCGTCCTTAACCCGGCGTTTCAGCCATTCCGGAAACAGGTTGCTGATCGCTTCGCCTTTGCCGCGGAAAGCGCCCTCGGCCTGCAGCTGCTTCCAGTGTGTCATGTGCTGCGCGAAGGGCAGCATGCTCATATAGCTCATCACGACGCGCGAGGTGGGCCATACGCCGCCAAAGATCTCCTGGTGCCGGCAGTCGGGCTCGCCGAAGGAAGGACGGTCGATCTCCTCGAGCATTGGATGATTGTCGAGGGTTGGAAGTTCAAGCGCGCGGGCATAGACGGCCTCGAGCCAGGTCTTCCAGCCGGGCAGGTTATGATCACGCTTGACAGCGATGCGCGCGGCCTCGCCCAGCCGCTCGCGCTGAGCGGGATCGCGGATGAGACCGTCGAGCATGTTGCGATATTGCTCGAATGATGTTGCCTGCAGGGTGTTGCCGACCAGGGCGACGTGGTTGATGCCGAATATGCGCGCAGCCTGCGGCGCGGTGAAGATAGTGACGAGCGGCAGGCCGTACCCGGCTGCCTCCATCAGCGAGGTGGAGGACACGAAGGGATAGGAATCGACATAGATATCGGCCGCCTCGAAATAGATTTTCGGATTGGGCTGTTCAGGCAACGACTTCAGCCGGCCGCCGACGCGTTCGCGCACGGGCGCCCAATCGTCCGGTTCGCCGGCGCCGACGACGAGAAGCGTCGCGCTCGGGTTTTTCTCCAGGACTGGGGCGTGGATATCTGCGAAGGTGACGCCGTTCATGGTGCGGTACTTTGAGCGCCGCGCCGCCGAGACCATCAGCACCGTGTCCGGATCGATTCCCAGTTCGCGCTTGGCGTCCTCGCGCGAACGCGTCCGCACGATGGACTCCGCCAGGGTTGGCATCAGGATATTGCGCTCCGGCGCAATGCCGCGGCGGGCTACGGCGATGTCCTGTGCTGCATCACGCAGGTTGATCGAGAGGTGGCAGACGGACGAACCATACCAGAAGATGTGATCGGCATGGTTCAGCACCAGAACGGGCGGGTGCTTTTCCGTGTCAGCAAAGGCCAGCAGCGGGATTACGTCCTCGCAGTGCGTGTGCAGGATGACGAGGTCGAAATCCTTGGCGATGGCGCGCAGGCGCCGCGCCCAGTCGAGTTGACCGCTGGGGCTGTGATTGAGCTGCTCGACCTTGCGGCCGCCGCTGGCTTTGAAGACGGCATGGACGAAGTCAGGTGTCGGGCCGCGGTGCTGGGTAAGCACGAGGGAGTGCTGGCGTGTAGTGTCGGCCTTCACCCACTGGCAAAGCATCTTGGTGTGCCCGCCGACGGCCGAAACCTGGGTGCAGACCTGAAGGATCTTCCTGAACTCGGTCGGGCGGGGACGGGCGGGGCCTTCTGGCTGGATACGCCGGCCAACCTCGTTGAGGATCTTCTCGAGCCGGGGGCTCCAGAAGATCCCCGCGTGATTCTGCGTGGCGACGTGCGCGGCGATCGAGCAGTGCGCGGCGGCGGCTGCAAGCTTGCCTTCCGCAAGATAGCGCTGGGCGCTCGCCACATACAGTTCGTACTCGTCAAAACTCTCTTGGATGCGAGCGACCTGCTCTGGCGGGCCTTGGCTGTCCGGCGCCGTCCCCGCGCGCACGGCCGAGATGTGCGTGGACGTATCAGCCATTGGCGACAACCTCGGGCGCCTTGGTTTTCGCGGCTGGCTGAGCTTCCGTGGCGGGCGCCCCAAGTTTCCAGTCCGCGTCCTCGTGGAAGACGCCATAAGCGTTGGACGCGTAGACCGCGTGGCGGACGTGGAAGTGCCCGCCGATCTGGGCGCAGAGGATGCGGCCGGCATGGCCACGCTCGCGTACGACGATGTTCACGGAATAGAGGTCTGACACCAGTTTGATCGCTGGCGTCTTCAGCGAGATCTCGCCTTCGCCCTCGATCACCGGGATATCGACATTGTCGTCGATGGTGGAGAAGGTCGAGCAGTGGACTTCGTCTGTGCGATCGATGCCGACGCGGAAATCGGGATGTTCGACCGGCCGGAAGGCCTTGTAGCGGACCTTTACCGTCATCTGTTCGCCGTGGTCGAACACGGTCGTTTCCTCGCCCGCATCGTTCATGATGCGGACGTCGGTGATGGTGAGGGCGGTGTTCTTCTCGTCGTCGTGGAACCAGGAGACGTCGCCGAGGCGGCTGTCCTTCTCGTACATCGCCAGGCCCGCGTCGGTCGGGCCGTCGTAAACGACCTTGCCCTTCTTGAGGTAGATGACGCGTTCGCACATCGACTTGATGGAAAACATGTTGTGCGACACGAATAGGATGGTGGAGCCTTTTTCCTCCAGCGAGCGCGCGAAGTTCATGCACTTGCGCTGGAAGGCGAAGTCGCCGACGGAGAGCACTTCATCAAGGAGCAGGATGTCGGGATCGAGGTGCGCCGCGACCGCGAAGGCGAGGCGGACATACATGCCCGAAGAATAGCGCTTCACGGGCGTGTCGATGAACTCGCCGATTTCCGAGAAGTCGACGATTGCGTCGAACTTGGCTTCGACTTCCTTGCGGGTCATGCCAAGGATGGAGCCGTAGAGGTAGGCGTTCTCGCGGCCGGTCAGCTCCTGGTGGAATCCGGTGCCGACTTCGAGTAGGGCGCCGAGGCGGCCATAGATGCGCGCTTCGCCGGTGGTAGGCGTGACGATGCGGGACAGGACTTTCAGCAGCGTCGACTTGCCGGCGCCGTTGAGGCCGATGATGCCGACATTCTCGCCGCGCTTGATGTCGAACGTGGCGCCCGAGAGCGCCCAGAAGTCTTCCTTGGTGGGCTTGGCCTTGCCGCCCGAAAGCAGGTTGGCGACGCCATCCTGGATGATGTCGCGCACGCTGTCATGCTTCATCGTCTTGTTGCGGCGATAGCGCTTGCCGATATCGCGGACGCTGATGGCCAGATCTGTCGATTGCGTGGTCATGTCAGATCACATCCGCGAACTGGCGTTCCTGCTTCTTGAAGTAGACGAGGCCGCCTGCCAGAAGCACGGCGACGACGCCGAGGCTCATGCCCAGTGCGGCGATGTCCGGCTGGCCGCGGTCGAACACGGCCCAGCGGAAGCCCTCGATGACGCCGACCATCGGGTTGAGCGAGTAGAGTATTTTGTATTCCGCCGGCACCTGGGTCAGCGGATAGACGATCGGCGAGGCGTACATCCACACCTGCAGCATGAAGGGCACGGTGTGCTTGATGTCGCGGAAGCGGACGTTGATGGGGCCGAGCCAGAGCGAGATCGAGAGCGCGAGCAGGCTTGCGACCAGGACAAGCGGGAAGATCAAGAGGATCTTGAAGGTCGGGACCATGCCGTAGGCCAGCATCAGGCCGACCATGACGACGCAGGAGATGCAGAAGTCGAGCAGCGGCGCAGTGACCTTAGCCAGCGGCATGATGAGGCGCGGGAAGTAGACTTTGCGGATCAGCTCGGCGTCATCGACCAGGCCGGTGGAGGCGCGGCGGGTGGCTTCGGCGAAGTAGGTCCATGGCAGGACGCCGGCGAACGCGAACACCGGATAGGGGATACCGTCAGAAGGCATCTTGGCGAACATGCCGAAGACGATGGTGAAGATGGCGACGGCGAACAGCGGCTGGATGATCGCCCAGCCGGCCCCGAGGGCGGCCTGTTTGTACAGCACCTGGATGTCGCGCTTGATGAGCACGAACAGCAGTTCACGATAGCGCCAGACGGCGCCGAGATCGAGATCGAACAGGCCCTGTCCGGGTCTGATGATCGCAACCTGCTGTGCTCCCAGTGCGGTATCCGTCAGGGCGATATCCTTGGCGACTGCGGTCATTTCGGCTCGGTTGCTTGTCTGAGAGTCGTCGCGACGAGTTCGAGATCGGTCATCGTCATCTGCGGGTAGAGCGGCAGGACGATGGTGCGGTCCTGGCAGCCTTCGGAATGCGGCAGGGGTGCGTGGCGGCTGTTCAGGTAGCCGTCCTCGCGGTGCGAGCACATGATGCCGCGGCGCGTGGCGATGCCGGCGTCGAGCATGGTCTGCATGACGGCTTTCTGGTCGGCATAGTCAGGCAGGCGCACGGCGAAGGACTGCCAGTTGGAGCGGGCGTAGGCGGGCTCCTGCGGCAGGCCGATCCACTGGGCGCTGGCGAGCAGCGACTTGTAGATGTCGGCAATCTCGCGGCGGCGGGCAACGATGCCTGGCAGGCGGCGCAGCTGCTCGCGGCCGACGGCGGCCTGGATGTCGGTCATGCGGTAGTTGTAGCCGAGCACCGGGTGCGTCTCGAAGATCACCTGGTTCGAGCCGTGGCGGACGGTGTCCGGCACGCTCATGCCGTGCTGACGCAGCTGCTTGAACTTGGCGTTCCAGCCGGCGTGCGGCGTCGTCAGCATGCCGCCATCGCCTGTCGACATGATCTTGCGCGGGTGGAAGGAGAACACGGCGACGTCGCCACGGACGCGGCCGATCTTTTCCCAATTGCCTTCCCAAAGGTATTCGGCGCCGACGGCGCAGGCCGCATCCTCGATCACGGGAAGCTTGTGCTTCTTCGCGATGGCGACGATGGCGGCGAGGTCGGCAGGCATGCCCATCTGGTGGACGAGCAGGATGGCCTTGGTTTTCGGCGTGATCGCAGCTTCGATCAACGCCGGATCCATGTTGTGCGTGACCGGATCAACGTCGACGAAGATCGGCTCGGCGCCGCAATAGCGGATCGAGTTGGCGGTCGCGATATAGGAGTGCGAGACGGTGATGACTTCGTCGCCCTGTCCAACCCCGGCAGCAAGGAGCGCAAGGTGAAGGCCCGTGGTGCAGTTGGAGACGGCGGCGGCGTATTCGGCGCCGACGTACTCGGCGAACTCTTTTTCGAACGCGGCGACTTCCGGGCCTTGCGTGATCCAGCCGGACAGGATGACGCGCGAGGCCGCATCAGCTTCGCGCTGGTCCATCACAGGTTTGATGATCGGGATCATTAGTTGAACCTGTCCTTGTTGGCTTCCCACCATGTGACGAAGCGGCGGACGCCTTCTTCCAGGCTGACTTCGGCTTTAAAACCAAGCAGCCGCTCGGCCTTCTCGGTCGAAGACAGGCGGCGCGAGACGGCGTTCACCTTCCGCTCGGGACCGTATTCCGGAACCATGTCGGCCGCAGCGCCCATGACTTTCATCGTGGCGGCGGCGAGTTCGTTGAGCGAGGTCTCGACGCCCGAGGCGATATGGAAGACTTCGTCCGACACGTCGGACTTGAGCGCCAGCACGTTCGCGCGGGCGAGGTCTTCGATGTAGATGAAGTCCATCGACGTCTTGCCGTCGCCGAGGATCAGCGGGGGCACGCCCTGGCTGATGCGCTGGACCCAGCGGACGAGCACTTCGGTGTACTTGCCTTCGACGTCCATCCGCGGGCCGTAGACGTTGAAGTAGCGCATCGCGACATAGTTGAGGCCGTACATGTCGTTGTAGGACCGCAGCAGGCCTTCGAGCATGATCTTGGACGCGCCATACCAAGTGCGGTTGTTGTAGGGATGGTGGTCTTCCTTGGTCGGGAACGTATCAGCGAGACCGAGGATCGAGGCAGACGAGGCGGCCAGCACTTTCTTCACGCCGGCCTTGTGGGCGGCGTCGATGACGTTGAACGTGCCGTCGTTCATCACTTCCATGGCTTCGCGCGGATCGGCGGCGCAGGCGGTGATGCGGATGGCGGCCATGTGGATGACGGCGTCCATGCCCTCGGTGACCTTGTAGACGGCGTCCTTGTCGCGGATGTCGCCCTTGATCAGCGTGACGCGCTCGTCCTTGAGGGCGTTCTCGAGGTTGCGGGTCGTGCCGCGCGTCATGTTGTCGAAGATTACGATCTGGGCTGGCTTCTCGGTGGCGAGCAGCTGGTCGATCGTCGTGGAGCCGATGAGGCCCGCGCCTCCGGTCACCAGAATTTTGGAGCCCTGGATATTCATTGTCCCGTCACCCGTGTTGGTCTGTGGCGCGGTTTACGCGCCGGATAGTTAAGGCCCGCTGCTGCAAGCGGCGGGCCTTGTCGTCAAAGGTTCACGCCGGTTGCAGTTCGGTCGTTTTCGCCAGCGCCGCGACCGCGCTTACGACTTCTTCCTGCTGAACCGCGGTGAGTTCTGGGAACATCGGAATGGACATCGTCTCGGCGGCGATCTTCTCGGAGTGCGGGAACTGGCCCTGCTTGTAGCCGAGGAAGTCGAAGGCTTTCAGGGTGTGCAGCGGGAAGGGGTAGTGAATACCCGTCTGAATGCCTTGTCTGCCGAGCTCTTCCATCCAGCGCGCCCGGTCCGGCGTGCGGATCTGGTAGATGTGATAAACGTGGCGGCGGTTCGGCAGCTCGACCGGCGTGACGACGCCCGTGCCGGCGAACATTTCATTGTACCGCTTGGCCGCCTCGCGGCGCATCTCGGTCCACTTCTCGATGTATTTCAGCTTCACTCGGAGAACTGCGCCCTGGATGCCTTCCAGGCGCATGTTGTAGCCGATGATTTCATGATGGTATTTCTTCTCGGCGCCCCAGTCGCGGAGCATGCGGAGCTTGCGATTGATCTCGGCGTGCGGCGTGACGGTCATGCCGCCTTCCCCAGCCGCGCCCATGTTCTTGCCCGGGTAGAAGGAGAAACCGGCGGCGTCGCCGATCGAGCCAGCGCGGCGGCCATTGTATTCAGCGCCGTGAGCTTGAGCTGCGTCTTCGAGGACGAAGAGGTTGTACTTCTTTGCGATCGCCATGATCGGGTCCATGTCGGCCATCTGGCCGTACAGGTGGACCGGAACGATGGCTTTGGTGCGCGGCGTGATGGCGGCTTCGATAAGCGCCGGATCCATCGTGAAGGTGACGGGATCGATGTCGACGAACACCGGGGTTGCGCCCGTATAGTGGATGGCCGAGGCCGACGCGATAAACGTGAAGGGGACGGTGATCACTTCATCGCCCGGGCCGATGCCGGCGGCGAGCAGAGCCAGGTGCAGCGCGGACGTGCCGTTGTTGACGCCGGCGGCGTAGGTGTTGCCGGCGTAGAGCGCGAAGTCTTTCTCGAGCTGAGCAACTTCAGGCCCGAGGGTGAAGGCGCACGATTCCATCGTGCCGATCAGGGCGGCGTCGATTTCCGCCTTGATGGAATGGTACTGCGCTTTGAGGTCGACGAAAGGGACGCCCATGGGTGTTAGCTCGCTCGCTTACTTGGATTTCTTGGGGAGGTGGATGGTTTCGCCGCGTCCCCGCATGGAGGCGGTGGCGGCTTCGATCAGTTCGACCATCCGGAAGCCGAACTCGCCGTCGGACACTGGGGTCTTGTTGTTCTTGATGCAGTCGACGAAGTGCTTGCCCTCGACGAGCAGCGCTTCTGCGCTGTCCACCTTTGGGGCCCACATGTCGCCGGCGCGATAGCCGACACGCATTTCATGGATCTTCGCCGGGTCATCGGTGAAGCTAACGCCCTTGTCGTAGATTTTCAGTTTCTCGGAAGGCTGAAGTTCGTCGAATGTGATCATCTTGTTGGTGCCGCCGATCAGGATCGTGCGGACCTTGACCGGTGCGAGCCACGAGACGTTCACGTGGGCGATGAAGCCGGTTTCATAGAAAAGCGTGATATAGGCGAGGTTCTCGGGCGTTCCCGGATAGTGGTTGATGCCCGATGCCGATACCGCGATCGGGTGCTGCTCGAACACATAATCCAAGATCGAGAAGTCATGGACAGCGAGGTCGGCGATGACGTTCACATCGCGCTGGAACAGACCAAGGTTGATGCGGGTCGAGTTGTAGTAGAGCACCTTGCCAACCTCGCCCGACTGCACCATCTCGCGCATCTTCCTAACCGGGCCGGTATAGATGAAGGTGTGATCCACATGCAGGGTGAGGCCCCGCTTGTTGGCTTCTTCGACCAGGGCGCGGGCCTGCATCGAGGTCTCGGCCATCGGCTTTTCGAGCCAGACGTGTTTGCCGGCCTTGAGGGCCGCCATGGCGAGCGAGAAGTGGGTCGAGACTGGGGTCGCGATGGCGACGGCGTCGATTTCCGGATCGCGGATCATCGCCTGCACGTCGGTGGTGACGTTGGTCGCGGGATAGCGCTTCTTGACGATCTCGAGCGCCTTCGGGTTGAGGTCGGCGACCGTGTGAACGCGGGCTTCTAAAAGCTCGGAGAAGTTGCGGACGAGGTTGGGCCCCCAATAGCCATATCCAATGACGCCTATGTTGAGCACATCGCGCTTGCCAGGATTCTGGGCGATGACTTTTGGACCTACCTGAATCTCGACGGCGGGGCCGGTCTCGGCAATCACCTTCTTGCGGGCTTTCGCCGCCGGTTTGCTATTCTTAGCGGACATCAGCCGACAACCTCTTCTGCAACGCCATTTACTGTTTGGGCTTTCTTGGCGGCCGCCATAGTGCGGACGTCGCCGACGACTTTCGCGGGGCAACCCGCGACAACTGCAAATTCCGGAACATCCTTGGTCACCACCGCGCCGGCGGCGATCAGCGCGCCCTGGCCGATCGTGATGCCGCAGATGATGGTTGCGCCCGAGCCGATGGAGACCTGACGCTGCACCGTGGTGAGCTCAAGCGTCCAGTCGGCTTCCGACTGCGACGAGCCGTCGGGGTTGGTGGCGCGGGGGAAGCGGTCATTGGTGAACATCACGCCGTGGCCGATGAAGCACTCGTCCGCGATCGTGACGCCTTCGCAGATGAAGGTGTGCGAGGAGATCTTGCAGCGTTCACCGATCAACGCACCCTTCTGGATCTCGACGAACGCCCCGATGCGCGATCCGTCTCCGACTTCGCAGCCGTAGAGATTCACCAGGCCCGGGTGGAAGATGGTTACCTTCCCCTTGAGCTTCACGCTGTCTGCAATCGGCACTCGTACGCTCCCACGCGACCCGTTGGCGGAAGGGTCAGCAAGAAAGAGGCCGGTTCCGCGGCGCTCATGGCAGAGCCGCAGAGCCGCAATTCGTGCGTGGCGCGATCCGGAACGTAGTTAATTGCCTGTAACTACCTCACGCAGGGGCGGACAGATGTTTCAACTGATGTGCGAAATGGGGACGCAGTGCTCGCGCATTCGCGAGCGTTCGCCTCTCAGGCGAGTGACGTGGCGGCGCGGAGGGATATCAGCCCAGATTTATCAGGGGTTACGCTGATCGGCGCTATTCGATGCGTTCGGCCGTGTAGCCGAGCGGGGCGAGCTTCGCGATCACGCTATCCTTGCCCGTGAGGTGGGCCGCGCCGACGGCGATGAAGAACGTCCCTGTCTCCGCTTTCACCAGCTCGTCGATCTTCTTCACCCAGTTCGCATTCCGGTTAACCAGGAGCGCGGCATAGACTTCGGGATTCTCGGCGAGGTCTTCCTGGATCATGATTTCGTCCAGCTTCTGGACGTCGCCTATCGCCCAAGCATGCACCATGTCGTCGAGGATGGTCGATTCCTCGTCGATCTCTTTGACGCCGTCCATCAGGAAGCGGATTTGAACTTCCTGCGGCAGGTCGGCGAAGACAAGGAGCTGTTCCTGCACCGTCTCCAGCTTGCGGATTTCCTTGCCGCCCGCCTTGGCGTCTGGAGCGAGCTTGCGCTCGACGCCTGAGTTAACGTCGTAGCCGGCGTTGGTGATCATGCGCTCGCTCAAGGTGACTGCGGCAAGCCAGGGGCGCATCTGCTCGAGCAGAGCCATGGGGGTCTGCAGTTCGGCTGCTGCGGCCTCCAGAGCGGTGCGCTCGTCCGGCTTGAGATGGTTGGAAAGCTTGTCGCCCGTCGAGTACATGCCGAGCTGCTGGATGATGGGCAGCAGATCGACCGGGTTGGGATCGAGATCGGTCTCGAAATAGATAGCCTTGGATTCGCTCAGCGCCTTGTCGACCGGCGGCTGACGCCAGACCAGCTCGGGTGGCAGGACGTGCACCGTGCCGAACAGGTAGATCGTAGTGTCGGCGTCGCCGAGCTTCCACAGGGCAGGGCCCTTTGCAGCTGCCGGGGCTGCGGCGTCGGCGGGCGGGGCCTCGGGGGCTTTCTCGCCGCAGGCTTCGGTCATCGCCATGGCGGCGATCGCGAGCGCTGCGCTCTTCCAGAATCTCATAAGTGTGGCCTCTTCGCCGCCCGGATGCCGACCGGGCTCTTGCGCGCAAGCTTGCAGATAGCGGCGGCGCAGTCACCCCCGCAGGAAAACCCGGCACGGCAGAAATGTTCAGGAGGGAGATGGCGCACTCGGCAGGAGTCGAACCTGCGACCTCTGCCTTCGGAGGGCAGCGCTCTATCCAGCTGAGCTACGAGTGCAACGACGCCCTCCATGTATCAGTGGCCCCCAAAAAGCAAGTTTTCAGGGCCGTCAGCCCTGGAAGCCCAGCTGGGCTTTGAGCCGGGCGATATCCTCCAGCCACGGGGCGGCCGAGGAATCGCTGGGCATGCGCCAGTCGCCGCGCGGGGAGAGGGAGCCGCCGGAAGTGACTTTGGGGCCGTTGGGGGCGACGGAGCGCTTGAACTGGCTGGTCTGGAAGAAGCGTTTGGCGAACACCTCGAGCCATTTGACGATCTCGGGCAGCGGGTAGGCGATGCGGTCCTTGGCGGTGACGTGGGCAGGCCAGTCGCCGGATTTCGCATCGCTCCAGGCGGCCTGGGCGAGGAAAGCGATCTTGGATGGCGCAGCGCCCGCGCGGATGGTGTGGGCAAGGAAGAAGTCGTGCAGGTTGTAGGGGCCGATCGCGTCTTCCGTGGACTGGATCGCACCGTCGGCGCCGGGCGGCACCAGCTCTGGTGAGATCTTCTGGACGAGGATGGCGCGCATGACTTTTGCGGCGCCTTCGGAATAATGGCCGCTGGCCGCGCTCCAGCGGATGAGGTGCTGGATCAGTGTCTTCGCGACCGACGCGTTGACGTTGTAGTGGCTCATATGATCGCCGACGCCATAGGTGCACCAGCCGAGCGCCAGTTCCGAAAGGTCGCCCGTGCCGACGACCATGCCGCCTTCTTTGTTCGCGAGGCGGAAGAGGTAGTCGGTGCGAAGGCCCGCCTGAACGTTCTCGAACGTGATGTCGTAGACCTTTTTGCCCTTCGCGAACGGGTGATCGAGGTCGGCGAGCATCTGGGTCGCCATCGGCTTGATGTCGATCTCGCGGGCGTCGACGCCGAGTTCCTGCATTAGCGCGTGGGCGTTGGACTTCGTGCCTTCCGTGGTGGCGAAGCCGGGCATGGTGACGCCGATGATGTCGGTGCGCTTGCGGCCCATGAGGTCGAAGGCGCGGGCGGCGACCAGCAGCGCTTGCGTCGAGTCGAGGCCGCCGGACACGCCGATGACAGCGCGCTTGGTGCCTGACGCCTCGAGCCGGCGGCGCAGCCCCTGAACCTGTATGTTATAGGCCTCGAAGCAGTCCTGATCGAGTTTCGCCTTATCGTCCGGGACATAGGGAAAGCGGTCGATCTTGCGCGAGAGCGGCAGGACGGCGTCGCGTTCCGGCGCGGCCTCGAAGGCGATGCGGCGGAAGCCCATATGCTCGCGGTTGTTTCGGGCGCAGTCGCGGAACGTGCCGTTGCGGGCGCGCTCCTGGACGATGCGCTCGACATCGAGATCGGCCGTCAACAGCACCGACTTGTCGGCAAAGCGGCCGGATTCGGCGATCTTGGCGCCGAGTTCGAACATGGCGAGCTGGCCGTCCCACGCCGTGTCGGTAGTCGATTCGCCGTAGCCGGCGGCGGAGTAGATGTAACCACAGGCCGAGCGCGCGGATTGTGAGACGCAATACATGTCGCGCTCGGCGGCCTTGCCTATGGTGATGTTGCTGGCAGAAAGGTTGGCGATAATTGTCGCGCCCGCCATGGCGGCCCAAGTGGAGGGCGGCACGGGCGACCAGAAATCCTCGCAGATTTCTACGCCGAGCGTGAAGCCCGGAACGTCGCTTGCTTCGAAAAGTAGATCTGTCCCAAACGGAACGGTTTCGCCCTGGAGCGCGATCTCTTTGACCATTGCATCGGTCGACATGGCGAACTGCCGTTTCTCATAATACTCGCGATAGTTGGGCAGGTAGGTTTTCGGCACGACGCCAAGGATCGATCCACGATGGATCACGACGGCGCAACCATGGACGGACGCGCCGATCATGATGGGCGCACCGACGAGGATGACCGGGGCAAGCGACTTGCTGGCGGTCTTAACCTTGCCGATCGCGTCGCGGACGGCGGAGAGCAGGGCGGACTGGAGGTGAAGATCGTCGAGCGTGTAGCCGGAAAGGCCAAGCTCGGGGAAAACGCACATGGCCGCGCCGGCCTTGTCGGCCTTGCGCATCAGCTCGATCGTCTCGCGGGCGTTCGACGCCGGGTCAGCCAGCCGCACCACGGGCGAGCAGGCAGCTGCCCGGATAAAACCATGGGCGTAGAGATTGTTGAACTGGGCCATCGGCCGTTTCTGTCCATTCCGGCCGCGTTCGGCCGGCTAGAGCGCTATCATTGAAGTAATTATCCGGAAACCGGCATTCCAGCCTTATGCCACACAGTGGCTTGTAGGGCGTCGATCTTGCTTTGGCTGGCCAGATTGGTCCGCTATCCGGCGCGGGTTTCTGGAGTGATAGGTTAATGGACGTGGATGTCGTCGTCATCGGCGCCGGGGCGGTAGGCCTTGCCGTGGCTGCGGCGTTCGCCCGTTCGGGCCGCGACACGCTCGTGCTGGAGGCGGCCGACGGCATCGGCACCGGGACGTCATCCCGCAATTCGGAGGTTATCCACGCGGGGATGTATTACCCGACCGGCAGCCTGCGCCACCGCATGTGTGTCGAGGGCCGGCGGAAGCTCTACGACTATCTCCTCGCGCGCGGCGTGCCGCACCAAAAGCGCGGCAAGCTGATCGTCGCGACATCGGACAGCGAGACCAAGAAGATCGAGGCGATCTACGCAACGGGTCTCAAGAACGATGTCGAGAATCTTGAACTGATCTCCGGCGAGACGGCGATGGCATGGGAGCCGAACCTTTCCTGCACGGCGGCGCTGTGGTCGCCCGAGACAGGGCTGATCGACAGCCACGCCTACATGCTCGCCCTGCAAGGCGAGATCGAGGACCATGGCGGGATGATCGCGTTCGAGACGCCGGTAGAGCGGATCGAGCTGCTGAGCGGCGGCGGGTTCAGGGTCTCGACTGGAGGAGCCGAACCCGGCGCGATCTCGTGTAGACGGCTGATCAACAGCGCGGGTCTCGGCGCACACGCAATGGCGCGGCGGATCGAAGGATATCGCTCTGACCTGATTCCGAGACTCGTGCTGGCGAAGGGCAATTATTTCGGATGCGCGGGGAAGCCTGCCTTCTCGCGGCTCATCTATCCGGCGCCGGTCGAGGGCGGGCTCGGTGTGCATGTGACGCTCGATCTTGCCGGGCGCATGCGGTTCGGACCCGACGTGGAATGGCTGACGACAAACGATCCCGGCGAGGTCGACTACACGGTCGATCCGCGGCGGTCGGATTCTTTTTATGAGGCGATCAGGCGTTATTGGCCGGGCCTGCCGGATAGAGTGATCACGCCGGACTATTCGGGGTGCCGGCCCAAGCTGTCAGGTCCAGGCGAACCTGCCGCGGATTTCCGGATTGACGGGCCGGAGCTACACGGCATCGAAGGACTGGTAAACCTGTTCGGGATCGAGTCGCCGGGGCTTACCTCGTCGCCGGCCATCGCGGACGAAGTGAAGCGGCGCATCGCCAACTAGCGGCGATCAGTCGACCGCAGGCCGTGCGTTGGGGCGGTCTTCCAAGACCATCATGCTGCGCACCGTTGAGATCGTTGCGTCTAACGCGGCAGGCGCGTGGAACTGGCTGAAGAGCTGTGTGATGCGCTCGCATTCGGTTGGGGCGTCAGTCCGAGACGCGGAGCACTTCGGCGAAGGCGAGGAAGACGTGATAGAGCGTCGATGCCGGGATCGCATTTGCTACCGGCTTCCCTTCCGCGTCGAACGCATCGATCCATGTGCCGCGGGGGCTATGGGCGAGATAACGCTCAAGCAGGAGAGCCGTGGAAGAGCGGACGACATCCGAGGGATCCGTCCCGTCAAGTTCGTAAAGCGCGATGGCTGCCTTGATGCGTTCACAGTTGGGCCAGGCGCGCGAACCCTTGTCGACCGGCGCTCCATCGTCGCGGATCTGATTGTAGGTTGCGCAAGACGACGGATCGACGCCGTTCTTTTCTGCGAAGCTTGCGGCGGCGCGGATTTCCTTTGCGAGATCGAGGCCGAGCAGCTTGCGGCTGGAGTTAAGTATCCATGCCCACTCGAATTGGTGACCCGGCTCCACGATACGGCCCTGATCGCCAGGGACGCGCTTCAGGTCGCCGGTGAAGTATTCCGCGAGCGTCTGCGTTTTGAGATCGAAGAAGCGGGTCTGGAACAGGCCGATGATTTCCGTCGCCAGATCGGCGAACCGCTTTTCGCCTGTAGCGTCGAACGCTGCGAGACAGGCTTCGGCGAGATGCATGTGCGGGTTCTGCTGGCGCGGGCCCTGCGTGGGCAGTTCGTGCCAGAAGCCGGCGATGGGATGGCGTAGGTGCGTTTCGATAAAGTCCAGCGTGCGGTGCAGCCAGTCGCGCGCATCCTTGTCGCCGGTCGCCTTGTGGAACCATGCCAGCGCAAACAGGACGAAGGCGTGGTCGTACAGATCGGGCGTAGGATCGAGCCGCTCGCCCTTGCGCGTCAGGAGCTTGGAGAAGCCCTTGTCGATCCCGTTCCACGTCTTCGAGATCAGGAAGTCGACGCCGTGGCGGGCGAGGTCGACGCCTTTGTCGGAGCCCAGTATGTGGCCGTGCGAGAAGACGTAGATCTGGCGGGCGGTGACGCGCGTCCGCTTGAACGCGACCCCAGCATCGCGGCCGTCCATCGTCATCTGTTCGACATAGCCGCCATTCGTGCGGTCGACGCCGTTTGCCGCCCACCAGGGCAGGGCCGCGCCGAGCATCCAGTGTCGGATTGCATCGCGATGAGGAAGCAGCAACCAGGACTCCTGCCGGCCGGGCTAGCGGTACGTGTAGGCCCGGTGCAGGAAATAGCTGGAGAAGGTGGGTGCGGCCACCCCTATAAGGTGCGCGACCTCGAAGGGGCGAAAAGTCCAGCCGACCGAGGGCAGGGCGAGCCGCGCCATCAGCGTGCTGACCAGCCAGGCCAGCGCCATGCCCACGAGGTTTACCTGCGTGAACCGAATGAGGCGGCGGCGCAGCGGCGTATCCGGGTTGCCGAAGATCAAGCGCTGGAAAAGCACGAAGGCGACCGCCATGCCGACGACATAGGCCAGCGCGACGGCTAGCTCGAACGGCATGACGAAATTAAGAAAGTAGCGCGAGACCAGGTTGGCGACGGCCGCCAGCGAGCCCATTGCAACAAATGCGATGAACTGGCCGAAGTTCGCCGATCCTGCCTGCGTCGCCATCATGCGACGGGTTTAGCGCGATCGCATTAACGGGCTGTAGCTGGCCGGACTACGGCCGGCCGATGCTGACATATGTGAAGCCGCGCTTGGCCATGTCGGAGGGCTGGTAGACGTTGCGGAGGTCGACCACCACCGGCGATTTCAGCAGCTTCTGAACGCGGTCGAGGTCGAGGGCGCGGAACTGGTCCCATTCGGTGATGAGCACCATGGCGTCTGCGCCTTCGAGCGCCTGGAAAGGGCCTTCGGTAAACTCGACTTCCGTCAGCAGCTTGCCGGCTTCGTGCATGCTCTCCGGGTCGTACGCCTTGATGCGCGCGCCGGCCGCCTGCAGGGCGGGGATGATGTCGAGCGAAGGCGCATCGCGCATGTCGTCGGTATTGGGCTTGAAGGCGAGGCCGAGCACGCCGATCGTCTTGCCCTTCACACTGCCGCCCATCGCCTTGATGATGCGGTGCGCCATCGCTTTCTTGCGCGCGTCATTCACCTCGACGACGGTGTCGACGATGCGAACGGGACTGCCACTGTCATTGGCGGTCTTGGTGAGGGCGAGCGTGTCTTTCGGGAAGCACGAGCCGCCATAGCCGGGGCCAGCGTGCAAGAACTTCTTGCCGATGCGGTTGTCGAGGCCGATGCCGCGCGAAACGTCCTGGACGTTGGCGCCGACTTTTTCGCAGAGGTCCGCCATCTCGTTGATAAAGGTGATCTTGACTGCAAGGAACGCGTTGGCGGCGTACTTGATCAGCTCCGACGTGCGGCGTTCGGTGAAGAGCATCGGCGTCTCGTTGAGAAAGAGCGGGCGGTAGAGGTTGCGCATCACTTCGCGCGCGTCCTCGCTGTCCGTGCCGACGACGACGCGGTCGGGGCGCTTGAAGTCGTTGATCGCGGCGCCTTCGCGCAGGAATTCGGGGTTCGAGACCACGGCGAACTTGGCGCTCGGGTTGGTCTTGCGGATGATCTCTTCGACCTCGTCGCCTGTGCCGACCGGAACGGTCGACTTGGTGACCACGACGGTGAAGCCGTCCATGTGCTCGGCGATCTCCTTCGCGGCGGCGTAGACATAGGACAGGTCGGCATGCCCGTCGCCGCGGCGCGAGGGCGTGCCGACTGCGATGAAGACGGCGTCAGCGTTCTTGATGGCTTCGCGCGCATCTAGGGTGAAAAAAAGGCGGCCTTCCTTGACGTTAGTGGCGACCAGCTCGGCCAGGCCCGGCTCAAAAATGGGCATCACGCCCCTTTCCAAACGCTCGATCTTGCCCGGATCCTTGTCCACGCAGGTGACGGTGTGTCCGAAATCGGCAAAGCAGGCGCCTGACACCAGGCCGACATAACCGGCCCCGATCATCGTCACGCGCATCGTTCACCTCTGGGAATCTGCGGCGGATCCGCCTGCGCACCGTTAACCGGACGCGGGCCGCCTTAGTCAAGTTGGATTTGCCGCAAACCTGCATGCACGGTTCGCGCCTTCCTTCCCGGTGCGGAAAAGGGGCTGCAGTGTGCTGTTTTGAGAGCGTCTGCGGCGCCTGGTCAGGCGAGCCGGTTACAGCTTGGTTTTGTGGAAGACGAAGGCGGGAACCGTGCGGATTACCAGCATGATCATCCGCCAGAGGCCCGGCGCGTACTGGATCGGTCCGCCCTTGTCGGCGGCGCGGCGGATCGCCTTGCCGATGGCTTCGGGCCTGGCCCACAGCGGTCCGCCCTTTTTGAGGCCGTCGGTCATGGGAGTGTCGACGAAGCCGGGCTTGATCGCGACCGCGCGCGCACCGACTGCGGCCAGCGAATGGGCCAGCCCCTGCATGTAGAGCGCAAGGCCGCCTTTGGCGGCGCCATAGGCATAGTTCGACTGGCGGCCGCGATCTCCGGCGACGGAGGACACTGCCACGATTGATCCGCGTTTCTGCACGCGCATTATGCCGGCTGCTGCTTCGCACCAAGCCACCGCGCTAGTGAAATTCGAGGACAGGATGCGGGCGAGTTCGCCAGGGTCGCTCGAAGCTTTATCTTGCGCGCCGAGGTAGCCGTAGATGATCAGCACGTGGTCGAGGCCGCCTAGTTGCCGGGCCCAGCCGGCCAGGCGGGCGGCGGCGTCCGATGACGCTGCCTCGAGATCGAGCGCGGCGGTTTCAACCTGAACGGCCCCGCGGGCGCGGAGGTCGTCGGCAAGGCCCTTGAGCCGTTCGGTATTGCGGGCAACCAGAACGAGGGCGGCGCCTTCCGAAGCGTAGATGCGGGCCGTCGCGATGGCGATCGCTGACAGGGCGCCCAGGATCACCACGCGGTTCGAGGGCGTGGCCATCGCTTTTTGCTCAAGCTTGGGCGAGACGCTCATGGAGCCGTCCATCATGCGGATACCCGTTTCCAAAAGGCCGACGACAAACCCGGATCCACATGCGCACGGAATTGCTGAAAATTCGGAAACCCGTCCTGGAACATGGCCGCCGGAATGCGCCCGTCCTTGGCCGGATACAGCCTGCCGCCCGCCTCGGCGACGATGCGGTCGAGGTCGGCCATAAGCCTAAGCGTGCGTTCGCCCTGGTTCTGGAAGTCGAGCGCCAGCGTCGTTCCCTCACGCGGGAAGGACATCAGGCCAACCGCCGGGACGCCGCCGAAATCCTTCAGCACGGCGAGGAACGACCCCTGGCCCGAGGCCTGGATGGTCTTGAGCAGTTCGGGCGTTGCGCTCCGCGCGGTCGAGTAAGGCAGAACGCACTGATACTGGTAGAAACCCTTCACGCCGTAGAGCCGGTTCCAATTGGCGATGGCATCCAACGGATACAGGAAAGGCTCGTAGTGAGTGCGGTAGGGCGATGTGCGCGCCTTCTTCAGCTCGTTGTAGACGGTGTTGAACGCCTTCACCGATAACCCGTTGAGCGCGAAGTCGGGCGCGTCGATCGGCATGGCGAGCCTTGGGTCTTCGCGATGGAGCTTGAGGTCGCCGGCCGTCGACCAGTTCGCGCCGGAGAGAACCCCGCGGCCGAGACTGTCGCCGCCGGCGAGGCAATCGATCCAGGCCATGGTGTGTTCGAACCGCGGCTTCCACATCTGCGAAATCCGAAAATAGTCGCCGATATTCGCGAAGGCGATGTCTTCCGCGTTCATCCAGGCGGAAGCGATCCGCGTCGCCTGGAACTCGACCCACTCCATGATGCCGGTCAGGCCCAGCCCGCCGATGGTTGCATGGAACAGGGCGCTGCCGGGTCCGAGTTCGCGGACGGTTCCGTCCGTGCGGCGCAGTTTGAGACGCGTGATCGAGTTGCCGAAGTTTCCGGCGCCATGGTGATTCTTGCCGTGCACGTCATTGGCGACGGCGCCGCCCAGCGTCACGAAGCGCGTTCCCGGCGTCGTCGGCAGGAACCAGCCGGCGGGAACGAGGATGCGCAAACACTGCGACAGGGAGACCCCGGCCTCGGCGCGCATCACGCCTGTCTCCTTGTCGAAGGAGATCAGTCGGTCGAGGCCGGTCATGTCGATGACACGGCCGCCGGGGTTGAGATTGCTGTCGCCATAGGAGCGTCGCAGGCCCACAGGCAGGCCCGGCGCCGCGCTGTTCAACTTGCCGGCCAGCACGCCCAACTCATCCGCAAAGCGCGGACGCGCCACCGTGTGCGGTTCGCGCACGACGCGGCCCCAGGAAGTAGCAGTCTCGGTTGGATAAAAGGCCGTGGTCATGATCGGTCCGGACCATATTCCTACGGGCCTGTGGAAACTTTTAACGGACTTAGGGAAAGTTTTGCTGCCGGGCCAGCCAAAAGCTCAGCCGCCGCGGCGCGATTTGTCGATGATCCCGGTGGTCGACTGACCGTCGACGAGAGTTGCACGAACGATGCGCCCGCCACGGGCGCGGACGATGTCGGCGCCGACGATCTGGTCCTCGGCGTAGTCCGCGCCCTTCACCAGAATGTCGGGCTGGAGTTCGCGGATCAGCGCCTCGGGCGTCGGCTCGCCGAACAGCACGACGGCGTCGACGCCTTTGACCGCCGCCATCACGGCCGAGCGGGCGCCTTCGGACTGTACCGGGCGGTCCGGCCCTTTGAGGCCTTTCACCGACGCATCCGTGTTGAGGGCGACGATCAGGCGGTCGCAGGCGGACGCGGCCTGGCGCAGCAGCGAGATGTGGCCTGCGTGCAGAATATCGAAGCAGCCATTGGTGAAGCCGACGCTGAGGCCTTCGCGCTCCCAGCGCTGGCGCAGGGTTTTCACCTCGGAGACCGAAAGAGCGCCGGGAGCGCCGCCAAGACCGCGGCTGCTGCCTGCGCCGATTTCGGCGAGCAGTTCGGCCGGCGAAGCTGTGGCGGTGCCGCGCTTGGCGACGACGATGCCGGCGGCGACATTGGCGATCTGCATCGCGGCTTCAAGCTTCTGGCCGCTGGCGAGGCCGAGCGCGGCGGCTGCAGCAACCGTGTCGCCTGCGCCTGAAACGTCGAACACTTCGCGCGCCTTGGCGGAGAGGTGTACGGGCGCGGCGCTGTCCCGAAAGAGCGACATACCCTGTTCGGAGCGAGTGAGCAGGATCGCGGCGCCGGTTGCCTTGATCGCGACGGCTGCGGCTGCTGCGCACTCGGCGTCCGTGCCGCAGGGCGTCTGGGTTGCGAGCTGGAGTTCCTTGCGGTTGGGCGTGACGAGCGCGGCGCCCTTGTAGGCGCTCCAGTTCGCGCGCTTTGGGTCGACGATCACGGGAACGCCGGCTTTCTTCCCGGCGGCGATGGCGGCGCCAAGCACGCGGTCGGTCAGGGCGCCTTTGGCGTAGTCGGAGATCATGATGGCGCCGCAACCGGGCGCGAGCTTCTCTATGTTGGCGACCAGCCTGTCTTCGCTGGCCTTCGAGACCGGGGCGGGCTGTTCGCGGTCGACACGCACGATCTGGTGCTGGCCGCCCATGTAGCGCGTCTTTATGGTGGTGGGTCGGCCGGGCTCGGCGATGAGATTTGGTTCAATCGCCCCCAGGCCGGCGAGCACGTCGGAAAGCGTTGTCGCAGCGGGATCGGCGCCGACAATTCCCGTCAGCACCGCCTTGCCGCCGAGCGCCGCGATGTTCGCGGCGACGTTGGATGCGCCGCCCGGCGTCCAGCGTTCGTCGGTGACGTGGATGATCGGCACCGGCGCCTCGTCGGAGACGCGCGACACGCGGCCCGAGACGTAGTGGTCGACCATCACATCACCAACCACCAGCACCCGGCCGGCGGCGAGCTGTGCGATCTGGTCCGGGGTAGGGCTCATGGCCTCTGTTTAGCGGAAGGCGAGGCGGACGCCAGCCTGCGCCCGCGTCCGTCCGGATCCACTCGCCGGCCGGAGGACGTTGTCGCCCCACACAATATTTGGCGGCATTTGGCGGCCGGAAGCACAAGTGAACCTGAAACGTCCGCAATTATGCTTGTTTTGAGCGCCGTACCGTCTAGAGAGTGCCTCCGAAACAAGGGCGGCCGCAGGGTCGCTGATACTATCAGGTGACTAAGGATTCGCTCGCGCGGGTTGGGACGGGCGCGCCGCCAGCGGGATGCGGCACGGAACCATTGCTGCATGGCTCTTGAGAGTATCTCGGCTCTAATTCTCGATGACAACGCCAACATGCGCGAGCTGCTGCGTGTGCTGCTGTCCGGCTTCGGCATGCGACGGATCGAGGAAGCCGCCGATGTTAACGAGGCGATGGGCATAGCTGCGAGCGGCGATATCGACATCGCGTTCGTCGACTTCAAGCTCGGCGGCGTCAGCGGCCTCGAATTCTGCCGGCGTGTCCGGATGGGACCAGACAGTCCGAATATCTACCTGCCGATCATCATGGTGACAGCCTATTCGGAGCGCAGCCGGGTGATCGACGCCATCAATGCAGGGGTGGACGAATTCCTGGTGAAGCCGGTCCGTTGCATAGATGTCGCCAACCGGGTGAATTCGGTGGTGGAGCGCCGCCGCGCTTTTGTTAAGGCAGGCGGGTATTTCGGTCCGGACCGCAGGCGCCGCGATGATCCGCGCTACATGGGGCCATGGCGGCGCTTTGGTGACGCTGGAACGGTCGATATCTGAGCAGGATTTTTCTGCCCGCCGTGTTCGCAGGCGTAAAAACGACCCTGCGAGAAGGTAAACAAGGGCCGGTTGCCGCCTCGCGCATGTCTGGCTAACGTCCGGTCACAAAAGCGGGGTCCTGTCCGGGCATCCGCGGCGGAGGGTCACTAGAATGGCAGGACGTGGTCTCGGGCAGTTGTTCGCCCGTAAATCGGTCGAGCAGATGCACGCTGAGCATGCGCAGAGCGAGCTCAAGAAATCCCTCGGTCCGCTCAACCTGGTGCTGCTGGGCATCGGGTGCATCATCGGGACCGGTATCTTCGTGCTGACGGGCAGGGCGGCAGCTGAATTCGCCGGCCCGGGCATCATGATCTCCTTCGTCATCACGGGCGTGCTCTGCGCCTTTGTCGCGCTCTGCTATTCCGAGCTTGCCGCCGCCATCCCGGTCTCCGGCTCGGCCTATTCATATTCCTACGCCTCGCTGGGCGAGTTCGTGGCCTGGATCATGGGCGTGCTGCTGCTCCTGGAATACGGCGTTGCGGCTTCGACCGTCGCCGTCGGCTGGTCGGGATATGTCTCGAGCCTTCTGCACGACTTCGGTCTTACCATTCCTGCCGCGCTGACGGCGGCGCCGGGCGTCCAAGTGAAAGACCTCGTCACGGGCGAAATGGTCACCGGCATCGTGAACCTGCCGGCGCTGATCGGCATCGTGGCGGTCACCAGCCTCCTGACTGTAGGCGTCACGGAATCCGCCACCGCCAACAACATCGTCGTCGCCATCAAGGTGACGGTCGTCATCGCCTTCATCGCCATCGGCGCCTTCTATGTGAAGCCTGAATTGTGGTCGCCGCTGATCCCGCCGCAGGTGCCCGCCCCGCCGCCCGGATCGGACATGTCGATCGGCGGTCAAATCTGGACGGCGCTCGGCAACGTCGTTACCGGCCACAGCCGGGATTCGGCGTATGGCATCGGCGGTCTCATCGCCGCCGCTTCGGTAATCTTCTTCGCCTATATCGGCTTCGAAGCGGTCTCGACTGCTGGCGCGGAAGCGAAAAATCCGGCGCGGGACATGCCTATCGGCATTCTCGGCTCGCTTATCGTCTGCACGATCCTCTACATCCTCACCTGCGCAGTGCTGGTCGGCATCGTGCCGTATGCCGAGCTCAATGTTCCGGCGCCTATCGCGCTCGCGGTCGACCGGATGGGCCTGCCCTGGTTCGCCTTCCTCGTGAAGGTGGGCGCGTTCGCGGGCCTGTCGTCGGTGATGCTGGTCCTGCTCTACGGCCAGACCCGCATCTTCTACACCATGGCGCGCGACGGCCTGCTGCCGCCGATCTTCGCCAAGGTCAATCCGAAGACCAAGACGCCCGTCCTCAACACCATCCTGGTCGGCGCCGTTGCAGCGGGCGCCGCAGGCTTTGTGGGTCTAGACGTTCTGGGCGACACGACCAATGTCGGCACGCTCGTCGCATTCATGTTCATCTGCATCACGGTGATCTACCTCCGGTTCGCTCGTCCGACCCTCAACCGGCCATTCAAGATGCCGACCTGGCTGATCACAATCATCGCGGTGCTTGGCGCCGGGATGTGCTTCATCCTCGTGATGTCGCTGATGTCCGAGGACAGGACCCGCACCTTCTTCATGTGGTACACGGCCATCGGTGTGCTGATCTATTTCGTCTACGGCATGTGGAACTCGAAACTGGCCAAGGGCGAAGTGGTGACAGGCCACGAGCCAAACCCGGACCTCGGCGCGACAGGCGTGCAGGTGGATACGTCCCGGTAGGCTGGACGGCCAGTCGTTTGCGGCGCTCTCCCAAGGGAGAGCGCCGTTGCGTTTGGGCGGAGGCGCCGCTATCCCGGGCCAGCATTTTCTGGGAGTTCGCCTGATGGTCTCGATTGCGCCCCGCAATGACTGGACGCGCGAGGAGATCGCGGCGCTGTTTGATCTTCCCCTTCTTGATCTGATGCTGCGCGCCCTGAAGGTGCGCGAGGCCAACTGGCCGGAAGGGCGCATCCAGAAGTCGCAGCTTCTTTCGATCAAGACCGGCGGGTGCCCGGAGGATTGCGGGTATTGCAGCCAGTCGGCGCATTTCAAGACCGGCCTTGCCGCATCCAAGCTGATGGAGATTGACGCTGTGCTGACGGAAGCGCGCGCCGCCAAGGCCAATGGCGCTGACCGCTTCTGCATGGGTGCGGCGTGGCGTTCGCTGAAGGACCGCGACCTGCCGAAAGTGTGCGCGATGATCTCGGCGGTGAAAGCCGAAGGCCTAGAGACCTGCGTCACGCTCGGCATGCTGGAAGAGGGCCAAGCGGACAAGCTGAAGGACGCCGGGCTCGACTATTACAACCATAACCTCGACACCTCACGCGAGTATTACGGCAAGGTGACGTCGACGCGGACCTATGAGGACCGGCTGGAGACGCTGGACCGCTGCCGCAAGGCGGGCGTGTCGCTGTGCTGCGGCGGCATTCTCGGCATGGGCGAGAGCAGGGCGGATCGGGTCGGCCTGATTCACGAGCTGTCGCTGATCGCGCCGCATCCGGAGAGCGTGACCATCAATGCGCTTGTGCCGATCGAAGGAACGCCGCTGGGCAAGTCCGAGCCGATCGCGGCGGTGGAGCTGGCGCGGGCGATCGCCGTGGCGCGCATCGTGATGCCGGCGAGTTGGGTGCGGCTATCGGCGGGCCGCGAGAACATGACAGAGGAAGGCCAGGCGCTGTGCATGACGGCCGGCGCCAATTCGATCTTCATCGGAGCGCGCCTGCTGACGACCGCAAACCCCGAAGCCAGCGAGGACGAGAAGCTGCTCGAAACGCTAGGCCTCGAATGGGGACCGCGCACCGACAAGCCGAGAGTTGGCAAACCGCAGGTCGCCGCAGCGAAGGTAGGCGCCTAGTGGCGATCGAGGCGGTCGTCTGGGATTTCGGCGGCGTCTTCACGACTTCGCCGTTCGATGCGTTCAACCGATATGAGCGCGAGCGCGGCCTGCCGGCCGACATCATTCGCCGCATCAATTCGGTGAACCCCGACACCAATGCATGGGCGCGGCTGGAACGGTCGGAACTGGCGCCGGCGGAGTTCGACGCGGAGTTCCTCGCCGAGGCGCGCGAGTTCGGCCTGTCGATTCCGGGGCGGGACGTGCTGGCGCTGCTGTCCGGGGATCTGCGTCCGCGCGTGGTCGCGGCGTTCAAAGCCTGCAAGGCAAGGTTCAAGGTAGGCTGCATCACCAACAACGCACCGACGGGCAAGGGCGCGGGCATGTCGTCGTCGGCCGACAAGGCGCAGGCGATCAGCGAGGTGTTCTCGCTGTTCGACCATGTGATCGAAAGCTCGAAGGCCGGCGTGCGCAAGCCCGACCCGCGCATCTATCGCATGATGTGCGAGGCGCTGGGCGTAGAGCCCGAGGCCTGCATCTATCTCGACGACCTCGGCATCAACTGCAAGCCGGCGCGCGAGATGGGTATGACCACCATCAAGGTCGCGTCCGAGGACCAGCTGCTGGCCGATCTTTCGAAAGCGGTCGGGATCGCGTTCTAGCGACGCCCCGGCGCATCGGGCGGGTCAGCAAAGAATCCTGCTTCTCCCCCTTGCGCCCGTCGTCCGTCTGGAGAGAGTTCGCGCGGGGCCGTTTTCAGGGGCAGGCAGGTGCGCAGAGTCGTGCGCAGATCGTTCGTTTTCCTGGCGGCCGCGCTATCGTTCGCCGCATGCGAGCCGCCGCCGGATACGTCGCCCGAGGGCGCCGCGGTCGTCGAGGCGGCGCCTCGTCCCCAGCCGATGCCGGAAGCCGTCGCGGCGACGGTGCAGCGCCTTCGGGACATCGCCGCGAAGGGCGGATACCGGGACCTCGCGAAGCTGGCCGAGCAGGCGCCGGATTTCCGGTCCAACCTGGCGGGGCTCAGCCATGCTGACTACTGGAATCTCAAGATGCGTACGGGCGACTTCCCGATGGCGCACATCGAGAAGCTGCTGTCCTATCGCTTCACGGTGGAGGACTCCGCGCAGGGCAGGATCTATATCTGGCCGTGGATGGCGACGCTGGCGCCCGACGAGATCACCCCGGCGGCCGCGCGGGACATCGAGAAGCTGTTGGGCCCGGGACAGGTAGATGCGCTGCGCGCCGGTGCGATATGGCCCGGCTATGTCCTCGGCATACGCGAGGACGGGCTGTGGCTTTATTTCCTGTCCGGTTCGGGCTGATCGCCGCCGCGCCGGATAAGCGCTATGTTCGGCGGCAATGTCTGGCGGGAGCTGCGACCATGAGCGGAAAAATCGGCGCAAAGGCGGCTGTTGCGGCGCTCAGGGGATGGAGCGCAGTCGATGGCCGCGACGCCATTTCGAAGAGCTACAAGTTCAAGGACTTCAACGCCGCGTTCGGCTTCATGACCCGTGTGGCGCTCAAGGCCGACCAGATGGACCACCACCCGGAATGGTTCAATGTCTACAGCAAGGTGGACGTAACGCTGGCGACGCACGACGCCGGCGGCGTCACCGACAAGGACGTCGCGCTGGCGAAGTTCATGGACGAGGCGGCGGGTTAGAGCGCGCTACTGCGGGAACACGATGACCGAAGCGAGCGCCACCTTCGCCTCGCCCTTGCCGATCACTGTGTCCACGGCCTTCTGCAGGCGCGCGCGCAGCATGTCGACGTCGGGCTTCTCGCCGATGACGTAGGAAAGCGAGGCGTAGTTCAGCACCACGTCGCGCAGCGTGCTCATCAGGCGCGGCTTGATCGCTTCGACGCGCTTGCGCGTCTTGGCGTTGGGTATGTCGAGGCCGGCGTCCACCGCCAGCACGCCGTTGATCTTGAAGCCGCGCGTGATCGAGGCGCGCAAGCCGAAAGTCGGCACGTAGTTTTCCGAGCCGGTGATGCGCTTGGCCTGCGGGTCCATCTCCTGCTTGGGCGCAGCAGGCGGCGGGCTGGCGGATGCGGCTACGGGCACGATGGCGAGCAGGGCTGCAAGGGCAATGGGAAGGGCGGAACGCATGGGCGAGACCCTCGCTTACAACGCTTAACGTCCGATTTAGAGTGTCATTTGGAGGCCGGCGCGAAGGCGTTTCCGGAGGATGGTGGAGCCGAGGTCAAAAACTCTACCATTTCAGGACATGTCGGGTCATGCCACCCGACCGGAAAGGACCAGCACAGTCAAGGATTAGCCGTCTCACGGCGTCTCGGCCCAGCTCGCCCTATGGCACGCCTTTTGTTGGGTGGCTTGGTGGGTGCTTCGATGGGTGGGAGTTCGATTGAGGATGCCAAAGCTTGCAATCGAACGTAGCGCCAAATGGGTCGAGCGGCTTAAGCGCGCCGGACACTATCCAGTGGGCGGCGTGGCTGGTCTAGCCCTGCAGGTCGCCTCCGAAAACAGCCGTTCCTGGATCCTGCGTGTCACCATGCCTAATGGGCGGCGGCGCGACATGGGCCTTGGCCCTTAGACGCCAGTTCTCCGGCGCCTGCGCGTCGATAACGTTGCCGGCGCGTTCGACCAAGCGTCAATTTACGAATTGTCGTCGCCCCAGGAGTGGGACGGTCATGCGGAGTCGGGTTTAGCGATGCGCGCGAAGGGCAGTGGAGACATGGGCCGCTCGGGTACATGACCTTCCCCAAGGAGCATCGGGTCAAGCTGCACTCGACCAATCCCATTGAACGCCTGAATGGCGAGATCAAGCGGCGCACCGAGGTCGTGGGAATCTTCCCCAATGAAGACGCCATCATCCGCCTCATCGGAGCGATCCTGCTCGAGCAGCACGACGAATGGGCGGTCCAGCGCTCCCGCTACATGTCTCTGGAAACCATCGCGCCGATGAGCGATAACCCTCTCGTCAGTTTACCGGCTGTGCCGGCATGACTGCCGGCCCAACCCCGCCGGCGTGACCCGTGACGAGCGATGGCTCGTACACCACGTTCAGGGACACGACCCCTTGATGGAAAACCAGCGCGAGGCACTTGCCTCTCTCAAGCGCGACGCCGATCAGAGGGAAGCGCTTCGCACCGGGCAGCTTCTTGATCGGCGCAAGCTGCAAACCGAAATCGTGGTGGTCCGCAACCGCCACAGGCAGCGGATTGCTGCGCTGCATGCGGATATAACCAAGCTGCGTGAAACGGCACAGAACGCAGCAACCGAACGATTAGCGATCGGCGCATCGGCCACGCCGAGCGTGCTTGCGTCAGCGATCGTCATCCGAATGGGCCGAGACACACCTTGAATGTGTGGCTCGGTCGCGAAGCGATAGAGTGCGCCCGGACACAAACGCCCCCGGCGTGAAAGAAAAAGTCAATAAAATCAGTGGAAGGCGGAGAATAACCAGCCTATTCTCCGCATATCGTGCGGAGAATAGGCTGGACTTTCTCCGCGCCTTCACGCATAATCTCCGCAAGGGATGCGGATAATGACCTACATACACGAACTGAATGACTGGCCGAATTTCCGATGGGACGAAAAGCTCATCGGCAAGAAGCTCGCTGACTTGCGCCACCGCCAGGGGCGGCTTTTGGGACGCATGGAAGCACTCGGCTTTGCGCTGCGCGAAGAGGCCGTTCTTCGCACGCTCACCGCAGACGTCATCAAGACCAGCGAGATCGAAGGCGAGAAGCTGGATCACGATCAGGTCCGCTCTTCGCTCGCCCGCCGCCTTGGCATCGACATCGGCGCGCTAACGCCAGCTGACCGAAACGTCGAAGGCGTTGTCGAGATGCTGCTCGACGCTACGCAAAACTACGACAAGCCGCTCACCGAGGATCGCCTGTTCGGCTGGCACGCTGCCCTCTTCCCGACAGGGCGGAGCGGCATGAGTAAGATCATCGTCGGCAATTGGCGCGATGATTCAGGTGGGCCGATGCAGGTTGTCTCAGGCCCCATCGCGCGCGAAAAAGTTCACTACCAGGCACCGGAAGCCAAACTCCTCAAGAAGGAGATGAAGGCTTTTCTGAATTGGTACAACAATGGACCAGCGATCGACGCGGTTCTCAAGGCCGCGCTTGCCCACCTGTGGTTCGTCACCATCCACCCATTTGCCGATGGTAACGGGCGCATCGCGCGCGCGATCGCCGACATGAGCCTCGCCCGCTCGGAAAACACCGCGCAGCGGTTCTACTCAATGTCGACGCAGATCCGCGCTGAGCGGAACGACTACTATGCGATTCTTGAGAAGACGCAGAAAGACGATCTCGACATCACGGGCTGGCTCAACTGGTTCCTCGGCTGTCTCGACCACGCTTTCACCGGGGCAGAGGAGATCATCGGCGGCGTCCTCAAGAAGGCGCAGTTCTGGGAGCACCACGCGGGGGATCACATCAACGATCGCCAGCGCCTGATGCTCAACAAGCTGATCGATGGTTTCGAAGGCAAGCTCACCTCGTCCAGGTGGGCGAAGATCGCCAAGTGCTCGCAAGATACCGCCAGCCGCGATATTGAAGCTTTGATCAAGCTCGGCATCCTGGAGAAGGACGCCGGCGGCGGCCGGAGCACGTCGTATTCGCTCGCCGAGTAAAGTGACCGTACTTGGGAAGCGCAGCTATTCGGACAAGACGACCCGGAACTTCGCTTGTGTCGTCTTGAAAAGATAAAGTTCGGTTGTGGCCAGCAGCCGCAATGCATCGTCGGTGACGGTCGCAATTGATGCCCCGGGCTGAACGAGGATCATTTCAAAGTCCAGCTTCACACGCCGCGCCTTTTCCTTGAAGTAAGCGAGCAGCTTCATGTCGCCTTTAAGGAAGCGTGTCGCGCCTTCGCGCAACCACGTCTCCTGTCTGCGTTTCAGATCATGATAGAGTGTCGCCAGAGCCCGCCGCCGTCCGCGTGGCGACCGGGACCAAGCGTGCGGACCTGGCGATCCGTCAGGCGGTGGATACCTCGACCCATTCGATGCTCCCACGGCAGAACATATCGAGGTTGGCCAAGGGGCCTTACCCCACATTTTATCCCAAACTCGTTCTGCGTTTGGTCGCAGCAAGCTGAACCAGCTGCAATCGAGTATGTCCAAGAACCCTTTAGTTAAAAGGCATCACGCGGTCAGCGTGAGATGGGTGGCGATGCAGGGAGAAGATAGTTGGTGGAGCCGAGGGGAATCGAACCCCTGACCTCGTCATTGCGAACGACGCGCTCTCCCAACTGAGCTACGGCCCCTTCCGGGTCCCGGCGAGGCCGGGATTTGGGAGCGGGTTAGCTATTCCGTGCCGCTTCCGACGTCAAGGATGACCGGCAAGCGGCCTGATTGCGCGGGTTGCCGCCGCTGGGCGCGCCAGCTATCTGCAGTGGGACCAAGGCTTTGGAGGCGGACCGGGTTATGGATTTTCTCTGGGCGCTCTACATCTATTTCGCGAGTCCGCTGCTCACGGTGCTGTTCTTCATCGTGTTCGCCTGGGTGATTGCGAGCTGGCTGGTCTCGTTCGGCATCATCGACAAGCGCAATCCGAACGCTCGCGCCATCCTCGGCTTTCTCGCCGCCATCTGCGAGCCGATGTGCCGGCCGCTGCGCCGCCTGATACCGCCGATCAATGGCGTGCTCGACCTCTCGCCGCTGCTGGTCATCCTGATTATCGTGTTCGTGCGCGACTGGGCTCTGCCGCAGCTAATCATGCTGGTCGCCGGCGGGCCGCGGATCCGCTAGTGGCGCGCGCGTCCTGGCGGATGATCGCCGGGGGCGCGGAGCTGCGGGTGCGGGCCACGCCCAACGCATCGAAGGATGCGGTGGAGGGGCTGGGCGAGGAAGCTTCCGGCCAGCGATATCTGAAGGTGCGCGTGCGCGCGGTTTCTGAGAAGGGCAAGGCCAACGCGGCGATCGAGGCGCTGCTGGCGAAGGCGCTCAGCCTGCCGAAGTCCGCCGTTTCGGTGGAGAAGGGCGGGACGCAGCGCATCAAGACCGTGCGAATCGTGGGCGACCAGTCTATAGCGGGGGCGCTTCAGGCGCTCACGGGAGAAGGCGATGCCGGCTGAGCTGATCGACGGGAAGATCGTCTCCGAGAAGGTGCGGGCTGCTGCGGCGGCGGCGGTCGCGAAACTGCCTGGCAAGCCATGTCTCGCGGTCGTGCTGGTGGGCGATGATCCGGCGAGCGCGCTCTACGTGAAATCGAAGGGCGAGAAGACCGAAGCTGCGGGCATGCGCTCGATCACGCGACGATTTCCGGCGTCGGCGACGCAGGCCGAGGTCGAGGCGGCGCTGAAGACGCTCGTCGCCGATCCGGAGGTGGACGGCATCCTGCTGCAGCTTCCGCTGCCCAAGGGGCTGAACGAAGCGCAGGCGCTGGCGCTGATCGATCCGGCGAAGGATGTCGATGGGTTGACCGAACTGTCGGCAGGGCGGCTGTTGCTGGGCAAGCCGGGGCTAAAGCCGTGCACGCCGGTCGGTTGCGTGATCATGGCCAAGCACGCGCTGGGCAACGATCTTTCGGGCAAGCATGTCGTGGTGATCGGCCGCTCGATTCTTGTCGGCAAGCCGGCGGCGATGCTGTTCCTCGCCGAGAACTGCACCGTCACCATCGCGCATTCGAAGACGGCCGACCTGCCGGCCCTGTGCCGCACGGCGGACATTCTGGTGCCTGCGGTGGGGCGGCCGGAGATGGTGCGCGGGTCGTGGGTGAAGCCGGGCGCCGTCGTCATCGATGTCGGCATCAATCGCATTCCCGCGCCCGAGAAGGGTGAGGGGAAGACGCGGGTGGTAGGCGATGCTCACTTTGCCGAGTGCCGGGAAGTCGCCGGCTGGATCACGCCGGTGCCGGGCGGCGTCGGGCTCATGACGGTGGCCTGTCTGCTGCGCAATACTGTGCTGGCGGCGTGCGCGCGGCGAGGCTGGGCTGTGCCGAAGGAATTGGACGCCTGACAATCGTGCCGAGCCTGTTCGACGAACTCTGGATGGCTCAGTCCGGGCGCTGCGCCCTATGCGGCGAGGCGATGCCGCAGGGGCGGTTCGACGCGCCGCACGCGACCGTCTGGAAGAAGAAGCGGCCGACCTTCGATCACATCCGGCCACGCAAGAAGGGCGGGACGGACGATCGCGCCAACCTTCAGCTCGCGCACGCCGAGTGCAACTGGCGCAAGGGATCGAGCTGGTCGCCGACCCCGCGCTAGGCGGTGGCTTCAGCCGGCCTGATGCGCTTGAGGCCCCAGCGCACGATGCGCCAGCCGAGCAGGACGCCGAGGATGACGGCGTGGACAATGGGCGTCAGCTGCATCGTCTTCTGCATCAGTATGTCGTGCGCGACCGCGAGGGTGGCGAGCGGATAGATCAGCCAGTGCAGGCGGTCCCATGCCTTGCGGCCGAGGCGGCGGATCATGCCGTTGGTCGATGTGACGGCAAGGGGCGCCATCATGATCAGCGCCGCCATGCCGAAGGTGATGTAGGTGCGGATGACGATGTCTTCCCACAGCTTCGGCAGCGACCAGTTGAGGTTGAGGCCGACATAGGCAAGCATGTGCAGGAAGGCGTAGAAGAACGCCGCAAGGCCGATGCGTCGCCGGATGAGCACAATGGGCGCCCAGCCGGTGATGTCGCGGATCGGCGAGATCGCCAGAGTGACCAGCAGAATGCGCAGCGCCGTGTCGCCGAGATAATGGTGCGTCCACTTTGCGACGCTCCAGCCCATCACATGCGGCTGGCCGCTCAGCATCAGCCCCCACTGCAGCGCAAGATAGGCGAACGGCGCCAGCAGCGCGATGAGCGCCAGCGGCTTCATCCAGTGCTTGGCGAAGGTGCGGAGGAAGGCGCTGTGGGCCATGTTTGGTTGATCTGGGAGGCTAGTAGTTCTTCTTCAGGTCCATGCCGGCGTAGAGCGAAGCGACCTGCTTTTCATAGCCGTTGAACATCTCGGTGGTGCGCCGCTCGTTGAAGCCGCCCTTGCCGCCGATCACCTGTTCGGACGCCTGGCTCCAGCGCGGATGGTTCACGTTGGGATTCACGTTGGAATAGAAGCCGTACTCGTTGGCGGCTGACTTGTTCCAGGCCGTGGCCGGCTGCTTGGTGAGGAAGCGGATCTTGACGATCGATTTCGTCGCCTTGAAGCCGTACTTCCACGGGATCACGGTGCGCAGCGGCGCGCCGTTCTGCTTCTGCAGCGCCTTGCCGTAGGCGCCGACGGCCATGAAGGTGAGGTCGTTCATCGCCTCGTCCATGCGCAGGCCCTCGACATAGGGCCAGTCGAGCACGGGCAGGCGCACGCCGATCATCTCTTTCCTGTTAAGGTAGGTCTCGAACTGCACGAACTTCGCGGTCGTCCTCGGCTTCAGCTTGGTCATGATGCTGGCAAGCGGCACGCCGACCCACGGCACCACCATCGACCACGCCTCGACGCAACGGTGGCGATAGACGCGCTCTTCCAGCTTCGAATAGTCGACGAGGTCCTTCACGGCGTAGTTGCCCGGCGCATCCGTCTCGCCTTCGACGGCGATCTGCCAGGGCGACGTCTTCATAATGAAGGAATTGCGCGCCGGATCTTCCTTGTCGGTCCCGAACTCATAGTAGTTGCAGAAGCCGGTGAACGCGTCCTCGACCGTTGTCGCCTCTGAAACGGCGAAGGCGGTCTTCGCGGCGGTCAGCTTGGCGCCGGATGCGGGATGGCTGGCGGCGCCCGCCGGTGTTGCGACTGCGCCCTGCGGTTCGGAGCATGCGGGAAGAGCGCCCAGGATCGATCCTGCGCCTATCACGCCGCCAGCCGCGATCAGCTTGCGGCGATCGAGGTAAAACTTCTCCGGCGTGATCTCGTCACGAAGGTCCTGGTAGTCGGCGTTGCGGCGGAACTTCAGTTCCATCTCGCTCTCCTCGATCTCTGACGTCTCTATATTCGTTCGGTTGCGCAGGATTGTTACGCGCACACTAGGCTTCTCGATCATCAGGATCGACCGTCCTCACGCCATTGGGAAGGCATGGGTTTCATACGGACAACGCATGCGACCGGGCCGGCGGGCGCAGCTTTCCCGCTTCCGGCAGAAAAATCCCCGAAAACAAGCCAAAATACCCGCTTGGACGCTCCGTGCTACCTTCTGCAGGGCTGATTCGGCTGGCCGGGAGAGGCGCATGGGCAGGGTCTTGATTGTTGGGCTCGTGGCGCTGCTGGGCGGATGCTCGGCCATGCCGCAGAAGGGCGCCAAGCCAGAGCAGATGACGACCGGGCAGGCGCTGGCGCGGGTGGCGTGCCCGCACCAGATCGCGGAAGCCAACGCCTGGATCAACTTCATGCCGGGACCGGGGAGGGGACCGCGCCAGCTCAATGTCGATGTCCGCTTGAAAGAGGCGACCGACACGGCGGTAATGCTGAAGTCCGCGGCGTCGACCGGCGATACGCTGATCCTCGAAATCCGCACGTCGCCCGCGGCGCCCGTGCCAGGCCGGCTCGCCTACCGCGAGCAGGTTCCCGATCCGCTTCCCAAGCGCATCTCGTTCTTCTGCCGGGGCGGGGAGATCTACGCGCTCGATACGATCGAGAAGGTCTACTGATTCCATCCCTATCCGCCGCACTTGGCCGGAAGGCCGCGCTCCTGTAGACCCGCGCGGGTCCGGTCGTGGGGGCCTGCGGCAGGGAGTGCGCATGCGTCTTGGTTTTTTCGGCGATGTGGTCGGCCGTGCGGGCCGCCAGGCAGTCGCCGAACACCTGCCGCGCGTGCGCGAAGAGCTCCGCCTCGACTTCGTCATCGTCAATGGCGAGAACGCGGCGGGCGGCTTTGGCATTACAGCCTCCACCGCTCAGGAAATCTTCGATGCCGGCGCGGACTGCATCACGCTGGGCAACCATTCGTGGGACCAGCCGGAGGCGCTGGTCTATATTGAGCGCGAGCAGAGGCTGCTGCGGCCCTACAACTATCCGCAGACCCTGCAGATCCCCGGCCGCGGCGCGCAGCTGTTCACGACGCCGAAGGGACAGCGGGTGTTCGTGATCCAGATTCATGGCTCGGCTTTCATGGAATCGCTGGACGATCCGATCCAGGGCGTGCAGCGCGCCCTCGAGGAAGCGCCGCTGCGTCAGGTGGCGGATGCGGTGATCGTGGAGATCCACGCCGAGGCGACGGCGGAAAAATACGTCATGGGACACTATTGCGATGGGCGCGTGACGATGGTGGTCGGCGCGCACACGCATGTGCCGACGGCGGATGCGCAGATCCTGCCGGGCGGCACGGCCTACATGACGGATGCGGGCATGTGCGGAGATTATGACAGCGTCATCGGCATGAAGAAGGCGCCGATTGTCCAGCGAGCGGCAACGCGGCTGCCGACCGAACGCAAGTCGCCTGCCGAAGGGCCGGCGACGCTGTGCGGCGTGGTCGTCGAATCTGACGACAACACCGGCCTGGCGCTTGCGATTGCGCCGGTCCGCGTGGGCGGGCGGCTGCAGGGGACCATGCCGGGCAGGTAAGCCTGTTGCTGACAGGCGAGACTTCACGCGCGCTTCAATTGTGGGGCGAGCGCGTTTCAGCTAGTGCTGCGCGCTGAAACCGGCGCGCAACGGGCGCCGGGACTATTTTCCGGGAGGAGATACCCATGCGCACCAATCTTATGCGGTCCCTTGCGTTCGCCGCGCTGCTTGCGGCCGGCGCCTGCCAGACCGCTGCTGCCCCGCCGCCGTCGGCCACGTCCGCGCACATCGTCTCGGCCATCGCCGATGCGGGTCGTCCGCAGGCCGACAAGGACCTCGACGCCGACCGCAAGCCGGCCGAGATGCTGGCCTTCGCCGAGATTAAATCCGGCGAGAAAATCGGCGAGCTGATCCCCGGCGGCGGCTACATGACCCGCAACTTCTCGAAGGCGATCGGGCCGACGGGCAAGCTCTACCTGTTCAACGGCCCCGCGCCGGCCGGACGCCCGCTGGGCTTCCAGGCGATCCTCGACGACAAGGCGAACTATCCGAATGTCTCGTTCGTGCAGACGGATTTCGCGACGCTGGTTTCGCCCGAGCCGCTGGATCTGGTGTGGACCTCGCAGAACTATCACGACATGCACAATCCCGGCCGCAACCTCGACATCAACGCGGCGAACAAGGCGGTCTTCAACGCGCTGAAGCCGGGCGGCACGTACGTCGTGCTCGATCACACGGCGGCGGAAGGCGTTGCATTCAACGCGCAGCTGCACCGCATCGATCCTGCGATGGTGAAATCGGAAGTGCTGGCGGCGGGCTTCGAGTTCGTCGGCGAGAGCAATGTGCTGCGCAACCCGGCCGACCCGAAGGACAAGACGGTGTTCGATCCCTCGATCCGTCACAAGACCGACCAGTTCATGATGAAATTCCGCAAGCCCGCGAAATAGGCTTTGCTGAATTCGAAACGGACAAGGGGAGGCGCGAGCCTCCCCCTTTTTGTCTCCGCCCAAACGCCCGCGACCTCAGCGAAGAGGCGGCGGGGCGGGCTGGGCTTTTCCTGATCGCGCGCGGGCTAAGGCGGGGCGCGGATGCGCTCTGACGCCGGTGAGTTCGCCTCCCATGGTTCGACGGACGCGCGGCTTGCGCCAAGCTGCTCGCCATGAGGGTTGGGGTCGTTGCCGGCGTCTTCCGGCGCGGCGTCGCGTTTGGCTTTGGCCAGGATGCGCGCGGCGTGGCGGCGGATGAAGGCTTCGGGGTCGGCATGGAAGAGAGCCGTCGCCTCGAAGCGCAGCGACATGTCGTGGGCGCTGCGCGGCATGGATTCGGGCCGCCAGTCTGATGGCGGCGGGGGAATGACGATGCTCTCGAGATCGAGCGGTTGGCCGGCGAGGAGACGCCTTGCGCCCTCGGCCAGGATGACGTCGATCGAGTATTCGCAGCGGCACAGGTCCGCATAGCAGGACTGCCATTTCCTGGAGCGCGGCGGCTTGCGGCGGCGCAGGCGCTTGAGCTTGTGCGCATAGTCGGTGAACAGCGCCGCCATGATCTGGAACAACAGGATGGGGAGCATCCAGAGCTGGGAGGGCTCCAGCTGGATGTCGCTCTCCGCGATGTCGTCCGCGTGGGTCATGCACGCAGTATCGCCTGGCGGGGCAGGCGTGGGGACAAGTAAAAAGTTATCCTACAGCGGGGACATGAACTCTGGCGCGGTTTTGCTGGGATTTGGGCGCTGAAGATTCTTTCAAACTGCAGGGTTATCCGACTGTGTCGGACCGGCCAGAGAACACCTCCCCCCTTGGAAAGGCTCTCGTATTCACACTTCTTGCGCGGGGATTTGATTGCTGATTCCGTGAGTTGGTTGGGGATTCGCGGGAGAGAGCGATGTCTGGGATGGCGTATGGGCTGGGCCGGTTTGGCGATGCTCGGCTGGAAAAAGGGGGGCCAATCTGCATGCGGCGCTGGTGGCGCGGCCGGGCTCGTGCATCCGCCAGCTGGCGCGGAAAAGCCGCGCCCGCGAGATACAGTTCACGCGGTTCCTTCGCAATGAGGCGGTGACGGCGGGAGAGATGACGGCGCACGCGGCGGAGCGCACGGCGGCTCGTGCGGCGGGCCGCGATGTCGTCGTGGTGCAGGATACGAGCGAGCTTTCGCTGGGAGGCCGGCGCGCCAAGGCGAACGGCTACGGGCCGATCGGCAAAGGCGGGGCGGTGCGCGGCCTGTTGCTGCACGCCGTGCTGGCGGTTGACGCCGGCAATGGCGGGGTCATCGGCCTGATCGATGCCAAGGTGTGGAACCGTGACCGCGGCAAGGCCAAACACCGTAAGTCGCGGACGACGGCGCAGAAGGAATCGCAGCGCTGGATCGACGGCGCTTGGGCCGCCGGAGAGGCGTTGGCGGGGGCGGCGAGCCTCACAGGCGTATCGGACCGGGAAAGCGACATCTACGAGCATTTCGCGCTCCGCCCCGGCTCCATGCATCTGATCGTGCGGGCATGCCAGAACCGGCGGATCGAGACGGCCATCGAGACGGCCATCGAGACGGAGGGGGAGGAAGAGGTCGGCCTTTTGTTCTCGCACATCGACGGCCTGCCCGAACAAGGCCGGATCGAGGTGAACGTCCCGGCGGCGCCGCAGCGCAAGGCGCGGATGAGCGAGCTCGCCGTCCGCTTCTCGCGGGTCGTGTTGCGAAAGCCCAAGCTGGGTGCAGCCGATCTACCCGAGACCATCGTTCTGACCATGGTCGACGTCCGCGAGACGTCGACGCCGAAAGACGGCAGGCCGATCCACTGGCGGCTTCTGACGACGCAGCCGGTCACAAACCTCGCCGAGGCGATGAGGATCGTCGATCTCTATCGGATGCGCTGGGTCATCGAAGAGTATTTCCACACGCTGAAGACCGGAGGCTTTAACGTCGAGGCGGCCGACATCGGCGATCCCAAGGTCATGATCAGGTTCGTCGCCGCTGGCGCTGTTGCGGCTGTCACCGTGATGCAGCTCGTCAAGGCGCGCGGCGGCGCCACTGGCCAAAGTCTTCTTGAGGCCTTCGAGCCTGCCGATCGGCCCGTCCTCGAGGCCGTATCGGCCAAGCTGGAGGGCAAGACCGCGCGGCAGAAGAACCCGCATCCCAAAGGCTCGCTCGCCTTCGCCGCCTGGGTCATTGCTCGTCTGGGCGGATGGGACGGCTACTACGGCAAGCCCGGCCCGAAAACGATGCGCCTGGGCCTCGAAGACTTCCAGCGCATCAAATACGGCGCCGCTCTGAGGCTCCAAGATGTGTGAATCGAACAGCCTTTCAAGGGGAGGTGGTCCCCTTCGCTTTGCGCCTTCGGCCGGGATGACAGCGGTGGTGGGGCGTTGGGGTGAGGCGTGCTCGAACGCCCCGGCGCTCGCTGCGGAGCAGCGACAATCGACGTCGGATTGCGTCGCTGACGCGACGCACTGCCGGGCATTCGGCGAATGCGCCTCACCCGGCGCTCCCAGAAAGGTTCTCGGGTCACGCCTTCGGCCTGCCCGAGAATGACGGTGATGATGTCGAGCCGGCGCGTCAGGCGAACGTGATCTCCTTTCGCTTCAGGCCTTTCTCCTCCAGCGCCTGGGCGATGCGGTTGCGGTGGCATTTGGCGCCGTCGCCGCAGAAGCAGAGGAGGGCGGTGGGCTGGGCGCGGGCGAGGTCTTCGGCTTCCAGGAGGGCGAGCTGGGCTTCGGGGCGCTGAAAGGAGGCTTCGTAGATCCGGCGGAATTCGTCCATGCGGCCGGCGCGGTTGGCCTCGCGGCCGGCCTTGGGCGTGCCGAGCGGGCGGAGGTGAATGTAGGTGATGCCTTCCTCGTCGAGGCTGGCGGCGAGCAGCTTCTTCGAGAAGCCGGCGCGGCGCGAGTTGGCGACGTCGCGTGTGTCGATGACGCAGGTGACGCCGTTCTCTTTCAGCGCAGCGATGAGGCCGGGCAGCGTGGTGCGCTCATAACCGACGGTAAAGAAGGACTTGGCGGCCATGGCGACGAGATAGAGCCTCGGGCAGACCTCAGCAAATCACTTGGCCTTTGGTTTTGCGTTCGCGGACGTGGCGGCAGTGGTTTTCGCTTCAATGACGCGCGCACCCTGGAGGATGTTGGGGAGCGAGTAGTTGTGCTCGTGGCAGGGCGAGGGGAACATGCCGGTCTTGCTCGAATAGAGCGAATACTCGGCAAGCCAAGGGGCGGTGTACACTTTCGGATCGACGACGGTGTACTGGTAGAGCAGTTCGTCTTCGGACAGGCGCGTGATGCGCTCGATGACAGTCGCTTCGTCGCTGACGATGATGCTGGGCAGGCCGCGCACGCGCAGCTCCTTGGGCAGGCGGATGGTTTCGATCACCAGCGTGTCGCCTTCCCAGCGCGCGATGGAATCGCCGAGCCAGGAAAGCGGGCCGCCGGCCGGCTTGTGCTTGTCGGTGAACGGGGCGATGCGTGCGTCATCGCCGTTTTCGGTATGGATCACGACATGCGAGGGCGTCTGGATGAAGCGCAGGCGGGTGTAGGAGATGGTCGCGGAAATCGGCGGAGCGCCGAGGACGATGCAGCGCTCGCCGATGGGACGCTGTTCAGGGTTGTCCAGCGGACCGTCGAGCGGATCCGTCGAGGACACTTCCTTGCGCGCCTCGGGCGTCATCGGCAGCTTGCCGTTGGCGGGCAGGACGAGCGTGCGGCTGCGGCGTTCGCCACGGACGAGGGGCAGTCCATCGGTGTTGCCGATGATCTCGTGCGCTTCGGGATCGATCTCGAAGATGGTCTGCTTCGACATGCCGGCGACCATCATGTCGACCATCTTCTTCCCATCCGCCTCGGAGACCACCAATGTGGCGGCCATCGGGTTCGCTTCGAACACCGGGAAGAAGTTGGAGGCCCAGACGACGTTCTGGAAATCCGGACGGCCGTCGGGCGTTCTCGGCAGGTTGGGCGCGGGCGTGAGCGAGGTCGGCGTATAGACAGGCGCCGGGGCTGCGGCAGGCGGCTGGGCAGGCGCCGAAGCAGGCGTCTGGGCCGATGTCTGGGCCGATGTCTGGGCGCTGGCGGGGACGGCGAGAGCCAAAGCCGCGGCGACGGCGGCGGAGAGTTGCAGGACGCGACGGAAACGAACCATGTTTGACCCCAATGGCTGGTTGTCCTACTTATCGAATAACGATATGAATAACGCCTGAACAGGGGCGGGAAGTACATGGCCGCGGGCATCAAAAACATGATCGCAGGTTGCATCGCCCCGGTCTGGCGGGCGGAGCGTTTCCGGCGGGGCGGCGATGAGTGAGCCGAAGAAGGCGGAGCTGACGGTCGGGGCGGGGTTGGCGCGCGGCCTGATCCGGCTGGCGGCGGCGAAGGGCGCGGACGAGGCGGCGCTGGCGGCGCGCGCGGGGATCGATCCCGATGCGCTGCAGGACCAGGACAATCGCATCGCCATGCCGAACTACATCGCGCTGATGCGCGCGGCGAAGGAGATGACGGGCGATCCCGCTCTGGCGCTGCACTATGGCGAGGAGGTCAACCTCGATCAGGTCTCGATCGCCGGACTGATCATGAACGCGTCGGAGACCGTGGGCGAGGCGTTCGCGCAGATGAACCGTTTCGGAAAGCTGGCGATCGAGGTGGAGGGCGTCGGCGACACGGACCGCTTCCAGCATGTGGTCGAGGGCGGGGCGATGTGGACGGTCGATACGCGCGCGAACCCGAATGATTTTCCCGAGCTGACCGAAGTGACCTATGCGCGGCAGATCTGCGGCACGCGGAAATTTCTGCCGCGGCCGCTGGCGCTGGAGGTGCATGTCACGCATGCGGCGCCGGCGTATCGCGCGGAGTATGAGCGGATCTTCCAGTGCCCGGTCGTGTTCGAGAGCCGTTGGAACGCCGTGCGCATCGACGCCTCGCTGCTGGCGCACCGCGTGGCGCTGCAGCCGCGCTATGTCTTCGGCGTGCTGAGCGAGCGGGCGAGCGAGCTGCTCAAGCAGCTCGAGCGCTCGAAGACGGTTCGCGGGCGGGTCGAGAGCATGCTGATGCCGATCCTGCACACGGGCGATGTCGGCATCGACATGGTCGCAGCCAAGATGGGGATGAGCCGGCAGACGCTGTTCCGCAAGCTGAAGGCGGAGGGCGCAACGTTCGAGAAGGTGCTGGACGAGCTGCGCCACAGGTTGGCGTTGCACTATCTCGGCGACAAGAAAGTCTCGGTGAACGAGACGGGTTATCTCGTGGGCTTTTCCGATCCGGCGGCGTTCTCGCGCGCGTTCAAGCGCTGGACGGGCGCCAGCCCGCGCAAGCATGCGAAGGCGGGCGGGTGAAGCGCCGTCCCCCGCTCACTTGCATTCGGAGCTGATGCCCTGGACGTAGTTCCTGATGACGTCGATGTCCTTCGCGGCTTCGGCGCCTTCAAAGCCGGTGAGGCGTTCGTAGCCGACATCGCTGGGGTACTGCTTCAGGTACCAGCTGGCGACGGGCAGGTAGGACCAGTGCCATTTCTCTTCCTCGTAGCCGGTCCGGCTGTCTTCGCGCTTGTCGGAATAGACTTGGCAGAAGCCGTATTCAGGCGCGTGCAGCGTCAGCCAGTCGTGGATGCGCTTGCCGTCGCGGGTGTTGAAGTAGGCGTTGCTGAGGCTGTTGAGATCGAAGTCGGTGCCCCAGTGATGGCGGGACGTGCCGGGCATGGAGGAGAATTCGAGTATCTTGATGGCGCGCCGCTTCGGATCAGGAATGGTCCTGGGCAGCTTGCCGCGCTCAACCAGCGTCTTGCCGGTCCACTTGTCGTTCCAGATCTCCTTCTGGTCGTCGAAGGAACGGAAGGCGGAGACGACGGTGAGGGGATAGCCGTTGGCGGCGGCGGCTTCGGCCATGCGCACGAAAGCCTCGACCGCATCCTTGTGGCCCCACACGCGCGAGCCGGCGATGTATTTCTGCGGAATACGCGCGAAGATCGGATCGTTCGCCGGATCGACATCGCCGATGAGATATTTGAGGTCGACATGGCCGGGCGCCCCGGGAGCGGACACGGCGACGGGCGGGGCTTCTTCCGGACCAGGCTCGGGCTCGGCAGACTGTTCGACAGGTTGCGTCTCCGAGGGCGCTGCGCCTGCGACCGCGACGTTGACCTGCGGAGCGCTCTTGTCCGCGCAGGCAGCGAGGGCCAGCACGGCCAACGAGATCAACAGACGCAACATAGAGTTTCCTTCAGTCCGCGCTCCATCGGGAGCGGCGGCAGAAGACCATGTTCGCCGCCGGCAATCCATTGAGTCAGACAGCCGCACGGGCAGCCGCACAGGCCGCATCAGCGTGCGGCTCAGTTCTTGAATTTCGACTCGCGGGGGCGGATGAGGCCTTCCTGCACGACCGATGCGACAAGCTTGCCCTGCTCGGTGAAGATCTCGCCGCGATTGAAACCGCGCGCGCCCGATGCAGACGGGCTGTCCATCGCGTAAAGCAGCCATTCCTCGATGTTGAAGGGCTCGTGAAACCACATGGCATGGTCGAGGCTGGCCATCTGCACGCCGCCGGTGAACCAGTTGACGCCGTGAGGCTTCGTGGCGGTGTCGAGGATGCCCATGTCGGATGCGTAAGCGAGAAGACATTGCTGCAGCGCAACGTCATGGCCGACCCTGCCGCGCGCGCGCATCCACATGTGTTTCTTCGGCTCGGTCTTCATCGGGCTGATCATCTGGCGCGGATCGACGGGCTTGAGCTCGATGGGGCGGGGACGCGCGAACTGCTTCTGGAATTCCTTCGGGATGTGGTCCTTCGCCATCGCGCGAAGCTCGTCCTCGCTCTTGAGCTCGCCGGGCTTCTTCACTTCGGGCATGGCCGACTGGTGCGTGAAGCCGGTCTCGGCAATCTGGAAGGAGGCGGCGAGGTTGAGGATCTGCTCGCCATGCTGGATGGCGACGACGCGCCTTGTCGTGAACGACTTTCCGTCACGCGCGCGATCGACCTCGTAGAGGATCGGCACGTTGGGATCGCCGGGACGGATGAAGTAGGCGTGCAGCGAATGGCAGATGCGGTTCTCGACCGTGCGGTAGGCGGCGACGAGCGCCTGCGCGATGACCTGGCCGCCGAAGACGCGCTTCACCCCGTCGTCCGGCGACCGGCCGCGGAAGAGGTTCATCTCGATGCGCTCGATGTCGAGCAGCGAGACGAGCTCGGCCACCGGATTTTCAGAGAAGGGCGGGGCGTCGGTCATGGGTCCAGTCCTCGGCGGGCGTCGGCCGCTGGTTCAGCGGCGAATCCCTAACGGGGCTGTATAGCCCCGGCGCGGGCGTTTTGCGAACACCCGCGCCGCGACAGCAATGCCTAACAGCAACGCCTAGCAGTCGCCGAGGCGTTCAGCGGCGATGGACGTCTTCGTTTCTTCCATGCCCGCCATGGGCGGCGGGTCCATCTTGGTCGTCATCTCCATGGTGTAGGCGGTGTTGAAATCGCCCGCGACAGTGAGGTCGGTGGTGACCTTCGTCTTCTTGCCGGCCATGTCAATTTCACAGACCGAGTGGCCGAGATAGCTGGCGCCCTCGCGCCGGTAGTTCTGCTCCAAGCAGGTCATGCCGGCCTGCTGCTGGGTTTTCTGGGCCTCTTCCATGCTCGTCTGCTTTTCGTAGCAGATTTCCTGCGGCGGCAGCGATTGTCCCATGGCGGTCATGGTGAGCTTCCACTTGCCGGCGGCGGGGCCTTCGATGACTGCCGCGGCGGGCGCAGCGACCGGAGCGGCCGGTTCGGCTGCGGCGGGCGTCGCCGCGGCGCCGTCGGTTGTCGCGGGCTTCTCGCCGCACGCGGCAAGTCCGAGCGCGGCGATGGCCGCGATGGTGGCAACAAGTTTCATCCATGCCTCCGTGTTTCAAATAGTGGCGGCAGCCTAGCGTGCTTCGCCGCGTTGGCGAGGCGCCTTGTGCATCACGCGTTGCGCAGCACGCCCTAGGCGATGGGCCTGGCGTTGAAGGTAAAGCGGTGCTGCTGGCCGTTGAAGGTGATGGTGAGATCGACCGGGCCGCCTGTGGCCGGGGGCTGCACCACCATGACGCCGCCGCCGATCTGCTCGGGTGCGATCGATGTCGTGCGCAGCGCCTTCTGCGCGATGAGGGTGGCGCTGGCCTGAAGCTTCGCGGCGACCTCGGCGACGGTCTCGGCTTCGGTCTGGCGGTTGATGCGGTCCTGCCGGTAGTTGCGGCCGCCGTCGTCGCTGAAGACGGCGCAGCCGCCCTGGCCGGCGGGGCAGCCGCCCCAGTTGTTGAAGCGGTATTCGCGGTTGGCCTCGGCGGACGCCTGGGCGATGTCGACATTGCCGGTGCGCGAGGTGGCGCGGATGAAGCCGCGGGCCTGGCCTTTCACACGGGCATCGAGCTCCTCTGCGGCGAGCACGGGCAGGGCCTTGCCGTTGATCGAGGCCGCGATGTTCTTCGGCCCGAACTCGAGCGCGCCGCCGCTCTTGTTGTGCACGGCGACGATGAAGCTGGCGCCGAAGTCGGCGAACTGGGCATCGGCTCTCACCGAGACGATGCCGCTGGGCTGGCGCGATTCCAGGATGGTGCGGCTGTCGAGGCCGGCAAGCTGCTGGCCGTTCGACTTGATCGGGACCAGGGCGTAGTGCGGCGGGCCGCTTACGGCGGCCGTGCTGCAGGCGGCGAGCAAGACAGCGAGCGCTGCGGCGGCAGGTGTGTGGCGCATGAATTCCCCCTGCTGGCGCCTGTGGCTGGCGCGTTTCGGTCCGGATGTTATGGCTTTGCCCGGCCAGGCGCCAGCCTGCGGCTTGCGGCGGCAAGCCGGTCTCGGCTATTCCGGGCCTCCCCCTTTCCGCGCATGTCCGCGCACGTCAACCTGAAGAGTCCCGCATGGCCGGCCACAGCAAATGGGCCAACATCCAGCATCGCAAGGGCAAGGCCGACAAGGCCAGGGCCAAGCTGTTCTCCAAGCTGGCCAAGGAGATCACCGTCGCGGCCAAGAGCGGCATGGCGGACCCCGCCTTCAATCCGCGCCTGCGCCTTGCCGTGAACAACGCCAAGGCGGCCTCGATGCCGAAGGACAATATCCAGCGCGCAATCGACAAGGGCACGGGCGGCGACGGCGCCAACTACGAGGCGATCCGCTATGAGGGCTTCGCGCCGGGCGGGGTGGGGCTGATCATCGAGTGTTCGACCGACAACAAGAACCGCGCAGCGACGGATGTACGCACGGCGCTGACGCGCCATGGCGGCAATCTTGGCCAGACAGGCGCGGTGTCGTCGGGCTTCGAGCATGTCGGCGAGATCGTCTATCCGCTGAATGCGGGCACGGAAGACGCGATCATGGAAGCGGCGATCGATGCGGGCGCGAGCGATGTCTCGAGCGACAGCGACGGCCACTACATCTACACGGCGCGCGGCGACCTGGCCGAGGTTGCGGCCGCGCTCGAGGGCAAGATCAAGACAGCGGCGACATCGACCGCACTGATCTGGAAGCCGCTCAACACGGTGGCCGTCGAGGGCGAGAACGCCGACTCGCTGATGAAGATGCTGGAAGAACTCGAAGACTGCGACGACGTGCAGAACGTCTACGGCAACTACGAGCTGAGCGATGCGGAGATGGCGAGGTTGGCGGGCTGACGGGCAACCCGCCAAGCATGCCTAGTTCTTCGGCGGGTAGTTGGGCGATTTGTAGATGCCCATGCTGGTGAGGTCCGGCTTGAACTTCTTGTGGCAGGCCTCGCAGGAGGCGACCAAGCGATCGCCAGCGGTGTTCAGCATGGCGACATTCTTGGCCTGGGCAGCTCCGAGCGCATCCATTCCCGCAGCGGACATTTCGTCCGCCATGGTTATCCATTCTGGGTCGGCAACCCAGGCAGTGTCCTTCGGCCCGGTTCCAGCCAACTGGATCAGCTTGCCGCCGATCGCCATCTGATAAGCATTGTGCTCGGACTCAAGCCAGCGCGCCTCGGTCGTGGGCGGCTCGTACGCATCGAGCCAGAGCGGCTCGGAAGCATGATCGACCAGCGCCACCATAACGGCGTTGATGCTGACCGGGAGGGTGATGGGCGGCCTGGCTGCAGCGACGGAGACAGGGGCGGTCGCCTCTGACGCCGTCTCGCTCTTCACCGATTCCGGCGCACAGGCCGAGAGCGACGCCGCGAGAACAAGGCCAGCGGCAGAAGACCAGAGAATACGCATCGCAGACGGCCTCTTCTGTTGATCCCGCGGGCGAGGCTAGGCCGCATGGAGCCGGCCGATTTGATACGGATCAATTCCGGGGCGCGAACAGGGCCATTTTCGCGCGACCGCGCGCCTATGAGAGTCGCTGGACCGCTTCGGGCCCCAGCAGATGAACCCTTCGGCCCAGCCTTGTCTGGCTGAGCACGGCGCAGAAGCGCGCGTCGTAGAGATTGGCCGCGCCGAGGAAGCGGATGGCTTTGGCTTCGAGGTCCTTTGCGCGCTCGCGCTCGGCGTCGTCGCGCACGCGGACATCGCGGATGGCGGCGAGGAGCTGCGCCATGGCGCCGGCGGAGGAGGCCGCTTCCACTTTCGCGAGGCGGTCACGGGCGTCGTCGGCGGCGAGCATCAGCTCGTCTGCAATGGCCTCCAGCCTGCTGATGAGGTCAGGAGAGCGGGCGAGTTTCGCCTCGGTGAGGAGGCAGGCGACCTGGTCGCCGAAGCCTTCGAGGCGGACGATGGCGGCGGCGCAGGCCGCGGCTGGGCAGAATTCGATCGGGTCTTTCACTGTCATGGCGGTCTCGTCCTTCCCTGCCGTCGCCGCTGCGCAGAGCTGCCTTTAGCTGCTCCGGGCGGCTGACAGCCACGGTGCGCAGCCAATGGTTAACGAGACATTACCGGCGCCCGAAAAGGCCCGGTTTCAAAGGGTTTGGCGGTGGAGGAACGGAGCGTTCGCGGTCAGGCTCAGGTCACCCTGGCAGCTTGCCCGACTTCCAGAGGTCCTGGAGGTGCTGGAGGATGATCATTTTGGCAGCCTCGGCGCGGCTGGCGCCATACAGGCCAGTTTCGACAAGGATTTCAAGGCGCTCGGCGGCCTTGGCAGGCAGCACGATCGTAAAAGGCTTGGTCCCTGCGCTGACGGACGGCTTGGCCATGCATTGCTATTGCAATGCTATGGCAATGCTTGCAAGATGATTCTCGCTACCGGCGTCGGGGGGCTCCCGACAGCTGCCAATGGAAGCTCCGATGTCGAAGACCGCCAACCGCCAACCGCTGACCGTCCGGCTCGATCCGGAGTCGAAGAAGCTGTTTTCGGAAGAGGCCGAGAAGTGCGGGCTCGAAGCCGGCGTTGCGGCGCGGCAGATCCTGGAGCTGTACGTGCAGCGGCTGCGCGAGAGCGGCGACTACATCCAGACGCTGGCGGATTTCTCGGCGGCGCTGAAGACGAAAGCGGCTTGAGGCTCTAGGAAGGCGCGTCGCGCCACGGAGCCTTTGTATCTCATGAGAGTCATCGACTACGTCGCCTTTCCGGGCAGCGCTTTTGGCGGCGGGATGAAAACGGGCGCGGGCGATGATCGCTATGTGTTCGATGAGGCCGCCGGCTGGGCGTGCGTCATTGACGGCGCCACGGATGTCGGGCCGGTGCGCATCTTCTCGAAAGCGGAATCCGATGCAGCGCGTTTCGCGGAGCTGTTCGCGGCGGAGCTGCTGATCGAGCCTGTCGAGCCAGCGGAGACGCCGCAGGCCTATTTCAAACGCATGCTGCCAAAGCTGCGCGCGGCCGTAGAGAAGGAGCTGCGCGTGCCGCTGAAGGATGCGCCGCTGTCGAGCTATCCGACGGCCGCCGCGACGTGGGTTCGCGCGAAGGACGGGAAGATCGAAGGCGCGACGCTGGGGGATTCCGTCGCCATCGTGCGCACGCCGGACGGCAAGGTCACGGCGTTCGGCGAAACCCACAAGCCGGCCGAGGAACAGGTGCGCGCCAAGCGTGCGATGGCGATGACGCCGGAAGACCGGCGCAAATGGCTACAGGACGTGCGCACGATCCACAACACCGACAAGGGCTATTGGGTGTTCGGCGTGCAGCCGGAAGCAGCTGCGCGCGCCATCTATCAGAGCACGGATGCGCCGGCGGGCACGCGCGTGCTGGCGATGACGGACGGGTTTTATCGGCTGGTGTCGCCCTATGGCCGCTATACGGATGCGCAGCTGATCGAGGCGGCGTCGGCCAAAGGCCTCGGCGCGCTGATGGCGGAGCTGCGCGGGATGGAGGCTTCGCCCGAGGACGACGCGAAGATCGGGCGGTTCAAGACGTCGGACGATGCGACGGCGCTGCTGATCGAAGTGTAGTGTGGATAGAGCGAGCCGAAATACACATTATGATATGGGACTCTCGCGATAGAGCACGGCGGAGGCGTCGACGCCGGCATTGCCGCCGGGCAGATACCAGAACCAGGAGAGGCGACCGTCGCGCAGGCGGGCGATGATGCGGCCGCCATCGATGCAGGGACCCGTCTTTATCTCTTCGCGGAATTCGATTTCGTCGCGCGTGCGGGAAAGCTCGTGCAGCGTGCCGGTGCAGCCGAGCGAGGGATATTCGATGCGGCTCTCGATGCCGGAGCGTACGGTCATCGAGATGGTCCAGGTCGACTGCACGCCTGCGGGTCCGGCCTGAAGGCCGACGCCCTGCCAGCCGCCGCTGAGCTGCGCGTGCGCCGGCGAGGCGATGGCGGCGAGCGCCGCACATGCCAGCAAAGACCTGATCGCCATTCCCGGACCCTCCACCAATTCTCTGAACGCTCGGCCCGGTTCGTGTCGGAATTTCGTCGCGGGGCAGGCGGGCTGGCGGTAGGCTGAGAAGAGACAGAAACGCCGCGAGGATGCTCCCCCCATGAAAACCCATTCCACAAAGACTCAAGCTCAAAAGGCTGCCGACTTCGAAGCCCTGCACAAGGCGCCGGGCGTGTTCGTGATCCCGAACCCATGGGATCCGGGCTCGGCGCGCATTCTTGCCGGGCTCGGGTTCAAGGCGCTGACGACGACCAGCGCGGGCTATGCGCGTTCGATCGGCTTTCCCGACTACAATGCGGGCCGTGAGAATGTGATGGCGCATATCCGCGCCATGGCGCCGGCGATCGACATTCCGCTTGCGGCGGATCTCGAGGACGGGTTCGGGCCGAGGCCGGAGGATTGCGCCGAGACGATAAGGCAGGGCGCGGCAGCCGGGCTGGTCGGAGGTTCGATCGAGGATTTCACCGGCGACCGCGGCAATCCGATCTACTCGATCGAAGCGGCGGCGGATCGGGTGAGGGCGGCCGCGGAAGCGGCTAAGAAACTGTCGTTCAAGTTCATGCTGTGCGCGCGGGCGGAAAACTATCTCAACGGCCGGCAGGATCTCGCCGACACGATCAAGCGGCTGCAGGCCTATCAGGAAGCGGGCGCCGATGTGCTGTTCGCGCCGGGGCTCAACACGTCTGAAGAAGTACGGGAGGTGTGCAGGTCGATCGACCGGCCGTTCAACATCGTGCGCGGGCCGCGTAAGGAGGCGCTGACGGTGGAGCAGGTCGGCGCGCTGGGCGTTAAGCGCATCTCGACCGGCGGCATGATGCACGCCGTGGCGATCAACGCGATGATCGGCGCAGCGAAGGAAATGGCCGAGGCGGGCACGTTCGAGTTCGCCAAGGCGATGCCGCACGCGGGCGAGATAGACGCGCTGCTGACGAAGGGCGCGGCGGGCTAGTCGCCACCCGCCAAGTCGCCGGGCAGGCGAGGTTTAACCACCCTCCCGAAACGAGGTGCGATGCAGGTCGGAGGGCGCCGATCTTGCAGCGGCGCGTGTGCGTGGCGCCGGCATGGCGGCCGCATCACGGGCCACACGAGAGAGGACAGCGTCATGGGCGCCTACGCCGATGAAACTCTGGATCTGAATCGCAGTGTCGACTTCGTTCCGAAGCCCGCCAATGAAGGCGGCGGCCTGCTGAAGGCGGCCGCCAATTTCGCCAAGGGCAAGCTGCCTGAAATGTCTTCCTCGCCGACGGCGCTTAAGCCCGCCAATGCGAACGCCAGGCGCACCTCCGTCATGTCGATCAATGTCGAAATGGCGGGCACGATCACCTGTCCGGACGAGCTGCACATCTATGGCGTGCTCGAGGGCAATGTCCGCGCCTCGTCCATCACGATCGGCGCGGGCGGCTCGGTAAGGGGCGAAGTGGTTGGTGAAACCGTGACGGTGTTCGGCACGGTCGATGGCCGCATCCATGGCCAGCTGGTCCAGCTCGGCGCCGGCGGCATCGTGCGCGGCGACATCATCCACGGTGCGCTAGGCATCGATCCGGCTGCTACATTTGAGGGCGCATCGAAGCGCGCCTCGAACCCGATGGCGGATGCGCCTATGATCGTCGCGGTGAAGAAGCAGGCTTAGGGCCTAGTCCTCGCCGTCCCAGTAGTCCTTCTGCGAAGCGCGATCGTAGCGCTCATCGAGCCAGCGGTTCGAGACCTTGTTCGAGTCCGGATAGACGCAGGAACTCATTCTTGTTGTTCTCGCCGATAAGCGCGTAGCGGCAGATCTTGTCGGTCTCGTTGATCATGCAGTGGCCGATTTTCTGGCCGGCGGGGAAGCAGACATAGTCGCCCGCCTTGAAGCGGATGCGGTCCTCGCCGAAACGCAGCGTGCACTCGCCTTCCAGCACCAGGATGTGCTCTTCCTCCAGCATGTGGAAATGGAAGGGGCAGGACTGCTTGCCGGGCGGCAGCTCTTCGATGGCGACGCCGACATGGTAGTCCCGGTGGCCGACGGCGGCGCTGGTGAGGTGGCGATGGCGGCTGGCGAACTTGCCACGGTCGAAGTCTTCCCAGGCGACAGAATCGGTCGAGATGGGCGGGTAGCCGCTTTCCTTTGTCATGGTGCGAACCTAGCGCAACACGCCCGAGTTCGGAATTGTCTTCCGATCTCTTGGTGTCCTTGGTGCGCCCTTGGTGTGCTTCGTGTTTAACTCTTTGGCGTTGCCAGAAAGACTCCAACACCAAGTACACCAAGGGTGCACCAAGGCTCTGCGGGACGGGCGCCATTGCGGGCGCCAAACTTTGGTCCCGCATGCGTCGGCATGTCATCCGCGCCGGCGGCCAAGAGGGGTTTCAATTGCGGCTGCGACCGGCTTCAAATGACGCCGGACTGCAGGAGCATCATTTGACCGGCCAGCCTATCCTCGAGGTGCGCGACCTAAGCGTCGTGTTCGACACGCCGGACGGCCGGGTCGAGGCCGTAAAGAAGCTATCTTTCGACGTGGCGCCGGGGGAATGCCTTGGGCTGGTCGGCGAGAGCGGGTCGGGCAAGAGCCAGACCGTGCTGGCTGTGATGGGGCTGACGGCGGCGAATGGCGAGGTCGAGGGATCGATCCGGTTTGCCGGCGAGGAGATCAGGGGGCTGTCGCGGCAGAAGCTGAACGAGATCCGCGGCTCGAAGGTCGCGATGATCTTCCAGGATCCGCTGACCTCGCTGACGCCGCACATGACGGTCGGCGCGCAGATGGCCGAGGTGCTGGAGCGGCACAGGAAGGTCAAGGGCGCGGAAGCCGAGAGGAAGATCGTCGACTGGCTGGAGCGCGTGCGCATTCCCGAGGCGAAGCGCAGGCTGCACCAATTCCCGCACGAGCTTTCCGGCGGCATGCGTCAGCGGGTGATGATCGCGTCCGCCATGCTGTGCGAGCCGGCCCTTCTGCTCGCCGACGAACCGACGACGGCGCTCGACGTGACGGTGCAGGCGCAGGTGCTCGACCTGATGGACGAGCTGAAGCGCGAGACCAAGGCGGGGCTGGTGCTGATCACGCACGACATGGGCGTGATTGCCCGCATGGCGGATCGCGTGGTGGTGATGCGCTATGGCGAGGCGGTGGAGCGCGGAGGTGTGGACCAGGTGTTCTCGGCGCCGGCGCATCCCTACACGCGCATGCTGCTCGATGCGATGCCGCGGCTGGATCGCACGGGTCGCGGATCGCGGCCATCGATTGGCGCGGCGCCGCCGAAGGAGACCAGGCCGCTGCTGGAAGTGGATGACCTGCATGTGACTTTCCCGGTGCATGTGCCCGGCGGGCTGTTCGGCAAGCGCGTGCCGCTGCGGGCGGTCGACGGCGTCAGCCTGAGTCTGCGGCCGGGCGAGACGCTGGGCGTGGTCGGCGAAAGCGGGTGCGGGAAGTCGACGCTGGCGCGCGGGGTGCTGAAGCTGATCGATCCGTCGGCTGGATCGGTGGCGTGGCTGGGGCGCAATATCGCGCAGGCGTCGCGCAAGGAGATGCAGCCGCTGCGGCAGGAGCTGCAGATCGTGTTCCAGGATCCGCTCGCCAGCCTCGATCCGCGCATGACCGTCGGCGAGTCGATCGCCGAGCCGCTGACGGTGTTTCGTCCGGAGGTCGACCGGAAGGGCAGGGAGCAGGCGGCGCGCGAGATCATGCAGCGCATGGATCTCGATCCGAACTATGTGAACCGCTATCCGCATGAGTTGTCGGGCGGGCAGAACCAGCGCGTCGGCATTGCGCGTGCCATGATCCTGAAGCCGAAGCTGGTGGTGTGCGACGAGGCGGTGTCGGCGCTGGACGTGTCGGTGCAGGCGCAGATCCTCGACCTCCTTATCGACCTGCAGAAGGAATTCGGCCTCGCAATGATGTTCATCAGCCACGACCTGTCGGTCGTGCGCGAGATCTGCCATCGCGTCATGGTGCTCTATCTCGGCCGAGTGGTGGAGACTGCGCCGCGCGAGGCGCTGTTCGCCAACCCGCAGCATCCCTATACGCGGGCGCTGCTTTCCGCCGTGCCGGCGCCCGATCCGGCGAAGGAGCGCGCACGCAAGCGGATCAAGCTGCAGGGCGACCTGCCGTCGCCGCTCGATCCCAGGGCCAGCCTCCGGTTCCTCAAGTCAAAGCTGACGGAAGGCGAACCGTTCTACCGGCCCGCTTTGATCGAGGCGGCGCCCGGGCACTGGGTCGCCGAGCACGATCCGGTCGAAGGTCCAGGCGGGCTCAATGCGGCATAGCCGGGAAGCGCCGGCCGCTGCTACATCAGGTCCCGCGCAATACGCGCCTCATTCGTGCGGTCGAAAATCTCCTTCCCGTCCGAGAAGGCGCGGAGGGATTCGACAATGCGGAATGTCTCGGTGTCGGAGGTAAGCTCGTACGAGGCTTCCACTTCGCAATGCCACGCATCGCGCTTCCAGGACGACCGCACACGCTGGCGCCAGCGGCTGGACGCAGGATCGCCCTCCTGAATTTCGCAGCTCTCCTCGCGCGCGCTGGAGAGTTCGGTCCCGGCGCCTGCAACGACATAGGGCGCCGCCGGCGTGTTGGCGGCGATGACGATCCGTCCGTCAACGCCGGCGACTGCGGGTTGATAAGCTTCCGGCGGCGTAGCCCCGCTCTGAACTTCTTCGATGGGGAAAGGCGCCGCCTTCTTCTCAGGCGGGCGGATAGGAAGGTCCAGGGTCGAAACGCCTGCCGTGACTGAAAGCGTCGGCCTTACTGGAGAGGGCCACAGCATCGGCCAGAACGCCTCAGACAGAGCCAGACGAATGCGTGAGCCGGCGCCGAACCTGTGGGCGATGGCCCGTAAGCTGATCGGAACCGTGTAGTAGGCGCCGGGTTCCAGCCTCTGTGGTTCAGCCATCGACTCGCGGCGCGTAAGGTTGAGCGCCGTCCACGTCACCAGCCAGCTTTGTCCGTCCGGCCGCACCTCACACAGGCGGAGCATCAGATGGGCGACCGGGCTGTCCGACGCGACGCGCAGGCTGACTTCAGGCGAGCCGAGGATTTCGACAGGCGCCGTGAGCGCGGGGCTGTCGAATACGGCTGAGCGTGCATCATCGTGCGACTGTTCGATGGCGAGGCGATCGAGCCATTCGGGCTTGGCTGCGCCAACGACGCCCTTGTCCCGATGGACTATCGGCGGGCCATTACCCGGCGTCTCGTCCAGGCTTCCTGTGTTGAGATAGTAGCGCCGCGTGGCGGGCTTGGCCGGCCATGCCCGTTCGGCGATCCATCGCCCCGGAATCGGCCGGCCGGCTGATTCCGATGCTGTGGCGTAAGGCATGAAGACGCGCAGCCGTGGCTCATCCATGATGCCGTTCGCGTCTCCCGCCAGCCAATGGCGCCACCAGCGAACCTCTTCCCGCGCCCAGTTCAGTCCGGTGGGCCTTGCCGTGTAGGGATAGGTGTGGCCCCACGGACCGATCAGCGCTTTTGCCGGCGAGGCGAGGTTCGCCATGAGGCGAAGGACGGGGTGCGAGTACGTGTCGCTCCAGCCGCTGACGAGATAGGCCGGGACCTCGATTGTGTGCGGATCGATCGAGACGGAGCCGCGCTTCCAGTAGTCATCTTCCCGCTGATGCCGCAGCCAAGTCGCGAGGATGGGCGGCGCCGACTCAAGGCGCTTGCGCCACATGTCTTGCCACGCGTTCCCGACAATGGCGGGATCCGGCGGCCCGGCCATCACGGCCTTGAACAGAACGCCCCACTGGAAATTGGCGCGAGCCAGTGCGCCGCCGATATAGTGAGCATCGTCGGTATAGCGGCGATCGCAGCACCCCATCGGCATGATTGCCTTCAACGCGGGCGGATGCAGGGCTGCGACCTGAAGCGTATTGATGCCGCCCCAGGAAATGCCGCGCATGCCCACCGCCCCGGAGCACCATGGCTGGCGAGCGATCCATGCGATGGTCTCGACGCAGTCTTGGAGCTCGGCTTCGGTATATTCATCGGCGATCACGCCTTCGGAATCGCCCGTGCCGCGCACATCAAGTCGGACGAATGCGATCCCGGCCGCGGCCAGAACCTTGCCCCAGATATCGTCATAGGGTCGATAAAGATCGCGCTTGCGGTAAGGGATGCACTCGAGCACCGCGGGGCATGGGCCGGCGCTTTCAGGTATCCAGAGCCGGGCAGACAGGCGCACGCCGTCCCGCATCAGGATCCAGTCGTGCTCCACGATCCGGTAGGCATGCAGCGGTGGTGGCGGCCACGGCGCATGCGGATCGGCGGCGCAGGCGGCTGTCAGCGGAATGCCGGCCCCGGCGAGCAGGATGCTCCGACGGTCCGGTGCGCAGGGCGGGCGCGTAGGAATGAGATTGTCCTTGCAATTGGCGTCCGGACGCTAGCCGCGGCCGACCCTTTCCGCCAGAGATCGGACGCCCTGGCGCGGCCAAGGGATGGTTCAACATGAGCAGGCGGCGTGACGGGGCCCTACGGGGCGTGATTTCGGCGGCGCTGACCAACACAATTCAGTGACTGTTAACGCGATCACTTGACGGTGTCAGGCCAATGCAGGATTGCAGTATTCCGCTTACGCTGCCCGTCCCTTCCCAAGCTGGAGAACAATAAGCGATGTCGCGCATTTTGACCGCCACTGCTCTTGGACTGGTTTTGGCCATGTCTGGAAGCTGCGCCCAGGGCGCCGCTGTCACCAAGACGGCCCAGGCTGCCGCCGAAGCGTCGGTTGCGACGCCCGCCAAGATAGACAATTTCCGTCTCGTGTCCGCCGATGGATATGCGCGCGAACTCTACCGGCTGAAGGACGCCTCGGCGATCGTGATGGTGATGCACGGCGTCGGCAGCCCCGAAGTCGCCAAGGCGGCGCAGGAACTCGCGAAGCTCCAGGCGGCCTACGGGTCCAAAGGCGTCGAGTTCATGATGCTGAACTCTAATCCTGGCGAGACCCGCGAAGCGATCCTGGCCGATGCGCAGAAGCTGTCGATCAGCATGCCTATCCTGCAGGACAACCTGCAGCTGGTCGGCGAGCAGATCGGCGCCACGCGCGTCTCCGAGACTTTCGTCATCGATCCCAAGACCTGGAAGATCGCCTATCGCGGCCCGCTTTCGGCTGACGTGATCGCGGCTGTTGTCGACGGCAAGCCGGTCAGCGTTGCCTATGCGGCGCCCAAGGGCAAGACGATCGACTTCCCGGCCCGCTCGGCCAAGGCGAAGGCGGAGTTCGCCAAGATCTCGTATACCAACGCGATCGCGCCGCTGATCGAAGAGAAATGCGTCGCCTGCCACCAGCAGGGCGGCATCGGCCCGTTCGCCTTCGATAGCTATGAGAAGGTCAAAGGCTTTGCGCCGATGATTCGCGAGGCGGTGCGCACCGATCGCATGCCGCCGTGGGATCCGGATCCGCATGTGGGCAAGTTCAAGGACGACAAGAGCCTGTCGGCTGACCAGATCAAGACGCTGGTCCACTGGATCGAGGCCGGCGCGCCGCGCGATGCCGGTCCGGACAGGCTGGCCGAGGTCAAGCATGTCGCGCCGGAATGGCCGCTCGGCAAGCCGGACCTGATCGTCGACATTCCGAAATACACCGTCCCGGCTGGCGGCTATGTCGACTATCAGTACCCGACCATTCCGAACCCGCTGACGGAAGGCAAATGGCTGAAGGCGGCGACAGCGAAAGTCTCGCAGCGCCAGGCCGTGCACCACATCCTCTCGGGCGTCATTCCAGAAGGCCAGAAGCAAAGGGGCATGCAGGCCTGGGGCGGCTCGGTCGGCGGCTACACCGTCGGCATGGAATCGACCGTGGCGCCCAAGGGCATCGGCTCGTGGGTCCCGGCAGGCGGACAGTTCGCCTACCAGATGCACTACACCCCGTTCGGCAAGGAAGTAGTCTCGGCCGAGCAGATCGGCCTCTACTTCTACAAGGACGGGGAGAAGCCTGACCTGATCATGCGCGAAATGCCGCTCGTCGACCAGTTCATCGAGATTCCGGCCAACGATCCGGCGCACAAGGAGATCGCCTACTTCGACTTCCCGAAGGATGCGATCCTGCACACGGCCGTTGTCCACGCCCACTATCGCGGCACCTACTCGAAGCTCGAGATCCGCTATCCGGACGGCAAGCAGGAGACCATCCTCAACGTGCCGTTCTACGACTTCAACTGGCAGCGCATGTACGAGTTCGCCGAGCCGATCAAAATCCCGGCGGGTTCGAAAGTGATTGCGACCTATGTGTACGACAACTCGAAGCGGAACCCGGCGAACCCCAACCCGAACGAGAAGATCGTGTGGGGCGACCAGTCGTTCGAGGAAATGTTCTACACCTCGCTGCGCTATCGCTGGGTCGACGAGACCGCTGCGAAGCAAACCAACAATGACCAGCTGCTCCAGAAGACCCGCCTCATGGGCATGATGGACGACAACATCGACGGCAAGCTGCAGAAGGCCGAACTGCGCGGCCAGTTCGCACAGCTCGCTGCCGGGCCGGGCGCGTTCGAAATGGCCGACGCCAACAAGGATGGCGGCATCGACCAGCCCGAGCTCGATAAGATCCTGCAGATGATGCAGGCGATGCGTCGCGGCCCGGCCGCGCAGCCCGCGCCGGCGACCGCTGCCCCTGCCGCAGCTAAGTCCGGCCAGTAGTTTGGGCCAACCGAGTTTGCAGCGCCCCGGTCAAAAGCCGGGGCGTTTGCATGTCCGGTCATTCGCTCGACCGCTGCGAGATTCGCAGAGCTTGTGAGTAGCCGGATGTTGCTCCCAGCTTTGCAGGAAATTTCGCGTGTGCGGCGAAAATTCACCCGGTGCGCGACATCAAGAATCCAGCGGTCCAGCCGATAATACAGCTCGACGCCAAGGATTCGCCCGGCATGCGGGTCGACACTGTAAATCCCCTCGTTCTGGCCGATAGCGACATTGCCGAATGGCGCTCGCTGCTGACGGCTGATCCGCATTTCGCCAGTCCTTTCCTGACGCCCGACTGGGCGCAGTTCGTCGCCCGCCGCCGTCCCGATGCGCGCATTGCCATCTTCCGGAGCGAGGATGGCTCGGCCGCTGGTTTCCTTCCCGTGCAGCGCTCCAGCTCTTACGCCGCGCTGCCGATCGGTGGGTCGGTGTGCGACTATCAGGCGATGATCGGGCCGGCGGGGCTCGACCTGCCGCTGGCGGTGAAGGCGCTCGACGTCGGACGCATCGATTTCACGGCGGGCCTAAAGGACAGCGCGCTGGCGCCGCATCTGCTCGCCGCCGACGCCGGGCATGTCGTGCGATTTTCGGACGGGTGGGAGGCGTGGGCGGAAGAGCGCGAGGCCGCCGGCGCCAAGATCGCGCAACGCGCCCGCAAGAGCTATCTGAAGCTGGTGCGCGATCACGACAAGGGCGCGGTGGCGCTTGAGCCTTTCTCCACCGACAACCACGCGTTCGACGAGATGATCCTGTGGAAGCGCGAGCAGATGTGGCGCGCAGGCGTCACTGACTTGTTCGAGCGCGCGTGGATCAACAACCTGGTGCGCGACACGTTTGCGGCGTCGGCGTCCGACATCCATTTCGGCGGCGCCCTGTTCGTGCTGCGCGTCAACCGCCGGCCGGCGGCGGCGCTGTTTTGCCTGCGCGCGCGCAAGGCGCTGCATGCCTGGTTCATTTCGCACGACGCAAGGTACACGGAGTATTCCCCCGGCATCATCCTGATCTGGGAGGCGATCCGGGCGGCTGCAGAGCAGGGATATGCCGAGCTGGATCTCGGGCCGGGCGACTACCGGTTCAAGGAGGGTTTCGCCAACGCCAGCCGTCCAGTTGGCGCGGGATTCATTGGCCGTCCGGGCCTGGCCTCGGCGACGCGGGCGGCGGAATTCCAAGTGCGGGCGCTGGTCGAAATGCTGCCCGTCGGCGGCCTGCGGCGCTGGCCGGCAAGGGCCATGCGCCGGCTCGACCTCGCCCGGGGCCTGCGCGGCCATCGATCCCAACCGCGAAGCAGCCTGAAGCCGCTTCGCGGTTAAGCCTTCCGAAGCTTGAAATATCCTCTATAGGTGCGCCCGCCGCCCACAGAGGACGCATGCCGTGACCGTCACGATCAAGGACATAGAGGCTGCCGCCAAGGCCATCGAAGGCCAAGTCGAGCGCACGCCGCTGCGCTTTTCCCGCACCTTGTCGGAAATCACGGGCGCGCAGGTCTGGATCAAGTTCGAGAACCTGCAGTTCACAGCATCGTTCAAGGAGCGCGGCGCGCTCAACAAGCTGCTGTCGCTGTCGAACTCGGAGAAGGCGGCCGGCGTCATCGCCATGTCGGCGGGCAACCATGCGCAGGGCGTGGCGTATCATGCAAGCCGTCTCGGCATTCCCTCGACCATCGTGATGCCGAAGGGCACGCCGTTCGTGAAGATCGAGCACACGCGCAATTTCGGCGCGAAGGTTATCATCGAGGGCGACACACTTGCGGACGCCGAGAAGCATTCGCGCGAGATCGAGAGACAAGAGAAGCTCACCTACGTCCACCCATTCGACGACGAGAAGGTGATTGCAGGGCAGGGCACGATAGGGCTCGAGATCATGGAAGATCTCGCCGATTTCGATGCGATTGTGATTCCGGTCGGAGGCGGCGGGCTTTCCGCCGGCATAGCTACGGCGATCAAGGCGCGCCGGCCTGCGGTGATGGTCTACGGCGTCGAGCCGGAGCTGTATCCCTCGCTCTCGGCAGAGCTGCGCGGGGAAGAGGCGAAGGTTGGCGGGGCGACGATCGCAGAAGGGATCGCCGTCAAGAAGGTCGGGCGGATCACATCCGAAATCCTGCGCCGGCTGATGGAGAAGGTCATCCTCGTCAGCGAGGACCAGCTGGAGCGCGCCGTCACGCTGTTCGCCACCGTCGAGAAGACCGTGGCGGAAGGCGCTGGCGCCGCGGGCCTTGCGGCGCTGCTGGCCGAGCCGCAGCTGTTCAAGGGCCGCAAGGTGGTTCTCGTGCTGTGCGGCGGCAACATCGACACGCGCCTGCTGGCGTCGGTGCTGACCCGCTCTCTGGTGAGGGAAAAGCGGATCACGTCCGTGCGCATCATTGGTAACGACCAGCCGGGGCTGCTGGCAAAGGTGTCCACGGTCATCGGCGACAATGGCGGCAACATCATCGAGGTGTTCCACAACCGCCTCGCGCTGGACGTTCCGGCCAAGGGCGCGGAGTTCGACATCACCATCGAGACGCGCGACGCCCTGCACACGCAGGAAATCATCGACGCCCTGACCAAGGCCGGTTTCCCGCCCCGGACCAACTGATTCTGTCTTGCCGGGCTGTGAAAAACGTGGGTTCCGGAACCCACGTTTTCGTCAGGGCGGCGCCTCTCGCCCCGGCCCTCCGCCGATGCTAAACGGCTGGCAAGGACCAGGAGTTGTCTATGATCCGCTATGCCCTCGCCGCGATGATCGCGCTGATGCTGGCCGCGTGCCAGCCCACGCTCAAGATCGATCAGGCCGATCCGTGGAAGTCGCTCTATCCGTGGAAGCACAACTGGGCGCAGGTCGAGAAACTTCCCAGCGGGGTCGAGTACGTCATCATCCGCAAGGGCGACGGCAAGGGTCCGTTCCCGAGCGCGGCGGACAAGGTCGAGGTCAATTATGACGGACGCTTCGCGAAATCCGGCGAGACGTTCGATTCTTCCTACGATCGTGGCGAGACGGCGACGTTCGGCCTCAATGGCGTTATCCCCGGCTGGACCGAAGGCCTGCAGAAGATGCAGCCGGGCGACATGTTCATGTTCTGGATTCCCTGGAACATGGCCTATGGCGAGGAAGGCCGCGGGCCCATCCCGGCCAAGGCCGACCTTATGTTCCAGGTCGAACTGCTGAATGTTGTTCCCGCCGTCTCTCCCGACGTCGCAGCGTGGAAGAAAGTGACGCCGTGGCCGACGGATTCCGGCGACGTGGTGCGCAAGTCGTCAGGCCTCGAATATCTCGTGATCGAGTCCGGCGATCAAAACGCCGCCCTGCCGGGCGATAAGGACTATGTGCGGCTGCACGTCGAAGGCCGGCTTGAGGACGAGAACAACTCCGTCGTGCTCTCGACGTATGAAGACCAGGAGCCGGTGCTGTTTCCGGTGTCGGACCTCACGCCGGGCTGGTCGGAGTTGGTGAAGCTGATGCGGCCAGGCGACCACTGGATGGTGCGGATGCCGCCGCATCTCATGTACAAGGACGAGGGCGACGGACGCATTCCGCCCAACGCCACGGTCGTCTACGAGGTGCGGATCGTCGAGACGATTATCCCGCCCTCGCCCGATCCGGCGCCGGCTGCTCCGGCCGAGCCGCCGAAGTAGACGCTATCTCGCAAGAACGCCCATGCCGCGTCCGGTCGCGGAGCGTATGGACATGCGCGCGGCCCAGTCCGCAACGGCCGGATGCGCGGCAAGGATTGCAGGCTCCTTGGCGAGCTTGGGATAGACCGCCATGTCGGCGATCGAGACATCGCCCAGGATGAACCTGGCCGCGCTAAGCCGTGCTTCGAGGGCGGCGGCGTCGGGCGCCGTGTTGGCCAGCCAGGGCGCAACGCTTTCAGGACTGGGCAGGAAGCGGCTGGTCTTGCGGCCCAGCGCCAGCAGTATGTTCGGCGCGCCAACCACGCGACCGCCTCCGACCACGATGACAGGCATAGGCGCCTTGCCCGGCATCACGCGGTAGTCGAGGAACATTTCCTCGAGCGCGATGCCGATCGCCTGTGTATCCGGGCCGGTTCCAGCGTGAAACTCGATCATGGCGCTGGCATAGGATATCGGACGCGAATGTCTATGGCGCGAGGCCGGGGATCGGCTAGCTTCCGGTCATGACATCGCTTGCCGCCGTGCGCGACATCCTCGCGCGTCTCGTCGCCTTCGACACCACCTCGCGTGGGACGAATCTGCATCTGGTCGAATGGGTTGAGAATTTCCTGCGGCCGCTGGGCGCGGACCTTGTCCGCGTGCCCAATGCCGATGGCGACAAGGCCAATCTCTGGGCGCGATTCGGGCCGGACAGGCCGGGCGGCATCGTGCTGTCGGGCCATACGGATGTCGTGCCGATCGACGGCCAGCCCTGGAGCACCGATCCGTGGGACCTGATAGAGCGCAGCGGCAAATGGTTCGCGCGCGGCACGACGGACATGAAGGGCTTCATCGCGCTGGCGCTGGCGCATGCCGAGACGATCTCGAAGATCGACCTGAAGGCGCCGGTGCATTTTGCCTTTTCGTATGACGAAGAGATCGGCTGCGCCGGCGTCGAGCCGATGATCGCGGAGATCGGCAGGCGCGGCGCAGCGCCTTCGGTCGTGTGGGTCGGCGAGCCGACGCTGTGGGGCGTGATGTCGGCGCACAAGGGCATCCGCGATTACGAAGTGAAGATCACCGGCAAGGCCGCGCACTCGTCCGACCCGCGCATGGGCGCATCAGCGATCCATGAAGCGGTCGAGCTGCTGAGTGTGCTGCGCCGGTTGGCGAGAGAGCAGGAAGCGGCCGCACCGAAGGCATCCGATTTCGATCCTTCATGGACGACGATCACCATCGGTGAGATCGGCGGCGGCACGGCCCCTAACATCCTCGCGCGCGAATGCCGCTTCGTGTTCGACGTGCGCACCGTGCCGGGCGTCAATCCCGACGCGATGCTGGCGCCGTTCTTTGCCGAGGTCGAAAAGGTGCGTGCGCGGCTGACGCCGCTCGGCCCCGAATGCGGCGTCGAGGTCGACCTGCGCGCCGATGCGCCGCCGCTGCAGGTCGTGCGCGACAGCCCGGCCGAGCGCTTTATGCGAGCGCTCACCGGCGACAACGCCATTCACGTCGCAGCCTATGCGACTGAAGCAGGCCAGTTCCAGCGCGCGGGGTTTCCGGCTGTGATCTGCGGTCCTGGCTCAGTCGAACAGGCGCACCAGCCGGACGAATTCGTTGCGGTGTCGGAGATAGAAAAGGGCCTGGCAGTGTTCCGGCGATTCATCGAAACGCTGGAGGCGTAGCTAGTCCGCCTTCGATTCCAGATAGGGCTCGACCTTGCCCTTGAGCAGCAGGGTCATCGGATTGCCCTTGCGATCGAGTGCCGCGCCGGCGACGACGCGCACCCAGCCCTCGCTGATGCAGTATTCCCAGACATTGGTCTTTTCCTGCCCGTTGAAACGGATGCCGACGCCGCGCTCCAGCAGATCCTTGTCGTAATGCGGGCTCTTGGGGTTCTGGCTCAGGCGGTCGGGCAGGGCATCGGTCATGGGCGGCTCGTCAGCTTGTGTGGGCGTCTAGTGCATCAGGCCGGGTCGAAAGGCTAGGGCGTCATGACCTCTCCGTCAGAGCGGCCGTTTTCCCCAGGCTACGAAAGGCCCGTTTGCGAAGCCTTCCGCCCCCTTGCCGTAGATGAAAGGCGATCCGTCCGGCTGGGTGACGGTCCCGCCCGCCGCGTCCAGCACGGCGTGGCCGGCGGCGGTGTCCCATTCCATGGTGGGGCCCCAGCGCGGATAGATGTCGGCTTTGCCCGCCGCGACCCAGCAGAATTTCAGCGAGGACCCGATGGCCGTCTGGCTGGCGATCTTGTGCCTGGCGATGAATTTCTTCGTCTCGTCATTGAGGTGCGAGGACGAGGTGATGGCGACGAGGCCGCCTAGGGGATAATCGCGCGTGGTGAGCACGCGTCCTTCGCCAACCTTCGAGCCGGGCTCGAACGCCTCGATCAGGCGCGCCGCGGCGCCTCCGAAATACATTTCCTGCCGCGCGGGCGCATAAACGCAGCCGGCCATCGGTCTGCCGCCGGAAATGAGCGCGATGTTGACCGTGAAGTCGCCCTTGCGCTGGATGAACTCCTTGGTGCCGTCGACCGGGTCGACCAGCAGGAAGTCGCCTGTGATCATCGCCCCCAGGCCCTCGCGGGCGACGCGCTCCTCGGCCAGGACGGCGACCCCCGGCAGCTCGCTCGCCAGCCGGGCGAGTATGATTTCCTCGGCCTTTTCATCGGCATCCGAGACGGGGCTGCGGTCCGCCTTAATGCGCGTCTCGAAGTCGCTTTGGTAAACGTCCATCACGGCGACGCCGGCGACGGACGCAATGGCCGCGAAAACCCGCGCGAGTCGATCTCGTTCAGCAGGCGAGTAGCTTGTCATCTGTTCCCGTTTGCCATGAACCCGACCGACGCATCGCGGTCGGAATGCTTCCTGTCAATGCGCGTCCCTCTTCCGACTGTTGACGTCGTGGTTCTGCGCTTGCATGGCTCGCTGCTGAAGCGAAGCCCCAAAGGCGAAATTCAGGGTCGATGACAGTCCAGCGCGTATTGATCACGGGCGGAGCGGGGTACATCGGGTCGCACGCGGCGAAGGCGTTGCGGCTTGCGGGGCGTGAGCCTGTGGTGTTCGACGACCTCAGCAGCGGCCACGCCCATGCGGTGCGCTGGGGACCGCTGGTCAAGGGCGATATCCGCAATGCCGAGGCGTTAAGGGCGGCGATCCGCCAGTACAGGCCAGACGCTGTCATGAACTTCGCCGCCCGGATCGAGGTCGGGGAGGGCGAGAAGGACCCGGCGCACTTCTACGACAACAATGTCGCGGGCATGCTCAACCTGATGAAAGTGATGCTGGAGGAGGGGGTGAAGAACCTTGTCTTCTCCTCCACCTGCGCGATCTATGGCGATCCGGAGCGGCTTCCTTTGACAGAAGACCTGCCCAAGCGGCCGATCAGCGTCTATGGCCGCTCCAAGCTGATGACCGAGCAGATGCTAGAGGATGTCTCCCGCGCCCATGGCCTGAGCTTCGCGGCGCTGCGTTACTTCAACGCCGCCGGGGCTGATCCCGACGGCGAGATCGGCGAGGAGCACGAGCCGGAGACCCACCTCATCCCCAACGCCATCAAGGCCGCGATCGGCCTCGGCGGGCCGATGAAGCTGTTCGGCAACGACTATCCAACGCCCGACGGCACCTGCCTCAGGGACTATATCCACGTCACGGACCTCGCCGAAGCGCACATCCTCGCCGCCGATCGGCTCAGTGAGGTATCCTGCAATCTCCAGCTCAATCTGGGCACGGGCGAGGGCCGCACCGTGCTCCAGGTGCTGCAGGCGGTCGAGGCCGCCACCGGCCGCCCCGTGCCGCACACTATCGCCCCGCGCCGGCCGGGCGACGCCATCGCGCTCTACGCCGACGCGACGAAGGTGAGACAAACCCTCGGCTGGACCCCAAGGCTCTCCGACATCGACACCATCGTCAGCACAGCCTGGAACTTCCATCGCAAGACATGGGGCGTCCCGGCGCAAGCGGCGGAGTAACTGCCTGGAATCTTCTCTCGGCCGTGCGGTTCGCGCAGCCGGGTCCAAGCTTGTACTCCGCTGTCGCCCCCAGTGCATGTGCACCGCAACGCCGGGCTCGAACCGGGGGTGCAATTCAGCGGCTCGCATGTCCTGACCAAGCCGATAGATGAGCGTGAGCTGGCTGCCGTTTCGGCGACGCTTTTCGAATCGAGCCCGCCGCCTGCCGTCGATGCGCGATGAACGCCTGTCTTCAGGAGACGGCGGCTATGGCCGCCGCCTTGAGCGATTGTCTGGCGGCTGAATAGCCTATCCACGGATCCGACTTCAGGCCGGCAAGCCGGTCGCCGATGGTCTTGATCGTGAAGGGCGCTGCGTTTTCGAAGCCGGAAAGCTCGCTCCAGGAAACGGGCGCCGCCACCGGCGCGCCTGCCCGTCGTCGTGGCGAGAAGGGGGCGATGGCCGTCGCTCCGCGTTCATTCCTCAGCCAGTCGATGAAAATGCGCCCTTCGCGTTTGGCCTTGGAGGCCTGTGCGACATAGCGATCGGGGGCTGAGGCCGCGACCTTTCTAGCGAGCCCGCTGGCGAACGCCTTCACCTCGGGCCATTCCTGCGTCCGCGCAATCGGCGCAATGACGTGTATGCCTTTGCCGCCCGTCAACAGCGGCCAACTCTTGAGGCCGAGAGAGTCGAGCCTGTCACGGATCTCGGTCGCCGCCTGGATCACCTGCGGAAAGCCAAGCCCTTCGTCAGGGTCGAGGTCGAACACGATACGCTCGGGCTTTTCGAGGTTATCGATGCGTGAGCCCCAAACATGCAGTTCCAGCCCCCCGATCTGTGCGGCGCCTACGATGCCAGCCGCATTGCGGATCACAAGATAGTCGGCGCTGCCGCCATCTTTCTCCTTGAGCTTCACGGTCTCGATGGCGTCCGGCGTGGAAGGCGTGCGGTGCTTCTGGAAAAAGCATTGGCCCTCATACCCCTCGGGGCATCGCACCAGGCTCAGCGGTCGATCCTTTACGAAGGGCAGCAAGCGGTCTGCGAACGCCTTGTAGTAGTTGGCGAGGTCGAGTTTGGTGAGGCCTGCGTCGGGCCACAGCAGCTTGTCGGGCGAAGTGAGCTTCAGGGACCCGATCATTACCGGGCCGGCGGTTCGGACGTTTGAAGATTTCCCCGGGACTGCTTTCTTCACCACGACTCTCTGAGCAGCTACGCGAGCCCTTGTTCCTGACTTGCGCGCAGCCACCGACGCTAACGAGCTTGCTGTCCTGATGACTTGGCGGGCCTGCCCTTGCGGAGACCACGATAGCCTCTATAGCGCAGATGGTCATCCGGTGTCGTTTTCAGGACGGCAGGCGTCACATACGCGTTGCTGTCCGGGCGCTCGCGCTGCACGATGCAGAAAATATCGACGTCGCCGACGCGAGCCCCCACCCTATCGTAGCTGATGCGCTGGCGACAGGTATTGATCCGTCTCAAGACAATAGGCGATACCCTTGCGCGGGCCCGTGACCCTGGTCCGGCCTGACGTGCGCCTTTGACGCCGAGCAAGGCGCGCGCCTGTCTTTTCGGCATTCTGGGACATATGACGCAATCGCGTGTTCGCCGTCCTGGCCTGACCCTGCGCCATTGGGCGGGGATGCTCATTGCGTCCCTAGCGCTTGTCGCGCTGCCCGCGACGCAAGGCGCTGGTCAGACCGTCTCTCCGCCCCAGGCGTTTGGAGCAGAGACGTCTGATATTGTCCCGGATCCCTCGGTGAAATACGGGAGCCTGCCAAATGGGATGCGTTATGCGCTGAAGCGGAATGACCTGCCGCCGGGCGGCATCGCAATCAGGCTTTCGCTGCGTGCGGGTTCGCTCAACGAGGGGGAGGGCGAACAGGGCCTGTTCCATTTCATCGAGCACATGGCGTTCAACGGATCCGCGGCTGTCCCGGAAGGCGAGCTGGTGAAGCGCCTGGCGCGGCTGGGCCTTGCTTTCGGGCCCAACGCCAACGCCGTGACGGGCCAGAAATTCACCACCTATGCGCTCGACCTTCCGCGATCATCAGAGGACATCGTTGACGAAAGTCTTTTCCTGCTTCGCGAAATCGCCAGCGAGCTTTCCTTCGACCTGGCCGCCGTTGAGCGCGAGCGCGGTGTGATTCTGGCGGAAGGCCGTCGCGGCGACACGTTCGAACGCCGCCGCCGGGATCAGCTGCTGGCGTTCCTGACGCCGGGCGCCTATGCCGCCAGCCGCATGCCGGCTGGCGATCCGGAGGTGGCCACACGTGCGACGCCCGGCGGGCTGCGAAGCCTTTATGAGCGCTTCTATCGTCCCGAGCGGACAACCCTGGTTGTCGTTGGAGACTTCGATCCAGCCGCCATGGAAGCCAGAATCTCTGCAGCTTTTGCCGATTGGCGAGGCAAGGGCGCGCCCGGCCAGGATGCAATCCCTGCCTATTCTCTGCAACCTCGCAAGTTAGCGGCGTCTGTGTTCACCCATCCCGATGGCGGGGACGAAATCAGCGTTTACTCTCTTACGCCCCATCACGAGTTCCCGGACACGGTTGCAGGACAGCAGGAGCGCATCCTGCTCGCGCTCGGCATCGGCGCCGTCAATCGCCGGCTCGCTGCCGCGTCCAGCGCTGAGAATCCGCCCTACCGAAGCGCGCAGGTGTTTGCGTCCAATCTTCTCGAGAGCGCGAACTATGCCGGCGGATCGGCCTCGGTCACCCCAGGACAATGGAAGCGTGGTCTCGAGGCGCTTGAGCAGACCTGGCGCAGCGCCCTTGTCCATGGTTTCACGCAGACGGAAATCGATCAGCAGGAGGCGGCGCTGCGATCCGCCCTCGCCAATGCAGCTGGGCGCGAGACGACCCGCCCAACCGCCACGCTGGCCGCCAGCCTGTTGTCGGCGATTCAGGAGGACGAGGTGTTCACCGCGCCGTCCTTCGACCTTGCGCTCTTCGATAGCTGGGCCCCGAGCGCAACACCGGAACGCGTGCATCAGGCTTTCGGCAAATGGATGAAGCGAGACGCGCCCCTTCTTTTTCTCTCCAGCAGCATCGATCAGCCGGACGCCGAAAAGAAGATCGTCGACGCCTGGGTGCGGAGTGAAAGCCTGAAGGTCGATAGGCCAAAGGCAAAGGCCGTCGCCCGGTTCGGCTACACAAATTTTGGCGCGCCTGGAAAGGTAGCGTCCGATCGGCGTGTGGCGGACCTGCAGGCGCGGGCGATCACCTTCGACAACAATGTACGGCTCAACCTCAAGAAGACATCGTTCCAGCGGGGCTACGTCCTGGTCTCCCTGAGGGTCGGGGAGGGCGCCATCGCGCTGGAAGATGCGCCTTTCGGCCTTCCCATTCTCATGAGCGCCTATTCGGCAGGCGGTCTTGAGCTTCATTCCATCGACGATCTCCGGGCGATGATGGGCGATCGATCGGTCCAGGCCGGCTTTTCGGTGTTTCCCGATTTCTTTGGCGGCGTCTATTCAACGACGCCATCCGATCTTGAACTCCAGCTCCAGCTAGCGGCCGCCTACCTCACGCATCCTGGATACCGGAGCGAAGCAGAACGGAGCTGGCGCGAAGCGAAGATCCTTTCCTGGCCAAGGCTTGATGCGGACGCCAGAAGCGTCTTTGCCAGCCGGGGTACGCGGTTGCTCGCCTCCGGGGATCGGCGGTTCGGCATGGATCCGGTTGACGGAGTGGTCGACCGCTCGTTCACCGAGCTGAAGGGCTACCTAGAACCGCTCCTGAAGGATGCGCCAATTGAAATCGCGATCGTCGGCGACTTCGATGAAACTGCTGCGATCTCGGCGGTAGCGGCGACCTTCGGCGCGTTGCCTCGCCGGGCGCCCGCGCCGCGGCTGGCGGTCTCCCGGCGTCCAGTGGTTTTTGCGCGGCAGGATAGCCCCATTACGCTGACCCACCGCGGCGAGGCTACGCAGGGTCTTGTGAAATTCTACTGGCCGGTCGCTATCGAGCCGGACCGGGATCAGCAGCAGGCACGGGTTTTGACCCTTCTTGCCTCCATCATGCAGCTCAGGCTGCTGGAGGTTGTTCGGGAGGATCTCGGCGCCAGCTACGCCCCCTCGGCGGGCTTTTCTTCCTCCACGGTCTATCCCGGGCTCAACTATGTGTATGCGGAGGTGGAAGCGCGGCCGGTCGATCTCGCGAGACTCAGGGGCGTCATGCGCGAGATTGCGGCCGAGCTGCGCGAAGGCGCCATCACGAAAGACGAGCTTGAGCGCGCCAAGGCGCCCGCCCTCGATCAGCTCGCCCAGCACGCCAGCTCCAACGGCTACTGGCTAAGCCTCATCGCCCAGCTTCAAACCAGACCCGACCGGTCCGAACGGCTTACGGTCGCCGCCATCGACGCCGGCATCCGCGCCGTGACGCTGGACGACCTGCAGACAGCCGCTCAAGTCTGGCTCCCTGAGTCCAATCTCCGCGAGGTTGAGGTTCTGCCAGCCGGTTCTGCGGGAAGCCCGCTGCGATGACGCTGGCTGACGCCTGGCCGGTCAGCGCGCCGTATAGCCGCCGTCGATGACCAGCTCCGAGCCGGTGACGAATTTGGCTTCGTCCGACGCCAGGTACACAACGCCCCAAGCTATGTCGTCGGGTTCGCCCATGTGTCCCAGCGGGTGGAGCTCGCCCACCATCTTGCGGCCACTTTCCAGGTCGCCCAGCGACTTGAGATGCCCCTCGACCATCGGCGTCCAGATATAGCCCGGATGCACCGAATTGACCCGGATTCGATCCGGCGCGTAAAGCAAGGCGTCAGTCTTGCTCATCAGACGCACCGCGCCTTTCGAAGCGTGATAGGGCGGGACGTCGGCGCCTCCGACCAGGCCATAGATAGAGGACAGGTTGATGATGCTGCCGCCGCCAGCGGCGCGCAGGTGCGGAATGACGTGCTTGGTGCAGAAGAACACGCCCTTGACGTTGACGGCCTGAACACGGTCCCACTCCTGCTCGGTGAGTTCGTGCGTGGGCTTGCTGGGACCGGCGATGCCGGCGTTGTTCACCAGAATATCTATTCGCCCGAAATATGTGGCGGCCTCGGCAATCGCTGCGGCCACCTGCTTTTCGCTTGAAACATCGCAGATGATGAAATGCGCGCGCATGTCGCGGTCGACGATTTCGGCGACGAGCTCCGCTCCCTGACGCTCGTCGGTATCGAGCACGGCGACGGATGCCCCCTCGCTCGCCATCTGCAGCGCGCAAGCCCGGCCAATGCCGACGGCGCCTCCGGTGACTACAGCGACCTTGCCCTGCAGACGGCCCATGCAACTCTCCCACAATGGTCAAAAAACATACGCCGGCAGCTGGCAGCGTGGTTGCGCTGGGTCAAAGCCGGACGATGCCTAGCGCTCGTCCAGTCAGGCGAGCTTGAATTCGATGCGAGTCAAGCGCGATTCCGGATCGTCGAGACCCACAGAGGCGCCCAGACGGCGCGCCAGATCCAGCGCGGGCCCGTTTTCGGAAAGGATATCGCCCCAGATGCGTGTTGCGCCCCGCGCCCGCGCATACGCCAAAGCCTCGGTCAGCAGCGTGCGGCCAACATGCCTGCGCTGCAGATCTGTCCGAACGATGATGGCGCATTCAGCGGCGTCAAAATTCGGGTCGAAAACCAGGCGAACGACGCCGCCCAGTTCGCCGTCGGCCTCTTCCGCGACAAAAACCATCTCGCGATCATAGTCTATCTGGGATAGGCGCGCGGCGGTGGCGGGAGCAAGGGCGCTGACGCCGCCGTGAAATCGCATCCTGATGTCCTGCATCGCCGTCCTTCCGGCCATCGCGACCAGCCGGGCGCCGTCATCCGGGCGAATAGGTCTCAGAAGGAGGCGAAGGCCTGAAAGGTCGATCCTTCGCTCCAGCACGGAAGGATAGGGACGTATGGCGAGTTGCGCGGCGCTGGCTTTGGCCGGGCGGACTATGATCCGGGCGTCGAGCGCCACGATCCCGTCCGCATCCGCAAGAAGGGGGTTGATGTCCAGTTCGCCAATCTCCGGAAAGTCGATCACGAGATCCGACAGCGCAACGAGGGCGTCAGCGATGGCGTCCAGCCGCGCCGGCGCGCGGTTGCGATAGCCCGATAGAAGCCGGAAGACTCGGGTCCGCTCGATCAACTCACGGGCTAGATTGGCGTTCAGCGGCGGCAGGCCGACGCAGCGGTCGGCTATGACTTCGGTCGCCACGCCGCCATGTCCGAAGAGAAGACACGGTCCGAATGTAGCGTCGACAACGGCGCCGAGCAGAAGCTCTTCGGCATGGGGGCGCCGGATCATCGGTTGCACCGTAAAGCCGTCGATGACGGCGTCCGGCCGCGCCCTGGCCACCGCGCCCAGCATCTCCCGCGCGGCCTCGCCCACGGCCGTTGAATCGCTCAACCCGAGCTTCACTCCTCCGATGTCGCTCTTGTGGGTTATCTGGCGCGAGAGGATTTTCAGAACAAATGGACCCGTCAGCCGGCTTGCCGCATCCGCCGCCGCTTCGGGCGTTGCGACTGCGAGCGTCTCGACCACGGGGATGCCGTATGCAGAGAGGACGGCCTTCGCCTCGAGCTCCGTCAGAATGGCGCGCCCTTGCGCGAGAACCGCGTTGATCACCGCGCGCACGTCATCACGCCCTCGGCGAGCAGGGCTGGCGGAAGCAACGGGCGTCTCATAGAGCGCCTTCTGGTTGCGGGCATACTCTCCGAGTTGAGCGAATGCCTGAACCGCTTCATCCGGCGTCTCGTAGTTGGGAATGCCCGCTTCAGACAGAATGCGCCTCGGCTCGACCGTGGAAGCCTCGCCCATCCAGCAGGCCAGCATGGGCAGGCGTGGATTCTTCTCCTTGACCCTGACTGTCGCACGCGCGGCATCGAGCGAGTCAGCAACCCCTGTGGGGCAATTCATGACGAGGAGGCCATCGCTGTCATGCCCGGCGGCGAGAATGCCCAGCGCAGCTTCGTAGCGCGAACCCTGGGCGTCGCCGAGAATGTCGACGGGGTTGGCGTGCGGCCACGATACGGGAAGAACATCGTTCAGCCTGGCTATCGCGTCATCGGCAAGCACGGACAGCCGGCCGCCGGCCTGTTCGAGCGCATCGGCTGCAAGAACGCCCAGCCCGCCCCCATTGGTCAGCACCATCAGCCGCTGGCCTTTGACCTGAAGACCGCTCGCCAGAGTCTCGGCGGCATCGAACAGCGAGCGAAGCGACCCGACCCGCAGCATGCCCGCACGTCGGAACACGGCGTCGTACACCGCATCTGCACCGGCCAGCGCGCCGGTATGCGATGCCGCCGCTCTCGCGCCGGCCGCGCTTCTGCCGCCCTTTACGACAATAACGGGCTTGGCCCGCGATGCTATGCGGCCGGCCGACATGAACTTGCGCGCGTGCGTTATCGTTTCGGCATAGAGCAGGATCGCCGAGGTTTCAGGATCCAGCGCCAGAAAATCGAGAAGGTCCCCGAAATCTACGTCGGCCATGTCGCCGAGAGAGAGCACGTGAGAAAAGCCGATGCCCTTTCCAAGCGCCCAGTCGATGATGGAGGTCGCGACGGCGCCGGACTGCGTGACGAAGGCAAGGCGGCCTCTTGGCGGCGCCTTGTGCGAGAAGCTGGCATTGACGCCACGGACCGGCGACAGCATGCCGAGGCAGTTGGGACCGACAATGCGCATCAGATGCGGACGCGCAGCATCCAGCATCCGCTGCCGCAGGTCGCCAACGATTCCCGCCGTTATCACGATCACGGCCTTGCAGCCGATGTCGCCAAGTTGGGCGATCAGGCCGGGTACGGCGCCAGGAGGGGTGGCAAGGATTGCGAGATCCGGTCGCTCGGGAAGCTCGCTGATCGCCCTGTAGCTGCGCACGGAGCAGATTTCGTCTTCGTGCGGGTTCACCAGCATGACCGAGCCGGAAAAGCCGCCCGCCAAAAGATTGCGCGCCAGCACGAGGCCGACAGAACCGGGCTGGTTGCTTGCTCCGATGAGCGCGATCCCGCGGGGCGAAAAAAGCGCTTCCAGATTCCGGGTCGTCATGCCGCTACCAGATGCTGAAGACTTGCCGCGGTGGGTTCGATCACAGGGCGTGAGATAGATCGCCCAGACAATAGCGGTTTGACAGATCGCAAAAATTTCCCGCTTTCGAAGCCACTTCAACGGTAACCGCGAATCCTGCCAGGCGCGGCCGGCCTTGGCGCCAGACTTTGTCACAAAGGCTGTCAGGCTTCGACAAACACGAGCAACGTTCGGCGGCCATCAAAGGCGCATCGGAAACTTTGGCGGGAAGTGATCCATGTGCATCAACGGCGGCAATATGATCGACTTTGAGCGTTCGAGCGCAAAAGGCTGGACCGTTGCGGACAAGGCGCGTTCGGTCCGCCAGGCGCCGGCTCACCAGCACCTATTCTTCGAGGGAGACGAGCGGACGCACCTGTTCGTCGTCGAAAGCGGGTGGGTGAAACTTTATCGTACGCTGATCGACGGGCAGCGGCAGGTCGTCGGTTTCTGCAACGGCGGCTCGATTCTCGGCATGGAAGGCGGCGAGAGCTATTCGAACTCGTGCGAAGCAGTGACGCCTGTGAAGGTCCGCGCCATCCCGATCGGACGGATTCCCGAGCTTTGCCTGCGCGACCCCGAACTCGCAGGCCAACTTATCAGCCAGATGGGCCGCCAGCTCGGCAGCGCGCAGGCGCAGCTGACGACCGTCGGCGCCCAGTCCGCTGATCAGAAGCTCGCGACCTTCCTCCTGGCGTTCGCGGACTATGGCGCTTCAGAGGATGGCGAATTCGATTTGCCGATGCGGCGCGGCGATATCGGCGAGTTTCTCGGGTTGAGGCTGGAGACCGTGTCCCGCAAGCTCTCGGAGTTCCAGCGGCGCAAATGGGTGCGGATGGTGTCGCTCTATCGTTGCGTTATCCTGGACCGCGAGGCGCTGGAAAGCCTGGCGGAAGGCGGCGAGCCGGACGAAGTCGGCTATGCGCGAGCACGCCACTGAGCTGACCCCGACCAAGCCTTGGCGGCGCCCAACGCCGATGCCGGACATGTGCAAGGAGACATTCCATGACGTATCGGAGCATCCTGGTTCACGTCGATAATTCGAAGGCCGCCACGGCCAGGATAGCCGCTGCGCTTTCCCTAGCGGCGAGATTCAAGAGCACCGTGACCGGCGTTTTTCTCAAGTCAGAGCTGCTTCCGAACTACGCCATTGGCGATGGTATCGCGATGTCGGCCGCGAACGTTGATCGCTATCTGGAAGAGCGGGCCGAAGAGATGGGCAAGGTCGTAGCCGCAGCCCGAAACGTGTTCGAAGAGGCTGTGCGCGATGCGGCCGTTCCTTTCTACTGGCTAGACATCAACGGCGACGGCCCCAGCGCGCTCACCGCCTGCGCCCGGAGACACGACCTTGCTATCCTGCCGCCCGAAATGAACGCGGCGCTAGGCGAGCATGTGGTCACGGCGGCCGAAGTCGGCATGGGTTCGGGCGGGCCGGTTCTCGTGCTGAAGCATGGCGGGTATCCGGCCAATTTCGGCCGGAAGATTCTCGTCGCCTGGAAGGACTCGCGGGAATCCGCACGAGCCCTGCGGGATGCCTGGCCGCTGCTTTCGCAGGCGGAGGAGATTCATTTCCTTATCGTCTCGCGCCACGGCGAGTCGGATCTTGACGATCTGCTGAAGCGGCATCTGCACGTTCATGGCTGCAGGCAGGCCAAACTCGTGGTCGACAGGAACGATGAATCCCCCGTCGGCGATCTTATCCGCCGTCATGTCGGTATTGTCGGCGCCGATCTGGTCGTCCTGGGCCTCTACGGTCATTCGCGGCTTCGCGAAATGGTGCTTGGCGGCGTCAGCCGGGATCTGCTGCAGGACATTCCCATGCCTCTGCTGGTCTCACACTAGGGAGCGACGGCAAAGGCTTATCCCATGAACGACGCGACACGGGTTTCGCAGTCCGTCTCTCCGAGCGCTTGGCGCGGAGCGTTCAACCAGAGAAGAAGACGGGCCGCAAAAGATGCTTCCGCAAACCCGGCCGGCGCTCCGCGAAGCAGGAAGCCGTCGCTCCTGCGCCGCGTGGGCCGGGAGCTGGCCGACCACCCGGCGGAAACCGCCGCCCTTCTGACCATGGCGGTCGCCATGTCGAGATTGCTTCCAATCGGCGGGCGCGCGTCGATGGCGAGCAGCGACGGAAGATCGCGCCGCCGTCGTGTGATAGTCCCGATAAGCATCATGGCCGCCCTTTGTGTGCTCGGTCTCACATCGTGTGTAGCGGCGAAGGACGATGCGATCGCCGTTGCGCCGGACCCGAACTCGTACGGCAAGGAATATGCGGAGGACTTTGCGAATGCCGGCCGGCAGATCGTCGAGCGGGAGTGCGCTTCCTGCCACGCCATCGGCGCCCAGACCAGAAGCCCAAACCCGCTTGCGCCGCCGATGAATGCGTTGCTGGCGCGCTACAATCCCGACAGGCTGGCGGACGATCTCATCGCCGGCATTCGCGTCGGGCATGACGACATGCCCCTGTTCGACTTCAATGTCATCGCGGCAGACTCGTTGATCGCCTACCTCGAGTCGATCTCGCATGCGGGCGCCAGCCATTAGCGCAGCTTTGCCTTCGCCTGGGCTGTCTCGATCGTGCTGTCAAAGTGCGCCAGAGGAGGACGCACGCCGTGGACGAAAAGGTCCCGGCGCATCTCGGCCGACGTGCCTGTCACGCGGACATCGACGCCTTTGCGTCTGGCCTTCTCCACGATGGCGCGAACCAGGTGCGCGGCGGTCGCGTCGATGAACGGAACGGACGTGAAGTCGAGTATGAGCACGCGCTGCGCGTCCGCAATGCGCTCGAGCACGGACTCGATGGAGGCCGAAGCGCCAAAAAAGAGCGCGCCGGAGAACCTGAACGTCACTACGTCGCGATCGGGTGTCGGCCTCTCATGACGAATATCCGGCTTCCGGATCACATCCGCCCGGTCTTCGGAGATAAGCGGAGCGTGGACCGCGACGGCCTTCGACATCCGCTGGATGAACAGGAGCGATCCCATCGCAAATCCTACGAGGATGGCCTCCGTCAGGTTCCGGAAGAGGGTCAGGCCGAAGGTCGTCAGGAGAACCGCCGCATCGCCGGGCGAGGCGCGCAGCAAGGCGCCGAAGGCGCGCCGCTCCGCCATGTTCCAGGCAACGACCGCCAGTACGCCCGCCAGGCTGGCGAGGGGTATGAACGCGGCAAGCGGCGCCGCCAGCAGGACAAAGCCAAGAAGGAATACGGCGTGCAGCATACCCGCAACCGGCCCGTGCGCGCCGGCCCGTATGTTGGTGGCGGTTCGGGCAATCGCCCCGGTGACACATATGCCTCCAAAGAGCGCAGAGCCGATATTGGCCACGCCCTGAGCCACCAGCTCGCAGTTGGACCTGTGCCGCCGGCCGGTCATCCCGTCCGCGACAACGGCTGAAAGCAGGGATTCGATGGCGCCAAGCAGGGCAAGCGATACTGCGCTCGGCATCACCGCGATCAGCTTGTCCCAGGAAACCACCGGGAGCGAAGGCGCCGGAAGCGTTCTCGGGATCCCGCCATACTTTGTCCCGATCGTCTCCAGCGGCAGCTGAAGCAGCGCGGTAGCGGCGCCTGCAACGACGATCGCGATGAGTATTCCGGGCCAGCCGGGCCGGGCATGCTTGAGGCCCGCTATTAGGAGTATCGTCACGAGCGCGGTTGCGAACGCCTTGATGTCGAACGTCGGCAGCGCCTGCCATAGAACCGGAAGCTTGGCGACAAGCTCGACCGGCTCGACCTCTGCAAGGGAAAGCCCGAGGAGGTCCTTCAGCTGGCTTGCGAAAATGATCAGCGCGATGCCGGCGGTGAATCCGACAGTCACAGGATAGGGGACGAGCTTGATGAAACTGCCCAGCCTGAGAAGCCCCGCCAGGATAAGCATGCCGCCGGCCAAGACGGTCGCGAGGATCAGGCCGTCCATGCCATGCACGGATATCGTTGTCGCGACTAGGACAATGAAGGCGCCTGCAGGCCCGCCAATTTGGAAGCGGCTGCCGCCGAGGAGCGACACAAGAAACCCGCCCACGATAGCGGTGAAGAGGCCTTGGGCAGGCGAGGCGCCCGATGCAATGGCGATCGCCATCGACAGCGGCAGGGCGACCACCGCGACCGTAAGGCCGGCCATCGCATCCAGTCGCAGATGCCGCCAGCCATAGCCCTCGCGAAGGACGGTGACCAACTTTGGAGTAAACAGGCTGACGAACGACACGCGTTCGCTGGACTGGCCGGGCGCCGCGGGTTCGCCGGGATTGCCCTCCAGAACCTGCGTCACGCCAGTTCCTTGCCTAGCCGGCGCATTCTCGCCAGCAGCGCTTCGGCCTTGTTGCGTGTCAGCTCGCCCACGCCCCCGATCAGGGTTTCGCGGATCGGACTGATCCCGCCCATGCCAAGGATGGAGCTTTCGAACCCGCGCACGCCGTGCGCGCCAAACATCAACTTGTAGGCGGCGGCAGGCATACCCATCGTGACGATGACGCGCGCTGATTTGCCTTTCAGCATCTGACGCGGCCAGCCGCCCTTAGCGTCGGCCTCCAGGGCAAACTTGTTGCGGCACAGCTGTTCGAAGAACGCCTTCACCACGGCAGGCATCGTTCCGAGCCACAGAGGATAGACGACGACAAGATGGTGCGAGGCCTTGATGGCCTGCTGGGCGGAAACGATGGGGCCCGGCGGCGGGGATCCGAAGTCGGCCGGATTGCGAAACAGCGGGATCTCCATGGTCCCGAGATCGACGCGCCGGACCTTGGCGCCCGCGAGCCTGGCGCCGTCGGCGTAGGCATCGGCGATGGCATGGCAAAGGTGTTTTGAACCACCGTCTGGATGACCCTGAAGAATGCAGACAGTGCGATCCATTGAGCGACTTTCTCGTCACACGGCCAGGCTGTGGCGGTCGGCTTTCGGCGCGAACCCAGGGTCGAAGCAGGCTGCAACGTTCCGAACATAGGGACGCCCGCGCGCCGTGACGGTCAAGTGATTGCGATTCAGCTCGACCAGTTCGGCATCCTCAAGCCGGGTCAGTTTCGAGCACGCCGCGATACGAAGATCGCCCGGCAGCTCCGCTTCGAATTCGCACAGCAGGCGCTCGATGAGCCTTGCGATACGCAGGTCCTCCGCCGCCAGCACGACGCCGCGCGTGACGGCTGAACCGCCGGCGGCCAGCGCCGCGCGGTATGCCGCCGTGTCAGGCGTGTTTTGATAGATCAGGTTCGGAAGCGAAGAGATCGCCGATGCGCCAAGCCCGACGAGCGCGGTCGCGCTATCGTCGGTATAGCCCTGGAAATTGCGTTTCAGGCGGCCCTGCCGCTCGGCGGCAGATAGGCTGTCGCCTGGCGCAGCGAAGTGATCGAAGCCGATCGGAAGATAGCCGGCCCGCTCCAGCGCCGTGGCGGCGGCTTCGGTCTGGCGGAAGCGTTCCTCGCTCGATGGCAGCTCGTGTTCGGCAATGCCTTTCTGGTGCTTCTTCATCCAGGGGACGTGGGCATAGCCGAACACGGCGACGCGATCGACATCGTGCGTGGCGGCGAACATCGCCGTCTGTGCGACATGTTCGCGGGTCTGGCCCGGCAGTCCGTACATGATGTCGAAGTTCACGCCCTCAACTCCCGCGGACCGCAGCCTGGCGATCGCCTGCGCGATCTCTTCCGTGGACTGGACCCGGTTGATCCGCGTCTGAACCGAGGCATCCAGAACCTGGACGCCCAGGCTGGCCCGGGAGAGACCCTGCGCCGCAAACTCATCGACCACGGCAGGCGAGAGATTACGGGGGTCGAGCTCGGCCGCGATCTCGGCAAACTGGTCCAGGCTGAAACTGGATTTCAGCGCTCCAAAGAGATCCGCGATCTGCGCAGGGGTGAGGATGTCGGGAGATCCGCCGCCGAAATGAACTCTGGAAACGCGGACGCCGCTCGGCAGCCGGCGCGCGACTTCGCTGATCTCGATCTTGAGCGCAGTGAGATAGCTTTCAACGGGATCGCTCGGGGTCGGCACGCTCGTGTGGCAACCGCAATACCAGCATAGCTTCTGGCAGAAGGGGATATGCAGGTAGAGCGACACGGATGCATCGGCGGGAAGCGCGTGCAAGGCCGCGTTCGCAGCGTCGGGACCGACCGACGGCGAAAACCGGTTGGCCGGCGGATAACTCGTATAGCGCGGCAGCTGTTCCTGTGCGAATTCCGCAAGATAAGTCCACTCGCGTTGGCGCGGAGGAGCCAGAGAGTACGACATCATTGGTTCATCCCTGGCGCCAGTTGTCGCGCTGCAATTTCGACGAGCATAGCGCTTCGGCGCCGGGCCTGTACTGCGCAAGTCCAAGCGAAGCACTTTCCAAGTTTCCGCGATTGGAGGCGCCTGCTGGCAGGGCCGGTAGTCCTCCCGGGAATACGACCACTCCCTTCACAAGCGCCTCCACTTCGACGGTCTCCTGAATTGGGGGACGGGGAGAACCGCGTTTTATTTCTATCGCGCCGAAAAGCCCGGCGGTTTGAGCTGCATCAAGCTTTGGGCGGGTTCGTCGCCGGCCACGCCGTCGATGCCTGGCCGAGATTCCGCCGGACGCCGCCAAAACCCCGCCGAGATCGACGGCGCTGCGGCGACGGATCGGCTTCCCCTGGCGCGACTCGCGCTGTACACCCCACCGGCAGCAGAGTGGAATGCGCGATCAAAAAATTGCGCGAAGACAAGGATCGGCGCCGTGTCCGGACCAGCCGCACAGGGAAAGCTGCTCGTCGTCGACGATGATGCGGGGCTGCGGGAGACGCTCACGGATTTCTTCGAAATGGAAGGCTACGCCGTCGCCGGCGCAGCCAACGTTACCGAAGCGCGGGAGCGCCTGCGGTCCTTCACGCCAGATCTGCTGCTGCTCGACATCAACATGCCGGGCGGCGACGGACTGACATTCGCCGCGGAAATGCGGACGCGTTCGACGACGCCGATCATCATCCTCTCCGGCAAGGGCGCTATGGTGGACCGGGTTGTCGGCCTCGAAGTCGGCGCGGATGACTATCTGGCCAAGCCCTTCGAGCTGAGAGAGCTCCTCGCCCGCGTCAGGGCTGTTCTGCGGCGCGCGCGGCCTGTCCACGCCATGTCCGAAGCGCCGGCTTCTTCAGAGACCGAGAAGACGGCGCGGTTTGCCGGCTTTGTCTTCATCCCCGGGCGAAGGCGACTTGCCACCGCCGCGGGAGAGCCCATCGATCTAACAGGCGCCGAATTCAACCTGATGGCGTCGTTCATCGAACGCGCCAACCGCGTCCTGTCGCGCGACGCCATCGCCGATCTTACCCGCAAGGACGACTGGGAAGGATTTGACCGGAGCATCGACACGCTCATCAGCCGTCTGAGGCGCAAGCTTAGTGCCCACACCGACGCGGCTCAGCTGATCAAGACGGTCAGGGGAGAGGGATATGTCCTCGCTACCGAAGTCAAGTGGTCTGGGCCTGGCGATTAAGCGTTGCCTTAGTCGGCAAGCACGACCTGCCGCACCAGCTGCGCCAGCTGCGCCCGCGACGATGGTTTCGGAAGGAAAGGCCGGTTCGGCTTTCCGCTAGCCTGCGCCATTCGTGGCGAGTAGCCGGATGTCAGGATCAGTTTGATCGAGGGCGCAATCTTTTCGATCTCGTCGGACAGCGTATGGCCATCCATTCCGCCGGGCATCACGACATCGATGAGCGCAAGCTGAATCCCCGGTTCATCGCGGACGACTTCGAGCGCACTCTGGCCGTCGACAGCGACCTTGACCCGGTAGCCGAGGCTTTCCAGCCGCGACACGGTCACCAGACGCACATCTGGATCGTCTTCGACGACGAGAATGATTTCTCCGCTTCCCTGCGGCGCGGAGGCATCCGCGGGAAAAGCAGCGCCCCTAGCGGTGTCCGTCCTGACGCGAGGAAAGAACAGGCTTACACGCGTGCCGCGGCCGACTTCGCTGTACAGCCGCGCATGGCCGCCGATCTGCTTCATAAATCCGTAGACCATGCTGAGTCCAAGGCCCGTGCCGGCTCCGACTTGCTTGGTCGTAAAAAAGGGTTCGATCGCGCGCGAACAGACCTCAGGCGTCATGCCGATCCCCGTGTCGGAAACTGAAACTCGCAGATACTCCCCGCGAGGAGTATCCTGCTCGGTTCTTGGGTCCTCATCGAACGCCACGGCCTCGGTTTCTATCGCCATCGTCCCGCCTGACGGCATAGCATCGCGTGCGTTGACGGCGAGATTCAGGATCGCAGTTTCGAACTGGTCGATGTCCGTTTCGACGGCGCCCGCCTCAGGGGCGAGATGCATTCGGACATCGACAGTCTCGCCGATGGCTCTTCGCAGAATGTCGGACATGTCCTCGAGCGCCTGGTTGATATCCACGGACTGCCGGGAGAGCGGTTGTTTGCGGGCGAATGCCAATAGTCGCTGGGTGATGCGTGCGGCCCGCAGGGCGGCATCCTGGGCCCGGGCCACCGCTCGCCGGGCCGCAGGCGGCAGATCGACGGCTGCAATCATCTCCAGATTGCCGCCGATGACGCTGAGGATGTTATTGAAGTCGTGTGCGATGCCGCCCGAAAGCTGTCCGATAGCATCCAGCTTCTGATGGTGGAGGATGGTTTCTTCTGCGCGTTTCTTTTCGGTCAAGTCGTAGATGATGCCGACGAAAATGTCTTCGTCGCCCGTTCGCGCCTGTCCGACCGACAGGTACATAGGAAAAATGGCTCCGTCGGACCTCATGCCCTTGAGTTCGCGGCCGATCCCGATGATCCGCTTGACCCCGGTTTCGCGATGCCGCGCCAGATAGCTGTCATGCTCCTCCCGGAAGGGCGAGGGCATCAGCATCTTTACGTTCTTGCCTAGAAGTTCTTCGCCCGCATAGCCGAACAGCGTCTGACAGGCAGGGTTCACGTACTGAATGACGCCCACGGTATCGATGACGATCAGGCCATCGACCATGGTCTCCGGCACGACCAGGAAGCGGTTGTCGGAGATGAGGCCTTTCAAGGTCGATCCGGGCAGCGAGTAAGTGTTGTCCAACGCTATCGGATCGGGCTCCGTCGCGCCAGACCGCTGGTCCGCGATCGAAGTGTGAGGACTGCGAGAACCGTTCACGACACGCCATCTCCCGCCTGTCTGGCATGTCCGACATACTCTCCGAGCATCGCGGCTGATGGTTTGACATGGATCAGACCCTCCCTGCTTTGAGGGTGCTACCGACGCCTCCACAGAGGAGGCGCCCATGTCCATGTACCAGGTCGTCATGCGGCTGGCCCGCAATCCGGGCTTTCCAGAGGGAGACCAAAAGCAGGGCTATGTAGTGGTTGCGCCGCTCGATGCGGCCGACCGACTCGATCCTGCCGAGTGGCGGGAAAACCGTGAGGCCTGCACGGTCATTCGCTTCAAGCCGGGGGCCGAGCGCGATGCGGACGGTCTGCTGACACACAATGGCTCGCACTGGTTCTTCCACTACGATGAGGTGGAGGAGGGTGAGGACGAGCCTGTCTTCCGGCTCGGCGAGCACAGGCTCGCAATCGACGACTATGTTACCATTCACGAGAGCGACGGCCAGTCCCTGACGTACCGCGTGACCCAGCGCACGCCGTACCGCGTGACGAAAGCGAAGCAGGCCTAAAGGGGAGATGCGCGATGACAAAGGTGCGGCTTCTATTCTGTGCGGTGTCTGCGGCGGTCAGCTTGATCGCTTGCAACGGCCCTACGCCGGAGGACATCGACGCTTCGCTCAAGGCTGCGACGGTATCCGCCGTACCGGGCTCCGACTACGACAGGATCGAAATTCTCAATCCTGAGCTCCTTAAGGCGAAATGGGTCTGGCAGGCGAAGGTCGCCGGCAAACCTTACGCATGCGACGCCGACGATCAGATGCGGCTGCCCTCATGTCAGGCAATCAGCTAGGGATGGAGATCCGCAATGAGCGTTGAACAATTGGTTGTGCCAGGCGTCGTGACGGTAATGGTCGTGTTCATGATGGTTCTAGGCGGCGCGGCTCTCCTGACGCGGGATCGCAAATGACGCTTTCATCGCCTGCGTCGGTAGCCGCCTGCACGGCTTTTGCACTCATCCTTGGCCTTGCAGGCTGCACAGCGGCGCCGGAGCCGGTCTATGTCGGTGATCCCCTCATCGGGCGCGATGTCGCCGGACGTCTTTGCGCCAGCTGTCATTCGATCGAGACCATCGGCGCCAGTCCCAATCCCGCCGCCACGCCGCTTCGCTACGTCCTTGCAAACTACAATCCCGAGCGGCTCGCCCAGGATCTCGACAACGCCGTCAGCATCAACCACCTGCGGATGCCGACTTTCTATTTTGGCGACCGTCATCCTGCGGACCTGGTCGCCTATCTCAAGACGATCCAGCAGCCGTCCCCGCCGCCTGGCTAGCGCGACGCGAAAGCGCCGATCGACGCGGCGATGGCGTACGCCCCGACCGGAGCATTGCGCTCCTGGGCGCTACTGCTCCTGGATGCTCTCAAGATAAGCGATGATGGCGGCTACGTCCTCCGGCCGGAACCGGAATTCGGGCATGTCCGGATGTCCGACAACAATGCCTTCGGCAAGCGACTCCTCAAGAGCCGCAACGGGATAGTTCTTCGACAGGGTGCGTAGGGCAGGCGCCTCACGATGCTTGCTCCTGTCGTTCCGCGTTACGGCATGGCACGCGGCGCAATGCACATCGACGAGGAAGCGACCCTCCGATATTTGTGGATCAGCCTCCGGCGCAGGCGCCGGAGGAGACACACACGCCGCTGCTGACAGGCAAGCGATGACAACAACACTGTTACGCATATCGGGTTTCCCGTGGCTGAAAGCACCATTCGCTGCCTCATAACAAAAAAATGCCGGGTCGGCTTTCTCGCTTTCAAAGCTCGGCGCCGGCCCGACGCAGTCTGACAGACGCAACCGTCCGCCGCTCCCGGTCCGCCCCCCTGGCGCCGGGAGAATGCAATCTCATGGCGGCGTCAGGGCGCCGTCACGTTTCGGATAGATCGGGAATCTCGTGATTCCCATCGTCGGAAGCCCTGGCTTGAACTTCTGGTGGCACGCCTGGCACAGCTCGACGAGGCGGTCGCCGACAAGACGGAGTCTCTCCTGATCCTTGAGGTCAATGGCTGCCTTGGCTTCCAGCGACACCGCACGCATTTCCGTCGCCCAGCGGCGCCAGTCCGGATCGCTCACCCATTTCGCATCATTGATCCCAATGCCGGGCATGGTGATCAGGGTCGTGGATGCGATCAGGTTGACCGCGTCCTGCTCCGCCAGAAGCCATTGTTCGTCGCTGAGCCCCGTCTCCGAGGCCGCCGGACGCCAAATACCGTCAGCGGCGAAATCGACCAGCGCCACCATCACGGCGTTGATCGGAACGGCCAAGTCCAAAGGCTCTGCTTGTATCGACGGTGCAAGGGGAACGGGTTGGCATCCTGTCATACCCAGAATTGCGACAGCCAAGAGAAGCGGCCTCGGCATTATGCATGCCTCCTGGGCAGTAAGCATTCGTCATGAATATGCTGGCAGAGCCTGAGGCTGCCTCCATGATCTGGATCAAACCCGCTCGGTTCGTTCCGGCAGAGGAAGCATCATGACGCGCCGAACAGTCACTCGGCTAGACCTCTCGCCAGCTCGGCAATAGCCTCGCGATTCTAGGGAGTATGCAATGATTGGCCATACCGCGCCTGCAGGCATGTTTGCCATGTTCGCCTTGTGCGCGGCAGCCTTGGGGGCCTGCGCCATGGGCGGATCAGGCGCAGCCGGCGATCGCGTCGAGTCCGAAACTGCTGCAGCCGGGTGGAAGGGCGACAAGACCGGCCGGCCCAACCCAGCGGACGTTGAACGCGGCCGCAAGATCGCGGAGCGCGAATGCGCCTCGTGCCACGCAATCGACCGCAAGTCGGCCAGCCCCAAGGAGGGCGCTCCGCCGCTGCGTGACGTGCTGGGACTCTACGAAGCAGATAATCTCGCCTATCGTTTCATCGAGGGCATGCGTGTCGGACATGACGACATGCCGCTGTTCGATTTCGATGTTCGAACGGCCGACACTTTGATCGCTTATATCGGTGCAATCAGCGGCCCGTCCGAATAAGCGCCTGATCCGGATCAATCGCGCTTCGGCCTTCCTCGCCTAGCATTGTGCGTGCGCAAGGAGGCGATGATGCAACGACCGGACATTCTGCTGCACCTGGACAGCTATCCTGAAGAGACATCGACAGCGGCGATCGACCAGGCCGTCGCCTTCGGCGCCAGCCTCAACGGCTTTGTAACCGCGCTCGCCGTTCACATCGACATCCGCGTCCCGCGCAACAAGGTGGCCGACTATCTTATCGGCCTGAGCCGTCTTGAAGCCGAGGAAGAGGGCAAGAGCCTTCAGGCTTGCAAGCGCGCCCTTGCGCACTTTTCGGCCCGAGCCAAGGAATCCGGCATGCCGGGCGATACGCTGCTCGAGCGGGCAAACCTCCATCTGGTCGGGGAGCATGTGGCGCAACGTGCCCGAACGCGCGATCTGTGTATGGTGCCTGTCGCCGACCGGCTGGATGGGCAGCGTTCGGTCGCGGAAGCGGTGATTTTCGACTCCGGCCGACCCGCGGTCGTGTTCTGGCCGGGTGTCGCGGATCTTCCCGAGGCAGGCCTGAACACCGTCGTCCTCGCTTGGGACGGCAGCCGCTGTGCGGCGCGGGCGATGGCCGACGCCATGCCCGTGCTGCTCAAGGCGAAGAAGGTTCTGGTGTTTACGGCTCTCAAGGAAAAGCCCGAGGCCACGGCCGGAATAGGCGCAGACGCCGTGCGTCACTTGCAGGCCCACGGCGTAGCGGCGGTTGCGGAGCAAAAGGACGCTGAGCGTCAGTCAATTGGCAAGGTGCTGGACGACTTTGTACGCGACGTCGGCGCCGACATGCTCGTGATGGGCGCCTATGGCCGGTCAAGGATGCGGGAATTCATTCTCGGCGGCGCGACCGAGCATGTGCTGAATAGCCCCAAAGTCCCACTCCTGCTCTCCCACTAGCATCCTCAAAGCGTCAGTGTGGCGGGTGGCAAGTCTCGGCTTCATTCCGATGACGTTCAGAGTCCATGCAGGAACCGAAGCACAAAGCCCTCCGCGACTGTTGTGATTGGCGGGATCATCGCTTCGACGCTTCTGAGGCTGTTGGTTGTGGCTGCGCTTTGCCGATTGCTTCAGGGATGGCGCGTTGCCGGTCCAGCGCCGGAAGCACTCGCCGCGTCGCGGCAGGAAGGCGTTGGTTTGCCTTGTGGCGCTATCCCTTGGCGCGCAGCCCGTGACGAGAGTGGTGATGTGCGGGGTCAGGATCATCCGCCTGCGGGGGGCTTGTCGGCCTGATCAGTCAGCTACCCCTTCAGGTCTTCCGGCTGCGCGCCTTCAATGCGTGCGAGGTTGCGACCGCTGCTGCTTGAGGCCGATATTCTTGGTGCAGCCCGCGGCCCGGTCGGCTCAATCGGCCAGCTCCCTCTCGGGCCATCCATCCGAACGAGCGGCATTGCGTGCGTCTGGCGCGAGCATAGGCGGCGCGCTAGGTCTTTGGCATGACAGACCATATCGCAGTTCTCGAAGTTCTGCTTCGCGGCACAGCGCTAGGCGCGCTCGCTGCGACCGCGTCGAGTTTTGGGCGCAGCGCCGCAAGTACAGCGGTGCGCGTTGGCGGGGTCCTCTTCTGCGTGAGCGTGATGGCTTATGTAGTCAACTCCTCTGGCACGACCCGCGCCATCGCCGGACCGGCTCAGCTTCTTGTCCATTTCTTCTCGCTGGGCGGCGTTGGCGCTTTCTGGCTGCTGGTGCGAGCGCTGTTCGAGGACCGGCCGTTGACGCTCGCCGCCTTTGTACCGTTCGCGGCTCTCACAGCGTTCGGCATGCTGGCGATGGCCATTCCGTTCTCGATCCAGCAGGGCTTCTGGATTGTGCACAACCTGATGGAGGTCGGACTGGCGGCCCATGCGTTGTTCATTATCCAGCGCAGCTGGCGAGGCGATTTGGTCGAAGCACGACGGCGGGCGCGCGGACCGTTCCTCGCCATCGTGACGCTGTTTGTGGTGACGTTGTCGGGGTTTGAGATCGGCGAAAGCTTCGGGTTTCAGGCGTCGTGGTATCCTTTGGCCGGCGCGGCGGCTCTGGCGACGTTCTGCCTGGCGGGAGTGATCGTGCTGCTTGAGACCCGCGCCGTGCTGTTCGGCGTCTCGGGTGATAAAGTGAAGGCGGTCGCCGACGAGCCAGGCATAGGCGCCGCGGACAAGGCTGAAATCGCCCGGCTGACCACGCTTATGACCAGCAATCGATTGTGGACTCAGGAAGGGCTCACAATCGGGGCGCTTGCGGCGCAGCTAGGTGCGCCCGAGCACCGGCTGCGGCGGCTGATCAACGGCCAGCTCGGCTACCGGAACTTCGCCGCCTTCATAAACGCCCACCGCATCGAGGAGGCAAAACGCCTGTTTGCCGATCCTGGTGAAGCCCGGAAGACCGTCTCCTCGATAGCGTTCGACCTCGGCTTTGGCTCGCTCGGCCCGTTCAACCGGGCATTCCGGGAGGCGACTGGCCTTTCGCCAACCGAGTGGCGCAAGCAGGCGCTGGAGCAAGGCTCGCCGAAACCGGAAAAGCCTCTCTGAATCTAAAAAACGCCCAGTCTTTTCAGGTCCTGGCGAGACGCCTGGGCCGGGTTGCCTGCATTGCTGACCTGCCGAAGCAATGGAGGCAGATCATGTCGGAATGGGCTCAAGGCGTCGCGGGTCAGTGGGCGGAGAACATGGGCGTTGATGTCGCTCGTTACGTTATCTTCGCGGTCGCTGTCTGGCTGGTGTTGTGGATTGTCCTGAAGGGCGTCCTGAAAGGCCGAAAGATCAGGGAGGAAACGCCGCCAGCCCGCCAGCTCGTCGTCGAGTTCCTGGTTTCGATTCGGTCCATCGCGATCTTCTCTACGATCGGCGTTTCCATGTTCCTGCTTGAGGGCGCCGGCCTGCTCCCGGGCCCGGCATTGGCCGCTCAGCGGGGCGCGTCATGGGCGATAGTCAGTTTTGTCCTCATGGTGATTGCGCACGACGCCTATTTCTACTGGACCCATCGGCTGATGCACGATCCGCGGCTGTTCCGTCGAATGCACCGACGCCATCACCGCAGCCACAATCCCTCGCCCTTCACGGCCTACAGTTTCGACCTCGCCGAAGCGGCGGTGCTGGCCAGCTTCGTTCCCTTGTGGATGATTCTCGTCCCGACGCCATGGACGACGGTAGGCCTGTTCATGCTGCACCAGATCGTACGCAACACACTTGGTCATTCGGGTTACGAGCTGATGCCCGCAAATCGTAACGGCCGGCCGATGATCGGGTTTCTCACCACCACCACCCACCACGATCTCCATCACGCCGAAGCAGGATGGAATTACGGCCTCTATTTCACCTGGTGGGACAAGGTGATGGGGACCGAGCACCCTGACTACCACGCGCGCTTTGCCAGCGTCGCCGCACGCAAGCAGGGGAACAAAGGGGTCGCGTCGGGGGCTGTGAAGGCGGCGTCTCTTGCGATCCTTGCAGTCGCCGCTACTGGCGTCATGACCCGGCCGTCAGAGGCGCAGACAAGCCTCGACATCGGCGGCCGCTGGGCGACGCCAGGGTTCGGTTCGATCGTTGAGTTCGCGCCATGCACAGATGGAAAGGACACGCTGTGCGGGCGCATCCTCTGGCTCTGGGAGGAGGCTGATGCCTCGAAGCGTACCCGCACGGACAAGCGCAATCCCGACCAGTCGCTCCGCTCGCGGACGCTGGTCGGCATCGAGATTGTCCGCGGACTTCGCCAGACGGCGCCGGGCGTGTGGAGCGATGGCGCCCTCTACAATCCGGACGACGGCCGGACCTATGTCGGTGCGATCAAGCTCAGGGACGGGTTGCTCGAACTAAAAGGGTGCGCCTTGGGCGTCTTTTGCCAGACACAGGTGTGGCGGCGCGCTGCAGAGGTCGTCGCAGCCGCAGACTGTGTTGGCCGATGAATGGTCTTGCCCTGTTCAGACGCGCCGCGCCTGTCGAGTCACTTTCGCGCCTCGGACGCCAAGCCCTATTCGACGACGTCGTCGCCTGCAGGCTAGCGAATGCGCGATTTCGCCTCGCGTAGCCGGGCGGCTGCATCTTCTGGCGTCAGGTCCCGCTGCGGCATTCCAAGCATTTCGAAGCCAACCATGAACTTGCGCACGGAGGCGGAGCGCAGAAGAGGCGGGTAGAAATGAGCGTGCAGAACGAAGCCCGTCTTCGCCGACGCGAGAGGCGGCTTTTGGTGCCATCCCATCGTATACGGGAAAGGCGTATCAAAAACCGCATCATACAGGCGCGTGAGCTCCGACAGTATCTCCGCCAGAGCGTGTTGCTCCTCTGGAATCAGCGACGGCATGTCGGCGACAGCGCGCCGCGGCAGCAACAGCGTCTCAAATGGCCACGCCGCCCAGAAAGGCGCGACCACCACGAAATGCTCGTTGGCGCAAACAATGCGTACGCCCGCAGCCAGTTCGCGCTCCAGGTATTCGATCAGCAAAGGCCGGCCGCGCGACGCAAGCCAGTCGGCCTGGCGCCTAGCTTCGCGAGAGAGCTCATTGGGCGCGGAATGCGTTGCCCAGATCTGACCGTGAGGATGAGGGTTGCTTGCGCCCATCATCTCGCCGCGATTTTCGAAGATGGTGACCGCCCCAATGTCAGGCAGCGCTGCCAGCTCAGCAGATTGCGAACGCCAGGCCTCGACGACATCCACAATCTGACCAACCGTCATGGCCGATATTGAGCGGCTGTGATCGGGGGAGTAGCAAACAACCCGGCAGACGCCGGTCTCCGGTTGCGCGACCAGGACGTCATCAGCGTCGGGCGCGCTGGATCGAGCCAGCAAAGCCGGGAAATCATTGTCGAAAACATAGACGCCCGTGTAGGCGGGATTGCGCTGCCCGCCCGATCGGAGGTTGCCGGCGCAAAGGTAACAATCCCGATCGTGGGCGATGGAGGGCGGCGGCGCCGGAGTCGAAACGGCGCCCTGCCAGGGACGCATGAGCCGGTGTGGCGAGACCAGCACCCAATCGCCTGTGAGAAGATTCAGCCGTTTGTGTGCGCCGGGTGTCATGGCGTTATCTCTCGGGCGCCGTCGCCGATCCGGCAGACGAATGCTGTCGTCTCGATCCCGGTCTGCGCCCGGTAGGCTGCGATGATCCGGGCGGACGCCGCGTCCGTATCGCTCGCATTCACCAGCGCCAGCACCGCCCCGCCAAACCCGCCGCCCATCTGTCTTGCGCCATGGACGCCATGCGTGTCGGCAGCTATCGCGGCGAGCTGATTCGTCTCTGCGCAGGTCACATCGAAATTGTCGCGCAGGCTTGCATGTGACGCATTCATCAACTCTCCAACCTTTGCGATGTTGCGATCTGCAAGCGCCTGCGCTGTCTGCCCAACTCGCAGGTTCTCGCTGACTACGTGGCGTGCCCGGCGCAGGAGTCTTTCCGGCAAAACCTCCCGATCAAGCATGTCGAGCCGTGCGTCCCGGAGCACGCGGATCCCAAGTCTCCCGGCCGCCGCCTCACAATCGGCGCGTCGCGCGGCGTACCCGCCGTCTACAAGCCGGTGGCGCACCTGGCTGTCGATCACGACGAAGGCGACATCATCCGGCAATCGCGCCGGCTCAAACGACAGCGACCTGCAGTCCACAACCAGGGCATGCCCCGCCATGCCGTTTGCGGAGATGAACTGATCCATGACGCCGCAGGGCATGCCGACATACTTAACTTCCGCCGATTGAGCCCAGAGGGCGACATCGACAGGGCTGGCGGCCACTCCTGCGCACGCAAGCATCGCGATCATGGCCGACACTTCCAGCGCTGCGGACGAGCTGACGCCCGCCCCTTCAGGGACATTTCCGCTGATGACCAGGTCGCAGCCCGGGACCTCGACGCCCGCATCGCCCAGAGCGGCCCGGACGCCGGCGACATAGTCAATCCACGTGCCGGTCCGCCTGAAGGAGCCGTCGATCATCGCCTCTTCCTGTCTGTTCAGGCTCACGACTCGCAGCTCGTCCCGACCATTGGGCGCGATCGCGACAACGCAACTGCGATCAATCGCCGCCGGCATTACGAACCCCTCAGAGTAGTCGGTATGCTCGCCAATGATGTTGATACGGCCCGGAGCGCTGAACAGGCGAGGCCGGCCGCCAAAACGGCCGCGGAATTCCCCGACGACGACTTGCCCAATCGGCATGGCTAAATCTGATCCCGCTGCGCCCACGCTTGAGTTGGCGCTAACCTGCAGTCTGAACTAGTACGTAATGGCGTGTTCGTGAAAGGTGCAAGGCGATGAAACTGGGAGTCTGCTACTACCCGGAGCACTGGCCTGAAGCGATGTGGGCCGACGACGCGCGGAGAATGACGTCGCTGGGAATCGCGTGGGTGCGCGTTGGCGAATTCGCGTGGAGCCGGATCGAGCCAAACCCCGGCTGCTTTGAATGGTCATGGCTTGATCGCGCCCTCGACACGCTCGGCGCCGCCGGGCTGAAGGTCGTAATGTGCACGCCAACCGCGACGCCGCCAAAGTGGCTCGTGGATGCGAACCCGGACATGCTCGCAGTGGACGCTCGCGGCGCGCTGCGGCGCTTCGGCTCGCGCAGGCACTACTGCTTTTCCAGCACGAGCTACCGACATGAATCCGCGCGCATCACACGCGCCGTGGCAGAACGCTACGGCAAGCATCCGGCGGTTGCTGCCTGGCAGACAGACAACGAATATGATTGCCACGATACAGCGCTGTCCTATTCGCAGAATGCAAGGCTAGCCTTTCGAATCTGGCTGAAGGATCGATACGGAGCCGTGCCCGAGCTCAACCGCGCCTGGGGCGCGGTTTTCTGGAGCCAGGAGTATCGCTCTTTCGAGGAGGTGGACCCGCCGTTTCAGGCCGTCACGGAGGCCAACCCGTCCCACCGTCTCGATTATCGAAGATTCAGCTCTGACGAAGTTGTCCGCTTCAATCGCGCGCAGACCGAAATCCTTCGCGAGCTCTCTCCAGGCAGAGACATCCTTCACAACTTCATGGGCGCCTCAACCGCCTTCGATCATTTCGAGGTGGCGAAAGATCTCGATGCGGCGTCCTGGGATTCCTACCCGCTCGGCTTCCTGGAGCAGGGCCCCTGGCCAGCCGCCGTCAAGGAGCGCTTTCAACGGCAGGGCCACCCCGATTTCACCGCCTTCCATCACGATCTTTATCGTGGAGTGGGCCGCGGGCGGTGGTGGGTCATGGAACAGCAGCCCGGTCCGGTGAACTGGGCGCCATGGAACCCGGCGCCTTTGACCGGAATGGTTCGCGCATGGACGTGGGAGGCCTTCGCGCATGGCGCTGAGGTCGTCTCCTATTTTCGCTGGCGCCAGGCGCCTTTCGCGCAAGAGCAGATGCATGCCGGCCTCCATACCCCCGACGACAGAGAAGCGGCCGCCGCCGTCGAAGTGCGTCAGGTCGCGGAGGAGCTGGCGAGGCTCAAGGATGCTGCTACCCGACAATCGCCTGTGGCTCTCGTCTTTGACTATGCCGCTAAGTGGCTTCTCGATATCCAGCCGCAGGGCGCAGACTTTGACTACTTCCATTTGGCGCTCGAATTCTACTCGGCGCTGCGCCGCCAGGGTTTCAATGTCGACATTGTAGCGCCCGATGCGTCGCTCGACGGATATCGCCTTGTGGTCGCGCCGAGCCTTCCAGTCCTGGATGAAGCCGCTGTTGACAGACTCACGGCGTGCAAAGCCGAAATCGTGATTGGGCCGCGCACCGGATCCAAGACGCGTGACCTGCAGATTTCAGAAGGTCTTCCGCCGGGGCCGCTCCGCAGGCTGCTGCCGATTCGCGTTACGCGCGTCGAGAGTCTTAGGCCAGGCTGGATCGAGCCGGGCGATTTCGGCGTTTCGAAATGGCTGGAGCACATTGAAACGGAGTTGCCGCCGCTCGCCAGGACCGCGTCGGGGCAGGGCATCTGGTATCGCAAGGGTGCGCTGCAGTATCTGGGGGTCTGGCCAAGCCGTGAGCTGATGGACGCAGTGGTCGCGGCGGCCGCGAAAAGCGCTGGGCTCGTTTCACTCAACCTTCCCGACGACGTCAGGATCAGGAGACGGGGTGAAGTCCTTTTCGCGATCAACTACGGTCCCGAGTCGATCGACCTCTCGTCGTTTATGCCCGGCATGGCGTCGGCAGACTTCATTCTGGGCGACCGCCTGCTTCCTCCGGCAGGGGTGGCGGCCTGGCTGGAGAGTTAAGCGTCAGATTCGCTCGAAGTGAATCAGCCACGCCGTATGTGGGTCAGCGAGAGGCAGCCTAAGGCCTACCTCCTGAAGGATTTGTGCGGACATCGTTCGGCCCCGTCGCCAGGCGGCGGGGTCATGCAGGCGGCGCTGCGCGACCTCCGGCCATGGGACGGGCAGGGTGATGCGATAGCTTGCTGCGCGATCGAGGCCAGGAATGCGAACGGGCGCAGTCTCGGGATGATCCGCCGCATCAATCCGGCAGACACATGCCAAGGCTTCGTCGGCCGATTCTGAAACGCAGATATTGGCCTCAGCTCCATCGTCTGTTCGCCATCGCAGCTGTCGGCCGTGATGAACCAAGCTCCGATGCCGCTTGTAGAGAGCAATATGCGCGACAAGCGTGTCGCGATCGCTCGTGTTGAGTTGACGTGGATCCATCTCAACTCCGAAATGCCCAAACATCGCCACTCTGCCGCGGAACGCCATCGGCAGCGCTCTGCCGGTGATCGGGTTTGGGCTCGGTCCAACATGCGCGCCAATCGTCTCAAGCGGCAGGATGAGACTGGCCCAGCGCTGGATCCTTATGCGCTCGATCGCATCAGTCGTGTCGCTCGGCCAGACGCGCGTCACACGCTTCATTATCTCCAGGTCCATTCGGGCGCCGCCGCTTGCACACGATTCAATCTCGACCTTTGGATGCGTGCTGCGAAGGCGGTCGAGGAGCGCGTAGGCGCCGCGCACAATGCGGCTGCTGGCGGGCGCTCCGCGGCTCGTGGCGGGAAACTGGAAGCGATTGCAGTCCCATTTCAGATAGGCAATGTCATATTCGGACAGCAGCGTGTTGATCTGTCCGAATAGGTGGTCGCGTACATCGTCCCGCGACATGTCTAGCCACAACTGGTTCCGCATTGTCGGTCTTGCGGCGCCGGGGGCGTGCACGCACCAGTCAGGGTGCTGGCGGTAGAGGTCGCTGTTGGGGCTTACCATCTCGGGCTCAATCCAGAGGCCGAAATCCATGCCAAGCCCGTGCACATGTTTGATCAGCGGGGTGAGGCCATTGGCGAAGCGTTGGCGATCGACGCGCCAGTCGCCAAGAGAGGACGTGTCATCGCGCCGACCCGCAAACCACCCATCATCAAGCACGAAGCGCTCTGCGCCAATGTCTGCGGCTGCGCTCGCGAGGTCTTTGAGCGAGGTTTCGTCGAACGAGAAATAGGCGGCTTCCCAGGAGTTGAAATGAACGCGACGAACGCTGTCCGTTCGCGGCGGCAATACGTTGGCGCGTACAAAAGGATGAAAGGCTTCCGATATGCCGTTCAGGCCGTCGCCAGAAAAGCAGGCATAAGCGGTAGGCGTCTCGAAAGATGTCCCCGGCGCCAGCACAATCTCTCCGGGAGCAAGGAGAATGCCGGCGATAGCCATGCGCTGACCGCTCGGCAGCGTTTCAACCATCAGACGATGGTCCCCGCTCCATGCCAAGTGCATCGCGAGCACACGGCCAGTCTGGTCTTCGGCGGACGATTCCAGAACCACGAAAGTAGATCCTCCAAAGCCTGTCCGCCCTGTCCGGTTCGTCTGCGACCAAGAACCTGACGCCAAGGAAAATCGAGCCGGCCGCCCTTCACGCGACCAATCGCCCGCCAGCGCCAGGATCTCGCTAGCCCAGGAGGGCAGCGGCAGACAAAGCGAGGCAGCTTGCTGAACGCGAAACGCCGTTCGGCCATCGTTGTGCAGCGCTGCTTTGCATGCGAGCACGCCTGTGATGCCGTCCATCGCGTAGGTAAGACGCACACGCAGCTGTGTGCGCTGATCGAACAGCATGACGGCAATGGCGTCGCCATCTCGCTCAATCGTTGATGACGACCAGGAAAGTGCGCCATCCGCATCATCATGGGCGCCGCACACAGCTGGCTCGCCGAACCAGCCCATCCCGCCCGCCGGGTACAGCGAAGCTGGAACGGGAGCGTCAGGGGTTGATTCTCTCGGGCCGTTCTGCACGGCGGCTTCAATCTCGCGAAGATCAATGCCGTCCGATAGCCGCGGACCGAAGTGCAGGAGCCGTGGCGCGCCCGTTTCGTCCGCGACGATTGCGAAGGTCGTCCGGCCTCCATCGATGCGTTCGTAGCGCTGCATGCAAACTCCTCGTACACTCATAGTCTGGAGGATCGGTCGGACAACGTCGAGGCTTCAATGAATCGCGTGACGCTCAAGGCGGGGAATTCAATCGTGACGCTTGCCCCCGGAGTGGGGGGAGGCATCGAACGGCTTATTCTTGCCGGCCAAGAGATTTTTCGTCGCAGGCGTCCGGGCCCGCGCAGCCGCGCTGATCCTCTAGATCTCGGCGAGTTTCCAATGGCCCCATGGGTCAATCGAATCGCGAAGGGACGGTTTTTCTGGCGCGGGCGCGAGATCAGTGTGGCCGATGGGCCGGGCGACGATCCGCTTGGTCTTCACGGCGTGTGCTGGCGAATGCCCTGGTCGGTCCTCGGCGGAAGCGACAATGAGACGATACTCGGCATGGCCTGGGATGGCGGGAAGGGCTGGCCATTCCCATTCAGTTTCGAGCGCCGTTTCAGTTTGACGTCGACCCAGCTAGCGATCGAAGCAACGCTCAAGAATCTCGGACCAGAGCCGATGCCCGCCGCCATGGGCTTTCACCCCTATTTTCCGGCCGGGGCCGCGGTGGTGCGCGCCGCGACCTCAGCCGCTTGGGTCACCGACGCCAGCGGGCTTCCCATGTCCGCAGGTCTTGAAGGCGTTGCCGCGCGATTGCGTTCCGGCCTCTCAATTGAACATGAGCCTCTCGACAACTGCTTCATCGGCTGGGATGGCGTCGCCATCATTGATTGGCCGACGCATTCCCTGACAGTGCGCACCGAGCCCGCGTTGCGCCATCTGCAGATCTATTCGCCGATAGAGACCGGCTATTTCTGCATAGAGCCGCAAAGCGCGATGCCGGACGCCTTGAATCGCGATTCTCCGGCCAGCGGCCTGAAAGTTCTGGAGGGCGGCGCGCGCCATATCGTGACACTTCGTCTTGAGATTGCGCCACCCGCTGATCGCGCAACCGGCTAGCCGGCTGCGGCGAGCTTGCGAACCAGAATCGGCAGGGTCGCAATACGCCGGAAGATCACCGCGTTCACCAGCAGGCCGAAGGCAATGCAGGCGAAGAGGGTGATGACCATCAGGTGGATATAGTGGATCGGCGTCCAGACAAATGTGAAGTACGCATACAGACCGGTGCCGAAGGCCAAAGCAGCCATCGCCGAGCGCGCATCCACATTGCCGAAAGCCAATCCGAGGATAAAGGCGGAAAGAATCGGCATGGACAACAGACCGTTGAGCTGTTGGACAAGATTGATGATCGAGGCGGCGCCCGAGTAGACCGGCACCAGCATTATCGACAGCGCCATGAAGACGAGCGAGATCACGGTGTTGAGCCGCGCCACATTTGGCTCCGATTTGAGGAATTTCTCGTGCAGGTCGCAAACGTAAAGCGTGACTGAGGAATTGAGGACCGATGTGTAGCTCGTCAAGACGGCTGCCGCCATGAAAGCGGCAAAGGCGCCGGATAGCCAGCTTGGAAGCACCGTATCGACGATGCGGCTGTACGCTTGGTCGCCAAGCGGTCCCAGAAGCTTGAAGGCAACGACGCCAGGCACAACAACAATAGCGGGAATAAAGATGATGCGGATCACGGTCGCCGCCAGCACCCCTTTCTGACCTTCGCGAAGGGTAGGGGCCGCCATGGCGCGCTGGGTGATCGTTTGGTTGGTGCTCCAGTAAAACATCTGGATGAAGATCATGCCGGTAAGCAGTGTCGGCCACGGAATGGGAGAGCTCTCTCCGCCGATCATGGAAAGGCGCTCCATCGGAATTCCGGAGAAATCAAAATTGATGGCGACGAGCGCGAGCACCACGACCAATGCTGCCAACCCGAGAACGCCAATGCCGGAAATGGTGTCGTAGACAGCAACTGCTCGCAGGCCGCCTGAAATCGCATAGGCAGCGCCGACAACCGCGAGAACCGCCGCTATGACCACGAGGGGGACGTCAATGCCGAACAGCGTCTTCAGGAACAGCGAGCTCGTGTAGAGCATGATCGGCAGGTAAATGAACACGTTGCCGAGTAGAAACAGGATCGAAACGCTAGCGCGGAGATATTTCGAGCCGTATTTCCGCTCGAGAAGCTCCGTGGTGGTGGTGCAGTTATTGCGGTAGTAGATTGGCAGAAAGATGAAGCAGAGCATCAGGAGGCCGGCGACCGCCGACAGCTCCCACCAGGCCAGCAGCAACATCTGGTTGCCGTTCATGCCCACCAGCTGATCCGTCGAGAGATTGGTGAGCGTTATCGAGCCAGCCACGAATGGCCAGGTCAGGTTCCCTCCCGCAAGAAAGAATTCGCGGTTTGAGTCAGTCGAGCGCCCGCCCATGCGGCGCACCTGCCAGGCCGTCGCAAGGGCCATTGCGATCGTGAGGCCGATGAAGACAGCCCACTGTACGACACTGTTCTGCAAGCCTCACCCCTTCAGCGACATCCCGGATCAAGCAACTTAGTCGACTAGCTCTAACCAGGTTCGCGCGGAAAGCCCCGCACGAACTTTCGACCGTGTCGGCAAGGCGCTCGCCGGCGGCGCGTCCTCGCCGTTCGGCCGCGGCCTCAATAGTTCACCGACTTTACCGCGGCGCCGTCAATGCGGAGATTGGCGCCCGTTATGTAACTTGCGCGGGGGCTCACCAGAAACGCTACGGCGTCGGCGACTTCCTCCGGCTTTCCGTGGCGTCCAAGAGCGCTGAGTTGAGCTGCTCGCTCAAACAGTTGCGGATTCGCAGCGCGGATCTGTTCCCAGACGCCGCCGGGAAAGAGGATGGGTCCCGGGGAAACCGCATTGACCCTAATGCCCTTGGAGCCAAACTTGGCGGCAAGCTGACCGGTCAGCGAAATGAGCGCCGCCTTCATTGTGCCGTAACCATCTTCTCCTGGCGGCAGCGTAGTGAGAATTGAAGCGATGGAGGAGACAAACAGAAGCGTCGGATCCCGGCCCTGCGCAAGGTGGGGCAGAGCAAGGTTTGACATGCGCACGTGTTGGAGAAAATCCGTCTCAAAAGCTTCCCGCCACGCATCCTCGCCCTGCTGGGTAGGCCGGGTCGATACATTGCTCACCACGATGTCGAGCCCGCCCAGCTCGGCTACAGCTTCGCTGAACCATGAGGTGAAGGCCTGGCCGTCTCGAACGTCTAGCGCGGCGCCGAATGCGCGTACGCCATGCGACTTAAGACTGGCAACAGCGTCGGCGACTGCTCCTGGCGTCCTTGCGCACAGGGCGACGCTGGCTCCCTCCAACGCAAGCCGCTCGGCGATGGCGCGCCCTATGCCGCGCGTTCCGCCCGTGATCAAGACGCGTTTTCCGTCGAGACCCAGATCCATCACGTCCCTCCCGGCCCAACCACGACCCAAGGCGCATCGCTGGCCCGGCGTATCAGTCTTCTATTGACGGATATTACAATAAACTATTCGCCAAACTCGCGCAATACCGGCCCAACTATATGTGCGCCGATCCTTCAAGCCTGCCGGGTCGGCAGCCGCTGGGTCTTGTTTGCTCCGCGAGATCTGCGCCGGCATGGCGCAACCCCTCCCTTTACGGCGCCGATGATCATCGCGATCGTCATTCCCCCGATATAGATACGTAATGCGCGGCCTTTCTGGAGAAAGTCGCCTCCGGCTTCAGTCAAGCCTAAGCCAATCTCGGTGAACCGCAGAGCGTCCGCCCTTCGGCCGGCTTTTGAAAAGGGAGACATCAGCCTTTGGACGTTTTTGACCACAGCCCGATCGTCCTCGATGCGCTACACGTCGAGAAGCTGCTGGTCTGACCGGACCACCGACCCGCGCGTATTCGAAAACTCGATGTCGCCGGACCGCGGCCCTTCAGGGGCGGGGAGGGCAGGTTTGTGTACTTTGCCAAACCGAGAGATGATCCCGAGCGCGTGTCTTTTCGCTGCAGTTTCCATCAAGGGATTGAGGTCGTGAAACGTATCCTGATCGCAGGCGGGGCCGGTTATATTGGCTCTCACGCGGCCAAGGCCCTGCACCTGGCCGGGCGCGAGCCAATCGTGCTCGACGATCTCAGTTCGGGACATGAACACGCCGTTCGCTGGGGCCCTTTGGTTAGAGGTGATGTCCGAAACGTCGAGACGCTGCGCGCCGTCATCCGCGAATACCGTCCCGACGCCGTAATGCAGTTCGCCGCCCGCATCGAGGTTGGCGAGGGCGAGCGCGCACCACTCGATTTCTATGACAACAATGTCGTCGGCACGCTGAATCTCGTCCGCGTCATGCTGGAGGAAGGCGTCAAATCGCTGGTGTTCTCTTCGACCTGCGCGATTTACGGCGAGCCCGAGCGCTTGCCGTTGACCGAGGACCTGCCGAAACGCCCCGTCTCCGTCTACGGCCGCTCCAAGGCGATGACCGAGCAAATGCTCGAAGACATTTCCCGCGCCCATGGGCTCAGCTTCGCTGCGCTGCGTTATTTCAACGCCGCGGGCGCAGACCCGGACGGCGAGATCGGCGAGGAGCACGAGCCGGAAACCCATTTGATCCCCAACGCGATCAAGGCGGCAATCGGCATGGGCGGGCCGATGAAGCTGTTCGGGGCTGACTATCCGACGCGAGACGGCACCTGCGTTCGTGACTTCATCCACGTCGCGGATCTGGCCCAGGCGCACATCCTCGCGGCCGATAGGCTCGCAGCCGGCGGCGGCAATCTGCAGCTCAACCTCGGCGCTGGAGAGGGCCGCACGGTCCTCGAGGTTCTGAAAGCGGTCGAGCGCGCCACGAGCCGTCCGGTCCCTGTCACGATTGCGCCGCGCCGCACTGGCGATGCAATTGCGCTTTATGCGGACGCCACAAAAGCCCGAGGCGAACTCGGCTGGACGCTGCGCCTCTCCGATATCGACACCATCGTCTCTACCGCATGGAATTTCCACAGGAAGGCCTGGACTGACACCTGATGATAGAGCGCGCAGACTGTGATATCTGCGCGGCCGGTCGACTTCACGGGGTCTCGGGCGCAGGCAGACGGCGGGTCAGCTGTCGATGTAGATGCAACGCGAGCGCCGACAAGTTCATTTTAAGGGATGGGTGGCCCCTGACTGGAGCGTCAGCGCAACGCATTATTCCGGCAGAGGCACACCCAGTATGGGTGCCGGCTGAACGGCGTGCGGGCTGAGCGCGCAGTGATAATTCATGGATCGGAAATCGTTGTGATCAATGTTGCAACGTCATTCGTTGAATGACGCCGAAAAAACAACGTTCGCGCGTCACTGAGTGACCTGCGATTCAGCAAGTGTGCGACCGCAACCGCGATCTCGTGCCGTCGGTTTCGTCTCAGATCGCACTGGGAGTATCAGCGTGCTCAAAGCAGTAGCAGGAATGGCCGTCCTTTCGATTGCCGGGGCTGGCGCCGCGACCGCGCAACAGGCCGAAGAATCGTCCGCGCCAATACAGGCGTCCCTTTCCTATGCGGTTGACCTGATTGGGGTGATTGACGGCGGTCTCGCGCAGCGTGGCCGCTTCTTGGACAACCTCAATCTCGTCATTGACGCTGATCTTGAGCAAGTCATTGACTGGCGTGGCGCCACTTTTCACATGGATGTGCTCAACAATTCCGGTTCGATGCCCAATGACGACGCGGGGTCGCTCCAGGGCGTCGACAACATCGAAGTTTCGAGCCAGCGATTGCGGCTGTTCGAAGCATGGCTGCAGCAGGACTTAGGGACTTCTTCCAGTGTGCGCGTCGGCCTGTATGATCTCAACAGCGAATTCTACGCCAACGATTCGGCGGGATACTTACTGGCGCCCGCGTTTGGCATCGGCTCCGAAATCGCAGCGACCGGGCCGAACGGACCTTCGATTTTTCCTTCGACGGCGCTGGGCGTTCGGTTCGACAGTCGGTTCGGCGATGGGCTGTTCGTGCGCAGTGCGTTTGTGAACGCACATTCAGGCGTGCTGGGAGATCCGGGCGGCGTGGACACTTCGTTCGATGACGGGGGACTCGCGATTGCAGAAGCCGGCGTTGAGGCGGATCGCAAGCTTGCAGTCGGCGTGTGGCGATACACGCAGAAGCAGGACGATATCCGAGAGATTGATGCATTTGGGGCGCCAGTCCAACGGATCGCACAAGGCATCTATCTTGTGTTTGAGCACCCGCTTATGGGTTCCGCTGACGCGTGGTCGTCCAGCGCCTTTTTCCGGGCGGGACTCTCTGAAGGCCAGACAACAGCCTTTTCTGGCGGGTGGCAGGCCGGTGTCCTGGTGAAACGCCCCTTCGCGGGACGGGCTGACGGAGCACTGTCGCTAGGCGTCAATCAGGGCGTCCTGTCCGATGGATACAGAAGAAACCAGGCCGACCTCGGCCTTTCGCTGGCCAGTGCGGAAACTCAGATTGAGCTGACCTACTCCGACAAGCTGCTGCCTAACCTGACCGTTCAACCCGATCTCCAATGGATCAGGAGACCCGGGGCCGATCGCAATGTCGATGATGCGGTTGTGGCAGGTCTGCGCGTCCTTCTGGATATGTGACCGGCCGCCGATTGGGCTGATTGCAAGCTGGCGTCTCCAGGGCGCGTCACACAAGCGTGACGTGGTTCCGAGCAGCTTTTCAAAGAGGTGCGAGCGTCCCGACCACCTTGCAGCAGCAAGCCGCGCGTTCGCACACACACGCGATTCCAAGAGGGCCCGCGAGGAGCTGTTGAGGATCGGGAAAATCGATCGATTCGAGCGCAAGACGATCAAGCGAAGCTAAATGGTTTGGCGCGCCCCCATGCCGACGGATGCACACCCAAAATGGGTGCACGGGTCGCTTGCAAGTAACACTCGTGAAACCATGCGGACGGCTTTCTGCGTCACACGAAGGGCCTTGGCGGGCGAACTAGTCTGAAGGCGTGCCGGTGAGTATGCGGGTTCGATTGTCCCGCAACCCCGCCCGGCAAGTCATCCCGCTTCAAGTCTCGAAAATTGCAGATTGAAAGCGGCGGCTTGTCGCTTGTCCGTATGGCCGGAGGTTCCAGTGTCGATCAGCATTCGCACGCGTCTAGTCGGTTGCATCCTAGCCTTGGGTGTCGCGCTTGCTGCGGTAGGCGCAGGAGGTTGGTACGGCACGGCGAGAGGCTCGGAAGTAGCCAACAATCTGGTTACTCGCCACATTCTCCCCATCGGAGACCTGAAGATTGTCGCCGACATGTATGCGGTCAATATCGTCGACACGACTCACAAGCTTGGCTTCGGAGCCGTGAGCTGGTCTGCTGCTGCTGGCAGCGTCGATGCCGCAAAGAGCGCGCTGCGCGAGTCCTGGAAGGACTTCAGGATTGCATTTAGTGACGATCCTGAGCCCGGCGATGCCGAACTGATCGCTACTGCCGAAGCGGAGATGATCAAGGCCGACGCGGCAGTGGCCCATCTTGAGTCCATACTTCAGGCTCAAGACTTGGTCGCATTGGAGCAGTTCAGAACTTCGGAAATGTATCCGGCGATCGATACTCTATCCACCGCAATCGGCTCTTTGGTCGACTCCAAAGTCAAAGGCGCTGAGGAGGACATCGCACTTTTCGAGCAGGAAGAAGCGCAGATCCAACTCATGCTCAGCGTGTTGGGCGGAATCTCCGCACTGATGATTCTCATCGCCTTGTGGGTCGTGGTCAAACAGGTGGTCCAGCCGATCAACCAAATCACTGACACGATGCGCCGCTTGGCCAGCGGAGATAACAAGGTTGACGTTCCTGGCGAGGGACGCAAGGACGAGATCGGCCGCATGGCGGCGTCTGTAGTCACCTTCCGCCAAAATGCCGTCGAGAAAGTCGCGCTGGAAACCGCCAAGGCTCGCGAAGCCGCCGAAGATCATACCGCCATCGCAGCTCTGGCATCCGGTCTGACGGCGCTGGCGGCGGGCGATCTTACCCATCGCATCGACGCAAAAATGGCGCCTAAGACGCAGAAACTGAAGGATGATTTCAACAGGGCGATTGAACAGCTCGAGGAGGCGCTTAGCGACATTGCGTCAAACGCTGGTGGAATCCAGACCGGCGCCGGCGAAATCAGTCAGGCTGCCGATGATCTCTCACGACGCACGGAGCAGCAGGCGGCCACTCTCGAGGAGACGGCGGCGGCTCTGGATCAGATCACGGCAACGGTCAAGAAGACTGCCAGCGGCGCAACACAGGCGAACGTAGTTGTCGCATCAGCTCGGGCAGATGCAGAGAAAAGCGGCGAGGTTGTAAGCTCCGCCGTCAATGCGATGGGTCAGATCGAGAACTCGGCCCAGAAAATCAGTCACATCATTGGCGTGATCGATGAGATCGCCTTCCAGACAAACCTCTTGGCTCTTAACGCAGGAGTGGAGGCGGCGCGGGCAGGTGAAGCGGGCAGGGGCTTTGCGGTCGTGGCTTCGGAAGTGCGCGCCCTGGCGCAGCGGTCAGCGGACGCCGCCAAGGAGATCAAGAGCCTCATTCACGCCTCGACGAACCAGGTCGAGTTGGGCGTGGAGCTTGTTGGTCAGACAGGCCACGCGCTCCAGAGGATCGTCAAACAGGTAGCTGAAATCACTACGCTGGTCTCGGAGATCGCTGCGTCCGCACAGGAACAGTCGACGGCGCTCAGTCAAGTCAACACCGCCGTCAACCAGATGGATCAGGTCACGCAGCAGAATGCCGCGATGGTCGAGCAGTCGACCGCCGCCAGTCACAATCTCGCACAGGAATCCGCCGAGCTTAACCGCCTGGTCGGCCGCTTTAGGGTCCGCGGTTCATCGCCGCCGATTCCTGAAGCTCGCCCCTCACAGCGACGCCCGCCCGCCACGCAGATGCGAACGACATCCCAGCGCAAGGTTCTTCCCGCGCCTGCGGCGGATGCAGAGTGGGAAGAGTTCTAGACGATGAGCGCTGAGTCATACCTGCTGCCGCCCAGCCTCGATGTTGTCGCTGCGGCTCCGTTGCGAACGGACCTTCTAATGCTGCGTGGAAAGCCATTGAACGTCGATGCTTCGTCGGTCGAACGCGCCGGGACGCTTGGCCTCCAGGTTGTCATGGCGGCTGCGAAATTGTGGGCCAGCGACGGCGTGCCCTTCGCGGTGATCAATTCGTCAAGCCAGTTTCAGGAAGCAACGCGCCTGGTGGGCGCTACAACGCTGGATCGCGCGTGATGAGCCTGTCCGTCCTCACAATAGACGACTCTCGGACCATACGCGACCTGCTTCGCCAGACCCTCGTTGATGCGGGGTTCTGCGTGGTCCAGGCGGTTGACGGCGTGCATGGCTTGGAGGTTCTCGACGAGGCTGCGCCAAACGTCATCGTAACCGACATCAACATGCCGCGCATGGACGGTTTTACTTTCATCGAGAACGTACGCAAGAATCATCGCTGGCGTGGCGTGCCCATACTCGTGCTTACGACCGAGAGTGATGGAGCCAAGAAGGACCGCGCTCGCGCCGCAGGCGCTACCGGATGGATCGTGAAGCCATTCAACGCGGTCAAGCTTGTGGACGCTGTTCGCCGCGTCGCCGCCTAGGTTGGAGCGTCAAGTCTTGGATCCGCTGGAGCAGATAAAGCAAACGTTTTTCCAGGAGTGCGCCGAGCTTCTCGCCGATCTGGAAGCAGGGTTGCTCGCACTGCAGGCCGGTGAAGGCGACCCGGACACGATCAATGCGGTGTTCCGCGCTGTACACTCCGTCAAGGGCGGAGCGGGGGCGTTTGCCCTAGAGGACCTCGTTGGCTTTGCGCACGTCTTCGAGACGACCCTTGACGATCTTCGCTCCGGCAGGCTGCAAGTTGACGCGACGGTTCTCCAGGTGCTGCTGCAATCAGCAGACCTGTTGACGGATCTTGTGGCCGCAGCGAAGGGCGGCCCGCGGATTGATTCCTCGAGGTCGGACGCTCTCAAGGGTCAGCTGAGATCCCTGTCCGGAGCGCCGAAAGCGCCCGAGCCGCCTCCCCAATCTGAGGTAGGGGTTGTCGCCTCATCGGGCCCGGATGAATTCGGCTTCGTCCCACAGCCGTTCTCATTCGCCGCGATTGAGCCCGCGCCTCTGCTTCCTGAAGCGGCCGCTGGCTGGGTGATCAGCTTTCGCCCGCACGACGTAATGTTCGCCAAGGCGAACGATGCGGTCACCCTCCTGCGGGAACTGGCGCGTCTCGGGCATTGTTCCGTTCAGATCAATGACGCCCTGCTCCCCACACTCGACACTCTTGATCCCGAGAAGTCGTACCTCGCGTGGAAGATTCACCTCGACTCCGCCTGTGACGAGAGCGCGGTGCGGGAAGTGTTTGAGTTTGTCGAGGGCGACTGCGATCTAGAAATCGGCGTTGAACCTGCGCATTCAGCCGCCGCGCCAGTCGCGTCAGGCGATGACTTGATCCGATCGCTCATCGCCAGCGCCGAACCGCCGCCAGCCGCGGCCGCGCCCGCGCCCGCGCCCGTCGCGCGTCCACCCGTATCCCCGACTGAGCAAGGTCGACCAGCGCAGACGACGAGCGCAACCATCCGGGTTGATCTCGAGCGCATCGACAAGCTGATCAATCAGGTTGGCGAGCTTGTCATCAACCAGGCGATGCTCTCGCAACGGGCGACCGAGAGCGGCTTCTCGCGTACGTCCAGCGTCGGCGCCGGTTTAGAGGACCTCGAACAGCTGACGCGTGAAATCCAGGACAGCGTGATGGCAATCCGCGCGCAACCCGTGAAATCGGTGTTTCAACGGATGCCTCGCCTGGTGCGCGAGGTGGCGACGATGACTGGCAAGCAAGTCCGGCTGGTCACGGAAGGGGAGGGCACGGAAGTCGACAAGACAGTGATCGAGCAGCTGAGCGATCCAATCACGCACATGATCCGCAACGCAATTGATCACGGTCTTGAATCTCCCGAAAAGCGCCTCGCAGCGGGAAAGCCCGTGGAGGGCTGCGTTCGCCTGGTTGCGATTCACCGATCGGGCCGGATCGTGATTGAAGTTTCTGATGACGGGGCCGGGATCAACCGGCAGCGCGTCAAGGAAATCGCGGCAGAGAAGGGTCTCATCGACCTCGACGCGCCTATGTCTGATGAGGAAGTCGACAACCTCATTTTCCTGCCGGGGTTCTCGACCGCCAAGGAGGTCTCAAACGTTTCGGGGCGGGGCGTCGGGATGGACGTGGTCAAGCGTTCCATCCAAACGTTAGGCGGACGCATTTCGATTGCCTCGCAGCCTGGCAAAGGGTCGGTCTTCACGATGAGTCTGCCGCTAACGCTGGCGGTGCTCGACGGGATGGTTGTCGTTGCTGGCGACCAGACATTCATTGCGCCGCTCACGGCGGTGGTCGAGACGCTTAGACCCAAGCCGCATGAAGTAAAGGCGCTCGGACCGCATGCCCACGTTGTGGCTGTGCGCGACAGCCACGTGCCGCTGATCGATATCGGCGTCCTTCTCGGCGCGCGCAAGGATCCGATTTCTCCGAGCAACGGCGTATGCCTGTTGGTCGAGAGCGAAGTTGGGGGCCGCGCAGCATTGCTGGTCGATTCTATCCAGGGGCAACGGCAGGTCGTGATCAAAAGCCTTGAGACCAACTATCAGAAAGTGGATCTGATTGCGGCGGCCACCATCCTTGGCGATGGCCGTGTCGCGCTGATTATCGATGTGGATGCCGTCATCGATACGGGACGGCGCGAAGTGCTTCAAAATCAGGCCCTACCAAAACTAGCATTGGCGAGTTAGCGACATGACGCAGACCAACTCCCATCGCCGCGAACTTATTACCTTCCGCATCGCGGACCAGGAATACAGTGTCGACATCATGTCGGTCCGAGAGATCCGTGGCTGGAGCGCTGCTACCGCTCTGCCCCAGTCGCCGTCCTACATCAGAGGTGTGATCAATCTGCGCGGCGTCGTGCTGCCGATTGTCGACCTGAGCGGCAGGCTCGGACTGGGTGCAGCAGAGCCGACGGCGCGCCATGTGATCATCGTTGCGCAGATTGGCGCCAGGTTTGTCGGTCTTCTGGTGGATGCAGTTTCAGACATTCTCGCCACAACGGACGAGGCGATACAGTCAACGCCAGATGTTGGATGCGAAACCGTCAGGTCGTTTGTCAAGGGAATCCTGGCAGTCGACGGCCGCATGATCAGCGTCGTGTCGCTCGAAAGCATTCTCCCTGAGCCGGAGGCGATTGCGGCATGACGCAAGCGCCTGCAACTTCACGCGACGCGCCTCTGGTCAGCGGAGAGTTCCCTCTAACCGCGGAGGACTTCCGGCGAATTGCTGCGATCCTTCGAGAGGACTCCGGCATACATCTTCCTGATGGCAAAGCCGCTCTCGTCTATTCCAGACTGGCCAAGCGCTTGCGTCAGCTCGGGCTTGCGAGTTTCCGCGACTATTGCAAACTGATATCCGGAAATGACGGCGCCGACGAGCGGCGGTCTATGCTCACCGCCCTTACGACAAACCTGACGCGCTTTTTCCGCGAGCCGCACCATTTCGAACATCTAAGAGGCCAACTCGTCGAGAGTTTGGCTGCTCGCGCCAGGGCAGGCGGGCGCGTCCGGTTCTGGTCGGCTGGGTGCTCCACCGGCGAGGAGGCTTACTCGATAGCTCTTACAGTCGTGTCAGTTCTGCCCAATGCGGTTGATCTCGACGTCAGGATTCTGGCGACCGACATAGACACGGAGGTCCTAGCAACCGCCAGGAGGGGGGTCTATGACGCCGAGCGCGTCGCGCAGATCCCCGCCAACTTGCGCAGCTTGCTGACCTCGTCCGGCAATGACGAAGAGCGCGTAGTTGATGAGGCCATCAAACGATTGATCGTCTTCAACGAGCTCAACTTGATGGGACCCTGGCCGATGAAGGGATCCTTCGATGCGATATTCTGCCGAAATGTAGCGATTTACTTCGATGAGGCCACGCAAGAGCGTCTTTGGGGGCGATTTGCTGAGCGGCTTTGTCCGGAAGGCCGGCTGCATGTCGGCCATTCGGAACGTGTCTCCGATAGCCGATTCACAACCGACGGACTTACGTCCTATCGGCTCGTCAGGAACAACAAATGACCGTGCGAGTTCTCGTTGTAGATGACTCAGCGACAATGCGCGGGCTGATCGCCGCCACGCTAAGCCGCGACCCTGAGATCGTTGTGGTCGGTTCGGCAGCGGATCCTCACGAAGCCCGCAAGGCGATCAAGGAACTGAACCCAGATGTCCTGACGCTCGATGTCGAAATGCCGAACATGAGCGGTCTCGAATTTCTCGAGAAGCTCATGCGCCTGCGTCCCATGCCTGTCGTCATGGTTTCGACGCTGACCCACGCCGGCACGGAAGCAAGCGTCGCTGCGTTGGAGATCGGAGCGGTGGACTGCGTCGGCAAGCCTGTTGCGGGCATGCAGGACGCGGGCTTTCGCGAATTGGCGGCGAAGGTCAAAGCAGCTGCGCAGGCGCGGTTCAGACAGCCCGAAGCGGCTCAAGTTACGACCGCCCGATCAGATTTCAGATCGAACGGGCGGGTCGTGGCGATAGGATCGTCAACTGGCGGCGTCGAGGCGCTGCTCACGATTCTGTCGCGATTCCCGGCAGACTGCCCGCCAACCGTTATCACCCAACACATGCCGCCCAATTTCACGAGAAGTTTTGCCGAAAGGCTCGACAAGCTCTGCGCGCCGAAAGTGATGGAGGCATTTGACGGTGCGTCTATCGGACCTGGCTGCGTGTATCTTGCGCCAGGAGGCTCCCAGCATCTTCGTGTTGCGGGCGAAAGCAAGCTTCGCTGTGTTCTCACCGATGGACCTCCCGAAAGCGGCCATCGTCCGTCCGTCGATGTGCTGTTCAACTCGGTGGCAAAGTCAGCAGGCGCCGCTTCAGTCGGCGTCATCCTTACCGGCATGGGCCGCGACGGCGCCGAAGGGTTGCTCGCCATGCGAAAGGCGGGGGCGACGACGATCGGTCAGGACGAGGCGACCTGCGTTGTTTACGGCATGCCCCGCGCCGCCCACCAGCTTGGCGGCGTTGAACGCCAGTTACCCATTCGCCGTATCGCGGATGCGATACTTGATGCTTCCGAAGTACAGACCCGTAGAGCCAGCTAATGCCAGCCGCTTCAGCAATCCAGACTCTTGTCGTCGATGATCAGCTCTCCATGCGGGCGCTGATCACAACCGCTCTGAAACAGATTGGCTTCGCAAACATCCGCGAGGCCCCGGACGGGGAAGAGGGCCTGCGGGAGCTTGTGGCGCGCCCAGCGCACCTTGTGATCTCGGATTACAATATGCCCAAGCTTGATGGTCTGGCTTTCTTGAGGGCTGTCAGATCGCATCCGCCGATTGCGAGTGCGGCTTTCATAATGTTGACCGGCCGCGCGGACATGGACCTTGTGGGGCGAGCGCGCCAGTTTGGAGTGAACAACTATGTCGTGAAGCCTTTCACGACCGCGCAGCTCAAGGAAAAAATCGAACAGGTATTTGGGGCGCTTGTATGAGCCTTGCCGTGCGTCTGCCGGCCCGGCGTGGCGGCGCCAACGCCACCCACGTCATTCAGGGGCAGTATGCTGTCTCGGATCATCCCGAAGCGCTGCTTAGCACGCTCTTGGGCTCGTGTGTTTCGGCCTGCCTGCGTGATCCACTCGCCGGCGTCGGCGGAATGAACCACTTCCTTCTGCCCATGGGCGAGCCCGGATCAGAGAGCACGAGCTACGGGGTAAACGCGATGGAGCTTCTGATCAACAAACTCCTCCAGAAGGGCGCGCGGCGTGATCGGCTTGAAGCGAAGCTGTTTGGCGGGGGTCGAATAGCGGGCGGCACGAACGACATTGGCGGAAAGAACGCCGAATTCGCGCGGCGCTTTCTGAGCGACGAGGGCATCGCGCACATCGGCGGAAGCCTCGGCGGGCGGAACGCGCGAAGAATAGAGTTCTGGCCTGTCTCGGGCCGCGTACGCCAACAGATCATCGATCGGGGCGAGGACGTCTTCGCCGTAGAAACGCGGCAAAGTCGCGCGCCTTCCACAAGGCCTGATGACGACGTGGAGCTGTTCTGAATGGCCAAGGTGGAAACCAAGCAACCCGCGCCAAAGTTTCTTGGGCGGTTTGCCGCCGAGGTCGGCGCTCTGGCGGGCGATCTCGAAGCGTTTCAGGACGTACTGTGCAATGTTTTACGTAGCCCAGATCGACTGGACGCCCCGGAACGCATTCAGGCTCTGGACGAGCTCTCGCAGCGCGCGCGTGTCTTGGCGAACGTGGCTGCAGCGCTGGCTGAGGCCAATGTGTTGAACACGCATGCGCCCGAGCAACTCGCAATGACTGTTACGCTGAGCGACCTCGCGAGACGTCTCGCGGGCGACGCCTCGGAGGTGAACAAGAACGAGGGGGAGCTGCAGCTCTTCTAGCCATGAATGACCAGACCGGATCAGCCAAGTTCAACCTGGAAAAAACCCGCATCCTGCTATTTGACGCGGATAGCATGAGCAGAGAGATCGCTGCTCAGATTCTTTCGGGATTTGGCGCAAAGAACATCACCAAGGTATCCGAGGCAACGGATGCAAAGCGGGCTGTCTCGCAAGGGGTGTATGATCTTGTAGTGGCGGATCCGGCCACATCGGGCCCCGACGGCTATGACTTCGTTCCTTGGCTTCGTCGCCAGGTCGGTGCAGCCAATCGATTTGTTCCGGTGCTCATCATCACGGGGCATACGCAGCGCTCTCGCATCGCTGCAGCACGGGATTCTGGCGCAAATATCGTGGTCGCAAAGCCATTGACCCCCGTAGCGATTTTTCAGCGGATCGCATGGATGGCGCGTGAAAAGCGCCCCTACGTCGATTGTCCCGTTTATGCCGGTCCCGACCGTCGCTTCAAATTCGATGGACCCCCTCCGGGATCCGAGGGACGGCGCTCGCAGGATCTCCCGCTCGACATTGGGGCCGCGTCCGAACCCAACATGACCCAGGGCGACATTGATGCAATGATGCAGCCACGAAAGGTCGTGCTGTGAGTACGCTGCAATACTTCTTTCCGGAAAACAGGCTCACCAAGGCTCTTGGGATTGCGCGACTTCGAACCGTTCGGGAGGGCCTCAAGCAGGCTGACGCAAACCTTGGCCAGCTTGCGGCCGCTTGCGTCGAGCATGTCGACAGAGGACTTGATCTCATTGAGGCGACGATGAAGCGTTGGCCTGACAGTTTTGATCAGCAGTACTTGGAGGAACTATATCACCTATCGCTCAAGCTCATCGGCGTGGGCTCAGTTGCCGGGCTGCCGGATCTTGACAAGACAGCACGAAGTTTCTGCGACGTGCTGGACGGACTAATGACGCGTCAGCTTTGGGATCGCGGACCGGTCGACGTCCATGTAGCGACGATGCGGCTACTGAGAACGCCCGACGAATTGGGGGCGGGACTCGCAACGGTCATGCAGGGTCTTCTTCGCGTACGCGACCGCTTCGCGGTGGAGCCGCCTAAACCGCCGCCTGCGCCCGAGAACACGGTTGCCGCCGCCGCTCCGAAGACCTAAGGGGTCGCCTCAGCTGACCGCTGGCGGTCCATGGGAATCTCGAAGACAGCGCACGCGCGTCATTCCTGATGACGCTGGCGTTTCGAGCAAATCGTCCTCATACCCAAAGCGAACGAAATCGACTCCTGCGCGGGAGCTGACATCTCCCGGCGTTTGCGGACAGCCGAATAGGCTTCCGCCACAGGGGCGCCACGCGCAGCATGATTTCAGTGGCGCAAAGTCGACCGCCACCGGAATGAGCCGGCGCGGTTGGCGATGCCGACGCTACGGGAATGCAAGGAAATGCTCAGTCTCTCAGTGAGAACTGGCGGAGAGGGTGGGATTCGAACCCACGGTACGCTTGCACGCACAACGGTTTTCGAGACCGCCCCGATCGACCACTCTGGCACCTCTCCGCGCGGGGAGCGGGGGGTATAGCATTCAAAACCTTAAGCGCAAGCGCTCGCGCCGCCATGGCGGCCGGGCTGCTGCCTAGCCCTGATAAATAAGCTTCCGGCCCGCGTGGGCGACGTCCGTACAGCCGGTCAGGGCCATCGCGGTATGCAGTTCGGCCTGCATGCTCGCCAGCATCGCAGCCACGCCGCGCTCGCCGCCGGCCGCCAGCGCGAACGCCCATGGCCGGCCCACCAGGCAGGCCTTCGCGCCCAGCGCGAGCGCCTTCAGGACATCGAGCCCGGAACGCACGCCGCCATCCATCAGAACGACCGCCCGACCGTCCGCCGCTTCGGCCACCGCAGGCAGGGCGCGTACGCCCGACGGCGCATCGTCGAGCTGGCGGCCGCCATGGTTGGAGACGACGATCCCGTCCACGCCCGCATCGCAGGCGCGCTTCGCGTCCTCGGCGTCGAGTATGCCCTTGATGACGATCGGCCCGCCCCAGGCTTGCCTGATCCACGCCAGATCATCCCAGGTCAGGGTCGGGTCGAAATTCTTCCGCACCCACACCCAGAAATCCGTGAAGCTCGCGCCCTTGCCGACGGCCGGCGCCGCGTTGGCGAAATCATGCGGCCCCCCGTTCAGCCACACATCCCACAGCCAGCCCGGATGCGTGGCGCCATCCCATGCCTGCCGCATCGCGCCGCCTGCGCCGCCGCCGAACAATCCGGACCGCATGTCGCGATAGCGCGCGCCCGGAACCGGCAGGTCGACGGTGAAGACCAGCACAGGCGAGCCGAGCGACTTCGCGCGCGCGATCAGCTCACGCATATAGCCGCGATCCTTCAGCACGTAGAGCTGGAACCAGGGCGGCGCCACTTTCGTCACTTCGGCGAGCCCGCAGATCGACAGCGTCGACAAACACATCGGCACGCCAGCCGCCTTTGCGGCTTTCGCCGCCTGAACCTCGCCGCGCCGCGCCAGCAGTCCCGCCATGCCTATCGGCGCGAGAACGACCGGCATCGCATGCCGCATCCCGAACAGGTCGACGTGTGTTTCAACCTTCGAGACATCTTTGAGAACGCGTTGGCGCAGCAGGACATCGCCAAAATCCCGCGAGTTTGCCGCCAGCGTGTGTTCCGCATAGCTGCCGCCATCGACATAATCGAAGAACAGCCCCGGCAGCCGCCGCCTCGCCGCCCGGCGATAGTCCTCGAATGTCACGAGCATAGCCGCCGCCTCCCGCAAGGAGACGGAAGCGTCAGTTGGGCTTCAGCGCAAGCGAAGACCATCCAAGGGAGTAAAGCCGGGCATCAGGCCGCGGCCTTGCGCGCAGCGGCCCCGCCCGTATCCGCTTCCGGCTTCTCCTCGCCGATCGGGCCCGTGATCAGCCGGGCGCCGCGTTCGAAGGTCAGATAGCTCCACGTCCAGTCGAGCGCGACAGAGAAGCGGTTGCGGAAGCCGATCAGGAAATAGATGTGCGCCAGGCACCAGGTCAGCCAGCCGATGAAGCCGGTCAGCCTGAAACTGCCGAAATCCGCGATGGCCGCCTTCCGGCCGACGGTCGCAAGCGCGCCGAAGTCCTGATACCGGAACGCCCGCCGTTCGGATTTCGGATCGCGCGACAGCTTCGTCAGGACCCGCCCGACATATTCGCCCTGCTGCTTGGCGACAGGCGCGAGGCCGGGAAGCGGCTTGCTATCCTTGTCCTTCGCCAGCGCGCAATCGCCGATGACGAAAATCTCCGAATGCCCGGCAAGCGTAAGATCGGCCGTCACCGGCACGCGTCCGGCCCGGTCGGCCTCGACGTTCAGCCACTTCGCTACGGGCGAGGCGGCGACGCCCGCCGCCCAGATCACGCAGGCCGACGGCAGCACGCCTGCGCCTTCCAGCATCACGCCGGTCTCGTCGATACTCGTGACGCGCGTGCTCGTCATCAGCTCGACGCCGAGCCGGGCCAGCGCCTTTTCGGCGTAGGCGGAGAGGCTTTCGGGGAAGGTCGACAGGGCGCGCGGCCCCGCCTCGACCAGCACCACACGCGCATCATGCGGATCGATGGCGCGGAAGTCGCTCGCCAGCGCGCGATGCGCCAGCTCGGCGATGGAGCCCGACATCTCAACGCCGGTCGGGCCCGCGCCGATCACCACGAAGGTCAGAAACCGCTTGCGCGCGGCCTCGTCCCTTTCGAGTTCGGCCTTCTCGAAGGCGAGCAGGATGCGCTTGCGAAGCTCGGTTGCGTCTTCCAGAGATTTCAGGCCCGGCGCGAACTGCTCCCATTCGTCGTGTCCGAAATAGGAATGCCGCGCGCCGGTCGCGAGCACGAGGTAGTCATAGTTGATCTCGCGCCCGTCGAGCGTCACCGTGCGCCTGTCCTTGTCGATGGACGACACCGTGCCGAGCAGCACCTCGGCGTTCTTCTGCCAGCGCAGGACGGTGCGGATAGGCGACGCGATCTGACCCGGCGACAACCCCGCCGTCGCGACCTGATAGAGCAGGGGCTGGAAGAGGTGATGGTTGCGCCGGTCGACCAGCGTCACCCGCATGTTCGCCTTGCCAAGCGCCTTGGCCGCCGACAGCCCGCCAAAGCCTGCGCCCACAATCACCACGCGCGGCCGCTCGTCAGTCTCTCCCTGTGCGCGCATCTCCGGCGTGCATCCGCATCTGGCGCTGTGGACGTGGAAGGAGGTCTGCATGAAGCGCCCCATGTCGCCGGGCAGCCCGGCGTCCGTGTCTGACCCCTGTCTGACCAAAGCCCGGTTCGCGGGGAAAGGAACCTCCGCGTCTTGTCGGTCAGTATGACAGCCCGTTCTGTCTCAAAATAAGGGTTGCCGCGCCCTCCTTCCAGACCGGATGGGCCTGCAAGTCTTCCCGTTTCGAGGCTATTCAGGAGGATGACCAGGGAGGCAGCGCCACGGGCGGACCTAGCCGTCATCCTCGCCGGAGGCGCGGGCACGCGCATGGGCGGGGTGGACAAGGGCGCTGTTCTGCTCGGCGGCCGTCCGCTGCATGCGATCGTCGCGGAAAGGCTTGCCCCGCAGGCAAAAGCGTTAGCCATAGCGGCGGCGGCAGCGCCAGTCTGGCTCGGCGCGATTCCGGACGCGTCCTGGATCGGCGACGCGCCAGGCGCCGAAGGCCCCGCCGCCGGCCTGCTCGGCGCGCTGCGCTGGCTGGAAAGCGGGCAGGGCGCCGACGCGATCCTTCTTACCTCGCCGGTCGATGCGCCCTTTCTGCCGCCAGACCTGTTCGAAAAGCTCGACGCAGCGCGACGTCAGACTGGCGCGCCCGCGGCCATCGTTCGCCATGCGGACAGCTTGCATCCAGTGTTCGGCGTCTGGAGGGCGGGCTGCGCCGCAACCGTCGCGCGCGCCATGGCGGACGAGCGGGCGCTCCACCGCATCGCGCTAAAGGCGGGAGCCGTGGAATGCGCGGCCTGGCCTGAAAGCCGCCCCGAAAGCCGCGATGCCGCCTCGCCCGATCCCTTCGCCAACCTCAACTTGCCTGAAGACGTTGCGGCAGCGGAAACATTTCTCCAATCGAAACGAAGCTAGCTGACTGCGCCTCGGCGCGTGCTAATTTCCGCGCGGGAGGACAGCCATGGCTTCGGACAACTCGTATCTCTCGGTCGTCCAGGGCGCCACGGAGCCGGCGCTTCTGGAATACACGATCAGCGAGGCGCTGCAGCGCGCGATCAAGCAATGGCCGCAGCAGGAAGCCCTCGTTTCTGTCCACCAGGGCGGCCGCTGGACCTATGAAGAGCTCGGCTGGCGCGTCGACCAGTTCGCCGCCGGCCTCCTGGCGCTCGGCCTCAAGCAGGGCGACCGCGTCGGCGTCTGGGCGCCCAACTGCGCGGAGTGGACGCTGGCCCAGCTTGCGACCGCGCGCGTCGGCATCATCCAGGTCAACATCAATCCGGCCTACCGCCTCACCGAGGTCGAATACACGCTGAACAAGGTCGGCGTGAAGGCGCTGATCTGCGCAGAGACGTTCAAGTCGAGCGACTATGCCGGCATGATTTCCGAACTGGCGCCGGAGATTCCGAAGTGCAAGCCCGGCCAGCTGAAATCCGCCCGCCTGCCGGAACTGCGCGCCGTCATCCAGCTCGGCGACCGGTCGAGGTTGCGCAATGCCGGATGGTACGCGTTCGAGGACATCCCCGGTCTCGCCAACGCCAAGCATCGCGAGATGATCGATGCGATCAACGAGGTGCTCGACCGCAACGATCCGATCAACATCCAGTTCACCTCCGGCACCACCGGCCTGCCGAAGGGCGCGACGCTGTCGCACCGGAACATCCTCAACAACGCCTATTTCGTCGGCGAGGCGATGGGCCTCAAGCCCGGCGACCGCCTGCTGATCCCGGTGCCGCTCTATCACTGCTTCGGCATGGTGATGGGCAATCTCGCCTGCATCGTCCATGGCGCCGCCATGGTCTACGCCTCCGAAGGCTTCGAGCCGCTGGCTGTGCTGAAGGCGGTGCGCTCCGAACAGATCACGGCGCTGCACGGCGTGCCCACCATGTTCATCGCGGAACTCGAGCATCCCGATTTCGACTCGATCGACCTGTCGACCCTGCGCACCGGCATCATGGCGGGCTCGCCATGCCCCATCGAAGTGATGCGCAAGGTGATCGACCGCATGAACATGAGCCAAGTCGGCATCGCCTATGGCATGACCGAGACGTCTCCCGTCAGCTTCCAGACCGCCAAGAACGACCCGCTGGAGCGTCGCGTCTCGACCGTCGGCCGCGTCCAGCCGCACCTTGAAGTCAAGATCATCGACAGCCACGGCAACATCGTGCCGCGCGGCTATCCGGGCGAGCTTTGCACGCGCGGCTATTCGGTGATGATCGGCTATTGGAACGACCCGGAGAAAACGGCCGAGGCGGTGGACGCCGACGGCTGGATGCACACCGGCGACATCGCCACGATCGACGACGAGGGTTATTGCAACATCGTCGGCCGCATCAAGGATATGGTCATCCGCGGCGGCGAGAACGTCTATCCGCGCGAGATCGAGGAATACCTTTTCCGCCATCCCAAGATCGAGGATGTGCAGGTCATCGGCGTGCCCGACGAAAAATACGGCGAGGAGATCTGCGCCTGGGTGAAGCTGCGCAAGGACGAGACAGCGACGGCGCAGGAGATCGTAGACTTCTGCAAGGGCCAGATCGCCCATTTCAAAGTCCCGCGCTATATCAAATTCGTCGACGCTTTCCCGATGACGGTCACCGGCAAGATCCAGAAGTTCGAGATGCGCAAGGCGATGATCGCCGAACTCGGCCTTGCGGAGCAGGTGACCGCGTAGGGTGGATAGAGCCGAAGGCGAAATCCACCATCGCACCGCGCCCACGAAAGGTGGATATCGCTTCGCTCAATCCACCCTACGGCCCCGGCGGACTGTTGTGCAGCGCCGCCGAATTGGCCTGCTCCTGCACTTGCTCGGCCGTATCGGGAATCGGACAGCCTGGCGGCGGCGGGCCGAACTTCGGATTGGCGAGGAAGCTCTCGTCCGTCAGCGCTTCGAGAAACGCGACCAGGTCTGCGACCTCTCCATCATTCACCCGCTGCTTCAGCCGCTTGTCGTTCTGCCGGTCGGCCGCTGCATAGTGATAGCGGATCGCCTCGGCCAGCGTCGCAACCTCGCCATCGTGCATGTAAGGCCCGGACACCGCGACATTGCGCAGGCCCGGCGTGCGGAATTTGTAGAGGTCCGCGAGGTTCTGCGTCACGCGATGCAGGCCCGTATCGGGCCTCACGATTTCCGACGGGGCCCGCGGCGCCAGCGCATGGAAGGCCTCGACAGGCTTTTTCCCCGGCGTCGCTGCGTCGGTGAAATGCACGCCCTCATGGCATGAGGCGCACTGCTTCGACTCGAACAACATAGCGCCGCGCTTCGCCCGATCCGTGATCGCCAGCGCATCGCCGCGCCTGTAGCTGTCGTACGGAGAATCCAGCGACACCAGCGTACGCTGGAACGCCGACAGCGCCATGGTGATCGTGTCCATGGAAATCTCGCCCTGCTTCTCGGGGAAGGCGCGGGCGAACAGTTTCGGATAGCAGGGCTGGTCCTTCAGACGCGCAGGCAGGGCGCCTTCCTTCCCACGATTGAATCCCATTTCGACCGGCCTCAATCCCTCGATCGGAATCAGCGCCTGATGTTCGAGGATGTCGACCTGCGGCCCGCCCCAGGTCAGCGACGAGAAATAGCCGACATTGGCCAGCGTCTGGATGTTGCGCTCGCCTGGATCGTTGAACACGCCGGCCCGCGTCTTGTTGGGATCGGCAAAGCCGCGGGTCTGCACATGACATGTCGCGCACGACATCACGCCGGTGAAGGACAGGTCGCCATCGTAGAACAGCCGACGGCCCAGCTCCGCCTTCGCCGCCGTGGTCGGATTGTTGTCCGGCGCACGCGGCGGCGCGATCGTCTCCGCCGTCGGCCATGCCTCGGCCCGGATCTCGGGGGCCTCGACGGGCGATACGCACGCCGCCGCGATCACAAGCACGGCGCACGACAGCGCCGCCCGCCTCGGTACGTGATTGCGGAAAACGTTCAGGGCGTGGGCGCGACCATGATCTTCTACTTCGGCGCCGCACCGGCCGGCGCCTGCAGCGCGCACCTGCCGGGCTGCAGCTGGAAGACCGTCATTTTGCGGATCGTCGTGCATTCAGGTTCGTCGCCGGAGCTCGCGGGTTTCACGGTCTGGCCCCTCGACCACATCGATCCACGCTGCGGTTCCGAGCGCAACCGTATTGTGCCTGCTTTCGGAACTGTGAATTCAAACCGCCCGCCGTTTGCGACCGATCCGGCCGGCTCCGGGGCGGTATTGGACACGAAATCTTCAGCGTCTTCAGTAGTTTGGCTTCGTCTCCTTTGCCCGGCGCGATAGCCGGCCTTGCCCCTTCCTGCGCGCGGCTGGTCTCGACCGCGGAAAGATAGCCATGCCATTCCCCGCACAGCTGACAGAAACCGCCTTTTGGAAATCCACGCTGCAGCGCCGCGCGCTCATCTGTCATCGCAGCGCCGTCCGGGGAATGTCAGGCTTCAGCCATCAGCCTGGCGCGCACGCGGTCGCGATACCGGATGCATTCGGCGAGATAGCGCCGGTACATCTCCGCATCCACCTCCTCGCTCTCGCAACAGGGCAGCAGCAGGTCGCCGTCCGACTTGAAGTTGCCGTCCCACGTCATCAGCTGCTCGTCCGTGAAACCGGGATTCCACGTCTTCAGCTTGGCGTCGGGCATGGCGTCGAAATAGGCGCAGAGGTTTATGCCCGCTTCGGTGCGTTCCTCAAACGGCGGCTCGCCTTCAAAGTTCCATTTGGGCTCGTTCATGCTCTTGGTCCTGCGTAATCACTTCCAGCTGTCATCCCGGCCGGAGCGAAGCGGAGAGCCGGGATCCATCTGTCCAGGAGTTCCGGCGCCGAGGAATGGGTCCCGGATAGCCGCTCCGCGCCTTCCGGGATGACAATGGCGCCCCTACGCCTGCTGCACCCAGCCATGATAGTCGTTGTCGCGCAGGCCGCCGCGCTCGAGGTACGCCGTCTTGATCCGCTCCAGCGCGTCCGCCGGCAGGGCGTTGCGCTGCTTGTTGACGTCGATGCCGTAGAGCCTGGCGGCGTTGAGGCCGAAGATCTTCGCCTTGTCCTCGTCGGTGATCTTCTTGTAGCCGTGCTTCTCGCACATCTCGTCCGAGATCTGGAACCGCTTGAACGCGTCGATCCCCCACTGCGGCGAACCCCACCACAGGCAGTCGGTTCCCCACACCACATGGTCCGCGCCATAGGTCTTGATGTTGAGCCCCATGCCGTGCATCGCCATCACCGGATCCTGCACCGCGAGCGTGTTGAAGAACGAGCCGATCTCCGGATAGACATTGTTGATCTTCGGGTTGCGGCGTTTGATGTCCATCAGAACCTTGTGCCACAGGAAGTCGCCCGTTTCAGGGTTGTACTCGTTCATCTCCTTCCAGGTCTCGCCGTCGGATGCGCCGTGCTTGAGAGCGGAGTGATAGATGACGAAGTTGCAGTCCGGATTGCGCAGCGCCGCCTGTTCCACATCCTTGGGATTGGCAAGGTGTCCCAGCGTGCGCGACTGGTAGCTGTATCCCTTGTGCACGGAGAACAGCTTCTTGCCGCGCTTGCGCGATTCCTCGATGAACCATTGCGCGTTGTCATCATCGAGCTGGAAGCCGTTGCCCGTTCGCGCGGGATCGGTGTGGCAGTACCACTTCCATGAATCGATCTTGTAGACGTTGAGCTCGCGCTCCATCTGCTCGAGCGTCGCGGCCTTGTCGATTTCCTTCTTCTCGGCGTTCCAGTAGTGGTTGGGCGCGAGGTTGCCCTGGGAAAGCGCGCGCTGCGATCCCGCCATGGCGTTGAGCTCGTTGCGCGATTTCGCCATCAGCCAGGAGGGCAGGATGGCGCCGCGCGGCGTGCGCTCGGCGTCGATCAGCACGCGGCCGTCCGGCGCACGCTGCTCTTCCTTGCCCGGCACGCCCGAGATCACGACCATCGCGGTTTCGGAATCGAGGAACATCTCCTTGGTGAAGGTGCGGAAGGAATAGGCCTCCGCATCGTTCTTCAGGTCAAAGCCCATGTTCCTCGCGGTTTCGGAGTTCCTGAAGTTGAGCGCGATGCCGTTCGAATAGTGCGCCTGCACGTCGATGATGAAGTACTTGCCCTTCTGGCCGTTGGCCGCGACCCTCTCTTCAGGGCGTGGCTCGAACTGCTCGTCCTCGCCAACCTCGAAGGCCTTGCCGTAGACGCAATTGGAGGCGAGGAAGGCGGTGGCGAGGCCCATCGAGGAAGCCATGTAGGCGCGGCGGCTCAGGCCAGTCTTCTTGGCGTTGCGTGAGCCCCATTCCATGATGAGGTCTTCGACCTGTTTCTGCTTTTTCGTCTGCGGGCGGGGGATGAACTCCTCGTTGGAGACAACTTGCGTCGGGATAGGAGAATCAACGCCCAATGCCCGGTCACGCTCGCCTTTTCTCACCCACATGATGCTGCTCCCTCTGGCGTTGGCGCCTGCCTCCGGTCGATGAACGCGGCGGCATCTCTTTCCCTAACGTCTATCTTGCCCGCTTTTCGTCGCAAGGAGAATTGCCGTGATGCAACAGTTACACGGCCTGTTACAGCGGCTTAGCCGCCCGAAAACCAGTCGCTGTTAGATGCGCCTGCAAGCATTGCCTGCCGCGCCATCGCTCGGCTAATCGGATCGATCCTTGGAAAGGCTGCCAGCATGAGCGTCACCGTCATCGACCACCCGCTGATCCAGCACAAGCTCACGCTGATGCGGGACAAGACGACGCCTACCTCCGGCTTCCGCACGCTCTTGCGCGAGATCGCCCACCTGATGTGCTACGAGGTCACGCGCGACATCGAGCTGGAGACCGTCGCCATCGAAACCCCTATGGGTCCGATGAACGCGCCGACCATCAAGGGCAAGAAGCTGGTCTTCGCGTCGATCCTCAGGGCAGGCAACGGCCTGCTCGACGGAATGCTCGATCTCGTCCCCGCCGCGCGCGTCGCCCATGTCGGCATCTATCGCGACCACGACACGCTCCAGCCCGTCGAATACTATTTCAAGGCGCCGTCCGAGCTCGAGAACCGCATGATCATCGTCGTCGATCCGATGCTCGCCACCGGCAACTCCGCCATTGCCGCCATCGATCGCCTGAAGCGCCGCGGCGCCAATCGCCTGCGCTTCCTTTGCCTGCTCGCGGCCCCCGAAGGCATCGCCAAGTTCACCGCCGCCCATCCCGACGTGCCGGTCTTCACCACCGCCATCGACAGCCACCTCAACGACAAGGGCTATATCGTCCCCGGCCTCGGCGACGCCGGCGACCGGATGTACGGCACGAAGTAGGAGCTTAACCGCTCGCCGTTCTGACACCGCCCACCGCTGTCATCCCGGCCGGAGCGCAGCGCAGAGCCGGGACCGTGAGTAGCGGTCCGCGAAGCGGACGGATCGATCCAGTGGATCGATCCGAGCGGCGAACGCCCGAAGCGACAGCGAAGGGCCGGCTCCGGGTACGATCTCGAAACGCGGCCCCTGGCTCCCGGATAGCGCTGCGCGCTTCCGGGATGACAGTGTGAGAACGAAACGCCGAGCGAACCTCGCCCGCGAACATTAACTCCGCCGCCCGCTACCACCACTTTTGGGCTGTTTTTGACGAACGTCGAAAAAATCTTCGCCGCATTTCAGCGCTCTAGAAAAAACTTCGCAGAAAAAGCGCCGTAACAATCCAGCAGTCACCCAAACCTCCCGCATAATGGTCTGGCTTCCTCCGGGCAGGCGTCGCGTCATGACCGGGGCACGATCGGAGGGAGTGCAGGGAACTACAGGTCCAGGCTGGCGGCGGCGTCAGTCCGGATCGACGGACAGGCTTGACGCTTGGGGAGCGGGACCAAAAAGCCCGTAGGAAAAACCTCCTGGCCTTAAGGACACACGCGCCAGTCCTAAGCTGGCGCCTGGAAGGCGAACCGCGATGCCGGAACGCCTGCCGAAGACCGGGTCATGAGGATGCTGCGCCTCACTACAGCGGCATCCGAAGATTTCGGAGAGAGGCAGGATGGACCGGCGGGAAAAAGGCCAAGCCCGAACGCCTGTCTGAACGAGCCCTGCGCGCGGAGGCGGCGACGCTTCACCGTGAACACGCGTGACGGACGACCCAACCGAGGCGATGCCCGCCTCCGCGCAGCCTGCTGCTTACTCCATGCCTCAGGGCAGTGGAGCTTTCGGTGTTTGACAATCGGCGTGCAAAAAAACGTTACCGCGAGATCAGCCACACCACCGCGACGGCGATGACGATACCTAGCGCAAGCCGCCAAAGCGGAACCGGAGCGATGCCGGCGGGCGGCCCATCGCCCCCGGCGCTGCGCACGCCCGTCACCATCGGTCCGATCAGGTTGATGCGTTTCGCAACCAGGTAGAACGCGATCGCCGCGATGTGCAGGCCGATCAGCGCGAGCAGGATGTTGAATGCATCCTCGTGCAGGTCGCCCGCCGCCTCGGCGAACTCATAGCTTACAAAGCGCGCCAGCGGTCCGGATTCGAGTCCGTCCGTGTCCATCGCGAAAAGACCCAGCCCCACCTGCGCGATCAGCGCGAGCAGGATCGCCATCACGCTCAGCGCGCCGAGCGGATTATGCCCGAAGGTCGCGCGATAACCCGGCCGCAACAGCTTGCTCGCATAGGAAAGAACCGCGCCGGGCCCTTTGACGAAGCGCGAGAAGCGCGCCGTCTCCGGCCCGGCAAAGCCCCAGTAGATGCGAAAGACCAGAAGGCCCACCACGGTCAGCCCCGACAGGCGGTGCCAGTTCATGTGGTGCTCTTCCGCCGACCACCACGAAAACGCGACGAGGCCGGCGACCAGCCAGTGCACGAGGCGCGTCGGCGCATCCCACACTTTCTGCTTCGTCGTCGCCGCCGCCGTCTGCGTCGCGGCTGGATCAGCCGTCATCGCCTATTTTTCTTCCGGCTTGCGGAACGTGTCGTGGCAGTTCTTGCAGGCGCCGCCCGTCTTCGGGAATTGCGCCTTCACCTGCGCGGCGTCTCCGCTCGCCGCCGCCGTCTGCAGCGCGCCGGCTTCCTGCTGGAGCTTCACAACCGCCGCCTCGAACTTTGCCGGGTCGGACCAGATCTCAGGCAGGGCCGCGGTCTTCACGCCCGCTTCCGCGCCGGATCCCGCCGGGAACCAGTTGCCGATCTCGGCCGCATGCGCTTTCACCACATCCGCCGCTGGCCCGATCACCGCCATGTCGGGCGTCGACGCCTTGGTCTGGTCGCTGATCGCCTTGAAGTTCTTGCCCATGTCCTTGAGATTCGCCTGCCGCGTCTCGATGACCTGTTGCACCGTCGGCGCCGCCGGCGCTGCAGGTTGCGCCGCCGCTGGCGCTGGCGCCGCCGCAGGCGGCGCAGCGGCCGTTTCAGCCGGCGGCGCTTCTCCACAGGCCGCAAGCCCCGCAAGCGCAAAGACCAGGGCAATGGAAGCTGCAGTCTTCATTGTTCGTCTCCCTCAAGACACCGATGATTTGCTATGCCGCGACGCTAGGAAGCGGCTTGCTCACCGTCAACTCACGGACAAGAGCGATGCCGGGCTTGTTAGCGCCGACAAAGACGGCCTATCAGTCCCGCTCCCTGCTTGGCGGGCAAGGGGGACGGGGCCGCAATGGAGCTGCCTATCAAACAGCCACTCGATGTCTTGCACGAGGTGTTCGGCCATGCCGAGTTCCGCGGACTGCAGGAAGACGTCGTGCGCCATGTCACGGACGGGGGCGACGCCGTCGTGCTGTTCCCGACCGGCGCGGGCAAGTCGGTGTGCTATCAGGTGCCTGCGCTCTGCCGTCCCGGCGTCGCCATCGTGGTCTCGCCGCTCATCGCCCTGATGCGCGACCAGGTCGAAGCGCTGCGCCAGGCCGGCGTCGCCGCCGCCATGCTCAACTCCTCGCTGACGTCGGATGAAGCGCGCACCGTCCGCAACCAGCTCCTCTCTGGCGAGCTGAAGCTGCTCTACGTCGCACCCGAACGCCTCAACACGCCCGGCTTCCAGAGTCTGCTTGCAGGAGGCGCACATCAGCCTCTTCGCCATCGACGAGGCGCACTGCGTCAGCCAGTGGGGCCACGACTTCCGCCCCGAATACCGCGCCCTCTCCGCCATCGCCGAAAACTATCCCGGCGTGCCGCGCATCGCTCTCACCGCCACCGCCGATCCCGTCACCCGCGCCGACATCATCGAACGCTTGTCACTCAGGAACGCCAGAATCTTCCTCACCAGCTTCGACCGCCCCAACATCTCCTATTCCATCGTCGAGCCGCGACAAGCCGCGCGACCAGCTCCGCGACTTCCTGAAAAAGCACAAAGGCGACAGCGGCATCGTCTATTGCCTGTCGCGCAAGAAGGTCGAGGCCACCGCCGAATGGCTGAGCGAGCAGGGCATCCGCGCGCTGCCCTATCACGCCGGCATGGAGGCCGAAGGCCGCGCAGCGACAACCAGGACGCTTTCCTGAAAGAGGATGGCCTCTGCCTCGTCGCCACCGTCGCCTTCGGCATGGGCATCGACAAGCCGGACGTGCGCTACGTCGCCCATCTCGACATGCCATCCTCCGTCGAAGCCTATTATCAGGAGACTGGCCGCGCCGGCCGCGACGGCCAGCCTGCCGACGCGTGGATGTGCTATGGCATGGCCGACGTCGTCCAGCGCCGCCGCATGATCGACGAAGGCAACGCGCCCGACGAGATCAAGCGCGTCGAACACGCCAAGCTCAACGCTCTGCTTGGCATATGCGAAACGGCGGATTGCCGGCGCAAAGCCATCCTCGCGCATTTCGGCGAGGCCCATCCTGGCAATTGCGGAAACTGCGACGCCTGCCTCTCGCCCGTCGAAACCTGGGATGGGAGCGATGCCGCCATCAAGGCGATGTCCGCCATCTACCGCACCGGCCAGCGCTTCGGCGCCGGCCACGTCATCGACGTGCTCACGGGCAAGAGCAATGAACGCACCGAACGCCTCGGCCACGACAAGCTCGGCGTCTATGGCGTCGGCAAGGACATCGAGCCGCGCGTCTGGCAGTCCGTCATCCGCCAGCTCACCGCCTCAGGCCTCGTCTTCGTCGACCAGGAAGCCCACGGCGCCCTGAAGCTCGCCGAAGAGGCGCGCCCCGTTCTGCGTGGCGAACAAAAAGTCACCTTGCGCCGCGATCCGCCCAGGCAGCGCACCAAGAAGGAAGTCCGGGCCCAGAAGGCGGCCGACATGCCCGAAGATGCGCAGCACCTGTTCGACGACCTGCGCGCCGAACGCGCCCGCCTCGCCAAGGCCCAGGGCGTGCCGCCCTACGTCGTCTTCCACGACACCACCCTGCGCGCCATGGCGGCCGCCCGCCCCGCAACCCTCGACGCCATGGCCGGCCTCCCCGGCATCGGCAAGGCGAAGCTCGACCGCTATGGCGCGATTTTTCTCGCAGTGATTCAGGCCTCCAACTGAATCTTCAACAGACGAGGTTGACTCTTTTGGGCCGCTGAGGTCTCTAGAACAAAACAAGAACTAAAGGACGCATGCCGTGCCTAGAGCCGATCTGGAAGCGCTGAGACGAAAGGTGTCCGACCTCGAACGCGGCTCTTCGCCCATTGCGTCAGAGCGTTTCAGCACAGGCTCCGAGGCGATCGATGCGGCGCTGGGCGGCGGCCTCGTTCGCGGCGGCGTGCACGAGATTTTCGCGTCCTCCATCCAGGACGAACCGTCCGCCGCAGGCTTCGCCATAGGCCTTGCCCTGCGCGCCTCCGAACAGCGCCCCATCGTCTGGGTCCGCCAGGATTTCGTCGGCCTCGAGATGGGCGAGATCTACGCCCCCGGCCTTGCCGAGCTGGGCCTATCTCCCGATCGTCTCATCCTCGTTCGCGCCCGCGACGCGCCAGGCGTTCTGAGGGCAGGCGAGGAAGCCCTACGCTGCCCCCCGCTCGGCGCCGTGCTGATGGAGCCGTGGGGCAGCCCCAAGTCTCTCGATCTCGTCGCCTCTCGCCGGCTGGCGCTCGCCGCCGCCCGCTCGAACGTGCCCCTCTTCATGGTGCGGGCAGGCGGCTCGCCCACGCCCAGCGCCGCGACGACGAGATGGACTGTCGGGTCTGCCCTCTCCGAAGCGCTCGAAGCCGACGCGCCGGGGCATCCGGCCTTCTCTGTCGGGCTGCTGCGCGACAGGGCAGGCGCCTCCACCCGAAACTGGATTGTGGAATGGGATCGTGACAATCGCGCTTTCAAGAACGCCGCGACGATACCTGGCGGCATGGTTCCCCTATCTGCCGGCGAACCGGCTGATGCGGCGCCAGCCGGCGCCATCCGCCGCGCAGGCTGATCTGCCTCTGGTCATCGTCGAGAAGGTGAAGGGCGCGCAGCGCATCGTCGCCGTCAGTCCCGAGGCGCGGCGTGCAGGGCTCGCGACAGGCCTCACCCTGGCCGATGCGCGCGCCCGCATCCCGGACCTGTGGGTCGAGGAAGCCGACGCCTTCGCCGACGCCGCCCTGCTGGACCGCATCGCCGACGATTGCGACCGCTTCTCCCCCACCATAGTCATGGACGCTCCGGACGGCCTCCTTATGGATATCACCGGCTGCGATCACTTCTTCGGCGGCGAAGCCGAGCTGCGCCAGGTTTTCTCCGCCCGCCTCCGCCGCGCCGGCTTCCACGTCCGCGCCGTCATCGCCGATGCGCCTGACGCCGCCCGCGCCCTCGCGCGCTACGGCCGCACCGCGATCGTGCCCCCGGGGCAGGACGCCGCCGCCGTGCGCCCCCTCCCCATCGCCGCCCTCCAGCTCGACGAGAACGACCGCCTCGCCATTTCCCGCGCCGGCCTCAAGACCATCGGCGACATCGCCGACCGCCCGAGCCTCGCCTTCGCCGCCCGCTTCGGCGAGAAGATGACGCTCCGCCTCCGCCGCGTCCTCGGCGAGGCCGATACGCCGCTTGCCCCGCGCCGCCCCATCCCCATGCTCTGGGTCGAGCGCCGCTTCGCCGAACCCATCGCCCGCACCGAAGACATCGAGGCCGTCCTTGCTGAACTCAGCCGCGAGGCGGGCGAGCGCCTCGGGGAGCGCAGGGAAGGCGGCCGCGTCTTCGAAGCCAGCTTCTTCCGCGCCGACGGCGCCGTCCGCCGCATCGCCATCGAGACCGGCCGCCCGATACGCGACGCCCGCGTCGTTCTGCGCCTCTTCCGCGAGCGGCTCGATTCCCTCGCCGACCCGATCGATCCGGGCTTCGGCTTCGACATGGTCCGCCTCGCCATCCCCGCCGCCGATGCGCTCGACGCGCTGCAGCCCGGCCTCGACGGCCACGCCATCGAGTCGGACGAGATCGCCGACCTAGCCGACCGTCTGGCGACCCGCTTCGGCAGCGATCGCGTCGTGCGTTTCCTGCCCGAGAACACCCACGACCCCGATCGCGCCGCCCGCATCGTCCCGGCAAATCGCGACATCGCCGCCGCACCCTGGCCGTCCCCCACAGCCGAGGAACCGCCCCTGCGCCCCGCCCAGCTCTTCGATCCGCCCCAGCTGGTCGAGGCGACCGCCGAAGTCCCCGACGGCCCGCCCCTGCATTTCACCTGGCGCCGCTTCCGGCACGTCATCGTGCATGCCGAAGGCCCCGAACGCATCGCGCCCGAATGGTGGCGCGCCAAGGAAGACGCGCCAACGCGCGACTACTACCGCATCGAAGACCGCCAAGGCCGCCGCTTCTGGCTCTTCCGCGCCGGCCACTATGACGCCGCCAAACCGCGCTGGTATGTCCACGGGGTCTTCGCATGAGCGGTCCGCCCATCCTGCGCGAGCCTCCCGACAATGTCGTGCCATTCACTGCGCGCGAAACACCCGCCGTCCGTATGGAGGCGGCGCCCTATGCCGAACTAGCCGCGGCTACCAACTTCTCGTTTCTTCGTGGCGCCTCCACCGGCCAGGACATGGTTCTCGCCGCGCTGCTGTTGGGTCACGCCGGCATAGGCATCGCCGACCGCAACACGCTGGCGGGCGTCGTCCGTGCGTGGACCGCGCTCAACCGGCTGCGTGAAGATGGCCTGCCAGCGCCGAAGAAAGAGAGAGAGGGCGGATCGCCGGGCGAGCACATCTGGATCGAGCACCCGGAAGCAAAAAGCATCGCGGATCCGGACGCGCTGAAGGCCAAAGCCGAAAAGTTCAAACTCGTCGTTGGATCGCGCCTGGTCTTCACCGACGGAACGCCCGATATCATCGCCTATCCCGAAAACCGCCATGGCTGGGGACGCCTATGCCGCCTGCTGACGGTCGGCAATACACGCGCCGCTCCGGGCAAGCAGCGGGCAAAAAAAGGCGAGTGCCTTATCACGCTCGATGATCTGCTCGCGCATGCAGACGACCTGCTTCTGATCGTAGTCCCCGGCGGGCAAGCTGATGAGTTGCCCGACCTCTTGTCTCGCATCCGCGATGTGCGCCCGGGCGCTATCTGGCTTGGCGCTGCAATGAATCGCAGGGGCAATGACGCGCGAAGGCTGGCGAAGCTGAAACGCGTCGCCGCCTCTGCGAACGTTCCGCTCCTTGCCATTAACGATGCGCTCTATCACTCCCCGGACCAGCGAGACCTGCAGGACATCATGACCTGCATCCGCGAGGGCGTAAAAATCGAGGAAGCGGGCCGCCTGCTCGAAGCCAACGCCGAACGCCATCTGAAGCTTCCGCAGGAAATGGCGCGGCTATTCGCCAAGGCGCCTGAAGCGATCGCCGAAACGAAGAACTTCATCGACCGTATCGACTTCGAGCTTGGCCAGCTCAAATACGAATACCCTGACGAGCCCGTGCCGCCTGGCTGGAATGATCAGGACTATCTCGAGGACCGGACCTGGTTTCACGCCCGCATGAAGTATCCGGACGGGATACCGGAAAAGGTCGAAGGGCTTCTCAATCTGGAGCTGGAGTTCTTCAGGAAGCACGACTACGCGCGCTACTTTCTCACATTGTACGACGTCGTGCGTGTGGCGCGCGACATGGGCATTCTCTGTCAGGGCAGGGGCTCCGCCGCCAACTCCGCCGTCTGCTACGTGCTGGGCATAACCTCGGTCGACCCCGCGCGCTTTGACCTCCTCTTTGCCCGCTTCATGTCCGATGAGCGCAAGGAGCCTCCCGACGTCGACGTGGATTTCGAGCACGAGCGGCGGGAAGAAATCATCCAGTACATATACACCCGCTATGGCCGTCATCGCGCCGGCATAGCCGCAACCGTCATCCACTATCGCCCCCGTAGCGCGATGCGCGAGGTCGGCAAGGTGCTCGGTCTCACCGACGACGTAACCGCCCGTCTTTCAGGCCTTGTCTGGGGCAGCTGGGGCGGCGCCCCGGTCGACGCCCAGCTTCGCCAGGCCGGCCTCGATCCCTCGAATCCCGTGCTGCATCGCGCGCTCAATTTCGCCCGGCGTCTGCTGGGCTTCCCGCGCCATCTTTCGCAGCACGTCGGCGGCTTCGTTCTCGCGCGCGATCGTCTCGACGAACTTGTGCCCATCGGCAATGCGGCGATGGATGATCGCACGTTCATCGAATGGGACAAGGAAGATATCGACGAACTCCGCTTGATGAAGGTCGATATCCTCGCCCTCGGCATGCTCACCTGCATCCGCAAGGCGTTCGACCTGATCCACCTCCATGGCGGTCCGAAGCTCGGCCTGCAGGATATTCCGGCGGAAGACCCGGCCGTCTACGACATGCTGTGCAAGGGCGATTCGCTCGGCGTCTTCCAGGTCGAAAGCCGCGCGCAGATCAGCATGCTTCCGCGCCTGAAGCCGAGGATTTTCTACGACCTCGTCATCGAGGTCGCGATCGTTCGCCCCGGCCCCATCCAGGGCAACATGGTCCATCCCTATCTGCGCCGGCGCAGCGGCGTCGAAAAAGTCGACTTTCCATCGCCCGCGCCAGAACACGGGCCGCCCGACGAACTCTACAATCTGCTCAAGGCGACCTATGGCGTTCCCTTGTTCCAGGAACAGGCCATGAAGCTCGCCATGGTGGCGGCAAGATTCTCGCCAGAGGACGCCAACAAGCTGCGCCGCGCCATGGCGACGTTCCGCAATGTCGGAACGATCCATCTGTTCGAAGAAAAGATGGTCGAAGGCATGGTCCGCCGAGGCTATGCGCGCGATTTCGCCCAGCGTTGCTTCGAGCAGATCAAGGGCTTCGGCTCCTACGGCTTCCCCGAAAGCCACGCCGCCGCGTTCGCGCAGCTCGTCTATGTCTCGTCCTGGATCAAGCGCTATCACCCCGCCGCTTTCGCCTGCGCTCTGCTCAACTCGCAACCGATGGGCTTTTACGCCCCGGCGCAGATCGTGCGCGATGCGCAGGAGCATGGCGCGGAAATCCGCCCGGTGGATGTGAATTTCAGCTGCTACGACAACACGCTCGAGCCGTGCGAGGGCGCTGCTCCGGCGTTGCGTCTGGGCTTCCGCCAGCTCGATGGGATTCGGGAAGAGGAAGCCCATGCGCTCGTGGCGCAGCGGGGCGGCGGCTATGCCAGCGTCGAGGATATGCGCGAGCGCGGCGGCGTTTCATCGCCGATGCTGCGCAAGCTTGCCGATGCCGACGCTTTCCAGTCGCTTGCGCAGGGGAGGCGCGAGGCGCTGTGGCAGGTGCGCCGCCTGCCGGATGACGATCTCTTGCCGCTGTTCGCCGCCGCGCAGGCGCGCGAATTGGGAGAGGAGCCGGATGTCGATCTCCCGGCCATGCTGCTGGGCGAGCATGTCGCCGCCGACTACCAGACGGCGCGCCTCTCCCTGAAATCCCATCCGATGCAGATCCTGCGTCCGCTTTTCCGGCGCGAGAGGATCAACTCCTGCGCCGAAACATCCGCCCTGCGCGATGGAAGCTGGACGCGCACCGCCGGCATCGTCCTCGTGCGCCAGCGGCCCGGCACGGGGAAAGCCATCTTCATCACGCTGGAAGACGAAACCGGCATCACCAACGCGCTGGTCTGGGCGCGCACGTTCGAGAAATTCCGCGCCGAAGTCATGGGCGCGCGTCTGCTTGTTGATCGAGGGCAGGGTGCAGCGAAGCCCCGAAGGCGTCACCCACCTCATGGGCGCCCGCATCATCGACCGAACAGCGGAGCTGGAGCGGCTCTCCGAGGATCACGTCGCAGAAATCGAACTCACCCGCGCCGACGAAATCAAGCACCCCCAGCGTAACCAGACCGACGGCCAGCCCGCCGGCATGCACCGCCACCCCCGCAACGTCCGCATCCTCCCGAAGTCGCGGGATTTTCATTGAGAGCGATTGCGCCACAGCCTCTCGGTAAGTCACGCTGGGTTCACTCGATGTCGCAGCGCGACAATTGTTTGGTCAGCATACCGGACTTGTCCGCATGAGGTGCCGCAATCGCGAGCGAGTACGAGGTTCCGCCAATTGTGGAGGCAATGACAACATTCTTTCAGCGGCAACCTGCCGACTATGCGTCAAGCTGGTCGTACGCTTGCAACACGCTTCGAGTGGTTGCCGAAGCACTGTCGAAGCAGCAAAATGTTTGGAATGTTTAGGAGCTAGCGGCGCGACGCGCTGGGTGCGCAACCGGCTCTTCCAGCTTCACCGGTGGCGCGAATAGATGAAAGCCACGAGCTCGGATGCCCTTGCAAACATCGCGCCATAGCAGGCCATGGAACGGTTCAGGCTGCTCGGTAGTTTCTGCTCGGGATACAAACCTCCACGGGCCCCGCTCCAGAGGAAGATTTATTCCAGTGGCTTGGACTTCAAAACCGTAGATGTCTTGCTGCAGAGACTTGAACAAATAGATTCGCATGGAGGTACCCTAAACGGCGAAGCAGAAGTTCTCAACGGCTCGTCTGAGTTACTGTAGATGGATCGCCTGTCGCCGGGTGATGCCCGACGCCAAGGGCTATGATTGCGAGGCAGGTTGAACTCGGCTTGGCAGGTTTCGCCATTGGCATGTGGAAGATAGCAGACTGAAGGGCCCTGAACCTGCGCGGACGGTCGTCCCGCTTTCCAAGCAAGGCATCCATGTCGTCGGTGCTCATCCACTGAAAATGGCCCCGCAGGATTCATTTGCTTGGTGCAGATGCTACATAAGTCCACGCTAACGCGTGCCCAGAACTGATCGCCGCTCTATGCTGGCCGGCTGCGCCCCGAAGCAACGGACAGCAACGCAAGCAGCTGCGAGGCTGATTCATCGGCAGTCGGCGGCTTCGGAGCGCTGGAGCGCGGAGCGGCGGCTACATCCGACATGGCTAGCGCAGCCTCGCCGGGTGGAACGCGTGGGTCTGCACGCCACGCACCGTCGCCGCAGGCGATGATCGGCCGTCCCACGGCCAGGTAGTCGACCAGCTTGCTTGGGGGCACGTGCATCTTGCCAGATGCAACGAAGACTAGGCCGTCGGCGCCGGCCATCAAGGCGAGCGTCTCCTCGAGGGGCCGGACGCCGAGCGTCTCGATGCGCGACGACGCTGGGCTGGCCGCAATGGCGCAGGCCTCGGCATCCGTAAGCCTGCCAACGAAAACCAGGCGCAGATCGGCATTCCTGGAAGACGCGACCTCGAAGGGGCCAAGCAAGTCCCGGATGTCCGCGTCCGGATCCGAGAGGGCGACCGAGCCGGCGTGGAGCAGGTAGACGCCGCCGGGCAGCCGCGCCGGCGTCGGCATTGTACCGGCAACGAAGTGAGGCAGAATGACAACGCGTCTTGCGCCAAGCTTCGATGCTTCGGCGCCGACGACCGGATCAACCGCCAGCGCGAGGTCAGCGCGCGCGAGGAGACGTCCTGCCAGGAGCCGCTCGCCGATCTGCCTGTAGAATCGCCTGCGCTCTCTGCGATGGGGATTCTGTAGCCAGAGATCCCGGAAATCCGCGATCCAGCGGGCGCCTGTGCGACGCGCAAGCATCTCGCCCGCCACATGGATGGACTCCGGCGGGCTGGTCGATAGCACCCAGTCCGGCTTCCAGCCGCTGGCGATTACGACCTGCGCCGCACGGCGGCACCAGCGGATGTCGGGGTCGGGCCACAGCAGGAGGTCGCGGCCGATGGCGCGAAGGCTGAAACGGTCAGGCGAATTTCCAGTGGGGGGGTCCCGGTTCGGGTGCGGCAATGCCCAGCCCGGTTCCCCATCGGGCAGGGAGGGCGCGCATATGCGAACCTCGACGCCCGCGCGTCGCAATGCTTGCGCTAGCAGGAATGGCCGCTTCGCGCCGCCGCTGACGGCGGGCGGATAGTGCCGCGTGATCAGGAGGATCGATGTCATCAGCGCCACCTTGCGGCGGCGCCGTTCACGTACCTACGCCTTGACGACGCGGGCGCGCAGCTCTTTCGAGAGCTGGGCAGTCGCGTTGCGGGTGTCAATGACAAGCGGGGCATGGCGGACCAGCTCCTCATAGTCGACCGCGTCATGGTCAGTAGAGATGAGGACGCAATCATAGTTCGCCAGCGTCTTCGGCGAGATCTTCACCGACTTCATGCCCTGGAACTCGGGGTGGTCGCGCGTGGGCGGGACCGCTGGGATGTGAGGGTCGTGATAATCGACGATCGCGGAGCGCTCGCGCAGCAGGTGTATCAGGTGCAGCGTGGGACTCTCGCGCATGTCATCGACGTTCTTCTTGTAGGCTAGGCCGACAACCAAGACCTTGGATCCGGCAACGGCTTTATGCAGGCGCGTGCTCATCGCTTCGGCGAGGATTTCGATCACATATCGCGGCATGCGCGTGACGACATCTCCGGCCAGCTCGATGAAGCGCGTGGTCTCGCCATGCGCCCGCGCCTTCCACGTGAGGTAGAAGGGATCGATCGGGATGCAGTGACCACCGAGTCCGGGCCCCGGATAGAAGGGCATGAAGCCGAACGGCTTGGTCTTGGCGCCGTCGATCACTTCCCAGATGTCAATGTCCATGCCCTGAAAGACGACCTTGAGTTCGTTGACAAGCGCGATGTTGACGAGACGGAAGATGTTCTCCGTCAGCTTCACGGCCTCGGCCGTCTTCATGTCGCTGACGGGAACGACCTTGGTGATCGTCTCGTAGATCGCAATGGCCATGTCACGCTCGGGATTGGTGTTGGCGCCAACGACCTTCGGGATGCTGCCCGTCGAGAAGTTGACGTTGCCCGGATCTTCGCGCTCAGGCGAGTAGGCGATGGCGAAGTCGCGGCCTGCCTTGAGGCCAGTCTTCTCCAGGATCACCTTCACGACCTCGTCGCTGGTACCGGGATAGGTGGTCGATTCCAGGACGACGAGCTGGCCCGGGCGCAGGCGCTTCGCGATCAGTTCCGTGGTGCGTTCGACGTAGGAGATGTCCGGCTCGCGGTGCGCGTTGAGTGGTGTCGGCACGCACATCAGCAGCGCATCGGCGGCGGCAAGCCGCTTGTCGGAGCAGGTGACTTCGAGGCGCTTGGTCGCGTTCATCGCGGCGATGCGCTTGTCCTCGATGTGTTCGATATAGGTGCGCCCGGCCTTGATCGCCTCGATCTTGCTCTCGTCGATGTCGAAGCCGAGCACGCGGAAACCCGCCTTCAGGAAGGCTTCGGCGAGCGGTAGGCCGACATAGCCAAGGCCCAGGATGCCGATGGTCAGGTCACGTTCCTTGGCCTTACGGGCATATTCCGCCGCCATTGCCGAGGCCGTCGGCCGCTTCTCAGCGGTCTTGGTTGCGACCTTGCGCTCTGCGACACCCACGCGCCGCTCTGCGATGTTCTTTACTCTCACGCTTTTCCCCCGTTGAAGGCACGGATTTTCTCTATGATCTGATCCTGCACGGCAGGCTCGAGATAGGGATGCATCGGCAGGCTGATGACCCTGCCGGCCTTGGCTTCGGACACCGGAAGTCCGCCGGGGCCCTTCGGGTAGACGCGAATAGATTGCTCTGCTTGTGAATCGGAATGGGATAGTAGACGGCAGTCGGCACATCCTCGCGTCTTGAGATGCGCGGCGAGTCCATCGCGGTCGCTCACCTCGATCGTGTACTGCGCCCAGGTCGAGACGCCGCCCCTGATCACCGTCGGCGTCGAATTGACGTAGCCCTTGAGGCCTCTGGCGTAGCGGTCGGCGACGGCGTTCCGCTTCTCGATCTCATCGGCGAAGATCGCCAGCTTCTCGATCAGGATTGCAGCCTGGATTGTGTCGAGCCGGCTGTTCAGACCGACGCGGACGTTCAGGTATTTCGGATCGTGCTCGAACTTCTGCTTTTCGACGTCGGTCTTGCGTGGCCTTGCCGTGGACGCGCAGGCTGTCGATCAGGTCGCCGAGGTCCTTGTCGTTGGTCTGGATCGCGCCGCCGTCGCCATAGCAGCCAAGCGGCTTTGCCGGGAAGAAGCTGGTGGTGACGCAGTCGGCCCATTGCGATCGGGATGCTTGCCGTCTAGCGTGCAGCCGAAGCCCTGGGCGGAGTCGGCGATCAGCTTGAGACCGTAGCTGCTTCGCGATCTCGGCGATCGCCGGATAGTCGGCCGGCTGGCCGAACAGGTCGACGGCGATGATGACTTTCGGCTTGAGCTTGCCTTGGCCTTTGGACCTGCCTTGATCGCCGCATCGAGGTGCGCGGGATCCATGTTGTAGGTGTCGGGCAGGATGTCGACGAACACCGGGCTCGCGCCGATCCATGGGACGATCTCGGCCGTCGCGGCGAAGGTGAAGCTCGGGCAGAACACGGCGTCGCCTTCGCCGACACCCCACGCCATCAGCGGCAAGACGAGCGCATCAGTTCCGTTGGCGCATGAGATGGTGCGCTTGGCGCCGGAGAAAGCAGAAAGCTGCTTCTCGAACTCAGTGACCTCGGGGCCCATGATGTAGGCGCCGCCCTCGATGGTCTTCTTTACGGCAGCATCGATCTTGCCCGAAATGCGTCGGCGCTGGGCCTGAAGATCGATGAAAGCGATACTCAACGGGCCGTCTCCTTGGATGCGGAAGCCCTGTCGTTAGCCCACGATGCCAGGGTTGGGTAGGCGAATTGTGTGTATTTTTTATCGCGGGGAGCAGGATTTTCCCGTAAGCAAAATCAGGTGCTTACCGACCTGTCGCCATAAGGGTACGAAGCACGGCTATGGCTTCGTTGGCATCCGTCCGGGGCTTGGTCTTGCCCTCGCAGCAATCAAGGAAATGCTGGCATTCGTTCCGCAGCGGCTCCGAAGCTGGGTAGGGTACGAATTCGGGCTCCGCCTTCTTCGGCTCGGGTACCCGGCCTGATGTGTCGATCTGGTGACGGTAGAGCCTCAGCTTGTCCTTGCCAGCCAGCGAGTCTTCGAACACTGCCATCGCGGTCTCGCCAACCAGGACCAGACGATGTTCTTTGAACGGATGCAACCATGAAGCGAACACGTGCGCGCGCCCGCCGCCCTTGAACGTCATGTCGAGCCGGTACTCGTCCTCGATGTTCGGCGTGACGTATGCGCCGCCGGAACCCGTCACCTTCACGGGCTCCTCGCCGAACACGGCCAGCAACATGGACACGTCATGCGGGGCAAAGCTCCAGAGCGCGTTTTCTTCGGTACGGAGCTTCCCTAGCGAGAGGCGGTTCGAATAAGCGTACCGCAACTTGCCGAGTTCGCCATTTCGGACCAGCCGCAGCAGCGTTTCGAAGGCCGGATGATACTGCAGCAGATGGCCTACCATCAGCACACGTCCCGCCTTATCCGCCGCGTCGCGCATTGTCTCGGCGTCGGCAATCGAAAGTGCGATCGGCTTCTCAACGAAGACATGCTTGCCAGCCGCAAACGCCCGCAACGCTATGTCTGCATGCGCCTCCGCCGGAGAAGCTGTGGCGATCGCGCTTACTGTGGGATCCGCCAGCACATCTTCCAGCGCGCGCGCCGGCACGTCGTTGACTTCGGCTTCGCGACGAGCGGTATCCAGATTCTGGTCGCACACGGCCGCCAGCGCACCGAGCTGCTTGAAGTTCCGCGCAAGATTGCGGCCCCAATACCCGCAGCCGACTTGGGCGACCCTGACAATCAATTCACTCTCCACAAACCGCCGACTGCTGCAGGACGTCGTGCGGGCACCCACACACCTCTCGATCGGCGCGACGGGAATGAGGCGCCGTTCGAGACTCGCGCCTACTGACCGGTCGCGATCAATTTGCCAACAACTAAGCCGCTGCCAAGCGCCGCCTTGCTTTCAGCATCGATCTTGAAAGGGGCGCCCCAGACAACGATGGTTCCTTCGGTCGGCGGTGGCCCGGGGTTCTTGGCTCCCGTCTTCGGGTCTGCAGCGCCACTATCCGCAAGTGAGCGGTTCGGTCCAATTGCGACCCAGCGCAGAGTCGAAGGTTCATAGTAGACGACATAGTCGCCGCCGCACATCAGCGTGCCGAGATACTGCGCCGCTTCCGCTCCGGATGGACAGTCCAGTCGCAGGGTCGCCGAACCGCCTTTGGCCAGCCCGGCGAGGAGATCCTCACCCGCCGCGACGGGGGGAGGGATGGTTGCAGTCGCCAAGTCGAGTTCTTCGGCGATCCCCTGCGCGGGTCCCGCCGGCGGGGCGACTTCAGCCGCAGGCGGCGCAGCGGACTCTTGTGGCAGAACCTTGTTGTCGCAGGCGGTCAGCGCCAGCGTTGCAGCAAATGCCAGAGCAATTCTCATAACAACACAACTCCACATTCCCATGATGCGAATCGCTGTGATCATCAGGCACTAGGAGGCACAGCGACAGCGGCTCCCTAGCGCGCTACATATTGTTTGTCTACCGACCCAAATCAGCTGGGCGCAACCCTTGGGCGGGGCTGTTCCCATGCCGAACGATCACACAAGAACGGAATTCCGGTAGCTGAAAACAATACTCTGCGTGGCTCAAATCAATGCTTGCGCTTGCTGCCGGGCCATTGTGCATTCAGGCTGCAGGGCTCTAGTCACCCGCACGGAACGCATCGCGGATTGCTCGCATGTCTCCAGGTTGTGGGGTCTCCGATAGTTCCTCGGATCGGCGATTCACCGGCGAGCCGGCCCGCCGCACAGCTCGCCCAGACCATCCTCTACGGACACCGTCGGAATATGGAGCCGATCACGCATTTGCGCTGTATCTCCTACAAGGTCTCCTGGCGCGCCGCCAGCCTGCTCGAACAAGGGAGCGTTGCCGACAAGACGTCCGATGATCTCCCCGATCAGCCGGATGCTGACGGTATCTGGCCCCGCAACATTGAAAACCCCACGGGCCTTCCGGCGCACAGCGGCTACAGTTGCAGCGGCCGCATCCGAAACATGGACGGGATTCAGACACATGCCGTTGGCGCCCTGCAAGGTGAGCGGTTGCCCGGCCCGAACGTTCGCCACTAGCCTTGGTATGAGCATGTTTGGGCGCTGGCGGATGCCGTAGACAAAAAAATAGCGTAAAGCGGCGACAGAAAAATTCTGCTGATACGCATCGGCCAACTGCTCAGCCGAGTGCTTGGTCGCCAGGTAGAATGCCAGACGCGGCGGAAGCTGGAGCGGGTCGGTTTCTGCGAAGGGCCTCGGGCCACTCCCGTACAAGCCGCCGGAAGAGGCGTGGACGAATGAAGCTACTCCCGCTCCTCGCGCCCAATCCAGCAGGGCGACCGGCGCCGCCACGTTGACCGCGAATACGGCGTTTGCTCCTTCGGGAAACTCGTTGAAGTGCTCGGATTGCGCCAGGTGAATCACTGCATCCGCGTGATCGGGAAGGGATGACGGCCGCAGCGGGCGGGCGAGATCGGCCTCCACAAACGTCACGCCTGCGTCCGCGACATCCACTCGCCGACGGCCGACGCAGACGACTTCATCTCCTGCCGCGGCCAGCAGCCGGACAACCTCGTTTCCAAGCAGGCCATTCGCGCCGGTGAGTACTATGCGCGCCATGGTCTCAGGCTGGTTTGCGAAGAAGGACGGATATTCCGTTCGGGTTGGCGTCGTTGAACTGGAATTCGCGCACGCCTAGTTGTGACAGCCAGTTGGCGACTTCTTCCGGCGTGTGCTGCCACGCGTGATGCGGATGATACCAGTCGAAATTGACCATGTTGTTGGTCTCGTAGTCGAAAGCCTCGTTCCAGAAGCATTTGACCCAGTTGTAGTAAACTAGGCGTTGCACGTCATGTTCGCCGGCAGGGATACCGAGCACATCGATTGGCTTGTTCAAAGTGATTTTCGCGTTGAGACGCGACAGTTCCCGGCCAAGCTCGGTCAGCCCCTCACAAGCTGCGTAGCATTCTTCCGTCGACAGCTTCATGAAGCTTTCGCGGATGTACTGGTCGCAGAAATAGCGAGCTGCGCCCATGCGTTTGTAGACGTAGAAGAAGAATTGGCCGCCCGGTCGCACTTTTCGGTATAGCGCTTCGACCGCAGCACGCGTATCCGGCGTATGATGCAGTACGCCGTCGGCGATGACGAAATCGAACGAGTTGTCCGCAAATGGGGCGTGCATCAGGTCGGCCTGCACGACCGTGCAGTTCGCGAGATGGCGTGTATTCTCGAATGTCGTGAACGCCGCTTCGGAGATGTCGAGCGCATAGTGCTGGCCGCGGCAATTCTCCGCTATGAAGCGTGAATTGAAGCCGGAGCCAGGGCCGACCTCCAGAACCGCGTCGCGATCTCTATAGAAGGTCTTCAAGGCGTCGCGGTCGGGCAGGCCCAGTTTCTTGCAATACCAGCCGAACAGGAATTCCTCGTGCTCGGGCTCAAGGCCGTAGTTCTTGAAACGCTTCCACTTATCCGAGAACGTCACGTTCGTCAGCGCCTGTCCGGCAGCATGCGGACTGGTCCCACCCTTGGGCGACGGAAGATCGTGGCGGCTGCAGAAGTCGGTCAGATCGGGCTGCAGCTGTCCCATCAGGAAGATCGGCACGCCACGCATGATGGGAAAGAAATCGCCGTTGTCCGCGCGCAGGACGCCCTCGACAACCTGACCATCGGATTCCGAAAAGGAGTCCAGTCGCAGACCGCCGCTGGCAGGCGTAGGGCTCAAGAGTTTTGCAACTGCGTGCGGGCGCATTCCTGTATCCTGTCAGTGAGGCGGCCTAGGCGGCCAGGTCGAGTCTGCCGCCAAAGGCGCCGGACTGTTCGCACCAGCTGTCGAAGCTGAGCAAGCACCAGATCAGCACCACGTGATTGGCGCCCCCATTCATGTGCTGCGCCAGAATGGCGTTGACCCACGCCGGGCGGAAAACTCCCCGGCGCGCAATCCGCTCGGCCGAAAGACGACTTTCGATGAATCCGCGAAGCGGACCGCGATACCACGATGCGTCCGGTGGAGCGAAGCCCATCTTCGGCTTGTTGTAGATCTCCTCTGGCACTAGCGGCCGGACCGCTTCGCGGAAAAGAATCTTGCCGGTCTGGCCGTCGCACAGGAGCTCCCACGGCGTCTGCAAGAGATAGTCGACTAGATCGTTGTCAAGCAGCGGAACCCTTGTCTCAAGCGAATGGCTCATCGAGAGTTTGTCCTCGAGCACAAGCAGTCCGTGCAGGTAGGTCGTGGCGTCGACATACATGACGACGTCCCACGGATCGGACGACTCCGCATCGGCGACGGCTTCCTCGATGGCGTCCATCGGCGAGCGCTGCCCGGAGACGGCGAGGAATTCTGGCGTGAACGCGGCTGCGCGCTGATCGTCGGCGAGGGGAACGTTGAGCGCTCTACGATAGGCGTCGAGCGCTTCCCGTGGCGCGACCTCGGGTTCGTTGGCGCCCCGCAACTTCTGAAAAAGTGCGCGCAGGCCTGTTTCGCGGGGCGTGGCCTGTCGCGGCGTGATGGCATAACGGCCTACATAGCCGCCCGTGACTTCATCTCCGCCCATGCCCGACAACACGACGCGCGCGTCCTTTGCCACACGCTCGGCGATGATATCGTTCACGTAGGCCATGCCCATGCGGGGATATTCTAGCGAGGCGATCGTCTGGTCCAATCTGCCGATCATGGCGGTGCTGGGAATCTCGAGCTCCACGCGCGATATGCCGAGATGCTTTGCGACAAGGCGGGAGTATTCGCGCTCGTCAACGAACGCGTCTGCGCCGACGCCATCGAGCTGGAAGATGCAGGAATATGCCCGCATGTTGGGATCGATGGCGTAGGCGGCAGCGGTCACGCTGGAACTGTCGATGCCGCCCGACAGGTATGTCATAACCGGCACGTCGGCCTGCACTTGGCTGCGCACGGTAGCGAGCAGAATATCACGAAAATCATTTGCAGCCGCGGCGAGCCCGCCACGACGCGGCGCGTGTCGATCCATGCGGAAGCGCCAGTACACGGATTCCGTCTCGCCAGACGGCGTAATCTTGCGCCAGCTTCCCGGCCGCATCAACTCAACGCCGCGGAATGGCGTACGGCCGTTCCAGTTGTTCATGAGACCGAAATAGTCCGCCACTGCCACGGGGTCGTCTTCCCGGGCGATCAGGCCGCTTGCGTGCAGCGCGCGTACTTCCGAAGCGAACGTCAGCGCGCCCGCTTGTGTGCGAGCCAGATAGAGCGGTTTCACGCCAAAACGGTCGCGCGCAAGAAACAGGCTGCGCGCTTTCACGTCCCAGACCGCAAGCGCGAACATGCCATTCAGTTTTTCGGGCAGTTGTTCGCCCCACTGGCGCCAGCCATGCACCAGAACTTCGGTGTCGGAGTGGTCGGTGGCGAAGCGATGCCCCTTGGATTCGAGCTCCTTGCGCAATGCGCGATGGTTGTAGATCTCGCCGTTGAAAACCACCCACACGGAGCGGTCAGCATTCGTCATGGGTTGATGGCCGGTCTCGATATCCACGATCGCGAGGCGGCGGAAGCTGAACGCGACATCCGCGTCGGCAAAGTAGCCATCGTCGTCGGGCCCGCGATGGCGAATGGAATCTGCCATCTTGCGCGCGCGCTGGGCAGCGTCACCGAGGCGACCAAAGTGGAGAATGCCAGCCAGTCCGCACATTTCAGTCGACGCCTTCGATCGTAAACGGCGCCGTCACATCGGTGTAGATGCGCTTCATTGCCGCCGCTATCCGTCGCGGAGAATGCCAGCGCTCGACATAGGCGCGGCCGCGCTGGCCGATCGCAGCCCACTCGGCGCGACGTGTGAGTATCGAGTTGAGGTCCTCCCGCAGTGTCTGCGGCCTGATCTTCATCAGCGGCATGTCGTTGAGCATTCCTCGCGGCACGAACATCTCGTCTTCCTGTCGGATGTAGCAGGCAACGGGCTTTCCCATCGCCATGACCTCAACCGCAAGTCCGCCATACCATCCCGCCAGGACCTGATCGATCACAAAATCAGCGGACTTGTATATCTCCATCGCTTCGGAATGGGTTTTCCGCTCAACCAGGACCAGTTCAAAATCATGCTTAGCCCGGAGCAATTCGAGGGCCTCGACAATCATCGAAGTGCCTTTGATCTTGGCATCGCTGGGAGCGTGGACGACTACGGGTCGCGCGCGATTTGACACGGGCGCCATCGTGAGCGCTTCCACATCGACATTGGCGTACGGCAGGAACTCGGCATTCGGCACGTAGTGTCCGATTTCCGGATTCAGGAAAAACACACGGTCGCACAGCGGAGCTATCTCGCTGATCATCCTGCGGCGCTGGGCGTCAAGCTGCGCAAGGCAGATGGAATAGGCGCCGCATCGATCTGGATGGCACGGCGTAAATTCGTTCCGCTTGTTGGATTCCTCGGCGATCCGCGCATCGCATCCCTGAAGCGTCATGATGATCTTGCGGCCCATTCTGCGGCCGATCTTCATGTCTGCGAACGGATTCGTATTGAGGTCCGGGAGGTCGTCCCAGAAGAGCAGGCTGCGTCCGAAATAGTAGTGCAGCACGTCATACTTGAATGGCGCGGTGTAGCCATACCAGCGCCGCTCGCGCAGCTCGCGGTGATCCCGCCCGCCGACAGATCCGAGCACCCGGTCGGCCGGGTATCCGATCCACGTCGAATAGTTACAGATCAGGTCGCTCTTGAGCCCCAGCTCGCGCTCGGCGCGGGAAAGCGTCCAAGGCTGATTGCCGACATTGCATGGAGCGTGAAGGACTCGCACGCAGGCGCGCCTCTAAGCTTTTTCACGCGACGTCGCTCGCCGCCAGAGTTTGTCGTACAGCCCGGCAAAGCGTCGCCATTCGGATGCGCCGTCCAGCGCCTTGAAGGCGGCCGACGCATTTTTGCGAGCCGCAGTGCGCCGCTCAGGAGAATTTTGTATGGACGCGATTGCCGCGCCGATGGATTGCGGACTGTGCGGATCGAACGACACGCCGCAGTCATGCTGCTGGATGATCTTCATGACCTCCGGATAGTCCGCTATCGCCAGCGGAATATCTGCCGCAAGATACTCAAAGACCTTGTTTGGCAGCGCGTAGCGGAAGTTCTTGCTGGCGTCCACGACGGTATAAAGGCCAAGGTCGGCGCCGCGCGCCGCCGCTACGACGTCGTGCGAGGGCACGGCGGGGGCGAGGATCAGCCGGTCGGCAACGCCGCATTTCTCCGCAAGCGCACGGTATCCGTCGCCGAACAGATCCAGGGATGGTCCGCGGATGATCAGGATGGTGCCGGGGGCGTAAGCTAGGCCCTCAATGACCGGCTCGAGAAGCCGCGAGGGCCCGGTACCGCCCTGATAGAGCACGACGAATGTGTCGTCGGACAAACCGAACTGCGTCTTGAGGGGCGGGTAGGTCTTGGTTGGCACGGCGTCGAGCTTCGGCACGTTGCGGATAACGGAGACGGTGCCCGCCGGCAAGCCGGCGTCATGCTCAAGCGCGTCGGCGATGGTCTGGTTGACAGTGATGGAAAGCGCCGCCAGGCGCATTCCGAGGTTTTCCATCTTTCGGAAAGCGTCGGCGCGTTCGACGGGATGCGCCGCCCATTTCTGGTTCACCGCATCCCAGGAAACGTTTTCGGAAGTCCACTCGTGATAGTCCATGACCGCGAGCGCGTCCGTGCGGGAGGCGCAGTCAAGCGCAATCAATGCCGTCCAGAGGTCGTGCGCGTGGAAAGCAAACGCGCCGTGCCGGCAACCTGCCTCCACCATTGGCGCGGAATAGAACCAGGGCGAGTTGACGATGAAGCCAACGGCCATGGATGGCAGCAGGTCAAACGTGATGTTCGGACCCCAATCGATTGGGGCCTCTGCATTTGATGGCTCCGAGAGATCCGGCCCGACAACGACGACTTCGAAGCCCGCTTCGACCAGAGCGCGTGCTTCACGTTCGACGCGCGGATCGATGCGCAGCTGAGAGACGGCAAACATGACGACGCGCTTCGACTTGGGCAGTTTAGGGCGGACCCGCGGCGGCGGCCGCATCTGGAGTTCGGCGAGCGTTAGCGCAAACGCGACGGTCTTGTCGGCCTGGGAAGGTTCGGGCGGGAAGGGCGCCGGCGGGGACCGCGGGATCGTCAACTGCACGGGAGGCCGAGTGGGCGAGATGTTGTGTGTCCGTGCGATAACGCCTTCCAGGGCAGGTTCGGAAAGGGTCCCCGACATCGCTTTGCGCGACAGTCGGAGCTGGCGTCCATTTGAAAAATCGAAGCTTTGCCTGAGCCCGGCGAAAGCCAGCCGACCGCCTTCAGCGATGGCCTGGTTCGCAAGGCCGAGCCGGATAAGGCCGCTCTTAATCTTGCGCTTTAGCAAAGTTGCGCTCACGCCGCTCATCCTGATTGTCGGATATTGGTCCCTGGACGCGTTTCCTGCGCTATTTGCGCCGAGGTTGCAAGGCTGGACTCAGCCGTTGCCGGGAGCGGTCAGGGGCCGCGCCAGCCGCAGGGCGCGGCTCGCGTGTATTGCCTCAAGGTTTGCTTTGACCTTGCCGGCCGATCTGGGCTCGAAATTGCCGGTTTCGAGATACAACTCGCCTAGCTTTATCGCCACTGCCTCAAGGCTGTAGTGCGCTTCGGCATAGCGGCGACTGGCCTGGCCCATCGCGGGCAGGTCGTATTCGCCCGCCGCCAGCCTCTTCAAGGTGTCGTACAGCGCGTCGGGGTCGGCGCTCAGGGCGGGGAAATCCTCCCAGGACGGCGTCACCGATGGGTCGCGCACATAGGTCAGCACGGGCTTGCCCATCGCCCAAGCCTCGGCGGCGGTATAGCCAAAAGCCCCGCCGATGAACTGCTCGGCGACGATATCGGTTTCCGCCATGGCCTGCAGGACTTCGGCATTGGACACGCCGGATATCGTTTTCAGCTCGATCGCAACGCCCTCCGCACGCAACCGCTCGACGGCGGCGACTAGGTGCCTGCTGCCCTTGAAGTGCATGTGGTTCGGCGCGTGCAGAACCTGCAACGGCCGGCCGCCACGCCATTCGCTTCCGATATACTGGATCTTGTCGAGATCGAGCGGCCAGTAGTGAAAATTGCGGCAACCCGGCACATAGTGGATCATGTCGGCCATTGCGACCATCGCATTGGCGTGCGCATGGATCCCGTCGATGTTGCGCTTCGCTTCGCTGTCGTCGCACAGGCAGAACTTTTTTGGCGTGGGGCAGTCGACACAGAAGTTATACTTGCCCAGAGCCAGGGTCGTCTCGCGGGTGCGAACGTCGGCGCCGTAAGCATAGGTGTAGATACGCTTGCCCGCCGCCTTGAGCATTTTCAGCTCTTCCGGTGCGATCCACATCCGGCCGTTGGGAGGCAGAAGCACTCCGCGGTCGTAAAAGAAGTTGAACACGTCGAACCGCAGAAGGGCGTAGGCCATCACCCAGTAGGTGAATGCGATGTGCGCGTATCCATCGCCGCTGAACCGGGCCAGTTTCTTCGACAGGTTGATGTCGAAATTCCTGGATGTGTAATACGTTACGTAGACCATTGAATCGCTGCGCAGGCCGAGCATGCGATCGCACCGCGCCAGCAGCGGCAGGGTCAGGATGGGCGTGATGCCCCACAGTGACCGGGCTTTCCCCGCGCGCATCCGGCGGCGCGTAAGCGCGCGGCCGAGAGGTACCGCCATCCTCATGGCTGCCTTACCGCCCACGGTGAAAAGACCAAGCCAGATCAGATAGGCGCGTCGCCGCAAACGCGCGCCGATCGCCTCGGCATTGCTTTTCCAAGCTGTGGGCCCCCCGCCGATGATGCGGAGAAGCGTCAGCGTTCGAACTCGGCAGCAGCAGCACGAAACGATAGACCGGAGCAGCGATCGGCCGTAAGGGCCGCAGGGGCCCGCGCGCCAGCCGCTGCAGAAGACCCGTCGCGGCGTCGTTCTCGGGACCGCCGGCCGGGATATCAAGACCCCCAAGCTTCCGGTAGGCGTCCACCTGCAGCGCAAGAATGCGTTCGGAGCTGTGATAGCGCGTGGCCCACGCCTGGTTCTTGGCTCCGTCCATGGCCAGGTCGGCGGGATCGTCGATCACGCGGATCATCGCGCGGGCGATGTCTTCGGGCGTTTTGCAGCCGTAGATCGGCGGAGCTGCGCCGAAGAATAGCCCGGCCTGAGCCGCATCGACCTGCGAGATGACGCGCCGGCCAAGCAGCATCGCATCCAGTGCAGCGTCGCTGAAACTGCCGGCGCCGAACCGGTCGATAACCGCATCGCCTTCCAGGTATTCGCGCCACAGTCGGGGCCTTGGCATGACCGGTTTCCATTCGATCATGTCGGCGACGCCGAGCTGGCTAGCCAGAATCTTGCTGGTCTCGACGTCCTTCCCCCGGGCAGTCGTAACCAGCCCGCAGGTACGACCGCTGGCGCGCACAAGCGCAAGCGCCTGCAGAACCTTGTCGTTTCCATTCGTATGGCCGGGCTTGCTTCCAAGCCAGTCGTGCGGCGACGTGGTCACGAAACGAACCACGCGGCCGGGACGCGGAGAGCGGATATCGCGCGCAAATCGAAGCAGCCTGTTGCTGTCGACGGCGCGGGGCAGGGCGATCGTCCTTTCAGGATCGAGCCCTAGTTCAGCCGAGGCGCTCAGACCTCCCGGATCGGTTACGAACACGGCCGCCGCCACCAGCCGGCTCGCCTCGAGCATTCGGTCTTCGGCTGGCGCCGCAATTTCAGCGCTGGGCGCGGCGTCCTGATTGTACACGAAATAGTCACGGTGCTGGACCGCAAAGGGAAGCGCCGTGTGCTCGCCATAGCACTGAACCACGTCATAGCGTTTCAGTAAAATGGGCAGATAGGGGTGGCGCGCACCGCGACATGGAGTCGACGTGCAGCTCGAGATCGCTGATCGCGGGCGGTCGATTTCCCGGTTGGCCTTCCGCCATCCGCCCCATTCTGAAGGCGCGTCTGCCATCCCGCTCCATCGCCTTGGCGATCGGCGGCAGAAATCTTAGGCGCCTGGACCATTTGAGCTGGAGCGATCCCCAGTACTGGAGCAGGATCGCACTGGCCGAGAGCCCGTTCTGGCCAACGTTCCGGTTGGTGCGGGACCTGATCAGCCAGCGTAGACCCCGGCTGGCTAGGCTCCTGCGCGTCAGAAGCCAACGCTCGAAGTTGAGCCAGCGACGGAGCCCGGACGCCGACGACGGCTTGCCTGTCCGGGCCAGTAGATACCTGATGCATGCATCGGTCGGCCCCTGAACGAACCAGGCCGGGCGTTTGAAGCCATGAAGATCAATGCTCTTCCAGTCCGGGCGATCCTCGTTTGCGACGGCGCCGCGGAAACCGACATCCTGCCATTCCGGGGAGGCCATTGCCGAGTAGTCGTCCATCGCAAGGACATCGGCGTCGATGCCCCACCCCCGCTGAATGCTGGCGCTGACGTAAGCGTTGTTCGCGGCGTTTCCGATGTGCAGGACGCGCAACGGGCGGTTGCATGCACGGCGAAACCGTTTGAGAAAATCCTGGGCGAGGTTCGCGAATTCGTCTAGCGAGCGAACAGCCCCCGGCTTGGATTTGCGGGGCGTTCCGCGCAGCAGCTGGTGCAGGCCGCGCATCGGGGCAGTGATTCGCCAGGCCTTCGATGCGTGAATCTGCCGCAGCATGGTGCCGACCGGCGCCGCGCGAGCCGCGATGTCCGCCTTCTCGGCTTCGGACACGGCCAGGGCGCCTACAAGTTGCGCCGCGCGAGCCGCGATGTCCGCCTTCTCGGCTTCGGACACGGCCATGGCGGCTGCAAGTTGCGCAGCCTCTGCCTTGCTTGCTTCAACCTGACGCAGCGCGTTAGTCTCGTTAAGTACGGCGGTCCGTTCCGCGACGCGTGCATTGGCCTCCGCTAGCTCGGCCAGCCGTTTTGCTTCGACTGCAGCCGCTTCGTTGGCTCGGGCGGCGTCCGCTTCAGCAAGCGCGGCCTGCTGAGCCGCCGCTGCGGCGGCAGCTTCATCCCGCGCTGTCTGTTCCGCTTCGCGAGCCGCTGCAGCTTCCGCTAGCGAGATCTGTTGCGCGTGAAGCGCAGCTTCAGCTTCGGCGAGGGCGGTTTGCCGGTCCTGGTTCGCGACGGCTGCCGCCTCCGCTGACCTCGCGCTTCTGTCGCGCTCGATCTTTGCTTCGGTCCAGGCAAGCCGCGCCTGGCCAAAAGCGGCGGCAGCGAGCGAAGTCAGCCCGCTGCGCATCTCGTTGCGCGCTACGCGCATCACGGGCGAATCCGACGCATTGAGGCGCTCCAGCTCGAACGACCTTGTCGAAGCCGGGGGCGCGTCGGCTAGTTTCACGGTTTCCGGGAAACCGGCCGTGTCATCGTAGAGCTTGCGAAGCCGATGAGTGAGTGCGGGAAGCGAATGGTGCTGTTCGACATAGCGTCGCGATCGCTGGCCGATTGCAGGGAGACTGTCTCTGTCGGCAACCAGTCGCCTAAGCGTATCCTTTAGCGTATCGGGTCGGCAATTGATGATTGGGAGCTCGTCGGGTCCGGCCGCGCGTGACGTGTCCCGGATGTAACACATTACGGGTCTGCCGAGCGCCATCGCCTCGATCGCCGTCTGCCCATAGAAGCCGCCGATGAACTGATCCGCCAAGACATCGGCCGCGCGCATTTCGGCTGCGACCTGCGTCTGCGGAACACCGCTCAGCAGCTTGAGTTCGATGGGGACGCCTTCGGCGCGCAATTCCCTGACGGCGTCCATCAGATAGTGCGACCCCTTGAAATGAGGATGATTGGGAGCGTGCAGGACACGAAGAGGTTTCGCTGTGTCGATCGAAACTTCAGACGGTTCGATCGTGTCGGTGTCCACGACAAGGTAGTGGAACTCATATGAGTTCGGTACGTAGTCGATCGACAGGCCGCTCGCCAGGTTCGCAGTGGTGTATTGATCGATCACCGCGAACATCTTTTCGGCCTGTTCGTCGTCGCAGATACAATGGCGGCCAGGGGCCGTGCAGTGCATGCAGAAGTTGTAGTCGCCAGACGCCATCGTCCGCGCGCGGGTCCGGTTGTCGGCGCCGTAGGCAAGGCAATACAGTCGCTTCCCGGCCAGATGCATCAACTGCATCTCTTCGATGTTGATACCGTAGTTTGGACTGCCATACCCGCCCACCGGCAGCAGGATTCCTCGATCGTAGAACGTATGGAAGATGTCGTAGCGAAGCATCGCCCATACGAACGTCAGCCACGAATAGGCGATGACATCGTTCTTCAGCGCCCATTCGTACTGCTTCACCAATACGATATCGAACGCACTTGTGACGTAGTATGGCTGGTAGCAGAACGACTCTGCGAAAACGTTCAGACGGCGGTCGGCGGAGCGCATTGCACCGAGATTGATGATCGGCGTCACGCCCCAGAACGAGTGCACATAGCCCGAAGCAAAGCGTTCATGGGTTGCCGTGCGCGCATCGGCGGCTAGGGCAAGCTTGAATTGCTCCGCGCTCTGGTGATCGAGGATCTCACGCATAGCCGCTGTGATTGCGGCCAGGTCTGCGGCGATGGATTGTCCCTTCAGGAACTGATCAAGATAGAGGTGCAGCATCCCTCGGTAGGTTGAGCCGTCGCCGACATCTTGTCCGCCCGCGAGAGCAGATGCGAGGGCCGGCCATGTACGGGCATAGCCGGCAAGAGCATCAGCCGGATCGGACCCGATCGGGGCTGGCGGTCTTTCCTTCACGATGGGGAGATATGCGCTGTCCATGACGTTACACTAGAGTGCAGACGTTAGCGCCCTTACGACGCGTTCCTGGGCTGCATCGCACATGCTCGGCAGTATCGGCAAGGTTACGGTAAGATCTTCGGCCGCCGAGGCATTTGGAAACGCTTCCGGTGCGCAGCCATATTTGTCCCGGAAATATCCCAGCCGATGAACGGCATGAGTTCCAGGACGCGTGCTGATTCCCTGCTTGGCCATTTCCGCCATCACACCGTTGCGCCTTCTGCGTCCTCCTTCGTAGAGCCGGACTACAAAGGATTGGTAAGTATGGCCTGGATCGTCAGAAGGCAGCGCGAGGTCGTTGACCCCCTTAAGCGCTTCGAAATACTTGCCAGCGCGCGCGCGCCGATCGGCCAGCAGGCGTGACAGTTTCGCCATCTGGGCAATGCCGACAGCCGCCTGGATGTCGGACAGGCGCAGGTTGAAGCCAAGCCGGTTGAACACCGCCATGCTCCATGGTCCGTGGGGTTCAACAGTGGCGTCCGGCAGGCCTGATGCGCCGTGGTTGCGCAAGCTGCGAACCGCCTTGGCGATGGCGTCGTTCTGTGTCGTCACCGCGCCGCCTTCGCCCGTCGTCACCACCTTCCTCGGGTGGAAGGAAAAACAGCCAATGTCGCCGATCGCACCGACGGGCCTGCCTCGGTAGCTTGTTCCGATCGCGCAGGCCGCATCCTCGATGACGGCGAGACCATGCTTCGTGGCAATGGCTATGACTTCGTCCATGGGAGCGGAAAGGCCGAACAGATGAACGGCGATTACCGCCTTCGTGCGGGGCGTAATCGCCGCCTCAAGCGATTTCGGATCGATGTTGAACGTCCGAGGATCGATGTCGGCAAAGACCGCCTTCGCGCCGACATACTCTGCTGAGTAAGCGCTGGTAACCCAGGTGAAGGCAGGCACAATCACCTCATCGCCGGGCCCGAGATTTAGCGCCATGGTGGCGAGATGCAGCGCGGCAGTGCATGATGTTGTCGCGAGCGTGTGACGCGCGCCGCAACTCTCGCCAACCAGCTGCTCGAAACGTTCCGTCATCGGCCCTTGGGTTACCCACTTCGACGCCAGGCAAGCGCGGACGAGTTCGATTTCGGCCTCGTCGAAACTTGGCTCGGTTAGATTGATATTTTGCTTCATGCGCCGCCTATACTCTTATACCCGTTTGCTGGCGAGCCGTTCGTTCACCAACCGCTGCAGGTCTTCCGCTTCATGCGGCGGCAGGATGATCCTGTCCGTGGCGCTGAATGTTTCGGGAATGTCACCGGAAGGCTGCGCAGTATCGCCGAGGCGCGTGCAGGCGCAGAGAATTTCGTCGACCAATCCTCGCGGGTCGTCACACACCCGGCGATAGTCGGCATAGACCACACGTGCCTCGGGAATCCCCTGCAGCGCCGCTTCCATTTCATTTTGAATATCGACGGCCTGGGCCGCCACCTGCTCGAGCGGAGCGAGGTCAACCAGTTGAGGATATGTGGATGGTCTCATCGACCACCATCTCGATAGTTCGCCAAGGGTCCGCCGTTGGGCGTAGATCGACTGGGCTACGAAGAAGGGATCGCGGGTGCACGCGACGAATACACTTCCGGGCAGATGCCGCGCCAACCAGCTCGCCTGGAAGGTGAACCACGTGTTGTTCTTAAACATCAGCGGCTTGCCGGCGGCGTGCTCCATCGACGCCAGGGATTGCTTGAGGCCCGAGATGTCGATCTTCGCCAGCAGGTCGGGCGACAGTGCGTGCGTGTCCTGTCCGAGGTCGAACCATGACGACCAGTAGTAGCCGAACTCGTGGGGTTCGCCGACTCCGACGGTTCGCCCGCGCACTGATCTGAAACTCGTGTCGGCCGAGGCGAAGGCGAGGGCGCGCTCAAGTCGAATCCCGAGAGAAGGGGCGCGCCAAAAACGAGCGACAAAATTCGTCGTGACGCCAAACGATCGCGTTGCTGAGAGAATCTGACTCACCAGCGTGCTGCCGGAACGCGGGGGCCCCAGCACGAACACGATCGGCCGCTGCGGCGAAGTCAACCCGGCTGCCATGCCGGCTTCGACAGGGGCCAGCAGTGCGTTCAGCTGCGCCAGTTCGGCTTCGGCCCCAAGGTCTTTGCCGTCGCTTTGTGTGAGTCCGCGAAGATGCTCGGTAGCGTTGTTCAATCAGATTTCCGTAAATAAGTGCCGCCTGACAGTAGGCACAAAACGCAACGCTACAAAGCGTTAAGCTTGCGCATACTGCGGCTGGACCCGGCGTCCGGAAGCCATTAGCCTCGTGCCTTCATTGTACGATGGTCTCTGCCGTCTCCGGATCGAAAGCCGGCACGCCCTTGGGGTCGGCATAGACCCTTGCCAGCCACGCCGCGATTTTCATCGGATCGTGCCACTTCTCGACGAAGGCGCGCGATGCATGGCCGATGTTCGCCCACTCTGCTCGACGCAGCAACGCGGCCTCGATGTCCTGCTCGAGATGATCGGGCCGGATGTTGATGACGGGGAGGTCTCGGATCATCGCCGCCGGTGCGTGAACGAAGTCCTCTTCACGCAGATAGCTCATCACCGGTACGCCCATCGCCATCAGTTCGACGGATACGCCGCCATACCAGCCTGCGAAAATCTGGTCGATGGCGATGTCGGCCGTTTGATAGATGGCCATCGCTTCTTCGTGCGTCCGGTTCTGGACCAGAACGAGGTCGAAGGCGTGCCGCTTCGATAATGCTTCGAGCGCCGCGAGCACGGCGTCGGTGCCTTTGACGCCGGCGAGCGACGGAGCGTGCAGAATGCGCGGCCGGACATTCGCCGGCCGGGGTTGGGGCCGCACCTTCCAGATATCGACACTGCCATAGGGCAGGAAAGCCGCGTTGGGCACGAAATGCCCGAGCTCCGGGTTGAGGTAGAAGACCCTGTCGCAAAGAGGCAGGATGTCGTTGATCAGTCGGCGGCGCTGGGCGTCATAGGTCGACAAGCAGGCTTCATAGACCGGACACCGGCCGGGGGCGCACGGGGTGAAGGCGTTTCGCCTGTTGGATTCGCCGGCAAGACGCACATCGCACCCCTGAAGCGTCATTACTATCGGCTTTCCAAGCCCCCGCACTTTCTTCAGATCGTCGAACGCCTCGCTGGCGAACTCATCAATATCATCCCACGACGCGAGACTCCGTCCAAAGTAATAGTGATAGGCATCATAGTCATAAGGTGCCGCGGCAAGTGCAATGCGACGCGCTGCGAGATAGTCCGCAGCGCTGCCCCCAGCTGTTCCCAGCACCCGATCAGCAGGGTAGTCGAAGACGCTCGAGTAGTTGACCAGCAATTCGCTTTTCAAACCAAGTTTGCGCTCGGCGCGCGACACCGTCCACGATTGGTTGGCGAAGTTGCATGGCGCGTGCAGAACACGCATGGGGGCGCCGGCGGCGAGCGGCAAAGTCGTACTCTTATCGAACCTTGAGTTCACCCGTAACCAGAGTTGGTCATATATGTCGGCGTACCTGCGCCGCTCATTGTCCACGGTGGTTTGGAAAAGAGCTTTCTTCGCTTCAGCGATGCGTCCGCCAAAAAAGGCATGATTGCTCCGCAACTTTTCAATCGCGTTGGCAATTGACCGAGGCTCGTAAGGGTTGAAGTCGGCGCCACAACCGAAATTTTGCAGCAGGGCCATCGGCTCAGGAAAACGGGCAGCTGCGAGCGGCAAATCTGCGGCGACATAAGCGAAAACGTCCGCGGGTAGAGCGGAATGATGATCTCTGCTGATGTCCGGCTGCGTCCAAAGTCCGACGTCGGCGCCTCTCGAGGCTGCAACCAGATCGCGCTGCGGCACAGTATCCAGCAATACCAGTCGATTGGAGACGCATGCCCGTCGAGCAACCCGACGGTAGAAGGCTCGAGATGGGCCAACCGCGGAGGCCCGGATCACGAGATGAATGTCAGGGACGTGAGCCAACGACGCGATGACCGGCTGAAGCATGGTGAAGGTTTCGGAATTCCCCTGACAAAGGACTGCGAACGCGTTTGGGGACAGGCCCGCCTGTTCCTTGAGATGCGGGTAGGCCCGCGAAGGTGACAAGGAGAGATCCGGAATGTTGCGGATAACTTCGACATATCCTTCATTGAACCCGGATAGTTGCTCTAAAGCGCGGGCGATGATCGGACCAGTCGTGATGACAGCGGCTGCCCGCCGCATGGCCAGGACTTCGAATTCTCGGAGAGCGAAAGCAAGAGCCGCATGGTGCGGCCGCCAGCTCGAAGTTTTGGGATCCCAGGACGTGCTTTCGGACGCCCATTGTGGGAAGTCTAGAACCGGCAGAGCGCCAACGCGCCGCGCCGCTTCAATGGCGACCAACGCGGTTGATAGACCGGTGGCTTGAATAGCGAACGGATGGTGCCGCGCCGCGATCTCGATCATTGATCTCGAATAGAAGTACGGCGGCTGGTCCAGGTCACCCGAGGCGTCGGCCGGCAGGATTTCGAATTCCACATGCGGTCCCCAGTCGGGTGAGAAAGCCTGTGCAGTGGGCGACGGACCAACCTCAGTCCCCACGACAACGACCTCATACCCTCGCGCGGCTAGACTCCTGGCCTGGCATTCGATCCTGAAATTTGTCAGCGTCTTAGCGTCGGTAAGAATGACGATGAGCCTTCCAGGGCGTCCGCTGGGGCTCGGCCACGGGACGGCGGCCCCGATCGTTCTCACCGTGTCATGATAGTCCGCCATGACCCGGCGAAGAGCGTGCGAAGGCTTTTGGTCGGGCGGAACGTCTGGCCGGCTGTGACCGGGACGCGGTGGCGGCGGCCGCAGGCGCACCCATTGTGTTCGCAATTGATCGGCGACAAGATCGCCCTGCTTCTGCGATGAACGCTTTACCGCGGTCCAAGCGAGACGCAGGCGAATGAAGCCGCTTCGAATCTTGCGGCGAATGATCTGAAGACTCACCCGAGCCTCGCGAGATCCAACAATGGTCCCGCTGTACGTTTCCGGGGAGCGTTGCGGGGGTTCGCTGTCCATAGACAATCTGGTCCGCCTGAGCAATCGGTCGGGCTGCTCGCTGCAGATGTAGGCGAAGCCGACAGCTTCACGCCGGGTCCGCACGCGCGTCGAGGAGCGAGAAGGGGTAGGCGTAGAAATAGGGAAACATCGTGTCGAGTTCCCTGCGGTATTTCCTTAGTTTGGCGGTCCCCTCGGGCGGCGCGCATATCAGGTAGGAATATGGGCGATCTTGTGCGCCGAACCCAGCCTTGAAATGGTGTAGAGAAGACTGGCCGGCCCACGTTCCGCCCCAGTTCCACGCCGTGAAGCCTCGTTTTATCGCATCAAGCATTCCATTCCAGATCAGGAAAGACAGCGGCTGTCGCGACCGTGCGCTTGTTTCGATCGCGGGCGTCACGTACTCGACCGTCCGACCGCCATAGAGAAGAAGAAGCGCGGCTACTGGCGTATCGCCATCCATCGCGAGCGACAGCCGGCGCACCGGCGGCGGAAGCGCCTCGCGCAGCGCCTGGAAATGGGAAAGAGGCTTCGGCTTGCCCCCAAGTGCAGAGATGTTCTCGACGTGCACGCGATGAAGAAAGCTCCAGGCGCGATCATCGTCGTCGACATGTTCTGCGAAACCCTGCTTGAGCGACTTGCGCACCAGATTGCGGGTTTTCTGCTCGAACACGTGCAGCAAAGAATTGCCGCCCTCCCCCGGATCATGAGGCAGCTCTGTGATCTGGCCGATGCGGGCATCCGTCGCGGCCGGCGAGAGCGCGGCGACGTATAGCGCGCGGCGAGCCTCCTCCTCATGCGACAGAATCATTGTCGCTGATATCAGATCCGCTCTCTCGATCTGGCTTCTGTAGCCCACAAGAAGCGCCCGGCGGATATCGTCAGCATCGGGCCTCTGGCGATCGAGTACACATGATCCATGCGAGCCCCACCAGGGGAGGCTGTTTATCATAACGCCTACCCCGGTATGTTCGCGTATCAGAAACGGCAAAGCGCCTACCAGCTCTCCGTTCATCGCGACTGTAGTGACACGCGGCTCGCCGCCGGTAACACGCGTGAGAAAATCCAGAAACGCGGGGTGGACGTAGATCAGTTCTTTTGTCTTGCCAGCCAGAGTATGGAGGTCATCCCGCACTTGCGCAAAAACAACAGTATCGATTCTCACGGTTTCCGCGCGATCGTTTCGAACACGCCTTGGCCTGGCGTGTAGATCGGAGTAACCGGCAACGCTACCGGGTTCAAGGACAGACAGCCTTCGCGCGCGGACATTATGTCGAACATTCCGCGGTTCGACAGCATCTCGACCATATCCTCTGGTCGATGGGTATAAGTGTGCACGAGTATTTCGTGGCGGGGTTTTCCGCTGACGACGTGGGAACCTAAGTCTGCAGCGACGCGCTCGAGATAGGCGGGATCGATGCCGGGCGATCCAAGGTCGCCAATGCACTCTGCGAGATCCTTGCAACGGCGGGCGAAGCCTCCGTGCGCGCCAACGCGCTCAAGTATGCCGCGAGCGATTGCAAGGAGTGATATCGTCGAAAACGACGACATTGCGTGCGAAGCAGATTCCCTTTCAGCGTCCGTGGCTGCATTGAACAGATCGAGTTCGTCAGCGAGTCGAAAAGCCCAAGTCACCAATCCGTTCGCCCCATACATATAGCACACCGGCTCGGTCGGAGCGCGATCTCGAATCAGGTGACGCCACCAATCCGGACCGTTATATGTGACATACAGAGTGCCGCCTGGCCGAAGAACGCGCGAGAATTCGGAAAGCGCCGCCTCGGTGTCTGTGAGGAAGACGACGCCGTTGCAGAACACAGCGTCAAACGTATCCTTCTCATAGGGAAGCTCTGTGACCGATCCCACCTTTGGATACAGATTGCCTCCGACATGAGGCGCAATGCCGGCGAGAACGCCGATCCGTTCCGCATCGTTGTCGAGCGCCTCGACATGCTGGAATCGGCGAGCGAGGGCGATGGCCCAGTTTCCGACCCCACAACCTGCATCCAGCACCGTTCCGCCCGAGAGGTCCAAGCGGTCCAGTCGGCGCAGATAGTAATCTTGCCCGCGCCTTGCCTGAGAGCGCATCCATTCGTTGAGATGCGGAATGTCCAGAGCCTCAAGACGCACCAGCCAATCGGCGTCGGTGAACTCAAGGTGCGCGCGATCTGAGGGCATCATCAAGTAGGTCCATCATTCGTAGCGGACGCCAAGGAATTCCTGCGAAAGTCTGGTTGGCGCACGCCCACTGCTCGGCGGTTCGTCTTTCGGCTCCAAGCCGAAGCTCAACGGTTTTCGAACGATCGAGCACGATTGCGAAACCCATGAAATCCGGCCAATCCAAAGTCAATGAGACCGTGCCTATCCTGATAGAGCGGTCAAACCGCACAACTATCGTGTTTTCGGTCTCTTCGATTGTCCACGGTCTCGTCGTCTGCAACAGCGCGTAACTCAGAAGGCGCGCGGTCGTGGTCACGAGTACGTCCCCGTTTCGCTGCGCTTCGACCAACCGGTCGATCTGGAGGTACGCATCGCTACTGAAATACGGGGCAGGGTTTGGAACAGGCTTGTCTTCTTCCGAGCGCATGAAGCCGAAGTGGTTGTACACGACGCAAAAGCCACAGGCGGGATCACTGAGCACGCTGTCGAGCTGGGCGGCGAAAGTGGTGGGCCAGGGAATCTGATTCAAGTCAGTGCGTTTGAAGCGAAGGATAGGTGAAGCATCCCGTGAAACCTGAGTGGTGAACAGGTCGCTGTCGGCTGAATCCGCTCCGTCGGAAAACCACGCCCGATTTCGAACTCGATCGACGTCCAGCCAGAAATACCGGATCCCGTACTGGAGCGTCAGGTCCAGATGGTAGACCGGGTGGTCTTGCAGGTCGCCCGCCCAGTAGTTGCGAAAGTCGATCGGCGGCACTCGTGCCGGCGACCAAGGCCCGCCGATGTTCTGAACGTCCCGATCGGTGCCATGGTTCGAATAGATGGTCGTCTGAACGCCGCGCTCGGCCAGGCGGGCATATCCGCGCCTGATATCTTCGCGCTCGAAAGAGATGCCGCCGATATGAGCCGCGCCGCCGAAACTATGAAGGGTATCAAGAAGGCCATCGCGAGCGAGTTGAAGGGCGACCGGAGCTTCCTTCGACCAACTACCGTCAGCCTCAAGCATCCGCCATGTGTAGGTAGGGTCTGAAAACAGCCAGTAGGAAAACGCAGTTTCCAATCCGCGTTCGCCGAACAAGCGCAGCAGGTCAAGTTGCGCGGACCACGTCGTGAACTCTATGTCGCTGTTGAACGCCAGCATGCGTCGAAACGGCGGGGGAAACGACGCAACAACGCTCACGTCGCGGTCTCGGAAACGTCGTCTTCAACTGCCTCGAGGTGCGTTTCCACGCGGGCCGCGACGTTGATCAGTCCAAATTCGATCGCCCGTTTCATGTTAACCCGGAATTTGGAAGCGCCGACCGACTTGTCGAAAATTTCGCTCGGCGGAATGTTGTTCCAGTCGAACCCATTAACTGCAAAAACGTTCAACTCGTAATCGCCGGCGCCGAATGGGTTCGGGTCGAAATGGAACTCGACAACGGAGCGGCCGCGATGGTTTTCGATGTTGTTGTCGTCGATGCCGCTCGGTTGGTAGAAAGCATAGGTTCCGTCGCTGCGGATCACGTTCAGATTTACGCTGGTAAGCGGCACGCGCTCATTGTGCTTCGTAGTCACGCGGATCGAAAAAGGCTGGAACTCGTCGACACTGGCCACCTGGTGGCCGAACGAGCGAACCTCGACGCTCTCAATTTCCACCGGTTTCTGAAACGTCAATTCGGCAGCCACCTTGGCGCGCGAAGCGGATTTCTTGTCGGGTGGGATTACCGCGCCCTGTGCGACCAGCTTCGTCCATTTCCCCGCCAGTCTTATTCGCTTTACTGGGAGTTCTCGCCACGAGCCGGTGGTCACGTCGAGAACATCGACGGCCAGCAACTCATTGTTCGAAAGGCTGGCGGCTTCGAACGTCAGTGTGACGGGGACGGGTTTTTCGCCGGCTGGCACTCGCAAGAGAATATGGCCTCCCTTGCGAGTTCCGCTGCGAGGTTGCAGTAGGCGGCACAGATCGGCGCCTTTGTTAAAGATCCGGCCCCATTGACACGAAAAAAGTTCCAGTGCCGCGTCTCGATTGTTGATGTCAGCAAGCTCGAGCGGGATATCGGCTGGAAGTGCGTCGCCGACCACAACAGACAATGATCTGACGTAGTGTGTGTCGAGAACAGACGTCGTCGCCGCCGCGCGTATGCGCAGACGCACAAGGTCTTCCTCCGCGAATTCCTCTGGAGCGGCGTATGCCTTGAGCGCGTTGATACGCGCTCGATTGCCCTCTCGGAGCGTCTCTTCGTCCTGGCGAAGCATGTCCTCTTCGTAGCGCCTGAGCACAATTTCGGCCGGGCCCTGGTCCTGGATCATGCCGTTCTCGAGCCATATGCAGGTGTTGCACAGCTGCCGAACCGCGGCGGTCGAATGGCTGACAAAGACGAGCGCCTTGCCGCGCTCGCACATCTCCTTCATGCGCCGCGCTGCCTTTGCTGCAAAATAGCCGTCACCTGCGCCGAGCACCTCATCGATAATGAGAATCTCCGGCTCGATCGCAGTTGCGATCGCAAACGCAAGGCGCGCGCTCATGCCGGAGCTGTAGGTCTTCACCGGCTGATACATGAAGGCGCCGAGATCGGTGAATTCGATGATCTCTTCCGTCAACCGTGGAATGTCCTTCGATTTGACGCCTTGGACCATGAGGTTGAACTTGACGTTCTCGATGCCATTGTCTTCGCCATTCCAGACTGGCGACAATGAAAGCAGGGAGGAAATCTTGCCTCGCACCGTTGCTTTGCCAGAGATCGGCGCGATGTTGCCGGCGATGATCTGAAGCAGTGTGCTCTTCCCGGCGCCATTGGGGCCGACTAGGCCCAGCCGCTGGCCTTCGAACACCTGAAGATTGATGTTCCTCAGCGCCCAGAACGTGTCGTGGCGCACGCTGCCGAACAGGCTTTCGACAAGCAGGTCGGAGGGCTTCTTGTAAAGCTTGTAAGCGAGTGACACGTCAGCGACATCTATGACGACTGGCCGGCTCATATTGCGTTTCCGAAATAGGGCCGGCATCGCTGAAAGAACCGGTGTCCGAACACCAGGGACATGATCGAGAACGCCGGGAATATGATCCACGACGTGGGGTGCTCTAAGCGCCCAAAATACAGGACGTCCTGGAACACCCAGATCATGTGGCTCAGTGGATTGAACTTGATGGCCCGCTGAAAAATTTCAGGCGTCCACTGCGGGAGGTAGACGATCGGCAGGATGTAAACCAGCACGGTCACCACCACGATCATGATGTCCTTCAGGTCACGGAAAAAAACCGTGACAGCGGCGAACAGCCAGCCAAGTCCACACATCATCAGGAAGGTAAGCAGGAGCAGCGCCGGCAGGAGTGAATAGGTCCATGGAATGCCGCCTTCCACGACGATCGTATAGACAGTCAGGAATGCGAGACCAACGCCCCAGAAATAGAAGGTGGAGACAACATCCCGTAGTGGCAGAGCGGATGTATCAAAGTGAAACTGCTTAACCAGACCGGAAGCGCCGATGATCGACGAGCATGTGCCAGTGAATGCAGGGACGCAGGCAAGCCACGGGACGAGACCCGACAACAGGTACGTCGTGTAGTCGCGCGGCATTTCGAATGTGCCGCCGATGCGCTGGTTGAACACCACGCCGAAGATAAAAAGATACACCAGCATCAGTAGAAGGGGATGAGCGACGATCCAGATCGCGCCGACGAATTGCCCCTTGTAGCGCGTCGCAAGATCACGCGTCGCCAATTGGCCGGCGAGTCGAAAATTGCGTGCGACGACCCCAACGCTGTCGAACAGGGCCGCAATGTTTGCAATGGGGTTGGCGACACGCCACAGCGCCCGCGCCGGTGCTAGGAAATTCACTATAGAAACTCCTCGCACCACTGTTCGAGGCTGAGCAAAGACCAGATCAGCAGGCGGCGATTTTCGCGGCCTTCAAGATGGTCATCGATCAGGGCGTGCACGGCCTTGCGGTCGAGCACGTCATAGATGCGGGCCTTGGGATTGTAGAGGCGTCGGCGAACGTAGTCGATGCTCTCACCCTTGAACCAGCTGGCGTCGGGCGCGGAGAAGCCCTGTTTCTCCCGCATGGCGACCTGTTGCGGGATGTAGCGTTCCATCATCTTGCGCAAGAGCAGCTTGCCGTCCTTGGTCTTCTCGTAATAGCGGTTGGCTTTGCCGCCCGGCTCGTTCTCGTTGATGCGGACGACCTCGGTGAGATTGCCGAGCTTAGCTTTCGCCGGCAGCCGCATGGCGAAGTCGACGAGGTCGTTGTCGAGGAACGGAACCCGTGTCTCGAGGCTATGGGCCATCGACAGCTTGTCCTCGACGACCAGCAGGCCGTTGAGGAAGGTCTTCGCCTCGAAATAGAGGGAGTGATTGATGTAATCCTCGGGCCGGCGCAGCTTGTCGGCATGTGCCTTGAAAACACTCCGGAAAATCTCGACTGGATTGATGTGGTCCACCTGCTTCCACACCGGCGCCATCACTTTTGGCAGCGACTCAGTCGGCAACATCCGCTGCCAGAACCCGAAATACTTGCTCGATGTAGTCATCGAAATCGTTGTTCACGACAGCGCGGTAGTACCGCCACGGATAGCCGCCGAAGAGTTCGTCGCCGCCGGCGCCCGACAGGCACGACCTTCACGAACTTGGCTCGATAGCTTGGCGGCGTAGTAGTTGGGATAGCTCTGTCCGACGCGCGGCTCGTCGAGGTGCCAGGCGAGCTTCGGCATGGCACGTTCCATGTCGCCGGCCTTGAGTACCATCTCATAGTGTTCGGTCTTGAACTGGTAAGACATGCCTCGGCCGTGTGCGCTCGTCGTAACCGAGTTCAACGCCGGACGCGGAACTCAGATCGAAGCCTACCGTGAACGTGCGCATGAAGGGGAGTTCGCGGGCGGCGAGCGCGGTGATCGAGCCCGAATCCATGCCGCCCGAAAGATAGGATCCGACATCGACATCGCTGATCAGCTGGCGTTGCACGGCCTGGCGAAAAAGCCTGTCCAGTTCGTCAAGCGCTTCCGCCTCGTTGAACTTGCCTTCGGGCTCCTGGAAATCGATAGTCCCAGTAGCTCGACCGGCGCGGGCGTCCGCCCGGGCTCCAGCGGAATCTACCAGCGTGCAACCCTGCGGCAGTAGCCGAACGTTCTGGAACAGCGTTCGGTCGGTGAAGAAGTTCTGGAACGTCAGATACTCCTGCAACCCTTCGACATCCAGGCGGGTCGAATAGCGCGGAATGGCCGCGAAAGGCCTTGACCTCGGATGCGAACAGGAAGCGTCTCGCCCACCTGCGTGTAGTAGAGCGGCTTCACGCCGAACCGGTCGCGCGCAAGCGATCAGCTTCGTTCAGCTCGTTGTCCCAGATCGCGAACGCGAACATGCCGTTGAAACGTGTCAGCGCCGCCATGCCCCAGTGCGCGAACGCGTAGAGCAGGACTTCAGTATCCGAACGCGAGTTGAAGCGAAATCCGCGCGCCTGGAGGTCGACGCGGATTTCGTTGAAGTTGTAGATCTCGCCATTGTAGGTCAACACGTAACGGCCATCGCGGGTCGTCATCGGCTGGGCGCCGGCGGGGGAAAGGTCGATGATGGCGAGGCGACGATGGCCCAATCCGATCGGGCCGCTCACCACGTGGCCTTCGCCATCGGGGCCGCGATGGGCGATGAGATCCGTCATCGCTCGCAATGCGGTTACCGACGCCGGCGCGCCGTCTCGGTGAAGAATGCCTGCAATCCCACACATGGCCGAACCCGCGCTCCCGGCGCGTTAGCTCGGCGGCTTTGCGCCGCCTGACGTCCACCTGCTCGATGTGACTGCGACGCCATTCGATCAGGCTACGCAGACCTTCTTCCAGCGGAATCTTCGCTTCGAAGCCGATCTCCTGCTTGGCGCGCACCGGCGAGCCGATACGGTTGCGCACCAATGTCGCCGCGCTGCGCGGCGCATACTGAATCGCCTTGTTGGAGCCGGTGAGCCGGACAACCATTTCGGCCAACTCCTTGAGCGAGGTGCGCTTGCCCGTGCCGACATTGTAGAAGCGGTCGACGACATCCGACTTCATCGCGCAGAGATTGGCGAGGCCGCAATCCTGCACCGCTACGAAGTCGAACGCCTCCGAACCATCGCCCAGGATCGTCGGACCTTCGCCGCGGTCGATGGCATCCAGCATCTTCATGATAACGGCGATGTAGGCCCCGCGGTAATCCTGACGCGGACCGTAGACGTTCATGTAGCGCAGGCCGACGACGTTGAGGCCGTAGCGGAAGTGGTAGGCGCGCGCCATCGCCTCGCCCGCGATCTTGGTCGCGCCGTAGAAGTTCTTGTTGTTGAAGGGATGGTCTTCCGTCATCGGCTCTTCGACAGCATCGCCATAGACCGAGGCGGAGGACGAGTAGACTAAGCGCTTCACGTCTTGCGCGACGCAGGCTTCCAGAACGTTGAACGTGCCGCGAATGTTCACATCGAAGGCTGAGCGCGGAAAGTCGTGGCACTGGAGCAGCCAGAGCGCCGCGAAATGGAAGACGCCGTCGGCGCCTTTTAGCGCAGAATTCAGAATATCGGTCTGCTGGATGTCTCCGCCCACGTCATAGATCTTGACACGTGGGTCGCGCAGCGCGGCGGCGAGGTTGTCGTGTGTCCCGCGCACGAAGTTGTCATAGATCAGGACTTCGCCGACATCCTGTTGCGTCAGGAGGTCGACGGTATGGGAACCGATCAGTCCCGCCCCTCCGATGACGACGAACTTTTTCCCCCGAATATCCATTCGCACGCACCCTTACTTTTTGTGACGGCCCGGTCCCCGAGCCGGTCTCTTAAACTCTAATCCTGCTAGACTCAATTGTTACGTGCGCCAAGGGAAAATGCCGCAACTTGCAGGCGTGTCATGCAGTTGAGGGTTGCACCGGCCACAGAAAACAGCGGCTTCTGGCAAGCCGCATGGCTTGCCTTGCTGGGCGGGTTCCCAATCACATTGGCAGTCTCGAGGGGGCGTATTGAAGCGATCGGCCGATCGACCGCGCTCCCTTGCCTGCGGCCGCTCGAACGCCTAGGGGCTGGCGTCAGGACCTGAGTATCGCGACATGAAGAAACGTATCCTGACCATTGTCGGCGCGCGGCCACAATTCATCAAGGCAGCGGCGTTGAGCCGAGTGTTCGCCGTGACTGACGGTATGGACGAAATGCTCGTCCACACGGGTCAGCACACTGATGACGACATGTCGGAGGTGTTCTTCCAAGAGCTAGCGATTGCGCCGCCCGCGCGCAATCTAAAGATATCCGGCGGCGGACATGGCGACATGACGGGCCGTATGCTGATTGCTCTCGAGCGCGTCATGCAGGAGGAGTGCGCGGATTCCGTTCTGATCTATGGCGATACAAACTCCACGCTCGCCGGGGCGTTGGCCGCAGCGAAGCTGAACATTCCGATCATCCACATCGAGGCAGGGTTGAGATCGTTCAATCGCCGCATGCCGGAAGAGGTCAATCGCGTCCTTTCCGACCATCTGTCTACACTGTTGCTTTGCCCGACCCGCGTAGCTGTCGAGAATCTGAAGCGCGAAGGCATAACTCGGGGCGTACGCGAAGTCGGCGACGTTATGTACGACATTACGCTCCAAGCCGCGAATATGGCCGCCCGCAAATCCACCGTGCTCAAGGATCTTGGCATAATCGGGAAGCCTTTTGCTCTCTGCACGCTTCATCGCGCTGAAACGATCGACGACGCTTCCGCGCTGGAGCGGGCGCTTGCATATCTTGAAGCAGAGGCCCGAAAGCGCACCGTGATTTTTCCGGTGCACCCGCGCACACGCAAAGCCTTGAAGGCCAGGGGGGGCGCCCTCGAAGGAGTCCGCCAGATTGCACCGGTTGGATATCTCGACATGCACGCGTTGCTTGGCGCCTGCTCGCTGGTTCTGACCGACTCCGGCGGGCTGCAAAAGGAGGCATACTTTCATCGCAAGCCCTGTATCACGCTGCGCAGCGAAACTGAGTGGGTTGAAACGATTGAAGCCGGCTGGAATCGGCTGTGGACCTCGCCGGACTGGGTGTCGCCACGTCACGACATCGCCGACTATGGCGAAGGGCGCGCCGCAGAGAAATGTGTTGAGGCGGTGCGTGACCTTCTAACGTAAGCCGTCAGGTACTGCGCGCGTGATTAGTCACTGTCATCGCCTAGTCGTCGGCGTAGTACATCTCTGCGAGCATTGGTTGCTGGCACACGAAATCGCTGCCGGGAACCAAGTGACTGTTGTCCTTGTTCAGGACGGCGAAAGTCAGACCGCTTGACCCGATGCGAGGATGGCGACTAGCCCCGCGGTGTCGAGCCGACGTTGCTCATCCTTGACCCACGCAAAGCCGAAGGTCGCGTCAAATATTGCTCAACCATCGTCCGTCATGATTTCGGTAGTGGTGTGTCCTTCTGACCGTGCGAATTGCGCGCCGAGTGCGAGGTTGTCGATCCGAGGCTGAAGCAGCAGCACACGGCCAAGAGCGGGGGCACGTTGCGTAAAGATCTATTTTGAGACGCACCATGCGATCGCCCGTAAGCGTCACGTCACCGTCATGCGACTGCGTCGCGGTGATCGATGACAACGGCGTAATCTGCGCTGGCGAACACGCGCCGAGGCCCACGTCTGCCCTAAAGCGCAGGCACCCTAGAGCGCAGACATCTTGGGTGACGAAAGATCATACTCGTTCGCTGGTGCATTCTCCATCATCGATCGAAAATAGTGAGTGCGATCATGGAACTGCTGATGCCAAAGTTCCAGCGACAAAAGGCCCCATGCCTTGCGAGAGAATTGCGTCGAGCCACCTATTGAATCAGCAAATTTGCCTCGTTGCATATAGGCGCGTTCTCTAGCGGATGAACTCGAAAATACGTCCGCGACAAAGCCCTGTAGTTCACCGGCAAACCATTCTTTCAGCGGTACCGGAAAGCCCATCTTGTCGCGCCGATCCAGCAGCTGATCAGGCAAGGCGCCTCGAAACGCTTCTTTGAGCACATGTTTCGATTCGCCTGCCTTGTATTTCACGTTGGCGGGAATGGTGGCGGCGAACTCCACGATCGGGTGATCCAGCAACGGCACGCGCGATTCCAGCCCATGCGCCATGCTCACTCGGTCCTCGACCTGCAGGAGGGCCGGAAGAAGGAACTTCAGGTCGAAGTGAGTCATTTTGTCAAAGTATGCTTCCGCCCCAACATTCTTCCGGTTGAACTCATCCCGGAAGGTCTCAAACACACCGGCAATGGGGAGTTCCTCGAAGCGGATTTCGTCTGACATCTCCTCAGCGCGGTTGATGAGGCGGAAGTAGCGCTCGTCCAGCGGGCCGAATAGGCCCTCTTTCCAGAGCATCTGCAACATTGGCTTGTATTCGCGCAGCATGCCTAGGCGTGGGATGATTGATTCCAGTGTGACGACAAACTTTCCATTCTTGTACGTGCCGTCGATAGCGGCGCCGATGCACTGTTCCAGGTAGGCGACGAGATACCGCGCATAGCCGCCAAAGACCTCATCACCGCCCTGGCCGCCCAGGCAGACCTTAACGTGCTGCGAGGCTGTCTTCGACACCATGAATTGCGGGAATGACCCCGGCCCCGCGACGGGCGTGTCGAGGTGATAGATGATCTTGCTGATATTGTCGGCGAACATGCCCGGCGTGATGTCGATCTCGTGTAGCGTGCCGTTCACCGCCTCGGCGGCCATGCGGGCGTAACTGCTTTCATCGTAGTCGCGCAGCTGCGAGAACTTGCCGTGGAACAGCTGGTTGCTGGAGCTCCCCCGTCCCGCCGCAAGCTTGGAGATCAGACTCGAATCCAGCCCGCCCGAGAGATAAGCGCCGACCGGCACATCTGAACGTAGATGCAGCCCAATCGCATCATTTACCAGCTCGGCGAGACGATTCTGAAAATGACGTTCGCTCGAGGATGTGTCGATTTCGTAGTGAATGTCCCAGTAGCGCTCCTCGCGCACTTGACCGTTCTGGACGACAAGCCGGAAGCCAGGCAGCAGCGCACGCACGTGCTTAAAGAGCGTCTGCGCGCCGAGCGTGTACTGAAAGGTTACGTATTCCGCGAGCGCCGTCGGATCGGTTTCGATAACTGGCAGGAACGGCAGCAGCCCCTTCATTTCGGATGCAAAGTAGAGCGTACGATCCTGCACCGTATAATAGAATGGTTTGATGCCCAGCCGATCGCGGGCAGCGGTCAGCCGGCGCGCCTTCGGTTCCCAGCGAGCAAAAGCAAACATGCCGCGGAACTTCGAGACGGCATCCTTGCCCCAGGCGGCATGCGCCGCGAGATTCACTTCAGTATCGGTGCTGGTCCGGAAGGTCCAGTGGCCCGATAGCTCCGCTTTGAGCTCCGTAAAATTATAGATCTCACCATTGTGTACGATTACAGCTTCATCTTCGCCAATCATCGGCTGATGGCCTGCAGTGGACAGATCGAAAATGCTGAGCCGGCGATGAGCGAAGCCTGCGTCCTGCTCCGGCGAGATCCATCTTCCGCTGTCATCGGGTCCGCGATGAACGAGCAAGCGGCTCATAACATTAAGGCGTTGGGCAAGCTGGGGGATCGGTCTGCCGTCGAGATGTACGATCCCGGCGATTCCACACATGAAGACGGCCTTCTCACCCGGCGGCGGACAATTCCGAGGATCCCCTCAGGCTCTCCAATAGAGGCAATGTCGCCATGAGCCAACCGTAGAGAGGTGCGAAGATGATCCTGCCCGGCCAGTAGCGGCGGGGTTGGCCTGCGGGAGGGCGCCCTAAAGCTCCCTGAACTCTTCGGCTCTGCGCCGGAATTTCGGGTGGCTTAGAGCCAACAGCCGCAGATATGGGACGCCATGCCATACCGCGCGCATTCCGAAGCGCAGAGTCGATTTCGTAAACCGGCTCAGCCGCGAACTTGCGGACGGGTCTGTATCGGGAGCCTGGGCGCCGAACTCGGCACGCAACGCGGCGAGCGCGTCGCAAGGCGAGGAGGCAGGCGCTCCAGCCAGCCCATCTCCAGCGGCAAGCAGAGCGGGGGAATAGACTTCCCAATGAAAGAAGTCTTGGAATCCCCTGCGCGAATTTGCACCGAGCCTCCGCCGCAGTGCTTCATCACCGGCCAGCCTGCTAACTTCCCCGGCTAGGGATTTCGCATCGGTAAAGTCCGCAACCGAGCCGCAGTTGGCTTTGAGAATCGTCTCTTCGACGAACCGTGTGGCGTTCGCCAGGATCGGAAGACCGGCCGCCATGTACTGCGACAGCTTGTTCGGCGAGCAGTGCATGTGATTGACCAACGTGGGCTCATAGGGAATCAAACCGACGTCCGCTTGCGCGGCGCGATCGATAAGATCGGCTTCCGATACCGGAGGCGGAAACAAGATGCGCCCCCCCAAAAGACTGGTCGACCGGGCCACCGCCACCATTCGTTGCTTGTACGGGCTGTCAGGCCCCTGAAGCACCAAGTTGCATCGTTCAGGCGTGAGGGACCAGGCTTCGATCAGGAGCTGAATCCCTCGGTCCGGCGCAAACCCACCAAGAAAAAGAAACTCCAGGCTGTTGCCGGTTCGAGGCTGCCTTACCGGCGCCGAGGGAGCGTCCGCCAGCGGCACGGCGTTGGGCAGAGCGGCGAACGGTGCACCGTATGTTTCGGTCATGATCGCAGCCAAGCCAGGAGAAACGGCAAATCTCACGTCGGCGTGCCGCGCCAGCATGCGCTCGATGCGAACCCAGGCTCGCTCCTCATCCGTGCCCTTGAACTGGGGAAACGAATACGGCCAGAACTCGTGCGCGTCATAGATCAGCCGCGCACCCATGTCGTGCTTGAGCGCAACGCCGGCTGCCAGTGAATCCAGATCGGAGGCAACCACGAGATCCGCCCTGCCTAGAGCGCGCGCTGCGCGTATGAGCGAGGCGTTCGAGCGGAGAATCTCTCTCATTTGCTCCAGCCGGTGGACCGTCGCTATCGGGGGCCGCGGCTGGTTCCTCTGGAAATGCAGACTTGGATCGCCTCCGGCAATCTCGTAGGCAAAGCCGGCCAGGGCAGCCCAGCCGGCATTGCTTCCGAAGGCCTCATCAGACATTTCGGGGACGTAGGCCGGCCAGGGTGTAAGCGGAATCCGCGCCTGCCAGCGATTCTGTCCATGATCCAGGAGCGTTGGCGGGCGTCTCATCGAATTGTCGCGGTGCAGTCCAATTTCGGTCACATCGAAACGCGCCGCCAGCGTCGCAGCGACCCAGCCAACCCTTGGATCTGCAGAGGGATCGCGGGACGTAAGCACAAATGCCCGTGGCCGCGCGGGATTTTCGGGAGCTGCTCCAAGGGGGGTCGAAGGTTCAGTCATTGGCTCCCGCCGTGCGGCATTTCCCAGCAGCATGACCCCATATGCCAAAACCTTGAGCTGCCACAGGGAAAAGTCGGAAGATTCACCACCCGTCGTGGTGTGCGCGTCGGCTTTCGCCGTGGCCGCAACTCCGGCCATCGGGCAATGACGCCTTCCTAGAACTGCGCCCGGAAGCTGCCTGTCGCCATGTGAGCGCTGTCGTCGTCCGCGAGGTCGCGCGTAGGTCCACTCGCAAAGGGTCCAATGCAAGCCATCAGCCAAGCCGATTTTTTGCTACGGGGTGGTCGGGAGGCTACCGGCCGGGGCGCCCTTACGCCATCTGCGACAGATGCGGGCAGTGCCGCCGCCTCGACGAACTCAGAACCGAGTGGACCAACCTCAAAGTCTGCGACGCCTGCTATGACCACCGGCCTGGGAAACATCGACCAACCCCAAGTCAGGTCAGAGCGACATACGAAGCGATCGACCCCAGATGCCGAACACGACGATGCGCCACAAGGAAAAATCGAAGGGACGTTCGCCATTGAGCATCTGGGCGGCAAACGTCCGAGTGGCTACCGGATCAAGCAGGCCTGGATAGAGCGCCAGCGTATCTTCGATGCCGGATTCCACTGCCTTGCGCAGGGGGCCCTTGAACCAGGCCTCTTCTGGAGTTGCAAAGCCGATCTTGTCGCGCCGTCCCAGCACTTCCGGCGGCAGCAGGTCCTTCATGGCGCGCCGCAGCAAGCGCTTGGTGTCTCCGCCGACAATCTTGTGCTGATTGCCGAGCCGGAGTGCGAACTCCACCAGCCGGTGATCGAGGAAGGGCACACGCGCCTCGATCGAATGCGCCATCGAGTTGCGATCTTCATATCGCAGCAGCATTGGAAGATTGGTAGTGCGCGTGAGGATCACGCAGTACTCACCCAGGGATCGTGCGCGCGTGAGCCCCTCCGCCCCCAGCGCCTGACCGAGGATGCCGCCGGCGCCTGGCCCATGCGGCGAGAGCTGCGCGCTCTCCATCCAGGCCGGGGCGGCCGGCATCGAGCCGCCAGCCGGCTGCAACAATTGCCGGAAGGGCGGAGGGAGCCGCGTGGTGAAGGGCGCCAGCTGCTGCCGGTAGCCCAGCCCGTGCCACGCCTTGCGCTCGCCCAGCGTCACGAACAGTTCCGCTATCCGCATCTGTCGTATCAGCCGCGAATAGTGATAATGGAAGCAGCCATGATAGCCGCCGAGAATCTCGTCGGCGCCTTGGCCATCCAGCATCACCTTCACGCCCAGTTCGCGCGCGCGTTTGAATACGCGGTACTGCGCATGGATGCTGGTAGAGCCATAGGGCTCGTCCTGCGCATGAATGATGGCTTCGCTGTCGCTGAGGACGTCGTCGGGACTCAGCGTTACCCGGTCCCCGGCCACGCCTGACTTCGCCACGACGCTGTCGATGAAGGGTGACTCGTCAATCGAACTGCCGGGAAAGACCGCGCTGACCGTCTGCGGCTTCTCCGCACCCTTGGGCCACAGCTGCGCCTGCATGCCGACGATCGACGAACTGTCCAGCCCGCCCGATAGGCAGGAACCGACGCGTACGTCGGCGCGCATGTGCAGGCGGATCGAGTCAACGAACAGTTCACGGAATCTCTCCGCTGCCTCGTCCTCGTCGATGACCGCATCGTCTGGCGAGGGGGGCTTCCAGTAGTCCCGCACGGGCAGCTCGTCACCCGGTCGCCACGTCTTCAGATCGAGTAAGACATAACGTCCGGGCCCGAGGTTGAATGCGTCCGCAAATAGCGTCGACGAGAGATGATCGGTGATTCCGTTCTCGAGGAAGTTGTGCGCGCGATCGAGGTTGATACGCCGCGAAAAGCCAGGCAGGCCAGCGAGCTGCTTGATCTCGGAACCCATCCCAAGCCCTTGCTGGGATGCGTGATAGACGACCGGCTTGATGCCTAGCCTGTCCCTTGCGATGAAGGCCATCTTGTCGCGGTCGTCCCAGATGACGAAGGCGAACATGCCGATAATCCGATGAAGCGCATCTCGTCCCCAGGCTTGGTACGCCTTGAGCAGGACCTCTGAATCCGATGTCGTGCGAAATGTGGCGCCTTTCGCCTTGAGCTCATCGCGCAGTTCAACAAAATTGTAGATCTCGCCGTTCAGGATTAACCAGTAGCGGCCATCGGCCGACGCCATCGGCTGGAGCGCGCGATCATCGAGATCGATAATGCTGAGTCGCCGATGGCCCAGCGCGACCGGGCCGGCTGGACTGTCAAACACACGCCAGCCGCGACCGTCGGGCCCCCTGTGCGCGACGACGTCGATGTGCGCGGGGTCGGGGGGAAAGCCGACAGAGAGGAAAATTCCGCACACGCCCAGTCAGCTTTCGATCGCGTCCGCGGCGACGGCACGGGCGGACGTTGCGACCTGCACGACGCGCATCACAGGAAGGAGACGGCATTTACTGCGTTTGGTGAACCAAACCATAATTCTTCGACGTTAAACCATTCCTTCCCGCATCACGCAAATCGAGTGCGGTAGTCGCCGAATTGCCGTCATTTTCCGTACTCGCGTCGGCGCGCGGTATACTGTATCGAACGCCCAATCGAGTCGTCCCACTGTCCGGAGTCCCAGATGTCTGCGCCTTCCGCCAAACCGTTCAGCGCTCACGAGTTGGCCTATGTCGACGACGGCGTCCAGATTGGCGAGGGGACAAAGATCTGGCATTTCAGCCACGTCTTGAAAGGCTCGAAGGTCGGCAAGCGCTGCTCGCTTGGCCAGAATGTTGTTGTCGGCCCCAACGTCTCCATCGGCGATGATTGCAAGATCCAGAACAATGTCAGCGTGTATGATGGCGTGACGCTGGAAGAGGGCGTCTTCTGCGGGCCGTCTTGCGTTTTCACCAACGTCCGCAATCCGCGCGCTTTCGTCTCGCGCAAGGAGGCCTTCGAGCCGACGATCGTGAAGCGGGGTGCTTCGATCGGCGCCAACGCGACGATCCGTCTTGGCGTCACGCTCGGCGAGTACAGCTTCATCGCGGCCGGCGCCGTCGTGGTGAAGGATGTGCCGCCTCACGCCCTAGTGGCGGGCGTGCCCGCCAAGCAGATCGGCTGGGTAAGCCATGCGGGCGAAGTGCTGAAGGGCGACATGGTCTGCTCATGGTCGGGCGACAGATACGAGCTGAAAGGTGGGAAGCTCGAGCGCCTGTCGCGTGGGCCCAAGACGGTGAAGTGGCCGGAATAGTCATGCCAGCGTCCAGACGATAGGGTCCCCTCAAGGAGAGGCCATGAAAGTCGTCGTCACCGGGGGGGCGGGCTTCATCGGATCGGCTGTTTGCCGTCGGCTCGCCTCCATGCCCGGCTGGCATGTCCTCAACATCGACAAGCTGACCTATGCGGGGAACCTGGCCAATGTGGCGCCGGTCGCGGCCAAGCCGGGCTACACCTTCCTCAAGGCCGACATCGCCGATGCCGCCGCGATGATCCGCGCTTTCCACGATTTCCAGCCCGATGCCGTAATCCACCTCGCCGCCGAAAGCCATGTCGATCGTTCGATCACCGGCTCGGCGGAATTTATCCGCGACCAACATAACGGCACGCACAGCCTGCTGGAAGCGGCGCGGGACTGGTGGTCGCACATGCCGGCCGAGCGCAGAGACAGCTTCCGCTTCCTGCATGTCTCGACCGATGAGGTCTATGGCGCGCTTGGGCCGACCGGCGCCTTCACCGAAGAGACACCCTATGCATCCCCGCTCGCCCTATGCGGCGTCCAAGGCAGCGTCGGATCATCTGGCCAGGCCTGGCATGAGACCTATGGCCTGCCGATTCTGATCACCAACTGCTCCAACAATTACGGGCCCTATCATTTCCCCGAGAAGCTTATCCCGCTGGTGATCCTCAACGCGCTCGAGGGACAGCAAGCTGCCGGTCTATGGCGATGGCGGGCATGTTCGCGACTGGCTGTTTGTGGAGGATCATGTCGAGGCGCTACTCGCTGTCCTGCACGAAGGGACGGGTGGGCGAGACCTACAATATCGGCGGTCGCTCGGAGCTGACCAATCTCGACGTCGTCCAGCGCATCTGCGATCTCGTCGATCGCATGCGTCCCGGAGCCAAGTCGCGCCGCGATCTCATCGAGTTCGTGCCGGATCGTCCCGGGCCATGATCGCCGCTATGCCATCGACTGCACGAAGATCGAGCGCGAGCTTGGCTGGACGCGCAAGGAGACGTTCGACAGCGGCCTGGAGCGCACTGTGCGCTGGTATCTCGACAACGAGGCTTGGTGGCGTCCGATCCGCGAGAAAGTCTATGACGGCCGACGGCTTGGCTTGGTCAAGCTGATGTTCATCCGCAGGCCGATACCCGACATCATCGTCATCGATCCGCGCTCGGCTATCAGGAAACGGGCGCAGGTCTGATGTTCACGCCTCAGGCAATTCCCGAATCATTCTGATCGAGCCGCGCCGGCATTGCGATGAACGCGGCCATTTCACCGAGACCTACAAGGCAGAGACTTGGAGCAGAGGCGGGGCCGCCGGCATCTTGTCCAGGACAACGAATCTCTGTCGCGTCTCGCCAGGCACGATACGCGGGCCTCCATTTCCAGATCCCGCCGATGGCCCAGGCCAAGCTGATCCGCTGCACGGCCGGCGCGGTGTTCGATGTCGCCGTCGATATTCGCCGGCGGATCGCCGACCTTCGGGCGACACGTAGCTGTTGAGCTCTCCGCAGCCAGCGGGCGGCAGGTTTATGTGCCGGCGGGCTTCGCACATGGCTTCTGCACGCTCGAGCCCGATACTGTCGTCCAGTACAAGGTATCATCGCCCTATGATCCGGCCAGCGAGAGAGGCATCGCTTGGGACGATCCCACACTCGCGATCTCTTGGCCGCTGGCTGGCCGCGAACCCATCCTGTCGCCGCGAGACCGGTCACATCCGCGCTTGGAAGAGTTTGCCGGCCATTTTTTTCGATGCGAGAACTTCGAATTGAACTTGCGCGTGTTTCCGCTCTATGCGTTAACCGCCTTGTGCCCGCCTTGCGTGCAAACGCTTCTCGATACGGTGGCGGAACGCTTGAGCGCCAATAATTGTAACGTGCGTGGTGCCCGGGCCAAGGAATGCTCGGCGAGTTTGGCGGGCTTTTTGCTCAGAAACCTTAACCCGAGCGTCAGGCCTAGCGCCAACTCGATGAAAGGCGCCGGACCGCATTGAACTGGCGATAAATTCCAATCTACTCGCCAGTAGTATCCGATCTGTAATCTGGCGGGGATGTAAGTGGTTCAGTGGGTGTTTATCGCCATCGGGGGCCTCTGGCCTCTGATCGCGTTTGCGGGGGGGCTCGGCTATTCGCCGCTGATCACGCTCGCCGCCGTGCTGTGCCTGTGGCCCGGCGTCCGCCGGATGAAATTCCGCGTCTACATGTTTGCCGCCATCGCGGCTCTGGAGTTCATCGCCGCGTCGGCGAAATGGTCGCCGCGCGCGATCCAGATATTCGACTTCGATTTCGCCAAGGGCGATTTTGCGGTCCGGTTCGAGGTGCTCAGCATCGGGGCCGCGCTGCTGTCCGCCGCCATACTGATGTCTGCGGCGCGGGCGCTCAGCCCGCATCAGGCGCGCATTGTCGTCCGCGTCGTGTCGGTCGCGCTACTGATCCAGCTGGTTCTGCTTGCGGTGCTGACGGCGTTCGAGACGCAGGCTCTGGCGTTGTTCGCTCCCTTGATGACCGATTCCGGCGAAGGCGTGCAGAACATCTCCCGCAACGGCATCATTATGGCGCTTGCGGCGCCATTCCTGATCGTCGGTCTCGGCCGCTCGCTGTCCTTCTCGCGGGCCTTGCTAATCGAGATCGTGATCTTCGTCCTTGTCACGGCCGTGCTGTTCACGCGCGGCGTCAATGGCGGGATCGTGTCCGTGGCCGCAGGTCTGATGGCGGTCGCCGTCGTGCGCATGTTCCCGCAGAGCGGCTTCAGGATCCTGGGCTCGATTCTGGCCGCCATCGTGTTGGCGGCGCCATTCGTCTTCGGATACATGAGTCGCGGCGCAGATGCGCTCACCGCGGCCAACTCCGCTGACTGGCGCCTTGCAATATGGCGGCGCGTCATCGAGGTTATCGACAAGGATCCGATATTCGGACAGGGCCTCGGCGTCTTGCGCACCATGGACGAAAAGATCCCGAGCGGGGTGTTCAAGGACCAGCTCTTCATCCCCAACCACGCCCACAACATGGCGCTCCAGCTCTGGGCCGAAACAGGCGCCATCGGCGCCTCGCTGGTCGCCATCGCCATCCTCCTTGCCGCCTTCCGCATGCCCCAGCCCCGTGCGCTGGGCGTTGCGGGCTTCCTGGCGGCAGCCCTTGCGGGCCAGTTCATGGCCATCGCGCTTGTTTCCTTCGACCTCTGGAACCCCTGGTGGTGGGCCGTCACCGGCCTGCTTGCGGCGTTGATCGTTGTCATGGCCCGCGCCGAGACGATCGACGATCCGGGCCGGCTCCTGCCGGCGCCTTAGGGCGACGGCTTGCCCGCTTCCTCGCGCCGCGATACGGCCAGCGCCATGCAGGGGACACCCACCGCCGAGCCCGCGATCACAGTCATCGTGGTCAACTACAATGGCGGCGATTTCCTGCGCGGCTGCATAGCCTCGCTCGCAGCGCAGACCTTCCGCGATTTCGAGACCATCCTGGTCGACAACGCCTCCTCGGACAAATCCCTGGACAGTCTCGTCGAGAAGCCGGAGCGCCTCACGATCCTGCGCGAGACGAAGAATCACGGCTTCGCCGGCGGCAACAACCTGGCGGCGCGACAGGCGAGGGGGCGCTGGATCGCCCTGCTCAATCCCGATGCCGAGGCGGCCCCCGACTGGCTCGAAAGCATGATGCGCGCCGTCGCCGAACGGCCGACGCATCGCATCGTGGCGTCGCTTCAGATCGCCATGGTCAACGATGCGATCCTCGACGGCGCGGGCGACTGCTATCTCGCCTACGGCTATGCCTGGCGCGGGGGTTTCGGCCGATCCGTGAAGGAGACGCCGGAAGCAGGCGAGTGCTTCGCCCCCTGCGGCGCAGCGGCGCTCTATCCGAAGGACGTGTTCCTTTCCTCCGGCGGGTTCGACGAGCGCTATTTCTGCTACCATGAGGACGTCGATCTGGGTTTCCGCCTGCGGCTGCTGGGCGAGCGCTGCCAGTTCGACCCGCGCTCGAAAGTGCGTCATGCCGGCTCAGGCATCACCGGCCGCGCCAGCGACTTCGCGGTCTTCCACGGCGCACGCAACGGCTTCTGGACCTACATCAAGAACATGCCGGGGTGGCTGCTCCTGCCGACCTTTCCGGTGTGGATCGCCGGCACAATCGCGATTCTTCTACGAGGGCTCGTGACCGGCCGCTTCAAGGCGACTATCCGCGGCCTTGCCGCAGCCTTCGGCGATCTCGGCCCCGCGCTGCAGGCCCGCGCCGAACTGAAGAAGCGACGCAAGGCCACCCTTGGCGACATCGCTTCCTCGCTAAGCTGGAACCCGCTCCGCTTCCTCGCCCGCAAGACGGATGTCCGCCCTTTCCCGCGCGGCTAGCCGGCGAGGCGCATCAGGTAGCGGCCATATTCGGTTTTCGACAGCGGTTCGGCTGCCGCCCTCAGACCTTTCGCGTCGATCCAGCCCTGGCGCCAGGCGATCTCTTCGGGACAGCCGATCTTCGTTCCCTGCCGCTTCTCGACCGCGGCGACATATTCCGCAGCCTCAAGCAGGCTCTCGTGCGTGCCGCAGTCCATCCACATGAAGCCGCTGTCGAGCCGCAATACGGAAAGCTCGCCACGCTCCAGATAGATGCGGTTGAGATCGGTGATCTCCAGTTCGTTGCGAGCCGAAGGCTTCACCTGCCGCGCATACTCGGTCACGCGCGCATCGTAGAAATACAGCCCCGTCACCGACCAGTTGGAGCGCGGCGCCTTGGGCTTCTCCTCGATATGGATCGCCTTGCCTGATGCATCGAGCTCAACGATCCCATACCGCCCTGGATCGCTTACCTGGAAGCCGAAAAGCGTTGCGCCCGCAGCCTTGTCGGCCGCCTCGCGCGTCAGCTCGCCAATGCCCGAGCCTGCAAAAATGTTGTCGCCCAGCACCATGGCGCAGGCCTCGCCGCCAAGCCATTTCTCGCCGATGATGAAGGCCTGGGCGAGGCCATCCGGGCTCGGCTGTTGGGCGTAGCTGATCCTCACCCCGAGATGCGACCCGTCCTTCAGCAGCTTTGAGAAGGCCGGCGCATCTTCCGGCGTGGTGATGATCAGGATGTCGCGGATGCCCGCCTGCATCAGCGTTGCGAGCGGGTAATAGATCATCGGCTTATCGTAGACCGGCAGCAGCTGTTTCGACACAGCCATGGTCAGCGGCCACAGCCGCGATCCGGTTCCGCCGGCGAGGATGATTCCCTTGCGCATCAACCGAAGATCACCGTTTTCGAGCCGTTGAGGAAGATGCGGCCTTCGATATGCAGCTTGACCGCCTGCGCCAGCACGCGCGCCTCGGTGTCGCGGCCGATCGCGGCCAGCATCTCGGGCGTATGCGCATGATGCGCCGGCTCCACCGCCTGCGCGATGATCGGCCCCTCGTCGAGATCAGGCGTCACATAGTGCGCCGTGGCGCCGATCAGCTTCACGCCGCGATCGAACGCCTGGGTGTAGGGCGCTGCGCCCTTGAAGCCCGGCAGGAACGAATGGTGGATGTTGATGCACCGCCCCGCCAGCGTCTCGCACGTCCTGTCCGACAGCACCTGCATGTAGCGCGCGAGCACCACGAGGTCGATCTTCAGCGCCTCGACCAGCTCCAGGAAGCGCGCTTCGGACGCCTCCTTGCCGCCGCGGTCCACCGGGATGTGGTGATAGGGAATACCATGCCGCTCGGCGAGCCACGCGCTCGATGTATGGTTGGACACGATCGCCGGCACGTTCATCGCCAGCGCGCCGATACGGTGGCGATAGAGCAGGTCGTTGAGGCAGTGGTCCGCCCTGGAAACCAGGATCAGCACGTTGGGTCTGGCGCGCTCGTCGCGCAATCCCCACTCCATCCCCCATCTTTTCGCAAGCGGCGCAAACTCGGCGCCGAACGCCGCCGCGGTGAACCCGGCGCTCTCCGGGGCGAATACCACCCGCAGGAAGAACTGGCCGGTCTGGGGATCGCCAAAGCTCGACGTATCGACAATGAACAGCCGGCGCGAAGCGAGGAACCCTGCGACATCGGCGACGATGCCGATCGCGTCCCTGCAGCTCACGCGCAGGATAAAGCGCTCGGTCGAGACGGGCGTCATCGCAGGGTCGGCTCCAGCGTCATCCTCGCCCGTGTTCCATGGGGGAGGAGAGGGCGCAAGAGCCCTCGGGGGCGCTACCGCAGATGCAGGAAAGCAAGCAATTCCGGCGGGGCCAGCGCAGCCATGCCGAAACCGATCGCCAGTATGACGCCGAGCCCGATGCTCTGTCCGTCCTTGATGGCGAACACGACCGGATCATCGTCCAGCTCGCCCCGGTTGGCGACCAGCCAGACGCGCATCAGCCACATCGAGATCACCACCGGCGCGATCCAAAGACCGCCCGGCCATTGATAGATGCCCGAGGGCCAGGCCGACTCGATGATGTAGAGAACCAGCACCAGCGGCGCGACGGTTGCTGTCGCAAGGCCGAGGCCCAGCGTCAGCCCTGCATCCTCGACGCGATAGCCGCGGTTGACGATACGCCGCTCGCCCGCCGCCTTCTGGCGCAGCACCTCGACATGCCGCTTGGCCAGCGACAGAGAGACGAACAGGAACATCGAGAAGACCATCAGCCACTGGCTCAGCGCCACGCCGGCAAGCACGGCGCCCATGATGAGCCGCAGCGTATAGAGAAAGGCGAGCGTCATCGTGTCCGCCAGCGGCGCCCGCTTCAGGACGAGCGAGTAGGCCAGCGTCAGGACGAGGTATGACAGCATCGTCACCAGGAACGGCAGCGACAGCAGTGCGCCGCCCACCAGACCGGTAACGATCAGCAGCGGCGCCGCGACAAATCCCTGCCACAGCTTGATCCGCCCGGACGCCAGCGGGCGCTCCCGCTTGGTCGGATGCCCGCGATCCGCCTTGAGATCGAGTATGTCGTTGATGAGGTAAGTGCCCGACGCCAGCATGCCGAGCAGCGGCAGAGCGAGGAGGCACGTCGCAAGCGTGGCGACATCGAAGATCTTCATCGCCAGGATCGGCGGCACGAAGATCAGTGCGTTCTTCACCCACTGGTGAACGCGCAGCGCATTGCGCCAGGTCTTGAAGCTTGCCCGGGGTCGATCGAACGTGCGTGCGACCGGCACGCCCATGCGCTCCACGGCGCGTCTTGCGCGCCTGCCCGCCGCCCACCAGCGACGCGGCCCTGGCCTTCGCCCAGACTTTCATGTCAGCCGGGCTGTCGCCAACATATTCGAATCCGTTCGGCGCCAGCTTTTCGAGAAGTTCGGCCTTGGCCGGACCCTTGTTGTTGGTCACGCCGTCGCTGCCGATCGCGCGATCGAAAACGCCAAAGCGCGCCGCGACGCGAACGACCGTCTCCTGATCGGCAGCCGATACCAGCCATACGCTCCGGCCCATGGCCTTGGCCCGGCGGCAGCTCGCAAGCACGGCCTCGTTCACCGGCAGGGTGCTGATCTCAAGCTCGGCCCCGCGCTGCAGTCGAGCCTTCACCTTGGCGATCGCAAAAGGCAGTTGGATCATCTGCAGCAGTGTCCACAACGGACGCCGGCGCAGGTGCTCCGCAATGCACTCGAACAGGGTGTCGGTCAGCAGGAGCGTGCCATCGAGGTCCACCGCCAGGGGCAGGCCGGCGTCGTCATTGGCGACCGCATTGGGCTCCACGGCCCGCAGATGTGTATGGAAGCGCTGCCTCATGCCTCGTCTACTTCCGTGCTCTCAGCCCGAGGCAGTGGATGCCGGTTCAAGAAGAGCGCCGGTGAAGCGCCAATGACGGGTCAAAACCACCCTTGCGCAAAACGCTCAAGATTCAGTTGATCCTGCGCTTTAACGAAGACTTACGAGCGTGTTGCTGGGGCGGGGTCCAGAAGCTACAGCAGGACGCGTAAACGCACGGGTCCGGGCCAGCCGCCCTCGCAACTTAAGACAGAGTGAAAGGCCGACAGGGCGTGACCGGATCGACAGGGGCGCAGCAGCCTGAGCCGGACCGGCCTTTGGCCCGGAGCCTCTCGGGCGCGGCCAACAACTTCAACGCCTTGCGCCTCGTGTTCGCCCTAATGGTGGTGGCGTACCATATGGCGGTCCTGCCCGGCTTGCCCGAATGGCGTCTTGCCGAAACCGCGCTCAGCCTCGGGGCCGAGGTTGGCGTCCAGGGCTTCTTCGTCCTGTCCGGCTTTCTGGTGTTCGGCAGTCTCCTGAGATCGGACTCTGTCGCGCTTTATGCCGAAAAGCGCGTGCGCCGGCTCTATCCCGCCTACGCCGCCGTCGTTATCGGCTCTATTGTTCTCGCGCTGGTCTTCAACGCGGAAACACGCGCCCAGCCCGGCGGCGTGTTCGACTATTTCATAGCCAACATCACCTTCCTCAACTTCCTCCAGCCGAACCTGCCGGGCGTATTCGAGTTGAACCGCTTCACCGAGGTCAACGGCGCTCTCTGGACGCTGAAGATCGAGGTGATGTTCTATGTCCTGCTCCCGATGATCGCCTGGCTGTTGCGTAAGGCCGGCCGCTACCGGTGGTATGTCATCGGCGCGATCTATCTTGCAGCGGAACTTTGGCGGATCGGTTTCGAGCAGGCCGGGCGCAGCGATCCTGCATCTCCCCTGCTCGAACTCTCCCGCCAGCTTCCAGGCCAGATGAGCTTCTTCATCACCGGCATAGCCTTCGCGCTTGCCGATCTCTCGCGCCGCGACATTCATCGGCTCGGCCTTGCCGGCGCGGTGGTCTTCACGCTGTCCCTGTTCCTCAACCTGGCCGAACCCGTCCGCGCCTTTGGACTCGGCGCCGTGTCGATCTGGGCGGCCGTCGCTGCTCCGCGCCTTCCGGACGCCGCCCGGTTTGGCGATCTCTCCTATGGGCTCTATATCCTCCATTTTCCGGTCATTCAGACGATTGTCGCCTTGGGCTTGTTCAAGACGCCTGCGCTTGGGATCGGCTTGGCGGTTGTGGCGGTTGTGGGCGGTGCGCTAGTGCTCTGGCGCTATGTCGAAAGACCGGCGCTGCGCGAGCGATAGCGCCTATCGAGTCGCGCATTGACACTTGCGGAACGCAGGCGGGGTAGGGAGTTCAGGGTTTGGCTAGGAAGAAGATAATTCCGGTTATCATGTCGGGAGGGTCAGGAACACGACTCTGGCCGCTCTCAACGGTAGTCCAGCCTAAGCAGTTTCATGCTTTCGGCGCCCAGCGTTCGATGATCGAGGACACGGCGCTGCGCTTCTCCGGCGTGCATGACGACATCGAATTCCTCGATCCTGTCGTGATCGCGGGGCAAGGCCATCGCGACCTCGTGCTCGAACTCCTCGCTGCATCCGGCGTCAAGCTCTCTGCGCTGGTTCTCGAACCCGAGGGCCGCAACACAGCGGCGACCGCCGCGCTCGCTGCACTCGTTGCACAGGAACTCGATCCCGAAGCGCTCGTCGTCCTGGCGCCAGCCGACCATATCGTCGCCCGCCCCGCCGGCCTCATCGACGCTATCCGCGCCGCGCTGCCGATCGTGTCCGGCCGCATCGTCACGTTTGGGATACAGCCCGCCGGACCCGAAACCGGCTATGGCTATATCCTCAGCGGCGCCCAGCTCACTGACGGCGTGCACGAAGTCGCAGCCTTCCGCGAAAAGCCGAAGCTCGCGGACGCCGAGCGCTATCTGCGCGAGGGCGGCTATACCTGGAACGCCGGCATCTTCTTCTTTTCCCCCAGCCTCATGCTGGAGGAATTTTCCATCGCCTCCGCCGACATACGCGACGGCGCGCATGCGGCGCTGATGCGCGCACGTCGCACGGGCGCGGAAATCCATCTCGATCCGGAGGCGTTTCTTGCCGTCCGCGCCCAGCCGGTCGACATCGCCGTCATGGAAAAGACCAAGCGCGCCGCAGTCGCTCCCGTGCGATATCGGCTGGGCCGACATCGGCTCGTGGGCGGAGCTGTGGCGTCTGTCTGACAAGGATCCGGACGGCAACGCCGCCTCCGGCTCGGTCACGCTGCTCGACGCCGGGAACAATCTGATCCGCAGTGAAGGCGTGCATGTCTCGGCCATCGGCGTATCGGATCTCGTCATTGTCGCCACCCGCGATGCCGTGCTGATCATGCCGCGCAGCCGGGCGCAGGACGTCAAGAAAGTCATCCCCGGCAAGCCATAGGCGCATCGCCGCCGCTTCCGCTCCATCAACGCTTGCCTTTGCCCGCGGATCGGCGAAATAGACGGGAACGACCTGTTACGGAGCCGCCTATGCAGCTGTTCATCGATTCCGCCGACACGGAGGAGCTGCGCTCCGCCGCCGCCAGCGGCCTCATCGACGGCGTCACCACCAACCCCTCGCTGATCGCCAAGAGCGGCCGCAAGATGGCCGAGGCGATCGCCGAGATCTGCTCCATCATCCCCGGCCCCGTCAGCGCCGAAGCGGTCGCAACCGATGTCGACGGCATGCTGGCCGAAGGCCGCTACCTGGCTCGTATCGCCTCCAACGTCGTCGTGAAGCTGCCGCTCACCGAGAACGGCCTGCGCGCCTGCCGCACGCTCTCGGACGAAGGCGTTCGCGTCAACGTCACGCTCTGCTTCTCTGCGGTTCAGGCGCTGCTCGCCGCCAAGGCCGGCGCCTATTTCATCTCGCCCTTCATCGGCCGCCTGGATGACAAAGGCGTCGACGGCATGGGCCTCATTCGCGAGATACGGAAAATCTACGACAATTACGGCTTCGCCACGAACATTCTCGCCGCCTCGATCCGCTCCAGCGATCATGTCCGCGAAGCCGCCCTCGCAGGCTCGGATTGCGCCACCCTGCCGCCCAAGGTCTTCCACGCCCTTTATCGGCACGAACTCACGGATTCTGGCGTCGCCGCCTTCCTCAAGGACTGGAAATCGACGGGCCAGTCGATTCTCTAGGGCCACTCGCGCGCCTGACCGTAGACGCTCGACCCGTTCGCACTATTGTTCGTGCCGCTCCGGCCCGCCGGAGCGCCACCCGAGGGATGAGCCGCCCCGATGAGCGTATCGCAAGACCCGCCCGCGCGCGTCCTCCTGACGGGAAGCGCCGGCTTTATCGGGTTTCACGTCGCGCAGAAACTGCTCGATGCAGGCGTGTCTGTCACCGGCGTCGACAATCTCAACTCCTACTATCCCGTCAGTCTCAAGAAAGATCGGCTGAAACAGCTCGAAGGCCGCAGCGGCTTCACCTTCCATCAGATCGATATCGCTGATCACGAAGCGCTGCGCGCCATTCCGGGCGCGAGCGAGGCCAGCGCTGTCGTCCACCTCGCCGCGCAGGCGGGCGTGCGCTACTCGCTGGAAAACCCGTTCGCCTACGCGCAATCCAACCTGCTGGGCCATCTCTCCGTGCTCGAGCTGGTCAGGCGCTCCCCGGCAAAGCCGCGCCTCGTCTACGCCTCGTCGAGCTCCGTCTACGGCGCCAATTCGAAGGCTCCCTTCTCCGAAGACGATCGCGTCGATAACCCCGTCTCGCTTTACGCGGCAACCAAGCGCTCGGACGAGCTCCTGAGCGAGTCCTATTCCAATCTCTACGGCCTCAGCCAGATCGGCCTGCGCTTCTTCACCGTCTACGGCCCGTGGGGCCGCCCCGACATGGCCTACTGGTCGTTCACGCGCGACATCATCGAAGGCAAGCCGATCCGCGTCTTCAACAACGGCCAGCTCGAGCGCGACTTCACCTATATCGACGACATCGTCGCGGGCGTCGTCGCGACCACGCTCAACCAGCCCGCTGGCGGCGAGCCCAGGCTCCATCGCATCTACAACATTGGCAACAACAGGCCGGTCCAGCTCATGCGCTTCATCGAAATCCTCGAGGACGCGATTGGCCGCAAGGCCGAGAAGATCTTCGAGGCGATGCAGCCTGGCGATGTCCGCGCCACCTACGCCAATATCGACGCCCTGGCGCGCGACTATGGCTTTGCGCCCACCACGCAGCTGGAGGAGGGCATAGCCCGCTTCGTCGACTGGTATCGCGGCTACACCGCCGCCAGGGCCTAGACCTGCGCGAACGCCTCGGTCCAGAAGCCGAACGCCGCTCGCTCCATCGTGTTGTTCTTGGACGGGTCGAACTTCACGCCCAGCACTTCGACATTGGCGCCGCCGACGAGCGAGACGCCCTGCGCGACAAGTTTGTAGTCGGCGCCGTTGGACGCATAGAGATACTGCGGCCCGGCCTTGTCGCTCGACATGGCAGGATCGCGCGGCAGCTCGGCCACGAATTCCGGGCTTAGCCCCGGGATCCAGTCCTTGCCGCGCTCCAGGAACCCGCCCAGCTTTTCGGCGCGCGGATATTTGCCATGCTTGGCGAAGTACGCCTTCAGCGCATCGTTCATCGTCACGAGGTCCGACACGCGCTTGCGGTTGGTCAGCCGCGGATCCTGCAGCCGTGCTGCGCCGTCATCCGTTGCGGCTGACGCCGGCGGTTGGGAAGACGCTTGCGGCTTTGCCGACGGGACAGGCTTCGGTGGCGGCGCCGGCGCCGCCTGGACTGGTTTCGGCGCCGCTTTCAGCGGGACAGGCTGCGGCGCCGGCTTTGCTTGTGGCGCCGCCGCCTGCGGCGCCTGTTTTGGTTGCGGCGCCGGTCGTGGCTCTTGTCGCCGCGCCGGTTCGTCCGCGGGCAGGTCGCGGAACTCGGTTCGGCCGGCTTTCTTTCTCCCGCCGCTCGGCAGGAGGCCGACGATCAGCATCACCAGGCCGAACCCGGCCGCGCCGGCGCCGGCATAGAGCGCGTTTTTCGAAGCGAGGAAGTCTTTCGCGCCGGCAATGGAATCGAGGAAGGAAAGATCAAGCCCCGGCACATACTGCACGCCGGCGACCGCTCCCCCGCCCAGCAACAGCAGGACGCCGAATAGCAACGCTACGCCCTTCATTCACGTCTCCCTGCGACCGCCGCGAGCCTATCCTTTAGCCCGCTCAAACCGGACCCTCAACTGCGTATGCAGCTTGTGTTTTAGGGGCCCTTATCCGTCGGATGACAACGCTGGAAATCTGGTCCACATCAGGGCAATGTCTGACCACTCGCATATCGCAACCGCCCGCCGCGTGCTGGCTCTGGAGGCCGATGCGCTGGGCGCCCTGTCGCGCGGCCTGGGCGAGGATTTCGTCAAGGCCGTCGAGACGATACTGGCCGCGAAGGGCAGGGTGATCTGCACCGGAATCGGCAAGTCCGGCCATGTCGCCCGCAAGATCGCGGCGACCATGGCCTCGACCGGCACGCAGGCCTATTTCGTCCACTCGACCGAAGCAAGCCATGGCGATCTCGGCATGATCGGCCCGGGCGACGTCGTGCTGGCGCTGTCGAAATCCGGCGAGTCGAACGAGCTCACCGACATCCTCCACTACACGCGCCGCTACGGCATACCGCTGATCGCCATGACGGCGAAACCGACCAGCTCGCTCGGCCTGGCCGCCGACATCCGCCTGCTTGTCCCCGACGCCGCCGAGGCCTGCGCCGAGACCAACGCGCCCACCACGTCCACCACGCTGATGATCGCGCTGGGCGATGCGCTCGCAGTTGCGCTGCTCGAAAGCCGCGGGTTCAAGGCCGACCAGTTCAAGGTCTTCCACCCCGGCGGCAAGCTCGGCGCCATGCTGCGCACCGCAGGCGATCTCATGCACAAGTCCGCCGAACTGCCGGTCGTGGCGTCAGGCGCGCCCTTCATCGACGCGGTTAGAGCCATGACCGGCAAGGGCTTCGGCGTGCTCGGCGTCACGTCATCGGACGGCGGGCTCGCTGGCATCGTCACGGACGGCGATCTTCGCCGCTATCTGACCTCCGGCGTTACCGCAAAGGCGATCGACGAGGTGATGACCAGATCTCCGCTTACCGTCGCGCCCGACACGCTCGCTGGCGAAGTTCTGCGCACTATGAACGACCGCAAGATCACCCAGATGTTCGTGCTCGACGCAGGCAAGCCCGTCGGCCTCATCCACATGCACGACCTCCTGAAGGCCGGGGTCGCCTAGAGGCGTTTCCATGAAGACGCTCATCGTCATCCCCGCGCGCTATGCCTCCCAGCGCTTTCCCGGCAAGCCGCTGCATCCGATCAACGGCGCCTCCATGCTGGCCCGCACCGCCGACGCCGCCCGCCGCGCAGGGCAGGCGACCGGCGCCCGCGTCATCATCGCCACCGACGACCAGCGCATCGCCGATCATGCGAAAGCGATCGGCGTCGACAGCGTCATGACGGACGCCGCGCTTCCCTCGGGCACCGACCGCTGCCGCGCCGCAGCTCAGATCGCCGCGCCCGACGCCGACTTCATTGTCAACCTGCAGGGCGATGCGCCCTTCACGCCGCCCGCCCACATCGCCGCCCTGATCGACAGCGCGGCGAAGGGCGATGTCGTGACCCCGGTTATCCAGCTCTCCTGGGAAGCGTTCGACGATCTGCGCGAGCGCAAGAAGACGACGCCTTTTTCAGGCACCACCTGCATCCGTGGCCCCGACGGCCGCGCCTTGTGGTTCTCCAAGAACATCCTTCCGGCGATGCGCAGCGAGGAAAAGCTCCGCAAGGCCGGCGACCTCTCGCCTGTCCTCCAGCATGTCGGCCTCTACGGCTATTCGCGCAGCGCGCTGTCGAAGATCGCGGCGTTGAAGCCCTCGCGCTATGAGGAACTCGAAGGCCTTGAACAGCTCCGCTTCCTCGAGAACGGCCTCACTGTCTTCGCCGTCCCGGTCGCCGCCTCCGACATGCCGCAGGCCGGCATCGACACGCCAGAAGACGCCGATCGCGCGACGAAGCTGCTGCAGGCGCGCGGCGATCCTTTCAAGTCATGACAGGCAAGCCGTGACCTCCCGCCTCTTCATCGTCCGCCATGGCAACACGTTCGACAAAGGCGATGTCGTCACCCGCGTCGGCGGCCGCACCGACCTGCCGCTGTCGTCCTCGGGCCGCGCGCAGGCGAAAGCCCTGTCGGATCACTTCACCGCGCGAGGCATCCGCTTTGCCACCGCCCGCTCCGGCCCGCTCAAGCGCACGCGCGAAACCGCCTCCGCCATTCTCGCCGCCGATCCTGCCGCGCCCGACCTTCTCACCGAACTCTTCCTGCGCGAGATCGACTACGGCCCCGACGAAAACCGTCCCGAGGACGAGGTCGTGGCCCGCATCGGCAAACCCGCCCTCGAAGCCTGGGAGCGTGCGTCGATCCCGCCGCCCGGCTGGCGCGTCGATCCCGCCGCCATCACCGGCAACTGGCAGGAGCTGTTCTGCGAGCTCTGCAGGGAGGAGGGCGAGCACCTCGTCGTCACCTCCAACGGCGTCGCCCGTTTCGCCCTCGCGGCCGCCGCGGAAACCCGCCCTGACATAAAGGCAGCAGGCGCCAAGCTCGCCACCGCCGCCTATGGCGTCCTCGACCTCGCGCCCGGCGGCCTCGCTCGGCGTTCTCCACTGGAACCTGCGACCCGGGGTCGCGGGCTGACCCTGCCAGCGTTACAGTTTGCAGCGCAAGGTGATTTGCCGCCCCTTGCGGCCTCCGGCATGCCTCGCCGCGCATCAGCAGCCTGCAGGTAGATTGCCATGAACTTCATCGACCTGGCCGCCCAGCGCCAGCGCATCGCGCCCCAGATCAACGCCGCCATCGACCGCGTCCTTTCCACCTGCGGCTTCATCATGGGCCCCGAAGTCACCGGCTTCGAGAAAGCGCTCGCGACATTCGCCGGCGCCAAACACGCGCTTGGCTGCGCCAACGGCACCGACGCCCTGCTGCTCCCGCTGCGCGCCTGGAATATCGGTCCGGGAGATGCTGTGTTCGTCCCCAGCTTCACCTTCGTCGCCAGCGCCGAAGTCGCCCCGCTGGTGGGCGCGAGCCCCGTCTTCGTCGACGTCCTGCCCGACACCTACAACATGGACCCCGCGAGCCTCGAAGCCGCCATCCTCGACGTGAAGAAACAGGGCAAGCTCAAGCCCCGCGCCATCATCGCCGTCGATCTTTTCGGCCAGCCTGCGGACTACCCCGCCATCTCGGCCATCGCAAAAAAGCACGGGCTGAAACTTGTCGCCGACCAGGCGCAGGGCTTCGGCTGCACCCTCAACGGCAAACAGCCGCTCGACTGGGCCGATGTCGCCACCGCCTCCTTCTTCCCCGCCAAGCCGCTCGGCTGCTATGGCGACGGCGGCGCCGTCCTCACCAATGACGACAACCTCGCCGGCCTCGTCGACTCCATCCGCATCCACGGCAAGGCCAGCGCGGAAGACATGGCGGCGAAGAAATACGACAACGATCCGCGCTATCTCAACATGCGCATCGGCGTGAACTCGCGCCTCGACGCCATCCAGGCCGCGATCCTCTCCGAGAAGCTGAAAATCTATCCCGACGAGCTGCACAAGCGCGACGCCATCGCCCAGCGCTACTCAAAATCGTTGGCCGGCCATGTCCGCTCCGTCCCGAAAGTCATCGCCGGCGGCTTCTCGAACTGGGCGCAGTACACGATCGAGCACGACAGGCGCGATGCTCTCGCCGCTCATCTCAAAACCAAGGGCGTGCCCACCGCGATCTACTATCCGATCCCGATCCACATGCAGGATGTCTATGCGCACTATCCCAAGGCGCCCGGCGGACTTCCCGTCACGGAATCGATCCGCAACCGCGTGCTGTCGCTGCCGATGCACCCCTACCTGCAGCCTGCCGAGCAGGACCAGGTGATCGACGCCATTCGCGGCTTCAACGCCTGAAGCTCTAACGGCTGACGCTCAGCCCGGCGGCAGCACCGCATCCGCCGGCGTCGGCGGCTTCACCTTCGGCCCGATGGCATGGATGCGTATCGAGCGCACTTCCATCACCCGCCGCTTGTCCGGCGCCACTGGACGGATGCCGAGCAGGTCGTTGCCTTCCGCGTCGCCCCGCGGCGGCGTGGTGAAGGTGAAGCGGTGCGGCGCGAACTCCTGGGTCAGCGGGAACTTCCGCCAGCCGCTTTCGCCCTCGGGCTTGGCGTAATAGTCGGCCTCGAACTCGCTGGCCGCGAAGTCGCCGGACGCGCGCGCCTCGATGATCACCTCGATCTCCCGAGACTCGAAGGCATATTCTAGATCCTCCGCGATCGGCAGGTGGGGCCCGAAGCGCGGGTCGTCATAGATCTGGTCCGCCAGCCGGGTGATGCGCAGCACAGCCGGCCCGCCCCCGGGCGGGTCGATGATCGCCAGCCCATCGAAACTGCCCGGCACGAAGCGATGGAGCTGGTCCCCCGCCGCGGTCACATCCTCGCCATTCGCACAACCGCCGCAGCTCAGCGGCCCCCGCGGCGCGCGGTGCGCAAAGGGCTGCAGCGCCATGAAAACGAAGGCGGCGGCGACGGCGGCGGCAAGCGGAAAGAAATAGCGATCGCGCATGATCCCCATCCCTAAACCAGCCGCTTCCTTCTCGCAAACGCCTGAAGCTGCACCCGGCTTTTTGACCTTTCCCCCGGGGCCGCGCCGGCCTAAATCGGCCCAATGGCCGACATCACTGTCACGCGCGAGGAAGCCGAAGCGGGCGGGCGCTATGTCGCCATTGTCGACCGGCTCGAATCCGAAATGACGTTCACCTGGAAAAAGAGCGCCGGGAAGAATCTCATGATCATCAACCATACCGGCGTCCCCTCTGCGCTCGCCGGCAAGGGCGTCGGGCTTGCGCTGCTGGCGCGTGCGGTCGAGGATGCGCGTGCGGAAAAATTCCGCATCGTCCCCAACTGCTCCTTCGCGCGCGTCATGCTCCGGCGCCACAAGGAATGGCAGGACGTCCTCGCCTCCTGATCGGGTAGAGTCATGGTCGAAGTCCCCAAGGTGACCGTCAGCATCACGCGCGAGGACAAGCCGACCGGCGGCCGCTATGTCGCGCGCGTTGCGGGCAAGCCGGACGCGGAGATGACGTTCTCCAGGGCGGGTGAGAAATTCCTCATTATCGACCACACCGGCGTGCCGGAGGCGCTGGGCGGCATGGGCGTCGGAAAAGCCTTGGTCGAATATATGGTGATGGATGTCCGGGCGCGGGGCCTCAAGATCATCCCCCTCTGCCCGTTCACCCGCGCCACGCTCGAGAAACACAAGGAATGGCAGGACATTCTCAAGGACCCGTTCTAGACTGAAGCCATGACCGCCGAACCCTTCTGGAAAGCCAAGACGCTCAAGGAGATGACGAAGCCGGAGTGGGAATCGCTTTGCGACGGCTGCGCCAAATGCTGTCTCGTGAAGCTCGAGGACGAGGACACGAAGGAGCTGTTCTTCACCAGCCTCCACTGCAAGCTGCTCGACGGCAGGACTTGCCAGTGCTCGGACTATCCCAACCGCAAGAAGTACGTTCCCATCTGCGTGAAGCTGACGCCCGAGATCGTCGCCACGGTCGACTGGCTGCCGGAATCCTGTGCGTATCGTCTGGTGCATGAAGGCAAGGACCTTCACGACTGGCATCATCTGATTTGCGGCGACCGGCAGGAAGTGCACCGCCGCGGCTATTCCGCGATGGGCAAGACCCGCACGGAAGAGGGCGTCTCCGACGAGGACGCCATCGATTATGTGATGGACTGGTTCCACGGCCCGCCCAGGAAGCGGCGCACGAGACGGAAGTGATCCGGCCAGGCTTGCGGCGGTGTATCGAAGCGCGTTGAAGCGGCGTAGAGTGAAACTGAAATGGTGCTGATGTGATTCAGGGTACGCATCGCTTTCCGCGCCAGGATGCGGTCGTCTACGGACGGCCCGCAGCGGAGGCGGTCGCCGATCTCGCCAGGCGGTTCGGAGCGTCGCGCCTGATGATCATGTCGACCCGGTCGTTGGCGGATGCCGCGGCCAGGCTGTCCGAAGACCTGGGCATGCTCTCGGCCGGCGTCTTCACCTCGATCGCCGCCCACTCTCCGCGCGCCGACGTCATCGCCGGCGCCGCCGCCGCACGCGAAGCGGGGGCGGATCTGCTGGTGGCCTTCGGCGGCGGCTCGGTGATCGATGCGACCAAGCTGATGCAGCTCTGCCTGTGGGGACGCATCATGTCGCCCGAGCAGCTCGGCCCCTATCGCCTCGGCCGGGGCGAGGATCGCAGGGGCCCCGCCGAGATCAAGTCGGCCGTCCGCATGATCGCCATTCCCACCACGCTCTCGGCCGCGGAGTTCACCGCCATCGCCGGCGTCACCGACGACCAGCCGCCCGGCGGAGGCAAGAGCGTCAAGGAAGCCTACACCCACCCCGACATGGCGCCGCGCGCCGTGGTGCTCGATCCGGCCGTCACGCTGGGAACCCCGCCCAAGCTCTGGTTCTCGACCGGCCTTAAGGCGGTCGATCATGCGGTCGAACAGCTCTGCAATCTCGAACGCGCGCCGATGGGCGATGCCGTGGCCTCCGAAGGCTTGCGGCTGCTCGCCAAGGGGCTGCCCGCCTGCAAGGACGACCCCGGCGACGTCGAAGCGCGCGCCCAGTGCCAGCACGGCATGTGGCTTGCCATTTCGGGCGGCGCATCGGGCAGGGGAATGGGCGCCAGCCACGCTATCGGCCATACGCTCGGCGGCTCCTATGGCGTGCCGCATGGCATCACCTCGTGCATCACGCTGCATGCGACGCTGGAATGGAACAGGAATTACGGCGCCGACCGTCAGGCGCTGGTCGCGCGACTCATGGGCAGGCGCACGCTGCCCGCCGCCGTGGTCGTGCGCGACCTCGTGATCAAGCTCGGCCTTCCCTGGCGCCTCTCGGAAGTCCTCATCGGCGCCTCCCACTTCCGCGACATCGCCGACCACACGATGCACGACCGCTCCATCCGCACCAATCCGCGCCCCATCCGCAGCGCCGACGACATCGTCGAAATCCTCGAGCTGGCGGCGTAGCCGCGTGCACCGCTTTCCATCAACACCCCCGCTGTCATCCCGGGCGAAGGCGCGAAGCGCCGTAGACCCGGGACCCATCGGTCTGCGAGTCCCGATGTTGGGACATGGGTCCCGGCTCTCCGCTGCGCTCCGGCCGGGATGACAGCGTTGGAATTGCATCGCCGTCCGACACCATCCGGGACACAATCCGACAATCTTCCCAATGATTCCAAAGTCCGGAGAAAAATCTCTCGGGAAAGTTATCCTACACGTCCAGCCCTGAGCGATAATGGCCTCGCCCTGACGGAGGGAGGTCTTGGAGACGTCCGAAACTCAAGACGTCAGGGCGTTGGTCGGCGTGGCGCTCGAGGCATCAGGCTTAAGGCCTGGTGAGCAAGCCAGTTGCAGCCCGTGAACCTGTCCTGAGGCTGGACTTCAGGCAGGGGCTCGCTGCGAGGCGAAACGAACCTCGATGCGCATTGCCTCCGGGGATCATGAAACCGGAGGGCCCAGGATGGTTTCGGCCCATCCTGCACGTGGAACCGGCGGAGGGTCTGGAGCTAAGGCCTCGGGAGGGCGGTCCCTCACCGGTGTGTCCGTTGAACTCCTCTTCTCCCCCTCGCCGGGAAAAACGGCCGATCCGGGGCGCGTGAGAACGCGCATCAGCTGGCGGCAACGCCAGCACAGGCACTACCCACGGCGCTGACCCACGCGCCCCGCTCCCTCATCGGAGGGACACGAGTTGCAGCATCCCGCAGGGCATCTTGGCCCGTGCGAAGGAGAACGTGCGTCTACCTCGACCCCTCGCCAGCCGCCGGAACCGGAAAGCCGCGATCCCGCATCAGCGCATCGATCGTCGCATCGCGTCCGCGGAAGGCGCGATACGCCTCCTTGGGATCAACCGCGTTGCGCACGGCGAAGAGATTGTCGACCAGCTTCCTGCCGACCTGCCTGTCATAGAACCCGCCCGGCGCATCTGCGAACGCCTCCGCCGCATCCGACGTCAGCACGTCCGCCCAGAGATAGCCGTAGTATCCGGCCGCATAGCCCTCGCTCGAGAAGATGTGCCCGAACTGCGTCGAGCGATGCCGCATCGGAATCTCCTTCGGCATGCCCAGCTTGGCGAGCTCGTCCTTTTCGAACGTCTTGGGATCGATGCCCGCCGGATCGATCGAATGATACCGCATGTCCATGATCGCCGAGCCGAGGAATTCCACCGTCGAGAAGCCCTGGTTGAATGCCGACGCCTTGTTGATCTTGTCGATCAGCGCCTGCGGCATCGGCTCGCCGGTCTGGTAGTGGCGGAAGTATTTTTCCACCACCTGCGGCGTCAGCAGCCAGCGCTCCAGCAGCTGCGAGTGGAATTCGGTATAGTCCCGCACCCCGCCATTCAGCCCGGGATATTCGACATTAGACGACAGCGCGTGCAGGGCGTGCCCGAACTCGTGGAAGAACGTGTCCGCGTCGTCATAGGAAATCAGCAGCGGCTCGCCTGGCGCCGGCTTCACGAAGTTGGAGTTGTTCGACGACAGCACCGTCTCCGGCCCGTCGAACGTCGAATGCGAGCGATAGCTCGACGCCCACGCCCCCGACCGCTTGCCCGGCCGCGCATAGGGATCGAGATACCAGTATCCCACATGCTTGCCCGACGCCTTGTCCGTCACCTCCCACACCGTCACATCGGGATGGAAGACCGGGATCGATCCGTCCGTCACCTGCGCGAACGCAAAGCCGAACAGCTCGCCCGCCACGAAGAACATCGCCTCGCGCAGCTTGTCGAGCTGCAGGTAGGGCTTCAGCTGCTCGCCATCGAGGTCGTACTTCGCCTTGCGCACCTTTTCCGCGTAGAACCGATAATCCCACGGCCCGATCGTGATCTTCGCGCCTTCCCCATTCTTGACTTCAGAGTCCGCAAGCGCCTGCATGTCGGCGACCTCTTCCTTCGCCCGCGCCACCGCCGGCCGCCACACAGCCTCCATCAGCGCGGTCGCCTCCGCCGGCTTGGTCGCCATGTTGTCCATCAGCTGCCAGTCGGCATAGGTCGCATAACCCAGCAACTGCACCCGTTCGTGCCGCAGCTTCAGTATGTCGGCGATCACTCGGTTGTTGTCGTGTTCGTCGCCATTGTCCCCGCGGCTGTAATAGTTCCGCCAGACCTGTTCCCGCAGCCCGCGCTCGGTGGAGTAGGTGAGGAACGGGTCCATCGAGGACCGCGTGTTGGTGATCGCGTACATCCCCGGCTTGCCGCGCGCCTCGGCCTCCGCCTTCGCCGACGCCACGAAGCTCGCTGGCAGTCCGCCGATCTGCTTCGGCGTGAGGTAAGTGACCCAGCCTTCCTCGTCCGCCAGCAAATTGTTCGAGAACGTCGTATGCAGGGCCGCCAGCTCCTGGTTGATCGCGGCATACCGCGCCTTTTTCTCGGCATCGAGCTCCGCGCCGTTCAGCTGGAAGCGGTCATAGACCAGCTTCAGCAGACGCGACTGGTGCGGGTTGAGCTTCAGCCTGTCCTCGGCGCCATGCAGCGTCTTGATGCGCGCGAACAGCGCCGCATTCTGCGTGATCTTGGACTGGTATTCCGACAGGCGCTTCGCCATCTCCGACTGGATGGCCCGGAACTCCGGCGTCGACAGGTTCGACCCCCAAATGCCGTAATACGTCATCGCGCGGTCGAGCGGCTCGCCGGCGCGCTCCATGGCCTCGATCGTGTTGGCGAAGGAAGGCTTGGCGGGGTTGTTCGCGATGGCGTCTATTTCAGCAAGGTGCGCCGCCATCCCGGCCTCGAGCGCCGGCTTCACCAGCGCGAGGTCCATCTTGTCGAACGCCGGCTGGCCGCCATTCTTGCCCGTCCATTCGGCGAGCAGGGGGTTGCTGGAAATCTGTTCGGTCGTCGCCGCATCGAACACCGCCGCCGGAACGCTGGCCGCATTCTCCGCCGGCTGGCACGCGGCAAGAACCGCCAGGGCCGACGCTGTCGCCAGGATTTTCCAACGCATGTCCCAATCTCCCAAACTGTTCCTTGCGGGAGAGACCTTAGCCGGGGCTGTTCGCGGCTCAACCTGAAACGCTACGGTTTTCCCGCACGTTCGGGTCATCGGTCCGGCTTGGGCGCGGAACGCAGCCTAGTCGGCGATCGAGCGCTGGGCTTCGTATCCCGCGCGGGCCAGCGACTGCAACCGGCGCTCGAGCGACGCCGTCAGCGCCGCAAGCGTCTCGCGCTCGGGGTTGCGGTGGTTGTCGAAGGGATCGAGCGGATTGCGCGGCGCAATGTCGGCGCTCACCGAGGCGATGGCCGGTCCGCCCGAAATGTCCAGCAGATGCGCCTCGCCGCTGGCGCGGCCATACTTCAGGTATTCGGATCGCAGGTCGGCAAACCCCTTCGAGATCCAGCCGCCATCATGGTCATAGCTCTTCCGGCCATCCTGCGTCGCATAGAGGATGACATGGGAATGTCCGGCCGCGGCGCCGATCTGCCGGGCCACCAGCGCACAGCTCGCCCCGCCGTCGAGTTCCGGCGCCTTGGCGCCGAGCATGTCCGACGGCTGGATCGGCTCGATCGAATCGATCAGCCCGCCGGTGCGCGTCTGCAGCTGCCCCCACGCCGCCTGTTCGGCCGAGCGCAGCTGGACGAAGCCCTGCGGGCCCACGCGCGCATAGCCAAGCCGCAAGGGAAAGGCGATTGCCGGCGCCGCCAGCGCCATGGGCGACACGCCGGCGCCAACGAGCGCGGCTACAATGCCCCGGCGGGTCAGGCTGATGGCGGATACGGTCATTGCGGCAGACTCCGCCGCCATGGTTTCCGGGCTGTTAACACATCCCGTGTTCTCAATTCGTTCGAGGTCTGCGACTCTAAGGGAATGGATGGGATGATTCGAATCCTCGGCGTCGATCCCGGCCTGCGGCTTACCGGCTGGGGCGTCATCACCATGGACGGTCCCAGGCTCTCCTGGGTCGCCCATGGCGTCATCGCGCCCGATCCCAAGGCCGACCTCGCCAACCGGCTGGCGCTGCTGGCCGAGGGCCTGCGCGCCGTCATCCACGACCACGAGCCGAACGAGTCGGCGGTCGAGGAGACCTTCGTCAACATCAACCCGAAATCGACCCTGCTGCTCGGCCAGGCCCGCGGCGTCGTGCTGGCGACGCTCGCCGCCGCCCGCCTCAAGGTCGCCGAGTTCGCAGCGCGGAAAGTGAAGCAGTCCATCGTCGGCACGGGCGCCGCCGACAAGACGCAGGTCGCCTTCATGGTGCGCCGCCTGCTGCCCAAGGCTGGCGAGGTTTCCGCCGACGCGGCGGACGCTCTCGCCGTCGCCATCTGCGGCGCGCACCACAGGCCGCTCGCTAGCCAAAGGCTCAAGGCATGATCGGTCGTCTGAAAGGCGTCATCGCCGCCATCGGCGAAGGCCAGGCGCTGGTCGATGTCGGCGGCGTCGGCTACCTCCTCCACGCGGGATCGCGCACGCTGGGGCGCTTGGCGGTAGGCGAGGCGACGGAAATCTTTGTCGAGACGCAGATGTCGGAAAGCTCTATCCGCCTGTTCGGCTTCGTCTCGGGCGAGGAACGCGCCTGGTTCGCGCGCCTGCAGGATGCCCCAGGCGTGGGCGCCAAGATCGCGCTCGCCATCCTCGATACGCTCACCCTTCCGCAGCTGATGGACGCTATCGCGCTGGGCGATGTTGCTGGCATCAGCCGCGCGCACGGCGTCGGCAAGAAGCTGGCCGAGCGCATCGTCACCGAGTTCAAAGGCAAGCCGCCGCCGATGGGGCTGTTCGCTGCGAACCTGTCGCTCGCCGCAGGCGGCCCCGCGCCTATCGGATCGCTCTCGGGCGCGCGTGCGGACGCCGTCTCGGCGCTGGTCAACCTCGGCTACAGCTCGGGAGACGCCGCCCGCGCCGTGGCGCAGGCCGCGCGCGACATGGGCGAGGACGCCAAGGAAGCGGCGCTGATCCGCGCCGCGCTTAAGGCGCTGGCGCCAGTCAACTAGGCGGAGTGGCGACTAGTCGCCGCGAGCTATCGCAGCGCCACGCATGCCGAGCTGCGTCACCCAGTAGAGCACCATCGAGCAGCCGATCGGGAAGATCAGCTCATTGATCGCCGTTCCCACAACGCGCGGCGTCGGCACGGCCGCGCCCGGCGCCGCGTTGAAGAACAACAGCCAGACGAAGATCGCGGAGAACACGACGCCAAAGCCGAGCCCGATCATCGCGTGATTGGGCAGCGTCGATTTCGACGTGCGGATGATGCGGCCAAGGATGAAGCCGAGCAGGGCGTATTCCACCGCCTTCACCGCGCCGGTCTGGAACAGAAGAGGCGTCAGCGCTTCCGGCGGCTGGCCCACAATGCCGCCTATGCCGCGCTGCACCGCCTTGGCGGCCGCGAACGCCAGCGGTGCGAAAACAAGACCAAGCAGGCCCATCGTTTGCGGGACGTTGCGGCTCGCCGCCGTGCCGATCGCCACGCCGCCGCACACCACCATCGCCCAGGTGATCCCGCCCGCGACATCGACCAGGAGCTGCGCCTCCGGAACCTTGCCGCCCGCCAGCAGCTTGGCGGCGAACACGGCGCCCTGCACCAGAAGGCCGAGCAGGATCGCCATCCACACGCCCACGAACAGGGCCTTGTAGAACTTGTCCATGCCGGAAGAAGCCGGGGAAGTCTGATCTGTTGCGTCGCTCATGGCCGGGTTTAAAGCATGTTTTCCGGGACGCGGGGAGGCTGCCCCCGTCGGCCGGAAAAACCTGCTCAGGCGACCAGCCGCATCAGCTCGCCGCCGGCATGCAGCAGCAGCCCGACCACGCCGCCGATCACCGTTCCATTGACGCGGATGAACTGCAGGTCGCGGCCCACATTGGTCTCCAGCTTGCCGACGATGGTCTTCACGTCCCACCCCCGGATCGTTTCAGACACCAGTTTGGCGACATCCTCGCCATGCCGGTCCGCGAGATCGACCAGCAAGGCGCGGATGCGCTCGTTGAGCGCCTCGCGCACAGCGGGCTCACGCAGCAGGCCCGCGCCCAGATTGGTCAGAGCGCCAGCCAGCCAGCCACGCAGCCGCCCTTCCGGGTTGGCGCAGTCGCGGCGCAGCGCGGTCTTGAACTCCGCCCAGCCGGCCTCGACCGCGCCTACCACCGTCGGATGGGCGGCGGCTTCCTTCAGCCATCCCGCGATGCGCGACTGCAGCACCGGATCGTGCTGCAGGTCGTCGGCGAACTTCGCCACCACCTCGCTCAGCTGTTCGCGCAGCGGATGGCGCGGATCGACCGCAACGTCGTGCAGCAGGTCGGCGATGGCGTCGATCAGAGAATCCGCCATCTTCCGGTCGGCGCTGACGAACCGCATCAGCCACCCCGAGCGCGTCCGCACCCGCTCGCGGATCAGGTACTGGTTTTCCTCCAGCAGCCGGTAGCCCTGCTTCAAAAGCGTATCGAGGATCGCCTGGTGCCGCCCCTGTTCCGCCAGCGCCTCAAGGACGGACCCGAACGCCGGCGCCACGCGCGCGCCTTCCGCCGCCTCCGCCGCCTGCTGGCGCAGGAAGGCCGAGACCGTGTCGTCGTCCAGTGCATCGAGCAGGGCAGGCACGGCCGACACCAGTTCGGAGGCCAACGCGCCCGACTGCGCCGGGTCGGCCAGCCATTTGCCGAGGCCCTCCGACAGGTCCTTGTCCTTCACCCGCTCGGCGACGAGGTCGGCTTTCAGGAAATTATCCGCGATGAACCGCCCCACCGCATCGGCAATGCGCGCCTGGTTGCGCGGAATCACGGCCGTGTGCGGGATCGGCAGGCCCAGAGGATGGCGGAAGATCGCGCTGACAGCGAACCAGTCGGCCAGCCCGCCCACCATGGCCGCTTCGGCAAAGGCCCGCACATAGCCCCATGCCCCGTCCCACGCCTGTCCGGGTGGATTCCACAGGTGGGAGAAGACGAACAGCAAGGTCATCAGGACCAGCAGGCCGTTGGCGAACCGGCGCATGCGGACGAGCGACGCGGGCTTCGCCTCCAGCGCGGGATCGATGGGTGCAGCCCGGTCCGGTCGCGACGTCATCCGGCGGCGATCTCTGGTCTCATGAGGCTATGATATGCCATCCCACATCGCTTGTCAGAGGCAAGCGATTCGCCGGGAATAACGAGGCCAAGATGGATCTGGACGACATCATCGGAAGTGTTGCCGCTGTGCTCACCACCACATCCTTCCTGCCCCAGGCAGTCCATGTCCTTCGCACCCGCGATACGCGCGCCATATCGCTCACCATGTACGCGATGTTCACGGCAGGCATCGCACTCTGGGGCATCTACGGCCTGATGACCATGCAATGGTCGATCATCATCGCGAACGGCGCAACGGTGCTTCTGGCGGCGCTGATCCTCGTGATGAAAGTGCGCGACGTGATCGCCCCGCCGCGCTCTTCCGCCGGTTAGCGGGCAGCCTAGAACTTGGCTGAAGGCGGCTCCTTCATCATCGCTCCCCGCACCAGCGGGATTGGCGGCCCGCCATAGCTGAGGAAGGCGTCGTGGAAGTCCTTCCAGCACGGCTTGGCGTCGGCGCCGGCAGCAACCCTGGTCGCGCACCAGTCTTCGCGCAGCTTGCGGATCATCAGCTTGCCCATCGTGTAGTTGAGGTAGGCGGGATCATACGTGCCGCGCGCCGACTGCTGGTCGGCCGTGCCTTCGTCCTGATAGCCATCCTCGATGAACATCTTCTTCGACTGCTCCACCGTCATGCCCTGTGTGTGCATGCCGATCGCCGAAAGGAAGCGCACATTGCGCAGCGTCGCATTGTAGAGCTGGCCTATGTGCGTCTCGGGATCGCCATTGCCGAGGCCTTGCTCCCACATCATCTCCTCGGCGTAGTGCGCCCAGCCTTCCGCGAACGCGTAGCCGACATAGAGCCTGCCGAAGATCGATTCAGACCGGTTGGCATGCAGGAACTGCAGGAAGTGCCCGGGCCAGACTTCGTGCACCGACGTGAACAGCAGGTTGGCCTTGCCCGAGATGTAGTCCAGCTGCTTCTGCTTCGGCCATTTCGGGTCGGGCGCCGCGATATTGTAGTAGGACGGCATGTTGGTTTCGAACGGGCCCGGAATGTCGATATAGGCGCCGTTCTGCGCGTTGTAGGGCGGGGATTGCTTGACCTTCGCCTCTTCCGCGCCCGGCACCGAGACAACGTTGTGGTCGATGACGAACTGCTTCAGGTCGACCAGCTGCTTGGTCGCATACGCCACCATGCCGCCTTCGGGCTTGGACGCCTCGGCCTTGGCGATGCACTGTGGAATGGTCTTGCCTGGCGCATAGGCCTTGCAGGCTTCCGCCATCGCATCCTGGTTGCGCTTCAGGTCAGCGCGGCCGATGGCTTCCAGCTCAGCAAGCGGCGTGTCCACTCGCTCGGCGGCGTAGAGCATCTTCGCGAACTTGTCGGGTCCGAGCACGAAATCCTCGGTCTGCGTCGGGCGCAGCGACTCAAGATACGCGCCCATATCGGTGAACGCCTTCGCGGCCTCGTCCGCCGCTTCCACCAGCTCGGCCCGGCCCGCCTCGTCGCCCGCATCCTTGAACACGGCGACAACGTCCTGCCGCATGAAGTCGGCGAGAGGCGCAAACGAGTTGACCCCGATGTCGATATAAGAGCGCGGCATCGGGCCTTTCAGGTTTGCCTTCGCCTGCGCCAGCGCCGCCGGAACGTTCGATGCCCACTTGGTCACCGCCGCCATGCGAACGGCCGGATCCGCATAGGGCCGGTCGAGATAGACGCCCGGGTCGAGGCTGTAGAAGGTCGGATTCTTGTGCGGCCAGTCCGCGGTCTCAAGCCAGAACAGCGAGCCGTCGATGTTGGCGAGCAAATAGTCGCGCTCGAACTTCTGCGCATCGTTCAGCGCCGCGGCGTCGATCGCCTCGACGCGGTTCTTCCATGTGCGCAGGCGCACGATCTCGGCCTTTAGTCCGGCATCGCTCCAATCCGGCATGACGCCGTCGAATTCATGGCGGCCCTGGTAGACGGCATTGTCGGGATTGGCCTTGAGATCGCTTTCGATCCACTCATTGACCGTCGCGGTCCAGTCGACCCTGGCCGCCGCAGCGGGCGCTTCCGCCTTCGGTCCGCACGCCGCCAACAGCGCCAGAGCGGCGCCAGCAAGCGCCATCGCCCGGATTTTTCCCATGGAACCCTCTTATTGAAGAACGATACAACTTCGCGCCGGTCGATCGGAAACGCAACGCCAGGAAATAAAGGTTTTCCGGGGCGTTCGGCCGTCAACGTTTCCTTTTCGTTCGAAGTCGTACAGAATCTCTCCATGGCCCGAGACGGCGACATCACCGACCCCGAACGCCAGCCTGGCGAGACGCTGGACCGCGCCCTGCGGCCCACCGGTTTCGACGATTTCACCGGCCAGGCGGCGGCCAAGGCCAACCTCAGGATTTTCGTCGACGCGGCGCGCAAGCGCGGCGATGCGCTCGACCATGTGCTGCTTTCCGGTCCGCCCGGCCTCGGCAAGACGACGCTTGCCCAGATCCTGTCGCGCGAGATGGGCGTCGGATTCCGCAGCACGTCAGGCCCGGTCATCGCCAAGGCCGGCGATCTTGCGGCCCTGCTCACCAATCTCGAAGCGCGCGATGTGCTGTTCATCGACGAGATCCATCGCCTGCCGGCGCATGTCGAGGAAATCCTCTATCCCGCGATGGAGGATCACTCGCTTGATCTCATCATCGGCGAAGGCCCGTCGGCCCGCTCGGTCAAGATCGACCTGCCGCCTTTCACGCTGATCGGCGCCACGACGCGCGCGGGCCTGCTGTCGACGCCGCTGCGCGACCGCTTCGGTATTCCGATCCGTCTCGAATTCTACACGCGCGCAGAGCTCGGCTCGATCGTACGCAGGGCAGGGGCAAAGCTGCAGGCGCCGATCACGCAGGATGGCGCCGAGGAAATCGCCGGCCGGTCGCGCGGCACGCCGCGCATCGCCGTCCGCCTGCTGCGCCGCGTGCGCGATTTCTGCGACGCCGACGGCGTCAAGATCGATCGGGCTTCTGCATCAAAGGCTCTTGCCCGCCTTGAAATCGACGATGACGGCCTCGATGCGCTCGACCGCCACTATCTCGTTGCGCTGGTGAAAACGTATTCCGGCGGGCCGGTCGGCGCCGACACGCTCGCAGCCGCGCTTTCCGAAGCGCGCGACGCCATCGAGGAAGTGATTGAGCCTTATCTCATGCAGCAGGGCTTCGTCGCCCGCACGCCGCGCGGCCGCGTCGCGACGCCAAAGGCGTGGGAACGCATCGGCCTCAAGGCGCCGCCGCCTTCCAGCAGCCGCTGTTCGAGGACGACGCGGACGAATAGCCTGCCTCCGTCAAAGGTCTTGCACATCGCCCTCAAGCCGCTATCGAGTTCCGCAGGAATTCGAATCCGGGAGGACGACATGAAGGTTCTGGCTCGTACAACGGCTGCCGCAACTGCGCTGGCTGCCTTGTCCGCATGCGTGGCCGTGCACGAGGACGCCGCGCCTGCTGCACCTCCGCCTATCGCATCCGTAGCGCCTGTCGCCGCTCCCCCGCCGCCTCCGCCGCCCCCGGTTCCGCCGCCGGTTCTGGTTGGCGTTGCCAACCCGACCTACGTTTCGATCCCGATGGAAATAACCGTCAACAAGCCGGCCGCTGAAGTATGGAAGCGCGTCGGCAAGTATTGCGACATCTCGGAGTGGCTGCAGATCGCAACCGGCTGCACCATCACCTCCGGCAAGGACGGCGAGATCGGCGCCGTGCGCACCGTCGGCGCGGAGATCCTGGTCGGCAGGACCGAGCTTTCCTACACCTACACCCAGCCCGCGCGCGATGGACGGCCGTACAACCTCTATCACGGCACGCTGGAAGCCCGGCCGATCAATGCGCGCACATCGAAAATCGTCTACACGCTGATGTTCGACAACTCGATGCTGGCGGATGACGCCGCCCGCACGGCCGACATCGAGCGCCGTCGTACTGCGTTTACGCGCGCGCTCGGCAACATGAAGATCCTCGCCGAGGGCGGAACGCTCCCGCCTCCGCCGGCGCGTCCGGCTGCCGCTGCTCCCGCAACGCCCGCAGCGCCTGCCGCCCCGCGGCAGTAGCCATGCGTTTCCGGATCGGCGTGAAAACGTAGCGCGACGTTTTGAAGGTCGTCACGATGAACGCCGATCCTGTCGCAAGCATCATCGCCGGCGGCCTCGCTGCCGGCGATGAGATCGCGGGATGCACCGAACAGGAAATCGGCGCGCTTGAAGCCGCGTTCGGCCGTCCGCTCCCGTCGAGCTATCGCGCTTTCCTGGCCGTCATGGGCAAGGGCGCCGGCGAGTTCATGCGCGGCACCGACATGTTCCACGAACATCTTGCGGGCCTGCGGGCGGCCGCCGAAAGCCTGGGCCTCAAGTCCCGCCCTCCCGTGGAGCTAAGGCCCACCGACTGGGTTTTCGCCATGCACCAGGGCTACCAGTTCCTCTATTTTGACGCTTCCGCCGGCGCCGATCCGGCAGTCTTTCACGTCATGGAAGGCGAGGGGCCAAAGCCCGTCGCCGCCAGCTTTTCCGACTGGCTGGATGGCGCCATCGAAGACGAGATCGAAGGCGGTTAGTTCGCCGCCGGCTTGGCCGCCGCTTCCGTCCGCTCCTTGAGCGTTTTCTCGAAATCGGCCTCGGTCTTCTCGATGAACGCCCTGAATTCACTCGCAGCAATGAACGGGTTCGGCGCTTTCGGATCAGCTTTCGCCCTGTCGCGCTTCTCCAGCATCTGGAAGAAGTCCGGGTGCGGCGCCAGCGGCATGTCGACCTTCATCGTCTTCGCCTTGGCGAACGTCTTGCGGTAGTCGGCGATGATGCCCTCGTACTGCAGCGGCGGCGTGATGCGGTTGGCCGCGACGGTGGCCGAGCAGAAGATCAGCGCGTCATATTCCTTCCCGCCGTCCTTCGCCTTGAAGCCCCACGACGTGCAGCCGCGTGTGTGGCCGGGCGTGAGGTTGGCTTTGAGCGAGATGGGTCCCAGCGTCACGACATCGCCATCGTGCAGCACCTTGTCCACCTTCACGGGCGGCGCGCTCATCGCCTTCACGCTCTCGCTGCCGAGATAGAAACCGCCCTCGAGCGCGGAGACATCGCCCTCCATCGCGTGTAGCGTAGCGCCCGTATCCTTCTTCAGCTGCGCCAGCCCGCCGGAGTGATCGAAATGGGCATGGCTGTTTAACAGGATCTTGATGTCGGAAACCTTGAAGCCGAGCTTGGCGATGTTCGCCTCGATCTGCGGCGCGGCTTCGGGGATCGCGCCGTCGATCAGCACATTGCCCTGCGGCCCGACGAACAGATAGGCGGAAAGCCCCTCTGTACCGACATAGTAGACATTGTCGGCAATCTTGAACGGCGCCGTTGGTTTGCCCCAGTTGTTGCTCTGGGCAAAGGCAGGAAAAGCGAGCCCCGCCATTGCTGCGCCAGCCAGAATCGCGCGCGTCCACTTCATCGGCCGTTCCCTTCGAATCCTGTTGCGTTGCCTGAAGGGCAGGAGACTATCGTGGCCCGCAGCAGGCCGCGAGAGCCTGGCTGCATCGCGCAGCGGAACAGGGAGGCCCAAAAAATGGCCCGCACAAACCGTCAGATTCTGATCGACCACCTGCCCAAGGGAAAGCTGGGTCCGGAGGTGTTCAGGCTCGGAGAGGGTCCCGTGCCCACGCCAGGCGACGGCGAAGTGCTCGTTCGCACGCGCTACATCTCGCTCGACGCCGCCAACCGCGCGTGGATGTGGGGGGCGACCTACCGGGCGGCGCTCAGCGCCGGGCAGGTGATGGCCGGCGGCGCGCTGGCCGAGGTCGTTGAAAGCCGCGCCCCGGGGCTCGCGCCGGGCGATCTCGTCTTCGGCGACACGGGATGGCAGGACTACGCCGCCGTCCCGGCCAAGCACCTTACCAAGCTCGGCAAGGCCGATCCGATCACGCATCTGATGAGCGTCTACGGCGTCGCGGGGCTTACGGCGTATTTCGGTCTGCTCGAATGCGGCCAGCCGAAAGCAGGTGAAACGGTTGTGGTCTCGGCCGCCGCCGGCTCTGTGGGAATGTTCGTCGGCCAGATCGCGAAAATCAAAGGCTGCCGAACGGTCGGCATCGCCGGCGGCCCCGACAAATGCGCCTTCCTGACATCGAAGCTCGGCTACGATGTCGCTATCGACTACAAGGCCGGCGACACCGCCCGTGCGCTGCGCGCGGCCTGTCCCGAGGGCATCGACGTCTATTTCGACAATGTCGGCGGCGACATTTTCGAGGCCTGCCTGTTCAACATGAAAAACCATGGCCGCATCGCCTGCTGCGGAGCGGTGTCGCAATATGACGGGCCGCAACCCCACGGACCTCGCGGCGTGCCCGGCCTCATCGTCACCAAGCGGCTCAACCTGCGCGGCTTCGTCGTCATGGATTTCCACGAGCAGAACGAGCAGGCGCTCGCCGATCTTCGGAGCTGGGTGGCGAGCGGCAAGCTCAAGGTCTACGAGGACATCATCGACGGCTTCGAGAACCTGCCGCGCGCGCTCATCGGCCTTCTCGCCGGCGAGAACATCGGCAAGCGCATGGTGAAGGTGGTCTGAGGTCTGGTCCTACTGCGGCGGGGGCAGGGCCACGGCCTTGCCCTCCTCACGCGGATCGGCGCCGCCGATCAGGCCCTGCGGCGTCACTTGGATCACGTGCGTTCCGCTGTAGGCCGCGTCCTCGGTGATACGCCATCCCAGCCCGCGCAGTGCGGCCAACATGTCCTGCGGCATGCGTGAGCCTTCGACGAAGATATCCGGCGTCCGCGCGAACACCGCAGCGGCGCCTACCGCCTCCTGCGGCGTCTGCTTCCAGTCCAGCACGCCAATAATGGTTCGCGAGACCGATGCGATGATCGTGCTGCCGCCCATCGATCCAGCCACCATCACCAGCCTGCCGTCCTTGTCCGTGATGACGGATGGCGACATCGACGAACGTGGCGCCTTGCGCGGCGCCACCGCGTTCGCGACGGGCTTGCCGTCGATCACGGGCGCCAGCGAAAAATCCGTCAGCTGGTTGTTGAGCCAGAAACCGCCCGCCATGCGATGCGAGCCATACTCCGACTCGACGGTCGCAGTCAGCGACACGGCATTGCCCTCATGATCCACGACGGACAGGTGCGTCGTGCCGTGCTCCTGCATCGCCTCGCTGCCCCACCTGCTGCGCAGCGCATCGCCCGCGGGCGTTCCGACCGGGATCGCGGCAGGCCCTTTCGTCAGGTCGATCAGCTTCGCCCGCTCATCCAGATAAGCCGGGGCGATCAGGCCCTTCGTCGGCGCCTGCACGAAGCGGTCGTCGGCCATGTAGTGGTCGCGATCCACGTAGGAGAGCCGGCTCGCCCAGACATAAGCCGCCCAGTCCTCCACGTTCTTCGGCCCTTCCGGCGCAGGACGTGCGCGTTCGTAAAGGCCCAGGATCGACAGCATGGCGTTGGCTGAGCTGGGCGAGGGCATCGTGCACACGCGATAGACGCGGAACGGCGCACACAGGGGATCGAGGCGTCGCGGTTTGTAGGCCTGCAGATCGGCCACGGTCAGCGTTCCCGCGCGGGGGCTACGCTGCGCCGCCGCCACGATGCTGTCCGCGATGGCGCCGTGCGTGAGGGCATTCGGCCCGTCCGCTGCGACGGCGCGCAGCGAGCGGGCGTAGGCGGGATTCTTCAGCAGGTGGCCCTGAGGCCATGGCTTGCCCGCCGCATCAAGATAGATCGACCGCGCCTGAGCATCGCCCTCGAAGATCGCCTTGTTGGTCGAAAGGCTCCTGCTCAGCCGCGGACCCACCACGAAGCCGTCCTCCGCCAGCCGGATCGCCGGCTCAAACAGCCGCGCCCACGGCAACTTTCCATGCTGCTCGTGCGCCAGCTTCAGCATCGGAATCAGCGCCGGCGTGCCGATCGACTTGCCGCTCGCCTGCGCCAGTTCGAACGGCAGCGGCTTTCCATCCTGCAGGAACATGTCCGGCGTCGCGCCCGCTGGCGCCCACTCGCGGCCGTCAAAGGCATCGATCGTCTCGTCGCGCGCTTTATAGTGGATGAGGAACCCGCCGCCGCCCACGCCAGACGATTCCGGCTCCACCAGTCCAAGCGTCAGCTCGACCGCGATCGCCGCATCGATTGCGCTGCCGCCGGCGCTCAGGATCTCGAGCCCGGCATCGACAGCCAGCGGATCGGCCGCGGCCACCATCGCCTCGCGCTCGCGCCCATCCAACTCATCAGGCGCGTTCGTGCAGGCGACAAGAACCGCCAGCATGGCCATGCCGATCGCACGCGACGCAAGCGTCCACCCGCCTGCAGTTCTCATGATGTGTCTCCCGCTTCGCGTGGAGAATGTCACGCGCCCGCCGAAACACAAACGGCGGCCCGATAAAGGGCCGCCGTTCGCTTGTTCGTCAGAAGCGTCCGCCTCAGGCGCCTTGCGGCTCGGGCTCCGCGCCGCCAAAGCCCTCGTCGGACTTCGACTTCTTCTTGATCACCGGCACGGCCGAGGTCGGGCCCGGGTCGGTATCTTCCGGCCGGTCCGGGCGCTTGCCCTTGATGAGATCCTTGATCTCCTCGCCCGTCAGCGTCTCGTATTCGAGCAGGCCTTCGGCGAGAATGATCCAGTCGGCATTCTTCTCGGTCAGCACACGGCGCGCGTCGTCGATGCCGCCGACCACGAGCTTGCGAACCTCTTCCTCAATCTTGCGGGAGGTTTCCTCTGACACGTGCGAGGCGCGTATCAACTGGTTGCCCAGAAACACCTCGCCCTGGTCTTCCGCGTAATCGACCGGGCCGACGGATTCAGAGAAGCCCCAGCGCGTGATCATAGCGCGTGCAAGACGCGTCGCCTGCTGGATGTCGGAAGCGGCGCCGGCGGTGACGTTGTCGGCGCCGAACTTCAGCTCTTCCGCAACGCGGCCGCCCATCAGGATGGCGAGGCGCGAGACCATCTCGGTCTTGTTCATGGACAGCTTGTCGTCGGTCGGCAGCTGCATGACCATGCCCAGCGCGCGGCCGCGCGGGATGATCGTCGCCTTATGCACCGGATCGGCCGAGGGGACGTTCATCGCCACGATGGCGTGGCCGGCCTCGTGCCAGGCGGTGAGCTCTTTTTCCTTCTGCGACATGACCATGGACTTGCGCTCAGGCCCCATCATGACCTTGTCCTTGGCGTCCTCGAACTCGCGCATGCTGACCGAGCGCTTGCCGCGCCGTGCGGCGAGAAGCGCCGCCTCGTTGACGAGGTTGGCGAGGTCGGCGCCGGAGAAGCCCGGCGTGCCGCGCGCGATGGTCTTCGGCTCGACATCCTTGGACAACGGCACGTTGCGCATGTGCACTTTGAGGATCTTCTCGCGGCCAACGATATCCGGGTTGCCGACAGTGACCTGACGATCGAAACGACCCGGACGCAGAAGGGCGGGGTCAAGCACGTCGGGGCGGTTGGTCGCCGCGATGATGATGATGCCTTCATTGGCTTCGAAGCCGTCCATCTCGACCAGCAGCTGGTTGAGGGTCTGTTCACGCTCGTCATTGCCGCCGCCGAGACCGGCGCCGCGATGACGGCCGACAGCGTCGATCTCATCGATGAAGATGATGCAGGGTGCGTTCTTCTTCGCCTGCTCGAACATGTCGCGCACGCGGCTTGCGCCGACGCCCACGAACATCTCGACGAAGTCGGAGCCCGAGATGGTGAAGAACGGCACGTTGGCTTCACCGGCTACGGCACGAGCAATGAGCGTTTTGCCGGTGCCCGGCGGGCCGACAAGCAGCGCGCCTTTGGGAATCTTGCCGCCGAGGCGCTGGAACTTGGCCGGGTCCTTCAGGAACTCGACGATTTCTTCCAGCTCTTCCTTGGCTTCGTCCACGCCCGCGACGTCATCGAACGTCACACGGCCGTGCTTCTCGGTCAGCAGGCGCGCCTTGGACTTGCCGAAGCTCATCGCGCGGCCGCCGCCGCCCTGCATCTGCCGCATCAGGAAGAACCAGAGGCCGACGATGAAGAGCAGGGGAAGCGCAGAGAAAATGTAGCTGAGGACGGTGCCGCCGGAATCGTTCGGGTCCATCTTTACATCGACGCCCTTGGCGGTCAGCTTGGACGCGAAGTCGAATTCGTAGGGGTCGCGAACGACGGACACCTTCTTGCCGTCGATCACGGCGGTGACCTTGTCGCCCTTGACGGTCGCTTCCTTGACGCGGCCAGCGTCGACCTGACGGCTGAATTCCGAGTAGGTGACCTCGGTCGACTCGCGGCCGCTGGACGAGGTGGTCATCACCGTCACGAGCGCAATCAGGAGGAAGAGAACGACGCCAAGAAGCGCCAGATTGCGCATGTTCATCCACGCGGCCTTTCGATGGGACTACGACCAAGGAAGATAGGCAGTATGAAGCCACAAAACGAGTGCTGAACGGTTAAGCGGTTGTCACTTTCCTGCGTCTTTTTGCGCGAAGAGGCTAAGGATTCCCCCTAGATGGGCATTCAGACGGCCAGCGCGCCCAGGCGGGGATCGGCAAGCAGCGGTCCGGCCCGGTCCCAGGCGGGGCCTGCGCCCGCAACCTCGCCCCGCCGCGGCGGGGCCTGCGACAGGATGACGGCGCCGTCCTCCCACCTTACCCATGCGCCCGCCAGGGTGATGCCGCCGGAAAGTCCTGCGCCGCGGCCGACCCGGTCCGCCAGCCGTTTCAGGGCCTCGCTTCGGGGCGCAGTCTCCGCGCCGCCCGCGGCCATCAGCAACGCCTCGATCAGCCGCAGCCGGGCTTCCGATCCGAGGCGGCCGAGGGCTTCCAGCCCGACACGCGCGGCCGCGTCGTTCATTTCGACCTCGGCCAGCCCGGCGCTCGCCTCGGCCATCATTGCGGCTCGCATGTGGGCGAGGCCGTCCATGACCCGCAGCGCCTGCGCCAGCGCCGCCTGGTCCATGCGCGCCGTCAGCGACCGCATCCGCACGCGCTCGAACCGCTCGGAGGTATTCGACGGATCATCGATCCAGCCTGTCCCGCGGGCCTCGAGCTCCGCGCGCAGCTCGCCGCGCCCGAAAGCCAGCAGCGGCCGGATCAGCCGCAGGCCGCGCCCTTCCGGCCAGACAGGCGATGGACAGGAGGGCAGCGGTCCGGCGAGGCCGCGCCACCCCGATCCCTGCCTCGCGCGCATCAGGAATGTCTCGATGCGATCGTCCCGCGTATGACCCAGGGCGAGCGCCCGGATGCCCTGTCCACGCGCCCACACGGCCAGCAGGGCATGGCGCGCGCGCCGCGCTTCCGCCTGGCCGGCGGCATCCGTCCGTTCGCGCCGCCAGAGAAGCGTCTCGTGGCGGACGCCAAGCCGCTCGCAGAAGGCGGCGACGCCCTCCGCTTCCTCGGCCGCTTCCGGCCTCAGGCCGTGATCGACTGTCGCGACCTCGATCCGTTTGCCGCGCTCACGCGCCCAGTCGGCGGCCAGGACCAGCAGCGCGGTGGAATCCGAGCCGCCGGAGACGGCGAGGCCAAGGCTGTCTTCGTTAGCGGCGAGGATGTCGAATGCGCGCATCGCCCGGCGGGCAAGCCCGCCGGCGGGGTCGGCTTCACCTGAGCCCGAGGATGTCACCTTCGAAGACTTCAAGCAGCTGGCGCCAGATGTCGAGCGTATCCTCGAAATTTTCGGCGGTAACGCCCGCATCGAGATTGACGTCCATCTGCAGCTTCACCTGGGCTTGGTCCAGCGTCATACGGACATAGCGCCAGCGGGCGTTGAACGTGTTGGCCGTCTCGGCTGTGGTTGCGGCCAGACGCGGGACCTGGGCCAGGAACTGGACCGAGTTGCAGAAAGCCCCGCTCTCGCATTCGTAGAACTGGATGACGTAGTCGGTGCGGGAGATCCGGCCAGTGATCACCGGATCGCCCCTGGCGTCGGCGGCCAGCGCCACGCGATAGCCGGTCTTCTCCATGAACCGGACGATGCCGGCCGGATCGGAAGCGTCGAACATGCCTCCCCGCACCCGCTCGGCCGAGGGGGGCGTCTGCGCCGAGGCAGGCAGGGCGAACGCCATCGCCGCAAGCAGGACGGCCGCGCTGAAACTGGATGCGTTTGGTCGCTGCACCTTGGACGGCCCCGGCTATCTTAAGGAAAGTGAGGCGGTGTTACTTGCAGTTCGAGCGCTGGCGCTCCGTCGATGCCAGCTGCTTGGCCGCGTCCGACGCTTTCGGGAATTGCTGGGGCATCAGCGCCAGCGCCTTGCAGGCATCGCCCTTCTTGTTCAACAGGCGCAGCGAACGCGCCAGCTTCACCAGCGCGTTAGGGCCGTTGGGCGATTTCGGATAGGCCGACAGCAGTTTGCCGTAGGCGTCGGCAGCTTGCGTATAATTGTCCTGGTAGAGCAGTGATTCACCAAGCAGGTACTGCGCCTCGTGCGCGTTGGCGCCTTTGCCGTACTTGGCGAGATAGGCCGCGAAGCCCTGCTGTGCGGACGGGTAATTGCCATCCAGCAGAAGATTGCGGGCTTCCTTCAGAAGGCCTTCCTCGTCCTGCGGCAGCGTCGATGCATCGACGCGGTTCGAAAGACCCTGGCCCGCGCCGGCGTTGAGATTGATGGCCGAGTCAGCCGACTGAACGGCAGGCGCAGGTGAGGAGAGCGAGGCGCTGCCGCCACCGCCGCCCGGCGCCGCGCCGCCGTCGTCCAGAGCATCGACGCGCGCGGAAAGGGCTGCGAGGCCCGCCTCGGCCTTCAGGCGGCCGGCATTGGCTTCTTCAGCCAGCTTGCGGGTCTGCGAAAGGTCGAAGGCGAGCTTTTCAGAGCGGTCGATAGCGCGCTTGAGGTCGCCCTCCAGCTCCTCCACGCGCTTGCGCAACTGCTCGACCGCCGGGTCGGGCGCAGCCGTGTAGGGGGTAGAGGAAAAGACCTGGGCCGACGCCGACGGGGCGGCCAGGATCGCTGCCGCAACGATCGCTATCGCCGCCAGCAGAGCCAGCGCGGCTTCGCGTGCCGAGAGGGGGCGGGGAAGTGGAATGGCGCGCGAAGGGGCCCTGCGCGGGAGTGTCATGAGCGGTCTCGTCCGATGACGTGTCATGCCCAAAAAAGTATCCGCCGCCCGCGCCTGAAATGTGGCGAAGCGGGCGGCGGGCTGCACTTTTGCGTCAGCTAGCTGACCGCCTCGGTAACCACGTTGGTGAACGCGTTCCTGTTCCGGCTCCAGGCGCCATCGTCATGGCCCGGATCGACCGGCTTGTCTTTGCCCCACGAAACCGTGGTGACGCGGTCGCCGGCCACGCCCTGGCCGCGCAGGTATTCCGCGACAGCATTAGCGCGGCGGGCGCCGAGCGCGATGTTGTATTCACGCGTGCCACGCTCGTCGGCATTGCCTTCGATCTGCACCTTGGCGGCCGGGTACTGCTTCAGCCACGAGACCTGGCCCGCGAGAGCGCGGCGGTCAGCGTCATCCAGGTTATACTGGTCGTAATCGAAGTAGACGCGATCCGTATTCTTGGCGGCGAAGTCCGCCCTGGAGCCCGCAGCAGGGCCCATCGGCGTCGGCGCAGGCGCCGCAGCAACCGGCGCTGGACGCGGCGCAACAGGAGCGGCCGGTGCAGCTGGCGGAGGAGTTGGCGCTGGAGGATTCGAAGCGCAGGCCGTTGCCAGCAACGCTGCGGCAGAGAGAGCTGCCAGACTGATAGACCGCATATGAAATACTCCTTGTTCCCTCGCGCCTCCCAAGAAGGCGCGTAATCCAGATCCCCCAGCATTACCAGCGAATTGCATTGAATTTGCAAGACCGCGGGGCCGCATGAACCCCTGATGCAGCAATATACATCAGTGTTTTTTGTGGCAAAGCGATGGAAAGATTGCAACGCGGTAATTGCGTACGCCGCAATCACTTAGTTGATCTGTGAGGCTGCAGTAATCGCTGTTTCCCTCGCGATCACTAAACACGTTGGACATGCCCATTCACTAACCATGAAAATCAGCGCCGGGGTGTGATGCAGACGCAACGTCACATGGCGCCTGCGTTTCGTTCGATTCGCCGGCGCTGCGCTATTTCAGGATCGGCGACCATGCCGGATCGGACGCATCGCCCGGCGTCTGCATCCGCCGCAGGTTCCGTCCCGTAACGTCGATGCTCCAGAGTTTCGGTCCGGCGCCGGGTCCCGCCTCGCGCGAGAACGCGATCACGCGTCCGTTGGGCGACCAGGTCGGGCCTTCGTCCTGATAGGACTGGGTGAGCATGCGCTCGCCCGTGCCGTCAGGATGGATGACGCCGATGTAAAAGCTGCCGCCGGCCTGATAGGTGAAGGCGATCCAGTCGCCGCGCGGCGACCAGACGGGTGTGGTGTACTGGCCGTCGCCGAAGGTGATGCGGCAGGCCGTGTCGCTTCCGCCGGTGGGGCAGGACATCGTGCCTCCATCCTCGCGCATGATGTAGAGCTGCGGCCCGCGCCCGCGGTCAGACACAAACACGATCATCCGTCCGTCGGGAGAGAAGGACGGCGAGGTGTCGATCGATGTCGACGTGGTAAGCCGCCGCTCGGTGCGGCGCGCCAGTTCCACGACGTAGATGTCGGAATTGCCGTTCACTTCGCGGCTCATCGCGACATAGCGGCCGTCCGGCGAGAAGCGCGCGGCATAGCTCGTCGTGCCCGCGCCTTCGCCCAGCACCTCCTGTCGGCCGGTCTCGATGTCGTAGAGATAGGTGCGCAGCAGCGTCGCGCGCGGATTGCGCGGGTCGGGCACATAGGCGCCGTAGATGATGGTCTGCGAGGAAGGCGAGAAGCGCGGCGTGATCACGCTGTTGACGCCCGACAGCAGGAATTCGGCGTTGGCGCCGTCCTGGTCCATGATCGCGAGCCGGCGGCGGCGCTCGGTGGGCGACCCGCTTTCCGAGACGAACACGACGCGGCTGTCGAAGTATCCGGCGTCGCCCGTGAGCTGCGAATAGATGTCGTCGGCGACCTTGTGCGCGAGACGGCGCCAGTTGAGCGGCGTCGGCACCGAATACTGCGTCGCGAACTGCTGCTGTCCGCCATACACGTTGTAGAGGCGGAACTGCACGGTCATGTTGTTCGAGCCGTCGACGACGACATTGCCGACCACCAGCGCCTGCGCATCGATCACCGTCCAGTCGGGGAAGCGCGGAGTGAGCGAGATGTCGAGGTCCTTCTCGATGAAGGACGCCTTGTCGACGATCTCGAACACTGCCGAACCCTGCAGGTCCTGGCGGATCACCTGGCTGATCTGTGCGGCGGCTTCCGCGGCGCCGGGGCCTGCGGCGTCGAAATCGGGAACGGCGATGCGCAGCGGCTTGAAATTGACGCCTTCGACAATCACGCGCAGCTGCGCATCAGCAGGCGCGAGCGCGCCGAACAACGCGACCAGGAAGAACACAAGAAATCGCATCGGAAAAACCCTTCCGTTCGCGGGGGACCCCATAGCCATCACCGTGTCACCTTCAAACTGCTAGCACTCGCCGGACTTGCAAGGACGGAAGTCGAGCTCGATCGTTTCCAGCGGCTGGGTCTGGAAATACTGCTCCGGCACCTGGAAACCCATCTGGTTGCACTTGGCCAGTCCGTTGCGGGCGCGCTGGATAAACACCTGCAGCGGCGGATCGTTGGAAGGTTCCCGCGTCGGGTCGACAAGGCGCGGTTCGGCGAGGAAATGCCCGTCGCGTCCGAAGCGTACGGCAATCACGGCGCGAAGGCGCCGCGCGTCCGCCATGTCGGCCTGGCTGTTCCAGCATCCCTTGGCGATCAACTGCTGCAGGATCGCATCGCCTACCGTCATCGTCATGCGGCGGCGGTCGCCCACGCTGATCCGCTGCTGGCCCTCATTGGCGGCGGCGGAGGGAGTGGTCGCTTTCGGCGCAGGGGCCGGCGCGTTGCGCGCGGATTTCAGTATGTCCTGCAGCGTGCTGTCGAAGTTCTGCGTTTCCTTTTTCGGCTCGGGTTTCTTCTCCGGCTGCTTCTTCGGCGGCGGGGGTTCCTCGGCCGGCAGGATCTCTTCCTCAGGCTCGGGCGGCGGCGGGGGTGCGGCTGCTTCGGCGGGAGCGGGGGCTTCAGGCGCCTCTTCCTGTTTCACGACTTCGGAGGCGGCCGTCATGTTGGTCGTGTCGGCAATCTCGAGCAGTTCGACCGGCAGAATCATCATCGGCGTCGCTTCCTCCCGCGTGCTCGAGAGCACAAGCGGGGTGAGGCCGGCGACGGCGATAACGTGCAATACGGCTGAAAGGGGTACGCCTACTCGCATCTCAGGGGGTCTCCGCTCCCTCCTTGAGAATGGCGTCGACCCGCTTCACGTCCTTCGATTCAACCGGAAGGCCGGCATTGGTGAAGCCTGCACGCTGCAGGAGCGTCAATACCGTCATGACCCTTTCGTATGGCACCGCTCCGTCGGCGCGGACGTAGACGCGCTTGTCCATCTTCGCGTCGGCGATCGCAATCAGCGCGGGCGCCAGCGCGGCAATCTCGATAGGCTTGTCTTCCATGCCGAGGAACATGTTGCCGTTCTTGTCGATGGTGACGACCAACGGGCGTTCCTTCTCAGTCGGCAATTGTTCGGCGCGGACCTTGGGCAGGTTCACGGCGACGCCGGTCGCCAGCATTGGCGCGGTGATCATGAACACAACCAGCAGCACGAGCATGACGTCGACCATCGGCGTGACGTTGATGTCCGCCATCGGCCTGCGCCGTCCTCGTCTGTTTCCTCCGCCGCCGGTTGAGACTCCCATGATCAGATATCCCGTCCGCGCTCGGTCGTGCGGCGCGACAGTCGCACCGCCACTTCCTGCGCGAAGTTGTTGAGGCGTTCGGAAAAGGCCGAAATGTCGCCGGAGAATTTGTTGTAGAAGATCAGCGCCGGGATGGCCGCGCCGAGGCCGAGCGCTGTCGCGAACAGCGCCTCGGCGATGCCGGGCGCCACGACGGTGAGATTGGTCTCGCCGCGCGCAGCGATGTCGCGGAACGAGTTCATGATGCCGATGACGGTTCCGAGCAGACCGATGAAAGGCGAGGACGAGGCGATGATCGCCAGTGTCGAGAGTCCGGATTCCATCCGTTGCGTTTCGCGGTTCACCGCGACGTCCATCTGCGCCTTGGCCCGGTCGACCATCGCATTGGCCTCCTCGGGCGCCTGGCCGCCGCGGCGAGACTCGCGCCACTCGCGGGCGCCGGCGGAGAAGACCCGCGCCATGGCGTCCGAGGCGCGGTCGGAAACACGCTCGCTTGAGTCCTCAAGCGGTTGGCCCGACCAGAAGGCATGTTCGAACCGGCGCGCGCGTGCGCGAGCGGCGTTGACGCCGAACCATTTGTCGATAGCGACCGCCCACGACCAGATGGACGCGACCGCCAGAATGATCATGACTCCTTTGACGATGGGGTCCGCGCTCATGAAGAGCGCAATCAGCGAGAAATCCTGATTGACGACATCAGGAAGTGCGACGGGGTCCATTCAGTCTCGCTCCAGGTAGGGGACAGCCGGAAAAGCCCGCGGAATGGGCCTCCCGCGCAAGCTTGATGCATCGCTTCTGGTTACGAAATTAGGCGACATGAAGGTCAATACCGGCGATTCCCTGGGGGTTCAGGGGCCATTCGGCGAAGGTCTTCGATAGGCATTCCAATGTGTTAATTCCGCAGGGGAAGGGCGCCGCGGACGTCCATCAGGGTGAATGGCCACCGCGACAACAACCGCCTCAGTCAGTATTTGCCCTTGCCGCTCGACGGTTTGACGAAAATTAAGGCGCGGGCCCTTCATGCCATCAAACCGTGTGCGGACGATCAAGGCATCGTGAATTCTCGCCGGGGCGCGATAATCGATCTCGACCCGGGTGACGGCAAAGATCCCGTGGTCCTCGCGGTCCGGCGATGTCCCCATCACCCTCAAGAATTCCGACCGGCCCCGCTCGAAAAACCGCAGGTAGGTCGCGTGATAGACGACCCCGGTGAAATCCGTGTCCTCGTAATAGACCCGTACCGGCAGCACATGCTCGCCGTCCTGAAGCCGCCCGGAAGAGGGAAGGTCGTCACCCATTGCTGACCCGAATAATCCAGCGCGGGGCAAAGGAAAACCTTCAGGGTCGAAACGATCTCGGCTCGCGGCCGCGCAGGCGCCCAGTCAAGCGCCAAGCACGCCGGCGACTTCGCCGTTGTGCTCGAGGACAGTGATGACGCAGCTTCCGTCGGGATGCTCGTCGATCCGGAAATCGCAGGGCTTGCCGCCATCCTCGACGATTTCCGCAAGCGCGCGCTCCGCCTCGCGGCGGTTCTTGAAGCGCGTGATCGCTCTGGTCCTGAAGGGCAAGCGGTGCGCTCCGGTCTCAGTCGACGCGGGCAGAGACAATCCCTGACCGCCGGTGAGTTCCATACCATCCACAAGCCCTTCGAGTCCCTATCATTTGCCCAAAGACGCTCGCGCCATGCCTGAAAAGCCTCTGTAACCAACGATGTGGCGCAGGTTAAAAAAACGCAGTGCGCGCGAACGATCTTGCCGCGACGCTGAATCGGGCAAATTTTGTGCAGGCCTTCTGCTGTACATTCAGCAAATGAACTCAGGTTTATCTTCAGCGGCGCGCTCTCGCGTCATCGAAGACTCCCGTAACGGCGCCTCGCCTTCCTGAAAGATTCAGACTCGGCATCGCGAGGCAGGCAGCGATAGGCTGGCCCCGGGGACAACCGGATTGGGGCGGGTTGGCGTGGGTGGTCGGGGGACAGGCCGGACAGGATGGCGGTGGCTGACGGCGCCCTTCAGCCCGCGCGGGTTGTCCGGATTCGCGCTCCTCGGATTTTTTCTGCTGTCGGTTGCTGCGACCGGGCTCGGCTTCGCTGACCTGCGCGCCGCCAATACCGACGCGGGTCATCTCAGCGGCGTGGAACTCGCGATCACCGGCGCGACGACGCTGTTCGTCGTCAGCGCGATGGTGGTGGCGCTGCATCATGTTGTCGCCGGCGAGACTAGCTGGTGGGTGAGGGGCGTCTCCTTCCTGTTCTACCTGCTCTTCGCGGTGTGGACCGTAGGTTTCGGCTACGGCTTCTTCTGGAAGGAGCTGGCAGGCCAGGAATTCACCGAGCGCCAGTTCCAGCGCGTCATCACCGGCCTGTCTGGCTCCATCGCCCGCACATCAGGCGCACTCGAAACGTCGGAGCGCGCAACCGCAGACGCAGCCCTGCTTGCCGCACAGCGCGCCGAAAGCGAAGCCGCCGAAGGCCGCACCTGCGCCAACCATCCGTCATCGACGCCGGGCGAGGGGCCGTTGATGCGCAGCCGCTTCACCTTCGCAGACCGCGCGAAAGGACTCGGCGACGAGGTGCGTGCGAACTGGATCGCGCCGGTCGCCGGCCAGCGCTACCGGCTGCAGGCGCAGGTCGATGCCCTGGTGAAGCGCGCCGCGCCTCCAGCCTCCACAAATATTCCGCAGGCCGAGCGCGCCGTTCTGGAAAAGCTCGCAAAGGCATCCAGCCTTCCCTCAGCGGAGCGGCGCGCTCTCTTCACCGGCGTGCACGAGGAGGCCCGCGCGCTTGTCCCAGCTCGCAGCCGAAGTCGGCCCCGATCCGCAGCGGCCGGGCAGCCCCGATCCCGCGCGCGCGAACGATCCGGGATATTGCTGGGATGTCGTGCTGAACGAAAAGCTTGTCGCCGCCGCCGCGCAGCTCCGCGCCGTCGAGGATGTCGCGACGCCGGAATTCTCCTTCCTCGAAGGGCCGAAGGCGACGCGCGCCGCATTCTTCGGCCTCGTCGGCTGGCTCGGCGGATTGTTCGGCGTCGATGTGAAGGGCGATGAAGGCTTCGAGTTCGAGGAGAAGGCGTTCCTCGCCCTGTTCGCCAGCCTCGCCGTCGATCTCGGCATCGTCTTTCTCGCGGTCGTTCGCGATGCGCCTGCGCGCCGCCGGCGACCGGTGCGCGCCGCAGCCGGACAGGGGCAGCCTACGCCGCCCCGCCTTGCGACCATCCTCGGCGATCCGCCGCCGGGAAGCCGATGACGCTAGGCGTGGCTAGCCTTGCGGGAACATCGCGAAATAAGGCTTCGCCTCTTCCAGCACGCGCGCGAACGACGGCCGCGCCATCAGCCGCTCGAGATACTTCGCGGCGGCGGCGTGCGTGAAGCCGAACGGCGCAACCTTGTTGGCGTAGTAGAGCGCCGGCGCAGCAGCACAGTCGGCAAGCGTGAACGTCAGACCGGTGGCCCAGCCGCCGCTCTCCATGTCGCGATCCACCAGAGAGAGCGCGCTGTCGAGATCGGCGCGCGCCTGCTCCACGCCCAGCGCATCGCGCTTGTCGGCGGGCCGCAGGCGATCACCGACGATCTTCTGCATCTTCTCGTGCACATAGTTGTCGTAGAACCGGTCCGACAGCCGCACCCGCAGGGCGAGGTCCGGGTCGGCGGGGATCAGTTTTGCCGCCGCGGGATACTTCATTGCGAGATATTCGACGATGATGGTCGATTCCGGAAAGCCCTTGCCGGTCGCATCATCGGCGAGCACGGGGAACTTGCCCAGCGGCGTCAGCTTGAGGAATTCCGCCCGCACTTCCGGGTCCTGCAGATCGATCAGATAGGGTTCGAACGGAATGCCGGCCTCATAAAGCGCGATCAGCGTTTTCCAGCAGTAGGAAGCGAGCGGGTGGTAATAAAGGCGCAGCGTCATGGATGGCTTTCAATCTCGGCTTCCAGCTTGCCGATCAGTTCGAGGAATCCTGTCTTGCGGTTCTTCACGTCGCCCTCGCCGCCGAAATAGACGCCTTGTTCGGTGAAGACGAGCCGGCAACCCTTGCCGTCGGGAAAAAACTCGAAGGTCGACAGCGAATGCGACATCGGCTTGCCGTCCACCGTCATGGTGTAGGCATTCACGATACGCTCATTGCGGACGATATCGAGATACCAGGTATCGTTGCCGAACGTCGAGGGATGCCCCACGGGCCGGAACTTGCCGTGCTCGTGCCCGCCGACCTCGAAGACCTGCGTGTAGGTTGCGATCTCCCAGCCTTCGCCGGAAACGAACCAGCGATAGCGCGCCTCCGGGTCCTCGAAGGCGCGAAAGACGCGTTGCGGCGAATGGTTCAGCTTCCGCTCGATGGTGAACGAGCCGAAGTGCGGCTTGGCCGGCGTCTCTGAGGTCATGGGGAGGTCCCTTCTTTCATTATTCGTCCGGCCTCAGCCGCCGATTGCTCCTTACCGCGAACATGCGCGACGGCTGCGCCTGTAGTGCCGCTCGACTGTCGAGGTTTAGTGGACGACAGCGCGCTTTATGATGCGCCCTCAGAACTCTTTGGCCAGGTTGTCGAGCGTGGGCTCCCAACCCTCCTTGTAGCCTTCGACCATGTCCGAGCCGTCGAGGGCCGCGATCTGCATGGTGACGACCTGATGCGTGTCCTTCCCCTTCTCGTGGAATTCCACAGTGATCATGGAGGTCGCCAGCGGCGGCTTGCCGGCTTCGCTGATGCGTTCGGAAAATATGAGGCGCTTGCCCTGGACGATGTCGAGATAGTGCACCTCGGCGCGGAAGCGCATGTCGTCGGCAGGCCCACAGCGGGCGATGTCTTTGCCGCCGACCCGGAAGTCGTGCGCGTCATATGCCAGGCCGGTGCTGGGATAGGGTTTGCTCCAGCGCAGGCGCGCCTCGACACTTTCCCAAGCCGCGAACACGCGCGCAGGCGATGCCTTGTAGGTGCGCTCGATCACGAGGGTTTCGTGCACGACGCTGGATTTGGCGAGGGTGGTTGGGGAGGTCATTTCGCTTCTCCGTCATTGTCATTTTCGCTAGCGGTCGCATCGAGATAGTCGCCCAGCCGATCGAGTTTGCGTTCCCACATCTCCCGGCGGTCAGCGATCCAGCGTTCGGCGAGGGTCAGCATTTTCGGCTCCACGCAGCAGGTCCGGACGCGTCCGACCTTGGCCGTCCGCACAATGCCGCTCGCCTCCAGCACCTGCAGGTGCTGCATCACGGCTGGCAGCGACATCGACAGCGGCTTCGCCAGCTCGCTGACCGACGCCGGCCCGCGCGCCAACCGCTGCACCATCGCCCTGCGCGTCGGATCACTGAGGGCTTGGAAGGTCCGGTCGAGAACGGCGGCCCGCATCGGCGCTCCAATACTTAATCATCTACTTAAGTATCATTTCACGCTCGTATTGCAAGGGCTTTGGTGCAGTTTTTTGGATCAGTTGCCGGCAGTCTGCGGCGAGGGGAGAGCGGTCGCGGGAGTGCGATGCAGCTGCTGCGCAGGTTTCGCCGCACTCGCCGGCGCCCCCGGAGGCGCCCCCGGAGGCGCCCATGTCCAGCCACGAACCTGTCGCGGCGAGCCGGTTTCACCGGCGGCGACTTCCCCTTCGAAGCGGCTTCCCTCAGGCGCCTCGAGCAGGCCGAGCCCGCAGGTCTCGCCTTCGCTCCACTGGCCGGTCCAGACATGGCCGCCATCGGACGTCGCAACGCCATGCCCGGAGCGGCGCCCTTCCTCGAACGCGCCGGCATAGCGCGCGATCTCGTCGGCGCCATCGCGGAAGACGATCACGCCATAGCCGTGAGGCAGACGGTTGTGCGTCTCGCCGGAATACGTGGCTTTCGCCTTCGGCCATGTGAGCGCATCGGGATGCTTTTCAGCCGTTTCAGCGGCGTGCGAAGCGGCAAGACGCGCGCGCCACGCATGCTCGCGTGCGTCGGCCACAGCAGCGCGAAGATCGGTCGGAACGGATGCGATCGCATAGGCCGTCGCCTCCGACAGCGCGGTCAGGCGCTCCAGCGTCTGTTCGAGACCGCCGATGCGGGCGCGTTCGGCCATCGCATGCGCCTCGGCGTGCTTCGCCGTCCGGATGGCGTCGTTTCTCTGGCGCTCCATCTCGGCAAGCGCGCGCTCTGCCTGATCGGCGCGGCGGCTTGCTTCGTCGAGGCGCACTTCGAGATCTTCCGGAGGAAGCGCAAGGCTGGCGCGGCCGAGCTTCCGGCTGAGCTGATCGACAAAGGCCGCCCAGCGCCGCGTCTGTCCTTCGATGTCGGAGGCTTCGAGACGCAAGGCGCTGCTGACTATGGGAAAGTCGCCTGGCCCGGCCAGCACGACGATGTCGGATTTGCCGTGCGAGACGCTGCCCGAGATCGAGACCAGCGCGATGCGCACGGGCGCGGCGCCATCGGGATCGATATCGACGGCGCGGCGTCGGCCGCATCCACCTTGAGTTCGCCGAGCGCACGCTCGAAGCGGCGGCGGAAAGCGCCGTCAATCTCAGGATCCCATTCAAGAAGAAGCCGGCATTCCCCAGCCATATCGCGTTGCCCCCAAACGTGGGAGCAACTCTGCCATGCGAAGACAGGTCAGCCAATATCGGCGGCGGTTTACTTGGTCTCGGTCAGCTCGCGGTTTTCCGGATCGGCGTCCGATCCGTCCGCCCCGCCCTCGCGGCCGTAATTGTATTTCCGCAACAGTCCGCGCATCTGATGATAGCTGAGCTTGAGATGCTCCGCCGCCTTGCGCTGGTGGCCGCGGCAGTGTGCTAGGGCGGTCTCGATCATCTTTTTTTCCAGCGCCGCCACGCGCTCGTTGAAATCGACCGGGCCGGTTTCGGCTTCCGTGGCCGCTGGCGTCTTCGCTTCAGCCGGCGCAGGCGCGGCAAGGCCGCCAGGAGCGGGCGTTTTCGGCTGCGCTACAGTCTCGCTGAGATCCTTGGGCGGACGCCATGGCGAATGGAAGGGATCGAGCAGGTCCGGCGTGATCGTCACCGGGCCAAGCGGCGCTCCATTGGCCTGCGCCGCCATCGTCCGGAAGGTGGCGCGTTCGGCGGCGTTGCGCAGCTCGCGCACATTGCCCGGCCAGGCATGGTCGCACATGGCTTGCAGCGCTTCGCGCGACCAGCCCGGGAAATCGCCCTCCAGCTCGCGGGCGATGCGCTGCCCGAAATGCTCCGCCAGCAGGATGATGTCCTCGGGCCGGGCGCGCAGCGGCGCCAGCGTGATGACGTCGAAGGCGAGGCGATCCAGCAAGTCCGCGCGGAATCGCCCATCAGCCGCCCGCGCCGGCAGATCGACGTTGGTCGCCGCGACGATGCGCACGTCGCATGTGATGGTGTCCTCGCCGCCAAGGCGCTGGAACTCTCCATATTCAACCACGCGCAGCAGCTTCTCCTGCACCTCGGTGGAGGCTGTCGCGATCTCGTCGAGGAAGAGGGTCCCGCCATCGGCTTGCTCGAACCGGCCCTGGCGTCTCTTTGTCGCCCCGGTAAAAGCTCCCTGTTCGTGGCCGAAGAGTTCGCTGTCGAGCAGGTCGTCCGACAGCGCGCCGCAGTTGACCTTCACGAACGGCTTGTCCCAGCGCGGCGAGAGATAATGGAGACGCTCTGCGACCAGTTCCTTGCCGGTCCCGCGTTCGCCGATCACCAGGATCGGGCGTTCGACCTGAGCCGCCAGCGAGACCCGTTCAAGGGACTCCAGCCAGGTCGGAGATTGGCCAATCAGCTCGGGAGGTGAGGGCGACGCCATTTGGCGAGAATTACCACTTCGCGGTGAAAGACGCCAACAAAATCGTGGCGGGTTTCACCAAATTCGTTAATTGGAGATCACTCTAAATAACATAAAGCAAAACAAAACAGGGAGATAAGTGGTTACCGAAAAACTGGCACGAAGGTTGCTCTACAGTGATCCATGCCGGGAGAACGCCGGCGACCACAGGAGACACTGATGCGCTACTTCGACGAGCAGGACAAAATCCAGGCGAAGACCACAATGGCGCGCCTTGGACGCTGGTTCAGCTCGCGGCCGATGGAAAGCTGGGGGTTCTTTGTCGCCGGCTTCCTCATCGCCCGCATCATCTTCTGACCTTCCTCCCCTGATCCGCCGACCCGACCAACACCAAGAAGACCAACACAGAAACGACGACGAAAGGTTCTGATATGGGCGTTTTCTCCCGGCTCTCCGACATCATCAACTCCAACCTCAATGCCATGCTGGATAAGGCGGAGGATCCGGAGAAGATCGCCCGCCTGATCATCCAGGAAATGGAAGACTGCCTTGTCGAAGTCCGCTCGGCCGCTGCGCGGTCCATGGCGGACAAGAAGGAGTACGAGCGCGACATCGTCGCTCTTGAAGCTTCCCGTGTCGACTGGGCGAACAAGGCAGAGCTCGCCGTGGAGAAGGGGCGCGAAGACCTCGCCCGCGGCGCCCTCGCTGCCAAGCAACGCGCTGAAAAAGAGATCGATGGCCGCCGGCTGGCGCTGAAAGCGATCGAGGAAGTCGGCGCCAAGCGCCAGGACGACCTCGAGAAGCTGCAGGCCAAGCTCGACGAAGCCAAGACCAAGCTGCGCGCCCTGATCGTCCGCCGCGAAGCCGCCGAACAGCGGATCCAGATGCGCTCGCGCATCGAGGTCAACAAGGTCGACGAAGCGATGCGCCGCTACGCTCAGGTCGAGCGCAAGGTGGACGAGATGGAAGCCTATGCCGACCTCATCAATGTCGGCGAGCGCGGCCTCGAAGCGCAGTTCCAGGAACTCGCGGCTGAAGAGTCGATCGAGAAGGAGCTGGCGGAAATCAAGCGCCGCCGCGGCGGCGGCTCTGCTCCCGCGCCGGCCTCGCGCCGCCGCACGTCTGAAGGCGAGGGCGCGTAATGGGCGCTGAAGCATTCTTCGGGATGACCCTTGGCCTGGTGGCGATCGTCTCCCTGTTCGTCATCCTGCCCTGGATGATCCTGCACTACATCTCGAAGTCGCGCGCTTCGCGCAACCTCACCGAAGACGACGAGCGGATGCTCGAAGATCTCTGGCGCTCCGCCCGCACGATGGAGCGCCGCATCGAAACCCTGGAACGGCTGATCGAGCCTGACGCGCAACCGTCGCGGCCGCGGCCCGCCCAGAGCACCAGAGGGGACATCAACTGATGGTCGACGATTACACACACTCCCCCAACCCCAAGCGGCTCTATCGCTCGCGGGACAAGGTCATCGCCGGCGTCTGCGGCGGCATCGCCGACCGCATGGGATGGGATGCAACCATCGTCCGCATCGCCTTCGCCGTCCTCTTCTTCACCGGCATCCTCTCGGCGGTCTTCATCGTCTATATCGTGGTCTGGGCGATCACGCCTGTTGCGCCCTACCGGCCCCGCAATCTGTCTCCCGACGAAGACCGCTTCTGGCGGTCGGTGTCGGACCGGCCGGCCGAAACGTTCTCGAACATCCGGTACAAGTTCAAGGACATGGACGACCGCCTCGCCCGGATGGAGCGCTCGGTGACCTCCGAGGAATGGAGACTGAAGCGCGAATTCCGCGACCTCGAAGGCGCCTGAAATTTCCCGACGTGCCTAACGGAGCGGCGCTCCTCCTCCCGCCGCTCCGACTGAAAGAGACCAAGCGAACAAGAGCCCCTGGGACGAAAAGAGGGACAAGAATGGCTCACGACCTCAGCAAACATGCGCTCGGCAACACGCGGTCCGGCAATGCCGGCCTCACGACACGATTGGCCTGGGCCGGCGGCCTCCTCGCTGTTGGACTGGCGGCAGCGGTGACCGGCGGCCAGCTCGGCGTCGTCCACCTCAACGCCGGCGAGATGAAGATCGTTTTCGGCAAGAGCGATCAGGGCTTCACGATGGACATCGCGGCGCGCAACTGCCCGCCGAACTGCGGGTTCGATATCAACTGGCGCCCGCTTGTGCGCTGACGCCCAGGGGCCATGTTTTCTAGACGCCCATGTCTTATAGGCGCCGTGTCTTCCGGAGCGTGAGTCAGGAACCGAGATGCTGAACGTAGCCAACCCCTTCACCATGGTCGTGCTGATCGTCGCGATCGTGTTCGGCGCCAAGATCTGGCGCACGCATATGCTCACTCGGTCGCGTATCGGCCGGTCGCGCGAGGACGATGCGCTGATCGGCTCGATGCAGGCCCAGGTCGACCGGCTGACCGAGCGCGTCCAGGTGCTCGAGAAGCTGATCACGGACGACGACCGAAACCTTGCCCGCGAAATCGATCGCCTGCGCGGCGACCGCCCCTCGCTTTGAGCAGGACGGATCGCTAGGGAGAACAGGTCACATGGTCCAGGGCGACGCCAGAAAGCAGGTAGACCTTTCCACCGACGATGAAGAGGACGAAGCCAAGCCGAAGCGCACGATTGTTCTCGGCGAGCTGAAGACGGACGCAGAAGCGCGGCTCGCGCGGGAGATCGAGCAGCTGCGCGCGGGCCCCTCGAAGGGAGAGCGGCAATGATGCACGGCAACCAGGATGACCGGTGGGCCGAGTTCCACAGGCGCCGCGAGGAATGGCGCGCGCGGCACGAAGCGCGCCGCGAAGCGTGGCGAGCCAAGCGCGATGCGCGGCGAGCCGCCTGGGGTCTCGGCGGCCACTCGCACCACTGGGGCCATGGCTGGGGCATGAGCGCCGCCGATTGGGGCATGGGCGGAGGCCCGTCCGAGGACGCCGCTGCGCTGAAGGCGAAGCTCGCCGACATGGAAAAGACAATCGCCCAGCTGAGCGAACGCATCGTCGTGCTCGAGAAGCTGGCGACGGACGACGACGCTCGGCTCGCCGCCGAGATCGACAAGCTGCGTAGGCAGTAGGGGGAAGTTAGATGCCAGTCGAAGTGATGTTCGTTGCGATCGCCGGCATCATCGCAACGTTCTTCGTGATCAAGATGGGGATACGCCACGAGGAGCGGAAACTCGAGCTGGAGCAGGGCGCGGGCGATGGCCGGATCGAGGCGATCCTGTCGGCGACCCAGCAGGAAGTGGCGAAGCTGCGCGAGCGCGTGCAGGTGCTGGAAAAGCTGGTCACCGACGACGACCGCAAGCTCGCCGACGACATCGAGCGCCTGCGCCGCGCCGGCGACGACGTCAGGCGCTAGGAGAACGCCATGGAAGCCTCAGAACTCTTCATCGCCACTTTCGGCGCCTTTTGCCTCTTCATCGGCATGCCGATCATCATCAGCATCGCCTCCTACAAGGAGAAGCAGCTGAAGCTCCAACGCGAGCTCGCCCAATCCGGCGGCCATGAAATGCGCGCCGAAGTGGAAAGCCTGCGCGAACGCGTCGCCGTGCTCGAGCGCCTTGTGACGTCGGAGGATATTCGTCTCGCCAGCGACATCGAGCGGCTGCGCGGCGAAGCCAGAAGCTAGGGGAAGGCCGTGGGCATTTTCGAGTTCATCATAGGCATTGTGCTCATCGGCACGGTCTCGAGCATCATCACCGGCGGCATGAAGCTGGAAAAGCAGCGCCTGCGTATTCGCGCCGGCGAAAGCGAGGCGGAAGACCTCAAGGCGCTGATCGGCGACATGCACGGCGAGATCACCAAGCTCAAGGACCGCGTGCGCGTCCTTGAACGCCTCGCAACGGACGGCGACCGCAACCTCGCCGACGAAATCGAACGCCTGCGCCGGCAGGACGCAAGTCCGCGCGTCTAGGCGCCGGGCAAGGGGGTGGGAACAGGGCATCATTGCCGACTTCCCCCTCTGGCGGCGCGGCGAAGGAAACGCCCGGGGTCAAGGGCTTCGGCGACGCTCGCCTCCACCGGCATGGGCTCGCCGAAACTCTCCGAGGCCAACAGCTCGGCAAGCAGCGGCGCCCACAAGAAGCCGCGCGCGCCGAGCCCGCCGATGAGGCGGAGTGAACTGAAAGGCGCTGGAGTCGCATCCGGCGCCTTTTCATTCGAGTCCATGCCTGAGGGCGCTCCGGCAAACGGAAACCTGTCCGGCGTTGTGGCGCGGATCGCGGCGCGAGATTGGATCGCGCCAGGACTGAGGTCCGGGCGCAGCCGCGCGAGCGTCGCGAGATTTTCCGCGCGCGCCGCGTCTGAGATTTTTGGCTCGCCATCCACAGGCTCGAACGTCGCGCCGAAGACCAGATGACCAAAGGCTTCGAGGGCGTAGCCGCCATCGGCGACGGCGTTCGGCGCGGCGGAGGAAGGCGCGGCCTCGAGCTGGCCGAGACGGCCGGCCATCGGCGGCGCCGGCAGGCCGTCGATCTGCCCGAGCCCCATGCCGGCGCACACAATGACGAGATCCGCTGTCAACGTTTCGCCCGAGACGAGCCGTATCCGGCCTTCGCCGATGGAAGCGGCTTCGGCATTGAAGCGCAGCGTCGCGCCGTCGAGCAGGGCGGGAAGAGCGGTGGAAGGCTTTATGGCAATCGCTCCGGCATGGCGGAGGCCGGCGGAGGGGTCCGAAGGATCGACCGGCCGGAGAAGCGCCTCGTCGAGCGGCGGATCGGCAAGGAGTTTGGCGAAGCGCCGCTGTTCCTTTTCCCCGCGCGGACGATGGATCGCATCGAGCGGCGTCGCGGCGGCGGGGCCGAGCGCTTGGTAGAAGCGGCGCGCGAAAAGATAGGCTTCGATGAACCCGCGCGTGCTCGCGCCGTCGGCGGCGTCCAGGCGGGGCATGACGAGGGCGAGCGGATTGCCGCTGGCGGCCGAACCGGGCGCTGCGCCCTTGTCGATGACGGTGACGGCGCAGCCGCGGGCGAGGAAGGATTTCGCGGCGCAGGCGCCGGCGATTCCGGCGCCGATGACGAGGATCGATCCGGGCGCAACCCCTCCCCCTTGTGGGGAGGGGGTAGGGGGTGGGGGGCCGCGGGACGGCAAGTTCTCGCGATCCTGCACCGCACGCGGAGCAGCCGCCCCCCACCCCAACCCCTCCCCACGAGGGGGAGGGGGTTCCCCTCCATCCCGAAAGATTGCCTCAAGCCTTTCTTTCTTCCTGCCATGTCCGGGCTTCTTCTCCACGATGAAGCCCGCCGCTTCGAGACTGCGGCGGACGTCTCCAGCCACGGTATATGTGGCGGCGCGCGCGCCGGGGGCGGACAGGCGGGCGACGTGGCGCATTGCGTCGGCGGACCACATCTCGGGATTTTTCGAAGGCGCGAACCCGTCGAGGAACCAGGCATCGACATGGGCGCGCGCCTGCGGCAGGGCTGCCGATATCTCGTCGACGAACAGCGTCAGCGTGACGCCGTCGGGAAATCCGATCCTCTGCACGCCCCGGGCGCGGACGGGCCAGCGGGCGAGGAGTTCGTGCGACAGCTCGCCGAGCTCGGGCCAGGCCTGGTGGATGCGCGAGGCGTCGGCGGGGCCGATCAGCATGCCCTCGAACGACAGGACATCGAGCCGGGCGCCAGGCGAGGGCCGGGAGCGCCGCCAGAGATCCCACAGCGCTAGGAAGTTGAGGCCGGTTCCGAACCCCAGCTCGCCGACCGTGAAGCGCTCGCGCCCCGCCCATGCCTCCGGCAGGCTGCAGCCGCCGAGGAACACCGCGCGCTTCTCCGACAGGCCCTCGCCGGAAAAATAGACGTCGTCGCGATCGCGCGAATGCGGCGCGCCGTCCTTCCAGTCGAGATGAGGCAGAGGGGGAAGCCGGGACATGGGGCGCATCTAGCATGGCAGGCATGGGTTCGCGATCTCGCCGGCGGGGCCGGCGAGGCGGGCGGATCGAGCAGGGGCCTTCAACTCGTGTCGGGCCGCGGGATGGCGGCGTCACTTCGCGCCAGCAGGTCCTGGCAGGGCGGGTCGGGAGTCGGGTCTCGCCGCGGCTTTCGCAGAACGGGGGCCGGGATGGCCGCGAGCCGTTGCGCCAGCCTGCGGCGCCGTTCGATGAGGTGCGCGAGGCGCGTGATGCTGCGCGCGGGGTTTTCCATGACGCGGCAGAGAGCGGCGATGCGCGCGCCGAGATCGGGAGCGGGAATGACGCGCGCCCACTCCTCGTCGATGCGGCGCCATTCGGGAAGACCGGGTGGGAAGCCGTAGGGCGATGTCGTGTCGCGATGGCCGGGCTCGCGGCGCGGAGGGATGGCGGCGGCAGCGTCACGGTCGCGGGTGCGGGGGCCGAAAAGGGAGAAGCTCTGCCAATCGTCCTGCGCATCTCCTGGGTCTTCGCAGTAGTCCGGATCGCACCGCGACGCGCGGCCGCGGCGGTCGAGCGGATTGAGGCGGCGGGGCGATGCGTTGCGGCGCCCGCCTGTGCGTGCGCCGGCTTTGCCGATGGCGAGGAGATCGTCCGCCGGGAAAGGGACGTGCCGATGCGGCGGCGGCGGCGGCTTCGCGCGGCCTGTTTCGGGGTTGGAGGCGTCCGGGTCGCGGCGGCCGCCGATGGAGAAGATGCGAAAGGCTGCGCCGCGTTCGCGGCGTGTCGCGTGTTCAGGCATGGCGCCGGGCTGTGATAGCCGGGGCGTCGCGCGGGCAAGGCTTGCGGGGTCGATGACGAGCGCGGCGGCGATGATGAGGCGGCGGACCGCGCCCTCTATGCACCACAGCCATTTGCGGTAGCGAAGCGCGAGGCGGCGCGTGAGGCCGACAGCGGCAACCTGCGCCGGCTCGCCGAAGACGGCGAGGCATTGTTCGATCCAGTGGCGCGCCTCGGCCCACAGGCCGCGCTGGTAAGGCCCTTCGCCCTCCGGGATCTCGTCTATGTATGCGACCTCGACCGTCATGGCGCGCAGTATGCGCCCGGTTCGGGGGGTGTAGGAAAACTTCAGATGCGTGGCGGCTTCCGCCCTTGAAAGCGCGGGGGATTCGCGTCGCGGGGTGTGGGCCCGCTTACGCTCTCGCCAGCGGGTGCGCGGCTTCCAGAAGGTCGCGCAGTTCGTCGGTGACGACGTGGGTGTAGATCTGTGTCGTCGAGATGTCGGCGTGGCCGAGCAGCAGCTGAACCGCGCGCAGGTCGGCCCCGCCCGAGAGCAAGTGAGTGGCGAAGGCGTGCCGCAGGGCGTGCGGCGTGACGCGCTCCATGGCGATGCCGGCATTCATTGCGAGGTCTTCGAGGATCTGGCCGAGACGGCGGCGCGTCAGACGCCCGCCGCCGCCGCGCGAGGGGAAGACGAAACGCTGAGCCGTCGAACGGATCGCCGTCTTCGGCAGGAACTGCTCGCGCACCGCCATCCAAGCCTTGAGCGCCTTCAGTGCAGGCTGGCCCAGCGGCGCGATACGCTCCTTGTCGCCCTTGCCGCGCACGATCAGCACCGACGTGCCGGGCGCCGGCAGCGAGGACAACGGCAGGTCGCAGCATTCCGATGCGCGCAGCCCCGCGCCATAGAGCAACTCGATCAGGCAGATATTGCGGATGTCGGTGGGTTCCGTCCCCTGCGCCGCATCGATCAGGCGCGCGACTTCCTCGCGCGAGAGGACATCCGGCGGCGCGCGGTTGAACGACGGCCCGTCGAGCCGCGAGGTCGGGTCGTCCGTCCGCTCATTGTCGCCCAGCTGAAAGCGGAAAAACCGCCGCAGCGCCGAAAGCCGCCGGGAGACGGTGGCGGGCGACATCTTGCGCTCATGCAGGTCGCGCACGAACGCCGAAAGGTCGCGCTCGCCGGCATCGACCAGCGTCGCGCCATTGGCGCGCAGGAAGGTGGAGGCGTCCTCCAGATCGCGGCGGTAGGCCTCGATCGTGTTGTCAGCGGCGCCGCGTTCGGCGCGGAGCGTGTCGAGAAAGGCTTCAATCCGGCGCGTGTCGAGCATGCGCCGATCTAAGGCCACGGAAGTTTATGGGAAGTTAGTTTCGGCCGTGATCCGCAGCCGCTCAGGGCTCGGCGTAGGTGGTCTTCGGATGCCAGCCGCCGGCGCCGTCGGCCAGCAGGTCGAACAGCCGCCAGACGGCGCAGTACTCGTCCTGCGGCTCGAACATGGCGGCGGAGGTGCGCAGGATACGGCCGTTGCGCATCTGGAAGGCCGAAACCCCGGGCATGGTGCGGCCCCTGTCATCGACGAAGCCCATGGCCGTCGCGAACAAGCGGCCGGTGTCGCTTACCATCCGGAAGCGCCAGCCGCGGGAGGAGGCGAAATCGGCCTGCACGTCCGGCGCGTCCGGGCTGGAAAGCGCAAACGCCGCGCGGTTGGCGATGTGAGGGTAGAGGCCGTTGAAGCCATCCGCCCACATCGTGCAGGAGCTGCAGCCCGTCCCCATCGAATGAATCACCAGAAGATCGCGGCGGCCGGCGAACAGCTGGCTCAGCTTCACCTCGCCATCGGGCGTGGCGAAGGTGTGGTCTGCAGCTTCCAGCTTCGTCGCCTCCGACATGGCGGCCTGAAGATCGCCGCGCACTTCAACCAGGCGCTGCTGCAGCTCGCGGACGCGAGGACTGTTGAGATGGCTCATTTGCGTTTCTTTCCCCGGGCATGTGGGCCGCGTGTGCGCGTGCGGGCGGGCTTTGCCGGGCTGGCCGGCGGCAGATCGGTGAGAATGGCGGCAAGCGTGTCGAACTGCGCCTGCCAGTATTTGGTGTAGCCGTTGAGCCAGAGCGCGGCCTCATACATCGGGCTGGCGTCCAGGCGGCAGCGCGCGATGCGTCCGGTGCGTTCCTGCTGCACGAGCCCGGCGCGGACGAGCACCTGGATGTGGCGCGCAACACCCTGCAGCGTCATGTCGAACGGCGCCGCAAGCTCGGAGACAAGCGCCGGGCTTTCATCGAGACGCTTCAGCAGCGCGCGGCGTATCGGATCGCTGAGCGCGAAGAAGACGCGGTCGAGTTCGAGATTCTCTTCCGGCCCTGACTTGGCGTCGGACTTGGCGTCGGACTTGGCGTCGGATTTGGCGGGTTTTACGAGGGCAAGCGTCATCGTGTGGCCGGCTGGTTTGAGTGTGTCGCCACGATGCTAGCGCGAGTCTTTCCGGAGCAGAGCGGCTGGGCGAGGATTTCCGCGAGGATCGAGCGCTCATGCGCCGCAGCGCGGTCCGCATAGTGGCCGGCATGTTCGATCGCGAAGGGCGAAAGCGCGGCGAGCCCCGCCAGGCCTGCGGCCAGCGCGATCACCGTTGCGCCCGTGCGCTCAGCCGCCAGCCGTCCGGCAGTGCGCGCCACGACGGCGAGGTTTCCGGCCGACAGGGCGGCAAACAGACAGCAGAGCATGCGCGCGTCCTTTGCGGGCTGGCGCCCGCGTCCCCGATAATTATCCACACGGCGCTTGACTGTCAACAATAATGTGGACTATCAACATAACTGTTGAATGTTGGAGGCGCAGATGAACTACACCAATCCGAAGATCGTGACCCGCGAGGAATGGCTGAAGCAGCGCATCGATCTGCTCGCCGCCGAAAAGGACTTCACCAAGAAGCGCGACGCGCTCAGCAAGCGGCGGCGCGAACTGCCTTGGGTGAAGATCGACAAGGACTACGTCTTCGACGGTCCCAGCGGCTGCCAGAGCCTCGAAGACCTGTTCGACGGGCGCAGCCAGCTCATCGTGTACCACTTCATGTTCGCGCCTGACTGGGAGAACCCCTGCAAGAGCTGCTCGTTCTGGGCCGACCATTTCGACGGCGCCGTCCCGCACCTCAATGCGCGCGACGTCTCCTTCGTGGCGGTCTCGCGTGCGCCGCGCTCCAAGCTGAAAGCGTTCGCCGAGCGCATGGGATGGAAGTTCAAATGGCTGTCATCGCAGGACAGCTCGTTCAACTTCGATTTCGACGTCTCGTTCGAGCCCAAGGCGATGGCGGACGGCACGACCGTCTACAACTACGCGAAGACGAAAGTACCGCTCTCGGAGCTGCAGGGCGTCAGCGTCTTCGCGCGCGGGCCCGAAGGTGCAGTCTATCACACGTATTCGTGTTTCGGCCGCGGACAGGACCTCATCAACGGCGCCTACAACTTCCTCGACCTCACGCCCAAAGGCCGTGACGAGGACTCATTGCCGTTCACAATGGCCTGGGTGCGCTATCACGACGAGTACGAAACGGCGAAAGCCTAGAGCGCCTTCCAGACCTGCAACGCCTCCAGCGCAAGTGCGTTGACGTCGGCATCCAGCCCGACGCGGCGCATCTGCGTGAGGATGTCGGCAAGGCCCGCGAAGGACAGGGCCGAGACATCCGGCCCCAGAAGCGCGATCGAAGCCAGCGCCGCCTCGCCATCGGCGTCCTGGTCGGCGGCGGACGTGATCCGCGTCAGCGCCGCATCCGATACCCCGCGCCCGGCCGATTTCTGCGTCGCCAGCAGCGCGCGCTGGCCTGGCGCAAGGTCGCGTCCTGCGCCGGCATGCAGGAACAGCGCGCGTGTATTCTCGATGCGCCGCAGGTCGAGCTGGCGCGTCGCCGGCGTCGCGGACTTGGCGGCGGTTTCAGGCGGCGGCACGGCGGCGATCATCCGGTCCAGAATGGCGCCGCCCTTGCCGGCGTCGACGCCCGCGTATGAAAGCATCAGGTCGATGCGCGCCGCAGCCCACGGGTCGGCCTTCTCGTCCATCGCCTTGCGCCAGTCCTGCGCGGCCTTCAAGTCGCCCGACAGCAGTGCGACACGCGCGAATGTCTCCGCATTAGGCGCGGTGGCGTCGTTCTTCGGCAGCGCCTTGATCGCATCGAGCAGGGCATAGGCCGTCAGCTTGAAATCGCTCGCCGTTTCGGCGGATTTGAGCGCGGCCGCAAATGCGGTCGATTTCGCAGCGGCTTTCGCTTCGGCGCTCGCGGCCGCCGCCAGCGCCAGCGCGACGAAGTCGGCCTTGGGCGCGGCCACGCGGCCTGCAGGCTTGGCGGCCGGCGCCGCAACCTTTGCGGCGAGCACGGCGAGCACGTCCGCCGGCTTCACCCTCCCGCCGTCCACGGCGGCGCGCAGCGCCCCGCGCTTCTGCTCGGGGCTTGCCGAGGCATGCTGCACGATCGCCGCGGCCACATCCGGCGGCGTCGATGCGAATGCGCTGGCGGGCGCTGAAAGCTTGGCCGCAATCGAGACGGCCGCCTCGAACGGCGAGCCATAGCGCCCTTCCGGCTTGGTCTTGCCCGGCGCTTCCATGGTCGCGATGGCGGCCAGCAGCCAGACGTCCGACTTCGTCTCGTCCGGCTCGATGTGTTCGGCTGAAAGCGAGGCCGCATCGAAATCGCCGGCGAGGGCGTAGCAGAAGGCGCGCACCGGCATCCAGTCGGCGTCATCGCCGCGCTTGTTGGCGATGCGGCCGCACGCGCTGTCGACGCGGTCGAGCGCCAGCTCGTTCTGGCTCGCAAGGCGGTCGGCCTGCTTGCCCCACGCCGTATCGGGGAAACGCTTGCGCAGGTCGATGGAGCGCTCGGTCTCGCCCAGCTGTTCGATGATGCGCAGCCGTTCCGGGATCAGACCCGCCGCGCCGTCGGGCGGACCTTTTGCCGAAGAGAGCGCCAGCCTGCGCAACGCGGCGCGTCCCGCCGGCGAAAGCTGCATCGGCTTCAGCTCGGCATAGACCGGGCCCAGCGCCTCCTCGGACGTGTTGGCCCAGATCGAGGTCGGAAGCTGTCCGTCGTTCCGCCCAAGCCAGCCGACGCCCCACGGGTCGAGCTGGCCGAGCGGCGCGGATGCGACTTGTGCGGTAGAAGGTGCAGCCGATGCGAGCGCTAGTGCGAACAGCGCCGCGCTAGTGCGGGCTGACATTGGTCGCCTCCACGCGGATCTCGGTCTGCACAGGCTTGCGCGATTCCGCCTGGCCGGACGCCCAGAACAGCACGCCGATGATGACGACGAGGCCCACGGCGGCGAGAATGCCGATGAGCTTCATCGACGGACCGCTCCGCCGCCGTCCATAACTGCCGTAACCGCGCGCCATGGTCCTTCTCCGACTGTCTCGTCCCCGGCTCGCGCCGGTTGGCTTACGCCTCCGGCTGGCGCCGGCAGGCTGTCGGCTGTCCGGAGGAATGAAACCAGAGCCGTTAACGCGGGTCCAGCGCGCAAGGCTGTTGCCCTGCCGCCACTGAACCGGCCCTGTAGATTGCCCCTTGAGCCTTGCCGGGTATAAGCGTGCGGTTCGTGTAACAGGGCAAGGTCCCCGCACAGGGATCAGGACAAGGTTTATGTCTGCGCGCAGCGGCGTTTCGGAAGGCGGGGAGCCGGGCGGCGGCCTCACGCGGACCCTGGCGCTCGTGGGGTTGATGGGCGTCGGCAAGTCCACCGTGGGACGCAAACTGGCCGAACATCTGGGCTCGCCCTTCATCGACAGCGACGAGGAGATCGAAAAGGCGGCGGGGCTTTCGGTGCAGGAAATCTTCGACCGGCTGGGCGAGCCTGAGTTCCGGCGCGGCGAGCGCCGGGTGATCGAACGCCTGCTCAACGGCCCGCCTATCGTGCTGGCGACCGGCGGCGGCGCCTATATGGATCCCGAAACCCGCGCGCTGATGAAGCAGAAGGCGACGACGGTCTGGCTGCGCGCCGATCTCGACGTGATCTGGAAGCGCGTGAACCGCCGCGACACAAGGCCGCTGCTCAAGCGCGACAACCCGAAACAGGCGCTGGCGGACCTCAACGCCGCCCGCGCCCCGGTCTATGCCGAGGCCGACATCGTCGTCGATTCCGGCGACGGCCCGTCGACCGACGCGGTCAAGGCGATCCTCGACGCACTGGTGGCTCATGGCTGAACCCAAGAACGATGGCGTCCGGGCCAAAGTGCGCGTCGAACTCGGCGAGCGCGGCTACGACATTCTCATTGGCGAGGGTCTTGTCGCGCGCGCCGGCGAGTTCATCCGCCCGCTGGCGAAGCCCGGCCGCGACCGCGTCTTTGTCGTCGCCGACGCCAATGTCCTGCAGCTCCACGGCGCCGCTCTGGGCGACGGTCTGAAAAAAGCCGGGCTCTCCTTCGTCACGGTCGCCGTGCCGCCGGGCGAAGCGTCGAAATCGTTCGGCCAGCTCGACCATGTGCTGTCCCAACTGATCGGGCAGGGCGCCGAGCGCGACGATCTGATCCTCGCCTTCGGCGGCGGCGTCATCGGCGATCTTACCGGGCTGGCGGCGGGCCTGCTGAAACGCGGCGCCCGCTTCGTGCAGATTCCGACGACGCTGCTTGCCCAGGTGGATTCCTCGGTCGGCGGCAAGACCGCGATCAACTCCGCCGCCGGCAAGAACATGGTCGGCCTCTTCCACCAGCCGGTCCTCGTGCTCGCCGATCTCGACGTGCTCGACACATTGCCCGCGCGCGAACGCGCGGCGGGTCTCGCGGAGGTCGCGAAATACGCGCTGATCGACGATCCCGAATTCTTCGACTTCCTCGAACTCAACGCCGCCGCGCTGGCCAAAGGCGACAGGGCGGCGCTCGCCGAAGCCGTTCGCGTCTCGTGCGCCTCCAAGGCGCGCATCGTCGCGATCGACGAAACCGAACAGGCCGAGCGCGCGCTGCTCAACCTTGGCCACACTTTCGGACACGCGCTGGAGCGCGCCAACAATTTCGGCCCGGCCCTGCTGCACGGCGAAGGCGTCGGCGCCGGCATGGCGATGGCGCTGCGCTATTCGGTCGAACTGGGCCTCTGCCCCGGCCAGGACGCGGTGCGGGCGGAACGCCTCCTCAACGCGCTGGGCCTGGCCACCCGGATCGGCGACCTCGCCGGCGGCCCTTATGTCGCGGACGACCTGCTCGCGCACATGGCGCACGACAAGAAAGCCCGAAACGGCAGGCTGACCCTCATTCTCTCTAGGGGCATCGGGAAGGCCTACATCCAGCGCGACGCGGACATTTCACCCCTGCGGCAATTCCTCGCGAAAGAGGCGGGTTTCGCTTCCTGAAGGGCCTTGCCGGCTGCTCAGCTCAGGCTAGTCCGCCTGGATCGAAAGCGCGTGGAGGCCGGAGGCGAATTCGGAGGCCAGCGCCTCGTTCACCAGCCGGTGTTTCGCCACCCGCGAGAGTCCGGCGAATTTTTCCGCGCGTATACGGATCGAATAATGCGTCTCGCCGCCGGGGGCTGCGCCAGCATGTCCATGGTGCAGGTGCGACTCGTCCACTATCTCGAGCAGGCCAGGTGAAAAAGCAGCCTCCAGAGCGCTCCGCATCCGCTCCGCGCGCGTTGTCAATTCTTGTGGCATTAACAAACGCACTCCAAGATCGTCTCCATGTCGTTCGCCGAAGATTACAGCCGCGAGTATCGCGTCAAGTTCGTCGACATCCGCGTCAACCCGCCAGGCGGACGCCGGAGGAAAGCGGATTCGGCCCAGCGTTGCGAACACAAAGGTTGTGACGATCTCGGCGACTGCAAGGCGCCCAAGCCATTTGCCGCCCGCACTATTCGCGTTCCCGGCCAGCGTGAAGCGCCCGAGGACAGCCACTGGTTCTGCCAGCGCCACGCCGCCGAGTACAATCAATCCTACGATTTCTTCGAAGGCATGACCGAGGCGGAAATCACCGATTTCCAGGCTTCCGCCGGTTTCGGCCACAAGCCGACCTGGCGCTTCGGCGGCGGACCCGTCGGCGCCGCCGGCCGCGCCCAGCGCCTGAACAACACGCGCAACTGGCGCGGCGCGAAGGACTGGCTCTATCACGGCCCCGGCAGCGGCAGCGCGACGCCGTCGCCGGCCCGCGACCGCACGCGCCTGCAGATCCGCGCGCTCGAGGAACTCCAGCTCCCCGCGACCGCCGACGCCCCCACGATCCGCGAGCGCTATGGCGTGCTGGTGAAACAGTACCACCCGGATTCCAACGGCGGCGACCGCTCGATGGAGCATCGGCTGGCCATCGTCATCCGCGCCTTCAAGGCGCTGAAGTCGAGCGGGTTGGCGTAGCGAGACCGGGAGTAGGGAATAGGGAGTGGAAAGTAGCTGGATCGAGTGCGGGACAACTACTCCCTAATCCCTACTCCCTCACTCCGCCATCGGCTTCGGCTGCCACAGCTCGATCCGCGTCCCCTCCGGGTCCATGATGTGCGCGAACCGCCCGTTCGGCTCGTCCGGCATCACTTTTGCCTCGACGCCATGCTTGGCGCAGCTCGCGAGAACGCCTTCGAGATCATCGACGGCGAGGTTGATCATGAAATCCTTGGTCGAGGGATGAAAATACGTCGTGTCCTGCTTGAACGGCGCGAACACGGTCGCGGCTCCGGGATGGCCCGCCATCGCTTCCGGCCTAAGGATCACGCCGCCCCAACTTTCCAGCGGCATGCCGAGGACGTCCGCATACCATTTGGTCAGCGCCGCCGGGTCCTTTGATTTGAAGAAGATGCCGCCAACTCCCAGAACCTTGGCCATCAATGTCTCCCTTGCGCCTGGCTGACGCATCAAAGGCTCCGGGCAGGGCCGGCGCAATCGCCCGAAAGGGTGATTTGCGCGAAATCGTCCGCTTTCCCCGTGTTTTGCGTTTCGGCAAGGCCGATGTGCTGCGTTGCAATGTGACGGGTGGAGCGACTATATCAGCCCGCAGGACACAAGAGATTTCCTCCCATGGCCGTGATCGACCCTTCCGACGCCTTGCTGACGCTCGCGCCCACGAAAGAAGTGGACGTCAAGAAGACGTTCGGCGTCGATCTCGACTGGAAGGTTCCCGCCTTCGCCGAGAAGAACGGCTATGTGCCGGATTTCGATCCGGCCTACCGCTTCGATCCGCAGACCACGCGGGCCATCCTCGCGGGCTTCAAGTTCAATCGCCGCGTGATGATCCAGGGCTATCACGGCACCGGAAAATCGACGCACATCGAGCAGGTCGCCGCCCGCCTCAACTGGCCGCTGATCCGCATTAACCTCGACAGCCACGTCTCGCGCATCGACCTCGTCGGCAAGGACGCGATCGTGCTGAAGGACGGCAAGCAGGTCACCGAATTCCGCGAAGGCATACTGCCGTGGGCGCTGCAACGCCCCATCGCCCTGGTGTTCGACGAGTACGACGCCGGCAGGCCTGACGTGATGTTCGTCATCCAGCGCATTCTCGAAGCCTCAGGCCAGCTGACGCTGCTCGACCAGAACCGCGTGATGAAGCCCAACCCGTACTTCCGCCTGTTCTCGACCACCAACACGGTCGGCCTCGGCGACACCACCGGCCTCTATCACGGCACGCAACAGCTCAACCAGGGCCAACTCGACCGCTGGTCCATCGTCACCACGCTCAACTATCTCGAGCACGACGCCGAGGTGGAAATCGTCTCCGCCAAGGTTCCCGATCTCGACAGGACGACCGTCTCCAAGATGGTCCGCGTCGCCGACATGACCCGCAACGCTTTCATCGCCGGCGACATCTCGACCGTCATGAGCCCGCGCACCGTCATCACCTGGGGCGAGAACACGCTGATCTTCGGCGATATCGGCCTCGCCTTCCGCATGACCTTCGTCAACAAGTGCGACGAGCTCGAACGCCCCGCTGTGGCCGAATTCTACCAGCGCGCCTTCGCGAAAGAGCTGCCTGAAAGCGCGGCGATGGTGAAAGTGGCTTAAGGCCTCGATTTGAGGTAGGGTGCGCCCATGAACGCGCCGACCATCATCAAGGATCAGAAGCCGAGAATCTCGGTCGCGGACCTGTTTCACATGATGGAGCAGGGAGTGGTTGACCCCTCAGCGAAGTTCGAACTGGTCGAGGGGGAGATCGTTCCAATGTCGCCGCAGGGGCCGCTGCATCAGGACATTCAGAACTGGCTGGCCAAGCAGTTCGAAAGGAAACTGGGCGATCGGTATTGGGTCGCGCAGGGCGCTACGCTGATCCTTCCGGATCACACGGCGCTGGATCCCGACATTTGCGTATTTCCGATCGAGCTCTCAGCGAAGGACCTCGCAGGCGAGAAGGCTGCCCTGGTCATCGAGATCGCAGTTTCGAGCAAGCGCTACGACCTCGGCAAGAAAGCCGAGTTGTATGCCCGTATGGGCGTTCCCGAACTCTGGGTCGTCGACGCCAACGCCCGCACAACGCATGTGCATCGTGGTGCTCAGGGCGGCGGCTGGCGTGACATCACCAGCATGCGGTTCGAGGATTCGCTCTCCCCGCTTGCCGACGTCACGCTCTCCGTGCGTATTGCCGATGCCGGCTGACTTGCGGCATTGACGGCGCATCCACGGAGTTCCGCATGGCAGATATCGTCATCACCCGTGCAAGCGAAGGCGATGTCCCCGAACTCGGGATCATCGGCCCGGCCGCCTACGCTGCGGCCTATCATGACGATTGGGATGATGCGGTCGGCTTTGCCCGCCAGATAATCGGCTTCGGCCCAGACGCCATGCGCGCCTTCATGGCCCGCGACACCACGCGCACCTGGATTGCGCGCCAGGATGGCGTCGGCGTCGGCTTTCTCACCATGGTCGTCGGCTCGCTCGAGTCGATCAACAACAGACCCAACGGCGCGGAAATTCCGCGCATCTATCTTCTGCCCGGCGCTCGCCGCGGCGGCATCGGCCGCAAGCTGCTGGATGCCGCCGAGGCGCAGGCGAAGGTCGAAGGCTGCACTTACATCTGGCTCGACGTGATGGAGCACGCCGAGTGGGCGAAGGCGGCCTACGAGCGCTGGGGCTTCACCGACATCGGCGGCAAGCTGTTCTCCGGCGGCCTCCGCCCCGGCCGCAGCCGCGGCATGCGCGTGCTGGTGAAGGATCTAAAATAGCAGCGGCTCGTCGTGCGCACCGGCCTCTGCAGCACCATCATTGTCATTCCGGGCGAAGCAGCGAAGCTGCGTAGACCCGGAACCCAGGGGCCGCGCGTCGAGACCTCGCAACGCGCCCCTGGGTTCCGGATAACGCCTGCGGCGGTCAAACGCATGCGTTTGACGGAATGACACCGTTAGGGTGATCGACGTGTGGGATAACTCCGCCCTTCTCCAGCTTCAGCCGCGCCAGAATCCCAGCATTCGCTGCACGAAGTTCACTTCGCCGCTGTAGGACAAAATATTCCGAACTTTATTTGATCCCACACCATGCCCGGCGGCCTTATCTTGGACGTGCTTCCTCCGGGCAGGCGTCGCGTCATGACCGGGGCACGATCGGAGGGAGTGCAGGGTCTACAGGTCTGGACCAGCAGCGGTGTTGGTCCGGATCGACGGACAGGTTTGACGCTTGGAAAGCGAGGTCAAAAACCTCGTAGGGAAAACCCCCTGGTCTCATGGGCACGCGCGCCGGAGTAATCCCGGCGACTGGAACGACACCACGAAGCCGGTCTCTCTCGGGAGGCCGGTGGGAAAAAGATCAAGTCCGAACGCCTGCCTGAATGACCCTCGCGCGCGGAGGCGGCAACGCTTCACCGTGAACACATGTGACGGACTATTAATTCGAGGCGAACACCGCCTCCGCGCAGCCTGCCACTCTCTCCAGGTCCGAGGACCGTGGAGTGCGAAGCATTTCATTCACGAGGAGCCAACATGTCCCGCCACCCCTTCTCCCGCCGCAAGCGCCGCCGCATTCATGCCGGCCGCATCAAATACTACCCGACCTACGAAGACATTCCCGGCGAGCCGGATAGAGTCCGCGTCCGCTGGGGTCCCACCGACATGCCTCCTCCCAAGAGAAACGACGCCGCCGTCTGCCGCCAGGGCCGCCGCATCCCCGGAGACCCGCGCCGCTCTCCTGTCCCCAGGCACACGCACAGGCACGGACCCACGCCCAGGCTCTGCTACGGTCACAAGGACAGCCCTTTGATGCAGCATGAATAAGAACTTGCCGAAATCGGCAGGCGCCTCGACGAGACCTTGAAGAAGTATGGCCTTGATGATCCGCCACAATATGGGCCCGCTAGGCAGGTAGCGATGCCGGAACTTCCTCTCTAGACTTCCCCGACCAGACCCCGACCAGAGCCATGCATCAGCCGAGAGAACGCTTCACATGACCCCAACTGGCGAAATGATCCGCGTCATCAGCCGCGACGGTTTCGAGTTCGGCGCCTATCACGTCGAGCCGGCAGGCGCCCGGAAGGGCGGGGTCATCGTCATCCAGGAAATCTTCGGCATCTCGGACCATGTGAAGGAAATGGCCGACCGCTTCGGCGCCGCCGGCTACGAGGCGATCGCGCCGTCCATGTACGATCGCGCCGCGCCCGGTTTCGTCGTCCAGGCGCAGGATGTCGCCGCCGGCCTGCCGCGCGCCCGCGAACTCGCCATGGGCAACGGTCCGGACAATGCGATGAGCGATATCGGCGCCGTGTTCGACGTCATGAGAAAGTCAGGCAAGGTCTTCGTCACTGGCTACTGCTATGGCGGCACGATGAGCTGGCTCGCCGCCGCGCGTATCGACGGCCTGTCGGCCGCGTCCTGCTATTATGGCGGCAACATCGCGCAGATGGCGGACCTCAAGCTCAAATGCCCGGTGATCTGCCATTTCGGCGCCAAGGACGCGCACATCCCGCTCAGCGGCGCGGTCGACAAGATCCAGGCCGCGCATCCCGAAGTTCCGGTCTACATCTACGACGCCGGCCATGGCTTCTCGCGCCGCAACTCCAGCGACTACGACGCCGCATCCGACAAGCTGGCGTTCGAGCGGACACTGGAGCTGTTTGCGAAAAGCTGAGGCCCGAAAGACCGGCGCAGTGAAACTGATTTTCATCCATGGGCCGGCGGCGTCCGGCAAGCTGACGGTAGCGCGGGCCCTGTCCGAACTCACCGGACTGGCGGTGTTCCACAATCACCTCGTGGTCGATGCGTTGCTGGAAAAGCTGCCGTTCGGCGATCCCGAATTCGTGCGCCTGCGCGAGGCGATGTGGATGGCGGCGTTCGAGACGGCGGCGAAAGCCGGGACGTCATTGATCTTCACCTTCGCACCGGAGCCGACGGTCGAGCCGGGATTTCCCGAGCGGGTATCCGCCCTGATCGGCGCCGAGGGCGGCGAAGTGAAGTTCGTCAAGCTGACGCTATCCGACGCGGAACAGGAAAGGCGGATCGGGAACGACAGCCGCCGGGAGTACCGGAAGCTGACATCGCTCGACATGCTGAAGCGGCTGCGGCCGGCGTTCCAGATCAGCGAGGCGGTCATGCCCGCGGCGGACCTCGCTATCGATACGGGCGAGGTGGCCCCGGACACGGCTGCGCGGCGGATCGCAGCGGCCTTTGGACTGTCCGCTGCATCCGCCGCCACCTGAACTCCAGACCGGGGAGTTCGCGACTGCTTCCTAGTTGTGGTCAGCAACCGTGCCGGCGATCGCGCCGGCCGCTGCGCCGATGGCCGCGCCGCGCTCGGCATCGCCATCGCCGGTGTTGTTGCCGATGGCCGCGCCTGCCGCGCCGCCAACCGCTGCGCCCGCAAGCGTGCCGCAGGCGCCCAGAGCCAGAAGCGAGGCTAAGACAGCGGCGGCGGCAATATGTTTCGCATTCGTCATGACAAGGCTCCAATTGACATCCTAAACCAACGCGCCACGCGTTTGCCTGTTCCGTACAAGCCTCATGTCCGGCAAGACAGGTATGAGAACACGTTGCGATTCTGGCGGATAACCCGGCGGCGGCGTAGGACTTGTCTGGTTTTCGCGGGGCCGGATCTGCAATGACGGGGCGCTCTATAGCCATCGCCGGATGCGGCGTCGCCGGCCTTGCCTGCGCCGCCATGCTGGCGCGCCAGGGCGACCGCGTCATCGTCTTCGACAAGCTCGACGCCCCGCGTCCGCTCGGCTCCGGCCTTATCCTCCAGCCCGTCGGTCTTGCCGCGCTCGACGAGATAGGCGTCGGCGCCCGGGTTCGCGCCCTGGGCGCGCCGATCAAGCGCCTGTTCGGCCGCGCTCAGCCGTCAGGGCGCGTCGTGCTCGATGTCCGCTACCGCAATCTCGGCGGCGCCGCCAAGGAAGGCGTCGCCGTCCATCGCGGCGCGCTCTTCCAGGCGCTCTACGATGCGGCCCTCGCTGCCGGCGCGGAAATGGCGCCGGGCCATGACGTCGTGAGCACAAGCGATGGGCGCCTCGCCTTCGCCAACAGAAAGACCAGCGCGCATTTCGATCTCGTCATCGACGCACTCGGCGTCAGGTCGCCCCTGTCCCGCCCGCAGCCGCTGGCTCCGCTCGACTTCGGCGCCTTGTGGGCCAATCTCGACTGGCCGGACAATTCACCCTTCGACGGGCACGCGCTGGAACAGCGCTACGAAGCTGCACGAAAAATGGTCGGCGTCCTGCCGATCGGACGACCGAACCAGACAAGCGGAAAACAGGCCGCCTTCTTCTGGAGCTTGCGCCAGAAGGATCACGCCGCCTGGGCCAACGGCAGCCTCGATGCCTGGAAAGCCGAAGTCCTCCGCCTGTGGCCTGAAACATCGCCGCTGCTCGGCCCGATCGTGCGGCACGACCAGCTGATCTTCGCAAGCTATTGCCACGGCACGCTTGACTCGCCTCTTGGCCGCGGCGTCGTGCATCTTGGCGACAGCTGGCATTCCGCCAGCCCCCAGCTCGGGCAGGGCGCCAACATGGCGCTGCTCGACGCCTTCGCGCTCGCCCGTGCGCTCGGCCTGCACAGGGATATCGATACGGCCGCCGAGGCCTATGCCCGCGCGCGCCGGCTCCATATCCGCATCTACCAGCTCGCTTCGTGGATGTTCACGCCTGCCTACCAGTCGGATGGCCGCGCCATCGTCTGGGCGCGGGACTGGCTGGCGGCGCCTGTATCGAGGGTCTGGCCGGCGCCCGGCATTCTGGCAGCGCTTGTAGCCGGAAGCATCGCCTCGCCCCTTTCGGCTATTGAGGCGCTGGGCGACGGGTGAGCCGATGGGCGAGGCCCTTTCCACTGCCGCTTTCGGGCTCTAAACCGATCCGATGACCAAGCCCATCGACCGGACAGATGTGTTCAAGTCCGCCCTCTCGGCCGCCACGCGCGCGCTGGCGGGGCAGGACGAACTGTCTGTCGAGTATTCCGTCGATGGCGGAAGGGTTCAGGACGGCCAGATCACGCTGACCTCGCCGCCGAAAGACCTCACGCCCGCCGCCGCCGCCCGCGCGCGTGGGCAAGCCGATGCGCTCGCCCTGCGTGTCGCTCACCACGACGCCCGCGCCCACGCCCGCTTGATGCCCCAGCGCGAGGACGCCCGCAAACTCTTCGAAGCGGCCGAACGCGCCCGCGTCGAATCGATCGGCGCCGCGGCGATGGACGGCGTGGCCGAAAATCTCGATGCGGTGCTGACGCAGCGCTGCGAACGCGCCGGCTATGGCCGGACGACCGACAAAAGCCGCGCGCCGATGGACGACGCGCTCGAATTCGTGCTGCGCGAAGTTCTTACCGGCCGGAAGCTGCCCGCGGCCGCGGAGTCGGTCGCCTCCTTCTGGCGCGCCGAGCTTACCGAAAAAGCCGCCGAGCCGCTGGCGAAGGCCCGCGCCAACATGGACGACCAGACGGCGTTCTCCAAGCTGATGCGCGACCTGTTGCGCGATCTCGGCCTGGGCGATGAAACCTCCAGCCTCAGCAAGGACGACGACAAGCAGGGCGAAGATGACGAGGAGGGCGAAGCCAAGGCCAGCTCTCCTGAAGAAGGCGAGGGAGAAGGCGAGGGCGACGGTGACGCCGAAGAAGAAGACGCTGGCGAAGCCGGTGAAGGCGAACCCGGCGACGAGATCGAAGCCACCGCCTCCCTCGACGCCGACTCCGACATGGACGCCAGCGAGGCCGAAGACGACGAGCCCGCCCAGCCTGTTCGTCCCAACTGGCGCGACAGCGACAGCTTCAAATCCGAATACAAGGCCTTCACTACAGTCCACGACGAAGTCGCGGCCGCCGAATCCCTCTGCGACCCCGAAGAACTCACCCGCCTCCGCGCCTACCTCGACGCCCAGCTGCAAGGCCTGCAGGGCGCGGTGTCGCGCCTCGCCAACCGCCTGCAGCGGCGCCTGATGGCGCAGCAGAACCGCTCGTGGATGTTCGACCTGGAAGAGGGCGTGCTCGACACCGCGCGCCTGACGCGCGTGATCGTCGATCCGACGGCGCCGTTGTCGTTCAAGCAGGAGGACGAAAGCAAGTTCCGCGACACTGTGGTGACGTTGCTGCTGGACAATTCCGGCTCGATGCGGGGCCGGCCGATCATGGTGGCGGCGCTGTGTGCGGACATCCTGGCGCGCACGCTGGAGCGTTGCGGCGTAAAGGTCGAAATCCTCGGCTTCACCACGCAGGCGTGGAAAGGCGGGCTGTCGCGCGAGGACTGGATCAAGGCCGGCAAGCCGGCATCGCCAGGGCGGCTGAACGATCTGCGCCACATCGTCTACAAGTCGGCGGATGCGCCATGGCGGCGCGTGCGGCGCAATCTCGGCCTGATGATGCGCGAAGGCCTGCTCAAGGAGAACATCGACGGCGAGGCCCTGCTGTGGGCGCACGACCGCCTGATGGCGCGCGCCGAGCAGCGCAAGATCCTGATGGTGATATCGGACGGCGCGCCGGTGGATGACTCAACCCTGTCGGTGAATGTCGGCAATCCGTTGGAGAAACACCTCCGCGAAGTGATCGCGCATATCGAGGGGCCGGTCTCGCCGGTCGAGCTCATCGCCATCGGCATCGGTCACGACGTGACGCGCTGGTATCGCCGCGCTGTGACCATCGTCGACGCCGAACAGCTCGGCGGCGCGATGACCGACAAGCTCGCCGAACTGTTCAGCGAAGAAGACGCGCGGGAGGCGAAGGCGCAGCGAACCGTGGATGCAGCGCCGCGGCGGCGAACGAAATCCAAGGGCGCGAGCGCGGCCGCCGGACGCGACGTGAAGAAGACCACCTTCCAGGCAATCGCCAGGAAGGCGCAGGAAGCCGGCGCAGGCCGGACGCCGAGGCGCTGATGCTCAGATTGATATCGCTCCTGGCGCTCGGCCTGGCGGCGTGCGCCACGGCGCCCCGGCCGCGCGAGGCGCTCAACGATGTGGCGCGCGACTATGTGCGGCTGGTGCTGGAGATCGACGCGCACGAGCCGGGCTATGTCGACGCCTACTATGGTCCCGCCGAATGGCGCGATGCGGCGCGCAAAAGCCCGCGCGGGCAGGATGCGCTCAAGCGCGAGGCCGACCGGCTGCTGGCGGCTTTGCGGGGCGCGACCGCTCCCGACCCGGAGGAAGCCCAGCGCGCCAAAGTGCTCGCCGCCAACCTCTCCAGCGCGCGCTTCCGGCTCGACATGATCGGCGGAACGCGCCTGCGTTTCGCAGAGGAGGCCGAACGGCTGTTCGCCCTGCGCCCCGTGCTGAAGCCGCTGAAGGACTACGATGCGGCGCTGGCGCGGATCGAATCCATCGTGCCGGGAACGGACCCGCTGCCCGTGCGCGTGGGCGAGTTTCGTTCGCGCTATGCAGTGCCGGATGACAAGCTTCCCGCGGTGATGGACGCCGCCATCGCCGAATGCCGCGAGCGCACAGCGAAGCACATCGCCTTGCCGGAAGGCGAGAGTTTCAAGATGGAGATGGTGAAGGGGAAAAGCTGGGGGGCCTATAACTACTACAAGGGCGGCAATCAGAGCCTCATCCAGGTCAACACCGATCTTCCCGTGCTTGTCGGCAATACGCTGGTGCTGGGATGCCATGAGGGATATCCGGGCCACCATGTGCAAGGCATCTACAACGAGCGCGCCTATCGGGAGCGGGGCTGGGCGGAATACTCCGTCCTGCCGCTCTACGCGCCCGCCGCGCCGCTGAACGAGGGCGGCGGTGATTTCGGCCTCGAGCTGGCGTTTCCCGGCGACGAACGGCTGATGTTCGAGATGGAGGTGCTTTATCCGCTGGCCGGCCTCGATCCCGCGACCGCGCCGCAATACGATGCGCTGCGCCGCGGGACTGCGGAGCTCGATGGCGCCTCGCTGACCATATCGCAGATGTATCTCGACGGCGTCATCGACCGGTCGACGACCATAGACCTCATCCAGCGCTACGAGCTGGTTGCGCGCGATGTCGCCGAGCATTCGCTGACGTTCGATGACGAGTATCGCTCCTACGTAATCAACTATGCGAGCGGGGAGGATGTCGTGCGCGCCTATGTCGACCGCGCAGGCGATGATCCCGCCGCGCGGTGGAAGGCGTACGAATACATCCTGTCGACGCCGGTCCTGCCGGCGGACCTGGCGAAGTAGGGGCAATCATGCGCGCTGGCGGAAAGGCCGCTCTCGCCCTTGCCGTGGCCCTGCTGGCGGCGTGCGCGAGCGATGGCTCGACACCCGTTGCGCCTGCGCCGGTGGTTGCTGAGACGCCTCCAGCGCCGGTGACGGCGACGTCGCCGGCGGAAACATCACGCGCTGAGGCCCCGGCGCCATCTCCGGCGTCGAGCGCGGCTGCAAGCGATGGTTCGCTCACGCGTTATCTGGCAGCGCTAACGGATGTGTCCTGTCCGGCCGGCGCGAAACGCGAAACGCCGGAGATCGTTGGCCTGACGGCAAAGCCGGTTCCACTTCAGGCGCTCAATGCGTCCCGCAGACAAGTGGGGGAGCTGAACTTCGTCGGCGGCTTTCAGCTTTCAAGTCCCGACAAGCGTTTCGGCGGACTGTCCGGCATCGACGTGCTGGACGACGGCAATCTGCTCGCCGTTTCCGATCAGGGCGATTTCGTATGGATTGATCTAGCCAGCGATGGCTTGACGCCAAAGGCCGCGCGCATCTCGACCATGCACGATGCGAAAGGCGACCTGCTGCGCGGGAAGACCGACGGTGATGCCGAAGGGCTGGCGGTCAACGGCGGAACGGCGTTGGTGTCGTACGAGCGCAACCATCGCGTGCTGGCTTTCGACCTAGGCAAATGCGGCGCCGCGGCGCGTGGCGCGCCGATCGTGTTCGGCGCTTATGGCGAGCCGCTGCCGCAGGCTTTCCGCGATGCGAAAGCCGACGTGGACGCCAATCAGGGGCCTGAGCCGCTGACGGTCACGCGCGACTGGTATCTCTTCATCGGCATCGAGACCAAGGTTGGCGGCGAGAGTCCTCTGTCGGCCCGGCCGATTGAAGCCCGTCCGGAGTTCGGTCTGCGCGTGGGCGGCGATGCGCCGGAATTCGTGGGGCTTGATGTCCTGGAGACGGGCGGGAAAAGCCGCGATGTACGCGCATTCTCGCTGCACCGGTCGTTCAGCCCCCTGGCGGGAAACGCGATCGCTATCGTCGAAACGTATTTCGCTCGCGAGCTCGATCAGGCGAGCCTGCCGGCGCGGATCGCCAGCGAAGTCGACGAGCGCTCTCGCTATCGCTTTAAGCCTCAACTGGCGAGGAAGCTCGCAGAACTGAACGTGCTTTTCAACATCGACAATTTCGAGGGGATCGCAGTCAAAGAACTGCCGGACGGGCGCGTGCGCCTGTATGTTATCTCTGACGACAATTTTTCGCCTGGCCAGCGCACGCTGTTGTTCGTGTTCGATGTTGCGAAGGGATAGGCTGGCAGCCCGTCAGAAATTCGACGACAGGGTGGCCATGCCGGTTTCGCGATCGACCGAGCATAGGAACGTCACCGTCGTCTTGTCAGGCCTTTTCACCTTCAACTGCACGGTGATTGTGGTGTCGCTGGAGCGCGTTTGCTGACGGTCCGCACGCGCCGAGACGGGCGGCGGATTTAGCGCCTTGGCGGCGGACTCGCAGATCTGCTGCCCTTTAGACATGGACACCTTGGCGATCGCGGGCGCGGCCGAGAGGGCCACGCCGGCGAGCAGGAAGGCGGTCAGGAAAGTGCGCTTCATTCAGTCTCCGTCCGGCCGAGCAAGGGCAGTTCATGGCCGCTGGGGAAGTGCTGCGCATGCGTTGCGGGTTGTGCAAGCTGCAAGGCGCAGTGACCGGTGTTTGCAGAGCAGCCTGCACAAGACTGCGACGCCTTCTTGCCGTTTATCGACGTGAGGAAGGCGCCGGTTGTGCTGACGCGTCTTCGTGCGACCGCACGCCGCACACCGCGTTTGATTTAACAAAACGGGGGCGGCCGTTGCCGGCGCAGAAAGCAGGTCCCGGTTATGGAAGACCGCCGGGCGCTGTATTTCGAGGCGCTACGCCCATGGCGCCAAGCCAACAGGGTTTTTGCCAAGCTGCTTGGCTCTCGGGAATCGGCGGCGGGGCAGGTGTTGCTGCGTCGCCTTGCGGCGGCGCCCCGAAAAACTGCGCCTCAAAACAAGTCGACCGGCGGTTGAGCCGCCGGCCGTTCAGGTTTGACGTCGTCTTTTATTTGAAGATCAGCTCGCGATGGCCACCGAGACCGCTTCCGACGTACGATCGACCGTGCAGAAGAGCTTGCCGGCGCTGTCGTCGGCGTTCTTGATGCGCACCGTGTAGACAAAGGTGTCGCCAGAGGCTTTGACGCCTTCCTTGTCGATGCGGACGGATTTCGGAGTGGGCGACTGCTTGGCGATTTCCGCTTTGCAGAGGTTTTCGCCTTTCTGAACCGAGGTCTTGGCGAGAGCGGGAGCTGCAAGCGCGATAGCGAGAGCAGAGAGGGTAATCAGGGAGGATATGCGGGTCATTTCTTGATCTCCGTTATGATCGCCTTGGGTGACGATCTGGGCCTACCAGACAGTGTCAAGTAGACGCTGTCAACCCAATTTCCCTTCCTTTACGTCATCTCCGAGCTAACACCTTCGTTAACTGGGCCTGATCCGCCGTGATCCGTTTGGCGCGGCCATGCCAAGGCGATAGCGTAGCGACGCTCGCATTTTGCGCAGGGACAAATGCCCGCGGCGCAGCAGAATAGTGAATAGAAGGAGGGGGGGAAGATGGCCGGACACGGGAATGATCGGTACGCCAGCGGTCGAGCTCAAGCCGACCAGGGCTATGCTCGATCTCTATAACGACTACGCCCACGACGTGATCGACCGGCGCACGTTCATGGACCGGCTCTCCAAGTACGCGGTCGGCGGCGTGACGCTGGCCATGCTGACTGAAATGCTGATGCCGAAATATGCGACGGCGCTGCAGCTGGCGGCGGACGATCCGCGCATCCGCGGCGAGCGCATCGAGTTCGATTCGCCCAACGGTGCGGGCAAGCAGGGCAAGAAGATGGGCGGCTATCTGGTTCGCCCGGCCGGTGCGAAGGGCAGGATTCCTGCGGTGGTGATTGTCCACGAGAACCGCGGCCTCAACCCGCACATCGCCGACGTGGCGCGCAGGGCGGCCGCCGCCGGCTATCTCGCTTTCGCTCCCGACGCGCTCTATCCGCTCGGCGGCTATCCCGGCACGGATGACGAGGGCCGCGCCCTGCAGTCGACGCGCAACGGCGCTGAGATGCTGGAGGATTTCATCGCGGCGGTTGAGTTGATGCAGAAGCATGCCGAATCGACCGGCAAGGTCGGCGTCACGGGCTTCTGCTTCGGCGGCGGCGTCTGCAACCAGCTCGCCATCCGCGTGCCGACGCTGGGCGCATCGGTCCCCTATTATGGCGCAGCGGGCTCGGAGGCGGATGCGGCAAAGGTCGTCGCGCCGCTGATGTGCAACATCGCCTCGAGCGATGAACGCATCAACGCGGGATATCCCGTCTGGGAAGCCGCGCTGAAGAAGGCCGGCAAGGATGTGACGGTGCATTCCTATCCCGACACGCAGCACGGCTTTCACAACGACACGACGCCTCGCTTCAACCCGGAGCAGGCGCGCCTTTCCTGGAACCGCACGCTGGAGTTCTGGGGCAAGCATCTAAGCTAGCCTGCCGCAGGGAGCGCGGCAGGAGATATCGGCATCCCGCTCGGACCAGCAGGAGGGTTAGCGCGCGGCACAGGAGGGACATAAGCATGACGATCAACCTCAAGCCGGCAGTGCTGGGTTGCGCCATCGCGCTGACCGCGCTGACCGCGCTGGCGGCCTGCGCGCCCGAAACGCCCAAGACCGGACCGGCGGCGCCGGAGGCGGCTGCCGCTCCAGCTCAGCCCGAGGCTGTGAACGGGTGGCGCGAATACCCGCTTCGAGACGGCGTCATCAAGATCCAGACGATGAAGTGGAAGGCCGAGACCATCGATATTCCCGTGCCGGGCAATGGCGGTGAGCTGGAGTACAAGCTCGCCATGAAGCAGGGCGATGCGGTCGTCTATTCGATCGACTATGGCGCGCTTGAGCATCCGGGGTTGATGGTAAGCGAGTTCCACGGCCACACCGAGAAGGGAGCGGACGGCAATGGCGACCTGATGTTCTATTCGAAGACCAGCGGCGCCGCGCAGAGCGGCTCGTTCCAGGCGCCGTGGGACGGCATCCACGGATGGTACCTTAAGAACGATTCCACGAAGGACGTCGTGGTGAAACTGGAGGTTGCGGGTTTCTACGAACGTATGGATCGCTAGATGCGGGATTTGAAGGCGATACCGGGTAGTTGCATCGTGACGCACGCCGCTGGCGCAAAGGATGCCCGCAAGTGCATGATTTTCCAGTCCGGGCTGAAGCGGGCTAGGTTCCCGCTCCGTAAGTTTGTGTGAGCGAGTATGCAGATCTCTGTGACCGAAAAGCAAAAGACGCCATCGGCGAAATTCCTGCAGAAGCGCGAGCAGATTCTCGATCGCGCCGCTGAGAAGTTCAACCTGCTGGGCGTGCGCGGCGCGACGCTGGCGGATATCGCCGTTTCGGTGGGGCTCAACCTCACCAGCATCCGCCACTACTTCCTGAAAAAGGAAGATCTGGTCGCCGCCGTGTTTTTGCGCTCGATCGAGGTGCATGCCGAGCGGCTGGCGAAGTCGAAGAAGATCGGCCCGCCGGAGGTGCGCGTACGCGACATGGTGCGCCGCTACTTCGAATTCCGGCGGCGCATTCGCGAGGGGACGGCGCCCGAGGTGATCATCTTCGGCGACCTGCGCTCTTTGACTCCTGTGCATGCGCAGGAGGTCTGGCCAAAATATGTCGACCTGTTCCGCACTTTTCGCGAGATCGTCGCCGACCGCGAGGAGTTCGAGGCCGATAGCCAGCGCGTAAACGCCCGCACCCACATGCTTGTCTCGCAGTATATGCGGTCGGTATTCTGGCTGCCGAACTATTCGCCCGATGATTTCGAGCGTGTCGAGGCGCGGTTCGTCGACATCCTGATCAACGGTCTCGCGGCGCCCGGCGTGCCGTGCCGCGACTACATGGTTGACCTCGCGGAGGACCCGCCGCCTGACAAGCGGTCGCGTGACAGCTTCCTGTTGGCTGCGACCGAGCTGATCAACGACCAAGGCTATCACGGCGCGTCGGTGGAGCGCATCGCGGCGCGGCTCAACGTGACCAAGGGCTCATTCTACCATCACATCGATGCGAAGGACGATCTGGTAGTCGCCTGCTTTGAGCGCAGTTTTGCACTGCTGCGGAGCGCGCAGGGGAGTGCGGTTGCGGTGGAGAGGTTGGGGGCGGACCAGGCGGGCGCCGCTGTCGCAGCGCTGGTGCGGCGGCAGCAGACCGCGGCCGGGCCGCTGTTGCGGAACGGGGCGCTGATGTCGGTCGATCCGGTGAAGCGCGCCGGGATGCTGCGGGAGATGGGCCGGATAGTGGCCCGGTTCGCCGACATGATCTCGGACGGCATGGTCGACGGTTCGGTGCGGCCGTGCGATGCGCGCATCGCGGGCGAAATGATGATGGCGCAGATCAACTCGGCGTCGCAGCTGGGCAACTGGGCGCAAAACGTCACCGCCGACAATGTCGGCGATCTCTACGTAAAGCCGCTGTTCAAGGGGCTTTTCTGCTAGGCCGGCTCAAGTCGTGTGCTGTTCCTGCAGCCAGGCGCTCATCACGCCGCCCTTGACCAGCATGTCCCACACCTGTTCAGGCGTTTCGGCGTAGCTGAAGAAGCTGAGGTCGTTGTTGGCGATCACGCCGTGCTTCACCAGCGCGTCGAAACTGACGACTTCGCGCCAGAACTTCTCGTCGTAGAGAACGATCGGGATGGCCGGCGCCTTGCCGGTCTGGCGCAGGGCCAGGAGTTCGAACAGCTCGTCGAACGTGCCGAGGCCGCCGGGGAACACCACCAGCGCGTTGGCGCGCATGGCGAAGTGCATCTTGCGCATCGCGAAATAGTGGAAGCGGAAGGTGAGCTCCGGCGTCGAGAAGGCGTTGGGCTCCTGCTCGTGGGGCAGGGTGATGTTGTAGCCGATCGAAGGCGCGCCGGCGTCGGTTGCGCCGCGGTTGGCGGCTTCCATGATGCCGGGGCCGCCGCCGGTGGCGATGACGTTGTCGCGCGGATGGCGGTTGTGCAGCATCGCGCCGCCGCGTTCGGAGGCGATGCGGGCGAATTCGCGCGCCTCGTTGTACCAGCGGCGATGGTCGGGCGCGCCGTGCTCGGAGAAGCGCGCGCTGCCGAACACGACGATGGTGGAGCGAACGCCCCAGCGGTCGAGCGCTTCTTCGGCCTTGGCGTATTCCAGCATGAAGCGCACGCCGCGCATGGAATCGCCGAGCAGGAAATCCTGGTCGAGGGCGGCGAGCCGGTAGGAGGGCGAGGCCATCTGCGAGGCGTTGGCGCCCCTGCCGCCGGCCAGCGGCGCGCTGTTGAGGGGCATGATCGCTGTCTTGACGCTGGGTTTGACGTGCTTCTTGGCCATGGCTTCCATCGAACGGTCGGGGGAGAGCTTTCTATGTAGGTTTCAACGGTTAAGGAAGCGACGGGTACAGGGTTGGAAATCGCGGGGTTTTGGCGCCTTCTGCTTGGCAAGGCCGTAGTTCGGTGGAGCGCCGGGCGCCTGCCCGGCAAGGCGGGTCAACGTGCATCGTGCTTGCGGTCAGGCTTGGCCGGGCAGGCGCCCGGCGCTCCTCTTTTCGGCGCCGTTCATCACTCCATTATGTCTTGGTTCCACAACGCCGGGTTCGCCGCGATAAAATCGCGCATCTGGCGGATGGAAGGCTTCGTTGCCCCCGAAGTTGATCGCGTCGTTGATGACGACGCGCGGGATGTTGAACTGCACGATCGCGCCCGCGCACATCATGCACGGTGACAGGGACGTGTAGAGCGTCGTGTCGCGATAGGTGGTCTGCCGCCCGGCCTTGCGCTCTCTGGCCCTTCGCTTACGTTTCGGGCGTTCGTCGTTCGAAACGCGATGCGTTTCGTCCCTTCGGGATCACTCCTCACCAATCTCGCCGTGCGCGATGGGATCGCCATGCTGGACGCGCTGGTTGTGACCGGAAGCGATGAGCTGCGAACCGCGGGCGAGGGCGGAGCCGATCGGCAGGCCGCCGGCGTCGACGCTGGCCCTTGCTTCGTGGAAGGAGAGTTCGATGAAGCGGAGGTCTGCGGCGGAAAGGGGTCTTGTCATGGACCCAGCGGACGAGAGCGGGTTCGCGACGGCTCGACTACAGTGAGGCGCCCGGCGAGTTGGGCCTCGCCGAGCGAAATCACAGCAAGGACGCGCGCATTGCGACGTTCTTCTGAAAGTCCATAGAGCTCGATGAGCACGACTCCATGCGAAGCACGGCCATCGCGCACGGCAAGCGCTCCGAAATCGTGATCCTCGGTCAGCACCAATCGTCCTTCGGCATGCGCCCTGGCCAGAATGACTGCGTCCTCGACGCCCGGCGGCCCTTCCATCGCGTAGTCGATATCGTGGCCAGCGCTACGCAGGGCCCGCACCAGAGATCCGGCAATGCAGGCATCGGCGCTCAGCCGCATCTATTCCGCCGCGATCAATCTTTCGCCGGCGATCACAGCAGCCGCATAAGCGAGCGCGGCGTCGAGATCAGCCTCTTCGAGCCGAGCATAGTCCGCGAGCAGCCGCTCGCGTGACTCGCCCGCCGCCAGTTTCCTGAGGATAAGATCGACTGGAATTCGCGTGTCGCGAATGCATGGTTTCCCGGTCATGACGGCCGGGTTCTGCACGATCCGAGGATGGGCGGCGTTCTCCATGAGAGAACACTATCACATGTTCGCTGTCAGCGAACAGTCTCGGACGGTGGTCTAGTGCGCCTCCGCCCAGCTCTTGCCGGCGGTGGCTTCGACGACCAGCGGCACGTTGAGCTGGACGTTGGGGGCGGTGGCTTTGCCCATGACGTCCTTGGCGATCTCGATGAGTTTCTTCGCTTCCTTCTCGGGCGTCTCGAAGACGAGTTCGTCGTGGACCTGCAGGAGCATTTTCGCTTTCAAGCCGGCGGCCTTGAGGGCGGCGGGCATGCGGATCATGGCGCGTTTGATGATGTCGGCGGCGGAGCCCTGGAGCGGGGCGTTGATGGCCTGGCGTTCGCCGAAGGAGCGTTCGGCGGGGTTCGACGCCTTGATCTGCGGCAGCCAGACCTTGCGGCCGAAGATGGTGGAGACATAGCCGTGCTCGCGCGCGAAGGCGCGGTGGGTTTCCATATAGTCCTGGATGCCGGGGAATTTCTGGAAGTATTTCTTGATGTAGGCGGCGGCTTCCTCGCGCGGGATCGACAGCTGGCGCGCAAGGCCGAAGCCGGAGATGCCATAGATGATGCCGAAATTGATGGCCTTAGCCTTGCGGCGGATCATCGGGTCCATGCCCTTCACCGGCACGTTGAACATTTCTGACGCCGTCATGGCGTGGATGTCGACGCCTTCGAGGAAGGCGTTGCGCAGGGCGGGAATGTCGGCGACGTGCGCAAGCAGGCGCAGCTCGATCTGGCTGTAGTCGGCGGAGACCAGCACGTTGCCGGGCGCCGCGATGAAGGCTTCGCGGATCTTGCGGCCTTCCTCGGTGCGGATCGGGATGTTCTGCAGGTTGGGGTCGGTTGAGGCGAGGCGGCCGGTCTGTGCGCCGGCGAGCGAGTAGGACGTGTGGACGCGGCCGGTGCGGGCGTCGATCGCATCGCGCAGCGTCTCGGTGTAGGTCGAGCGCAGCTTGGACAGCATGCGCCAGTCGAGCAGCACTTTCGGCAGAGCATGGCCGTAGGCGGCGAGGTCTTCCAGCGTGTCTGCGCCGGTGGCCCAGGCGCCGGTCTTGGTCTTCTTGGCGCCGGCGACGTCGGCAAGGCCCATCTCCCCGAAGAGAATGTCGCCGATCTGCTTCGGGCTGCCGAGGTTGAAGGAGCGACCCGCCAGTTGATGCGCTTCGGCTTCGAGCGCGCCCATGCGCTGGGCGAAATCGCCGGAGAGCTGCGACAGGCGCTCGCGGTCGACGAGGACGCCGGCGCGCTCCATGTCGGCGACGACGGGGATAAGCGGCCGGTCTTGTGTTTCGTATACGGCTGACAAGCCCTCGCGGGAGAGGCGCGGCTTGAGGCGCTCCCACAGGCGCAGCGTGACGTCGGCGTCTTCGGCGGCATAGCGCGTCGCCTGGTCGAGCGGCACCTGGTCGAAGGTGACCTGTGATTTGCCGGTTCCGGCGACCTCCTTGAAGGCGATCGGCTTGTGGCCGAGGTGAAGCTCGGAGAGTTCGTCCATGCCGTGATTGTGTTGGCCGGCTTCGAGCACGAACGAGATCAGCATGGTGTCGTCGATCGGAGCGACGCGGATGTCGTAGCCGCAGAAAAGCGACATGTCGTACTTGATGTTCTGGCCGATCTTGAGGACGGCGGGGTTTTCGAGCAGCGGCTTCAGCATCTCGATGGCGGCGCCGGTGTCGATCTGCTTCGGCTTGTCGCCCGACAGAAGGTCGGTCTTGTTGGCGCCGTGGCCGAGCGGGATGTAGCAGGCCTTGCCGGGGGAAAGGGCGAGCGAGACGCCGACGAGCGTGGCGCTGACCGGGTCGAGACCATCGGTTTCAGTATCGACCGCGACAAAGCCCTGGGCCGTCGCCTGCTCGATCCAGTGCGCGAGCTGGGCCGCTTCGGTGACGGTCTCGTAGGCGTCGAGGTTGAAGGGAACATTCGCGGGGGGCAGGGGCATGGAGGATTCCATGCTGCCGTTGATCTTGCCGTTGGCGGGAATTTTCGCGGCGGCGGGGTTTCCCGAGCCAGGGTTGGCGGCGGAGGCCGGGGTCGTGCCGACGCCGGGGGCGATCGTGGGGACCCCGTCGAGCGTTTCGATGACGCGCTTGGTCAGCGTGCGGAATTCCATCTCTTCGAGGAAGGCGAGCAGCGGGCCGGGGTCGGGATCGGCCACGCCGAGTTCTTCCAGCGGCGTTGCGACGGGGACGTCGTCCTTCAGCGTCACCAGGATTTTCGAGATGCGGGCCTTGTCGGCGTGTTCGATCAGGCTTTCGCGGCGCTTGGGCTGCTTGATTTCAGAGGCGCGGGAAAGGAGCGTTTCGAGATCGCCATATTCCTGGATGAGCAGGGCGGCGGTCTTGACGCCGATGCCGGGAACGCCGGGGACGTTGTCGACGCTGTCGCCGCACAGGGCCTGCACGTCGATGACTTTATCAGGCGCGACGCCGAATTTTTCGAAGACTTCCGGGGCGCAGATCTTCCGATCCTTCACCGTGTCGAGCATGCAGATCCGGTCGCTGATCAGCTGCATCAGGTCCTTGTCGGCCGAGACGATGGAGACGCGCGCGCCCTTGGCGGCGGCCTGGCGGGAATAGGTGGCGATGAGGTCGTCCGCCTCGAAACCGACCATCTCCAGCGCGGGCTGGCCGAAGGCGATGGCGGCGCGGCGCACCAGCGGGAATTGCGGGATCAGGTCTTCCGGCGGCTCCGGCCGGTGGGCCTTGTACTGGTCGTAGAGCTCGTTGCGGAAGGTTATCGCGCCGGCGTCGAAGATGCAGGCGAAGTGGGTCGGCTGGTCGCCCGCCTTGAGGTCCTCCAGCACCTTCCACAGCATGTTGCAGAAGCCGGAGACGGCGCCGACGGGCAGGCCGTCCGTCTTGCGGGTGAGGGGGGGCAGGGCGTGGAAGGCACGGAAGATGAAGCCCGACGCATCGATCAGGTAGACATGGCTGGATTCATCGACCTGGCGCTTGACGGGCATCGGCATACTCCTTGGCGGGCGCGTTAACAGCCTCGACCGGGTTGGGCCAGTTCGAGGCGGAGCGGTGAGGAAGGATCGAACCTTAAAGCCCTTATGGCGCTTCGGGCGCCAGAAATTAATCGTTACCGCATACACTGTGGCAGGATTCCAACTGCCGGGGACCCGTCCATGACGACCCAATCAGCCGCTTCGCCGGCGCAACCTGGCCCACAAGGCCAGGCGGCGCGGCGGGAACCCGTCGACGGCGCGCCGGGGACTCGTCGCCTGGGCTGGGGCTTCGTGTGGAACACCATGTTCGTGCTCGGCGCGCTGATGACCTTGATCGGCGGCCTGATCCTCTCGCATTTCCTAGGCGTATGGCCGGCGCTCGCCTGGACCGTCCCCGGCCTCGGCCTGATGCTGGCCCTAATCTACTACGCCATGCGCCACAATGAAGGCGACGCCAGCGTAGGCGCCCGTTTCGCCTTCCTTCTCAGCGTCGTCGTAGCGAAGTGGATGGTCGGCGCCGTCGCCCTCTGGATGACCGGCAACAAGGGGGCTTGGGTGACAGCCCTAGTGATCCCGATCGGATGGTCGATCCATATAATCTTCTCTGGCCACCGCGACCTGCGCGTCGTGCTTGGCCTGCTGTCGCTCTGCGTCGTGCCGCTGCTCGGCTTCATGCTGTCGGCGGCATGGAGCGAATTCCCGACCTGGGTTGCTCTCGCGGCCAGCGTGTCCGCGATAGCGATGGTTGCGAGCATCGCGACGTCGGCATGGTATTCGAACCAGACCTTCGCCAAGCTTCAGCAGGCCAACTCCCAGGCCGCGGCCACCAAGGAGCGCCTCGAGTTTGCAATCCAGAGCGCGGGCGACGGCTATTTCGAGATCGATCTCGACACGATGATGTATACGCCCAACCCGGCGCTGGCCCGCGGCCTCGGGTTCGAGACGGGCCCGAAGGACATGACGACGCTGCGCGACCGCGTCCACCCGGACGACCAGGACTTCGCGTTCGGCACGCTCGCTGCCGTGAAGGAGGGCCTCGCCAGCGGATGGAAGCAGGAACTGCGCGTCCGAGTCGCGACCGGCGGATATCGCTGGATGCAGTTGCGCGCCCAGGTGATTGAAGCCAACGCCGCGCATAGCCGCAAGGTGATCGGCACCGTCGTCGATCTCACGGCGTGGAAGAAGATCGAGGACGATCTTCGTGCCGCGAAGGAAGCGGCCGAGAATTCGAATCGCGCCAAGTCGCAGTTCCTCGCCAATATGAGCCACGAGATCCGCACGCCGCTGAACGGCGTGCTGGGCATGGCGCAGGCGCTGGACGCCGACGAGCTGACGCCGTCGCAGAAGGAAAAGGTCCAGATCATCGTCGATTGCGGCAAGTCGCTTACCGCGTTGCTGAACGACGTGCTCGACCTGACCAAGATCGAGGCCGGCAAGCTGGAGATCTCGGCGGTGCCGGGCGATTTCCTGCACACGATGAAACGCACGCGCCAGTTGTTCCAGGCCACGGCCGACGACAAGGGCATCGAGCTGTTCGTGCGCTACGATTCGAGCTTTCCGCAGCGCCTCAGCTACGACCCCGTGCGCGTGCGCCAGTGCGTATCGAACCTCCTGTCCAACGCGCTCAAGTTCACGGAGAGGGGCCGCGTCGAGGTCGCAATCGGCGCCAAGCCAGCGGGCGATGGCGCGTTCATGGTCCAGGTCGACGTCATCGACACCGGCATCGGCATGAGCCGCGAGACCGTCGACAAGCTGTTCACCGTGTTCACCCAGGCGGACGGCGCGACGACGCGCAAGTTCGGCGGGTCGGGCCTTGGCCTGGCGATCTCGCGCCAGCTCGCGCGCCTGATGGGCGGCGACCTCGTCGTCGACAGCACGGAAGGGAAGGGCTCGATCTTCCGCCTCAGCTTCAAGGCTCAGGAGGCTCTGCCCGCGCCTGTGGCGGCGGCCGCACCGGCGGCGCAGGCGAAGGTTGGGCCCGCCAAGCGTTCGCTGCGCGGCGCGCGCGTGCTGCTCACCGACGACAACGCCATCAACCGCCAGGTCATCAAGCTGTTCCTAGCGCCGCAGGGCTGCGACATCGTCGAGGCGACCAACGGCAAGGAAGCGCTCGACAAGATCGCCGGGGGCGACTTCGACGTCATGCTGCTCGATGTCCACATGCCGGTGATGGACGGCATGGAAACGATTGCGCGGTTGCGCGCGAACCCGAAATGGGCCGGCCTGCCTGTGATCGCGCTGACTGCGGACGCGATGAGCGGCGATCGCGAGAAGTATCTGGCGCTGGGCATGACCGACTATGTGTCGAAGCCGGTCGACCAGCGCGAGCTTGTCGCCAAGATGTACCATGTGCTGAAGCTGGAAGCTCCGGCGGCTGCGCCCGCGGCGAATACGGGGACGTGAGGTCTAGGAGCGCCCGGCGCCTGCCTGGCAGGTCGGCCGCCAGGTCGACATTCCAGAAGCTGCCGGCGAGATAGAAGCACGCCGCTACGCGGCGTCTGCCGGGCGCTCGATGCTTCGCATCTCACCCCGGCGCTCCCAACATCAGCAGCCCGGCGCTTTTGCCTTCTGGCCCTTGTCGAGCGCAGCGTCCACGATCGGGGTCCAGATGGCGTAGCCTTCGGGCGTCATGTGGAGGTTGTCCGCCACGAAGATGTCCTTGGGCGCGCCGTCGGGCTTCAGCATCGGCGTGACCACGTCGATATAGGCGAGGTCGTCGCGCCTGTCGGCCAGCGCCTTCACCCTGGCGTTGAACCGGGCCTGCGCGGGCAGTTGTTCGATGCGCGATTTCGAAGGCTTGGCGGCGATGAAGTAGACCGGCGTCCTGCCCAGCGCCTTGTCCTTCAGCGTCATGAAAGCGGCGAAGTCGGCATAGGCGTCGTCCGGCGTGCGCTTGGCGCTGATGTCGTTGTCGCCGGCGTAGAAGACGATTTCCTTCGGCTTGTAGGGCGCCACGACACGGTCGAAATAGGCATTGACCTCCCACACCGTCGATCCGCCGAAGCCGCGGTTGATCACGGTGCGGTCGGGGAAGTCTTCCTTCAGCGTGCGCCAGAAGCGGATGGACGATGAACCGACAAACAGCGTCGCGCATTTCGGCGGCATGGCGGCCCTGTCGGCCGCTTCAAACGCGGCGACCGCCTCCTCGAAGCGCGGGGCGGATGGCGGCGGCGTCTGGACCGGGGCGCGCTCGAGCGTTGCGCAAGCGGCCAGCGCCAGTCCGGACAGCGCGAGCGCGAAAAGCCGGCTCATATGCAGGGCGGGCGTGTGCGGTCTGAAGGTCATGGTCGTTTCCCCGGACAGAGTCTCTTCGCCGAGCCTTAGCCCTGCGGCGGGAAATCGCAACGGTGTGGGGAAGGCGAGCTAGATCGCCGACTTGGCGCGGCGGACTTCCGCGTTGATCGCGGTGGTCAGCGCGGAGACGACGGCGCTGGCTTTCAGCGCTTCGGGATGCAGGTCGCCATAGTGGACCGACAGCGTCGTGTGATCGCGGCGGGCGTTGGCGAGTTCGTAGCTGAGCGCCAGGATCAGCTCGTCCTCGAAATTCCGCGGATTGGCCATCACGCCGGTGTCGCGCAGAGACGCTTCGGCCACCGTGACCTTGGCGACTTCCGGGTGGGCCGGGCCATAGGCAAGGGCGGCTTCGGCGTGACGGCGCATGGCGGTGGCGAGTTCGACGGCAATTCCGGAAGGCTGGGGCGTCGACGCCTTGGCGTTGTGGCCGAACGGCACCGCCGGCTCCGGCAGCACGGCGCAAGCGGCCAGCGAGCAGAGGCAAAGCGAATAGACAATTCTTGCGGTAAGTGGCCGCATGCGGCTCCCTGGAGACCAGCCCGATCGCACCGAAATACGGGAAGCCGGGAAGCGGCGCCAGAGCAAATTGGCCACGGCGCCGAAAAGACGCGCAGCTGGGCTGCTTTTGGGTCGTCGGTTATGGCGAAATCACGTTGTCGCCTGACGCTGGGGGAGGGGCAGCTTGCCCCCTAGTCGCTGGCCCTCAGCGCCCGAATCCGGCATGCCGGGGGCGTCGCGGCCGGCGTAGACCCGCCCGAAATCCTTGGAAACTCAGGCGTTGACCGTGACGGTGGCGCGCCCGCGGCCGGCATTGGCCTCGATCAGCGGCGCAACGAGGCATCCCAGCCCTCGCCCCAAAGGGAGGCAGCGCCCGGCCGGGGTGTGGGCGCCGTGCGGGGCTCGATCAGCCTGGCTTGTCGCGGCTGCCGCCCTTCAGGACGTAGACCCGGTCGCAGTACTTGCACTCGACGAAGTCCTCGTCGGACATGTCGTACCAGACCTTGGGGTGGCCCAGCGTCGGGTTGCCGCCGCCGTCGCAGGCCACCTTTTTCGTGGTCACCACGATGCGTTCAGGGTGATCCACATACCAGGACTGGTCCGTCATCCCGTCAGCCTCTTCCCCGGAATCCGTCACATCGTGCGCCCTCTTTCCGTAAGCGGAGCGCGGCCCTAGGTATGGAGCCGCCCGGCCGCAGTCAATGCGGGCCGCCTGCCCCTGAAGCGAGGAATACGGTCTTGCGAGAATCTGCCGCGCCGAAGCTGGCGATCGAGGCAAAGGGCCTCACCAAGACCTACGCCGCCTCCAAGAAGATGGCCGCCAAGCAGGCGCTCAAAGGCATCGACCTGGAGATCCGGCGGGGCTCGATCTTCGGCTTGCTGGGGCCTAACGGGGCGGGCAAGTCGACCTTCATCAACATCCTCGCCGGGCTGGTGAACAAGACGTCCGGCGCGGTGACCATCTGGGGCTACGACACCGACAAGCACCCGCGCGAGTCGCGCGCCGCACTTGGCGTCGTGCCGCAGGAAATCAACATGGACCCGTTCTTCACCCCGCGCGAGACGCTGGAGCTGATGGCCGGCTTCTATGGCGTGCCGTCCAGCGAACGGCGGACGGACGAGATTCTCGATGCGCTCGGCCTCGGCGACAAGAAGCACGCCTATGTCCGCCAGCTCTCCGGCGGCATGAAGCGCCGCCTGATGGTGGCCAAGGCGCTGGTGCATACCCCGCCCATCCTGATCCTCGACGAGCCGACGGCGGGCGTCGACGTCGAACTGCGACGGTCGCTGTGGGAATATGTCCGCAAGCTGAACGCGCGGGGGACGACCATCGTCCTCACCACGCACTATCTCGAGGAAGCGCAGGAGATGTGCGACACCATCGCCATCATCAACCACGGCCTCGTCGCCGCATGCGAGCCGACGCCGAACCTGCTGAAACGCCTCAACTACAAGACGCTGGTGGTGCGCCCCGATCCCGCGATCGCCGCGATTCCCGCCGGGCTGAACGATCTTGAACCCGTGCTGCGCAAGGACGGCCAGATCGCCATCACCTACCGCACCGGCGAGACGAGCATCGAAAAGCTGCTGCATCGCCTGCGCGAGGCTGGCGTCGGCATCGGCGACCTTGCGACCGAGGAGCCGGACCTGGAAGACGTGTTTGTGGCGTTGACCAGCGGCTAGCGGCAGCTAGCTGGAGGGGACATGAAGCACCATCTCGCGCAGATAAATGTCGGCCGGTTCAGGAAGCGCGTCGGGGATCCGGCGAATGCGGATTTCATGAACGATCTTGGCCGCGTGAACGCCATCGCGGATCGTTCGCCTGGCTTTGTCTGGCGCTTTCAGGGCGAGATGGGCGGGGCGGTCATGGCGCATGCATTCAAGGACCCGCTGATCGCCGTCAACTTGTCGGTGTGGGAGAGCATCGATGCCCTGGCGGCGTTCGCTTATCGCAACGCGGATCATCGCGGCGTGATGCGTCGCAGGCTCGAATGGTTTGAAGAAATGGCTGTGCATCTCGCATTGTGGTGGATTCCTGCCGGCTTGATTCCAACGCTCGCTCAGGGCAGGGCCAAGCTGAAGCTTCTGGAAGAATTCGGGCCAACGGCCGACGCCTTCACGTTCAAGCAGCCCTTCCCCCCGCCGGGCAGCGTTGCCGTGAACCCCGTGCTGGACGAGTGCGCGTGAGCACGTCCCCATCCTTCGAGACGATCGCTTCGTTCGGCGAATGCGCCTCACCCCTCAGGATGAAGACTTCTCAGCTTTCGCGAAGCCTGGATAGGCCTCATGCTGAGGGCCTTACGAAGCAAGCCGTCTCGAAGCACGAGGCCGTGCTCACCAGCATTGCGTCATGACCCGCTGGCATGTCGCGCAGATCAACATCGCCGTGTTCCGCGTCGCCCGAGAAGACCCGGTCAATGCGGATTTCGAGGCCGCGCTCGATGAAGTGAACGCGCTGGCCGAGGCCGCGCCCGGTTTCATCTGGCGGATGACAGGCGAGGGCGAGAACGACGATCCGCAGACCACGATCAACATGACGGTGTGGGAGACGATCGATCAGCTCGCCGCCTTCGCCTATCGCAACAGCACGCATCGCAGCGTGATGCGGCGGCGGAAGGAGTGGTTCGTGGAGATGCCGGCCTATCTGGCTCTGTGGTGGGTTCCAGCGGGGATGATCCCGACTTTGAGCGAGGGTAGGGCGAAGCTCGACCTGATCGGCAGGCTGGGGCCGACACGGGAGGCGTTCGATTTCAAGACGGTGTTTCCGGCGCCTGGCGTCTAGACACGCGGGCGCGGGGTTGACCATGGGAGCGCCGGGCGCCTGCCCGGCCAACCCTCTCGACGGCGCCGTTGCGAGAAAGAGCCGGGCAGGCGCCCGGCGCTCCCCCGAACTGCTGTTTCGCATCCGCCAGTTTCCGCCTCGGCCTATCCCGGATAATAGGGTTCATGGCTGACCCGAAGAAAGACAAGCTGACCCCGGAAAAGTTCAGGGGACGGGTGCTGATCATCGCAGGTTCGGATTCCGGCGGCGGGGCGGGGGTACAGGCCGACATCAAGACGGTGACGGCGCTGGGCGGCTATGCGGCGACGGCGATCACTGCGCTGACCATCCAGAATACGTTAGGCGTATCGGGCGTGGTCGCGGCGCCGCGGGATGCGGTGCGGGCGCAGATGGAGGCGGTGCTGAAGGACATCGGCGCAGATGCGCTGAAGACCGGGATGCTGGGGGACAAGGCGCTGGTCGAGACGATCGCCGAGGCGTTCGAGGACATGGCGGCCGGGATGCCGCGCGTGATCGATCCGGTGATGGTGGCGACGTCAGGGGATTCGCTGCTGCCGAAGGATGCAGTCGATGCCGTGCGGCAGCTGATGATCCCCGGCGCCGCGCTGGTGACGCCTAATGCGCCGGAAGCCGAAGTGCTGACCGGCAAGGCGGTCGATGGCGTCAACGGCCAGCGCCGCGCGGCGGAAAAGCTGCTGAGCATGGGCGCGGTGGCGGCGCTGGTGAAGGGTGGGCATGTGCCGGGCGATGTGATCGTCGACGTGCTGGCGACACAGCAGGGCGAACATTTCTTCGACGGGCCGCGCATCGAGACCAGAGCGACGCACGGGACAGGGTGCACGCTGGCGTCAGGGATTGCAGCGGGTATCGCGCGGGGCCTGTCGCTGACCGATGCGATCGCGCTGGCGCGAGCCTATCTGATCGAGGCGATCATGCGTGCGCCGGGGCTGGGACACGGACATGGTCCGGTAGACCATGGCTGGCCATCGCGCGATCCCGAGGCGTTCGCGACGATGTTCGCGAAGTGGAGGCCACTCTAGCGAAGCCGTCCTAGTCCAGGCTGGCTGTGCGCATCCGCAATTCGCTGGGCATGGCCCAGCGGATCGTGGCAGTGGCGCCCGCTGTCGCGGCGGCGCGGGGCGAGAAGCTCATGCCCTCGACCGTGCTCTTGGCGGCGCGGCGGAATACCTCTGACGTGCAGGCGCCGACGCGGATGGCGTCAGCCTTGCCGGCGGTCGAGATCGCAAATGACACCTCGCACGCGCCTTCGAGGCCGCGCACGCCCGCATAGGACGGGTAGCGGTATTCGGTGTGCGAGACGGGGGCGGCGTCGGAGTTTACGGTAATGACGAACGGTTTTGCGTCCGCCGGCGCCTGGGCCAGAGCGGACGGCAAAAGGCTCGCCGCCCCAACCCCTAGAATCGCGTGTATCAGTTTCATGACAATAGTGTGACAGACAAATGACAGCCTGTCATGAGGAAAGTTTTCGCCGCGTCGCGGCAAAGTACTGCTTGGTAAATCAAGTATTAAGCTCAAACGAATGGCGAAGTATTTCGAGGACAGTCCGGCGCGCCCTAAGTGCAGCCACAGCAGAGCGGCGCTCGCAGCAAAACTCATCGACCCATGAGCGATTATCGTTTTCGCCGGATGAGCTGACACGCTAGATGGCTCGCCTCCAGATGATTGGAGCGCGGCCATGGCCGACTACACCTTCTTCCAGATCGATGCGTTCGCCGAGCGGGCGATGGCCGGCGGTCCGGCGGGCGTGATGCCGATGGACGCCTTTCCGGCGGCCGAGGTGATGCAGGCGATCGCCGCCGAGAACAATGTCGCGGAGACGGCTTTCTTCGTCGCGAAAGGGAAGGGCGCATTCGACCTGCGCTGGTTCACGCCCGGGGTGGAAGTGCCGCTGTGCGGACACGCGACGCTGGCGAGCGCGCACGCAATCTTCTCGCACCTGAAGTTCGACGGGGCGGAGATCGGGTTCGACACGAAGTCGGGCCGGCTGACGGTGAAACGGCTGGCGGACGGGCGGCTGGAGATGGACTTTCCGGCCGACATGCCGAAGGCGATCGATCCGCCGGCGGCGCTGGCCGATGCGCTGGGGGCGAAGCCCTGGCAAGTGTTCGGCGGGCAGTACCTGCTGGCTGTGTTCGACAGCGCGGATCAGATCCGGGCGCTGAAGCCGGACCTGGCGAAGATCGCGGCGCTGGGCGGCAAGCGGATGGATGTGTGCTGCGCGGCGCTTGGGGATGGCGGATTTGATGTTGTGTCGAGGTTCTTCGCACCGGCGGACGGCATTCCCGAAGACCCGGCGACGGGGTCGGCACACTGCATGATCGCGCCGTTCTTCTCGGAGCGGTTGGGCAAGGCGGAGCTGAAATGCTTCCAGGCATATCCTGGACGGGGCGCAGAAATCACGACACGCATGGCGGGGGATCGCGTGAAGCTGATTGGCCGGGCGCGGACTGTGATCGAGGGCGTGTTTCGGATGTAGGCGGGGCTTGGATTCAACGAGCTTGCGGCGGATTGTTCCCTCGGACGCCGCGCTTCGGGCTTTTGCTTGTGGGGGGCTTTTGCTTTTTGTTACGGCTCGTTTCACGCCTGCGCTTTGCGTCTGCCGGGAAACTCCTCTAGCAGGGCGCATCATCAAGTGGAGGGCGTTTGCGTGGAGACGGCGGGAGAAAAATCCGGCGCGTCCGCGAGCGCACGCCTGAGGCGGCCGACAGGGGCGGCCCTGAGCTGGGCGATCCTTCTCGTTCTCGTCGTCATCTGGGGGTCGACCTTCGCGGGCATCCGTATTGGCGTCGAGACCATCGACCCGGCCTGGCTGGTGACGGGGCGGCTGCTTGGCGCTTCGGCGCTGCTTGCGATCTGGATGTTCGCGATGCGGGTGCTCAACCGGCGGCAGGTCGCGGGCGCATCGGCGCCGGTGACGCGCAAGGCGATTGTGTGGTTCGCCTTCATCGGCATCGCAGGCACGGCCACGCCCTTCATTCTGTTCGCGCACGCGGCGGAGTCGATCGGATCGGCCGTGATGGCGATCTGCAATGGCGCAACGCCGTTCGCGACGGCGATCGCGGCGCATATCTTCATCGGCGACCGGCTGACCGCGCGGCGCGTCGCCGGCGTGCTGGCGGGGTTCCTGGGGCTGGTCGTGCTCGTTCTGCCCGAGTTCGGCATTGAAGGCGGCGGCAACCTTGTCGGCATAGCGCTGGCCGTGGTCGGCGCGTTTCTCTACGCGATCGGCAATGTCGGCACGCGGATGGCGCCCAAGGTGGAGCCGGCGATGTCGAGTTTCCTGATCGTGACGGCGGCGGGCCTGTCGACGCTGGCGCTGGCGCTGGTCACGGCGCCGTTTCCGACGCAGGCCAGCGCCGCGTCGATCGCAGCGATGCTGATGCTGGCGCTGTTCCCGACGGCGTTCGCGATGTTCCTCTATGTCTGGCTGATCCAGCGGGCCGGGGCTGTGTTCGTGTCGTTCACCACCTACATGTCGCCGCTGTGGGCGACGGCGCTGGGCGTCTTGTTCCTCGGCGAGCCGCTGCACTGGTCGATGGTCGGCGCGCTGGCGCTGATCCTGGCGGGCGTCGCGGTGGCGAATGCGCGGCGGCGCAAGGCTGCCTGAACTCAGCCGGCGTACATCTTCATCAGGCGGTAGAGGTATTCGCGGCCATCCATCAGGGTCTTCACCTTGATGCGCTCGTTGAGGCCATGGACGCCATTGCCGTCGGCGTCGATGAACATGCCTGAGATGCCGTAGGTCGGAATGCCGACCGGCGTGAGGAAGGCGCCGTCGGTTGCGCCCGCCTGCATGATCATCAGGTTCGGCACGCCGGGAAACATCGTCTTGGCGAGCTTCACGGCAGGACCGAGCACTTTTGCGTCGAGCGGGGGCGGCGGCGCAGGCGCGTTGCGCGTGTCGCGTATGGCGACCTTGATCGCGGGATCGGCCGCGACGGTTTCGAGCGTCTTGCGCACCTCTTCCACGCTTGTGCCCGGGAAGATGCGGCAGTTGACGTTGGCGCGGGCGCGCTGTGGAAGCGCATTGGTGGCGTGGCCCGCATCGAGCATCGTCGAGATGCAGGTGGTGCGAAGGATGCGGTTGTAGTCGGGGTCGCGCTCGAGGCGCCCGGCGGCGGCCTTGTCGGCGGGATCCTTGATGAGGGCGAGCATGGCCGCGCCGTCTTCGCCGCCCTTGATGCCCGCCATTTCGGTGAAGAAGGCGCGCGTCGTGTCGTTGAACATGATCGGGAATTTATACTGGCTGATGCGCGTCAAACCGAAGGCGAGCTGGTTGATGGCGTTGTCGGGCATCGGGCGGGAGGAGTGGCCGCCGGGATTGGTGACTTCGAGCGTGTAGTTCTGCGACAGTTTTTCGCCGACCTGGATGCCGGAGAAGACAGGCTTGCCGCCGGCGTCCATCTGGCCGCCGCCGCCCTCGTTGATGGCGAACTCGGCGTCGATCAGCTGGCGCTCGTTCTTCGCGAGATACTCCGCGCCGTTGAAGGCGCCGTTGGTTTCCTCCCCGCAGGTGAGCGCGAGCTTGATCGTGCGCTTCGGCTTGTAGCTTTCCTGGCGGTAGCGGATCAGCGTGTCGACCCAGACCGCGGCCATCGCCTTGTCGTCATAGACGCCGCGGCCGTAGAAAAAGCCGTCTTCTTCGATCAGTTTGAAAGGATCGCGCGTCCAATCCTCGCGCCTGGCTTCGACGACATCGAGATGGCCCAGCATCAGGACAGGCTTCGCCCTGGCGTCCCTGCCGGGGAGGCGCGCAAAGAGGCCGCCTTCCTTGGGATGGCCTTCGGCTGTCCACACCTTCACGTCCGCATCGGGATAGCCCGCAGCCTTGAGGCGCGCAGCGAGCCGGTTGGCGGCCAGCGTGCAATCGCCCGCCGACAGCGTGGTATTGGTCTCGACCAGCTCCTTGTAGAGATCGCGGAAGGCGGCTTCGCCCGGAGCGGGCGCGGCGAGCGCGGACGCTGACATGAAGGTTGCAGTCAAGGCGGCGAGCGTTGTGCGAAACATGTCTATCCCTCACGTGTTCGGGGCAGGCTAGCGCCGTTGCATCAACCTTCCTAGCCCAGCCATTTCAGGAAGGCGCGCTCGCCGTTGGGCGGGAAATGGACGGTGCGCGAGTTCTTGAGGCGGCGGGCCCAGCCGAGATCCGTGATGCGGGCGAAGAGAGCCTCGCCGAGGCTGCCGGCAAGGTGGTGGCGGCGCTCGCTCCAGTCGACACAGGCGCGGCAGAGCGGGCGGCGCTGCAATGTCAGCGCGTCGACGTCGATGCCGAAATCGGCGAGGGCGCGGGCGCCCAAAGGCGTGAGGCCGATGCCGCCATCCTCCATGCCGAGCCAGCGGCGCTTGCCCAGGCGCTCGAACATCGCGACGCCGAGTTCGCCGGCGAGGTGGTTGTAGCAGGCGCGGGCGTGACGCAGCGCGGGATCGTTAGGGCCGGTGCGGGTGCGCGGACGGCCCCGCGTGTTGGCGACGCCCTGCAGCGCCTCGATCGCGTGGCCCACTTCCTCGCCGGAGAGACGATAGTAGCGGTGGCGACCCTGCGCCTCGACAACGACAAGGCCGCCAGCGTTGAGCCGCGAGAGGTGGGAGGAGGCGGTCTGCTTGGTGACGTTGGCCTCGGCGGCGAGTTCGCCGGCGGTGAGCGCGCGGCCGTCCGAGAGCGCGGCGAGCATGTTGGCGCGCGCGGGATCGCCCATCAGCGAGGCGACGCGGGCGATGTCGGGGCCTTCCTTCGTGCTGTCTTTCATGGCTTCGCCATAGCTCATGCGCGGGCGGGATGGTTCGAGCGGTGTCGTACCATTATTGCGCGGCGGGCGTGCAGGATGAAGGAAGAAAAGGAGGCCTCCCATGATCGCCTGCGTTATCCGCTATGAGATCGACCCCTTCCAGCGCGAGGAATTCGAGACCTATGCGCGTAGCTGGTCAGCGCCGTTCGAGCGTTGTGGGGCGAAAGCGGTAGGATATTTCACGCCGCATGAGGGATCGCTGACGACGGGGTATGGCATCTACGCCATCCCGTCGCTGGCCGACTACGAGGCCTACAAGAAGCGGCTGGCAGGCGATTCAGGCGCGCGCGAGAATATCGAGTTCGCGAAGAAGCATCGCTTCATCCGCAGCGAGGATCGTATCTTCATGAAGATCGCGTCGGGGCCGTTCGCATGATCGCGGTGATCTTCGAGGTGGAGCCGGAGGAGGGACGAGCCGGGGACTATCTCAGTATCGCCGCCGACCTTCGACCGTTGCTCGAGGGGATCGAGGGGTTCATTTCGGTTGAGCGGTTCGAGAGCCTGTCGCAGCCGGGAAAGTACATCTCGCTGTCGTTCTGGGATCACGAGACGGCGGTGAAGCAGTGGCGCAATATGCAAGAGCACAGGCAGGCGCAGGCCGCGGGCTGCGCAGGCATATTGCGCGACTACCGCCTGCGCATAGCCCATGTCGCGCGCGACTATGGCTTGAATGATCGATTGGAGGCGCCAGCGGACAGCCGCGCCAGCCATGAGCAGCGCTCTTCGATCAGTCGACAGGCAGGCGCCTCGCGCCAGAGTGAATGGCGCGAGGCGTAAGCTGGTATTGGCCGACCAAACAGGCCAGCCGGCTACAGGCTGTCCCGAGCGAGACTATTCGGCGTTGATCTTCACCTGTTGAGCCTTGGCCGCGGCCGGCTTCGGCACTTCGACTTTGAGAACGCCCTTTGTCATCTTCGCCTTGACCCTGGATGCATCGACACCCTGTGGCAGGGCGACCGAGCGCTCGAACGAGCCATAGCTGCGCTCGACCAGGCGGTAGTTCTTCTTCTTTTCGTCCTTCTCGAATTTCTTCTCGCCGCGGATTGTCAGCACATTGTCCGAGACGCTGATCTCGACATCCTTCTCATCCATCCCCGGCAGTTCGGTCGAAACCTCAACGGCGTTGTCGGTTTCCACGACTTCCATGCTGGGTGAGAAGGCCCGTTCGGTGAAGGCCGGCGGCCAGCCATTGAAGGCGTCGAATACGCGATCGATCTCGGTCTGCAGAAGATCGAACGGGCTCAGCCTGCGGGGCAGCGGCGCCGGTTTGGCCGCAACTAGCGTAGTGGCGGGGCGGGAAACTTCCTTTACGGTCATGACAGCCTCCTTCAGTTGATCATTGCATTTCGCGCCGCCGCCAGCGGGAAGCGTTGACGCCGATCAAAAGCCGACTCCTCACAGATCGAGAAACGAGGGCGCGGAATGACCTGCATCCAGTGGGGCGTCATTGACGAGCAAGGGATTCGAGGCCATATCCGCGCCGGGCCAGTCGCCCCCAACGGCGACCAGTCCATCTGTAAGGATGGGAGACATCGCAATGACGATCGCCGCCAAACCGGCCGTGCGCCCTGCCAATAAGCCAGATAGGGCACACTTTTCTTCCGGACCTTGCGCCAAACGGCCGGGCTGGAGCCCCGACAACCTGAAGCTGGACTCGCTGGGACGGTCGCACCGTTCCAAGCTCGGCAAGGCGCGTCTCAAGCTCGCGATCGACAAGACGCGTAGCGTGCTGAAGATTCCCGCGGATTATCGCATCGGCATCATGCCGGGCTCGGACACAGGCGCGATCGAGGCCGCTTTCTGGTCGATGCTGGGTGCGCGCCCGGTGGATGTGTTCGCGTTCGAAAGCTTCGGCGAGGACTGGGTGACGGACATCACCAAGCAGCTGAAGGTCGATGCGACGACGCACAAGGCTGGCTATGGCCAGCTGCCGGATCTGTCGAAGGCCCGGAAGGACGCGGACATCGTCTTTACGTGGAACGGCACGACGTCGGGCGTGAAGGTTCCGAACGCGGACTGGATCGCGGCGGATCGCGAGGGGCTGACCTTCTGTGATGCGACCTCGGCCGTGTTCGCCATGCCGATCGACTGGGCGAAGATCGATGTGCTGACCTATTCCTGGCAGAAGGTGCTCGGCGGGGAAGGCGCGCACGGGATGCTGATCCTGTCTCCGCGGGCCATCGAGCGCCTGAAGACCTACACGCCGAAATGGCCGATGCCGAAACTGTTCCGCATGGCCAAGGGCGGGGCGGTGACCGAAGGCATTTTCGAGGGCGAGACGATCAACACGCCGTCCATGCTGGCGGTCGAGGACTATCTCGACGCGCTGGGCTGGGTCGAGGGACTGGGAGGCGTCGAGGCGCTGTACAAGCGGTCGGACGCCAACCTTGGCGTGCTGGCGAAATGGGTTGCGAAGACGCCGTGGGTGGAATTCCTCGCGGCCGATGACAAGACCCGCTCCAACACGTCGGTCACGTTCTCGATCGTCGATCCGCGCGTGACTAAGCTGGATGAAAAAGGCCAGCAGGAGTTCGTGAAGAAGTTCACGGGGCTTCTGGAGAAAGAGAACGCGGCCTACGACATCGGCGGCTACAAGGCGGCGCCTCCGGGCCTGCGCATCTGGTGCGGGGCGACGGTGGATGCGGCCGACCTCGAAAAGCTGACGCCGTGGCTCGACTGGGCGTTTGCCGAGGCGGCGGCGGAGCTCAACTAGCTGTCATCCCGGCCGCAGCGAAGCGGAGAGCCGGGACCCATTCGTCGACTTGAGCAAGCTGATGAATGGGTCCCGGATAGCGCTTCGCGCTTCCGGGATGACAAATGTGGAGGGCGGGATGCCCGTTGAAACCAGCAAGACGATCTGCGAGTGGGGCGATGCCGCCTTTGGCAAGGTCGCGGCCCTCTCCGCCCTAGTCGCCCGCGCGCGGGGGGAGCTCGACGAACTCGAGCAGGCTATCGCCGAGAACGATCGCGATGAAGCCGGCAGGGAGGCGGCCGATGTCGCGATCCTCCTGCATCGCCTCGCCGCGCTGCTTGGCAAGGACCTCGCCGCCGAGGTCGACGCCAAGATGGCTGTCAATCGCCGGCGCCAATGGCGCGCCGCGGGCGATGGGACGGGCGGGCATGTCTAAGGTGATCCTCCGCCTTGCAGGCCCGGCCGACATCCCGACGCTGGAGCGATGGGACCGCGAGCCCCATGTCATCTCTGCAACCACTGACGACACCGACGCGATCGTCGCCCCGGATCATCACGATTGGGCCGAGGAGCTGGCGATGTACGATCCCGGCGTGTGGGAGTATTGGATCGCCGAGGCCGAAGGTCGCCCGATCGGCGCGATGCAGATGTGCGATCCGCACCTGGAGCCGACGCATTACTGGGGTGCGATTGAACCGGGTCTGCGCGCGCTGGATATCTGGATCGGCGACCCGGCCGACCTTGGCAAACGCTTTGGCGAGCGGATGATGCGGCTGGCCTTCGAGCGCTGCTTCGCCGACCCCGCCGTCGCCGAAATCATCATAGACCCGCTCAACTCCAACGCCCGCGCTCACAAATTCTACCAGCGCCTCGGCTTCGTGCCGACCCATCGCCAGATTTTCCACGACGAGGACGATTGCCTCATTCACAGGCTCTCGCGCGCGCAGTGGCTCGCCCAGCAGGATCGACCTTCAGGAGACCGCCCAATGACCACCAAGACAAAGGTTCTTATCGCCGACGATCTCGCGCCCGGCGCCGCTGATATTTTCCGCAACCGCGGGATCGAGGTCGACATGAAGGTCGGGCTCAAGAAGGACGAGCTGATCAAGATCATAGGCCAGTATGACGGGCTTGCGGTTCGCTCGGCATGCAAGCCGGACAAGGATGTGATCGCCGCGGGGACGAAGCTGAAAGTCATCGGCCGGGCAGGCATCGGGGTCGACAATGTCGACGTGAAGGCGGCGACGGCCAAGGGCGTAATCGTCATGAACACGCCGTTCGGCAACGCCATCACGACGGCGGAACATGCGATCGCCATGATGTTCGCGGCGGCGCGGCAGATCCCGTCGGCCTCGACCCGCACGCAGGCGGGCGAGTGGCCGAAGAAGGACTATATCGGCGTCGAGCTGTTCGCGAAGACGCTCGGTCTGATCGGCGCCGGCAATATCGGATCGATCGTGGCGGACCGGGCGCTAGGCCTGAAGATGAAGGTGGTGGCGTACGATCCGTTCCTGACGGCGGATCGGGCGCAGCAGATCGGCGTGGAAAAAGTGGAGCTGGACGAGCTGCTTGCCCGCGCCGACATCATCACGCTGCACACGCCGCTGACCGACCAGACGAAGAACATCCTGTCGGCGGAAAACCTCAAGAAGACCAAGAAGGGCGTGATCCTGGTCAACTGCGCGCGCGGCGGGCTTGCGGACGAGGCGGCGGTGCGGGCGGGGCTCGAGAGCGGACATATTGGCGCGGCGGCGTTCGACGTGTTCCTTGAGGAGCCGGCGAAGACCAATGTGCTGTTCGGCGCGCCGAACTTTATCGCCACGCCTCACCTCGGCGCCTCCACCGTCGAGGCGCAGGACAATGTCGCCTTCCAGGTCGCCGAGCAGATGGCCGACTACCTGCTGACCGGCGCAGTCTCCAACGCGCTGAACACGCCGAGCGTCACCGCGGAAGAAGCGCCGCGCCTCAAGCCGTTCGTGGCGCTGGCCGAGAGGCTGGGCCAGTTCGCGGGGCAGGTGGCCGATGGCGGGCTCAATGAAGTCGAGATCGAGTATGAGGGCGCCGTCACGCAGCTCAACCGCAAGCCGCTGACGTCTGCGGCGCTCGCCGGGCTGCTGCGGCCGTTCCTGGCCGAGGTGAACATGGTCTCGGCGCCCGCCATCCTGCAGGAGCGCGGCGGCAGCTTGAAGGAATCCACCAACGACGCCAGCCCGATCTATGACAGCCTGATCCGCATCAAGGTGAAGGTGGAGGGCAAGTGGCGCTCGGTCGCCGGCGCCCTCGTGGGCGGCCAGTCGCGCATCGTCGAAGTGAAAGGCATGAAACTGGAAGCGGACTTCCAGCCCTACATGCTGTTCATCAACAACTCGGACAAGCCGGGCTTCATCGGCGCCATGGCCGGCCTGCTGGGCGAGGCGAAGGTGAACATCGCGACGTTCAACCTGGGCCGCGAAGCGGCGGGCGGCGACGCCATCGCCATCGTCGGCGTCGACCAGGACGTGCCGGAAAAGACGCTTGCGGCAATCAAGGCGCTGCCGCAGGTTCGCTATGTGAAGGTGCTGAAGTTCTGAGGCTGAAATGATCTGGCGGCGTTCATGCCTTGCGCTTGCGGCCGCGGCTGCGCTCGCGGGCATGTCCGCCGCCCAGACCGCGCTGACGCCGCCCAAGCCGCTGGTCTATTATGCCGGGCAGGCGGCGCGGCTGACGAGCGATCGCGATGCGCTCGGCGGCAATCCGTTCGCCAGCGCTCTGGTCGCCGTCCTTAGAGAAAACCCGCGGACGCTGGCGGAATTCGGGGCGCAGCTGTCGGCGGCCAACGCCCGCTACAGCCGCGGCTGGCAGCAGGCTCAATTGCCCAGATCGCTTCCTGATCCGAAATGGCGGATCGACGATACCTCGAAGAAGCGCGTAGCGCTGGTGCTGATCAATGCGGACTATTCGAAGTCGGGGGGCGTCTATTCCCTGCCGGGCGCGGCGTTCGATGCGCAGCGCGTGCCGGAGGCGCTGAAGCAGGCCGGCTTCGAGACGACGCTGGTGTTCGACAACAACGCGGCGGCGGCGCGCAAGGCGATGGCGGAGTTTGCGGAGGCATCGGCCGGGGCTGACGCCTCGCTGATCTATGTCGGCGGGCACGGCATCCAGCACAGGCGCGTGGTCTACTGGATGATGGGGGACTATCCCGAGCAGGATGCAAGGTGGCTGCCGACTCACGCTATCTCGCTCGACGAGATCGGCACGGCCGGCCGGGCGCAGGATGTGAATCTCGTGCTTTACGCCAGCTGCAGGGACGACCCCTTCCTTAAATGAGGACAGATCATGGACGCTGATTTCGCGCAGGGCTTCGCGCGCGACTGGGTGAAGGCGTGGAACGATCACGATCTCGAGGCGATCCTGTCGCACTATGCGGAGGACGTGGTGTTCCATTCGCCGCGCATCCGGATGGTCACCGGCCGCGATGTCGACAGCGTATCCGGCAAGGCGGAATTGCGCGACTACTGGGGCAAGGCGCTGGGCCGGCTGCGCGACCTGTTCTTCGAGATCGACCAGGTGCTGCCAGGGTCGGATGCACTCACCATCCTCTACACCAACGAGCGCTCGCAATACGTCGCGGAGACGTTCGTGTTCGGAAAGCACGGCAAGGTGGCGCGTTCGATCGCCGCTTACGTCTGAGCTGAAAATTCTGCGTCCTGCTGTTGACCTTGACGCGCCGCGAGGGCGCAGAACGGGCCCACCAAGCACCTGACAGTCAAACAGGTTGCAGCGATATCGGGCGTGACGGCGCGTACGCTGCGCCATTGCGACGGCATAGTCGGATCGGCGCCCTGGGTTTTTCGCCGGGCGGAAACCTGGCCCGACCTGTTCCCGGCGTGGGGACGGGCGAGCGCGGTGTTCCGCTAGCGTCGCGTGCGCGGGGGCGCCTTGGTGCGGGCGGCGGCGATGCGGAGCGGAGCTTTCGACGGGTTCTTGCGCTTTTCCGGCGTCTGCTTCTTCGCGACGGCTTTCAATGTGGGCTTGGCCTTCGGCCTGGCGGCGGGCCAGCTGCCGGTCTCTTCTTCCCAGTGCAGGCGGCAGAGCGAGAGGTACATCGACTTCTCGATGCCGATCTGGGCGCCCGACGTGACGGCGCGGCCATCGGCGGCGCGACGCACGACCATCGTCGCCTTGCGCCCGCAGTGGCAGATGGTGCGAATCTCGCGGAGGTTGTCGGCGATTGCGAGCAACTCCGCCGAGCCCGGGAAGAGTTCGCCCCGGAAATCGGTGCGCAGGCCATAGCACAGCACCGGGATGTCGAGCCGGTCGGCGATCCGGGCGAGCTGCCAGACCTGTTGCTTCGTCAGGAACTGCGCCTCGTCGACGAAGACGCAGCTTACCTTCGCCTTGCGGTGCTCCTGCTTGATCCGGGCGTGGAGATCATCGGTCTCCGAATAGAGTTCGGCCGGGCTGTTGATGCCGATGCGCGAGGTAATGCGGCCGTCTTCCGCCTTGGCGTAGAGCGCTGAGGTGAACATCAGCGTCCGCATCCCGCGCTCCATATAGTTGTGCGCGGCCTGCAAGAGGACGGTCGATTTGCCCGCGTTCATTGCGGCGTAGGAGAAATACAGTTTCGACATCGACGCCCTTCATGCCCGAAAGCGGGGGCCGCCGCCAAGCGGGCCCGGCAGATTCGGCCGGAATATGCTGGGAATAAAGGTAACGCCGGCGGTTTGCGCCGGCGTCATGAGGGGTCTTCCGCGGTGAAAACTCGGCACTTGCAGCGGACGCCCCGTCACGAACGCGCGGCCAGCATGTTCGTGGTTGTCGGCTTTCCAGCGGACCGAGATGGCTGTCTCGAGTGCGATGGCGGGCGCGCAGCGGTCGAACGATTTGCTCGCGGCGATGCGGAAGAGCGTGCTGGCGAACGCGCGGGCGCGCCTACTCCGGCAATCCGGCCGCCACGAACTTCGCGGCGTCGTCGATCTCTTCGGCGGTCAGCAGGTTGGCCATGGGCGGCATCTGAGCCCCGCCGCCGGCGATGAAGCGCTTCATCGCGGCTATGTCGGTGTGGCCCGTGAGCCTGGGAGGTCCGCCGGGAACGCCTGCGCCGCCCGGGCCATGGCACATCACGCATGCGCGTGCGTAGACGGCCTGACCGTTGGAGATCTCTGCTGGCGTTGCAACAGGCGCAGGAGGGGAGATCGGCGCAGGAGCAGATGCAGCTTGAGCCGGAGAGGTAGTCGCACGCGAATCTGCGGCTGCAACCTGCGCGGGCTTGTTGGGATCGGGCAGGGCGAGGGCGACGAGTTCAGCCGGATGGTCCTGTGTCGCCACGGCGATGACGATGTATTGCCGCCCCTTGTGCAGATAGGTCATCGGCGCGCCGGACGCCTTGTCGGGCAGCGCGATCTCGGCCTTCACCTCGCCGGTGGTCTTGTCATAGGCGCGGAACATCGGTCCGCCAGGATCGCCGGAAAGGTTGCCCGCTTCGGCCATGAACATCAGCGTCCCGGTGACAAGGGGCGACGGACGAATGTTGGGCTGCCCCATCGCATCCCAGTCAAGCTTGAGACCCTTCAGCGCCGGATGGTTGCGGATCTCGCCCGGCGCCGAGCCGATGGCTTTCGTCCAGACGTGTTCGCCGCGATTCATGTCGGTGGCGGTGATGAAGGAGTAGGGCGGCTTCACGATCGGCAGGCCCTGCGGTCCCGGTATTCCGCCCGTAGGCGCGCGGATGTAGTTCCAGTTGGTGACCTTGGGGTCGGCCCTGGTAAGCGAGGCGACATAGGCCGTGTTGCGATTGGGCACGTACATCATGTTTGTGGCAGGATCTACGGCGCCGCCATTCCAGTTTGAGCCGCCGCCATAGCCGGGTTGCACCCATGTGCCCTGCGTACCGTCTTCGATCACCGGCGTCGTCGGCGTGTACATCGGCCCGCGCACATAGCGGCTGGCGATCTTCAAGGCTTCGGCGCGCAGCGCGGGTGTGAAGTCGATGAGGCCGTCCTCGCTGTAGCCGAGCTGGACATAGGGCGCCGGCCGGGCGGGAAAGGGTTGTGTCGGAGAGAGTTTCTCGCCCTTTACGTCGATGCCGTTGACCGGAAGCTGGGGAACGGCGCGCTCCTCGATCGGCCAGACGGGTTCGCCGGTGACGCGGTCGAACACGAAGCTCATGCCCTGCTTGGTGAGCTGGGTGACGGCCTTGATGGTTTTGCCGTCCTTGACGATGTCGTGGAGAATCGGGGCCGCGGGCGGGTCATAGTCCCACACGCCGTGGTGCACGATCTGGAAGTGCCAGACGCGCTCGCCCGTCCTGGCGTTCAAGCAAACGATGCTTTCGGCGAACAGGTTGTCGCCCTTGCGCTGGCCGCCGTAGAAATCGTGCGTCGGCGTCTCGACCGGGAGATAGACATAGCCGAGCTCCGGATCGGCGCTCATCATCGACCAGACGCCTGCATTGCCGGTGTATTGCCAGCTGTTCTCTTCCCAGGCGTCGTTTCCGAACTCGCCTGCCTGCGGGATGGTGTGGAAGGTCCAGAGCAACTTGCCGGTGCGCACGTCGTAACCGCGGATGTGGCCGGGGGTCGCTTCCTTGTTGGGCGCGGTGATGTCGGCGACGATCTGCGCGATCACGACGTCCCCAACGACCGTTGCAGGCGAGGACGAACCGACAAAGGGCGCGGCCTGGCCGTCCGGGCGCAGCTGTTCCTTCAGCAGCACATAGCCGTTGGCTCCAAAGGCGGTGTCGGCCTTGCCGGTTGTCGCGTCGATCGAGATCAGGCGGCCGTCGGGCGTGTTGTGGAACAGCCGCTTAGCGGTCCCGTCGGTCCAGTAGGCGAGCGCGCGGCTGGAGACGGATGCGGCGCGGCCGCCGATATCCGCGGGATCGGGGCTGAAGCGCCAGATCTCCGCGCCGGTTTCCGGATCGAGAGCGACCGCCTGGTTGACGCCCGAGGGCGTGTAGAGAACGCCGTCGATATAGAGCGGCGTTGCTTTCAGGTTCCCATCCGGCCGGTCGCTGAAGGGCAGCGCCTTCCAGCGCCAGGCGACCTCAAGCGTCTTCGCATTGTCGGCGTTGATCTGGTCGAGCGGCGAATAGCGCTGGAAGCCGGCGTCGCCGCCCCAGGTCACCCATTCGCCATTGGCGACGCTGTCCGTGTTGGCGGCAGGCGCTGCCGGGACGGGAGCGCAGGAAGCGAGCGCGAAACCCAAGGCCGCCAGGCCGAACGAACGGCGGATCATCATGGCGTCCCCTCATGTGGCGCGGCGCGACCGGGCAGGCGCGGCCCCTTCGTCCTGGTCGAGACTTCCGCTCTTGGGGAGAGGCGGCTTACTGCGGCAGTCCAGCTGCAACGAACTTCGAGATGTCGTCGATCTCTTCGGCCTGCAGCATGCTGGCCATGGGCGGCATCTTCTCGCCGCCTTTGGTGATCTTTTCGGCGATGGCGACTGGATCCCTTGTCGTGAGCGCGACGCCCATCGCCGTGCCCTGACCGGCCGGGCCGTGGCACAAGGCGCAGGTGCGGGCATAAGCGGCGCGACCGGCGGCGATCTCGGCAGGCGCTGCTGCGGCGGGCGCCGGGGGCGCGGCCGGCGTGGCGGCGGCATCAGCGGGCGGGGCGTTGCTGAGCGTGTCGCTGGTATTCGGTGCAGCGGCGGCAGGATCGGGCGCAGGCGCTGCAATGTCAGCTGCTGGCGGAGCGGCGGGCGCGGAGGCGGTCGCGCCATCTGTTTCGGGCTGGGGCGTGCACGCGGCAAGCAGGGCGATGATGGCGGCGGCGGACGCAAGACGGAAATTCACGGTGCGGGTCTCCAGATCAGCGCGGCATTGCCGGATAGCCGGGTTCGACCTGGATGCCGAATGAATTGATCGCAAGGCCGGTCATCGCATAGCCGCCGACCGTATAGACGATCTCGATGCGCTCCTTCATGCTGAAATGCCCGGCAAGCGCGCTCCAGGTGGCGTCAGACACGAAAGCCTCGCGGCGGAGCTCGTCGGCAGCCTGCAGCACGGCGCGCTGCTTGGGCGTCCAGCCCGCGGCGGAGGGCCCGCGGGCTATGCGGGCGATGTCGTCATCGCTGAATCCGGCGGCCTTCGCGTACTCCACATGGTGCGCCCATTCATAGGCCGCGCCGATATTGTAGGCCGTGCGCATGATGGCCAGTTCGCGTGTCACCGGATCGAGCATGCTGTCGCGCTGGAGGTAAGAGCCGAAGCGGGCGCGCGGCGCGTACAGCGCCGGGTGGTTCAGCAGGGTCTTGTAGAGGTTGAGCACAGTGCCGTCGGGCCGCATCTGCGCGGCGACGAGGGCGCGCTGCTCCGGCGTCGCCGGCTCGATCGGTGCGATGCGGGGCGTCGAGAGGCGCCGCCCCGTTGCGCGCGAGGCGGGAGCGGGCTTCGGCAGGTCGATCGGCATGAAGTCAACGGCGGTCGGCTCGATCTGGATGCCCAGCGTGTTGAGCGCCATGGAGACGAGCTGGTACTGAGCCGAGGTGAAGAGCAGCTCCATCACCTGCTTGTCGGAATAGGTCTTGCGCAATTCGGCCCAAGTCCTGTCGGAGATCATCGCATCATAGCGCAGCTCGTCCGCCATTGAGATGACGGCGCGGTCGATGTCCGACCAGCCGGCGGCGTCGGGACCTTCCGCGATCGCGCGAATTTCGGCGTCGGTCATTCCGGCCGAGGCCTTGGCGATGCGTGCGTGCTGCGACCATTCGTACGGCGACTGGCAGAGCCAGCCCATGCGCAGCATCGCGATCTCGCGATGGCGCGGCGAGATGCTCGACCCGTTGAGGATAAACTGCCCAAGCGGCGACCATCGATTGTAGAGATCGGGATGGTGGGCCAGCGTGCGGTAGATGTTGAGATTGGCGCGGCTGCCGAGCATGTCGCGCTGGGCTTCGGTGATGTTCGCTGGGTCGACGACGTCGAGCCGCGGCGTCGTGAGGCGAGGGGTGAAGCCGCCGGCGGAGGTCATGCCCGCGCACCCGCCCAGCAGAAAGGCCGCAGCGGCAAGGCAGTGCGCCAGTCGAGCCATATCCATCCCCGTGTCGTTTCTTTTATGGGGACGAGACTGCCATGGGTCAGGGGCTTGCGCCAACCGCCGAGGAAAGGGGCATCGTCTGCGAGCCGAGGCGGTGGTCGATCTCCGCGACAATGCAGGAAATGCTGGTGGCGCCGGCGGCGAGATGCCAGGCGGCGGTGCGGAAAGCATCGATCGAGGTCTTGCCGCTGAGCGCGTGCATCGAGAGCACATCCTCAACCAGAACAACGCGCGGCCCATGCTCATAGCAGGCGAGCAGGCAGGAGAGCAGCGCAACCTGGTCGAACGATGCGACGAACACCGTCTCGCCCCGCCAGTCTTCCAGCAGTTTCACAATACCCGGAGAATCCGCGATCGAGCGCTGAGTGCGGAAGAATACCCGTTCCGACATCAGCGGCCGCATGGCGCCGACGCGCCCATCGCCATGATCGTTGGAGGGCGTGTTCGGCGCCCGGCGCCGCGCGTGCGCGATCGTCCAGCCAAGGCGCCGGCCCATGGTCAGAATCTGGCGTGCGCCGAAGATGGCCTTCGCGTCCGGCTCCAGTCCGAACGCGGGGTCGACCTGGAGGTCGATGCACAGGAGCCGGGCGGGAAGCGGATCCATGGCGTCACGCAACGGCCGGCCGGATCGCCGAGCGGTCGAGAACACTCTCGTGGTCCCAGTCGCCCTCGGGGCGCATCAGCACGTAGGGATCGGCATCGATGTTCAAGGCGTCCGCCCTCGGTTCCAGGGTTCTCGAGCACTCGACATAGTCGTAATCCGAGAAACGGAAACCCTCGCGGCCTTCACGAGGTGTGAAACCGAGCTGTTTCCAGAACGGCACAAGCCGCTTCTGGATGTAGCCGAGCACGTGCAGATAGCCTTTGCGGCTGATAACTTCGACGGCAGTCTCGATCATCAGCTTGACCAGCGAGCCGCCGCGCACGTGCTTCATTACGCACACGCGCTCGATCTTGGCGAAGTTGGCGAACCAGCGGATGCGCAGGGTCGCCACCGGCTCCCCGCGCAGGTAGGCGATCAGGTGGCAGGCGGAGAGGTCGTTGTTGTCGAACTCCTCGTCATACGGGCAATCCTGCTCCGCGAGGAACACGGACGAACGCACGGCAACGACCTTCATGAAGTCGTTGAGATCGCGCACCACCTCCACGGCAAGGTCGTTGCGCTTGTGGTTGTTCTGGACCGACATCATGCAGCTTCATCCATAACCGAGCAGCAGCGCCAGAACAGGTGCGGCGTACCATCGAAGGGCGCGAAGCCGAGGTGACGCATGATCCTGACGCCCGCTTCGGTCGAGTCTCGGCCGAAGAAGGGCAGGTCGGGGAAATGCTTGTCGATCAGAGTGCGCAGCGCGAGCACCAGCAGGCCGCGGGTCACCTGGTCCTTGCCGGCGTAGCACCAGCAGTAAAAGCCGGCGAGCGGCAGGCCCATGCGGGCCACCCAGCTCTGTTCGATGTGGGCGGCGTCGAACGAGTCCTCGATCAGCGCATCGCGGCCCAGCTTGGTCAAAGCGAGAGGGGCAAGAAAGCCAGTGACGGCCCCGTGACGCCTGACCACCCAGATGGCCGCGTTGGTCAGCCCGTCGACACGCTGGATCTCTTCGAGCGAGGCGAGCCCTTCCCCAAGTTCCGCTACGGCGAGGGTGTGAACGTCAGCAAAGTCCTGGGTATTTTCGGGGCGCACCAACCGCACGGAGGCCATCATCGCCTCGGATGCGCCTGGCTGGTATTTTGCGTGGAGACGATCGCCGCCAAGGGATTGCAACGCAAAGTGTGCGTCAAATGTGCTGCCCCCCCACTTCATCCCACGACTTCTTTCGTTAATGTCTCTATAACCTTTCATCACAAACTGGGCGACGCCGCTTCGGCGATTAGGGCAGAACGGGTATGACCGCGGACAAGGGAGGGGAACGGTCAATCCGCGAGGTGGTCGATTGGTCAGACCTGCGCACCTTTTATGCAGTGGCCACCGCCGGTTCGATGAATGCCGCAGCCGACCAGCTTGGCGTGACCCAATCTGCGATCTCGAAGCGCCTTGGCCAGCTTGAGTTAAGACTTGGCGCGCGTCTTCTTGAACGTTCCCCGACAGGAATTCAGCTGACAGAGGCGGGCGTCGAAGCGCTCGACCATGTCACGACCATGATGCGGGCAAGTCAGTCGCTCGAGAACACGCTCAAAGGACTTGAGACAAGGCCGCACGGCGAAGTCAAAGTGTGGTCGAACGACGGGTTGCTTGCTTACTGCATCATGCCCAGCGTTTCGGGGTTCCTTTCGGAGAACCCCGGGCTGCGCCTTTCCATCCTGTCGGACCGCTATCTGCCCAAGGCGGGACCGGGGTATGCGGATGTCGTCGTTTCCTTCGAACAGCCCAGGCAGGCGGAGCTGATCTCCTTCCCGCTGGCCACGCTTCACTATTGTGTGTTCTCCAGCCGGGACTATCTCGACACCTACGGCGCGCCCTCGGGTCCGCTCGATGTCGCCAACCACCGGGTGTTGAACCACTCGCTTTATGTCGAGACGCCGGGCTGGAAGGAAAAGACAAGCCAGATCGCAGCACTGGTTGAGCCAGCCATCGTGACTGACACGTCTGCGGCCCTTTTGCAGGCAACGGCGTCCGGCGCCGGAATATCAGTTATGCCCAGCTACGCCGCCCGGCTGGACAGCCGGCTGGCCGCTTTGCCCATCCCGCCGCTGGCTTCGGTCAAGGTCTGGCTCAGCTATCATGAGACCGCCCGGCGCGTGCCGCGGATCCGGACCGTGGTCGACTGGATGCGGGATTGCTTCGACCGCAAGAAGAATCCGTGGTTCCGGGAAGAATACATTCCCCCAAGCCTGTTCGATCAGCCTCCGGCAGGCGGCTGGCCTGACGAACGGGCGGCCGGTTAGGCGCTCGTTCTGTGTGCGTCGCCCTCGCGTTTGAAGGACGGCCATTCAGCCCTGCTAACCACAGGGGTTATGCAGCCGCCGCGATCCCTGAAAGAGCCCTCGTCGTCAGTAGCGAGAGAAGCTCGCGCCAGTCGAACCACGAGGATGGGTAGCCGCGACGGCGCGACGGACATAGTCTCTGTTTCAAAGACGGAGGATGACCGGCATGGTGGACGGTATTTCCGGCGGCGTCGTCAGCCGCGAGCAGCTCATCCACTCGCTCTACGAGGCGGCCGAGCTCGAGCATAACCTGATGTGCACCTACCTTTACGCCGCCTTCAGCCTGAAGTCGGAAGGCGAGGGGCTGAGCGCGGCGGAGCTGGACGCGGTCACGCGCTGGCGGCGGACGATCATCGATGTCGCGATCGACGAGATGGGACATCTGGCCGCCGTGTGGAACATCACCGTCGCGCTGGGCGGACAGCCGCGCTTCGGTCGCGGCAACTTCCCGCTCGATCCGGGCTATCTGCCGGCAGGCATCGTGGTGAAGCTGGCGCCGTTCAATCCCGACGTGCTGCAACACTTCATCTATCTCGAACGACCGCTAGACTCGCATGAGCCGGAGGGCGATGGCTTCGAGGGCCTCAAGAACTTCCGGCGCGGCGCGAGCGCGGCGCGGCTGACGCCGATGGGGGCCGACTACGACACGGTCGGCGTCTTCTATCATGGTCTCGGCGATGCGTTGCGCAACCTGTCAGCCCGCGTGGGAGAGAGCGAGGCGTTCTCGGGCGACCGCGACCTGCAGCTCGGGCCAGGGCAGATCGACCTCAACGGGGTGAAGCCGGTCATCTGCCTCAAGACGGCGCAGCAGGCCTTCGACGCGATCGTCACACAGGGCGAGGGCGCGAGCGAGGAGGTGACCGAGTCCCACTTCTGCAAGTTCCGGTCGATCCGCGACGAGTATGAGAAGCTCAAAGTTGTGAACCCGGATTTCCGGCCGGCCTGGCCTGCGGCGGTGAACCCCGTGCTGCGCCGCCCGCCGAATCCCGAGGGAAGAGTATGGCTGGAGAATCAGGACTCGATCGCCACCGTCGATCTCGCAAACTCCTGCTATCAGCTGATGCTGCGCCTGCTGGCCTATTCCTACGCCGTGAAGGCGCCGCATCCGGAGAAAGGCCTCGCGGTCGATCTCGGCATTGCGCTGATGCGGGCGATGGCTCTGCTTGGCGAGCGTGCGGCGAGACTGCCGGCCGGACCGTCGAATCCGAGCTGCTATGCGGGCATGAGCTTCACCGCGCTGCGCGATTCTGCGCCTTTCGCTCAGGGACAGGCAGCGCGGACATTCTTCATTGAACGGCTCGCGGAGCTTGCTTCCGCTGCGCGCGATCTGGCCAAGGGCGGCGACAAGCGCGCGCAGGGCGCGGCCAAACTGCTGGATGATCTCGCGAGGAACGCAGCGGCGCAGTTCTCGTCCGCCGTCGAGGCCGCTCCCGCATCAGCGCCTGCTTCGAAGCCGGCAGCCGCTGGAGCCAAGGAGGCCAGCAACGCGAACGGCATCGAGACAGTCCTCGGCGATGCCGTCGCAATCGACTTCGAAGGGAAGAAGTGCATTCACGCACGCTTCTGCGTGACTGGCGCGCCGAACGTGTTTCTCGCCAATGTCGAGGGCCCGTGGATCCACCCCAATGCGATGGATGCGGAGAAGCTGGTCGCGATCGCCGAGGCGTGCCCGTCCGGCGCCATCCGCTATCGCCGCAGTGATGGACGTCCCGAGGAGGCGCCGCCGCCCGTCAATCTTGCGGCGATCCGCGAGGGCGGGCCTTATGCCGTGCGCGGCGATATCGTGCTCGACGGCAAGCGTGTTGGCTACCGAATGACGCTGTGCCGGTGCGGCGCCTCGAAGAACAAGCCGTTCTGCGACGGCTCGCATCATGACGTGCATTTCGATGCCTCTGGCGAGCCGCCGACCGGGAAGGCCGACATGCTGGCTGTGCGTGACGGGCCGCTGGTGATCGATCCGCAGACCGACGGCCCGCTGAAAGTACGGGGCAATCTGGAGATCACGGCGGGGACGGGGCGCGTCGTCGCACGGGTGCAGACGGCGATGCTCTGCCGCTGCGGCGGGTCGAAGACGAAGCCCTTCTGCGACGGGGCGCATTTGAAGAACGGCTTCAAGTCGTAGCGCTCTGACGCTGACCCGGCTGCCAATTCCGTGAGGCGTGTGGGTGGTTCTCCGCCCAAATGACTCCATATTTCCTGGGCAAGTGAGTGCATGTCGCCGAGTTAATGTTCGGGTCAGACCCGTTTCATTGGACCGGAGTTTCTGGTCAGCAACAAAGTCCGCACGGGTTTCCCACCCGCCGGCACGGAGATAGATACTAATGAAACGAGGCACGATGCTGGGGGCTGCTGGCGGGTTGATCGCAGGCGCGAGCCTGTCGGCGCTCGCCCTGGCGGCAGCTCCTTCCTACGCTTTCTTCTCTGGCGGCCATTCCAGCCAGGCTGCTGCTTCGGTCGTCGCCCCCGTCGTGGCGCAGCTTGCCGCGCCGGCCGTAGCCCAGCAGGCGCGCTGGGGGACGGTTCCGAACCTCGCCGACCTGGTGGAGAAGGTCTCCCCATCGGTCGTGAAGATCGAAGTGCGCGCTCCAAATGAGGGAGGCACGCTATCGGGTCCAGGCGGCGCCAACCCGTTCGAGGGCACGCCATTCCAGGATTTCTTCCGCGGCTTCCCGCAGGGCCAGGGCCAGGGACAGTTCCAGGGCGAGCTGCCTGACCGCAGGGGCTCGGGCTCCGGCTTTGTCATCCAGGGCGGGTACATCGTCACCAACAACCACGTCGTCGATGACGCTAAGCGCATGACCGTGATCCTCAATGACGGGCGCGAGATGGCCGCGACGCTGGTCGGCACCGACCCCAAGACCGACCTCGCCGTCATCAAGGTGGAAGGTTCCGGTCTTCCGGCTGCGCTCTCCTGGGGCGACAGCAACCGGGCGCGCCCGGGCGACAACATCTTCGCCGTGGGCTCTCCCTTCGGTCTCGGCAACACCGTGACCGCCGGCATCGTCTCGGCGCGAGGCCGCAGCCTCGGCCAGTCGTATGACGACTACATCCAGGTCGATGCGCCCATCAACCGGGGCAACTCGGGTGGTCCGCTGTTCGATCAGTCCGGTCAGGTCATCGGCGTCAACTCGGCGATCTACTCGCCAAGCGGCGGCAATGTCGGCATCGGCTTCTCGATCCCGTCCGAACTCGCGCAGAACATCGTCCAGCAGATCATTACGCACGGCTCGGTCGAGCGCGGCTGGCTCGGCGTCGGCATCCAGCCGGTAACGCCGGACATCGCCTCGAGCATGAACCTCGCATCCGCAAAGGGCGCGCTGGTGAACCAGGTCACCGACGGCAGCCCGGCCGCCAAGGCCGGCCTCAAAGAGCGAGATATCATCCTGTCCTTTGGCGATCGTGAGATCGCCCACCTGCAGGACCTCACCCGCGCGGTGGCTGACACCCAGGCCGGCGTCACCAAGCCGGTGAAGATCATCCGCGACGGACGCCAGCAGACGGTCAATGTGAAGATCGCCCGGCTTGCGACCGATGCGAGCGAAGTGAAGGTCTCCGACAACGCGCCGGCGGCAGGCGCCAGCCCAACGTCGATGAATCTCAACGAGCTCGGCATCGGCCTCGCCTCGAACGATGACGGCATCTTCGTCACCAGCGTGAAGGTCAACTCGCCCGCCGAGGACGCCGGCATCCAGCGCGGCGACAAGCTGGTGATGGTCAACCAGGCCGAGATCAAGTCCGCCGACGCCGTGAAGAAGGCAATCGAGGACGCCAAGAAGCAGAAGCGAAGCGCCGTGTTGCTGCAGATCGAACGCAACGACACGCGCTACTTTATCGGAGTTCCTTTCTCGGAGGGCTGAGGCCGCCGGGAAAGTGCAGGCGCGGCCGTCCCGCCGTCCGTCCCCCAAGCAAGACGGGATGGCCGCGCCTGATCTCTCTCCCGCCTCCGGCGGGTCCTTCCGGGGGCGGCCGGGAGTGATAGTCTCATGACCATGCGCATTCTGGTTATCGAGGATGAGGCCCGCACGGCGGACTTCATCGAGAAGGCTCTCAAGGAAAAAGGCCACGCGGTGGACGTCTGCCGCACCGGGCCGGAAGGCCTGTCTTACGCCCTGAACGGCGAGCACGACGCCATCATCCTCGACCGCATGCTGCCGCAGATGGACGGCCTCACCATTCTCAAGACCCTGCGGGCCGAGCACAACAACACCCCTGCCATCATTCTTTCCGCGCTGGGCCAGACCGACCACCGCGTCGAAGGGCTCAAGGCGGGCGGCGACGACTATCTCGTGAAGCCATTTGCCTTCTCCGAGCTTCTTGCGCGCCTCGAAGCCATCGTGCGCCGGCACGATCCGCGCGCCGCCGAGCAGATCGAACTGAAAGTCGACGACCTGCGCCTCGACCTCGTCGCGCGCCGGGCGTTCCGCGGGTCACGCGAGATCGAGCTGCACCAGCGCGAGTACGCCATACTCGAATACATGATGCGAAACGCCGGCCGGCCTGTGACGCGCACCATGCTGCTCAGTCATGTCTGGGACTACCAGTTCGAGCCCCAGGCCAATGTCGTCGACGTCCACATCTCCCGCCTGCGTCGCAAGATAGATGCGCCGGGCGACAAGCCCCTCATCGAAACCCTGCGAGGCGAAGGCTATCGTATCCGGACGCCGGCCTGACCTGATGGCCAGGAACAGGGGGACAAAAAGGGGCAGGGGTATCGGCACGCTCAGCGCGCGTGTGATCGGGCTCTCGGCCTTGATGACGCTTGCCATCATCACGGCCGCCTTTACGCTCACCTATCTCTCCGCCACGCGCATCCTCGAACAGGAAACCGCCGAAGTCGTCGAGGCCGAGCTGCGCGGCCTGGTCGACAGCTTCGAAAGCGGCGGGCCGGCCGAACTCGCCGAAGCCATCCGCCAGCGCTCCCGCGAGGATGCCGATGCGGTCTACCTGCTCGCCAACGCGCAGGGCCGCGCCATCGCCGGCAATCTTCGCGACTGGCCCACGACCGCACCGCTCGACGGAAGCTGGGTGAACCTCCGCCTGATCCGCGCCAGCACGGGCCGTCAGATCGAGATCGGCGCCCGCGCCTTTCCGGTGCAGGGCAATATGCGCCTGCTGGTTGGCCGCGACTTTCGCGCGCAGCGCGGTTTCGAGGCTGCGCTGGTGGAAGCAGGCGCCGTCGCGCTGTTGACCGCAGTGCTACTCGCGGGCGCCTCGGGCTACATCCTCAACCGCATCGTCATGAGCCGCATCGGCGACGTCGACCAGGCCGCGCGCGCTATCGTCGCCGGCGACCTGTCAACGCGCATTCCCGTGCGCTCCGGCGGCGACGAGTACGGCCATCTTGCGGTCACGCTCAACGAGATGCTGGAGCGGATCGAGATACTTGTGGTCGAGCTGCGCACGGTAACCGACAGCCTCAGCCATGACCTCCGCACGCCGCTGACGCGCCTCAAGACGCAGATCCAGCGCGCCGCCGATTCCGACCTCGACGAGCTGGTGCGGCGCGAGGCGCTGGGCCAGGCGGCGGACGAGGCCGACCGGATTCTTTCCTCCTTCTCCGCCATGATCGACATCGCCCGCGCTGAGGCCGGCGCCGCGCGCGAACAATTCGCCGAAGTCGATCTCGCGCCCGTCGTCCGCGGCATCTTCGAGCTGCACCAGCCGCTCGCCGAAGATCTGGGCGTGAAGCTTTCCTTCGAGGGCGAGGGCGAAGTGAAGGTCAAGGGACACGCGCAGTTCCTGGCGCAGCTCGTGTCCAATCTCGTCGACAACGCCCTGAAGCATGGCGCTGACGGCGGCGCAATCGCCATGGCGGTGCGCAAGGATCAAGGCGCCGCGGAGATCGAAGTCTCGGACCGTGGTCCGGGCATTCCCGAAGAGCAGCGCGCCTCGGCGTTGAAGCGGTTCGGGCGCCTCGATGCTGCGCGCACGACGCCGGGCTCAGGGCTTGGCTTGTCTCTGGCCGCGACGCTCGCCCGCATGCATCGCGGCGAGCTGCTTCTTGAGGACAACCAGCCTGGCTTGCGCGTGAGGGTCAGGATTCCGCTGGCGGGCTAGCGGCCGCTGGACACGGCCCGAAAAAACTCGCCCAAAAGCGCCCGAAAGCCAGCCCGGCAGGTTTTGCCTACCCTTTGTTAACCATTGGTTTGCAAGGGTTAACAGTCGCAAACCATAACTGGACTGGAGAAACAGGCATGAATGGCCTGGAGGTTCTCGACTTCGGGCGTGACGCCCTTTGGACGACGGTCATCATGTGCGCGCCGGTGATGATCGCCGGGCTCGTCGTGGGCCTCGTCATCGCCTTCTTCCAGGCGCTGACCCAGATCCAGGAGATGACGCTGGTCTTCGTGCCGAAGATCATCGCGATCTTCGTGGCGCTCGTGCTCTTCCTGCCGCTGATGGGCGCCAGCCTCGCAGCTTTCTCCGAGCAGATCTTCATCCGCATCGCAGACTTCTAGGAGCACAGGCGCTGGACTGGCTCAACCAATACGCATGGATTGGCGCGCTGCTGTTCGCGCGGCTCGGCGCGGTGCTCATGCTTGCGCCGGGCTGGGGCGAGCAGGCGACGCCGCCAACCCTGCGGCTTGCGGCGGCCATTCTCGTGACCGCGGTGCTGGCGCCTTCGCTCGCCGGCAGCACGCCGCCGGCGCCGGCCAGCATCTCGGCCGCCATTCCGATGATCGTGTCTGAAATCCTCGTCGGCTTGATGCTCGGCGGCGGCGCGCGCCTGATGATGAGCGCGCTGCAGGTTGCCGGCGCTACCGTCGGCGTCGCATCCGGCCTCGGCTTCGCGCAGCAGATCGATCCGATGGCGAGCCAGACCTCGGCCATCTTCTCGGGGTTCTTCTCGCTGATGGGCGTCGTGCTGATCATGCAGGCGGGCCTGCACCGAGTCATGATCGAGGCGGCGGCGGACAGCTATGTTGTCTTCCCGCCAGGCCAGCTGCCTTCGGTGGGAGACGCGTCCATGTTCGTCATCGACGCGGTCGCCAACTCTTTCCGCCTCGGCATTCAGATCGCAGCGCCGGTGCTGATCTTTTCGCTGATCTTCAACATATCGCTGGGGCTGGTCTCCCGGCTGCTGCCGCAGATCCAGATCTTCATGATCGCGATGCCGCTGTCGGTCCTGCTCGGGCTAGCCGTGATCGCACTGGGCCTTGGCGGCGGCATGATGGTGTGGCTCGACGAGATGGAGCGCCAGGCGCGCTTCCTCACGGTGAGGTAGGGCAGCGCCATGGCGGAAGAGCAGGACAACAGCCAGAAGACAGAAGACCCGACACAAAAGCGGCTGGAAGAAGCGCGCAAGAAGGGCGACATCGCCAAGAGCCAAGATGTGCCGGTCTGGTTCCTGCTGGCGGCGTGCGCGGCGATCATGGCCGGGGCAGGACCGCTCGCGCAGAGCATCGCCGCGCCGCTGGCGCGCGTGCTCGATCATCCGCACGCCTTCCGTTTGGCCGACGGCGGGGCGCAGCAGCTTCTCTACAGCCTGCTCATGGCGCTGTTCGTGCCGATGGCCGTCGTCTTCGGCGTGCTGATGGTCGCCTCGCTGCTCGGCCATGTCATCCAGCACCGTCCGCTGTGGACGCTGGAGAAGATGAAGCCGGAACTCTCCAAGCTGTCGCCAATGCAGGGCTTCGGCCGGCTGTTCGGCATGCAGGGCTGGGTCAACCTGCTGAAATCCGCGATGAAGATGGGCGCAATCGTCGCGGCGATGATGTATGCGGTGCTGCCCGACGCTACGACTATCATGGAGGCGGGGCGGCTCGATCCTTCCGGCATGCTGGCGGTCACGCAGTCGATCGCGGGGCGGCTGATGATCGCGGCGCTGGTCGCCATCGGCATCGTCGCGGCGATGGACTTCTTCTGGCAGCGCTGGAGCTTCACGCAGCGCATGAAAATGTCACTGCGCGACGTGCGCGAGGAGCACAAGCAGGCCGAGGGCGATCCGCACATCAAGGCCAAGCTGCGCGCCATACGTCTGGAGCGTTCCCGGAAGCGCATGCTGGCGGCCGTGCCCAAGGCGACCGTCGTCATCACCAACCCGACCCACTATTCGGTCGCCCTTCGCTACCTGCCGGAGGCCGACGCCGCGCCGGTGTGCGTCGCGAAGGGGGTCGACGATCTCGCCTTGCGCATCCGCGAGAAGGCGAAGGAGCACAACATCCCGATCGTCGAGAACGTGGCGCTGGCCCGCGCCCTGTTCGCCACGGTGGAGCCCGACGAAAGCGTGCCGCGCGAACATTTCGAGGCGGTCGCCAAAGTCATCGGCTTCGTCATGAACACCGCCAAGGGACGGAAGCGCTGATGCTGTTTGCCTCCCGCCTGGTCCCGCTTTCTATCCACAGGAAGCTCATGGCGGCCCTGCGCGGCCGGGTGAGGCTTCGCGGGGCGCCGCCTACTAGGGGTAGGGCGACCGGAGCGATGCGGACTCGCCGCCGCCTACCAGAACTGGGGCTGGCCGGGGGATTCCCGTCCGGAGTCAGCGGCCTAGCTCTTCGCTTGCGCGCAGGCGCGAACCCGCCGAATCACTTGTGCAGTGTACGAGAACGGAAACGTCGCCATGGCTGACCAGAACGAGCCCAACCTGGACGAGAAGGACGTGACCCCGGCGCTCGAGGTTCGCAAGGGCTTTGACTATCTCCAACTCGGCTTCTGGGCGGCGCTGACGCTCGCAGGCGGCGCGGCGGGCATGGCGCTGACCTGGAGCGAGGCGGTCGGGCCGGCGGGCGCGGTGCTGGTGGTGGCGCTGGGCGCGATGGTGCTGGTGCTGGTGCTGTGGGCGGTGCGCGGCGCGGGCCGGAAGCTCGGCGTGTTCCCCGAACGGGGAGCGGCCGAAGCGGCGGCGCAGTCGACGCGCAAGCTGATCTGGCTGGACGCGCTGGCGGAGCCAGCCCTGATCTCGGACCGGGGCGGCGCGACGGTGGCGGCGAACCCGGCCTATCTGGAATTGGCGCAGGTGGCGAAGGACGTCGGCGAAGCCGGCCACGCGCCGTCGATCGATCGCCTGTTCGGCGCCAATCCCGGCATGGCGGCGCCGATCTATCGTCTGTCGCGCGCTGTGAAATCCGGACTGAGCCGCAGCGAGACGCTGCCTGCCTTCCTGTTTGGCGACAGCCATCAGCCGATCCAGTTCGAGGCGAGCGTCGCCCCGCTGGGCGCCGCGCGTGCGCTATGGCGCCTGCGCCGGATCGAGGGCGGGAATGCGCAGTCGAGTTCGGTCGACCCGCGCGCGCTCTATGTCGAAGATGCGCCGGTCGGCTTCTTCTCGGCGCGACGCGACGGAAGAGTGGTCTATGTGAACCTGGCGCTCAGGCAGATGCTGGGCCTGCCGGATGAGCCGGCGGGTCTGCGCCTTGAGGACATCCTTCGTCCCGAAGGCCTGAAGCTGATGAAGCGCGACGTGCGCGGCCAGTCGAGCCAGCGCGCCGAAGTCGTGCTGCGCGCGCGCGACGGCGTCGAAACGTCGGCGACGCTGATCACCACCTGGTCGGGCAAGGGCGGCGATGCGTTGACCCGCTCAGTCGTCTATGTCGCCAGCGCTTCGGAGCAGACAATGCGCCGCGCCCCGGCTACGGCTGGCCAGGAAGGCGCCACGTCCCTCGCGGCGCGCGCCGACAACACCATGTTTGCCGATGCGCCGTTCGGCGTCGTCCGCCTCGATGGCGAGGGCGTCGAGAGCGCGGTGATGATGGACGCCAACCGCGCGCTGGTCGAGATGACGCGCGGCCGGGCTCAGCCCGGCGCGCGCTTTGCCGATCTATTCGTCGCCGACCAGGGCCCGGCGCAGCTCGCCGAACAGCTCGGCAAGGCGCTCGACAAGGCGCAGGAGTTCAAGCTCGCCGGCGAGGCGCAGAAATCGGTCGACGTGTTCGTCATTCTCGACCGGCAGGGCAAGCCGAACGTCGCCTATGTCATCGACATGTCCGAGCGGAAGACGCTCGAGCAGCGCGCCATGCAGGCCGAGAAGCTGCAGGCGATCGGCCAGCTGGCGGGCGGCCTGGCGCACGACTTCAACAACCTGCTTCAGGGCATCATTCTCAACGTCAACAAGCTGCAGGTCCGCCACCCTCCCGGCGATCCGACCTTCTTCGAGTTGAAGTCGATCAACGAGTTTGCCTCGCGCGGGGCCGAGCTGGTGCGCACGCTTCTGGCGTTCGCGCGCAAGCAGGTGTTCCGCCAGGAAGTGCTCGATGTGACGGACGCGCTGTCGGACTACTACGTCCTGCTGCGCGACATCATCGACCAGCGCATCAAGCTCAATCTCGTGCACGGCCGCGACCTTCCGAAGGTGAAGGTCGACAAGGGTCAGCTCGAGACCGCGATCACCAACCTCTGCACCAATGCGCGCGACGCCATGCTCGAGAAGAATGGAGGCGGCAACCTCACCATCCGCACCTCGAAGGCCGACGCCGCCGCCGCCCGCAAGGACGGCTTCACGCTGGTGACCGAGGGCGAGTACGTGCTGATCGAGGTCGCCGATGACGGCGCCGGCATTCCCTCGGAAATCATGGAGAAGATCTTCCAGCCCTTCTACACCACCAAGGAGACGGGCAAGGGCACGGGGCTTGGCCTCGCCACGGTCTACGGCATCGTCAAGCAGTCGGGCGGGTACATCTATCCGGTCTCGAAGGTCGGGCGCGGCACGACATTCAAGATCTTCCTGCCGGCCCACACCGGCGTGGTGGAAGAGGCGGGCCAGGATTCGGTGTTCGACCCGCCGGCGCCGGTCGACGCCGCGCCGGCCAAGGGCCAGGACCTTGCCGGTCGCGGCCGCATCCTCCTGGTCGAGGACGAGGAAGGCGTGCGCGGCATCGCCGCGCAGCTTCTCTCGTCCTGCGGCTATCAGGTCATGGAGGCCGGCGACGGCGAAAAGGCCCTGGAGATCATCAAGGAGCATTCGGGCAATATCGACCTGCTCATCTCCGACGTCGTCATGCCGGGCATGGACGGGCCGGCGCTCCTGAAAGCGGCGCGGCCCTGGCTGGGCAAGACGCGGATCATGTTCATCTCGGGCTATGCCGAGCGTGACCTTGCCAAGACGCTGGAGGAGGAGCGGGCGATCTCCTTCCTGCCCAAGCCGTTCACGCTGCGCCAGCTCGCCGAGCGGGTGAAGCAGGAGCTGAACGCCGGGGCGAAAGAGGCGGCGTAGGCCGCATCACCAGGCGAAGAGGCCGATAAGAAGCTGGGAGAAGACGGCGCCGACCACGGTCATGGCGAAGCCCCAGATCAGCATATCGCGGAAGAGCTTGCGCATGTCGGCGGCGCCGGCCGGAACGGCCGCCAGGGCGAGGGCGCCAATGGTGGATAGAGGGGACACGTCCACGAGCGCGGCGCCGACATTGATGGAGAGGGCGATCTGAAGAGGATCGCCGCCGCCGAGCTTTTCGACAAGGCCGCTCACTGCGGGCAGGAAGGCCGGATAGACGACGCCCGAGGTGGAGCTGTACGTCGAGATGAGGCCGGTGACGAAGGCCATCAGGCCGTTGACGGTGTCGGGCGTGGTGATCTTCGACAGGCCGGTGGTGAAGAGATCCATGCCGCCTGTCTTGTCCATCACAGAGACCAGCACGCCGACGCCGCAGACCATGACGATCACCGCCCAGGGCACGGAGCGAAGGCTCGCGCCGTCGTCGGCGAGCCTGGTGAGAATGAGCGCTGCGGCGGCGATAAAAGCGGTGAGCCCGGGGGGATAGCCGAGGAAGATCACGCAGACGATCCAGACCGTGATAACGGCGAAGGTGAACCAGTGACGCGGTTCGAACTTTGACAGCGTGACCGCAGCGGCGTCTTCGCGGCCCCTGCGCAGCAGGGCTACGCCGCCGAACGCAGCGTAGGCGGCGGCGGCGACCAGCGTGTGCGCGACCAGGTTCGCGGTGAACGCTGCCCACTCATGGCCGACGAGTCCGGCCTTGGCCATCTGGGCCGATACGATCAGCCCTCCAGCGGAGATCGGCGAGAGATTGCCGGCGTTGGCTCCGTTGCCGACCATCAGCGCCAGCAGGAAGGCGGGCGCGCCGGCGCGCAGGCCGGTGGCCATCGCCAGCGGCGCGACCAGCGCGGAGGCCGCGATGGCGCCCGGGCCCAGCGCCGAAAACAGGGCGGAGAAAAGGAAAAAGAGGATGGGGAGGAGGCCGGTTCGACCGGCGCTGAGCCAGACGATGCGTTCGGCCGCCGCCGCCAGCGTGCCGTTCGCCTGCGCTGCGCCGAAGAGGACGGAGACGCCGAGCAGGGTGAGGAACAGGTCCGCCGGAAAGGCGCCGGCGAGCTCGGCCGGTTTCCATTTCGCAACCAGCACGGCGACTATGGTTGCAAGCGCCACGGCCAAGACGCCGATGTTGATGCGCGAGGTAAGGCTGACGCCGACGACCATCGCGAGCGCGATCAGCGACAGGATCGCCGGATTGGCAAGAGCGGCCATGATTCCCCGATGACAGGCGCCGCGAAGCGGCGCTCTCTCAACAGGCTAGCGTGTTGCCGGGGTCGCCAACAAGGTGGACCCGCCGATTGCTCAGCCCCACGGCCCCCGGCGGCGGTTGCGTGAGAACGCCGGCACGGCCGATGTGGTCGCCGGCGCGGGGCGGGCGTTCGCCGTGTCGGGGCTGAAGCTGCTGAAGGCTTCGGCGAGAGCCGCGACACGGTTCTGGGTCGAGGGGTGAGTCGAGAAGAGGTTGTCGGCGCCGCGGCCGGCCAGCGGGTTGATGATGAACATGTGCGCTGTCGCCGGATTACGCTCGGCGTGCAGGTTGACGACGCCGCCGCGGGCGTAGGCGTCGATCTTCTGCAGGGCGGAGGCGAGGGCGGCGGGGTCGTTGGAGATGCCTGCGCCGATGCGGTCGGCTTCGTATTCGCGGCCGCGGCTGATCGCCATCTGCACCAGGGCGGCGGCCATGGGGGCGAGGAACATGATGGCGATGAGGCCGATGAAGCCGCCCGGGCGCTCGCGTTCGTTCGCGCCGCCGAAGAAGAAGGCGAAGTTGGCGAGCGCAGAGATGGCGCCGGCGATGGTGGCGGTGACCGTCATGGTCAGCGTGTCCCGGTTTTGCACGTGCGCCAGCTCGTGGCCCATGACGGCGCGGATCTCGCGGCGGTCGAGCATGGTGAGAAGGCCGGTCGTCGCGGCGACGGCGGCATGCTCCGGGTCGCGGCCGGTGGCGAAGGCGTTCGGCTGCTGGCTTTCGATGATCGTCACGCGCGGCTCAGGCAGGCCGGCGTCGGCGGCCATCTCGCGCACGTCCTGCGCATAGGCGCGGACGCGGGCGTCGGCGTGGTTTTCGTCCGCATCGACCGCCCGGTACATGGACAGCACGATCTTGTCGGCGTTCCAGTAGCTGATCAGGTTGCCGACCAGGGCGATGGCGAAGGCGATGACCATGCCGGTCGGGCCGCCGATCAGGTAGCCGACGCCGACGAACAGGGCGGTCAGGGCCGCAAGCAGCATAAAGGTGCGAAGGTGGTTCGAGCCGCGCATGGGGTGTCAGTGCCTCCTTGCGTGAAATGTGGGCCCGGCGGGCTGCGACTCAAGGCCTGCCGCCGCCTCCGCTCGCTGCAGGCGCCCCGCACCGTATGGCGATAAGAAACGCGCTGGCGGAACGGCCAGGCCGTTCGGTTGTCCGTCCGGCCGGACGAGGCGAGAGCCAGGCTTACTTTACCGTTATAGTGATCTTCTGGGACATGATCGGCGTCGGCTTGTGAAGCTCGTGGTTCATGTCGCCGAAGACGAGCTGGAGGGTGTGCTGGCCGGCGGGAAGCTGGAGCACGGTTTCGGTCTGGCCGCCGCCGAAGTGCATGTGCTGCGCATCGTTGGGGATGGCGAAGGCTTTTTCCTCTTCGCTGAGTTCGGTGTCGATCAGCAGGTGGTGGTGGCCGGTGTTCTCCTTGTCGACCAGCGCGGGCGCGACGCCCTTGCCATAGACGCCGAAGACGACGCGGAAGGGCGAGGTGACGGTCTGCCCGTCGCGCAGGTTGACGAAATAGACGGCAGGGCCGGGATCGGTGTGAACGCTGGTTTGCTCTGCATCGCGCGCGGCGAGGGCGGCTGTAACCGCTTCTCCGGTCGCGGCGGCTGCGGCCGCTGGATCAGTCGCAGGCGCTGCGGGTTGTTCGTTGCAGGCGGCGGCCAAGGCGAAGGCGGCGACGGACGCGGCGATCAGGCTGGCTTTGCGCATGAGCTTCTCCCCTGAAGTCTGTTCCCCAAGTTGCTGGAAGACATAGCACGCCGCGCATGACAGGCGAGAGGCAGGCAATCACGTTGAATCAAGCAGATGTGCGCCATTCCGGAAGGCCGTCAGGCCCTGGGCGGACCCGGCCGCGCGCGCCGATGGGATAGCGGTCCTGATTGGTCAGCAGGGCGAGGTCGTCTGCGTGGGCGGCGGGGATGCGTGCGAGCGTGCGGGCGCCTGAGCGCATGCGGGCGATGACGACGCCCTGGATGGGCTGGCCCTGTGCATCGTGGAGGATGGTGAAGGTCTCGATCGTGGCGGGGCCGTCGGGCGTCTCGTCGGTGGGCGGAGCGGGACCGCGGCATGCGTCGGCCTTTTCCTGCGCGCGAGCGTCGGCGAGGACGCCATCGTCCTGGGGTTCGCGCGCGAGGATGAGGGCGTGGTGTTTGGTGACGAACTCGCCCTGGCCATAGAGGAGACCAGCGGAGGCGCCTTCGCGGATGGCGCGCACCATCGCGCTCGCGGCGTGCGCCATGTAGACGTTGAGCGGTCCCCCGAAGAAGGACAGGCCGCCAGTGACGCTGGGCTCGACATCGGGGCCGAGGCCGAGCTTGCGCCGCGCCATCTTCGGCACGACGGGAAAGCAGGAGTAGAGTTCGAGCGCGTCGAACTTTTCGGAGCGGGCAAGCATGGCGTCGAGCACCGCGTCCTGCGCGTGACTGACGGTGTAGGCATCGCGTGCGAGCCAGTCGCGCGGTTCGCTTGCGGAGGCGCTGGCGCCGATGAAGACGAGTCTATCTTCGGGAATGCCGGCGGCCCGCGCCTTAGCAAGCGAGGTGACGATGATCGCGGCGCCCTGGTTGACGTTCGGATTGGCGACCATGCGCTTCACGTAGGGCCACGAGATCATCCGGTTGTCGGGCGTTACCGTTGCGATGTCGGCGGGCGAAAGCGGCGTCTTCGACCACGCATAGGGATTGCGCGCGGCGGCGGCCGAGTAGCGCGACCAGAGCAGGGCGGATTCGGCCCGCGCTTGCGCGGGCGTCTGTCCCCAGGCGTGGGCGGTGGCGGCGTCGTAGAAAGGATAGACGCTGATCGGCCAGGCGACGCCGAGCTTGTGACCGAGCGGATGCACATAGTCGGCGGCGCGCTTCATCTTTGGCGCGCTGACGGCGTAGGACGTCCAGGGCAGGTCAATGCCGGCGCGCTTGGCGTGATTGACCGCGTACTGCGCCTCGGCGCCGGCGATCAGGGCGACGCCGCTGGTTCCCAGCGCGATGCGCTGGGCGGCTTCGTGGATGTAGCGCACCGGACTTTCGCCGCCGACCGTGCCGTAGAAGGCGCGCTTCGGCGCGATGCCGAGGCGTTCGCAGAGGCGGGCGGGCAGGTCGTCATAGCGCCAGCTGACGAGGGCGATGATGTCGAGGCTGTCGACCTGTTTCAGGAGACCGCGGGAATCCGCGTCGGCCCGGCGCGCGGCCTCGGCCATCAGAGCGGCGGGCTCGAGCGACTGCATCACGTCTTTCGGACGATCGGTGATCTCGCCAATGCCGGCGATGACGGGGATTTGGTCGGGGGAGAGTGCGGTCATTGTCAGATCATGCAGGTATTCGCAGCGTGCGATCAATGTCGGCGGCGGGGCTTTGCCCTTGGTGATTCAATGTGCGCCGCAGTTCAATTGCTGAACTGGAGGCGTCTGACTGCCTCTGCCACAGAACTGGCGGCCTGCTAGATTGCGCCGGTAGTTTACGGGAGGACTCGCGATGGCGGTGGGACGTCTGGTTGTGGCGATTGTCCTGATATCGGCGCCTGCCTTCGCCCAGGAGGCGTGGAAGGCGCCGCGCACGGCGGATGGCGCGCCGAGCCTCGAAGGCGTGTGGACCAACAAGACGGCGACGCCGCTGGAGCGCCCCGCGGCGTTCGATGCGCCGACCACGACCGAAGAGCGTGCGGCCGCGTTCGTCGCTGCGAGCAAGAAGGCTTTTCTCGACGACAACAGCGACGGAATAGGCGGCCGCCAGTCCGAATGGTGGGAAGTCGGCGACGACATGACCAGAATCAACGGCGAGATCCGCACCTCGGTGATCGTCGATCCGCCGAACGGCAAGATGCCCTACAATGCAGAGGGCCGGGCCCGGCTGGCAAAGGGGCTGAACGACATGCTGTATGTCTACGACCATCCTGAAGCCCGGCCCGGCCCGGAGCGGTGCATGATCGGCGGGTCCGGATCGACCAGCGTGCCGATGTTCACCGCACGGTACAACGGCAACTACCAGTTCGTGCAGACCAGGGATCACCTGGTGATATCGATGGAACAGAACGGAGTGATGCGGCTCATCGCGCTGCGCGACGAGCCGAGGATAGGCGAGCGGCGGTGGGCGGGATACTCGCGGGGCCGCTGGGAAGGCGACACGCTGGTCGTCGAGACGGACGGGTTCAAGCCGGGCGAAGCCTACAAGCCCGCTTCCCCGATCTATGTCTCCGCGGATGCGAAGGTGACGGAGCGGTTCACCCGCATCTCGCCGACCGAGATCCTCTACCAGTTCGCGGTCGACGACCCCACGGCTTTCTCGCAGACCTGGCGCGGCGAGCAGCTTTTCGACGCGACCCCCAATCACGTGATGGAGACCGCGTGTCATGAGGGCAACTATTCGCTGCCCGGCATCCTCGCCGGTGGGCGCGAGCTGGACAGGCGCAAGGCCAAAGCGCGGAAGTAGATTCTTCAGCCAGAGCAGAAGTCCGGCGATGTTTCCTGCGAGCCGTCAGTTGAGCAGGAGCGCGACGAGCAGGCCGTCGCTCTGCGTCATCGCGGTGAAGCGATTCCAAGCGTCCATGGTGACGAGCGGGCCGGTTTCGAGATAGGGCGCGATCGCCGTTCCCTGCACCAGCAGCACGAGATTCATGTCGCCCGGATCGGTCAACAGTTTGCGGATGTTGATGCCTACGCCCGCGCCGCTCCCGCCGTCGCCTGGCGTGCGCCAGTAGGGGACCAGCTTCCGGCCTGCGAGCATGTCGTCGATCTCGGCGAGCACGCCCTGCCAGGAGGCCGCCACGTCGCCGGTGATGGTCACGCCGAACGGCGAGGCCTGCGAGGGGTTGGGCAGCCATTCGTGATCATTGTCGGTCTCGGCCATCATCTTTGGCCAGAATTTCCGGTTGTGCGCGATCATTTGCTTGAAGTGGTCGAGCGCCTTGCGCGTGCGCGCGGCGTCCGGCTTTCCTTCCAGGGTCAGCAGCACGGCCGCTGCCTGATCGATCCATTCGTCGTCCGAGAACAGCGGCGTTGGGGCGCCGATCGCGCCGGCGCGTTCGAGGCGGGCGCGCCCTTCATAGACCGTCCGGATCGCCGGCGTGGGATCAAGCGACAACACCAGCTCGCTCATTCCCGCGAGCATGTGAACATAGGCGGCGAGCCATTCGGCGTCCGCTGCATCGAAGCGTATGATCCCGTCGAACTGATCCCAGTCCGCCGCGGCGCCCATGTCCGACAAGATCGCCTTGAGCGATTCCCAATCGGAGCGCTGGCCATCCTGGTCGATGTCGAGCCAGACAGCATCGAGCGGAAGGCTGGTCGCGAACTCGCCCTTCAACGACGGAGCAAGCGCGGTCTCGGCGCCGGCAAGGTGTGTCAGCGCCCCGGCGAGAGCCGTTTCCAGGAAGGCCGGATCGAACTTCGCGTTGGGATTGGCCGGCAGGGGGGTGCGCATACCGGGCAGGAATGGGACGTCGCCACGATAGCTGGCATAGCGCGTCTGAAGAATGACTTCGAAGGCGCGCAGGAAACGCACGCCGCCGAGCTGAAAAGCCGTCTCAGGCGACTGGGCGCGCGCAGCAAGTGCGGCATCCGCAGCGGCGAGCCCGTCCTTCGAAAGGATTTCCGCAAAGGGCCTGGCGTCGGTCGCGGCCGGCGCCGAGGGTGTCCGGGGCTGACATGCGGCGAGCGCGGCCGCGGTCAGGCACATCATAGCCAGACAGGCAGCGAGCGGCTTCATGGCGTGTCCCCACTTCTCGGCAAGATACTGCCTCACTTCCACAAGGCGAACGAGTAGGAGGGGCGGGGCCTCCAGGGCTGGGGCCGAAACGATCGCGAAAGCCCTACAAATTGAGCCTCCCAACTATTTCGGCCATCCCGCATTTTCACTCTTTGTTCACGAGAACATTTGTAGTACAAAGAATGCAGATGGGTTGGGAATCAGCGGGTTTGCCCCGCTACCCCCAGCATGGCAGATGTGGAGAGAAACATGGCGGGCGCCGCTCTGAAATTGGTGGAAGACAAGGGCATGGACAAACAGAAGGCCCTCGAGACGGCGCTCTCCAATATCGAGCGCAGCTTCGGCAAAGGCTCGATCATGCGTCTCGGCACGAACACCGCGATGGATGTCGAGGCTCTCTCGACCGGCTCGCTCAGCCTCGATGTGGCGCTGGGCATTGGCGGCCTGCCGAAAGGCCGGATCATCGAAATCTACGGGCCGGAAAGCTCGGGCAAGACGACCCTCGCTCTGCACGTTCTCGCTGAAGCCCAGAAGAATGGCGGCGTCGGCGCGTTCATCGACGCCGAGCACGCGCTCGATCCGATCTATGCCGGCAAGCTGGGCGTCGATCTCGACGACCTGCTGGTCTCGCAGCCCGACACGGGCGAACAGGCGCTGGAGATCGCCGACACGCTGGTGCGCTCTGGCGCGATCGACGTGCTGGTGATCGACTCGGTTGCGGCCCTGACGCCGCGCGCGGAGCTTGAAGGCGAGATGGGCGACAGCCTTCCGGGTCTGCAGGCGCGCCTGATGAGCCAGGCGCTGCGCAAGATCACCGCTTCGGTCTCCAAGTCGAAGACCATGGTGATCTTCATCAACCAGATCCGCATGAAGATCGGCGTGATGTATGGCTCGCCCGAAACGACGACAGGCGGAAATGCGCTGAAATTCTACGCTTCCGTCCGCCTCGACATCCGCCGCATTGGCCAGATCAAGGAGCGCGACGAGGTGATCGGCAACCAGACGCGGGTGAAGGTGGTCAAGAACAAGGTCGCCCCGCCATTTCGGCAGGTGGAATTCGACATCATCTACGGAGAAGGCATCTCCAAGACCGGCGAGCTGATCGATCTCGGGGTCAAGGCCAATGTGGTCGAGAAATCGGGCTCGTGGTTCTCCTACGGCTCGCAGCGCATCGGCCAGGGCCGGGAGAACGCGCGGAAATTCCTTAAGGAAAATCCGCTCGTCGCCGCCGAGATCGAGGATGCGATCCGCAAGAACTCCGGGATCATCGGCGAGAACCTCTTGGCCATCGATCCGGGCGATGACAGCAGCGACGGCGAGGATGATGGCGCCGAGCCGGTGAAGCCGGCCAAGAAGGGCTGATTTCGCATACGCTTTAGACGCATGGCAGTGCAGGAAGGCGCCGGTCTCTGGAATCCAGGGATGGGCGTCTTCTGCGTTTGAAGGTCCAGCCTGTTTGTCGGCGCATGGTTCCAGCGGCGGCGAGCCGTTCTGCTTGGCGCCGCGGCAGGGGGGGCTTATACCGCCCCGAAGCCCTGCGCCGGGCTGGGACAACTGGCGCGACGGGCCCACATAACCGGTCGTGGAGAAGGGCGAACGCCTGATCGGCGGGGCCGGCCCCATGACCTGAGGAGCCTTTGCGATGACGACCGGACGCCCGTCCAGCCCGAAATCCTCCGCGCCGGAAAGCGTCAACGCCATCCGTGCGGCCTTCCTCGATTATTTCGCCCAGGCCGGCCACACGGTGAAGCCGTCCTCGCCGCTCGTGCCGCCGCAGGGCGACAACAGCCTGCTGTTCGTCAACGCGGGCATGGTGCAGTTCAAGAACATTTTCACCGGCGTCGAAAAGCCGTTTGCGCCGCGCGCGGCGACCTCGCAGAAATGCGTGCGGGCGGGCGGCAAGCACAACGACCTCGACAATGTCGGCTACACGGCGCGCCACCTCACCTTCTTCGAGATGCTCGGCAACTTTTCGTTCGGCGACTATTTCAAGGAGCTGGCGATCGAGCATGCCTGGAAGATGGTCACCGGCACGTTCGGCCTGCCGAAGGACAAGCTGACCGTCACGATCTATCACGACGACGACGAAGCGCACGGCTACTGGAAGAAGATTGCCGGCCTGCCGGACAGCCGCATCATTCGCATAGCCACCAGCGACAATTTCTGGTCGATGGGCGACACGGGCCCCTGCGGTCCTTGCTCGGAAATCTTCATCGACCGCGGCGACAAGATCTGGGGCGGTCCGCCCGGCTCCGCCGAACAGGATGGCGACCGCTTCCTGGAATTCTGGAACCTCGTCTTCATGCAGTTCGAGCAGTCGGCTGACGGCTCGCGGCGGCCGCTTCCCAAGCCTTCCATCGATACGGGCATGGGGCTGGAGCGCATCTCCGCGATCATGCAAGGCGTCGATTCGGTGTTCGAGACGGACCTTTTCGCGACGCTGATCGCGGCGGAGGAGGATCTGTATAGGGTGAAGGCCCAAGGCGACCACGCAGCGTCCTTCCGGGTCATATCCGATCACCTCCGTTCGTCCTGCTTCCTGATGGCCGATGGCGTTACGCCGTCGAACGACGGGCGCGGCTATGTGCTGCGCCGGATCATGCGGCGCGCGATGCGCCATGCGCACCTCCTGGGCGCGCGCGAGCCGGGGATGTTCAAGCTGGTTCCAACCCTGGTGCAGGAGATGGGCGCGGCCTATCCCGAACTCGGTCGCGCGCAGGCGGCGATCGAAAGCGCAATGAGCCAGGAAGAGGCGAGCTTCCAACGCACGCTGGGCCGCGGCCTTGCGCTGCTTGACGAGGCGACTTCGGGGCTCGGCAAGGGCGGCGTGCTGCCCGGCGATGTCGCGTTCAAGCTCTACGATACCTTTGGCTTCCCGCTTGACCTGACGCAGGACATTATGCGCGGGCGTGAGATGTCGGTCGACGAAGAGGCCTACAAGGCCGCGATGGACGAGCAGCGCGCGCGGTCCCAGGAAAGCTGGAAGGGCGGAGCTGAGCACGGCGCGGGCGAGGTGTGGTTCGCGGTGCGTGATGCATCGGGCGCGACCAACTTCCAGGGCTATGAATACGAGGAGACGAGTGGAACGCTGACGGCGATACTCGTCGGGGGCGTGCAAGCCAAGGCGATCAAGACCGACGACAAGGCAGAACTCGTTTTCGCCGATACGCCGTTCTACGCCGAGTCCGGCGGTCAGGCCGGCGACAAAGGCGAGATCGTCTTCGGCGGCGGCCGGTTTCGCGTCGATGACGTGCAGAAGCGCGCAGGCGATGTGTTCGCACATATCGGCGAAATGATCTCGGGCGCCGCGAAAGTGGGCGGCTTGGCGGAAATGAAGATCGACCGCGTGCGCCGCGCGCGCATCCGGGCAAACCATTCGGCGACGCATCTTGCGCACGCGGCGTTGCGCAACCGGCTGGGCAAGCATGTCTCGCAGAAGGGCTCGCTGGTCGAGGCGGATTATTTCCGGTTTGACTTTTCCCATCATGCTCCGCTGACGCGCGACGATATCGAGGCGGTCGAATCCGAAGTGAACGCGGTGATCCGCCAGAACGCTGAAGCGCAGACAAAGGAGATGGCGCCCGAGGCGGCGATCAAGGCCGGCGCCATGGCGCTGTTCGGTGAAAAGTATGGCGACGTCGTGCGCGTGCTGCGCCTCGGCAATTCGGTCTCCGAAGCCAACGCCCCCTATTCGGTGGAGCTGTGCGGCGGCACGCATGTCGCGCGCACAGGCGACATTGCGCTGTTCGTGATCACCTCCGAAGGCGGCGTCTCGGCAGGCGTGCGCCGGATCGAGGCGGTGACGGGTGAGGCGGCGCTCAACTTCCTGAAATCGCGCGTCGCCGTGGCGCGCGAGATCGCGGACCAGTTCAAGGCGCCGATTGCAGACGCGCCGGCGCGTGTCGCCGCGCTGGTTGAGGAACGCAAGAAGCTCTCGAACGAGCTGGCCGACGCCCGCAAGAAGCTGGCGATGGGCGGCGGAGGCGCTGCCGCTGTGGGGCCGGAAGAGGTCAACGGCTTCAAGTTCATCGGCAAGGTCGTCGACGTGCCGGCAAAGGATCTCAAAAGCCTTGTCGACGAGGCCAAGAAGTCGCTCGGCTCGGGCGTCGCCGTGTTCGTCGCGGTGAACGATGGCAAGGCGGCGGTGGTTGTCGGCGTCACCGACGATCTCAAGGGCAGGCGAAGCGCGGTCGACCTGGTGAAGTTGGCGGCTGCAGCCGTTGGCGGCGCAGGCGGCGGCGGGCGGCCGGACATGGCGCAGGCCGGCGGGCCGGATGGGTCGAAGGCGGCCGAAGCTATCGCCGTAGTGAAAGCCGCGCTCGCAGGCTAGGCTCGCGGGAAGACCGGGAGGTTCGCGTGAAACGCCTATATCTTGCAGCAGCGCTGCTGGCGCTGACCGCGTGCACCAGCAACCAGAAGACGATATCGACGCCTGTGGGCTCGGCGCCGCTGTGCACACCGGGCGTGCAGCTCGGCGATGTGGTGGTGGCGCCGCTGACGCGCTGGCGTGCAGACCAGAAAGAGAAGGAGGCGCGCGCGGCGATCGCTGAGGCTGCCATCGGCGAGGCGTTCAAGGCGATGCCGTGTGCATCGAGCGTGAAGGTGCTGTCGATCGCGGCGGACGGTGACGCTTCGGTGACGCTCGCGCAGGCAAGGGCCGAGGGTGCGGAAACGGTGATGCTCATTCGCGTCGACGAGCTGGGTCCGATAGCAATCGTGTCCTTCCCAGCGCTGTGGAGCACGTGGAGCGACGTGAAGTTCGAGCTCGAGGCGGTCGAACTTACCAGCGGGCGAACAATGCATCGCATCGAGCTGCACCGCAGGATGGGCGGGGCGTTCCAGATTCGCGGCGTCGGCCCGCTACAGGGCGAAATGGAAAAGGCGCTCGGCGAGGTGCTCAGAGGTCGCGCTGACCGCTAGTTCTTCGCCGTCAGGGTGCAGCTGGCCGCGCCGTCGCGCAGGGTGACTTGCGTGTCGCGCTTGTTGGTTAGGGCGGAGACGCCGGCGAGCATCTGCACGGCGGGTTCGGTCTGGTCGTCCATCAGTATGAAGCCGGAGCCTTTGCCGGATGCGCCCAGCTTGACGCGGATTTGGCGCTGCTGGTCCCGCATGCGGAAGACCGCCTCGCCGCTTTCCTCGACATGGAACTGCCCGCGCACCTGGCCGGACTTGTCGACAAGTTCGAGCCTCTCGGCTCGAAGCGTGGTCGATGGCCCGGGCGCCGCCTGGGCGCGGTTGACGGACAGGCCGGTGATGACGACCGCCGCGGCGGCGACGTTAACCAGCGTAAGGCCGATGAGGGGCAGGTTGATCGGTTTCATTGGGGCGCTCCCAGAAAGGCCCGCGAAGCATGAGCCCAATCCCGGAAAGAACAAGGCCCGCGGATCGCTCCGCGAGCCTTGCATGTCGTTATGTATCGCAGTCGTGAGGGAAACCCTTCCGCAACACCTCAGGTCATCGCTTCCTGGAAGTTGGCGGCGATCTTCTCGATGAAGCCTTCTGTGGTGAGCCAGGGCTGGTCGGGTCCGATGAGGAGCGACAGGTCCTTGGTCATGAAGCCGGCTTCGACCGTGGCGACCACGGTCTTCTCCAGCGTGTCGGCGAACTTGGCGAGTTCGGCGTTGCCATCGAGCTTGGCGCGGTGCGCGAGGCCGCGCGTCCAGGCGAAGATCGAGGCGACCGAGTTGGTCGACGTCGCCTTGCCCTGCTGGTGTGCGCGATAGTGGCGGGTGACCGTGCCGTGGGCGGCTTCGGCTTCCACTGTCTTGCCATCCGGCGTCATCAGCACCGAGGTCATCAGGCCGAGCGAGCCATAGCCCTGTGCGACCGTGTCGGACTGGACGTCACCGTCATAGTTCTTGCACGCCCAGACATAGCCGCCGGACCATTTGAGCGAGGCCGCCACCATGTCGTCGATCAGGCGGTGCTCGTACGTACCTTTGAACTCGGCGAACTTGTCCTTGAACTCGGCGTCGAACACTTCCTGGAAGATGTCCTTGAAGCGGCCGTCATAGGCCTTGAGGATGGTGTTCTTGGTGGACAGATAAACGGGCCACTTCCGTTGCAGGCCAAAATTGAACGAGGCGCGCGCGAAATCGCGGATCGACTTGTCGAGGTTGAACATGCCCATGGCGACGCCGGCGCCGGGGAAATCAAACACCTCGTATTCGATCGGAGCGCCGCCGCCCGCGGGCGTGAACACCATCTTCAGCTTGCCCGGTCCAGGCACGCGGAAGTCGGTGGCGCGATACTGGTCGCCGAAGGCGTGACGGCCGATGACGACCGGCTGGGTCCAGCCGGGGACGAGCCGCGGCACGTTCTTCATCACGATCGGCTCGCGGAAGACCACGCCGTCGAGGATGTTGCGGATCGTGCCGTTGGGCGACTTCCACATCTTCTTCAGCTTGAATTCTTCGACGCGGGCCTCGTCCGGCGTGATGGTCGCGCACTTCACGGCGACGCCGTATTTCTTGGTGGCCTCGGCGGACTCGACCGTCACCTTGTCATCGGTCGCGTCGCGGTTCTGGATCGACAGGTCGTAATATTTCAGGTCGATGTCGAGGTAGGGCAGGATCAGGCGCTGCTTGATCAGGTCCCAGATGATGCGGGTCATCTCGTCCCCGTCCATCTCCACGACGGGATTTGCGACCTTGATGACGGGCATAGGGAAGGCTCCATGAAGGCGGCGTAACGCGGCTTAACGCGAGGTTCTGCGCCGGGCTATAGCAGACGCGTATCCATGCACAATGGGCGATGAAACGACGATCAACCGGCGGGGAATACTGGGCGGATTTCAGCCGTTCTGTTATGCTTGGCGCACCCTTTTGGAGAGGGTCGAATGCGACAAGCCGCGCTGAACCTGCTGCGGCGTGCTGCAGTTTCAGGGCGGCCGACGCTTGCCTTCACATTGGTTCTCAAGGACGTGGCGCAGGCGGCCCTCGCGCGCTAGACCGGCGCGATGAACCGGCCCTGCTTCGTCCTTGTTGCGCCCCAGCTGGGCGAGAATATCGGCGCCGCCGCGCGCGTGATGGCGAATTTCGGCCTGACCGACCTTCGCCTCGTGGCGCCGCGCGATGGCTGGCCTAACCCCGCAGCCGAGACGATGAGCGCCGGGGCCCTGCCGGATGTCGTCGCCGCCGCGGTGTTCGAGACGGTCGAGCAGGCGATCAAAGACTGCGGGCTGGTGCTGGCGACGACGGCGCGTCCGAGAGGCATGGAAAAGCCGGTGCTGGGCGCGGTCGAGGCCGTGACGCGGATGCGCGCGACGCCCGGGCGTACCGCTGTTCTGTTCGGGGCGGAGCGGGCGGGACTGCCCAACGAAGCCGTCGCGCTGGCCGATGCGATCCTGTCCTTCCCGGTGAACACGGCTTTCGCCTCGCTCAATCTCGCGCAGGCTGTGGCGCTGGTCGCACACGGCTACGCCGAGGCGGAAGCGACCGGTCCGCCGGAGGCGTTTGCCGGCGCAGTCGATGCGCCGGCGACGCGCGACGAGCTGGTCGGGATGATGGAGCATTTCGAGGAAGAGCTCGATCGCGCCGGCTTCTTCTTTCCGGAGGAGAAGCGCGCGCCCATGGTGCAGAATCTGCGCAATGCTTTCACGCGCGCAGGCTGGACGGCGCAGGAGGTGCGCACCTTCCGCGGCGCGATCAAGGCGCTGGCGCTGGGGCGAGGCAAGGCGCGCGTGAAGCGCGGGGACTAGGTCGTCGGCGGCGCAGGTTCGCGCCAAAGGCGGCCAGGTCCGGCGAAAACGCCCCGGGCGTTGCGCTGCCGCGCGCGGAGCGTACGCTCAGGACCCTGAGGGCGGCGCGACGACCGCCCCCGTGGTGGAGACGGGGACATGTTGAAGGCATTGCTGACGCTGGCGTTCGCCGGCGCGACCGGCGTTGCGGGTTATCTCGGCGGCAGCATCTATCCCGCCCCGCCGGAATGGACCGACACGATCAACAAAAGCGCCAACGATCTGCGGGCCCGGCTGCGGCTGGAGGGCTCGAACCTCGCGGAGCTCCGCGGGCTTGTCTCGGATAAGACGTTCGCGGCGCTGACGCAGCAGGCGAACGATATCGCGGCGGCGGCGGGCGAGGTTATCGTCGTGGAGCGCGACAGCGGCACGATGGACGAGCAGCTCGACAACCTGGCGATGGATGCGGCGGACGTCATGCCGGCGCAACCGCCCGCAGCTGCCCTAGCCCCGGCGCCAGCGCCGAGCGGAGCAACGCCTGCGCCATCGTCTGCGCCGGCGGGAATCGTGCAGGCGGCCTTCTCGCCTGGCCTCGATCTCTGCCCGCGCATGAAGATCGAGAACGCGCCGCCTGCGGATGCGCAGCTGCGCGTCACGAAGTACGCTCCGCTGGTGAATGTGAAGGGCGTGAGGCTGGCGACTTTCCCCTCGCGCGGCGCGTGCCTGTCGTCAGGCTTCGGCAAGCGCGGCGCCCGGCTGCACAAGGGGCTCGACTATCATGCGGAGACAGGCGCGCCGATCCTCGCTGCAGCGGATGGATCGATCGTCGAAATGAAGTATCGCGACGACTACGGCAACATGCTGGTCATTGATCACGGCGGCGGGGTTTATACGCGCTACGCCCACCTTGCTTCGTTCGGAAAGGGGCTGTCGGCCGGCGTGACGGTCAGGGCGGGCGACCAGATCGGGCTGATGGGCAACACGGCGAGCTACCAGATCCCGATGCACCTGCACTACGAGCTGCTGCTGGGCGACTACGCCAACCCCAAGGCCTCGTTCGGTCTCGAGCCTGCCGATCCCCTGTCGTTCCCGGCAGCTACATAGGGAGCGCACGCACAAACACGGCGGGCATAGCCATCGCGCGAGTTCACGATCCCCGCCCACGGAAGGCGGGGGTCGTTGGGCCCGCCGCAGAAATTTTCAGCTCAAACTATAAACCTAGTTGACTCGATTATCGATAAATCGGAGGGTGCAAGTCCCAAGACCTTAGTTGCCCGCTTTTTCTCGAAAAGGCTGGCCACCCAGAAGGGGCCGCCATGCCCAAGCCAAAATCGGATGTTCTCACCGAAGCGGAACAGCGCGTGATGCGCGTGCTGTGGGAGAAGGGGGAGGCGAGCGTGCGTGACGTTACCGATGCGCTCGGGAAGACATACCCCGTCGCCTACAACACCGTGCTCACCATCCTGCGGATCCTGACCGACAAGAACTATGTGATCCCGCGCCAGGATGGCCGCGCCTTCATCTACAAGCCTGCAGTCTCACGCGCTGAAGCGCGCTCGCGGGCTCTGCGCAAGATGGTGTCGACCTTTTTCGAAGGCTCGCCGTCAGAACTGGCGCAGCACCTCATCCGCACACAGAATCTGAGCGCCGAAGAACTGCAGGCGCTGAAGGACGAACTCGACAGCATTTCCTCCGAGGAGGGTGACAATGATTGACGCGGGCGTAGTGCAGACCCTCATCGTCGGGCATCTCTGGCAAAGCGTGGCGATCGCCGCCGTGCTCGCTGGCGCGCTCATCCTCGGGCGCCGTATGCGCGGGACGACGCGCTATGATCTTGCGGCCGTGGCCCTGGTCGCCTCGATCGCGCTGCCGCTGGCGGCGTTCATTCCCGGCGAGAGCCTCGCGCGCGCTCTGCTTGACCGGATCAACGCTCCCGCCCCGGCGGTCGAACAGCCCGTCCGGACCGGACCCTCCCTGATCGAAAAGACCCTGGCCGACGCCGGCGCGCCAATCTGGGCCGTCGGTCTCGGAACGCAGGCCATCAAGGCGGCGACAGAGGGCGGCGCAGTCCCCTTGAGCGAAACCGCGTTCGGCAAGGAAGCAATCGCCAATGGCGCGCCGAAATGGGCGCTCGACATGGGCGATCGCGCGTTGCAGGCCGCGGTCCAGCCGACGCTTGTCGCCGCGCCGCCGCCCAGGCCGCTCTTCACGCTGCCGCAGGTCAAGCTGCCGGAATTCAGCCTGCCTGACCTGACATTGCCGCTGGCGATGATCTGGATTGCCGGCTCGCTGATCCTGCTGGTCCGCATCTTCCGCGACCTCATCGCTGTCGAGCGCCTTGTCGCGCGCGCGCGCCCGGCAGATCTACCTGAAAAGCTGCAGACCCGGATGAAGGGCGTGCGCGTGGCGGTTAGCCCCGATGCGCCCGGCCCGATGGCGGCCGGCCTGTTCCGTCCATGCATCGTGCTGCCCGAGAACATCGCGCTGGCCTCGCCCGGCATGGCCGCCCTGCTCGAGCACGAGCGTGCGCACATCGAACGCCGCGACATGGTTGTGGCGCTGCTGCAGCGCGTGACGCTTGCCCTGCTGTGGTGGAGCCCCGCGCTCTACTGGATCAGCCGTCGCATCGACGAAGAGCGCGAAGTGGCGTGCGATGAGGCCGCCGTCGAGCGCACAGGCAACGCGAAGGCGCTCGCCCGCTCGCTGACGCTCGAAGCCCAGAACCAGCTCTGGGCCCGCGCGCCGCGTCTTGCTGTCGGCGCCATCGGTCCGCGCTCGCAGGCCGGCCGCCGCATCAAGCGGTTGATCGAAGCCGCCAAGGGCGCGCCGTATGCGAAATACTCCGGCCGTCTCGCTTTTGCCGGTCTCGCGCTCGCGGTCGCTATCGCCGCCATGGTGACGCCGCGCTTTGATGCCGCCAACGCACAGCAGCCTGGCGCGCCGCCGCCGGTGGATGAAGCGCTCGATGGCCGTCCGATCGACCTGACGCAGGATCGCAGCGCCGGGCCGCGCGCCCGCGACTGGGCCAACCTTCGCGACCAGGACTGGAGCGACAAGGACTGGAAGCGCGACGCAGGCGAGGAGGATCTTGCTCTGCTTGGCGACGACTTCGCGCAGCTGATGGAGGACCTCGGTCAGGAACTCGAAACCTCGCTCGGCGCCCTGTCGCCCGAGCTCGAAGCCGAGCTGGCCGGCCTCAGCGCCGAAATGGCGGCTCTGGGCGTCGAGATCTCGACCATCGTCAGTCAGGAAGTGCTGAACGAGATGCCTGGCATCATGGAAGAAGTCCGGGCCGAGCTCGAAGCCGAAGGCATCGATGTCGACGATCTCGAACAGTGGAGCGAGCACAGCGAGGAAGTGCGCCAAGCGCTTCAAGAAGCCCGCGAGGAGCTGCGCGAAGCGCTCGGACCGGAAATGCGCGAGGAGATCCGCGCCGCCATCGAGGAAGCCCGCGCCGAAGTCGCCGCTCACCGCGACGAGATCAAGGCAGCCGTGCAGGAAAGCCGCGCCGGCATGGATATCGCCCGCCAGGCGATGGCCCAGGCCAGAGCTGAAATTGCGGCTGCCCGCGCTCGCGGCGATTTCGACCAGCGCCGCAATATCGACATCGACATCGATTTCGACCGCGATGTCGATCTGGATGGCGGCTCTTCGCCTGCCCACAAGCTGTTCAACGCCGCCGGCCGCTGCAATGATGAAGAGGTCAAGCGCCTGATCACGGAAGACAAGGCCGACGTGAACGCGGTTCTCCGCGGCGATGGCACGCCCCTGATCGCGGCCGTGCGGCGCGGCTGCGAGGGAGCGGTGCGGGTTCTACTCAATGCCGGCGCCGATCCCAACCTCGCATCGCAAGGCGACGGCAACCCGCTGATCGCTGCTTCCCGGCGCGGCAAGATCGATATGGTGAGGTTGCTCATCGACCGCGGGGCCGACGTCAACGGCTATGTCGAACACGACGAGACGCCGCTCATCAACGCCGCCGAGCAAGGCTGCCCTGATGTGGTGAAGTTGCTCGTGGACCGCGGCGCAAAGGTCAACCTCGCCTACACGGTGGAGACCGCTCGCGGAGGCAAGGAATTGCGCTCGCCGCTCAACATGGCGTTGCGCCACGGACACGACGACGTTGCTTCCTACTTGCGCTCCAAGGGCGCAGTGGCGGAGCCGAAGCCTGCGAACTAAGAATCTGCGGACTGAATCGGGGACTGCCAACAATACGAGTCGCTGTCCCGGTCGGAGGGCGCAGCGTCTCCCAACTCTCTATCAGAGGTCAGGGGACGAGTGCATGTCGACGGGACGAACGGGCGGCCGCCAACGGCGCGGACGCGGCGGCGTTGTGTCTTGCGGAACCGCGCTGTCGGGCGCGCTCGTGGGCAGCCTCATCCTTCTTGGAAGTGTTCCGGCCACCGCTCAGGAACGGACGACGCCGGCGCCAACGCCGGCCGCAAACCAGCAGGCGCAGGTCTACGAGCCCGCCTTCTTCGCGCGCTTCGCGCCCAAGACAGCCGCGGACATGGTCGGCAACATTCCCGGCTTCCAGATCAGCCGGCAGGACGACGAGCGCGGCTTCGGCCAGGCCAGCCAGAATGTGCTGATCAACGGCCGCCGCGTGTCGGGCAAGTCGAACGACGCCGGCACGGCGCTGGGCCGAATCGCCGCAGACACCGTCGTGCGCATCGAGATCGTCGACGGCGCAAGCCTCGACATTCCTGGTCTTTCCGGCCAGGTCGCGAACGTTATCGCCAAAGTGGACGCATTCAGCGGCAACTGGAACTGGGTGCCGGAATTCCGCGAGAATCTGCAGCCATCCTGGTTCAGGGGCGATGCGTCCGCCAACGGCAAGGCGGGCGGTTGGTCATGGTCGGTCGGACTGGACCTCGCAGAGTTCCACAACGGCCATGACGGGCCGGGCCTGATCACAAATGCAGCCGGCGTCACACAGGATCTTCGCCGCGAGAGCTTCAACGGGGCAGGCGAGGAGCCCACGCTGAATGCGACGGTAACCTACGAGACGCTTGCCGGCTCCATCGCCAACGTGAACCTGTCGGCGCGATACTTCAATTTTGCCGGGCGCGAGGATTCGTTCCGCTTCCCCGTCGGTCTGCCGCAGGAGAGCCGCTTCTCCTTTATCGGCGAGGACGAGATCGGCGGCGAGATCGGCGCCGACTACGAGTTTGCGTTCGGGCCGGGCAGGCTGAAGCTGATCGGGCTCAACCGCTATGAAGACGGCGACGATCGCGTCACGGTCGAGTCCTATGTCGCCAACGCTTTGCCGGAAGGCGTGCGCGTCAATGTGCATGAGGAGTCAGGCGAAAGCATCCTGCGCAGCGAGTACGGCTTCCGCCTTTTCGGCGGCGACATGCAGTGGGCGATCGAAGGCGCATTCAACTATGTCGACCTCGCTACCGACCTCGGCGACCGTCAGACCGACGGAAGCTATGTCCTGGCGGTGCTGCCGGATGGCACGGCGCGCGTCGAGGAACGGCGGGCGGAGACCAACCTCTCCTACAGCCGCAAGCTCAATCCGGTGTGGAGCCTGCAGAGCTCGCTCGGCGTCGAGTACTCAGAGCTGTCGCAGAATGGGGCCGGCGGACAGGTGCGCGAATTCGTGCGGCCGAAGGGATTCCTCGCCCTGGTCTGGAAGGCCGGCGAGACGCTGGACATCAGCCTCAAGGGCGAACGGCGCGTCGGCCAGCTCGACTTCGGAGACTTCCTGTCGTCGGTCGACCTGCAGCAGAACAACACTCAGGCGGGCAACCCGGACCTCGTGCCCGAACAATCCTGGATCCTGTCGGCGGAGGCCAACAAGAAGCTCGGCAAATGGGGGGCGGTGAAGCTCGCGCTTGAAGCCGGCGTGATCGAAGACGTGGTCGATCGAGTTCCTGTCGGCGCGACGGGGTCCGCCGTCGGCAATATCGACAAGGCCACGGCCTGGAACGCGTCGCTCTCTGGCACGATCAATCTCGATCCGGTCGGCGCCAAGGGCCTGCAGTTCCAGTTCAACTGGAAGTATTCCGACAGCGAAGTGGAAGACCCGCTGACCGGAATCACCCGGGAAATCAGCTACAGCGACAAACTTAATGGCGACGTGAGCCTGCGCTGGGACATTCCCTCCACGACATGGACGCTGGTGGCGGGGCTCGAGGAATACCAGTCCGCGCCGGGCTACAGGCTGGACGAAATCAGCCGCTTCTGGGGTGCGCCGTCGGTCAACTTCTTCTCGATCGAGAACAAGGACGTCTACGGCCTCAAGGTGCGGCTGCAGGCGGTCAACCTCAACGACACCTCCGAGAACTTCAAGCGCGAGGTCTACCAGAACGGCCGGCGCACCAATCCGATCGCCTTCATCGAGGAAACGCACCGCACATTCGGTCCCATCGTGCGGTTGTTCGTGTCGGGGACGTTCTAGGCGTCAGTGCGCGCCTGCCGCGCCGGCGGGGGAATCGCCGCCCGGCAGGGCGCCCGGATCGATGTTGCAGTGCGGGCCGAACTCCGTCTGGCCGAACCAGGCCGGATTGCAGTCGTGGATCTGCCAGCCGCCATCCCACATCATGTGCAGCGACACGTAGAGGATAATCAGCAGGCCGACATAGGCGATCCAGCGATGCTTGTGCAGCAGTCGTGCGATGAAGGTTGCGGCGATCCCCATCAGAAGGACCGACAGCGCGAGGCCGAAGACCAGAATCCAGGGGTGCTCGTGCGCGGCGCCGGCGACCGCCAGCACGTTGTCCAGCGACATCGAGACGTCGGCGATGACGATCTGGATAACGGCCTGGCGCAGCGACTTCTTGACGATCGGCTTTCCGGCGATCAGGCCGTCGCCGTCCAGGTCCTGGCCCTGGATCGATTCCTCGTCGGTGTGCTGCGGCGTGTGCAGTTCGCGCCACATCTTCCAGCACACCCAAAGCAATAGCACGCCGCCTGCGAAGAGCAGCCCGATGACGGCCAGGAGTTGCGTCGCGACGAGAGCGAAGAGGATGCGCAGGACGGTGGCGGCGATGACGCCGATAACGATCGCCTTGCCGCGCTGTTCCTTCGGCAGCCCCGCGGCCGCCAGCCCGATCACGACGGCGTTGTCGCCCGCAAGGACGAGGTCGATCATCACCACGGTGAAAAAGGCCTGGGCGCCCTCGAAGCTCAGAAATTCCATCTGTCGAGGCGCTCCGCACGGCCGGTCGACCCGGCCACCCAAGGCGCTCACATTCTCGACTTGGCGCAGCTTTTCAAGAGGATGGACCGCCGCGCCTGCCGCTTGCAGCACCGCCCGGCGAAAACCTGATTGTTTGCCGAAAAGGCGCTCGGTTATGGCCTTCGGCCGCCTTGACTTTCAGCCGCCAATCCTGTCTTTGCGCGCTTCCCTGACCCTTCAGCGGCTGGGGGCATGACGGGTGGTGCGCAAACCGCCGTTGAGATCGCGAGGGCCATAAGGGTCCCGCCGGAGCGCGCCGAAGAAGAGGCTACCATGTCCAGGCGCCACAACGCCAAATACAAGCTCGACCGCCGCGTTGGTGAAAACGTGTGGGGTCGCCCGAAATCCCCGATCAACACCCGCCAGACCCGTCCCGGCCAGCACGGCGCACGCCGCACCAACAAGCCGTCGGATTTCGGCATCCAGCTGATGGCCAAGCAGAAGCTCAAGGGCTTCTACGGCGACATCACGGAAAAGCAGTTCCGCAAGACCTACGAAGAAGCGGCCCGCCGCCGCGGCAACACCGCCGAATTCCTCGTTGGCCTGCTTGAGTCGCGCCTCGACACGCTGGTCTACCGCGCCAAGTTCGTGCCGACCATTTTTGCGGCCCGCCAGTTCGTCAACCACGGCCACGTCACGGTCAACGGCAAGAAGGCCAACATCGCCTCCATGACGCTGAAGCCTGGCGATGTGATCCAGGTCCGCGACCGCTCCAAGACCATGGCGCTGCTGATCGAGGCCATGGGCTCGGCCGAGCGCGACGTTCCAGAATATGTTGAAGTCGACCAGAAGGCTGTATCCGCCAAATACATCCGCATGCCCGGCCTCGCCGACATCCCGTTCGCGGCCAAGATGGAGCCGAACCTGGTGGTCGAATTCTATTCTTCCTGATGGGCGGTTGAAATCCAACACAAGACGGGGCGGCGCCGGCGACGGGCCGCCCTTTCGCTTTTGGGGAGAAGACCGAGAGACAGTGCCGGCGCCGGGCGCTAGCCTTGCCGCATCTGCATTTCTGGAGCGCGCCTATGTCCAGTCAGCCGAGCTACGGGGATGTCCGCGCCGCCACGCTCGCGGATCCCAAGGCCAAGAAGAAGATCTCGCTGTCGGATTACCCGACGCATGGCGCAAAGGTCTTCGAGGACAAGAAGGCCGCCAAGGCCTCGCTGGATGAGGATGCGCTGGCCATCAACGAGCTGCAGGATGCGCTATTCGCCTGCAAGGGCGGGGCGCTTCTGGTCGTGCTGCAGGGGATCGACACGGCTGGCAAGGACGGCGTCACCAAGGAAGTCTTCAAATACACCAGCCCGCTGGGCGTTCATGTCCGCGCCTTCGGCCGGCCTTCCGAGATGGAGCTGGCGCACGACTATCTCTGGCGCATCCATGCAGCGACGCCTCGCAAGGGGCATATCGGCGTGTTCAACCGGTCGCACTACGAGGACGTGCTGGTCGTTAAGGTGCGCAATCTCGCTCCGCCAAAAGCGGTGGCCGCGCGCTACGAACAGATCAACCAGTTCGAAAAGACGCTGGTCGAGAATGGCACGCAGGTGCTGAAAGTGATGCTGCATGTCTCGAAGGAAGAGCAGGGCGAGCGGCTGCGGGAGCGGCTGGAGGTTCCCGCCAAGCGGTGGAAGTTCAATCCATCCGATCTCGAAGACCGCAAACTCTGGTCGAAATACCAGGAGGCCTACGAGATCATGCTGCAGAAATGCTCGACGCCCTGGGCGCCGTGGCATGTCGTGCCGTCGGACAGCCGATCGCGGCGCGATGCGATTGTGGCCCGCCTGGTGCGTGAAGCGCTCGAGACGATGGACCCGAAATATCCCGATCCGGGCTATCGGCCGGATCAGTTCGAGATCGATTGAGCCGGCGAAAAAAACGTCCGACAAGGCGACTCGTTCACTTGCCGTTCATATCGAATAACGATAAATACTCCTCGTGTTCAGACTGAGGGGTCATCCAATGAAAAACCTTATGAAATTAGGCGCTGCGGCGATTCTGGCGGCCTCGCTGGGCGCCTGCGTGATCGTCGATGCCGACGTCCAGGAAAGCGACTGGAGCGGCTATCGCAGTTCCGGCCTGCTTTATGGCGCCGAGGTCAGCGGGCGGGGGCCTTCGGAAGTGTCGATCACGGCGCATTCGAACGGTTGCACGCAGAAGGAACACTTCCACGCCGACGTCGATCGGCAGGACGGCAACCGCTATCGCGTGCGCTTCGAGCGCCAGACGGAGGACAACTGCAAGGCGCTGGTCCCGGAAGGCAAGCGCATGACCTGGAGCTTCTCCGAACTGGGCATCCCCTCCGACGCCCAGATTGTGATCGCCAACCGGGTAGGCCGGTAGGCGATCCTCCGCTGCTCGGCCCGACCGCGTATCGGGTCCCAGGATCACTCAGCTAGCCGGCACAACATGACGGCATTCCTGGATCCCGCTCCGGCTTGCCGGGGCGGGATGAGTTTTTGTCGTTCACCTTGAAGAGACTTCGATATCGCCGCCGCTGGATTCATCCCGCTGCACGATGGCGGGGTTGCCATCGAAGTGGATGTCGGCGCCCGACGAGGCTCTGCCAATGGCTGTGCCGGTGACGCCGTAGAAATTTATGTCGGCGCCGCCAGACGCGTCGCCGGCGGCGTTAGCGGTGGCGGTGACAGAGGCATCAGCGCCGCCGGAAGCGGAGACGCTGGCAGTCTCGCAGGAGAGATCCCTGCCGTTGAAATCGGCGCCGCCGGAAACCTCGAGCGTGAGAGCCTTGCAAGCGCCGGAGATGTTGATGTCGGCCCCGCCGCTGGAGCGGATGCTGACGTCGCCGAGCTGCATGCCGAAAGCGTCGATGTCGACGCCGCCGGAAGCGGAGATGGCGGTGTAAGCGGGAGCGACGATGGTGACCATGTCGCTCTGGCTCCATATGCCCCAGTTCATCCGCATGCCGGGATCACGCCAGATGCGAAGCTCGGAGCCGTTGCGTTCGACATTGAGGCGGTCGAGCCTGTCCTTCGGACCTTCTGCGCTGACAGAGAATGGCCCCTGCTTGAGAGTGACGTTGACGCCGTTGCTGGCGGTGATGCTGTCGAAGCCGGCGACGTCGAAGGTTCTGGTTTCGATCGGCTCGACGACGGCGCACGCGCTCGTTGCGCCCAGGGCGAGGCCAAGCGCGATGAGGGATAGCGCTTTCATGTGATGACGCTCCGCTTTGCTAGAGCAATCTCACCGAACCGCCGCTCGATGTGTCCTTGTCGAACTGCGCAGGCTTGCCGTGGAAGGTGACGCTGGCGCCGGAGGACGCTTCGCCATCGGCGCTGCGCGTGGCGTAGGCGTCGGCGTCCGCGCCGCTGGAGGCGTCGACCGAAGCGGTCTCGCATTTCAGCTGTTCGCCGTCGAAGTCCGCGCCCGAGGAAATGTCGACGCGGAGTCCGGCGCAGTTTCCCGCCAGATCGACGTCGGCGCCGGAGGAGACGCCGACTTTGAGATCCTTCAGCGACAGGTTCGAGCCTTCGACGCTGGCGCCCGAGGACGCATCGATGCCGACATAGTTCGGGGCGGTGACGGTGACGCGGTAGTCGGGGCCGCGCGAGAACCAGCCGCCCATGGTGTTCTTGCGGCCGATGACGAGCGTGTCGCCGCGCACTTCGAGGACGAGCTTGTCGAACTTGCCCTGGGGCTCGTCGACGGTGATCGCGAACGGGCCCTGGCGGATGTCGACGTCGACGCCGGCCGAGGCGCTGATGCGGTCAAAGCCCGACAGGTTGTAGCTCTTGGTGTCGGCCCAGGCGGGCAGGACGATGGCGGCGGTCGCGAGGACGGCGGCCGCGGCGGGGATAAGGAGGTGAGTTTGGCGCATCAGAAGTCTCCGTCTTGTTTTATCTGGTCTTTTTCTTGGGCCGCCGCCCTGCCGACCGTTTTCGGTCTCTGCCGGCACGGCGGCCGTCTCGATATTAGTAGCCTAGGTTTTATCGAAAAACAATATGAGCCTTCCTTACAACTGTAGGTGGAGCGAGAGACCGGCGGCCTCGAAAAAGGCACCCGGGTCAGGGGATCGGTCAAGAGATCAGGACGTTCGCGTCGCCGATCTCTCGAACGCGTTGGCGGATTAGTTGGCAAGCGCAACCGAGGAGGCGAGGCCGGATTTTTTCTGGAACTCGCGCGGATTGCCGCTGACCTTGATCGAGGACGCAACGCCCGCCGAGGCGATGGCCCTGTCGCTGGCATAGACCAGCACGGAGGAGGCCTCGCCCGCATCGACCCTCGCCTCGCGGCATTTGAGACCGGATGCGGCGACGCTGGAGGCGGCGCCGATGTTGACGGTGAGGCCGCCGCACTCGCCGGCGACGTTGAGTTTCGATGCGGCTTCCATGCGCACGTCGAGCGTGTCGACCTTGAGATAGCCGATATCGACGGAGCTGGCGGCTTCGACGTCGACCTTCAACTTGTCGAGAGTGAGCCTGCCGGCGGAGAATTTGACGGCGGCTTCGAGCCTGAGCGATTCGAGATCGGGCGCGGAGATGCGGACGACGTCGTGCACGCGGCCCCTGATCCTGGTGTTCTTCGGGCGATGGATGCGCAGCGTGTCGCCGGACGTCTCGACGATGATCTTGTCGAGGTTGTCGGTCTCGCTGTCGACGACGACGGAGAAGTTCGGGCCTTGCGTGAACTCGATCTCGAAGGCGGCGTCGGCGTCGATGCGCGTGAAGCCGCTGAGATTGTAGGTCTTGGTGTCCGCGAAAGCAGGCGCGGCAAAGACGATGGCGATGGCGGGAATGGCGAACGGCCTGAGCACGGGAGTTGTCTCCTCTGAGATTGGCGCCTGAAGAAACTAATATCTTAGTTGATTGGTCATCGCAAGCGTTTTGGCGCACGCTCTCAATCGGACCGGCCTGAGCCGTCCGGGATGCGGTGCGCCTCCTTAAGTGGAGGGCGTGGGGACGCGGGATGCCCCGCGTGATTTGGGCGACGCTGGTTGCCCAGCGCTACCGGTAGTCAAAGAGAAACGCGTCATCCGTCGACGAATGCGTCGACCCCCAGCGACCGTTATTCGCCAGCCCGTGCACAGGGAGCTGTGTTCACTCCCCTGGCATGGTCGCCGGCGGCGTGCAGGCCATTGGGCTGTTCATCGTCCCATGGTCCCGGCGACACTCAGCTCTGGCTTCGGGCCAGAAGGCCCAAGAACCAGAAGGTTCATCTCCCAGGCTTGGCGGCGCTTCACGCCGCGTTCGTCCGGGACTTCTCACGCTCGATCGCATCGCCCCTGCGTCGCTGAACAGCGTACGACTGCCCTCCGTGCGGAGGCGATGAGGGGATTATCGCTCAGCTCGGCAAGTGTAGGATAACTTTCCTGGATTTTTCTGACTTTTTTCGCAAGCCGCTGAAATGGCGCGGGAGATTTTTCGCCGACGGGCGCGGAAGTGGTGGTAGCGCCCGGCTCTATCCGCCGCGTTGATGCTTCGCATCAACCCCGACGAAAGTCGGGATCCAGGGCTGACGGTGAAGCTTGCTCCGGCTTGAAGCTTTAATCCTGGACAAGGGGCGACACGGTTCCTGGGTCCCGACTTTCGTCGGGATGAGCGGTCGGGGGACGGGCGGTTCCACGAACTCAAGACAGGATTCTCGGGTCGCGCTTCGCTTGTCCGAGAATGACGCGCTGAGGGGAGAATGCTGACCACGCCATGGCTGTCATCCCGGAAGCGCACAGCGCTATCCGGGACCCATGTCCCGGCATCGGGACTCGCAGACCGATGGGTCCCGGCTCTCCAGCGCTTGCGCGCTTCCGGCCGGGATGACAGCGGGGGGGTGCTCGAACGAAGGCCGGCGAGCCTACGCCGCGGCGTTCAGGAGATTGGTGATGTCGCGGACGAAGGCGTCCGGGGAGCGCGAGCGGGCATCGACGTGCTGCGCCTTGGTGAGGAACAGGGCGACGTCGTCGCTGAAGGGGGCGTCGTCGAGCAGGGCGGCGACGAGCGGCTTGTTCTCGCTTTTGGCGAGATAGATTTCGTCCTGCACGTTGGCGGACGCCATCGAGTTTCGCGATGAAAAGACCAGCACGATGCGGGCGGAGCGCAGGCCGCGCGCGATCTCGCGCGCCCAGGCCTGGCCCGGCGCGATGCCGGTGCGGTCGATCCACAGATTCACGCCGCGCACCTGCAGGCTTTTCACCAGCGGCTCGATGATCTCGGCGTCGCGACGCGAATAGGAGATGAAGAGCGAGCAGGCCGCTTCTGTCGTGACGGTCTTTTCCCCGGCGAGCGATTCCGGCGCGGCGAGGCCGAGGGCGCGGGCGAAGTCGGATGCGGTCTGGGGGCGGTCGGCGGGATTGGGCGCGAGCGCGGCGCGCAGACCGGCGGCGAAATCGCCGGCTTCCATCGGCGGCAGGGCGGATGGGTCGAAGCCGGCTTGGGCAGGCGGCGCGCCGGTGAGCAAGGCGCAGAGCGTTGCGCCGAGGGCGTATATGTCGCTCCACGGCCCGATGTCGCCGCGCGCGACCAGACGCTCCGGCGCCGAATAGCCGGGAGAGGCGACAGGGTGCGCGTATTCAGCGTCCGACAGGCGCAGCGCCGTGCCGAAGTCGATCAGCACCGGAGCAAGGCTCGGGCGGACGATGACGTTGGACGGCTTGATGTCGCCATGCAGCGTGTCGGCGGCGTGCAGGTGGCCGACGGTTTCGATAAGGTCCGTGGCGAGCTTCTGCACGGAGGGAAGCGAGAGACGGCCGCGGCGCGACTGCATGTGGCTGAGGGATTCGCCTTCGACATACTCCATCACCAGGAAGATCGTCCCGAGTTCCTCGAACGCATCGTCGATACGGACGACGCCGGGATGGCTGGACTTCGCGATGGCGACGATCTCGGTGATCAGCATCTCGCGGTGGCGGGCGAGAGCGGCGGGATCGGCGTCGATCGAGCCGTCGGGATTGCGCAGGCCATCGGTGGGGCAGGCTTCCTTGATGGCGACCAGCGAGCCGGTGCGTTCGTGACGGCCGAGATAGACGTAGGAGAAGCCGCCGCGCGCCAGCGGCTTCAGGATCTCGTAGCGGCCGCGCAGCAGGTGGCCGCGCGGCAGAGGCGGCAGCGGCGGGTGAGGCGCGGCAGTCGCCGTGCGCCACTGGGACGGGTCGACGGCGCGGCTAACGAATGCGTCCGGAGCAAGCTGCGCCGGGGCTCGTGCTGCTGGAACCATCAGCGTCGGGCCGGTGTCGATGGAGGCCGCGCTGATGATGCGGCCAAGGGCGCCCAGCGGAGGAAAGCCTCCGGGAGGCGCAATCAGCGTGGGCGCTTCGGCGCCGAGAAGAACGCGGGTGGCGTCGTCCGGCGCGGTCTGCATGTCAGCCGCCGCTCTGTGTGACGGGGTCGGCCCAGAGGTCGGACTGGTCGCCGGCGGTGACGATGGCTTTGATGAGGTCGCCGGATTTGAGGTTCGCCGCCTCGCTGAGGAAGACTTCGCCGTCGATCTCGGGGGCGTCGGCTTTGGAACGGCCGACGGCGCCGTCTTCGTCGACCACGTCGATGAGGACGTCGATGGTCTTGCCGATCATCGACTTGGAGCGGGCGTCGGACAGCTCGGCCTGCAGCGCCATGAAGCGATGCCAGCGCTCTTCCTTCACGTCTTCGGGAATGTGGTTGGGGAGCGCGGAGGAGGCGGCGCCGGTGACGTTCTCGTATTTGAAGCAGCCGGCGCGTTCGATCTTCGCTTCCTTGAGCCAGTCGAGCAGGTGTTCGAAGTCGGCGTCGGTCTCGCCCGGGAAGCCGACGATAAAGGACGAGCGCAGGACGAGGTCCGGCACTTCGCGGCGCCATTTGCCGATGCGGTCGAGCGTCTTGTCGATGTTGGCGGGGCGCTTCATTGCCTTCAGCACGTTAGGCGAGGCATGCTGGAAGGGGATGTCGAGATAGGGAAGGATGCGGCCGTCGGCCATCATCGGCATGACGTCGTCGACATGGGGGTAGGGGTAGACGTAGTGGAGGCGGGTCCACACGCCAAGCTCGCCGAGGCCTTCGCAGAGATCCCTGAAGCGCGTCTGGCGCTCCTTGTCGCGCCATTTGTAGGGCGCGTATTTCACGTCGAGGCCGTAAGCAGACGTGTCCTGGCTGATGACGAGGAGTTCCTTCACGCCGGCCTTGACCAGCTGTTCGGCTTCGCGAAGCACCGCATCGATCCGGCGGGAGACGAGGTCTCCGCGCAGGCTCGGGATGATGCAGAAGGAGCAGCGGTTGTTGCAGCCTTCGGAAATCTTCAGGTAGGCGTAGTGGCGCGGCGTGAGGCGGTAGCCGCTCTCGGGCACCAGCGACACGAAGGGATGGTCGGGCGCGGGCAGGTGGGTCATGCACTGCGTCCATCACCTGCTCGTACTGGTGCGGGCCGGTGACGGCGAGGACGCCGGGGTGGCGGTCGGTGATGACGCTGGCCTCTGCGCCGAGGCAGCCGGTGACGATGACCTTGCCGTTCTCGTTGAGCGCTTCGCCGATCGCCTCGAGGCTTTCGTCGCGCGCTGAATCGAGGAAGCCGCAGGTGTTGACCAGGACGAGGTCCGCTCCCTTGAAGTCGGCGGCGATCTGGTAGCCCTCGGCGCGCAGGCGCGTGATGATGCGCTCGCTAGTCCACCAGCGCCTTCGGGCAGCCGAGCGAAACGATGCCGACTTTCGGTTGGTTGAGGGTGGTAGCCATGTCGCGGCCCTATAGCGCGGGGGGCGGGGGAAGGCCAGCGGGGGACCGTGGCGCTTAACCGCCGGGCCGGAAACCCTTCACCTAGCCCTGTGTGGCGAGCAGATAGGCCGCGAACAGGGCGACGATCAATCCGGCGCGGCTAGAGCCCTTTGACGATCTCTTCGGTCATCTTCTTGGCGTCGCCGAGGAGCATCATTGTGTTCTCGCGGAAGAAGAGCGGGTTTTCGACGCCGGCGTAGCCTGACGCCAGCGAGCGCTTGATGAAGAAGACGGTCTTGGCGTTCCAGACCTTGAGGACAGGCATGCCGTAGATCGGGCTGGCCGTGTTGGTTTCGGCGTCGGGGTTGGTGACGTCGTTGGCGCCGATGACGAAGGCGACGTCGGCCTGGGCGAAGGAGGAGTTGATGTCTTCAAGCTCGTGGACTTCGTCGTAGGGCACCTGGGCTTCGGCGAGCAGCACGTTCATGTGGCCGGGCATGCGGCCCGCGACGGGGTGGATGGCGTAGTCGACCTCGACGCCTTCGGCCTTGAGCTTCTCGGCCATCTCCTTCAGCGCGTGCTGGGCCTGGGCGACGGCCATGCCATAGCCGGGGACGATGATGACTTTCGAGGCGTTCTTCATGATGAAGGCGGCGTCGTCCGCCGAGCCGATCTTCACGGGCTTGGCCGGGCCGCCGGTTGCGGCCGCCGCAGTCTCGCCGCCGAAGCCCCCCAGGATGACGGAGATGAAGCTGCGGTTCATCGCCTTGCACATGATGTAGGAGAGGATCGCGCCGGAGGAGCCGACCAAGCTGCCGGTGATGATCAGCGCATTGTTCTCGAGCGTGAAGCCGAGGGCGGCAGCGGCCCAGCCTGAGTACGAGTTCAGCATCGAGACGACGACGGGCATGTCCGCCCCGCCGATCGGGATGATGAGCGTGACGCCGAGGATGAGGGCGAGCGCGGTGAGCGTGAGGAACATCCAGGGCTGCGAGCCCTCGGTCTGGATCATCGTCACCACCAGCGCCACGATGGCGGCGGCGAGGGCGATGTTGAGCAGGTGGCGCCCGGGCAGAATGATCGGGGCGCCGGACATGTTGCCGTTGAGTTTCAGGAAGGCGATGACCGAGCCGGTGAAGGTGAGCGCGCCGATGGCCGAGCCGAGCGAAAGCTCGATGATCGAAGCGGTGTGGATCTGGCCGGGGACGCCGATGCCGTAGCTTTCAGGCGCGTAGAGCGCGGCGGCGGCGACGAGGACGGCGGCGAGGCCGACGAGGGAGTGGAAGAAGGCGACCAGCTGCGGCATGGCCGTCATCTTGATCTTCTGCGCGACGACCGCGCCGATGACGCCGCCGACGGCTATGCCGCCGCCGATGATGGCGATGGTGATGGCGTCGAGGCCGCCGGTGTTTTCCCACGCCATCCAGATCGTCGTGACGATGGCGATGGCCATGCCGATGATGCCGTTGCGCGCGCCCTTCTGGGATGTCGCGGGGCTGGAGAGGCCGCGCAGGGCGAGGATGAAGAGGACGCCCGAGGCGAGATAGAGAAGGGCGGCGATGTTGGCGTTCATGATGGATCCCGTCCCGTCAATGTCCGGCCCGGTCCAGCCCGAAGGACCGGAGCGCCGCCCGGGCGATCGGTTCGCCCCATTCCTGCAGGAAGTGCCCGCCATCCTTGATCAGCATCGGTTCGGGGCAATTCCGGATCGTGGCGTGAAGTGCGCGCATCACGGGTTCGCCCAGCACGGGATCGGCCTGGCCGATGGCCATGAAGCTCTGTCCCGTCCAGCGCTGGCTGAGGAAGGCGACCGAAGCGCGGCCATGGTCGACGCCTTCCATCGAGGGATCGACGGGCACAAGCTGAGGGAAGCGCCGCATGCCGGTCTTATAGTCAATGCCGGGGAAGGGCGCGTTGTAGGCGGCGGTTTCGGCGTCGTTGAGGACGGACGTTCCGCGCTTCATAAGGGCGCCGACATCCATGTCGGGGTTGGCGGCGGCGTAGGCCTTCCAGGCCTTGAAGCCAGGGCCGGGCGATGCGCCTGTGCCGATGCCGGTGTTCATGACGAGCAGGCGGGTAACTGCCGGATAGTCCTTCGGAAGGGTGAGGCCGAGGAGGCCGCCCCAGTCCTGCACGACGAGGCAGACATTCTTCAGCGTCATGCGCTCGAAGAAGGCAGTCAGCGTGCCGCGGTGGAAGCCGAACGTGTAGACCTCGTCCTTCACCGGCTTGTCCGACCGGCCGAAGCCGAACCAGTCGGGCGCGACCACGCGATGACCGGCGGCCACGAAGACGGGCAGCATCTTGCGGTAGAGGTAGGACCAGCTGGGCTCGCCATGCAGACAAAGGAAGACGACATCCGCGTTGCGCGGGCCTTCGTCGACATAGTGAAGGCGCAGGCCTTCGCGGCCGGGGAGATCGTCGATATAGTTTGGCTGGAAGGTCCAGCCCGGCAGGTTGGCGAAGCGCTCGTCCGGCGTGCGGACGACCGGGCCGAATACCGGATGCTCGCGGGCAGTGTTCATCGCCGCCTCACTTCACGCCGGCTTTGGCGGCCGGTTTGTCTTTCTTCTTGTACATGGCCAGCATGCGGCGGGTGACGAGGAAGCCGCCGAAGATGTTGACGGCGGCGAGCGCCACCGCGACGCCGCCCATGCCTTTCGACAGCCAGAGGTCGGACGTCATTTCTTGACCCGAGCCGGAGACGGCCGCGATCAGCGCGCCGACGATGATGACCGACGAGATGGCGTTGGTGACGGCCATCAGCGGGGTGTGCAGGGCGGGCGTCACCGACCAGACGACGTAGTAGCCGACGAAGATCGCCAGCACGAAGATGGCGAGACGGAAGATCAGCGGGTCGACCGCTCCGGCGCCATCGGCGGCGAAGGCGGGCGCTGCGAGGGCGAGGCCCAGACCGGCAAGAAGGGCGACGCGTTTCATCATGTTCCCGAACCCTCTGGAGACTTCTTCTTGGGCGGCTGCTTCTTTACGAGGTAGCGGAGGCCAACCGAGAGCATCGCGACGGCGATGGCGGCGACCACGAACGTCTCGAGGCCGGCCGGTCCTGGCGCGAGCAGCATCTGAACGAACCACCAGGCCAGTATCAGGCCCACCATTGTCAGCATCAGGCCCAGCGCCTTGCTCACGGTCAGCCATCTTTCAGCGCCGGGTGAACCACCGCGCCATCGCGGGTGAGCACAGCAGCCTTGACGATCTCGTCGTCCCATTTGGGGGAGAACGACTTGTCCTCTCCGGTGAGGAGGGGAAGCAGGGCCAGCAGGTTGCGGGCATAGAGCGCCGAAGCGTCGGCTGCGACGTGCGCGGGCAGGTTGGTAAAGCCGATGACTTTCACGCCGTTGACGTCGACGACCTCGTCCGGTTTCGACAGCGGGCAGTTGCCGCCTTGGCTGACCGCGAGATCGACGACGACGGAGCCGGGGCGCATGGACCTCACCATCGCCTCGGTGACCAGAACAGGCGCGGGGCGGCCGGGGATCAGGGCGGTGGTGACGACGATGTCCTGCTTGGAGATGTGGCTGGCGACGAGTTCGGCCTGCTTCTTCTGATATTCGGGCGACATCGGCTTGGCGTAGCCGGCGGTCGTCTCGGCGGTCCTGAACTCCTCGTCCTCGACGGCGATGAACTTGGCGCCGAGCGAGGCCACCTGTTCCTTGGCGGCGGGGCGCACGTCGGTGGCGGAGACGATGCCGCCGAGGCGGCGGGCGGTGGCGATGGCCTGGAGGCCAGCGACGCCCGCGCCCATCACGAAGATCTTGGCGGCGGCGACGGTGCCGGCGGCGGTCATCATCATCGGCACGGCGCGGCCGTAGATCTGCGAGCCTTCGATCACTGCGCGGTAGCCGGCGAGGTTGGCTTGGCTGGAGAGCACGTCCATCGCCTGGGCGCGGGTGATGCGGGGCACGAACTCCATCGCGATGGCGACGAGGCCCTGCGCGGCCCAGGCGGCGGCTTCTTTCTTGGCGGCGTAGGGATCGAGGAGGGCGACCAGCGCGGCGCCTTTCGGGTAGGTCGCGAGTTCGGCGGCCTCGGGCGCGCGCACCTTGAAGATGATGCCGGCCCCGTTGAGCGTGTCGGCTGTCGAGCCGATCTTTGCGCCAGCGGCGGCGTAGTCCTCGTCGCGGACGCCGGCGGCGAGGCCGGCGCCGGCCTCAACGCTGACGCTATGGCCGAGGCCGATCAGTTTCTTGATGGATTCCGCAGTCGCGGCGACGCGCTTTTCACCGGCGCGGCGCTCCTTGAGGACTGCGATGTGCATAGGCTCTCCGGCTCAGAGCAAGGGGGCCTTAGAAAAGCGACGAGCCGAGCCAGATGAGGATCTGGATAAAGACCCCCAGCACGCACAGGCCGATCACTGTGGCGATCCAGGCGCCGCCCAGACCCATCAGCATGCCGGCGGCGATGCCGAACACGGCGAAGCCGATCATGGCGCCGATCCATGGAACGCCCATGGTGAGCGTGAAGGTGGCGTAGCCGACGACGACAAGGATGAGCAGGCACATCCACGCAGTCAGCGTTCCGAAGCCCTTCCACATGCCGCGGCGGGCCGACATGTCCATGTAGGCGTCGGTGTGGGCCGGCGGCGTGACGATCGGGCCCTTTGGTGCGGTTTCGGCGTGCGCCATTGCAGGCTCTCTCCCCAGGTTGTCGGCAACGCGTGTAACCGGATCGGAGGGCGATGAAAAGCGCCCAGAAGGCCGCAGCACGAGAAAATAGTGCAAGGATTCCGGGGGATTTGCCGGCCGGGGCGGATTCCGACTGGAGCGGCGTTTCTGGGACGGCGTTACCCGACGAGGCTCTTTTCCTTGGCGAACGGGCTGAGGCCCAGCCAGGACTGCATGTTGCGGGCGAGCTTGCGGTCGCCGGTCAGCAGGAGGCGGCTGGAGGCGAGCGCGTTGCGCACGGTCTCGCGCCCCAGCCAGATCGCGGTCATGGTGCGAAGGTCGGACGAGACATAGAGATCGACGTCGAAGCCCGGGTCGATGGAGCAGAGGTCGGCGCCGGTCTCGGGCTCGACCAGCAGCCACCAGGTCCGCTGCGTCGAGGGCTGGTCGGGATACTGGAAGCTGATCACGCTGCGCGTTTCGGGCAGAGGCGTCGGGTCCAGGTTGCGGCGCATATCCCACATCAGCAGCTGGACATCGAGATTCTGCAGCGACAGCTCGCTCTTGATCCAGCGCTGGCCCCAGACGCCCATGCCCATGATCACATCCTTCAGTTCCTCGCCGGCGGCGGTGAGGTGGTATTCGTGGACGCCGGGCTCCTTCTTCGAGGGTTTACGGTGTACAACGCCGGCGCCCTCGAGTTCCTTCAGACGCTGCGACAGCAGGGCGGGCGACATGCGAGGCACGCCGCGGCGCAGGTCGTTGAAACGGGTCGTGCCGGCGATCAGCTCGCGCAGCACCACGATCGTCCAGCGCGTGCACAGAACCTCGGCCGCCATCGCGACCGGGCAGAACTGCTTGTAGCTACCCTGTGTCATTGAACGTCTCCCATCCTCGAGCCTGAGATTACGCCTCCCGGCGGCCACGGCCTAGTTCAGTTTCCGTACTGCTCGACTTCAGTTTCAGAACTGGCGGGCGAGGTGCGTTCTCCGCGAATGTTCCCTCACGCAGGCGCAGAACCTGCGGAACACAATGGAGATACGCAAATGCCTCTCGTCGATATCCAACTCATCAAGGGCGTGTTCACGCCGGAGCAGAAGAAGACCATGATTACGAAGGTGACCGACGCCATGGTGTCGGTCGAAGGCGAGGCCATGCGCCCGGTCACCTGGGTTCGCGTCCAGGAAATCGAAAGCGGCGAATGGGCCATCGGCGGCAATCCTCTGACGACGTCCGACGTCAAGGCGATGAGGGACAGGTAAGGCAGCCGATCGTCTGGGGTTAGGGGCGCCACAAGTCCAATGAGGAGGACAAGATGTCCACAGACACGATTGCAAGGCCAAGAGCCGGGACCGACTGGCTTGCGGCCGCCGATCGCATCGCCGCCGAGATTGCAGCCGAAGCGGCGCACCACGACGCCGAGGAGAGTTTCGTTTCGGGCGGCTACCAGCTGCTCAAGAACGAAGGGTTCTTCAAAGCATGCGTACCCGCCGAGTTTGGCGGCGGCGACATCGGCTATGCCGAGATGTGCCAGGTCATCCGCCGGCTTGGCGCCGGCTGCGGATCGACGTCGCTCGCTTTCTCGATGCACGCGCACCTCGTCGCCACGGCGGCGTGGCGCTGGCGTCACCAGCAGGCGCCGACGGACGGGCTGCTGAAGCGCGTCGCGGCGGAGAATCTCGTGCTGGTCTCCAGCGGCGGATCCGACTGGCTGAAGAGCGCTGGCGCTGCGATGAAGACGGAAGGCGGCTTCCTGATCAGCGCGCGCAAGGTCTTCTCCAGCGGCTGTCCGGCGGGCGACCTCCTGATGACCAGCGCTGTCTATGACGATCCGCAGGCCGGGCCGACCGTGCTGCACTTCGGCGTGCCGCTGAAGGCGAAAGGCGTTTCCATCCTCGACACCTGGCGCGTCTTGGGCATGCGGGGCACGGGCAGCCACGACATCGAGCTGAAAGACGTGTTCGTCGCTGACGCCGCGATCGCCGGCCGCCGGCCGCAGGGCAAGTGGCATCCGCTGTTCCACATCATCAGCATGATCGCGTTTCCGCTGATCTATTCGGCCTATATCGGCGTCGCCGAAGGCGCGCGGGCAAAGGCGTTGCAGGTCGCGAGAAAGAAACATGCGGACGACGCGCTGCTCAGCCTTGTGGGCGAGATGGACAACGCCTTCGCCGGCGCGGTGATGGCGCTGAACGACATGATCGCCAACGTCGCGGCGGGAGCGCCGGGGCCGGACGCCACCAACCGCTGCATGATCGGCCGCACGCTGGCGGCGCAGGGCGCGATCAGGACGGTGGAGCGGGCGATGGAGGTTGCGGGCGGCGCCTCGTTCTATCGCGATCTCGGACTGGAGCGTGCGTTCCGCGACGTGCAGGGCGCGCGCTACCATCCGCTGCAGGAAAAGCCGCAGCTCCGGTACACGGGGCGTCTGGCCTTGGGGCTGGATATCGACGGCTGACGACGGGAGAGAGAGACCCCAGCGCGCTGTCTCCGGTCAGCGCGCCGGGGCTATCCTGTTGGGCTCCGAATGCCGCCATTCCTGCAGCAGGGTGCGCAGGGCCGCGACGAAGGCGAGCGGCTGGTCGAGCATCACATGGTGGCGGGCTTCCGGGATCTCGATGAAGGGCACCTGGCGGTTTAGCAGGTCGCGCATGTAGTCGCCGACATCGTCTTCCCAGATGATCGACTTGTCGCCCTTGAAGAGGGCGATGCGGCAGCGGGTTTCCTTGAGCAGGTCCTGCGGCGGGCGGGAGACGGAGAAGTGCTGCCAGATCGACGGATCGAATTTCCACGCCCAGCCATCGCCGGTTCCGTCAGCGAGCGCCGCCTTCCGGAGCGACCAGCGCGCTATGTAGTCCATGATATAGTGGTTCTCGCACGGCTGGGGCGGGGCGAGGCGGAAGCGGGCAAGCGCGGCCTCGAGCGTAGGATAGACCTTGCCGCCGTGCACTTTGGGCGGACCGCGGCGATGCCGGTCGGGCGGGTTCACGGGGCTATCGACGATGACGATTCCGGCGAAGCGGTCGCCGTACTCGGCGCCGGTGAGGATGGTGACGAAGCCGCCGAAGGAGTGCGCGACGATGATCGGCTTTTCGGCGTGGGCGAAGAGGCCGGCGGCCTCGCACACGGCGAGCTGCTCCTTCGCGAAGGTGTCCATCGTGTAGTCGGCGCGCCAGTCGCTGTCGCCCATGCCGGAAAAGGTCATCGCGACGACATGATAGTCGTCGTTGAGATAGGGCGCGACGAAGTCCCACCAGTGGGCGTGCGCGCCATTGCCGTGGACGAGCAGCAGGCCGGGCTTCGCGCCGTCGCCCCAGGACTGGTAGTGGATGCGTGCGCCCTGGCATTCTGTGAAGGCGGTCCGATAGGGCGCAGCGACCGCGTCCTCGAACCATTTCGGCGCGGGCGGCTGTGCCCCACGATACGGCGCGAGCGGCCCCTGTTCGGAGGGCATCTCCGTCGGCTGGTCGCGGACCAGCTTGTCCTTGCCGTTCGCCATGGCTCGCCTCCGTTCGCGTCAACGTCACTAAAGGCGGCTGGCGGGCAGTGACAAGCCGGAAGGGCCGGACAAAAAAGTAGCGGACGGGCGCCGGCATGACGTCCGTCCGCGAGCAGACACGACGGGAGAGGGACCCGCAGGCCGCCAAGGCGTCGGCCGGCGCGTGCGTAGATTCACGCCGCCAGCCGGTTTGTTCCGCCGGCCGTCAGCGGGCGGAAAGCTGGGTCTGGCCGCGTTCGGCGCCGTTCCAGGCGAGAGTCAATGTCGTGATATTGATCCTGCGGATCGCGCTTTCGACCGTTTCACGGCGGCACACGGGGACGGACCGAGGTTTCAGCGGACTGCGCGGCCCGGCGTCGCCGCAAACTCTGCGGGCCGCGCTTTCGATGCGCTTCAGCAGCGTCTTTCCGCCAGCGACGGTCGACATGTCGAGATCGCCGTAGGCGACGCGGGCGGACACTTGCTCGATGCCGACCTGGGCGAGCGTGGCGGGGGCCAGGGTCATGGAAATGGCGAAAGCGGCGATGGCGAATTTGAAGGTGCGAGACATGGTGGTTCTCCGTGGGTTAAGGTGAATTGCAGACGGAACGGATCGGACCTCAGGCGTCGAAAAGACGCCGGCCGGACCGCGGGCCGAAACTGAAGGCCTTTGGGATGCCGGGATTGAGTTGGTCATGGCTGTGGTCCTCACCTGCGACCCGCATCGGATCGCCAGGGCAGACAGCCCGGTTTCAGCCGGATGAGATTGGACGGCGATCTGATCGTGCCCTGATCAGGCGGTGACGGCCGCTGATTTTCGGATGATTTTCGTGGATCTGGCTCGCGAACCCGATTTCGAACTTGGCGTACTGAGGGTTCGCCCCTCGGTGCGACAGGTAGAGTTTTTCGGGCGCGCCGAAACGCTCGAACCGAGGATTCTACAGGTCCTGGTGGCGCTCGCCCGCAGGCGCGGGGAGGTGATCTCCCGGGAGGAGCTTATCGAGACCTGTTGGAAAGGCGTGGTGGTGGGCGAGGATTCGCTCAACCGCTGCATCTACCGGCTGCGCAAGCTCGGCGAATCGAGCGGGGCCTTCGAGGTCGAGACCATCGCGAAAGTCGGGTACCGGCTGCACGCCGCGGGACCGGATATTGCCCCGGTCTTGACCAGTTCGGAATCCGCCGCCGCCGCCCCACCGGTCGTGAAACCTCCCGCGTGGCTGGGCCGGCCGGCGATCTTCTTTGTCATTCCAGTCGTTGCGGTGCTGCTGGTTGCGGTGATCTGGCTCGGCATCCGCAACAGCCGGACCGCCGATGTAACGGCGCCCATGATGATCGCCGTGCTGCCATTCGACGCTCCGGATGGCGATGCCGAGGCGCGGGCTCTTGCCCACGCCGTTCCTGCTGCTATCGCCGAGGAGCTGAATCGTGCGGGTGTAAGCGTAGTGGCGCCGGCCAAGGCCGCGCCTTTCACTGGCGAACTCAAGTCGCAAGCGGCAAGCAAGCTCAGCGCCCGCCTTCTGGTGGACGGCAATGTCGTGAGAAGCGGCAATTTCGCCCGGGTCTTTGTCCGCGTCGATCACGCAAAAAGCGGCGTCACGCTCTTGAATGCGACGGTCGAGGACGATGCGCGCAACACCAACGCCTTCGTCGACCAGCTGTCGACCGAAATCGCGCGTGCGGTCTCGTGGGATGGAGCCATGCGCGTGCTGACCTTGGACAGGCCCAACGCGGCCGAGATCGCGGTCATTTATCTGAACCAGCTCAGGCTTCTCAACGAAGGCGATCATCTAGCAGCTCTTGCGTTGGCGCGCCGGATGGCGCGCCTCGCTCCAGACCTCCCGGAAGGGCATTTGTCAGTTGCGATCGAAGGGATGCAGTCGCTGCCGATGATCGGGCTCTCCGAGCGGCCGGCGCAATGGCGAGAGGCCAGGGCCGCCGCCGATCTTGCGCTGAAGATCGGCCCTGGCGTGGGCAGCGCCTACGCAGGCCGGATGCTGGCGACCCCGACGCCGCGCTGGGCCGAGCGCCTCGACCTGGTGCTCCGTGGCGTCGCGGCCGACCCCGAGGGCGGCGGCGGCTCCGGATTTCTGAATGGCGTCTACATGGCGACCGGAGAGGTGGACAAGGCGTTGACCGCGGTCGCCAAGGGGCGGGCGCATGATCCGCTCGATATCGGCAAGATGGTCCGGCAGGCGACAGCGCTGATGATGGCTGGGCGAGCGAGCGAAGTCAGAGCGACGTTCGCCGAGATTGACCGCCGAGCTGGCCCTAGCTATTCGCGCGCGGCTGAGCTGCGCACGACAACGGCTCTCTGGTGGGCAAGCCCGGAAGAGGCCCGAGTCCTGATCGACAAGCCCGTTCCGGTGCGGACGGGAATTTCAACTCAGCACCGGGCGTTGCTCAATTCGGCTCTCGCAGTCGTCGAGCGGCGCGATGCCAAGGCGGTCGAGGCTGTCCGCAAGGATTGCTCCTTGGCGGGGGAGGACAGGCCCATGCTGCTCACCTGCCTGTCTGCGGGCGCGGGCCTTGGTCAACTCGACCTGACGTTCGCGGCCGCGGCTCAGCTGTTTCCCGACATGCGCAAATCGGTGATCGACCCGGAAGACGAAGCATGGCTGGCGGCGCCCAACGTGCTCCCAGAAATTCCCTACCTGTTCATGCCGTGGATGGCGCCGGCGCGAGCCGATCCGCGCATTATCCCAGTGTTCGAGCACCTCGGTCTCGTTGACTACTGGCGTTCGAGCGGGACTTGGCCGGACTTCTGTCAGACAGAGCCGAAATCCGTTTGCGCTCAGATGAGGGCAATGTAGCGCTCTCAGCCCTTCTTCGGCTTGAACGCGATCATCACGTTGCCAGGCGCCTGGCCGAACATGCCGTAGCCGGAGTTCATGATCAGCAAGCCGTGCGTGGCGATGATCGAGGCCGCATCGATCGATCCGCCATTGCCTTCGACGCCGTTGACGCCGTGATAGGTCTGCGCGGTGTCGTATTTCCACTTGAGGGCGCCGGTCTTGCGGTCGAGCACGTAGAGCCAGCCGTCGAGGCCTCCGGCGACGACATAATCGCCGATCACGCTGGGCGCTGCCGACAGGCCGAACAGGCGCGCGCATTGCGGCAGGCGTTTCTGTCTGTCGCCGGTGCAGTCGGCCTGCGTATGGAACGACCAGGCGACCGAGCCGTCGTTGAGGTTGAGCGCGAAGAGGCCGGGCTTGATCAGGTTGGCGTCGTAGGCGGGGTCGGTGGGAACCGGACGGCCGGTGTTGGAAATCGGTGCGTAGACGTACTTGTCGTCTGCCGCGATGCCCCAGTGGATGCCGCCCATCGCCGTGCCGTGGCCCAGCGCCGTGCGCCAGACGACGTCGCCATTGTCCGGGTTCATCGCCCACATCGAGCCCGACTTCTGGCCGGCGAGCACGATGTCCTTCCCGTTGGGCGCGGTGGCGAGGATGGTCGAGGCGCCGAAGTCGACATCACGATAGACCGTAGGCCCCGAGCAGTTCTTGTTGGTCTCGCGGCCGGGGAAGCAGCCGGCATTGTAGACGTCGTCCGCCGTCGCCTGGTGGCTCCAGAGGATCTTGCCGGTGTCGAGGTCGAACGACATCAGGGCGTCGGTGTTCGGGTGGGCCGGGCCGGAATTGGCTTCGCCGGTGCCCACGTAAAGGCGATTGCGCTTCACATCGAGCGAGGCGGAGTTCCAGATCGGCGCGCCGGACGGCCCCCAGATCATCTGGCCGTCGCCGCGATCCTTGATCGGCTTGGCTTCGGGCATGGTGGCTTGCGCCCAGATCTTCTTGCCGGTCCTGGCGTCGATGGCGGTGATGCCGCCGCGCGCCTTGCAGCAGACATAGGCGTCCGATGAAGCGCTCGCGAGTTCGTACTGCGAAATCGGAGCGAAGACGCGGTCCTTGTAGAGGACGGGCGTCGACGTCACCATCTGGTTCTTGAAGAACTTGACGTCGGTTTCCCAGAGTTTCTTGCCGGTCTTTGCGTCGATGGCGTGCACGAAGCCGCCCATGTCGCCGACCATGATGATCTTCTTGCCGTTGGACATCTCGCCGTAGCCGGCGGAGGTGCGCAGGGCGCGGCCGCCGTCATAGGTCCACTGCACGCAGGGCTTGTCGCCCGAAATGTCGAGCGCAAAGACACGGTTGTTGTCGGCCATCGGCAGGAACATGGTGTCGCCGACGATCGCGGCCTGGCCGCGCATGGTGCCGACCTGCGGGAAGGCCATCACCCAGGCGACCTCCAGATTATCGAGATCGCCCGGCTTGAAGCCGGCCTCAGCGAACGACAGCTCGCGCTTGTTGGAATAGTCGAAGCCGAAACCGGCGACGGTAGGTTTCGTGTTGAGTTTCGGCGTGCGTTTGTTCGCAGGGCAGCGGTTGGGCTCGATCCAGCCGGTGGCGTTGGCTTCGCCGGCGGAGAGATAGTCGGAGACGTTGGAGACTTCGACTGCGGAGAGCGCTGCGCCCTGAGCCGTCATCTTGCCCATGATCAAGGCATTGGTGACGTAGAGCGCCGAGACGCGGCTCAGCGTTTCGCGCGAGGGCGACTTGGTGGCGTCCGGATTGTCGTGGCAGGTCGCGCAGTGCTGCTTGTAGATCGCCTCACCGGCGGCTTTCGAGGAGGCGGTGGCGAGGCCTGCGTGCGGATCGGCTTGTGCAACCAGCGCCGGTTCAGCGCCGGTCGAGCAGCTCGCCAGTGCGGCAGCGCCAACAAGCGCCGCCATCCATGACTTGCGCATGGGTGTCTCCTCCCGCAATGTTTTCCGGCTCTGTCGGCCGGGTCAGCTTTTCGGCTTGAACGCGAGCATGACATTGCCCGCGCCTTGTCCGAACAGGCCGTAGCCTGAGTTCATGATCACAAGGCCGTTGGCGGCGATGATCGACGCGTTGTCGACTGAGGCGCCGTTGCCCTTGACGCCATTCAGCGTTTCGAAGTCGCGGGCGGTGTCGAACGTCCAGACCAGCTTGCCTGTCTTGCGCTCGACCATGTAGACGCGCCCGTCGAGGCCGCCCGTGATGATATGGTCGCCAATGACGGTGGGCGCGCCGGAGAGGCCGAAGAGGCTGTTGCAGCGCGGCACGAACTTGCGCCGCGTTTCGGTGCAGTCGGCCTTCACCTCGAACTTCCAGTCGATCGCGCCGTCATTGAGGTTGATCGCATAGAGGCCGGGCTTGAGGTCGGCGGGCACCTCCTGTCCGGGGATCGAGCGGCCGGGATAGGAGATTGGCGCATAGACGTGCGTGTCGTCGGCGGCGATGCCCCAGTGGATGCCGCCATTGGGGCCGCCTGTGCCGATGTCGCGGCGCCACACGACGGCGCCGGTGTCGGGATCCATCGCCCACACCGTGCCGGCCTTCTGGCCCGCGAGGACGAGGTCTTTGCCGTTCGGCGCCTTCGCGATGATGGTGGACGCACCGAAGTCGACATCGCGGAAGACAGTCTCGCCTTCTTTAGGGCAGTTTTTGGGGCCGCCCCGCGGATTGCAGCCGACGTTGAACACATCGTCGGGCGTCGCCTGGTGCGACCACTTGATCGAACCGTCCTTGAGACTGAAGGATATGATGGCGTTGGTGTTCTTGTGGGCGGGCGCCGAGTTGGCCTCGCCCGTCCCGACATAAATCTGCTGGCGCTTGAGGTCGATCGACGGCGAGTTCCACACCGGTGCGCCCGAGGGCCCCCAGATCATCCGGCCGTCGCCGCGATCCTTGATCGGCTTGGCCTGCTCCATCGTGTGGCCTTCCCACACGCGCTTGCCGGTCTTCGCGTCCATCGCAACGACCCCGCCGTGGATCTTGCAGCATTCGTAGCTGTCCTGCGCGGCGAGCATGATCTCGTACTGCGAGGAGGGCGCGATCACCTTGTCGCCGACGAGGACCGGCGTGCCGGTAGAGACGGAGCCGGGGAAGAGGCCCATGTGCTGCGCCCAGAGCTCCTTGCCGGTCATGGCGTCGATCATGTGGATGTAGCCGCCCATGTCGCCGACCATGACGACCTTCTTGCCGTCCAGGCGCGTGCCGAAGCCTGCGCTGGTGCGCAGCGTGCGGTCGCCCTGGTAGACCCACTGGATGCAGGGCTTGGCGTTGTCGGAGATGTCGAACGCGAATAGCCGGTTATTGCTCTCGCCCACGGGGAGGAAGAGCGTGTTGCCGACGACGGCTGCCTGCGAGCGCATGGTGATCGCCTGCGGGAAGGCGATGGACCAGGCGAGTTCGAGCTGCGTCAGGTCCTTGCCGGCGAGGCCGACTTTTGCCGGGTCGAGGCGGCGCTGGTTGGTGACGTCGAAGCCGAAGGTGGCGACGGTCGGCGCGGCTGTGAGCCTGGGCGTCGCGCGCGCGGCCGGGCACTTCATGGCGGTGATCCAGCTGTCGTCGGGCGCAGTGGCGAGGCCGAGATAGTTGGAGACGTCAGAGACATCCTTCGACGACAGGCCGACAGCCTGCGGAATCATGATGCCGGTGATCAGCGCGTTGGTGATCTGACCCGGCGACAGGCGCGTCATCATTTCGCGCGCAGGCGCCTTGGTGGCTTCGGAATTGTCGTGGCAGGTCGCGCAGCGCTGCTTGTAGACGGCTTCGCCCGGATGTGGACCTGCCGGCTGGGCGGCAGCGGTTTGAGCCGTGTCGCCAGCCTGCTGGTCCGCCGCCGTCGAGCACGATGCGAGCAGGGCGGCGGCGCCGAGCGCCACAGCCGACACAAGCATGCGAAATTTCATGACCATTCCTCCCGCAGACCGCGCCGATTTCTCTCGCAGGGCGCATTGTTGCGACAGGAACGATCATCTGCCTTCCCTGACGTCGGCGTCAACTCTGACCCGGCGTCAGGTTTGCCCGATGTCAGCCAGCCTTCGGCTTGAACGCCAGAAGCATGTTGCCGCCAGCCTGTCCGAACATGCCATAGCCCGAGTTGACCAGCAGCAGGCCGTTGGCCGCGGTGATCGAGTTGGAGTCGATCGCACCGCCCTTGCCTTTGATCCCGTTGACGCCGTCGTACTCGATGGCTGTCTTCGTGGTCCAAAGCTGTTTTCCGGTCTTGGCGTCGACGATGTAGAGCGAGCCGTCGAGCGCAGCCGCGACGACGGCGCCGTCGATCACGGTCGGAGCTGTCGAGAAGACGTTGCCGCGCCAGCCGCCGCGCGTGCCCGGGGCGGGGGCAGGCGTGCCCGCCGGCGGCTCGGGATTGAACTGCCACTTGATCTTTCCGGTCCTGGCGTCGAGCGCGTAGAGGCCTGGCTTGATGTTGGGATCGCCATCCCATTCGCCGGGGATCGGGCGGCCGACGTTAGAGATCGGCGCATAGACCGTGTCCTTGTCGAAGGCGATGCCCCAATGGACGCCGCCAAGCGCGCTGCCGGTGCCGAGCGGCGTGCGCCAGACGACCTTGCCGGTGTCGGGTTCGAGCGCCCAGACCGAACCCGACTTCTGGCCGGCATAGACCAGCTGCCTGCCGTCGGAGTGCGTGCCGAGGATCAGCGAGGCGCCGAAATCGACATCGCGGAAGACGGTCTCGGGCGCCTTGGTGCAGTTCAGCTGTTCAGGCCTCGGATTGATGCCGCAGCCCGAGTTGAAGATGTCGTTCGGCGTGGCGTGGAAGCTCCACTTCTCCTTGCCGGTCTTGAGGTCGATGGCGATCAGCGCATTGGTGTTCGCGTGCGCCGGGGGCGAGTTGCTCTCCCCGGTGCCGAAATAGACCAGGCCGCGCTTCTCATCGACCACCGGGGAGTTCCAGATCGGCGCGCCGGACGGGCCTAGCAGCTGCTTGCCGTCGCCGCGGTCGCGGATCGGCTTGGCTTCCGGCATGGTGTCGTAGCGCCATTGCTGAGCGCCTGTCTTGGGGTCGAGCGACAGCACATAGCCGTGGTTGGTGCAGCACTCGTGCTTGTTGTCGGCGGCGAAGGAGATCTCGAACTGCGAGACGGGGACGATCACCCGATCCTTGAGGACGGTCGGCGTGCCGCTGGTCATCGAATACGAATAGGAGCCGACAGGCTTGGTCCACAGCGCCTTGCCGTTGCGCGGGTCGACGGCGTGCACGGTCGAGTCGATGCCGGCGAAGACGAGCAAGGGAGTGCCGTCGGCGAGGACGCCATAGGCGATGCTGGTGCGGAGCGGGGCCTCGCCGGGCGTGGAGTAAACCCACTGCACGCATGGTTTGGCGGGATCGCTGAGATCGAACGCGTAGAGCTTGCCGGCGTCGGTCACCGGATAGAACAGGTTCTTGCCGACGATCGCGCCCTGCGAGCGCATGATCTGCGCATCCGGGAAGGCGATCGACCATGCGAGCTCCATGTTGGAGAGCTGCGCCGTGGTGAGGCCGGCCTGCTTCGCGGTAAGCTTGCGCGTGTTGTTCGAGTCGAAGCCGAAGTGCGTCGCTGTCGCGGCGTCGGGGCCTTCCAGGTCGACGGCCGCGCGGGCGCCCGTGCACATCATCTTCGGCGTCCAGTCGACCGTCTTGGTCGTGTCGCGGCCGGTGACATAGCTCACGACCTGCGCGCGCTGGTCGGTGGAAAGGGTGGCGCCGATGTCCTTCATCCTGCCCTGGGTCAGCGCGTAGTTGACGAACTGGAAGCTCATCCCCTTGAGATTGTCGCGCGAGGGGGAGCGCGTGGCTTCCGGATTGTCATGGCAGGTGGCGCAGGTCTGTTTGTAGATCGCTTCGCCCGGGTGCGGTCCGGTGGTTGCAGCCACGGGCTGCGGCGCGTTTGGCGGCGTGGCGGGAGCAGCGGGAGCGGTGGTTGCGGCCGGTGCGGCGGCGGCAGGTTTCGCCGGCTCCTGCGTCTGGCACGCGGCGAGCGCAAGCAGCGATGCACAGCCTAGAGCTGCGGCCAGAATTTTCGCCATTGTCTTCCTCCCGGGAAGCGCGCTGCGTTGGCCGCACCTGCGCCTCAGACTGATTGCGGGCAACCTGCCCCAGCGGCGGTGAATTGCAAAGGGCGCCCAAATCCGGTCGCGCGCTTGTGTTCCAGCCTGTTTGAACGTCTGCAGCGCCATGTCCCGGCGGCGATTTGACCGCATGCCGTGCGGCGCCACATTGTTTTCATTGAGCGGCGTCGGACCGCAAAACACGGGGAGCGCGCCTATGAGGCTGTTGACCGCCCTAGCGGTGACCGCGCTGCTTGCTGCGTGCGGCGGCGAAAAGCCCGCGCCGGAAGCTGCAGCTCCTGTCCCGGCGCCTGTCGCCGACGCTGGCGCGGACGCTCCGGCGGTCGAGCAGGTGACGCCGGTCGACTATTCGAAGCCCGAAGCCTGGCTGTGCCGGCCGGATGCAAACGACGCCTGCAAGCAGGTTGCAACAGCGACATCCATAGCGGCTGACGGCAAGCTGACCAAGGACAGCTTCATCGCTGACGCCAAGGCGCCGATCGACTGCTTCTATGTCTATCCGACCGTGTCGCTCGATCAGACGCCGAACTCGGACATCGTCCCGGGCCCCGAAGAGAAGGAAGTTGTCCGCCAGCAGCTCGCACGCTTCGGATCGGTGTGCCGGCTCTATGCGCCGATGTACCGGCAGGTGACGCTGCCTGCGCTGCGCCAGATGCTGCGCGGCGAGACGCCGGAAACCAATCGCGAGATGGCCTATGCCGACGTGAAGGCGGCTTGGGAGCACTATCTCGCCTACAACAATGTCGGACGCGGCGTCGTGCTGATCGGGCACAGCCAGGGTTCGGGCCTGCTCACGCGCCTCATCGCATCGGAGATCGACGGCAAGCCGGTGCAGGACAGGATGGTGTCGGCCATCCTTCCCGGAACCAACCTCGCCGTCAGCAATCCGCATGACGGCGGCGGGTCGTTCAAGGATATCGGGCTGTGCGTTTCCAACGAGGACATAGGCTGCGCGATTGCCTGGGTGTCGTTCCGCGCCGGTGCGCCGCCGCCGGAGGATTCGCTGTTCGGCAAGGCGGAGCAGCAGGGCATGCAGGCGGCGTGCGTGAACCCGGCCGAGCTCGACGGCTCGCAGGGTGCGCTGAAGGCGATGCTGCCGACCGGGAAAGTCACCGACTCGATGGCGCCGCCGGGCCCGTGGACGACGACGGCCACGACCATCGAGACGCCGTTCGTGATGCTGCCTGGCATGCTGTCGGCGAAATGCATCACCAGGGGCGGGTTCAGCTATCTCGCCATCACCGCAACCCCCGATCCGGCGGACGCCCGCACCGATACGATCGTGGGCGATGTCGTCATCGACGGCCGGATCCAGCCGAGCTGGGGGCTGCACCCCCTCGACCTGAACCTCGCCATGGGGAACCTGGTCGACCTCGTGAGGTCGCAGTCGAAATCCTATGCCTCGCGCGCGATTTCACGGAACCAGCATCCGCAGGATGATGCGCCTCCGCCTCCCAAGCAATTGCAGAAGCCTAACTGACGGCCCATCTTCTGGCCATGACCGGATGGACGATCGCCGCCGCCGAATTGCGCATTCCGTGGGGAACGACGTTCGCCGCGCACCGCATGATCGTGGTCGCCGACCCGAAGTTGAACGCCGTGCGCCAGATCAACGGGCTCGCCAGCTGGTATGACCGGCAGGGGCAGCGCTGGCGCCACAAGCCGATCGGATATCTACGGACCGACAGGCTGCGCGGCTACGACACGCTGGCTCATCCGCGCACCTTCCTGCCGATCAATGGCGCAGCGCTTGGTTCGCGCGCGATCGGGCAGGGGCTGGAGAGCGGCGCGCTGCGTGTGTTGGCGGGCGGGCTGAGCGAGGCGGATGTTCACGCACGGCTGGCGCCAGGTCTCGAAGCGCTGAAGCGCATCAATTCGCTGAGCGACGGGCCCGAGGGAGGATCAGGTCTGCCCTATCCGTTCCTCGGCTTCGGCCCGAACAGCAATTCGTTCTTCTCGACGTTGCTGCATGCGATGCAATTCGAGGAGCCGAAATTCGCGAGGCCTGCGCGCGTCGTGCCGGGCGCGGGCGGGCTGATCCTCCCTGCGCCTGTGCTCGCAGAAATCCGCGAGCGACAGCTGGCGAGGCGTACAGCCTAGAGCAAGGCGCCTGCATCAATTTCGCTAGCTGAAACCCCTTGGTGTCCTTCGTGGAGTCTTCGTGTCTTCGTGTTTGAGTCTTCAACACAAGGACACGAAGACTCCACGAAGATCACAAAGGCGCCGAGCCCCTGCTTGAAGAGCTGTTTCAGTTCGCGGGCCGCGCGCCCAGAGCCGCAGCAAGCTGCCGCAACGCTTCCAACTGCTCGGGCGGCAGATCGACCTTGTCGCAGCGCGGGTCCGTGTTCTGGATCGCCTTAGCCATCACCGGCGTTACAGGGATCGGCAGGCAGCCATGCGTCTGCTCGCAGATCATGTCCCATTTTTCTGAAGCGGGAGCATGGCAGGACAGGCAGTTGCCGCCGAAGCGGTTCACGACTTCACTCGATCCGCGCACGTTGATCTTGGTGGCGGTCGGGGTCACGGCGAGTTCAAAGAATTCCCAGTCGTTCGTCTTGGGACTGTAGCCCGCCTCGCGCTTGACCATCGCTTCCGTGGGGACAAGTTGCACGACCGAGCCAACCGGATAGGTCCCGCCGGTTTCCGAGCGAGCGACCTTCAGCGTGCCCTCGATGTTTCCGAGCAGGTTGCCGACATAGAAGCCGCGCACGGGCTCAAGCTTGCGGATGCACCCGAAGCTCGCCTCGGTGATGTCCACGCTTGTCTTGACCGCCGGAGCGGAGACGGAAGCAACCGCGGCAGGCGCAGCCGTACTCGACTGGGGCGCCTGGGTGCAGCTTGCCCCGCCAAACAAAAGAGCGAATCCAAATGTGGCGAGTGCGAGCTTCATTTCATCCTCCCGTATCGTCCGACCCGTTTCAGGTTATCCCGATGCGGCGGGAGGCGATAGGGTCAGCTCAGATCAACCACAAGCGGCGCAAGGAATTCGGTGATCGCCGCGGCAATGGCCTCAACCCCTTGCGCCGTCGGGTGAAGGCCGTCCTGTTGCAACAGGTTGGGTTGGCCCGCGACGGCGTCCAGCATGTTGGGGAAATAGGGCGCGCCGTACCGGGCCGAAAGATCGGGGTAGATTGCGGCATAAGCCGCCTCGCGCCCGTCCTGCGAGTCGCCGGGAATGGCGACGCCGATCAGCACGGCGGGGAGGTTGTCCTTCTTCGCACGCTCGAGAATCGCGGCGAGGTTCTTTCGCGGCGTCTCGGGCGGCAGGTCCTGCAGGAAATCGTTGGCGCCCAGCGCGATCACCAGAAGATCAGCGTTCGCGCCCGTTACGCTCCAGTCATAGCGGTTGAGGCCGTCGGCGGTCGTGTCGCCCGACACGCCCGCGTTGACGAATGTCGCCGCGACGCCGCGCGCTTCGAAATCGCGCTGCAGGGCGGCGGGAAGGGCATTGCCGGCCGGCAGCTGATAGCCCGCCGTCAGGCTGTCGCCGAGCATCACGATCACGGGAGCGCTCTGTGTCACGACGGATGGATCGCCGGGCTCGCCCTCTATGGCAACCGGACCCGACGCCGTCTGGGGCTGATTCTGTCCGCAGGCGGCGAACGCGGCCAAGGCTATGCAGCCGATGGGGACGAAAAGTCTGCGCATCCGGTCTCCTGTCTTGCCGTTTAGAGCGCTAGGCCGCATCAAGCTCGCTCGCGCGGGGTAGCGCAAGATGAGGATGGTTCTTGGACGCCGCTCTGACGCTCGATGACGTTTATCTGACCCTTCCGGCCGCATCGGGGCCGGTGGAAATCCTCAAGGGCGTCACCTTCCGGGCGATGCCGGGCGAAAGCGTGGCGGTCGTTGGGCCATCGGGATCGGGCAAGTCGTCGCTGATCGCGGTCGCCACCGGCATCGAGCGCGCGACAAAGGGCGAAGTCACGCTTTTGGGAGAGAGTCTCACCGGCAAGAGCGAGGACGGGCTCGCGCGCGTGCGGCGCGGGCGGGTGAGCCTGGTGTTCCAGTCCTTCCACCTTCTTGGCACCATGACGGCGTTCGACAATGTGCGTGCGCCGCTTGAGATCGCCGGACTGTCAAACGTCGATGCGCTGGCGAAGTCGGGGCTCGAAGCCGTGGGGCTCGGCGCTCGCATGGATCACTTTCCCGGCCAGCTTTCAGGCGGCGAGCGGCAGAGGGTGGCGGTGGCGCGCGCGCTAGCCAGCAACCCGGCCATCGTCTTTGCCGACGAGCCGACCGGCAATCTCGACCGCGCATCGGGGTCGATGGTCGCCGACATGCTGTTCGCCATAGCGCGCGAGCGGAATGCCACGCTGGTGGTGGTGACGCACGACCTCGAAATCGCGAAACGCGCCGACCGGATAGTGGAAATGTCCGACGGCAGGATCGTCGCATGAGCGCTAATCGCGCCTGGTTGCGCATTGCCCGGCGCGAGCTGGCCGGCGGGCTCGGCGGCTTCTGGATATATCTCGCCTGTCTGGCGTTGGGCGCATGGGCGATTGCCGCGGCAGGGTCGATTACGGCTTCGTTCAGTCGCGGCCTCGAAATCCAGTCGCGCGCCCTGCTGGGCGGGGACGCTGCCGTATCGATCTCGCAAAGGCAGGCGACCGACGAGGAACGCGCCTGGTTCGAAGCGCGCGGCGCGGTGACGGAAGCGGCGCAGGTCGACCTGATGGCGCGCAAGGGCGACAAGGTTCGCCAGATCGATGTGCGCGGCATCGACAGCGCGTTTCCGCTCGTGGGGGCCTTCGGCTTCAATCCCGGCGCGCCGCCGCAGACGGACATCCTCGCCAAGCGCGAGGGCGTGTGGGGCATAGCGGCGAGCGAAAGTCTGCTGACCGAGCTTGGCGTGAAGGTCGGCGACCGGATGGCCCTGGGCGATTTCGAAGTCGAGATACGCGCAGAACTGCTCAGCGAGCCAGACCGTATCGGCAAGCCCGGCGCGTTCGAGCCGCGCGTTGTCATTGCGCTCGATGCGTTGAAGGAGACCGGGCAGCTCTCGCCCGGCCGCCTGTTCCGCACCGCCTATCGCCTGACGCTCAAGCCCGAATATCTTGAGAGCTTCGAGAAGGACGTGACGGAGACATGGGAGAAGGCGGGGCTGCGTTATCGCTCGCCGGAGGATGCGATCGATGGGCTGCGGATGCTGCTCGACATGCTCAACAGCTTCATGTCGGTCATCGGCATCGCGGCGCTGGTGGCGGGCGGCGTCGGCGTGGCGCAAGCGACTTCTTCTTTCCTTGAGTCGCGCATCGACTCGATCGCGGTGCTGAAGGCGCTGGGCGCGGACGCGGCGACCATCCGCGCCGCCTACGCTGCGCAGTTTGGAGTGCTGGCGGGCGTTGGCGCCCTCGCGGGCGTGGGGCTGGGCGCGGCCTCGCCCTGGCTGCTCAAGACCATCACCGGCAACGTCATTCCGCTGCCGACGGAACTCGCGCTCTATCCGTGGCCGCTGCTGAAAGCCTTCGTGCTGGCGCTGCTTGCCGCGGTGATGTTCGTCGCGACGCCGCTCGGGCGGGCGAGGGCGACGCCGCCCGCGGCGCTGTTCCGGCGCGAAGGCGGCGAGCTGATGGGCAAGTCGCCCTGGTTCGAGCGGTGGGTTGCGATCGTGGCCGGCGCCGCGCTCGTTGTCGTTGCGACACTGGGGTCGGTCGAGCCGCTTATGGTGCTCGCGCTGCTTGCTGGCGCGGCATTCGCGTGGCTGCTTCTCACCGGCGCAGCGCTGCTGGTGAAGCGCGCGGCGAAGGCCGGATCGAAACATGCGCGCGGTTATCTGCGCTTGGCGCTCGCCAATCTCGGCGGTCCCGGATCGCTGGCGCCGGTGGTCGCGCCTGCGCTCGGCCTGGGCCTTGCCCTGATGTCGCTGGTCGCCGTCGTGCAGACGAATCTGCTGGGGCAGCTGCGCGACACGGCGCCGGCGAATGCGCCGTCGGTGATCTTCCGGCAGGTGCCGCACGAGGATGCTGCGGAATTCGATGCGATGATGAAGAAGTTCGGAGTCGATCTGTCGAATTCCAAGGTCTATCAGCGCGCGCCGTTCATCCTCGGCCGCGTCATTTCGCTGAAGGGCGAGCCGCTGGACGAGGAAAAAGTCTCCCCTGAAGAGCGCTGGGTGACACGCGGCGAGACGGCGATGACGGTGCTCGGCAAGGCGCCGCCTGAAGTGGTCGTGCGCCAAGGCAAATGGTGGCGGGATGATTATTCCGGTCCGCTGCTCGTCTCGGTGGAGGAGGGCGCGGCGGTCGGGCTAAAGCTGCGTATCGGCGACAAGGTCGGTTTTCGCATCTACGGTCGCGAGCTCGAAGGCGAGATTTCGTCGATCCGGAAAGTCGACTGGGGCGGTTTCGGTCCCAACATGGCGTTCATTCTGTCGCCCGGCACGCTTGATGCGGCGAAACCGTTCAACACCGCGATCGTCATCGTGCCGCCTGAGGTCGAGAGCGGCCTGATCCGCGCGGTCGCTGATCGCTGGCCGGACGTGCTCGCCTTCCAGCTGCGGCGCACGCTCGAAACCGCCGCCGACCTTTTCGGCCAGGTGTCGCTTGCCGTGACGGCCCTGGCAGGCGTTGTGACGACCGCGGGCGTGCTGGTGCTGTTCGGCGCGTTCGCCGCTGCAGCACGCCGGCGCAGGCGAGAGTCGGCCCTGCTCAAGGTGTTCGGCGCCTCGCGCCCTTCTATCCTCGCGCTTTACGCTTTCGAGTTCGCGCTTGCGGCATTCGCGGCGGCGTCGCTCGGCGCCATCATGGGAATCGCTGCGGCTCACCCGATCGTGATTTATGTGTTCGAAGCGACGTGGCGGTTTGACTTCGGGCCTGTCGTTACGGTCGCGGCAATCGCCGTTGTTGCGGCCGCAACAGGGGGCGCCGCGGTCGGTTGGTCGACTTTGTCCCATCGGCCAGCACGAGTATTGCGCTCAGCTTGAACGTGGGTATGTTCCCCCGAGCGTCAGCCCGGCGCACTTAAACCTCGCATAGCCGCCCCGCAGCAGTTTGTGGAGGCGGAGACGGACAACCGTCAGCGAGGACGTTGAACAGGTGGTTGGGCGTACGGGGAGGAGTCATGAAGAAAATTGTATCGACTATCGCGCTGGCTATTGCGCTTGGCGCTTGCCAGTCGCCGGGAACCGGCACGACTGCGACGGCCGATGCCGCCTCGCCAGCCGCCAAGGCGCCCTACAAGGCGCCGCGCGGGCCGGATGGCGTGCACCCGGATCTCAACGGCGTGTGGCAGGTTCTGAACACCGCCAACTACAACGTCGAAGCTCATCCGGCCCAGGCCGCGCTGCAGCTTCGTCCTGGCCCGTATGTTCCGGTCCCGGCTGCTGAAGTCGTGGCGCTTGGCGCCATCGGCGCCGTGCCTGCCGGCATCGGCATCGTGCAAGGCGACGGCAAGATCCCGTACACGGCCGACGCGCTGGCGATCCGCAACGAGAACCGCGCCAAGGCCGTCGAGAACGACCCGGAAGTAAAGTGCTACCTGCCGGGCATTCCGCGCGCCAACTACATGGACAAGCCCTTCCAGATCTTCCACTCGGACAAGGCCGTGTTCTTCGCTTACGAATACGCCGGCGCCGTCCGCAACGTGTTCCTGACCGACCCGGGCGAAGCTCCGGTCGACTCGTGGATGGGGCAGTCCTACGGCAAGTGGGATGGCGATACGTTCGTGATCGAAGTGACGGGCTTGCTGCCCGACGCCTGGCTCGACCGTTCCGGCAACATCAAGGGCTCGACCACCAAGGTCGTCGAGCGCTGGACGCCGACCTCGGACTACACGATGCGCTATGAAGCGACGATCACCGACGACGAGGTTTACACCAAACCGTGGACGATCGCGTTCAACCTCTACAAGCGCGTTGGAGAAGACGCCCAGTTGCAGCAGTTCAAGTGTGTCGAGTTCGTCGAAGAACTGATGTACGGACACCTGCGCAAGAACCCGCTCCCTGGCCCGGCCCTCGAACGCGCCAAGCGCGAAGCCGAAGAACGCGCCAAGGAAGGCAACTAAGGCAGACGACCGTCGGTGCGGATATGCAGAATCTGCTCTCCCGCACCGACGGTGCCATCTTCTGCGAGCGTTAAACAAAGCGTGAGTTGGGGATGGGGACCTGCAAGCTGAAGAGTGAAGCAGGGCAAAAGACTGGCTGAATCCGGGTTCTGGCCTCGATCCGAGGTTGGCGCCCAGCCAAAAGGACAGCAGCCGGTGTGACAGTTGAACCCTTGAGGCCGGGAAACCCCGGAGGTAAAAGGGTTGAAGTTTCAGAGGGCAAGGGCGGGCAGCGTGTGCTGTCGCAGCAATCTTGGCCCCGGCGAATTCCCTGGCGGTTGGCGCCGCCAGAGCAGGAGGAAGTAGATGAATAAGAAAGCTCGTCTTGTTGTCGCTGGAGTGGCGCTCGCCGCTCTCACGACGCTCGGCGCCGGCACGGCGGCCTATGCCCACCACGCGTTCGCGGCGGAATTCGACGCCGACGCGCCCGTCCTTCTGAAGGGCAAGGTGGTGACGGTAGAGTGGGTCAACCCGCACACCTGGATCCACATCAACGTTCCAGACACGGACGGCAAAGGCAAAGAGAAGAAGGGCACGACCTTCAACTGGGCGATCGAAGGCGGCACGCCGAACACGCTTCTGCGTACCGGCATCACCCGCAACTCGCTGAAGGTGAACACCGACGTCGTGGTCCGCGGCTATCAGTCGAAGGATGCGCTCTGCGACATCCACCCGAAGACCAAGAAGAAAACCTGCAAGGCCAACGGCCGTGACGTGACCTTCCCGAACGGTTGCAAACTGTTCGTCGGTTCGTCGGGCACGGGCGCTCCGCGCGATGGTTCGGACCAGAGCGAAGGCGGCAAGGGCAACGAGTGCAACGCTGCGGCGCCGGCCTAATAGGCAGCATCTCTCTGACGGAATGACGGAACCGCCGCTCCCACGGAGCGGCGGTTTTCCGTTTGTGCCGCCCGTTCCTGCGCCACAGCAGCCAGTCCATTGGCCCTGGAGGCCCGACCTGCTTGCCGGCGCCCGGGCCGGTGAGGCAAAAGCAGTGCGGACACAGGCCGGCAGGGACGGGGAGCGGCTGTCGCACAAGGCTCGGAGCAGCCATGCTCAGCAAGAAGGGATCCTCCCATGCGCTTACTCGTCCTTGCCGCTCTCGCCTCCGTCGCCTTCGCAATGCCGGCTCTCGCGCAGGCGCCGGCGGCAGTTGCGGCCACGTACGCGCCGCCGCGCACGCCGGACGACCGTCCTGATTTCCAGGGCGTCTGGGAAAACCGCTGGCTTACGCCGCTTGAGAGGACCGGCCCGATCGCCACGCTCGTTGTGACGCCGGAGCAGGCAGGCATGATGGCAAAAGCCGCGCGCCAAATGGCCAAGCGGATCGGCGAGCTCGCCAATGATCCGGAAGCCAGCGATCCTGATGCCCACGCGCTCACCAAGGTCCGCGGAGAGTATCGTTCGCGCATGCTGGTCGAGCCTGAAGACGGGAGGCTTCCCTACACGCCTGAAGGCCTAAAAGCGGTGCAGGCGCAAACGGCCTGGTTCAGCCAGCGGGTGATAACCGGGCGCGGCGAAGGCCCCGAGGATCGGCTCACCTGGGAGCGTTGTCTCGCCGGCATGGGCCAGGCGCCGCTGCTCTATGGCTGGGCCGTGGCCGGCATGCGCCGCGTCGTGCAGACGAAGGACGCGCTGGTCATCCATTCGGAAGCAGGCGGGGAGACGCGCATCATCCGCATCGGCGGCAAGGCGCTGCCGCCGGGCATGGCCACCTTCATCGGCGACTCGGTCGGCCGCTGGGATGGCGATACGCTGGTTGTGGAGACCACAAGCTTTCGCTCCGACGACCAGTTCCGCATGTTCATCGGTGGGCGTCCAATCATGATCGGCCCTGGCTCGAAGGTGGTCGAGCGCTTCACGCGCGCGGGCGCAGGCGAACTCAACTACCAGTTCACGGTCGAGGATCCGTCGATCTATTCGAAGCCCTGGCTCGCCGAATACTCGATGGCGGCCGCCACCCAGCCAATGTTCGAATTTGCGTGTCATGAAGGCAATTACGGCCTGACCAACATCTTGTCCGGTCAGCGCGAGATCGAGCGCCAAGCGGCCGCCACGGCGGCGAAAGCCAAGGCGAAGCCGTAGTCCTTCATATGGCGCCTTTCCCGAGCGGCGGTTGACACACCGCCTTCTCCGGCGTGTGCTTCCTGTACATCGCGTCTGGCGATGGGGGATCATCATGTTGGACACGTTCCGTCTTGCCGCTGCGGCGTTGGCAGCTCTGGCTTCCCTCCCGGCCGCTGCGCAAGATGTCGCGACCAAGCGCATGGCCGACGGTCGTCCTGACCTGCAGGGCATCTGGACCAATGTCAGCCTGACGACGCTGGAGCGCAGCTCGCGCTTCTCCGGGGTCGTGGTCCCACCCGCGGAAGCAAAGGCGCGCGAAGCGCAGGTGGCCGCTGGCGCCGCCGCGGGAGCTGCGCCGACCAACCCGAACCAGGGCGCGCCTGCCGACCGTAATTCAGCCGCTGGCTACAATTCGTTTTGGATCGATTCCGGAACACGGCTCGCCGTGGTGCGCGGTGAAACGCGCAGCGCCTGGGTGGTCGAACCTAATGATGGCCGCGTGCCGTATACGCCCGAAGCCAAGAAGACGTTCGAGAAGCTGCACGCCAGGGCAAACGGAGATTTCGACGGGCCGGAAGGCCGCACGCCCGCGGACCGCTGCATTGTGGGCTTCGGCAGCTCGGGCGGCCCGCCCATGCTCAATGTAATGTACAACAACCACTATCAGATTGTGCAGACGCCCGATCATGTGATGATCATGGTGGAGATGAACCATGATGCGCGGATCATTCCGATTAGGCAAAAGCACGGGCCCGCCGCGTTGAGCAACTGGATGGGCGACAGCATCGCCCATTGGGACGGCGACACGCTTGTGGTCGAAACCATCAACCTCGATACACGCAACACGCTGCGCGCGACGGCCGCCCAATCATTCTATCTGGGTCCCAATCCGAAGATCACCGAACGCTTCACGCGGATTTCGGACGATGAGATGCTCTACGAATTCCAGGTGGACGAGCCGACTGCCTTCACCAAGCCGTGGCGGGCCGAGATGCCGATGCACCGCGCACCGGGGCCGATTTATGAGTACGCCTGCCACGAGGGTAACTATGCGCTTCCCGGCATGCTCGCTGGCGCAAGGCGCTTCGACGGGCAGGGCAAGAGTTCGGTGATGAACTACTACGCCAAGGAAGCGCGCTGAGTTCGGAGCCGTCGATCTCGCCCCGTTGTGATGTCCTTGCCGTTGCGGCCTGCAAGACATCGACGGTTGACGCTTGCCGCAGCGCCTGCGCGAAATAGCCCGCAACCGCCGCGCAAGACGGCGATGCGCCACACAGGAGGAACCGGTCATGAAGCTTGCCGCCTTAGCTGCGTCTTGCGCTGCGCTCGCGCTTGCATCCGCAACGGCCTTTGCACAGGAAGCCTGGAAGACGCCGCGTACGTCCGACGGCAAGCCGGACCTGCAGGGCGTCTGGACCAATGCCAGCCTTACTACGCTCGAACGCCCCGCTCGCTTCAAGACGCAGGCGATCCCCGCCGAATTGGCTGCGCAAATGGAAAAGCAGCGGGCGCAGATGATGATCGCGCAGAACCGGCCGACCAACCCCAGGGAGGGCGCGCCGACGGACGGCAATGCCAATGCCGGCTATAATTCCTTCTGGATCGACCCGGGCTCGACCTACGGCGTCGTCAAGGGCGAGGCGAGGGCGTCATGGATCGTCGATCCGCCGGATGGCCGCATACCCTACACCAAGGAAGCCAGGGCGCGTTACGAGGCGCGGCTTGCGAAGGTGCGCGGAACGTTCGATGGGCCGGAAATCCGGCCGCAGGGCGAGCGCTGTATCGTTGGCTTCGGATCGACCGGCGGGCCGCCCATGGTCAATGTGCTCTACAACAACAACTACCAGATCGTTCAGACGGCCGATCACGTGGTGATCATGGCGGAGATGATCCATGACAGCCGGATCGTCCCGCTGACCAAGGACCGCCGGCAGCCGTCCTTCCCGCAATGGCTGGGCGATTCCATCGGCTGGTATGATGGCGACGCGCTGGTGGTGGAGACGAGGAACTTCCATCCCGACATCCGCGTGCGTCCGAACATGGGCGACAGCTTCTATGTCGGCGAGAATCCTACAGTGACCGAGCGCTTCACACGCGTTGCGCCCGATGCCATCCTCTACGAGTTCACTGTGGCGGACAGCGGGTCGTTCACCCAGCCCTGGCGAGCTGAGATGACGCTGCGGGCGACGGACCAGAAGATCTACGAATACGCTTGCCATGAGGGCAACTACGCTCTGCCGGGCATCCTCGCGGGCGCCCGCGCCGACGACCGGGAGGGCCGCATGACACAGACGGCAGGCGACGCCGAGTAAGCGAACGGCCACAAGCAAAAAGCCCCGGCGATCGCTCGCCGGGGCTTGTCCGTTTCAGTCTCTGGACCTGATCAGGATGCGAAGCCGATCCACCGTCCGCCGGCGGCGACCGTGAACCAGGTCAGCACCGAGAACAGGGCGATCAGCTTGGCGAGCGGCGAGGCCGCATCCGCCTTGCCCTTGTAGATCTCCCAACCGTAAAGACCCATCAGCACCAGCGCGCCGGCGATCAGGATCCACCGTGAGATCTCGTCATACAGCGGCTCGTATGTATTGAAGCCGACGATCCAGTACATCACGAACATGCCGCCAAACAGCAGGGCGAAGGCCGCCGCCGCGAGGATACGCGTCCGTTGTCCGTAGATCAGCAAAATGCCGTAGCCCGCATACAGTGGATGGAAGACCGCGGGCGCGGAGATTGAGTCCGTGGCGAATATGCCGAGGGCGAATACCCAGAGTACGAACGCGATCGCGCCGGCGATAAGTACCGACGTCGACGTCTTGCCTTCCGACTTCGCGATCGCGTTGGTGACCCCGAAGGAGAAGATACACGCCGCGATCAGCGATATGATCTTCACGAAGAACGGCACAGACTTGTAGAGCTTGTCCGAGTTCAGCATGCCGATGATGACGCCGGTGCCGAGCACGATGGCGAGCCCGATAATGAACCAGGGCCGCAGGTTCTTCTCCAGAACCGACGGCTGCTCGTCCACCAGGCCTGCGCCCATGAGGCGGAGATTGAGCAGGATCACCGCCCCGCCCATTAGCGCGAGGCCGACGAGATGCAGCGCGCCGAAGGGCGCATAGATGTCTTGCAGCAGCGAGATCGGCCAGACCTTCGGCATATTGGAGACAAAGTCGGCCGAGCCGGGGATGCCTTTGAAAAGATCTTCGAACGTCATGGATCAGCCTCCCTGGCCAGGAGCGGGTTGTGCGGGAGCAGGCTCGGATGGCGCGGCGCCGTCTTCTGCTGGCGTATCGGCCGGAGCGTCCTCCGCCGGCGCCGCGTCGTCCGCGGGCGGCTCCGCGGCGGGCGCTTCTCCTTCGCCCCCCATATCGCCTTCGTCGAGATAGCCCAGCGCCTGCTTGCACTCCTGCAGAGTGTAGACGAGCGAACCGGGAGGCGACTTCTCGCAATAGAACCAGTCGTACGCGATGAAACGCCCGAAGATGATAATGAGGAACCAGCACGACATCGACAGCGCGCCGGAGAACCTTACGCGGGTCGGCGGCTTCTCCATCGCATCCCAAACATCCTGGTTTTTCTGAACCTGGTAGTGGAACCAGAAGATGTTGATCGCGGCGATGATCAGGAAGATCATTTTCAGCCGGAACCAGATGTTGTGGTAGTACATCACCGGGTCACGGCCGATGAAGGCGATGAGGCCGGTAATGATCATCACCGCGAACGAGATGGCGGTGATCGGCAGGACGCGGTCGTTCAGCTTCGAGAACGGCATGTTCTTGAAGGCGACGCCCATCATCCTCAGGTCGATCAGCCAGATCGTGCCCGCGAAGAACATCAGCGTCAGCACGTGCGTGCCTTCGATGACGTTCCACATGAACAAGGATTCGTGAAGCTGGTTGGACCAGGACTGGCCGTCGGGGCCGAAGCGCCCGAGGTCCTCCTTTATCCAGGTGAAGAAATCGTGGAACAAACTTTTCTCTCCCCGTCCGTGCGCCTAGACAGGCGCCCAATGCCCTAGTTCGCCGACTGCCCCCGTGCCGGAATGTGTTCCAAGTTGCGTGCGCCGATTTGATCTGGAGCAGACGCCCGCCGACTCGCGTGTTTCTCGCTATTGTGACTGATCTTCAGGAGGCGTGCGGTTGGGCAGCGCCGGCAGCTTGGTGATCGGCCCCGGTTCGTCGCCCTGCACATAATGCGCGTGGCAGGAAACGCATGCCTCGTACATTTCCCCGCCGGCGTCGAAGAAAGCCTGCTTGTCCCTCTTCAGGGCGGCCGCCTGCGCCTTCATCGCGGCATCGTAGAGCATGTGCGCATCGTCGACCCAGCGGCGGTCGTCGTCCTGCGGACGGCCCGGCAGCAACAGGCTGTTGGTGGCCTCGGCCAGCGTGATCGCGGCGCTCTCCGCGGCGAGCCAGCCGGCGTCGTCGGTCGGGAAGAGTTCGTGTGTTCCTTCGGCGTCAATCAGCCAGCCCTGATTATGCCAGACGCCGAACGCGTTGTAGTCGATCACATGACCCATCAGTTCCTTGACGGGAAGGGCGGTCCTGAGATCGGCCATGGTGGCCGCGCCCATGCTGGTTGGACTGACGGCGCCAGTTGTGGCTGCGGCGGGCGCGCCGCCATTCTGCCCGCACGCCGCCAGCAGCGTGACGAGAGCAAGGCCCGCAGAAAAGCGGATCATGGTTCTTCCCCTGGGTTGTCCGCGCCGCCTCTCTTTATGGAGACTGGCGCAGTAGAGTTTTGTATACAATCCTCCACCTGACCAAGGGTAACCCGTCGGCAGGCCTCGCGCGAATGTCCGTGGTGTCGCACGTCCACGTATCTAACGCACGGCTTTGCACGCATCCGTCGGGAATGAGCTGGTTGTTCCCCGTTTGCGGGAAAGGTCTTAGACAGGATGGGAAACCGCCCCGTTTTTCATGCGGGGGGCCATTCAGGAGAGGGACGTGACCACTATGAAGGCAAGACTCAAGGATCCCAGATTCACGGGCCAGAGATTCTGGAGTGCAGCGGCCCTTGCGCTCGCGCTGGCGACGACAGCCTGCGCGACTGGGCCCAAGATCGTCGACCCGGCCACGTCCTCGCTTGCAAAGGGCGATGCGGCCGCTCTCGGCTTCGACGCCGCCAAGCTTGGCGAGATCCGCACCGCGCTCAACGCCGATGTGATGAGCGGCAAGATCCCCGGCGCTTACCTGCTGATCGGCCGGAAAGGCCAGATCGCCTTCAGCCAGGGTTTCGGCGTTCAAGGCCCTGGCCAGACGACGCCCGCCAGCGAGGAGACGATCTATCGCGTCTTCTCGATGACCAAGCCGGTCGTCGCCGTGACGGCAATGACGCTGGTCGAGGAAGGCAAGCTCGATCTCGATGCGCCGGTCTCGAAATACCTGCCGGCGTTCGCCAATGTGAAGATCTGGCAGAAGGACGGCGATCCTGTTCCCTCGACCAAGCCGATCTTGATCCGTCACCTGATGAGCCACACCTCCGGCATCATCTATTCCTTCATCCAGCCGCAGCAGCCGATCTCCAAGGCGTGGGTCGCGGGCGGCGAGGGCCGTCAGGACCTCACGGCGAAGGACTGGTCCGAACAGGTCGTCGCCAAGCTGCCGATGATCGCCGAGCCGGGAGAGGCCTGGAACTATTCCCAGGGTCTCGACGTGCTTGGCGGCGTAATCGAGAAGATCACCGGCCAGTCGCTGGGCGATGCGATCAAGGCGCGCGTCACGGGCCCGCTGGGCATGACCGACACGGCCTTCTTCCAGCCCGCCGAAAAGTCCGCGCGCTTCGCCCAGTCGAAGACGCAGGATTCGCTCTACTACGACTACACAGTCGTGAAGCCCTTCATGTCGGGCGGCGGAGGTCTGTCGTCGACGGCGGAAGACTATCTGCGCTTCGTGTTGATGCTGGCCAACCATGGCGAGTACAAGGGCGTGCGCATCCTGAAGCCGGAAACCCTCGACACGATGCTGGTCGACCAGACCACCGCTGAAGTCCGCGGCAAGGGCCTGTTCTTCCCAGGCCCGGGCATGGGCTTCGGCCTCGGCATGTCTCTGGTGATCGACGACACCAAGCAGCGCCCTGGCAATGGCACCTTCTCGTGGAACGGCATCGCCGGCACCGAGTGGTGGTATGATCCCAAGAACGACGTATTCATGGTCTTCATGCAGCAAGACCGCGCCCTGCTGGCCGAATACCAGCGCAAGAACCGCGCGTGGATCTACGACGCGCTGAAGAAGTAGAGCGGGTCAGTGCCGCAGAGACAGGAAGGGCGGCCCGCAGGGGCCGCCCTTTTTCTTGTCGAGTTGCGCAGGCGCTATTCCGCGGGAGCCGCTCCCTGGATCGGCGTGTCGAGCTCTTCCTTCTCGAGGCGCCGTTCGACATCGCGTGGGCTCCCGGTGCGGCGGGCCAGCAGGGAGTAGGCGGCGGGCACCAGGATCAGCGTCACGATCAGCGCGGCAAGCACGCCGAACAGGATGACGACGCCGATGGCCGAGCGCGTCTCGGATCCGGCGCCATGGCTGAAAATCAGCGGGATCGAGCCTGCGACCGCCGTCAGCGATGTCATCAGGATTGGGCGGAAGCGCGTCAGCGCAGCCTCGCGCAGGGCTTCGTTGAATTCCTTGCCCTTGTCGCGCAACTGGTTGGCGAACTCGACGATCAGAATGCCGTTCTTGGCTGCGAGGCCCACCAGCATGATGAGGCCGATCTGCGTGTAGATGTTGAGCGTGTTGCCGGTCAGCCAGATGCCCAGCAATCCTCCGCCCACGGTCGCCGGCACGCACAGCATGATGACGAACGGGTGGATCCAGCTTTCGAACTGCGCGGCCAGCACCAGGAACACCACCAGGATGCCAAAGCCGAACACGAACATGATAGAAGAGCCCGAGCGCTTGTAGTCGAGCGACTGACCCTTGTAGTCGAAGGCCGCTTCTTCGGGCAGCACCTGCCGCGCCATCGCTTCCATCTTGTCCAGCGCCACGCCCAGCGACACCCCGGGGTTGAGGGTGGCGTTGACGGTGATCGAGCGTACGCGGTTGTAGCGGTTCAGGGTGCGCGAGTCGGCGACCGCGCTGACCTTCACGAGGTTCGACAGCGGGATCAGCTCCTGCGTGCGGCTGGAGCGGACGTAGATGTTCTGGAGGTCGGACGGCGTCGCCTGTTCGGCGCGCTCGCCTTCGAAGATCACATAACGCTCCTCTCCGTTCTGTACGAACGTCCCGATGCGCTTGGAGCCCAGCATGGTCTGCAACGTCGAGCCGATCTCCTGCACCGTCACGCCGAGGTCGGAGGCGCGGGCATAGTCGACGTCGATGCGATACTGCTGCTGCGTTTCCTTGAAGTCCCAGTCGATCTGGCCGATGCCCGGATTGTCCTTGTTCAGCGCGTCGACGAAGGTGTTGCGCCATTCGACCAGCGTCTCGTAGGACGGGCCCTTGATGACGAACTGGATCGGCTTGCCGCCGCCGCCGCGGCCGAAGGCGGACGCCATGTTGCCGAAGGCGCGAACGCCTGGAAGGTCCTGTAACCTGCCGTTGATGTCGTTCAGAACCTCAAAGCCGTTCCGGCGCTGGCCCCAGTCGGCGAGCACGACCTGGATCGAGGCGGAGTTGAACGAGTTGCCGCCGCCGGGGCCAAAGCCGCCGGGCGCGCGGACGGAGATGCGCTTGATCTCGCCATTGTCGATCAGAGGGAGAAGGCGCTGCTCGATCTCCTCCACATAGGGCGTCATGTATTCGAACGAGGCGCCTTCGGGGCCGTTGATCATGATCATGAACATGCCGCGGTCTTCCTGCGGCGTGTATTCGCCGGGAATGGCCCGGAACAGGAAGTACATGCCGCCCAGCATCGCCACGAAGGCGATGGCGATCGCGACGGGCCGCTTGACGGTGGCGTCGTAGACCGCGCCATAGCCCTTGCGCATGGCCGCGAACATGCGGTCGACCTGATAGGCGAAGCCCTCGGTCTTCTTGTCGGCGTGCTCGACATGCGGCTTCAGCAGTTTGGACGCCATCATCGGCGAGATGGTCAGCGCCACGAGCATGGAGAAAGCGACGGCCGCCGCCATGGCGATGGCGAATTCGGAGAACAGCCGGCCCATCTGGCCCTGCATGAACGTGATCGGCACGAACACCGAGATAAGCACCAGCGTGGTGGCGACGACGGCGAAGCCGACCTGGCGCGTGCCGCGATAGGCGGCGACCAGCGGCGTCTCGCCTTCTTCCTCGATGCGGCGGTGGATATTCTCCAGCACCACGATGGCGTCGTCGACCACGAGGCCGATCGCAAGCACCAGGGCGAGCAGCGTCAGGAGATTGATCGACAGGCCCATCGCGAGAAGCACGGTGAAGGCCGCGATGAGCGAGATCGGCACCGTCACCGCGGGCACAATCGTGGCCCGGAAGGAGCCGAGGAAGAGGTAGATGACGCCGACCACGAGCAGGACGGCGATGCCAAGCGTGATGAAAACCTCGCGGATCGAGGCGTTGACGAATACGGATCCGTCGAAGTTGATCTCGAGCTTCATACCTTCCGGCAGCGTCGCGGCGACCTCCGCGGCGCGCTCTCGGGCGACCTTGGCCACTTCGACGACGTTGGCGGTGGATTGCTTGACGATGCCGATGCCGACGGCGTCATTGCCGTTGCCGCGGAAGATGTTGCGGTCTTCCTCGGCGCCGAATTCGACGCGGGCGATATCGCCCAGGCGGACGACGACGCCGTCCTGGCCCTTGGCGACGACGAGTTGGGCGAATTCTTCAGGCGTCTGGAAGGGGCGGTCGATACGCGCGGTGAAGACGAGGTCGCGCGAGGTAAGGCTGCCGGCGGGCGTCTCGACGTTCTCTGTCCGCACGGCGCGCTCGATATCGCCCACGGTAAGGCCGCGCGCGGCGATGGCGCGGCGGTCGAGCCATACGCGCATGGCAGGCGTGCGCTGGCCGCCTATCTGGATGCGGGCGACGCCGTCGATGGAGGAGAAGCGGTCGATGAGATAGCGCTCGGCGTAGTCCGTCAGCTCCATGGCGGTGCGCGTGTCGCTGGACATCTGCAGCCACAGCACGACCTCCTCGGAGGCGTCGGCCTTCTGCACGTCCGGCGGGTCGGCTTCCTGGGGCAGGGCGCGCAGGATGCCCGAGACGCGGTCGCGCACATCGTTGGCGGCCGAATCCATCTCGCGGGATATGTCGAACTCGATCGAGATGTTCGACTGGCCATCCTGGCTGGACGAGTTGATGAAGCGGATGCCTTCGACGCCGGCGATGCGGTCCTCGATCACTTCGGTGATGCGGGTCTCGACGACGTTGGCGGATGCGCCGGGATAGGATGTCCGGATCGAGACGATCGGCGGGTCAATGTCGGGATATTCGCGCAGCGCAAGCCGCGTGAACGACACGATGCCCAACGCAATCAACAGCAGGCCAATGACCGATGCAAACACCGGTCGTTTGATGGAGACATCCGAAAGGAGCATCGCGCTACTGCCTCAGAAGAGGGCTATTGCCTAAGTCCGGCCTTGTCAGACGGGCCTTCGCCGGCAGCAAGGCGCGGATCGCCTTCGCTGTTCCGGCCGGGCGTGCCAGCGCCAACGGCCTGCACGCGAACCGGCGCGCCGGGGCGCAGCTTGAGGACGCCGTCGGTGACGACGAGGTCGCCTGTCTGCAGGCCCGCAGTCACTTCCATCAGCCCGCGCTCGCGCATGCCGAGGGATACTTCGGTCTTGGCGGCAACGGCCGGCTGGCGCGTCTGGTCGATCACATAGACGAATGTCTTGGAGCCCTCGGCGATCACCGCGATCTCGGGAACCGACAGAGACGAGCGCGGTTGCGAGGCGAGGGTCACCGTCATGAATGTTCCCGCACGCAGGACGCCGTCCTTGTTGGGCAGCGTGGCCCGGACCTTCACAGCGCGGGTGACCGGGTCGATGGCGTTGTCGATCGAGGTCAGCGCGCCCTCGAACACGCGGCCGGGCGCGTCCGACGTGGTCGCCGCAATGCGAAGGCCGGGCTTGAGGTCGCTGACATAGATGGAGGGAATGCCGAATTCGAGGCGCATCTGACTGTCGTCGATAAGCGTCGCCACCGGCTGGCCGGGCGAGACATAGGCGCCCGTGCTGATCTGGCGGAAGCCGAGCACGCCGCTGAATGGCGCCACCAGCACGCGGTCGCGCAGGCGAGCCTGCACGCCGGCGACGGTGCCGAGGGCAGCGTCCGCCGCTGACTTCGAACGCTCGAGTTCGAGCTGGGCGATGGCGTCGTTGGTGGCGAGGCGCTGGTTGCGCTCGTAGACCTGCCTGGCGTTGGCGTAGGTTGCCTCGGCGGTTTCGAGTTGTGCGCGTTCTTCCTCGTTGACGAGGGTGAGGAGCACCTTGCCCTTCTGCACGCGCTGGCCATCCTCGAAGAAAACACCGGTCACGCGGTCCGCAGCATTGGCGGTCAGCACCACGCGCTCGCGCGGTTCGAGCGTGCCGAGCGCTTCGATCTTGCTCGTGAATTGTCTTGGAACGACGGGGTCGGCCGACACATCGGTCGGGGCGCCGCCGCCACGTCCTGCGGGGCCGCGCTGCCCGCCGCCGGGACCCCCAGGGCCACGCTGGCCTCCCGGGCCGGCCTGAGCGGATTGAGCTGAGCCATGGGGCTTCTGGGTAGCGAGGAACGCGATGCCGCCAGCCGCCAGCACAGCGACCGCAACTGCCGCGGCGATCAGTTTCCGCTTGCCGAGAACCATCAAGACCAACTCCGCCACCGACTCTACACGTCCGCTCGTTCGACGGCCATCCTTAGGACCTTGAAACGGCTGATCCTAATACGCGCCATGCCCGTCAAACCGTCTGCGGCCAGCCGACGCGGCGGCAGCCCAAGACATCACTTTACCGCGACAGCTTTGCGGAAAAGAATGAACGGCAGGTCAGAAGCGTCTGAATCCTGCGCGGAGCATAGAGACCGGGGCTTGAAAAACGGTCAACGAAACCGGGCCAACGGGCAGGAAAACAAAGGTTCAATTCGCTGTGAAGCGCGCCACCTGCGGCGCAAAATTAGCTGGCCGTCGCTCAAGGGACGCGCATCGCGATGTTGCCTGCAGGACGCAACGCGCATGAGCCGCTTTCGATGCAAAGGGAATCCGGTTGACAGGCGAGTGGGCCGGGCGGATGTCGCCCCAAATGGCGCCGAGCGGCAGGGCCCCCAAGGCGACCGTTAATTCGAGGGGAGCGCCATGACATCGCCGAGACCTGCTTTCAGCATGCGGACCCTGCTGCTGGCCTCCACCGCACTCGCCCTTGGAGCCGGCTCTGCCTTCGCCCAGCAGGCGCCCGCCCAGACCCTTGCGCCTCCCCAGGCCGCCGACGAGACGCCGGTCGACAGCGGCGACCGCGTGGTGATCGTCGGAACCCAGATCGTCGGCGCCCAGCCCACCGAGGCCCTGCCGGTTACCGTCGTCGGCCAGGACGAGATCGACGCGATTTCGGCTGCGTCTGGCGATGATCTCTTCCGTTCCATTCCGCAGCTCGGCGACGTCGGCTTCAACACCACCCGCACCATCGGCAGCATCAACGACGCGCGCGGCGATACCGCGTCGATCAACCTGCGCGCGCTGGGCACCGGCAACACGCTGGTCCTGCTCAACGGCCGCCGGATGGTGAACCATCCCGGCACGCAGACCGAAAACCTGGTCCCCGTCGTCACCGTCAACACCAACGCCATCCCGGTGGCCGGCGTCTCGCGCGTCGAAGTTCTGCTCGACGGCGCCTCCGCCATCTACGGCGCGGACGCCGTGGCCGGCGTCGTCAACACCGTATTGAAGACCGACTTCAAGGGCCTGACCGCCGAGTTCACCTATGGCGGCGAGGACGGCGTCGACGCCACTGAATTCTCCGGCTCCCTTGAATTCGGCATCAAGTCCGACGACGACCGCACAAGCCTCTCGATTTTCGCGTCTTATTTCGGCCGGGATCCGATCTGGGCGTCCGAGCGCCCCTTCAGCGCCAATGCCGACCTGCGCTCGCAGCTCCCGGCCAACTGGCAGGCCGACGCCACCGCTTCCGGCCTGTTCAACAACACCTCGATCACGTCGTCGTGGGGCATTTTCGACCGCTTCAGCGCAGGAACCATCACCGTCAACGGCGCGGCGATCACCAACGCCGCCGGCCAGTTTCACATTCGCCCTACTGCGCTCGGCGGCTGCGCCGCCCAGCTTGGCGCCAATCTCTGCGCCGCCACCACGTCAACGCGCCCGCAGGAGCTGCGCTACAATGTCAACGAGGATACGACGACGCAGAACGGCATCGATCGCTACAACGCCTTCGCTTTCCTCAATCACGAATTCGATGGCGGACTCGAGCTGTTCGTCGAGGGCGGCCTCTACCTTGCTGACTCCGTCGGCTATCGTGAAGCGGCGCCGATGCTGGGCGCCGTGCCAATCGTCATCCCCGCCAGCAACTACTACAACCCGTTCGGTCCCGTCGGTTCGGCCAACCGCCTGCCGGTAACCAACGCGCCCACCGGCGGTCTCGATCTCGTGCTCGGCTCGCTCACCGGCACAGCTGCCTACCGGCCGATCGACGCGGGTCCGCGCAAGACCGAAGTCGAGAACCTCTCGACCCGCGCCCTCGTCGGCCTGCGTGGCGACTTCGCGAACTGGGATTGGGAAACCGCGCTGCTCTACACAATGGCCAACAGCGAGGACAAGGAGAACCGCATCTCCAACACGCTGTTCCAGCAGGCGCTCGCCCGTTCGACGCCGGACGCTTACAACCCGTTCAACGGCGGTTGCATTCCCGCCTTCGGCGCCGGCGATTGCACGCCCAGCCTCGCGGCGACCATCGAGGACATCACCGTCCCGGTCTTCCGCCGCAACACGACGACGCTGGCGTCGTGGGACCTAAAGCTCTCGCGCCCCGATCTCCTCTCCATCTGGGCAGGCGATATCGGCGCCGCCATCGGCATCGAAGTCCGCCGCGAGACGATCCGCGACGACCGCGATCAGCGCCAGGACGGGACAGTCACCTTCGACGACATCATCAACAACACGCCGCCGACGGTGGTGAACGATCTGCAGGGCAATTCCGGCTCGCTCGACACGCGCGGCAGCCGCAACGTCCAGTCGGCCTATGTCGAATTCGCCGTGCCGCTGGTCTCCGAGGACATGACCATCCCGCTCGTCCAGTCGGTCGATATGCAGCTTGCCGCGCGCTACGAGAATTTCGATACGTTCGGCTCGGTCACCAAGCCGAAGATCGCGCTGTCCTGGCGCCCGCTCGATTTCCTTCTGTTTCGCTCGGCCTGGTCGGAAGGCTTCCGCGCGCCCAACCTGCAGCAGCAGTATGAAAGCGGCCTGCAGCGCTCCAACAACCGCACCGATCTTGTCTTCTGCGAAGCCGACCGCCGCGCCGGCCGCATCACGCCAGCGCAGTTCACCACCACATGCCCCGGCCGCTCCCAGTCGGTCATCTCCAACCGCGCCGGCAGCGTCGATCTCGAGCCAGAGGAGTCGACCAACCTCACCTACGGCGTGGTGTTCGAAAGCAGCTTCATTCCAGAGGAGTTCGGCAAGATCACCTTCACCGCCGACTGGTGGCGCATCGAGCAGACCAATGTCATCGGCATCTTCGGCGACGACAACCACATCCTGCTCGACTACGTGCGCCGCGTGACCGGGCAGAATGGCGGCAGCAACCCGGCCGTCGTCCGCAACGCTCCCGATGCGCAGGACCAGCTCGACTTCCAGAACACCGGCCTTGCGGCCGTCGGCGATGTGCGCTTCGTCGACGACAACTATCTCAACCTCGACGAGCGCGCGGTGCAGGGCTGGGACTTCGGCCTCTACTACGATCTCGACGACACGCCGCTGGGCGACTTCTCGTTCCGCATCAACGCCGCCTTCCTCGACAAGTTCTTCCAGTCGGTCTCGCCCGATGGCGCCGAGATCAACCAGGCGGTCGCCGACGGGCTCATCCCCGCGCAGCTCACCGTCGGCGGGCAGGGCGATCTCGTCCGTGATTTCGGCAGGCCCGAATGGCGCTACACCTCCGCGCTCACCTGGCGCAAGGGTGCGTGGGGCGCCGGCTGGTTCACCTCTTATGTGGGCGATGTCGAGGACCAGGGCGTCGTGCTGAGTTCGACCGGCGATCCGTGGATCATCGACTCGTACCAGACGCACAATCTCTATGCGCAGTACGAATTCGGCCACGACACCGACAAGCCGCTGCGCGTGCGCGTTGGCGCGCGCAACGTCTCCAACGAGACGCCGCCTTTGGCCGACACGAATTTCGGGTATCTCGGCGACCTGCATAATCCTGCCGGCCGCTTCCTCTATGTGAACTTTCGCAAGTCTTTCTAGCGCCGGAAGGTGACTTTGAGGCGACAGGTTGTCGCTCATGCACAGGGGACTGCACCGAATCGCTATCCGGCGGGTTTTATCGAAGGTAAGCCGGATTCGGGTCGGACTGGAGGCCTTCGCTTGAAGCCTGCCGCCGTTGAACGGGTTGCTCGCGCATTGGCCGCTTCCGGCCTTGCTGCATCTGGCTTGGCCGGATGCTCACTCCTGCCGGGTCACGTCGCGTCTCGTGAATCGATCTGTGTCGAGCCTGGCGTCATCGTCGATGCGGCCTTCCCATCCGCAGGCCGCCACGACTGCATCATCACGCCTGATGGCGGCGTTGTCATTTCCGTCGACCACGAGCCTGCCGCTGTCGAAGGCATCAACCCGTCTCCGTGGTTCGCCTTCCGCATCTCGTCCGACAAGCCGCGCGAGCTGGCGGTGACGTTGGACTACAGTGACTACAATCACCGCTATTCGCCCTTCATCAGCACCGACGGCGTCCGCTGGACGATGCTTTCGACTGACCGGGTGACGCTGAACGAGAAGAAGACCCGCGCCAGCCTCAGGCTTGATCTGCCCAAGGGCGCGCTCTGGGTGGCGGGCCAGCCTCTTTCGCCCTCGCGCGACAATGTCGAATGGACCCGCCGGGCGCTGATGGGCCAGGGCTTCCGCGAGGAGCGCTATGGCAAGTCGCTGGAAGGCCGCCCGCTGATCGGCTTTGTCGGCGGCGGCGGCATCGACGCCGTGGTCATGCTGACGCGCCAGCATCCGCCTGAAACGACGGGGCAGGAGGCCTATCGTGGTTTCGTCGAGCGCCTGATCGGCCGCAGGGACGCGGCGGCGAATTCCTTCCGCGCCCGCAACCGCATCATCCTTGCGCCCATGCCGAACCCGGATGGCGTCGATGGCGGCCACTGGCGCCTTAACGCCGGCGGCATGGACCTCAACCGCGATTGGAGCCAGTTCACCCAGCCGGAAACCCGCGCGCTGTCCGCGTGGATCAAGGAGCAGGCGGGCGGGCGCCGCGTCGTCTCGCTGATCGATTTCCACTCCACCGACCGCACGGTGATCTACGCTCCGCCGCTCGATGCGCCGTCGCCGACCATCGGTTTCCTGTCCTCGCTGAAGGACAGGTTCGACCGCACGCTGGCGAGCCCGCCCGAGTGGAGCTTTGCCCACAACGGCAATGGCGGCACGGCGAAAGGCTGGGCGCTCGAGGCTCTGAAAGCCCCCGGCATTACTGTAGAATTGTGGGACCAGATTTCTCCGGCCGAAGCCCGCGCTGTCGGCGCCGTCGCGGCAGACGCCCTGATCGAGTATTTTACTACGCAATAGCGCGCCGCCGAGGCGAAATTGCAGGCGTTTGGTTGTTGTTGACCCCCCTGTTGACGGCGGATCGCAGCCAGTACCTATTCCCGCCCATGTTCGCTTTTCGTATCCTCCCTGCGCGATGTTTCGCCCATGCTGGGCGCGGAGTTGTCTGCGGGGCGCTGCATTGAGCCGAGCAACCAGACTGGTTTCGCCGCCAACTGATATCGTGTTGCGAGAGCGGCCCGATGGCGGCCGCTCGTCCATCCGCCTGCGCACCTGGCAGTGGGGCTTCGGCGGCATCGCGCCGCTTGCGCTGATCGTCATCGATCTTCGCCTGTTCGGCGGATGGCTCCTGTCGCTGGCGCCGGCGACGTTCTGGACGCTCGCGATCGTTGCTCCTCTGCTGCTGGCGCTGTCGCAGAGGCGCTGGTCGCAGCCATTCGATCTTGTGCTGAGCGGCGCCGTCGTGTCCGCGGCCATCATCGCTCTCGTCGCGGCGGTCTTGCCTGTTCTGATGTATCTCGTCCGGGCCGGCATCGATGCGCTGACGGGCGCGGCGGAGGTCAACTTCATGCTGGGCCTCGGACTTATCAGCGCGCTCTCGCTGTTGTTCACCTGGCCGCTTTATTTCTGCGCCAGCGCCTTCCGGCGGCAGGCGACGCTCCGCATCAAGCGGCGCAAGGACTACAAGGCTGCCGCCACCGTCACCGGCATGCTGCTGCTCCCCGCTCTGCTTGTCGCAGTCGAGGCGGGCGACCGGTATTATTTCGGGTCGATGGTCGCCAAGCTGCAGTCGAAGGAAGTCGCCGTGGTGCTCAAGGGCGCCAGCCAGCTCCAGTACTATCCTATCGGGATGATGACGCGGACCGAAGCCGTGTGTGCGCCTCTCTATGCTCAGGCGCCGGACAGCTTCGTCAGTCCCGACAGTCTCGAGAACCAGCTCGGCTGGGCGTGGAGCAGGGATGCGCAGAAGGTGCGGGCCGCGGCGCGCAAGCTGTTCGGCGCCAACGCCGCGCGGACGTGCGCCGAGGCCCTGTCTTCGGACTAGAAGTCGTCAGACAGAACCCCGGCGCTGATCGCTACTTGCCGCCGAGCTGGGCGACGATGAAGTCTTCGGCCTTCTTCAGCCCTTCTGGCGCCGGCCAGTGCGTTGTTCCGGCGACCGTCTCCAGCTTCGAGTCGTAGCCATTGGCCTTGAGCGTGTCCTGGAAGGCCTGGATGCGGTCGGCCTTCACGGTCGGATCGCCGTCATTGTGCACGATCAGCACCGACGCCGGCGCCCCGGCCGCTTCCTTCTTGCAGTCGCCATTGGCGATGATGCCCGCCAGCGACACGACCGCTTTCACATCCGGCGTCGAGCAGGAGCCGGCATCGAAAGCCACGCCGCCGCCCTGGCTGAAGCCGACCACGACGATGTTCTGCGGCGGCACTTTCAGTCCATCGGCCGCGGTCTTCACCATCTTCACCGCCAGGTCCTTCACCGCGCCCTTGGTGTTTTCCGGATCTTCGCCGCGCAGCACATACCACGACTTGCCTGCGCCTTGCGTGAGCGGGCCGTCATTGAATACGAACGCGGCATCGGGCAGGCGCTTGGCCAGCGACTCGGCCAGCGGCCTCATCGCCGCACCGGTCTGCGTGTAGCCATGGAAGAACACCACGAGCTGCTTGGGCGCCTTCCCCGAGGCAGGATCGAGGCCGGCATAGCCGAGGCTAGCGACGGTCTGCGCCGAAGCGGCCCCCGCGCCGAGGCCGATGGCCAAGGCTGTTATGATGGCAAGGCGTTTCATGTGGTTCTCCCTGATGCGTCTGTTCTTGCACCGGCGGAAACTGACGCCGGGAAAGTCGGCGGGGCAAGGGCGCTATGCATCAAGCCGAGGTGATGGAACGACAGCGCCACGGGTTGAAATCGAGAGATCCGCTGGCCCATCGGGCCAGTCGCCGGGAATGGCCAGTCTTGAGCAAGCCAGACACCCGCAACCTCACGACGCCGGGCGCAGTTTGGCCCGTTCAGGACATTCCGCATCGCCCTCGTCTTGCGAACAAATTTAAGGCTAGGTTGAGAAAGCCGTGGAGGGTTGGAGATGCGGTTTCTCGTCCTGCTATGTGGGGCTCTTGTTGCCGCATGTGCGAGCATTGGCGGCGTTCGCGAATTCGCGCCGGGCCAAGTGTGGCGACTCAAGGACGCGAGGTTCGGGAATGGGAGCGTCACAATCGGCGCGATGGAAAGTCGAGGTAATCGGAAAGTGGTTCATGCCTCCGTTTCTGGATTGCCGGGGCCGCCAACTAACCTGCCTCTTTTCTCGGCTTTGGAACGCGACGATCCACGCATACCCGAAGGCGACCCACTTCACTTCATCGTATCGGGCTTGGCTGATCCTGAGGGGGATTGGTCGGCGCTGTCAGCCGATTTTACAATCCCAAGAAACGGTCCGAACACGTCCATCGCGGTCCCGCACATCGTTGTGTATGAGGACGGGCTCCGAGAAGCTGTGTCAGTGTTGGAGCGATCCGGTCCGCCGTTGCATTCGATGTTCGATATGAACTTGAAGCTCTGGCGCGACACTGAGGAACGGTGGCCGCAGATGAACGATGGCGGTCTAAACCTGCCTGTGTCGAAGCAACTTGACGCGGTCTTGCGCAGCGCTTCCAACATCGCCTCTGATAAGAGGATGGTCTCCCATATGGGTCCGCCGCCTCCGGCGGTCATGGAGGCGGATGAAATCGTCATTGATGATCCGGCCTTTGATGAACTATGCCGTGGGATCGTCTTCCCCAAACCGCTTGACCCAAAATGGATTGCCGAGTTGCTGAAGCAAGGCTTCAGGCAAGACGAAATCCCCGACATTAGTGTCACCCTGTCGAACATCGTGGTCACGCGCAGCGAAAAGTGGGGCTACGTCTGGCGCGCCGATAATCACGACAATCACGCGCCGTCGAATGAGGGGATGAGCCGTTCGGTATGCTGGCGCAAGACGCCCGACGGACAGCCGGCAGTCACTTGGCATCCTCTTCCGGACGTGACGCGCTAGGCGAGCGCGGTCGTACAACTGTCGAGTGTCGCGGACCGGCGACAAGCATCCGCTACGTAACCCCGTGTGCGAGTGGCGCCTTAGGCGCCGATTCAGGCATCTAGCGCCCCAGCCGGCATTTCTAAGTGAGATACTGCCGGCGGGTACAGCTTAAGGCGAGGCTTTCACATAGATTGGATTGCCCAGCATCAGCAGCTTGCCCTGCTCATCGCGCACCTCGGCGCGCACATAGCCGAAGCGCGAGCCGGGTCCAAGCTGCACTGTCGCCGTCACGGAGGTCGGCCGCTCGTGGTCCGGCTCGACCATCATCAGCCCGTGGCTCACCAGCTCGATCGCGGCGCCTGGTATGCCCGATGCCGTGAAGCTGATGTCCGCCTGTTCGCCCCGGCCCAGCGCCAACGTGCCGCCCATATAGATCACCTGCGCGCCGATCCGCGTCTCGGCATCCAGCATGGCGGCGGGAGAGCCCGTCAGGTCGATGAACACGCGGCCCGATTTCACGCCCTCGATAATGCCCGTCGCTGAAAGCGACTCGGCATAGACCACCGTCGCCGGCTTGCCGACGGGCGACTGGCGTATGCCGGCGCGGTCGGTCGGATCGTGGTTGTCGCTGCCCCCGATCGCCGTGACGTGCAGGCCGCGCTTCAGCAGATCGTCCCAGAACGGAATGCCGGACGTTGCGCCTTCGGCATCGCCCATGCGCAGCGTCGCTCCGTTGACCGCTTCGATCGCCGCGATGCGCGACCAGTCCGTGTTCTTCACCGTCCAGCCGCATCCCATGCACGCTTCGCCGGAAGGCTGGCCGGGATGATTCACCGACACGAATGCGCCCTGCGCCGCCGCTTCATCCAGAAGCCCGTCGAGCGACGGAAGACGCGCAGAGCCAAGCTGGAACTCCAGCGGTTGGCTGACGCCGATTGCATTGGCGTGACCCTGGAAGGTGGTGATCTCTTCGCCCGGTATCAGCAGCAGGTCGGGGAAGGCAGCCTGCAGCTCGCGCATCGGATCGCGGTGCGAGAGCGTGTTGTGATCGGTGATGGCGATGAAATCAAGTTTTGCGTCGTGCGCCGCCTCCACCGTCTCCGGCAGCGCACACGGCTTGCGTGCTCCCGATCCGTCGTCGCACGAGCCATCTGAATGGCCGGTGTGGGTATGGAAGTCCCCACGCCGCCAGCCGGGCTTGGCCGAGATCACTGGGTCAGTTGTCAGCGCGGCTTTTCTCTTCTTGCCGCCCTGCGTCGAGAAGATGATGCCTGCCTCGTAGTGCGCCGTTTGTCCTCCGCGGATGTTCGGCACGCCCAGGACCAGCTTCCATTCGCCAGGCTGGATTTTGCCCGGCAAGTAGGATGGCGTCGCTTCGAACTCGCCCACCGTGAACGACGCCTTATTCCCGCCGCTCCATCCGCGCTGGCCGCTGGGGTCGCGCAGGCCAAGGTCGATGACGGTACGGTTCTCCTTGCCAGTATAGGCGAAGTCCACCGTGATCGCCTTGACGCCGCGTGGCACGGTGAATGGAATCTCCTTGTAGGTCTGGTGGTCCGCGCGCGTGATCTCGCCCGACAGTGTGATCTTCTGCTTTTCGCCACCTCCGCCGAGCAGCGGCACGGACGAGCACGCCGCAAGCATCGCGCACAGCACAGCAACAACGGGCAAACGAACGCGCACTGATTCTCCCCTGCGTACTCTTGAGAGACTACAACGCCTCACGCTGTTGTGGGGAGGGGAGGCTTGGAGAAGCAAGGTCTGCGTTCTCGGATGCACCTCACCGGCTGCGCGGCCGCCGTCGCGCTTACAGGGCCTCGCGCACCACCGCCTCGATCTTGAAGCCGTCCAGATCGAAAACGAAACAACCATAGAAGCCCGCCATATATTGCGGCCGCACGCCCGGCGCGCCCGCATCGCGCGCGCCAAGTTTCAACGCCGTCTCGTGAAAGGCCTCAACCTCGGCGCGGTCCTTCGCGCGAAAGCTGATATGGAGGCCTATGCCGCTGGTCGCCGCGCCAGGCTCTTTAGCAAGAATCCAGAAAACAGGCGGAGCGACATGATCCGGCCCCCAGCCGATCGCTCCCTCGCGCTGCTTGCGGCGGACGAGGCCCAGGGTCGCGAGCACGGCATCATAGAATCGCGTCGCCTTGTCGAAGTCGGAAACGGGTATCGAGACGTGGTCGATGAAAGCGGGCATGGCCAAGCATCGCTGCTCGCCGCGCCGGCTTCAACTGTTCGATTCCATTAGCTACGGTGCAAGGCCCGCCCGTTTACCACCCGCAGGTCTGACCCGCGTTCTGTTCCTTCAGCCAGGACTGCAGCGGGGCGAAGTATTCGACCAGCGCCGTGCCGTCCATTTCCCGCGTGCCAGTGAAGGCTTCGAGCGCGTCGGGCCAGGGCTTGCTCGCGCCCATCTCCAGCATCTTGTTGAACTTCGCGCCGACTTCCTTGTTGCCGTAGATCGAGCAGCGGTGCAGTGGTCCGGTCCAGCCGGCCTGTTCGCACGCCGCCTTCTGGAACTGGAACTGCAGCACGAACGACAGGAAATAGCGCAGGTAAGGCGTGTTGGCCGGGATGTGATACTTCGCGCCCGGATCGAACGCATCGGCCGGACGCGCGCCCGGAGGCGCGATGCCCTGATACCTCAGCGCAAGGTCCAACCAGGCCTGGTTGTACTGCTCCGGAGCGGTCTCGCCGCGAAAGACCTGCCAGCGCCATTTGTCGACCATCAGGCCGAAGGGCAGGAACGACACCTTCTCCAGCGCGCGGTTCATCAGCAGTCCCATATCGGCCGATGCAGGCGGAACCTTGTCGATGAGACCAAGCTGCTTGAGGTATTCCGGCGTCACCGAGAGCGCGATGAAATCGCCGATCGCTTCGTGGAAACCGTCGTTCGCGCCATTGCGGAACAGGAAATCCTGCTTGTTGTAGGCGCGCTGGTAGTAGTTGTGGCCCAGCTCGTGGTGGACCGTGGAGAAGTCCTCCTGGTTCACCTGTGTGCACATCTTGATGCGCAGGTCGTCCACATTGTCGATGTCCCACGCCGAGGCGTGGCACACCACTTCACGGTCGCGGGGCCGTGTGATCAGCGAACGCGTCCAGAATGTTTCCGGCAGGGGAGCGAGGCCGAGCGAGGTGTAGAAGCCTTCGCCTGTCTTCACCATTTTCACCGGATCGTACTTGCGGGCGACCAGCACCTTGGTGAGGTCATAGCCGGGATCGGACGCGGGCGGGGCGACCAGCGGATAGATGTTGGTCCAGTCTTGCGCCCACATATTGCCGAGCAGGTCGGCGCGGATTGGGCCGGTCTTCGGCTGCACCGCGTCGCCATACTTCGTGTTCAGCCGTCCGCGCACATAGCAGTGCAGGTCTTTGTAGAGCGGGTCGACCTGGGTCCACAGCTTCTCGACGGTCGCTTCCATGTCGGCCGACGGCATGTCGTAGTTCGACAGCCACATGTCTGCGATGTCCTTGAAGCCCAGCTCCTTCGCGCCGGCATTGCCGATCTCGACCATGCGCTGGTATTGCGCCTTCATCCCCGTCTGCGAAACGGTGCGCCAGCCCTCCCAGGCCGCCTGCAGCTTCTTCGGATCGCGGTTGTCGCCGATAATGTTGGACAGTTCCTCGAGGTTCAGCTCCTTGCCGTCGATCGTGAACTTGCCCTTGCCATAGGTCGACTGCATGTCGGTGGTGATCTGGTTCAGCTCGTCGGCGATCTTCTTCTGCTCTTCCGGCGTGCCGGAGGAGGGCGCGGGCATCACGATGCCGGCGCGCAGGATGTCCATCTTGCGCTTCTGATCGGGCGTGAGGTTCGCCGCCTTCTCGTATCGCTTGGTCTCGTTGGCGAGGCGAACGAAGAGCTGCGTGCCTTCCGATCCAGCGCGGGCATTGAGCCAGTCGGTGTCGTCGGTGATGAAGTTGGAGTTCACCCACGCCACGCGTGCGGCGTATTCGGAATAGTCCATTGCTTCCTTTTCGGCGCGCGCGAGGAAGGCGGTCGCATCCTCCTTCGGCCTGGCGCCGGCGGTTCCGCCGGACTGATCGCAGCCGGAAAGCAGCGCCAGGGCCATTGCCGCGCCGCAGAGCAGAAACTGTCTCATCTCACCCGTCCTGTTGGAATGCTTTGACCTTGTCGGGAACGGGCGGAGACTAGACGCGGGCCCCGCGCGGTCAATGCCGGGCGCGATGCTGCGCCGCAAAAGCAAACCGCCCCGGAAGCGGACTTCCGGAGCGGCGCATGTCTATGCAGGTGTCTCGGGTTACTTCTTCGGCTCGTGCTTGCCCTTGTCGGCGAGCGAGGCCTGGGCCGCCAGCGGCTGCGAGGCCGTCGGGTTGCCGCCCAGCGCCGTGTGCAGCGTGATCCACTGCTCCAGCCGCGCGCGGCGGTTGGTGATCAGCGCGCTCTCCGCGTTCTCTGCGCCGTTGCGGACCTGGAAGAGGTCGAGCAGCGACTGGCTGCCTTCGTTGTAGCGCAGCTCGCCCAGGCGCAGTGTTTCGTTTGCCGCCTGGCTCGCGCGCGTCAGCGCGGTGTTGCGCGATTGCAGCGTGTTGAACTGGTCGATCGCGTTCACGATCTGGCCGTAGGCGTCGATAATGGTCTGGCCGTAGTTCTCCAGCGCGCGGCGTTTGCCGGCGTCGGAGGCTTCGATAGCGCCGGAGATCGCGCCGCCGTCGAAGATGGTCTGCGCCAGCGCGGCCCCGATCGAAAAGGCGAGCCCGTCGAAGTCGAACAGGTCGTCCGTCGAGTTGATCGTCGTGTTCTGCAGGCCGAGCGAAAGGTCGCTCGTCAGCTGCGGCCAGGGACGCAGCCGTGTGATGCGGTTCTGCGCGAAGGTTTGGATCATGTTGAGTTCAGCCGCGACCACGTCGGGGCGCGAGCGGATGGTCAACTCGGGCAGGCCGAGCGGCGGCGTCGGCGGCGGGTCGGGCAGGGCGCCTGTGATCGACAGCTTGTTTTGCGGGAAGCGGCCGAGCACGATTTCCAGCGCCCGCACGGCGGAACGCAGCGAGGCTTCCGAGGCGAAGATCGAGTCTTCAGCCGCGGCAAGGTTTGCCTCGCCCAGCACCAGCTCGTCGCGCGCCACCGAGCCCGCGTCATAGCGCGTCTGGGTGATGCGGAACGTCGCCGTCTGGCGTTCGAACGATCGCCTGTCGAGGTCAAGCTGTTGCTGCTGCTCGATCACCGCGAAATAGGCGCGGGCGACGGTCGCCGCGATCTGGCGGCGCGCCTGCTCGTAGGTCGCCTGCGTCGAGCGCAGGCCGGCGGACGAGGCCTGGATCGATGCGTTGAGGTCACCCATGATGTCGACGCTGTAGGCGCCAACCAGGTTGAACGAATAAGTCTCGTCGTCGAGTGCGAAGTCCTCGACCGGCGAGGACGAGCTGACGCCCACGCTGGCGCGCAGCGACGGCCAAAGGCCCGAGCGCGTCTGCTTGAGGTTGCCCTCGGCGGCCCGAACGTTCTCGATCGCCGCGCGCAGCGAGCGATTGTTCTCGAGCGCCTCCTGCACATAAGCGATGAGCTGCGCGTCGTTGAAGACGCCGTAGTCGGCGATGATCGCGGCGGGATCGCCCGTCATCTCGGCTACGGTCCAGTCGGCAGGCATGCCGGCGCGCTTCTCGGACATTTCCTCGAAGGCGGGTTTGGCGATGGGGAGGTGGCCGCACGCGGAGAGGAGTGCGGCAAGCGCGCCCACGGACACGCCGCGGGCCATGTTGTTTTTAATCATATCTGAGCGCCTGGATTGGATCTAATTGAGCTGCTCGGCGGGCAGGGAAGAAGCCAAAGATAAGACCGACAGAGGCCGCCGCCCCCAAAGCCGTTGCCACGATGACAGGAGATACCAGCATCGGCGCCTGGCTGATCTGTGCGTATCCGAACACGCCGATCCACCCGACCGCCATGCCGATAAGTCCGCCCAGTGTGCAAAGCGCAACGGCCTCCACCAGGAATTGGATGAGAATATCGCCGCCCCGGGCGCCGATCGCCATGCGCAGTCCGATCTCGCGCGTGCGTTCCGTGACCGAGACGAGCATGATGTTCATAACACCGACGCCGCCGACGATCAGCGAAACCGCAGCAGTGAAAGCTAGAAGCGTGCTCATGGTTTCGGTCGCCGCCTGACGCTGCTTTATCATGTCGGCAAAGTTAAAAATCATGAAATTGTCGGTCTGGCCGGGCTCCACCCGCCGTCTTTCCCGCATCATTTGCGAGGCTTCGTCCTGCGCCTGCATCACGTCATAACCGTCCTGGACGAGGAATTGTATCCGCGAAACGTGACGGGCGACCCACCGATTCCCCCCGGTCACTCTGTTCCGCACCATTGAAAGCGGGCCGATGATCGTGTCGTCCCGGTCCATGCCCATGCCGCCGCCGCCGGTCTGTCCCTTGGCCTCGAGCAGACCGATGATTTCGACCGGAACGCTGTTGATGCGGATGCGCTGGCCCACCGCACTGCCATTGGGGAACAGGTTCTTGGCCGTGGTCTGGCCGATCACCACGACGGCGGCGCCCGACTGCGCCTCCTGTTCGGTGAACTCGCGGCCTTCCACGACAGCCCAGTTGTTGACCTTGAAGAAGGAGGCGCTGCCGCCTTGGATGCTGGTCGCCCAGTTGGCGTCTTCTGAAACCGCAGTCACCTGTCCCGACAGCACGCCGGTCGCCGCCTCGACGAACGGCATGTCGGCCACGGCCGTGACATCGGTCTCGCTGAACGGGCGGCCCGATCCGCCGCCCTGGTTGCGGCCGCCGCGCTGCATGCCGCCGGGGTTAAAGGTCAGCATATTGGTGCCGACGGAGGAAATCTGCTTTTCGATCTGGGCGCGCGCGCCTTCGCCGATCGACATCATGATCATGACCGATGCGACGCCGATGATGATGCCCAGCATGGTGAGCAGCGAACGCATCGGATTGGAGAAGAGCGCCTCCATCGCGGAGGAAGTTGCGACGCCAAACTTCATGCTCAGCCTCCTACGGCGTGTTGCGGCAGGGCGCCGCCGGCCGCCGTGTCCATCTCGATCCTGCCGTCGCGGAAGTGGATCTGGCGCGAGGCGTATCCGGCGACTTCGGCCTCATGCGTGATCACGACGACAGTGATGCCCTGTTTGTTGAGATCCTGCATCAGATGCATGATCTCGTTGGTCGTCTTGGTGTCGAGCGCGCCGGTCGGTTCGTCCGCCAGCAGGATGCGCGGATGGTTGGACAGCGCGCGGGCGATAGCGACGCGCTGCTGCTGGCCGCCGGACAGCTGCATCGGACGGTGGTCCATGCGCGTGCCGAGACCGACCAGCTCGAGGCATTCCTTGGCGCGGGCGTCTATGTCGCCGACATCGCGGCGGGCATAGCGAAGGGGCAGACGAACGTTCTGGAAGGCATCCTGCCGCGCCAGCAGGTTGAATTGCTGGAACACGAAGCCGAGCGTTTCGTTGCGCAGATCGGCCAGTTCGTCGCGGTTCATCTCCGAGAGCGCCTTGCCGTTGATCCACATCTCGCCCGACGTGGGACGGTCTAGCGCCCCGATCAAGTTCATCAGCGAGGATTTTCCCGAACCAGACGGCCCCATGATGGCGACGAACTCGCCCTGATGGATATCGAGGCTCACGCCGTCGAGGGCGCGAACTTCCTGGTCTCCCATCCGGTAGATCTTGGTCAGATCCCGGCAGGAGATGATCGGCCTGTCAGTCGACATCATCGGTTCCGAATTCAGGACTTCTTCGCGACCTTGCCGGCCGCGGTCGAGCGCACGACGAATTTGTCGCCTTCTTCTGCGCCACGCATGATCTGCGCGAAGTTGCCGTCGCTGATCCCGATGCGCAGCTGGTGTCGCTCGAGCTTGCCTTTGGCGTCGAGCTTCCAGGCCGTAACGCTCTTCTGGGATTGCATCTCGACGCGGTTCTTGTCGACCGCGGCGTACTCGTTCTCGTTCAGGTTGCGCTTCAACACGGTCTCGCGCGCGGCTTCCATCTTGCTTCGGAAATCCTGCATCTGTTGCTGCATCACGATGCTCGCGGGCGGGCCGCCGAAGCCGCCGCCGCCGATGATCGCAACGCCGCCGCCGGGCCCGCCGCCCTGCGGGGGTTGCGGCATGGAGGCGCGCAGGCGCTCCATCTCGGCCTGCATTTCAGCCATGATCTTCTGGGTGCGCGCTTCATCGACGCCGGCTTCCTTCAGCCAGTCGCCCATCGGGTTCTGTCCGCCCGGTCCGCCGAAGCCGCCCTGGCCGCCACGGCGCCCGCCGCCCTGGCCGCCTTGTCTGTCGCCCTGACCTCCGCCGGGAAATGCGCCGGGTTGTCCGCCGCCGCCGAGCGCGATCTGCGGCTGTCCGCCGCCCTGTCCGCGCTGGCCTTGCGGGTTGTTGAGGCCGAACTCTTCGAGAACTTCCTTCGGCGGCTGGAACCGCGTCGCGTCGTAGGCGATGCGCAGCACGTCGTTGGCCTGGTCGGCCGTGATCTCGACGTTGGCAGTCATCATCGGCTTGAGTTTGCCGTTCGGGTTACGCGCGTTGATCACCACCGTGTAGGTGACGACGTTGGCGGCTTCCGCGCCCTGCTGGCGCACCTGGACCACCTGGCCCTGAAATCTCTCGCCGGGGAACGCATCGACGGTGAATGACGCGGGATCGCCCTCGTCAACGCCGCCGATGTCGGATTCGACGACTGAGGCTTCGATCTGGATGAGCGAGAGATCTTCCGCGATAGTGAAGAACTTCGCGACGTTCATCGACGACTGCACAGTCTGGCCGACGTCCACCGCGCGGGCGAGCACCACGCCGTCGATCGGCGAACGGATCTTTGTCTTCTCGAGACGAACCTGTGCATCCTGCAGCGAGGCTTCCGACCGGGCGAGGCCGGCGACGGCCGACTGATAGGACGCCTTCTCGGTGTCGAGAGAGATCTTGGCGAGCGTGTAGGTCTGGTCGGCCTGTTCCCACGCCGACTGCGAGATGGCGCCCTCGCCGAAGAGCTTCTTCTGGCGATCATAGTCCTGCTGCGCCTTGGTGAGGTTCGCTTCGGCGCGCGCGATCGAGGATTTGGCGTTGGCGACTGAGGCCTGCGACTGGAGCAAGGCGGCGCGCGCCGAGTTGACGGCGGTGATGAACGTCTCAGGGTCGAGCTGCGCGAGCACCTCGTTCTTCTTCACCTGCGAGTTGAAGTCGACGAACAGCTGGGTGATCCGGCCGGACACTTCCGAACCGACCTCGACCTTGTTGCGCGGCTGCACGGCGCCGGACGCGGAGACGACGCGCGCCACGCGGCCCTTGTCGACGGCGACGGTCTCGTACTCATACTTGCCGGACTTGCCAGGGCCGCCCGTACCGCGCGCGAACAACGCAACGCCGCCGATCAGCACGACCGCGGCGGCCGCAATGCCGGCGAGCAGTTTCTTGTTCATTTGAAGCTTGAGCATTGGGAGTGTTCCGTTGTCCGCCTGTCGCGGACGCTAGCCGTTGTGGGCCCTACATACGCGAAGTTAAATGAACAACGCCCGCTTTTCCGTCTCTTTCCCTAGCGCTCTCACGAAAATTTCAATGCTGTAACAGGGTGTCGCAACGCCTGTAGCGCCTGAAGAATCAGGCGGTTCCGTGTCGCGGCTTCGGCTGTTTGACGCTTCGGCAACTGGAACGATAATCCTGCCGTCCGGGCAGGCAGGCCCGACCAGGGGAGTGGCGTCGCCGACATGCTGGTTCTCAACCCATGCTAGAGCCTCGGCCATGCTAGAGTTGCGGGACGTCTCCCGATCTCTAGGCCGGGACACGTTGCTGAACCGCGTCAGCCTCCAATTCACCCCGAATACCCCTACCGCCGTCTTGGGTCTTTCGGCTCCCGCGAGGGAGGCATTCCTCCGCCTGCTGTCGGGGGTCGACAAGCCGCATTTGGGGTCGATCAACCTTGGCGGGAAGGGCATCGCCCAGGCGCGTCGTGAAAAGGGAAAGATCATCCGGATCGGCTCCGGCGGCGTGAAGCCGTCGAGCCAACGCGTCCGCAAGCTGATCGGCGCGGACGCGGCGGAGCGGGTCGGGCTGTCCGGCCGGATGGATGCGGCGCTTTCCGACCTCGATCCCGCCCAGCGCGTCCGCCTCGCCATCGCGATGGCGCGCGAGGACCAACCGGCGCTCATTCTGCTGGACTCTCCGGGACTGGAACTAGGATCGGAACCGCGAATGGAATTGCTTCCGCAATTGCAGCCGATGCTGGCGCAACTGCCGTCCGTGGTGGTGCTGGCGGGACTGCCAGACGAAGCGCTGGGGCTGGCGGGACAGGTGGTGGTGCTGTCGGCGGGACAGGTGGCGCAGTCGGCCCCGGCGCAACAAGTGTTCCTGCATCCGGTGAACCTGGCGGTGGCGCAGGCAACCTCGCAACCGTCGCTGAACCTGCTCCCGATGCAGGCGCGGCAGGGAGCGGGCATGCTGGCGGACGGAGCAGTGTTCCAGCCGCCGGAACAACTGGCGCTGCCCCCGTCCGGCCCGTGCACCCTGGCGTTCCGCCCGCAAGACGCATCGTTGCAGCGGGCGGGACCATCGTGCCTGCGCTTCGTGGTGCGCGTGTCGGGAACGCAGCAAGCGGCGGCGCAACGCTATCTGCAGGCAAGCTTCGCGGGCTCTGCGTGGTTGTTGCAGCAACCGGCGTCGCCGCCCCCGCCGGGCTCGCTGCTGAACGTGTTCGTGGACCGGTCCCGCCTGCTGGTGTTCGACGCGACGGGCCAGGCGGTTGGCTAGGCGCTCTCGCGCCTGCCGAGCGGGCCGGTAGGACGCTTGGCGGAACCGGGAAGCGCGGCAAGCGTGCGAGCGTGATTGACCCAGTCGTCGCGCTTGATGCGCCCCTTGAAGTACATGAGCAGGCTGTCGACCCAGGCGGCCTCGTCGGGCGTCCACTCGGCGACCTGCCAGAAATAGTAGACGCCGGTGTCATTGAGCAGACCGGAGAGAATGGGGCCGACGCCATTGATCTGACCAAGGTCGTCGGGCGGACCGAAAGCAGGCTCAACAAGAAGATTGGCCTGATCGCCGGCGCGGCGCACCGGGTTGATCGGATCGAGATCGCGCGGCGGCTTGATTGGCGTCGATGCGGCGGGACGGTTGTCGCCATTCACGACCGATGTGGGCGTTGGCCGCGACTGCCAGGTCGTCTCGCTTCGCACAAACGAGCCTTCCGAACGCGCCCGAAGCATGTGATGCACGGCCGCAAGGCTGTACTCGATCGCGGTGAGGCGGTTTTCGACGGCCGCAAGATCCTCCCGGCTGTCGATGGAGTGGACCGCATTGAGCACCGGCTCGAGATCTGGGCCGGGCATTCCCTGGAATGCTTCCTGAAGGCCAGCGACGCCGCGCTCGACCGGCTCGATGTCGCGGCGATGCTGCTGTTCGAGTTCCGCCTGGACAGTGCTGAGCGATGTCTCAAGTTGGACGAAGCGTGCGTGCAGGGGCTGAGGGTCGAGCGTGGACACCGCATGATCGATATCCGCCAGCATGCCCTGGAGGGGACGCAGGGTCGCGACGGAAGCCGACAACTCGGCGATGCGAGCCATCAGCGCGTCGATGTCAGACTTGCGCGCGCCGTCGGCGCTCGACTTCATCTCGTCCAGCGTGAGGCCCAGCGTGGCGAGGCTGCTATGCACCGGCCCGAGGTTCACTTCCGGCGCTTTCCATGACCTCACCATCTCCTCGATTCCGGCGAGGCGCGTTTCGACGGGACGCAGGTCGGTATTGTCGAGTCTCGACACCGAGGTGGTCATGCCAGCGATCGCTTCCTCGATGCCGGTCAGCCTGCTGCGGAGCTGGTCGAGGCCTATGTTCGGCGCCCGCAGATGCGCCTCGATCACTTCCAGCCGCTGGTTGAGCGGACGAAGGTCGGGCTCGGGAATGCTGATGCTGCGCACAGCGCGCTCGAGCAGACCGAGACGGTCGTTCACTGGCGCCAGGTCCGGCATGCGCAGATTGGTCAGCGACGACGACAGGGTTTCGACGCCGGCCTTCAGGTCGTCGCGCGTCGCCATCTGCGGCAAGGTCTTCAGGCGCTCGGTGTGCCAGCGCAGGTCTTCATGGCTCTCCGTCACGTCCTCGTAGCGGCGCTTCATCCACCAGAAGGTCGCAGCGGCGCCCAACGCAGCGGCCAGTGCGAGGAGCAGGAAAATCTGGAGAAGGAGGAACCACATGGCGACGTCTTTCGAGCGAGCAGATATCTGAAGCGAGGATCAGGTCGGCGAGCGTACAACGCGCATCTCGATGCGGCGATTGCGTTCGCGTCCTGCGGCGGTGCGGTTGGTGGCGATCGGCTGGCTGGCGCCAAAGCCTTCCACGACGAGGCGCTGTTCGGGTATGCCGCGCTGGATCAGCGCCGCGCGGACGGCTTCGGCGCGGCGCCGGCTGAGGTCCTGGTTGAGGGCGGCGTTTCCGGAATTGTCGGTATGGCCCTCGATGCGCAGCGTGCCGGGGCAGGCCGACGCGGCGGCCGCCACTGAATCAAGCAGGCCGAAGCTGGCCGAATCAATATCCGCGCTCGAGGAAGCAAATTCGATCGTCGAGACATTGAGCAGGTCGGACAGCGACTGGTCGCAGGCCGCAGCAGCGGCAACCGGGCCCGGCTCAGTGGCTGGCGTTGTTGCCGGCACAGGCACGGCGTCCGACATTGCCGGGCGCGTAGTCGCAGATGCCGGCTCTTCGCGCCAGGTGAAACGCTCGCCGACCCGTGTGACGGGAATGGCGTTGCCGAACATGGTTCCGGCTTTAGCGTCACGCACGGCCGCCAGGGCGTTGGCCGCCGCTTCCCGCGAGGGCGGGGCGCCTTCCAGCGTGACCCACTGGCCGTTCACGTGAACTGAGGCCCAGCTTGCACCGGAGCGATCGAGCGCCTGCCTTGCCGTGCGGGCGGCCACGTCTTCGACCGCGCCGCTGGCAAAGCCGGTCAGCGCAAAAAGCAAAAGCAGGACGAGGGCCCCCAGCGGCGCCAGGCCGTAGGGTAGAAAGGGCAGACGGGACGAGCCTTCCAGACGGCGGACAAGGCGGCGAGACCTCGCCGTTCTAGTCCGGTCCGCCTGCAGGAAAGCGCCTCCACTCTCGGTCATGGATCTCCCTTCTCAGCATTGTGGGACCCAGCAGCGCCTCGACCACCGCTATACTGCAAGGGACGCCGAGACCACACCCCAGCCACGCACGCGCCGCAATCTCGCTCGCCCGGGGATTGAGCGAATTTGTTCCGAGATTCTGGAGTTGAAGGCGCGTGGGTGGGCCGGCCTAGGCGAACCTTTGAGCGCAAGCGTTGCACGCTGCTCCAGCGGCGGCGCTCCGGATTTCAGAACGTCGTCCAGCGGCATTGGGCAGGCAATGTTGTAGCCCTGCGCCTTGTTGACGCCATGGCCTGAGGCTGGGCGAGGCATTCGGCAGTCTCGAAGCCTGCGCCGCACAGATCGGCCATGACATCGAGCGCCAGTTTCGGACTGTCGATGACCTGGTAGAATAGGTACAGAAGGACAGGCGGCTGAAGTGAGGTGTTCCGCGCTAACGATCCGCGCAAGGCGGAGCGAGAGCTTTTCGCGAAAGCGCCCTACATCCAGCCCGGCGCACACGGCACATACTAAGCGGCGTTTTGCCCTCTATCCGCCGCTTTGCGACGAAAAACGAACTCCGCTACGCCAACATCCAGTAGCTTCCCGGTAACTGCCTTGGGCGCATAGGCTCAAGCGACACGCAGGAGCCCATACATGGTTCGCCCGAACGCACGCGTCGCCGTCATCATGGGAGGCTGGTCGTCTGAGCGGCCGGTGTCGCTATCATCCGGAAAGGGCATGGCCGAAGCGGCCCGGGAATCCGGCTTCGATGTCGTCGAAATCGACGCGACGCGAGAACTCGCCCAGCAACTTGCCGCCGTTAGACCCGATGTGGCGCTGAACGCGCTGCACGGTCCGTGGGGCGAGGACGGCTGTGTTCAGGGCGTCCTTGAAATCATGGGCATCCCCTATACGCACTCCGGCGTGCTCGCCTCGGCGCTGGCGATGGACAAGGACAAGTCGCGGGCGGTCTACGCCCAGCACGGGCTGGATATCGCCGAGGGCGGGATGTTCGATGTGGCGGAGCTGGCCCGGGATCACATCTACGAGCCGCCCTATGTAATAAAACCGGTAGCGGAAGGATCGAGCTTCGGAGTGTTCATCGTCCGCAAGGGAGCCAACCGGCCCCCCAAGGAACTGACCGATGGGACATGGAAGTTTGGCAAGCGGGCGCTTGTCGAAAAGTTCATTGAGGGCAGGGAATTGACCGTGGGGGTGATGGGCGAACGGCCCATGGCGGTCACCGAGATCACGACTTTAAGGGAATATTACGATTACGACGCAAAATACCAGGTTGGAGGATCGCGTCACGTCGTTCCTGCCGACCTGCCATCGGAAGTGACCAAAGCGGCGCTCGAAGCGGCGCTGAAGGCACATCGGGCGTTAGGCTGCAGAGGCGTGTCTCGGTCGGACTTTCGATACGACGACAAGGCGGGTCGACTGGTGATACTCGAGACCAACACGCAGCCGGGCATGACGCCCACCTCGCTTGTTCCCGAACAAGCGGCGCACCTTGGCATCGACTATCCCTCGCTCGTCCGCTGGATGATCGAGGATGCGTCATGCCCAAGGTAAAACGCCCCGCCATCAAGGGGCCTGCTTACGACGACGCTGACGACGATTTTGACGAGGCGCCGCGCGGCCGCGCTCCTGCTGTGCATGCACGCGACATCCCCTACTCCGTAGCCTGGTTCCGTGACCGCGCAGCAACCTATGCGCTGGGCACGATCATCTGCGGCGCCGCGATGCTGACGCTGGCGGCCTGGATGGGCGGCTCGCTCGGCGCTTTCGGCAACAGGTTTGGCGACGGCGTGGATGTGATCTCGCGCTCGGCGGGGCTGTCGATCCGGCAGATCAACGTGGTCGGACTCGATCCGCTGGTCGAGGAAAAGGCGAGAGAGGTGGCCGGCATCCATGTCGGCGGCAACATCCTCACGGCGGACCCTTACTCGATCAAGCAGCGCGTCGAGAAGCTTGAGGCCGTGTCGGGCGTCAAGGTCCACCGCTTCTGGCCCGACCAGATCACCATCATCGCCGACCCGCGCGAGCCTATCGCGCTGTGGCAAGGCGAGGGGGGCGACTGGCGGGTGATCGACCAGCGCGGCCGCACCTTTGCCGAGGCCGATCCGCAGAAATACATGCACCTGCCGCGCCTCGTCGGCGAGGATGCTGCTTCTTCCGCCGCCACGCTCGTGACAGCGATGGCGGAATATCCCGATCTCGCTGCGCGCATGGAGACGGCGTATCGCGTCAGCGGGCGCCGCTGGGATGTGAAATTCCGCGACGGCGCTGACGTGGCCTTCCCGGAAGACGTGAAGCTGGTGGAGGCGCTGGGCGCGCTCAACATGATGCAGGCGCGCAACCGCGTGCTCGATCTTCCCGTGACGCGGATCGACGCTCGGCATCCGGAGCGCTTTGCATTGCGACCCACCCCCGGCGGCCCGACGGCGCCGCCTGCCGGAGGCGCATGACGCCCATGTCGTCTCTAGCGCAGCGTTCACACGTGCGCGACCGTTCCCATGGTCGTGGCGCTGTCATGGCTGCGCTGGACATCGGCTCCTCCAAAGTGACGTGCATGATCTCGCGCCGCGGCGATGCGACCGACGGCGAGCCGCGCGTGGCGGGGGCGGGGGCGCAATCGACCAAAGGAATCCGGTCGGGCGCAGTCGTGGACCTGGACGCGCTGGAGCGGTCGATCCGGCTGGCGGTGGAACAGGCCGAGCGCGCCGCCGAGGTACGCATCTTGGACGTGGTTCTGGGGGTTTCAGGTCCAGACCTGCGCAGCGATGTCGTCCGCGCCAAGCTGCCCATGAACGGCCGCGAGATCACGCTTCAGCACGTGCGAGATGCGCGTATCGCCGCGCTGGAAAGCTTTCAGGCCGCCGGACGTGAAATCCTGCATTCGGCGCCGCTTGGCTTTGCTGTCGACGGGACGGCCGGCATCAAGGATCCGCGCGGCATGTTTGCGGACGCGCTGACGGCGAGCTTTCTCGTCGTGTCGGCGCCCACGGCGGGGCTTCGCAACATCGTCCAATGCGTGTCGCGCGCCCACTTGCAGACATCCGCCATTCTGGCTGCCCCTTTCGCCGCTGGCCTCGCCGTGCTGGTCGAGGACGAGGCCGAGCAGGGGGCGATGGTCATCGATTTCGGGGCGGGGGTTACGTCCGCGGCAGCTTTCATGGACGGGGGGCTGATCCACGTCGAAACCCTGGCCATGGGCGGGTCCCGGGCCTCGTCCGACCTCGCCCAAGGGCTGGGCACCACCTTCGCCGCCGCCGAGCGGATGAAGACCCTGCACGGGGCGGTTGGACTGTCCGAGGTCGCCGCCCTCGAAATGGTGGACGCGCCCAAGCTGGGACCGGACGGCAGGCTTGAAGCACACCAGTGTTCGCGTGCCGATATCGCTCAAGTGCTGCGTCCGAGGATCGAGGAGATCTTCGAATTGATCGACATGCGTCTCTCGAAGGCGTCGGCGGCCGGCCGGCCGTTGCCGAGACGGATCGTACTCACGGGTGGTTCGAGCCAACTCCCATGTTTACAAGAACTTGCGGAGGATGTTTTTCGCGCGCCGGTGCGGCTGGCGAGGCCTGCAAACATCAAAGGATTGGGCGAGACGTACAGTTCTCCGTCTTTCGCGAGCGCTGCGGGACTGCTACGTTGGGAGTTGATGAGCGCTCCGGACGGCTCCCGCGGAGGCGGGGACCGGAGCGGAGCAGATCACGGCGCCGGCCTCTTCAGACGCGTTACCGGCTGGCTTCAGGAAAATTTCTGAGCCGGCCTAAGCCCTTAAGACGCGCTTAGGCAAAACCCGCGATCCTCATCGTGTGCAGCGGTCCAGAAGGGCTGCCCCGGGATGCGTTTTGAGGTTGCCCATGGCGGTTGAGTTGAGACCCCGGATAGTCGTGATCGGCGTCGGCGGGGCTGGCGGCAACGCCGTCAACAACATGATCGACGCCAATCTGCAGGGCGTCGAATTCGTCGTCGCCAACACCGACGCGCAGGCTCTCGCCCGCTCCAAGGCGCCCACCCAGATCCAGCTCGGCGTAGCCCGTACATCCGGCCTCGGCGCAGGCGCCAACCCTGAAGTCGGGATGGAAGCGGCCAAGGAATCCGCCGACGAGATCAAGAAGCTTCTGACCGGCGCCCACATGTGCTTCATCGCGGCCGGCATGGGCGGTGGAACTGGCACGGGCGCGGCCCCGATCATCGCCCGGATCGCGAAAGAACAAAAAGTCCTCACCGTCGGCGTGGTCACCAAGCCGTTCGACTTCGAGGGCAAGCGGCGCATGCAAGTGGCGGAAAAGGGCATTGTGGACCTCCGTGGCGAGGTCGACACGCTGCTGATCATCCCGAACCAAAACCTGTTCCGCGTCGCCAACAAGGACACGACCTTTGCCGAAGCCTTTGGCATGGCTGACAAAGTTCTTTATTCCGGCGTCCGCGGCATCACCGACCTCATGGTTATGCCCGGCCTCATCAACCTCGACTTCGCGGATGTGCGTACTGTCATGGCCGGCATGGGCTCGGCGATGATGGGCGAGGGCGAGGGCGAGGGCGAGAACCGAGCGCTGAAGGCCGCCAAGGCCGCGATCGCCAACCCGCTCTTGGACGACGTGTCGATGAAGGGCGCCAAGGGCGTGCTCATCAACATCACCGGCGGCTACGACATGACGCTGTTCGAGGTTGATGAAGCTGCGAACGAGGTTCGCCGCGAAGTGGACGTCGATGCCCACATCATCCTGGGCTCGACGTTCGACGAGCGCATGAACGGCAGGATCCGCGTGTCGGTGGTCGCCGCCGGTCTCGCGCCGCCGGTCGTCATGGCTCGCCCAGCGCCGCACGCAATGCGCGAGCAGATCGCGGGTGGGCTTTCCGCAACAAATCTCAATGCGCCGTCGCCCGCAGGCGAACTTGGCTTGACGCACATCTTGCCGCCCCTGGCTCCGATTCCGGCGCCTGCGCCGACACCGTCATCGTACTATGGCGTTCCTCCCGCGGCGCCGCAGCCAGTGCGCCCGCAGCAGCAACCCGCGCCGATCATCCGCGCGCGTCCCGCGCCAGAGCCGGAATACACGCCGCCCGCCCCACAGCCCGCGCCGGCCCCTGAACAGGGCGGACGCTCGTTTGCTTCGCTGTTCGGTTGGAAGTCCAAGCCTCAGGACGAGCCCGCTCCGCCGCCTGCGCCCAAGCCGGCGGAGGATGATTCGTTCGACGATGAACTGGAAATCCCGGCTTTCCTGCGCCGCTCGGCCAACACCTAAGCCCCGAACACGTCGCCCCAGTCGGTGCGCCGCGCAGCCTTGAAGGCTGCGCCCTCCCTGCGCGTGACAAGCCGCTGGGTTGCAGCGCCCTCGCTCGTGCACAGTTTCAGGCTAACGCGGCCGCTGGCCGCCTGCGGCGGCGCCAATACGCGCGCACCGCGGTGCGAGACGGGCATCCTAGCGGCGGCGAGAAAGGTGAACTTCTCGTCCTCCCAAGGAACTTCGGCATTCTTGGCGAGGCGATGGATTCGTGATCGGGCCACGCGAGCGGAAAAGTGACACCAGTCCGGCGCCGTGAGCGGGCAGGCCGCGGCGTGCGGACAGGGCGCGGCGATGTGTGCGCCGGCAGCGAGCAGCCGGTCGCGCGCGGCGAGAATACGCTGCCAGCCCTTCGGCGTTCCGGGTTCGACGATGACGAGCAGGCCGACGGTGAGCGCCCATAGCCGGTCGACGAGCGGGTCGCGTTCTTCCGGCGCAAGCTCATCAAGGACGTAGGCGAGCGTCACGAGATCGCGCGGCGGAATAGCCGGAAGCGGCCTGCGGATGTCGGCTTGGCGCCAGGCGACCTGCGCAACACCGGCGGATACGCAAAGTTTTTCGCCCCAGGCCTGGATGACGGGGCTCGCTTCCAGCAGCACGGCATCGAAAAGGCCGGGCCAGCACGAGGCTGCTGCCCATAGCGCGGCGCCTGGTCCGGCGCCGACGTCGAGCGCGGTCGACGGCGCAAAGCCCGGGAGCGCTTCTGCGGCGGCGGCGAAGCTCGCGCGCGCCGCGGCGTAGGTCGCGGGCAGGCGGGTGGCGAGATAGGCGAGCGCCGAGTTTTCGTCGGCGAGGTGCAGGCGGCCGTCGCGGACTTCATTGCGATAGCGCTGGGACAGAGCTTCGACGAACTTCGTAAGGTCGGAAAGGGCAATGCCTTCGAGCGCTCTGTCGACGGCCTGTCGCAACCGGGGAGGCAGTTCCATGTGAGACCGCTTAGCAGACGGTTGCGGTCAGAGGCGAGGGCGCGCCGGCAATACGCTGCAACAAGGCTTGTCTTGCGCAGCGGCGACGCCCAGCCTAGCTCCCGGCTATGGACAGGCAGCATACCATTTTGAGGACGGCGAGCCGCGAGGGCGTTGGCCTGCATACCGGCGAGGCGGCGCGGCTGACGGTGAAGCCGGGCGCGGCGAACACCGGCGTGCGTTTCGTGCGTACGGACGTTAAGGGCGCAGCCGCAGCGATCCATGCCCACGCGCTGAATGTCGCCACAACACAGCTGGGCACGAGTATCGCGAATGCGGCGGGCGTTTCGGTCGCGACCGTCGAGCATTTCCTGGCGGCGTGCGCGGGCCTGGGCGTCGACAACCTTGTCGCGGAGCTGAATGGGCCGGAGTTGCCAATCCTCGACGGATCGTCAGGTCCGTTCGTTGAGCTTCTTTCGGAAGCGCGCCTGGTGGAACAGGCGGCGCCGCGCAGGATGCTTAAGGTGCTAAAGCCGGTCGAGGTGCGCGACGGCGCGAAGTCCGCGCGGCTGTCGCCCGGCAAGGGATTCGAGATGCGCGTGGCGATCGACTTCCCCTCGAAGGCGATTGGCCGACAGACGATCAGCTTCGCCATGCAGCCGGGCGCATTCGCGCGCGATGTCGCCTGGGCGCGCACATTCGGTTTCCTGAAGGAAGTCGAGGCGCTGCGGGCGATGGGCAAGGCGCGGGGCGGGTCGCTGGACAATGCCGTCGTCGTCGACGGCGACGCGATCCTGAACGAGGGGGGCCTGAAGGTCCCCGACGAGTTCGTCCGCCACAAGCTGCTCGATGTGATCGGCGACCTGTTCCTTGCCGGCGCGCCGATCGAGGGACTCTATGAAGGCGAGCAGCCGGGGCATGCGCTCAACAATCGCCTGCTGCGTGCGCTTTTTGCCGACGCGACAGCATTCGCGCTGGCATAACGCTGAAAAGCACAACCCGCTGAATTTGCCTTGATTCCGTCGCGATGCTCGCGCCATCCTTGGTACAATGAGACAAGGGTGGATGGACATGCTGCGCATTTCGGTGGCGGCGGGCCTAGTGCTGTTCGCGGCTGCATGCGGCGACGGCGGCGGGGATAACTACGCAGCCAAGACGATGGCCGAGGAGTCGGTGCGTGGCTACGCGGTGGGCGGCGCGCAGCCAGCCCCAGCTGTGGCCGCCGACATGCCGGCCACCGAGGCGATGTCCCGCCAGGAAGTCGACATCATCCAGCAGGACCCGAACAGCGGCGGCGGTCCGCCCAAGCCTGCCGGCCAGATGATGGCCTACACCTATGCGTGGGGTTTCCAGGTTCCGACAGGAAACATGGAAGCCCTGCTCAACGCCCACAAGAAGCTCTGCGAGGATGCGGGGCCGGCGAACTGCTATGTTGTCAACAGCGGCATTTCCGGCCTCGGTCAGGAATCCAGCTATGGCACGCTTGCGCTGAAGGCGACCGAGGGCTGGGTGCGCAAGTTCGAGGGCGGGGTGGAAAGCGGCCTCAAGCCGTTTGACGGCACGCTCGATTCCAGCAGCCGCTCGGGCGAAGACCTTACTGTCCAGATCGTCGACGGCGAGGCGCGGCTCAACTCGATGAAGACGATGCGCGACCGGCTGCAGGCCCTGCTGCGTGACCGGCCGGGCAAGCTGTCCGACCTTCTGGAGATCGAGCGCGAGCTGGCCCGGGTGCAGGCCGACATCGACTCGCGCGAATCCGTGCTTGCGGCGCTGAAGCTACGGGTGGCGATGTCGTCGCTGACGCTAGCCTACACGCCAAAATATACGGCAGTCTCGGAATCCATCTGGCGGCCGCTGGGCGACGCCTTCTCGGGTTTCATGCCCAATATCGCCTCCACGCTGGCGGCCATCATCAGCTTCATCAGCGAGATCCTGCCCATCGTGGTGCTGGGCGGCCTGCTGGTCTGGCTGGCGCTCTGGCTGTTCGGCCGCCGCCGCCGGAAGAACAAGCCCGCCCCGCCGGTCACGACCACAACGCCGAGGCCCTCCGGCGGGGGCGTCTAGCCTAATTTTGGGCGAGTTTAGGCCGCAGCCATTAGGCTTGGACGGGGCCCGCCCCATGGTCTAGAACGGCGCGGATTTCAGGAGTGATCCCATGCGTTCTTCCCGCTTGGTTCTGGCGGCCGGAATATCGCTGCTCGCCGTCACGGGCTGTGCAGGCGGAGTGCGCCGGGCCGATGTGGCCTATGTTGAGCGTCCGGTGGAGACGATCTACAATGAGGCGACCGAAAGCCTCGATCGCCGCCGCTGGGACATTGCCGCCCAGCAGTTCGACGAAGTGCAGCGTCAGCATCCCTATTCGGTGTGGGCCCAGCGCGCGATGCTGATGTCCGCCTATTCGCGCTATCGCTCGCGCGACTACGAGGATGCGGTCAAGAGCGCGCAGGAATACATCTCGCTGCACCCCGGCGGCGATGGCGCTCCCTACGCCTACTATCTCGTGGCGGTGTGTCACTTCGACCAGATCATCGACGTCGGCCGCGAACAGGCGCGCTCGGAGCTTGCGCTGGCTGCGCTGAACGAAGTGACGGCGCGCTTCCCCGACAGTGAGTATGCTCGCGACGCCGAGCTGAAGCAGGACATGGTCAAAGACCAGCTTGCCGGCAAGGAGATGGAGATCGGCCGCTACTATCTGCGGCGGTCGGAGCATCTCGCCGCCATCAACCGTTTCAAGAAAGTCGTGCAGCAGTACGATACGACCAGCCACGCGCCCGAAGCGCTGCACCGGCTGGTGGAATCCTACCTGTCGATCGGCTTGACCGGGCAGGCGCAGGCTGCGGCGGCGGTGCTCGGCTACAACTATCCCGGCTCGCCCTGGTATCAGGACACTTACGCCCTCATGCAGGGACAAGGCGTCGAGATGGCCGAGCGCCCGGACGGCAAGGCGGGTTTCAACATGCTCTCGCGCATGTGGAACACCATTTTCTAGGCGTTCGTCCCAGGGATCAATAACAAACGCTCCCGCGGCTGGCCGCGGGAGCGTTGCTGTATGTGGAAGCGCCGGACCTTAGGTCTTCACCCTAGCTTTTCTGGGCGGCTTTCCAGGTCTTCACCGCTTCGAGCGTCTTGGTGATGTGCTCGTCCGGCTTCTGCGTGGTGAAGGACAGGACGATCTTGCCGTCCGGCGCGATCACGTAGGAGGTGCGGTCGCTCCAGTCCGGCTTCTGCGGCAGCACGACGTTGTAGGCCTTGATCGTGTCGGTCGAGACGGCGGCGATCGGGAATTTGTCGCGGCAATGCTCGGCGGAGAATTCCGCAAGGCGTTTCAGGTTGTCGCCCGCATTGGCCATCGTGCCGTCAGCGAGGCGCGCGCCGCCCGTGACGCCGATCAGCGTCGCGCCGGCTGCCTTGAACGCGTCCGCGTTGTCGGCGAACATCTTGGTCTCTGCGGTGCAGCCGGCGGTGTAGGCGGCCGGGAAGAAGTAGATCACGACCGGGCCCTTCTTGAGCGCGTCGGACAGCTTGAAGGTGAATTCGTTGCCGGCGAGCATGCCCTTGGCCGAGAATTCCGGCGCGGTCGCCCCGGTCTCCAGCGCGGCGAAGGCTGGGGCGGCGAGCATCGCGGCCGAAGCGACGGCGATTGCCGCAAGAATCTTTTTCATGAGTGTCTCCCAACAGAACGGGGGATTATCCCCAACACAACGGCGCCGGTTATCGCCAAAGTTTGACGCGCCGTCACGCTGAAGCAGCATCACGACTGTGTTTTTCACCCAGTGTTTCGTGGGGGAATGAGCGGCTGCTCACGCGCGCCCCACAATCCGACGAAGAATACAGGTTCCCTTTTCGTTCTTTTCGTGATAACGCCCGAAACGATGCTGACGGGCCTTACCATTCGCGACTTCGTGCTGGTGCGCGCGCTCGACCTCGATCCCGGGGACGGCTTCACCGCGCTCACGGGCGAGACGGGCGCCGGCAAGTCGATCCTGATGTCGGCGCTCGGGTTTGCGCTGGGCGCGAAGGCGGGACAGGGGCTGATACGGCCGGGCGCAGACAGCGCCAGCGTGGCGGCGAGCTTCGAAGTCGACGGCGGTCATCCGGTGCGGGCGCTGCTGACGGCGCGCGGCGTCGAGGAAGCGAGCGACGAGCCGCTGGTTTTCCGCCGCACAATCAAGCGCGGCGGCGCTGCGCGTGCGTTTCTCAATGACCAGGCGGTAAGCGCGGCGCTGCTGGAGGAAGCAGGCAGCCTGCTCGCCGACGTTCACGGCCAGCATGAGGGGCTGGGCCTTCTCAACCCGTCGCGGCATCGCGTTCTGCTCGATGCCTATGCCGGTGCAGGGACGCTGCTGATTGAGACATCGCGGACATGGACGGCGCTGCGATGCGCGCAGGAAGCGCGGGCGGCGCTGGCAGCGAGGATTGCGCGCGCGGCATCCGAACGAAGCTGGTTGTCGCATGCGCTGGAAGAGCTCGATGCGCTCGATCCGCAGGAAGGCGAGACGCAGCGTCTGGCGCTCGATCGCTCGGCCATGCAGGCAGGCGAGCGCGTGGCGGAATCGATCGACGCCGCAGCCCATCTTATCACGAAAGCAAATGTCGAAGGCGCGCTGGCCAATGCGGCGCGCGCCGTTTCCCGCGCGCTCGGCGCGCCCGGTCTGACGGGCGAGGGCGCATCCAGCGAACTGGCTGTGCGGATGCGGGGGGCGTGCGAGAGCCTGGAGCGGGCGTTGATCGAGGCGGGCGAGGCGCGGGCCGCGCTGGAGGCCGCATCTTCCGCCTGCGAGTTCTCGCCGGCGGCTTTGGAAGCGTCCGAGACGCGGCTGTTCGCGCTGCGCGCCGCCGGTCGCAAGCATGATGTCGATCCCGACCAGCTGGCAGGGCTGCGCAAGCGGATGCGACTGCAGCTCGACGAGATCGAGCATTCCGACGGCGCGCTCAAGGCGACGCTCGAAAGCGAAGCGAAGGCTGTGGCCGCCTATGACGCGGTATGCGCCAAGCTGACGGCGATGCGCGAGGGCGCGGCGCGGAAGCTGGCGAAGGCGGTCGCGGGCGAACTCGGGCCGCTGAAGCTCGAGAAGGCGAAGTTCCGGGTCGCGGTCGCGGCGCGCGGCGAGGCAGGGCCGCATGGGCGGGACGATGTCGCCTTCGAGATCGAGACCAATTCCGGATCGGGTTTCGGGCCGCTCAACCGGATCGCGTCGGGCGGCGAAATGGCGCGGTTCGCGCTGGCGGTCAGCGTTTGCCTTGCCGGGTCGTCGCCTGCAGGAACGCTGGTGTTCGACGAGGCCGACATGGGCGTGGGCGGGGCTGTCGCCGCCGCCATTGGCGAACGATTGGCGCGGCTGGGCAAGGACAGGCAGGTGCTGGCCATCACGCACTCTCCGCAGGTTGCCGCCGCCGCTTCCCGGCAGTTGAAAGTGTCCAAGGCCGAGGCGGGCGGGGAGACGGTGGCCTCGGTCGACATGCTGACCGCCAAGGCGCGCAAGGAGGAGATCGCCCGCATGCTTGCCGGCGCGAGCGTCACCAAGGAAGCGCGTGCGGCGGCGGGTAGACTGTTGGCTGGAGCCTGAGGCCCGCTCTATAGATCGGGCATGTCGGACAAGTCTCAAGCAACGCCTGTTTCCAAACTCACGAAATCCGCCGCCGAGGCTGAGCTGAAACGGCTGGGCGAAGCGATCCGGTCGGCGGATGCGGCCTACTACCAGGCCGACGCGCCTGAAATGACGGATGCCGATTACGACAAGCTGCGCCTGCGGCTGGGCGAGATCGAGGCGAAGTTTCCGGACCTGAAGCGCGAGGACAGCCCGAGCGAGTCGGTGGGCGCCGCGCCGGCGGGAGCATTCGGCAAGGTCAAACACCTCAAGCCCATGCTGTCGCTCGACAACATCTTCTCCGACGAGGAGGTAGACGATGTGATCGCCCGCATCCGCCGCTTCCTCAATCTCAAGGCCGACGAGGAAGTCGCCATCACGGCCGAGCCCAAGATCGACGGGCTGTCCTGTTCGCTGCTGTATCAGGACGGCGTGCTGGTTCGGGCAGCGACGCGCGGCGACGGGGCCGTGGGGGAAGATGTCACCGCCAACGTCCGCACGCTGAGGGATGTTCCGGAAAAACTGAAAGGCAGGAGCCATCCGGAGCGCATCGAAGTCCGCGGCGAGATCTACATGCTGATGTCCGACTTCGAACGTCTGCGCGAAGCCGAAGCCGAGGCCGGGCGCAAGGTTCCAGCAAATCCGCGCAACTTCGCCGCCGGCAGCCTGCGCCAGAAGGACCCCGAGATCACGCGGTCGCGGCCGCTGAAATTCTTCGCCTACACCTGGGGCTTCGTGTCGGGCGAGTTTGCGAAAACCCAGACCGAGGCGGTGAAGAAGTTCGACAGCTGGGGCCTGCCGGTGAACCCGGAGATGACGCGCGCCACAAGCGTCGATGGCCTGCTGAAGGCGTATCGCGATATCGAGGCGCGCCGAGCTTCGCTTGGATATGACATCGACGGCGTCGTCTACAAGGTCGACCGGCTGGATTGGCAGGAGCGGCTCGGGTTTGTCTCGCGAAGCCCACGTTGGGCGGTCGCGCACAAATTCCCCGCGCAGCAGGCGATGACGCAGCTGCTCGGCATCGACATCCAGGTCGGCCGCACCGGCAAGCTGGCGCCGGTGGCGCGGCTGCAGCCTGTCACCGTTGGCGGCGTCATCGTGTCGAACGCGACGCTGCACAACGAGGACGAGATTGCGCGGCTCGGCGTGAAGCTGAAGGACTGGGTGATAGTGCAGCGGGCGGGGGATGTGATCCCGCAGATCGTGCGGGTGGTGGAAGAGAAGCGGCCGAAGGATGCGACGGCTTTTGTCTTTCCGCACACATGCCCGTTCTGCGGCTCGGAAGCGGTGCGCGGCAGCGGCGATGACGAGGAAGAGGTCGATCGGCGCTGCACGGGCGGACTCATTTGTCCGGCGCAGGCAGTCGAGCGCCTGAAGTATTTCGTCTCGCGCCGCGCATTCGATATCGACGGGTTGGGCGCAAAGCAGATCGAGCTGTTCCACGCCGAGGGCGTCATCACGGCGCCGCAGCACATCTTCACGCTGGAGGCGCAGCTGAAGAAGGCGGGGAAGCCGCCGCTGGAGGAGTGGGAGGGGTTTGGCGAGACCTCGGCCAAAAAGCTCTACGACGCGATCGAGAAGGCGCGCACCCAGCCGCTCGACCGCTTCATCAACGCGCTCGGCATCCGCCATATCGGCGAGACCAACGCGCTGCTGGTCGCCCGCCATTTCGGGACGTTCGAGGCGCTGCAGGAGGCCGTCGCCCGCGCCGCCGCGCAGCGTCCCAACGACGCCTACCGGCGGCTCGAGAATGTCGAAGGCGTCGGTCCCGGCGCGCTCGCCAAGCTGCTGGACCAGGCGGCTGACCTGCCGGCCAGGCCTGCCGCTTCGCTGGACGGCAGTCTCGAGGGCGCGCTTGCCACTGTCGAAGGTCTCAACAGGACCAGCCGCGCCGCGCTTGCGAAGGAATACGGCGACTGGCCGGCTTTCCGCAAGGAGATCCAGTCCGCAGCGAAAGGCAGGCCCGGGGAGGACCTTATCGCGCTCGCCTCGATCAACGGTCTTGGCGCGGTCGCTGCGGAGGCGCTGGTGGATTTCTTCCATGAAAAGCACAACCGCGACGTGCTGAAGGCGCTGTTGCAGAAGGTCGCGATTCAGCCCTACGAGATCGCCGACACGACGGGCAGCAAGGTCGCCGGCAAGACCGTGGTGTTCACCGGCTCGCTGGAGAAGATGACCCGCGACGAGGCGAAGGCGCAGGCCATTGCGCTCGGCGCCAAGGTTTCGGGCTCGGTCTCGGCGAAGACCGACCTGGTGGTCGCTGGCCCCGGCGCGGGATCGAAGCTGGCCGATGCGCAGAAGCACGGCGTGAAGGTGCTGAGCGAGGACGAGTGGCTGAAGCTTATCGGCAGGGCGTGAGCCTGCGGTAAGCGATTTCAAACATCGGTCTCGCGTTGAGGAGCGCCGGGCGCCTGCCCGGTTTGGTGTCTCCACATGCGTCGTACTCGCGGTGAGGCTTGGCCAGGCGTTCGACGCTGCGCGTCTCACCCTGGCGCTCCCGCTCTCAGGCGCACGCTCTCGTTCGGACCGGCTTAGCCGTCCTGCGGGATGCGGTGCGCCTCCGTGAGGTGGAGGGCGTGGGGACGCGGGATGCCCCGCGTGATTTGGGCGACGCTGGTTGCCCAGCGCTACCGGTAGTCAAAGGAAAACGCGTCATCCGTCGACGAATGCGTCGACCCCCAGCGACCGTTGTGCGCCAGCCCGTGCACAGGGAGCTGTGTTCACTCCCCTGGCATAGGTCGCCGGCGGCGTGCAGGCCATTGGGCTGTTCATCGTCCCATGGTCCCGGCGACACTCAGCTCTGGCTTCGGGCCAGAAGGCCCAAGAACCAGAAGGTTCATCTCCCAGGCTTGGCGGCGCTTCACGCCGCGTTCGTCCGGAACTTCTCACGCTCGATCGCATCGCCCCTGCGTCGCTGAACAGCGTACGACTGCCCTCCATGCGGAGGCGATGAGGGGATTATCGCTCAGGTCTGAAAGTGTAGGATAACTTTCCTGGAGATTTTTCTTCGAGCTCTGAATTTGCTGGGAAGATTTCGAGATTGTGTCCCGGATGGTGTCGGACGGCGATGCAAGTCCCGACGCTGTCATCCCGGCCGGAAGCGCGTGAGCGCTGAAGAGCCGGGACCCATGGGTCTGCGAGTCCCGTTGTCGAGGGATGGGTCCCGGCTCTCCGCTGCGCTCCGGCCGGGATGACAGCGGGGGGTGTTGCTCTCCGGCCCTTCGCTGTCGCTCCGGGCGTTCGCCGCTCGGATCGATCCCCGCCCTTCGCAATGGCTCGGGCCGATCCGTCCGCTTCGCGGACCGCTACTCACGGTTCCGGCTCTTCAGCGCTGACGCGCTTCCGGCCGGAATGACAGCGTTGGATGCGCTTCGCTCCGCCCGGGATGACAGCGGGGGGTGTTGCTTGAACGAGGGAGGGGGCTGCGGCGGGGTCTAGATGCCTGAGAACTCGGCGCCCTGGTAGGGCGTGGCGCCGCCGTCGTGGGCGAGGTAGGCGAGGCCGGCGAAGAAGCCGATGGCGATGGCGATCGATGCCGAGGCGAGGAGGAATTTGAGCATGGGGAGGTTCTTTCTCTGATGAGCCCGTGCGTTGCGGGCCCTTGGATGGTTCAAAGAAAGGTATTCGCTTCTTCTGGCTCAAGGCCCGGGCGTCGATTTCCTGGGCCGGAGTTTTTCAAGGAAACTAAACTCAGAATCCGCCAGCGGTTCTCTTGAGGAACGCCTTTTCCGCAGATGTGGTCGTGCGGCCGAGGATGTCGTTGCGGTGGGGGAAGCGGCCGAACTTGGCGATGACCCGGGCATGGCGCTTGGCGTAGTCGTAGGCGGTCGCAAGGTGAGGGCGGAGTTCGGGCGTGGCGAGGGTGAGGAGTTCCGAGAACCTCTCGACGCTGCGGCGCTGGTCGGTGGACGATTCCGAGTGCTCCAGCGGCATGTAGAAGAACCAGCGCTCGGCGGGCTTGAGGACAAGGTCTTCCTCGCGGCGAATGCCTTCGCGGGCGAGCATCAGCGCCAGCGCGTCGTTCTCGAAGGCGGCGGGCGAGCCGCGGAAAATCTGGCGGCTGAACTGGTCAAGCGCGATGATGGCGGCGAGGCGTTCGCGCGGGCCCTGCGCCGCCCAGCGGAGGGCTTCGCCCGAGGCGAGCTTCGCAACGATCGCGGTGAAGCGCGCAGCGATCATGCGATCGAGCTCGAAATCGCCGCCGAACCAGAGCGGGATGCGATCCTGCAGGCTCGAGGCGCGATCAGCTGAATAGTCGAACCAGAAGTGAAGGATGCTGCCCGGCGTCTCGTCGAGGTCGAGACGCACGTAGGCGGGGCTGTAGGGATCCTCGTCCGGGAAGGTGACCGGCGCCGGGGGAGCGTTGTAGCGCTTCAGCCAGTCTTCGCGCTCGCCGACCTGCGGCATGGCCGGGCCGGCATGCGGCGCCTGGCGCGCGGCGGGCGTGCCTTCTAGATCATCGATCAGGATGCGGCTGCGGCTCTGCATCACTCCCAAGACCCATCACGAGCCAGGGGCCTCTTTGGGCCTCTTGGCGACCAGCATGTAGTTAACCGATGCGTCCGTACCCAAAGTCCAGCGGCCCGAAAGCGGCGAGAATGAGACGCCGACAGGAGGCTCCACTTCAAGCCCCGCGCCAACAAGGGCCGAGCGGGCTTCCTCCGGCGTCACGAATTTCGACCAGTCGTGCGTCCCGACCGGAAGCCAGCGCAGCACGTGCTCCGCTCCCACGACGGCGAGGGCGAAGGCTTTCGCCGTCCGGTTGAGCGTCGCAACGATCATCAGCCCGCCCGGGCCGAGGAGTCGGGCGCAGTCTGCGAGGAATTGCGCCGGGTCGGCGACGTGCTCGACCACCTCCAGGGCGAGAACGATGTCGAAGGGCTTCTCGCCTGCGGCGATCAGCCCTTCCACCGTGCCCACGCGATAGTCGACGTCGACCTGAAGGGCGTCGGCGTGAACCATCGCCGCCTTGATGTTGGAATCGCCAGCATCGACCCCCACCGCATGGGCGCCCAGCCGGGCCATGGGCTCGGTAACCAGCCCGCCGCCGCAGCCGGCGTCCAGCAAACGCAGGCCTTCCAGCGGCTTCCGGGCGATCGGGTCGAGGCCAAAGTGAGACACGGCAGTGTCGCGGATGAAGGTCAGCCGTACCGGATTGAACTTGTGCAGGGGGGCGAATTTGCCGGTAGGAGACCACCAGTCGGCGGCCATGGCCCTGAACTTGTCGATCTCGGCGGGATCGACGCTTGGCGCTTCAGGAATGGTCTCGTCGCGAAGAAGGGTCTTGCCCATCGGGATACTTTGCTTAATGCGTCTGCCGGCCGGACCCGGCGGGGGCTGGGCCCGGACTGGTAAGGCAAAAGCGGTTCCGCTTTGACCCTCCCGGCTCTAGACATGTCGGTCGCCGGGGATGGGAGGTCAATGCGCTGCGTCCGGAGGGATGGCGCACGGTTCCTGCCGGTCGGATGGTTATTAGCAGGGTGCGCCCAACTCCATGACTCGCCTGGTGCTGAAATTCGGCGGAACGTCCGTCGCCAACCTCGAGCGCATTGCGCACGTCGCGGACATCGTCGCGGCGCGAAAGGCCGAGGCGCAGGGGCTTGCCGTCGTGGTCTCCGCCATGTCGGGGACGACCAACCAGCTTGTCGAATGGGCCAAGGGCGCGGCGGGACCAGACCTGCACGGGGCCGAGTTCGACGACGAGTACGACGTGGTGGTCGCTTCCGGAGAGCAGGTGACGGCGGGGCTTCTGGCGCTTGCCCTTCGGCGCAAGGGGCTGAAGGCCCGGAGCTGGCTCGGCTGGCAGCTGCAGCTCAAGACCGACGAGGCGCACGGCAAGGCGCGCATCACGGGATGCGAGAACCCGGAGTTCATCCGCTCGGTCGATAGCGGCGAGATCGCAGTGGTGGCCGGCTTCCAGGGCGTGGACGAGAACGGCCGGGTCTCGACGCTGGGCCGGGGCGGATCGGACACATCAGCGGTCGCCGTGGCCGCCGCCTTGAAAGCTTCGCAATGCGATATCTATACGGACGTCGATGGCGTCTACACGACCGACCCGCGCATAACGTCGAAGGCGCGGCGGCTGGAGAAGATTTCCTACGAGGAGATGCTGGAGCTGGCCTCGCTCGGCGCGAAGGTGCTGCAGACGCGTTCGGTCGAGCTCGCAATGAACCATCGCGTGCCGGTGCGCGTGTTGTCCAGTTTCGAGGGCGCGGCGCCCAAACCCAATACCGGTACGCTTGTGTGCGATGAGGAACAGATCGTGGAAAAGCAGGTTGTCAGCGGCGTCGCCTATTCCCGGGACGAAGCCAAGTTCACCTTGATCGGCGTCGAGGACCATCCCGGCGTCGCCGCCGCCATCTTCGGCGCGCTGGCCGATGCGGGCGTCAACGTCGACATGATCGTGCAGGCATCCGCCAAGACGGAAGGCCGGCAGAACATCGTGTTCACCTGTCCCGACCGCGATGCGCCGCACGCCAAGCAGGTGATCGAAAAGCAGGCAGGCAAGATCGGCTATGAGAGCCTGACCGTCGGCCGCGACGTCGCAAAGGTATCTGTGATCGGCGTCGGCATGCGCAGCCATGCAGGCGTCGCGAAGACCATGTTTCAGGCGTTGTCGGACAAGGGCATCAACATCCAGGTCATTTCGACCTCGGAGATCAAGATTTCGGTGCTGATCGATGCATCCTATACCGAGCTTGCGGTACGCGCCCTCCACACCGCCTATGGGCTCGACGCCGACTGAGGGTGGACTAGGGACTTTTTTCCGGGGGGCCTCTGGGAGGCCCTGAACTGGAGCTCAAGTGAGCGATCGCGGCAAAACCGGTGACAAGGGCGGATCCGCCCCGCGCCCGCCTACGGGTGGGGCGGGGGCGAAGCTGTTGCTGTCGCGGCTGCGCGCGCTGATGGCCAACCAGGCGCAGGATCCCAAGCGGCTGGAGCGCGTCGTCGAGCTGATCGGCAACACGATGGTTGCCGACGTATGCTCGATCTACCTGCGCACCGAGGACCAGTCGCTGCTGCTGGTGGCGACCAAGGGCCTGCGGCCGGAAGCCGTGGGCCGGACGCGGATGGGCGAGAATGAAGGCCTCGTCGGCCTGGTGTCGGCGACGGCGCGGCCGCTGCGGCTGACGGATGCGTTTTCGCACCCGCGCTTCTCCTACAGGCCGGAGACGGGGGAAGACCCGTTCCATTCCTTCCTGGGCGTGCCGATCCTGAGGGGCGGGCGCGTCTTGGGCGTGCTGGTTGTGCAGAACTCGACCGAGCGGGTCTATGACGACGAGGAAGCCGAGGCGCTGCAGACTATCGCCATGGTGCTGGCGGAGCTGGTGGCGGCGGCGGCGGACCAGTTCAGCGCCGGGCTGCGCCAGACGCGGCCGGTGGAGCTGCATGGCCGGACGCTGAACGAGGGCTTGGCGACGGGGAAGGTGTTTCTCTACGATCCCGTCGTGCCGCCGGCGCGGCTGTTCGCGGCGGATGCAGAAGAGGAAGAGCGCCGGCTGAACGATGCGCTGGAGGGTCTGCGGGCGTCGATCGATGCGATGCTGACGCGGGCGGGCCCGGTGCTGTTCGGCGAGAGCCGGGACGTGCTGGAGACCTACCGGCTGTTTGCGCACGATCCGAGCTGGGAGGCGCGGCTGGTCGAGGCGGTGCGCACCGGCCTGTCGGCGGAAGCGGCGGTCGACCGGGTGCGGCGCGAGCACAGGGCGCGGTTGGAGAGCGCGCGGGACTCCCTGCTGCGGGAGCGGCTGCACGATCTAGAGGATCTCGAAAACCGGCTGTTGCGGATGCTCAACGGCAATGATGGCGGCGGGCGCGACGCGCCGCCCGGGTCGGTGCTGGTCGCGAGCCGGATCGGACCGGCCGAACTGCTGGAATATCGCGACTCGGATCTTGCCGCGATCCTCCTCGAGGAAGCCGGCGCCGGATCGCACGCGGCGATCGTCGCGCGGGCCATCGGCGTGCCGGCGGTGGGCGGGCTTACCGGACTGGTGACGCGGGCGGAAGATGGCGACACGGTGATCGTCGACGGCGAGGCCGGGGTGGTCCACATCCGCCCCGAAGTTGCGATCATCGCCAATTTCCAGGCGCGGATGGCGCTGTCGGACCAGCGGCAAGCCGAACTCTCGCTGTTGCGCGACAAGCCGGCGGTGACGACGGACGGGCAGGAAGTCGACCTCCTGATCAATGCCGGGCTGTCGTTCGATCTCGATCACCTGGACGAGGTGGGGGCCAAGGGGGTGGGGCTGTTCCGCACCGAATTCCAGTTCATGGCGTCGGAGACGATGCCGGGCCTGGACGAGCAGGCGACCTTCTACAAGTCCGTCATCGAGCGGGCGGGCGACCGGCCGGTGGTGTTCCGCACCATCGACCTGGGAGGCGACAAGATCGCGCCGTTCATGGGTCGCCGGGAGCGGGAGGAGAACCCCGCGCTGGGCTGGCGGGCGCTGCGGATGGCGCTGGATCACCCGTATTTCTTCAGGCGGCAGCTGCGCGCTCTGATCCGGGCGTCGCGGCGCAGGGAGCTGCGGCTGATGTTCCCAATGGTGGCGACCGTCGAGGAGTTCGAGGCGGCAAGGCGTCTTCTCGACAGCGAAATGGAATGGGCGATCAAGTTCGGCCGCGACCTGCCGGACCGGCTTTATGTCGGCGCCATGGTGGAGACGCCCTCGCTGGCGTTCTCTATCGACCAGCTGAAGGGCAAGGCGGATTTTCTCTCGGTCGGAACGAACGACCTGATGCAATTCTTCTTTGCAGCAGATCGGGACAATGCCCGGCTTACCGGACGCTACGACATCCTCAGCCGGCCTGCGATGCGCCTGCTTCAGCGCATGCGGCAGAGGGCGGACGAGGCGGACCTGCCGATCACCGTATGCGGGGAGGCGGCCGGGCGGCCGCTGGAGGCGCTGGCCCTGATTGCTTTGGGCTATCGGCGGCTGTCGATGCAGGCGGCGCGCATCGCGCCGATCAAGCTGATCGTGCGTTCCGTTGACGCATCGATCCTGGCGCCGCGCGTGCAGAAGGCCCTGGACGCCGGAGACGGGTCGGTACGTAACGCAATGTTAAGTATCGCCGCTGACTTCGGCGTGAAGATTTAGGTTGTGGGCCTTAGGGACGCAGCCTACATCTTCATCAATCATCTGTTAGGGCGGGCGGCGTAAGGCGGAGCGGGTATGTCTTTCTAGGACATGGCCTTTCCGTTTCGGACACATACATGAGCGGCGTGGCTAAAGACGACATCAACCCCACGGTTCCTGACGAAACGGTCTCCGCCGTTGGCGATGCCGAGGCCGGAGCGATTGAATCTCCCGCCGCCGAACTCACCCCTGCTGAAATCACCGCCGCCGAGATCGAGACGCGGGCCCGCCGTTCTGCTCCGCATCTGCGCGTCGTGACGGATGAGGACGCCGCCGATTTCGTCGCCGCCGATCCTGAGCCCGAAGCGGCGCCCGCCGCGCCTGCCGCGGCTGTGGAGCAACCCGGCCAGCGCATCGGCGCGATCATCCGCGCCACCCGCGAGAACCTCGGCTACACGATGGAGCAGGTGTCGAAGGAGACCCGCGTCCATCTGAGCCACCTGCGCGCGATCGAGGACATGACGCCGAACCTCCTCGGCGCGCCGGTCTACGCCAAGGGCTATATCCGCACCTATGCGCGCCATCTCGGCCTCGACGAGAATTCGACGCTCGAGCGCTATCTGCGCGAGTGCGCCATCCTCAAGGATCCTGAAAAGCATACGATCGCGCCGCCCTCGACAGGCCGCAGGCTGCCGGTCGCGCTGCCGGTGTTCGGCTTCCTGATCATCGCCATCGTTGGCGCCGCGGGCGCCTTCTTCCTGATGAATGGCGGCGACAAGACCGCCGCGCCGGCAACCGCCGCCATGACGCCGGATGGCGCGGCGCCGGCCGCCGCAAATCCGCAGACGGCTGCCGCAGGCGCGGCCGAAACGGTTGCGCCGGCCGCCCAGCAATTGCGCATCGTCGCCGTGCGGCGCGCGCTGATCGAAGTGCGCTCGGCCTCGGGCGACAAGTATGTGCGCCGCTATTTCGACCCTGGTGAAAGCTATCCGGTCCGCGTCGGCTATGGCTGGACGGTGACGGCGCCGGAAGACGGCTCCGCATTCGAGTGGCGCATGGGCGACCAGTCGCTCGGCCTGCTGCAGACCGAAGGCGGCCCCGCCTATTCGCAGAGCGTGGACATCGCGGCCAAGCGCCCGCCGGTCGATGCGCCCGCGGCGATCGCCGACGAGACGGCGGTTGCGCCGGCCGATGGCGCAATAATGGCTACACCCGCTGCTCCGGCGTCCGCCGCCACGCCCGCTCCGGCGGCGCGCCCTGCTGGCGCATCGCCTGCTCCGGCTGGTCCTCCGGGGACGCGTCCCGCTGTTGCGCCGCCCTCATCGGCCGCTGCCGCGCCGGTGAAGCCCAAGCCCAAGCCCCAGGCGAAGCCTGAGACGCCGCCCGCGGTTGCGGCTGCTCCGGCGCCCGCGCCTGCCGCCCCGCCGGTCACCCCGGCTCAGGATCCGGCGCTGCTGGCCTATCCGGGCCAATAAGGCTCACTGCGGATTCGGAGACGAATAGGGGCTTTCCGTAAGGAATTCGACACAAGCGCGCGTCATGATGACGTGCGTCCCAAGGCTTTACGCCAAGGCCCGGACAGGCCACATGCTGTCCATGTGATCTGCGGCGTTCGGCGGCGATTCCAGCGGCTTTAGCGATGAGCGGCGACATCAATTCCATCCGGCCCTGGCGGGCGATCGAGCGGCGCAAGTCGCGCACGATCCACGTCGGCAATCTGCTGGTGGGCGGCGACAATCCGATCCTCGTGCAGTCGATGACCAACACGCCAACGTCGGATGCGAAGGCGACGATCGACCAGATCAGGCGGCTGGAAGCGGCAGGGGCGGACATCGTCCGCGTTTCGTGCCCGGACGAGGAATCCACGGCGGCGATGCCGGAGATCTGCAAGGCTTCGAAAGTCCCGATCGTTGCGGACATCCATTTCCACTACAAGCGCGGCATCGAGGCGGCGAAGGCGGGCGCTGCGTGCCTGCGGATCAACCCCGGCAATATCGGCAACGCGCAGCGCGTGAGGGACGTCATCCAGGCGGCCAAGGATTATGGCTGCTCGATGCGCATCGGCGTCAATGGCGGCAGCCTGGAGCGGCACCTGCTGGAGAAGTATGGCGAGCCGTGCCCGGACGCGATGGTGGAAAGCGCGCTGGACCACGCCCGCATCCTCGATGACCATGACTTCCGCGAATACAAGATTTCGGTGAAGGCGTCCGACGTGTTCATGACCGTCGCGGCTTATCACAAGCTGGCCGAGGCGACCGATGCGCCGCTGCACCTTGGCGTCACCGAGGCGGGTGGCCTGCGTGTCGGCACGGTGAAATCCTCGATCGGCATCGGCAACCTGCTGTGGGCCGGGATCGGCGACACGATCCGCGTTTCGCTGTCGGCCGAGCCGGAGGAAGAGATCAAGGTCGGGTTCGACATCCTTAAGTCGCTCGGCATCCGGACGCGGGGCGTCAACATCATCTCGTGTCCAAGCTGCGCGCGGCAGGGGTTCGATGTGATCCGCACGGTCGAGAAGCTGGAGCAGCGGCTGGCGCACATCGTCGAGCCGATCTCGTTGTCGATTATCGGCTGTGTGGTGAACGGGCCGGGCGAGGCGACGATGACCGATCTCGGCTTCACCGGCGGCGGCAAGGATGCGGGCATGATGTATGTGTCCGGAAAACCCGATCACAAGGTTTCGAACGACGAGATGATCGAGAAGATCGTCCAACGCGTAGAAGCGCAGGCGGCTGCGCTGCGCGCCGCCAGGACGATCAAGGCCGCCGAATAGGGTGATGGATTAGGGCGGATTAGCGGGGAGCTGGGTCGAGATGCTGTTGAAGCCTTTCGCGGCCGTTGGCGCGTGGCCGTGTCTCCTGCTTGCCGCCTGTACGCCCCTCGGCCTCAACACCGCCAGCGCCAACATCGCAAGGCAGGCGCCCGCTTCGCCCGCCATTCTGTCCGCCTTCGAGGGCGACCCTTCGGTTGCGACAGCCGAGGACTGGACCAGCCGGCGTGCGCCGTTGCTGAAGCAGGCGTTCGAGCGCGAGGTCTATGGGCCGGCGCCGTTCGAGCTGAAAGGGGTCGAGATCGGCCGCCGTGTGATTGACGAGAATTTCGCGGGCGGCGCGGGCGTGCTGGAAGAGATCGACGTGCGCGTGGGCGAGGGGCCGGATGCGGTGAGCTTCCGCATCGCGCTGGCGCTGCCGAAGGCCGCGTCCGCCGCCGCCAAAGTCCCGCTGATCGTCAACCAGAATTTCTGCGGCAATGCGGGGACGATGGATTCGACCGCGCTGTCGGACGCCGGCTGCATGAATGAGGGAACGACAGCCTCGATCATCCGCTTGATCTTCGGCAAGTACATCATCACCGGCCCGAACGCCGACATCCTCAAGCGCGGCTATGCCTATGCGACGCTCTATGCCGGGCCGTTTGCGGCCGACGACAAGGTATCGGCGCCGGCGCAACTGGAAAAGCTCGGGCGGATGCTGCCGGAGGGGCGCAAACCGACGGGCGTGATCGCGGTGTGGGCGGCGGCGTTCGGCTGGTCGCTCGACGTGCTGGAGGCCGATCCGCGCATCGATGCGACGCGCACGGCGGTGTGGGGGCATTCGCGCCAGGGCAAGGCGGCGCTTCTTGCCGCTGCCTTTGACACCCGCATCGAGGCGGCGATCCCGCTGCAGGCGGGCAAAGGCGGGGCGACGCTGACGCGGTCCTACGCGGGAGAAACCGTGAAGCAGATCACCAAGGAGTATCCGCACTGGTTCGCGCCGGCCTATGCCGCGTATTCGGACCGCGAGAAGGAGATACCGGTCGACCAGCACCAGCTGATCGCGCTCGTGGCGCCGCGCCCGGTGATGCTGGGCAATGGCTGGAAGGATGTATGGTCGGATCCCAACGGATCGTTCCGTGCGGCGCTGGGCGCCGATCCCGTCTACAAGCTGATGGGTAGGCACGGCCTTACCCAGACGGGCCTCAAGGACAACAAAGAGCGGGGCGAGATCGAGTTCTTCATCCGCTCGGGCGGGCACGGCGTGCGCGTGACCGACTGGAACGAGATGCTGGATTTTCTCGACCGATGGATGCCCGCGAAGCGGCAGTAGAGGCTTTCCTCCCTCAAGCCGATGGCTTGGGGGAGGTGGATCGCTGACGAAGTCAGCGAGACGGTGGGGGCAGCCTCGGAACAGGGTTCAGCGCTAGGCATCTGCCAACCCGAAATGAATCTTGTCCGGCGGCTGCCCCCACCGTCTCGAACGCTTCGCGTTCGATCCACCTCCCCCGCCTTTCAGGCGAGGGAGGAAAAGAGCGCAGCGCGCCTAAACTTTCTCGCTGATACGGATGGCGATGCGGCAGCCGGTGCGGATCAGAGCGGAGAGGATCGGATAGCCAGGCGCCTGGGCTGCGCCCTCGGCGGCGGCGAGGTCCTTGTGGGCGATCTCCTCGTCGCGGAACTTGGCGAGCTTCGCAGCGAGTTCGGTATCGCCCGCCGCCTCGAGTTCGGCGACCTGGTCGCCATAGTGTTCCTCGATCACCGTCTCGACGGCTTCGGTGCAGGCGTGGGCGGCTTTCTCGCCCAGAAGGGCGGTCGCGGCGCCTAGCGCGAAGCCGGCGGCGTTCCAGACCGGCGACAGCGCGGTTGGGCGCACATTGCCTGAGGCGAGCAGCTTGTCGAACGCGTCGAGGTGGGCCTGCTCCTGCTCCGCCATTTCGGTGAGCTGGCCGGTGATGCGCTCGTGGCCGGACTGGCGGCCGAAGACGGCGAGCTGGCCTTTGTAGATGGCGACCGCGCCATATTCACCCGCATGGTCGACACGGAGCATTTCGCGGCGGCGGCCGTCATGGACGCTCATGCCTCAGCCCCGAGTTGGTGGGGCTCGTTATTGGTGTCGGTCGGCATCGGGCGAACGGCGGCGATGAAGCTGCAGGCGGCCAGGGCGAGCGAGGCGATCACGTTCCAGCCGGCCATCGACAGGCCGGCGACGTGGAACGGCGCCTTGTCGCAGGAAGCGACCGCGATGGGCTTGCCGAGCTGTTCCCAGAGGTTGCCGGTGATGTTTCCGGTTCCGCTGACGGTGCAGCCGCTGAGCGGGGGCAAGACCTTCCACTCAACCAAGGCATGCCAGCCGGCGATGAACGCGCCACCGAGGAAGGCCAGCCCGAGCAGCACGCACATCACGCGCATCAGCATGGGCTGTGCGCCGCGCCAGTTGATCGCGATGGAGAGGAGGGCGAGGGCGCCGGCGCCCCAGTAGACGTATCGCTGCCAGTAACACATCTGGCACGGCGCAAAGAACAACAGGAGCTCGACGGCGTAGGCGGTGGCCAGCATGGCCGCACACGCCAGGAGAGCGATGAAGGGCCATCTCGCCCGATCCAGCGGCAACTTCTCCATGGATCGACGTTATCCGGGGGCTACGCGGCGGCAATGCGACCAAACGGCAGGCGCCGTTTACGTGAATTGAGCTACCTGCCGGTATCGTGGAGCAGTACGCGACTTCCATATGGCTCGGCACATGCTAGAGCCGGACTGGCCCCAAGGCTTTGCGCAGCACGGAAACGGGCGTTTACCAATGACGGATCTATCGCCTTCCGCCACGGCCGCGGTTCCCCCCGCGCCGCCGAAAAAGGCGAAAGGGCCGCTTGGCGGTCTCTACAACTGGGTTCTGAAGCTGGCCGCCAGTCGCCACGCCGAGAAGGCGCTGTTCGGGGTGTCGTTCGCCGAGAGCTCGTTCTTCCCCATTCCGCCCGACGTGATGCTGGCCCCTATGTGCTTTGCGCGTCCGGACCGGGCCTATCGCTATGCGCTGGTCTGCACCATCGCCTCGGTCTTCGGCGCGATGCTGGGCTACGCCATCGGCTTCCTGCTGTTCGAAAGCGTCGGCTCGGCGATCATCTCCTTCTTCGGCTATGCCGGGAAGGAAGCCGAGCTGCGCGCCTCCTACGCCGAGGCAGGCGTGTGGATCATCTTCATCAAGGGCGTGACGCCCATCCCGTTCAAGCTGGTCACCATCGTGTCGGGCGCCATGGCGTTCAACATTCCGCTGTTCATTGCGGCGTGCGTTGCGACGCGGGGCGTGCGCTTCTTCCTGGTGGCGTGGGTGTGCAAGACCTTCGGGCCGACCCTGGCGCCGATCATCGAAAAGCGCATCGGCATGTTCATGCTGCTGTTCGTGGTGGTTCTGGTAGGCGGCTTCGTCGTCGCGTCCCAGCTGCATTAGGCAGCCGCCCAGGCTGCGCCCGCCGCCTGAAAGCCGGAAATTCGATCAAAATTTCTGCAACCCGTGAACCGGATGTTTGCGATCATTGCGGAGTATGACCCCACGCGGCGGATGATCCGCCGCGGATTGAGTTTGTTTGGGTCATCCCATGCGCACGCTTCGCCAGATCCAGCATCAGATACGCGGTCGCATTGAGGCCGCTTCGCTGGGCAATGCGCCGGCGATGATGATTTCGGTCATCTTCGGCGCATATCTGAGCCTGCAGCTCGTCGCCCAGGGCTCGATGCTCGGCTGATCAGCCGGCGCCGACGCCGGCCCTGCCATCGCCTGGCAATCCGGCCCCTTTGCCTCACCCGGCGATTGGGCTAACACGACCGCCTGCGGCTTAACTGTCGTGCGCGGGCGTGGCGGAATTGGCAGACGCGCCGGACTCAAAATCCGGTTCCCCTTAAAGGAGTGTCGGTTCGACCCCGACCGCCCGTACCAGTCTTCCTACCAGCGGCGTCTGCCGGTCACGGTTTCGAACCAGAGACGAAAATCGCCCATCAGGCTGAAGGCTGGGTATTTGAACGTCGCGGGCCGGTTCTTCTCGAAGAAGAAGTGCCCGACCCAGGCAAAGCCGTACCCGATGATCGGGGCGGCGAGCGCGAAGCGCCAGTCGGCGGTTACAAGGGCGGCGACAAGAGCGAGCACAACAAGAGTGGTTCCGACGACGTGCAGGCGGCGGCTGACCGGGTTCACGTGCTCGGTCAGGTAGAAGGGATAGAATTCCCGGAACGTCCTATATCTTCGCTCTATGTCGGACATGAGCGGATGATTGCGCTGTGCCGGGCGGACGGCAAATGAAAAGCGTGCCGCAGGTCTGGAACGCGCCTTCTGTCTCGCCGACTGATCTTCTACGGATCGAGGAAGCCGATGATGCAGGTTTCTTCAGTCTGACTGGTAGTCGGATCGACCGTGACGTCGTGGGTCATCGAGCCGGCTTCGAGTTCGGCCTTGGCGTTCGCCACGGTCTGCGGATCACTGGTGAGGAAGACGGCCAGCGCGGTGAGGCAGGCTCCCCCAGGTAAGATCGCTTTCGTGAGATCAACTCCCTGTGCGGGGAGCTAATCCATGAGGATTCCCGATCAACGCGAAGCAAGCAGCTCCTGGGCCGTGCGTTCGCCCGCATCGACGGCCCCGTTCATGAAGCCGACCGATTCGGCGCTGGTGTGTTCGCCTGCGAAGAGCAGCCTGCCGCCGAGTTCCGTGCGAGCGGCGTATTCGAAGAAGTTGGTGTACTGGCCGACCTTGGCGCCGGCATAGCTTCCCTTGGTGTGCGGATGCTTAGGCCAGAAGAAGCTGGCGCGCACGCTGGGCGTCAGCGCGTCGGACAGGTCGGGCGTCAGGGCCTTGAGGCCTTTTTCGAGTGTCCCGAGCGCGGCGGTCTCTTCGCTCAGCGCCGGCGCGCCGGTGAGGAAGTTGGTGAGGATGCCGCCGACGCCTTCCTGGCCGGCGCTGGTGTCCCAGACGATCTGGAAGCCCTTGTCGGAATAGATCGAGCCGGAGAGGCGCGTATTGAGGCCGAGCAGCGAGCCGTTCCACGGACGTGAGGAGGTGCCGACCATCAGCTTGGAGTTGACGCCATAGCCGAGCTCGTTGATCGCCTGCATCTTCTCGGCAGAAAGGCCGAGGCCGCCGAGGCCTTTCACTTCGCGCAGGCGCGTGAACGGAAGCGCGAGCACGACGCGCGCGAAACTCTTCTCGACCATGTCGCCGCTTTCGGTCTTGAAGGCGAGCCGGAAGCCGTCGCCGTCGCGGTTGATCTCGGTCAGCTCGTGGCGAAGGTTGAACGCGGTGTGATCGGCGAGCGGCGCGGTAGAGAGGCGCGTCGTTAGCGTTTCAGGGAGTGTCGAGGAGCCGCCCTGGATCCGGTGGGTCTCGTCGCTGTCGCCGAACATGGCGAACTGCTGGCTCGCATCGGTGCCGATGAAATCGACGAGGTTGAGCGAGGACTGCTGGTCGATCGGGATGCCGTATTCGCCGTGATAGGCGAGGGCGAGCAGGTCGATCACCCAGCGGTCGGTCGATGAGGCGAGGCTTTCGAGATATTTCGACAGCGGCAGCGCGTCGAGTTCGAGCGCGCGGGCGGTCCAGTTCTCAGCGGTGTCGAGCAGGGCGGCCTGGTCGGCGGCGATGCGGGCGGCGACGGGGACGAAGGCGCCGGTCTGGCCGGCGGGGTCGAGCAGGTCGCCGACGAGATACTGTTTGCCGCCGATGTCGAAGAGGTCGCTGGCCGTGTCGCCCTCCGGATGCAGGCGCTGGATCGGCAAGCCGAGTTCTTCGCAGAGGCCGATGAGCGCGGCGTGGTTGGAATCGACCAGCTCGCCGCCGAGTTCGCAGAACTGGCCTTCGGGCGTGAAATTGCGCTGGGTGAACATGCGGCCGCCGGTGCGCCCGCTGGATTCGTAGATGGCGGAGGCGATGCCCGCATTGGCGAGACGCCAGGCGACGACGAGGCCGGACGTGCCGCCGCCGATGATGCCGACGGGGGAGGCGGCGTTTGTCGCGGGCTGCTGCTTCGGCGTGCAGGCGGCGGCTGCAGCGAGCATGGCGAGCGCGGAGCGGCGGCTGATGGCGCGCGGGCCGGGCGGCGGCGCATCGGGCAGGGCGAGGCGCGCGCGGACGATCGCGCGGCGTACGCGGCTGAAAAGTTGAGTGCGAGCCATTAGTCCCTCCCGGCAGGCGAGGGGGAATAAAGGCGGAGTCTGTCGCGGGAAACAATGGGCCAAAACGGCCGCCGAAAAACAAGAAGGGCCGCAGGGCGTATCGCCCGCGGCCCTTCCCGTCATTTTGAGCGGGGCTCAAGCCCCTGGCTTCGAGGGATCGGCTATCGGCTCAATCAGATAGCGGCGATCCCGAGCCCGATCAGGCGATGCTGTGAACGAAGGCTGCTCCGAACATCAGATCGCGCCTCAGGGCAGGGCCCCGGCTCATAGTGACTGACATTGGATCACCTCCTTCCGTTAAGTTGACGATGGAGATGAGAGTGGGGCGGGTCGCGGGCTTGCGCAAGAGGGGGAGATGAGTGCCCCGACACGGGCGGATCGCTCAGCCCGCCACGGCTCTTACGGCGCGATGGGTGTCGCTATCGACCAGATATATGCGACCGGCATAGCGCGCATAGAACTGGCCCGGCGGGGCGGGGGGCAAGGCGAGACTGGATGGCCGGGGGATGGCAAAAGAGGATCCCGGCGCGATGAGTGTTGCGGGAAGCGGCGGCTGCAGCGGCGGAGGCGCGCCGGAAGGAACGTCGGCGGTCGGATCGCTCGGCTCTGCGTCCAGCACTTTCACCACCAGCTCGGACGTTGAATCCACCAGCACGAAGCGGCCTTCGAGGCGGGCATAGTATTGGCCTTTCGGCGCGGCCGGCAAGGCAAAGCGCTCGGGGTCGTGGATCACGAGGCTGGAATGGGAGGCGATGCGGCGGTTGGGCAGCGCGGCGTTGGCGATGTCGCGCTCGCGCTGGACCTGCGCGCGCCGCTCGTCGTTCTCGAGACGCAGCTGGTTCATCTGGCGCTCGATCTCGAGCGTGCGCAACGCCTTGTCGGCCTGGGTGACGCGGGAATTCGGCGTGACGGGGCGGGCGAGCTCCTGCTGGCGCTGGGTCTCCAGCTTGTCGAGCTGGCGCTGCTCCAGCATCTGAGTCTGCTGCTCCAGCGCGTCGAAACGCGGCAACGGCGCGCTTTCTTGCGCGATGGCAGGTGCGGTGCACAGCACGAAGCCGATTGCGATGACGCCGAGATACTTCATCAAATCGATCCTAGCATGGATCATAAGCGGATGCATGAATGGCGGTTCAGGCCCCACTACAGATCTGGTGACGCGGGCGTTGGCCAGCAAGTGCTCAGGAGCAGATGGTGTAGAAGCCCATGTCGAGGTGTAGGTGATCGGCGTGCAGGGCATTGTAGTCGGGACTTAACGTCGCCGAGAACAGGTTGCAGGCGCGGTTTCTGACTTCGGCAAGGAAGCGACCCTCGGGCGTCGGTCTGCCGAAACTCTCCTTTACCAGAATTGTGCGTCCGTCGGCGAGCGTGAAGCCGGATATGTCGATGGCGTTGCCGGTCGAATGCTCGCTCCAGTCTCCGGTCTTCGCATTGTTCACGCGCCGGCACGAATAGGCGCCGAGCGTTTCGATGCGGGTGACCTTAGAGCCGAGATGTATTTCGGCGGACGGGATCACAACGTGGCGCTCCCACACGTAGAGCGCGGCGGCGAGGGGGCACGACATCGACAGCGTCGCCGAATAGGGCGTCAGCGACTGATCGAGCGTCAGCGCGTTGCGGAGGCGGCATTCGGGCCGCGGACCGTCGCGTTCGATGCGTGTGTAGGCGAGGCCAGTCCTGTCGAGAGCGGCAAAGCAGCCTTTGGGATTCTGGGCGAGGCGGTCGAGCTTGAAGCCCGTGAAGACGCCCGGAGGCGTCGAGAGTTCGAGGCGCTTGATCGGATTGTGCTGCGGCGGCGCGAGCCAGTAGAAAATGATTCCGCCGAGCCACAGCAGGCCGAGCGAGACCAACGCCATGCCGATGAGTTTGCGGACATGCTTGTTCGGATGGAGCCAGTCCGCCATGAAGTTCTAACGCCTATTGCGCGCGGTCCGGCTTGGCGCTGTTGATCTATCGGTGCTAGGTACGACGATGAAAGACCGCCCGGCAACGAGGCGGCGAAACCGGAGGGAGCGATGGTCAGGTTCAGCATGGGCCGGGTGGTTGGCGCAATAGCGGGCGCCGCCCTGATGAGCGTGGGGTGCGCGTCCGTGAGCGCGCAAAGCAGCACGCAGCATGCGCGCTCGCCGTGCGCCGCGCAGCCGCGCTATGCATGCCCTGAAGCCAAGGATTGCCCGGCGGATGCGCGGGCGTTTCTGGGCGAGGCGACAGAGTTCAAGACGCAGCGCACGTTCTTCCTGGACTATCCGTGCGACCTGAAGCCCGGCGAGAAGGTCGCGTTTATCCTCAACCTTCACGGCGCGGGATCGATCGGCAACTGGCAGCGCAGCTATTTCCCGGCGGCAGACTACACGTCGAAGTATCGTCTCGTGGTGGCGACGCCGACGGCGCTAACCGAGCGGCCGGGCGCCAATGGCGCGGCCGGAACGCGCGTGTGGACGGCGGAGGCGGACGACGCCTATCTGCAGAACATCGTCGATACAGTGATGCAGCAGTTCGGGCGGCAGAATATCAAGACGTTCTGGCTTGTCGGTCACAGCCAGGGCGGGATGACGTCGCGGCGGATCGTCTGCTCGGACTATTTCAAGGACAAGGTCGACGGTTTCGTGTCGCTGTCGGGCGGGCGTGTCGGAACGCCTGCGAGCATTGCGGCGGGCGTGGCGCCGCTGGTTCCGCCTGCGGCGGGCGCGCCGCCGGCGCCGGCCGCTGCGCCTGCGCCACTGCCGACGTGCGATTTCTCGTTCATCTTCGATATCGGAGAACGCGAGCCTTCCAGCGCCACGGCGACCGACCGGTCGGAGTGGGCGACGAAATACGCGTGTGGACCGCGCGTTCGCAAACCAGACGTGGTGGATGTGAAGGCGGGCTATGTCACCGCGACCGACCAGTCGCGCGGCCCGTCATGGGGAACGACCGCGCGGCCGGGCACGGCGCAGGTCTATGCGTTCGACGGTTGCAAGGACGGCAGGGTCGTCGCTGACGTGATCCGCATGGAGAAGGGCCACACCGAAGGCCTCGAGCCACTCGTAACGCAGAAAATCCTCGACATGATGATGTCGGCCAAGGGCGGCAAGCTCAACGGCGGCTGACGACACTGGCATTTGACGGTGGGAGCGGCGCGCGGGATGATCCCCGCGCGCCGTTCTCGTTGGGGGTTCAGATGCGCTTTTCAGGCTGGATACTAGCCGCCCTTCTTGCCGCGCCATTCATGGCGGCGGCCTCCGCTCAACCCGCATCGTCCGGGCCCGTAGCGGCGCTGACCGAAGGCCTGGCCGTATGCAAGGCGATGTTCTTGGACCGTGACCCGCTGCCGCTGGGCGCAATCCGAGACCTCGACTTCAAACGGCCGGCCGGCGAGGTTCTGCTTGAGTGGGGTAGGCTGGCTGGTCTCCAGCATCCCTCGTTCGACGAGCTTTACGCCGCCGGGTGGGTGTGGGCGCCAATGCAGCGCAACGAACCCACGGGACACATGATGGTGACGAAGGGCGGGTCATGGGGCCGCGTCTTGCTCTCAGTGACAGGAGCGAATTGCAGCATCTCCCTGTCTGCGCCCGACCGCAGGATTCCGGATGGCCCCGAACTTATCGCTGCCGCGGAAGCCTGGATTTCGCAGACTTATCCCGCCGTGGTGCGCGATGAGTCAACGATCTCACCGTCGCAGGACTACCTCGGTGAGCGGCGCACCCTCACGCGGACGACCTGGCGCGCGCCCGATACCATGCGGGTTTCGCTGAGTGTCGGGCATGTCGGGACCGACACCCGGCCAGCGTCGTTCTACTTTTCGGTTGGCTATTCGCCGCGTCCGCCTCGTCCGGCGCCACCCGCGCGCCCGCCGCTGACCTAGGCCGTCTTCTTCTTCAGCGACTTGCTCACTTTCGCGCGCTCCACCAGCCGCGCTTTCAGGCCGTCGATGAAGACCTGCAGGCCGTATTCGAAGCCTTCCTCGCCGGTGCCGACGATGCCGATCGCAGCGGCGAGGCCCTTGTTGGATTGCTCCTGCATGGCGGCGCCGATCGCATAGCGGCGCAGGGTCTGCATGGTCAGGCGCGCCTCCATGTCGGCGAGGCCCGAGCGCATCAACGTCTTCACATTGTCCTCGAAGGCAATCTTGCCATGAGAGCCCTTGGAGCGCGGCCGCGCCATCACTTGGGCTCCATCGCGGCGGGAGATGGCGGTCCGGCGAATCGCACGCGCGCCTTCGGCCAGCCATTCCGCCCAGTCGAAATCGGGACCGCTGATGTTCGGCGGATTGAGCGCCTCGCTGAACATCACGCCTGACATTTCGTTGAGCAGCTCGTTCTTGTCCTTGAAGTGCCAGTAGAGCGAAGCGCTCTTGATGCCGAGTTCGGCGGCGAGCCGGCGCGTCGACAGGCCGTCGATGCCGACCTCGTCGAGCAGTCGCAATGCGGTCCTTACTATAGTCGCGCGATCCAGCGCGCCCTTCTCGCGAACCTCCACACTTTCCGCGGGGGCGGCAGAGCGCTTCATCTTTCAGTTCCCTATCGCCGGTAGTTCTGGAGAGGACCGCGCAGGAAGCAACGGCCAAAAACCGACGCCCCCCAAAGTGCAACCTACGGGCCCCCGCAGACTCTTCAATCTCCCTGGCGCGTTTGTCGTCTTAGCCGGACTTCATCCAGGCGCCGACCTCGCGCCACGGCCCGATCGACCAGTAGGACGTCGCAAGGCCGGAGGGCGAGGGCAGTACGAAGATCGCTGGCGCTTCCGACGCCGGCTGACGCCCGGGCTCGATGCGTTCCGTCGGGCGAGCGAGCCACAGGCTGGCTGCGGTCTTGCTGGTGAAGGCGAGCGCCTGCGGCTTCAGGCGCGTCACTTTCCGGCGGAAGCCGTCGATGTCGAAATGTTCGCGGGCGATGGCGGCATCGACGCCCCAGCCAGTCTTGCAGAAGTCGGTGAGGCCGACGCCGAGGTCGAGCAGCCTGGGATAGTCGTGCGGATCGAAAAGGCTGGGAGTGATCTTCGCCTCGTGCAGCGCGCGCCAGAAGCGATTGCCGGGATGCGCGTAGTAGGCGCCGACGGCGGCCGAGCGCGGGCCGGCCGCCGTGCCGACGAACCAGACGCGCAGTCTGGGCGCGAGACGATCGGGCAGGATGTGCGCCTTGCGGTTCATGAACCGAGCGGCTCGCCCATATTGCCGCCGGCGCGCACGGCGTCGGGCAGGGTGGCGGCCTGCTCGGGCGTCAGGCGTTCGATCGGCGTCAGCCAGGTGTGGATAGTGAAGACGATGGCGTTGGACGGGGCGAGGCGGCGCAGCGTCTGGCGCTCGACGCGCACAAAGAGCGGCTTGTTGCGATCGAAGGGGCGCTTCTCGATTTCGAGGCGCGGCTGGAACAGGTTGGGATCATTGTAGCAGAGCACGTTGGCGCGCCAGACCGCGGTGCCGGGCTGGAGGGCGGTGAGCACGCGCTCGATGCGCTTGTCCATCTGCGCGTCGATGCGCTCGACCGGCGTGTGGATGCCGGCCATGCTGCGGCCGACCTTCTGGCGAAGAGTCCAGCTCGCCGGAAAGCAGAGCACGCCGAAGGCGAGGAGATGGGCGCTGGCGCCTTTCTCAAGCACCAGCATGTCTTCCTGGACGAGGCGCGCGGCGGTCACCAGCGGACGGTCGCCGTCGAGGGCGATGGTTACGCCGTCCGGGCGAGTGATGCTGGCGCCGTTGCGCGTGTAGCCGGGATCATTGGCGATGTGCGTCAGCACGGCGGCGAGAAGCTCGTGCTCGGCTGGATGCACGTCAGGCAGTTCAGCGACGACGTCGGCGCGCCGCTCGGCCAGCAGCGTGTCGCGATAGGCCATCTGATCGGCGAACGCATCGTCACGCTGCAGCCATTCGCCTTCGGCGACGGGCTGCAGGCCGGGCAGGCGCGCAGACAGCTGGTCCGTCCACGGCGCGACGCCGAGATGCGACTGGCATATGACCGGAAAGGCTTGCATCAAACCAAGCCTAACAAACCTTTCCGGCCTTCGAGGCAAGAGGAATCAGCCGCCCGCGTCCTTCGCGCGCGCCCGGGCGCCTGCCGGACGGCCCGCCACCCGTTCGATCCAGGCCGCGATCTCCGGCGTGGCGCTGAGCGCGGCCGGATAGAAGCGCAGCAGGCTCGCATAGACGAGATCGACGGTGGAGAAACTGTCCCCCAGCAGATAGGGCCCGCGCGCCAGCGCGGCGGCGAACCGTCCATCGAGATCGGCGCGCGCGGCTCGCTGGCGGTCGGTGAGCGGAGCGCCGTTCATGACCGCGACGACCAGCGGCTCGAACACCGCGGTCGCCATGCCCATCCAGCCCATGTACGCGGCGCGTTTGGGATGCCCCAACGGCGGCGCCATGTTGGCCTGTGGGTGCAGGTCGGTGAGATGCAGCCAGATCGCAAGCGATTCAACGATCACCTCGCCATCGTGCTCGATACAGGGAACCTGCTTCAGCGGATGCGGGTTCCGCGGGTCGGAACCCTGCTCGGGCTTGTCGGCGCGGGCAATCGTTACGGGAACGATTGTGTAGTCCGCGCCCAGCTCTTCCAGCAGCCAGAGAACACGCGTCGAGCGCGACAGGGTGGCATTGTAGGTGGTCAGCATGGCAAACCTCTGTGGAGAAAAAAGCGTGCGCACGCCCAGCGCACGGCCTCGGCCATGCGGACGCAGCTTTGCGAGTTCCGGTTGGAGTTGAGCTTCAACGAATTGGCGTGATCCGCCGAGCTAACCGGCCGCCGCCGGGGAGCGCAAGAAAAATCTTCGGGCGCGCGAGACGGCGAGGCCGATCAGTATAGGCAAATGGTGTGCGCCAGTACATCACCCTGATCGCCGGCGGCGAGATCGCGCAAGCTGCGAGCGCGCTGGGGCGGCGCGGCAGGCCGGCGACGGGGATCAACGGCGACAGGGTCAACGGCGACAGGGATCAACAATGCATCGGCGAGGCGCATGCTCCGCGCCCAGGAAGAACATTTCCTGACGACCGCCGGACATTGCGACCGCGGAACGGTCTTGGCGTTGGCGCCGGCACGCTTGCCAGACGACCATGTTGAAGCGAAGCGGCTGCGGGAAAAAAAGGGATGGCTGGAAGCCAGGATCGAGCGGCTCTTTCGAGACGAACTCGGCCAGCTGGTGCTCCGGCGGCGATAGGGCCGGTCGCCCAGAGCGGCTTGCTAGAACCGCTTGAACGGCTTGGGCGCCTGGGTGGCGCTGGCCTTGGCGACTAGCCTGCCTTCGGGATCGAACAGCTCCGCCTCGATGAAGCAGGTGGACTTTCCCCATTTCAGGATGCGGGCCTCGGCTGTCGCCTTGCCGACGAATAGCGGGCGCAGAAAGGAGATTTTCATCTCCAGCGTCGGGGCGTTCATGGTGACGTTGGAGGCGATGATCGCGGTGGCGCTCATCGCCTCGTCCAGCATCGCGGCGATGAAGCCGCCCTGTATGGCGCCGGTCGGGTTGGCGAAATCCTGCTTCGCTTCGAACGCGTAGCGCGCCGTCATGCTTGCCTGGTCGACATGCGTTAGCTTCATCCCCACCGTCTCGGTGCAGGGCGGTCGCTTTTTCGAGCTGTTGAAACGCGCCAGCATCTCCGCGTCGGAGACGTGGGGCGGGTCGTCCTTGGCTGTATCGGAACTCACCTAGGCTCGGCCGGTTATTTGCGCCGGAACGCGTCGAGGGAAACGACGGTGCCCTCGGCTTCGGTCGTTGCCGCCACGGCAGGCGCCGCTGCGGGCTTCTGCGCGACAACAGGCCGCGCCTCGGAGAAGGTCGAGGCTTCGTCGGTGTCGAACTGCAGGCCGAAATTCACCGACGGATCGAAGAAGCGCGTGACCGCCGCGAAGGGAATGCGCAGGTGCTGCGGCACGCCAGAGAATTTTAGGATGATCTCGAAGCGGTCTTCGAAGACTTCGAAGTCCCAGTACTGATGCTGGACGACAATGGTCATCTCTTCAGGAAAGCGGTCCTTCAGGTAATCCGCCATCTGCACGCCCTGCGTGCGCGTGCGGAAAGTGACGTAGAAGTGGTGATCTCCCGGCAGGTGTTCGAGCTTCGAGGCTTGCTCCAGCGCCGAACGCACGACTCCTTTCAGGGCGACCTGGGTCAGCGCCTGATAGCCGATGTGGTCCTTCGCGGATCCCGGTGACCGGTCCAACTCTCGCCCTCCCTCGCCCTAGTGGTCAGGCCTAAGGCCTGATGTAGGTCGGGTAAATTGGGTTCTAGTCCGGGGCGAGCCATATTGTTCGCCTCGTTCCCGGGCACGATAACGCCGATCCCGAGCCGGGGCGCAAGAGAGAACCGCAACATTTCATTTTCCCGCGCGACAAACCGCCCTATCGTCAGACACATGACCCGCCCAGCAAAGCCTTACCGTTCCAAGAAACTGGGGGCGCGATCGCTTGCTCCTGAAACTCTGATGATGGGGTATGGGTATTCGCCCTCCCTCTCCGAAGGCGCGCTCAAGCCGCCGCTGTTCCAGACATCGACCTTCGTCTTCAGGAATGCGGAGGAGGGAAAAGCCTTCTTCGAGCTCGCTTATGGCCTTCGGGAGAAGAACAAGGGCGAAGAGATCGGGTTGATCTATTCGCGCATCAACAACCCCAATCTCGAAGTGCTCGAAGACAGGCTGGCGGTGTGGGACGGTGCGGAGAAGGCGCTGGCGTTTGCGTCCGGCATGGCGGCGATCTCGACGACGCTGATGACGTTCCTGCGGCCCGGCGACAGCTTCGTATTCTCCGAACCGGTGTACGGCGGCACAGAGTTTCTTGTGCACAACATTCTTCCGCAGTTCGGCGTGAAGGGCGTGGGCTTTATGGCGGAGGCGGGCGAGGTCGGATTCCGCGAGGCGGCGATGGCGGCGGTCGCCAAGGCGGCGCAGGGCGGCGGCAAGGTCGGCGCGGTCTATCTCGAGACGCCGGCCAACCCCACCAACGGCCTGGTCGACATCGCGCTGGCGCGCGAGATTTCGGAGAGCCTCGCCAGCCCGGCTGGGCGCCCGCCGGTGATTGTCGACAATACTTTCCTCGGGCCGCTGTGGCAGATGCCGCTGAAGCTGGGCGCCGACCTCTGCGTCACGTCGCTTACAAAGTACGTCGGCGGCCATTCCGACCTGATCGCCGGGGCGTGTTCGGGCGAGGAGGCATGGGTCGCGCCGGTTCGCGTGATGCGGACGATCCTCGGGACGATGACCGATCCGCATACGGCCTGGCTGCTTCTACGCTCGCTCGAGACGCTGAAGGTGCGGATGGACGCCGCGGAGCTTGGAGCGCGGAAGGTCGCGAAATACCTCAGCACGCATCCGCGGGTGAAGTCGGTCTGGTATCTTGGCTTCCTGCCGCAGGACCATCCCGACCGGGCGCTTTTCGAACGGCAGTGCGTCACCGCCGGTTCAACCTTCGGGTTCGAGATCGACGGCGGGGAGGCGGAAGCCTTCAAATTCCTCAACGCCCTGCAGGTGATCAAACTGGCGGTCAGCCTCGGCGGTACAGAGACGCTGGCGTCCCACCCCGCCGCCATGACCCATTCGGACGTGCCGCAGGAAAGCCGCAAACGGCTGGGCATCACGGAAGCCCTGGTCCGCCTGTCGATCGGCATCGAGAATCCCGATGATCTGATCGCCGATATCGAACAGGCGCTGAAAGCTTGAGCATGGCTGACACGCTGACCTCGCCCGACTTCATCCCGCAGACAGTCATCCCGCCTGAAAAGCCGCTGCCGCTGGGGCGCGGCCTGCTGCAGATGATCGCCAATCCGCTCTATGTCTGGCCAAAGGCGATGTACGAGAACCCGTACCACGGCGTGCGCTGGGTCGGACGCACATTCCACTATTTCCGCCAGCCGGAACACATGAAGGCGATGTTCCTCGACCACGCAGACGTCTTCCGGAAATCGCCCTTCCAGAAGAAGCTGCTTGGGCCTGCCGTCGGCGACGGCATGCTGACGGCGGAGGGCGAGCACTGGAAGTTTCAGCGCCGCGCCGCTTCACCCGCTTTCAGGATCGACGCCTTGCGTGCGCTTGTGCCTGCCTTCTCGGCTTCCGCCGAAGCGACGGTTGAACGCATCAAGGCGGCGGGTGCGGAGAAGCCCATCGATGTGATGAACGAGATGCAGCACGCGACGCTGGATGTGATCGTCGAGACCATCCTTGGCGGCGTCGATCCGAACTTCGGCCATGAGAGGATGGCCAGCACGGTCAGCGACTACATCGAGACGATGGGCAAGCCGGACATGCTCGACATGTTCGGCGCGCCGGGCTGGATACCCCGGCCATGGGGCGGCAAGGGCAGGGTTGCGGCGAAGGGTCTCAAGACGTCCGCCGTCGACGCCATCGAACGCCGACGCGCCAGCGGCGCCGAGCGCAAGGACCTGCTGGGGCTTCTGCTGGCGGCGCGTGATCCCGAAACGGGGCGCGGCCTTTCGGATGTCGAGCTGCGCGACAATGTCGTGACCTTCATCGGTGCGGGGCACGAGACCACGGCGCTGACGCTGACCTATTCGCTCTACCTGATTGCCAACTCGCCCGAGATACAGGATCGCCTGCTCAGGGAAGTTCGCGATGTGTGCGGCGACAGGGAGATCGACGCGGCGATGGTCGACGCCATGCCGTACCATGAGCAGGTCATCAAGGAAGCGATGCGGCTTTATCCGCCGGTCGCGATCATCGACCGGATCGCCAATGCCGACATCGACCTCGGCGATGGCGTCCAGGTGAAGAAGGGCGACCTCGCCTTTGCCCTCGTCTACATCATGCACCGCCACAAGCTCTTATGGGAGAACCCTGAACGGTTCGATCCGGAGCGTTTCTCGGAGGAGCGTTCCGAAGGGCGGCCGCGGTTCCAGTACATGCCGTTTGGCGCGGGACCGCGCATCTGCATCGGCATGAAGTTCGCTTACATGGAGGCTGTCGCCATTCTCGCGACGCTGGTGCGCGCGCTGAAATTCCTTCCCAATCCGGCGCATCAGGTTGAGCCCAACATCCGCATCACGCTGCGGCCCGAGGGCGGCATGCCGCTCTATGTCGAGAAGCGGTAGGAGCGGCCGTGGAAACAATCGCCAGAATTCCAGCGCCTCCGGGGATGTTCGACTACGTACAGGGCCTGCTCTGGGCTTCGGGCGAGCTGGGACGGTCGGTGTGCCGGCGAGGATGGCGCGAGCCCGATGTGTGGGCGCTGGCGCCTGCCGGAACGCCCGCGGAGCGCGCGCTGCTGACCATTTCCGGCGGACTGGTGCGGTCGAGCGCCAATGCGTGGATGGACCGGTGGCTGATGGCGCAGGGCAAGCTGGCGCATAATTTCTCTCTCGTCGCACAGGATCTGCTGGCGCTGCCGATGCATCCGGAGTCGAATGACGGAGCAGGCAGGAAATCTCCGGGTGCGTGGGATGTGCGCGGCGAGGAAAGCTATCTCGTGGTTGCGAAGGGCGAACTTGGCGAAGGCGTGATGGACGCCACGGCGGGCTGGATGATCAGCGACGAGTTCATCCTCTATGTCATCGAGGATAGCTGGCCGTTCGACCATTCGCGGCCGCTGAGCGACGTGGCGGACAAGGTTCGGCACGTCCTGGTCGCGGTGTCGGAAGGCGAGAGCTACGGCGTCATTTCCGGCGCGTAGGGCGCATGGAAGGCAAAGCCGGAAATGCATCATCGCGCCACATTCGCGCGCGGTGCATTCGCTCCTCTCAACGCACTCTACGGCTCCAGCTTCGCATCCAGCGTGATCTCGATCGCGGCCAGCGCCTTTGATACCGGGCAGCCGGCCTTGGCCTTGTTGGCGAGTTCGACGAACTGCGCCTCGCTCATGCCCGGCACGTCGCCACGGAGCGTGAGCGCGCTTTTCGAGATCGCCTGGCCGCCGGTGGGAACGGGCCCGATGGTGACTTCCGCACTGGCGGTCAGCTTTGCGGCGGGGTGGCCGGCTTCAGCGAGGAAGTGCGAGAGCTGCATGGCGAAGCAGGAGGCGTGCGCGGCGGCGATCAGTTCTTCCGGATTGGTTGCCGACTTTCCACTCTCATCCTCGAAGCGCGCCTTGAAGGAGTAGGGCGAGTCCTTAAGCACGCCGCTCTGCAGCGAGATCGAGCCCTTGCCGTCCTTGAGTGCGCCTGACCAGACGGCCTGTGCGGTGCGTTTCATTGATCTCTCCTCGGGGCTGCATGCTTGAGGAGAACATAGGACGGTTGGGCGTCAGGGAGTAGGGAATGGGGAGTAGGGGAACGCCAGCCGGCTGATGTCGCACGGACTATTCCCTACTCCCCATTCCCGGAAGCGGGCTGAACGACGGTCATCGGCGCCGGAAAACAAGTGGGGCGGCTTCTGTTGCCAGGCGCCGCCCCGAGCCCCGCCTTAGCTGGCTAGAGCTAAGGACTTAAGTGTGCGGATAAGTTCCGCTGCTTACGCAGCAAGAGCTTGATCCTGAGCAAAGTTGTCGTTGGCAACTATTGCGTAATGGGCTTCTAACGGGGCCCACGCGGGCAAAGTCTTCGCCTTTACACGTCCGTCGATCCTGTATCGGCCCCAAACAGTCCGGCCACGACCGGGAAGATTTGGTGGAGCCGCCGGGCACTGCCCCCGGGTCCGGTCCGCTTATTACGCGAGGGTTTATCGCCATAGTTCCTTGCGGAACGAGTTGAATATAGGCGCGATTGCCTAACGGGGAAAGAAGGGCCTGCTGCGGCTCTAAAGCTCGATCTCAACCCCGAAAAGCATCAGAATCAGCAAGGCGGCCATGGCGAGGATGACCACGGCCGACAGGCCGCGGATCACCATCCACACTTTCAGCATCCAGCCCGGCATGCGCCTCTCCAGCCGTCCCCCGACCTAGAATAGCGCACAACCGGGCTGGGCCCGCAGGATGGCCTCAGCCGCCCATGCAGAAGGCGTTGAGCTTGTTGCCGTCGAGGTCGCGGAAATACGCTGCATAGAAGCCGCCGCCGCGATCGCCCGGCGGGCCTTCGTCCGTGCCGCCCATCGACAGGGCGAGATCATAAATTCGTTTCACCTGCGCCGGGTCCTTCGCTTTCAGCGCCACCATCATGCCGTTGCCGACGCTTGCGGGCTTCTTGTCGTAGGGAAGGGTGACGGCGATGCCGGGCGGACCATCCGGCTTCTGCCAGGCGATAAAAGTTTCGAACTCCATCAGGCGCGGCGTATCCATTTCCTTTGCGATGGCGTCGTAGAATTTAACGGCGCGCGGCAGATCGCGCGTTCCAATCGTCACATAGCCGAGCATGTTCAGCCCTCCTTTTGCGCCTCAATGGCGTCTGGAACAAAGCTAGAACATTAGCGTCGCGCGAGCAAGCGAAATCGAGTCGCCATCGGGTAGAATCCTTCTGGCGCGCATCGGCAAACGGGCTCAGCATCACCACCATATTCCTCGGGAGGGGACAGATGAAAAAGCTTCTTGCTGAGTTTGTAGGAACCCTGACGCTCGTGCTTTTCGGTTGCGGCGCCGCCGTGCTTGGCGGCGACAATGTCGGCCAGCTCGGCATTTCGTTCGCGTTCGGCCTCGCTATCGTCGCGATGGCCTACGGCATCGGCCCGGTGTCGGGCTGCCATGTGAACCCCGCCGTGTCGTTCGGCGCATTCCTCGCCGGCCGCATGAGCGTGAATGACATGGTGATGTATTGGGTGGCGCAATTCCTCGGCGCGCTCGCTGGCGCGGGCGTCCTCTATGTCATCGCGTCGGGACAGCCCGGCTTCGCGATGGGCGAATGGGCGCTCGGCTCCAATGGCTGGGGCGATGGCTATCTCGGCGGCTACTCGATGACGGCCGCGCTGGTGTTCGAGATCGTCGCCACCTTCCTGTTCGTGACCGTGATCCTCGGCTCGACGCAGACCAAGGCGCCGGCGCAGTTCGCGGGGCTGGCCATCGGCCTCACGCTGGCGGTGATCCACATTGTCGGCATCCAGGTGACAGGCGTTTCGGTGAACCCGGCGCGCTCGTTCGGTCCGGCCGTGTTCGCGCAAGGCGTGGCGCTGCAGCAGCTCTGGCTGTTCATCGTCGCTCCGCTGGCGGGGGCTGCAATTGCCGGCCTGGCGTTCCGCACGAGAATGCTGGAAGCCGACTAGGCAGGCGGATCGGAACGCATCGAATGGCGGTCCTGCGCCGCTCTGTCCTTATCGGCGCGGGAGCCGCCTTCGTGTCACCCTTCGCGTCTGCGCAGGCGCGCCTGCCGCTTCCCGGCGGCGGCTCTGTCATCATTCCGTCGCCGTACGATCGGAAGCCCAGCTATCCCGCTTATGGCGAGAAGATCGCGAAGGAGGCGCTGGTGGGCTATCGCAACTGGCGCTCGACCATGTCGGGCTATCCCGAATGCGACGGCATGCTAGGCGTTGGCCGAACGGAGCGCTTCAAGGACCTCACCGCCTTCATGCAGACCTGCCGCGCAGGGCTCTCGATCCAGTGGGGCGATGCGGACAGGATTCCCGGACAGGCTTGGGGCGGCGATGAAAAGCGCTACGGGACGGAATCATCAAACGGCCATGAAGGACCTGAGCTGATCCAGCGGCTCTCCGTGCATCGCGTGGGATTTTTCGACGTCTATGACGAGCCCGCGCATATGTACGCCGTGCAGCACAAGTCCGGCGTCAACGTTGTGCTCTGGCTCTACGACAAGCATGGCGGCGCGGCGGGGGCGCGCAAGATTGCACAGCGCATCGCAGCCTCGTTCGAGGCTTGAGCGGGCCTTCGCAGACAGGTCAGCATATTTAATCTGCCTGTCATTCCATCGCCGCATTGCCGCACCATATGAGGCTCCGCGACGAAGGTTCTTCTGATCTGCCGATCGGTTGCCTTCACCTGGAGCCATCGGCGGAGGTCTGCGCTAGCGCAGGCAAGTCAAGCCGCAAAAAAGAAGACAGGGAGAATGCGCCATGGCGAAAGCTCAAGCTCATGACGATTCACGCAACGATTTCGCGAACGACGCCGGAAGCGACGAACGCATGCTGGTGGACCGTCTCGTGCAACGCCAGGGCCTTTCGCATGACGAAGCCGTGCGGCTTGTCGGCGACTATCGCAAAGGCAAGCGGGCCGAGATCGATCCGGCGCTGATGGAAGGGCTGGATACGCTCTAGCGGTTTTCGGCTAGCGGTTTTCGGCTAGCGGGCTTTGGCGAAGCCGAGCCCCCGCGCCTTCAACGCCGTCTTGATGGTCTTTATCGCGTTCGGACCCAGCCCGTGCAGCGCCGCGACATCCGCTTCCGTGCAGCGCGAAAGTATCGCGGGGCTGGTAAGGCCGTTCGCCGCGAGCGCGCGCATCGCCGGCGCGGCGAGTTTCGGCAGGTCCGATTGAGCAGCAGGTTTCCTGGCCGGCATCATGGTCTTTGTGTTGCATCGTAGAGGATGCGGCCTTCGCGCGGGCAATGGCCGCTGGCGGCGCGCCAGGCCCTGAAGTGTTCGCTTTCGCCATGCGCCTTCAGGGCGTCGTCATCCTTGTAAATCTCGAAGGCGCGGATGAGGCCCGGCTCGGCCATGTCCTCGGCCAGGGTGTAGACGATGCAGCCAGGCTCAGCCCGCGAGGCTGCGATCACCCTGGCCATGTGAGGCTTGAGAGCGGCAACCTGATCCGGCGCCACGCGCAGACAGACGCTGAGGATGAGCATGCCGGGATCAGGCGTCCTTCACTTGTCGAAAAAGCCTTCTTCTTCGAGCATGTCCCATACATCGTTTGCGATATTGGTGAACACCGTGATGTTGACCTTGAAGTTCGCCGGCGTGATGCCGTCGTCGAAGATCACATAGCGGCTAAGCTTCAGGCGATTGTCCGTGCCCTTATAGTCGGCGACGGCGGCGTAATCGATCAGGTCCAGCGCCTCGTTGATGTCTCCGTCGCGCTCGAGGTCGAAGGAGGCGATCATCTCGGCGCCTCTGCAGCGCTGTGTCGGCTCCTTGCTGTCGCATTCAAGGCCGTAGACGCCGTAGATCAGCCCATCCGGGCTTTCGGCCTCGATGAACCGGATCTTGTCGTCGGTCTCGGCCTCTTTCTTGATCGTGGATTTCAGGTCGATCAGCTGCTGCTTCAGCTCGGGGAAAGAGAAATTCAGCATCACCGTCTGGCCGAAGGCCGGCGCGCTTCCGAAACCAAGCGCCGCAAACGCCATCGCTGCAAAAACCGAAACCGGACTGATCCTCATGTGCCTCGCCCCTGATGTGTTCCCCGAGCGGAAATCTGGCACGAGCGGGACTGGCGCGCCAGAACCCGGACGCCTGCCTGTGGGCGGTTTTTGCGCGAGACTTGCCTTACGGGCGGGGCAGGGGCCATGTCTTGTCCGGCTTCTCGGCAAGCCCGAATCGGCTGGAAAACCATGCGCCAGTATCTCGATCTCCTGAAGGACATCCTCGACAACGGCGTCGACCGCGGCGACCGCACCGGCACGGGAACGCGCGGCGTATTCGGCCGGCAGATGCGGTTCGATCTCGCCGACGGTTTTCCGATGCTGACCACCAAAAAGCTTCACCTGCGCTCGATCGTGGTCGAGCTGCTCTGGTTCCTGCGCGGGGAAACCAACGTGAAGTGGCTGCAGGAGCGCGGCGTCAGCATCTGGGACGAATGGGCCGACGCCGACGGCGAGCTGGGTCCTGTCTACGGCAAGCAGTGGCGAAGCTGGGCTGCGCCCGGCCAATTTGGTCAGGAGGGCCGGACGATCGACCAGATCGAATGGGTGAAGAACGAGATCATCCGGAACCCGAATTCGCGGCGGCTTGTCGTGTCGGCGTGGAATCCGGCGGATGTCGACCAGATGGCGCTGCCGCCCTGCCACTGCCTGTTCCAGTTCTTCGTCGCAAACGGAAAGTTGTCCTGCCAGCTCTATCAGCGCTCGGCCGACGTGTTCCTGGGCGTGCCGTTCAACATCGCGTCCTACGCGCTGCTTACGATACTGATGGCGCGCGCGACGAACCTCGAGCCTGGAGAGTTCGTGCACACCTTCGGCGACGTGCATCTTTATTCGAATCATTTCGAGCAGGCGCGCCTGCAGATCACGCGCTCGCCGCGCGCGCTTCCGAAGCTTCAGCTCAATCCCGCGAAGAAGGATCTCTTCGGTTGGGATTACGAAGATTTCACGCTGATCGACTATGCGCCCGACGCGCACATCAAGGCGCCTGTCGCGGTGTGATTCTCGTCTGAGCGCGGGCTCGCATCGCCCGCGAATCTCGCTCGCCGACTCCCGAATGGATTCAAGGTCGTTGGAGTCCGCTGGAACGCGCGACATTTTGGCGTTCCGTGAGCGCTCGGACGCTACGTATGCTGGGCTTCCGCAGCTTCCTTAATCTCTTGGAAGCCAAGCTGTAGGATTCGCAATGATTCAACATCTTGTACTTTTTTTCCGGGCGGACGAATAACCACTCGCCGCCCGGAAACCTTTTCTGCCCGAGGCGGATCACGATCCGTCGGAGGGATCTGTTCCATGTCGTTCAAACTCGTTGTTGCTGCGGCTGCCTCGGTTGCCGCTCTTGCTCTCGCCGCCTGCTCGCAAGAGCCGGCTGCTCCTGCTGCGGAAGCCCCGGCTGCTGAAGCCGCTGCCCCCGCTGCTGCTGAGCCCGCTCCGGCTCCGGCCGCTGCCCCGGCTGCGACCGATCCGGCCGCTGCTCCGGCTGCGACCGATCCGGCCGCTGCTCCTGCGACCCCGGCCGCTCCGGCCGAAACGCACTAATCTAGCTTCGCTCTTACGAGCGGCGTGAAGGCGGCCCCATGCGGGCCGCCTTTTTCGTTTGCTGGGTCGAATCCTTCGGGATCAGGCGGCTGCGGGACTGACTTCGCCGCGATCCTCGCGCCGGCGGATTATCCACGCGACGACCACGGCGCCGACCAGCTTGCCGATGATGAAGAAGATCCAGTTCGGCAGGTTGAGTTGGCTGCCTGCCTCCGCCGTGCCGGCCATCTGTTGCGCAAGGTCGGCGCCATAGAGGAACACGGTCGTGTCGATAGGGGCGGCGAAGACGCTCGACAGCAGGATGCGCGTCGACAGGCGGTATTTGGTGAAGGTGAACAGCAGCCAGTCGGTGGTTTCCGAGATCGCGAAGGCCGTCGCCGACGCCAGCGCGATCACCGGCCAGGAATAGTAGAACGACCACGCGATGGCGAGCGCCATCAGGATCAGCACGCGATGGCCCATCTCGCGCTGAACGAAATCGCGCACCACAAACACCATGCCGGTCGCTATGGTCAGGGGATTGAAGACGATGGCGTGCGCCGCGCCGAACACCGGGCTGAGCAGCGGGGTGAGATCGGCCTTTGGAATGTCGGGCTGGCCGAAGGTCCAGTTCAGCAGCGGAATGAGGGCGACGTAAATGAACGCCCACGTCCTGCCTTTGAGACGCCAGATCAGCGCGCCGGTGGCGGCAAGGCCGAGCAGGATCAGCGGCAGATGGCTGGGGTCGCGATAGGCGATCGCGCCGACCAGTTCCGACCAAAGGCTCGGCTGCGGCGCTTCCATCCCCGGCTTCCCCTGTATGCATTCTTGCGTCTATGACCGAAGTTAAGTCCGGCTACGTCCCGCCGCAGCCCCCATACTGCATTTGGCCCCGAATACACAGTGCGAATACAGAGTCTCCCGTGACGTCATCAGCGTTTCCCATCACCCACGATGCGATCGGCGTCAGGATCGTCGCGGCCATAGGCAGGCGCGGCGAACTCGGCCTGGAAAACCGGCTGCTGTTCCGCCTCAAGGCCGACATGGCCAACTTCCGGAAGATCACCGCGAAGACGCCGCTGGTGATGGGGCGCAAGACCTGGGACAGCTTTCCGAAACGCCCCCTGCCAGGCCGGCCCAACATCGTCGCGACCCGCAATCTCGAGTTCAAGGCGCCCGGCGCCTTCGTCTTCTCCAGCCTGCCGCCCGCGCTTGCAGCTGCGCGCGCGATGGCGGCCGAAGCGGGCGTGCCCGAAGTCTCGATCATCGGCGGCGCAGCGATCTTCGCCGCAGGTCTCGAGATCGCGACACACATGACGCTGACCGAAGTAGATGCCGAGCGGCAGGCGGAAGTCTTTTTCCCGGAGTTCGACCGGGCGGAGTGGCGCGAGGTGTCCGCTCAATCCTTCGGGCAGGACGCCGACAACGAGGCGCCGTACGTGATCCGGGAATTTGAGAAACGAGCGTTCGAAAAGAGAGCATAGGCCATGGACCAGCTTGAGATCGTTGTCGAAGGGCTCGGCTTTCCGGAGGGGCCGATCGCCATGGACGACGGCTCGGTCATCCTGGTCGAAATCAAGCGCCGGACGCTGACGCGCTGCTGGAACGGCAGGACGGAAGTGATCGCCGAGCTCGGCGGCGGCCCCAATGGCGCGGCCATCGGGCCGGACGGCGCGGTCTATGTCTGCAACAATGGCGGCTTCCGCTATGTCGAGCGCGACGGGATCACCATTCCGCACGGCATTCCGCCGGACTATTCCGGCGGCCGTATCGAGCGTGTCGATCTCAAGACCGGAAAGATCGACCGGCTCTATGACAAGGCCGGCGAGAACATGCTGCGCGGGCCGAACGACATCGTGTTCGATCGCCAAGGCGGCATGTGGTTTACCGACTACGGCAAGGATCATCCGCGCCAGCGCGACAAGAGCGGCATCTATTATGCGTTGCCCGACGGCTCGAAGATCGTCGAGGTCGAGTATGGCTCGACCGGCTATAACGGCATCGGCCTGTCGCCGGACGAAAAGACGGTCTATGCGGCCGAGACCTCCGCCGGAAAGCTCTGGGCGTTCGACATCACAGCGCCGGGCGAGATCCAGAGGCGCAAGGGGCGCTTCAACGGCAATGTGGTCGCGACGATGAGCAACCGGCCCGCCGTGCAGTTCTTCGACTCGCTCGCCGTCACCGCGTCCGGAAAGGTCTGCGTCGCGACGCTGCTCGACCCGTGCATCACGTCGATCTCGCCGGATGGAACGTACGAGCAGTTCGCGACGCCCGATCCCTACACCACCAACATCTGCTTCGGCGGCAAGGACATGCGCGATGCGTGGATCACGCTGTCGGGCAGGGGCAGGCTGGCGAAGGCGCGCTGGAGCGAGCCAGGGCTGCGGCTGAACTTCAACGGCTGAGGGCGACGGCACAGGCATGCTGGTGCGTTCTCGCAGGTAAGGCCTGCGGGCTGGGTCGGGTTTGTTTTCTGAACTGAGATCGCAGCTAAGGCGGCCCACGGATGCGCTGGCCGGCCCTGGGGCTGGCCGCCGACGATTTTTGTCGCACCCTCTGAAAAATCGTCGTCATCGACGACGGCCCGGCCGGATGCGGCGGGCGCTGAAGCTGCGATACGGCGTTCGTCAGGAGGCGGGCCAGCTTCACGACCAGGTGGGCGGAATGTCTCTCGACCGCGTCGAGACGCTGGAGAGCGCGCTCAAAGCGCCGCTCGATCTCTTCGAGGGCGGGAGCATGGCCGGTAAGGGCGTAGCCGGGACGGCGGCCTTTCCTGCGCCTGCGCTTGGGCGTGTGGCCCAGCATCTGACGGGCGCGGATATGGGTCAGGGCCGCGATCATGTCCTCGATCATGATGAGCGAGCCCAGGAGATCGAGGCGGACAGAGCGGTCCTTAGGGTTCGCCTTGATCCAGGCCCGTGTCTCTTGGTCCGCCAGCGTCCGGGCGAGGCAGCCGATGAACCAGGAGACCAGCTCTCTTAAAAACAGAGCCGGGTTCAGGGGCAGGAGCACGGAGAGGATCAGCGGCGCAAACATGACCCCAGTATCGCCTGACGGGGAAGGCGTGGGGACAAGTAAAAAGTTATCCTACAGCGCCGAGATGAACTCTGAGCCGCAAATGCTGGGATTTCGGGGGCTGAAGATTTCTCGAAACTGCAGAGTCATCCGACTGTGTTTTGCCCGGTCCTCACCGGCCGTGGCCCCCGCGAAGGCGGGGGTCCAGCGCCGACCGCAAGGCTTGTCCTGAATTCGGGCTTCAGGCTTTGGAGCGCTGCGCGCGCATTTTTCCGAAGAGGACTGGGGCCCTTCGCTGTCGCTCCGGGCGTTCACCATTCGGTTTGATCCACCGGATCAAACCGCGCCTGTGGCGCCATGGCTTACCCCCGCCTTCGCGGGGAACGCGGACCTAAGGTCCGCTTCCAGAAAGATCCTCGGATGGAGTCCCAGGATGACGCATTGAGAGAGATGTCGATCACATCGCCTTTGTCATTCCAGAAGCGCGAAGCGCTATCCGGAACCTAAAGGCTCGGAGCGAGGCCTCGAAACGTGGCCCGCCCTTCGCTGCCGCTCAGGGCGTTCGCTCCTCGATGCCCTGCCGGGCGTTCATCGCTCGGATCGATCCCCGCCCTTCGCAATGGCTCGGGCCGATCCGTCCGCTTCGCGGACCGCTCTTCACTCCACTGGACCAAATCGCGCCTTCGGCGCCGTCGCTCACCCGCCTGGGCGACGGGAGCGGATCCTAAGGTCCGTTTCCAGCAGACAGGCTCTAGCGAGGCCAGGTGCGTTGGTTCCAGCGGCAGGAATTGACTTTCTCCGCCGTTCGTCACCGCTCCAATACAAGGCCGGGATCGGCCCAAAGGCGATGTCTGTGCCGGTTGACGCAGCGACTGGGCAGGATGTCCGGCAGCGGCGTTGTTGACTGCCCTTCCGTTGACGGTTTGGCCATTGCTGCACTGCTCGACTGATGCGTTCTTTGCCGCTGATCTGGCATTGCACTTGGAGCCTTGGAGATTTCAGCGTGGCCTTCGCTCGACTCAGGTTCATTCTGTTCGTCGTCATCGTTCTCGCTCTGCCGGCCGGGTTGATGGCGACAGCGGAGCCGCAGCTCGTCGAGCTCGGCAAGCTGACGATGATCTTGAGCCCTGCTGTTGCAGGCTTGGCCCTGTCCAGCCGACGATGGGATCGCGGATCTGGCCTAGTTTGGCCGTGGATACTGGGCGCCGCCGCCACAACTCTTGTCGTCGCACTCGGCTCTCTTGCGGTCGCCATTGCAGTGGGCGCGGCCAGCTTCCAATTGCAGGGTGCAGCGTTGGAGGCCGTCATCGGATCCGCGGGGCTCTCTGCTCTCACCAGCGTGCTCGAAGAATTGGGCTGGGCCGGCGGTGGCCTCGGTTTGGCAATTACTGCATTCGGACGCCGTTGGGGCGTGCTGATCCTTGGTTTGGTCTGGGCCGCCTGGCACCTGGTTCCCGTCGCGCTGCACGTCGGCCTGTTTCCATATCTGGAGGCGGCGCCTCCGCTCATGATTGCGGCATTCATCGCCTCATGTCTGATCTACCGGGAACTGCTCACCGTGCTCCGGGAGAGATCTGGCACGTGGCTTGGCGCGGCGGCGGGACATGCAGCGCCGAATATCTTGCTGGCCGGGCTGATTGCGGCCGGCGTTGGACTCTCTGATCGTCCGGACGACTGGCCATTCTTTCCTGCGCCGGGTGGGCTGGTGTTTCCACTATTTGCTCTTGGCGCAGTGTTGGCGCTGCGCCGGACAAAGAGGGGAGCGACACAAAGCGTGTAGCGCCGCGCGGGGCGCAGGCGGGCAGGCGCCCTGCGGTCCCGCGCGGCGGGCGCGAAACGCCGCCTCTCACACAGCGTTGTGAAGCGGGCTGCCGTCATTGCTCCCCAATTGCGGGAAAGGGTGGGTTCTGGACGGTACCGACAGGGTCAGGGATGTGGCCGTTCTCCTTGCGAACCGGCGGCTTTAGCGCCAGTGTCGCGAGGCAAACGCAGTCTCCGGCAGGCCGGAACACGGGAGTTCTTTTCGCATGCTCGCCACCCTGAAGCGCCCCAAAAACGGACGCATCGGCTCAGCAGTGTTCGGCGCGCTGGCGCTGTGCCTGACGGGGTTATCGACGCCTGCCCCGGCGCTGGCCCAGGCTCCCGACCGGCCGGGTCTTGCGGGCGAGGATTTCTCGGCGCTGGCCAAGCGGCTGATGCCTTCGGTCGTGAACATATCGACGCGTCAGAACGTGGCGCGCGGCGACGGCCTTCCGGCGTTCGGGCCGAACTCCCCGCTCAACGAATTCAACGAGCTTCTCGGCCGCGGCCCTAAGGGCGGGCTGCGCCGCCAGTCCTCGCTCGGCTCGGGCTTCATTATCGACGTGGCAGGCCATGTCGTGACCAACAACCACGTCATCGAAGGCGCCGACGAGATCGACGTCATCCTGTCGGACGGCACGGTGATGCCGGCCAAGCTGATCGGCGCCGACACGGATGTCGACCTCGCGCTGCTGAAGGTTGAATCGAAGACGGCGCTGACGCCGGTTCCGTGGGGCAATTCCGACACGGCCGACGTCGGCCAGTGGGTCGTCGCCATCGGCAATCCGTTCGGCCTCGGCGGCACGGTGACAGCGGGCATCATTTCGGCGCGCAACCGCGACATCAGCGCGGGCTCGTTTGACGATTTCATCCAGACGGACGCGGCCATCAACAAGGGCAATTCGGGCGGGCCGCTGTTCAACCTCAAGGGCGAAGTCGTGGGCATCAACACGGCCATCATCTCGCCTGGCGAAGCCGGCGGTTCGGTGGGCGTCGGTTTCTCGGTTCCGGCCAACTTCGCCAAGGTCGTGGTGAACCAGCTGAAGCAGTATGGCTCGGCGCGACGCGGCACGATGGGCGTGACGGCGCGCTCGGTCGACCAGGCGATCGCCGAGGCCTATGGCCTCAAGACTCCGCAGGGCGCGATCATCACGTCGGTCGCCAAGGGCGGGGCTGCGGAAGCTGCCGGCCTCAAGGCGGGCGATCTCATCACCTCGCTCAACAACCAGCAGATCAAGGAAAGCCGCGACCTGTTCCGCATCATGGGCGTGACCACGGTCAACACACAGGTCAGCGTGCGCTACATCCGCAACGGCAAGGCTGGCGCGGCGACGGTGAAGCTGACGGCTGCGTCGGCCGATGCGGCCAACAAGAAGGCCGAGGAGCGCGACGCGGCGAAGGAGCTGTCCAACCTGCTCGGCGTGAAGTTCCGCGCCATCTCGGACGATGACCGCCGCCGCAAGGGCATTCCCAACTCGGTGCGCGGCGTTGTGGTGCAACAGGTCGAGACCGGATCGGACGCGCTGGGCAAGCTGCCCATCGGCGCCGTGGTGATCGAGGTGAACTTCCAGCCGGTGTCTTCGCCCGAACAGGCGATCGCGGCAGCCGAATCCGCCAAGCGCGCCAACAAGCCGGTGCTGCTGCAGGTGTGGGGCGAGGGCGAGTCGGAATATGTGGCGGTGAGGGCGAGGTAGGCGCGACGCGGTCAGCGCTAGCTTCTCAGGATCTTCTCCATCGCTTTACCCTTGGCGAGTTCGTCGATCAGTTTGTCCAGGTAGCGGATTTCCTGCATCAGCGGCTCCTTGATGTCCTCCACCCGGACGCCGCAGATCACGCCCGTGATCAGGGTTCGCGAGGGATTCATCTTCGGCGCCGTCCCGTAGAATGTCTCGAGGTCGGTCTTCTTCTTGAGATGAGCTTCGAACTGCTTCTGGGTGTAGCCGGTCAGCCAGCGGATGATCTGATCGACCTCCGCTTTCGTGCGCCCTTTTTTCTCCGCCTTGGCGATGTAGTGAGGATAAACGCTCGCAAAGCTGTATGCGTAGACGCGTTGCAGCGTCTTGGTGTCCTGTTTGCCCATGGCGCCTCCAATCCTGTCCGTGCCCGCTATTCCTGCGTCAGAACCTCTTCTTCGCGATAGCCCTGGAAGAATAGCGCGGCGGTCAGGTCTGTATACTCGATGCGCGCGAGCGTCTCTGCCGCGACGATCGGCTTGGCCCTGTAGGCGATGCCGAGGCCGGCGGCGCGGATCATGTCGAGGTCGTTGGCGCCGTCGCCGAGTGCTACGGAGTCGGTGGTGGCGACGCCGAGCGCCATGGTCTCTTCGCGCAGCGCGGCGAGCTTTGCCTCGCGGCCCAGGATCGGTTCGGCGACCGTACCGGTCAGCGTCTTGCCATCATCAATCAGCATGTTGGCGCGATCGGTGTGGAAGCCTGCCGCCTGCGCGACGCGCGATGTAAAGAAGCGGAAGCCGCCCGACACCAGCACGCACCTTGCGCCGTGCGCCTTCATGGTGGCGACCAGCGCCTTCGCGCCGGGGTTCAGCGTCACGCGCTGCGAGTAGCAGGCCAGCAGCGCCGACAGGTCGAGGCCTTTCAGGAGGGCGACGCGGGTTCTGAGAGCGGCGGCGAAATCCAGCTCGCCGCGCATGGCGCGCTCGGTGATGGCTGAAACCTCAGCCTTGAAGCCTGCGAAATCGGCGAGCTCGTCGAGGCATTCCTGCCCGATAATGGTCGAGTCCATGTCGGAGATAAGCAGGCGCTTGCGCCGGTTGGCCTCCGGCGTGATCGCCCAGTCGGCTTGGCAAGCCGGAGCCTCGGCATGCAGCCAGGCGACTAGATCGGGCTGAAGCTTAGCGTCTATGCTCCGTGTAACGACGGACCACGCCTTGCCGCTTTTCTCCGCAGGCGCGCCGAGGCCGCCGGGCGCGCTGGCGGCCAGCCGTGCGGCGCTGACGCCGCGGGTGACGAGGGTAAGGATCAGGGTCATAAGCGCGCTGGAAGGTTTGGGCGGGACGGATGCGCTGTAGCGGCGCGGCGCCTGCGAGTAAACAGTGAGGCGTTCGTCCATGGCCGTACGGCCAGCAATCCTGATCCACGGCCCGACGGCCAGCGGCAAGACGAAGCTGGCGATCGCACTCGCCAAGCGCCTTGACGGCGAGATCGTGAATGCCGACGCCATGCAGGTCTACGCCGACCTCGACGTGCTGACCGCGCGTCCGGACGCCGACGAGAAGGCGGCGGCGCCTCACCATCTGTTCGGTCATGTCGACGCTGGCGCGCGCTATTCGGCAGGCGCGTGGGCGAAGGAAGCGGGCGCGCTGATCCGGTCGCTGATGGCGGCGGACAGGACGCCCATCGTGGTGGGCGGCACGGGGCTCTACCTCATGGCGCTGACCGAAGGGTTGTCGGAGATGCCGGCGATACCCGATGCGGCGAGGATCGAGGCGCGCGCGAGGGTCGCAGCGGACGTCAGCGGCGCCTTCGCAGAGCTCGTCGCGAAGGATCCGCCGGCGAAGGATCGCATCGAGCCGGGGGACAGGCAGCGCATCGCCCGGGCGCTGGAAGTGCTGATCGCCACGGGGCGGCCGATGTCGAGCTTCCATGGCGAGGCGGCGCCGGTGCTGAAGGCAGGGGAGTGGGCGGGCGTGACGCTGACCCCGCCGCGCGAGGCGCTCTATGAGCGCATCAATGCGCGCGTCGAAAAGATGATGAAGCTGGGCGCGCTGGAGGAAGCGCGCAGGCTGTGGGAGCGGAAGCTGGATTCCGAGCTGCCCGCCATGCGCGCCCACGGCATGCCGGGCTTCGCCGATCATTTCGCGGGAAGATCATCGCTCGCCGACGCCGTGGAGCGCTGCAAGCGCGACACGCGCCGCTACGCCAAGCGCCAGATGACCTGGATCGCCCACCAGTTCACGACCTGGCCGCGCGTGCCGTCGGAGACGCTGGACGTGCGGGCGCGGGTGATCGCGGACATCTACGGCGATGCGGTCAGCGCGGCGGAGGGTTAGGTCTTCGCTTTGCGGAAGGCTTCGACGTCTTCGGCTCTCAGCAAGGTATCGGCTTCGGACCGGAACTTCCTGCGGAACATGGCTTCGATCGCTGTGCGGTTTGTTTCCGCGGTTTGTTCGTCGTTCTTTTCACGGGAAAACAACGCCAGCGCGGAACCGGAAATGCGAAAGCTTTGCGTGGATCCAAGCGCTTTCGCCTCGAAGTGAATCGAATCGCCGCTGTGCCGAAAAGCTGGCCGGGGGCTGAATTTGATCTCCAGCGCGCGGTCCAGCGCCGCGCGCCACTTTTCACCCTGAGCATCGGCGTCGGCGATCGCGGCTTTCAGCTCGTAAGGCAGGTAGTCTGTCATCGCCGAGATGATCGCGCGTGCTTGCTCTACATCCTTGCGAGCCTTCCCTTCGGAGCTGCGATGGCGGCGCTGGGAGATGATCAGCTTGTGGATCGCGTATCGCTCGGGACGCGGGATGCTGACAAGCAAGCCTTCCATATATGGCGAGATTGCGTGGACGGGCTCAGCAATCAGGAAATTCAGATAGTGAAGCCCCTGCGCCCACATGTTGAGGGCAGCAAGCTTCGCCGGAGCTTCCTTCTCGTTGAACGAAGGGGTCAGGAAGTCGATGGCGTAACTGGAGTCAGGCAGGGTCCAGCTCGTGGGCGTCTTGTGGTTGAGCGTCGGCGCGGGCCTGAAGCCGAGGTTCGATAGCGCGCCAGCCAGATCGGGGTCGGCCGTATCCTCGATTGCCAGGGAAAGTTTCTGGAAACTCGCGATGTCGATATCGTCGGTCTGTGTGATCCATGTCGTTGCGTCTGACAGATGGACGCCAAGGACGAGGTCGTAGTGTCGGAAGGCGTGCGTTCCGACGAGTGTTCCGCCAAGTCGGAAGACGCCGCTGTTGACGAGGGCGCGGAGCATCGGGCCTGTCTTACGGTCTGGCCCGGCGATACCTCCGGCTCGAAGCTGTGCGACGAGGCTGGAGGCATAGTCGCGGAAGTCCGCCTGGCTCTGGCGCTGCGCCTTCATTTCCTCAATGCGGATGCGCATCTCTTCGGTGTCTGGGCCGAGATAGCGCTGCTTGAGCGGAGCGCCGGGCGTGGTGCGATGATTGGCGTACCAGTAGGCCTTGTTGTTGAGCTTGCGCGTGAAGGGTGCACCATCGAACTCGAATGCCGGCCGGCTCAGATGGGCCTGAAGCAGATTGGCGTACGTGGTCTGAAGCGTGGCAGGTACCGTTTTCATATCCTTACACTACACGAATTACTCACGTAGTGTAAGGGGCTACAGCCTTACACTACGCGAACTATTCATGTAGTGTAAAAAGGCATTTATCGCGAGGTAGAAGGTCATTTGTGCCTTTTTGCCTACGTTGACGCCGTCACGGTGAAACGGTATTGGCCTTTTCCACAGTGTTATTGGGAGAAACCCCCATGTCGGGGCGGTTCGGGATTCTCGTACTCGTAAGCGGCTCGCCGCCGGCCCGTTAGACGACGGGTCCGAACGGCGAGTTGCACCACAAAGGGCCCGCGAGGCCCTTTTTCTTTTTCGGGAAGCTGCAGAGAGTTGAAGGCGACGAAGATGGACGGACATGGCGCGAAGGATACGCAGGTGAGCGAGACGCTGACGGGCGCCGAGATCGTGCTTCGCGCGCTTGCCGACCAGGGCGTCGATACGATCTTCGGCTATCCGGGCGGCGCGGTGCTGCCGATATATGACGCCATCTACGCGCAGCAGCGCGTGCGGCACATCCTGGTAAGGCACGAGCAGGGCGCCGGGCACATGGCCGAGGGCTATGCGCGGGCGACGGGCAAGTGCGGCGTCGCGCTGGCGACATCGGGTCCTGGCGCGACCAACATGGTGACGCCGATCGCCGATGCGCTGATGGATTCCATCCCGATGGTGGTGATCACCGGCCAGGTGCCGACGCACCTCATCGGATCAGACGCCTTCCAGGAAGCCGACACGGTCGGCATCACGCGCGCCTGCACCAAGCACAATTACCTGGTGCGCAACGTGAACGACCTGGCGCGCACCATCCACGAGGCATTCTATATCGCGACGCACGGGCGCCCCGGACCGGTGGTGATCGACATCCCGAAGAACGTGCAGTTCGCCAAGGGACCCTATGTTCCCCCCGGCAAGATCGAGCATCGCACCTATCATCCGCGCACCGAGCCGGCGGACCGCCGCATAGAGGAAGCCGTCCCCCTGATGGCGGGCGCGCGCAAGCCGATCATCTATTCCGGCGGCGGCGTCATCAATTCCGGCCCGGCGGCGGCGGAAGCCTTGCGTGCGCTGGCCAAGGCGACGGGCTGGCCGGTGACGTCGACGCTGATGGGTCTCGGCGCCTTCCCGGCGTCCAACCCACAATGGCTGGGCATGGTCGGCATGCACGGCTCGTTCGAGTCGAACAACGCCATGCACGATAGCGACGTCATGCTGTGCGTCGGCGCGCGCTTTGACGACCGGGTGACCGGACGGCTGGATGCGTTCTCGCCCCACAGCCGCAAGATCCATATCGACATCGACCCGTCGAGCATCAACAAGAATGTGCGCGCGGAAGTGCCGATCGTCGCCGACTGCGGCAAGGCGCTGGCGGCGCTGGCGAGGGGCTGGGCCAGACACGCCGGCAAGCCTTCCGACATCAAGGCGTGGTGGAAGCAGATCGACGAATGGCGGGGCCGCAAGGGCTTTGCCTATCCGGCGTCGAAAACGCTGATCAAGCCGCAGTATGCGATCGAGCGCCTCTATGCGCTGACGCGCGATCGCGACGTCTACATCACCACGGAAGTCGGCCAGCACCAGATGTGGGCGGCGCAGTTCTTTCACTTCGACAAGCCCAACCGCTGGATGACGTCAGGCGGGCTGGGCACGATGGGTTACGGCCTGCCGGCCGCCATCGGCGTGCAGGCGGCGTTCCCCAAGGCGCTGGTGATCGACATCGCGGGCGACGCTTCGGTGCAGATGACGATGCAGGAGATGTCGACGGCGGTTCAGCACAACCTGCCGGTGAAGATCTTCATCCTCAACAATGAGTGGATGGGTATGGTGCGCCAGTGGCAGCAGCTGTTGCATGGCGAGCGCTATTCGCATTCCTATTCGGAAAGCCTGCCGGACTTCGTGAAGCTGGCTGAGGCCTATGGGTGTCATGGGATAAAATGCGAGGACCCGGGCAAGCTGGACGATGCGATCATGGAGATGATCGACAGTCCCAAGCCCGTTCTGTTCGACTGTCGCGTCGAGAAGGCCGAGAACTGCTTCCCGATGATCCCCTCGGGCGCGGCGCATAACGAGATGATCCTCGGCAATATCACCGGCGATGAGATCGGCGAGGCCGGCAAGGTTCTGGTGTAGGGTCCGGAGCGGCTAGCCGCGCGAGAGGACGCGTATGGATTGGTTGGACAGCACTCTTGATTGGGTCGTCGGCATGGGTTCCTCCATGGACGGCGGCGACATGATGGGCCTGGGCTCGGCAGTCATCGCCCTGGTGTCGGCTATCTTCAGCTGGCGCATGATGCGGCGGCAGGACAAGCGCGCCGCCGCCTCGTTAAAGCTTGCCCACGACAACGACATCATCCGGTGGTCGGACGAGGCCATCATCGTGCTGGCCGAGGCGCATGAGATGCTTTGCGAGAAGGGCGTCGGCTATCCCGACAACGAATTCCGCCAGAAGCGCTCGGCCTGCCGCGCCAGAATCTCCGCCATCATCGATCGCGGCCGGCTGTTTTTCCCGAATGTCGACCTGGGCGATAATCACGGCGGCGACAAGGAAGCCGCCTACAAAGGCCATCGCCAGCCTGCGCTTGAGGCGCTTGTTTCGGCTTACCGGCTTCTCGGCGAGGCGGGCGCGCAGGCAGGGCCGGACAACGCGGCTTCTGAAGGGCTCATGGCGATCCGCCGCGGCTTCGTCGCCGAGGTGTTCAAGGCTGTCGAACCTGAACGACGCGGTATGACGTTGAAGGAGCTGTCGGCATGATCCTTCCCGTATCGAAACTTGTCCCCGTCGCACCGCTCGACGCCTATGTGCTCGATCCGGCGCCGTTCGACTGGGCGGCGCTCATTGCGCCGTTCTCGCCGCCCTTGCCGCGCGAGGGGCAGGTGATCATGGCGTCCTTCTTCGGCGACGTGTTCGTCGAGGATCGGGACGGCGGCGTCTGGTGGGTCAACGGCATGGAAGAGCGGGTCGATCGCATCGCGATCAACCGCGACCAGTTTCTCGAACGCATCGGCCGCGAGTATGTGGTGATGCTGAAGACCAAGCTGCTCGAGATGCTGATCGTCGAGAACAAGCTGGTTGCGGTCGGCAAGCTCTATGGCCTGATGACGCCGCGCAGGGAGGGCGGAAGGTACAGCACCGACAATATCGGCGTCGCGCCGATCGCAGACGCATTCGCCTTCATGGGCGCCCTCTTCGCGAAGAAGAACACACCGCCGACGCGCGCGCCGGCGCCGCCTGAACCCAAGAAGAAATCCGGACTCTGGGGCAAGACATCATGACCCGCTCGACCCGCCCGCGTACCGCCCCCAAATCCGGCGTCCGCGACGATCCCGCCTCCGCCTACGACATGACGCACGCCGAGGAAGGCGTCGAGCGCCGGACACTGGCGTGCATTGTGGACAACGAGCCGGGTGTTCTTGCGAGGGTCGTCGGGCTGTTCTCCGCACGCGGCTATAACATCGAAAGTCTGACGGTCGCCGAGATCGACAGGAATGCGCACCAGTCGCGCATCACCATCGTGACGTCCGGCACCAACCACGTGCTGGAGCAGATCGAGCAGCAGCTTTTGCGCCTCGTGCCCGTGGCGAAGGTGATCGACGTCACCAACTCCACCGGCGGCATCGAGCGCGAACTGGCGCTGGTGAAGGTGGCCGGCAAGGGCGAGGCGCGGGTCGAGTCCCTGCGCATCGCGGAGATCTTCCGCGCGCACGTGATTGATACCACGAACGAGAGCTTCATTTTCGAAGTCACCGGCGCGAGCCAGAAGATCGACCAGTTCACCGAACTGATGCGGCCGCTGGGGCTCGTCGAGGTGTCGCGTACGGGCGTGTTGTCGATCCAGAGAGGCAAGGAGAAGGCGGGATGAGACGCAATCCATATCGCGCCACGTTTGCGGCGATGACGATCACGCTGCTGGTGGCCTGCTCGCAGGGCGGCGCGCCGGATGCCGGAAGCGTGGCCAAGCTGGACATGAACAAGGCCGAGGCCGATGTGACGCTGCAGCAGGCGATGCAGGCGGATCGCGATTTTGCGGCGATGGCCAAGAAGGACGGGCCGAAGGCGGCGTTTCTCAAATACATGCATCCGACCGACAGCAAATTCCTGCAGCCGGGGGCGGTTGTGACCGGAGCGGCCGCCATCGCCGCAGGCTTCGACCAGTCGCCGCCTGACTTCGCGATCGACTGGACGCCGGATGGCGGCCAGGGATCGGCGTCCGGCGATCTCGCGGTGACCACCGGCCTCTACACGATCAGCATGGGCGCGAGCACGATCGAGAAGGGGCGCTACGTAACCGTCTGGGGCAAGGACGCCGCCGGCGACCTCAAGGCCACCATGGACATGAGCGTGCCGGACCCCGCCGCGCCGCCCGTCACGACGCCCGATCCGGACGGCCGGCCGGGCTAAACGACGTTTTCAGTTTCCGACTAAAGGCGGTTCGCGTATGGGACCGCCAAACCTCAAGGTGAGCAGCATGAAAGTCTATTACGAAGCAGACGCCGACCTTTCGATCATCCAGTCGAAAAAGGTCGCCGTCATCGGCTATGGCAGCCAGGGCCATGCCCATGCGCTCAACCTTCGCGAAAGCGGCGTGAAGGACCTCGTAGTCGGCCTGCAGAACAATTCCGGCTCCAAGCCCAAGGCGGAGCAGGAAGGCCTGAAGGTGGTGACGCCTACAGAGGCTGCGAAGTGGGCCGACGTCATGATGATCCTCGTCCCCGACGAGAAGCAGGCCGTCATGTACACCAACGAGATCGAGCCGCACACGCGCAAGGGCCAGCACCTGATGTTCGGCCACGGCTTCAACATCCACTACAACCTCATCCGCCCGCGCGCCGACATGGATGTGTCGCTCTCCGCCCCGAAGGGTCCCGGTCACACGCTGCGCAACCAGTACACGCAAGGCCGCGGCCTGCCGGGCCTCATCGCCATCCACCAGGATCCGTCGGGCGTGGCGCAGGCTGTCGCGCTCTCCTACTCGAAAGCCATCGGCAACACGCGCGCCGGGGTCATCCAGACATCCTTCCGTGAAGAGACCGAGACAGACCTGTTCGGCGAACAGGTCGTGCTCTGCGGCGGCCTCGTCGAGCTGATCAAGGCCGGCTACGAGACGCTGGTCGAGGCGGGCTATGCGCCGGAGATGGCGTATTTCGAATGCCTGCACGAGGTGAAGCTGATCGTCGACCTGATCTATGAAGGCGGCATCGCCAACATGAACTACTCGATCTCGAACACGGCTGAGTTCGGCGAGTATGTGACAGGTCCGAAGATCGTGACCTCGGAGACCAAGGCTGCGATGAAGAAGGTGCTGGACGAGATCCAGTCCGGCCGCTTCGCGCGCGACTGGGTGCTGGAGAACCAGGCCGGGGCGCCGAGCTTCCACGCCATGCGCGCCAAGATGAGCAATCACCCGATCGAGGAAGTCGGCGAGAAACTGCGCGGCATGATGCAGTGGTCGAAGTCGAACCGGCTGGTGGACAGGAAGCGGAATTAGAAGGAAACGCCGGGAGGGGGACTTGGTTGAGCCGCCAGTCGACGCGCGAGAGTTTGACCGGACCGTCCGGCAAATTCTGCGCGTGAATTATGCCGGCGAATATGGCGCCATCCGCATCTACGGTGCGCAGATCGCCCTCGCTCGACTCTTTCATCCGAAGATTGCTGGATTTCTGGAGGAAACGATTTCTCATGAGCGCCGTCACGCGCACGCATTTCGTAGACTGATGCCGGCGCGGGCCACGCGACCTTGCGGGGCGACGCCGCTCTGGGGAGTGGGCGGCTCCATGCTCGGTGCGATAACCGGATTGATGGGCGCCAACGCGATGATGACCTGCACCGAAGCCGTCGAGCGTACCGTGCACGCGCATCTCAACAAGCAGCTGGCTTATCTTGGTGCACGCGATGGCCAACTTTCCCAGACAATCATGGCGATCCGCGATGAAGAGGTTGGGCATCACGACGAAGCGCAGGCGCGGCAGACTCACGACGGCCCTCTACTTCAGGTTCTGGATCGCACAGTCGGTGCGTTGACCGCATTTCTTATCTGGTGCTCGACGTACGGCGCATTGACCAGAATGAAGAACGCCATCGCTGGTAGCCAGGTGCGCTAGCCATGACCTTCACCCATCGCCTCGCGACTGAAGCCGATCTTCCCGCCATCAAGGCGCTGATGGATGTGGCTATCGCGGAGCACCTCAAGGCGTTTCTCGATCCGGCGCAGGTTGAGCTGTCGAAGTCGATCATGGGCCTTGATACCCAGCTGATCGCGGACCGGACCTATTTCCTCGTCGAGGAAGATGGCCGCCTCGCCGGGTGTGGCGGGTGGAGCAGGCGGGCGACGCTTTATGGCGGGGATCATTCGACCTCGCAGCGCGACGCGGCGCTGCTGGACGCGGCGAAGGACGCGGCGCGCATCCGGGCCATGTATACGCACCCCGATTTCAAGCGGCGGGGTGTCGGGCGGCTTATCCTTGAGATCTGCGAGGGCGCCGCGCGCGATGCGGGATTCCGCAGCGTCGAGCTGATGGCGACCATGTCGGGCGAGCCGCTCTACAAGGCGTGTGGGTACCAAGAGATCCAGCGCATCACGGCCGCCTCGCGCGACGGCGTCGATGTGCCGGGCGTGCGGATGGGTAAGCAACTCGTCAGTTGATGCGCGGGGCTAGAGCCTCCATCTTCCCCCGATGACAAGCGACGACGTCCAGCCACCCGCACGCGAACCCTACTTCACCCTTCCCGCCATGCTCGTCATCGCCATGTCGGCGCTGATCGTGGCGCTGCATGGCCTCACCTACCTGCTCAGCAACGAGGAGAACATCACGCTCCTCTACGATTTCGGGCTGGCGCCGCGCCGCTTCTTTGCGCCGGCGGGATCCGAGCACGCCTATCCGGATATCCTCTCGCAGCTGGTGACGCTGGTATCGACCGCGCTGCTGCATGGCGACTGGATCCATGTCGCGTTGAACGCGATGATGCTCTGGCAGTTCGGCATGGGTCCCGCACGCGTGCTTGGTCCAGGCGTCGCCGGCGCCGGCAAGTGGATGCTGCTGTTCGTCGTCTCGATCGCTGCAGGTTCGCTGGTCTATCTCATGCTGCAGGGCGTGAATGGCGGCGTCGCGGTCGGCGCATCGGGCGGCACGTGCGGGCTGATCGCGGCGGATTTTCTGATCGGGCGGGACGGCAGGATACGCTCGCCCCTGTCGCGCCCCTTCCTGCTGCTGACGCTGTATTTCGCGCTCCTCAACCTGGCGCTGGTTTACCTTGTCCCGCTTGTGCTGCCTTTCTACGTATCTTGGGAGGCGCATCTCGGCGGCTATCTGGCGGGCGTTGCCATGATGCTGATTCTCGGGCCAAAAGCGCGCACGGCCGAAGCCGCATGAATGCTCGTTGTGGGCCTCGTTCTGGCCCCATTCATGTCGGATCAGCGTTATATGAGGCAGTAGATTTGGGACCCACGTCCCGAAGGAGACCCGAGATGAGGTTCTTTGTTTTTGCCGGTATCGCCGCAATCGCCGCGTGCGCCGCCAGCGCCGACACGCTGAAAGACGGCGCCATCCAGGTGCAGCCGGGCAAATGGAACTGGAAGCAGGAAACCAGCGTCATCGGCATTCCGATCAAGGAAGAGAACCTCGAATGCCTGATCCCGCAAAAGGCGCGGATCACGCTGTCGAAGCTCGCCTACGATCTCGACGAGGGCTGCACGGTCGACAATGTTTCGCCGACCAGCGACGGCTACAAGTTCAAGCTGATCTGCAAGGGCAAGACCAAGGGCGAGGCTGACGCGACCCTGTCGCACACCAGCCAGTCAATGGCGCTCCGCGCCAAGGGCAGCGCCACGGTGGGCTTCATTCCGGCCGGCTTCTCGATGAAGGCGGATGCGACCTATATCGGCGAGTGCTCGCCCGACGAAGTCGCCAAGGAGACCCAGCGCTGGCACGAGAAGAACCCGTCCTAACGTTCAGGCCAAACCAGAATGAACTGCGCCCCGCACCGGTTCCGATGCGGGGCGCTTTCATGTCCGGGGGTAGTGGGCCTGGAAGCAGTCAAGCCTAGAAACTAAAAGTCAGGCCGGCCTGCAGAACGGGATAGACCTCGTAGTCGTTGATATCGTCCTGCAGGTTCTGTTCTTCCACCGCCAGCTGCTGCTGGAAGTTGGCGTCGTTCGACAGCGTGCCGCCGGTCGAGGTGAGGTTGGCTGCCGGCGTTCCGGTGAACATCGCGCCTGCGATCAGCTTGAAGCCGATCCCCGCATCCCCCTGGAAGGTCGAATCCCAGCCGAGCCCGATGAAGGGCGCGGTGTCTTCAAGATCGACCGAGCCTGTAAGCGTGCCGACCTGGGCGGACGAAAAGGTCTGGCCGCCGATCTGGAAGGTCTGGCCGGAGACGGCGGCCAGGCTCAGCGACTTCTCGCCGAAGTACGCGCCCCCCGTGATGATGAAGCTGTTGGCGAACGGCCGGAAGTCGACGAAGGCGGCCAGCGTCGAAAGGTCGAGGTTGCCCGTGTAGTCGACATCGTCATAGGCGTCGTCCACGTCGTACTGCAGATAGTTGTAGCCGCCGCGGAGCTGGATGTTCGGCGTGACCTGGATCTGCGCTTCGGCGACGCCGCCGGTCGTGCCGCCGCCAACTCCGACGGCGATGCCCGTCTGGGCATGCGCCATTCCTGTTGCGGCGCCGACAACAAGCGCCGCAAGCGTGACCAAACGTTTCATGATGACTCCCTCTGCACCGGACGGACAATTCCCTGACAACGTGACCGGAGCGTGAATGGGTTCGCCAGGGGCGGCAAGCGAGCTTTATCTGGTCCGCCGGTGCGGCTGGCCCGCGCGATGTCCGTCCCAGGCCGAGATCGATACCGCCACGATGATCACCATCGCGCCGGCCCAGACCTGCCAGCGCGGAACTTCCTGGAAGAAATAGTACCCCAGCAGGGCGCTCCAGACGAGGGCGGTGTATTCGCTCGCCGCAAGCCGTTGCGCCGGCGCGCGGGCGTAGGCGTGGGTCAGCATGAACCAGAGGCCGAACCCCGCAAGGCCGGTGAAAGCGAACGCCGGAAGATCCGAGGGCAGCGGCGCGACGCCCATCAGCAGGGCGGGGCCGAGCAGGTAGAGCGCGGGAAAGATGTTGCCGAGGAAGGCCGTGACGAGCGCATCGTTGCGCTGGGCGAGCTGGCGCAGCTGCACGATGGAAAGAGCGTAGAGCGTCGCTGCGCCGACGCCGGCCAGAATGCCTTCGAGGCGACGGGCATTCTCGCCGGAAACCGGTTCGCCCTGCACCGTGACCAGCACGCCGGCGAAGCCGAGCACCAGGGCGCCCATGGCGATACGGCGCAGTTTCTCCCTGAGCAGCCAGCGCGCGAGCGGGGCGATCATCAGCGGCGCGCAGAAGATCAGGATGGTCGCTTCCGCGATCGGCAGAACGGTGAGGGCGTGGAAGAACAGAACCGCCGAACCGGCGAGCGCCACGGCGCGGATGGCGTGCGCGCGCAGGGCGGCGCCCGCGGGGATCTGCTTCCTCAGCGCCAACACCGTCAGGCCGGAAAAAGCCGTTCCGAAGCAGTAGCGCATGAAGCCGATCAGGATGGCGGAATAGCTCGCCCCCAGATGCTTGATCATGGCGTCGAGCAGGCAGCCCATGAAAACGCCCGCCAGCGCCAGCCCCATGGCCGGCACGGCGAAGGCTTTCGAGGTCCGGGGCGCCTCTGTCATCTCGGCCATCCACCATGCCCAACGCGGTCGCGCAACGAGCGTTAAGGGCCGGAGCGTTCGCGTTAACAGGCGCCCAACCCCCTGATAATTCGCCGATTCATCGATATTGCCTGTAGGATGAAATATCGGCATGGTCCCGCCACCTCGGCGGGAGGGCAGACGCAGATCCCAAGACTGGAATGCGCGCCATCGCCCGCAATCAGATGCGGTTGAGAAGGAATTTTCATGAGCTTGTCGCTGTGGCTGCCCATCGTGGCCGGCGTGATCGCCGTACTTTATGGGGTCATCACGACCCAGCGGCTTATGGCGATGCCGCAGGGCAACGCCAAGATGCAGGAGATCGCCAAGGCGATCCAGGAAGGCGCGAACGCCTACCTCAACCGGCAATACCGCACGATCGCCATCGTCGGCGTGCTCGTCACCGTCGTCCTCGCCTTCTTCTTCAAGAACTGGCAGGCGCCGGTGGGCTTCGTGCTCGGCGCGGTGCTCTCGGGCGCGGCCGGCTTCATCGGCATGAAGATTTCGGTGCAGGCCAACGTCCGCACCACTGAAGCGTCCTCCAAGGGCCTCGCTCAGGGCCTCAACGTGGCGTTCCTCTCGGGCGCCGTGACCGGCATGCTCGTCGTCGGCCTCGCGCTGATCGGCCTCGCCGGCTACTACGTTGTGCTGACAACGGGCCTCGGCCTCGAGCCGACCGACCGTACGGTCGTCGACGCCATGGTGGCCCTCGGCTTCGGCGCCTCGCTGATCTCGATCTTCGCCCGTCTCGGCGGCGGCATCTTCACCAAGGGCGCCGACGTGGGCGGCGACATGGTGGGCAAGGTGGAAGCCGGCATCCCCGAGGATGATCCGCGCAACCCCGCCACCATCGCGGACAATGTGGGCGACAACGTCGGCGACTGCGCCGGCATGGCGGCCGACCTGTTCGAGACCTACGCCGTGACCATCGTTGCGACCATGGTTCTCTCCTCGATCTACTTCGCCGGCACGACAGCCGTTGCGCCGATGATGGTGCTGCCGCTGGTGATCGCCGGCGTGTGCATCGTCACCTCCATCCTCGGCACGTTCGCCGTGCGCCTGCGCAAGGGCTCGCGCAACGTGATGGGCGCTCTCTATCAGGGCTTCATCGTATCGGCGGTGCTTTCGGTTCCTGCCCTCTGGGTCGCGATCGAACTGACGCTGGGCTCGACGGGCGCTGGGCTCGACATCTGGAACGTTCCGCTGACCACGTTGGACGGCACGGACATCTCCGGCCTCGACCTCATGTTCTGCGGCGTAGCGGGTCTCGTCGTTACCGGCCTCATTGTGTGGGTGACGGAATACTATACCGGCGTCGGCTTCCGCCCGGTTCGCTCCATCGCACAGGCCTCGGTCTCCGGCCACGGCACCAACGTGATCCAGGGCCTCGCCGTGTCGCTTGAAGCGACCGCGCTTCCGGCCCTGATCATCATCGGCGGCATCATCTTCACCTACACGTTGGCCGGCCTCATCGGCGTCGCCATCGCGGTGACGACCATGTTGGCGCTCGCCGGCATGGTGGTGGCGCTCGACGCCTTCGGCCCGGTTACCGACAACGCCGGCGGCATCGCCGAAATGTCGGGCCTGGACGACTCGGTTCGTGAAACCACCGACACGCTCGACGCGGTCGGCAACACGACCAAGGCCGTCACCAAGGGCTATGCGATCGGTTCGGCCGCGCTCGGCGCGGTCGTGCTGTTCGCGGCCTTCACCTCCGACCTCGACTTCTTCTCCAAGCAGGCGGTCGAAGGCGACTTCCTGTATGGCGTCGTGGCCGACTTCGACCTGTCGAACCCCTATGTGGTGGTCGGCCTGCTGTTCGGCGGCCTGCTGCCCTTCCTGTTCGGCGGCATGTCGATGATGGCTGTCGGTCGCGCGGCTCAGGCCGTGGTGGAGGAAGTCCGCCGCCAGTTCCGCGAGATCAAGGGCATCATGACTTACGAGGCGAAGCCCGACTACGGCCGCGCCGTCGACATGCTGACCAAGGCCGCGATCAGGGAAATGATCATTCCCTCGCTGCTGCCGGTCCTGTCGCCCATCGTGCTGTTCCTGGCGATCTGGGCGATCGGCGGCTTCTCCGATCCGGCCAAGAGCCAGGCGCTCTCGGCGGTCGGCGCGATGCTGCTGGGCGTGATCGTCACGGGCTTCTTCGTCGCGGTCTCGATGACCGCCGGCGGCGGCGCCTGGGACAACGCCAAGAAGTCGTTCGAGGACGGCTTCCGCGACAAGGACGGCGTCGTGCACAAGAAGGGTTCGGAAGCCCACAAGGCTGCTGTGACCGGCGACACCGTCGGCGACCCCTACAAGGACACGGCGGGCCCCGCCGTGAACCCGATGATCAAGATCACCAACATCGTCGCGCTGCTGATGCTCGCGGCCATGGCGGCTGGCTCGCACTAGACGCGCCATCCGGTCTGGAAATCGAGCGGGCCCCGGAGCGATCCGGGGCCTGTTTCGCTTCTGCCGCCGCCACCAGCCTGTCAGCAGACAAGCGGCAGGCTGTCTCCACACAATGGAGGCTGGCCATGCACCTCGTCCGCTATCACGAAAAAAAGACGCCTCCCTTTAGGGGAGGCGCTCTGGAAGCAGGCAGTTGTGTTGCGGATCAGCTCTGGACCACCGGCCGGAGGACGACCTGAACACGGCGGTTCACGGCGCGATCCGCTTCGGAACGCTCCGGAGAAATCAGGGGCCGAGATTCGCCCAGCCCGCCGGTCGCCATGCGCTGGCCGAGCACTCCCTGGCCCTGGAGATACGCGCGCACCGACTCGGCGCGGCGGTAAGACAAGTCAAGATTGTGCTGCGCCTCCCCCTCGGTGGACGCGTGGCCGATGATGTCGATCGTTGTCTTGGGGTAGAGATTCAGCGACTTCGCCACCTGTGACAGGACCGGCGTGAACTGCGACTGCAGCGTGTCGGAATCCTTGGCGAACGTAACGTCGGACGGCATCACCAGTTCGATGTTGTTTCCAACGCGCTGGACGCCGATGCCGGTGTTGGCGACAGCCTTGCGCATGTCTGCTTCCTGTTGGTCCATGTAGCGGCCGATGGCCCCTCCCGCCAGCGCGCCGACAGCGGCGCCAACAGCAACGTTCCGGGTGTCGTTGCCGCCTGCAAAAATCCCGCCGACGCCGCCGGCGATGGCGCCGATGGCCGCGCCGCGGGCCGTATTTCCGAAGATCGGCTGGCCGGTAACGGGATCGGTGGCGCAACCTGGGAGCGCCAGCATCGATGCAGCGAAGACTAACGCGCGGGTCATCCAGTTCTCCTTTAAATCATTACCGACGTACGCCGCCGGAGCGATAGCGACTTCAGGATAACAATGATCAACACAATCCAGCGAGCCTTGTTACAGATCAACCTGAACAGGGTATTCAAGAACGCCATTCCGCAGCGGCTGCTGCAGCGCAGCGGAAATTGCAGGCTGCCAGCCGCACAATTAGATCGACGGCGCGCGACTTCCGATACGCACTTCAAGGCGTGGCCCTGCAGTCGTCGCTACTCGGCCGAAGCGCCGTTCGCAGCCTCGTTCACCACGCGATAGCCGGTGATTGCGAAGTCGGTGAAGAACCCGTCGATGCCTAGCGCCAGCGTGCGCCGCATCGACGCTTCCGTCGGCTCGCTGTTGAACGGCGCATCCTTCATCGGTGCATCGTCGCGGAACGTCCATGGATGAACCGCGATGCTCTTGGCGTGCGCGGCTTCGAGGACACCCGAAGAGCTTCCATCCGGCTTGAACAGCACCGGAATGGCTGGCCCCAAGCCTTGCCAGAACGGCGCGCCCTCGACCTTCATCGCGGCATCAAGCGCCGCCTTGTCACTCACCAGCATGACGACGGCCAGGTCCGTCATCGCGTCGATCTTCTTCACGAAGGGCGGTTCGAACGACTGGATGAAGACCGGGCTGCCTTTTGCGCCGAGCCCGTGAGCATTCAGAGACGCGAGGATCTTCTCCGCCATGTCGGCCTGGCCGATGGCGGCGTGATAGGCGGGCGATTTCGCTTCAGGATAGACGCACACCGGCTTGCCGGCGACCGTCTGGCGGGACTTCGCGAGATCGAGCACTTCGTCGAAGGTCGGGATCGCATAGAGATTGTCGAACGCCTTTGAGCGTCCGCGGAAAGGCTGAATCGCGCGCAACGTCTTCAGCTCGGCGAGCGTGAAGTCGGCAACCCACCAGTCCTCGCGATCCGAAAATTCCGGATCGGGCGAATTGCGCTTGCGGCCGGCGAACTCCGGCTTCGAGGCGACATTGGTCGTGGTCGAGAGATACGTGTCGTGCCGGTCGACCAGGACGCCGTCCTTGGTCATCACCAGATCCGGCTCGATGCAGTCGGCGCCGTCGTTCAGCGCGCGGTGGTATGCCTCAAGCGTATGCTCAGGCAGAGCGCCCGATGCGCCGCGATGGGCGATCACAAGCGGCCTGTCGCCGGAAAGCGTCCTGTACGGCCATGAACCGGAAGCCGTCCCGGCCACGCTGGCGCAGGCGGCGAGCAACGGAAGGGCGGCGAGAAGAATCCTGGTGCGCATCATGTCTTGAAGCATGCGCATGTGACCGGTGCATGTCGAGGCTCGCGCTAGGGAAGGCTGGACACGGCTAGGTGAAAGCGCCAATGTGAGCATACGCTCACATAAGGGAAACGCCCATGTCCGCTGACCAACAGGCGCCTTTCGGATCCGGCTTCGGCTATCGCTCCACAGCGAAGGACGTCGTCGCGGGTCAGAACCTGTCGGGCAAGAACGCCGTCGTCACCGGCGGCTATTCCGGCATCGGCATCGAGGCTGTCCGCGCACTGGCCGCCGCAGGCGCAAAGGTCACCGTTCCCGCACGCCGTCCCGAAAAGGCGCGCGAGGAGCTGGCGGGCATCGCGAATGTGGAGGTCGCCGACCTCGATCTCGCCGACCTCAAGTCGGTCAAGACCTTCGCCGACGCATGGCTGAAGACGGGCAAGCCGCTCCACATGCTCATCAACAACGCGGCCATCATGGCGTCGCCGGAAACGCGTGTCGGTCCCGGCTGGGAGGCGCAGTTCGCCACCAACCACTTTGGCCACTTCGCCCTGGTGGCAGGCCTCGCCCCGGCGCTCAAAGCCGCGAAAGGCGCGCGGGTGGTAAGCGTCTCGTCTACCGGCCACAAGCTCTCGCCGGTCGTGTTCGACGACATCCACTTCAAGTCGCGCCCCTATGACAAATGGAAGGCCTACGGCCAGGCCAAGACCGCCAATTCACTCTTCGCCGTCGAGCTTGATCGCCGCGGCCAGGCGCACGGCGTGCGCGCCTTCGCCGTTCATCCCGGCGGGATCATGACGCCGCTGCAGCGTTACCTGCAGAAGGAAGAGATGATCGCCGCCGGCTGGATGGATGCGGCCGGCAATGTCCACGAGCGCTTCAAGACGACGGAGCAGGGCGCCGCCACCGAAACCTGGTGCGCCACTTCGCCGGCGCTCGAAGGCAAGGGCGGTCTCTATTGCGAGGATTGCGACGTGGCCAAGCTCACCCAGCCAGGAACCTCGCGCGTCTCCGGCGTCGATCCCCACGCCGTCGATCCCGAAGCAGCGCGGAAACTCTGGGCCGTATCGGCCGAAGCCACAGGGCTCGACGCTTTCCAGTGAACGGCGCTAGTTTCGCCGCATGACCAGACCGGCCACCGGCGGCGGCGCCAAGAAGGTTCTCTACACGCTTGCGACGGTCCAGCGCATGGGCGTCGCCAAGGCCGCGAAGGCGCTGGCTTCGAAAAATGCCTGCAAGGCCTGCGGTCTCGGCATGGGCGGCCAGCGCGGCGGCATGACGGACGAACTCGGCGAGTTTCCCGCCGTCTGCAACAAATCGGTTCAGGCGCAATCGACCGACGTTCAGCCTGCGATCCCCGACGAGGTTTTCGAGCATCCGATTTCGGAGCTGCGCGAGCTTTCGGGGCATGAGCTGGAGCATCTCGGCCGGCTTGGATCGCCGATATGGAAGGCCAAGGACTCGGACCGCTACGAAGTCATCGGCTGGGACCGCGCGATGGAGATCGCCGCAGCGCAATTTGCGGCCGTGAAGCCGGAGCGGACGTTCTTCTATTCCTCCGGCCGCTCCTCGAACGAGGCAGGCTTCCTGCTTCAGCTTCTTGCGCGCGTCTACGGCACCAACAACGTCAACAACTGTTCGTACTACTGCCACCAGGCGACCAGCGTGGCGCTGGCCGACACGGTCGGCACCGGCACATCGACGGTCGAGCTCGAAGACCTTACCGGGTGCGATGCGATCTTCGTGATCGGCGCCAATCCCGCCTCCAACCATCCGCGCTTCATGCACAAGCTGAAAGCGTGCCGCGACCGCGGCGGGCAGGTGATCGTCATCAACCCGGCGAAGGAATCCGGGCTGGTGAAGTTCGCCCTGCCGAAAAGTCCGCTCTCCATGCTGTCCGGCGGCAGCGAGATCGCCTCCGACTGGCTGCAGCCGCGCATCGGCGGCGACATTGCGCTGATGAAGGGCCTCGCCAAGGCGATCATCGAGAAGGGAGGCGAGGCGCGCGACTTCATCGCCGCCCACACTGTCGGCTTCGATGACTTCGCGCGGGATGTGGCGAACACCCCATGGGATCCCATCGAGCAGCGTTCCGGCGTTCTCCGCGCCGACATCGAGCGCGTGGCCGGCGCCTATGTCCGCTCGAAGTCGGCCGTGTTCGCCTGGGGCATGGGCATGACGCACCATGTCCACGGCGTCGAGAATGTCGAGATGATCGTCAATCTAGCGCTGTTGCGGGGGATGATCGGCCGGCGGCATGCAGGCCTGCTGCCCCTGCGCGGCCACTCCAACGTCCAGGGCATCGGCACGATCGGCGTGAAGCCGGTGCTGGCCGAAGACGTGATGGCGAAGATGGAGGCGACGTTCGGCGTCAAACTGTCCCGCGGTCCCGGCATGGACACGATGGCGTCGATGCGCGCCGCGGACGCCGGCGAGATCGACGCGGCGCTGCTGATGGGCGGCAATCTTTACGCCTCGAACCCCGACGCGCGATGGGCAGAACGGGCGCTGGACAAGATCGCCTTCAAGCTGTTTCTGACGACGACGCTCAACCGCGGCCATGTCTGCGGCGTGGAAAAGGGCGAAAGCCTGATCCTGCCCGTCACCGCGCGCGACGAGGAATGGGAGCCCACGACGCAGGAATCCATGTTCAACTTTGTCCGCCTCAGCGACGGCGGCGTCACGCGCCTCGAAACTGTGCGCCCGGAAACGGTCATCCTCGCGGACCTGGCCGCGCGCCTCAAAGCCGACAGCGGCATCGACTTCAAGGCCTTCGCGAAACACACAAAGCTGCGCCAGGCCATCGCCGAGATCGTCCCCGGCATGGAAGATCTCGCCGACATCGACGTGGCCAAGCGCGAATTCCACATCCGCAACCGCTTGATGCACGCGCCTGTCTTCCGCACGCTCACCGGCAAAGCGACATTCACCGTGCGGCCGCTGCCCGAACAGCGCAGCGATGCGCCCTTCATGCTGACAACCGTACGCTCCGAAGGCCAGTTCAACTCCATCGTCTACGAGGAGAAGGACAGCTATCGCGGCACGAAAACGCGCTGGTGCGTGATGATGAACCGCGACGACATGGCCGCGCTCGGCCTCGACGAGGGCGAGCTGGCCGACCTGCGCTCGCCGCAGGGCGCGATGGAAGGCGTCACCGTCTACGGCTTCGACGTGAAGCGCGGCGATGCGATGGCCTATTTCCCGGAAGCAAACGTGCTCACGCGCGCCGAGATCGATCCGCGCAGCAAGACGCCGGGTTTCAAGGCGACGCCTATCTCGATCGTGAAAACAGCTTCGCCTCGAACGATTTGACGCGCGACCCGCGCGCCGCCGGCGATCCCGCAGGCTTGCCCGCGAGAAGGCGCCGGCGCACGGCGGCTGATATGTTCGGCGGCGATCTCCTGGCTTTCGCGGCGGCGCAGCTCCTACTTGTAGTCAGCCTCCTGCCGAAGCGCCGCGACCAGCCTCCCGTGATCGTGCGCGCCTGCTGGAGGAGGGGCTGGCCGCATGTCGGCCGGCCCCGCGTCTTTTCCCGGTAGAACTGGCCAAGGCCGCCCAGCCTGAAGCGGTCTTCAAGGCCACCGACAGGGCGCTTGGCGTGCGGGACGCCAGCCGCCGCCCGCGGCCTGAAACGCTCCGGCGCCCCGGATTCTTGACGGGTCGCCCTCCAGAGCGCAAAGGGGCGCGCTCATGAAGAAGTTCCTGGCCTTCCTCAACAACATGGACGCTCGCGCCTGGCGCACCATCTGGGTGTCGCTGGCGCTGCTGGGCGGGGTCGGCGTTATCATCGTGCTGGGCAAGACGGGCGTGCTCGGCTTCTTCGATGATGTCGAACCGTGGCTAGAGGGCCTGCGTCAGGGTCCATGGGGGCTGCCCGCGACCGTTTTCGTCTTCATCGTCACGTCTTTCGTCGCCGCCCCGCAATTTGTGCTGGCCGCCGCCTGCATCGTCGCATTCGGTCCCGTCCTGGGGTTCGTCTATGCGATGATCGGAACCGTCGTTTCGAGCTGGCTGCACTTTTACATTGGCCGGTTCGGAGGAGCGAAGCTGGTCGAACACTATGGCGGAAACACGCTCAACCGACTGTCGCGCTTCATCGGCCGCAACGACTTCATCGCCTCGACGATCGTGCGCAACGTGCCAACGGCGCCGGCAATCGTCGTCAACATGGCGTTCGGGGCGAGCCATGCCAAATTCTGGAGGTTCGTTGCGGGCGTAGCTGTGGGGTCGATCCCCAAGATCGGCATCGTCGCGCTGCTTGGCCAATCGGTGCTTTCGGCGATCGGCGGAGGCGTGGGTCTCGCTATCGGCGGGGTCCTGGCCGTGGTTGGCATTTGGATCGGCATAGCGCTCGCGGCGCGCAAGGCCGTGCACAAGGACGACGAGCCGGGCGAAGGCGATGACGGCAACCAAAAAGCCCAAACCTGAAGGGTCCGACCTCAAGGGTCTTCGGGCCTTGCCGAGCCTCGGCAAGGCCTCGGCCGAGCTTCTGGTCGATGTCGGGATCGTCACGCCTGACATGCTGCGGAAGATCGGCGCCGAGGGGGCCTGGCGACGGCTTCGGTTCGCCTACGGCAAGCGGGTCACAATCACCTGGATCTATGCGCTCGACATCGCGATCCGCGGCATCCCGTGGAAGGAACTAAGCGAAGCGCGCGCTCGCAAACTCCGCTCCGCCGCCGAGGTGATTATCGCCGAACTCGAGCCTGCACATCGCCCAATGAAACGGCCGCCAAGATCCATCAAGCGGGTGTGATCTGCCCCCGTGGGCCTTTCGTCGGGGCTGGATTTCCTGCCGCTTGACGTTACTGCGCCGCCCAATCATAGAAAGATCATGCGCAAACAGGGGCTCACCCTCCTCCTTTCCCTGACGGGGCTGCTTAGCAGCCCCTGGGCGCGTTCGTGATCCGGGCCTAGTCCCGCGGGTCGCGCGTCCAGGGGTTCACAACAAGCAACCCTCCGACAAAGCCCTGACAGGACGCCCCCTATGACCGCCGCCGCTCCCCAGAATTCCGGCAAAGCCAGTTCGGCTAAAGAACGGGTATTGATCTTCGACACAACGATGCGCGACGGCGAACAGTCGCCCGGCGCATCCATGACCCTGCGCGAAAAGCTCGAGCTGGCCGAACTCCTCCAGGAGATGAAGGTCGACATCTGCGAGGCCGGTTTCGCCGCCTCGTCCGAAGGCGACTATCAGTGCGTCAGCCAGATCGCCGAGCTGTGCAAGGACATGTCGATCTGCACGCTCGCCCGCTCCACCCTCACCGACATCGACCGGGCAGGGGAGGCGTTGCGCAAGGCGAAGAACCCGCGCATCCACACCTTCATCTCCACCAGCCCCGTCCACATGAAGCACAAGCTGCGCATGGGCCCGAACGCCGTGCTGGAAGCCATCGGCTCGTCGGTCACGCATAGCCGCAAGTTCGTTGGCGACGTCGAATGGTCGGCGGAAGATGCAACCCGCACCGAGTTCGATTTCCTCTGCAAGGCGATCGAAGTGGCGATCCATTCCGGCGCCACGGTCATCAACGTGCCGGACACTGTCGGCTATTCGCACCCGGCCGAATACGGCGCGCTGATCCGCCGCCTGATCGAGAACATTCCGGATTCGGACAAAGTCATCTGGTCGACGCACTGCCACAACGATCTCGGCCTCGCCGTCGCCAACTCTCTGGCCGGGGTGATCAATGGCGCCCGCCAGGTCGAATGCGCCGTCAACGGCATGGGCGAGCGCGCCGGCAACGCCGCGCTGGAAGAAGTCGTCATGGCGCTGAAAGTACGCGGCGACTCGATGCCGTTCTACACCGAGGTGGTGACGCAGAAGCTCGCGCGCGCCTCCAAAATGGTCTCCTCCATCACCGGATTTCCGGTGCAGTACAACAAGGCCATCGTCGGCAAGAACGCCTTCGCGCACGAAAGCGGCATCCACCAGGACGGCATGCTCAAGAACCGCGAAACCTACGAGATCATGCAGCCGGAAGATGTCGGCGTGCCATCGACTTCGCTGATCATGGGCAAGCTGTCCGGCCGCAACGCCTTCCGCGACAAGCTGGAATCGCTGGGCTACGTGCTGGACCCCGTCACGCTGAATGACGCCTTCAAGCGCTTCAAGGACCTCGCCGACAAGAAGAAGCACGTCTTCGACGAGGACATCATCGCGCTGGTCGACGACCAGCTGGCCGGCGCTGAGGAGAAGATCTCGCTCACCAGGTTGCGCGTCGTGGCCGGCACCGAAGGCCCGCAATCGGCTGAGATCGAACTCTCGATCGAGGGCGAAATCCGCTCGACCGCGGCCACAGGCAACGGCCCGGTCGACGCCGTCTTCAACGGCATCCGTCAGCTCTGCCCGCATACCGCCGTGCTGGAGCTCTACCAGGTGAACGCCGTCACTGAGGGCACCGACGCTCAGGCGACCGTCTCCGTCCGCCTCGCCGACCAAGGGCTCGTCGCGACGGGCAAGGCGTCCGATCCGGACACGCTCGTGGCCAGCGCGCGCGCCTACGTGCATGCCCTCAACAAGCTCGAAGTGCGGCGAGCCAAGGCGACGGGCGTCGCGGCGTAAATGCTGCCGTGGCTGGAAGACGTCGCCTAGTTCTTCATTGTGTAGCCCGTGCCGTCCAGCCAGATCGCGCCACCCGGCTCCGTGGGATCGGCGACGATCAGATAGCGTTCAGACGACCCATCCTCGTAGTTGATCTCGAGCGTCAGCCCCTGCACGCGATAGCGGCCGCGGCGGTCGGGCGACACGCTGGAAAACGCAGTGCTGGCGCTCTGGAAGGACGAATATCCACCCGCGCCGCCGCCCTTCACCACGCGCCCGTCTGACAGGAAATCGAACGTCGACCAGGCCGCCACATAGTCGCTGCCGCCGTAGGCCGTGTTGCCCACGCCGCTCAACGACTGGTACCTGCCATTGAGCCGGAAGCCGTCGGGCAGCGTGTCGTAGACCGGCCTGAACGGGAGGTTCTTCCAGCCCTTGCTGGTCTGGGTTTGCACGCGTCCTGCTTCGCGTCGCCATTTGGTCCAGTCATCTGGATTGGCCCGCTGGTGCGCCTCAAGGCCGGCGGCGAAGGACAGCGCTTCGATGTCCTTTAGAGCCTGCCCGTCCTTGAAAAGTACGACGGGGAACACCCTCATCGTCATGCCGCCGATGCCCGGCATCGCCATGAAGTCGAATGCAAAGCCTTCGATCTTCGAGGCGACCTCGCGGGCGCGCATGTTCAGCTCCGCTGGCGGCTTCGCTCCACTCTTCGCGGCAGTCTCCACGACGGCCGGGGCGGGGGAAGCGGGCGCGCCTGAAGCTTCGGCAATCTGTCTGAGCAGGCGCGGCTGCGTACGGGCGAACTGCGAGTCCTTCATGCCGACCATTTCGGACAGGTTCTGGCACGGCGTCGCGGGAGCGGACGCCATGCCCGTGGCGATGTCCCGCGCCGTCCCGGCAATCGTCGCCGACGTCGCTGGAGCGGTGCGAAGTTGCTCTACAGCGGCGCGGATGGATGCAGCCCCGTTTGCCGCTTCCCATCCCGACACGTCGCGCTGCACGCTGGCGTCGCGGCACAACGGCTTTAGGTGGTCGACGGTCATGACGGTCACGACCAGGCGAACAAAGTTGGGGTCGCTGAGCGCAGGCAAGTCCGCATGCGCGGTCCCGGCGAAAATGAGGGCCAGGCCAGAAGCGCTTAGCGATCGTTGCATTGTCGGCATGGTTGGCTCCTGCTTGATCGACCCGCCCGGATACCCGCCTAAGCTTCGACGACGACATTTTCCTGACAGGCTGCGCGGGTCAACACAGCGCGTGACCCCGGGGAGCGTCCCACATGCCGGTCCGGCTCAACCCTTCACGCCGCCCAGCTTGCAGATGTGTTTCCACTCCGCGTCCGTCACCGGCTGCACCGAAAGCCGGCCGAGCTTTACCAGCACCATCTCGCTAAGCGTCTTGTCCGCCTTGATCTGCGCCAGCGTCACCGGCGTCTTCAGCGGTTCGATCGCGACCGTATCGACCACGACCCATGGCGAATCCTTCTCCGCCGTCGGATCGGGATAGGCTGCCTTGGCGATCTCGACGATGCCGACGATCTGCTTCTCCTCGCCCGTGTGGTAGAAGAACGCCTTGTCGCCCTTCGCCATCTTCTGGAGGTTCTGCTTGGCCGGATGCGCGCGCACGCCGGTCCACGGCGTGCCCTTCTTGCCGGCCTTGATCTGCGCGTCCCAGGAAAACTCCTCGGGCTCCGACTTCACGAGCCAATAGGCCATGTCTTCCTCCAGCTCTCTTGGAGGCAAGTTGTAGCGACGCAGCAGCTGCCAGCAAGCGTCGAACGCGGGGAGCGCCGGGCGCCTGCCCGGCCAAGCCTAGCCGCAAAACCGGTGTACATTGATCCCCAGTGCCGGGCAGGCGCCCGGCGCTCCCGCCATCAACATCAAGCCTGTTCGCGGCCGTCGAGATAGCGCGCCTTGCGCAGCTGCGGGAACAGGAAGGCCCAGATGCCGGCAACCGCGATGGCGCCGACGCCGCCGATCACCACGGCGGGAATGGCGCCCAGCGCCGCAGGGCCGATCGCGTGCGCCATTGTCCCGGCGCGGAACTCGCCGAGCTCGTTGGAGGCCGAGACGAACACAGAATTCACCGCGTTCACACGTCCCCGCACATCGTCCGGCGTCCAGAGCTGCAGCAGCGTCTCGCGCACCACCACGCTCACCATGTCCGCCGCGCCGAGCAGGGCGAGGGCGAGGATCGACACCCATGCGACGGTCGAAACGCCAAACACGACGGTGAAGATGCCGAACAGCGCGACGCACACGAACATGATGACGCCGGCATTGTCCCTGATCGGGAAAATTGCGAGCAGCGCCGCCACCGTGATCGCCCCGATGCCCGGCGCCGCGCGCAGCCAGCCGAGACCGCTGGGTCCAAGGTGCAGCACTTCCTCCGCATAGATCGGAAGCAGTGCGACGACGCCGCCCATCAGCACGGCGAACAGGTCGAGCGAGATCGCGCCCAGAATGATCTTCTGCTTCCAAATGAAGCGGAAGCCCTCCAGCATGTTGGAAAGCGTCGGCCGCTCCTTCGGCGGCGTCGCGCCCGGCTTGGGCAGCGCGAAGATCAAAATCGCGCCGATCAGCATGAAGACGAAGGCGACCAGATACGCGATCTCCGGTCCGCGGTGGTTCATGATCGAGGCGAGCTCGGCCATGCCGTTGTTGCGCAGCATGCCGATGAAGCCCGGCTCGCCCAGCGTCAGCAGAAGGCCGCCTGCCGCCGGTCCGACAATGGTCGCCGCCTGCCAGGCGGAGGAGTTCCAGGTGACCGCGTTGGCGAAATCCCGGGTCGGCACCAGCGCCACGATCAGTGAGGACGAAGCCGGGCCCAGAAAGGCACGCGCCACGCCGAACACCGCCAGGATCGCCAGCATTAGATAGGGCGTGATCAGCCCGAAGCCGCTCAGCGCCATCATCACGGCGGCACATATCGCAGCCAGAACGATCGACAGGCCCATGATGAGCCGGCGGCCGAACTGGTCGGCGGCGGTGCCCGTCACCAGGACCAGAAGGGCGAGCGGTAGGAACTGCACGAGGCCGACGAGGCCGGTATAGAGCGCCGACTTGGTGAGCTCGTAGATGTGCCAGATGACGGCGATCGACAGGATCTGGGCCCCGAACGTCGTCAGCAGGCGGGCCAGCCAATAGATAACGAAGGAGCGGTGACGGAAGGCGGCAAACCTCCCGCCCGGGGCCTCGATGGGGCCGTCGGCGGCGGCGTCGGTCATTGCGGCTGGAGCGGGCAGGAGCAGAGTTGCATCGGAATGGGGGCCATTGGCGGCGCCCGATACCCCTCTGGCAAGTAGCCCGGCGAAAAGAATGGTCTAAACCGACAGTGTACGCATCGTACCGATATTTCCTTAGGGAATTAACTTCTTGGGGAAGCCGAATGCAGTTTGACGTTCGTTCGCTCGCCCAAAAAACCGTGACGGCACGCAGCGTTCCGGCTGCCAAGAGTTTATTGGCAGGCGCCTATTGCGTTAGTGAAATTGAAACGCGACACACTGTACGGGGAGCAAATACTGCGCGCGTAGTGAATCGCCCGGGCGCATCAGGAGCCCCGTTCCCATGCTTGGCAAACTTTTCAGTCTCATGTCGACCGACATGGCGATTGACCTCGGTACTGCAAACACCCTCGTTTATGTCAAAGGGCACGGCGTCCAGCTCGATGAGCCTTCGGTCGTTGCGTACGTGAACCAGAACGGCCGCAAGGTCGTCCACGCGGTCGGCAAGGAAGCCAAGCAGATGCTTGGCAAGACGCCGATCTACATGGAAGCCGTCCGCCCGATGCGCGACGGCGTCATCGCCGACTTCGAAGTCGCCGAGGAGATGATCAAGCGCTTCATCCAGAAGGTGCAGGTCCGCCGCTCCTTCATTGCGCCCGTGATCATCATCTGCGTGCCCGCCGGCGCGACCCCGGTCGAACGCCGCGCCATCCACCAGTCGGCCCAGATGGCCGGCGCGAGAGCGGTCCATCTTATTTATGAGCCTATGGCGGCAGCCATAGGCGCCGGCCTGCCGATCGACGAACCTTCGGGCTCAATGGTGGTCGATATCGGCGGCGGAACGACCGAGGTCGCCGTCCTGTCGCTCGGCGGCCTGGTGTATTCGCGCTCGGTGCGTGTCGGCGGCGACAAGATGGACGACGCCATCGTCAATTACTTGCGCCGCGAGGAGAACCTCCTGATCGGCGAGGCTTCCGCCGAGCGCATCAAGAAGGAAATCGGCACCGCCAAGACGCCGGAGAACGGCAAGGGCATGTCGCTCGACATCCGCGGCCGCGACCTGATGAACGGCGTTCCCAAGGAAATCGAGATCACCGAGGCCATGGTCGCCAAGGCCTTGTCGGAGCCGGTGCAGCAGATTGTAGATTCAGTGAAAACCGCCCTTGAAGCCATGCCGCCGGAGCTCGCCGCCGACATCGTCGACAAAGGTATTGTCTTGACGGGTGGGGGCGCCCTGTTGCGGAATCTCGACGTGGTTCTGCGCGAGCGTACTGGCCTGCCCGTGACGGTCGCCGAAGACCCGCTGAAATGCGTCGTGCTCGGGTCGGGCAAAGTGCTCGAGAACCTCGACAAGATGAAGGGCGTGCTCGCCCCGGAGGTTTAGTCTCCAGCGGCAGACGCGCCTGCGGTGGTGAGGCCGCAAGGAGCGAGTTGAATGGCCTGGTATGGTCGCAGACGATCAGGAGAGCCGCGCGTAGGAGCGCGGGCGGTCGTCGTCGGCCTCGGTATTTCGATGATCGGCGTCCTCGCCATCCAGACCTCTTCGACGGTCCGCGGCGGCATCGACGTTTCCCGCCGTTCGATGGACGGCGTCACCGCAAACCTCACGACCTTCTCCTCGGGCGCGGCCTCCTGGTCGATCGGCTTCGGCCGCAACAGGGAAGACGCAGCGCGCATCGCCGAACTCGAAGGGCAGGTGCGCGACCTGCAGCGCTGGAAGGATCTCGCCGAGACCATGGCGCTCCGCATGGAGCGCTATGAAAAGCTGCTCGACCTTGTGGGCGAAACCCAGGGCCAGTCCGTGATGGCCCGTGTCGTCGCCGAAGAGAACGGGCCTTTCGCCGCCACCCGCATCGCCAACGCCGGATCGGCCGACGGCATCCGGGAAGGCTATGCCGCAGTCAACGAGAACGGCCTGGTCGGCCGCGTCGTGCGCGTCGGCGAATATACCTCCCGCATTCTTCTGGTTACCGACTTCAACAGTCGTATCCCGGTGATGGGTTCGCAGTCCGGCGACCGCGCGCTGCTGGTCGGCGACAGCGTCGCGGGCGCGCGCCTGACCCAGCCGGAAACGCCGGACAAGATCATCGAAGGCGAGATGTGGGTGACCTCGGGCGATGACGGCCAGATGCCGCTCGGCGTGCGCGTCGGCCGCGCCCGCAAGGAAGGCGATGAGTGGCGCGTCGACCTGACCATGCACGACGGGCCAGTCGACTTCGTCCGCCTCGCCCCGCCGCCGGATTTCGCCGCCCCTGAAGTCGCCCCCTCGCTCAGCGGCCTGCCGCAGCCCAACAACGACCGCACGCTGATGACGTCCGCCGCGCCCGTCGCAACGGCGACGCCGCCCGCAGCGGCGCAGACAACGCCGCGCGCGCCGCCGCAGACTACGGCGCCGCGTCCGGCGACACCGGCGCCTGCTGCCGCGCCGGCGACAACGCCCGCTGCGCCGCCAGCGACGCCGGCCGGGCAGGGAGGCGCGCAATGACCTGGCCGTGGCGCGTGTGGGTGCTTCTCGTCACGATGCTTGCCGGGTTCTGGACGGCTTTCGGCATGCAGACGGCGCTGGGCGGACTGTGGTGGCCGGTCGCCGGGCTCTGGTTGGCCGCGGGGCTCGCCTCCTTCGGCCTGTCGGTCTGGGTGGCGATCTGCCTCATCCTGCTGGGCGTGTTCATGGACTTTGTCGGTGAAGCGCCGATCGGCGCATGGCCGCTCGCCCTGCTGTGCGCCTATGGCGTCGCTCTTGTGGCGTGGGACCGGCAGCCGCCGGTGCCGGTCGTGTTCGCAGAGGGCGTAGCCGTCGTCGGCGGCCTCGTCGTCGCCGCGATCGCGCTGGGCGTCGCCGGCGGCATTGCCGGTCATCCCGGCTTCGCGCGTGCGGGATTCATGGCGGACTTCCTGGTGACGGCGGCCTTCTATCCGCTGGCGCGCTATCTGATCGTGCCTGCCAGCATTCGGGTCGCCAGACGATGAGCGCAGTGAAATGAGCAAGGATTGGCGCAATCAGTTTCCCTCCCGCCGGAGCCTCTTCCTGCTCGGCGGCGGCATCGCCTTCGCGGGCCTGACGGCGCGCCTCGCCGAGCTGCAGATTTTCCGCGCCGCGGAGTTCGATTCGAAGGCGACCGAAAACCGTATCCGGCTCGAGCCGGCGCCGCCGCATCGCGGCACGATCTATGACCGCACCGGACGCATTCTCGCGGGCTCTAAGCGCAACTTCTACGTGACGCTGCGCCGGGAGCAGATCCGCAAGCCGCGCACCGTGGCCGATGTCGTCGACCAGCTCGCCAAAGTGCTGCAGCTGTCGGATTCGAAGAAGCGCTCGATCCTGCAGGACGCCGCCAACCAGCCGGGCTTCATCGACATTCTCGTCGCTGACGACCTGACGTGGGAGGAGTTCGCGCAGGTCAACGTGATGGCGCCGGAGCTCGAAGGCGTGAACGCCGAGGTGGGCGAGCTTCGCTCCTATCCGCTGCAGGGCGCCTTCTACCATACGATCGGCTATGTCGCGAAAGCCAACGACAAAGACATCATGCGGATGATCGAGACCGAGCTGGCGCTGTCGGGCGAGAGCCCGGATTCGCCAGCAGGCGATGCCCGCGTCAAGACGATCCGACGGCTGTACAAGCACCCCGCCATGCGCGTCGGCAAGATCGGCCTCGAGGCCAACGGCGAGACCCAGCTCAAGGGCGAACCGGGCAAGCTGCGCGTGCTGGTCAATGCGTCGGGCCGCGTGATCGACCGCCTGCCGAGCGAGGACATCTCCGGCAAGCCGGGCACGGAGACCGTGCTGGCGCTCGACGCCGCGCTGCAGAACTACGCCATCCAGCGCTTCGGCAACGAGGCGGGCAGCGCGGTGGTGATCGATATCGCGACGGGCGAAGTCGTCTGCATGATGTCGACGCCCGCGCCGGATCCGAACCTGTTCGTGTCAGGCATTGCGGCGGCGCCGTACAGGGCGCTGCGCGAGGACGAGCGCAACCCGCTCTACCACAAGGCCTATGACGGCGTTTATCCGCCGGGCTCGACGTTCAAGATCGTGGTGGCGGCCGCCGCACTCGAATCCGGCGCGATGAAGCCCGAGGACAAGGTGTCCTGCTCGGGCCGCGCCTGGTACTACAACCGCTTCTATCACTGCCACAAGCCGGAGGGCCACGGCTGGGTCAGCCTGCGCAGCGGCATGGCGCAGTCGTGCGACTGCTACTTCTACGAAGCCGCGCGCCGCACCGGCATCGAGAAGATCGCCGAGATGGCAAAGAAGTTCGGCCTCGGCCACAACTACATGCTCGGCATCACCGGCGGCAAAGCCGGGTCGGTGCCGAACGACGAGTGGAAGCGCGCCAACGTCAAGGAGAAGTGGTACGACGGCGACACCATCAGCGCCGGCATCGGTCAGGGCTATGTGACGTCGACGCCGTTCCAGCTTGCCGTGATGTGCTCGCGCATCGCCGGCGGCCACTCCGTGCCCAACCCCAAGCTGATCGCCAGCGGCATTCCGACGCCTGACCAGACCATCCGCGAACTCGGCGAGATCTCGGAGAAGACGCTGGAGCTCGTGCGCGACGGCATGTTCGCCGTCACCCATGGCGGCACAGCCACGCGCCAGCAGAATCTCGACCCGAACAATGAATTGCCCGCGCCCTACACCGGCGCCCATATGGCCGGCAAATCCGGCTCGGCGCAGGTGCGCGTCATCCGCATGGAAGAGCGCGACTCGAAGGGCAAGGCGATCGCGAACGACAAGCTCGACTGGAAGATGCGCGACCACGCGCTCTTTGTGGCCTACGCCCCGACTGATAAGCCGCGCTATGCCTGCGCCATCGTCGTAGAGCACGGCGGATCGGGCTCCAGCGTCGCCGCGCCGTTCGCCAAGGACATCCTCGCCCACGCGCTGAAATACGATCCGGGCGCGCTCAAGCCGTTCGTGCCGCAGAAGCAGGAAGTCGCCTCCGCTGTGGGAGCGGCCTTGAAATGATGCTGCGCAAGGACAGCCTGATCTACAAGCTGACCCAGCTGCACTGGTTCCTGCTGCTGACGATCATCGCGATCGCGGCGTTCGGCACGCTGATCCTGTTCTCGGCGGCGTCCAGCGCGCACAACCTGCAGACCGGCCTGCCGGACATCCACGCCGACCTCGCCTTCAACCACGCCACCCGCTTTGCGATGATGCTGGTGGTGGCCCTGGTTGTGGCTCTCCTGCCGCTGAGGCTGTGGGCCGCGCTGGCCTATCCCGCCTACTTCATCGGCGTCATCATGCTGATCGGCGTCGACGTCGCCGGCGTCGTCGTCAACGGCGCCGAACGCTGGCTGCAGCTCGGCCCGATCCGCCTCCAGCCGTCCGAGCTGATGAAGCTCGCCGTCCCGATCGCCCTGGCGCGCTACTATCACCAGATGTTCTCGGCCGGCCGCAACGCGCTCTGGGTCCACATCTGGGCGCTGATCATCGTCGGCATCCCTGTCGCCCTCATTCTCCGCCAGCCCGACCTCGGCACCGCGCTGATGGTCCTGGGCACCGGTTGCGCCGTGATCTTTTTCGCCGGCATCAGCCTGCGTGTCGTCGTCGGCCTGCTTGCGGTTGTCGCCATCGCGACGCCGCTTGCCTTCTTCTTCGCGCTGCACGACTACCAGCGCCAGCGCATCGAGACGATGTTCAACCCGGAAGCCGATCCGCTCGGCGCCGGCTACCAGCTCCAGCAGGGCCTTATCGCAGTCGGCTCCGGCGGCCTCGCCGGAAAGGGCTTCATGGAAGGCGCCCAGAAGGAGCTCGACTACATTCCCGAACAGCACACCGACTTCATCTTCACGATTGTTGCCGAGGAATTCGGCTTCTTCGGTTCGCTGGCCGTCCTGGTCGCGTGGGGCGTTGCGCTGCTCCAGGGCATGAGCATCGCCGGCAATTCACGCAGCGCCTTCGGGGGGCTGGCGGCGGCGGGCTTCGTCTCGACGCTGGCGCTCTATGTCTTCATCAATATCGGAATGGTCATAGGTCTGCTGCCGGTCGTTGGAATCCCATTGCCGCTAATCTCGTATGGCGGCACGGTTATTGTGACGGTCATGGTGGGATTCGGTCTGTTGATGGCTGTACACCTCAACCGCGCGAACGATATGACCCTTCGCGGCCTGTTCTGATTCCGGCTTCCGGCCGGGCGAAGTCCCAGGCCGGACGAGGCGGATGAGGCCGGGCCAAGAAGGGGCAAAGACCCAATGACGATAGCGGGACGCGTCGATCGCAAGAGCGAGACATGGTCCTCGCGCTTCGGCTTCATCATGGCCGCGGTCGGCTCATCCGTCGGCCTCGGCAATATCTGGCGCTTCACCTACACTACCGGCGAGAATGGCGGCGGCGCTTTCGTCATCGCCTATCTCGGCTTCATCGCGCTGATCGCGTTCCCGCTGCTCGCGGCCGAATACGCCATCGGCCGCCGGTCGGGACACTCCGCCGTCGAAAGCGTGCAGGCGCTGGCGCGGGCGTCCGGCAAGAGCGAGCTGTGGGGCGGGCTGGCCTGGCTCGGCATGCTCGCGGCGTTCTTCATCCTCACCTTCTACTCGGTCGTCTCGTCCTGGTTCATGGCCTATGTGCCGATCGCCTTCTCGGGCGACTTCGCCGCCGGCGTCGGCTCGGTCGATGTTTCGGCCCAGCGCTTCGAGCAGGTGACGTCCGACCTGCCGCGCCTCCTTTTGTGCCTCGCCATCTTCCTCGGCGCGGCGGTCGTTGTGGTCGGGCAGGGCGTCAAGCGCGGGATCGAGCGCGCCTCGACCATCCTGATGCCGCTGTTCGTCCTCCTGTTCCTGGTCCTGCTCGTCTTCTCCGCGACAGAAGGCGCGTTCGGCGAGGCGATCGGCTTCCTCACAAACGTGCGGGCTGAGGATTTCTCCTTCGCCATGCTGCTCGATGCGCTGGCGCAGTCCTTCTTCGCAACCGGCGTGGGCGCCGCGGTGATGATCACCTACGGCGCCTATCTGAAGGGCGACGCCAACGTGCCGCGCTCGGCGGCGATCGTCGCGGGCGCGGACACGGCGGTTGCGCTGGTCGTGGCGCTGACGGTCTTCTCGCTGGTGTTCGCGGTGGGCAGCGACCCCGGCTCGGGCTTCAGCCTCCTGTTCGTCAACCTGCCGATCGGGCTTGCGGCCATGCCGTTCGGCCACATCGTCGGCGGAGCGTTCTTCCTGTTGGCGCTGTTCGCGGCCCTGGCCTCGTCGATCTCGCTGATGGAGGTCGCGGTGTCGTGGCTGGACGAGCGCACCGGCGTCACCCGCTGGGGCGCAGCCGCGGGCGTCGGGTTCGCCGCTTTCGTCATCGGCGCCGGCTACATCTTCTCGCGGGAATATATCGGCTTCGTCGACTTCGTGACCGCGTCTCTGCTGATGCCGCTCGGCGGCTTGCTGACCGCAGTCTTCGCCGGCTGGGTGATCGACAAGAAGATGATGCAGACCGAGCTCGGCAACGGGTTCTTCCGCGTCTGGCGGCCGGTGGTTCGCTGGGTGATCCCGATCTCTATCGGCCTCATCCTTGTCCTCGGCATAGGGGAGAAGATGCGCGAAGCCGGTTTTGGCGCGTGAGCCGTGTGCGCAGGCCGACGCCTGAAGTTCAGTTGATCACATAGGCGCCATTGGCGACGCTGACTGCTGGCGGAATGCGCCTCGCCTCGAACCGGTCATGACCGATCTTGAGCGCGCCCCAGAAGGGCAACCACTGCGAGCCGGCGTGGTTGGCCAGCGCTTCGTCGGTCATGCGAAACGGAAAGGCGTGAACAGGGAATTCGCGCTGACCGGCCTTTAGGGCTTCATCGGCGATCAGCCATATCTCCTCGATGCCGGCGTCAGTCATTGCGTAGCAGCCTATGGAGACGCAGCTGCCGTGCACCATGAGGAAGCTGCCGGTTCGGCCCTGCGAGCGGTCGAAGGCGTTCGGGAAGCCAAGATCGAAGGAGAGGTGGTACCGGCTCTTGGGATTCATCTGACCGCGCGCGACGCTGTAGAAGCCTTCGGGCGATTGTCCGTCGCCCTCCCGCAGCTTCGGGCCGAGGCCGCCTGACCAGGTGCAAATCGGAAAGATCTTGTAGAGCGCATACGCGGCGTCGGATTTCACCCAGAGTTCGAGTTCGTCAGATTCCTTGAAGATACGCATAAAGACGGGGTCGCCGAGATGCAGGCCGCTTGCGGCCATCTCCGCGCGGATGCTTTCGAGCCGCCGCTCGCGGATTCCGCCAACGCCATCGAACCCTGGCCGGAAGAAAAGCATCGCCGCAGCAAGGGCGGCGGATAAGGCAATGATGAGCAGCAGCCAGCGTGCGATCGTCTTCGTGCTACCGTCGGACACGATGTGGCCTTTGAGTCTAGCCGAGTTTCTCCACCAGCATGTCGCTGGCCTTCACCAGCTCGCTGACGATGCCGGGCTCCAGCGAGGAGTGTCCTGCGTCGGGCACGATGCGCAGCACCGACTTCGGCCACACCTTGTTGAGCGCCCAGGCCGAGGACAGGGGCGTCACCACGTCGTATCGGCCATGGACGATGATGCCCGGCAGGTCGCCGAATTTGGCGGCGGCGTCGAGCAGCCAGCCATCGCTCTCGAAGAAGCCCTTGTTGTGGAAGTAGTGGCACTCGATGCGTGCGAAGGCGTCGAGGAAGTCCGCCTCGTCGAATCGCGGCGGGCGCTGTTTGGGCCCGAGGATCGACAGCGTCTCGCCCTCCCACCGCGCCCACGCGGCGGCGGCTTCGGCGCGCGCCGCGGCGTTCTTGCCGGTGAGGCGCTTGTAGAAAGCCTTCAAGAGGTCGCTGCGCTCCTCAGGCGGGATCGGCGCGACATAGCGGTCGAACGCGTCGGGGAAGATGTTGCTGGCGCCATCCTGGTAGAACCAGCGGATCTCGCTGGCCTTCAGCAGGAACACCCCGCGCAGCAAGAGGCCGAGCACCTGCTTGCGGTGCATGGCGGCGTAGGCGAGGGCGAGCGTCGAGCCCCACGATCCGCCGAACACCATCCACTTCTTGACGCCGAGATGGGCGCGGAGCGTCTCTATGTCGCGGACCAGATCCCACGTCGTGTTCTCGCGAAGTTCGGAGTGCGGGGTCGAGCGGCCGCAGCCGCGCTGGTCGAACAGGATGATGCGATAGCGCTTCGGATCGAAGAAGCGCCGCATCTCCGGACTGGAGCCGCCGCCGGGTCCGCCATGCAGCGCAACGACTGGTAAACCATCAGGATGGCCGCTTTCCTCCCAATAGAGTTCATGCAGGCCGCTTACGGCCAGTCGCCCGGTCCGGCGCGGTTCCAGGGAGGGGTAGAGCGAGCGTCGGGAGCGGTCTTCGTTCATGATTGCTTCATCTACCGGCCATCATCCTTAGGTCAAACCCAATTCACCCCGGCGGCTCGCCTTTTGAATGCGACGCATCTATAACAACCTGAGATGCCTCGAACTTTCGGGAACTGGTTCGGTGTCGGGACCGCGTGTAGCCTTCCTGTTGATTGCCTTGCTCGCCCCTCTGGGCGGGTGCGCCACCGTTTCGGTCTACGAACCTTCAACAGATGCTGAAATCTCCCTGACGAAGGAGCAGTCCGTGCTCCATCGCGCCTCCGAGGTCTATTGTGAGGAAGCGCGGGCAAAAGGCCTTGCGACCGGCGAGACCTCCTTCGGCAGCCTGGCCAACATCCTTACCGGCAATAGCAACAACAAGAACGCCTACTGGCGGAAGATCGGCGCCGATCGTTCCGCACCCGCCTCCGTCGTCAGCCGCGTACGCTCGGACATGAACGACACGACGCGCGGGCTTTCGGACCTCAACGCGCTGGCCCGCAGCCTTGTTGGCAAGACACGCCCGGGCAAGGAAGACGTCCAGCAGTTCGAGCGGGCGCTGATTCACGCACGCCAGGCGCGCGATTCCTTCTCGGATGCGCTGACCGAGGTGAACAAGCGCTCTAACCGCGAATACCAGATCAGCCTCGAGCTGACCCCGCTGGATGACGCCCTTACGGCCGCAAGGGCGACCGCCGACGAGCTGGCCTCGATCCGGACCGACGACCCGAACACCTAGGCTGCCCCCTAAGGTAGATCTTTCGCGCGGCCCGACAGCATGGCCGCCAATCCCAGCAGAACCCACCCGGCCATCAAGGCGACGCCGCCGACCGGCACGAGCATGGTCAGCGCATCGAATGGCGAGGCCCCGTCCGCCTGCGACAGCATCTTGGCGATCTGGATGCCTGAGAAGAGTGCGACACCTGTCAGGAAGGCGCCGCCCGAAGCTAACCGCAGCCGGCCCGGCAAGGGCAGGAGGGCTGCGGCAAGTGTCGCCAAAGTGTGCACGAACCCGAACACCAGAGCGCCGTCCCACCGCCCGGCCGCCTCGATCGGGACCGCATGAGCGCCAATCGCCCCCGCCGCCACCAGCAGGAACCCGCAGACAGCTGCAACAAGCACCAAGGTGCGCATCGGGGATCTCCTCGCGGCCGGAGCCCGTTCTACCAAGGTAAAGGAAAGGAAAGCGAGGGACGGGTGGGCTTATTCCGCAACGCCGGTCCTGCAACTCTTAAGGGAAAACCATCGCCGCGTAGTCGCGTTTGGTATTTGCTATACGTTTCTACTGTAGAACCGGAAAATGGCGCTGAACTCGACAAGATTTCAGGTGGAAACGGCCGATGACGGAAAGCAAGTTCTTTCCGTTGCGGGCGAATGGACCATTTGGACAATTGCACGCGTCGAAAATGACCTTCGCGCGTCCAAGGTTCGTCACGACGCCACGCTCGACGTCACCAGTCTGGAGCGGATCGATACCTCGGGCGCCTATCTGATCGACCGTGCGCTCGGCGCGCTGCAGGGCAATGACAACCCTATTCCGATCAGGGGCAAACACCCCTCCGTCGAGCGCCTGCTCGCCGAGGTGCGACGCGCCAGTCCGGCTGCCCCCCCGGATCCCATACGACCGCCCGGCTTCATCGCCCTCCTCGACCGCGCCGGTCACGGCGCCGTCGATGCGTGGCGCGAATTGCTCGGCATCCTGTCCTTCATCGGCGAGACCATGGCGACCATGGGCCGGCTGGTGATGAACCCCCGCCGCATCCGCTGGACCTCCGTGGTTTCCGTGATGGAGGAGGCGGGTCTCGATGCGCTGCCGATCGTCTCCTTCCTCTCCTTCTTCATCGGCCTCGTCATCGCGTTCATCGGCGCGAACCTGCTGGCGATGTTCAACGCGTCGGTGTTCACCGTCGAACTGGTGGGCATCGGCATGCTGCGCGAGTTCGGCGCAGTCCTGACCGCCATCCTCCTCGCCGGCCGGACCGACAGCGCCTTCACCGCCCAGATCGGCGCCATGAAGATGCGCCAGGAGATCGACGCCATGCGCACCATCGGGCTCGATCCGATGGAAGCGCTCGTCGCCCCCCGGCTAATTGCCTTGCTTGTGATGACGCCGCTGCTCACCTTCGCCGCCACCATCGCCGGCATCGGCGGCGGCCTGATCGCGGCGTGGACCGCGATGGGCATCTCGCCGACGCTGTTCATCGAGCGCTTCAAGGACGTGGTGCCCGAGCAGCATTTCTGGGTCGGCATCGTCAAGACGCCCGTCTTCGCCATCGTCATCGCCCTCGTCGGCTGCCGTCAGGGGATGCTCGTCGAGGGCGATGTCGTCTCGCTCGGTCGCCGCACCACCTCTTCGGTGGTCCAGTCGATTTTCCTTGTCATCGCGCTCGATGCGATGTTCGCCGTCCTCTACTACTTCCTGGACGTCTGATGAGCTACGACGCCGCCCTCGATGCAGCCAAGAACGCGGACGCCGCCGAGGTGGTGATCCGGGTGCGCGGCCTTACCAACCGTTTCGGCTCGCACACCGTCCATGAGGATCTCGATCTCGACGTGATGAAGGGCGAAGTGCTGGGCGTCATCGGCGGCTCGGGCACCGGCAAGTCGGTGCTGCTGCGCTCCATCGTCGGCCTCAACAAGCCGGTGAAGGCCGAGATCGAGGTGTTCGGCAAGCGCCTTGACGATCTTTCGCGCGAGGAGCGAAGCCGTATCGAACGGCGCTGGGGCGTCATGTTCCAGGACGGCGCCCTGTTCTCGACCCTGACCGTCCGCGAGAACGTCATGGCGCCGATGATCGAGCACACCAACGTTCCCAAGCCGCTGATGCGCGAACTGGCCGACCTCAAGATCCGCCTCGCCGGCCTCGAGCTCGACGCTGCCGCCAAGCGCCCGGCCGATCTTTCCGGCGGCATGCGCAAGCGCGCGGCCCTCGCGCGCGCCCTGGCGCTCGATCCCGACCTGGTCTTCCTCGACGAGCCGACCGCGGGCCTCGATCCGATCGGCGCCGAGAAGTTCGACCAGCTGGTCCACTCGCTCAGCCGCGCGCTGGGGTTAACCGTCTTCCTTGTCACGCACGACCTCGACACGCTGGTCGCCATCTGCGACCGCGTCGCGGTGCTCAGCGACGGCAAGGTGCTTGCAATCGGACCACTGGCGGAGGTTCGAAAGAACCCCCATCCGTGGATTCAAGAGTATTTTTCAGGCCCCCGGGGCAGGGCGGCGGTGAGGTAGATGGAAACGCGCGCCAACTATGTGCTGATCGGCGCCTTCGTGCTCCTCGCGGCGGCGGCCCTGATGCTGTTCACGCTGTGGATCGCCGGCACGCCGCTTAACCGCAGCTACGCCACCTACGACGTCGTGTTCGAGGGCCCGGTCAACGGCCTTACCGAAGGCGGCGAGGTGCGCTTCAACGGCATCAAGGTCGGCGAGGTCCAGCGCCTGTCGCTCGACCGGCAGGACCCCAACCGCGTCATCGCCCGCATCCGCGTCGACAGCCAGACGCCGGTCCGCACCGACTCGATCGCCCAGCTCAACTTTCTCGGCATCACGGGCGTCACCTTCATCCAGATCCTCGCGGGCGATCCGAACCAGCCGCTGCTGGTCGCGGAAGACTTCAAGGCGCCGCCCGTCATCAAGACCAGCCGCACCGCGCTGGACGAACTCTTCCAGGGCGGCCAGGACCTTCTCACGGTTACCGGCAAGACGATTAACCGCGTCAACGAGGCGCTGTCGGATGAGAACATCGCGCATGTCTCCGCCATCCTCGCCAACATCGACACGGCGACCGACAAGCTCGCCCGCAACGGCGGCCTGATCGACACCGCCCAGTCCGCCCTGACCTCGCTCAACAAGGCCGCCGCATCGATCGAATCCGCCAGCAAGTCGATCGACACGCTCGTCAAGGAGTCCGATGCCGATGTGAAGCAGATCATCGCCGACGCGAAGCAGATCCTTCAGAATATCGGCCCCGTCGTCGAAGACACCCGCCGCGCGATGGCCAGCGTCAACAACACGGTCTCGCAGATCAATCGGGATGTGACCCCGGCCGCCAGCCGCACGCTCGAGCAGCTCACGACCACGGCAGGCGATCTTTCCGGCCTGGTGCTGCGTCTGCAGAGCGTGATCGGCGAACTCGAGCAGGATCCCAGCCGCTTGGTCTATCGCCAGCCGCAGCCGGTCGAGTAGGAGATGACTATGAAGGTTCGCCTGGCTGCCGCCGTGTCGCTCTGCCTCGCCGCCGGGGGCTGCCTCTCGGTGTTGCCCGAGCCGCAGATTCCCTCCGCCCTGATCTCCCTTCCGGCTGACCGCGCCGTTGCCCCGGCCGATCCGCTGCGCGCGGACGTCGCGGTTTATCCTCCAGATTCCACGCGCGCCTTCGCCGGCGTCGACATCGCGGTCCGCACCGACCAGGAGGTGGTCTATCTGGGCGAGGTCCGCTGGGTCGATACCGCCCCGCGCCTGTTGCAGAACGCGGTCGTGGACTCCCTGTCCAAGGCCGGGGGGCCGGGCCGGGCCGTCACCGCCCAGCAAGGCGCCCGCGTCGATTACGACGTGCGCTGGCGCATCGTTGACATGGCGGCCGGCCGGGACACTGCGCCGGTGAAGGTCGAGGTCATCGTCAGCCTGATGGATTCGACGACGCGCCGCGTCGTGGCGCAACAGACGTTGACGGCTACCGGCGCCCCGTCGGATCGCGCGCCCCGCGCCCGCGCCGCCGCAATGGCTCTTGCCGCCCAGTCGGTCGCCGACCAGGTCGCCGCCTTCGCCGCCAGGAACGCATTGCCGAAAGCGGCCCCGGCGAACTAACGCCTGGCGCTTCCAGTTCTTACAGCATCAGCCAGTCGATCAGGCCGTCGCGCCCAGCGCCGCGTCGAGCAGCAGGTAGGCCGACAGGCGCGGATGGGCGTCCTCGCGGGCGCGCTCTGAAATCGCGAGCGTGCGCAGCGCATCCGGCTCTTCCGAATTGATGAAGGTGCGGGCGGCCGTCTGCAGGTCGCGGTCGGCGTCGAGCAGGCGCGCGACGCGCTGGATCTCGCCGGGAGCGACATCGCGGATGGCGCGGCGGCGGTGGCGCTCGCCCTGGTGCGCCGCCGAAGCGATGCGGCGCAGGTCGGACGCCTTCACCACGCCGAGCTGCACGCCGGCGCGATCCAGCCGGTCGATCATCTGGCCGGCGCTTTGGTCGCGCACCTGGGCGGGCATGTCCTCGATGCCGGTCAGCAGGTCGCGCCAGGACATCGACGCAGCGCCGGAATCCTCCGCCGGAGCGGCCGTTTCAGAGAAGGTCGGTCGCAGCTGCAGGGGCTGCGATGTCTGCAGAGGTTGCGGCGCGGGCGCAGCCGGGCGGCGCGCCGACGTAATGTGCTGCAGCACCAGCTCTTCGCCTGCGCCGGAATCGCGCATGCCGTTGTCGAAGCTGCTGGAAGCGGTCGGCTTGGGCGCGCTCGGTCGAAGCTTTTCCGGCTCGGGCGCAGGGGGCATGAACAAGGTCGGGCGATAGCCATTGCCGTTGGCGCGCTCGGGGCCGTTGGCGCGCTCGGGCGTGCGTTCCGGCGCGGGCTCGGGACGCAGCGCGGCAGGCGCCGAAGACCGCTCGACAAACGTCGTCGCCGGACGGTTGAGCACGAACTCTTCCATCATAGGCGCGGCTGCGACCGGTTCAGGCGAAGGCTCGAGCAGCGGCGCACGGGCGGGCGGGTTGTTCGCGAACAAAGGCTTCTGTTGCTCGCGGGCGGCGGCCTCTTCCCTCATCTGCGTGACGAGCTGCGAGGCCTGTTCGATGCGCTGGCGGGCCCGTTCGAGGCCGTTTTCCGCCGTCGTCGTCGCTTTGGTGGCGGCGCGGAACAGGAATTCCGAAAGCTGGTTGATGCGCTGCTCGGTCTCGGCCGCCTGGGCCTGCGCCGCGAGCGTGGCGGCGCGCGTCGTCGCCTCGGCCTGCAGGCCGGTCTCCTTCAGCTTGACCATGGCGACGTGCGCATCCTCAGACGCCTGGGCGGAACGGGCGTTGATCGTCTCGGTCGCCTTCAGCGCGGAGCCGAGCGCATCCGACACGGCGTCGCGCAGGGATTCGGCCGTCGACTTGGTCGCCGCGGCGGCGAGCTCGCCCGCCTTGGTCGCGCTTTCCACCATGCGGGTCGACTGCACCAGCTGTTCGTCGAGGCGCATCAGCGCCCCGCCGAGATTCTGCGCCCGCTTGCGGCTTTCGGCGCCCATCGTGTCGAGCTGCGAGATGCGCTGCGACAGCTGGGTGGCGGTGTCTTCGAGGCTGCGCAGGCGCGAGTCGAGCGTCTCGTCGGCCTTGCGCACCTGGTCCTGCGCCGCGCGCGCGGCTTCGGACAGCATCTGGGCGTGGCGCGGGATCGCCTTGGCGAGCGACTCGGACTGGTTGCGCAGCGACTCGGCAAGCTGCGTCATGCTCTGGCGTTCGGACGCCATCTTGCTGACCAGCACTTCGCTGTCGGTGCGGACGATTTCCGCGGCCTTGAGGGCGGAGACGACGCTGGATTCGATCTCGCGCTTCAGCCCGTCGAGGCGGTTGCGCGTCTCGCCGAGGATGCGGTTAACGTTGTCGGCCTCGCGCGTGACCGCCTGTGCGGTCGAGGTGATCTCGTCGCGCACGGTTTCGGCCGGCTCGAGCAGCATGCGCGCCGACGTCAGCACCACGGCGTTGGCTTCGGCGGAGCGCGAGCTCTCGCGCGCCATGATGCCGGCGCAGATCAGGGCGATGCCCGGGGTGACGATGGCGGCGAGGCCGCCGGCGAGGACGGCGGGGGGCTGGGCGAACAGCGCCGTGAACCCGAAAGAGGCGATAACCCATACCAGGATCCCGGCGACGAGCAGGGCGGCAAGGCCCGCCCCGGCCCAGGGCATCCAGTAGCCAGCGGTGCGCGCGGCTTCCAGCTGCGTGCGGACCCGGTTCTGCGGTTTTCGGTCGAGGAGGTCGTTCATGTTGTCAGGCTGATCGATTCACTATGGCGAACACGCGCCTCAAGCTGGCGCAGCGGCGAAATACGAACTGATAGTGCAAGTACCCGGCCGCATTGAAAAGAGGCGGTTATCAGCCTGAAAACTCGTTTCGGAAATCAAATCGTCAAGACAAACAGGGTGTTTGACCCCGGCTGAGCCGCGGTGCGGCAAGATTCCCGACAAAATGGCGTCAGTAGACTTTAGGCGAGGGGTGCTCGATCGGCTTTTCGATCGACGCGGGTTTTCCACGCGGTGTGTCCTTGTCCTTGGCGGCCTGAGGACTGGTGGCCTCGCCAGCGCCCGTCCACGCGACCAGAGCCGCGAAAACCGCATCCCGGAAACCTACAATGACCTCGATCATCGGGCTGACCCCTTACCCGGAAAGTTGTGCGGCGGTTATCGCTCCGCATCAAGGCAAAAATTCGGCATGGCCCGCGGAATGCGGGGACTGTGCGGCGCGGCGGTGACGGTTCTTACCGGTATCGCCACAGGCGCTGGGCGCCCTGGACGATGTAGACCTCGCCATAGCGGTTGGCGCAGCGGCGCACCTGGATGTCCGCGCGGCGGCCGTACCAGTAATCGACCTCGATATCGACGCGGCAGGCGTAGGGGGCGAGGCCCCAGGCGTTATAATAAGCCGGCTCGCGATACCGATAGTAGTCGTATCGGGGCCGGTAGTCGTAGCCGCGGTAGGGAATCCAGATGTTGAGGTTCCAGTCGCGGTCGTGGCGCCGGTAGTCGCGCCGGTCGTGATCATTCCAGTCGCGGTTGTGGTCGCGGTCCCGGCCGCGGTCCCAGTTGCGGTTGCGGTCGCCGCCCCGGTTGCCGCGGTCGGCGAAAGCGGGTTCGGCGGCGCTGGCCAGCACCAGGCCGGCGGCGGCAAGGCTGAGTACAAGCTGGCGCAGCATCGGAGAGCTCTCCCCTGGACGCCCCCTGCGGGGCCGGACGGCCCGGACTGTCGCGATTCCCGCTTGAAGCGCTGATGAATGCCCCATTCAGGAAGCCCCCCTGAAGCCTCCCAAGGAAGCCCCCGAAAGCTCCATTCAGGGACGCGCTTAACCTGCCATTACCCGGCGCATGGCCTGATGTGGAACGGGCCCGGCCGGGCCCAGGGAAGGACAAGCGGGAGACCGCCATGGCCGCACTGGACGTAAGCCAGCTCGAGACGATGACCGGGGGCGATGCCGCCCTCGCCGTCGAGGCGCTGGGCATCTTCCGCCAGCAGGCCGACCTCTGGACCCGCATGCTCGACCCGCACGGCGAGCCCGACCACTGGGCCGACGCCGCCCACGCCATCAAGGGCGCCGCGCGCAGCGTCGGGCTGATGGCGCTGGGCGATGCCTGCGAAGTCGCCGAAAAGCTAGGCCGTTCTGGCGCGGCGACCCCCGCCCAGGCCGGCGTTGCGATATCGGCCGTGAAAGACGAGCTCGGTTTCGCCATCGAAGCCCTCGCTCACGTCGAACACCAGCTCGTCATGCGCCGCACCTTCCAGGGCGTGCGCGTGGAGTAGCCGCGCAACGCGCCGGCCTCCGCCATCACACTGCTCATCCCGCGCTCGAGATCCTTGAGAGGCTGCGTGGAGGATTGCTTCGCTGTCGCGACGGCGTAGGTTTCTGGCGCGCCGGCAACGGGAGACCCAACATGCTCGACAGGATGCTCGACAGGATGCTCGACAGGATGCTCGACAGGCGCAGCCTTATTGCCGGGGGCGCCGTCCTGGCGGCTGCCGCCGCCATGGCCGGATCCGCGACTGCGCAAACGCCCGCCGCATCAGCTACGGCCTTCTCTGTGAAGCCGCTGCCGTTCGATCCGAAGACCATTCCCGGCCTGTCGGAAAAGCTTTTGGTCAGCCACCACGACAACAACTATGCGGGCGCGGTGAAGCGTCTGGGCGACATCGAAGGCCAGCTTCGCAACACCGACTTCGCAACCGCGCCCGGCTTCCTGATAAATGGCCTGAAGCGCGAGGAACTGATGGCGCTCAATTCGATGATCCTGCACGAGGCGTATTTCGCATCGCTCGGCAAGGGCGGGTCGAAACCCGGCGCCACGCTCGGCAAACAGATCGAGGCCGATTTCGGCAGCCATGAAAAGTGGCGCGCCGAGTTCGCCGGCGTCGGCAAGGCGCTGGGCGGCGGCTCGGGCTGGGTGCTGCTGTCGTGGTCGCCGCGTGCGGGGCGGCTGATCAACCAGTGGTCGTCGGATCACACGCTGACTGCCGCAGACGGCAGAGTGCTTGTCGCGCTCGACATGTACGAGCACGCCTACCACATGGATTTCGGCGCCAAGGCCGGCGACTACGTCAACGCCTTCATGGGTGCGCTCGACTGGGCCAATGCGGACAAGGTGTTCCAGGCGGCGGCCTGAGGGGAGGGCTTGTTCAGACGGGCCTGCGGGCGGAAATCCGTCCCCCTCGTTTCAGCGTGCGCCGGCCGACCCCTTCCGCGCGCGTCATCCATGACGAAACGTCTCCGCTGGCGTAGGATTGGTCTTCAAGCTTGAGGGGCAACCACATGAAGCCTGTCACGAGGACTGTCGCGCTTTCGATCCTGCTGGCGGGCGGTATCGCATCCGCATCCGCAGCCCATGCGCAGGAGGCGCCGGTCGACGCGCCGGTGGCGCCGCCCGCGGCCGCAGACCCGACGCTGGGCGGAGGGTACCTGCCGCCGACGGATGCGCAGCCAAGCATATGGAGGGACATCGCCCCGAACAGCCTCTATCGCTTCCAGGATGGCGTCGCTGCTCTGAAAGCCAACAAGTTCACGAAGGCCGAGGAGATCTTCGCCGAAATCCTGCGGTACGAGAAGAACAGCGCCGACGCCAATTTCTACATGGGCGTTGCTGGTATGAACCTCGGCAAGTGGCGGGAGGCGAAGACGCATCTCGAGATCGCCGTCGAGAAAAAGCCGAAACACCCCGACCCGAAAAGCCGCCTCGGCGTCACCTACGCCAAGCTCGGCGACACCGCCGCCGCCAACGCCCTGCGCGCCGACCTCGTGAAGATGAGCGACGCGTGCAAAAACTCCTGCCGGCTCTCGCCCTACATCACGGGCGGCATCCAGATGATCGACGAGGCGCTCGCCGAAACCCCCGCCGCAGCGCCCGCGGGCCGGGGCTGAAGCGGACTGGCGTTTGAGTCCTAGCCGCGGAAGGCGGCGACAGGTCACCCGCCTTTCCAAAAGCATCGCCATGCCGATTGTTCAACGCGAACGATTTGGTGTGGTTGCGGCCGGTGGCTAGGTCGTGTGGAGCTTCATACGGCCTGCAGAATCTTTCCGAAAGTCGATGCCGTCAACGACGCTCAATTTGTCGTCAGCACTCTCTCGCGAAACGTAGTCAATGTGGACGCCGACGAGTCCGGCAAACTCCGACATACTCGCGGCCGTCGTCACTATCGTATCAGCGATGGTCGTAGCTTCGGAATTTCGGGCAGAATGAGTCGAATTGTTCAGGTCGCTGTTTTCAATGGTTACACTGAACTGATTGGCGTTCCACGCGACCGTGACGGTGCTCGCGGTAGGCGATGCAACGCCGGCAACCTTCTCCTGCACGGCTGACAGCGCGGAAGGCGAAACCGTTCCGCCCATTGACGTCGCAGGATCGGTTGTTGTTGTCGGGCTAGACGGTTCACACCCTCCGACACTCGACACGAGCGCCAGAACTGAGGCGATCAGGCTTTTTCGCATTCGGCTCTACTCCATGCCTGCGGTGGAATCCAGGGTTGCAGACCTATAGAGGACAGCGGGGTCGCCGATGGTTGATTTGGATCAAAAAGCTTGAGGAACGATCGCGGCGGACAAGCCCGGCCGCGACCGTGGCGGCTTTTTGCCGGCGATCTCATCGGACCGAACCCGCAAGGGGATATCGTCACCACGCATGATTGCCTCCCGCGCCTACAGCAGGGCCCGAGAGCGAGCGCCGGAGCCCAGGTCATTGCCATCCCGCCCCGCTTTCACGAAGGTGAGCGCCGAGGCGGCAGCCGGGGTCGGTGCGGGTGAGTGACGACGAAGTCTTCGTGACGATCATCGGGCTGCTGTTCGCGGGGTGGGGCGCGATCAGCTGGTATGTGCGCGTTTCGACGCCGAGCCTGGCGCGGTACCCGGGCGGCTGGCGCTGGTGGCTGGGCGCGGCGCCGCTGGCGGCGCTGGCCGGGATATTCGCGGTCCTGAAGACCGGCGCGTCGTTCGACGTACGCGAGTCCGTCGTCTACCTGGTCTTCTACATGGTGCTGGGCGCCGCCTGGGTGTTCTGGGCGTTGCGGCTGAACATCATCTTCGGCGTCTCCCTGCGGGACGATGCGCTCGAGCGGCGCAATCCGGCGGCGGCGGTGCTGATCATCGCGACGGTGCTGGCGCAGGCGGCGATTTACGCGGGCGGAAACGTCGGCGACGGCCCCGGCTGGTGGATCGTGGCGCTGGCGGCCCTGTTTGCGGGCGGCATCTGGTTTCTGCTGTGGTGGCTGGTCGAGGCGGCGCTGGTCGTCAGCGAGCGCGTGACGGTGGGGCGCGACCTGCCCGTGGCGGTGCGGCTGGGCGGCTACATGGTCGCGGCGGGGATGCTGTGCGGGCGGGGTGTGGCGGGCGACTGGGTGTCGTTCGCCAACATGCTGGCGGAATTCGCCGATGTCTGGGTTCTGATGCCGCTGACGCTGGCGGCAATCGGGGTGGAGCTGGTGTTGCGAAGTGTCGCCGCGCCGCGCGTCGCTGCGACGACGGCGCCGCGCGCGACGATGATAGAGACGCGCGGCGCGACGATGCTGCCGGCCGGCGCGGCGACGCTGGGGAAAAGCGTGGCGCTGTCGGTGCTGATCGCGGTTGCGTATGTGGCGACGGCGGTTGCGACGATCGCGTCCGCCCCGCCGCTGGCGAACAATCCGGCGTTTCCCGATGCGCCGCCGCCCGCCACGCAGGGCGCTGGCTGATGGGCGCCGCGTAATGGGAGACGGGAGCAGCCTGGGTGTGGAAGACGTACGCCTGGCGCCGCTGCAGGTGGAGTTCGGCGCATACCGCCGGCAGGTGATATTCCGGTGCTGCAAATGGGACCCGCAGGTAGGCGACGCGGGCACGATCAGCGACCATGCGTGCGTGCTGTCGGCGGGGGCGGCGGCGCATCTGAATGCGGTGGCGGAGGCGCTGGCGGCGGAGACCGTGGCGCTGGAGGCGGCGCTGGCGCGGCGGCCGGATCTCTATGCGGAACTGGCGATCCCGCGGCGGCTGCGCGCTCTGGTGCAGAAGCCGGTGCCGGGCGCGCCGGTGCGGGTGATGCGCTTCGACTTCCATCCGACGAGCGAGGGCTGGGCGGTGTCGGAAGTGAACAGCGATGTGCCGGGCGGCTTTGCGGAAGCCAGTGCGCTGGCGCAGCTGGCGGCGAAGCATGTGGACGGTGCGCGGCCGGGCGGCGATGCGGCGGGTGCGCTGGCGGCCGGGATGTTGGCGCGCGTGGGCGCGGGCTGTCGCATCGCGCTGGTGCATGCGACGGCGTATTCGGATGACCGGCAGGTGATGCAGTTTCTCGCGAACCGCCTGACCGAGGCGGGGCTGACGTGCGTGCTGGCGGCGCCGGATCACCTGCGCTGGGAGAATAGGCGCGCTGTGTCGCTGGTGGAGGGCGCTGCTGGGCCGATCGACGGTATCGTGCGGTTCTTTCCGGCCGAGTGGATGCCCGAGCTGCCGGCGAGCAGCGGGTGGCGTGGGTATTTCGATGCGCTGACGACGATGTGCAATCCGCCTCAGGCGCTGCTGGGCCAGTCGAAGCGGCTGCCGCTCGTGTGGGACAGGCTGGACGTCGATGTTCCGGCATGGCGTGCCGCGCTGCCCGAGACGCGCGATCCGCGCGAGGCGCCATGGCGGACGGACGAGACGTGGCTGCTGAAGCCCGCCTTCGGGCGCGTCGGCGAGGACATAGCGTGGCGCGGGAGCGGCAAGGCGAAGGACTGGCGGCGCCTGTCGCGCTCTGCGACGCTCTGGCCGCGGCACTGGATCGCGCAGCGGCGGTTCGAGAGCCGCGCGCTGCCGACGCGCAACGGCGCGCGGCACCTGTGCGTCGGCGTGTTCACGATCGACGGGAAGGCGAGCGGCTTCTACGGGCGGCTTGCGACGGGCGGCATCATCGAGAAACATGCGCAGGATATTCCTGTGCTGATCGCATCGGGAGGCGGGGGACAACATGGCGCTTAGCCGCGAGGAGATGTTCGAGGCGTGGGCGCCGGCGGACTCGCCATGGTCGGCGTGGGCCAAGCCCGTGCTGTTCGCGCACGCGCCGGAGGACGGCAGAGGCGCCGTCGTAGTGGAGGAGCTGTCGGCCGGCGCGCTGGGCTATGCGCGCGAGGCGGCTGTGGTGGTCGATCTCCCGGGGCGGCAGTCCGCGCTGATGGGCCTGGCGCTGGCGCAGGCAGGGTATCAGCCCGTGCCGCTCTACAACAGCGCGCCGGGGCCGGGGGCGCTGGTAGACATGGAGTCGATCGCGCGGCTGCTTCCCGATATCGCAGAGAAACTGAAGAGCCGGCCGCCGAAGCCGGATGCGCCGCCGGCCTTCCTGCTGAATTCGGACCGCATACAGAACGGACCCGGCGTGCTGGCGCCTGCGCGGTACGACAATCGCTGGCGTGTCGTGCCGCAGGACATGCCGTCGGCGGAGTTCCTGATCGCCGCGGAGATAAAGCGCGTGATCGTCGTCGGGAGCATCTACGACGATCTTGCGCACGTGCTCTATCGCTACCAGGAAGCGAGGCTGCAGATCAGCCGCATCGCCAAGGAGGGCGATGCGCCGGTCGCGATCGAGGTCTCGCGTCCGAAATCCTACAAGTCGCTGTGGTATAGGCTGGGCGTGTTCGCGGGGCTGCGACGCAATTCGGCCGGCGGCTTCGGCGCGATGACGCCCGATCCGGCGGCGACAGGGGCGAGCGGCTTCAGCTAAGCCTCAGAAGCTGAACTGCAGCTCGGTGTAGCCGTAATAGCTGTCGCCGAGGCCGGTGGCGTTGGGCGCGGATTTCAGGAAATCGTCGCGGAGGAGGGCCGCGCCGCCGATGGAAAGGCGCACGCTGTCGGGGACGAGCTGATGGCGCCAGCGCAGTTCGATGTGCGTTCCGACATCGTCGCCGGAAGCGCCCGTGGCATCGCGCACGCCCGACGAGCCGAACGAGTTGATGGCGGAAGCGAGCTCAATCCGGCGCGCCATTGCCATGAGCTCGCTGGTCTTGTCGGGCTTGAGTTCGAGGCGGACGCCGGGCGATTTGAGGTTGGAGCGGAAGATCGCGCCCCAGATGCTGGTCGGGCCGAACTCGAAGGAGCGGTCGCCGAACAGGGGATCGAAGCGCTCGCTGGAGAGGTCAGACGGGCTGTCGTCGCCCGAGGCGTAGTCGTATTGCAGCGAAATACGCGGCGACCAGGCGGCGGCGAAAGTGTAGCCAGCCTCGACGTGCAGCATGTCGGCTTCGTGGTCGAGGTCGGTGACGTCGGCCGCGCTGGTGCTGGCGCGCACCGTTCCCGTCTGGCGCGCGTATTCGAGTTCGAAGTCGAAGGCCGAGGCTCTCGGCGCGCGCTTGATGCGGGCGCCGTAGGTGGCGATGTCGCGGTTGCGGGTAGGGGCCTCTTCGCTGTCGTCCTCGTCGAGGTCGATGAGATAGACGTCGCCGAGCGCGTCGAAGGGCAGTTGCCCTTCAAGCGCTCCGCCGCCGAAGCGGACTTCCTCGGCGGTCTTGTTGAACTCGATGTCGTTGTCCAGCGCGGAGGGAGCATCGCTCGGCGCGCGGATGACGGGGGCGGTGTAGAAGCCGGTGACCTTCAGCTTGTTGGCGGTGGTCCACACGCCGCGCACGCCATCGAAGCTGGCGAGGATGTTGCGGAAGCCCGAGCGTGCGGCAAGGCGGCGCGAGCCTACGTCCATGGTGAAGCGGCCGACGGTGACGTCGAGCGCGGCGCCCTGCATAAGAAAGTCCTTCGAACGCCAGGCGGCGTACATCTGGACGGGCTCGAGCGCATCGACTTCGGCGGCAGCGCCGCCGCCTGCATTGCCGACAAGGCGCCTTGTGTCCTGAATCTCGGCGCCCCAGACGATCGCGCCGGCGCCGGCCTCGGCTTTCAGCAGCGACTGGACGCCGAGGTATTCGTCGTCGCCCGTGCGGCCGGCGAAGAACTGGTTGTGCAGCGTCTCGTAGCGCGGACGGATCGTGCCCGAGACCTTCAGCCAGTCGGGCAGGTCGAGCGCGGTCTGCAGGCGGAAGGGCTTCTCGGCGGCTTCCTGGGCGATGGCCGGGAAAGCGGAAAAGCATAACCCGGCGACCGCAAGGCCGCGGAGAAAAGAAAGCGCCATGCGATCCTTCCGGTCTGTTTGCGAGCGCCATCTGTCACAAAACCGACGCCACGTGCATCGGTTTCTTCACCGACGAGAAAGGCGCCGGCATGGGTAGGCAAACCGCAGGAATGGGGATGGAAAGCGCCAAACCGCCAGCTTTGCCGGCGTTTACTAACTCTACAAAGTCGATATAGTTTTAACAGGCCATGAGCCGGGTGAACCTCCGGGACGGGTCGGTAGAAGGCGAAGCGAGGCGATGATCTCACAGAAGGCGAAGTATGCTTTGAGGGCCCTGGTCGCCCTCGCCAAGCAGCCGCCCGGAACGCCCACTTTCATCGGCGACGTCGCCGAAAGCCAGAACATCCCAAAGAAGTTCCTAGAACAGATCCTGCTCGACCTGAAGCATCATGGCCTCGTCGCGTCACGGCGCGGAAAGGCCGGTGGTTATGGGCTTTTGCGGCCTGCGGACACCATCTCCTTCGGCGAGGTGCTGCGTATCGTCGATGGTCCGATCGCGCCATTGCCGTGCCTTTCCAAAATCGCCTACCGGCGCTGCAACGACTGCAAGGAGGAGGCGTCATGCGAGGTGCGCCGGGTGTTCGCGCGGGTGGCGGATGCGACGCGAGACGTGCTCGACCGCACCACGATTGCGGACGCGCTGGCCGACGGATTTCCGGCCAGGCTGAGGGATCCGGTGGCCTGACCGGCGGTTTGACAAACACGACCTGGGCACTAGCGTTATAGAGGCCCACCGGAGGACTGCCTCAATGCGTCTCAAGGTCATCGCCCTCGCCGCGGCGCTGCTGGCGGCTGGTTGCGGCGCTCAGCAGACCGGGGCGGGCGAAGTTACGCTGCTGAACGTCTCCTACGACCCGACACGCGAATTCTATGAAGAGTTCAACGCCGACTTTTCGGCCAGCTACAGGACCGAGGACGGCAAGACCGTGAAGGTCTCGATGTCCCATTCGGGCTCGGGCAAGCAGGCGCGTGCGGTGATTGACGGACTGGACGCCGACGTGGTGACGCTGGCGCTGCAGGGCGACATCGACCTGGTCGCCAAGAACACCGGCAAGATTCCGGCAGACTGGCGCGGCAAGTTTCCGTCCAACTCCGCCCCCTACACCTCGACGATCGTGTTCGTCGTGCGTAAGAGCAACCCTAAGAACATCAAGGACTGGAACGATCTGACGGCGAAGGGTGTCGCGGTGGTGACGCCGAACCCGAAGACGTCGGGCGGCGCGCGCTGGAACTATCTGGCGGCCTGGGCTTACGGAGCGAAGCGGTTTGCGGGCGATGCAGCCCAGACGGCGGAGTTCGTCGGCGCCATCTACAAGAACGCACCGATCCTCGACACAGGCGCGCGTGGAAGCATGACAACATTCGCACAGCGGGAGATCGGCGATGTGCTGATCACCTGGGAGAACGAGGCTTTCCTGGCGCTCGACGAGTTTGGCGCCGACAAGTTCGAAATCATCTATCCTTCGCTGTCGATTTTGGCCGAGCCGCCGGTCGCGGTGGTGGACGGCAATGCCGACAAGCACGGCACGCGCAAGGTGGCCGAGGACTATCTCAAACACCTCTACAGCCCGGCTGGACAGAAGATTGCGGCCAAGCACTATTTCAGGCCGATCACACCAGCCGACGCGGATCCCGCCGATGTCGCGCGCTTCAAGCCGATCGAGATGGTCAGGATCGACGATCCGCTGTTTGGCGGCTGGGCGGGCGCGCAACCCAAGCATTTCGACGAGGGCGCCATCTTCGACAAGATCTATCAACCTGCGAGATAGCGCATGATCACAGCGGCGCCGGGTGCGGCGCAGACTTTCCGCTGGCGGCGGCGCAGTGTCCTGCCGGGCTTCGGCCTAAGCCTGGGATATACGGTCGCGTACCTGTCGCTCATCGTGCTGATCCCGCTAGCGGGGCTCGGCTTCTCATCTGCTAGTCTCGGCTGGACCGAGTTCTGGAGCATCGCGACGAATGAGCGGGTTCTGCTGGCTCTGCAGCTGTCGTTCGGCGCGGCGCTGATCGCGGCCATCGTCAACACCGTCTTCGGCGTGCTCGTGGCGTGGGTGCTGGTGCGCTACAGGTTTCCGGGCAGGCGCTGGCTGGATGCGGCGGTCGATCTGCCGTTTGCATTGCCGACGGCCGTGGCGGGCATCGCGCTTGCGACGCTCTATGCGCCCAACGGTCCGTTCGGCGCGATCCTCGACGACTGGTTCAACATCAAGGTCGGCTTCACGCCGGCGGGCGTTGTCATGGCCCTGATCTTCGTCGGCCTGCCGTTCGTGGTGCGCACGGTGCAGCCGGTGCTGGAAGAGATCGACCGCGAGACCGAGGAAGTGTCGGCGACGCTGGGCGCCGGACGCTGGCGCACGGTGACGCGCGTGATAATGCCGGGCCTACTGCCGGCGATCCTCACCGGCTTCGCGCTGTCGTTTGCGCGCGGCATCGGCGAATACGGGTCGGTGATCTTCATCGCCGGAAACCTGCCCTACAAGTCCGAGATCGCGCCGCTTCTCATCGTGATCCGGCTAGAAGAGGCGAACTATGCGGGCGCGACGGCGATCGCGGCGATCATGCTGATCATCTCGTTCGCCATGCTGTTCGTCGTCAATCTGCTGCAGGCCTGGAGCCGGAGGTATTTCGGCCATGTCTGACGCGATCAAGAAAAGGCGCCGGTACACGCCGGTCGGCGAGGGGCCGGCGACGCGTTTCGCGCTGCTGACAGCGGCGATGCTCTTCCTCATCGTTATCCTGATCTCGCCGCTGCTGGTGGTGTTCGTCGAGGCGCTAAGGAAGGGGCTGGGCGTCTATTTCGATGCGCTGGCCATGCCGGACACGATGTCCGCGCTGCAGTTGACGCTGATCGTCGCATTGATCGCGGTTCCGGCGAACCTGGTCTTTGGCGTCGCTGCTTCGTGGCTGATCGCCAAGTTCGATTTCAAAGGCAAGTCGATCCTGCTGACGCTGATCGATTTGCCGTTCGCGGTGTCGCCGGTGGTGTCGGGCCTTATCTTTGTGCTGCTGTTCGGAGCGAACAGTTTGATCGGGCCAATGCTGGCGGACGCCGGCATCAAGATACTGTTCGCTGTCCCTGGCATCGTCATCGCCACGATCTTCATCACCTTCCCGTTCATCGCGCGCGAGCTGATACCGCTGATGCAGCAGCAGGGGTCTTCGGAAGAAGAAGCGGCGCTGTCGCTGGGCGCGAGCGGATGGCGGACCTTCTTCCAGGTGACGTTGCCCAACGTGAAGTGGGGACTGCTGTATGGCGTGCTCCTGTGTAATGCGCGCGCGATGGGGGAGTTTGGGGCGGTTTCGGTCGTCTCGGGACACATACGCGGGCAGACCAACACGCTGCCGTTGCACATCGAAATCCTGTACAACGACAACAAGGCCGCCGCGGCGTTCGCGGTTGCTTCACTCCTCGCTGCGCTTGCTCTTGTGACGCTGGCGGTTAAGACCGTGCTCGAAGCCCGGTTCGCCGGCGAACTTGCCGCCCAGCGGCGCCACTGATCCGGAATCGCATGCAGGTCCGCGTCGAAAACGTCAGCAAGCGGTATGTCGGCATTGCCGCGCTCGACGACGTGTCGATGACCGTCGCGCCGGGCGAGCTCGTCGCGCTGCTCGGGCCGTCGGGTTCTGGCAAGACGACATTGTTGCGGACGATCGCTGGCCTCGAGATTCCGGATTCGGGCAAGATCTTCTTCAACGACGAGGACACATCCGAAGGCCGCATCCAGGATCGCGGCGTCGGCTTCGTGTTCCAGCACTACGCGCTGTTCAAGCACATGCGCGTCATGGACAACATCGCCTTCGGCCTGCGCGCGCGGCGCAAGAACAAGCCCAGGGAGGCCGAGATCAAGCGGCGGGTGATGGAGCTGCTCGATCTCGTGCAACTCTCCGGCCTTGAGAAGCGCTTCCCGACGCAGCTTTCAGGCGGGCAGCGGCAGCGCGTGGCGCTCGCGCGCGCCCTGGCGATCGAGCCCAGGGTTCTGCTGCTCGATGAGCCCTTCGGCGCGCTCGATGCGCGGGTGCGCAAGGACCTACGGCGCTGGCTGCGAGAGATCCACGACCGCACAGGCCATACGACGTTGTTCGTGACGCACGACCAAGAAGAGGCGCTCGAGCTCGCCGACCGGGTCGTGGTGATGAACAAGGGCAAGATCGAACAGTCGGCGACGCCGGACGAGATCTATGACGAGCCGGGAACGCCGTTCGTCTTCTCCTTCATCGGCGAGTCGAGCGTGATCCCGGTACAAGTGGGCAATGGGCGCGCAACGCTCGACGAGCGCGTGCTGGACCTCGACATCGGCGGGCTTCCGGACGGGCCGGCTCAACTCTATCTGCGGCCCGAGGATGTTGCGATGGCGACCGATGGCGGACCGGGCATTCCGGGCCTCGTCGTCTCGACCCGCCGGATCGGCGGCATGCGGCGGGTCACCATCGAGTGCGGGCTGGCGCGGCATCGCATCGAATTCGATGCGCCGGCGGAAATTCCCATCGACAACTCCCAGCGGCTGATCATCCGCATTACCGGCGGACGTGTGTTCGGCTCAGGCGAGGAGGGCTACGAGACGGAGCGGCTGGCTTCGTCCGCAACCTCGAACTTCAAGTGGAAGAAGGCGGAAATTTAGGCCGCCGCCCGCCTGAAACGCTCCGGCGACAACGCTGCCGCAGCGAACGCGTGATCCGCCGGCGATGCGGGCAGTGACGATGCTGATGAATCCCGGCCGCCGAACCGGCATCTCGTGTTCCGTGAGGCTCAAGTCTTCGTGCGCTCGTGAATCCATACGGCGTCCTTATAGAGCGGCATGCCCATCTTGGTTGCGTTCAGGAAGCGGAGAGTGACGCCGCCGCACAAACTCCGCTTCGCAGGCAGCCATCAGCAGACCGGCGAGACTGCGGCGCCGCATCGGGCTGCCTTGTCCGGCGCACAGTGTGCGCTTAGGCTCGCCCTCAAGACGCGTTTTCAACAAGGGGCTTTGATCCCGCATGGCAGACACCGCTTCGGCCTTGCCCTGGCATCTGCGGGGCAACTGGGCGCCGCTTCTCCAGGAGCGAACTGCTTTTGGTCTTCAGGTCGACGGGGCTATCCCGCCCGAACTGAGCGGCACCTTCATCCGCACCGGGCCTAACCCGAAGTCAGGGAAATCGCCGCACTGGTTCCTGGGCGACGGCATGGTGCACGGCATCCGCCTCAGGAACGGGAAAGCGGAGTGGTATCGCAATCGTTTCGTACAGACGCCGAACATCACGGACCCGGTCGAACGCCCGGTCACTGCGCCACGCGAGCTCGGGCGCGGCACCGTCAACACGCACGTTCTGGCGCATGGAAAGCAGATACTTTGTCTGAACGAAAGCTCCTGGCCATGGCTGATCGACCAGGACCTCAACACGCTCGGCTGCGAGAACTACAAGGGTGCGCTCACCTGCTCGATGACGGCGCATCCGAAAGTCTGCCCGGAAACCGGCGAGCTGCTGGCGTTTTCCTACTTCGCGTTCACCGCGCCGTTCCTGCGGTACATTCGTGTGGGCGCAGACGGACAGTTGAAGCAGATCGAAGAGATCGACATTCCCAACATGGTGATGATGCATGATTTCAGCATCACCCGAAACTACGTGATCTTCATGGACCTGCCGCTGTTGTTCAAGCGGGAGTTGATCGCCTCTGGCATACCCTATCAGTTTGACGCCTCGGCCGGCGCGCGGCTGGGCGTGATGCCGCGCACGGGCGGCAACCGCGACGTGCGATGGTTCCCCATCGAGCCCTGCTATGTCTTCCATTCGGTGAACGCGTTCGAGGACGACAATCGCATCGTCATGCACGTTTCAAGAATGGCGTCCGCTTTTGGCGCCGATTCAAATGACTATTCGAACGTGGCGAGGCTCTGGCGCTGGACGCTTGATCTCGACGCCGGAACCGTATCGGAAGACCAGATCGATGACCGGGCCGGCGACTTTGGGCGAGTGAACGACAGTCGCGTGGGGCTCAAGGCGCGCTATGGCTATCTCATGTCGCTGGATGGTGAAGGCAACTCTGAAGAACCGATCTACGGTGCGCAGCTCTTCAAGTACGACCTTCGCGATGGATCGCGGGCGACCCATGAACTCGGGACGAACGTGCGCGGCGGCGAGCCGGTGTTCGTGCCTGGCGGAGCAGGCGAGGACGAAGGCTGGGTCATGACAATATGCCACGACGAAGCTAGCCAGCAGTCGAAGTTCCTGATCGTGGATGCCCAGAACTTCAACGCACCGCCAGTAGCGACAATCCATCTGCCCTATCGCGTGCCCTATGGCGCACACGGCAGCTGGATACCCTTGCAGCAATAGCTGCCGGACCGCCCCGCCCATTGAATCCGATTTCCATCTCGCCTTGGAATGCCGGATCGGCGCCGGAACTCGTCCTTCGTCTGCGAGTTTCCAGAGCAGAAAAACTTCGAGGACTGCGCCACGCTCTCTGGGGCGCAGGGGCGCCATGCGAATGACCGGAACGGGCCAGGCTGCGGCTTAGCGTCGTAACACTGCGAACCTGCGGGTCGCTCAAGCCCTGTCATTGTCGGCGACTGATTCGAAGGCGCGGAATATCGCGCGAGTTCGAAACCGAGACGCTACCGCTTTGCGCGCGGGCAGCGAAGCGCCTAGGGTGAGCGGGACAGAGAATTGGGGCCCGGAAACGCCAATGACAGCGATAGCGGCACGGCCATATACGGCTGCCGACGGCGCACGCTGGGCAGCGCTGGCGTTGGTGTTCGGCGCCGCGATGCTGAACTACATGGACCGCCAGGCGCTGGCGCTTTTGAAGCCGCAGCTTGAAGTGCAGTTCGGCTGGAGCGATTCCGACTACGCCCACATCAATTCCGGCTTCCAGCTTGCCACCATCGGCTCGATGCTGGCGGTGGGATGGTTCGTCGACCGTGTGGGGCTGCGCGCCGGATACGCCATCGGCGTCGGCGGCTGGAGCATCGCACAGATGAGCCACGTGCTGGTGACGACGGTCACCGGGTTCTTCACGACACGCGTGGCGCTGGCGGCGTTCGAGGCGATCAACCTGCCTGCGGCCGTGAAGACGGTAGCGACATGGTTCCGGGGCGATGATCGTTCGATGGCGCTCGGGATCATGAACCTTGCGCCCAATATCGGCGCGGTGGCGACGCCGCTGGCCGTGCCGCTGATCGCGGTGGCGTGGGGATGGCAGGCGGCCTTCATCATCACCGGCGCGCTGGGCTTCGTGTGGCTGGCGTTCTGGTTCATGCTGCCGAGGGCGGCGGGGCCCGTGCAGGCGCCCGCGATGGCCGGGCCTGAGCGAAGCCGTAAGGCGTTCGGCCAGCTGCTGCTCGACCGGCGTTCCTGGGCGGTCACGGCGGGGAAATTCTTCACCGACTTCGTGTGGGTGTTTCTGCTGTTCTGGGGCCCGGACCTGTTCAACAAGATGTATGGGCTGGAGACGGTCGGCCTGTCGCTGCCGGTGGCGCTGGTGTTCCTGATGGCCGGCGCCGGCTCGCTGTTCGCAGGCTCGCTGTCGAGCTGGCTGCTGGCGAAGGGCAGGAGCTTCAATGTCGCGCGCAAAACGCCGATGGTGATCGCGGCGGTGCTGGCCGTGCCGGTGTTCGCGGTTGCCTGGGCGCCGAATGTGTGGGTGGCGGCGGGGCTGCTGGGCCTGACGCTGGCGGCGCACCAGATGTTCTCGACCAGCATTTTCGGCCTCGCGACGGACGTGTTTCCCAGCCGGATGACTGGGCTGGTGATCGGATTGGCGGCGACGATTGCGGGTTTCTCCGGATTGGCGATGAACGAGTACACCGGCTGGATGCGTGACAACGGCGCCAGCTTCGCGCCGATGCTCGCCCTATGCGCGGGCGCCAAGGTGATCGGAGTGATCGCGGTGCATCTGCTCGTGCCGAATGTGGACCGCGCACGCGAGCGCATGATCGCGGCGGAAGCAGCGTGACCGAAATCGTCGAGGAAAAGCGCGGGCCGCCGCTGGGGCTGATCGCGTGGGGCGTGGGCGCCGCCGTGATCATCGCGGGGCTGACGTGGGCGACCGCGACGGGCCAGCTCACCTGGTCGATGGCGGTCGACGCCAAGGAGGCGGCGTCGGGGTTCGTCGCAGGCAATCCGGCGCTAGCCTATGCGATCTATCTCGCGCTGTTCATCGTGATGGCGCTGGCGCTGTTTCCGGCGCAGCTCTGGATCATCATGTTCGGAGCGATGCTGTTCGGTTTCTGGCCGGCGCTGATAGTGTCGTGGGCCGCGACGGTGACGAGCGCGGTGGTCGTGTTCGTGCTTGCGCGCGGCGTGCTTGTGGGCCGGTATCGCGCAAAGGTGGGAAAGCACCTTGGGAAGGTCGAGACGGGATTCAGGCGGGACCAGCTGTCGTGGATCCTGGCGATGCGGCTGTTTCCGGCGGTGCCGTATTGCGTCACCAATGTTGCGCCGGCGGTGCTAGGCGCGCGAATGGCGCCCTATGTGGTCGCAACCATGATCGGCGTAATCCCCTATGTTGCCGCCTATACCTTCGCTGGCGACAAGGCAGGCGCTGTGCTCGATGCCGATGTCGCGCCGGATGTCGGCAAGCTGGCGGGCGACCTGTTCCCGGTGATGCTGGCGCTTGCCGCGCTGCCGGTGGCGGCGATGCTGGTGCGGAAGCTGCGGAAGAAGCCTGCGTGAGTCGACTTCCTGTTCCCCCTTACCTCCTGCAGGCGCGGACCGCTATGTTCGACAATCTCGTATGGCGGGCTCGTGCGCTGAAGGCTGCGCGCAGCGCCACGGCGCAGAAGGCGGCGCGACCTAACCTGGCGCCTTACCGTCAGGCGCGGTGATCGGCCGGGCATCTTCCCAGCGATAGGGAAGCACGTCCGGCTTCACATAGACTTCGGTGGTGAACTTGAACGGATATTTTGTCCCGCTTGGATAGGTCATCTCGACGAAGTAGGCGGTGAAGCCGGAGGCGGGCTTCGGCACGTTCGCGACGTAGGTTCCGTCAGCGGCGGGCTGGAGCGGCGTCGATGTGAACGCGTTGCCGATGGAGTCGACGCGGAAGTCGCGCTCCTTGGGGTTGGTTCCCTGCCAGAGCAGGACCTGTGACGGCTTCGCGCCTGGGCTGACGACGAGCGCGCCATCGTCGCGGACGGTCCACGAATATTCGGGAATCGGCTTGTCGTTGATCACCGCGCCGTACCAGGCCGTCATGCTCTCGCCGATGTCTGTGCCGGAGGTCGAGTGCTTCGAGTTAGGAAGCATGCGCAGCTGCTTCTTTGCGGGCAGCAGATGGTAGGAGAATTTCGTGTTGTCGGGCGGGAAGTATTCATCGCCAACCGCGTTGATGATGAACTTCGGGATCTTCATGCGCGGACGGCCGCGATAGTTCAGCGGATCCTCGACCGTATTCACCGCATCCAGCACCGGCTTGCCGATCTGGTCTGGAATGAGCTTGTGGTTCACATAGTCGGCTAGGGCGGGCGAGAAATAGCCCATCGCCTGCCAGTGATGCTTTGTGGTCGCGTTGACATCGAGCACGTTGATGACGATCGGGATCATGCCGACGACACGTTCGTCGAGCAGGCCGACCAGCCAGCTGGTCCAGCCGCGCTTGGAGCCGCCCGAGACGACGAAGCCATTCACCTTGCGCTTGCCGCCGGCTTCGCTCGCCATGAACTGCTGCACGGCCGTCATCGCAGCCGTGCCGCTTTTCACCATCGGCAGCCGCACCAGCGCTTCGGGGTTCGACTTTCCATCATAGCGCGCCTGGAGATAGGCGATGATGTCGTCCTCGGTGCGGTCGACGGTTGGGCTGTCGGGGAAATGCATTGGCTGGTTGGGAACCTGCCCCAGTTCGGCGACGACGGAATTCGTGTCGACCGCCATCTGCGCCATGTTCGCGCTGGGGCCCTTCGGGGCTGCGCGGGCATTCGAGCCGCCGCCGATGAAGAGGAGCGCCTTGTCGCCGGCGACCTGGTCGGGGATGGTGACGACGACCCAGTGCTTCCAGACCGAGCGGTCGGTCTGTGCGGCGGACAACCAGGTCTGCGAGGTGAGATCCAGAACGGCGCCGTGATAGCCGGGTCCGGTGAAGGTCTTTTCGACCGACCAGGCGAAGCGGGGATCGGGTTTCGCGACATAGCTGTCGAGGACGTTCGGCGGATTCGCCGCGGCGGACGGAGCGGTCGGGGCTGAAGCAACGCAGGAGGCGCCGGCGAGCGCCAGCGCAACGCCGGCGATCAGGAATTTGACCGGTTTCATTACTCTCTCCCGCAGTCTGCAAACGGCCTTGCGGGCAATGGATCACACATCGCCGGCTTTGCAAGTTGACGCAGGGCGAGGCAGTCGTGCGCTCAGACGCCGGTGACTTCCGAAGCCGCCGCCTCGGATTTCAACCAGGCCATGAAGGTGCGCGCGAGTTTCGAGGGTGTGCGCCATTTGGGGTAGACGATCCAGTAGGCGAAATCGATGTCGCTGGCGCCGTCGGCGAAGGGAGCGATGAGGCGGCCGCGCTCCAGGTCGCCGGAGGCGATGGCGAATTTGGCGAGGGCGACGCCGCGTCCTGCCGCCGCCGCCTCGACCACCAGCGAGGACTGCGTGAAGCGGGGCCCGCGATTGCCGTCTACGCCGGTGACGCCGCGCGCCTTGAGCCAGGCGTTCCAGTCGGGGCGCGAGGGATCGTTCTCCGGGCTCTCGTCGTGCAGCAGCGTATAGTGGACGAGATCGGCCGGCGAGCGCAGCGGGTGCGCGCCTTTCAGGAGTTCGGGCGAGCAGACGGGCAGGACTGATTCCGACATGATCTTCTCGGTGCGCAGGCCTTCATAGATGCCCTTGCCGTGACGCAGGGCGAGGTCGATGTCCGACGAGTTGAAGTCGGTCATCGCCATGTCCGCGGACACCCAGACTTCGGCCTCCGGGTTCAGCTGCTGGAACTTCTCGAGGCGTGGGGCCAGCCACTTCGCGGCGAAGGACGGCGCCGACGAAATCATCAGCCGGTCGCGGCGGGCGGGCGCGCGCATGTGGTGGACGGCCTCTGCCATCATCTCGAAGGCGTTGGTGAGCAGGGGTAGGGCAGCCTGTCCGGCATCCGTGAGCAGAACCTGACGACCGGTCCGCCGAAACAGCGGCGCCCCAGCGAATTCTTCGAGCTGACGGATTTGCTGGCTGATGGCGCCCGGAGTAACGTTGAGCTCCTCCGCCGCGCGGGTGAAAGACAGGTGGCGCGCCGCAGCCTCGAAGGCGCGCAGGGCGTTGAGTGCTGGCAGCCGGTCTTCCTGGGCCATTTTGCTTAGGTTTTCTGCGTCTTTAGGCGGGTGAGGGGGTCTAATGGTTGGGCTTAGGAATCGTTCATTGCGCTAATCTTCGCCTCCGGCCATTTGGGCTGGAGGACCGCGCTTGGCTCGTCGCCCAGCGCACGCCGTGTTATATGCGCATGCGTAAGAAAAACTAAAGGGCCCGAACGAAATGTCGGACGATTCCGCCTACCGGGCGGGGGCAGTGGACGCCGCGAAGGTTGCTACCGGATGTGTCGCTCTTGTTGGCGCAGGTCCGGGCGATCCTGAGCTCCTGACTCTCAAAGCCGCTCGCCTGATCGGCGCGGCAGAGATCGTGTTCGCCGACAGGCTGGTGGGCGAGGGCGTGATGAGGCTCATCCCGGCCAGCGCTGAGGTTGTGTATGTCGGCAAGTCCAAGGGCGAACATTCGGTTCCGCAGGACGAGATTCACCGCCGCATGGTAGAGGCGGCGCGCGCGGGCAAACGTGTTGTGCGGCTAAAAGGCGGGGATCCGTTTATTTTTGGGCGCGGTGGTGAGGAAGTGGCGGCGCTGCGCGACGCGGGTGTCGCAGTGGAGGTGGTTCCAGGCGTGACGGCGGCGCTGGGCGTCGCCGCGGCGGCGCAGATTCCGCTGACGCATCGCGAGATGGCGCAGGCGGTGACGTTCGTGACGGGGCATGCAGCGCTGGGCGCGGCGCCGGATCTGGACTGGACGGCGCTGGCGCGGCCGAACCAGACAGTGGTGGTATTCATGGGCGTTGGCACGGCGGGAACGATCGCCGCCCGGCTGATCGCGGCCGGACGCGATCCGGCGACGCCGGCGGCCGTCGTGGAAAACGGCACGCGCGAAAACGAGATCAGAGCGTTCGGCGCGCTGGGCAATATTGCCGATGTCATCCAGGCCAACGGCATACAGGGCCCGGCGCTGCTGGTGATCGGCGAGGTCGTCGCGCTGGCGCAGCGCGCGGCGGGCGTCGCGAAGACATCCGCCAAGGCAAAGCCGACGCTCGGCTCGCTGTGGGAGATGCTGTCGTGAGTTCGGAGCGGCCCAAGCTCGGTCCCGATATTCCGAAGGTGATCACGGCGTGGCTGTCGACCACGGGGCGGGTCGTCTACCTGACCAAGGATCGCAACTGGTCGGAGGAGCTGGCCGATGCGGAGGTGCTCACCGGAATCGGGGCAGCCGACATCCTTGCCTGGGCCGCGAAAGACCAGACGCGCGTGGCGGATCCCTATTTCATGCAGGTGACGGCGGACGGAAAGGTTGCAGGGCGCGAGACGATCCGCGAGACCATACGGGCGAGAGGCCCGACCAATCATCCGATGTTCGGCAAGCAAGCAGGGAACAACTGATGCCCAACCGTCCTATCACCAAGATGACGCTGTACGGCGACTCGATCTCCGGCAACTGTCTCAAGACCAAGTGGACTGCGGACTATCTCGACGTCGATTATGACTGGGTCGAGGTGAGCGTGGTGGAAGGCGGCACGCGCTCCGACGCTTTCATGCAGATGAACCCGTCGGGCCAGGTGCCGGTGATGCGGCTGCCGGACGGACGCATCCTGCCGCAATCGAACGCCATCATGCTGTACATCGCGGAGACGCATCGCGGGCAGGACCTGATCCCGGTCGATCCGTTTGAACGGGCGAAGATGATGAGCTGGCTGTTCTGGGAGCAATACAGCCACGAGCCCTACATAGCCGTGCGCCGCTTCCGGAAGAAGTTCTTGAACATGACAGACGAGGAGCTCGATCCGCAGCTTCTGGCGCGCGGGCGCCGGGCGCTCGGCGTGATGGAGATGCAGCTGACCTTCTCGGACTATTTCGTAGGGCAGAGCCTGACGCTCGCCGACATCGGCCTCGTCGCGTACACCCGCGTGGCGCATGAGGGCGGCTTCGACCTGTCCGAATTCCCGTCCGTGCAGCGCTGGGTGGCGCGTGTCGAGACCGATCTCGGCATCGAGCACGCGAAGAAGGCTGCGTAATGTATCGCTACGACGAGTTCGACGAAACGTTGGTGCGCGAGCGCGCCAGGCAGTTCCGCGGGCAGGTGCAGCGGCGCCTGGCCGGGGAGCTGCGCGAGGAGAACTTCAAGCCCCTGCGTCTCCAGAACGGCGTCTACCTGCAGCTGCACGCCTACATGCTGCGCGTTGCGATCCCGTACGGGCAGCTGAATGCGAAGAAGCTGCGCCAGCTCGCCTTCATCGCGGACAAGTTCGACAAGGGCTATGGGCATTTCACGACGCGGCAGAACGTCCAGTACAACTGGATCAGGCTGGCCGACATGCCGGACGTGCTCGATGCGCTGGCGGACGTGCAAATGCACGCCATCCAGACCAGCGGCAACTGCATCCGCAACGTGACGTCGGATCACCTTGCCGGCGCCAATTCGGACGAGATCGAGGATCCCCGGCCGTGGTGCGAGATCATCCGGCAATGGTCGACCTTCCATCCGGAATTCTCGAGTCTGCCGCGCAAGTTCAAGATCGCGGTGACCGCGGCGACGCATGACCGCGCGGCAGTGCGCGTGCACGACATCGGCCTGCACATGAAGCGCAATGCCGAGGGCAAGGTGGGGTTCGAGTTCATCGTCGGCGGCGGGCTGGGACGCACCCCCTATGTCGGCCACACGATCCGCGAATGGATCGCGAAGGAAGACCTGCTGAGCTATCTCGAAGCCAACATGCGCGTCTACAACCGCTGCGGACGGCGCGACAACAAGTACAAGGCGCGGATCAAGATCCTGGTGAACGAGCTGGGCGTTGCGGAGTATGCGCGGCAGGTCGAGGAAGAATTCGCGGCGCAGCATGCGTGGGAAAAGGTCGTGCTGCCGCAGGAAGAGGTCGACCGCATCTCGGCCTATTTCGCGCCGCCGAAGTTCGAGAAGTTGGCGGCAAAGTCCGAGACGCTCGACAAGGCGATCGCCGGCGATCGTGCTTTGGCGCGTTGGACGAAGAACAACCTCCGCTCGCATCGTGTTGCCGGCTACACATCGGTGCATATCGCGTTGAAGCCGCAGGGCGTGGCGCCTGGCGATTGCTCGAGCGAGCAGATGCGTGCGGCGGCGGATATCGCGGAGACATACGCTCTGGACGACATCCGCGTCGCTCACGAGCAGGACCTGGTGTTGCCGCATGTGAAGCTGGACGATGTGCCGGCCGTTTATGCGGCGCTGAAGGCGGCGGGGTTGGCGAGTTCCAATGCGGGGATGGGGTCGGACATCATCGCCTGCCCGGGACTCGACTACTGCAACCTGTCGAATGCGCGCTCGATCTCGGTCGCCAACGAGATACAGGCGCTGTTCGCCGATCCGGAATTCGAGGACGAGGTCGGCACGCTGCACATCAACGTGTCGGGCTGCATCAATGCTTGCGGCCACCACCATGTCGGCCACATCGGCATTCTCGGCGTCGACAAGAAGGGCGAGGAATTCTACCAGATCCTGTTCGGCGGCCGCGCTGACGAGAAAGCAGCGATCGGCGAGATACAGGGGCCGGGCCTGAAGCACGAAGAAGTGGCGCCGGCGCTGAAGCGCGTGATCCAGAAATACCTCGAGCTGCGGACCTCCCGGACGGAGAAGCTGGCTGACACCATGACGCGGCTCGGCCAGGCGCCGTTCAAGGAGGCGCTCTATGCCTCTGCTTAAGAGCGGCAAGGTCGTCGACGACATCTGGGCGCATGTCGAGGACGGCCATGAGCTGTCGCCCGGCGGATGCTTTACCGTGTCATTGGGGCGGTTCCTGTCAGAGCACGACCAGCTTCTCGCACGCAACCGGTCCATCGGCGTGCGGCTGGCGGTGAGCGATGATCCGGCGTTGCTCGAGCCGCATCTCGACAGGCTGCACCTGATCGAGCTGCAGTTCCCGAAATTCACGGATGGCCGCGCGCTGTCGCAGTCACAACTGCTGCGCCGGCGCTATGGCTATAAAGGCGAGATCCGCGCCATCGGGCAGGTGCTGCGCGACCAGCTGCGCTTGATGATCCGATCCGGGTTCGACGCCATGATCATCCCAGAATCTGAAGCCGGGGCGGACGCCGAAGCTGTCTACGATTTTTCCGCGCATGAGTTATCAGAATTCTACCAGGCGGCGTCGGACGCTTCCGACACCATCTTCCTGAAGCGCCACAAGAAGAGACAGGCCGAAGGATGAGCGCCGTCACGCCCCAAGTTCGACCCGGTGAAACACCGGAACAGAAGGTCGAGCGCCTCAACGCAGAGCTACGCGGGAAGTCGGCGCAGGAGATCATCACCGCGGCGTCACGCGAATTCGGGCGGAAGATCACGTATGTGTCGTCGTTCGGCGCCGAGAGCGCCGCAATGCTGGGGCTCATTGCTGAAGTGGATCCAGGGATGCCGATCGTGTTCATCGACACGGGCATGCACTTCCACCAGACGCTGCAGTATCGTGACACGCTGCGCGACTTTTTGAAATTGTCCGACATCCGGACGGTTCATCCGGCGGCCGAAGAAGTGAAGGCGATCGATCCCAAGGGCGTGCTCAACAAGTCCGACCCAGATGCGTGCTGCGAAGTGCGCAAGGTGCGGCCGCTGGAGCCGGCGCTGCGCGGGTTCGAGGCGTGGATCACCGGGCGCAAGCGCTTTCATGGCGGCGGCAGGGCGAACCTTCCCATCGTCGAGTTTTCCGAGGGCAAATTCAAGATCAACCCGTTGGCGAGCTGGAATCACGAAGACGTGGAGGCCTATTTCGGCGCCAAGAACCTGCCCCGTCATCCGCTTGTCGCCGACGGCTATCCGTCGATCGGCTGCTGGCCGTGCACGGTGCGGCCCGAAGACCCCAATGACATCCGTTCCGGGCGCTGGGCGGGGTTCAAGAAGGAAGAGTGCGGGCTGCACCTGGAGCGCAAGGACCGCCCCCGGGTTTTCTGAAACCCTAACGTCCACGGACATTTTTGAGGGGGTGTGCCCGCGCCCGCCTTTTGGTAAACACCAAGGCTGAAACGGGATTGCGCGCACCCAGAAGGCGTGGACCCGGCGTTTGGGCGAAGGGTCAACGAGCATGGCGTTCTCGATCTGGTGGCTGATTCCCGCATTCGTCGGACTGGTCGGCATATTGATGCTGGTCGGCGGCGTCGGCCGGGTGTTCAAGGCGAAGTTCGCATCGGGGGTCTTCCGCGTGTTGTTCGGCGGGCTCACGCTGGCGGGCGCGGCAATCATCGGCCTCGTGGGCCTCAACCTGCAGACCTATGTGGCGCTGAGCAAGGAGCGGGTCGCTGGCAAGGTGACGCTGAAGAAGGTCGGCGACTTCAACTATGTCGCGACCATCGACCTCGCTGACAACGGCAAGTTCCGCAACCAGCCCAAGGACTATCAGGTGACAGGCGAGCTGGTGAACGTCGGCGGGCCGGTGGTGAAGTTCAAGCCATGGGCCAACGTCATCGGCATGGATTCGATCTTCCGGGTCGAGACGGTGGGCGGTTCCTATTTCGACGCCAACTGCAACAACCAGTACCGGCCGCGCACCGAGAACGCCAATGAGACCGGCAAGGGCGCGGATTTGATGAAGGTGCTGGGCGAAAGCTGGAAGCTGATGAACGCTACCGACGTGATCCACGAATCGACCAGCGGCCAGGCCATGGGCGATGGCGCGGTCTATTTGATCAAGGCGACGCAGGGCGCATTCGAGCTGGAGCCGGACGCGAACAGCCAAGTCGCGAAGGATCTGCAGACGGCCCTGCTGACGCGTAGCGGCGCTTCGTGTGCGCCGGTGACCGGGCCGGTGCAGACGCCGGCGGGCGAGGTGCAGTATGCGCCGCCCGTGGAAGCGAACCAGGCGCAGGAGCAGATGGCGCAGCCGCCGACGCAGACCACCCTGCCGCCTGCCACGCCTCCCAACTGAAACTTGTAGGCCGTCCCTCGCGGCGAGCAGCCGCCGAACCACGAGGGCGGGCTTACCGGCTCTCGCCCATGTCAGCGAGCGCCCATTCGGCGAAGGATGCTAGGTTGCCGCCGGTGAAGAGGAAGCCGCGGATGCCGCCCGCCCGGGCGGCTTCGAGATCGGCCTGCTTGTCGCCGATGAGGAAGGACCGCTCCCGGATGACTGGGAAATCCGTCATCGCCTGGATCAGCATGCCGGGCCTGGGCTTGCGGTCAAAGCTGTCCTTGCGATAGCGCTCGACCGTGCCTTCCTCGTGATAGGGGCAGTGGTAGATGCGGTCGATTTTCGCGCCGTGCGTCTCGAGCTCCTTGTACAGCCAGACGTGCAGCTCCTGCATCTGGCTTTCAGAGTAATAGCCGCGCGCGATGCCTGACTGGTTAGTCACCACGAACACCCACCAGCCCCGCGCGTTAAACGCCTTGATCGCGTCTACCGCGCCTTCGATCCATTGGAAGTCCTCGATGCGATAGACGTAGTTGTGGTCGACGTTGATGACGCCGTCGCGATCTAGGAACAGGGCAGGGCGTGCGGGTCCGGCCGCCGGCATGGAGAACGCTCCGTTGTCGCAACGACAACAGGCTGAAGTGGACGCACAGGTCAAGCCGGGGACGATAGACTCCGTCTTCGAAGGGGTTCAGCTTGAGCATGCCGGGCCAGCGGGACAAACCTGCGGTTCATGGCGCAACAGGGGAGGTACCCATGGACCAGCTACAGCAATACTTGCCTTACCTTCTGAACGGCGCGGGGGGCGCGATCCTGGCCCCGATCATCGCAGGACTGCTCGGCGGCAAGGGCCTCGGCAGCATCGGCAACATCATTGCCGGGGTCGTTGGCGGCGTTGGCGTAGGAGCAGGCGCGCAGGCTGCCGGGCTGGGCAACCTGCTCGGCGGCGAGACGAACAACATAATGGGCTACGTGCAGGATCTGCTCGAAGGCGGGGTCGGCGGCGGCGTTCTTGGCGCCATCCTCGGTTTCATCAAGGGCAAGTCCGCCGCTTCCTGATTGGGAAGCGAGCGAGCAGGCGTTCCTCCCCGATCGTGTCTGCGACTAGACCGACTGCACCGCGGGCGTAGCGCCTACGGGCGCAGGCGTTTGTTCAGGCGCTTCTCCCAGCGGATCCGGCGGCTGTTCTTCCAATTTTGGCACGGTGCGCAGGCCCTGGATGAGCGGGGCGAGCGAGAAAGCGCACACTACGGAGGCAAGCGCGAAAGCGGCGCCCGGGAAGTAGATCGGCGCGCCGGAGTGCGTGAAGTAGAAGAAGGTCTGCGTCATCACCAGCGGCGCAAAGACGTTGCCGAGCGCCTGCACGCTGGCGATGGCGCCCTGCAGTTCGCCCTGCGCGTTGCGCGGCACGCGGGCGGTCATGATCTGGTTGAGCGACGGGCCGAGGACGCCGGCGAGGGCGCCGAACGGGATGATCATGAAGACCATCCATCCCTCGCTGGCCAGAGAGTAGGCCGCGAAGGTCGCAATGCACACGACGAATCCGAAAATGACCGTGCGCGTGGCGCCGACCTTTTTGATGACCGGGCCAACCAGGACGCCCTGCACCAGCGCGGAGCCGACGCCGACGGCGGCCAGCGCCCAGCCGAGCATGCCCGGGTCCCAGCCATACCGCACCGCGCCGAAATAGTTGAACGTCGAGGGATAGACCCAGTGCGCGAAGTTGAAGAGGCCGAGCGCCAGCATGAACCAGGCAAGGTGCGGCACTTTCGAGAAATGCTTGAATGTGCCGAACGCATTGGCCCGCTTCCAGTCGAACTTGCGGCGATGTTCGCGGTCGAGCGATTCCGGCAGGACGAACATGCCGTAGCAGAAGTTGACCCCGGCAAGCGCGGCCGAGGCAAAGAAGGGCCAGCGCGGGTCGAACTGTCCCAGATATCCGCCGATCGCCGGCCCGAGGATGAAGCCGAGGCCGAAAGCTGCGCCGAGCATGCCGAAGGCCTGGCCGCGTTGCGCCGGCTCAGTCGTGTCCGCGATGTAGGCGGCGGCGGTGGAGTGCGTGGCGCCGGAAAGGCCGGACAGGAAACGGCCGAGGAAGAGCAGCCAGATCGAATGGGCGAGGCCCATGATGAGGAAGTCGATCGCCAGCGTGCCCATCGAGACCAGCAGGATCGGGCGGCGGCCATAGCGGTCGGACAGGTTGCCGAGCACGGGTTGGGCTAGAAAGTTCATGATCGCATAGACGGTGGTGATGTAGCCGCCCCACGGCGAGACATCGGCGATCGGCAGCCCGGTGAGCTCCGACATCAGCTGCGGCATCGAGGGCATGATGACGGCGAAGGCCATCATGTCGATGAACACCGTCACGATGATGAAGAAGAACGCGTTCTTTCCTAACTTCCGGCCGGCGGGGGAGGAAGAAGCGGCGGCGTTTGCCATGTCCTGCTCCAGCGGGAGGGTTAGAAGCGAGCCTGCGCGGATACGCTGGCGGGTATTTACAGTCAATCAGACCGGATTCGGTGAAGATTTCGAGAGTCCCGCCCGAAGGCGCAGGCGTTCCAGCCCGGCGCGCCACTGTTCGCCCTGCCTTTGCTGAAACAGCGGCAGGGGGAAGCCATGGCGGGCGAGATGATCCTGGGGCACGCTGTCCCAGCCGCGATGCTCGACCGTGACGCGGGTTTCAGCGCCTATGGCTTCGAAGCGGACTTCGACTTCGGTGGAATGGTCGGGCCCGAAATTCGCGTGGCGCCAGCCGACGACCAGGCGCTCGCCAGGCGACCATTCGCGCACATCGCCGATCTTGAATTCCCTGCCGTTCGGCAGGCGCTCGATCAGGCGGCCGGCGTGGCCTTTGTCGGGCGCCTCGAAGGCGAGCTTGCCGGGGCTGCGCGGGGTGAAGCGGAAGAGCTCGCTGTCGGCCCACCATTCGCCAATCTCCTCGGTGAAGACCTCGAAGGCCTGGATGGGCGAGCAGGGCACGCGGATGGAGACGACGACTCGTGACGTCATTTCCGCTTCCGCTTCTCGACGTGGCGCGCGAAGGCGGCGAGTTGCGTGGTCCAGCCGCGTTCGGCGCGGGCGAGCCAGTCCTTGAGCTCGCCGAGGCGTTCCGGGTTGAGCGCGTAGACGCGCACGCGGGCGTCGAATTCAGGATGCGTTTCGGCGACGAGGCCGGAGGCTTTCAGGGTTTTCAGGTGCCGGCTCATGGCGGGCGCGGGGAGATCGAGCAGGCCGGCGAGCTCGCCGGCGCGGCGCGGCGCGGCGCTCAGGTGTTCGATGGCGCGGCGGCGGACGGGATCGGCGAGGGCGGCGAACAACGCATCGACGCTGGGTTTCGGTCTGGCGGCGCTCATGTTTCAGGATGCGCTTTCAGCAGGATCTTCGACGCCGCATTGCGCCAGGCCATCCAGAGCGCGCTCCTGGCGGTCTTGGCGTCCGCTTTCGCCGGATAGATCCAGGTCGCGCCCTTCTTGCCCCAGCCGCCGGGCACGGGCGCGAACGTGTCGGGCTCGGCTTCGCAGAGCATGGCCTGCTGGTCTGGCGTCAGTTTGAGATAGGCCGCGCCGCCCGGACGATCCGCCGGGGAGGAGAAGATCCTGCCGGCGACGCGCAGGTCGCCGCCGCCCTGGTGCTTGCCTTGCGCGACTTCGGGGAGGGAGAGCGCGAGCTTGAGGAAGGCGGCGGGGGTCATTTCAGCCGCGTCTTCAGGCCCGAGGCCTTGTCCCATTCGCCAGGCGTCATCGCCTTGACGGTCTGGCCGAAGGTCCAGATGTGGCCTTCGGGGTCGCGGGCGCGATAGGTGCGGTCGCCATAGAACTGCGTCTCCGGCGCCTGCACGATTTCGGCGCCGGCCTTGCGGGCGCGCTCGCAGTGCCGGTCGATGTCTTCGGACATCTGCAAGTGCACGGTCTGCGTGCACTTGCGGCCGACGGAAGCGGGCGATTTGTGATCCGCCGACCATTCCGCACCGATCATCACGACGCCATTGCCGTAGCGCAGCTCGGAATGGACGGGATTTCCTTCGGCATCCTCGATGATCATCTCGATCTCGAAGCCGAAGGCTTTCTGCAGCCAGTCGAGGGCCGCTTTCGGGTTCAGATAGCAGAGGGCCGGGATGCAGGCTGGACGCGCGGAAGGATCGTACATGGAGGCGTTTCCATTAGTTCCTGATGATAGAAATATTTCTAGCATTCGAGAACTATCTGGTCAAGCCCCAACGCCTTGTCTCGCGTGCGCGCGCTGTGCGCGGCCTATTTCTTCTGGACCGCCGCGCGTTCTTCCTTCACCCGCGCCGCGCGCAAGATGTTGGGCACGGAATAGTTGCCCTCGTGGCAGGCGTGCTCGAACAGGCGCTTGTTGCTTTTGTAGATCGAGAACTCGCCGAGCCAGGGCGCGGAGTAGACCTTGGGATCGATCACCGTGAACTGGTAGAGCAGCTCGTCCTGCGACAGGCGCGTATAGCGCTCGATCACCTTGGACTCGCCCGACACGATGTAGGTCGGGAAGAGGCGTATGCGATCCTTGTCCGGCAGGCCGATGGTTTCGATCACCAGGGTGTTGCCTTCCCAGCGCGCGATCGAATCGCCCAGCAGCCCCCAGAACATTTTCGGCTGGTGCTTGTCGGTAAAGGGAATGATGCGCGCCTCATCGCCATACTCGGTATGGATGACGATCTGGTCCGGCCTCTGGACGAATTCGCGCGGGTTGCCCGAGCCGATGGGAAAGACGGGCGGCTGGCCGAGGCTGCGCACGCAGCGCTCCCAGTTCGGCCGCTCCTCGATATTGTCGAGGCCGCCCATGCCGTTGCCGCGCTTCATTTCAGCCTGCGCTTCGGCGGTATAGGGAAGCATCCCGCTGGCGGGGATGACCACGGCGCGCGTGCGGCGCTCGCCGCGCACGACCGGCAGGCCTTCGACATTGCGCATGGTCTCCGGCACTTCGGGATCAAGCTGCTTGTCGAGCGCATCACCGACGCCCTTGGCATAGCCCAGCGCGATCTGCTTTGCGGCCGCCTCCGGCACGACGAGCATCGGCGTTCGCGGCGAGGCCTCGAGCGGCAGAACGAAGTTGGACATCCAGACGCCCTCGATGCTGGGATGCCCGAAGGATGTGCGCGGCAGGTTGGGATCGGCGCGCGTTTCGGTCGGCACATGCGCCGCCGGCGCCGTGAGAGATGCGGGCGCGGCGGGCGTCGCCGGCGGCGTTTGCGCGGCGGCGATGGGCGTGAAAATCAGTCCGGCGGAAATCGCCAGACCAAGCGGAAAGCGCTGATAGGCGGGCATTGGGAGATCCCTCCTCGTGTTTATTTATGCTGTAATATTATCGACATTCGATATGAACGCAAGAGCGCGTCTGATGGGGTCTGCCGGCTGTTTCGTGCGGCGCGACGCGATTGCCGGCTGCGGCGGATGAACTAGGCTGGCGGCGGGGAGTATCTGCGAGGGGACTTTCATGACGTTGACCGGTTTCAGGATGCGGTTCGCGGCGTGTTTGCTTGTGGCCGGGCTCGCGGCCGCGGCGGGCGCGGCCCAACCGCCGCCAGACGATTTCCGGCAGGACATGGTCGATGCGCTGACCGCCTGCACGGCGGCCTACGGCGCTTTGGCTTCGGGCAACGATTTCAGCACATCGGACGATGACGAGATGCGCGACGCCGCGCGGGAACAGCAGAAGGAGGCGCGCCGGCTGCTCGCCCTCTGGTCGCACCTCGACGAGGGCGAACTCTCCGACATGCTGTTCAGCGCCAGCGTCGAGCTCAACGCAGAGGACTTCGATGACGAGGGGCTGCTGGACCTCGCCATCTACTGCGACGACAAGCTGGCCGACCTCTTGGACACGGCGTATGACCGGGGCTACACGCCCTAGCGGAACGCTCCTCACTCCAGCATCTCCTCTCCCTGGTTGCGGACATTGCCGACGGCGGGGTTGGCGGGCCAGCCGTGCATGGAATCGGAAGGGTAGGGGCGGAGGAGGGCGCGGGGATTGCGCGCCTCCGTGTCGAGCCAGCGCAGCCAGTTCGATCGATCGAGGATCACGGGCATCGAGGTGGAGGAGAGGCCGGCCAGTATGCCATTAGGTTCGGTGGTGACGATGGCGAAGGTGTCGAACTCCGAGCCGTCGATCATCGCGCGGCTCCACAGGCCGGCGAAGCAGAACCAGTCGCCGGACTTCAGCGCAATGGCGAAGGGCGCACTCGATCCTTTTTGGCCGGCCCAGGCATAGAAGCCCGAGGCCGGCACGAGGCAGCGGTTCTGGCGGAAGGCGCCGGAGAACGCAGCGCTGTCCTCCAGCGTGTCGTGGCGGGCGTTGAAAGTGGAGAACTTCTTTTCAGAGAGCGGCTGTTTCCACCACACCGGCACGAGGCCCCAGAAGGCCGGCGCCATCTGGATGGAATGGCGCGGGGCGTACTCGCCTTCGGGCGCGCGGCGCAGGATGGGGACGGTCTGGCTGGGCGCGATGTTGTATTCGGGCTCCGGCGCATTGACGCCCGGCGGCGGCACGAGATCGATCGCGGCGCGATAGTCAGGCCAGTCGATGGCGCGGCGGAAGAAGCGGGCGGTCATGAGGATGGCGATCGAGGATGCGGGATAGATTGAGGCGGAGCCGAAATGCACCACGCGGTGGGCGAGGCGGCAACGGCGCCTTTCGCTTCGTTCAATGCGCCCTGCGGCCGGATCGTGCTTTCATTGCGCTTCATGGACATGTTTTCTCATCGGGACCGGCGCGCGCCGTCCGGGATGCTGTAGCTCGTGTCCCTCTTTGGACATGAGGGAGCGGGGCGCGTGGGTCAGCGCCGTGGGTAGTTCCTGTGCTGGCGTTGCCGCCAGCTGATGCGCGTTCTCACGCGCCCCGGATCGGCCGTTTTTCCCGGCGAGGGGGAGAAGAGGAGTTCAACGGACACACCGGTGAGGGACCGCCCTCCCGAGGCCTTAGCTCCAGACCCTCCGCCGGTTCCACGTGCAGGATGGGCCGAAACCATCCTGGGCCCTCCGGTTTCATGTTCCCCGGAGGCAATGCGCATCGAGGTTCGTTTCGCCTCGCAGCGAGCCCCTGCCTGAAGTCCAGCCTCAGGACAGGTTCACGGGCTGCAACTGGCTTGCTCACCAGGCCTTAAGCCCGATGCCTCGAGCGCCACGCCGACCAACGCCCTGACGTCTTGAGTTTCGGACGTCTCCAAGACCTCCCTCCGTCAGGGCGAGTGGATTATCGCTCAGGGCTGGAAGTGTAGGATAACTTTCCCGGATTTTCGTGCAGATATTTTCTAGAGCGCTGAAAATGCGTGAGAGATTATTGGCGGAGAGGCTCGGAAGTGTTGGTGCCGCACACGTCATGCGGCTCCGATCGGCGTCAGTGAGCACAAGGCCCTCATCCTGAGCAGGCGGCCGCAGGCCGCCGTCCGTCGAAGGACGAGTGCCGGTGGTCGCCGCGCCTCGTGGTTCGACGGGCGCCGCCTTCGGCGGCTGCTCACCATGAGGCGCTCTTGAGAGAGCTGCGGCGGGGCGCTAATCAATCGCCTCGCGTTTCTTCCCGCTCTCGCTGACGTAGAGCTCCTTGCCGGCTTCCGCGAACTTGGCGCTCATCTCGGCCATTCCGCGTTCGGCTTCTGCGAGGGTGGCGGCATCCGCGCTGCGCGCGGCCCCCTCCGTCTCGCGCGCGAGAGCGCGCGATCCACCTCCCCCGCCTTCGGCGAGGGAGGACGCGGTGGAGGACATTTTGGGGTCGTTGAGGGTGGCGGTGTAGTCGCGGACGTCCTGGGTGATTTTCATCGAGCAGAATTTGGGGCCGCACATGGAGCAGAAGTGGGCGGTCTTGTGGGCGTCCTTGGGGAGGGTGGCGTCGTGGAATTTCTGGGCGGTTTCGGGATCGAGGGAGAGGTTGAACTGGTCTTCCCAGCGGAACTCGAACCTCGCGCGGCTTAGGGCGTCGTCGCGGAGTCTGGCGGCGGGGTGGCCCTTGGCGAGGTCGGCGGCGTGGGCGGCGATCTTGTAGGTGATGACGCCGACCTTGACGTCGTCGCGGTCGGGCAGGCCGAGATGCTCCTTGGGCGTGACGTAGCAGAGCATGGACGTGCCGAACCAGCCGATCATCGCGGCGCCGATGCCGGATGTAATGTGGTCGTAGCCGGGGGCGATGTCGGTGGTGAGGGGGCCGAGGGTGTAGAACGGCGCCTCGCCGCAGACCTTGAGCTGTTTTTCCATGTTCACCTTGATCTTGTGCATCGGCACATGGCCGGGGCCTTCGATCATCACCTGGCAGCCCTTGTCCCACGCGACTTTCGTCAGCTCGCCGAGGGTTTCGAGTTCTGCAAATTGCGCGGCGTCGTTGGCGTCGGCGATGGAGCCGGGGCGCAGGCCGTCGCCCAGCGAGAACGAGACGTCGTACTGCGGCCATGAGATCGCAGATCTCGTCGAAGCGTTCGTAGAGGAAGCTTTCCTTGTGACGCGAGAGCATCCAGCGCGCCATGATGGAGCCGCCGCGGGAGACGATGCCGGTGACGCGCTTGGCGGTGAGGTGGATGTAGCTGAGACGCACGCCGGCGTGGATGGTGAAGTAGTCGACGCCCTGTTCGCACTGTTCGACCAGCGTGTCCTTGAACACGGACCAGTCGAGCTTGTCGGGGTCGCCGCCGACTTTTTCGAGCGCCTGGTAGATCGGGACGGTGCCGATGGGGACCGGGGCGTTCCGGATTATCCACTCGCGGATGTTGTGGATGTTTCTTCCCGTGCTCAAGTCCATGACCGTGTCGGCGCCCCAGCGGATGGCCCAGACCATCTTCTCGACTTCTTCTTCCACGGAAGACGTGACGGCGCTGTTGCCGATATTGGCGTTGATCTTCACCAGGAAGTTGCGGCCGATGATGACGGGCTCGAGCTCCGGATGGTTGATGTTGGCGGGGATGATGGCGCGGCCGCGGGCGATTTCGGAGCGGACGAAGTCGGGGGTGATGAAGGCGGGGATTTCGGCGCCGAAGTCTTCTCCATCCTGCCTGCGATTCTCCGCCCCTTCGGCCATGGCGGCGCGGCAGATGTTTTCGCGGTGCGCGACATAGGCCATCTCGGCGGTGATGATGCCGGCGCGGGCATATTGGAGCTGGGTGATGGGCCGCACCTTGTTCCGCTCATCCCGGCGAAAGCCGGGATCAGGGGGGGGCTGCGAGGCTTGTTCCGAGTTGAGGCTGCGGCTTGAATTCAGTGCACGCGGCAGGACCGTTCCTGGGTCCCGGCTTTCGCCGGGATGAGCGGAGATAGATTTTGCTCGAAGGGGAGAGCGCTTGTTCGGAAACTCCGAGACCAGCTTTTCGAGGGAGACATTGCCATTGTCTTCCGGCTTCACGTGGCGGCCGGTGTAGGATTCGGTATCGCCGCGCGCGGCCATCCATTGGCTGCGGATGGGCGGCAAGCCCTGGTCGACGTCGATGGCGACGGCCGGGTCGGTGTAGGGGCCGGTGGTGTCGTAGACGCGGACCGGCTCTTCCTTCGCGCTGGGGTGCAGGGCGATCTCGCGATAGGGGACGTGCACATCAGGGAAGCCAGGCGCGGGGGAGTAGCGCTTCTGCGAAGCCGGCAGCGCGCCCGTGGTGACGCGGAAGGGCTCGAGGCTGCGGGGATCGACGGGCTTGTTCATGGTGCGGACTCCGGGAACTGCTGTTCGATGATGGCCTTGGCTTCGAGCGGGCGGTCGATGTGTTCGATGGCGAAGACGCGCTCTTCCTTGTCGTCGCCCCGGCGCAGCACATAGATGTCGGGCGTGTTGCGGCGGCCGCCGGCGATGACGCCGTTGACGTCAGCAGCGGGCATTTCATCGGTGACGGCGCCTCTCGCATCGAGCGCGATGAGGCGCAGGTTGGTGGCGGCATAGCGGACGGCGGCGGGCGGTTTGGGGTTGAGGCGGCGTACGCCCCAGAGGGCGAGGGCGGCCATGGCGAGGGCGAAGGCGAAATAGAGAGGGGCTGCGACGGCTGCGCCGAGATTGGGTGTGGCGTGGCCAGGGAAGATCGTCTCGAGGAAGCGCGCCGTCAGCAGCACGGCGATAATGGTCGAGCCGCCGGCGGTGAAGCCAGCGATCAGGCGCGAGCGCGAGAGATCGGCCTTGCGCAGAGCGGGCGACGCCTCCGCGCTCCACACCAGGCGCTCGCCGGGCTTGAGGTGGGGAGTCCAGGCCTTGTCGTTCTGGTCCATGTCTAACCCCGTCCCTTCGCCGGCATGACCCGGATCAGGTTCTAAGGGTGCTCGGCCGCTCCATCGAGAACAATGGTGGCCCGATCTCAGCGGACATGCGCCCGCGCCCCTCGGATAGGGCCGCAGCCTAGCCTAGGCCGGGCAGTCTTTCCAGTGCGCGGCGAGGGCGTCGCGGGAGGCCGTGGCGAGGCTGCCGAGATGCGGCCTGCAGGGTCGCGGGGCTTGCCTAGGGAAGGAGATGCCCGGCGCGGCTGGCTGCTATCGCGGCGATGAACTGGACAAAGAATCCATCGATCAGCGCGAGCCAGCCGAGAAAGCCGATGGCGTCGCGCAGGGCGGCCGGCGATTCCGGCGTGACGCGTTCGGCGACCATCACCGTTTCGGTGTGCATGTCGACGGTTTCGCCAAGCTCGTCGCGTACGATGTGAACATCTTCGGATACGAAATTCTCGGCGTCAGCGCGACGCCTGATCGCGAAGAAATAGATCAGCGTGGCGCCCAGACCGGCGAGAAAGAGCCCGAAGGCGGTCAGCGCTGCAGTGTCCACGATCTCGCTCCCCTCCCTTGCGCCGGCCTGTTCCGGCGCGCCCGGCCACACTGCTTGGCCTGTCCGCCTTCTTCAAGCGTGCTCGTTCGCGGCGCGAAACCGCATCGGCGCCAGGTTCAGTCGAACAGGATCGGGACGCTGGCCGTGAAGGCCCCGCGGAGCTCGCCGATCTCGAAGCCTGTCGCCTGATCGGCGGGGTAGAGGGCCGTGAGAATCTCGCGGACGCCGGAGTTGATGTCCTTGCCGTGGCAGGTGGCGCACATCGGCTGAAGCACGATGGGACGCGTCCAGCGCAGGCGCCAGGCGCCGTCGACCTGCTCGACCTTGTAACGCTCAAGTCCGGCTGGGGGCCGGCCTGAGGAAAGGGCGGACGCGAACGAGGCGAGCTGCTCTTTCTCCCATGCGTCGGGTGCGTTGGCGGGATTACGGAGGCGCAATGCGGTGCGGCGGATGTTGAGCGCGGCGTTGGCCGAGACGCGGGTTGTGATCTGCAGCGCCTTTGTGTTGCAGACGCCCATGGCGCCTCCGGGACCGGAGCTCGCCATGGCCTCGGCAAGCGCAGCCGTGAGTTCGCGCTGCAACGTGTCCGCCGCCGACCTCGCGGCGATCACGGCATTGTCGACGCGCTCAGGAGCGGGCGTGTGGAGCGAAGGTGCGTCAAGCAGGGTGCAGCCGGCGACACCGAAGGCTGCAATGGCGGCAAGCGACAGACGGGCGTGCATGAAGAAACCTCCAGCCGCCTGCGGCGGAAATCAGTGCGACGCGGGCGGCGGCGCGTCGGGGGCGTGGTCGTGTTGAGCGGCGGAGGCGGGGGGCGCGTCAGCGGCGGCCTTCTGCTGCTGCATCATGGGGCATTGGCAGTTGCAGTCCATAGGTTTTCCGGCCATCGGCTTTCCCGACATCGGCATGCCGGCCTGTCCGTCCTGTTTGCCATGCATCATCATCATGCAGCGTTCGTGTTCGGCCATCATGGCGCCCTGCGGGCCCTGGCTGTGGTCGGGAACGGAGACGCATCCTGCAGCGAGAAGCACTGCGATGGCCGCTGTGGCGGCGATGAGAGTCCGATGCGATCGACGCATGGCGCACTCCTTGTTTTTCGCATTCATGAGACCGCAGTCCGTCGAGGCATGCATTGACCGGGATCAACCGGCCCGCCGGACGCTAGTTCGGCTGGTCGACTAGTTTGGCTGGTTGAGTGGCGCCTCGACCGGCGCGCTGTCGCCCGCGGGGGTATCGAAGCCGAGGCAGGACCTGCGCAAACGGTCGCCAATCTTGTCGAAACCGATGTGCTCGAGAAAGCCGCATTTCGCGGCCGGATCATTGCGCCAGAGCCAGGGCGGCAGGAGCTCGCCCTGGTGCAGGCCGGCGCGCGCGCCAAGGGCGGCGGCAAGATCCTCCTGGTAGATCGACTTCACGCCGAAGGCGTCTTCGTAAAGCTGGGCGTAGCCGTCGCGCACCATCGCCTTGCCGATATCGACCTCCTGACCGCCGGAGCGGACGCGGCAGGTGACGATCGGACGGCCGGAGGTCTCGGCGGGGACAGGAAGGTCCGCCGGCGCAAGCTGGCGGCCGTCTTCCGAGACAGGCGGGCCGCACCAGACCAGCTTGTCGGCCACGAGCGTGGCGAGATGATCGCTTGCGGCGCCGCTGCATTCGAACGCCTCGCCGGCGGCGTTGCTGCACAGCTGGTCGCGTTCCGGCGCATCGATGCCCCAGAGGCGGAGCGACACGTCGCCCATGCGGATCGTGTCGCCATCGATCACGTCCTCGGCGGTGACGGTGTTGAGATAGACCTTGCGCTTGGCGACGCCGCCGAAGCCGACGCTGACCACGAGCAGCGCCAGAAGTCCGCCGGCGATGGCGCCGATCAGGCCGATGTTGATGGGGCGCTCGGCGCGCTCGATGGCTTCGCCCGGCGTGAAGGCGATGAGCGCGACCACGGCGACGGCGAGGGCGAGGATCAGGAAGGCGTCGAACATCGGGCCGATGGCGGAGCCGACGCTGGCCCAGTTGCCGCCCAGCGCCTGGACGAGAATGCTGTCGCCGGGATTTCCGATATGCCCAAAGAAGTCGCCGATCACGGCGAAGAGCCCGGTGTGGGCGCGGCCGCTGACCGCGAGCCAGCCGGCCCAGGACAGGCTGACAATCCCGGCGAACCAGATGAGCGCGCGCCACAGCAGCTTCAGCTGGCGCGTGCTGAGCAGGAACAGCAGCAGGGATAAGGCGAGCAACGCAAACGGCGCAAAGGTCATGGGTCCCACCTCGTAACTGGGCAAGAATGCCGCTAGCCCCGCAGCGGTGATTTGCCGGAGATCAAATCTCCACCGGTTGCGCCTCCGCGTCCAGAACTGGTTCGGCCGGGCATGAAAAGAGCTTCCGCCGGGGCCCAGGATCAATTACTGGTGCGTGCCGGAAGCAGCCTCTCCGACGGCCAGACGATGACACACCCCGCCCTGACCGTGCGAGCGCGCTGGCTCGCCTTCGCCATCCTCTGCCTCGGCGACATCATGATCGTGCTCGATTCGACGATCGTGAACGTGGCGCTGCCGACCATCCGGACCAGCCTCGGCTTTTCGGAGACCAGCCTCGTGTGGGTGGTCAACGCATACCTTCTGACGTTCGGCGGCTTCCTGCTGCTGGGCGGGCGTTTGGCCGACCTTTACGGGCAGAGGCGGCTGTTCCTGATTGGGATCGTGCTGTTCACGCTTGCCTCGCTGGCGTGCGGCGCCGCGGTCAGCCAGGAGATGCTGGTGGTCGCACGGGCGGCGCAGGGCATCGGCGGCGCGGTGGTCTCCGCCGTGGCGCTGTCGCTGATCATGAGCCTGTTTCCCGACGGACCCGAGCGCGTGCGGGCTATGGGCTATTTCGGTTTCGTCATGGCGGGCGGCGGAAGCGTGGGCGTGCTGCTGGGCGGCGTGCTGACCGACGTGCTCGACTGGCGATGGATCTTCCTGGTCAATCTGCCGATTGGGGCGGCGGTCTTCTTCCTGTCGCTGCGCCTGCTGCCGGAGGGGCGGAGCGAGAGCGCATCGCGCCAGCTCGACATTGCGGGCGCGGTGACCATAACGACCTCGCTCCTGCTCGCCGTTTATGCTGTGGTGAACGGAGAAGAGGCGGGCTGGCTGTCGCAGGAGACGCTGGGGCTGGTCGGCGCCGCCGTTGTTCTGCTGCTGGCGTTCGCGGCGATCGAGGCTCGCGTGAAATCGCCGCTTGTACCGCTTGGGTTGTTGACGCTGCGCAACATTTCGGTTTCCAACATTATCGCCGTGCTGTGGGCGGCGGCGATGTTCGCCTGGTTCTTCCTGTCGGCGCTCTACATGCAGCTCGTGCTCGGCTACGGGCCGATGCAGGTGGGGCTCGCTTTCCTGCCCGCCAACCTGATCATGGGCGCCTTCTCCTACAGCCTGTCGGCGAAGGTGGTGAACCGGTTCGGCATAAGGCGGCCGCTGGCGGCGGGCTTGGCCTTCGCGGCCGCGGGGCTGCTGTTGTTCGCGCTTGCGCCGGCGGACGGGTCGTTCCTGATGCATGTCCTGCCGGCCATGCTGCTGCTCGGTGTAGGCGCGGGGTTGGCGTTCAACCCCTTGCTGCTGGCGTCGATGAGCGACGTCGCGCCCAGCGAGTTGGGGCTCGCCTCGGGCATCGTCAACACCTCCTTCATGATGGGCGGATCGCTCGGCCTCGCCGTGCTGGCGAGCCTGGCCGCCGGGCGGACCAAGGAGTGGATGGCGCAGGGCGCAAGCGGTCCCGAGGCGCTTACCGCCGGATACAGCCTGGCGTTCCTGGTCGGCGCCGTTTGCGCTGCATCGGCCGGCTTGCTCGGCGGCGCGCTGCTGCGCGAGCGGCCGCACGGAGCAGGCGAGCCGGCGCCGGCGGCGATGCATTGATCGACTTCATGGTGCGACGCTAGCCGTTCGCCTTCTCGTGCGCGTGCTGGTCGATCTGGATCCAGGTCTGTTCGGAGAAGGCGAGGAGATCGCCTGAGTCGGTGAACAGGGCTGTGCCAGCGAAATGCTTGCGGCGTTCGCCGCCTTTCGACCAGGCGACGGCTATGAGCGGGCGGCCGGCGCGGGGGCGTTCGATGATCTGCGCCGACATTCGGCCTAGCAGGATCGGCTCCTTGTCGATGGCGAAGGCGCCGGGGCAGTCGAGCGCGGCCCAGAGGAATTCCGGCGCGATGCGGTCGGACGCGCCGATCAGGTCGGGCGTCGGGGTCCACGGCGCAGCGACGATGGGAAACGGGTTGGGGTTCGCGCCCTGCACCCAGTCGGTGAAGATGCGCAGGCCGTCGCCGGGCTTGCGGGCGGGGCCGCAGACGAAGCAGGTGGGGAGCACGTGCTCGTCGGCGCCGCGATAGGTTGAGGCGGCGACCTTGGCGGCTTCGAGGCCGGGCGAACTTATGGCGCACGCCTCAAGCGAGACGGGCTTCAGCGACATGATGAGGATGCGCGTCGATGCATCGTCCGTGGTGATGTCGAGGCCGTCGCCCATCGCGTGGGCGCGCAGGGTGACGTTGAGCGGGATCGGCGCACGCAAGGTGGCTTCGGCGGCCGGCGAATTGACCAGGCGCGCGGCGAGGCCGGCGGAATAGCCGCCATTGCCGGAAGCGACGGGACCGTTGAACCGGCTGTCGATGCGGAGTGTTTTTGTCATCGGCGTGGAGTCTAGCGGCGGCGGCGTTGCGGGCAAGCGCGGCCATGTCCCACCGGTCATGCCTCGACGGCGAGACCCGCTTCGCGCCACGCCTTCATGCCGCCATCGAGCGCGGCTGCGTGGGTGAAACCCAGCGAGCGGAGCGTGGCGGCGGCGAGGGTGGAGATCTTGCCGAGCTCGCAGATGGTGACGATGCGTACGGTGGGATCGGGGAAGGCCTCGTTGACACGGAGCTCGAGCTGGCCGCGCGGCAGGAAAACGGCGCCGGGCAGGTGGCCGGCGTCGTAGGCGTCCTTCTCGCGCACGTCGAGGACGACGAGATCGTTCTGCCGGTTGGCGAGACGGGCAGAGAGCTCCGTCATCGACATGAAAGGGACGGCGGAGGCGGCCTCGGACAGGAGTTGGGCGACGGATTTCTTGCCGCTCATGTTGACGCGCAGCGCTTCGGTGAGATGGGTCGGCGCCTTGATGTCGAGTGCGCGCATCATGGCGACAAATTCTGCGCGATCCGTCTTCTGCAGGCGAGGGTTGGTTCTGATCTCCTCGCCGATCGTCGAGCCGGCGCGGCCCTTGTATTCGTGGGCGGGATGGATCTGCGTGGCCGGGTCCAGCTTGAGCAGCTTGTTGAACAGGCTTTCATAGAGCCGCTCGGGATCGCCGGTCGGCAGGTCGGTGCGGCCCGTGCCGCCGATCAGCAGCGTGTCGCCGGTGAAGACGTGATCCCGCATGACAAGGCAGGTGGAGTCCGCGGTGTGGCCGGGGGTCGCCATCGCGGTGAGGCGCAGGTCGCCGACCAGCAGCATGTCGCCGTCGTCCAGGCGCAGGTCGATGAAGGGGGCGGGTGAGGCGTGACTCATCACTACCTGTGCGTTGAGGGCGCGGGCGATCTCGTGGGCGGCGGAGAAATGGTCGGCGTGGGTGTGCGTATCGATGGCATAGCGGAGGGCGAGGCCGTGCTTCGAGGCGAGGCCGCGATAACGTTCGATGGTGCTGATCTCGGGATCGATGACGGCGGCGACCTGGGTCCTGTCGCAGCCGATCATGTAGGACCGGCAACCGCCGACCTCTATGGTTTCCAGGATCATGTAGTCCTCCCGCGCTGAGCCACTGTAGCGCGCGAGCCACGCGTGGAAAGGCCGGCGCCTTGAATTCGCCGTTTCGCGATGTTATCTCCACGCCAACCTCCGGGAGTCGAGTCATGACAAAGGAACTTTATTCAGCCGCGACCTGACTCGTCTCTCTTTGGAGAGGCGTGGCGCCTCTCCTTGTGTCCGATGTGACCCTGGAAGCCCCGCGCCTCCGGGGTTTTTCTTTGGCCCGCACCGTGCGGCGACTGTCGGAAGGAGCACGCCATGAGGCGTGAACTCAGAAGCAACGTTGCAACGCCCGCGCGCAACCGCGAGAGCGAAGCCATGCGCGTTGCTGACCGACAGGGACGCTAACTCCCAACTCTTCAGATTTTCGTTTTGGCTCGGACGGTTTGTCCGCGCCCAGAGAATTGGTGCGCCAATACCAATGGCCGACGGATTGCGCCTGGCCAGCGCGATCCGCCGGCGCTCATACGGCAAAGAAAGGAATGCCTATGAAACTGCATGTGAACGTCGGCACCATCGGACATGTCGACCACGGCAAGACCACGCTGACTGCCGCGATCACCCAGGTGATGGCGACCCGCTTCGGTGGAAAAGGCCTGTCTTTCGGCGAGATCGACAAAGCGCCGGAAGAAAAGGCCCGCGGCATCACGATCAACACGTCGCACGTGGAATACGAGTCCGAGACCCGGCACTACGCCCATATCGACTGCCCGGGTCACGCCGACTACGTGAAGAACATGATCACCGGCGCTTCGCAGATGGACGGCGCGATCCTTCTGATCGATGGGACCAAAGGTCCCGCGAAACAGACGGTCGAGCACGTACTTCTGGCTCGCCAGGTGAACGTGAAACACATGGTCGTGTTCGTGAACAAGATGGACATGCTCGATCCCGCCGAACGTGAGGATTTGAAGGCGCTGATCCAGCTGGAAACCGGCGCGCTCCTGGCGCGGCACGGCTACAAGGAGGCGCCTTTCGTGTTCGGCAGCGCTCTCAAGGCTCTCGAAGCCGTGGGTCGTGGAGACGTGAACGGGACCGACGTGCACTGCATCGTCGAACTCGTTGGTGCGCTCGACAGGTATATCCCGGATCCGGTTCGTGACTTCGCGAGCCCATTCCTGATGCCGATCGAGGGCGTCAACACGATCGAGGGCCGCGGCACCGTCGTGACAGGGCGCGTCGAGCGTGGCGTGCTCAAGATCGGCGATGCCGTCGAAATCGTCGGTCTCGACAGCGAGGACGGCAAAGTCGTCGTCACCGGTACGCAGGCCTTCCGGAAGGATATTCCGGAGGCGCGGGCCGGCATGAACGTAGGTCTGCTGCTGCGCGGCTTGAAGCGCGACGACGTCGAGCGTGGGCAGGTCCTGTCTGCGCCCGGCGCGATCAAAGCCCGCACGAAGGGTCGCGCCCAGGTGTTTGTGCTGACCGCTGAAGAAGGCGGTCGGCATACGCCGTTTGCGAGCGGTTACCGCCCGCAGTTCTTCTTCGGCGTGACCGACGTGACCGGCGTCATCACGCTCGACGACGGTGCGACCGTGAGCCCGGGCGACCAGACGGATGTCGGCTTTGAACTCAACAAGCCTGTTGGGATCGAAAAGGGCGTCCGCTTCGCCATCCGCGAAGGCGGCAAGACCGTTGGCGCGGGTCTGGTGACGGAGGTAGCCTAGGCGTCTGACTGCTGCTCCCGGCTCTGGATGAAAATCCGGGGCCGGGAGCTAGTCGTTCAGCAGCGTATCCAGCTTCAACATGGTGTTCCAGTTGCGGGCAGTGCCGCTGCAGATCTTCTTCGGGAGGATCAGCTTCGACTGGCCGATGCTGTCGCCGTAGTCGATGTAGATCTCCCGGCCGACGACCTTCATCTGTTCGCCCCTATCGTACTTTTCCCGGAAAGACTTGAGGTAGGCGGTGAGGAGCGCCTCGTCGGGCGCCTCCTTGCAGATCACGCAGACGAGGTGGGCGGGGTCTTCCTTGGCTTTCTTCAGGAAGGGATTGGCTTTCAGGATGGCGGCCCATTGTGTGGGATCGCGGACCATGACCTCGGAGAAAAGGCCGAACGTTGTCTCGATCGCGGCTTCGAGCGCGGTCTCGAGTTTTGCCGGCGCTGTCTTCTTTGCATCGAAGACGAGGTTGCCGCTGGCGACGAGCGTGCGGCAGTTTGTATGGCCGAGCTTTGCGGCGGCCACTTTCAGCTCCGCCATGGTCACCTTGCGACCGCCGACATTCACGGCGCGAAGGAGGGCGGCATAGCGCATCAGCCGAGCGCCTTCTTCATCTCCGTCAGGTGGAAATCGCGGGTGGTCTCGCCGGTAGTGTCGCTGAAGGGGAAGGGTTCGGTCTTGCCGGTGAGGGCATAGCCGCGGCGCTTGTAGTATTCGATGAGCTGGGTGCGGACGTTGATGACGGTCATCGTCATCGCCCGGACGCCCCACAGCTGCTGCACCTGGCGCTCCGCTTCGGCGAGGACCTGCTTGCCGAGGCCTGAGGAATGGATTGCGGGATCGATGGCGAACATGCCGAAATAGGCGGCGCCCTGTTCGGGTTTCATGGTGCGACCGTCGACGGCCTTGGTCTTCTGGACGAGGCAGCAGCCGGCAATGGCGCCATCGAGTTCGGCGACGATGAATTTCGAGTCCGCCAGGGCGATGAGACCGGAGATTTCGGCGTTCGAGGTGCGCGGACCTTTGAGGAGGTGCGCTTCGGAAATCCACGTGCCCGCGGTTTCAGGCCCGCGATAGGCGCGCTCGATCAGCGCGACAAGTGCGGCAACATCGGCCTGGACGGCGTGGCGGAAGGTCGGGGTGCTCATGGCGGTGCTAAACTCATGGGATGGCGGCGCGGTCAAGTGGGCTTGCGGAGCTTTTCGCGCGGGCGTTTGATTGGGTCTGGATGAGGAGGCAAGCATGCGCATGCTGGCGGCAGGACTGATCGTGTTGGCGGCTGCGCCGGCCTCGACGCAGGGCGCGAGCCTGGAGACGCTGTGCAATCCGGAGAGCAACCCTTACGACGCCGTGGCGGCGGCGCCCTATTCGCACCGCGTGCAGTTCGAGGACGAGCATGTGCGGGTGCTGGAGATCGTGTTGCCGCCCGGCGCTGTCGAGCCGGTGCATATCCACGCCCTGCCGAGCGTGATCATGGGCGAGACGGGCGGCCCCAGGAATGGAGCAGGGGGCGGGGCGAAGTTCCTCTACACCGAATATCGCTTCGCGAACGGCAAGTTCATCGAGACGTCGAGCAAGGAAGTGAACCCGTCGGCCGGTTATCGCGCCGTGTGGACGGGGCCGGAGGGCCCGCATTCGATCACCAATGCGGGGCCGGTCGAGGTGCGCTTCACGCGGATGGAGATCAAGCCGGAGGCGTGCGCCCGGCGCTAGATGAGCGCCCAGCTCGGGACCGAATTCCCTCGAGTTCGTTGGATGCAAACGTCGCGCAAGCCTCCATGCGGTCTTGAAAGCGAAGAGACTTGGCCCCTTTGCCGCGTGGAGCGAGATAGCCTACCTCCCAATAGGATCCGCGATCGATAAGGAACCAGCCTTCGGAAGTTCGTTTGTCTTCCGAATATGAAACCCATTCATCGACGAGGTCGGGGCTGGCCTTCAAGGCCTTCCACAGAGGCGCCACGGATATCGGCTCCTGGTCGGCAATCTCGATAAGCAGCGAGACAACGGAGATATTTCCGCGCTCGCGAAAGGTCAGAGGAATACGAACGAGATCGGACGCAAGTTGATCGTTCATTTCAACCTCACGGGGCTGGGGCGAACTTCTCGCCGGTGCCTGGCATGAAGACGGGGCCGAGGGGGCCGGTAGCGCCTTTGAGGAAAGTCACTTTCGTTTCGATGGTGAGCGACTGGCGGATGGCGAGCGCCTTCTGCAGTTCGGCATAGTCGGGGCCATCGCCGCCCATCGCGGCGGCGTCGCGCGTGGCGGACCAGTGAGCGACGCTGGCGTAGCGCGTGGTGAGATAGACCTCGTCATAGTCGGGCGAGGCTTGCCCGCCGTCGGGCGGCGGGATCACCTGCCACATGCCGACGATGCGGGCGCCGATCTTCTCGAAGAAGGGCCAGATGCCCTTTTCCGATGCTTCAAGGAATTGCGGGAACGTGCCTTTCCTTATCTTCCAGTAGCGAATGGTGACGATCTCTTCGCCCGGCTGTGCAGCGAGGTTGCGCACGGGCCCGCGCGAGCCGGCAGCTTCGCGGTTCATCTGGATCGGACTGTTGTTGGGCGGCGCCTGCTGGGGCGTCTGCGCGGTGGCGCAGGCAGATATCGCGAATAGGGCGGCGGCAGTAGCCAGGCGCATGCATAGCTCCATAAACATGTAGTGCAGTGTAGGCTGCGTGCGGTAGGGGACAAGGCGACACCAGGGCCGGCGATTGGCGTAGAGCGAGGCTTGAATGCTTTTCAGAACAAGCCTTGTCGTATCAGCGTTGCTGCTGGCTGCCTGCGCGAGCGAGCGGGAAACAAGGCCGGCGACCTGCAATGCCGAAAGCGGAGCGCTGGTTGACCTCGCGGCGATGCGCGATGCCATCAACCAGTCGATGGCTTACCCTACGGGCGGCGGGGTCAAGGCAGACAGCATTTTCGAAAGCCTGAAAGCGCAGGCAACCGCAGCGCGTACGCCGGACGAACACCTGAAGGTGATGGAGGATTTCGTCTACGAGCTGGGCGATCACCACACGCACATCGGGACGAATAACAAGCAGTCGCGCCGCCTCGTGCCGACCAGCGCGAGCGTATGGGCCGAAAGCCGGGGCGGCGAGATCGTGATCACCGAGGTTCGGCCTGGATCCAAGGCGCGCGGGGCGGGGCTTCGCGAAGGCATGGTGGTGGAGAGCATCAATGGCGTAGGGATCGGGCAAGCGCTGAAGCCGCCGCTGGCGACGCCGGAGCTGTCGGAGGCAATGATCGGGTTTGCTGCGCGCGTGGCGCTTGCCGGTACGCATGAGAAGGACGCGGTTGTGCGCGCGGGAGACGCGAAGGGGGCGGTAGAGGCGAGCCTCGTGGCGCCTGAGGAGACGCAGCAGGAGCTTGCGTCGCTAAGCTATCCGAAAGCCGGCGTTGCGCTGATCAGGCTCAATAACTCGATCGGAAATTCTGACCTGCCGCGCCAGTTCGACGCACTGATGCGGCAGGCGAACGGCGCGGGCACATTGATACTGGACCTGCGCGATACGCCATCGGGCGGGAATTCCGATGTGGCGAAGCCGATCATGGCGTGGTTCACACAAGGCAGGCGCGGCTATCAGAAGCATCAGCGTGGCGAGCGGTCTTGGATCGAACAGGTTCAGGGCCGGGGGGACGGGTTCAGGGGACGGCTGATCGTCCTGGTCGATCACTGGACTGGATCGATGGGCGAAGGCACGGCTATCGGGTTGCGCTCGGCTGCGGGCGCGACGCTGGTCGGCACGCGTATGGCGGGGCTTCGCGGCGCTATAGAAGGCTTCGATCTGCCATGCCTTGGCGCAAGCGTACGTCTGCCGGTGGAGCGACTGTTTTCCGTCGATGGCCAGCCGCGAGAGTTCGCGGCCCCGGAAGTAGTCGTCGGCGAAGTGGAACTGTCGGCGGCGGGCGCGGACGATGCGATTCTTCGCCGCGCTCTCGCGCTGCTTCGCTGAAGCTGAGCGCCTTGCTTGCGCGGCGGCGCGGGATTCCTAACTCTCTGTTAGTACTTCGAAGCCCCGTCAACGTGGGCTTAATTACGGACGTGTAGGCTGTAGCCGACACGCCCTCTGGCCCGCGCGACACATGAACCTCATCGACCGCATCAAGAGTGACTGGGTCTACGTCACCGGGTTCATGCGCATCATCAGCGCGATCTCGAAATTTGATCCCGAGGCCGAGGAGACGGTCGCGGACATCATCGAGCGGGCGGTGGATGCAAATCTCACGCGGACCTTCATTTCGTTCGAGGGGCGCGATACCAGCTATGCCGCGTTCGACGCACGGGCGAACCAGTTCGCACACTGGGGCCTCTCGATCGGGCTGAAGCCGGGCGACAGCATTGCGCTGTTCATGGAGAACCGGCCCGACTACATCGCCTTCTGGGCAGGCATGGCGAAGATCGCGGTGCGAACCGCGCTGATCAACTACAATCTTTCAGGCGCTGGCCTCTCGCACTGCATCAAGGTCGCAACCTGCCGCGCCATAGTGATGAACCCGGAGCTGGCGGAGCAGTGGGTGTCGGCGGAGCCGACGACGCCGCTCGATCTCGGCGCGTTCGTGCTGGGCGGAGAAGCATCCGGGCTCAAGGCGATGGACAGCGAGTTGCCCAAGATGTCGCGTGACCGGCCGACGAAGTCGGTGCGGGCGGGGGTGAAGGGCGGGGACACCGCCTTCTTCATCTACACCTCAGGCACGACGGGCCTGCCGAAGGCGGCCAAGATCACCAGCATCCGCGCGCAGGGACTGATGCGTGTGTTCTACGATGCGACGGATGCGCAGCCGGACGATCGCATCCTGGTGACGCTGCCGCTTTATCACGCCACGGGCGGCATGTGCGGCGTCGGAACGGCGATGAACGCCGGCGCCGCCATCGTGCTGCGGCGGAAATTCTCCGCTTCCCAATTCTGGCAGGAAGCGATCGATACGCATGCGACCATGCTGGTCTATATCGGCGAACTCGGCCGCTATCTGATGAACCAACCGCCATCGGCGCTGGAGCGCAGCCACAAGATCACCAAGGGCTTTGGCAACGGACTGCGCGCTGACGTCTGGGCGCAGTTCGTGGAACGGACGGGCGTCAAACGTCTGGTCGAGTTCTACGGCTCGACCGAAGGCAATGTGAACTTCTTCAACCTGGACGGAAAGATCGGCGCGGTCGGGCGCATCCCGCCGCTGCTGCGCAGCAAGCTAAAGGCGCGGATCGTCAAGTTCGACGTCGAGAGCGAGCAGCCGGTGCGCGGGCCTGACGGGCTGTGCATCGAGGCCGCGCCCGATGAACCAGGCGAGGCCGTCGGTCCGATCACGGGCGAGCCCCGGCAGCGCTTCGACGGTTACCATGACGAGGCGCAGTCGCAAAAGAAGCTGCTGCGCGACGTGTTCAAAAAGGGCGACCTGTGGTTCCGCACCGGCGACCTGATGAAGATGGACCGCGACGGCTATGTCTATTTCGTGGATCGCGTCGGCGACACGTTCAGATGGAAGGGCGAGAACGTATCCACCAGCGAGGTGGAGATCGCAATCTCTTCCTTCCCGGGCGTGAAGCACGCCATCGTCTATGGCGTCGCGGTTCCCGGCAATGACGGGCGGGCGGGCATGGCGGCGGTGACGCCCAACGGCATGGACCTGCAGGGTCTTTACGCGCATGTGGCCGGATCGCTGCCGGCCTATGCGCGGCCAGTCTTCCTGCGGTTCCAGGGCGAGGTCGAGACGACAGGCACGCTGAAGTATCGCAAGGTCGATCTTGTGAAGGACGGCTTCGATCCGATGAACACGAAGGATCCGCTGTTCGTCGCCGATCCGGACCGGAAGACATATGTCCCGATCGATGCGGACATGTTGCGCAGGATCGTCGGCGGCGGCATGAGGCTCTAGCATCCGGAGTTAGTCGAAGCGGTCGAACCATTTTCCGATCGCTGACTGCCATTCTGCCATTCGGTCGACCTGTATGCTGTGGGCGGCGCCGGGGATCATCTGGAATTCGCCGCGCTTCACATGCTTTGCGAAGGCCTGGTTGGTGGCGGGGCGTGCTTCGTCGAACTCACCAACGAGGAACAGCGTAGGGCAGTCGATACGCTCGAGCAGCCATTCGCCGTCGTAGTCCTTTAGAATGCCGTCGGAGATGAACTCGGTTGGTCCCCACATGTCGCGATAGAGCGTCGAGGCCTTGCGCGGCTGTTGCTTCGAATAGGCGGCGAAGTAATCGGGCGGGCGCTGGCGGCCGTTGAACTGACGATAGAAGGACGAGGTCGCGGCCCGGTATTCGGGCGTGGTGCGGTTTCCGGTGCGCTCACCCTCGCGGAGGACGGCGCGTTCCTTTGGATCCATGGAATCGACAAGAGCGTTTGCGTCCGCGATCCAGCTTTTCGTGGAGATCAGCGGCCCCTGCAGGATCGTGCTGCGCAGGCCTGCGGGCTTGCGGCCAGCGTACTCGAGCGCGATCGTGCCGCCCCATGAGTGGCCAAGCAAGTGGAATTCCACGAGGTTCAACGCGGCGCGGATGGCGTCGATCTCGGAGACGAAGCGCTCGACGGTCCAGTTTGCCTTGTTTTGCGGATGATCGGAGCGGCCGCAATCGAGCTGATCGTAGAGGATGACGGCGCGGTCGTTCGCGAGCACGAGGCCGGGCAGGAAGCCGACATGATTGCCGCCCGGTCCGCCGTGCGCCATCAGCACCGGCGCCTTCGGTCCGTTGAGCGGGCCGTTGACGCGCACCCAGATCTTGCCGCCGCGCACCGGCACGAAGAGTTCCTGGTCCCGCGCAGGTGGCGTCCAGGTTGGCGTCACGGTTTGAGGTGCTTGCGCGGATATGGGAGGCGCGAAGCCGGCGGCGAAGGCGGCGGCCGTGAACAGGGCCAGCGCTTCGCGGCGGCTGAATTGCGGCTGGTCGATAATCAAGGCTCGGTCCCCGGCGAACTCGGTCGTCAAGAACCTAGCGCGCGGGCGCGGAGGTCGTCACCCTTTCTCTGGCCGGCGCGCTTTCGGCCGGCACAGGTTCCAGAGCCGCGCTTCCCTCCGTGACGGAGGCGCGCATCGGGATGTTGCCTGCTCCTCGAAACAGGTGTTCCGCACCGGATTACTCCGATGCGGAACACTGGCGCGGTCTCAGACAACATCGATCAGGTCCACAGATCGCCCAGCGCGAGCTGGTCGATGAAACGGGACCCCAGCGGAGCGATGTAGCTCGTGCCGCCGGCGTGATCGTCGAGGCGCCCGATGAGGTTCTGCACAGACGGTCCGGTGCGGACGCCGTGAGCCTCGATCACGCGCACCAGCTCGCGGAGCTGGGTTTCCTCGACATCGATGTTGTCGCCGAGTTTCGCCTCGGCGAGGCGCCAGCCAGCAGCGTCCCAGCTGAGCGCGATCGCCGCGGCAGGCTCGCCGCGCCACGCATAGACAGCCATCCGCCCTTCCGCGATCCGCCCCGCGTGATCGGCGAGGCAGTTGCGGAATTCGAGCGCAAGCTGCTCGAGCTGCTTGCGGCTCGTGACGCGCGCGAAGGGCACACGAAGCCCGGGCGCCGCATCCGGAGCGCGGAAAGCGTCGGGCGTCAGGTCCTGTTGCGCGCGGCGGAAGAGCGCCGCGGCGTCGCCGCCCGCTCCCCAGCGGCGGGCGATACGCGGACCCGCTTCCGGATCGCGCATGCGCACCGCGAGATGGAAGGCGCGGGCGAGGTCGGTCGCAGCCGCCCAGCCGGTCAGCACGCGCACCACGGGAGCGATGCGGAGCGCCGGAGGCAGGGCCGCGATCTGGGCGAAGGCCGCAGGGCGGACATCGTCGAGATGGCGGAGGACTTCGTTGGCCATTGGTTCACCGAGAAGGCCAAGGAAGGTCTCGTAGTCTTCGCGCTGCCAAAGACGCTCGCCGGCTTTTGCAAGCGCGCGCATCAGGCCTTGGGCGAATTCACCGGCGAGAGCTTCTGCGACGATGGCGTCCCGGGCGAACTCCACGGTGCGGCGCAGCTCGCCGGGACCGAGGTCGCGGCGGGCGAGCCCGGCCAGCGCAATGGCGGCGGCGTGGCGGCGCGCCGTAGGCAGGGCGAAGAACTCGCCGTGCGGCGCGGGCCACACCTGGGCGATCGCGTCGCCGAACTCGCCGGCGATGAACGCCAGCAAAGGCGTCGCCGTACGCGTCCGCTGCGACGGACGCGTAAAGATGTGCGCGACCATGGTCGCGTCTCCTCTCACATGCGCCTGCGATCCCGCAGCAATGCGGGTTCAGAGGCGGTTGCGCGCGCGACCAGGGTCGCAGGCGGAACGATTCAGTGGTGCGAGGTCAGACGCCGCCGAGCCAAAGCTTGGGGCGCCGACCGGCCCCTGGGATACACAGGGGCGCGCTGATATTCAGTCGCCTCATCGGCTGCGTGGCTCCGTTGCGATGCAGGGGAGATGTCCCCCGACCCGCGACCGTCTGACGCAAGATTCGGGCAGGATTTTGGCAGGCGCGAAAATCTCTCCGAGCGACCCCGCAGTGAAGAGCAGCTTGCCAGGCGGAGGGGATGCCCCCAGCGTCAAGCGCCACGGGAGACAGATCATGATCAGAACCGCCTTCATCGCGTGCTTTGCGCTTTGCGCCTGCACGCCAGAGCAGAAAGCAGTTGAAGACGCGCCGCCGATCGCAATGCCAAACGCCGATACGCCGCCCGCTCAAGCGGCGACGGCGCAATCGACCGAGGTGACGCTGGTTGCGCCTATGGCCGGCGCGCGCATCAGCAGCCCGCTGAGCGTGGAAGGCGTGGCGCCGAACAACTGGTTCTTCGAGGCGGTGTTTCCGCTGGAGCTGTCGGTCGATGGCGAAGTGATCTCTCGGGCGCCAGCGCAGCCGCAGACGGACTGGACGGTGGAAGGCCCGGTGAAGTTCAGAGGCGAGCTCAAGTTCGACGTGACAGCCGAGCGCGAGGCGATGCTGACGCTCGCCGAGGACATGCCGCGCGAGGACGCACGGGGCAACGCATTGCCGGCGCGGATGCTCAAAATCCCCGTCGTACTGCTGCCGTCGAAATAGGCTCGACCTTATCGGGCGCTGAAAATCGGATAGAGAGGGACGATGAGCTCACTCTTCCATCCCGAACGCGCCATCCTTGAACTCGATCAGCGGTTCCACACCGAGGTCGAGCCGGCGGCCTTTCCGCAGCATGTCATCCGTTGGCGAAACCAGCGTTGGGCGGACGAGGTAGGGCTTGGTTGGTTGAGCAATGCAGAGTGGGTCGAACATTTCGGGAAATTCGAGCCGCTGAAAGGTTCGCTCGAGACGCCGCTGGCGCTCGCCTACCACGGCCATCAGTTCCAGGTTTACAATCCCCAGATCGGCGACGGGCGCGGCTTTCTCTTTGCGCAGTTGCGTGACGGGCAGGGACGGCTGCTCGATCTCGGCACCAAGGGATCTGGTCAGACGCCATGGTCGCGGCAGGGCGACGGACGCCTGACGCTGAAGGGCGGCGTGCGCGAGATCATGGCGGCAGCGATGCTGGAGGCGCTGGGCGTCTATACCTCCAAAGCATTCTCGCTGATCGAGACAGGCGAGCAGTTGCACCGGCATGACGAACCTTCGCCGACGCGGTCGTCTGTCCTCGTGCGGCTATCGCACAGCCATGTGCGGTTCGGCACGTTCCAGCGCGCGGCCTATCAAGGCGATACGGATGCGATCGGCAAGCTGGTCGAATACTGCGTACGGCACTTCTATCCGGATGCGGCAGGCGCCGACGTCGCCGCATCGGCGGCAAACCTGTTGCGCGAAGTGGTGAGCGCGACGGCGGACCTCGCTGCGTCGTGGATGTCTGCCGGTTTTGTCCATGGTGTGCTCAATACCGACAACATGGTGGTGACGGGCGAGAGCTTCGACTATGGGCCGTGGCGTTTCCTTCCATATTCCGATCCGAGTTTCACGGCGGCGTATTTCGACGAACAGGGACTCTACGCGTTCGGGCGCCAGCCGGCGTCGGCGTTGTGGAATCTAGGGCAGCTGGCGAGCTGCCTCACGCTCGTTTGCGATGCCGATCCGCTGGCGAAGACGCTTGAAGGATTCGAGCAAGCCTACCGTGCGGCGTTCCGCAGGCGCATGCTGACGATCCTAGGACTGCAGCCTTTGGGTGAGGAAGCCGATCTCAACCTGCTGAAGGCGCTGTTCGGCTGGATGGGCGAGACGCGCGCGTCCTGGCCGCAGGTGTTCTTCGACTGGTTCTGCGGACCGGCGAGCGAGGCGCGGGCAGGGAGCAGTCCGATCGGCGCCCTCTACCGCGAGCCCGCATTCGAGCCGATACGGCAAGCGCTGCTGGCGCATCAGCCGGAGCGCCCGGAGCGCCTGGCCCATGCATATTTCGCCAGCCTGTCGCCGGCGAGCCTGCTGATCGAGGACGTCGAAGAGATCTGGGCGCGTATTGCCGAGGCGGACGACTGGGCGCCGTTGCAGGCCCAGATGGGGCGAATCGAGGCAGCCCGACAGGCCCTCGGTCTCGCTGCGGCGCGCGCATAGGTTAAGGGCTTGAATCGCCCTGAATCCTTGAGGTTTCCGAGATCAACTCGGGACCAAAACTCTCGTTTCCTAGGCGGTTTGTTAACTGTTCTCACGCGAGATGAGCGGGGTTTAATTTTTCAGTTCGGCTGGCGCTGGGGTCATGACGTCCGCACCTCTTCCGATGGGGTCTGCATCGCCTCCCGAGGTGATCGAGCAGGGCTTTGCGAGCGCCGTAGAGCATTTTCTCAACGCCGTCACCGAAGCGTTCGCCCTGATCGACCAGGAAGGCCGCGTCATCCGCGCCAACATCGCCTATCGCCGCCTGACCGGGCCGGCGGGCGGGGCGCACGATGCTTCGATCGTCAACTATATCGATCCCGAACGCCGCGAAGCGTGCCGCGAGGCGCTGCGCACGCTGAACGACAAGGCGCCGTCGCGCGCGCTGCAGCTGCGTTTCCGGATCGGCAACGAGCTGAAGCTGATCGACGCCGAGCTGTCGTGGATGGGGCCGCAGGGCCTGATCTCTTTCGTCGGCCGCGATGTGACCCGGCAAGACACGCTGGAGCGCGAACGCCTCGAGACGGCGACGGCGCGCGATGCGGTGGAGCAGGTAGGAGACATCGGCCACTGGCGCGCCGGGCGCGACTTCAAGTTGCAATGCTCGGCGGGCGCTTCGCGCATCCTCGGCCTCGATCCGGCGGCGCCGCCGCTGGTGCTGACCGACTTTGTCGAGATGATTCAGGAAGAGGATCGCAACGCCGCCGCCGCCGCCGCACGCGAAGCCTTCGACAATCGTCGTCCGCTGAAACACACTTTCCGCCTGCGCCGTCCCGACGGGACCAGTCGCGTGATCCGCGTTGCGGGCGCCCCGTCAATCGATGCGCGCGGCCAAATTGAGGCGCTGCACGGCGTGGTGGTCGACAAGACCGACAGCCATGCCGCGCTGCAGGCGGCGATGAACGCCGATTCCACCGTGCGCCGGTTCGTGCAGTCGGCGCCGATGCCGATCGCCATGTTCGACAAGGACATGCGCCTTCTGATGGCGAGCCGCGGCTGGGTCGAGGAGCGTCAGCTTCCAGAAGAAGAGCTGCTCGGCCGCACGATCTACGACATCCTGCCCCGGCTGCCGGACAAGTGGCGCACGATTCACCGCCAGGTGCTGCGCGGAGACACGCTGAAGCACGACCACGACCAGTTCGACAAACCCGACGGCAGGACTGGCTGGCTGAAATGGTCGGCGGCGCCATGGCGCTATGGCGACGGTGAGATTGGCGGCGTCGTGATCATCCACGAGGACGTTTCGTCCATCATCGAGGCGCAGCACGAGATCGAATCGTCGAAGGAGCGCATGTCATTCGGCATGTCGATCACGCACATGCTGATCTGGGAGCTCGATTTCGAGCTGCGGCAGATCTACCTTGAGGGCGACTGGAAACAATTCTTCCCCGCGAAGCCGACCTTCGATTCGCTAACCGGCGCCGACACCTGGATCCACCCGAGCGACCGCGAAATGCTGGCCAACAAGTGGCGAGCGCACCTTGCAGGCGGCCCGCCGTATACGGCCGAGTATCGCGTACAGTTCAAGGACGGCCGCGAAATGTGGCACTGCGCCGCCATTCGCATCCTCAAGACGGTGAAGGGCTCGCCCGCGCGCGCCTTCGCGGTGATCCAGGACGTGACTGCGCGCAAGCATATCGAGTTGAAGGCGATGGACGCCGAGCAGCGCGCTCTGGTGGCCGCCGCCGCAAAGTCTGACTTCCTCTCCAACATGAGCCACGAGATCCGCACGCCGCTTAACGGCGTGCTCGCAGTGTCAGAAGTTCTGGTGCGCACCAAACTTGACGAGCGCCAGGCCGAGATGGTGCGCCTGATTTCGACATCCGGCCGGACGTTATTGCGCGTGATGGACGACCTCGTCGAATTCTCACGTCTCGAAGGCGACGACATTCAGTTCGATGTGCGCCCGTTTGAACTGGAAGAAGCCATCCGCACGACCTGCGAGGCGGCGCGCACGCGCGCGGAGGCCAAGGGCTTGCGCTTCGATAGCTTCGTGTCGGCGAGCTGCGACGGCGTCTTCCGCGGCGATCCCGTGCGCGTTGGTCAGGTGCTGGGCAACCTGCTCAACAACGCAGTCAAGTTCACCGAGAGCGGCCATATCGGCGTTTCGGCGGCGGTCGAGGAAGTCGACGGCAAGACTCAGCTCCGACTGTCTGTCAGCGACACCGGCGTCGGCTTCTCGCAGGAAGTGGCCGAGCGAATCTTCGAGCGCTTCGAGCAGGCGGACATCTCCTCCACCTCGCGCAAATTCGGCGGGCTCGGCCTCGGCCTTTCCATCGTGAAGCGCCTGGTCGAGATGATGCATGGTCAGGTGAGCGCGCAGTCCAGGGAGGGCGAGGGTTCGACCTTCGAGGTCGTTGTTCCGATCGCGCGCGACCGGATCGCTGCGCTGGGCGCGATCACCGCCGTTGCCGTTGAGGATTTCGACACCGAGACGCGTATCGATAACCTGCGATTGCTGGTCGCCGAGGACAATCCGATGAACCGCCGCGTGGTCGAGCTGCTGCTGGCGCAGAGCGGGCTGCACATCACCTTCGCCGAAAACGGCAGGGAAGCGGTCGACAAGTTCTCCAGCGCCCAATTCGATCTGGTGCTGATGGACCTGCAGATGCCAATCATGGGCGGCCTTGCAGCGACGCGCGCAATCCGCGATTGGGAAAAAGCCAACAGCCGTCCGCGCACGCCGATCCTCGCTGTGTCGGCTAACGCCACCGACGAGCATGTGGTCGAGGCGAAAGAAGCGGGCGCTGATGATCACGTCGCCAAGCCGATCGTGCGCGAGACGCTGTTCGAGGCGATCTCCCGCTATGCCAAAGGCAGGGCGGCGCCGGCGCAAGAAGATGTCAAGGAAGGCGATTTCAACCTCGACGATCTCGATATCGCAGTCTGATGAGGGTCGTCAGTCCGGCGCTGTGAACTGCAAGAAGAAGTCTCCCAGGACGCCCGGCGCATAGGCGCCGAACAGGATGAACCCCAGCACCAGCACGTGCAGGACAATGATCAGCCCCGTCTCCGTGACGAAGCTGGGCTTGTACGTCTTGTGGCGAAGCACGTGCTGGGCGAAGAGGCCGCCTACAATGCCGAAGGTGAGATCTAGGAGGTGCAGACGCAGCTCCGGCTTTCGCCAGCCGCCTTCAATCGAGGCGCGCTTGTCGCTCCAGTAAAGGTAGAAAGAACCGACGCCGGCGATCAGGTAGAGAGCGCCCACCCACACCGGCAATTTGCCGGCAATTATGTTTGCGCTGAGCAGGGCGAGGATCACGGCCGCGCCGACGACGCGCGTGGCGATGCCCAGCACGGTGTAGGAAGCGGGCGAGCGCTTGTCGATTAAGGGCGGCGGCGGGGGAGGCGGCGGCGCCTCCACGTAGATCACGTCGGCGGCGACCGGGCGGCCGTCCCTGCCTGAGGCGATCGTGTATTCGAGACGATCGCCGATCTTTGGCCGCTCGGTGCTTTTCCCGATCGACTTCATGTGGACATAGATCTTGCCGGCGCCGCCTGGCCTGCGGATGAATCCGAAGCCGCGCTGGTCGATCCAGTCTTCCAGTATGCCCTGCTCGCGTGCCACGATCCCCCCGATCGCGTTACTTGTTGGCGCGGTTGTTGACGAGATCCTGTACTACGGCCGGATCGGCGAGCGTTGACGTATCGCCCAGATTGGCGAAGTCGTTTTCCGCGATCTTTCGCAGGATGCGCCGCATGATCTTGCCGGAGCGCGTCTTGGGCAGGCCGGGCGCGAACTGGATGAGGTCGGGGGATGCAATCGGGCCGATTTCCTTGCGGACCCAGCTCACCAGCTCCTTCTTCAGATCGTCGGTCGGATGTTCGCCTGCCATCAGCGAAACATAGGCATAGATGCCCTGGCCCTTGATCGAGTGCGGATAGCCGACGACAGCGGACTCCGCGACTTTGGGGTGCGCCACCAGAGCGCTTTCGACCTCGGCTGAACCGATGCGATGGCCCGAGACGTTGATGACGTCGTCCACGCGGCCGGTGATCCAGTAGTAGCCGTCCTCGTCGCGGCGGCAGCCGTCGCCGGTGAAATACTTGCCCGGATAGGTCTTGAAGTATGTTTCGACGAAGCGCGCATGGTCGCCATAGACCGTGCGCATCTGGCCCGGCCAGGAATCGAGAATGCAGAGATTGCCTGCGGCTGCCCCTTCGAGGACATCGCCCTTGTCGTTCACCAGCTGTGGCCGGATCGAGAAGAAGGGCTTGGCGGCCGAGCCGGGTTTCAGCGCGTGAGCGCCGGGCAGAGGCGTCATCAGCGTGGCGCCGGTTTCCGTCTGCCACCACGTGTCGACGATGGGGCAGCGGCGTTCGCCGACGACCCGGTGGTACCATTCCCACGCTTCGGGGTTGATCGGCTCGCCGACCGACCCGAGCAGGCGCAGCGACTTGCGCGACGAGCCGGTGACGAAATCGTCCCCGGCGCCCATCAGCGCGCGCAGCGCGGTGGGGGCCGTGTAGAAGATCGATACGTTGTGCTTGTCGATCGTCTTCCAGAAACGCGACGCGTCGGGCCATGTCGGGATGCCCTCGAACATCAGCGTGGTCGCGCCGTTCGCCAGCGGGCCATAGACGACATAGGAATGCCCGGTCACCCAGCCGACATCGGCGGTGCACCAAAAGACCTCGCCGGGCCTGTAGTCGAAGACGATCTCGTGGGTCATCGACGCCCAGACGAGATAGCCGCCCGTCGTGTGCAGCACGCCCTTGGGCTTTCCTGTCGAACCGGACGTGTAGAGGATGAACAGCGGATCTTCCGCGCTCATCTCCTCGGCCGCGCATTCGTCCGAGGCGTCCTTGGCGAGCACGGCGTAGTAGTGATCTCGTCCATGGGCCAGCTGGATATTCGCGCCCGTGCGCTTCACCACGATCACCGACGTTACCGTCGATTTCGCTCCGAGCTTGTCGAGCGCCTCGTCCACATTGGCTTTCAGCGGAATCGGCTTGCCGCCCCGCACGCCCTCGTCCGCCGTTACGATGCAGCTGGACGCGCAGTCCTCGATCCGACCAGCCAGCGATTCCGGCGAGAAGCCGCCGAATACCACAGAATGGATAGCGCCGATGCGCGAGCAGGCGAGCATGGCGTAGGCCGCTTCCGGGATCATGGGCATGTAGATGGTGACGCGATCGCCCTTCCTGACGCCCTGACCTTTGAGCACGTTCGCGAAGCGGCAGACTTCCGAATAGAGCTCGCCATAGCTGATCGCTCGCGAGACGGAGGGATCGTCGCCCTCGAACAGGATGGCGGTGGTGTCGGCGAGGCGAGGCAGGTGGCGGTCGATGCAGTTGGCCGAGACGTTGAGCGTCCCGTCCTCGAACCATTTCACGAAAAGGTCATTCGGATCGCCGGTCTTCGAGATGTCCCAGTTGACGTTCTTCACCTTGCGATAGGGTCGCATCCAGGAGAGGCGCTTGCCGTGCTGGGCCCAGAACGCTTCGGGATCGGCGACGGAGGCTGCGTACATCTCCTCGTACTGCGCGGCATTCACCCGCGCGTTGGCGGCGAATTCCGGCGGAGGCGGATAGACGCGTTCCTCGGTCATAGAGCGATCCTGTTATGACGGCTTCTTGAGACGATGCTTTTTGACCCAATTTGCGTGGAAGATGAAGCGGGAAGACGGTCCGGCGAGCCGGGGCTCAGCCAGGCGCGAAAACAGCAGATTTCGCTTGATAAATCCGCCTGTGGAGATCGCCGGCTGGCCACAAGCGAATGGCGCCCGGGGAAAGCCAGGCGCCGCACCGCGTGTTGACGGACGGCGCAGCGCCCGAGGGATTTCCCGATCAGGCTGCGTCGCGGGCGCGGGCCAGGTCTTCGGCGACCGGGCTATGCCCTTTGATGGTGGCCTTCTCCAGGGCGACCTGCTGGCCTTTCAGGTAGCCAAGCTCGTCTTCCTTGTCGTCGCCCGCCAGAAGGAGCAGCGCCGGCCAGAACGTCGTTACCGCAGCGCCGAACACGATGAAGTCCTGGACGGCGAGCCGGCCCTGGACGCCGGCCACCTTGTGCGCCTCGACATTGACGCGTGCCATCTCCTGCCGGATCTGCGTGCAGTCGTAGGTCGAATAGCGGTCGGCGGAGACCCGTTTCGGACCCACGCTTTCCGGCAGAGATGCGCACGCTGAAATCTGCGCCGCGCAGGCCGCAAAAGCGGCCAGCTTCGTGAAACTTGATGTGGACATCGTCCCCTCGAGAAATGGCGCGCTTCCGACGGCGAGCCTGTCTTCCCCCTGATCAGGGACATCAGGCCGTCCGTGAACTGAACGGCTTGTGAACGAGGGCGGGGCGTAGATGCGCGGGCCTAACCCTCGATGTCCTTCCCGGCGCGGCGGATGCCGAGCGCGAGAATACGGTTCAAGAGGTCAGCATAACTGACGCCGTCGAACAGAGCGGCCTGGGCGAACTCCTGGCTTGCTGCGATGTCCGGGTTCGGATTCGCCTCGATGAAGTAGGGCGTGCCGTCCGGCGCGAGGCGGAAGTCGATACGGGCGTAGCCGTCGAGCTCCAGCGTCTCGCAGATGCGGATCACCATTTTGCGGATGCGGCTTTCGAGCGAGGCGGGCAGATCCTTGGCGCGGCCCTGCAGGATGCCGCGCTTTTCCTGATAGTCGGGATCGTGCTTGACCATGGCTGTCGCGATGGGAAGCGAACTTGCGGCGAGCTTCGAGAATTCCAGCTCCCACACCGGCAGGACGTATTTGCGTTCGTTGCCGAGGACGCCGACATAGATTTCGCGGCCTTCGATATACTGCTCGGCGATGGCTGCGGTGCCGATCTTCTCGTGGATGAAGATGCAGCGCTTCTCCAGCGCCTCGTCATCCTCGACGACAGACGCCTGCGAGATGCCGAGCGAGGCGTCTTCCGACAGCGACTTAACGATTAGCGGGAAAGGCAGCCCGCGCGGGCGCTTTACCTTGCGGCCGACCGGGAAGACCGCGAAGGAAGGCGTCGGAATGCGGTGGTACTTCAGCAGCTTCTTCGACAGGTCCTTGCCCCGCGCCAGCATCTGGCCGCGCGGGTTGCAGCCGGTGTAGGGAACCTTCAGCAGTTCCAGCAGGCTCGCCACGTTCTGGGCGTAGAGCGTGTTGGAGTGGAATTCCTCGAGCAGGTTGAAGACGATGTCTGGCTTCCAGTTCTCGACCTCGTCGCGGATCGGCGACAGCTCGTACTGGACGCCGAGCGTCTTCACCTCGTGCCCGTCGGCCCGCAACGTCGTGATGACGTCGTATTCCGTCTTGAACTCGAAACTCAGCTTGTCGCTGACGCCGTCCAGGTTGTCCGGAGGAATGAGTTCAGGATGGGCCAGGAAGAGGACCCGCAGTTTCTTCATACGGCGAAGACCTGCCGGCGTCTGGAGTCATAGAGGGCGCGCACCGCCTTGCGGGTGAGCAGGTAGGTAAGGTTCTGCCTGAGCGCGCGCTCCGATCCGCCGGCGCGCAGCTTGAGCGCGCGGCAGCGGTCGATCATGTCGTCGAGCACTGCGTCGAGCGTGTGGCCGTATTCGCCCGTCCACTTGGTCACCGACTTCTTGATCTCTTCGCGGTTGCGTTTGACGAAGGCATGCGCCTGCGGCGCCGTGCGGTCGGATGGGTCTTCGGTGAAGATGCGGCGCAGCTCGCGATCGAAGCTCGCGGGTGTGTCGATCGCGTAGTGATCGAGCTTCCTCTGATAGTGTTCGCCGAGCGTCATGTTCAGCCTGTGGACCGGATCGACCTCCTCACGCCGGGTGAGAATCGGTCTTTCGTCAGCTATCTCCGACATCAGCTCATCGACATACTGAAGTTTTTTCAATGCCGGCCAGTCGGCATAGCGCTTTTTCCACGACGAACGCGGCGTAATCCATACCGCGAAGGTCTCGGCGAAGTCCTCGTCCGGATGGCTTTGCGCATACCAGCGGCGCAGATGCTGGACGTAGCGTTTGCTGGTCGGGTTCGGCCGGTAGTAGTCGGGATAGGGTTTGGACGACTGGCCGAACATTGTCTGCCAGCGGCGGCGGCGATGCAGGCCATAGGCGTGCTGCATCACATGTCCGGCTTCGTGGCGAAGGATGCGCATGCAGTCGCGTTGCGTGCCGCCTTCGACGTCGCGCACCATCTTGCGCTCGAGTTTCATCAGCCGCGGATGAGCCAGATAAAACGGGAAGGAGATGCCCGGCGTGTTCGATGGGCTGAACCATTCGTCCGACAGCCAGGCGTGCGCCTGCACCAGCCCTCGCGATCCCAGCTCTTCGTTCAGCATGTCGAGGCGGTCGGCCAGCCAGGTGCGCTCGACCGAAAGGTTCAGATCCTTAAAGCGCAGCTGGAGCAGTTCCTGATCAGGCAGCTCCGCCCACGCAAATCGGCTTGCGCGCCGGCGCGCGGTGTTGCTGGCCAATCCGGCGGATTTTCGCATTCTGAAGCCTTCCACGAGCTCCATGGCGTTGCAACTTTCGATCCCGAAAATCCGATGAAGCAGAAAAGTTCCGGACCGCCCGGCGATAACGCCGGAGGACGGCAAATAGCCCCGAGGACTGGCGATTAAAGAGGCCTGCCCACACGGTTAATGGGCGCCAATTTGGCTTTCGATCTGGTTAACCGACAAAGGCTTTCTCGACCACGAATTCGGCTGGCTCGGCGTTGGAGCCTTCCTTCAGGCCGGCCTTCTCCGCCAGAGCCTTGGTGTCGTTGATCATGTCCATCGAGCCGCAGATCATTACCCGGTCGGCGGCCGGATCGAGCGACGGCACGCCGATATCATCAAAAATCAGGCCTTTTTCGATGCAGGTCGTGATCCGCTCCTGATTGGGCCAGGGCTCGCGGGTGACCGTCGTGTAGTGGACCAGCCGGCCGAAATGCTCGCCGACCAGCGGGTCGTCCTTCAAGGAAGCCACCAGGTCCTGCCCGTATCTCAGCTCGCCGACCTCGCGGCAGGTGTGGGTCAAGATGACTTGCTCGAAACGATCGTACGTTTCGGGATCGCGGATGATCGAGGCGAACGGCGCGATGCCGGTGCCGGTGGAGAAGAGATAGAGCCGCTTGCCCGGCGTCAGGGCGTCGTGAACCAGCGTGCCGGTGGGCTTGCGGCCCAGCAGAACCTTGTCGCCCACCTTGATCGACTGGAGCCTTGAGGTGAGCGGGCCGTCGGGAACCTTGATGGAGAAGAATTCCAGCTCCTCGTCCCAGGATGGGCTGGCGATCGAATAGGCGCGCAGCAGCGGCTTGCCGGTTGGACCTTCCAGGCCAATCATAACGAACTCGCCCGACCGGAAACGGAAGGCGGATGGACGCGTGATCCGGAACGCGAACATGCGGTCGGTATAGTGCGTGACCGAAAGGACCGTCTCCTCGCTCGGCGCGTTGGGCGACCGGGGTTTCTCCGCCTGCTTTTCCGGGGGCTTGTTGGCGGCTTCCGTCATGACGTCCTGGAGGTTCCGCGCAAGACCCGCATCTGGGCTCTTGGCGCCGGATCGACCTAAGGGGTGAGCCCGCCAAATGCAACTAAACCCAATGTTTAGCCTGCGATTTCCGGGGTTTCAGCAGCGTGGGCATTGGACGCCATAATCTCGCCCGGCACGCCATTTTGATACCCGAGGCGGGCGAACGCTCCTATAACGCTCCAACTACCCGATACACTGCCTGCAGAGAGGATTCCGAACGCTTGCCGCGCATCCTGGCGATAATCCTTGGGGCCGTGGCCCTGCTGGCTGCCGTGTTCGGCATCCGGGCGCTGATGAACAGCGGCGACACAATCGCGACCGTGCAGGCCGAAACTGTCCCCACGCTGGACAAGCCCATGTCGGGCGCCCAGTCGCCCCGCGACGGGATGCAGGTCGTCGTGCGGCGCTCTGTCGCCGCCGTCCGCCCGCTCTATCTCTCACTCAGCGGCAGGACGGAAGCAGCGCGTAACGTCACGGTGAAAGCCGAAACGTCCGGGACGATCACGGCGGCGCCTGCCGTTGAAGGCACGGTGGTTGAGAGGGGCGATTTGCTCTGCGGTCTCGACGTGCAGGGCAAGAACGCGAAGGTGCGCGAGGCGGAAGCCGACGCCGCGCAGAAGCTGCAGGCCTATAATGCGGCGACGGACCTTGCGAGCCGGGGATGGGCTGCGCAGTCGCGCGTCGACACCGCGAAATCCCAGCTCGACGAAGCGCAGGCCGCGCTCGATTTCGCACGCAGCGATTTCGCCAAGAACCAGATGCGCGCCCCGTTCCGCGGCGTGTTCGAAAAGCGCCTTGCCGATGTCGGCGAGTTCCTTGGACCGGGCGGCTCCTGCGGCGAGATGGTCGAGCTCGACCCGGTGCTCGTGGTCGCCGAGGCGCCGGAGCGGCAGGCAGTGCAGATCCGGCCCGATGCCGCTGCGCGTCTCAAGCTCACCGACGGCAATGAAGCCAAGGGCCGTGTTCGCTACATCGCCAAGACTGCGGATCCGACGACGCGCATGTTCCGCGTCGAGGTCGAAGTTGCGAACCCGAAGAACTCCATTCCAGTCGGCCGCGTCGCCGAGGTTCGCATCCAGACCGGACAGGGCGACGCTCACAAGGTCGATCCCTCGCTGCTGACGCTGGACGAAGAGGGCCGCATCGGCGTGCGCTACCTTGACGTAGGCGGCGTCGTCGCCTTCGCGCCGGCGGACATCGTCGATGAGAGCGCCGAAGGCACGTGGATCGCCGGCCTGCCGCGTGAGGCGCTGATCGTCGCCGAAGGCCAGGAAGGCGTGCGGGCTGGCTTGCGCGCCACGCCGGTGGTGCGCGACGACCCCGCCGCGCCAGCGCCATCGCCCGGCAACGCCGCACAATCGCCGGGCTAATCCTCGCGCTGGTCCCTGAATGTCGCCTCGTACTCGGCCGTGCGAGGCAGGGGATGATAGCCGGAGGCGAGATAGAGTTTCAGCACGCGCGTCTTCGTCGGTCCCAGCGGCACGATCAATTCGCCTGCGGGTTCGATCATATCGAAGTCGGCGCGGATGCGGGGACGGAAATCGGCGCGAACGCTTGCGACCAGAACGCGGGCGTCCTCGCCCGGGCGCATCGCGCCTGCCTCTTCGGCGTGGCTGCGAGGATGGTCGGTCCTGACCCAGGAGCGCACCGGCGGAAGACCCAGGCTGCGCCCGTAGTAGTCGACGCCGTGCCAGACCTCGCGCTCATCGAACATCAGGGCGGTGGCATTGTGTTCGGCCGCGGCCTTGCCTAGTCCGATGGACGTCTGCTCCCAGCCGCGCACGCGTTTCACGGCGTTCTCCAGGCCGATCGCATCGCCGAGCGAGGGCGCCACCCACATGACGGCGAAGACGGCGCCGATCAGCGTGTTGAGAGCGACGCCGCCCTTGATGAACGGGCCAGCTTTTGTCTTGCCTGTCTCGCCGCCGAACGCGCGGTTGACCCATGACGCCAGCAGCACGCTCGCCGCCGGATAGGCGGTCGCCGCCCAGTTGGCGTGCGCGCGCGACAGGATTTCCTGGCCCAGGATCGTCACCATGGGTGGGATGATGAAGCACAGAAGCCAGATCTCGCGGGTCAGCGTCTCCTTGTCTTTACGTCCAACGAGGAAGGCGAACCCGGCGAACAACGACAGCAGCGTGATCGGGCCGAACACCGCCATCTGGTCGCCGATGAAGCTGAATACGTGCAGCGGGTTGAACCCGGCCTCGGAAAGATTGGCGTTGTCTGCGGTGTGGCTGACCGTAGCGAAGCCGTTGGCCGCGTTCCAGATCAGGTTGGGGGAGAGGACGACCAGCGCCGCGACCGCCAGCGCGAGGCCTGACAGCGACAGCAGGGCCTTGCGTGTGTCGCGATCGGCAAGCGCGGCGAGGGCGGCGCCCGCGAAAAGATAGAGCGCGGCGTACTTCGCCAGCATGGCGAGGCCGATGGCTGCGCCTGCCAGCGCGCCCGCGGCGAGCGTCGGCGTCTCGCGCATCCGCCAGAGGAAGTAGAGCGCGGCCGCCCAGGCTGGCAGCAACACCGCGTCGGTCGACATGATGGTCGACGACAGCCACACGCCCGGCATCAGCAGATAGATCGCCGCCGACCACGCGCCGATGCGCGCATCGAACGCGCGGCGGCCGAGCAGGAAGAGGACGAACGCCGCTATGCCGTGCAGGATCGGGGAAAAGAACCGGATCGCCCATTCGCCATTGCCGAACACTGCGGTCGACAGCGCGATCATCCACGCCAGCAAGGGCGGCTTGGAATAGTAGCCAAAGTCCAGCGTGCGCGACCAACGCCAGTACTGCGCCTCGTCCGGGCCTATCTCCAGCGGCGAGGCAATCACCACGGCGAGGCGCAGTGCGACCAGCACGACGATCGCGAGGCCAACAGATGCGGCAGGATTCCGGCGCCAGAGATCGGTCAACGATTGCATACGTTCCTACGGCTGGGCGCAGCGATGCGCGGACCCTATATGCAGCCTTGCCCGTCTTGAAGCAGGGTTTGGCCTTGATTTGTCGAACATGTTTCGCGCGAACGGGCGCCGCCACGTAAGACGGGTTTGGCGCGTGGCGCCGCCGCAACAGGCGGACGCGAAAGATGGATTCGTTTTGATCGGCGTGCGCCTGAAATACGGGCGGCTTCCCGTCTGCGGCACAGTGTTGCGCGCAGGAACAGCCGCGCGGCATTTCATTCACCAAAAAGATGCGCCGACGAAATGCCAATGCCGCAGTGCGGAAATACCGGCAAGTATCAAGGGGCGGCGGCCCAGCTGACGTGTTCGGAGGCTGTGGAGAAGGCTGCGACACAAGAAGCCGGAGCTTGATCGCCGCGCCGGGCGCGGCATCAACTCGGTTGAGATTCGTCTCGCGTCGCCGTCAAGAAACATTCACGCAGGCGACGTTGAGCGACGACGAGCGGCAGGGTATCCGCGCGCATGATCAAGGGACGTTCGTCCCGCTGTGGTGGTCGAGGGGTGCAAAATGACTAACTGGAAAAAACTTGCCAGCGGCGTGGCCTTTGCCGCCGTCTCCGCGTCTTTGACGCCTGCCGTTTACGCGCAGGTGACGACGTCGGGCGTGCAGGGCACGGTTTCGAAAAGCGATGGCGCGCCGGCCGCCAACGCCACCGTCACGGTGGTCGATACGCGGACCGCTTTCTCGCGCACGGTCACCACGAGCGACACGGGCGCCTTTGACGTCCGCAACCTGAATGCCGGCGGCCCCTACACAGTGTCCGTCAAGGCGCAGGGCGAACAGTCGACCGAAGTGACTGGCGTCTTTCTGAACCTTGGCTCGCCGACCGACGTGAACCTGCAATTCTCGGGTGCGACCGGCGGCGACGTGATCGTCATCACCGCGACCCAGGCGGGCGCGACGCCCGTTGCGATCGGCCCTGCCTCGGTGTTCAGCCTCGAAGATCTGCAGACTGAACCCGCGGTCAACCGCGACCTCAAGGACATCGTGCGCGCCGACCCGCGTATCTATCTCGACGAAACGGCCGGCGGCACGGCCGGCAACGACGGCATCCAGTGTGGCGGCCAGAGCCCACGCTTCAACTCGCTGACCGTCGATGGCATCGGCCTCAACGACGGCTTCGGCCTTAACAACAATGGCTACCCGACCGAACGCATGCCGTTCCCGTTCGACGCCGTCAGCCAGGTGTCGGTCGAGCTTGCTCCGTTCGACGTGAAATACGGCGGCTTCACCGCCTGCAACATCAACGCAGTCTCGAAGTCGGGCACCAACCAGTTCCACGGCAGTGTGTTCTTCGACTACACAGACGATAGCTTGCGCGGCGACTCCATCGAGGGCCGCACGGTGTTCGTTCCGAAGTTCGAAGAAAAACGCTACGGCGGCACGTTCGGCGGACCGATTATCCCCGATACGCTGTTCTTCTTCGGCGCCTACGAGAAGTTCGAGGGCTCTAACCTGTTCTTCCGTGGCCCGGTGGGCTCGGGCCAGCCGAACATCATCACCGGCTTCACGCAGGCTGACTTCGCCAGCATCGTCAACATCGCCAACACCGTGTACGGCATCGCCGATCTTGGCGGCATGCCGACGTCGAACCCGACCACGGACGAGAAATACCTCGCCCGCTTCGACTGGAACATCAACGACCGCCACCGCGCGGCGTTCACCTACAATTTCAACAAGGGCCTCAACCTGACGGAGTCGGACTCAACCAGGTCACCCAGTTCGAATTCGGCAACCACCTATACGACCGCGGAACGGAGCTGAAGGCCTACTCGGTCCAGCTGTTCTCCGATTGGACGGACAATTTTTCCACCGACCTGCGCGTCTCATATCTACGACGTCGACAACACGCAGCTCTGCCGAGACAACCGCACGATCGGCGAAGTGCAGATCACTGTCAGCGGCCGCACGATCTTCCTCGGCTGTGACGACAGCCGCCACGCCAACGACCTCAACTACACCGTCCTCGACATCAAGGCTGGCGCTCACTACGTGCTCGGCGATCACACGCTGAGCTTCGGAGCCGAGCGTCAGACCTATGACGTGTTCAACGTTTTCGTGCAGAACGCAGAGGGCGACCTTCCTCTTTCCGTCGATCGCAGCCTTCCAGTCCGGCGACTCCGCTGACCATCCGCTACGGCAACGCAGTCAGCACAAACGACCCGGAGATGCCGCGGCCGAGTTTGGCTACGACATCAACACCTTCTACGTCTCTGACGAACTCAATATCAGCGACAACGCGACAGCGACAATTGGCCTGCGCTATGACTGGTACACGTCCAGCGACCTTCCGCCGCTGTAACGCCAACTTCGTGGCGCGCAACGGCTTTGCCAACACTGAGAACCTGGACGGCAAGGATCCTGCAGCCGCGCTTCGGCTTCGACGTGCGATATCTCGGACCGCCTCTCGCTGCGCGGCGGCGTCGGCCTGTTCGCCGGCGGCAACCCGAACGTCTGGATTTCGAACTCCTACTCCAATGACGGGGTTCGGCTGCGGACTTCATCTCAGGCCCAACACAGCGCACGCCGACGGCTGCCGGCTTAACTTCCCGACCCTCAACCTCGTCCACGCCGACCAGAACGTCGCGCCGAACCTCCACGGTCTCAGCCTATAACAGCTCAAGCCGGCCTCTGGGGTATTCCGAACTAGTTGTTGAACTCATCGCCGCCGCAATGCGGCGGGCTCGACGTTAACGCTCTCGATCCCGACTTCAAGCCGGCTTCGCAGTGGAAGCTCGCCCTCGGCACGACGATGCCGATTTCGACTTCCGGCATTCCGTATCGACATGACTTCACGCTGCACGCCGATGTGCTGCTTTCCGAAGCCAACGCGAGCGGGTCGCAGTTCCGCACGCGCTCTACGCTGACCCACCGACGCTGCCGTGGCCGGCCGATCTATGCCGGCAACACCAGCCGACTTCGTCCTCACCAACTCCGCCAGATGCCTTCGCGCAGCTCTATTCCGCCTCGCTGGCGAAGGGCTATGACAATGGCGTCGACTGGACCTCGGCTACGCCTACACGAACGCCAAGGACGCCAACCCGATGACGTCTTCCGTGGCGTTCTCCAACTTCTCGAACTTTCAGACACGCGATCCGGTCAACATTCCTCTGGCTCGACCTCGGACTACGAGGTCCCTCACCGTTTCACGATCAACGTCTACGGAGCACGCCTGGGCCGAGGACTGCAAACCAACCTATCGCTGTTCGGTCGGTCAACAAGGCCCGCCCTATAGCTACAACTTCGTCAACGCCGCTTCGGCAACAACAGGCGCTCGAGACCCCGTTCTCCAGCAAGCGCCAGCTCGCCTACGTCCCGACCGGCACGACCGACCCGATCGTCCTGTCTCCGACCCGCGCAACACCGCGGCCGCGTCTCCACCACGCTCGGTGCGACGTCAGTTCAGCACCTACGAACCGCCTCCGTCTTCAATGGCGGAGATGTCGGCCGCGCGCGGCGCGGTAACGTCGCGCAACGACCAGGAGGTTCGTGGACGAACAAGTTCGACCTTACGCCTCTCGCAGCACTTCCCCACCGGCTTCTGGGCAGGACGGTTCGGGGTTCATGCCACCTCGAGAACATCGGCAACATGATCAACGACAAGTGGGGCGTGCCCCACGAGCTGGCTTCCCGGGCAGGTGCGTTCTGTCGATGCCGACCCAGCGTCGACAGCGACGGCCGCTATGTTTTCCACCTCGTTCGGATCCAGCGCGTGAATTCGACTCGACCGTCGTTGGCGCCTCGCTCTGGTCGTGAAGTTCGGCGTGAACTGGAACTTCTAGGGTCCGCAGCGAAAGCATCTCCAAGATTTGAGAGGCGGCCTTGGGGCCGCCTCTTTTCTTTTGGGCGAAAGGGGCCATATGCGGCTGCTTGTATCCCGGCCCGCCTGCGCCACTTGTGCGGCGGCGCGCAACTGATAGAGGGGCGCGATGAGCGAAGCAGGCCTTCATCCTCCGGCGGAATGGACGCCGCATTCGGCGATCTGGACGGCATGGCCGGCCGATGGCGATCTCTGGCTCGAGAACCTCGAACCGGCGCAGAAGGAAGTCGCGGCGATGATCCGCGCCCTCAGCCAGCCGGGCCCGGACGGCCAGGCCGGCGATCAGGTCAAGCTGCTGGTGCACGGTCCCGAGGCGCTGCTCTCGGCGGAGCGCGCCGTGGGCGATTTCTGCGACATCGTCCAGGCCCGCTACGGCGACATCTGGCTGCGCGACACGGGGCCGATCTTCGCCTCGAACGACACGTGCAGCCTCTTCACCTTCAATGGCTGGGGCGGGAAATACCTGCTCGATCATGACGACGAGGTCGGCGAGTTCGTCGCGCGCGGCGCTGCGGCCGATGCCGTACGTCACGACAAGGTGCTTGAGGGCGGGGCGCTCGACTGGGATGGCGAAGGGACGGTCCTTACCACACGCGAATGCCTTCTCAACCCCAACCGCAATCCGGGCATGACCGAGGCGAAGGCCGAGGCCTTCCTGCGCGAGGCGCTGGGCATGAAGCGCGTCATCTGGATCGAGCGCGGCCTGATGAACGACCATACCGACGGCCATATCGACAACATCGCCCGCTTCGTCGCGCCGGGCGTGGTCGTCTGCCAGTCGCCCGCCAACGTCGACGACCCGAACGCCGATCGTCTGGACGAGATTGCCGCCGCCCTGAAAGGCCAGCGCGATGCGCGAGGTCGCATGCTGCAGGTCATCCGCATACCGTCCCCCGGCCTGGTCGAGGGCGAGGAGGGCGAGCCCATGCCCGCCAGCCACATGAACTTTCTGATCGGCAACTCAGCGGTCGTCGTGCCCACCTACGGCACGGCCAGCGCAAAGACGGCTGTCGAGGCGCTGAAGCCGCTTTTCCCGGGCCGCACGGTTGTCGGCCTGTCCGCGCGCCATATTCTCACCGGCGGCGGCGCGTTCCACTGCATCACCCAGCAGCAGCCCCAGTAACAGGCAAAGCAGGAGGCGAACATGTCCCGCAAGATCACGCTCGCCGTCCTGCAGACGGCGCTCAGCGACGACCCCGCGAAGAACATCAAGCGCATCTCCGAACTCGTGCGCGAGGCGGCGGGCAAGGGCGCGGATGTCATCCTCCCGTCCGAACTCTTCCAGGGCCACTATTTCTGCAGGACGCAGGAAGAGGCGAACTTCGCGCGCGCCCATCCGTGGAAATCCGATCCTGGCGTCGTCGTCATGGCGAAGCTCGCCGGCGAACTCGGCGTCGTCATCCCCGTGTCGATCTTCGAGAAGGCGGGCCCGGCCTACTACAACTCCGTGGTCATGGCGGATGCGGATGGCTCTCTGCTCGGCGTCTATCGCAAGTCGCACATCCCCGACGGACCCGGCTATCAGGAGAAATACTATTTCCGCCCCGGCGACACCGGCTTCCGCGTCTGGGACACGAAGAGGGGCAAGATCGGCGTCGGCATCTGCTGGGACCAATGGTTCCCCGAAACTGCGCGCGCCATGGCGCTGATGGGCGCTGATGTGTTGCTCTACCCCACCGCCATCGGCTCCGAGCCGCATGATGCGAGCCTCGACACGGCGGCGCGCTGGCGCCGGGCGATGCTGGGCCATGCCGTCTCCAACGTAACGCCTGTCGCCGCCGCCAACCGGGTAGGCGACGAGGGCGGGCAGAAATTCTACGGCACGTCGTTCATCTCCGACCACACGGGCGAGATCATGTCCGATCTCAACCGTACGCAAGAGGGCGTCGCCATCGCCACGGTCGACATGGACGAGGTCGATCGCGCCCGCGCGGCCTGGGGCTTCTTCCGCGACCGCCGCACCGACCTCTATGGTCCGCTGGTGAGCCCGCAGCCGGACTAGGCTTTCTTCGTCGCCGCAGGCTTTTCAGCAGCGGCCTTTTCTGCGATCTGCTCCAGCAGAGCGCGCCGCGCACGTTCACGTTCGCGCAGCTCGTCGGAGAAGGCGCTGGCGAAAATGCCGGTGGGCAGCGCAACCACGCCGATGCCTGCGAATGCGATCAGTGACGCAGCCACCTTGCCCCACGCCGTGATCGGATAGATGTCGCCATAGCCCACCGTGGTCAGCGTTGCGATCGCCCACCAGATCGCGCGCGGGATGGAGGCAAACTGCTCGCGGCCCTCGCCGACGCCCTCGATGAAATAGAGCAGCACCGCCGACACGAACACCAGCGCCAGCGCGACCGACAAAGCCGTCAGCAGCTGCGTACCCGCCCGCTTCAGCGCCGCCCCCATTACCTCGAACGCCGGAATGAACCGCGCGATCTTAAGCAGCCGCACCAACCGCAACACTCGAAGGAACATCAGCATCTCGTCGTCGCCGCTATGCGGGATCAGCAGCCACACGAGCTCAGGCAGAAAAGCGGCGAGATCGGCGAGCGCATACGGGCCGAGCGCATAGCGGATGCGTCCAGCAAGTCCTGCATGGTTCGGATGCTCTCCTGCTGCCCACAGCCGGACCAAATACTCTATCGCGAACAGCCCGAGCACGAAGAAGTTCAACGTGGAAACCCACGTGCGCATCGTACCCGTGATCGCCGGCTCCGTCTCCAGAGCGAAAAGCAGAAAGGACGCCAGCACCAGGACGACGACAAAGGTATTTGTGCTCGACAAGCCGGGCTTGTCGCGCGCATGTGGCTCCATCTCGCGATAGAGTTTGTGCCGCAGACCCGCGTATACCCCGACCTGATGAGCGACCATGAGACCCTTCCAGCCCCGGTTTTTTAGCATGAGCCGCGAGCCTTGAAACGGGCGCCATGACGAGAGCACTGGTTTTCGATTCGGGCGTCGGCGGCCTTACCATTGCTGACGAAATCCGCCGCGCAGCGCCAGGCTGGACGGTCGACTACGCCGCCGACTCCGGCTTCTTCCCCTATGGCGTGAAAACCGACGAGGAGCTGCGGGCGCGCCTGCCGGGCCTCTGCGCCGCCCTGGTCGGGATCGCAAAGCCGGACGTGCTGGTGATCGCCTGCAACACCGCCTCGACGCTGTCGTTGGCCGATATCCGCGCCCGAGTCAGCGTGCCGGTGGTCGGAACGGTGCCGGCCATCAAACCCGCCGCCGAGCAGACGAAGACGGGCGTCATCGGCATCCTCGCGACGCCCGGCACGGTGCGCCGCGCCTATCTCGACGACCTCGAACGCCAGCACGCCAAAGGCAAGAAAGTCATCCGCCGCGGAACGGCTGGCCTGGTGGACATCGCCGAGCGCGCCGTGCGCGGCCAGCCCATCGATCAGGAGCAGGTCGCCTATGCCGTGAAGCCGCTGTTCGATCCGCCGGACGGTCCGAACATCGACATCGTCGTCCTGGCCTGCACGCATTTTCCCCTGATCCGCGACGCGATCCAGCAGGCCTGCCCGCCCGGCGTGAAGCTGATCGACACCGGGGAGGCGGTTGCGCGCCAGGCTTTGCGCATCGCTCCGGCGGGCGAGGCCTCGGATCTGCCAGCCGTGGCCTACGTCACGGGCGGCGCCGCGAACCGCGCCGCCATGGCGCCGGCTCTCAGACGTTTTGGCTATCACACGATCGACGTGGTTGACCTCTAGACTCTGCTGACGCCTAATCCCGTCCTGCAGGCTTTCACCAGGTTGGGGACTCGGTATGGCTACGCTGCGATCGTTCGCCTTTCTTGCGTTTGTATTGCTTGCTCAGGCAGTGGGCGCGCCCCGCGGCGCGGCTCAACCGCCCGGGCAGGCGACGAAAGACGACGTTGTCGTCATCACCGGCACGGAGACCGAAGAAGCGATCCAGGCTTTCGTGGGCCAGATCGCGATCGCGGGCCGCTCACAAGACCAGCTTGCGCGATGGGATCGCAAGATTTGTCCCGGCATCGTTGGCCTGCGCGCGTCCTATGGCCAGTTCGCGATCGATCGCATTGCCCAGCGCGCGTTGGATGTCGGCCTCGGTGTCGGAGACCCGGGCTGCCACGCCAACATCCTGATCATCGTCAGCATGGACCCGGACGCCGTCGCGCGCGGGCTGTTCGACAATTACCGGCGCACGCTGGGCTACTATTATACTTCGGGCTGGAAAACGCTTGGCAGGAACGCGTTGAAAGCCTTTGTGGAATCGAAGGAGCCCGTGCGCTGGTGGCACATCAACAGCACGCTCACCGCGGACGGCAGGAAGGCGGATGACAAGGGGCCTCCGGGGATGGGCCTGGGGGCCGAAATTCCATCGGTCAATCTTAGCGCTGGCGCCGCGTCGCTGATCAAGCGCAGCACCCGGCAGGACTTTGCCATGGCCTTTGTCATCGTCGATGGGCGCCGGCTGCAGGGCCTAAGTCTCGCAGCGGTGGCCGACTACATAGCCATGGCGTCGCTCGCCCAGCTCGACCCGGATGCGGATACGTCGGGTTATCCAAGCATTCTCAACCTGTTCAGTCCACCCTCCGAAGGAAGCCCCGTGCTTGCTTCCATGACGGACTGGGACATGGCGTATCTGCGGGGCCTTTACGGGGCGACGAGGGAAGCGGACGGCGCCAAGCGACAGCAGAGCGAGATCGCGCGAAGCATGAACAAGGATTTGTCGTCGCCGGAGTAGCGCAGCGCAGATATACGCTAGGTCATGGCTTGACCGCGATCGACCGCAATGGGTTGATCCTCCGCTGGCGCCGCCGCGATCATGCGCCAGCGGGAGGCGGCAATGTCGACACAGAGAATAGCGTGGCTTCGTTCGGCCGGGCTCGCAGCTGGCGTGATTGCGCTAGCGGGCTGCGCGGGCGCGCCACAGGAAGGCGCCGGCGGGTCTGCCGCCTTCTGGTTCTGCCCGGATGGCTATCAGGTGAAAGAGGGGCTCAACACTGGCTTTCCATCGCGCGGCTTGATGCGCGCCTTCATCGTCGTGCCGCCCAAGGGCGCAGCGGGACCGGCGCCAGTCTGGGTTCCGACGTCGGGCACGGTCGAGTCCGCAAACGCCAACCTCTTCACCGAGCGCTCCGGCAACAATGCGAAGCTTGCCGAGCGCGGCTTCATGGTGATCGGCCCGGTCCGGCAATGCGCCGGCCAGAATCCCGACATCGGCTTCAGGGAATGCGACGGGCCGGGCTCGGACGGCTGGAACTGGAAACCCTGGAACGACGGCCGCGCGGCAAGTCCCGAGGGCGAGAAATGGAAAGCCGACGCCGGTCCCGACTCGCAATTCTTCGAGGACATGGTCCGCTGCGTCGGAACGAAGTATCCGCTCGATGCAAAGCGGCTCTATCTCGGCGGCATATCCGCAGGCGGAACGGTCACCAACCGCGTGCTCACCTACAATTCGGATTTCTGGGCGGGCGGCATGCCGCTCTCGGGCGAATGGTATGTCACGAAGGACGATGGCTCGCCCCTGGCCTTCAAGGATGCCGTCGAAGCCGTGAGGGCCGCGCCTGCCAAGGTTCATCAGGGCCGCATCGGTCCTTATCCGCTGCCAGCCAAACTCGACTCAATGGTCGTGATCACCATATGGGGCGGGGCGACAGATACCTATGATTGCGGGCCGCCGATCGGATATTGCGCCGATTACCGGCCTTCCACGCAGGCAGGCGCGAATTATTTCAGCTCGCATCCCAATGTGGTGCATGTCGCGTGTTCCGGGACGCATGGCCATCGCTGGCCTTCGGTCAACCGCGACGCCTTCAACCTGTGGGCCCTGCAGACCCTGGCCTCGCACCCCAAGGGAACGGACCCGAAGAAGTTCAAGCTGACCCCGCCGCCTGAAGGCTACGCCTGCCGGGTCGGCACGTTCACCGATCACTACTGAGCGGGAACTGTTCGCCTCAGAGAAAGTCCAGCTTCGCGGGATCGCCGCCGCGCCAGGCGTGCTGCACCTCGACCGCCAGGAACAGCCCGCCTACAGCCAGGACGGTCAACCCCTCCTTAGCCGCGCGATCCCGCGCCAGCTTCGTGGCCTTGGAGATATCCGGCTCAACCGTCACATCCTGCGATCTCTTCCGAAAAGTGTCCGCGAACACGTTCGGGTCGGTCCCCGATTTTCGCGCCTGCGTCAGGATGAAATGATCGAAGCGCGCGGCGACGATGTCCGAAATACGCGCGACGTCCTTCGACGCCGAAACGCCGAACACTATCAGCGTCTTTTCGCGCAGGCAGAATTCCAGGAAGGTCGACGTCACCGCCTCCAGCGCCCGCGGCGTATGCCCGACATCGATCCAGAGATCGGGCGCGCGCGCCACAAGCTCCAGCCGTCCAGGCCAGCGCGCTTTGCCCACGGCCTCAAGGATCTTCAACAGGTGCGGGTCGTGCTGCTGAGGACGCGCGCCGAGCCACGTCTCGGCGGTGCGCACGGCGGTGACGGCGTTCTCGGCCTGGTGTTTTCCCGCGAGCTGCAGCTGCACCATCCAGTCCTGCGCCTCCTCGGACGCCGTCAGACCATAGGAGAAGCGCGCGCCCCGCGCCGTGTTCGCCACCGGTCCGACGCGACGCCCCAGCGTCGCGCTGACCACCGCCTTGCCCGCCAGCCGCCCATAGGCCGCGATGCGCGTCGTCAGGGCGGCATTGATCCCCGGCGACAGGATCACCGTGCCGCCAGGCGCTAGCGCATCCACCTTGTCGTAGGCGATCAACTCTTCGGTGGCTCCGAGAATTTCAGTGTGCTCAAGTTCGATAGACGTCAGCGCCGAAACCGTCGCGCATACCGAGCGCACCGGATCGTATCGGCCGCCAATGCCGGCCTCCCACACGATCGCATCCGGCTTCTTGTCCTGATACCAGAGCACGGCGAGCAGGAAGAGAAACTCGAACGCGCCGATCTTGTCGCCTTCGGGCTGTTCCGCGTTGAACTCCAGAACAACCTTTGCGTGGCGCTCGAACTCTTCCTTCGAGATCATCTGATCGTCGAGCGTGAAGCGCTCGCGCACGTCGAACAGGTGAGGCGAGGTGAAACAGCCGACCTTCAGCCCCGTCGCGCTGATCGCTGCAGTGATGAACCGCGCGGTCGATCCCTTGCCGTTCGTGCCGGTCACCACCACCGACTTGCGCGACAGCGACGCGCGATCGATGCGCATCTTCTGGAAGAAGCGCTCGATGCGGTGAAGTCCTATCCCGTCGCCGAACTTGTTGAGGCCGAACATGATCTATCCCAGACGCTCGTTCAGCATGGATGTCCAGATGGCGCGTATCAGGTCGCCGTGTCCGGCCAACTCCAGCGTCTTCAGGCCCGGATTGCCGTTGACCTCGAGTATCCTGAGATCGGAAAGATCGCCCGCCACGGAAATATCGAACAGGTCGACCGCGCCGATGCGCAGCCCGACGGCGGCCACTGCCTTCGCAGCGATCGCCGCCAGCGCCGCCGGCGCCTGCAGGTTGACCTGCTCCACGCCGCCCGATGCCGACAGGTTGCGACGTCCCGGCAGCGCGATGCGTTCGCCCGGCGCAGGCACATCTGTCGCCGTGCGATTCATCAGCTGCACAACTGCCGCCGGATAGGTCGAGATGCCGGACCCGGACAGCAGCGCGTTCATGCCGTCCAGAAGCTGTTCGATTGTCCGCCGCCCGTCGCCGACAAGCGCAGGCGTCTCCTTCACGGAGTGGAACACCGGCTTTCCGTCATGGATCAGCACGCGATGCTCGGCGCCGCGCATCACGGGCTCGACCAGGAAGGATTCGAACTCCACCGCGACGCGCACAATGTAGTCCGCGAGGCCCGCATCGTCTGGCACGATTTCAGCAAAACTCCCGCGCGAGCCGCGGTTCGGCTTCGCGAACACCGGATAGCCGAGCTTCGCCGCGAACGCGTGCGCGTCCTCCGCCTCGCGCCCCGGTCCGCGCAGTCTCGCCTGCCGCCTGTGCGCAAAGAACAGTCCGCCCGGAATAACCGGCAGGCCCGCCTCGATCAGCACCGTCTTGGTGTGCGCCTTGTCGCGCGACAGGGTGAAGGCGGTCGCGCTGTTCACAGGGAACGAGCATATGCCGCCCGCGCCGCACACAACCGACTTGCCGCCTCGCGAGATGCGGAACAGGTAGCCGCCGCCCTTGTCGAGGTCCGCATAGTCAGCTCCGATCGCCTTTGCGGCGTCCATGGCATAACGGGCTGGGTCCGGAAGCGTCATGTTGGCGCACGACCTAGCCTGTGCGGCCCCGGCCGCCAATCCTGATTGTGCGAGCGGCGCCCGGAAGCTAGTGTCCGGCTGCACTTTTCTCGCAATGCGCATCGGGATTTCCATGAGCTGCGGCCAACCTCACATGATCCCCCTTTCGCCCGTTGGAGGCGCCTCGCAGACCAGCCGGCTTGCCGACGAGCTCGCCATGGCGATCCATCTCGGCCAGCTCGCGCCCGGCGCCCCGCTGCGCGAGGTGGAGATTGCGGACGCCAATGGCGTCAGTCGCACCATCGTCCGCGCCGCGCTGCAGCGCCTCGAGGCGCAGGGGCTTGCCGAGATCGTGCTCAACAAGGGCGCGCGCGTGAAGGCGATCAGCAGCGAGTCCATCGCCGACATGATCGAGCTGCATGCCGGGCTTACCACGCTCGCCGCGCGGCATGCCGCCGAACGCGCGACGCCCGCGCAGCTCAAGCGTCTCGGCCTGTTCACCGACATGCTCGAGCATGTCGCTGAGGATGTCGGCTCGCCCGAGGAGTTCCAGCACCTGCGCGTCGGCTTTGCGCGGTCGCTGTTCGAGGCTGCGGGGCCCGTGCTTGCCGAGCGTCTGCGCTCGGCGGCGCCGGTGGTGCCGCACCACGCTCGCGCCATGGACGATGTGCGCGCCGCCGCCGGGCAGGTTGCCGCCGCCGCGCTTGCCCGTGCGGTGTTCAACGCCGTCGCGGCTGGTACGCCCGGCGCCGCGGGCAAGGCCGCAGAAAGCCTCGTCCGCAGCCACGCCGCCGCCGTCGCTGTCGTTGCAACCAGCGTCACACCGAGCGTCACACCGAGCGTCGCCTCCGTCGTCGCGCGCGTCGCAGCGACGCGCGGCGCGACGCGTATTCGTCGCGGCGCCGCTTAGAGTTCGGCCCAAAACTCGCCCTCCGCGCGAGTCCATGTTGCGCAAATGCGACAGATTCTCAGGACGCGCACCGGTTGCGCCGTTGTGAGTCTATTCTTTGTATACAATGGCCCGAGCGCTCCCTAGCGTCCGCCCCGCGAGGGTGACGGAGCAGGAGGCCGCCTCCCACGCGTTCCAACATTCGGGAGGTCTTTTAAGTGAAGAAATTTTTGCTCGGCGCCGCGGCGTCGATAGCAATGCTTGCAGCCGTTGCTCCTGCGACGGCCCAGGCGGGACAGGACGTCGTTCAGGTATGGGGTCAGCTCGAGGAAGGGCTGGCGAATGAACTGGCGGACTATGGCTCTCGGGTCGACGTCGTCACCGAGGAGCAGATCAGGAATGGCGGTTACACCGATGCGGCCCAGGTGCTGCAGATGCAGGTGCCAGGCCTTTACCTCGCCCCCAAGAACGGCCCCTTCGACTATGTGCAGGCCTCCCTGCTCGGCGGCCGGCGCCAGGACGTGATCTGGCTGGTCGACGGCGTCCGCATCTCCAACCGGCTCTACACCACCACGACGCCGCTCGACACGATTCCGGCCAGCATGATCGAGAAGATCGAAGTGCTGAAAGGCGGGCAGAGCCTGTTCTATGGAACGTCGGCGACGTCAGGCGCGATCAACATCGTCACCAAGGGGTTCTCGAAAGAGACTGAAGGTTCGCTGTCGGTCGGCGCCGGCACGGACGAAGAGCGCCATATCGACGGCTACACGTCCGGCAGCGTGGGCGATCATTCCTTCGTCGTCTTCGCCAGCCATGACGAGGCCGAAGGCTTCCAGCCCTTCCGCGACCAGGACTATCAGCCGAGCGCGACCGACCGCAACCGCGGCTATGACGTCACCAATTTCGGCGCCAAGTACGGCTACGCGTTTACGCCTTCGACCAAGCTGTCGGTCAACTACCAGCACACCGACGCGACGCTCGATTTCGCCAATGCGTACGAGACCTATTCCTCCGACAACGACCGCGACGAGGACATCCTCTCCGTCAAGCTCGACTGGAGCATGGGCGACAGGTTCGATTTCTTCGCCAAGGCCTATTATCACTGGTGGGACACGCGTTTCACCGAGATCCGCAACACCGAGCCGCCGTCGGGCAGTCTGATCACCATCTCGGACCGCGACTTCTGGGGCTTCGAGGACTACGGCATTAACCTCTTGGGCCAGTACCGGCTGACCGACGCCGTCACGCTGCTCGGCGGCGTCGACTACCAGAACTACACCGGCGAGGACCAGGTCTTCCTGATCGCGCAGCAGACCGAGGACGTCATCGCCCCCTTCGCGCAGGTGCGCTGGGATGTGAACGTGCTCAACGGCCTGAAGCTCGCCGCCGGCGTGCGCCACAACAAGCCGTCGGGCGAGGGCGAGACCACCGTCTGGAACGTCTCGGGCGACCTGGCCGTCAACGATTTTCTCTATGTGCGCGGCATGGCCGGCACCTCGTTCCGCCTGCCTGACGCCTACGAACTCTTCGTCGTCGATCCGTGCTGCGAACAGGGCAACCCGAACCTCAAGGGCGAAGAGAGCCAGAACTTCGAAGCCGCCATCGGCGGTCGCGGCGCGCGCGTGAGCTGGGAAGCGACCGCGTTCTACCGCAAGCTGGAAGATCTGATCCAGATCATCACCGGCCCGGGCGGCATCGACACGTTCGACAACAACGGCACGCCGCTGGAGACGACTGGCGTCGAGTTCACGGCCACCATGCAGTTCACCGACGCGCTCTCGGGCACGTTCGACTGGACACACACGGAATCGGAATTCGAGGACGGCAGCGACCAAGCGTCCAACATTCCGGAGGACACAGCGAAAGCATTTATCGACTGGGCGCCGGAAAACCTGCCCTTCGGCGGCGGCGTCTCCGCGACATGGGTTGGCGATCTCGCCGGCAACGCTCCCTCGGGCCTCGGCCGGGTCGAGTATGGCGACTACTTCCTCGTCGACCTGAACGCGCGCTGGTATCTCGACCAGGACCGCAAGCATCGCCTCGGCCTGCGCGTCGAGAACCTGATGGACGAGGAATACTTCTCCTCGCTCGGCCGCGGTTTCGTCGACGGCACAGGCAACCCGGGAACGCCCTATCTTGCGGACAATCTCGGCCGCGGGCAGAGCTTCCACGTCAACTACACGTATGACTTCTAGTCGGGTGACTTCTAGTTAGCCTTTTACCCGCCGGGGGACCGGGTCCGGGTTTTTGGGGAAGACGGGCAGAGCCCCCTTTTCGCGTGAAGCGGAGAGGGGGTTCTTTTTTTACCGGACCGGGCGCGGGACTTGACCCCCTCCTGGCCTCCCCCTTTCAGGGGGAGGAATCTTCCCGACGCCATCCCTCCCCCTGGAAGGGGGAGGTTAGGTGGGGGTCAAGTCTTGATCACCATCCTACTGCGGCTTGCGGTATTCGCGGTCCATGTCGGCGACGATCAGCCAGCGCCCGCCTGCGCTCTTCGTCAGCGTCAGCGCGAACCTGCCAGCCGCCGGCGCATCCGCCTTCATCGCGTATTCGCCGATGATGTAGCCGAACGCCGCGTCGAGCCGGTGATCCAGCGGGCGCAGGTTGAGGTCGCCGCCCGAGCCCGTGTAGCACTTCTGCACCGCGTTGCGGCCCTGCACCGGCGGGCACGCGTTCGGCATCACGATGCGATCGTCGGCGAACAGCGCCGCCAGTCCCGGCGCGTCCCGCGTCTGCCAGGCGATGGTGTAGTCGTCCAGCACGCGCTGCAGCTCGGGCGGCAGCGCCGCTCCGGAGCTTTCCGGGGGGCTGAGCGGCACGGGCGTGAGCAGCTCGCAGCCGGCGAGCAACAGGAGGGAGAGAAGAGGAGCGAGCTTTTTCATGTGGTCATCTTGCTAGATTCGGGTTCTGGACGGGACCCCCTCCTAGCCTCCCCCTTTCAGGGGGAGGAATTCACATCGGCGCCATCCCTCCCCCTGAAAGGGGGAGGCTAGGAGGGGGTCAAGTGCTGGGCGCTGGTTTCAGCTTCTCCCCGGCTTCTCGTCTCTGCAGTTCGAGTTGAATCTCGGCATAGATCGCATCGACGACGGACTGCAGATCGCGATCCACCCGTTGGACGCCGAAGCGCAGGATGCTGAAGCCGAGTGCGCGTATTCCTGCGCCGCGCGAAGAATCCTTCTCCAGGTCGTGTTGCGGGCCATCGATCTCGACGACGAGTTTCAGGGGAACGCAGCAATAATCGGCGAACCACGGACCGATGGCGTACTGACGGCGGAAGGGGACGCCGATCTGGTTGCCGCGGAGGTGAAGCCGGAGTTTGCGTTCGGTGTCTGAAGCGGAGCGGCGCAGCTTTCGAGAACGGATGACCTGCCTGTGCGTCCGCGTGAATTGAGGTTTCGGTTGCACGACTGGACCCCCACCCGGCCTCCCCCTTTCAGGGGGAGGAGTCTCGTTCCCCGCGTTTCAACTATCGCTGCAACGGGCGAGACGCAATTCCTCCCCCCTTTCGGAGCGAGGGGTTACTTCCCGCCCGCATACATCTTCGCGAGCCGGTAGAGGAATACGCGGCCTTCCATCACCGACTTCACCGGCACGCGCTCGTTGAGGCCGTGCGCGTTCGTGGTGTTGGGGTCGGCGAAGATGCCCGAGACGCCGTAGGTGGGAATGCCGATCGGCGTGAGGAAGCGGCCGTCGGTTGCGCCCGCGGCCATTGCGGGGACCACCGGCACGCCGGGGAACATTTCCTTCGTCAGCTGCTCGATCGGGCCCATGATCGCGGGCGTCAGCGGAGGGGCGGGCGAGGGCGTTTCCGGCTGGTCGCGCAGCGTGACCTTCACCTCCTTGTCGCCGACGGCCGCCTCCAACTGCTTGCGGATTTCTTCGGGCGCATGGCCCGGGAAGATGCGGCAGTTGACGTTGGCGGTCGCGCGCTGGGGCAGGGCGTTGGGGGCGTGGCCGCCATTCAGCTGGGTCGCGACGCAGGTGGTGTGCAGCACGGAGTTGTGGCTGGCGTTCTTCTTCAGGCGTTCGATGGCGGCCTTGTCCTGCGATGTCGCGGCGGCGCGCATGTCCGCGCCCTCCTGGCCCGGCGTCAGATCCGCCATGCGCAGGAAATATCCCCTGGTGGCGTCGTTGAACTCGACGGGGAAGTCTGTCTTCGAGATTTTCTCGAGCGCTCCGGCGAGCCGGTAGATCGCATTGTCCGGCACCGGACGCGAGGAATGCCCGCCCGGATTGGTCACTTCGATCGTGTAGTCCTGGTAGAGCTTCTCGCCCGCCTGCACCCCGTTGAAGACATACTTGCCCGTCGCCGGATCAAGCCGCCCGCCCGCGCCTTCGTTGAGCGCGAACTCTGCGTCGATCAGCTGGCGATGGTTCTCGACGAGATATTTCACGCCGTTGAATGTGTTGGGGCTCTCCTCGCCGCAGGTGAGCATCAGCTTGATCGTGCGCTGCGGCTTGTAGCCCTCGCGCTTGTAGCGGACCATAGAGTCGGTGAAGATCGCGGCCATCGCCTTGTCGTCCATCGCGCCGCGCGCGTAGAAAAATCCGCCTTCCTCCGTCAGCTTGAAGGGATCGCGCTCCCAGTCGGCGCGGTTGGCTTCGACGACGTCGATATGGGCAAGCAGCAGCACAGCCTTCTTCGATGCATCCGTTCCCGGCAACACAGCGATCAGGTTTCCGTCCTGCGGCCGCTTGGGATCGGCGAGGAGGTGCAGGTCGCCCGCGGGATAGCCCGCCGCCGACAGCCGCGCCTTCATCGCCTCGGCCGCCTTGGTGCACGAGCCTTGCGACAGCGTGGTGTTGATCTCGATCAGCTCTTTGTAGAGGGCCCGAAACTCCGGTTCGCCTGCCGCCGCGGTCTTGGCGTCCTGCGCGGATGCGCCCGGCTCGGTCGCGCACGCAGCGGCAAGCGCGGCAAGGCTGGCGGCGAAAAGATGGGCAGCTCGCATGAAAATCACCTCTAGAAATTGTCTGGCGCGAGACAACCACGAGAGGCGCGATGCGTCGAGGTCTACCCCCGTCACCGGCCGTGCGGCGAATACCAGTTGTTCAGCTCCATGTAGAGATCCTTCAACTCTGGATTCCGCTTCTCGATAAGGTGCAGCTTCCAGAGCCTGTTCCATTTCTTGATCTGTCGCTCACGCGTCCTGGCGGATTCCCGTGTCGCATGCGCTTCGATCCACGCGAGCTTCTTGACGCCATACCTGGAAGTGAAGCCCGGCGTCTGCTCCTCGCGATGCTGCCAGACACGATGCGCGATCTCGTCCGAGTGGCCGACGTAAAGCGTCCCGTTGCGACCGCTGGCGAGAATGTAGACCCAGAAAGCCATGGAAGTCTCCCCCAACACCCCACCTGCTTAAACAGTCGGCCCGACTCCCTCAACCGTGTCCCCCGCGAAGGCGGGGGATGCGGTCGATTGGTTGCGATGAGGGGATTCTTTCGGCCGTATTCCCCGCGAAGGCGGGGATCCAGTCCAGCGCGCGGAGCGCGCTAACCCGCCGGCCTCTCGATTGTGATTCAGAGTCCTTCGGACGCTCTTTGGCTTTGCGGCTGGACCCCCGCCTTCGCAGGGGACGCGGTGGTGAGGGTTAGCCAAAGCCTTAGTCAGCTGTTCCCCGGTCTCCCGACGCAAAGCTACCGCTTTATCAGTTTCTGGATCAGGTTGAACCAGAAGGGCGCGCCTTGCGCCGAGGCGAGCACGGTGATCATCCAGCCCAAGAGGATCATCAGCGGCGGGTCGGTCCTGAAGTTGGGGCCGAATTCGCGCTCGAACGATCGGCTCTGGACGAGCTCCTTGATGCCGGCGGTATCGACCTTCTCGGCCGCACGCCTGCACGAGCTCTGTTCGGCGGAAAGAGCCCTTGAGGCGGGATCCCTGTCCTTCTTGCCGATGGCGTCCAGCGCGCCGGCCATCCAGGGCCAGCCGATGGGCATGCTGGACTGGCTCTCGCTGCACTGCAGGACGGCCATGACATTGGCGACCGCGGGGTCGCCCAGCTTTGCGACCGCATCGGTCGCCGTGCCCGACGTTGCGCTGCTCAGCAGGGGCGCGATCTGCGGCATAAGCGATCCGACCGACGTGCGCAGCGCCTTGTCGTTCATCAGCCGCTGCACGATCTCGATCGGGCTGACGTTCAGCGTCACCGTCGCCGCAGCAGCGATCATATAGGACAGCGTCTTGGCGTCCGCCTTGTAGGTTTCCTGCGACTTGCGGATCGCGGTGTCGAACCAGGTGGTGAGGGCGGTGCGGATCGCATCGCGGTGGTTCTCGCCTTCCTTCGGCTGCGGGATGATCAGCGACAGGCGGTGCTTGAGCCGGCCGTCGCGAAGCGCTTCGACGGAGGTCGGAAGCTCGGCGATCGGATCGCCAGTCGAGTAGTCGGGCTGCACCGCCGTCGCAATGGCGATCGCGAAGGTGTCGGGCTCGATATAGGTCAACTGCTTGCGGGCCCCGCCGGCGCCGTTGAGCAGGGGGTGGCGGTAAACCCGGCGGCCGATCTCCTTGCCGTAGGTGTCGTCGGTGAGCATCCGCTCGATGGTCCGCCGAAGGTTTCGCGTCCGCCAGCCGAATACCTGGAAGATCAGTTCCTGGGCCGAACTGACAATTGCGCTCATCGTCACAAAAACGAAAAGCAGAACCAGGACGATTTCTACGACTGGGCCCCCGAACACTTACGCCCCCGTACTGTAGGCCAGCTATCGCCGCTGCATTCGATGTTGACTGCTTGCGGTGTTGGCCGTTTCTTGAGGCTAATATAGTGTGAATGCCCGGGCAATGGGGACGTGTAGTTAGGGGGTAGCGTATGGCGGCCAATTGGGGACTGACGCCGATTCAGATCGCGACGATCGACGCCATCGTCAGCGTGTTCGAGTCCGAGGGGCCGGGCGACTATTCGGCGATCGCGCGCAATCCGCAGGACCCGGGCGGCCTCAGCTATGGCAAGCACCAGGCGGCGCTGACCAAAGGCACGCTGCACGATCTCATCGAGCGCTACTGCAATCATCCGGAAGCGGATTTCGCATCGGCGCTGCGTCCCTACCTGCCGCAGATGAAGGCGGGCGACCGCACGCTCGACCGCGACCAGAAGCTCTACGACATCCTCAAGCGCGCATCGACCGACCCGACGATGCAGCAAGTGCAGGACGATTTCTTCAGCGAGCGCTACATGGCGCCCGCGCTCGACAAGTTCAAAGAGTTCGGATTCCAGAACGCGCTGTCCGCCGCCGTCATCTACGACAGCTATATTCATTCAGGCGGTCTCAACATGCAGGCGCGCACCGAGAAGACGTATGGCGCGCCCAGCAAGGACAACGAGAAGGAATGGATTCAGGGCTACGCCAAGACACGGAAGGAATGGCTGGCGACCCATCCCAACACGCTGCTGCACTCCACCGCCATCCGGCTCGAGACGTTCCTCAGGCAGGCGCAGGAAGGGAACTGGGATCTCAACATGCCGCTCTATGTGGTGCGGCCGGCGAAGACCTATCCGCTGACGCCCTATGATCTTGCGACGCACCTCTACAAGAACAATCCGATCCGGCGCCTGACCAAGGACATCTTCGGCGTCGCCGCGCCCAAATCGGCGTCGGGCGCCAACGGGCGCGACCGGTTCATCCAGGATGCGCTTGCGAAGCTGGGCTTCCTGACAGGCAAACCCGACGGCGTCTATGGCGCCGGCACCGCGACGGCGGTGAAGGCCTTCCGCAAGAAATTCGACCTTCCGCCCGGCGATGCCGTCGATGGCCCCTGCTATGACAAGATGTGCGACGTTCTGGAGGAGATGGGCCGCACCGGGCAGGTCGGCGTCCGTCCGGGCGACGGGTTGAAAACATTGCCGCCGGAAGAGAAGAAGCTGACGGGAGCGGCTGGCTCCGCAGGCACCGCCGTCGCGGGCGCCGGGGCTGCGGCGGGGGCTGTGGTGCTTGGGGCGGGGGAGGACGGGGACGTCACCACGGCGGATGTGGCGACCAGCACCGCGCCGGCTGCGCCGCCGCCGGTTCCGGTTGCGGAGACGCCGGCTGCGCCTGCGCCGGCGGAGGCAACGACGCCGGCAACCACGCCTCCGGTTGCGACGCCGGTCACGCCGCCGGCTACGGAGACGGCTCCAGCGCCGGATGCGGCGACGGCCGCCGCACCGGCCTGGGCGGGGCCGGCGCTTGGGACGGCCTCAGAGGACGTGATGTTCAAGATAGGCAGCCACGACGTCACCAAGGGCGAGGTGGTGACGGTCGGCGCATGCGGGCTGTTTGTTGCGGCTATCGTCCTCTTCGCCGTCGCGCGGCGCGTGGCGGAATCGACGGGCAAGTAGGCTTCCGCAAAGCAAACGCCCCGCATCGGCGACGCGGGGCGCTGCTGTTTCAGTGCGAGGGCGGGCCTACAGTTTCGAGGTCAGCTCCGGCACGATCTTGAACAGGTCGCCGACGAGGCCGTAGTCCGCGATCTGGAAGATCGGGGCTTCCTCGTCCTTGTTGATGGCGACGATAACCTTCGAGTCCTTCATTCCGGCGAGGTGCTGGATGGCGCCCGAGATGCCGATGGCGACGTAGAGCTCCGGCGCGACCACCTTGCCCGTCTGGCCGACCTGGAAGTCGTTGGGGGCGTAGCCGGCGTCGACCGCAGCGCGCGAGGCGCCGACGCCGGCCCCGAGCTTGTCGGCGAGCGGCAGGATGTACTGGTTGAACTGTTCGGACGAGGCAAGCGCCCGGCCGCCCGAGACGACGCGTTTGGCCGAGGCCAGTTCGGGGCGGTCCGACTTCTGCAGCGCTTCCGAGACGAAGGCTGATTTGAACGGACCGGACGGCGCCGCGATGGCCTCGACCGGGGCCGAGCCGCCGGAGGCGACGGCCTGATAGGCCGTGCCGCGGACGGTGACGACTTTCTTCGCGTCCGACGACTTCACCGTCAGGATGGCGTTGCCGGCGTAGATCGGCCGCTCATACGTGTCCCTGTCGATGACTTTGGAAACGTCCGAGAGTTGCATCACGTCGAGCTTGGCGGCGACACGCGGGGCGATGTTCTTGCCCGAGGTCGTGGCCGGCGCAAAGAAGGCGTCATAGCCGGACATCAGCGGAACCACGAGCGCTTCGACCGCTTCGGCCAGCGAATGGGCGAAGGCGTTGCTTTCGGCCAGCAGCACCTTGCGCACGCCCGACAGTTTGGCGGCGGCGTCGGCGGCGGCCCTGGCGTTGTGGCCGGCGACGAGCACGTCGATGTCGCCGCCGAAGGCCTGGGCTGCGGCGACCGTCTTGGCGGTCGCATCGTTGAGCGCGGAGTTGGAGTGTTCAGCGAGAACTAGAACGGCCATGTCAGATGGCTCCGATGGATTTGAGCTTGGCGATCAGCGCATCGACGTCGGCGACTTTCTCGCCGGCTTCGCGCTTTTTCGGCTCGGTGACTTTGACGACCGAAAGACGCGGCGTGAGGTCGACGCCGTAGTCGGCCGGCGTCTTCATGTCGATCGGCTTCTTCTTCGCTTTCATGATGTTCGGCAGCGAGGCGAAGCGCGGCTCGTTGAGGCGCAGGTCGGTGGTGACGACCGCCGGGGTCTGCAGAGCGACCGTCTGCAGGCCGCCATCGACTTCGCGCGTCACGTTGAGCTTGTCGCCGTCCTTGGCGACGGCCGAGGCGAAAGTCCCTTGCGGCCAGCCGAGGAGCGCGGCCAGCATCTGGCCGGTGGCGTTCGAGTCGTCGTCGATCGCCTGCTTGCCGGCGATGACGAGGCCGGGCTGTTCAGCCTCGACGATGGCCTTGAGGATCTTGGCGACGGCGAGGGGCTCCACCGCCTGGTCGGTCTGGACCAGGATGCCGCGGTCGCCTCCCATGGCGAGACCGATGCGGATGGTTTCAGCAGCCTGGGCCGGGCCGATGGAGACGATGACGATCTCGGTGGCGAGACCCTTCTCCTTCATGCGGACCGCCTCCTCGACGGAGATTTCGTCGAACGGGTTCATCGCCATCTTGACGTTGGCGAGATCGACGCCGGTCTGGTCGGCCTTCACGCGGGGCCGGACATTGTAGTCAATCACCCGTTTGACGGGCACGAGCACCTTCATCGGTGGGTCTCCGCTTCGGACCGGACGGTCAGATTCATGGGCCAGTCGCCCCGCCTTGGTGCGGGTGCGAACCGGCGCTCCCTGTTATGCAGCAGCCGCGCCCAAATCAAGTTTTCCGGGCGGCCGGCAGGCAAAAAGCGTCACTTTGGCGCGATGAGCCGGGCCGCCGATGAAACATTCGTGCGCGGAAGCTGATTCCGGGTGGTTTTTGCAGGGCGGCTGGCCGAATAGAGGGGAATCGCAGGAGGCAGGAAAACATGGCCCAGCAGCTCGACGACGCCTTCTACGAGCGGGCGGACGCACACATTCACCTGTCTAACGATCAGGCGGGCGACCAGGCCGGCGAGGGCGTATCCCACGACATGGTGAACGCCTCCATGCTGTTCGCAGCGGCGCGGTTCAGCGCCTTCACCTCGGCCAGGGGCTTCGAGTCCGGGGAAGCCATGCAGGCCAAGCGGGACGAAACCATCGAGTACTTCGTCTCCGGCTTCCGCCAGATGTTGGAAGGCAATCTCGACGCCTACATCAAGAACTTCGACGCCTATATGAAACCGGACGCAGGTTCGGACGAGTAAGGCCGCTGCCAGAGGCAGGATCAGAACGGGGAACGTGCATGCCAATCGGATTTCTTCGACGCCTGCTGCTTTCGACCGGCCATACTGACCTTCAGCCGGAGGATGCGCGGTCGGCGATCGCCGCAGTGCTGGTGATGGCGGCGCGGGCCGACGGCCAGTATGACGCCGGCGAGCAGCTGATGATCGACCGCGTGCTGGCGGCGCGGTTCAAGCTGAACCCGGACCAGACGAAGGGTCTTCGCGAGGAAGGCGAGGCGGCCGAGAGGGAGGCCATCGACCTCTACCAGTTCACCCGCTCCATCAAGGCGGCAATCCTGCACGATGACCGCGTCGCGATCCTCGAGGAGCTGTGGCGCGTGGTGCTGGCTGACGGCGTGCGCGACCCGCACGAGGATTCGCTGATGCGCCAGATGACGGACCGGCTGGGCCTGTCGGACATGGATTCAGCGCTCGCCCGCCGGCGCGTCGCCAACCAGGGCAGCATTCCCGGAATGTGAGCTGAAGCCGTTCGGCTTCAGGGCTCGCCTGCCTTGGCGGGCGTTGCCGGTGAGGCGGCAGCAGCGCCCTTCAGGTATTTGTCGAGGAAGGCGAGATAAGCCTCTGACGCCGCGATGCGGTTTTCCTTGCGCTGGAAGCCGTGGCCCTCGTCGGGGAAGACCACATACTCCACCGGCACGTTGTTGGCCTTCACGGCGGCGACCAGCTCGTCGCTTTCGACCTGCAGCACGCGTGGATCATTGGCGCCCTGGATGACCAGAAGCGGCTTCTTGATGTTGGCGGCGTGGAACAGCGGCGAGATCCGCCGGTGGCGCTCTGCGTCGATCGCGGGATCGCCCATCTCGTCATAAAGCGAGGCGCGTTGGGCGCCCCACCAGGCCGGGATCGAGGCCAGCGTGCGCGACCAGTTGGTGACGCCGAAGATGTCGATGCCGGCGTCGAACTCGTTCGGCCGGAAAGCGAGCGCGGCGGCGACCATATAGCCGCCATACGAGCCGCCCATCACGGCGATCTTGTCCTGCTGCACCCAGTCCAGCGTCTGCAGGTACTTCTTGCCATAGACGACATCGTCGAGATCGACCTCGCCATGCTTCTTGTCGTCCATGTGGTAGAAGGTCTTGCCGTAGCCCGACGAGCCTCGGTTGTTGACGCGCAGCACCGCGTAGCCGTGGTTGACGAGGTGCTGGTACATCGCCGCATAGCCGCGCCGGTTCTGGCCGCCGGGCCCGCCATGCACGTCGACGATGGCGGGGACGGGGGCGCCGGCGCTGGCGGTCTTCGGCTTGAACAGGATGGCCGGAATGTCGAGGCCGTCGAAGCTCTTGTAGCGGACGACTTCGGCTTCAACGAGCATGGTCTCGTCGATCGCCGGGTTAAGCGACTTGGTGAGGCGCGTGGCGGCGCCGGTTGAGAGATCAGCGATGAAGATGTCGGCAGGCGAGGTGTCGGAGACCACGGTGAACGCGATCTTCGTCTCGTCGCGGTTGAAGCGCACGCCGTTGATGTCGCCGGCCGGAACGCCGGTGAGCGCCACGGGCGCATTGGTGGCCGTGTTCAGGATGGTCAGCTGCGTCGAGGCGTCGGCGTTGACGGCGGAGACGCGGTATTTGCCGGTGTCGGAATAGGCGACGAACATCACGTCCCAGTCTGCCTTCACCAGCTCCTTCTTCTCTTTCGTCGCGAGATCGTACGTCCAGGCCTGGTTGTATTCGCCATACTCATCCGTGCCGTAGACCAGCGCCTTGTTGTCGGGCGTAAACTCGTAGGCGCTGTAGGATACGTCGCCCGTGTGCTGCGAGATCAGTTCGGGCTTCGCGTTCGGCTTCGACAGGTCGACGAGGAAGAGGTCGGAGTTGGCGCTGGAGTGTTCCTTGGTGAGCGCCAGGTACTTGCCGTCGCCGGTGATGGCGTCGGCGAAATAGCCCTCATTCTTGAAGATCATCTTCTTGGCGAACGACGTGGTGTCGTAGGCATAGACGTCGAACATCTGCGGGTTGCGCTCGTTGGAAGTGAGCCACAGCGTCTTGCCGTCATCGCTCCAGCCGAGGAAGCCGGCCTTCGCCTTTTCGGCGGGCGTGATGTCTTTCAACACGCCATCCGCCTCGCGGACATAGATGTGGGTCAGCTCGTTGCCGCCCTTGTCGGCGGTGACCAGCAGGCGCTCGTCGGCGGGGAAGTAACTCACCGCGTAGGTGGCGTTGTCGGGCGAGGAGGTGAGGGGCGTCGGATCGCCGCCGGCAACCGGCAGCGAGGCGGCGTTCCACACGCCGCTGGCGTCGTTGGCGAGGAGAAGCTTCGATCCGTCGGGCGAGAAAGCGTAGCCCGCTCCGCTGGCCATCGACAGGGCTGTCGTGTCGAAGAATGTCCTGGCGTCGTAGGTTGCATGGGGCGCCGCCTTGACCGCGGCGTCCTTTGCGGCGGGCTGGCAGGCCGTCGCCAGCAGGGCGGCCGCGGCCGCAGTTCCGAAACAGGCAAGATTGCGCATGAAACCCTCCACCTCGCTGCTGGCATGATGACCGGCGTGCGGGGGCGCGGCAAGGCTGGCGCAAGGCAGCGCCAACACGCTTCGGCGTGAAGGCTAGTCGCCGCTGACTGTGGCGGGCGGCGTTGCTGCTATGGTGATTTCGGCCATCTTGAACCAGTCGGTCTTTTCGAGGCCGAGTTCATAGTCGAGCCAGGCCGGCACGATCTTGGTGGCGCGCGAGCCGCGCGTGTTGGACAGCACGGCGATGCCGTCGCGCTTGGCGGGCAGCCAGGCGATCTGCGCGAAATAGCCTTCGACACTGCCGGAATGGTTGATCAGCTTGTGCCCGGCATATTCATAGGTGCGCCAGCCGAGGCCGTAATAGGTCGAGGACACCGGAAGCTTCAGGGATCGCGTGCGCGAGCTTTCGGTCGGCGTCGAGACGCGCTTCCTGTGCGCTTCTTCGAGCACGACGGGCGACAGCACGTCCGGCCGCTCGCCCATCTGCGCGATCATCCATTTCGCAAGGTCGGCGATGCTGGTGTTGACGCCGCCGGCCGCGGGCACCCTGTAGTAGGGCTCGGTCACCGGAACCGAATACCAGTCCTGTCCCCTGCGGCGGTGCGGGCGCGCCCAGTTGCCTGTCTCGGTAAGGCCGCGCCGCGTCACCGATGTCGCCGTCATGCCCAGCGGGTCGAGGATGCGCGCACGCAGTTCGGCCTCGTAGGACCGGCCGGAGACCTGTTCGATCGCGGTCGCGATTATGTTGAAGGCGGTGTTCTGGTAGCTGAAGCAGTCGTGCACGCCGCAGATCGGGCGCACGCCCTTGTACTTGGCCAGGATCTCGCCGGGCGGCGTGCCGGCTTCGAGCAGGTTGTCGTAGGCATAGGGCGGCAGGCCGGTGCGGTGCGAGAGCACGTCTTCCAGCGTCACCGATTCCGTGTCCCTCGCGCTGCGCAGGCGGAATTGCGGGGCCACGGAAACCGCCTTTGTCGACAGGTCGAGCCTGCCGTCCCGCACCGCCATCGCGGCGAGCGTGCCGGCGAACCCCTTGGAGAGGGAGGCAATCCGGAACACCGTGTCAGGCGTCACCTTCTGTTGGCCGCCCGCCTCGCGCACGCCATAGGTGCGCACCATCGCGACCTTGCCGTCCTTCACCACGGCGACGGCGAGGCCGACGAAATCCGGCGCGGTCGCGGCGTAGTCGAGCTCGGACGCGAAATCGTTGAGGGCGATGGCTTCCTTGGTGAGCTGCGCGTGCGCCGCCGCCGGCGCAGCGTACGCCAGCAGGACTGAAGCCATGAGGGGAAGAAGCCGTTTCATCCGCGCCCCGACACGCATCGCGTTACCCGTCCAGCGCCCCGCCAGCGCCCGAAGTGTGGGGCGAAACGCCCGGTTCGCCAAGTCAGGCTTTCATCGGAGCTGTATCCGGTTGCCTGAGTCTTAACCCGAGCCTGACGCAAGTTCGTCACGAACCGCCATCAGGATTTCGCCCAGAAGGTTCTCGCCCTGCCAGTTGGCGGGATCGAGCGCCGCCGGGTCGTCCTCGGCCATGCCGATTCCCCAGATGTAATCCTTGGGATTCGCCTCCGCGAGGATGGCGTTGCCGGTGTCGAGCAGGCGGCGGCGCAGTCCGGCATTCTGCCTGAACTTGGCGCGGTTGCCCGCCGTCACGATCGTGATCTTGTGCCTGTCCCAACTCTGCTGCTCGAAGCCGGAGACGCGCCCGCCCATCAGCTTGTGCTCGTGCGGACTGGCGGACTTCATGATGCGTTCCGCCATTGCAACGTCGCCGAACAGCCGCGCCTTTTCGGCGTGCATGTACTGCTCGGCGCACATGTAGTCGCGGGCCTCGAGGGTGAAGCTCGAATGGTGGAACTGGCTGAACGGCCCGCGCAGGAAGAGGTGGACAGAGGGCATTTGCTTTCAGAGTGTTGCGTTGGCTGAGCGGCCAGATTGCGGTATGTTTTGACCATGAACGCTCTTGCAAAGCCATTCCAACCCTTCACCAGCGCTGAGTTTCACAAGATGGCGCGGCGCGGCGCGTTCGGCGATCTCAGGGTCGAACTGCGTCGGGGGATGATCGTCAAAATGAGTCCGAAGCATGTGCCTCACACCATGGTGCAGGAGGATCTGACTTTTGCCTTGAAGCTGGCTCTCCGGAATCTGGGTCTCGGCTGGCGGGTGGGAAGCGAAGGGTCGGTTTCCTACGCGGAGGGTTTTGATCCGATGCCGGACATCGTGGTCTATGACCCCGCACTGCTCAGCGACCCGCGGGGAACAATCAATCGCGAGGCAGTGAAGTTGATTGTAGAAGTGGCCGACAGTTCGCTGGACGACGATCTTGGCGAAAAGCGTGACGACTATGCGCGGTTCGGATTGGTCGAATACTGGGTCGTCGATGTGAACGCGAGGATTGTCCACTTGCACGCTGACCCTGAAAACGGATCGTTCGCGAGGCTCGCGACAGCCGGTCTCACCGATCCGCTAGCCATGTTGACCCAGCCGAGAATCGTCGCGCAGATCGGCTAGCCCTATCGGTTCTGGCCGGGAACCCACAGGACGTCGCCGGCGCCGTTCGCATTGGCGCGGCGGGCGGCGACGAACAGAAAATCCGACAGCCGGTTGGCGTATTGGAGGGCGGGTGCGGACACTTTCTCGTCGGGCATGGCGGCCAGCTCAGCGATCAACCGCTCAGCCCGGCGGCAGACGGTGCGCGCGACGTGGAGATGCGCGGCCAGCGCAGAGCCGCCCGGCAGGATGAAGCTTTCCAGCGGCGGGATCGGCGTGTTCATCGCATCGATCTCGGCCTCGAGACGCCTCACCTGCGCCTCGACGACGCGTAGCGGCGTCCAGGCCAGCGGCTTGTCGCGCTCAGGCGTGGCGAGGTCGGCGCCGAGGTCGAAGAGATCGTTCTGGATGCGGCCAAGCATGGCGTCGAGGTCGGCGTCTTCGCCGCAGTGCAGCCGGGCGACGCCGATGACCGAATTGGTTTCGTCGACCGCGCCATAGCTCTCGACGCGCAGGTCCCATTTCTGGACGCGCTCGCCGGTGGCGAGGCCGGTGGTGCCGTCATCGCCGGTGCGCGTGTAGATCTTGTTGAGCTTGACCATGGCGTATGTCGTCCGTGGCGGGGCAGGACGTCAATATCGGCCCGGAAACACCAGGGAAAGCCCTGGACGATCCCTCTACACGGCCCAGGCGTCGTGCAGGCCGGAGATCGGCGAGTCGAGCGAATCCATCGACGGGCGGGGGGCCACCCGGAAAGGCACGCGGCGTATGTCGGCCTGCGCGACACGGGTGGCGAAGCGCCAGCCACGCACGGACGGGGCGGCGTCGAGCAGGGTGGAGACGGCGTCTTCCGCGCTGCCGGACACGATGAGCTGGTGCTGGCCGTCGAGCGAGCGGACGATGTCGGCCTCGAGCCCCGCATGATAGCGGCGAAGGCGTTCATTGAGGCCGATCAGCGCCCATTCGGCGTCGGATTCGCCGCGCGACAGCGCCTCGATAGCATTGGCCAGGCCCTGGGACTCCGAGGAGAACCAGTTCCAGAAGCGGCGGGGATTGAGATCGCCTTCGCGCCGGCCAAACATGAGCTACTCCCGATACTCGACCACAGAAGCCATCCTCGCAGGGAGAACTTCAGGTTTGGACAATGCGATCGATGAAATTCGATCGATCAGCCCGCTGCCGGTCCGTGACGCACGACAGGCGCCGTGTCCGGCGTCGTTCCTGGGTGGATTCCTGAAGCGGGGTTCTGCGGCCCTGGCGCGCAAGCGCCGGGCGTCTACCGGAACGCGCCGGAGACCGCGCCGATGATGACGATGAGCAACACGGCCACGGCCTGCACGGCGACGCGCAGGCGCATCAGATGGTTGGAGCGTGAGCGGGCCTTGGAGTCGGTCCGGATGAGATTGATCACGCCGGCGGCCAGCACCAGGAACAGGATTCCGATGACCACATAAAGCGCAATGGTGAGGCCAGACAGCATCGCCGAGCCTTACGCCTGATCGCGGGACCGCGCCATGGGGTGATGCGGTTTGCCGCCTGTTCTAGCGATTTCCGCTGGGGTCGAACCGGTCTTCGGTCCAGACCAGGTCGCCATAGCCCATGGCCTCGCGCAGTGCGGAGACCAGGTCCTGCATCTCCCGAACGCCGCATCCGGCATTGTAGGTGACGGTCTTTTCCTTACCCTCCAGGGTGCGCCAGGTGACCTTCGCGGTCGGCGCATCGGTATGGCAGTTTTGCAGCGTGTCGAGCGTCTGCTCCGGCTTCAGCGTCCAGAAGCTCGATTTCTCCAGCGCGGCTACCGCCTCGTCCCAGGCCTTCTTGCCGAGCTTGCCTTCGCTAACGCCCGCCGTCTTCACGAAGCGCTCGCCGTTGAGGACGTAGGAGCCGTCGGCGCGCAGCGTCATGTCGTAGATCGGGCACGGGCCGAAACAGGCGCCTTCGGAGAGCACGATCACAGGATTGTCTGGCTGAGCCATGGTCACGCCCTGTTCGCCGGAGGAACAGGCAGTTGCGATCGCGGCGCCGAGAGCCGCGAACACGTAGAGGTTCAGGGAACGCTTCGACCGACTCATGGGCTCAGGCTAATCCAACCCGGCCCCTCTGGCGAGGCCGGGTTGTTTAAGGACGGATCAGGCCGGAAAGGCCTAGGCAGGTTTACGAAAGCGGAAGAGGAACTGGTCCGTGTGGCGCCGGATGGTGGCGTCGAACACCCGCTTGGTGCGGTCGTCTGTCGGGTTGGCCAGCACGTCGCTCTTGTCGACATAGTCGAGGCCGGCCGCCTTGGCTGCCGCCAGCACCACCGCCGGATCGACCCGGTGCAGCGTCTGCGCGACCGTAGTCGGCGCGCCGGCGTCCGCCGCGTGGTCCATGGCGATCAGCTCGCCGCCTGGCTTCAGCACGCGCTTGATTTCGGCGTAGGTCTTGGCCGGATCGCCGAGGCCCTGCGTGTTGGGCGGCACGAAATAGACTTCGTGGGGCCCCAGGATCCAGATCACCTTGTCCACCGACGCATCCGCGATCGCATAGGTGTCGAAGTGCGACTTGATGATCGTCGCGTTCTTGAGGCGTCCCGCATCCGTGCGCGCCTTGTAGGCAGCATCGCCATACGCGAACTCCGGCGGATACTGGATGTAGAGCTTGCCCGTGGGGCCGACGGCGGTCGAGAGGATGTCCGAATACCAGCCGCGTCCGCCCTCGAGTTCCAGGATCGTGTCGCCGGGGCGGATTTTCGCAAAGGCCAGCACCTCGGCCGGCTTGCGGGCGGCGTCGTCGGCGCGATCGGCTTCCGGCCGGCCGGCATCCGCAAGGATCGGCGCGTAGTCGGCCGCGGCAAGGGGCGGCGGCCCCTTCTCCACTGGCGCAGCCGTCGTGCACGCGGCGAGGGCCAGCGCGGCTATCGCTGTGGCGAATTTCAGATGTCGGATCATGTGCATTCCCTCAAACCGCTTTTCAAATCAGCTTTCAAACATGAAGGGGCGCAGGCCTTCGCGGCCCGCGGCCCCCCAACACCTGCAACCCTACAACTTTCAGCCCGGCTTGCGATAGCGCAGCAGGAACTGGTCGGTCTTGCCGCGGATCGAATCGTCGAAGACGCCCTTGGTGTGGTCGTCGGCGGCGTTGGCGAGCAGGGGGCTTTCTTCATCCAGCGCGAAGTTGGCGGCCGTCGCCAGCGCCTTTACCTGCATCGGGTCGATGCGGTGCAGGTCGTTGCCCGTGGTCGTGGGCGCGCCCTGCGGTGCGACGTGGTCGATGATCACGAAATAGCCGCCGGGTTTCAGGATGCGCGAGATCTCGGCGAAGACCGCCGCCGGCTCGCCCATCGGCAGGTCGCCGCAGGCCTTCTTGCAGAACAGCTCGTGCGGTCCCTGGAACCAGGTGACCACATCGACCGAGGCGTCGGCCGCTTCGAGCTTGTCGAACAGCGTCTGCGAGACGGTGACGTTGGGCAGGCGGTTGGCGCCGAGGTGAGCGTCCATGTCCGCCTTGTAGAAGCTCTCGAACTCCTTCGGAGCCTGCATGATCACTTTGCCGGTAGGGCCTACAGCGCGCGACAGCAGGTCGGTGAAATAGCCGCCGCCCGCTTCCATCTCGAACACGGTCTGTCCCGGCGTGATCCTGGAGAAGGCGAGGACCTCAGCCGGCTTGCGCGAAGCATCGCGCGCCGTGTCGGCGGGAAGGCGGTCGGGCTGGGCCAGCAGGGCGGCATAGTCCGGCGTGGCGGGCGCTGCAGGCGCGGCGGCTTCGGGCGCTGGCGCTGGCGTCTCAGGGGCTTCATTGCAGGCGGCCGCTGCCGCGAGCGCCACAAGCGATACGCCGGCGATCTTCCAGAGATTGGCGGTCATTTGATTGTCTCCCTCATCCCAAGAGCGGCGCGTTCGGCGCTCGCACGCGCGGGACCATATGGCGTCCGCCGGGTCCGGACCAGCCCGGCGCAAACCTCGCAAAATCTCCGGAAAGAAGGCCTTGACGATAGTTTGACGTTGAACTACATAGTTCATCATTGAACTAAATCGCCGTTATGACGGCAGGTACAGGAGAAACCCCATGCGCCTTCTGTTTGCTCTCTCGGTTTTCGTGTCGGCCTGGTCGGTAACGGTCCTGGCGGCTCAGCTCGGCCACACTGCCGGCGTCTCGCCGTTCGCCTGAAAACCAAGTCTCGTCATCAACCCAATATGCGTCGCAAGTTTCGCGGCGTCTTAGCTTCAGGAACTCTCGCCAATGCGCACGTCTCACATGTTTGGCGGCATGCTGCTGCTATTCCAGGCGTTCTTCCTTTTTGCTCCCATGGCCGTACTCGGCGGAGCGATCGACTGGCCCGCCAGCCTGGATTTTCCCGCCGTGCAAACCTTGCCGCTCATCCACGAACAAGCGGCGGCGGTGAAGCTCGGCTACGGCCTTTATCTGGGATGGTCGCTGGTCTTTGCATTCAGCGCCGCCCTTGTCGTCGGTTACGCAAAAGGCGACCGTCCGCTCGGCAGCCTCGCCGTGCTGGCGATCGGGCTGGGCGCCGCATCGGCGCTTGCGCGCGCCATCGGCATCGTTCGATGGCTCACCGGCTCCTCCGCGCTGGCGTCTGCCTACGCCGCGTCGCCTGAAGGCTCTGCCGAGCGCGTGGCCATCGAGACAACGCAACTGGCGCTCAACGCCTACGGCGGGTCGATCGGCGAAGACCTCGGCGTTTCCATTTTCGCTTCGCTCTGGCTGGCTTGCGCAGGCGCGCTGATCCTTCGAGACCGCGGCCTTCCGGCCTGGCTGGGATGGGCGGCCTTTCCTGTTGCGGCCGTGGCCGTGATGCCGGCCCTGTCGATCGTCGGCGTGATGTCGCCGGTCGACGTCGTGATCGCAACGACGGCAATGCTACTATGGATCGCAGCTGCCGGGCTTGTGATCCTGCTGTTGGCCTTTCGGCGGCCAGCGGCGACAGTTTGAGACTCAATTCCTTACAAAGGAGCCCAAGATGACGACGCGGCGTGGAGTCCTGAAGCTGGTTGGCGGCGGCGTTGTGCTAGCGGCCGTCGCAGCCGGAAGCTGGTATGCGCTGAACGGCCCTTCCGGCGAAGCGCGCCAGGCCTGGCGCGAGGCGGGAGCGCCTGAGGAAAAGCGCCGCAGATTCCTGTCTTACGCTTTGCTGGCGCCCAACCCGCACAACCGCCAGCCCTGGCTCGTGAAGCTAGAAGGCGACGACGCGCTGACGCTGTATTGCGATCTCCACCGTCGCCTGCCGGCGACCGATCCGTTCGACCGTCAGATCACGTTGGGCTGCGGGGCCTTCCTCGAACTCTTCGTTATCGCCGCAGCCAGCGAAGGCTTCGGTGTGGAGATCACGCCCTTTCCCGAAGGCGAGCCGCGGCCAAGACTGGATGTTCGCCCCGTTGCGCACGTGCGCCTGATCGCAGGCGCAGCGCAGCCCGATCCGGCGTTCGGCTTCATCACCGCTCGCCGCACCAACCGCAACACCTACGACAAGCGCGAGGTTGCGCCCGATCAGCTGAAGCAGATTGAAGCTGCCGGGACAGCCTACGGCCTTGTGGCCCGCACGACAGGCGAGGGCGATCTCGCGGTCAGCCTGCGCGACCTGACTTGGCGCGCGCATGAAATGGAAATGCTGACGCCGCATACGCTCCAGGAAAGCGTCGACCTGATGCGAATCGGCAAGGCCGAAGTGAACGCGCATCGTGACGGGCTGATGCTGGAGGGCCAGATGATCGAGTTCGGCAAGCTCGCCGGCATGATCTCACACGCCGCGATGGCCGATCCCAAGTCCGAAGCCTTCAAGATCGGCATGGACCAGTTTCGGGAAAAAGCCATGTCTGCACGCGCCTTCGCGTGGATTACGGGCGGCGAGACACGTGCGGAAGAACTGGCCGCCGGCCGCGCCTATGCCCGCCTCGCGCTGAAGGCAGCCGAGCTGAAGCTCGCCATCCACCCGTGGAGCCAGTCGTTGCAGGAATACCCCGAAATGGGCGCGCTCTACGGCGAGGTTCACGGTTTGATTGGCGAGGGCAAGCGAATCCAGATGCTGGTGCGCGTGGGTCATGCCGATCCGGTCGTGGCTGCGCCTCGCCGAGGACTCGATGGCTTCATCAGTTGAGGAGCTGAAGACTTGAGCCAGCGCGAAGACCTCGCCCATCTTTATTTCCGGATGTTCACCGAGATCGGCATCATCGCCCAGCTTTCAGGAAACAGCCTGGAGCGCGTACTGCCGGAAGGCATGTCGCTGGCGCAGTTCGTCGTACTCAATCATTTCGTGCGGCTCGGCGGCGCATGGGCCCCCAGCCGCCTCGCCGCCGCTTTCCAGGTCACGAAAGGGGCGATGACCAACACGTTGCAGCGCCTCGAAGCGCAGGGCTTCGTGAAAGTCACCGACGACCCGAAGGATGCGCGGGCAAAGCTGGCGGAGATTACGGAGACGGGAAGGAAGGCGCGCGAGCAGGCAATCCGCGCCATCGGCCCTGTCATGGCGGGCATCACCGCCGACATTCCTCCCGCCGATGTGAAGGCGGCGCTGCCTTTCCTTGAAAACCTGCGCAAAATACTGGACGCGCGGCGCTGAAGTTCACGCTGCGGAAGTGGTTCCCTTGCTGGAACTAAAGAGTATCCTTGCACTAAAGCGAGCGTCCGGAAGAGGCGCGCCACCCCACAGGAGGACTACCTATGCGGATGCTGAAACCCGCCCTTGCCGCGCTTGCCATCGCCATCATGGCCGCGCCCGCCATCGCCCAGGTCCCGAGGACGGCGGACGGAAAGCCGTCTTTCGACGGCATCTGGACCAACGCCTCTCTGACGCCGCTGTCGCGCGCTAGAGGCGTCGACAAGCTGGTTGTCGATGAAGCCACGGCGAAGAAGATCGCGAACTCGACATCGATCGCGGGCATCCCCGCGGACGACCCGGACTTCAACAAGAACGCCCGCTACTCTGACCCCACCAAAGGCGCCCCGCCCAAGGGCGGATCGGACTTCGGCCTCAAGGGCTATGACAGTTTCTGGGTCACGCCCGGCACGATGCTCGGCAAAGTGAAGGGCGAGTATCGCACGTCCAACATTGTCGAGCCCGCCAACGGCCAGCTTCCGTTCAAGGACCCCGCCGCGCAGGCGCGCAAGCAGATGGCGGGCTTCACTCGCTACATGACAGGCAATGCACCCTATGAAGGCCCGGAAGAGACCGCGATCTCCGAGCGTTGCCTGATCGGCTTTGGCCAAACGGGCGGGCCGGGCATGCTGAGCGTGCTCTACAACAACAACTATCAGTTCGTGACGACGCCGACGCACCTGATGATCCTGGTTGAAATGGCGCACGATGTGCGCGCCGTTCCGATCTTCGACAGCGCCGCCAAGGCCAAGGCGAGCCACAGGCCAGCCGCAATCACGCCTTGGCTCGGCGACAGCGTCGCCTGGTGGGAGGGCGACACGCTTGTGATGGAGACGATCAACGTCAATCCGCTGCAGGCCGAGAACCAGTCCTTCCCGCTATCTCCGAAGGCGGTCGTCACTGAACGCCTCACGCGCACGGGCGAGAAGGACATCTTCTACGAGTTCACGGTCAACGATCCGGACACCTACACGCAGCCGTGGAAGGCTGAGCTCAGCTTCTATCCGCAGAGCCGCCTCTACGAGTACGCCTGCCATGAAGGCAATTACGGCATGCACGGCATCCTCGCCGGCGCGCGCCTGAAGGAAGAGCAGGCGGCGGCGAAGGCGAAGCCCGTGAAGACCAGCGCCAAAGGCAAGGCGAAGCAGTAGATCCTGGTCCGATAATGTTTGCGTAAGCAGCCACGGAGGTCATAGCCTCCGTGGCTGTTTCGTTTTTCCAAAGACGCTGGGGATATTCGATGTCGATTTCACTTTACGAGGCGAGCGCTGCGCTTTTCATCCAGACGCTCAGCGCGATGGAAGGCTTTCTCGACCGCGGCCGGAAGCATTTCGAAGAAGCAAAGATCGACCCGGCCGAAATCACCGAGACGCGCCTGTTCGGCGACATGCTGCCCTTCCGCTATCAGGTGCAGGCCTCGATCGGCCACTCGCTGGGCGCGCTAGAGGGCGTGAAGGGCGGGGTGTTCAAGCCGCCTTATGGCACGCCGGACACCGACTATGCAGGCCTGCAGAAGCAGGTCGCCGACGCGCTGGCGGCGCTCAAGGCGCTGAAGCCGGACGAGGTAGATGCGCTGCAGGACAAGGACGTCATCTTCAATCTCGGCGACCGGCAGCTGCCCTTCGTCGGCAAGGATTTCCTGCTCACCTTCTCCCTGCCCAACTTCCACTTCCACGCCACCACCGCCTACGACATCCTGCGCATGAAGGGCGTGCCGCTGGGCAAGCGCAACTATCTCGGCGCGATCAAGATGAAGGTCTGAGCGCCGGGCGGCTAGGCGTCAGCGGAAGAGCGACAGCTCGATCGCGTCGCCCATCACCTTGTAGCCGGCGTCGTTGGGATGCAGCCAGTCGCCCGACTGGAGGTCGGCTTTCAGCTTCTTGGGGTTGGCGGGATCTCGCATGGCGGCGTCGAGATCGATCACCCGGTCGAACCCATCCTTGCCGCCTTTGGATCCGCGCATCCAGCTGTTGACCGCCTGCCGCACGCCATCACCCGCTTCCGTGTAGTAGCGCGCGCCCTCATACGGCAGGATGGTCGCGCCAAAGACCTTGATCCCGCGGTCGTGTGCGCGCGCAATGAGCTGGCGATAGCCGGCGATGATCTGCTCGGCGGAAGGCGGGGCCGCGCCGCCCATGCCGATATCGTTGACGCCTTCGAGCACGATCATCCATCTGGCGCCCGGCACCGACAGCACGTCGCGGTCGAACCGCGTCAGCGCCGATTCCCCGAAAACCGGCATGGCGTGCGAGAGCACGCGGTTTCCCGCGATCGCCTGGTTGGAAATGCCGATCTTCATTCCCGCCGTCTTGAACCGCTCGGCCAGAATGTCGGGCCAGCGCTTGTTGGCGTTGTTGGTCGAGGCCGTTCCATCTGTGATGGAATCGCCGAACGCGATCAGCGTGTGCGCCGGCCCCGCCGGCATCACCTCAACGCCCGAAATGAAGGCGCGGCTGGTGAACGTGCCCGCCGGCTCGAACTGCGCCCGCGTGAAATCGCCCGGCGGCGAGATGAATCCATCGGCGCGCGCGCCTGGATGGCAGGTGCACGGGCCTGTCGCCTGCGGCAGGAACAGGCTGATCGACACGCTGTCGAGCGCGCTCAGCGGGAAGTCGATCGGATCGCTCAGCATCGGCGCTTTCGCCGGGATGGTGACGGACGTCTTGCCGCTGAAGGTGAGGTCCAGCACCTTGCCCATCGCGGCGCCGTCGGCGGCGGCCAGGGCGATGGAAGCCGCGCCGATCTCCAGCGGCTTGTCGCTGTACTCGTTGGTAAGGCGTAGGCGCACCTTCGTTCCGCCAGCGCTGACGCGCAGCACCTGCCGGATGGTCTGGTTCTCGAACGTCCGGGCGCCGGCGGGCGGCGGGGTAGGCGATGCGCCCCAGACGCCGATCCATGAGGGCGATGCCGGCGCCTGGGCCAGGCTCGCGCATCCTGCGAGCGCCAGCGCGCACGCGAGACCGATCAGCTTTCTCATGAAACCCTCCCGCCGTTTCTTTTCCGCACTCTAGCGGGCGAAAGGCGGGGCGCAAACTGCCTAGTCGGGATCTTCCGCCGAATGGGCGCGGCCGATGGCGTCGCGCAGCCTCTGCTCGAGCTTGCGGGCGTCCAGGATCACCTTGTCGAAGTGCACGTCGTGCACGGCGCCAAGCGGCACGATGAAGTCGCCGGCGTTCTCGATATAGACGTCGATGCTGGCCTTGTGCACGGCGCGCACGGCGCCGATGGCGACCTCGCCATCATGCAGGAAGACGGGAAGGTCTTCGCGTATCTTCTCCATGGGAAGCTCCAGGCTGGAGGCGCCGAGACTAGTCCCATAGGGGCGTCGATGCGAGGGCCAGTTCCGTGCGTGGATCAGTGGACGGCTGATCGGTTCAGGCCGCCCTTGGCGAAATGGACTTCAGCGCAGAGCTGATTTCCCGCCGTTTCTGCATGAGATCGTAGTCCGCTTGCAGGCCGAGGAAGAAACCCTCGGAGATTCCGAAATAGCGCGCCAGCCGCAGGTCGGTGTCGGCAGTGACGACGCGTTTGCCGAGCACGATCTCGTTGATACGGCGCGGCGGGACGTGAAGCGCACGCGCCAGTTCGTTTTGGCTGAGCCCCATCGGCTTCAGAAATTCCTCGAGCAGAATCTCTCCCGGTGTCGGGTTAGGCAGCAGACGGCCCCTAGTGGTAGTCGACGATTTCGACATTGGGTGCATTAGAATCCTAGATCGTGCTCTTTGCTAACTTGGATGCACAACTCGACGGTAGCTTGCGCGAGGCTATCGATCTGATGCCCCCGACCTCCATTTTTTCGAACGGAATGTCCCATTGCTCTTCGTTCCAGGTGTTCCCGCTGGCGGGCTGGAACTACCTCATCTGTATTACCCGCGCGGGCATATCGATCCGGGCAAATCCATGAGCAAGGAAGTAGCGCGGCACGATTATGAGATCAAATGTGTCGCAAATCTCGCTCGCCCTTGAGACATGCTGTTGAAGAAGCGCGCTGCCGACAAATGTGCTTCGAAACGCCTTCGACCTGTCCGAAGGTGTCCAAGGCAGCGCTTGAAGTCCGGAAGAGAACTCCGCCTTTTTGCGCATGCAGGCCAGCAGGCGACACATGCTGAATTCTACTTGCGAGAATGCAGAACCTGTTCCGCCGCGAAACCAGCGGAATAGCTGAAGAATTCTAAGGGTCTCTTCGGTGGGTTCGCTTGTCAGTGGCATGACCACTGAATATCCAACCAAGGCTCTGATGCCTAGTTTTTCGCGCCGATGAACTCGTCGATCGTGCGCCGCGCGATCACCATGGCCTGCACTTCGCCTGCGCCTTCGAAGATGTTGAGGATGCGCGCATCGCACAGCACACGGCTTACCGGATATTCCAGCGCAAAACCGTTGCCGCCGTGCACCTGCAGCGCGTTGTCCGCTGCGCCCCAGGCGATTCGCGCCGCCAGCATCTTGGCGAGCCCGGCCTCGAGGTCGCAACGCTTGCCCTGATCCTTCTGGCGCGCCGAGAAATAGGTGAGCTGGCGCACGCCGACGAGTTCGGCCGCCATCATCACCAGCTTGTCGCTCGTACGCGGAAAGTCGAAAATCTGCCGGCCGAACTGCGTGCGGTCGAGCGAATATTTCAGCCCAAGCTCCAGCGCGCACTGCGCCACGCCGATGGCGCGCGCCGCGGTCTGGATGCGGGCGCCTTCGAACGTCGCCATCAGGTGCTTGAAACCCATCCCCTCGACTTCGCCGAGCAGATTCTCCGCCGGCACTTCAAACCCGTCGAAGCCCAGCTCGTATTCTTTCATCCCGCGATAGCCGAGCACTTCGATCTCGCCGCCCGTCATGCCCTTGGCGGGGAAGGGGTCGGCATCCGTGCCGCGCGGTTTCTCGCAGAGGAACATGGAGAGGCCGGAGAAATTGTCCGTGTTCGGCACCGAGCGCGCCAGCACGGTCATGAGGTCCGCGCGCGCTGCGTGCGTGATCCAGGTCTTATTGCCCGTGATCTTCCATTTGGCGCCGTCCTTCACCGCGCGCGTGCGCAGGCTGCCGAGGTCCGAGCCCGTGTTCGGCTCGGTGAACACCGCCGTCGGCAGGATTGCGCCGCTCGCTATGCCAGGCAGATATTTCTCCTGCTGCGCTTTCGTTCCGCCGTTCAGCAGCAGCTCCGCCGCGATCTCCGAGCGCGTGCCCAGCGATCCCACGCCGATATAGGCGCGGCTTAGCTCCTCGGAGACGACGCACATCGCCGTCTTGCCCAGCCCAAGGCCGCCGAACTCTTCCGGAATCGTAAGGCCGAACACGCCCATCTCGCCCATCTGCTTCACAACGGCATCGGGGATGAGCACATCCTTCATGTGCCATTCGTGCGCGTAGGGCTCGACAACTTGCTTGCCGAAGGCGCGGAACTGGTCGCGGATCGTTTCGAACGTTTCCTCGAGGCCGGTGTACTCCACCGTCGCCTTCTGGCTTTCGAGGAAGCCGCCGATGATCTGCGCCGCCTTCATGCGCGCCGCCGGCGTGTTGCCGCCCATCACCAGCTGCGTGATCGCGGGCGTGAACAGCTTCTGCATGATTGCCTGGTCGTGCGTCATGTCGATCGGCCGCACGATCTCGACCTGCGTCATCGGCAGGCCGCCGATGAGCTGCGAGAGATATTCGCCGAACAGGATCTGCGTCAGCAGCTGCTCGATCTCGCCGAACTTGCCTTCGTCCGCGATGCGGTCGGCCCAGTTGGCGGTTTCCTTCAGCGTCTCGACATAGGTCAGCACCCAGGCGAGGCCGTGCGTGGCGCGCTGCTCTTCGTCGATTTTCCGGCGATCGACTTTTCCGCCCGGCGCAACCCGGGCCGCGACCGCGCGGCGAAGATCGAGGAAATAGGCCTCGGCGTCCGAGGCGGCCTGGCGCAGCACGGTTCGTAGGTCAGTCACCACAACGCCGTCCGCCACTACGTCTCTCTCCCGTCACTCAGGTCCGGCCGTTCCAGCCCCGCCATACCGAACTGGGACGTTCCCTTAGCCCGTCTTCGGCGGTGCAGCAATTAGCGTGACGCCCGAACAAAAGCCCGTGCGGCAGCGGATTCGCCGCCAATCCCGTCTCCAGTCAGCCTTGTCTGAAACCGCTCCGTCCTCCAAAACCGGTGCCTGACGGACGTCGCGGCGCACGCCGCGCGCCGCCATCCCCCGGAAGAGCGGGGCTCTGGAGGAGGGATCCAATGACATCGACCAAGAGGCTCGCGGCCGTCCTTTGCGCGTCCGCCATGGCGACGGCTTTCGTCGGCGCCGCATTCGCCCAGTCGGCCACCCAGTCGGCGCCGGGTTATTCCCCGCCCAGGACAAGCTGGGGCGCGCCCGACCTGCAGGGCTTCTGGACCAACGCCTCCATCACCGACATGCAGCGTTCGCCCGATTATCCGAACCTCGTCATGACGCCCGCCGAGATCAAGAAGATGGAAGGTGAGGACTACTACAACAACCGCACGCGCGAGGACGCCAAGCCCGCCGACCCGAAAGACAAGACGCTGCTCGACGGCAGCGATCTTCTCTCCGGCGGCGGCTACAACGCCTTCTGGGTCGATCCCGGCAAGACAGTCGCCGTCGTCAAGGGCGAGCCGCGCTCGTCCTGGATCGTCGAGCCCGCCGACGGACGCATCCCGCGCAAGACGGCTGCCGGCGCGCCTGCCGCCCGTCCCGCGCGCCGGCGCGCCTGCCGCGCCGACCGGCGCCGCCTCGCGCACTGGCACCGTGCAGGGCCCAGGCGCTGTCGACCGCAATGCCGGCGGCGGCTTCGGCTCCTACGACAATCCTGAAACGCGCCCGATGGGCGAGCGCTGCATCATCGGCTTCGGCAATACCGGCGGCCCGGTGATGACCAATGTGCTCTACAACAACACCTACCAGATCGTGCAGTCGCCCGGTCACGTGATGATCGTTGTGGAAATGGTGCACGACGCCCGCATCATCCCGATCGTCAAGAACGCCTCGGAAGCCAAGTACGGCCCGAACGTCATCAAGAAATGGCTGGGCGACAGCGTCGGCTGGTATGAAGGCGCGACGCTGGTCGTCGAGACCAAGAACGTGAACCCCGCCCAGCGCGGCTACATCAGCAAGGACGGCAAGCTCACCGAGCGCTTCACGCGCTGGAATGACGGCCAGATTACCTACGAATTCGCCGTCGAGGATCCGACGCAATACTCGCAGCCGTGGAAGGGCGAGATGGCGCTCAACCATTCCAAACAGCCCTTCTACGAGTACGCCTGCCACGAGGGCAACTACGCGATGGAAGGCATCCTCGCCGGCGCCCGCAAGCAGGAGCGCGAGGGCAGGACGGTGAAGGCCAACGCGGCCGAAGAGGGCCGCTGAACCTGGCGGGAGTTGCGGGGCATCGACCGCTCAAACTGGCGTGAAACCGCGCGCTTTGGCGCGAAAGCTCGGCTGTTTGTCTGCAAAGGCGGGGCGGGTTGTCTTGCGTTCCAGCGGCGTCCGTAGCTCACTGTAGCGTGCGGTCGGACTACTCCCCAACGAAATCCCAAAAAGGGACGGACACACATCATGAAACGACCTCTCGCCGCAGCCGGCCTCGGCATTCTTGCCGCGGCCTCGCTTGCCGCCGCCGCTTTCGCGGGACCGACATTCGACAAGGACGGTAAGATAGTGATCCCGGAGGGCCGCGATCGCTGGCCCGCCGTCGGCACAACCTACGCGCTTAGCTATGAAGGCGATGGCGGCGTCACGTTGAACACCGTGCGTATGGATCCCGAAAGCTACGAGGCCTACGTCAAGACCGGCAAATTCCCGGTCGGCGCGATGCTCGACCTCGAAGTGCGGCAACCGGTTGAGGAAATCGCGCCGGCCAAGGGCGGCAAGACACAGGGCAAGGCCATCGGCCGCTCGCTGCATGTGAAGGATGAAAAGGCCGGCCCCGGCACGTGGACGTTCTACGGCTTCGGCGCCGGGGCGAAGACCGGCAACGCCATCCCCCGCAGCCAGGCCTGCTACTCCTGCCACCAGGAACACGCCGGCAAGACCGACACCGTGTTCATGCAGTTCTATCCGAGCCTGCAGGAATCGCACGAGGCGGCGGCGAAGGCGCAGTAACCGCCGCACCCCTTCCGGCAGACCCGCGTTCGCGCGTCTGACGGAGGGACGTCTTGGAGGCGTCCGAGACTCAGGATGCAGTACCTTTCCGGCTAGGAGGCCTTGAGCAGGCCTTCCGCTTCCAGAGCCGCGTGCACGGCGGGACGCGCTGCGACACGCTTTTGGAACTCGAGCAGCTTCGGGAAGGCCGACAGATCCAGGCCCACAGCCGCCGCCCAGCGCGTCACGGTGAAGAGATAGGAGTCCACCGTCGCGAAATTCTGACCCGTCAGATAGGGCCTGCCATCCGACAGCAGCTTCTCAATCAGGTCGTAGCGCTGCACCAGCTTGTCCTTCTGGCCCTTCTTCACCTCGTCCGGCGTCGCCGGATTGAACAGCGGGCTGTAGGTCTTGTGGATCTCGGTGGTGATGTAGAGGGCGAGTTCGTCCTGCTTCAGTCGCGCCTTGCTGCCGGGCGCCGGCGCCAGTTTCGACTCCGGCTTCAGGTCGGCAAGATAGTTATGCACGACGACGTTCTCGGTCAGGATATCGCCGTCATCGAGTCGAAGCGCCGGCACATAGCCCTTGGGGCTGATCTCGAGAAAGTTGGCGCCGCTCTCGGTCTTCTTGTCGCGGCCGACCTTTTCCAGCTCCACCTTCTGCCCGCTCTCGCGCATGAGGATGTGCGTGGCCAGCGAGCACGCGCCCGGCATATAATACAGCTTCATCATTCTCTCCTGTTGAAGTCAGTTGGCGGCAAGGTCGTTCATCAGGCTGGCGACGGTCCGGTGCTTCAGCAGCGGCGCGCCCTGGCCTGCGTAGAGTGCAAGAAAATCCGTCCGCCCCTGCGCCGCCGCCGCCCGGCGCAGCGGAGTGGTGAACCACACCTCGATCGGGAAGGGCGGCAGCTTGTCGGCGTAGGGCGTCAGCGCCTCGATCAGCCGGTTAGGGATGCCGCGCGCGAGCCGTCCCGAATAGGTGCGCGTCAGCACCGTGTTTTGCGCCGCCTTTCCGAACAGCGCATCGCGATGCTGTTGCGTTGCGCCGGACTCCTCGCAGGCAAGGAACGCCGTGCCGAGCTGCGCCGCCGATGCGCCGAGGTCCAGCGCCGCCTGGATGCCGGCGCGATCGACGATGCCGCCCGCGGCGATGACGGGCCGCCTGATCCTGGCCGCGATCAGGCGTGTCAGCGTCAGCGTGCCCATCAGGCTCAGCTCCGCCGACCCCAGGAAGGACGGCCGATGCCCCGCTGCCTCGAAGCCGGTCGCGAGAATAATGTCGACGCCCGCCGAATCCATCGCCTCGGCTTCGGCCAGCGTGGTGACGGCGCCGATTGTGGTGATGCCCTGCCGGCTGCACTCGGCGAGGATGAAGGGCTTGGGCACGCCGAACACGAAGCTGAAAGCCGCCGGCCGCGCCTCTATCAGCGCTTCGATCTGGCTTTCGAAGCCGTGGAAATACCTGAGCGGCGGAATGGGCTTTTCAAGTTCGAACTCGTCATACAGCGGCTTGAAGATTTTCCACACGGCGTCGAACTGTTCCTGCGTCAGCCGGTCGCCGCCACGATCGTGGTCAGAGACCCAAAGGTTCAGCGCGAAGGGCCTGTCGCTGAGATCGCGGATGCTGCGCGCGATGCCCTCGATCTCGCTGGGGGAATTGGTGTAGGCGCCGAACGAACCTAGCCCGCCGGCCTTGCCCACTTCGGCGACGAGCTGCGGGGTGGAGATGCCGCCGCCGAACGGGCCCTGCACGATGGGATGCTTGATTTCGAGACGTCGGGTTATGTCTGTCGCGGCGGCCATCGCGTGTCCTTGTCCTCGGCAGATGAGCTAGGCTAGTCGATTACGTTTGGAAACCATGTACCGGCATGTTACCAGAGAAAAAGGCGTAACCGGCGAGTAACCAGGGGAGCAGGCGGTAATGGCCCTGAAGATGCGCAAGAGCGCGGTGAACGAGCCGGCCGACGGGCTGTGTCCCATCGGCACGTGCATGACGCTGATCGGCGGCATGTGGACGCCTAATGTCATTTGGTATCTTTCCGGCGGCGCGCGGCGCTTTTCCGAACTTCGTTCTGACATCAAGCCGATCTCGGCCAAGATGCTGTCCACGCGTCTCAAGGAGCTGGAAGAGAAGGGCGTGGTCGACCGCCGCGTGGTCGGTTCATCGCCGCCTTCGGTCGAATATTCGCTGACGCCCCTCGGCCGTGAACTCGTCCCCGCGATCGAGGCGATCGCGCGCGTCGGCTACAAGCTGAAGAAGGAAGTCGCGCGCAAACGGATGTCGATCGCGCGGTAGCGTCAGCCTACAGCCCCATCTGCGTGCGGAACTTCCGGCGCAGCAGGTCGATGGGGGCGAGGCCCTGGTCCGACTTGTAGTGCCAGAACGTCCAGCCATTGCACGAGGGCGCATTCTGCACATGCGCGCCCATGCGATGGATCGAGCCGGTCGCATCGCCATTGGCGAGCGAGCCATCGGCGCGCACGCGCGCGACATGGCGGTTCTGCGGGCAATACAAGCGATCGCCGGGACGGACGAGGCCGTGTTCGACCAGCGCGCCGAACGGCACGCGCGGCTCGGATTTCTTGCTCGACTGGACCTCGATGTATTCCGAGCCCAGCTGGCGCACATTCTCGATGCGGCGGGTCGCGACCTCGACATAGTCCTTGTCGCGCTCGAGGCCGATGAAGCGGCGGTCGAGCAGCTTGGCGACGGCGCCGGTCGTGCCGGTGCCGAAGAACGGATCGAGGATCACGTCGCCCGGATTGGTGGTGCCGACGAGGATGCGATGCAGCAGGGCTTCGGGCTTCTGGGTCGGATGGGATTTCTTGCCGTCGTCATTCTTCATGCGCTCGCCGCCCGAGCAGATCGGGAACGTCCACCAGTCGGACCGCATCTGGATGTCGTCGTTGGCGGTCTTCAGCGCGTCGTAGTTGAAGGTGTATTTCTTCTGGTCCTGGCTGCGCGCCGCCCAGATCAAAGTTTCATGGGCGTTGGCAAGACGCGTGCCCTTGAAGTTCGGCATCGGGTTCGACTTGTTCCACACCACGTCATTGAGGATCCAGAAGCCGAGATCCTGGATCGCCGCGCCGACGCGGAAGATGTTGTGGTAACTGCCGATGACCCAGATTGCGCCATCCGGCTTCAGCACGCGGCGTGCGGCCTTCAGCCAGTCGCGGGTGAATTTGTCGTAGGCGGCGAAACTGTCGAATTTGTCCCAGTCATTGGTGACGGCGTCGACATGGGAATTGTCGGGGCGCATCAGGTCGCCGCCGAGCTGCAGGTTGTAGGGCGGGTCCGCGAAGATAAGGTCGATCGAGCCTGCGGGCAGAGCGTTCATGCTCTCGATGCAGTCGCCGACAATGATCTGGTCGAGGGGCAGGGCCGATTTGCCGCCGGATTTCGTAGCATTAGGCTTCGCGGCAGGCGCGACCGCCCTGGCTTTTGCAGAATTCTTCTGGATAGGGTCGATCGTTTTGATCGCCATGTCGAAATCTCACGCCACGCCCGAACACCGGACTGAAGCAGCGAGAGTCGCTGACCCGAGTAAATAAGCTGTTGAGTCAATGGTTAAGCCGCATTTACCATGATTTGGCGGTGCGCGTTTTTGGCTGGTTTTCGGAGCTGTTTGCGCGGCATGGGCGGGCCATCCTCAGGCAACTGAAATTATTCTTCGCCGAACAGCGACATCTGCCCGCTCGACTCCTTCGGCGCCGGCGGCCGGAAGAGGTCGGTGCGCAGCGTGAAGTTGACGGTGTTGAGGCCCAGCCGTTTCGTCGCATTGAGGAAGCGCGCCTGGATCAGCTGGGCGTAGGGGCCATCGCCGCGCTGCCTCGTCTTCCATTCCGAACGATAATCCTCACCGCGATGCGCCGCGCGCAGCAGCGACATCACTTTTTTCGCGCGATCCGGATAGTTCGCCTCGAGCCATTCGGTGAAGAGGCCTGCGATCTCCAGCGGCAGGCGCAGCAGCACATAGCCGGCGCGTTTCGCGCCGGCGCCGGCGGCGGCTTCCAGCAGCTCTTCCAGCTCGGGGTCGTTGAGGGCGGGGATGATCGGCGCCGTCATCACCGTCACCGGAATGCCGGCTGCGCTCAGCTCCCGCATCGTCTCGACGCGCCGGTGCGGCGCTGCGCAGCGAGGCTCCATCGTGCGGGCCAGCCTCTTGTCCAGCGTGGTGAAGGATATGGCCACCGAAACCAGCCCCTTCGCCGCCATCGGCGCCAGTATGTCGAGATCGCGCGTCACCAGCGCCGACTTGGTGATCAGGCAGGCCGGATGATCGTGCCGCGCCAGCACTTCGAGGATCGAGCGCGTGATCTTCAGCTCGCGCTCCAGCGGCTGATAGATGTCTGTATCGCCCGCCAGCATGATCAGGCTGGGCTTGTAGCTCTTCTTCGCCAGCTCCTTTTCCAAGAGCGCCGCCGCGCCGGGCTTCACGAAAATCTTGCTCTCGAAATCCAGCCCCGGCGACAGGCCGCGGTAGGCGTGGTTGGGCCGCGCATAGCAGTAGATGCAGCCATGTTCGCAGCCCTTGTAGGGATTGATCGTGCGGTCGAAGGAAATGTCCGGCGAGGTGTTGTAGGTGATGATCGTCTTCGGCCGCTCGACGATCGTTTCGGTCTTCAGCGTCTGGGGTTTCCAGTCCTCGTCGCCTTCCTCGCCCCAGCCGTCGTCGAACGGCTCGGCATACTGTTTCTCGAACCGCCCGGTCGCGTTCGACAGCGCCCCGCGGCCACGGGCAAGGTCCTGCGTTTCCGACCAGTCGGCGCCGAGCGATCGGGTCTTCCACCTTTCCTGAGGCGGCATCGGGGTAATCCCATATCCACAACGCCAGATGGTAGAAACATAAAGTGATCAAAGCAAGAACAAATCGTGCTTGCCCTCGCCCGCATTCTCGTATGTTTTGTGGATGGCCTCCCCGAAACGGCCGGGCTGAAAAGCCCGAGGGTGGGACAGCCCGCAAGCAGAAACCCACCCCGAAACAGAAGCGGCGGACCGAGCCCCGGTCCGCCGCGATTTCTGCCCCCGCGCAAAGCGCGGGGGAAGTGGATCGACGCGAAGCGTCGAGACGTAGGGGGCGAGCGCCAAGGGGATTATCTCAACGAGTCTCCTCGAGACTCGCCCCCATCCCGTCAACGCTGCGCGTTAACCGCCGTACTTCCCCCGCTGCGCGGGGGAAGAAAGCAGCATCTACTTCAGGTGCGTCGTGAACCACCGCGCTGCTGCTTCCGACGAGATCTCGAACGGTTTGCCGGAATACATTTCGAAGTGGGTGATGTCGGGCACGACGATGTATTCCTTCGGCCCCTTCGCATATTCCAGCGCCTTCTTGCCGGCGTTGTCGTTGTTGATCAGCTCGTCATACTGAGCGACCACGACCATGAACGGACGCGCGCCGATATTCCTGGCCCATTGCAGCGTGTTGTTCTCGCGGTTGGCTTCCAGCATTTCCGAGTCGATCAAGAGCGAGCGGGAATAGCCTGTCCACATCTCCGCGCCCTGGCCGGTGCGGGCGCGCAGAATCGCGTCCTGCAGGATCGGGCCGGAATAGCTCTGCGGCGGCGTGCCGTCCGGATTGCCGCCGATGCCGGGAATCTGGATGGCGATCGCCTTGACGCGCGCATCCTGTCCGGCCACCGCCAGCGAGTTGCCGCCGGCATAGCTCGAGCCCCATACGCCGATGAGGTCAGGGTTCACGCCCGGCTCGCCCTGGATGAAGGAGATGGCGTTGCGATAGTCGTCCTGCTGGTCGCGCGCATCGAGCTTGGTGCGCTTAACCCAGACAGTGGCGTTCTCGATGATCTTGTGGCGGCTCTCGTCCTTCTCCATGCCGCCGCCGAGATTGACCGGCGAGATCAGCCGCACATGCCCTTCCGAATTGCCCCAGCCGCGATAGTCGATCGTCATCGCCACAAGGCCGTGCCTGGCGAACGCCGCCGCATACTTCTCGATCGACACATGCGTTCCCGCCCAGCCCTGTCCGAGCACCACGGCGGGCAGTTTGCTGGTCTGAGGGTTGAAGCCCTTGGGATAGAAGATCTTGGCGTAGCAGGGGACGCCTTCGGAATAGTAGACGACCTCCTTGGTCGTGACGCCTTCCGGCATGGTGTAGGCGTAGTCAGTCGGCCCGAGGCCCTTCTTCTCGACCGGCTTGCCGGTGCGCGGGTCGTTGCCGACGACAGGGGTCGCCGGCTTTGGCGGCGCGACGGGCAGCGCGACGGTCTTCTCGACGACGGGCGGCTTTGCGGACGGCGCTTCGGGGTGCACGAGCGCAGCCTGCTGCATCATGCTCAGCGACATCAGCGCCGATGTGATCGTCGAAATCATGGCGTCTCTCCCTCAGGGCTGTTCTCACCCCTGCTGGAGCCGACGTTAGCGGGATTTCGCGGCGGCACAATCTTGCCGGCCTGGGCTTGCTGGCTTGGGCTTGCCGGCGGAGGCGCGCCGGCTTGGGCGGCCGCTTTCTTCTTCTGCGCCTCTTCAGCCATCTCGCGTTCGGCGGCGGCAATCTGTTCGGGTGTCCAGCTCTTCGGCCAGACCCAGGGATTGCGGTAGCCGGGCTGTTCTCTCGGGTCCTTTGGCTTTGCCGCGGCCCGCGGCGCCTTCTGCCTGGGATAGAAGAGCGCCTCGTGACGTTCGGCGATGCGAAGATGGCGCTCGACAAGCGAGGTCCATTCCATTGCGGCGGGCAGGTCGCCGCGATTCACGGCTTTTCGCGCCTGGGTGAGCGCGCGGTAGAAATCATCGGGCAGTCTGATGAACATGTGGGTCTCCTGATGGTGGGCGGGGCGGTGGGCAGTCGAGTTTTCTCCGCTTCTCTCTGAGCGAGTCATCCTCGGGTAAGCGAAGCGCATCCCGAGGATCTCGGTTCGCAAGGCTGCGGAACTGAACGAGCATTCCCACGGACGGCCCAACCGAGATCCTCGGCACGAGGCCGAGGATGACTCTTGGAGAGAGCTGATCCTCAATTTCAAACATCGCGATCGACGCACTTGTCCTGTCGCACGGGCGGGCTCGCCCTGTGGGATGCTTTCGTTCGGTCCCTCGCAACATGAGGGAGCGGGGCGCGTGGGATGCGCCGTGGGTAGTGCCTGCGCCAGCTTGCGCTGGCTGATGCGCGTCACACGCGCCCCGTGATTGACCGTTTGTCCCGGCTCGGTCGCGTGAGGAGTTGTACCTGCCTTCAGGACAATGCCTGGGGCCTTAGCTCCATGCCCGCTCGCCGGTTCAGCGTGTCAGGGTTTTGAACCGAACCACCCTGGACCCTCCGGTTTCAGTCACCGGAGGCAATGCCTGCCCCGTTCGTTTCGCGCCGCAAAGCACCGCGGTTCGCTTGCTCAACCAGGATCCCCTGGAAGCGGAGAAGGCCACGCCGGCCAACGCCCAGCCATCCCGAAGCTCCGGTCGACCTCGAAACCTCCCTCAGGCAGGGCAGGACACATATAGCATCGTTCGGATCGAATAGGAATATCGTCCTATAACTTTTTTTGAGGGCCGGATCAGAGGCTGGCGCCGCGCAGCACGCCAAGCTCGTCGCACAACGCCGCGACGTTGCGCAGATCGTCCCACGCCTTCGCCTTGTCTTCCGGCCGGCGCAGCAGATAGGCGGGATGCAGCAGCGGTATGCACGGGATAGGCTGCGCCAGTCCCTCCTGCGTGAAGCGCAGCCTGCGTCCACGCAGCCGCATGATGCCGTCTTCCGTGCCGAGCATCGCCTGCGTCGCGAACTTGCCGGCGGTGAGCAACAGCTTCGGGGCTTTCAATTCGATCTGCCGCGCCAGCAGCGGCGCGCACACCTGCATCTCGGCCGGCGAAGGGTCGCGGTTTCCCGGCGGGCGCCAGTAGATCAGGTTGGTGATGTAGACATTGGTCTGGCGCGACAGGCCGATGGTCGCCAGCATCTTGTCGAGCAGCTTGCCGGCGCGGCCAACGAAAGGCAGGCCCATCGTGTCTTCCTCGCCGCCCGGCGCTTCGCCGATGATCATCACCTGCGCATCGAACGCCCCGTCGCAGACGACCGTGTTCTTGGCCGCCGCCTTCAGGGGACATCCTTCGAAGCTTTCGATCGCCGTACGAAGCTCGCCCAACGTCGCCGCCGCCGAGGCGATCCGGCGGGCGTCCGCGATCGGATTGTTGGCCAGCTTCTTGGGCGGCGGCCGCGGCCCGCCCGGCGCCCGTTCAGCCGCAGGCGCCGGCCTGCCGGCCGATGCGGAAGACGCCGCCGAAGACGCCGTCGCCGGCCTCGACAGAGCGCGCGCTTCCTCCAGGCCCATATCGGCCCAGAAGTCCGCCAGCGCCTTGAGCGCGAGATCGGGCGGGGATTGCGTCATTTCGGCCGGTTCGTCTCCAAACCTTGTTGCTTCGGAAACCTATGGCTAAGTAGCCAAAGGTACACGGATTTCCGCCTCGGGAGCGCGCTCTCCACAGGCGTTGGGAGGCTGGGATAATGGCAGCTGAGGCCGTCGAGCGGGAGTCCATGGACTTCGACGTGGTCATCGTCGGAGCGGGGCCGGCGGGGCTTTCAGCCGCAATCCGCCTGAAACAGCTGGCCGCCGAGACCGGAAAAGAGATTTCCGTCGTCGTCCTGGAAAAGGGCTCGGAGGTCGGCGCCCATATCCTCTCCGGCGCCGTCATGGACCCGCGCGCCATGAACGAGCTCCTGCCCAACTGGAAGGAAGACGGCTGCCCGTTCGAGACGCCTGTCCAGCACGACGTCTTCAAGGTGCTCGGCCCGGAAGGCTCGATCTCGCTGCCGAACTTCCTGCTGCCGCCCGCGCTGCACAATCACGGCATGTATATCGGCTCGCTCGGCAGCGTGACGCGCTGGCTCGCGACCAAAGCCGAAGCGCTCGGCGTCGACATCTATCCGGGCTTCGCCTGCTCCGATCTCACCTACCGTGAAGATGGCGCAGTCAAAGGCGTGATCGCCGGCGTCGTCGGCATCGGCAAGGATGGCGGGCCCACCGCCGACTATTCGCCGGGCATGGAGCTCAACGGCAAGTATGTGCTGATCGCCGAGGGCGTGCGCGGCTCGCTCGCCAAGCGGCTGATCCGCGAGTTCAAGCTGGAGGGCAAGCAGCCGCAGAAGTTCGGCATCGGCATCAAGGAGCTCTGGCAGGTGCCTGCCGAGAATTTCAGGCCGGGCTATGTCCAGCACACTTTTGGTTGGCCATTGGACAACAAGACGGGCGGCGGCTCCTTCCTCTATCATTTCGGCGACCGTTACGTGTCCGTCGGCTTCGTCATCCACCTCAACTACAAGAACCCCTGGCTCTCGCCCTTCGAGGAGTTCCAGCGCTTCAAGCATCATCCCGATGTCGCGAAATACCTCAAAGGCGGCGCGCGCATTTCCTACGGCTCGCGCGCCATCACAGAAGGCGGCTGGCAGTCGATCCCGAAACTGATTTTCCCCGGCGGCGCCCTGATCGGATGCTCGGCCGGCTTCGTGAACCTGCCGCGCATCAAGGGCAGCCACAACGCCATGAAGACTGGCATGCTCGCCGCCGAAGCCGCGTTCGATGCGGTGCAGGCCGGCCGCCAGGGCGATGAACTCTTTGCCTACCCGCAAGCCTTCAAGTCGAGCTGGGTCGCGAAGGAGCTCAAACAGGTCCGCAACGCCAAGCCGCTGTGGTCGAAATGGGGAACCTTCCTGGGCATCGGCCTCACCGGGTTCGACCTCTGGGTGAACACGCTGTTCGGGAATTTCTCCTTCTTCGGCACGCTGAAGCACGGCAAGACCGACGCGGCCTCGCTCGAGCCTGCGGCCAAGCACAAGAAGATCGCCTACCCCAAGCCCGACGGGGTTCTGTCCTTCGATCGCCTTACAAGCGTCGCTTTCTCCTTCACCAATCACGGCGAAGACCAGCCGCCCCACCTGAAGGTGAAAGACCTTGAACTGCAAAAGAAAAGCGAGCTTGGGGTCTTCGGCGGACCGTCGAACCGCTATTGCCCGGCCGGCGTCTACGAATGGGTGGATGACGCAAAGGGCGACAAGCGCTTTCAGATCAACGCGCAGAACTGCGTGCACTGCAAGACTTGCGACATCAAGGATCCGAACCAGAACATCAACTGGACCACGCCCGAAGGCGGCGGCGGTCCGAACTATCCCAACATGTGACGGCGGCGTCCGTCGACTAGCTGCCTCATCAGGAAGGTCTCTGGCATGAAGAAGCTCCACTCTCTGATGGCGGGCATCGCGGCGGCGGGGCTGCTTGCGGCCTGCGCCAGCGGCATCGGCGTTCCCGGCTTCGGCGACGGCTCGGGCTGCCGCACCATCTACGTCTATCGTTCGACCGGCGGCATCCAGCCGATCTCCAACTGCGGCGGAGGCGGCCTGCCGCGCGACACGCTGACGGCGCAGAAGGCGACGATGGCGGCGCAGGCCGAGCGCGAGGAGGTGTTGCAGCCGGGGCAGGAGCCGGCCGCTCCGGCGACGCCGGTCTCAACCGCCGCGCTTTCGACCAAACCCTATGAGGGTCCCGCCGCCGGCTATCCCGGCGCCAACGAGATGCTCGAGAACGCCGACATGGCGGCCTTCATGGGCCGCGTGCGCGCCGACTACGCCAAGAAGCAGAACTCCGGCGCCTGGGGCTACATGATCATCGACGCGCTCGCCGCGAACGATCCGGCGACCGCCCAGTCCGTGCTCGACGCGATGGCGAGCCGTCCGCCGACCGAAATGCTCTCGGCCCAGCACCTGCGCCCGTGGGTCTACGCCTACAACAGCCGCGCCTCCGACGCGCAGGGCGAGATGGCGAAGCTGCGCCGCCTGCTGCCGGGCGCGACGCTGCTTGGCCACCGTGCGCTGCTTGCCGAAGGTCTCGGCGATGCAGCCGGCGCGCTCTCGATCTACGAGGAAGCGCCCGACAAGTTCGACGCGCCGGGCCGCGATGAAGTCGCCTCGCCCGGCTATCTCGCCCGCGCCATGGCGTTCAACGGCCAGCGTCTCCTAGCGCTGCGCCAGGCCGAACTGCTGCGCGCGCTGAACCGCGAGCCCGAAGCGGTCGACCTCCTGACCCGCCTGCTCGCGGCGCAGCCGGAAGATCTCTACGTCGCCGAACGCCTCGAACGCGCCAAGGCGGGCGACGACCGCCGCGCGATCCGCACGCTGCCCAAGGCGATGGCGCAGGCGATTGCCGACGAGGCCGATCTCGTCGAGGAGCGCCAGAACATCATGGGCCTGATGGTCGGCCGCGGCGGCAAGACGCCGTTCAACCATCTGCTGGCCTCGATGCGCCAGAGCGCGCTGCTGCTCGATCCCGACAATGGCGATATCCGCATCCAGGAAGTCGCGGCGCTCTACCAGGCCGGCAAGTTCGAGCCCGCCCTGCGCATCGCCCAGATCGGCAATCCGCCGAAGGAACAGGCCGCCGCGCTGTCCTCCACCGCCGGTCTCGCCGCGCTCGAACTGGGCTCGCCCGAAACGCTCGAGGCGATGACCGAACGCGCCCTCAAGATCGACTCGCGCCCCGAGGCGAAGGTGCAGGCCGCCGGCGCGCTGACGTCGGCCGGTCGCACCGATCGCGCCATCGAGCTGATCGACCAGGCGCTGAGGAGCGGACAGCTCTCGCGCGAACAGCAGGTCTTCGCAACGATGTCGAAAGGGCAGGCCCATCTGCAGGGCGGCAATGTCGCCGGCGCCGTCGAAGCCGGCCGCGCCGCGCGGGCGCTGAAGGATGACGAGACCACCAAGCAGTTCCTCGCTTCCATGCTGGTGGAATCCTCAACCCAGCGCCCCGAAGGCATCGCGATCATGCGGCAGATGCTGATCGACGAGCCCGACAACACCGGCCTGATGAACAATTTCGGCTATTCGCTGGTCGACAACTACGCCTCGCAGGAAGAGCTCGACGAAGGCTTCCGCCTGCTCAAGCAGGCGATCCGCCTGACGCCGGACGAGCCCAACCTGCTCGACAGCATCGGTTGGGCCTACTACCAGTTCGGCGATTTCCGCGAAGCCAAGCGCTATATCGGCCTCGCGCTCGAGGCCTACGAGCCCTTCGCCCACTGGGAGCTTTCCGATCACATGGGCGATGTCGCCTGGCGCCTCGGCGAGCACGACAACGCCCGTGCGGCCTGGCAGCACTCGCTCGACGCCTATCCGCCCGCTCACAACAAGGCGCTGATCGAGGCCAAGATCAAAGGCGGGCTCACCGCGCCCGCGCCGGTCCGCCGCGACACGCCCGAGGTTCCGCTCAACAAGGACCGCAACGGCGTCAGCGATATCTGAGCCCCGGCGGCCCGGTCACCCGCGCTTAACCGCTGCCATGGCAGCGTTGCGGCGCTGCCAGAACGTGCGTCGCCGTGTACGGCGCCGGTCGGTTGAAGCATCCGCCGGTGTGGGGCAACATGACGGACATGCGGTCAGGAATCCGGGCTACCCTTCTCGCGGCGGCATGCTGCTCCATCACGGCTTGCGCCAGCGCCCCGTCTCAGACGTGGCTCTATGGCGGGGTTTTCGAAGAGATCAGGACGGCCGAGGACTATTCCAACTTCATCGCCGCGCGCTATGCCGGCATGTCCGGGCAAGCTGCTGCTGCGGCAGGCTTCTACCGCGAAGGTTTCGACCGCGAACCGGATGACCCGGCCGTTCTCGAACGGGCGGTCTTCTCCACCATGATCGCAGGCGAAATCCCCGAAGCGATCGCCGTTTCCGCCGGCGCCGATCCCCAGGTGTCCGCATCCTCGCCCACCGCCCAGCTTGCCCTCGTCGTCGACGACATTGTCGCCAACCGCACGCGCCACGCGCTGGTCCGGCTCAGGACCGGCAATCTCGGCGCCATCAACGCCGATCCCGCGGGTTTCCTCGCCGCGTGGCTGACGGCGAGTGAGGATTCGGACGCCGGCCTCGCCGTGCTGAACGACCTTCCCGCGCGACGCCAGCTTGCAGGCGAGCAGGCCTGCATGAAGGGCCTCATTCTCCTTTCCGCCGGGCGTGACGATGAAGCGCTCGCCGCTTTCGAACAGGCCGCCCGCCTGCCGCTCGGCGCCGCCGATTTCCTGATGTCGCTGCGCGCCCGCGTTCTCGCCGCGAAGGGCGACAAGGCCGGGGCCCGCAAGCTCGTCGAAATGCAGATCGAGGAAGCCGGCGCCACGTCGGAAACCGACTACGTCCTCCGGCTGATCGACAGCGATGCGCCGGTCGAGCGTCCGCGCATCGGCGCGCGCCAGGGCGCAGCGATCGCCATCTATCTCTCCTCCGCCGGCGGCATCGCCCGTTCGAGTCCTGAACTGGCCACCCTGCGCCAGTCGCTGGCCCTTCATCTCGATCCCGCGCTTGCGCCCGCTCGCCTGATGCTGGCCGATGCGCTCGACGAGCAGGACCGCACCGAAGACGCCATCGCCGTGCTCGCCGAAATCCCCGCCGACTCGGGCTGGGCGGCCTCCGCGCGGCTCCAGCAGGCCTGGCTCCATGACCGGCTCGATCGTCCGGTCGAGGCGCTCGCCGCCGCCGAGCAGGCGCTCGCCGCCTCGCGCCGCCGCGAGATAGTGATCGGCGCGGCGGATCTCTATCGCGTCAACCAGAACTACCCGAAGGCCGAGGCGCTCTACAGCGAGATCATCAAGGCCGACATGGCCGCGAACCGCGCCGACTGGCGCATCCTCTTCGCACGCGCCACCACGCGCGAGGCGGCCGGCAGGTGGAAGGAAGCGGAAGCCGACGCGTTCGCCGCTCTCGCCGCCGAGCCAGACCGCCCCGAGCTGCAGAATTTCCTCGGCTATGGCTGGGTCAATCGCGGCGAGCGGGTGAAGGAGGGGATGGACCTGATCCGCAAGGCTGTCGCCGCCCGGCCCGACCAGGGGTATATGCTCGACAGCCTCGGCTGGGCGCACTACCGGCTGGGCGAATACGAGGCCGCAGTGGAAAATCTCGAACGCGCCGCCGAGCTCTCGCCGAGCGATCCCGATATCGTCGACCATCTGGGCGACGCCTACTGGCGCGCTGGCCGCCAGGCCGAAGCCTCCTACGAATGGCGCCGCGCGCTCGAGCTGAAGCCGCAGCCGCAGCGCGAAACCGTGCTTCGCGAAAAACTCGATCGCGGCCTGCCGCCCGCCTCGGCCGGCAATCTCGCCGCCGCCGAACAAGGCAGGCCATGAGCGACGTCGTTCCGGACCGCTCCAATTTCGTAACCGCCTGGGCGCCGGCGAAAGTGAATCTCTACCTGCATGTCGGCGCGCCTGCCGCCGGCGGGCTCCATCCGGTCGACAGCATGGTCGTCTTCGCCGACACGCGCGCGGCGGACCGCATTTCAGCGCGCACCTTCCCGCAGCTCGCGCTGTCGGTCGAAGGTCCCGCGTCGAAGACGCTGAAGCACGCGCCCAACAACCTTACGCTCGCCGCCGCCATCGCGCTGCGCGAAGCGAGCGACCGCACCGGTCTCGGCGCCGACCTCAAGCTGTACAAGGAGCTGCCCATCGCCGGCGGCGTCGGCGGCGGATCGGCGGACGCGGCCGCGGTGCTACACCTGCTCAACGACATGTGGGGCATATATTTCGGCGAAGCGGCCCTCGAAAGACTGGCGACCCAGCTTGGCTCCGACGTGCCCGCTTGTGTCCGCTGCCGTCCGCTGGTGATGCGCGGGTCGGGCGAGCGGCTGTATGATGTCGCCTCGCCCGATCTTCCGGTCGTCCTGGTCAATCCCGGCGTCGGGCTGGAAACCCGCAAAGTGTTCGAACGCTTCGACCAGCTCGGCGCCAACCGCACCTTCCGCGAGATGAATCCGCCCGCAGCCCATGGACTGGTGGATTTCACCCAGGAGCTTTCCGGCTACCACAACGATCTCCAGGGTCCCGCTATCGCCTTGTGTCCGGAGATCGAGCGCGCGCTGCAGGCGATACGCGCCGAAAAGGGCTGCCTCCTTGCCCGCATGTCCGGCAGCGGTCCGACCTGTTTCGGCATTTTCGATTCCGAGGCGGCGGCTGCGGCGGCCGCGCACAACATCGCCGGCCGAAAGCGGAAATACTGGGTGCGGGCGACGACGCTGCGCGGCGCGCCGCATCCGCCGCCGACACTGGTTGCCTGAGACCGCGCCATGCCGGAAATCCTGCGCATCCTCCTGGCCTTCGCTCTCGGCGCGGTTCCTGCGATCGGGCTATGCCGGCTGGTGATGCTGCTGGGCGTCGTCGATGCGCCGACCGAAGCGCGCAAGACGCAGAAAGTTCCCGTGCCGACCCTCGGCGGTCTCGGCGTCTTCGCGGCCGCCGCCATAGCCGTCGCCGCCGTCTCGCTGCTCACCGCCTGGCCGCTCGGCGATGCCGCGCTGATCATATCGGGCGGGGCGCTTGCAGGGCTGGCGCTCGGCCTTGCCGACGACACCATGCGCGTGCCGGCTCTTGCCCGCCTGCTTATCATGGTGGCGATCGCGCTGGGCGTCACGGTAATGGGCGTGCGGGCGGGGCAACTCGAACCCTGGCCCGATCTGGTCTTCGATCTCCATGTCGCCATCGTCGTTCTCGGCTCGGTCGCCTGGCTCATCGTCGTGATGAACGCCGTCAACTTCATGGACGGCGCCAATGGCCTTTCCATGGGCATGGCCGCCATTGCCGCCGCAGGCCTCGCCGCCTGCGCCGGCTTCACCGGCGCATGGAGTATCGCGCTTCTGGCTTCGGCTCTGTCGGGCGCGCTTGCGGGCTTCCTCGTCTGGAATGTGGCGGGCAGGCTGTTCGTCGGCGACACCGGCGCGCTGTTCGTGGGAACAGCGCTCGGCGCGCTGTGCCTCGAACTGGTTCGTCTCCGCCCCGATCTCCTGTTCGTGCCGCCGATCCTGCTGATGCCCTTCCTGTCGGACGTGCTGCTGACGCTGATCTGGCGAACGAAGCACGGCAAGAAACTCGCCGAAGCCCATCGCGACCATGTCTACCAGATCGCTCTCAAGGCCGGACTGAAGCACTGGCAGGTATCCGCCATCCACGCCGTCTGGGCGCTCAACGCCGCCGGCATGGGCGTCATCGCCGCCATCGTCGGCGGCCAGGCCCCGCTGATCATCTTCGTGGTGGTGCTCGCCGTCGCCATCTGGGTGCACCTGTGGGTGCGCAGGCTCGGGGTGAAGTCCGGACTGGTCGGCGCGGATATCGCGTAGGCGAAATCGGAGCAGGCGAAATCAGCCCAGGCGAAATCAGAAAGCCCGATTGACGCAGTAGTCGGCCAGCGCCGACAGCTCGTCGTGATAGGCGCCGCGCGCCGCGCGGCCCAGGGCCGCCTGCGCGGCCGCTGCTTCGATCCGCGCCGTCTCCAGCGTGCGCTCCGCCGCGCCGGAGGAACGGATCAGGTGGATGGCGTGCGCCAGGTCGCTCTCATGCTGCTTGCGCGCGGCGCCCATCACGCGGTCCCAGAATTTCTTGTCGCGCGCATCGGCGGCTTCGCGGGCATAGAGTACGGGCAGGGTGAGCTTGCCTTCGCGGAAATCGTCGCCAACCGACTTGCCGATCACCGAGGTGAGCCCGCCATAGTCGAGCAGGTCGTCGACCAGCTGGAAGGCGCGGCCGAGCCTGCGCCCGTATTCGCCCATCGCGTCGGCGATGCCGAGGTCGTTGCAGCCGGTAAGCGCGCCGGCGCGCGCCGCCGCTTCGAACAGCGCGGCCGTCTTCGCCTCGACGATCGCCATGTATTCCGCCAACGAAAGATCCGACCGGGCCAGCGCCGCGAGCTGCCGCACTTCGCCTTCCGCGATCACGCACGAGGCGCGCGAGAGAATGTCGAGGATGCGCATGTCCTGCGTCTCGACCATCAGCGTGAACGAGCGCGCAAAGAGGAAGTCGCCGACGAGGATCGAGGCCGAAGCGCCCCACACATTCTTGGCCGCCGCCTTGCCGCGGCGCAGGTCGCTGTCGTCGACCACGTCGTCGTGCAGCAGCGTCGCCGTATGGATGAACTCGACCGCCGCCGCGAGTTTGCACACCGCATCGCCGCCGCGTCCGCCCACCGCCCGCCCCGAGGCGAGCGTCAGCAGAGGGCGCAGGCGCTTGCCGCCCGCAGCGATCAGATAGCCCGACAGATCCGGAATCGTTGCGACCGGGCTGGCGGCGCGCTCGGCCAACAGCCTCTCGACCTCGGCGAGGTCTCCGCGCAAAAGCGCGGCCAGATTGTCCATAGGCGTTGCAGACAAAGCTGCCGCCGTCCGGACTTCTGCGTGAAGGGTCAATCTAACCCCCTGATCGCGCTTTCAATTACCGGATTCCCGGGGGCGCAGCTTGCAATAGATATTCGCCGCATGAGAACCTGGTCAAGAAATAGAAATCCCCGCCCGCGCCCGCGGCGTGGCAAGTTGTCGCGACAATGATCGAAGTCCTTAGAACCAACAACGCTATCCGGCTCGACTATGCGGTCGTCCTGCTGAAGGACGCAGGCTGTTATCCTGTCGTGGCTGACAGGTTCATGGCCTCCGCGGAGGGCGGAATCTCTGCTTTCGAGCGCCGCGTGATGGTGCCCGACGAACATGCAAGCCTGGCAAGAGAGGTGCTCAAACAGCTCGACCAGGCCGATCCGCCGCCCGCGGACGCCAGCGGCTACGACGATTCCGGCGCCGACACATGAGCGGCGTCGGCGAGCCCACGACCCGTGACGGGTTTCTGGGCGGGGCCGTCACAATCATCCAGCCCGCGAAAGGTTATCGTGCGGGTATGGACGCGGTGCTTCTCGCGGCCTCTCTCTCCGCCAAGGACAACGAACACCTGGCGGAGGCCGGATGCGGCGCCGGCGCCGCTCTTCTGTGCGCTGCGCACCGTTTGTCCGCCTGCCGCTTCACCGGCTTCGAGCGCGAATCGGGCGCCGCGGCCCTTGCGCGCGAAAGCATCGCCGCCAACGCCTTCGCCAGCCGCATCGATGTCCGCGCCGCCGATATCGCCGAGCGTCCCGCCGATCTCGAAAACGCGTTCGACCAGTCCTTCGCCAACCCGCCCTTCTTCGAGCCCGACGCGGTGCGCGCGCCGGCGGAGGGCAGGCAGGCGGCCTATCTCGCCGACACGCCGCTCAAGGCCTGGGTGCTGTTCCTTTACCACGTCACGAAACCAGGCGGCCGCATCACTCTGATCCACCGCGCCGCCGCGCTGGCCGACCTGCTCGAACTGCTGAATCCCCGCACGGGCGAGATCGAGGTCCTGCCCATCCGCCCCGCGCCCGGAAAACCCGCCGGCCGGGTGCTTGTCCGTGCGCGGAAGGGGCTGCGCCGGGGCCCGGTGACACTATATGATGGACTGGCGCTGCACGATGTTACGGGCGGTCCTTATGGTAACCGGGCCGAAGCCTGCTTCCAGGGCGGCGCGCTGGAATGGAGATAGACCGCCATGGGCGGCGTCATTCTCGTCTTTCTTCTTGGCCTTGCGATCGTGATCCTCGTCACGCCCGCTCTGCGCGCCCGTGCGCGCGAGAAGCGAGACGATGTCGCCAAGAGCGCACACGATGCGGTGATTAGCCGTCTCGAGGATCATCGCAAGCGCAAGGCCCAGTCGGCGGACGACAACGTGGACCGATAGAAGGCAGAGACGCGCGCTGAACGGCGGCGTGTCTTCAGCGCCACACTCGGCCAGCGCTCAACGTGTCGCATTGAACCGCCGCCCCGCGGCGCCCAAATCGCCCCACGGATGACTCATTCCGAAGCGAGTGAGGCCCCCACGCAGCGCCGCCATCCTCGCGCCGGTTAACGCCGGAACAAGAGATGTCTGGAATGGTTGCGAAGTAGAGTCGAGGCGCAGGAGTCCGTCGTGTTTCAGGTTGTCATTCAGGCCGCATCGCTGGTTGTGGCTTTTGGCGTTCTCGCCCTGCTCGCCGTGCAGCCGAGCAAGCGCAGCCGCTAGGCCGCCACCCGGCCCACACCGCAAAGATGACAGCGTGCGGGACACGCATTATGCAGGGCTCCGACGGAGACCTGACGCCATGCCCCCTGCCGCCGCAAAATCCGGCAAATCCGCCGCGCCCCCAAAGACAGGGATGGGGCGCGAGATCGTGAAGCCGAAGAGCTTTCAGGACATCATCCTGCAGCTCTCGGCCTACTGGTCCTCCAAGGGCTGCGCGATTCTCCAGCCCTACGACATGGAAGTCGGCGCCGGCACGCTCCACCCCGCCACCACGCTGCGCGCGCTCGGGCCCAAGCCCTGGTATGCGGCCTATCCGCAGCCCTCGCGCCGTCCCAAGGACGGCCGCTATGGCGAGAACCCCAACCGGCTGCAGCACTATTACCAGTATCAGGTCATCCTGAAGCCCAACCCGCCCGACATCCAGGATCTCTATCTCGAAAGCCTCTACACCATCGGCATCGACCCGAGCGTGCACGACATCCGCTTCGTCGAGGACGACTGGGAGAACCCCACCGTCGGCGCCTGGGGCCTCGGCTGGGAAGTCTGGTGCGACGGCATGGAAGTCTCGCAGTTCACCTACTTCCAGCAGGTCGGCGGCCTCGACGTGCGCCCGGTCTCGGGCGAGCTCACCTACGGCCTCGAGCGTCTTGCGATGTACGTGTTCGGCCTCGATCGCGTCTACGACCTGCCGTTCAACGACCCGCAGAGCCAGTACCCGCTCACCTATGGCGATGTTTTCCTCGAAAACGAGAAGCAGCAATCCACCTACAATTTCGAGCACGCCGACACCGAAGTCCTCCAGCGCTGGTTCAGCGACTGCGAGAAGGTCTGCAAGAAGCTTCTCTCTCTCGAGAAACCTCTTCCGCTCCCCGCCTACGAACAGGCGCTGAAAGCGAGCCACATCTTCAACCTCCTCGATGCCCGAGGCGTCATCTCGCCGACCGAACGCCAGAGTTTCATCGCCCGGGTGCGCGACCTCGCAAAGGGCAGCGCAGAGGCATGGGAAAAGTCGCAGAGCGCATGAAGCACGCCGTTGACCTCTTCTTCGCCACGGCGAAGTTCGACAGCACCGGCCCCGTTCGCGAGGACGCCAATGCCGGCAATCGCTTCCACGGCGAGGATCTCGCCCGCTGGCTCGTCGATGCGATGGCTGCGCGCTGGAAGGGGACTATCGACGAGGAAGACTGGGGCTGGCTAGTCTCCAAAGCGCGCGGCGAAGGCGACCCGGACCGCATCGAAATGATCGCTGTCTATCTCGACGAGTCTGCCGGAGGCGCAAAGCCTGCCGTCTGGCGTCTGGTGCTCCAGCAGAAAGTCCGCCGCAAGTTCCTCGGCATTCTCAGCTGGACCGACGTCCCAGTCTCTGCTGACTTCCAGGCGGCGGTGGAACAGGCCTTCGCCGCCATCGGTGCGGAGCGCCGCCAAGACGGACGATGAAGCCTCGCGCCGCCTACGCCTTCGCCGCCCTCGCCATCTTCGTCATCGAAGTCCTCATCGCGCTCTTCGTGCGTGATGCATTCATCCGCCCCTATGTCGGCGATGTCCTCGCCGTCGCGCTGGTCTACACGGCCTTGCGCGCCGTAACTCCCCTCGGCCTGTGGCCCGCGATCATCCTCGCGCTGGCGATCGCACTGGCGGTCGAGCTAGGCCAGCTGTTCGGCGTCGTCCGTGCGCTGGGGCTGGAAGGCAACCCGGTCGCGCGCGTCGTGCTGGGCGGCTCGTTCGACCCTACTGATCTTGTGGCTTATCTCGCCGGCGCGGCGCTGGTCTTGGCGGCGGAAAACCTCACCGCGTCGTGGAGGACATGAACGCTTCCACGCCGCGCGCCCCCTTGCTAATGCGTCCCGCATAACGACGGAGAACCACGCATGATCCGCACAACCATCCTCCTCAGTGCGCTCGCACTTTCCTCCTGCGCCACGCCCGCGCTTGTCACAGACCAGCAAACGGCCGGTCTGCCGCACGCATTCGAAGCGGGCTGGAAGGGCGAGAAGGTCTGCGAGCCCCTGTTCGAGAACGCCGTGCTGCGCGCCGGCCGCTGCACCTTCCCGCCGGGCATCGGGCACGAGCGCCACTTTCACCGGCCGCACTGGGGCTACATTGTCTCCGGCGCCACCATGCGCATCACCGACGCGTCGGGCACGAACGAACGCGTCCTCCAGACCGGTGCAAGCTGGTGGAGCGACGGCATCGCCTGGCACGAGGCGGTCAATATCGGCGACACCACCGGCGTCTACATCATCTACGAACCGAAATAGCGCTCACGCGGTGAACGGCGGCGGCGTCCCCGGCGACGGCGGCGGATCGGAGGCTCGGGCGGGGGCGTTTGGTGGAGACGGACCAGGGGTCATCCTGCAGAAACGCTCTCTTGCGACGCCGGGTCCACGTTGCGATGCTGACTTGCATCACAGGGGAAGGCCATGACGCCCAAGCCCGTCTCCATCGCCGAAAAGTTCGCCCTCTTCTCGGAAGCCTGGCAGCCCAAGCGCATCGGCCGCATCGACGGCTACGATGTCCGCATCGCGCGGCTCAAGGGCGAGTTCGTCTGGCATTCCCACGCCGACGCCGACGAGTTCTTCTTCGTGGTCGAGGGCGTCCTGCGCATGCACTTCCGTGATCGCTTCGAGGACGTGCCCGCCGGCTCGCTCATCATCGTGCCCAAGGGCGTCGAGCATAAGCCCGAGGCGCTGACGCCCGAGACCAAGATCATGCTGGTCGAAAAGTCCGAGACGGTGAACACCGGCGATGGCGCAGCGAACGAGCGCACGGTTGCGGATCCGGAATACATCTAGGTTGCGACTAGAGGAGAGGCGCCCAAGCCTATCTCCGCTCATCCCGACGAAAGTCGGGACCCAGGGCTGACAGCGAGGCTTGTTCCACTCTGAGGAGCTGCAGCCTGAATTCGGAACTGGGTTCACCGGCATTCCTGGGTCCCGACTTTCGTCGGGATGAGCGGTTGATGGAGCGTTGGCGCCAACCTCTATCCAACCCGCCCCACGCCCAGCAGGCAAAGCCCGCCATCGCATGGCATGATCGCGCCGGTGACATAGGCGGCGGCGTCCGACGCCAGGAACATCGCAAGGTCCGCCACCTCGTCCTTGGTCCCCAGCCGCCGCAGCGGAACGTTGCGTGCGCTTTTCTCCATCGCTTCCGGCGTCGGCGCGAGGCGGGCCATGCCCTCCGTGTCGGCGATCGGCCCGGGAATGATCGAGTTCACCCGCACGCCGGCTTCGCCCCATTCGATCGCCAGCGTTCGCGTCAGCATGTCGACGCCTGCTTTGGCCGCGTTGACGTGCGCCTGTCCCGGATAGGGATGCAGCGACTGCGGCGCCGAGATGTTGATGCAGCAGGCGCCCGGCTTGCGCAGGTGCTGGAAGCCCTGCCGCATGACGTTGAACGTGCCGACCAGGTCGATGTCGATCACCGCGCGAAAGCCGTTGTAGGAAAGGCCGTTGAACGGCGCCACGAAATTGCCCGCCGCGCCCGACACCAGGACGTCGATCGGGCCATGCTCGGCGACCGAGCGGGTGAAGGCTGCGCCGACGCCGTCATGGTCGCGGACGTCCTGCGCGATGCCGATGCACTTGGCGCCTCTGGCGCGTATGCCTGCGGCCGCCGCCTCGATCTTCTCCGGCGAGCGCGAGATGATCGTGACGGCGGCGCCGGCAAGCGCCAGCCGCGTTGCGATCTGCAGGTTGATGCCGCTCGAGGCGCCCGCGACGAATGCGGTCTTGCCGGCAAGAAGGCCTTCACGGAACGGGCTCATCGGTCGCTCTCCTGATTAGCCTGTCAAAGGACGGCATCGGCCAGGCGCCCGCAAGATGCCTTGGCGGCAAGTCGAATGGTCCGGCGACGGGTTGCAACCCCGCGCCATCCCCCGCTTCAGCCGTTGAGTCGTGCGTCCGGCGGCGCTTTGCGCTATCCTGCAGGGCCGGTCGTTGAAGCGCCGGGAGGAGGGGACGCACATGAAATCCGCACCAGCCTATCTGGCGGCCGCCTTGCTCGCCGCATTTGCCGCGCCGTCGCTCGCGCAGCAGACGCCCGCGCCAGCCGCCCCGCAGGTGCAGGCCAATCCTGGCGGCCCGTCGCTCTGCAACGCGCCGGTCGCCCCGCCGCTCTATCTCCCGGCGGCGATTCCGGACGAACCTGTCCCGCCGAAATGCATCAACCTGGCGAAGAACACCACGACCTGCTCCGCCAAGGTGTTCACCGAGTGGAATGCGAAGATAAAGGCGCACGACGATCTCAAGCGGAGCCGGGTCGCAGAGATGAACGCCTATGGCCGCGAGCTGCAGAAATACCAGAACGCCGCCACGGCGTACGCGATATGCGAACAGAACCGCGTCTCGGAACTCCTGCCCGAATAGGGCGTACGCGCCGTGGGTCCGCACGGCCTGTCATCAACCTAGGCGCGGCCGGGATCTCCTGCTACGCCTTGCTCAAACGAGCTGGAGTCCAGCCGAATCGTCCGGGGAGCAAATCCATGAAACGCCTTCTCTGCGCCTGCGCGCTGGCTGCTTTTGCAGCCGCCTGCCACACCGCGCCTGCTCAGGCCCCCGCCGCGTCTGTCGCGCAGGCGATGACGATGCCCGAGATCACCGTCTACCACCTCGAGAACCGCCGGTCGGAGCGGATCGTCTGGCTGATGGAAGAACTCGGCCTTCCCTACAAGCTGGTGTTCACGCGCGGCGACCTCGCCGCCTCGATGGCCGCTATCCGGAAGGTGAACCCGGGCATGCCGGTTGCGCCGACCGTGACGCTCGGCGATCAGGTGATGACCGAGTCGGGCGCCATCATCGAGACGATCCTCAACCGCTATGCGCCCGGCAGGCTCACGCCCGCGCTCGGCACTGCGGACTACGCCAACCACATGATCTGGATGCACCACGCCGAAGGCTCGCTCGCCGGCCGCGTCATCGCCGATTACCGCGTCTGGATGATCGCCCCGCCGAAGGAGCGGTCGCGCCTGGTCAACTCGGAAGCCGAATACCAGTTCGCCGAAGACTATCTGGCGAAGCATCCCTGGTTCGGCGGCGATGAATTCTCCGCAGCCGACATCATGATGGTCTTCCCGCTGAATTTCGGCATGGCGCTCAACGTCGTCGACAAGACGCAATTCCCGAAGATCAATGCCTGGAAAGCGAAGATCGAGGCGCGGCCGGCCTATCAGCGCATGCTCGCCAAGGCGCGGCCCGACGGCATGGTCGGCGCCCTGCCGGCCCTGCCGGCCCACGCCCCATCTGGCCCGCGTCCCGCTCCGGCTGCGCCAGCAGCGCCGGCGACAACGCCGCCCCGCTAGCAGTTCGCGCCGTCCCAAGCTAAATCGGCGGCATGAGATTTATCGTATCCGCCGCCGTGCTGCTGCTCGCCGCATCCCCGCTCGCCGCCTGCTCGGGCGGCGATGATCAGGCCGCGGCCGAGGCGAAATACCAGAAGGATCTTGCCGCCGCGTCCGACCAGGCGCGCGGCGAGCTTGCCTATTTCTGGGAGCATTTCGAGGCGCCTGAGGTCGATGAGTACGACTTCTCCCTGAAGGTCGCCTTCCAGCGCCGCGACGGACAGGAAGGAACCGAAGACGCCTGGGTCGAGAACATCGCCCGCGACTTCGACACCATCAAAGGCGAGCTGATGGTCGATCCCAAATATCTCGGCGAGCTGCGCGGCGGCGCCATCATGGACTTCGGCGAAAAGCAGATCGTCGACTGGTCCTTCCTGCGCGGCGAGGAGCTGATCGGCCACTACACCACCCGCATCATGCTGCCCCGCATGCCCGCCGAGCAGGCCGAAGGCCTCCGCTCGCTGTTCGGAGAAAATCCGACATGAGCATTCCCCGCATCGTCATCGTCGCCTACCGGCCCAAGCCCGGAAAGGAAGGCGTGCTGCTCGCCGAACTGCGCGACCACGTGCATCTGCTGCGCTCCGAAGGCCTCGCCACTGATCGCCATCCCGTGCTGATGCGGGCGAAGGACGGAACGGTCCTCGAAATCTTCGAATGGGCCTCGCCCGCCGCCATCGAGGAGGCGCACGCCAATCCGCGCGTCCAGGCGATGTGGGCCCGCTTCGCCGCCTGCTGCGACTACGCCCCGCTCAACGCCCTCGTCGAAGCCGGCGATCTCTTCGCCGAATTCGAAGCGTTGGAAATCCACGTCGACCCGATCATCCAGCCCGATCCTGCGCACCGGGCGGAGTAGGCGGGCTCACCGCTCCTGCAACCCGCGCTGCTTCATCCGCCACAACAGGTGGTCGATCCGGTCCTGCCCGAAGAACGGCTCGCCCTCGAACACGAAGAGCGGCACGCCCCAGTGGCCCGCCTTCTGCTGCGCCTCTTCGTTATCCTCGATGATCCTGTCCAGCCGCAACGGATGCGCCGCGGCTTCCGCCTCCAGCTCCGCGCCGTCCAGCCCGACCGCATCGGCGCACGCCGCCAGCCGGCCGCCCTCGTGCCAGCCCTCCGCCTCGCCCGACCACATCATGCGCGAGGCCGCCCGCACGAACTCGAAACCCTTGCCGCGTTCCGCCGCCAGCGCGCCCAACCGGCTCACCCGCATGATGTAGGGCTGGTCCTTCGCGACGCTGCGCGTCTCGCGGTCCTGCACGATCGGGTCGGGCCGGGGCCAGCGATAGGGAATGCCGTTAATCTCGGCGATCCGCTTGCAGTCTTTCCCGAGATAGGGCGGCCACAGCGGGTTCACCGTCTCGAAGAAGCCGGGAATGCGCACCGCGATCGGCCGCACGATCCGCATGTCGGCGCGCGCATCATAGGCCGCCAGCATCGCCTCGATCTGCGGCGTCGCCAGATACGAATAGGGGCTGCGGAACGAGAAATAGAAATCGAAGGCAAGGGTCATGCGCTCATGATAGCCCAATTGCCCGGGAAAATCCCCTCCGCCCTTGCCAATCCGGCCATTCCGCTGCACTCCCCAACCAGCAAAAAGACAAGCGGTCCCAACGTCCCGGCATGCCCCAGCTTCTCCTTGAAATCCTCTCGGAAGAGATACCCGCGCGCATGCAGGCGAAGGCGGAAGCCGACCTCGTGAAGGCCCTGATGGACGGCCTCACCGCCGCCGGCCTCATCCCGGAAGGAATCAAAGGGTTCAGTGGTCCGCGCCGCCTCGTCGCCGTGGTCGAAGGCCTGCCGGTCAAGTCCGCCGACGTCACCGAAGACATCCAGGGTCCCAAGGAAGGCGCGCCGGATGCCGCCATCCAGGGCTTCATGAAAAAGGCCGGCCTCAAGTCGATCGCGGAAGCTCACCTCCACGACGTCCCCAAGAAGGGCAAGATCTACATCGCCCACCTCGCCAAGCCGGGCAGGGAGACGGCCTCTCTCATTGCCGAACTCGTGCCGCAGATCGTCCGCAACTTCCACTGGCCCAAGTCGATGCGCTGGGGATCTGGAGACCTGCGCTGGGTCCGCCCCATCTCGCGCATTCTCTGCACCTTCGACGGCGAAGTCGTGCCGTTCGAGATCGACGGCATCAAGTCAGACAACATCACCGAAGGCCATCGCGTCATGGGTCGCGGCCCATATAAAGTGCGCCGCTGGGACGACTATTCCGACGTGCTCAAGAACAAGGGCCGCGTCTTCCTCGACCGCGAGGAGCGGAAAGAGATCATCCTCCACGACGCAAAGCAGCTCTGCGCCGCGCAGAACCTCGAACTCGTCGAAGACATCGGCCTGCTGGAAGAAGTCGCCGGCCTTGCCGAACACCCCGTCGTCATCATCGGCGACATGGACAAGTCCTTCCTCGATCTCCCGCCGGAGGTCATCAAGCTCTCCATGCGCACGCACCAGAAATACTTCGCCGTGCGCGATCCCGCGAAGAAGGACGGCGGCCTAGCTCCGAAGTTCATTGTCGTCGCCAACCTCGACGCGGCGGATGGCGGCGAAAAGATCGCGGCGGGCAATTCGCGCGTGCTGTCGGCGCGCTTGAACGACGCGAGATTTTTCTGGGACAATGACCGCAAGATCTCGCTGGAATCGCGCTTCGAGAAGCTGGGCAGTATCGTCTTCCACGAAAAACTCGGCACGGTGAAAGACAAGGCCGAGCGCGTCATGGCGCTCGCCAAGGAACTCGCGCCGAAAGTCGGCGCTGATCCCGCGCAGGCCGAACGCGCCGCCAAACTCGCCAAATGCGACCTCGTCTCCGACATGGTCGGCGAATTCGCCGAACTCGAAGGCGTCATGGGTCGCTACTACGCAACGCTGCAGGGCGAGCCGCAGGTAATCGCGGATGCGGTGCGCGATCACTACAGGCCGAAGGGCCCCAGCGACGAGATTCCAACAAACCCTATAGGCGTCGCCGTTGCACTTGCCGACAAGCTCGACACGCTCGTTGGCTTCTGGGCAATCGGTGAAAAGCCCACCGGCTCCAAGGATCCATTCGGGCTGCGCCGCGCTGCGCTTGGCGCAATTCGAATTGTCCTCAACGAGCACCTGCCGGTTAGGCTTCAGCTCACCACGATGGCGAAACTGGCATATGATCTTGTCTGCGGAGCTGGAAGCGATGAGCGTGGACGCGCGCGGCCCAATATTCGACGAGCCCTTTACGAGGCATTTGACGAGCATTTGGACAAAGACCTCCTCTCCTTCTTCGCCGACCGCCTCAAGGTCCACCTCCGCGAACAGGGCGCGCGTCACGACCTCATCGACGCTGTCTTCGCGCTCGGCGAGGACGACCTCGTCCTCATCGTGAAGCGCGTCGAAGCCCTCGGCGCATTCCTCGATACCGAGGACGGCAAGAACCTGCTCGCCGGCTACAAGCGCGCCGCCAACATCCTCAAGGCCGAGGAGAAGAAAGAGGCGGACCCCAGCCTGCTCACCGGTCGGGTCAACACCCTCACCATGAAGCAGGACGAGGAAAAAGCGCTCCACGCCGCGCTCGAAAAAGCGGCGCCCGAAGCCTCCTCGGCGCTCGAAAAGGAAGATTTCGCAGGGGCTATGAAGGCCCTCTCGAAACTCCGTGGCCCGGTAGATGCTTTCTTCGAGCAAGGTTACGGTGAACGCGGACGACCCTCTCCTCCGCATCAACCGCCTCAGATTGCTTGCCCAGGTGAGGGACGCGCTGAATCGCGTTGCGGACTTCTCGCGGATTGAAGGTTAGAGGAGGTAGTCTCTCGTTCGATGCACAGGTCCAACCCCGCTCATCCCGACGAAAGTCGGGACCCAGGAACGGTGTGGACACGTGCACGGAATTGGAGCTGCAGCCCAAAAAGCGGAACAAGGCCCGCTGCCTGCCCTGGGTCCCGACTTTCGTCGGGATGAGCGGGGATAGGGCGGAGTGAAGTAGGAACGTCGGTAATGTCTCAACTCGCCACAAAATGGGTCTACGATTTCGGCGGCGGCGCCTCGGATGGCGATGCTTCGATGAAGAACCTGTTGGGCGGCAAGGGCGCCAACCTCGCCGAAATGTCCAAACTGGGCCTGCCGGTCCCGCCGGGCTTCACCATCACCACCGAAGTCTGCACCGTCTTCTACCAGCTGAGGAAGAAATACCCGGCCGAGCTCGAAGCGCAGGTTGCTGACGCTCTTCGAGCCCTGGAAGGCCGCACGGGCAAGAAATTCGGCGACCCGTCCAACCCCTTGCTGGTCTCCGTCCGCTCAGGCAGCCGCGCGTCGATGCCCGGCATGATGGATACGGTCCTCAATCTCGGCCTCAACGACCAGACCGCAGAAGGTCTCTCGAAACTCTCCGGCGACCGCCGCTTCGCCTATGACAGCTATCGCCGCTTTATCCAGATGTATTCCAACGTCGTGCTCTCCATCCCGCACGACGAGTTCGAGCACATCCTCGACGACTACAAGGAAAGCCACGACCTCAACCTCGACACGGAGTTGGGCGCCGAGAGCTGGATGGAAGTGATCAACCTCTACAAGCGCGCCATCGTGAAGCGCCTCGGCCGCGACTTCCCGCAGGAGCCGAAAGACCAGCTCTGGGGCGCCATCGGCGCCGTGTTCTCCAGCTGGATGAACGACCGCGCCGTCACCTACCGCCGCCTCAACGACATTCCGGAATCCTGGGGCACCGCCGTCAACGTGCAGTCGATGGTGTTCGGCAATATGGGCGACAACTCCGCCACCGGCGTCGCCTTCACGCGCGACCCGTCAACCGGCGAGAAGCATTTCTACGGCGAGTATCTGGTCAATGCGCAGGGCGAAGATGTCGTCGCCGGCATCCGCACCCCCGCGCCGATCTCCGATGCGCGCAAGGCCGCCCTCAAGTCCGAAGACAAGTCGCTCGAACAGGCGATGCCCAAGGTCTACGCCCAGCTCACCGCGGTCGCTGAGAGACTCGAAACCCACTATCGCGACATGCAGGACATCGAGTTCACGGTGGAGCAGGGCGCGCTCTACATGCTGCAGACCCGCAACGGCAAACGCACCGCGCAGGCCGCCCTCAAGCTTGCCGTCGACATGTGCCGCGAAGGCCTGATCACCAGGGAAGAAGCCGTCCTCCGCCTCGACCCGGCGCAACTTGATCAACTGCTTCACCCCGCCATCGCCGGCGACGCCGTGCGCGATGTCTTCGTGAAGGGCCTGCCGGCCTCGCCCGGCGCCGCCGTCGGCCAGGTCGTGTTCGAACCTGCAGACGCCGTCGCTCTCGCCGCCAAAGGCGTGGCCGTCATCCTCGTCCGTATCGAGACATCACCTGAAGACATTCAAGGCATGCACGCCGCCAAAGCCATCGTCACCGCCCGCGGCGGGATGACCAGCCACGCCGCCGTCGTCGCGCGCGGCATGGGCCGTCCGTGCGTCTGCGGCGCCGGCGCCCTGCAGATCGATGCCGAACGCGGCACGGTCCGCGTCGGCTCGCGCACGCTCAAGAAGGGCGACGTCATCACCGTCGACGGCGCCAAGGGCCAGGTGCTGGTCGGCGCTGTGAAGATGGTCGAACCGCTGCTCGGCGGCGACTTCGCCGAACTCATGGGCTGGGCGGACCAGTCGCGCCGCATGAAGGTGCGCGCCAACGCCGAAACGCCGCTCGATGCTGAAACCGCGCGCAAGTTCGGCGCCGAAGGCATCGGCCTCTGCCGCACCGAACACATGTTCTTCGACGCGGAGCGCATCCCCGTCGTGCGCGAGATGATCCTCGCCAACGACGAGCGCGGCCGCCGCAAGGCGCTCGACAAGCTCCTGCCGATGCAGCGCGCCGACTTCGCCGAGATCTTCCGCATCATGGCCGGCCTGCCGGTGACGATCCGGCTGCTCGATCCTCCGCTGCACGAATTCCTGCCGCACACCGACGAAGACATCGCCGGCGTCGCCAGGCAGTCCGGCGTCTCCGCCGAGCTTCTCAAGGCCCGCGCCGCCGAACTGCACGAGTCGAACCCCATGCTCGGCCACCGCGGCTGCCGCCTCGGCGTGACCTATCCCGAAATCTACGAGATGCAGGCCCGCGCCATTTTCGAAGCCGCCCTCGATGTCGCAAAAACCGGCAAGGCGCCCGTTCCGGAAATCATGATTCCGCTTGTGGCGACGAAGCGCGAGCTCGAGCTTATGCGCGCGCTTGTCGTATCGACCGCAGAGAAAGTCTTCCAGGAACGCGCCGCCCAGGTCGAATACCTCGTCGGCACGATGATCGAACTTCCGCGCGCCGCCCTCCGTGCCGCAGAAATCGCGGAAGAAGCCGAATTCTTCTCCTTCGGCACCAACGATCTCACGCAGACCGCGCTCGGCATCAGCCGCGACGACGCGGCCCGCTTCCTCAAGACCTACGAGGAAAAGGGCATCTACGAGAAAGACCCCTTCGTCTCGATCGACCGCGACGGCGTCGGCGAGCTCGTTCGCATCGGCTGCACCCGCGGCCGCAACGCCCGCCCGCGCATCAAGCTCGGCGTCTGCGGCGAACACGGCGGCGATCCGGCCTCGATCTTCTTCTTCGAGGAAGTCGGGCTCGACTATGTGTCGGCCTCTCCCTACCGCGTCCCCGTCGCCCGCCTTGCCGCAGCGCACGCCGTGCTGAAGAAGACGCGCTGATCTCAGCGCGCGCTTGCGCCTGTCCCTGTCGAGGAACACTATCCTCGCTGGGAAGAAGGCAAGGGCTGAACATGAAACTCATACTCGCGCTGGCCGCCATTGGCGGTCTCGCTCTCGCGCCTGCGGCCAACGCACAGGTGTCATGCAGCGAGATCAACCGGATCAACACCGAAGGTCTCGACGATTTCGATGGCATAACCGGCGAAGAGATCGACGACGAACATTATAAGGCGACCTACAAGCTCAGCGGCGCGGATGACTGCGGCCTCAACTACGAGTGGGACTCGGTCTATTCGTGCGGCTACCAGTTCAGCTCCTACGCCTCGGCGTCCGACGCCCGGAATGCGCTGGCCGGCGCCATCAGCTCATGCCTTCCAGGCTGGCAGTCCAAGACAGTGTCCGCCGAAGCCGCCCCCACCGACGGCTGGCGCACACTGACCGGCACGCTCTATTCGGGAACCGGAACCTACGAAGACCTCGAATGGGCCAGCGTCCTTGAAGAGCACACCGACACTAGCGGCACGCACTACCACGTCTGGGTAGAGCTCGCTTACATCTGGTGAAGCTGGGAGCGCTGGGGAGAGACGCGAAGCGTCGAACGCCTGGCAGCGCCGGCGCAAGCCGGCAATTCCGACAACGATCAATAGGCCGCTATGCGGCCTCTGCCGGGCGTTCGACGCTTTGCGTCTCACCCCAGCGCTCCTGAAATCGACGTCTCAGTTCGCCGGCGGCGTTGCCGGCGCTGGCTCGGTCGTCGCGACGGCGGCGGGCGGTTTGCCGGCGTCCATTTCGGCGGTGACGCCGACATAGACAGAGGCCGCCATGACGGCGAGCGCGATGATGCCGATCAGGACGAAGACCGGCGTCGGTTGCGATAGGGGCATGAGTCACTCCTCCCTGGATTACCCGGTGACAAGGATCAAACGGTCGCTGGAAGCTGCCCGTTCCGGTGGGAGGCGCCGGGCGGACAGAAGTGCAGCCAGCGCGCCGAGCCTACACCGGATGAACCCTGCGAGGTAGGCCCGGCAAGCGGGCAGGGTGTGGGATGCAATGCATACCGGGCCCACACGTCTCGCTGCGCCCGTGAAAAAACTCCTCAGCAATCTCAACGCACTGACCAGCGCGTGCAGAAAAATTGCGGAAACTTACGCCGCGGGGCCCTGGCGCGGAGCAATACTGAGCGCATGGCCTACGAGACCACGCCTCTCGAATCCGCAGAGCCAGCCGCCCTCCCGGCTGACGCCGAGCCCGCGCCCAAACCCGCACAGGTGATCGTGGAACAGGAATGGGAAGACGGCGCCCCCTACGACCCGAACGAGCCCGATCGCGATCCCTATGCCGAAACCCGTGTGCCGGAAAACTGCGGCCCGCCTTACCCAGCCGGCCTGCTCGATCCCCTGTCGCCCGACCTGATCGACAGCGCCCGTTACCTGCTGGTCTTCCTCCTCAACATTTTCCGGTCGCCGAAGCTCATTGCCAGCTCGGCGCAGACCTGGCAGTCGCGCAAGTTCCAGCTGCTCGACTGGCTCCGGCCGCTGGAGCTGCTGCTGCGCCGCCTCCTGCTGGTCGAGGCGCTGTCGCTTCTCGTCTCGCAGGCGCTGCCACAGCGAAAGCTGCGCGCAGGAAAGGACGCTGCAGCTGCGAAGGCCCGGACGAAGGCCGCGACCCGCCGCGCGCCTCCATCGTGTGACCTCGGCCGCCCTGAGACGTGGAACGTGTCCTTCCAGGTCATTCCGTGTGCGCCACGAACCGGCCGCCGTCGCCATCCGGCCAACCCCAATCTTCCACCGCTCAAATCGTATTTCTGCTGCGATGAGCTGAGGCGCGCGACCGCCGGGTGCTTCACGCGACATTGCCGCTGGCGCGCCGGCTCGAGGCCGCGATCCGCGTCGTGGTGAGCCCCGCGCCCTTCGCCCGCCGGCTGGCGTTTCGCCTCCGCGCGCGTGCTAACCCTAATGCCGAACGGCTGCTGGTTGATCGTCAGCGATCGAGGCGGCCGATGCTCACCGATGCGCTGCGATCCGCGCGCGAACGGGCGGCCGAACTCTTCTGTCCTGTCTGGGAAATGTTCTGGTCGTCAGCCTGATCGGGCGCAGCCGTCTCCAACCTGCTCGTCCCGGATCTGCGCTGCGAAACGGCGCGGGCCGGGATCGCGTGCCTTGAGCACGATTTATCCACAACTGCCTCTTTCCCCAGCGTTCTCCTGAAAAACAGCCATCAACTCGCTGTCAGAATGAATCCCGCCCAGTGTTGCCCATAGGTCTCCAGGACCTATGTGGACTCCCCTGACCAGGGCCATGGGCTTGAAAAGAGGGGCTATTCGTAAACGGCAAAGATTAATTTTTCCCCGTCCGCGCGAGCGTTCCTGACGGCTACGTAATGTGGCAAGGGACTTGCGAGGCTGGGGGGACTGCGGGCCTGGACTTGCCCAGTATACAAAGGCCCTGATAGGGCGGCTGACGTCGCACAGCCTCAAAAACGAGAACAGCGACAGATGGTGTTGGAGTGTCAATTCCGGACGCGCGCGGGCGTCCTGACGCAATGTTTGCGTTTACGATGATTAAGGGGAAGCTGGGGTGTTAAACCTCGATCAAGCATCGAACCTTACTCTCGCCCATCTCAAGGCGGCGTCCACAGCCGTCGTTAGGTGGTGGGTTACCATGTCCGACGCCGAAAGACGTCAGGCCAGGCAGCGTGCAGTTGTTATCGCCGCGAGCGCGTTTGCGTTCGTCGCCGCAGGCCCGGTCATCGCTCAACGTTTCGAAGCCCAGAAGTCCGAAGAAGCCTATCGGGCGGACGCGATCGTCCTTGCCCAGTCGCTCGGCGCCGGCGGCCCTGCCGCGGTGCAGCACGTTTCGTTCAGCAACAAGGCCAACCCGACGGCGCTGTTCCAGTCGGTCAGCTTTACCCTGGACCAGTCCCCGAACGCCGGCCTCGCCGCCCTTCCGCTCCGGGCCCGCGATTCCATGGCCATCAAGAGCCTCGCTGATTTCACCGCCGAGAACCTCGGCTTCGCCGCCCATGAACAGGCAGAGCTCGATTGCCTGGCCGAGGCGGTCTACTACGAAGCCCGCTCGGAAAGCCCGAAGGGTCAGATGGCCGTCGCCGAAGTGGTCATGAACCGCGTCCGCGACCCCAACTTCCCGAAAACCGTCTGCGGCGTGGTCTTCCAGGGCCGCTACCGCACGACGGGCTGCCAGTTCACCTTTACCTGCGACGGCTCACTCCGCTCCAAGCCGCGCGGCGAAGCCTGGGACCGCGCCCGCGCGGTCGCTCTCCACGTCGCGATGGGCCTCAGCAAGCCGATCACCAACAACGCGACGCACTACCATACGGACTATGTGAACCCGTACTGGAGCCCCAGCCTGGTCGAGACGGCCACGATCGGGACCCATATCTTCTACCGCTTCCCGAAGACGGGCGCGGAATGGAACCGCACGCGCATCGCTCTGGCGGCCAGCCGGGGTTCCGACCAGCCGATGACCGTTCCGCTCGCCGTCGCCGCCGATGGAACCATCCTCGGACCGGTCAGCCAGCCGGCCGTTACCGAAGCCGTGGCGATCTCGCCGCCGGTCAACGACGCTGACAGGCTGGCCGAAGCCGCCCTGGTCAAGATCACCGCCCAGCAGTCGGGCCTGCCGGCCATCGTCCCGGCCTCGTCCGCCCCGGATACCCGCCAGGCGCTCTAAGCCTCGTAGTCGAGACCCACATCCAGATTGACCGCCGAGTGGGTGAGGGCCCCCACCGAAATATAGTCGACGCCAGTTTCCGCGATCGCCTTCACGGTATCGAGCCTCACGCCGCCCGAGGCCTCGGTCTTGGCTTTTCCGCCGACGATCCCAACCGCTTCCTTGAGCATCGCCGTCGACATGTTGTCGAGCAGGATCGCATCCGGCGAATGCTTCAGCGCTTCGCGAAGCTGATCCAGGTTTTCCACCTCGATCTCGATCGACCGCAAATGCCCAACCGAAGCCCGCGCGCGCTTGAGAGCGGCGGCGACTCCTCCCGCAGCGGCGATGTGATTGTCCTTGATGAGGATCGCATCATCCAGCCCCAGCCGATGGTTCACCCCCCCGCCCAATCTCACCGCGCGTTTTTCCAGCGCGCGGAATCCCGGCGTGGTCTTGCGTGTGCAGACGATCTTCGCATGCGTGCCTTTCACCTGCTCGACAAACCTGCTCGTCAGTGTCGCAACGCCCGACAGCGGTCCGATGAAGTTCAGCATTGTGCGCTCGGCGATCAGGACCGACCGCGCCGATCCTTCGATACGGATCAGCTGGGCGCCGTTGGAAAACGCAACGCCTTCCCCAACTAGCGTTGTCCACGTCGCCTGGGGATCGACAAGTTTGAGAGCAAGCCGCGCCGCATCATATCCCGCCGCCAGGCCTGCCTCGCGCGCGCGCACCACGGCCCTCATCTTCGTGTCCGCCGGGATCACCGCGTCCGTCGTGATGTCGCCGCCGCGCCCGAGATCCTCGGTCAGCGCGAGGCGCACCAGCGGCTCGATGATCAGGTCAGGCAGGCCGGGGATAGGCAGTACATCGCTCATGTCATGTCCGTCACTCAGCCGCCTGGTCAGGTGAAGTGTCAGGCGCAATCGGGGAATGGTGGATCAGCGGCAGTCCATCCTCGCCGCGCCGCACGAAGGTGCGGTGGGGCGCCCTGGTCTCCGGGAAGTCCGAACGATAATGGCCGCCGCGCGATTCCTCGCGGGCGAGGGCGCCGCAGACAATCAGCTGCGCCGCAATCAGCGACCGCGCCGGCCCGACACCGTCGAAAGCCGCCTTGATCCAGTCGAGCGTCGCCGCAAGCCCCTTGGCCTCGCGCACCACGCCAACCTGTCCATGCATCCGCTTGCGCAATTCGGTCAGCGACAGCTCGCCCAGCTCCGGCGGCGCAATCGCTGTCGCCTCGCCGGGCTGCGTGACAATCGCATCCTTCAGCCTGCGCGCCGCGCGCTCGGCAAAGACGACGGCTTCGAGCAGCGAATTGGACGCAAGCCGATTGGCGCCGTGCGCTCCGGTCGATGCGCTCTCGCCGCAGGCCGAAAGCCCTTCCAGCGAAGTCCGCGCCCAGAGGTCCGTGACGATCCCGCCCATGTGGTAGTGCATCGCCGGCGCAACCGGGATCGGCGCAATGCGCGGATCGATCGCCGCCGACATACAGGCCTCGAACACGGTGGGGAAGCGCTCCGGGAAATGTCTGCCGACAGCCTTGGTGCAGTCGAGAAACGCGCCGCGCCCCGCCCCGCGCTCCGAATGGATCGCGCGCGCAACCTCGTCGCGCGGGGCAAGATCGCCGAGCTTGTGATAGCTCACCATGAAGGCGCGGCCCGCAGCGTCGACCAGATGCGCGCCTTCGCCACGAAGCGCCTCGGTCGCCAGCGGCGCCGGATCGCGGCCGATATCGATCGCGGTCGGATGGAACTGCACGAATTCCGGATCCGCGATCAGCGCGCCGGCCTGGTAGGCCATCGCCACGGCATCGCCGCGCGACGTTTTGGGATTGGTGGTGATCGCATAAAGCCCGCCGGACCCGCCGGCGCACAGGATCGTCTCTGCCGCGCGAAGCTGGATGATATCGCCGCCGAACTCCTCGCCGAGGACGCCGGCGACGCGCCCGTTGGAATCCTGCAGCAGGCTCAGCGCCTTGACGCCTTCGATCACCTCGATGTGCGAGGCGGCGGCGACCGCATAGCTCAGCGCCTCCATGATCGCCTTGCCGGCCAGATCGCCTGACACCCGCGCCACGCGCGCCCTGGAGTGTGCCGCTTCCATCGACAACGCCAGCTCGCCATCGGCCGTGCGGTCGAACGGAACGCCCATGGCCAGAAGGTCGCGCACGCGGGCCGGCCCATCTTCGGCGATCAGCCGTGCAACCACCGCATCGACGATGCCTGCGCCCGCCGCGACAGTGTCGGCTGCATGAAGCGAAGTGTTGTCCTCGGGCGACATCGCGGCGGCAAGCCCGCCCTGGGCCCAGGCGGACGCGGCAGCCTGGCCGATCGGCGCCAGCGCGATCACCGTGCATTTCCTCGGCGCGAGCTTCAGCGCGAGAAAAAGCCCGGCGAGGCCTCCGCCGATGATCAGGATGTCGCGGGTCTTGGTCACGAAACTAGTTCCTGCTTCCGGCGGAACGTCACCGGCGCCTCGCCCTGGCTTTCGAACATGCCGGTCATCTCGTCGCCGCGCGGATTGATCGAGACCTTGAAATTGTCCGGGGTGTACCGCACGAACATGTCTCTCATCAGGTCGGCGGGGTCGGTCGAGACGATTCTGTCGACCTTGCTGACGATGTTGATCTGGCTTCCCGCCTGCGTGGCCGAGCAGCTCTGGTCGGTGTGGATCGTCCGGATCACGCCCTTCGTGCAGGCCTGCACGGCGCGGAAGGTGCAGGCGTACTTTTTCGAGTCTTTGTCGCCTTTGCGCCTGATCTCCATCTGGCCGGAGATCGTGCAGCTGTCATACAGCTCGACGGTCTTGAATTCCCACACGCCTTCCGGCGACGGCGCTTTCTTCAGCTGCGCCGAAGCGGCCGGAACAATCGCGCAGGCGATGGCGAGGGACAGGGCAATACGCGCAAGTCTCATGAGACGAGATCCACATCGCGCCAGAACCTCACGGCCGCCTGGCGGATGGAGTGGAACAGGCCGACCAGGTCGCCCTTTTCGTAGCGCACGACGAAATTGTCGGCCTGGTAGTTCTGGTTTTCGATCATGTCCTTGGCGAACGCCGGCGGCCCGGCGGACGTGATCTTCTCGACCTTGCTGGTGATGGCGATCTCGTCGCCCTTCACGCGGGCCATGCACGACTGGTCGACCTCTGTGAAGGTCGGCGGGTCGCGATCGCAGTCCTCGCGAGATCGAAAAGTGCAGACATAGTCCAGCGGCGCCGGAGCTTTCCGGAACTGGATGTCGCCGGTGATGACGCAGCCCTTGCTCTCGAGAACGGTCTTGAATTTCCAGCGTCCCGAAATGTCCGGCGGCTTGTCCGCAAAAGCGGGAAGGGCGGAGGCGGCGACGGCGATGGAAGCGGCGGCGAGGCGCGCAGCGGAGAAATGCTTCATGCCGCCCCCGCGTTGCGCCTCAAGAGATCAGTTCGATGTCGCGCCAGAAACGGGCCTTGAGCTGGCGTTGCTCGTCGTAATGGCTGCCGACCATCTCCTGCAGGTTCTTCTGCATCTGCAGGATGAAGTTGTCGGCGAGATAGTTCTGCAGTGCGAGTTCCGGCGGAATGTTCGGGCGGCGCTCGAGCACCTTGTCGACGACCGTCTTGATCGCGATCTGCTTGCCAGTGCGCTGCGCCGTGCAGGACTGTTGCACGCGGATGTAGAGATTGCCGTTCAGCTTGCCGCAGATCTGTTCTGACTCGAACTTGCAGCTGTAGGTGTTCTTGATCGACGTTTCCTTGAACGTGATGCGGCCGGAGATCTGGCAGTCGTCCTCGGCGAACTTCGAGGTGTCGAACAGCCAGTCGCCGGTGAGATCATCGGCGAAAGCGGGCGAGCAGGCTGTCAACGCCACGGAGCATCCAAAGATGGCGGCGAGCCGTTTCAAATGAGCTCCACCGGCACGGCGGCGTGGCTGTGCACCTTGAACTTCGGAAACTCCTTCGGCTTGGGCAAAGCGAGCATGGCGTCGATCGCCGCCTTGGCGCGAATCCGGATGTCCTCCGGAACCTTCACCTCGTGCTTCATGTGCAGGAGCGCGTCGTAGATGTTCTCCAGCGAGATGCGTTTCATGTGCGGGCACAGGTTGCATGGCTTCACAAACTCCACGCCGGGGTTTTCCGCGGCGACATTGTCGCTCATCGAGCATTCGGTGAGCAGAACGACCTTTTTCGCCGTGGTCTGCTTCACGTAATGCGCGAGCGCTGAAGTTGAGCCCGCAAAATCGGCTTCTTCAAGGACATCTGGAGGACATTCCGGGTGCGCGAGCACAATGACGCCCGGATGGGCATCCCGAATTTGCCTCACATCCTCGCCTGAAAACCGCTCATGAACCTCGCAGCGGCCTTTCCAGGCGATGATTTTCACATCCGTGTTGGCGGCAACGTTCTTGGCCAGGAACTCGTCGGGGATAAGGATGACCTTGTCCACGCCCCATTTTTTGGCGACGTGCTCGACCACCTGAACCGCGTTGGACGAGGTGCAGGTGATGTCGCACTCGGCCTTCACTTCGGCGGTCGTGTTCACATAGGTCACGATCGGGAGACCGGGATATTTGGCCCGGATTAGGCGCACGTCGGCGCCGGTGACCGAAGCCGCCAGCGAGCAGCCCGCGCGCAGGTCCGGGATCAGCACCGTCTTGTCAGGGCTCAGGATTTTCGACGTTTCGGCCATGAAATGAACGCCGGCCTGGACGATGACTTTCGCGTTGGTCCGGGCGGCTTCACGGGCCAGCTGCAGGCTGTCGCCCCGGAAATCGCCGACCAGGGCGAAGATGTCGGGCGTCATGTAATTGTGGGCGAGGATCACGGCCCCGCGCTGCGCTTTGAGTTTGTTGATGTGGAATACAAACGGTGCGATCGCCGGCCATTCCATCGGCGTCACGAAATCCTTCACCTGTGGATACAGATGATCGACCGCGGCTTTCGCCTCGGCGTCATAGGCAAGCCCGCGGGCTTCAGCAGCCGTCGGGCGGCGGCGGGCGGCGGGGATATCGCAGCCGTGACCGAATTCGATGACGCGGGCCATATATGGTCCCTTCCAGCCTTGTGCTCAAACTGAGCATAAAGTGGGCCCGAAAAAATGCCTTTCAATGGAAAGGCGCTCCCCGGTCGATCAGCCCTACTTAAACTCAACTTGAGCATAAGTATAATCTCACAAAAGCGGAATGCGGTCGAGAGGAAAGATTTGCCGGTCGTCAGCCCCTTGGCGTCTGCACGCCCGAGACATGGCCTTCGCGCAGAGCCTCACGCCGGAAGCGGAAAAGTTCCGCGGGCCGGCCGCCGGTTGCCTGCGTGAAGCTGCCGAGGCCTTCGACCAGTCCCGACCGGTCGAGTGACCGCCGAAAGTTCTGCTTGTGCAGCGGCAGGCCGAGGATCGCCTCGACGACCTTCTGCAGATCCAGCAGCGTGAAGCGTTCGGGCATCAGCTCGAACACGACGGGCCGGTATTTGATCTTGCCGCGCAGGCGGCCGATCGCGGTCGCGAGAATGCGGCGGTGGTCGGAGATCATGGGTTCGCCGAGCGCGCCTGCTGCCGCTTTCGTGGACTTCTGCCCGCGATCGCGCATGGCTTCTGGCGCGATGCCCGCTTCGTAGAGAAGCTCGTATCGTTCGAGCGTGCGTTCCTCGATCCACGGCCGGCCTTCCAGCCCGAAAGCCAGCGCAATGCGGGATGCCCGCGCCGTGCTGTCCTTGCTGTTGGCCGAAGCCCATGCCGCAAGCGCGGGAGCGATGGTTTCGTCGATGAGTTCCGGCCGGCCCTTGCGGTGGTCCTCCCATGGGAAGTGGCGGTACCAGTCGCGCCAGACTGCGTCGAACGCCGAGATGTCGGTGCGCTCGGGCGTGAGGCCAAGATAACCGACCGAAATCAGGCGGGCGCCGGAGGGTGCATCGCCGAGTTCGGCCTGCGGCAGTTCCCGCCCGCGGTCGCCGAACGTGTAGAGTTGCTCGACATAGCCGGGTTCGAACCCGGTCTGAGCCCGCACCCAGTCCCGCAGACCGAGCTCGAATGTGCGATGACCCTGCGGATCGAAGCGGCCATGGGGAAGGCCGGTCGTGTTGTCGGCGTTGCGCGTCTCGAGCGCGTAGGGGCCGTTTGCGTCGGCGGCGACGATCACGGCGGAAAGGCCGACGGCGATGGGCGTCATCATTTGAAGATCGACGGAATGAAGAAGGGATGGGCTTCTTCCGACGGCTGACCTTTGCCGATCCTTGCTACCGCCCGCGCCATGCGCCCATTCCGGCCGAGCATGGCGTCTGCATGCGCAACGAGGCGGGGGTTGGGGAAGGCCGTTGGCGAGGCGGCGCGCAGGGCCTCGGCTATCTCGCCCTCATCGGTTGACGGATTGTGAACGCAGGCGGTGATGAAGGCGCTGGCCGTCGAGCGCGAGATGCCGGCCCAGCAATGGATCAGCATCGGCGCCGCGCGATCCCATGTCTCCACAAACCGGATCAGCCGCTCTGCATCTTCCGCGCCCGGCGCACGCCAGTCGCCGACATCCTGGGTGATGTCGTGGATCGGCACCTGGAGGTGGCAGCCATCGCCAAGCCCGGTGAAGGTCGGGAAAGTATCGTAGGGCGACAGCAGGCTTACCACCCGCGAGGGGCGCACCTTGCCCACGATGTCGGGCGCGAGCGCGAGGGAGGAAATCCAGATCGCCATTCCGGCTCAACCCTTTTTCGACGGAGTCCCGGCGTCGATTTTCGTCATCAGCGCCTCGAAACGCGCCAGAAACAAGGCCTGCGCATCATTAGGCGACAGCGGCGTCATGTCTGGCGCAGCTCCAGGCGGAGGAGCGCCGAAAAAGGTAAGCGCTTCATCAATATCGAAGCCTGCGAGACGCGTCGCTTCGTAGAAAGCCGCAGCCTGGTCGGCCTGTTTGACGCGCACGCGAACCTCATCGGCTATCCGCGGCGTAAGGCCGAAGCGCAGGCGGATGGCTGCATCCAGCCGGCCCTCGAACTGGCGATAGTCGACCCCCAGCGCGGTCTTGAATGGCGAGATCATGTCGCCGATCACGTATTCGGGCGCATCGTGCAGCAGCGCGCCGAGAAGGTCGGCCGACGATGTCGCGGGCCACAGGTCGCCAACCAGAGAAGCGACAAGCACCGAATGCTGCGCCACGGAAAACGCGTGGTCGCCCTTGGTCTGCCCGTTCCACCGCGCCACACGCGCCAGGCCGTGAGCGATATCCTCAATCTCGATATCCAGCGGCGATGGATCAAGCAGGTCGAGCCGGCGGCCAGACAGCATACGCTGCCATGCGCGCGGCGAGCCTGGAGGCTGTTTGAGTGGTCCCTTCGCCATGCAGAGCACCTGCCATCGAATGATATCGCGCCGCAAGCGGAACAACAGGAGTCCGCGCGTGCTCGTTATGTGCAGAACGCGAGCGGGCGCTTGTCGCGGAGCAGGGCCAAACGGCTCTCGCGTGACAGGTCTTTCCAAAGAGTGCAGGCGAAAATTCGCCGCGGAATTACTTCTGCGAAATCTTTGGAGAAGGCTTTCTTAAAGCCGTTCGCGTATGTTGGTCCCAAGTCGCGGGAGACAGCGAGATATGTGGGAAGTGGTGATGGGCGCGGCGCAATCTCCTGCGCTGCAGTGGACAGTCGTTGCGGGAGCCGTGTTGGCTTTCGTCTACAAGGTGCTCAACTCCGGCGAAGGTCTGCTCATGGGTGACATGTACAGGGATGAACTGGACACCTGATCGCAACGGGCGGGAATGCGCTGCATTTCCGCCCGCGATCGTTTTGGTCCTACAGAGACGCCAGCAAAGGCGCGGGTGATGAGAAGGGCGGCTGCAGAGCCGCCCTTCCGATTCCTGGGTTTCTGATCCTGGGCCAACGCTTGGAAAATCCCTGCGGCTGGTCCATACAGCGGCACACTCCTGGAGCTGCCGGCATGCCCCCGACATTCGACCTGATCATCAAGGGCGGCGCTGTCGCCACGCCCGGAGGATTGGGCGTCGCGGACATCGCGGTCCGTCATGGTCGCATAGCGGCCATCGGATCGTTCGAGGCCAGCCAGGCGGGCGCCATGTTCGAGGCGGCCGGACTGCATGTCCTGCCCGGCGTCATCGACAGCCAGGTGCATTTCCGCGAGCCGGGCCTTGAATGGAAGGAAGACCTTGAGACGGGGTCGCGCTCGGCGGCGCTTGGCGGCGTGACCGCCGTGTTCGAGATGCCGAACACCGACCCCTCCACCACCTCGCCCGACATGATGACGGACAAGCTCAATCGCGCTCGCGGCCGGATGCATGTCGACCATGCCTTCTACGCGGGCGCGACGCACGACAACACCGACCTGCTGCCCGAGATGGAGCAGATGGCCGGGTGCTGTGGCGTGAAAGTGTTCATGGGCGCCTCCACCGGCCAGCTCCTGGTCGAGGACGATGAAGGCGTCGAGCGTGTGCTGAACGCGATCTCCCGGCGCGCTGCGTTTCATTCGGAGGACGAGTACCGGCTGGCCGAACGGCGCAAGCTGGCGGTGCAGGGCGACTGGACCTCGCATCCGGTTGTACGCGATGCGGAGGCCGCCATCTCCTCGACCAAGCGCCTGCTGCGGCTGGCGCGGAAGACCGGAAAGCGCATCCACGTGCTGCATGTGACCACGGGCGACGAGATGGAGCTGCTAGCCGACGCCAAAGACATCGCCACCTGCGAGATCACGCCCCAGCACCTGACGCTGGCGGGGCCGGAGGATTACCAACGCCTCAAGGGCTATGCGCAGATGAACCCGCCGATCCGCGATGCGCATCATCGCGCTGCGCTGTGGAAGGCGGTGAACCAGGGCGTTCCGGACGTGATCGGCTCGGACCACGCGCCGCACACCAAGGAGGAAAAGTCGCGTCCTTACCCGGCATCGCCCTCGGGCATGCCCGGCGTGCAGACCATCGTTCCGGTGATGCTGACGCACGTGGCCGACGGCAAGATGACGCTGGAGCGCTTCATCGAACTCACCAGCGCCGGCCCGCAGCGCGTGTTTGGCATCGCAGGCAAGGGCAGGATCGCGCAAGGCTATGACGCCGATTTCACTGTGGTCGACCTGAAAGCGCGCAAGACCATCACGCACGACTGGTCCGCTTCGCGGTGCGGCTGGACGCCCTTCGACGGCATGGAAGCGAAAGCCTGGCCGGTCGCCACTTTCGTACGCGGATCGATGGTGATGTGCGAAGGCGCGCTGGTCGCGCCGGGGCTGGGCGAACCGGTGCGGTTCACAGAGACCCTGCCGCATGCTTGATGGGCCGCACGCCTGAAGGTCGAGCACCCGCAGGTGAGGCCGACAATCGCTAGAGCTTGTCCTTCATCCACGAAGCCGCGAGCTTGGCGGCCTCGGCGGTCTGCGCGGGCGTCAGCTTGTGCAGCGCGCCAGGGATCGATTGCACGTCACTCACGCCTTTCAGCTCGCGCGCGGCGGCGCGGGCGTTGACAGCGTTGTCCAGGAAGTCATCGGCCTCGGCGACGACGAAGCGCAAGGCGGCAGTCGCGGGAATGGCATCCAGCCGCCAGAAAGGCTTGTACTCGGCGAGGGCGAGCCGGCCTTCCATTGCGTTGCGAGCGCGCGCCGCGGATTGATTGCGGGGCGGGGCGCCTTCGCGGGCAAGCTTGATCATGTCGGCCCGGGAAGCCGCATCGGGGATGAACGACTTCTCCGGCGCCTCCTGTCCAGGAATGTCCGGCGTAACGCCGACGCCGGCTTTCGCGCGGGCATCCATCCCCATTACCGAGACGACATGGCCGCCGGCAAGTCCGACGCCCAGCACGCCGATGCGCGCCGGATCGACGCCCGGCTCCGACTGAATGAAGGTGATGGCGTTGCGCAAATCCTGCACCTGATGGTCGGGATCGAGGCGTCCGCGACGAAAGACGATGTCCGGGGTGTGCTCCGAGAACCGCATCTTGTCGTAAGTGTCGAGCCGCTGGCCGAGATAGAGTTCCGCGCCTGAACGGCCCCAGCCGCGATAGTCGACGCTGAGCGCGACGATGCCGCGAGCCGCGAGTTCGGCTGCGTAGGCATCGAGCGTCTCGGCGGTCTTGCCCCAGTCCGGCGCCAGCACAACGGCGGCGGATTTCGAGTTGGCGTTGAAGGTCGCCGGCAGGAAGAGACGGCCCGACGAGCGGACTTGCTCGGAATACCAGCTGGCTTCCTTCATCGTGACGCCGGCGGGCAGGGCGATGGATGACGCGGCCGGCCCCGCAGTGGTCTGCGGCGCTTCGGCGGGGGCGGATGCGCAGGCGGCGAGCGTGATCCCCAGAAGGGCGGCGGCGAGGCGTTTCATGATCAAGCTCACTTCTTGCCGCCGAGAAATTTGGCGTACCAGTCAGCGGCCAGCGTCGATCCCGCTTCGAATCCTGTTCCCGAGTAGGGCTGGAAATGGGTGAGGCCGGGGAAGGTGATGACCTGGCTATTGACGCCTTTGTCCGTTAGGAAAGCTGAGCCCGCCAGCGCCGAGCGATTGCCGCCGATCAACTCATCTTTCTCGGCGGGCAGGAACAGCACCGCCGTCGTCGGCCGCACCCGCTCCAGCATCGCGCCCGACTGGATGTCGCGGCTGCGCGAGCGATACCAGAGGTCGACATTGGTCTGGAACGAAAAGCCGGCCTCGGTCTCCGCGCCCTGGCCCGTGCGCACGCGCGTGAATGCATCATCGAGCGCAGCGCCGGTGATATCGAACGCGCGCAGAAGGCCCGGCGCCTGGCCCATGACATGGATGACAGTCGCTTTCACCCGTCCATCGGTTCCTGCGAGAGCAGACGACACCGTGCCTCCATTCGATGACGACCAGGAGCCGATCCGGTCCGGATCGACGCCGGGTTCGCCCTGCATGTACGAGATCGCGGCGCGGAAGGCTTTCAGCTCTTCGACATTGTTGAGGTTGGTGCGCTTGATGCGGACAGGCGCCTTCTTCAGCGTGACGGCCTGCGCATCGGTCGTCGTGTCGGGCGCCAGCAGGAAGAGTTCATCCGCTCCGGAATCCGAAAAGCCATAGCTCTGATAGTCGAAGGCCATCGCTACCAGCCCGCGCTCGGCGAACTTCGCGGCGTACTTCTCGATGCCGATGGCCAGCGCGTTGATGCCATGCGCGACGACGATGCCGGGATAGGACGCCTTGGGATCGAAATTCTTCGGATAGAACATCTTGCCCTGCAGCCGCGTGCCGCCATCGACATAGAAGCTGACCTGCTTCGTCGTGACGCCGTCCGCCAGCGTGTAGGTCCAGTCCTCCGGCAGCGTGGCCGTCCGCTTCCATTTCGGATCGCTGGCTTGCGCCGCCAGGCCCGCAGCTTTTTCGGCGATGATGGCGTCGGAGATGTGCTTCGGCCCGGTGTATTCGCCGGATGTCGGTTGCGGACGAGCGGATGGCGCGGCTGCAGCCGGAGGCGAGGGCGTCTGGGCAGCAGCTTGCAATGATAGGCCAGCACAAACGGCGCTCAACGCCGCCAGCGCGCGGATCGTCATCCACATGTCTCTCTCCCTCGCGCCCGAGCTTGCGTCGGGTTGGCGTGCGGTCACCCTAGTCAGCAGCGACTGGGCTCTCAAGCATAAAGCGCCGAGTTCATGGGGAATGCCGAACACGCAAACTGCCCCTGATAGGCAACCGGCCGCCTTCCCAAGGGCCCGGCAATCCTAGTCTATGCGCGCGGAGAGCAATGACAGGTCCAAGTCCCCCGACACGCGCCATCACAGCCGGCCTCGCTTTGTCGGGGCCTTTTTTGCGTGAGCGCCGGGTCGCATCGCCGCAGCTTGCCAGCTTCTCCGGCGCCGATAGGGTCCGCCGGAATTGCGGGAGTGATCCATGGCGACGGCAACGAAGACAGTGACAGGCGCCGAGGCGATCATCGGGTCGCTGGCGGAATGCGGCGTCATCTCATGCTTCGCCAATCCGGGCACCAGCGAGATGCACCTCGTCACCGCGCTCGACCGCGAGCCGAGGATCCGCTCGATACTCTGCCTGTTCGAGGGCGTCGCGACCGGCGCGGCGGATGGCTTCGCGCGCATGGCTGGCGTGCCGGCGCTGACTCTGCTTCATCTCGGCCCCGGCTATCTCAACGGCGGCGCCAACATTCACAACACCAAGCGCGCGTATTCGCCGGCGATCAACCTGATCGGCGATCATGCGGTAAGCCATCGCAAACTCGACGCGCCGCTTGCGTCTGACATCGCCGGGCTCGCGGGTCCGAATTCGATCTGGCTGAAATCGGTGGACCGCGTCGAGGATGCGGGGCGGCTGGCTTCGGAAGCCTTCACCGCGAGCTTTGGTCCGCCGCCGGGACCGGTGTCGCTGATCATGCCTGCGGACACCGCGTGGACCGGCGGCGCCAGCATCGCACGAGCAGGCGCGCGTCCCGGCCTCAGGGCGCCGGATACGGCTATCGTCGAACAGGCAGCCAGGGCGGTGCGAGGTGCGAAGCGGCCTATCATCCTCGCCAACGGCACGGCGTTGCACGCCGCCGCGAACGCAACGCTGGCGCGGCTGGAAGGCGCTGGCGTGCGGGTGATGACGGACACGTTCATGGCGCGCCATGCGCGCGGCGGCGGGCGCTTTGTCGCGTCGCGTCTGCCGTACTTCGCCGAGATGGCGATCGACACGCTGGCCGGCGCGGACCTGATGCTGATCGCCGGCACCAAGTCGCCCGTCGCTTTTTTCGCCTATCCCAACACTCCGGGAGAGTTCACCCCGGCGGACGCAACGACGATCAAGCTCGGCGGCCCCGAAACCGACAGCGCCGCGGCGCTCGCCATGCTGGCCGATGCGCTGGGCGCCAAACCGGTCGCGGAGGCATCGTGGTCGCGGCCCGAGGCTCCGACGGACGACAAGTTCAACCCGCACACCATTGGCCTCGCACTGGCCGCGCACCTGCCGGATGGCGCGCTTATCTCGGACGACGGCGTCACGGCCGGCCTGCCCATCTATCTCAATCTCGCCAATGCGGCTCGCCACGAATGGCTGGGCCATACCGGCGGCGCCATCGGGCAGGGCATGCCGGTTGCTGTCGGCGCCGCCGTGGCGCGGCCGGACGTCAAGACGATCTGCCTGTCGGGCGACGGCGCCGGCATGTACACGGTGCAGTCGCTGTGGACGATGGCGCGTGAGAAACTCGACATCTTGACCATCGTGTTCGTCAATCATGCCTATCGCATTCTCAAGATCGAGCTGGCGCGCACGGGCGCGGGCAATCCAGGGCCTGCAGCGAATGGCATGTTGAGCCTCGGTTCCCCGGAGATCGACTGGGTGAAGCTCGCCGAGGGCATGGGCGTCGGCGCAGAAGCCTGTTCGACCCTGCCGCAGTTCAATGATGCGCTGGCGCGGGCGTTCGCAACACGCGGGCCACGGCTGATCGCCGTCATCATCCCGGGAAGCTAGCCGTCGTTCGCCGCCGGCGCGCGGTCGACCATGAAGGGCGCTATCGCCTGCGCCAGCTCGCGCACGTTGATCGGCTTGGCAGCCACGCCGTCGAAGCCCGCCGCCGCATAGTCGGCGACATCGTCGGCCGAAAGCCTGGCGGTGAGGGCGATCGCCGGCGTCGTCTGATTGGGGCAGGCAGCGTCGCCGCGAATCTGGCGCAGGGTCTCGAGGCCATCCATGTCGGGCATGACGATGTCCATCAGGATCACGTCGAATGTCTGCAGAGCGCAGAGATCGATCGCTTCCGGCCCGGAAGCGCAGGACGTGACTTCGATGCCGAACTTGCTCAGCAGAAGTTCGCAGATGCGGCGATTGTTCGCGTTGTCGTCGACGCACAGAACGCGCTTGCCGCCCCAGATGGGGTCCTCGCGCGTCGCCGGATTGTCCCCGCCCGCATGCGTCACAAGGTCGGCTGCCAGCGCCAGGCGAAAGTGCGACCCGCTGCGCTGGGCGGGCTCGAGCGTCAGGTCGCCGCCCATCAGGCGCGCCAGACGGCGCGATATGAAGAGCCCGAGGCCCGCGCCGCCGCGGCCGGCATTGCTGGGGGCCTGCTCGAACGGTGCAAAGATGGATTCCGCGATCGCATCAGGAACGCCCGGCCCCGTATCGATCACGCTGATCATGATCTCGACCCGGCCGTCGCGGGTCTGTTGCGTCGACAGCGTCGTCGTGACGGAGCCCTGGTCGGTGAACTTGATGGCGTTGGACATCAGGTTGCCGATGATCTGGCGCACGCGTCCGGCGTCGACCAGCACCTGACCCGGCCCGGCCGTGTCACATTGGACGTTGAGTGTGAGACCCTTGTTGCTGGCTTGGGGACGCCAGAAATCGACTGTGCGCGTGACCAGCGCAGCGAGATCTGTCGGTTGCAGCGAGATTTCCAGCTTGCCGGCCTCGACTTTCGATACGTCAAGCAGGTCGTTGACGATGGTCAACAGGCTGCGCCCGGCATCGTCGATCAGGGCAACGAGTTCGCTTGTGTTCCTGTCATGATCGCCGCGTTTCAGCACTTCGACCGAGCCGAGAATGGCGTTGAGCGGAGTGCGAACCTCGTGGCTCATCACGGCGATGAAATCGGATTTCGCCTTGTTGGCCTCGCGCGCACGATCACGGCCAGCGCGCAAGGCGTCCTCGGCGGCCTTGATGAAGTTGATGTCCTGCAGCGAACCGGAGATGCGGGTCGTGCCGTCCTCGTTCTGGGAGTACCGGGCGCGCGCCGAGAACCAGCGATAGCCGCGCGCCTTGGTCTTGAGGCGGAAATCGACACGCAGCCGGGACATACGCTTCCGGCCGAGTGCAAAGGCCTCGCGAAGCTGCAGCACGTCCTCGGGGTGGACGAACTCATGCACCTTGCCGAAGAACGCATCGAACTCCTCCGCCGTGTAACCGGTGATGCTATGGAAGCTCTCCGACACGTGGAATTTGCGTAGTTCAGCGTCGGGCACGTCCCAAAGCCCGACTTTTGCGGCTTCAAGCGCGACGCGGCTGCGGGCGGCATTCTCGATGACGGTCGCGTTGGCTTCCTTGAGCTTGCCGACCATATAGTCGCGCGCCAGATTCGAGATCCACGCAAGTCCGCAGAGCGAGATGGCGGAGGACACCATCGTCAGAAGCGTCATCACGCCGCGGCGCGAGGGCGTGTAATTGGTCGGAATGCCGATCGCGCCAGAGGCGGTGACGAAGCCGAAGATCACCACGGCGACGCCGAGCACAAGCGCGACACGCCGCACGCTGCCGCGCAGGTACAGCGTGGAAATGGCGGCGATGGCCGGCAAGGCGGCCATGACCGGCGCGATGACGCCGGAATGGCCGTAGCTGATGACGGCGACAGACAGCAGGAACATCACGATCAGCCAGTTTAGCGCCCGGCGCGGGTCGCGGCGTTGGCGGATCTGAAGGAAGCCGTACACGCACCCGACGATGCCGATGGCGGCGGAGATGTGCGCGGCGATATGCGGCGGGTTTGCGATGAGGACGGCGATCAGGCCGCCGGTCCAGGCGACGCCGCCGCCGAGGCAGATATATCCGGCGCCGATTTCCAGCGTCGCGTCCGGGCCGTCGCCGTATTCGCGTACATCGGAGTAGAATTGCTTGCGCAGGCGGCCGGTGACGAATGCGCCGAGGACGGCGCGGGCGCTGCCGAACGTGTTCGCCGGCTGGCGCGGGGGCGTCGGGGCCACATAGTCCTCGGATATGATGGTGCGTAGTTCGATGGCGGTTCGTCCCTAGCTTGTTCCTTATCAAACTGAGAAAGAATCGTAAGAATTTCTTTGTGACGCGTCAGTGCAGGCTGCGGCGTATCGTGCGTCTCAACATGCGGCTTGCGGCTGTTACTGCAGGTAGCTGCTGGCGATCAGCTCAGCCAGGGCGCGGCCACGCGACGCGATCTGCGCCTCAAGCTTGGGCATGTCGGATGAGCAGTTCTTCGCCGAACCTGACTGGGTCCGGAAGCCCCGGTTGAAGGCGCTGGTGAGCTGGCTTTTGCGGGGGCCGCTTTCGGGCGCCTCGATCGCCAGCATGTTGAACATGTAGTTGCGCCAGGTCTGGTCGTCGTCGCCGTTGCAGATCGAGCGGATGGCGTGGGCCTGGCCGAGGAGTTCGGCGAGTTCGGCGACGTACTGTATCGGCGCGCCCCCGCCAATGGGGGCTTCCTGCGCCAAGGCGGGCCCGGGGGCGGCAATCAGGAGAGCGGCGAGGGCGGCGGCGCGGAGACTCATACGCAATGTTAGCTTCCCCGGGGCAGACTGGCAAAAGCATGCGGCAGGCGGCTTGCCTTTGTCCCGGATAGGGCGTGATACCTGAAGGTAGGCGGGCGTGGCGGAACTGGTAGACGCAACGGACTTAAAATCCGTTTTCCGCAAGGAAGTGCCGGTTCGAGTCCGGCCGCCCGCACCACTTTTTCAGCTTCCAGGCGCCCGCCGCGCGCCCGAACTTGGCTGCAAGCGACATGGTCGCCCCCCACTGCGAGGCGTGTTCGGCCCGGTGCTCCATCACCATCCGCACCGCCCGTTCGCGAACCTCATCCGCCTGCCCAGGCTGTCGGGAGCGGCCTCACGAGCATGCAGGGCGAATGGCGCATCAGGTCTGGGACAAGGACTTCCTCTATCTCATGGACCCCGCCGGCATCGCCATCGACGCCAACGGCCAGGGCGTGTCTTCGTTCGGCTGCGTCAGCGGGGCTTTCTCCGCCCTCGGCGTCAGCTCGTCGCTCGTCTCGCGCTGGACGGGGAACGACGAAATGGACGAGGCCTCCAGCTAAATCTCCATCGACCTTGAGCCCGACGGCTCCCTCACAGGCGAAATCAGCTTCCGCGACGGCGACGAATCCGCATTCCGTGTCGTGGGATTCTTCAACAGCCTTTTTTGGGCATTCGAACGATTTTCCAGCGCTGAATCCGATGTTCGAAAGTGTCCGCTCCCGGCGCCGGCCGGTCTGATCGCCGGCAGCATTATCGAAGGCGGCATTGTATTGACCGCGCCCTTCGTCACAACCGGCGGCCTGAGCGTCGATGGCCCGATGCTGACGCTTGCACCCTGCCGCGGCAAAAACTGAATCGTTCTGCCACTACTGTTTCGCGCTAGGCCATTTGTGCGCTCTCGCCGCGCGCACGAACGCGCCGACGGCGGGCGAGTGCGGGCGGCCGCGAACAGTTACCAGCTGGATCTTGCGGTCGAAAATCGGTTCGGTCAGGCGGCGCACCGGCAGGTCGTCGGGGATGGCAGAGAACTCGGGGAAGAAGCCCCAGCCGACGCCGGCGCGGATCATGCCCAGCACCCAGTCGTCGCGCTCGGAGCGGAACACCATCGGCGTCCTGACGCCCATCGCCGTCACCCGCTCCGACACGGGTACGAAAACCTCGCAGTTGATCCGGTTCACATACGGCTGCCCATCAAGATCCCAGACCTTCAGCACCTTCTTCTCGGCCAGCCGGTGGTTGGGCGGCAGCACCACCACGAACTCCTCGGTATAGAGCGGGATGGCATGAAGGCGGTCGTCGCCAGCGTCCGGCATGGAGGTGATAGCTACTTCGAGTTCGCCTTTCAGCAGCCCGTCGAGCAGCACGGTCGAGTCATAGTCCTTGAGGTTCAGCGTGACGCCGGGAAACGCTTCACGGAACTTCACCAGAAGATCCGCCATCACCCAGGCAGCGATCGTGCACATTGCGCCGAGCTTCAATTCGGTCCCGGCCACCTGCTTGAACTTCCTGGCCTGCTCCTTGGCTGCTTCTGTCTGCGCCAGCATGTCCTGGACGTGCGGCAGCATCATTCGGCCCAGTTCGGACAGCTGGGTCGATGTCTTGTCGCGGTGAAACAGCGGCCCGCCGAACTCGCTCTCCAGTCCCTGGATAGCTCGGGTCAAAGCCGGCTGCGTGACGTTGCAGGCCTCTGCGGCGCGCGTGAAGTTCAGTTCGCGCGCCAGGGCGACGAAATAGCGAACCTGTTGCATCTCCATGGACGTCCTCCCCGGAATCCCTGGCCTGGTTTCAGTCTAGCGCCCCTCTCATGCGGCCGCCATCCCAGGCCACGCGTGCGATCGCGCCGACCGTACAAATGCGCCAACAGCGGGCGAGTGTGGTCGTCCGCGCACTGTTACAAGCGAGATCGTTCTCGCAAGTTCCGGCTCGATCAGCGGCCGCACTGCCACGTCGGGCGGGAAGGGGCAGAATTCCGGGAAGAAGCCCCAGCCCAGCCCGGCCTTGATCATCCCAAGAACCCATTCATCCCGCTCGGACCTGAATACCATCTTCGGCTCCACGCCCTGCGCCCGGAACAGGTCGCCGGCGAACGAGCCCATTTCGCAGTTGATGCGATTGACATAGGGCTCGCCTTTCAGCTCGGCGGCGCGCACTTCCTTCTGCGCCGCCAGCCGATGGTTCATCGGCAACACGACGACGAAGCGCTCGCGGAAAAGAGGCAGTGTGTGCAGCCGTTCGTCCATCTCGCCCGGCAGGCCGAACAGTCCGACTTCAAGATCGCCCTTGATCAACCGCTCAGGCAGCGCTCCGCCGGGGTCGTCCTCTATCGTGAGGCCGACGCCGTCGAACTGAGAATAGAAGCGAACGATGAAATCCGACAGCACGTTAGGCCCGATCGTGCACATGGCGCCGACCTTCAGTTCGATATTGTCGAGTTTGCCGAACTCCTTCGCCCGCTCCTTCACTGCGGTAGACTGGGCGAGGATCGATTCCAGATAAGGCGCCATCATGCGGCCAAGCTCGGAAAGGTGTGTCGAGGCCCGCTCGCGATGGAACAATGGCCCGCCCAGCTCCGCCTCAAGAGCCTGGATGGCGCGGGTCAGCGCCGGCTGGCTAACGTTGCACACCTCGGCCGCCCGCGTGAAATTCAGCTCACGCTTGAGCGCCACAAAATAGCGGATCTGTTGCATCTCCATGATGCTTGTCCTCACACCAAACCGAATGTGGTCAGGTCCGATCCCGGCCACTCTTATCGTGTCCATGTTTCAGCGGAAAGTCCCGCTGATGCTCGTCAGTCCATCTGCCTCGTCAAAGATCGATAGACATGCCTGCGCGCGCGAACACGGCATTGGGTCCGGCGCGCGCCGCGGCGCAAGCCAACCGATCCAGATCGTCGTCGATGCGCTGCGGTTCGTGATGTGCGAAGGCCACCAGCTTGGCGCTCGATACGTCGCGCAATCGCATTCCAGCCTGCCAGGTCGAATGACCCCAGCCTTGCCGCCCACGCATTTCTTCTTCGGTATAGGTCGCGTCGTAGATGATCAGGTCCGCCCCCTTGGCCACGTTTGCCAGAAGGTTATCGGCAGTGGTGTCGCCGTGTTCATGGTCGGTTACGTAGCAGAGGGAGCGGCCGTTATAGTCGATCCGGTATCCCGCCGCTCCGCCGGGGTGGTTCACGGGAAAAGGCTTCACCCGAACGCCTGGCGCCGGATCGAAGATGGCGCTCGCGTCCTTCCAGTCGACACGCGCCGGAAAATCGGATGCGTCCGAAGGCGTGAACGGCGGGGCAAGCAACTGCTTCGCCGCCGCCGCCGGATCATCCTCGCTTCCGCCCACAGACCAAACGGTAACATGCGTGTCCGGCCGCCATAGCGGCGCGAACTGCACGAGGCCGATCAGGTGGTCGATATGCGCATGACTAAGCAGAAGGTGCGCCTCAGTCGGCGCATCTTGGGTCGCGAGCCGATCTCCCAAAGCTCGAAGTCCTGATCCCGCGTCGAGGATCAGCCGGGTCGTTCCGCACTCGACTTCGATACACATCGTATCGCCGCCATAGCGCACGAAGCGCTGGCCGGTTGCCGGGAACGTGCCCCTCACACCCCAGAAGGTCACGCGCATGTCAGGCCGCCTGCCGCTTTGCTTCGCGTTGCGCCGGCGCCTCGTCGATCGACCCGGTAATCAGGCGCGAACCACGTTCGAATGTCAAATAGCTCCATGCCCAGTCGAGCGCGACCGAGAAGCGGTTCCTGAAGCCGATCAGGAAATAGACGTGCGCCAGGCACCAGGTGAGCCAGCCGGCGAGCCCCTTCAGCTTCACGCGACCGAAATCGGCGATGGCAATCTTCCGGCCCACAGTCGCCATGGCGCCGAAGTCCCGGTACTCGAACGCATACCTGCCATTGTTTGGGTTGCGCGAAAGGCTGGTCAGCATCCAGCCGACATGTTCGCCCTGTTGCTTGGCGACAGGGGCAAGGCCAGGCAGTGGTCTGCCGTCCTCGCCCGCGGCCTGTGCGCAGTCGCCTATCACGAAGATCTCCGGGTGATGCGGAATGGTGAGGTCTGAACGAACTGGCACGCGGCCCGCACGGTCCGCTTCGACGCCCAGCCAGTTCGCGGCCGGCGACGCCGTCACGCCAGCCGCCCAGATGACGCAGCTGGACGACAAAGTCCCGGCGCCCTCTGCGCCGCTGATCATCACGCCGTTTTCATCGATGCCAGTCACCCGGGTATTGCACCGGACCTCGACGCCAAGGCAGCTCAGCGCCTTTTCCGTGTAGGCCGACAGTTCTTCGGGAAACGTGGACAGGGTTCGCGGCCCCGCTTCAACAAGCACGACGCGCGCAGCATGCGGATCGATCGATCGGAAATCGCTGGTCAGCGCGCGATGCGCCAGTTCAGCAATTGCCCCCGCCATCTCGACGCCTGTAGGTCCCGCGCCGATAACCACGAAGGTCAGGAGGCGCTCCCGTTTGAGTGCGTCTGCCTCGAGTTCCGCCTTCTCAAAAGCGAGTAGGATGCGCTTCCTCAGCTCGGTTGCGTCCTCGACCGATTTCAGGCCCGGCGCAAACGGCTCCCACTCATCGCGCCCGAAATAGGAATGCCGAGCACCTGTGGCCAATACCAGGTAGTCGTAGTTGATCCGCTTGCCGTCCAGCACGACATGGCGTCTGCCCGTATCCACCGCCGTCACCGTCCCCAGCAGCACCTCGGAATTCTTCTGCTTGCGCAGGATCGTGCGGATCGGCGTCGCAATCTGATTGGGGGCTAGGCCTGCCGTCGCCACTTGGTAGAGCAGGGGCTGGAACAGGTGATGGTTGCGTCTGTCCACGAGCGTTACGCGCATGTTCGCTTTCGCCAGCGCCTTGGCCGCAGACAGGCCGCCGAAGCCGGCGCCGACAATCACGACGCGCGGCCGGTTGTCGGTCTCGCCTTCGGCGCGCGCCTCAGCCGGGCAATCGCAGGTCAGCGAGTGAACGTGATATGCGGTCCGCATCGTTCGGTCGGCGAGCCGGATCATCGGACAAGTTCCGGGGCGCTGATTGAGCGCGTGCGAATATGCTTCACCAGCTCCTTGCGTGGCGCGCGGTCGCGGCGCAACCGGGATGCCGGAAAGGGCTTCGTATCGGGCTCATAGCGCTCGCCGCGCACCAGGGCGAAGGCGGGGTGGAAGTCGTTGCATGCAGTTTCCCAATCGATGTCGTAGGGCATGATGTCTTCTCCCGATCCTTCGTCCTGGCCGCTTTGCGCTTGGCCACGAATGCAGATTGCCGGGTGCGGGTCCGCGGTTGAAATGCCGGGTTCGTATCGGCCTCATGCGCGGGAGGTATGGCCCTGGCGGAAGAGCCGCTCCGTCGCCGTACTCAGGCGATAACCGCCAGGTCGAGGGGGGTCGATACACCCTCCACCAAGGCGGAATCGATGAGCCGCAGCGCCGTTGTCGCCGATCCCTGCGCCCGCGCCCGCTCGAATGCATCGCGTGTCGCGATCACGCGGGCCGCCTCGACTTTTGCGTGCTTTTCCAGCTTGGCGGACAGGTTGACGGCGTCGCCGATCACGGTGAATTCCAGCCGCTCGCCATGCCCGATCACGCCATGCACCACATGGCCATGGGCGATGGCCACGGCGACCGCCAGCGGCGGCGAGCCGGATCCGGCGCGCTCCGCCGCCCAGGCATCCGCGGTCGCGATAAGGGCAGGGACCGCATCAAAGGCTTCCGCCGCCTCGCGTCCGGTTGCCTTCGACGTGCCGAAGCTGACCAGCATTCCGTCGCCCATGAATTTGTCCACAGCGCCGCCGGCCGCCTCGATCACCGGCACGAAGCGGCTCTGATACTGACGCAGCAACTCGATTACCTCCGACGGCGTGAGCCTGGCGGCTGCGGCCGAAAACCCGCGAAGATCGAGGAACATGATGCAGGCTGGCTTCAGCTCGCCATCGCCGGGCCGTAGCGCCATTTCCGATGAGCGCACTCGTTCGGCAGCGCCGCGATCCAGAAACTTGGAGAGATCCGCCGCCGCAATCGTCTCGGCGTTCGTTGAGACGAGCAGCGCACGCGCACGGGCCACGCCCAGTGTCAGGATCGCTGTCACGGCAAGGATGGCGAGGATCTTCTCCCACTCCGCGCCCCAGAGAAGCGACAGCGACGTCATGTATGTCCTATAGTCCGACGTGATTGGCGCCGATCCGGCCGCGATCAGAACCAGCACAAGCCAGCCTGCCGCCGCCAGCACGCCCGTCACCGCTACCTGCACCGGATCGAACCGCAGGGCGCGCAACGCGATGAAGATAAAGGCGTACAGCAGGGTAGGCGCCTTGAGGTAAAGCGCCGCCGGCGCGTCATACTGCAGAGTGAAGCTCCAGATCGCGACCATCAGCACGATGACGTCGATCGCTGCAGCCAGGATCATGAAGCCGCGTCCCGGCGCACGGCGGTACGCCCATCTCAGCCGCAACGCCACGAAAACGCCCCAGGCGCCGAGCGCTAGCGGAACCGGTTCGAACGCGCCCGCGCCCGCGCCCGCAAAGGCAGATCGCGAGGTCAGGTAGAGAAAAAAGAACAACGCGACCCCGACAAGCTGCACCCAGCCGACAAGAATCTCGATGCGCGCCTCCGCCCTGGACATCGCCTCGGCGACTCGCGCGTTCGGTTTGCCTGCGGAAAAAGCCTCCGCCAGCGCCGCGCCCGCCGGAGCTGCAAGGCGGGCGAACAACCGGCGGAGGGGCTGCAGGGAGGCTGCTGATCTTGCGTCAGCCGGCATCATACCCGCCTCACAGGTAGACGTCGGATATGTCGATCGTGCTGGCGACGTTGAGGTCGGAATACTTGTCGGCGAGGAACGCCTCCGCCTGCTCGCGGCCTTCGTCACGAAGATGCGTCAGGAACTCCCAGTCGCAGTTGAGCTTGGACGACACTGAAAGCTCCTTCATGAACTGGCCGCCCTCGATCGAGTGGATCAGCATGCGTTTCATCTTGTTGTCTGAGAGCTGTTTGTCGTCGATCAGCTTGGTCACGAACGCGATCGCGCGCATCTCCCGCATCAAGGAGGAATTGAAGCTGATCTCGTTGATGCGATTGAGTATATCCTTGGCGCTCTTTGGAATGTCGGACCGCTCCATCGGATTGATGTGGACGACGAGAACATCACGGCTGTCGCAGCCATAGATCAGCGGGAAGATGGCCGGATTGCCCATATAGCCGCCGTCCCAGTAGGCCTCGCCGTCGATTTCCACCGCCTGGAACATGAAGGGCAGGCAGGCTGAGGCGAGCACGGCGTCGGTCGACAGATCCATGTTCTCGAACACGCGAATCTTGCCGGTGCGGACATTGGTTGCGGAGATGTAAAGCTTGATCTCGTCGCATCGCCGCAGCGCTCCGAAATCTACCGTCTCGTCCAGCGCCTGACGCAGCGGATTGATATTCAGCGGGTTGAACTGGTAGGGCGAGAGTAGCCGGCTCATCAGATCGAAGATCATGAAGGCGGGCGAGGAATCGAGCCCGTGATTGTGGCTCAGCCGGTCGAGCGCCGTTGGTTGCAGCGGGCTGGAGAGGCCGGCGTGCGCGATGCGGCGCCAGAAGTTCGTAAGCGCGGTCTTCGCGCCGTCACGTCCGCCCTGGCTCAGGCCAAAGGCCATCACGGTTGCGTTCATCGCCCCGGCGCTGGTGGCCGAAACGCCCTCGAACGAGACGCGGTCATCTTCAAGGAGGCGATCAAGAACGCCCCAACAGAACGCGCCGTGTGCGCCGCCGCCCTGCAGGGCAAGGTTGATCGTCTTGGTGGAGGCGGCGCGCTTCATCGTCTTGCGCGGTTTGGTAGACGGCAGAAGTTCCGGATGGTCGTACATGGCGTTTCCCCTGATGCTGGACTACTGGGCGGTCCAGGCGCCATCGACCGGCAGAGCCGCGCCGGTGATGCCCTGGCCGTATGGCCCCGAAAGGAAGGCGGCGAGCGCGCCGATTTCCTCGACTGTTGCAAAGCGCTTGTTGGGCTGTGCTTTCAGCAAAACGTCGGTGATGACCTTCTCGCGCGGGATCTTGTGCGCCGCGGCCTGTTCCTCGATCTGCTTCTCGACGAGCGGCGTCCACACATAGCCGGGGCAGATGGCGTTGCAGGTGATGCCGCTTTCCGCTGTCTCGAGTGCAATCGTCTTGGTCAGGCCGATGACGCCGTGCTTGGCTGCGACATAGGCCGACTTGAATGGCGAGGCGACCAGGCCGTGCGCCGAGGCGACGTTGATGATCCGGCCGAAGCCTTTTGCGCGCATCGCCGGCAGGGCGGCGCGGACGGCGTGGAAGACGGACGACAGGTTGATCGCGAGGATCGCATCCCACTTCGCGGCCGGGAACTCCTCGATCTTTGCGACGAACTGGATGCCGGCATTGTTGACCAGAATATCGACGCCGCCGGCCTTGCGGCTGGCGAACTCGACCATCTGCTCGACTTCGGCGGCCTTCGAAAGATCCGCACCGTGAAACAGTACATCCGTCGCATGCTTCATCGAGAGAGTCGCGCGCGTCATTTCGATCTGTTTGGCGTCGCCCAGCCCATTGAGCACCACGGTTGCCCCGCGCATGGCGAGCGCTTCGGCCACGCCGAGGCCGATGCCGCTGGTCGAACCTGTCACGATGGCGGTGCGGCCCTCCAGATTACGCTCCATCATGGCCATCGGGACACCTGACGGCGCGGGCGCAGTCGGCATCGGCAAGGGCGGAGAGAAAGGCATCGCGACGGTGGACATGTGGGGCTCCTCTGGGACCGGGCTATTGGTCTGCAAGTGTTGTCGCGGACGGGCGTCCGCGGCGGAAATGCCATTCGGTTATCGAGGCGATGACCCCGCCGTCGTGGGGATGCGAAGGGAAAATGCGAGAACGGCGGCGATCGCGAGCGCTACGCCGACGCCGGCGACGGTCGCTGGCCAGCCGAAGCGGTCGAACACCTGGCCAAGCACGAAGCTGCCGGCGAGGCCGCCAAGAAAATAGCTGGCCAGGTAGAGACCTGACGCTGCGCCGCGATCCGCCGTGGCGGCGCGTGCGACGAAGCCGGTAGCCGTCGCCTGCGCGAAGAAAGTCCCGCAACCCACCATCACCATGCCGATCAGAACGCCGGCAAGATTGGTCGCGAGCAGCGGAAGGAGTCCGGCGATCGCCACGCCCAGGCCAAGGCACATGGCGCGGCAGACGCCCAACTTCTCCACGAAACGCCCAGCCAGCGGTGTTGTGACTATGGACGGTGCGAAGACAAAGTACACAAAGCCGATGCCCATCATGCCCAGCGCCAGCGGCGGCCGGACCAGCACGAAGTTCACGTAGGTGAATGTGCCTATGAAAGCGAACAGGATCAGGAAGCCGATGGCGAAACTGGTGCGCAGGGCGGGATTGGAGAGGTGCGCCTTGAGTGTCGCGATGGGCGAGGCGTTGATCGCTTCATGCCCCGCGATCTTCGGCGCAGTCTTGATCGTGAGCAGGACCAGCATGCCCCCGGCGACGTTCAGCGCCGCGAAGAGATAGAAATTCCAGGCCAGCCCGAAATGATCCACGGCGTTGGCCGAGATCAGTCGTCCGACCAGGTTGGAGGCGACGTTACCTGTCACGTAAGCAGAGAAAGCGCCTGCCGACGCCGCCGCCGTGCAGCGCTCGCCCAGGTGCGCAAGCGTCAATGTGAAGGCGGCGGACATCAAGAGGCCCTGTGCGACGCGAAGAGCCGAGAACGTCGCAAGATCCGGCGCAGCCGCAAGCAGCGCCGTAGGGAGGGCGAGAAGAAAGAGGGCCGCGACGATGCCGGTGCGGCGGTTGATGTGGTGAGAGAAGATTGCGACAAGCACGCCGGCGATTGCCATGCCCAGCGTTGCAGCGTTTACAGCTATGCCGGCGGCCGAAGGCGCCACTGAGTATTTGGCGGCGATCGCCGGTAAGATCGCCTGCGTCGCGAACAGATCGACGACGGTGAGGAAAGCCGTCAGGCCAATGATGATCAGGCTGAAAGCGGGAGCTACGCTGGTCCGGGGCGCGACTGCGGCGGTGGCGGACATAGGGCATCGTCCTCTGGCGCGGAGTGTGTTGAGAAATCTGCGGTGCGTGGCGCCGGCATCGATCTGTCGGGGCTGGGAGATCGGCGGCGCCACGCTTTCGCAGAGCGCTTGAGTGAAAGCTCGGCCGGGAGGGGTGAGGCGGCCGGCCCTGGGCTCAGGCTCTACTTCGTGAGGAAGACTGCGCGGGTTACAGGCCCTCGCGATTTTCCTGAAGTCGGCTACATTCCCTTGTCGCCTTGCGGCGGCAGGATGTCGGCGGAGAGCAGCACGGCTTTGGTTTTACCGGTGTTCTTCCACCAGTGAGCGATGTCGCCATGCTCGGCGACCACATCGCCGGCCCTGTGGACGATCGGAACCGCGCAGTTCGAGCGGTACTCGGTCACCGTGCCGGAAACGATGTAGATGTTGGCCGGGCGCGTGTTGTGCTCGTGCCAGGGAACCACACCGCCGGTCTGCAGTTCGAGCTTGCGCATGCGCAGCTGGCGGCCGGGCGAGGCATAATCCTTGAGGTCGATCGAGGCGATGACGGTGTCGGTGACTTTCATCGGCTCCATGGCGCCAGGCTGCGTGGCGCCGGCCATCACCTTGTCGGCGGGGCATTCGCCGGCCGAAGCCGTGCCGGTGAAGCCGGCAATGATCGCCGAAACAGCGACGGCGGCTGAGAAGAGTTTGCGGGGAGAGATCACTTTCTTGCGGGTCATGTCTGGCGTCTTTCTTGTCTCGACTACGCGCCAGGCCTCATGCCTCGGCGCCATGTCATGACTAATTCCAGACGCCACGCTCCAACTGAAATGCCGGATAGGTTTGGTGTCGATGCAGAATGCGTATGAGGTCCAGCAACCTGCGGCGGCCAGCGGCGCGGCGTCATTTACGAGCATGTAGAATGGCCGGCGAAGCCAGCCGGCCTGCGCTCATTTGAGCTTCCGCGGCCTCAAGCCCCGCGGTTACAGGTTTGATGCAGAAATTCTATTGGCGGGCGAGGTGTAACGCCTGCCAGCCTCTCCACGAACTACCGACGTTGATCTCACCTACGGTCGGGGGAAGCCATGATTCCGTTCAACAGGTCATTCTCGTTCGAATACGGCCAGGCGCACCGCGTTTCTCCGCGTGTTCAGCGCGTCGTCGCGCGCAACCCCGGACGTTTCACCTGGACGGGTACGGGGACATTGCTCGTCGGCGACGATCACGAAGTCGCGGTCATCGATCCGGGCCCGGATCGAGAGGATCACATGGAGGCGCTGATTGCCGCCGTGGGGGCCCGTCGCGTGACGCACGTCCTCGTCACCCACAATCATCTCGATCATTCTGGCCTGGCTCGTCGCCTGGCTGACCAGTATCGCGCGCCGCTGTGCGGCCGTCGCGGTACGGCCGTTCCGAACGATGCCGGCGCGGCGCGTCTAGAAGCTGGCGATGACGAAGATTTCGCGCCTGATGTTGAAATAGTCGATGGCTGGCAAGCACGTTGCGAGAACTGGACTCTGACCGCCGTCCACACGCCCGGACACACGGCCGAGCATTTCTGCTTCAGCTTGGCAGAGGAGCGCACGCTATTCTGCGGCGATCACGTGATGGCTTGGTCCACCAGCGTCGTGACGCCGCCGGATGGCCACATGGGCAGCTATCTCGCCAGCCTCGCGCGCGTGAAGGAAATGGACTTTGCGCGCCTGGTTCCCACGCATGGTCCGCACATCGACGCTCCCGAGGCCTTCATCGAGGCCTATGTCGGGCATCGCCTGCGGCGCCGGTCCGAAATAGTCGCTTTGCTTCAGCGTGGTCCGCAGACGGTGCGGGGCCTGGTCGATGGCCTCTACCAGGAACTCGCACCGACATTGCGCCCTGCAGCTGCTCTTTCGGTGTGGGCGCACCTGATTCAACTGGTCGAGGAACGCGTCGTCATCGCCGACGGTCCAGGCGACCTTTCCTCTCGCTACGTCCTGAGCGCGGACTGACGGAACAGCTGAGATGAGATCGCCGGCCAGACAGGTCTTGCAGTCTTCCGCAGTGTCCGCCCCGCATCTCCGCAGCGTGTCGGCGGCGCGAATCTGGAGTTTCGCGCTGATTGCTGTGTTCGCCGCGGCCTGGTTTCTTCAATACGGACTGCGGGTCGCGCCAACCGAGCCAAGCGCCGCTCTGTCTCTGGTGACGCCGCTGGGGGCTTTTCAGGATGACCCCCCGGTTCAAGCGGCTGTGGAGTGGACCGAGCGGCGAGCGCCGCTTTTGCGTGCTGCATTCCAGTCTCAGGTCTATGGCGAGCTGCCGGCCGTTCTGTCCGCTTCACGCACATCGGTGCACCTGATCGACGCGGACGCATTCGACGGGGCGGGGCGAATCGAAGAAATCTCCCTTTCTCTTGCCGGCCTTAGCGGATCCATTCCAATCGACGTCGTGGCGGTGCTGCCGCGCTCGCAGGCAAGTCGGCCCGCGCCGGTTGTGATCGCCCCAAATTTCTGCGGCAACCGCGCCGCGCTCGCCTATCGCTACAAGACCGTGTCACAGCCAGACTGGATCGCCGAGCGATGCCGGACGCCGCTTGGACGTCTCACAACCGAAGCCTTGCATGGCGACAGCATCATCCGGCTGCCCGTCGCAGGCCTTCTCAAAGCTGGTTACGCCGTAGTGACGTTTTCGCCCGGCCAGGTCGTTCCGGACGACCCCGCGCTTGCCAGCGCCGCCATCGCGCGCCTGCCGCCTTCGGCAAAGAGCGGCCCCCGCGTCGGCGCGATTGGGGCGTGGTCGTGGTCGATCTCGCGCGTAACCGATCTCGTCCTCGCCGATCCTCGCCTTGATGCAGACCGCATCGCCCTGTTCGGACACTCCCGTTTCGGCAAGGCCGCCTTGCTCACGGCGGCGCTGGACTCAAGGATAAGCGCCGTCATCGCCAATCAGTCGGGCCGCCTGGGCGCGGCGCCTTCATCCGACGGCGTGGGCGAGCCTCTCGCCAGCCTGTTCGGTCGCTTTCCACACTGGTTTCCAGTCGAGGCAAGGAAATCGGAGCTTCCGCCGCAAGCTCTGGATCAACAGCTCCTTTTGGCGCTGATTGCTCCCCGGCCATTGCTTCTGGGCGGCGCAAGTCTCGATCGGTGGTCTGATCCGGCCGGCGCCTTCCAGTCCGCGCGGGCCGCCACCGCAGCCTACCGCCTGTTCGGCGCGACCGGCCTCGACCAGGCCTCGATGACAGCGACGAATTTGGATGCCGATGTCGCCTACTATTTCCGCTCCGGCGGCCACGGCGTACGCAAATCCGACTGGGCGATCGCCATCGCCTTCCTCAACCGGCATTTCGCGGGTGGTTCATCCGGCGGCTCTGCGCGCGTCGCCCGCTGACGCGCCGCCTTCACGTGGCCACGGGCGGGCCCCTCTCAGTCATACCTTCGATGCAAGAACGGCATTCGCCAGACCGGGGCCGATGCGCGCTTATGAGCCAGCGAAATTGATGGCCCGATCAAGAAAGGCGACGGCGATGCAATCGAAACTCAGACTGGCGAGCATCATCCTGTTCATGGCGCTCAGCGTCTTCCTGATGGCGTTCGGCGCTCTCTATGCGTCGGTGCAGGATCTGCTGTTCTTCCATGCCGCCGCCGTGCCCCGGCGTGCGCTTGAGGACGTCCGCCCGCTCTATTTTGCGCTCATGACCCTGATCGGCGGCGCGTCCGGCGCGCTCGGCCTGCTGGGCGCCTATGTGACGCTCGTACCGATGCGCCAAGGTGCGCCGTTCGCGGCCACATTGCTAGCGCTCGCGAACACGATCGCGCTGGTTATGGCGGCGGCGACAGCCGAGAAGCTCGCGCGCGCCACCGGTGCGCCCACCTCATGGCACATCATGGGCATGCTAATGGCGATCAATCTCTCCGCCTGGCTCGCGAACTACCTGGCAGGCAGAAAGACGAGTGTCCTTCGCGAAAGCGCCTGAGTCCGAAAGTCAGCCGTTCCGAAAACCCTTCGATCTGCGCGTTCCGGAATCCCGACAACGACAATGGGCTGGAAGGCCACGAGCGGGATGAATGTTTGATCTCGGCGAGTTCCCGCCGCGTGGCGGCCGACGCACGTCTGACAGGGAAGGGAACCAAACCGGCTGGTCGAATATTGGCCCATGCTCGACACGCGTCGGGTTCATTCCAAAATGGCATTGGCCCTTGTCTCGACGCGCCGCAACACTGGGCATCCGCTTTGGACACAATGTCATGAACGTATCAGTTCGCTCCCACCGCTTCGCCGCGCATCTTGTAGCTGCGGTCGCCGTTCTTGTATGCGCTCTGCTTTCACCCGCCGCCTGGGCGGTTACGGTGAGTACGGAAGGCGGCCTCGTCGAAGGCGCGAAGGAAAACTCCGCTTTGGTTTTCAAGGGCATTCCCTTCGCTGCCCCGCCGATAGGTCCACTTCGCTGGCGCCCCCCCGCGCCGGCGGCCCCGTGGCAGGGAGTGAGAAGCGTCGATCGCTTTTCGCCCATCTGCATGCAGCCTGGCGCCTACCCTGATGACGCGCCCCCGGAGCCGATGAGCGAGGATTGCCTCTATCTGAATGTCTGGACGCCCGCAGGCCCGCATGACGGACCCTTGCCGGTCATGTTCTGGATTCACGGTGGCGGGCTGCTCAACGGCACTGCTTCGACGCCACTTTACGCGGGCGATGCGCTTACTCGGCGTGACGTGATCGTCGTTACCGCCAACTATCGATTAGGCGGGTTCGGCTTTCTCGCGCATCCCGATCTCTCTCGCGAGTCTCAGCATCACGTTTCGGGCAACTATGGGTTGCTCGATCAGCTTGCCGCCCTCGGGTGGGTGCAGAGGAACATCGCGGCTTTCGGTGGTGATCCAACCAACGTCACCGTGTTCGGCCAGTCCTCAGGGTCGATATCGATCAGCGTGCTGGTCTCGTCGCCGCAAGCTCGCGGCTTGTTCCAGCGAGCGATCGGTCAAAGCGGCGGCCTGTTCGAGCCCATAGAGGTTGGGCCCGAATTCACGCTGAAAGGCGCTGAACAGATCGGAGAGGCCTTCGCCGCGCGGCTAGGCGCGCCGTCGCTGCAGGCGTTGCGCGCGCTGCCGGCGTCCAAAATCGTCGCGCAGCGATTCTACCCCCAGCCGAACATAGACGGCTTCCTCCTGCACGAGTCGCCGTATGAGGCCCATGCGCACGGTCGCGTAAACGACGTTGACATCTTGCTTGGCTCAAACACGGAAGAAGGGTTGTATTTCGCCTCCGGCCGCAGCATTGGCGCTAACAATCTACGAGACGTACTGGAGCAGGATTTTCCGTCGTTCATAGTGTCTCTGATCGGGCCGAAGCAGCCTGCCGACGACCTAGCGGCTCGAGCCGCATTTGTCGCCTTTGAGAGCGACATGCGCTTTGGCTGGGATATGTGGGCGTGGGCGCGCCTGCATGCCGACTTGGGAAGACGCAACACGTTCTTGTATCGCTTTTCGCATCGGTCGCCAGGCGAACAGGGCGCCTCGCACGGCGCGGAGATGGCCTATGTGTTCGGTCATCTCGACCTAAGACCATTGGCATGGGCCGAGACTGACCGGCGCCTGGCCGACACGATGGCGTCCTATTGGACTAACTTCGCCAAGACGGGTGACCCCAATGCCGAGGGCTTGCCGCACTGGCCTGCGTTCAAACGGTCTACCCAGCGTGCGCTGTTGGTCGGCGACGAGATACGCGCCGGGGAGATTCCCAACAAAGCTGATATCGCGGCGATCGACCGGCTCTATGGAGCCGTGCGCGGGGTGTTGGAATATGGCTATGTCATTGCGGGTTTGGTTGGGTTTCTCGTACTCGCGCTGCTAGGGTGGGTCGTGGCTCGGTTTCGACGTCGAAAAACTTCATCTGCCTGATCTGCCCCGGGATTTTCGGACCAGAAGTTGCTTGAAGGATGGCCTTCTGCCCGTCCGACGGTGCTGGCGGGCCGGCAAGCTATCCTCAAGCCGGTCAAGGCCTCGAATGGATGCGGTCGATGGGTTAGTCCGTTCGGGCCTGTCGTCGTCTGGGGTGCCCCGCCGCTGCACCCGCCCGGTTGCCCGCGAAACTGGCGGCCCCGAGGCCTAGAGACAGGCTTGAGCCTAGCGGACAGCCAATATCTGCTTATCTTCATCTTCTGCGGCGCACCAATCTCACGCCGCCTTTCACGAGAGCATGACGATCTCCACGAGGTCGCCGGCCGCGGCTGCGGGCGCGCCGGGCGGGCGGCGGATGAGGGCGTTGGCGGTGAGGAAGGGCGATAACAGCGACGAGTCCTGATTCTCCGCCGCCGCGACGCGCGCCGCGCCATCGACGCCGATGGAGAGGATAGCGCGGAGATATTCTTCGCGGTTGCCGGCGGCGGGAAGGCTCGTCCTTGTGTGCGCGCGTTGCGGCGTGCGCGGCGCTGAATCCGCCGACGTGAGCGCATCGATCAGCGGGCGCAGGAAAAGCTGGGCCGTGACCATGGCGGCGGCGGGATTGCCGGGCAGGCCGAGGACGAGGCGGCGGCCCTGCGCGGAGAACCATGTCGGCTTGCCGGGCTTTACGGCGATCCTCTCGAAGACCGGTTCGAAGCCTTCGGCGGCGAAGGCGGTGCGCACGACATCGTAGTCGCCGACGGACGCGCCGCCGATGGTGACGATGACATCGCACGGCGTCTCGATGCGGCGGCGGACATCGGCTTCGTCGTCGCGCGCAAGGCCGAGATCGACGGGCTCCGCGCCCCAGCGGCGGATGAGCGCGAGGAGCGCCGGCTGGATCGAGTTGACGATCTGGCTGGTCGTGAGCTTCGAGCCGGGCGCCACGAGTTCGTCGCCATTTGCCAGCACGCCGACGCGCGGCTGTTTGCGCACGGAAACGCGCGCGGCGTTGGCGGCGGCGGCGAGCGAGATGGCGCCTTCGGTGACGACGAGGCCGGCGGGGATGAGCTCATCGCCTTCGGAGAAGTCGAGCCCCTTGCGGCGGATGTTGGCGGCGTGCGGCTGTTCGAACGCGACAGTCACCGTGTCGCCTTGGCGTTTCGCGTCTTCCTGGATCAGGACGTGGTCGGCCCCCGACGGGACGTGAGCGCCGGTGAAGATACGGACGGCTTCGCCGCGTTTGACGGCGCCCGAGAAGGGTTGGCCGGCGCGGGATTCGCCGATGACTTTGAGAGCCGCGCCCATCTTCATGTCGGCGAAACTGACGGCGTAGCCGTCCATGGCCGAGACGTCGGCGGGCGGCTGGGAGACTTCTGCGATCACCGGCTCGGCGAGGCGGCGGCCGGCGGCGTGCGCCAGGGCGATGGTTTCGGCGGACATGGCGCGGGTGCGGGCCTGCTCGACGATAAGCGCCAGGGCCTGCTCGACGGACGCCATTCGGATCATGCGGGTTCCTGGCTCAGTTTCCGGGTTGGTGTTTCTTGTCCGGACCGTTGTATCCGGTGCACAATAGCGGGCGAGACAGGGATCAGCCATGGCCGGAAAACTCACGCATATCGACGAAGACGGCCGGGCGCGGATGGTCGATGTGTCGGGCAAGGCGTCGACCAAGCGCATCGCGACGGCGACGGGCCGGGTGGTGATGAGCCGGGAGGCGCTGGAGCTGGCGCGCACCAAGGGCGGCAAGGGCGATGTGCGGGCGACGGCGGAGATTGCCGGAGTGATGGCGGCCAAGCGGACGTCGGACCTGATCCCGATGTGCCATCCGCTGGCGTTGTCCAATGCGAAGGTGCGGGTGGACGAGAGCGATGACGGGTCGGGCCTGCAGGTCGTGGCGGAGGTTGCGACGACCGGGCCGACGGGCGTCGAGATGGAAGCGCTGACGGCGGTGTCGGTGGCGTGTCTCACGATCTACGACATGCTGAAGGCGGTCGACCGCGGGATGCGGATCGAGGGCGTAAGGCTGCTGGCCAAGTCGGGCGGGGCGAGCGGGGATTTCGAGGCGGTCTAGGCGGGTACATGTTCTCTTTCGCACGGGCCGCGTTGCCCTGCGGGATGCTGTAGCTCTCTCCCTCGAAAGCATGAGGGAGCGGGGCGCGTGGGTCAGCGCCGTGGGTAGTTCCTGTGCTGGCGTTGCCGCCAGCTGATGCGCGTTCTCACGCGCCCCGGATCGGCCGTTTTTCCCGGCGAGGGGGAGAAGAGGAGTTCAACGGACACACCGGTGAGGGACCGCCCTCCCGAGGCCTTAGCTCCAGACCCTCCGCCGGTTCCACGTGCAGGATGGGCCGAAACCATCCTGGGCCCTCCGGTTTCATGATCCCCGGAGGCAATGCGCATCGAGGTTCGTTTCGCCTCGCAGCGAGCCCCTGCCTGAAGTCCAGCCTCAGGACAGGTTCACGGGCTGCAACTGGCTTGCTCACCAGGCCTTAAGCCCGATGCCTCGAGCGCCACGCCGACCAACGCCCTGACGTCTTGAGTTTCGGACGTCTCCAAGACCTCCCTCCGTCAGGGCGAGGCCATTATGCGGGAGGCCTGGACGTGTAGGATAACTTTCCCAGAGATTTTTCTCCGGACTTTGGAATCATTGGGAAGATTGTCGGATTGTGTCCCGGATGGTGTCGGACGGCGATGCAATTCCAACGCTGTCATCCCGGCCGGAGCGCAGCGGAGAGCCGGGACCCATGTCCCAACATCGGGACTCGCAGGTCCATGGGTCCGGGCTCTCCAGCGCTTACGCGCTTCCGGCCGGGATGACAGGGGTGGGGAGGTCGAGCGGCCCTTGCGACGAGATTGTCTGAGCGCCCCGATAGTCGTACCTATCGAGCGGTAGTTGCGTCTCTCGTTGCAGGAGGCCTCACTTGCGCTACGCCATGATCCTCGTTCTGGGAACGGCCCTGTCTGCCGGCGCCATTGCTGCGTTCGCGCAGACGCCGGCAAAGCCCGCGGTCCAGTCTGCCGCGAAGTACGATCCGACCAAGCCCTATCCGCCCTACACCGCGCCGCGCCTCAAGATCGGCCAGCCGGACCTTCAGGGTTTCTGGCACAACACGACGCTGACGAAGATGACGCGTCCGGCCGGTGTGACCAGCCTCGTCTACACTGAAGAGCAGGTCGCCAAGCTCGAGCAGGAGATGGTCCAGGAGATCGAGGAAGGCAACGCGCCAACCGCGAAGGATGCGCCGGCCGAGTACGTCATCCCGAAGAACATCAAGCCCGAATACCTGGCCGGCGGCGGCGCCACGGGCGGCTACAACCGCTTCTGGATCGATCCCGGCAACCATGTGATGCGGGTCAATGGCGAACCGCGCTCGTCGATAATCACGACGCCGAACGGAGGCGTTCCGCCGCGCAAGGCCGGCGCGACGCCTGCGCCTGCGCCCGAGCCCCCGGACTTCGTGAAGCTGCTGGGGCCGAGCCCGACACCGCGCGGGGCCTCGTTCGACAATCCGGAATCGCGCGCCACCGAGCGCTGCATTATCTCGTTCGGCCGCAATGCCGGGCCGCCGATGTTCGCCAACGGGTTCTACAACAACAGCTACCAGATCGTGCAGTCGCCGAACCATGTGATGATCGCCACCGAGATGGTGCACGACGCCCGGATCGTCCGGCTGAACTCGAAGCACCGCACCGACGATGTTCGTCCGTATTTCGGCGACTCGATCGGCTGGTGGGACGGCGACACGCTCGTTGTCGAGACGACGAACATTCCGCAAAGCCAGCAGTTCATGGGTTCGTGGAAGGACCTCAAGGTGACCGAAAGGTTCAAGCGGGTCGCGGACGACCGGCTCTACTACGGCTTCACGGTCGAGGACCCAACGCTGTGGGATGCGCCGTGGGGCGGCGAGTACGAGTTCAGCGCGCTGAACGGCGCGATGTACGAATACGCCTGTCATGAAGGCAACTACGCCATGCACGGCATCCTCGCCGGCGCGCGTGTCCAGGAAGCCAGGGCCGCCGCTGAAGCCGCAGAGAAGGCCAAGGCCGCCGCCAAACCCGGCGCCAAGCCGGCAAAGGGTGGGCGGTAGGTCAGCCGAACCAGGGGCGGGCTGCGCGGAGGCGGCGCCGAAATGAAAAAGACGCGCTTCACTGAAGCGCGCCTTTCCCTACTCTACGCCACTCTACTAACTCTACTGAACTCGCTACCGGCCTAAACGGCAAGTCCCCGACGACATGACAGTAGCAAACAGCGGGCCGTGCGAATTGACGCAGGGCGTCACTGCTAATTCGAAAAGAGACGGGCCCGGAGGTTTCACCCGGAAACGTTCCGGGCCCGAATTCTGTTCGCCGGATCCTGGGGGAGGAGCGGATCCGGCGACACGCGATCCTTCGACATGCGCCTTCGGCGCCGCTCAGGATGAGGCCTTTATGGCTTACGCGGCTTTCTTGGCGGCGGCCTTGGTGGCCGACTTGGTGCGCTCAGCGGCTTCTTCGACGGCTTTCGGCGTCACGGCGACGACGGTGTCGAACAGCTCGGTCTGGGCTTTCTTCGCGACTTCGGCGTAGGCAAAGAGACGAGCCGGGAGGTCCTGGAAGGCGGCCGTGGCGAGTTCGCCGGCTTTCTTCGCATAGGCGGCCGGCTGGGCTTCGACGGTCATGAGGGTCGTCGCGTCTTTCGCGGCGGCGTTCATCCAGGCGGTCGTCAGCTCGACGTTCTTGTTGAGGGCTTCAACAGCGACTTCGCGGTACTTCGCGGACAGGTCGGTGAAGGCCTTGAGCGGCGAAAGGTTGGCGAAGTCGGGCTGGAATTTCGTGAACTGTTCGAAGTTCTTGTTGAAGTCGAACATGTCGGCCATCGGGTTCATGTGAAGGTCTCCGGGAAGGGGCTGCGCTAACTCTTGGAGGCATCTAATGCCGCGCTGCGGCAAAGGCAATGGAAAAAATGCCGCAGGTGCGAAGAATATTTCGCAGGCGCGGCATCAAGCTTAGGGCTTCGGTAATAATTGTTTTTGGAGTCAGGGCGTAAGCCTGTCGGTCCGGTCTAGAGCAAACGCCCCAGGAAGACCGTGCCGTCGATGGGGGTATCGTAATACGGCGGGATGGGGACGAAACCGCTGGACCGATAAAGGCCTAGAGCGGAGGCCATGGTCGGCAGGGTGTCCAGGCGCATTTCCCGGTAGCCGATGCGCCGGGCGGCTTCGATCACGGCCTCGACCAGCTCGCGGCCGAGGCCGAGGCCGCGCCCGCCGGGAGAAACGTACAGCCGTTTCATTTCGCAGCAGCCTTGTTCCGGCAGCGGTCTGAGCGCGACGCATCCCACCGGCTGTCCCCCGATGTCGCGCGCCAGCAGGAGTTCGCCGGCGGGCGGGGCGTACTTGCCGGGCAAGGCGGCGAGTTCGGCTTCGAAGTCCTGATAGGAGAGTTCGATATCGAGCGCGGCGGCGTAGGCCCTCATGAGCTCGACCGTCGCCGAGAGATCGGCGGCGGACCTGACCGGGATGAGAGAGAACCCGTCCTCGTGGAGCATAGCTGCAATCTGGAGGTATTCGCGGACGGCGACAACGTTGGCGATTACTGGGCCGGCGTTTACTCGCGGACGTAGCGGCCGGGCGCAGGCTCGAGGCGCGGCGTGGTTTTCGGGAACGACTCCGCGGCGTCGACCTTCTTGCCGGAGCGGCGGGCGAGCCAGCTTGCCCAGTCGGGCCACCACGAGCCGTCATGCGCTTCGGTCGCCTGGCGCCATTTGTCGAGATCGACCGGGTCTTCGTCGCTGACCCAATAGCCGTACTTCTTCTTGTCGGGATGGTTGACGATGCCGGCGATGTGGCCGGACTGCGCCAGCACGAAGCGCCCGCCGCCTTTCAGCCGCGACAGGCCTTTGAACGAGGCGCGCCACGGGGCGATGTGGTCCTTCTCGCAGGCGACGGCGTAGTGCGGGATCTTGATGTCGTCGAGGCCGACCTCGACGCCGCCGATCTCGAACTTGCCGGCGGCGAACTGGTTGTCGCGATAGAGGCATGTGAGGTATTCGCGCGCCATCCTTTCAGGCAGACGCGTCGAGTCCTCGTTCCAGAACAGGAGGTCGAACTTCGGCCTCGGTTCGCCGAGGAGATAGGCTTTCACGGCGGGGCCGTAGACGAGGTCGTTGGGGCGCAGGAAGCTGAACGTGCGCGCCATGATCTTCTGGTCGAGATAGCCCTTGCGCTGGGCCTCGATCACGATGCCGGAGATGAAGCCTTCGTCGATGAAGGATTTCAGCGGGCCGGGGTCTTCGAAGTCGGTCAAGGCCGTGAAGAAAGTGGCCGACTTGGCCGGGTTTTCGCCCTTGGTCTTGCCGAGCCAGGCGAGGGTGAGGGCCAGCGACGTGCCGCCGATGCAGTAGCCGACGACGTTGACGCCGTCCTTGCCGTGCAGCTCGTTGACGTGGGTCATCGCGGGCACGATGCCCTGCTGGACATAGCTGTCCATGCCGTAGTCGCGCAGCGCCTCATCCGGGTTTTTCCACGAGATGATGTAGACGGCGAAGCCCTGTTCGGTGAGCCATTTCACCAGCGAGGACTTGGGCTGCAGGTCGAGGATATAGAACTTGTTGATCCAGGGCGGCACCAGCAGCAACGGGCGGGCGTAGACTTTCTCCGTCGCGGGCTCGTAGCGGATGAGCTGGAAGAGTTCGGTCTCGTGGACGACGTGGCCCTTGGTGGTGGCGAGCGTCTGGCCGACCTTGAAGGCGTCGGGGTCGGACAGCGTCACCAGCAGGTCGCCGGAATTGCGCTCGAGATCCTTCACCAGGTTCTCGAGGCCCTCGACCAGCGAGCGTCCGTTGGTCTCGACGGCCTTCTTGATGGCGACGGGGTTGGAGGCGAGGAAGTTGGAGGGCGAGAACAGATCGACGAGCTGGTGGGTGAAAAAGTGGATCTGCTCGGAATGTTTCTTGTCGTCGCCCATGTCGGACGTCTCGGCGATGCTTTCGAGATAGGCCGACATGATCTGGTACTGGCGCTTCAGGTAGTAGAAGAACGGGTGCTTGGTCCATTCCTCGTCCTTGAAGCGGGCGTCTTCGGGAGCGCCGTCGTCCGGCGCCTGCGGCATGCGGGCGGCGCCAGAGAGCATGGCCTGAGTGAGTTCGGCGTAGAGCGCGGTGGTGTTCTGCCAGAAGGCGATGTGGGTGTTGAACGCCTTCATCGGGTTGGACATCCAGCCCTGCGCCTGGCCCATCATGGCGCGCAGGAAGAATGGCTGGCCGGGACCCTCGACGCCGGGGTTGCGCACTTCGCGTTTGGAGAGGGCGAGGAAAAGGCGCTGGAGCAGGAAATTGATGCGCTGGAAGTTCTGGGAGAGCTCCATCGCGCCCGCGGCGCTGAGACCGTCCTGCCCGTTCATGAATACGCCTACAAACCCGAGTGCTGCAGAAACGTAACACTGCGCAGATGCGGGTCAAACGAGTAGAATGAAGAGAAGAAGCCGAAGTTAAGCGGGCGCGGACAGAACGCCGCTGCGGAAGCCGCAGCACAGGGTTTTTCACGCTGCGACGAATGCGGGCTTCTGGAATCGCCGGGAAGCAGGTAGAGGATTTTGCTGCGGCTGCTCACTGACCGCTGAAACAGGCCTCAGGAGACGTCGCGCACCCATGCAGCTTGGCTCCCTCTCGCGCTGGTTGAAGGGCGATTCCCGCACTTGGGACGGCGAGCATTTCACCGCCGCAACGGACGGCCGTGGCCGGGATGTCGTGTTCGTGCATGGCTTGGCGGCTTCGCCCGAGTGCTGGGAAGAGGCGGGCGGCCGGCTCGGGACCGGCTTCCGGTCGCACTACATCCATATGCGCGGCTTTGCCGGCCTGCCGCCGAGCGGCTTCCGCCAGCCGGGGAACTTCCTGAAGCCGGTGGCCGATGCGCTGGCCGGCTATATCCGCACGTTGAAGGCCGGGCCGGTCGCCGTGGTCGGCCATTCGATGGGCGGGCTGGTGACGCTGATCCTGGCGCGCGACCATCCCGACGTTGTCGACCGGCTGACCGTGGTCGACGTGCCGGCCTTCTTCTCGGTGCTGATCAATCCGTTCGCCAGCGCGTCCGCCATGGGGCATCTCGCTGAGCATTCGCGGCGCAACTATTTCGAGAAGTCGGTCAAAGCGCTGGAGGAGGACCTGCGGCGGTCGTCCGACAAGCTGGTGACCGATCCCGAGAATGCGATGCGCGTGCTGCGCTGGGGCCTGGAATCAGACCGGGCGACGACTGCGGACGTTATGGCCGAGGTGATGGTGACCGACCTGAGGCCGGACATGTCCCGCATCCAGGCGCCGGTCGATGTGATCTTTGCCTGGGACAAGTCCGGACATTCCACCAAGGTGGGTCTGGAGCAGGTCTATGGCTCGTCCTATGCCGGCCTGTCACAAGGCCGCCGTCTTCGCATCGATCATGCCCGTCACTACGTAATGCTGGACCAGCCGGACGTCTTCTATCATGCCGTCCGCGACTGGCTGGCGCGCCAGAGTTGATCCGACCGGAAAACTGAACCGACATGAGCGAACCTGAAGTCATCGAACTGCGCCGGTATCCCAGCCGGAAGCTCTACAACAAGAATTCGTCGAGCTATGTGCGCCTGCCGGAAGTGGCCGAGATGGTGCGCAAGGGCGCCAATGTCCGCGTGGAAGACACCGAGACCGGCGAGGATGTGACCCGCGCCGTCCTCCTGCAGATCATCATGGAGCAGGAAAACCAGCAGGCCGGCACGATGCTGTCGGCCGACCTGATGATGGACATGATCCGTCTGCACCAGTCGAAGGCGTCGGAGATGATGACTGGGCTGTTCGAACAGTCGGTGGCGTTCATCCGCTCGCAGCAGGAGCAGATCGCGAACAAGATGTCGTCCTCGATCGCGCAGCCCTGGAACGTGTTCGATCCGGCGAAGATGCAGGAGATGCAAAGCGAGTATCAGAAGCGGCTCGTCAGCTTCTGGGGCGGGGCGATGCCGGGCATGGCCGGCGGCGGCGCGCCGCGCAAGGCCGAGCCTGACGCAGCTTCGTCCGACGCCGCCGAGCTGAAGGCGCTGCGCGCCCGGCTCGAAGAGCTCGAGAAGAAGGTGGGGAAGAAGTAGCTTTCCTCCACCTGTCCGCAGGACAGGGGGAGGTGGATCGCTGGCGAAGCCAGCGAGGCGGAGGGGATGCCTACTCCGCGTCCAGGCGCCAGAGAATAGTGTTCAGCACGCCGTTCAAGTTCTCGTAGACGTCGGCATTGGTGACGCGGATCACGCGCCACCCTTTTTCCTCAAGATAGCGTGTGCGGTTGGCGTCGTATGCGCGTTCTTCCGGCGATGAGTGTGTCGCTCCATCGATTTCAATGATGAGGCTGGCGCGAGCGCAGGCGAAGTCGGCGATAAACGGCCCGACCGGATGTTGCCGCCGAAAGCGCCATCCGTTGAGGCCGCGCCCTTTCAGCCTCGACCAAACGATCGTCTCGGCATCTGTCAGGGCGCCGCGCATGTCGCGGGCGAACGGGCGTGCGCGCGGTTCTGCTTTCACGAAACTCTGGCGCCCCCCTCCGTCTCGCGCCCAAGTGGGCGCGATCCACCTCCCCCATCTTCGATGGGGGGAGGAAAGAGTCCAGCGCCGTAGCGTATTTCGTCTACTTTCCCGGCCTGTAGTCGCGGGTTGCTTCCTTGAGCAAGGCGCCGAGCTCCATGGGCGGGCGCTTGAACTGTTCCGCTGCAAAGAGCGGCGCCTGGTCGGCGTAGTGGGGCGAGGACGCGTCCATCGTGGCTGAGCCGTACTGGTGGATGGTGTCGAGCGTGTATGTGCCGTCCGGCGCCCAGTCGGCGATGACGATGTAGGTGTCGCCGGCGCGGCCCTTGCGGAACTTTTCCTTCGTGAGATCGCCGGCGGCGTAGACGGCGCGCAGCGTGTCGGGCCCGCCATCGGTGGGCCAGGACTGGTCGCCGCGGACGACGCGGCTGACCTCGCCCCATTCGGGATCGATGCGGCCGGTAGCGGTCTTGAGCTGTTCGGCTGTGGTCCTGAGGTTGGCGAGCGCCTTTTCGCGATCGTAAGGATCGTGCATCTGGCCGCCCATCGTCGCCTGGCCGGTGAAGATGGCGAGAGCTGCGCCGCGGCTCTTCATGTCGGCCGTGCCATCCCATTTCGTCACGATATCGAGCGCGGCCTTCAGGTCCTTGTCGCCTTTTGCGTCGACCTGCTTCAGGTCGGCGACCATCTTCATGACGTTGGAGTCTTTCGCATAGCGGTGGTCCATCTTGTAGGCGATGAACTCTTCGCGCGTGATCGACGCGTCGGCGCCGAAAAGCTCCTGCGCGCGCAGGCCGCGATTGGTTAAGTTGGTGTCGACGCCAAAGCTGGCGGGGTAGTTTTCAGGCTTCGGGTTTTCATTCGGCGCAGTGGACAGGAAGGGCGTGTGGTTGGAGTTCACCACATAGCCGGCCTTCGGATTGATGACGGCGGGCAGTTTGTCGACCGGCTCGACGCCTTGCCAGAGCGTTTCGGACGTGTCGCCGGGCAGGATTTTCCTGCGGTCCCAGCCCTCCGCGCGCTTCGGCATTCGGGCATTCCAGAAATAGGCGATGTTGCCGCTGGAATCCGCGACCGCGTAGTTCACGCTCGGGATGGCGTTGTACCTGATCTGCGCGGCGCGCCATTGATCGACGGTCTTCGCGGTGTTCATGGCGAGATACTGATCGATGTATTCGAGATTGCCGGCGCTGGCGTAGGAGACGGCAAAGACGCCCTTGTCCGTGACCCAGGCGGGGCCGTGTTCGGACCAGTAGGCCGTGCGCTCCACTTTCTCCAGCGCGCCATCCTTCTTGACGTTGTAGCTGATCGTCTTGGCGGTCAGATCCTTCCACTTGCCGTCCATCTGGTATTTCGTCGGCGCCCTCTCGTCGTCGACCGTGAGCTTGAAGATGTCGTAGACGTCCGGCCGGTTGACCGTGGCGGCCCAACCGAGCGTCGGGCCGGCGCCGTGCAGGATCAGCGGCGTTCCGGGGAAGACGCCGCCGATAATGTCGAGGCCTTCTTCCGACTTCAGCCGCGCTTCGTACCAGGCGACGCGGCCCTCATAGGGCTGGTGCGAGTTGACGGCGAGGCGGGTGTGGCCGTCGGCCGAGCGCGAGGGGGCGACGGCGATTTCGTTGGAGCCGAGTTCGACGTCGTCGGGGACGCTGAGGAGTGCGGCGCGGGTGGATATCTCGTAGTTGGCGCGGCCGGAGAGCAGCGCGTCGATCTCGCCCTCGAGGCCGTAGAACGAAGGCGGGCGGTTGACGTAGCCGGCGACGATATCCTGGCCACGCACCGGCGCCGTGCGGGCGCAGCCGGTGTCGGCGTGTTCGGCGCACCACAGGTTGAGGCCGGCGGCATAGCCTTCGGCGATGGCTTTTGCGGCAGGTGAGACCTTAGCGTCATAGTCGCGGTTCACGACATCGATATTACCGAGCGACAGCAGGAAGTCGTCGGCCTTGGCGCCGTCCGGCCCGACAATCTCCGCGAGCGCGCCGCGATTGGAGCGGACGACTTCTTCGATGGTCTTCCAGTCGTCTTCGGCGTGGGCGTAGGCGAGGCCGAAGACCACATCGGCGTTGCGCTTGCCGTAGATGTGCGGGACGCCGAACTTGTCTCGGACGATGCGGGCGTCGTAGGTCGCGGCGACCTCGCGGGCCTTGGCGGGGTCGAAGGCGGCGGGCTTCTCTGCCGCGGGCTGCGAACAGGCGGCGATGGCGATCAGAGCGGCGGCGCAAAGCGCAAGCGTGCGGACGGCCATGGCGTGTCTCCTCTTTATCTTTTGCCGGGGAAGCTAGCCGCGTGGCGGGTAGAGCGCCAGAGCTGGGACCGCCGGGCGCCTGCCCGGCAGCGCGTCGCGTAGCGACGCGACTTTCTCTACGGCAGCCAGCTTCGCTGCTCCGCAGCGACTGCCGGGCAGGCGCCCGGCGCTCCTCAGAAGTCCTTTTCGCCCACGCGTTTCAGCACATCCGCGGCGAATTCCGACAGCGTGTCGTCCCTTGCGCCCATGACGACGATGACGTCGCCGGGTTGGGCGAGGTCGACCAGCTTGTCGCCGCAGGCGGGGCGGTCTGGCAGGGCGTAGGCGGTCTTGCCGAGGGCCGCGACGCCTTCGGTGACGACGCGGGAGCCTATGGAGCGGTCTACGGTTCCGCCGAAATAGGCGGGCTCCGGCATGATCAGCACGTCCTTCGCAGCGAGGTCGCGCGCGAACATTTCGATGAACTGGTCCTTCATCTGGCGGATGGGGCCGTAGCCATGCGGCTGCCACATCACGAGAAGCCGGCCCGGAAACTGGTGCAGCGTGGCGAGTGTCGCGGCGATCTTGTCGGGGTTGTGGCCGAAGTCGTCGATGACGGTGATGTCCTTCGCCGTGCCGACGACTTCAAGACGGCGGCGGATGCCGACGAAGTTCATCAGCGCCATGGTGGCTTCGCGAAGCTGCAGGCCACAGGCGCGCGCGGCGGCGATGGCGGCGAGGCCGTTGGAGAGGTTATGGCGGCCGGGCGTTTGCAGGCAGATGCGCTGTTTCTCGCCGGTCGACTTTTCCGTGACGATGCAGGACTGGCCGTCGACCGCGTTGACGATGTCGGAGACGGAGAAGTCGGCGTTCGTGTCGGTCAGCGAATAGGTGAGCGCGTTGGGGTGCTTGATCTGATCGGCAAGCCGGCGCGTCTCGTCATTATCGAGATTGAGGATCGCAACTTTGGCCTTGGACACGAAGTCAGCGAACAGGCGGCGCAGCTCGTCCATCGACTTGTGGTCGAGCGCTATGTTGTTGAGGACGGCGATCGTGGGGTTGTAGAGCGCGATCGAGCCGTCGCTTTCGTCCACTTCGGAAACGAAGATGTCGCCTTCGCCCACGATTGCGGAAGCGAAGGGCGTATCGCCCGCGACGAAGTTCTTCATCACCGCGCCGTTCATCACGGTGGGATCGCGGCGCGTGCCGTAGAGGATCCAGCCGATCATGCCGGTGACGGTCGACTTGCCGGACGTGCCGCCGACGGCGACGCTGATTTTCGATCCGTTGACGAGTTGGGCGAGGAGCTGCGGGCGCGTGATGCTGGGCGCGCCGACACGTTTCGCCGCCACAACATCGGGCACGGTGTCCTCGATGGCGGCGGAGACGACCAGTAGCTGATCCTTCGATATCACGCCGGAGCCGTCCTGTGCGTGGAGCTTGATGCCGCGCGCTTTCAGGAATTCGAACTTGGAGGCGGTGCGGCCGGCGTCCAGCGAGCGGTCCGAGCCTTCGACGTCATATCCGCGCGCCCGCACGATCAGGGCGAGCGGCAACATTCCGCTGCCGCCTATGCCGCAGAAGAAGTAGGGTCCGGAATGGGCGAGGGGCGAAGCGGACGGTGAGTCGGACATGATTGGGATGTCTCAGCGGGGAATGCATGGGGTCAAGTAAAAAGACGTTCCGCATTGGCTTGGTCGCGCCGGGCGGGAGGATGGCCGAATCCGTCGCCGCCCAGGCCAAGGCGGTTGCGCGCCAGACCTATGGCGACAAGGTTGAGTTGAAGTTTCATCCGCAGTGCTTTCTTTCGGCCGGGCATTTTGCGGGCGATGACCGCCAGCGGATCGAGGCGCTGGTCGAGACCGGCAACGATCCCGCAATCGATGCGGTGTGGTTTGCGCGCGGCGGCTATGGCGCGTGTCGCGTGGCGGAGCAGGTGATCCCGCGGCTCGGCGATGTAGCGCGCAGGAAGGCATGGCTCGGATACTCGGATGCGGGATTCCTGCTGGCGGGGCTGTTCAAGGCGGGCTTCGAACATGTCGCGCACGGGCCGATGCCGGTGGACCTGGTGCGCGAGGATGACGGCGCCGCGATGAAGCGCGGGCTGGCGTGGCTGGTGGAGCGCGATCCGCGGGCGCTTGAAAATGGGCTCGGCGGCAAGCCAAGCCTGGCGTTCAACCTGACAATCCTGTCGCAGCTTCTGGGCACGCCGCTGGAGCCTGACCTGTCGGGACGCGTGCTGCTGCTCGAGGATGTGGGCGAGTACATGTACCGGATCGACCGCTATTTCTTCCACGTCACCTCGAACCCCAATGTGCGGCGCTGCGCGGGGATCAGGCTGGGGCGGTGTTCGGCCGTGCCGAAGAACGATCCGGATTTCGGGATGGACGAGGAAGAGGTCGCGCGCTTCTGGTGCGAACGATCCGGCATTCCCTATCTCGGCCGCGCCGACATCGGCCACGACAGCGACAACAAGGTGGTGCCGTTCGGCTGAAAGCTACTGCGCCACCCAGCCGCCGTCGATCGACAGGGCGGCGCCGTTGATCTGGTTGGCGGCTTCGCTGGTGAGGAAGACGGTCAGCGCGGCGACGTCGGAGACTTTCACGAATTCCTTCGTCGGCTGGGCTGCGAGCAGCACGTCTTTCACGACGGCTTCTTCGGAAATTCCGCGCGCTTTCGCGGTGTCGGCGATCTGGCCTTCGACCAGCGGCGTGCGGACATAGCCGGGGCAGATGGCGTTGACGCGGATGCCGAACTGCGCGCCTTCCAGCGCCGTCGACTTCGTGAAGCCGAGAATGCCGTGCTTGGCGGCGACATAGGCAGACTTGAAGGGCGAGGCGACCAGCGCGTGCGCCGAGGCGATGTTGATGATGCGGCCCCACCTGGTCTTCTTCATGTCGGGGAAGGCGAGGCGCGTGGTGTGGAAGGCCGCGCTGAGGTTCAGGTTGATGATAAGGTTCCACTTGTCGACCGGGAAATCTTCGACCGGCGAGACGTGCTGCACGCCGGCATTGTTGACCAGCACATCGACGGGGCCGAGCTGTTCGCGCGTCGTCGCGAACATCGCCTCGATGTCGGCAGGCTTGGTCATGTCGGCGCCGATGTAGAGGCATTTCACCTTGTGCTCGGCCTCGATGGAGGCGCCGAGCTGTTCGATCGAGGCCGTATCGCCAAAGCCGTTGATGACGACATTGCAGCCCGAGGCGGCCAGCGCCCGCGCGATTCCCTCGCCAATGCCGCTGGTCGAGCCGGTAACGATTGCGGTGCGGGATGGCCGGGCAGCGGCGCGTCGGGCTTCTTCGGCGCGCCGCTCGTCCAGCGCGTTCTTGCGCGCGGTCAGCTCTTCGGGGGACAGGGACATGGGCGCTCTCCTACGGGCAGCCGCCTTGTCGCGCCCCGTTAACGCGGAAGCAAGGCGGGATATTGCCGTTACTGGATTGGAGCTTAAGTCTGCCTGCTGCACAGGCCTGATGACGGGACAATGGGGACGCGATGGCCGATGTATTCATCTCCTACAAGCGCGAGGACAGACGCCGCGTCGAGGCGATGAGCCAGGCGCTGATCGATCTCGGGCTTTCTGTGTGGTTCGATTATTCCATCGATGTCGGCGAGGACTGGGCCAGGCGCATCACATTGGAGCTGGATGCGGCCAGCGCCGTGATCGTCTGCTGGTCGCCCGAGGCCTGCATCTCGTCCTGGGTGCTGCGCGAGGCGGCCGTCGCCGCCCAGCGCGAGGCGATCGTGCCGCTGATGCTGCGCGCCTGTACGCCGCCCTCGGCCTTCAGCGCCTACCAGGTGGCGGATCTGACGGATTGGGATGGTTCGTCGACCGACAAGCGCTTCCTCGGCCTCTTGCCGAAGATCGAACAACTAACGGGACGCAAGCATCTGGCGCGGGAAGGCTGGCAGCGGGCAGGCGGGCGCGAGGGAGAGCTGGTGGCTGTGCTTCGCGCGCTTCTGGTAGCGCGGGCGCGTTCGCGGGAAGCGCCCTACACCTATGCGGAGGCGGAAAAGGCGCTGCGCAAGGCGGCGGCGAAGCAGAACATTGATATGAAGGGCTTCGCTCAACCCTCGCTCTGGGGCGCGCTCGACGAGATAGCCGACCAGAACCGGCGCAACCGCGAGCCGCCGCTTTCCGTGCTGATCGTCAGCGAGGACACCGGCCTGCCGGGGCGCGGCTACTTCCAGAAGCATGCTTTCCTCGCCGGGAAACACGACACGCTGGAGAAGCAGGTCTTCAAGCGTCACCTGTCGCGTGTGCGCAAGCACGTGTGGGATCGCGATCCGTAACGCCGCTTTCGCCACTGATATCGATTATCGAAAAAATTCCTCACCCAAACCCTTGTCGGCGCGGCGGGAGTGGGCACGTATTGGTGATGAGCGGGCCGGGCCCTGAAATCCGGCGCGCGCCGCTGCGGTCGTTCGCGGCGAAGGGGTCATGGTGCAGGGAGTTACCAAGATGGCGGATGTTCCGGTCAAGACGAGCCCGACGGCGCTTCAGTATCTCGATAAGGCGATGGGTTCGTTGCGTCAGCTCGGCCTGCTGCCCGAGAAGAAGGGCGACCCCGCGCCGGTGGTGGCGCTGCTGAATCAGATCACCGACCTGCAGCCCGACAAGGTCACCGCCATCGCACGCACGCTCGACCAGGCCTCGCATTTCAACGACGTGGTGCGCGAGCACGTCTCGGCCATCACGGTGGGCGAGCGCTATGAGGCCATCAACACGGCTTTCAACTCGATCCGCGACGACGCGAAATCGCTGGTGGACCAGTATGCCGACGGCAAGATCTCCACGATGGAGCGGCTGTCGAACACCTGGATGAAGATGACGCGCGGCGACATCGCGGCGCGCTTCGGCAAGATCAAGACGCTCTATCTCGACGTGCAAAAGGAAACCAAGCTGCAGATCGAGAAGGAACACCTGATCCTCGAAGCCTACATGGACTTCCGCGGCGCGATGAAGCAGTCGGAAGTCATGGCGCTCGACGTGCTGAAGACCGCCGAAGGCAAGCTGGAAGAAGCCAAGGCGAAGATGACGTCGGCCTCCGAGAAAGTCGCCTCCTACGCCGGAACCGATCCGGCCGAACGCGCTACGCTGGAACTCGCGCGCGACGAGGAGCTGCGCAGGCTTCAGGCCGAGGAGAAGCGCTACCAGGTCGCCAAGGACCTCTCGGACAACCTGACGGTCGGCTACAACACGTCGGAAGTCATCATGGCGCGGCTGGTGCAGACCACCAACGCCAAGGAGCGCATCTATGCGCAGTCGGTGTCGTTCTTCGGCACCAACGAGGTGGTGCTGACGGCCCTGACCGCGACGTTCACGGGCATGCATGGCCTGCATGAATCGACGCAGACGCTGGAAGCCATGAAGAAGGGCGTTGACCAGTCGCTGGAAGTACTCGCAGAGATCGGCGGCAAGGTGCAGGAAGCGGCTCTCAAGGCCGGCTACGGCCCCACCATTTCGGCGGCGGCGGTCAAGAAGCTGGTCGACTCGGTGGTCAGCTATCAGGAACGCTCGATCGGCATCATCGCCGAGATGCGCAAGCTGGCGACGCAGAACTCGATCGAGATCCGCGAAGCGGTTGAGGACGGCAAGAAGCGCATGGCTCACCTCATCGAACAGGGCGCGGCGGCGGCTCTCACGATCAAGACGTCGTAGGCAGAGACGAGTTGCAACCTCTTCTGGCCCGACAAGGCGAACCACCCCCCACCTGTCCTCCCCCCTTTGGGCGGGAGGAGCCCTGTGGCTTTAGCCTTCATCATATCGAGATCCGCCGCTTCATTGAGACTGGTTGTTCATTGTCCAACTCCCACCACGCGGTCCCTCCCGCCCAAAGGGGGGAGGACAGGTGGGGGGTGGCGCCCCTTACGCGACCGCGTGATAACGCGCTCCGCACCCGAGGCGCGCAATGACCGATACATCTGCTCCTGCGAAGTCTGCCGAGGTTCCTGCTCCGGCAAGGCCAACCACCATCGCCGAACCCCGCAAACTCGACGATGTGCTGCTGGCGATGGACGTGGTCGACACGCTGCGCCATCGCACGCGCATCGTCGACCTGGAGCTCGATGCGGACGCTCGCGAGCAGCAGCTCATTGTCAGGCTGAAGGAAATCTACGGCGCACAGGGCATCGACGTGCCCGAGAAGATCCTGAAGGACGGGGTCAAGGCGCTGGCCGAACAGCGCTTCGTCTACAAGCCGCCCGAGAACACGTTCTCGGTGAAGCTGGCGAAGCTCTATGTCAGCCGCAACCGCTGGGCGCCGGCGGCGATGACGTTCACCGGCGCCATCGTCGCGCTGGTCGTGGGCTGGCAGGTCTTCTGGGCGATCCCGCAGGCCAATGAATGGCGCGGCATGCCGGCGGAGATCGCCAGGCTTTCGACTGAAGGCCAGGCGCTGGCTGTGGACCTGGCGGTCGATGCGCAGATCCAGCAGCTGGAGCGCGCCGGGCTTTCAGCGGTCAATGCGAAGGACCAGGGCCGGGCGCGGGCGCAGCTCGCCTCGCTGAGGGACATCAACGGCCAGCTGGCTTCCGAATACGACGTGCGCATCGTCTCGCGGCCGGACGAGGACACCGGCTTCTATCGCACGCCGGACGACAACCCCGCCGGGCGGAACTATTATCTCGTCGTCGAGGCGGTGCCGCCGGGCGGCGGGCTGGTGAAAGTTCCCGTCCGCAACGAGGAGACGCAGAAGGTCGAGCGCGTCGACAAATGGGCGCAGCGCGTGACGGAAGCGACATTCGACAAGGTTAAGGCCGAGAAGATGGGCACCGGCCTCATCTCCAACGACGTGCTCGGCCACAAGACGCGCGGCGAGCTTGAACCGAAGTATGATGTGCCCACGCCGGGCGGGGCGATCACGCAATGGTAAGCGCTTCCGATCTCATTTCCGGGCGCGATGCGCTGCATAGGCTGGACGAGCTGGCCGCCTCGGCGCGCGGCGAGTTCGACGCCGCGGCGCGCGGCGCCGACAGCCATTCGCGGCGGCGCGCCGATCTCGCGCGACTGAAAGCCGAAGGCTATCGCGCGCTCGCCGCCATGCGGATCGACGTGATCAAGGCCGGCGCCGATGCGGCGCTCGATGCTGCCGAGAAGGAGGCCGCGCGCCTGCTGGCGGACCATGACAGCTTTCTCGCAACCATCGACGGCGACGTCGAAAAGGCAGCCGCCGCGCTGGCCGACGTCGAAGCAAGGCGCCGCGCAGGCGAGGTAGAAGCCGATGCGGCGCTGGCCGCCTATGAAGAGCTGACCGCCAAGGTCGAAAAGCAACTCGAGACGGATCCCGCCTACCAGCGGCTTCATGCATCTCTGGAGAATGCAAAATCAATCACCACGCGTTCAGCGCAGAAGCTCGAGCTGGCGAAGACGGACCGCGAGGCCAAGAGCAGGCCCTACGAAACCGATCCGCTGTTCTCCTATCTCTGGAAACGCAAATTCCGCACGACGGAGTATCGCGGCGGCGGGCTGACGCGCATGCTCGACAACTGGGTGGCGAAGCTGTGCCGCTATGACGAGGCGTATCTCAACTATGCGCGCCTTACCGAACTGCCGGATCGCATCGCCGAACACCTCGCCAGCATGAAGCTGGAGGAAGCAGAATCCGAAGCCGCGATCGGGCGCTTCGAGGCGGCCAAGCTGGACGAGGCCGGCGCCGGCAAGCTCGCGGCGGCGCTGGACCAGGCGAAAGCGAAGCTGAAAGCGCTGGACGTTGAGCTGACATCCGCCGAAGCGCGGCATTCCGCACTGCGCAAATCGCAGGAGAAGGCGGCGAGTGGCGATGCGGGGCCCTCCGAACAGGCGCGCAGCGTGATCGAGGCGGCGCTGTCCAAGGCTAGTTTTCCCGATCTCCGCGTGCTGGCGGCCGAGACATCGACAAAGGATGACGACCGCATCGTCGATGCGCTGATCAAGCTGCGCACCGAGGAGCTGCAAATGGAAGTGAACTGGCGCAATGTGGAGGCGCTGCCCGCGCGCCGCCGCGCCGGGGCCGACACGTTGGAGCACGTGCGCGGGCGCTTCAAGCAGGCGGGGCTGGACAGTCCCTATGTGCTGCTGTTGCGCGGCGCGTTCGAGGCTGCGGTTCAGGCGTATGGTCAGGGTCCCGCGCCGGATGGCGAGCGGCTGTGGCGCGCCATCACTGCGACGGTTCGCCAGGCGCCAATGCAGGATGATAGCTATTTCGGCGGCAGGCGCCGGCGGGAGAGGATTGGTTTGCCCGACGGCGTTGTTGGCGGCGTGGTCGGCGCCATCGTCAACGAGGTTATTCGCGAGGCTATCCGCGGCGGCGGACGCGGCCACTGGGGCGGCGGCTGGGGCGGCGGTAGCCGCGGTGGCGGCGGTGGTGGCTTCGGCGGCGGCGGGTTCAAATCCGGCGGCGGTTTCGGCGGCGGCGGTTTCAAGACCGGCGGGAAGTTCTAGCCGTGCCCGCGCGCGTCCAGCGGCTGGCATGGCGTGATATTTCCCTTGAAGAGATCAGCCTGCCAAAGGCAACGCTGAGACTGACGCTCGGGCTTGGGTCGGGACTGTCCTTCCGGAACGACCGGCTGTTCGCGGCGACGGATCGTGGGCCGAACATCTTCGTGTCAGAGGCCGTCGGCCGCTACGGGCTCGACCATCTTGAAATCCTGCGCGGCGTGCCTGGGGCCAAGATCCTGCCCCGGCCGGACGACGGCGCCGAGATCGCGGAGTTGTTGGTGGAGGCCGGCGAGGTGAAGCTCGTCGCGCGGACGCCGCTGCGAACGCGCTCGGGCCGGCGGCTGAGCGGGCGGTCAATGCCTGAAGATGAGGCGGAGCCGCTGTTCGACCTGCAGGGCGGGCCGCTGGCGCCCGATGCCCTGGGCGCCGACACGGAGGCCATCGCGGCGATGCCGGATGGCGGGTTCTTCCTGGCGGAAGAGTATGGCCCCTCTCTCCTGAAAGTGGATGCAGACGGCGTCGTTTCGGAGCGATGGGTTCCTGCGGGAATGGAACGGGCGCTGGCGCATCCGGATATCGTGGTGCGCGGCGCCTTGCCCGCCCGCGCGGGGCGGAGACGGGCCAATCGGGGCTTCGAGGCGCTGTGCGCGTCCGCCGACGGCGCATGGCTCTATGTAGGCTTCCAGAGCGCGCTGGCGGGAGAGGACGAGCGCTCGGTTCCGGTCTGGAAGCTGGATGCGCGAACCGGCGCGCTTGCCGCTGAGTATCTCTATCCGTTCGACGAACCATCGACGTTCAGGCGCGACGCCGCGCGCCGCGGCGTCGGCGTGTCCGATCTCAAGATCTGCGAATTCGTCTGGGCGGGCGATGACCGGTTGATCGTGCTGGAGCGGATCGCGCATTCGGCGAAAATCTATTCGGTCTCGCTAGCGCAACCATCTTCGAAGCAGCTTCTCGCCTCGAGCGATCACTTCACTGAGATCGGCGCGGACATCGAAGGCATGGCGATGCTGTCCTCCCGCGAGCTGCTGCTAGCGTCCGACAACGATTTCGGCGTCGAAGGCGCGGAGACGGAATTCTGGCTGATCCGCTTTGATGAGCCGCTGGCGTGAGCTTCAGAGACTGAGACGGCGCGCGCCGTGTTCGACCGCGATCGTGCGGCGGCCCGAAGCAATCGCCGAGCGGCCTCCCGCGGCTGGAACAAAGACGTATTCCGTCTCGATCCGGTCGCGTTGGATATCGAGAACGAAATAGCCGCGCTGGCTTGCGTCCATCCATTTCAGACCGGGATTGGCGGCGGAAAAATCCGCCGCGATCTTCAGGGGATCGCCGTTGAAGCGGCGCTCATAGCCGAACGATGAAACGGACTGGCCCGCGAATTCGACGCCGACGGCGCCGGACGCATCGCCGAGGTCGAACGCCCAGGCGTTGTGGCTGTCGCCGGTAAGCGTGACGAGGTTGGCTTTTGCCGCGCGCGCTGCGTCATAGAGGCGGCGTCGGGCGGCGGGGTAGCCGTCCCATTTGTCCATCGAGAACGGCACGCCAAGCTCGGTCATGACCGAGCGCGTGGATATGAGAGCCTGTTCTTCCGGCGTCATCACGTGGTCTGGGGCAAACCAGCCGGGGCCTGCGGCGGGGAACATAGTCTCGCCCATGATCACCTGCTGGGCGAGGATCTGCCAGCGCGCGCCGGAAGAGACGGAGGAGGCAAGCCCATCCGCCAGCCAGCGTTCCTGCGCTGCGCCCATCATCGAGCGCGCGGAATCCGCCAGCGGTCCGGCGCGGAAGGCGGCGAGATTCGATTTCACGCTGGAATCGCCGGCGGCGAGGATGGCGTCGAGCTGATCGTCGAGTTGCATGTCCCGGCCGGCGAGGCGCGTCTCGAGGCGGAACAGCGTGGCGAGATCGCCGATGCGATAGCTGTCCCACCAGGCATCGCCCATCGGCAGCCATTCGTGATAGGCGCGCATCCCCGCTGCCTTGCGCGATTCCCACAATCCTTCGGTGGCGGGATCGTGCGCGGCGGCGCCGTCCTTCCAGGAATTGTTGGCGGTCTCGTGATCGTCCCATACCGAGATCATCGGCAGGCGGCGGTGAAGCTCGGCAAGGTCGGGATCGGCGCGATAGCTGGCATAGCGATGGCGATAGTCCGCGAGCTGGACAACCTCGCCCGGAGGAGCAAGGCCGCGCTGCTGGGCCAGGCCCGGCGCTGCGTCAGGCCGGGTGACAGGGCTTTCGTAGATGTAGTCGCCTGTATGGACGGCGAGGTCGATGTCGTCTCGCGCAGCGGCGTGCGCATAGGCGTTGAACCAGCCCGACGTGCCGTTGGAACAGCCGAGGACCGCGATGCGGAAACGCTCGACGCCAGCCTCGGGCAGCGTACGCGTGCGGCCCACGGCCGATACCTCGCCGCCGGGCGCGGTGAAGCGGTAGTAGAGCCATTGACCGGACGGAAGCGAGCTGGCGGTGACGCGCGCGCACCAGTCGGCATCCGGCGTTGCAGTCGCCTCGCCGGTCGCAGCTATGCTCGCGAAGGCCGGGTCGCGGGCCACCTCGACGCGCAGGCGGGCCGGGCCGGAGACTTTCGGCACATAACGCGCCCACAGCATCACCGAGTTCTGACGGGGATCTCCGCTGGCGACACCATGCGTGAAGCCGGTCAGCGGCGCGTCGGCCGAGATCGTTGCGCAACCGGGAAGAGTTAGGAGAAGCGCGCCCGCGCCGATGAGGCCGCGGCGCGTGAAATGAATGGTCATCTGTCGAACCCCGCGAACCCAACCTGCTTCAGGATTAGTTCCTGTTGGTGACAGATCGGCGTCACTCGCGTCTAGTCGGTAAAGTCATCGCGCCCGCGCGGCGTTGCCGCTGCTTCGGCGCCCCGCTAGCATCAACAAGCGAACAAGAGGGAAAAAGGCGATGCGGGTGGAAGCGCCGGGTTGGAGTCGTCGCGCGCTGATCGGCGCGGGCGTCGCCATGCCGCTGGCGGGATGCGCGACCGAGGCGCCGTCCCTGCCGCCGGAGGCGCAGCCCTTGCCCGAAGCGCAGCCTTTGGCTTCGCCCTTCCCCCTGATCATCGACACGGCGACGGACACGCGCCCCTACCTCTCGAAGCTGAAGGCGCTGGGGGTGCGGGCGATCTTCCGTTACTACGCGCTGCAGGCCCAGCCGGAAGCGCCGCAGAAGCAGCTCACCATTGCGGAGAAGGACGCGATCCTCGACGCCGGCTTCGCGATCGGATCGGTCTACCAGTATTACAGCAACGTGCCCGAGAACATCCACGCGGCGCGTGGAAGCATCGACGGTGAGACGGCGCTGGCGCGCGCGGCAACATTCAGCCAGCCGAAGGCGAGCGCGATCTATTTCGGCGTAGATTTCGACTGGGCGCCGAACGATACGGTCAAGCGCGACAACATCATCGCCTATTTTTCGGCCGTGAGCGCGCTGGTGAAGCCGGCGGGCTATCGCGTCGGCGTCTATGGCTCGGGCGCGACGTGCCGCCTGGCGCTGGATTCGGGCAGGGCCGAGCTGGCCTGGCTGGTGAACTCGCCGGGGCATGCGGGCGCTGCGAACTTCTACAACAGCGGGCGCTGGCGGATTTTCCAGAACGGGCTGGACACGAAAGTCGCCGGCGGTATCCAGGTCGACACCAGCCTGATCCTTCCCTCGCAGACGGACTTCGGCCAATGGGGCAGGCCGGGCGTCGACTACGGCCTGCCGGTCAGTCTTTCGAACGCGGTAATGTCGGGACGGCGTTTCGTGGCGAAGAAGTCCGCGAAGCTCTACGCCGACCGCGCGATGCTGACCGAAATGCCCAACACGCGCTTCGGCAAGGGGCGGTCGGTGCGGCTGATGGCGATAGACGGCGACATGGCGCAAGTGGACGTCAACGAGTCCGGCGCGGCGACCGGGTGGTGCCGGCTTTCCGACCTGACGGCCGACATGTCGGTGCGGCCGGACTATTACATCGCAGACTAGTTTCGGGCGGGGCGCCGGCGTAGGATCGGCCACGGCGTTCAGGACGCCGCCTGTCCGCGGGAAGAACCGAGTTCACCTGAGCCTTGAGACGACAATCGACGGTTCTCACGAACCTCCTTTGCCCGAATTCAGCGGACGCCGGGCGCCTAAAGGAGGCTCGCCATGCCCGAACGCTCGCTACCCGTCCGTCCCGATCTCGATCAGCTGAAACGCCAGGCGAAGGAGCTGTTGCGCGACCTGCGCAGGGGCGAGCCCGCCGCTCTGGCGGAGGTTGCGGAATTTCATCCGCGCAACATCGATCCAGCCGCCGCGAAGCTCGCCGACGCGCAGCTGGTGCTGGCGCGCGCCCATGGAGCGACCGGCTGGCCGCGCCTGGTGCAGAGTTGCCGGATCGTCGATGCGATCTGGAAGGACGATCTCGCCGCCGTGCGCGAACTCGTGACGCAGAACCCCGGCCTGATCCACGAAGAGGCGCTGGTTCGGTCGCCGGGCGCGATCAGCAATTGGGGACCGCCGATGACCTATGCGGCGAATGTCGGCCGCGACCGCATTATCGAGATGTTGCACGCGCTGGGAGCGAAAGACCACGAGCGGGCGATCGACCGCGCCATCCTGCAGGGCAAGATCGGAACGGCGAGGCTGCTGCGCTCCATGCTCGGCGCGCCCTTACCGGAGGACGGAGGGCTCGGCGGAGCGGCCTATACGCTGAGCGACAGCGGCACGGCGTTCGCGCTGGAGATCGGCGCCCGGGTCGTCAACGCGCAAGGACAGCGGCTCGCGCCTGTGGATGTGGTGCTGGAGACGGATTCGCGGAAGCCTGCCGCCAAGCATGCCATCCTCGAGCTCTACGAGAAGCACGGGCTTCAACTCCCTGATACACCGGCGATGGCGCTGCATCGCGGGCGGATCGATCTTCTGGAAAAGCATCTCGCAGCCGACCCGGAGCTGCTGTCGCGGCAGTTTGGCTGGGAGGAGATCTATCCGCCGGAACTAGGCTGTCACGACGAGGTGCTGGCGACGCATGGCGCGCCGCTGAAAGGCGCCACGCTGCTGCACATGTGCTGCGACTATGACGAGCTGGAGATCGCCGAATGGCTGATCGGCAAGGGGGCGGACGTCAATGCCTGCGCCGCTATCGACGCCGACGGCTTCGGCGGCCACACGCCCTTGTTTTCGACGGTGGTGTCGCAGCCGAATTTCTGGATGAATCACTATGGTGGCCCGAAGGTCGCGCCATTCACCGAGCTGCTGCTGGAAAACGGCGCCGATCCCAATGCGCGGGCGTCGCTGCGCAAGAAGATGCATCCGGGCTATATGGAGGACACGCTGCGCGAGTATCGTGGCGTGACGCCGCTGTCGTGGGGCCGCCGCTTCCATTTCCGGATGATCGTCAGCGAGCCGGCGATGAAGCTGATCGAGGCGGCGGGCGGGCGGGACTGAACACCTCGTCCCGCCGCCTGTCTCGACCTGTGTTGTCAGCCCGGACGCAGGAAGTCGCGCTTGCCGAGCGCGACGCCGTTGTGGCGCAGGATGTTGTAGGCCGTCGTCGCGTGGAAGTAGAGGTTGGGAATGACGAACGAGGTGAGATAGGCGCTGCACGTCATCGGCATTTCCTGGCCGCCGCCGATCGGAATGCTGATGGTGGTTTCGGCGCGCCTGTCCATCGCCTCGGAGGAGGCCGCCTGCACATAGGCGTTAGCCTTCTGCGTGCGCTCGATCAGCTGGGCGAATGAGGCCTCGACATCGGGGAAGGAGGGAAGATCCACGCCGGCAAGACGCGCCGCGCCGCGGGTCACCTGGTCGGTGGCGATCTGCACCTGGCGGGTCAGCGGGAACATGTCGGGGAAGAGGCGGAAGTTGAGAAAAACGTCCTCAGGCAGCTTGGCGGCGGCGGCGTGATCGGCGCCCTTCTTCAGGATCGAACCGAGCGAGCCGAGCATCTGTGCGCTGGCGCCCTTGAGTACGGCGGACATGGCCATGGTCATGATGGTTTCCTTGCAGGTGCAATAACGCTGCGTGGGGTCATAGCGCGCAGTCGCGCTCTCTGCACGCGGGAAAATTGCCGCGCCGGTCCTTGCGCGGGCGGCGGGCGGACCCTACTGCTTCAGCCGCGACGGGACGTTGATGTTGCACAGGCCGATATGGCCCGGCGGGTTGTGGTAGAAGTCGTCCTTCCGCCAGCGGCGGGAGTTCACCAGCCTCGCGAACGTCTCGCTGTCGGTGCGCAGCACTTCGAGATTGGCGCGCTTTTCCTCCGGCACTTCGGCGGCGACCTTTATGTCGGTGAAGCGGCGGTACTGGTCGGGCGAGGTGTAGAAGCCGAGATCACCCGTGCCGCGCGGCAGCGACGACAGCAGCTCCATCCCCTGGATCACGCGGCCGAGCACGGTGATGTTGCGGTCGAGATTGCGCGGGCTGTGGCCGATGATGGCATAGAGCTCCGTGCCGCCGCCGGAGTCCTCGTCATTGTCGCGGCCGACGCCGACCGTGCCGTAGCAGTGCGTCAGCCACATCGCGTTGGCGTCGCGACCCGCCGCAAAGCCGTTCGAGAAACCGACCTCCGGCGCGTAAGTGTCCGGATCGGGCAGCACGTCGAAGCCGACATTGGTGTCGCGCGGGCGGGTGAACTCGGCTTTCAGCGTCTTCACGCCGACCTTGGGCGGGCGCTCGGGATCGCCGGCCTGCGCCCACTGGGCGACGTAGTTGTCCTGCACGCGGGTCACGGCGCCGCTGGCGAAGTAGCCCTCGCGCGACAGCGCCTTCACGTTGGCGACATGGTTGGGCGCGAAGTCGGGCGCCAGCTCGATGATCACCCTGCCGCCGCCTTTTCCGTCGACTGGCGGGAATTCCATATAGAGCGTGTTCTCGGGATCGAGCGTTCGCCACTCTTCGGGCTTCGAAGCCGCCAGCGTCTCCGGGATAGACGGCGTCAGTCCCTCGGGCTGGGCGGGAATCGCATGGGCCGGATCGATGGTGGGAATGATCGCCGCAACAGGCTTGGCGGCGGGCTGGCAGGCGGCCAGGACAAGCGGAGCAATCAGATAGGCGAAACGCATGTATATCCTGCAACTGGGTTCGCCATGCCTATGGGCAGGCGATGACGATTTCAACTCGGGCGATTGAGGGATTCGCGACATCGCGGCCGCTGTCGCGGTTCGAAGCAGCTTCCGTGTTTTCCTCCCGACAAGGAAAGCGAGCTTGCGCGCATTTGCACCGCTGCTCAATCGGGATCAACCCGCATCACCCCTAAAACAAAGGCGCCCTCCGCAGGGGACGGCGCCTTGCCGGCGGGCTCACGACGTGGACCGGGGAGGACTTCGGCCGGAGCGCCGCCGAAATAGGGTGGAGGATCAGCCGCGGAATTCGCCATTTTCCCAGTAGGTGCGGCCGTTGGAGCGATCGACATAGTAATACCGCCGGTCGTTGCGGTCGTATTGAAGGTCGGAACGGCTGGCGACTTCCTTGCCGCCGACGAAGCATCCGCCCTGCTGCTGGCAGCCGGTGTAGTAACCAACCGCCGCGCCGAGCGCGCCGCCGATCAGGGCGCCCGAAAGATCGTCCTTTGCGACCGCTGCACCTGCCGCTGCGCCAAGCGCGCCGCCGATGGCTGCATTTCTCTGGGCAGGCGACCAGCTGTCTGTGGTCGAGCATGCCGCGAGTGAAAAACTCGCGACGGCGCCGCAGAAAGTGGTTTTGATCACGGACATCGGAAGGTCCTCGTCTATCCCGGTTCTTTCGGGGATAAACGATGCGCGACCGCGGCGGTTCCTGCAGAGATTCCGCGCGGCTGACGGAACAAAAGTTCCGCGTTGAAAGCGCGCTGCTTTCGCTTCGCCGATGTTCGCCTGCTGGATGAATGTTGGCGATGAATGTCAGTTGGCCTGCACGTCGAGCAGCTCCAGCCCGCGGAAGCTGGGAAGCCTGCGCCACTGCAGCGCACATTCGGCGCGCCGCCCGATTTGCGGCCGTCAGGTCGAGGATACGGAAGGGGCGAGCTTCATCGTCAGCCAGGCGCCCCTCCCGATCCGCCAACCCAGGGCGGTGCAATCTAAGGTTGTAGCGCTAAACGAGTCAAGAGAGACGGCCAGCGTAGACCGCCGGCCGCTTTGCAGTTGCCCCAAAAGGCAGATGTTTCGAGCCTAAAGAACGTCCAGCATCTTGGCGACCAGCGGGTGGCGGACGACGTCCGCCTGGGCCAGGCGCACAACGCCGACTTCGCCGTTCATCTGATCCAGCCTGGCGGCGACCGGGGCGAGACCCGAGAGTTCCGGAAGAAGGTCCGACTGCGCCGGATCGCCCGTGACGATCATCTTCGAGTTCCAGCCGAGCCGCGTCAGCAGCATCTTGAGCTGCACATAGGTGCAGTTCTGGGCCTCGTCGATCACCACGAAGGCGTTGTTGAGCGTGCGCCCGCGCATGAAGCCGACCGAGGCGATCTCGATCTGGCCCTCGGCGATCATCGCCTTCACCTGCTTGGCCGACATGCGGTCCTGCAGCGCGTCGTAGAGCGGCCGCAGATAGGGCGCGAGCTTCTCTTCCATGTCGCCAGGCAGGAAGCCGATATTCTCGCCGGCGTCGACCGCCGGGCGGCACAGCACGATGCGGCCGATCTTCCCGGCGCGCAGGTATTCGACGGCTTTGGCGATGGCGATGTAGGTCTTGCCCGTGCCGGCCGGGCCGAGCGCCAGCACCATGTGCGAATTGTCGATCGCCTCGATCAGCTTCGCCTGGCCTTCGGATTTCGGCTGGACGTTCTTGACGTAGGCCTGCTCGCGCGCCGGTTCGCGCTGCGGTTCGCGATGCTGGTGGTGTTGGTGGTCATTGGCGGCGTGGCCGCGTTTCTTTCGCCGGGGATAGCCATCGTCGTCGGCTATCGGATCCCAGCCTCCCTCTATGACATTGAGATGAACGCCTCCGGCATTCCCCCGGCCATCGCGCGCATTGTAATCGGCGCGGATGCGGCGGACAGCGGAACGTTTTGCCATTGAGGTACTCCTTGTTTGCAGTCAGAAACGCGTGGGTTGGAGGCAGGAATCCGGCCGGAAAAAACAAAAACGCCGCAGGGCCGGGGGGCGCTGCGGCGTCGGATATGCCGGGTGGATTTGAATGAAAGAGGTGGCGGCGGCGGTCGCCTTGCGGCGAGTGCTGCTCGATCTGCGGATGATGCAACCGGCGACGGTCGACTCAATCCTTTACCCCGTTCCTTCGGGTCATGTCGCAAGAACCGCGCCAGCCCGAATCAGCTTCCCAATAAGTAGACTACTTCGCTGTTAACGGAACTATAAAGGGACAGTTCCGCCCAGGCGGGGCTGCGGATTCGATTTTCGCTGGGTGTGACTCAAAAACAGGCATTGGCGTCGGGGAGTGGTTGAATGGCGATCTATGAACTGGATGGCGTGCGGCCGCAGACCGAAGGCGATCACTGGATCGCCGACAGCGCGACCGTGCTGGGCCACGTGATCCTGAAGCACAACGCCAGCGTCTGGTTCGGCAGCGTGCTTCGCGGCGACAACGACCCTATCACCGTCGGCGAGAATTCCAACGTGCAGGACGGATCGGTGATCCACACGGACATCGGACAGCCCACCACGATCGGGCGCGACGTCACCATCGGCCATATGGTGATGCTGCATGGCTGCACCATCGGCGACAATACGCTGATCGGCATCGGCTCGATCATCCTCAACGGCGCCAAGATCGGGAAGAACTGCCTGATCGGCGCCAACTCGCTGATCACCGAGGGCAAGGTGATCCCCGACGGCTCGATGGTGATGGGCGCGCCGGGCAAGGTGGTGCGCGAGCTCAACGACCAGCAGATCCAGATGATCACCGGCTCGGCGCATCACTATGTCGAGAACTGGAAGCGCTATGCCAGGGGCCTGAAGCGGATCGACTAATCCGGGACCGCCGGGCGCCTGCCCGGCAGTCGCTGCGCAGCAGCGATCGTCTAGCGACCATTCGCGCCGCTACGCGTCGCGCTGCCGGGCAGGCGCCCGGCGGTCCCAGATCGTCTAGACGCCGTACTCCCGCCGGAATGCTTCGAGGGTCGCGGTCGTCATCAGCACGGGCAGCGGGAAGGCGAGCCAGGGCTGTTCCGGATCGAGCATCTTCAGGTTCTGCATGAACTTGTCAGCGATCTCGGGCTTCACGCTTCCCCGGAAATCGACGAACTGGCCCCAGCTCGACGAGCCATGCGTCGAGCGCGGCCCTTCCAGCGGCGTGCGCGAATTCGCGAAGGCGGGCGGGAACAGCCGGCGATAGGCTTCCGTGTTGTAGAGCCACGATCCGCCATCGACGGCTTTTGCTTGCGGGTAGGTCCCGGCGATAAAACGGATCATGCGGGCGAGTTCGTCGCGGCGCTTTGCCGTTTTCGATCTGTCGAGCGGCCCCAGCCCATCATCGCTGTCGCGATTGCCGAAATGGATGCGGACGTGGCCGCGCTCGTCCGGCGCCTCGCAGCGGAAGCAGCCGAAATCGAACAGGTGAGGCGGCAGGCCTTCCTCGTCGCGTCCGGCAAATGCGGCGACGGTCAGGTCGAGGCGCGCGGCATGGTCCGGCAGGGCGACAAGACGGTCCACCAGGGCGAGGAATTCCGGATCGGGCGATTGCTTCGACAGATTGCCGTAGGCGAAGCGGCGATGAAGATTGGTGTGGAAGGTGATCGCCTCGGCGAGCGGCATCGGCTTCCGGGCGGCCAGCGTCCCGGCAAAGTGGAGCTGCAGGCCGAAATGGCCGCGCGCCGTCTCGGCGGCAGCCGCGCCTTTTCCGCCACCTGATCCCGGCCCTGGTCCCGGCCCCGTCATCGAAGATGTCACCGAATCTGCATCTGCCACCCGAGTCCGTTGATCCTAGCGCAGAGCAGCCCAACGCCTATATGTGGCGGCATGACCAAGCTCTCCGTGCTCGATCTCGCGCCCGTCGTCCAAGGCTCCACCATAGGACAGGCGTTGGCTAATAGTCTCGACCTGGCAAGGCATGCAGAGAAGCTCGGCTTTCACCGCTTCTGGCTGGCCGAGCACCACAACATGCCGGGCATCGCATCGGCCGCTACGGCGGTGGTGATCGCGCACGTGGCTGCGGGCACAAGGACAATCCGTGTCGGGTCGGGCGGCATCATGCTGCCGAACCATGCGCCGCTGATGGTGGCCGAGGCGTTTGGCACGCTGGCCGAGCTGCATCCGGGCCGCATCGATCTCGGGCTCGGCCGGGCGCCGGGCACGGACCAGGCGACCATGCGGGCGCTGCGCCGGAACATGGGCGGGGCGGACACGTTCCCGCAGGACGTGGTCGAGCTGATGGGCTGGTTCGATCCCGTGCAGCCGGGCCAGACGATACAGGCCGTTCCCGGCGCCGGCGCAGAAGTCGAGATGTGGATACTCGGCTCAAGCCTGTTCGGCGCGCAGCTCGCGGCGCATCTGGGCTTGCCCTACGCCTTCGCTTCGCACTTCGCGCCCGGCGACATGGAAGGCGCGATCCAGATCTACCGTGAACGCTTCCGGCCATCGAAGCGCCTCGCCGAGCCGTATGTGATGCTCGGGCTGAATGTGATCGGCGCAGAAACAGACGACGAAGCGAAATTCCTCTTCACCTCGATCCAGCAAGCCTTCGCCAATCTGCGCCTCGGCCGCCCCGGCAAGATGCCGCCGCCGGTCGCGCATCTCGAGCTCGATCCGATGGTCGCGCATGGCATAGCGCAGGCGCTGTCCTGCTCCGTCGTCGGCGGGCCTGAAAAAGTGAAAGCCGGCATCAAGGCCTTCGCCGAACGCTTCGGCGCCGACGAGCTGATGGTCACCGGCTCGGTCTGGGATCACGCCAAGCGCAGGCGTTCGTTCGAGATCGCGGCCAGCGCGATCGGCTGATCACGGCTGTCATTCGGCGCAACCCTTTGCGCCCTTCGCCTGCGCGCCAAGCAGCACAGCTATGCCCTCTCGGCCGTCGACGCTGCGCATCGACCCCACTGCGAAGGCGGGGGTAAAGTGATGTCCGGAAGCAATTCGCAGACTGCAGCCTGAGATTTGAGCGCTTGTTCGAACGGCAGGAATTGGTCGCCCTCCTGCCGCTCGCAACCATTCCGATTTAGGGCTGGGACCTGACCCTAAATCGCTGTTCGCTCGGTACGCACATGCGCGATCCTGACGGCAACAAGCTTTGCACATCGGGCCGCAGTAAGAACTTGCTGTCGACCGGGAAAAAATCGCGGACGACTGCTTTCGCGATCGTCGGGCGTCATCGGCTTCATGGATAGCTATTCGCTCCAAGGTCAGAATGAAGCCCATGGCAAGAATGCAAGCTACCGCACGGCGCCGCCGCTGATGTCCTTGAAGGACGCAGCGGCGGCCTCGATGTTTCCGGGGGCGCCGCCGAGCGGCTCCTGCAGAAAGGCAGCGAGGATGTCGGCCGAGGCGCGCTGCGTCTCCTCTGGTCCACGCCCGCCGCCGATCAGCATCGACAACGCAAAGCGTGCGGGCAGGGCAAGGAACAGCGGCGCATCGGTGAAGCTGTAATGGTTGGCGTGGCGGATCTCGTAGCGCCAGGCCGGCGCCGTGGCGTGCTGGATGATAGACTTGTTGCCCAGGATGAATTTGTCCGAATGGCCTGTCTCCGTGTAGTCGCTCTGCAATAGGAGGAAGGGGCGGTTCAGCGGTTCGCCGATCATGGCCCCATACGGCGTGCCGTCGACATTGGCGGCGGCCCTGATGCGCGCATCTCCCTGCATCGCCACAATGGCCGTAGCTCCGCCCAGCGAATGGCCAATTGCGGCGACATGGTCGATATCAAGATGGGCGGCGAGGTCGGCGCCGACAATGTCCGGCCGCAGCTGATCCAGCGCATAGCGCATATCGGCGGCGCGGATATCCAGCTGGTTCGCCATCCACGCATCGCCATCGCTGGCGTTGGCGGGGAAGCTGTCCACCGCGGCTGCGATCCGGCCGTCAGGCAATTCGGTCACGGCGGACTCGTAGGGATGATCGAGTGTGACGACGACATAGCCTTTCGCCGCCAGCCCTTCGGCAAGCCCGGTATAGAATGCCCGCGGCCCGCCATAACCAGGCGAGAACATCACCACAGGCCATTTGCGCGCGGGCGAGATGGGCGCATCCACGATGGCGTGCGTGTCGATGCGCCCGAACGTCGCCAGCATGAAGCCCGGAAGCAGCGAAACGTTCGCGGGCAGTGCGCGCAGACCATCAATGTAGACGGAGCGCGCGCCCTTCGCGCCGGGCGCTGCGGGATAGAACACCTGCGCAACCACGCTACGCTTGTCGTTCGGGTCTGCGGTCACGGGCTCGTCGCGCGAGGCGTCGGTCCAGCGATAGACGTGCGTGCCCAGCGCGATGGCGGGCGTGGGCAGCACCGGCGCAGGCAGGAACAACATCCACGGCCCCAGCATCACCAGCGCCAGCACGACAAGGCCGGCCTTGCCTGCAAGGTCGCCAAGGCCGCGCGCGGGCGTCTCGGGCGTAAGGCGCAGCGACAGCAAGCCGAGCACAGCGATCAGCAACCAGGCGGGAAGCATCTGCCAGGTGAAGCCTTCCAGCACAAACTGCAGCGCGGCCAGCGCCAGCAACGCAACCGACGCAAGCCGCAACCATTTGCGATCCGTTCGCGGCGCAAAAATCCACCAACCGCAAAAAGCTAGGCACGCGCCAAGCGGCAGGACGTCAACCAAGGACACGCGACACTCCGATTTTGGAACGCGGCTGGCGCCCCACCTTTTCTCTACGTCAGCGCGATCCGGCGTTCGTCCCAGCGCCACAGAAAGGCCAGACTGGCCGAAACCACCGCCATCAACATGATAAGCCCGATGTAAATGGCGGGGAGCGTGTCGCCGCCCATTCCCGCAAGCGGCATAGTCAGGTCGACCCCGACAATCACGATCGCCAGCTTCAGCAACGACTCATTCCGCCCTACGGCCATCAGCAGCGAGGCCAGTACATGCAGGAGGCCAAGCGTCGAGAACGCCAGGAACATCCAGATCCAGTGCCCAAGCGGCTGGGAGGCGATGGTGCAAATGATCTCGGTCCGGCAGGGCGCCTCTACGCCGCCTGTAATAATCTGGATCTTGGTCCCAAGGTGCTTTGAACCTGCCATCACATGCACACAGCCAAACAGGCCGGCAGCGGCGGCGACGGACAGCCGCGCGCCTACGATCGCGACAGCAGCAAAATTCGCCCGCAGCCGACAGCTCGCGGCCAAGCAGCCGAGCGCCCATGCTAGCGCCTTTGCCCCCCTAAGATGCTCGAGTTCAGCATACATCGCCAGGGCCTGCGTAGGCCGCACGGGGTGGAGGATCCGAGCTGCATACCGTCCGAATATGAGAGCCAGCGCATGCAGCATCATCCCCTCGCTGGTTTCAGTTTGCCGCGCGATTTCAGAGCTGGCTTCCTTTCCGCCGTCCATTCCGCCGCAAACACCACGCCGGCGCGCGTCAGACGGTAGGCGTGGCGCGGTGGACGGCTCTCCAGCTCGGAAGCGCGCCACTCCGACTCCAGCGCCCCTTGGGTTTCGAAGCGCTCAAGAAGCGGATAGAGCGTTCCCGGCGCGAGCCCCGTCTCCCTTGTGAGATCATACCCGTAGCGCCAGGTGCGCGCATCGGCGAGCAGGGCGGATAGCAAGCGGATGGCCTGTGGAGAGGGTCGGCGGCGTGTCTTCATGCTCCTATCTCGATATATATAGAGATAGAGTCAAGCCCCACGTTCGAACCAATTGCTTACGCCGGCGATTTCCGGCCGTGTTCGCTAGGGCAGGACGACTGGCAGGTCTTGGGTGCGACCCAGCCGGATTGCCTGCACCACCTGCACGAGATCATGGGCAAGCTGAAGCTCACGGTCAGCGAGGAGAAGACACGCATCTGTAAAGTACCGGAGGGTGAGTTCGACTTCCTGGGGTACACGTTCGGGCGGCTGTATTCTGCGAAGACCGGCAAGGCCCGTATCGGCCACCGGCCGTCAAAGAAGAGCATCAAGCGCGCGGTCGAAAAGATCCACGCGCTGACGCATAGAACGGGGACACTGGCAAGAGACCACAGAGCTGGTGGCCAAGTTGAACCGCACGCTACGCGGCTGGGCAAACTACTTCCGGGTAGGCGCCTACCGCAAAGCGTACCGTGCGCTCGACATGTACGCGGCGGTGCGGTTGCGTCGGTGGCTGCGCGTCAAGCACAAGGTCAAGCAACGCAAGGGCGGGAGCTATCCATTCTCGCACCTCTACGGGCACTTCGGGCTCGTCTGTCTGACCCAACTTGGGCGCGGCCCGTCGTGGGTGAAGGCGTGAGATCTTGTCCGAGAGCCGGATGCGGCAAATCTGCATGTCCGGTTCGATGAGCGGGATGTGGAAACGGAGCTACGGTCGAGCTGCTAAGGCACCGCCAGACGAAAGAGGCGGACAACAGATATGCCCGGCCTAACGCCACCGCGCCACATCTCGACTCTACCCCTTAACGGTCGGATGGATAATCCAAGTTAGGAGCGCCTATAGGCCCGCCGTCGCTATCCACAGCGTTCATGGGCTATGTTGCGCCACCAAACGCGCTGGGAGAGATCAATGACGACGAATGGGGCCAACAGGGAAGTCGGGATTGGCGAGGCCATTTCGCTGTTCTTCAGAAACTACGCAAACTTCAATGGTCGCTCCTCGCGCGGTGCCTATTGGTGGTGGCTCCTCAGCAGTATCGTCATCAGGCTCGGCATTTTGGTTCTGGAGCACATACTACTTGGCGCCGACGCCAACGATCTTGGGGGCGTTGGACCGTTCACAATTCTGTTCCTGCTGGCCACTCTTGTACCGGAGATCGCTCTTGGCGCACGCAGACTGCATGACACGGACAAAAGCGGCTGGTGGCTGCTAGTCGGCTTTGTGCCTGTCCTGGGCTGGCTCCTCATCTTGTGGTTCATGGCGCAGCCGGGCGTGCGCGCGGCCAATACTTTCGGCCCTGATGTTGAAGCGGGCCGACCGGCTCAAGCAGCTTGAGCGCGTGCTGAGTTGGGGTTGAGGCGGGCCCGAGTACGGGATCGTGGCATCACAGCGAAGTCCGCTTCCAGCAACGCCCCGTGCCGAAGAACGAGCGGCAATCATGAGGCGATTTCCGGCCGTTGAAGATGACGAGCGCCGGCGGCCGGAATTGGCGGTGAGGTCAGCCGGCCGAATGAACTCACCGTCCATTGTGATATTCACATCTCCAAACGCTTGACCCGACGCCGTAGCCTTCCGATGGTTGCTCGCTCCGTTGTTCCTGCAATCGGATCGTTGCCTCGGGGGTCTTCCATGAAGCGTCTGATACCTGCCGCATCCCTTGCGATCGTGCTCGCCTGCGCGTGCACACCGGCTACCACGAAGGCGGCGGAGCCGGCGCCGGCGGCAGCAACATCTGCAGCGGCGATCCCCTACGGCGCCAACAAGGACGCCAGCGGAACCTTCGTCCACGACGGCGTGACGCTGTATTACGAGACCTATGGCCAGGGCGAACCGCTGCTGCTCGTGCACGGTAATGGGGGCAGCCTCGGCACGCTTGCGGCGCAGATCGATCACTTCAAGGCGAGGTACAAGGTGATCGCGATGGACAGCCGCGACCAGGGAAAGTCCGGCGACAGCGCGGAGCCGATCACTTACGAGAAGATGACCGACGACCTGGCGGCGTTGATCGATCACCTCAAGACCGGTCCGGTCGACGTGGTCGGTTGGAGCGATGGCGGCATCGAAGCCCTGCTGCTGGGCGTGCGCCATCCCGACAAGGTCAAGAAGATCGTCTCCATGGCCGCCAATCTCAATTCTGGGCCGGACGCCTTCGATCCAGAGATCGACGCGCTGATCAAGTCGATGATGGAGATGCCCGACGATGTGAAGGGCACGCCGGCGGGCAAACGTCAGTTGAAAGTCGTGGGTATGATGTTGAAGGAGCCCAACATCGCTCCCTCGCTGTTGGGCAAGGTCACGGCGCCAACCCTAGTGCTTGCGGCCGACCACGACCTGATCCGCCTGGAGCATATGCTTACGATCTACAAGAGCCTGCCGAACGCCGAGCTCGCTATCTTCCCGGGTAGCACACACCTAATTCCCTATGATGACCCCGAGACGTTCAACGGCGCGATAGATCGCTTCCTTGCGACGCCGTTCCGGAAGATCGACCGCATTCCGGAGACGATGGGCTCCTTCGAGAAGTTGATGATCGGCCTGCCGCAGTAACTCGCATGCACAAAATGACCCAAATTGCCGTCAGTGGCGCAGGGTAAGGCGAACGGTCGGAATTGGTCCTGGGCAGACACCTGGGATCACGACAATTGTCGTGTGCCCTTGCAGCTCGGGACTCTGGCGCAGGCGAGAAAACTTGCGCCAGATTGCCGATTGGTTCGCTCCACCAGCGTAGCGCCACAGCGCGGACATCTTGCCGCATCGCGCGGGCGGCTAGCAGCCTTGGTCTTGGCGTGCCGCATGTGGGCGCTGCGGGTGAGGACGTTTGACCGGAAAGAAGTCCGCTTCCAGCTGCCCTCAACCGCGCCAGTTGGGCTTGCCGCCGGGCTTTCCGCCGGGCTTGCCGCGATAGGGCTTGCCGCCGGAGGGTCCGCCCGACGGCCTGCCGCCAGCGGGCTTGGGTCCGCGCGGCTTGAAAGCGCTCGGCTTGCCGCCTTCCGACCCTTGCGGCCTGTCGCCGAACTTGGAGTCGCGGGGCTTGAACCCGCGCGGTTTGAAATTCCCCGGCTTGCCGGCGTGAGCGGGGCGCTCGCGGCGATCGCCCTGCGGGCGTTCACTGGGCGGACGGTCCTGACGCGGCGGGCGAGCGGCCTCGGATGCGGCAGGCGCGTCGTCGGGCGTCCATTGGCGCTTGACGGGCTCCTCGCCGCGCGGGCCGAGCACGGGCAGGGCGCCGGCCGCACGGGCGGCGTCGCGTCTCTGGCGCCGGTTCAGTCCGGCCGAGGCATCCGGGGCTGGGGCCGGGGCCGCAGCAGGGGCGGGACGTTCTGCAGGCGCCGCACTCCTGTCAGGCGAAAGCGAAGCAAAAACAGGGTCCGCCTCGAGGCGCTCGCGGTTCCGGGCGCGTTGCTCGGTTTCGGCGCGGTGCGCATCGGCGCCGCGCCGCGCGTCGCTGTGCAGATGATGACGCGCGTCACGCTGCTGGTGAAGCGCGTCGGGCTGCTCGTGAAGACGGGGCTCGCGCGGCTGGCGAGGCTCGCGATGCTCACGGGGAGGGCGCGCCTCGCGATGCTCGCGGGGCTCGCGCGCCTCACGCGGCGGACGCTGCCCACGGATCTCGCCACCCTGCGGCGCGGAGGAGGGCGTGATCTGGATGTTGTCCTCGAGCGTCGCCTGCGCGGCGATACGGAAGGCGTCGGCGGCGTGCGCGATGATCTCGAACTTCGTTTCGTCCTCGAAGATGCGGATGGGCCCGATCTCGGCTTTGGTGATGTGGCCGAGGCGGCAGATCAGCGGCACGAGCCACTTCGGATCGGCGTTGCGGCGGCGGCCGAGATTGAGGCGGAACCACGTCCCGTCGCCCTCGGAGGCGGTGAAGCCGCGTTCCTCGCGCGTGCGCAGCGGCGCGCGCTCACGCGGTGCAGACGCCTGCGTCTCACGCATGCGCGCATCGTCGGACACATCTTCAGGATCGGGCAGCTCGTTGCGCAAGAGGCCGATTAGCGCGGAGGCGATCTGCTCGGGCGGCAGGCGTTCGACGAGCTGCTTCGCAAGCTTCTGGTCGTCCTCGGAGGTGACGGCGGTGAGGGCGGGATGCTCGAGCAGGCGCTGGCGGTCCCGCGCGCGGATCTCCTCGGCGGTGGGCGGGCCGCTCCACGCAGCGGTGATGTTGGCGGACTGCAGCACCTGTTCGGTGCGGCGGCGCTTGGTGTGGGTGACGAGCAGGACAGAGGTCCCCTTGCGCCCGGCGCGGCCGGTGCGGCCGGACCGGTGCAGCAGCGTCGCCTTGTTGGTCGGCAGGTCGGCATGGATGACGAGGCCGAGATCGGGCAGGTCGAGCCCGCGCGCGGCGACATCGGTGGCGACGCACACGCGCGCATGGCCGTCGCGCAGCGATTGCAGCGCATCGTTGCGCTCGCGCTGGTTCATCTCGCCGGAAAGACCGACGGCATGAAAGCCGCGCTCGCGCAGGCTGGCGTGCAGGTGGCGCACCGCCTCGCGCGTGGCGCAGAAGACGAGCGCGCCGCCAGCCTCGAAATAGCGCAGCACGTTGACGACGGCGCGTTCAGTGTCGCCGGGAGAGATGCGCATGGCGCGATAGTCGATGTCGCCATGCGGCTCGGTGGCGCTGGTGGTGTCGATGCGCACCGCGTCGCGCTGGTAGTTCTTGGCGAGCATGGCGATGCCGCGCGCGATAGTGGCCGAGAACAGAAGCGTGCGGCGGCTGTCGGCAGGCGTCGCATCAAGAAGCGTCTCGAGCTCCTCGCGGAAGCCGAGGTCGAGCATCTCGTCGGCCTCGTCGAGCACGGCGACGGCGAGCGTGGAAAGATCGAGATACCCCTTGGTGAGATGGTCGCAGAGACGGCCGGGCGTGCCGATGACGATGTGGGCGCCGCGCGAGAGCTGCTGCTGCTCGCCGCGCACGCTCATGCCGCCGACGCACTGCACGATGCGGGCGCCGGTCTCGGCGTAGAGCCACTCGAACTCGCGGCTGATCTGCATGGCAAGCTCGCGCGTCGGCGCGATGATCAGCGCAAGCGGCTGGGTGGCGGGGCCGAAACGCTCGTTCTGGCCGAGCAGCGAGGAGGCGAGCGCGAGGCCGAAAGCAACGGTCTTGCCCGAGCCGGTCTGCGCGGAGACCAGCATGTCGACATTGTTCTTGTCGGCCTCGACGACAGCGAGCTGGACGGGCGTCGGCTCGACATAGCCGCGTGCGGCAAGGGCGCGATCAAGCGCGGGATGGCTGGGCGGGAAGGGCATGGGTCGGGGGTTTCGTCAAAGCGGCCCCCCAAGGCTGGCTGGGTAGGGATCTCGCGGGGCAGGGCCGGTGCTGGCCGCGCTGCTCTATCGCACCTGCGGAAAAACGCTATCGGACAAAGCGTAGCGAACATCACAACATCAGACGACAGCGCCGAATATCCGCCCGATCGCCGCCGTTACCGCCATGGCGATCGCGCCCCAGAAGACGACCCGGATGACCGGTTTTGCGGCGCTCGCCTTGCCGGCCCTTGCGCCGAAAGCGCCGAGCAGGCCCAGGAAAACGAGCGAGGTAACCGCAACTGTCGCCTCGAGCGCGCCGCGTGGCGTCAGGGGCACGACCAGCAATGGCAGCGCCGCGCCGACCGAAAAGGTTACCGCTGACGTGAGGGCCGCCTGGATTGGCCGGGCGGTGGTGATTTCCGAAATGCCCAACTCGTCGCGCGCATGCGCCTTCAGCGCATCCTTGGCTGTCAGCTGCATGGCGACCTGCCGGGCCAAATTCGGGTCCAGGCCGCGATCGACATAGATCTGCGTCAGCTCCTGAAGTTCGAAGTCGGGCGTTTCCGCCAGCTCGCGCGTTTCGCGGGCGATGTCGGCCTTCTCCGTATCGGACTGCGAACTCACCGACACGTACTCGCCCGCCGCCATGGACATGGCGCCCGCGACCAGACCGGCCGTTCCGGCAATGAGGATGTCGGCCTGGGCCGCTCCCGCGGCGGCGACGCCGACGATCAGGCTGGCCGTGGAGACAATGCCGTCATTGGCGCCGAGGACGGCCGCCCTTAGCCAGCCGACGCGGGAGACCGCGTGTCGTTCGATGTGAGTGCGGGAGCGTGGCAGGTTGTGCAATCCTTCAGGTGCCGCCCAAGGGTTGGAGCGGTGACATGGCTGGATAGCTCAAGCGGAGGATTTAGGCGACCTCGTCCGTGTCCCAGACGCTGCGGACGCCGATGTCGGCTTCGACCCCGATGTTGAACCAGGCAAGCCGGTCCTTCGAGGCGTTGACGATGATGAAGTGCTCGTGCGGCTTCATGATCATGGTGAGCTGGTTGCGCAGCTGCTGCACGGTCTGCTTGGAGCGCAGCACCCACATATCGCCCGCTGCGCGGGACATCTTGCCGGCTTCGCGCAGCACTTTCTCGAAGCGCTCGTTTCCGCTCATCAGGCGCGCGGCGATGAAATAGTTGCAGACCGGAACCTCGGTCTCGCCCGCATCGAGCTTGGGATCGCCGAACTTGCGCTTGCGCGGCGACTTGAAGTCCCAGCGCAGGTTGGGGTGGTGGTCGGCGCGGTGGAAGTCGGAGTCGGTCCCGCAGCACAGGAAAGTGGAGGCGGTGACGCGACCTTCCTTCAGGAAATCGAGAAGGCGGGAGCGGGGATAGGGACCGTATTCAATGTCGCCGATCTTGACGCGCCACTTCACACCCTCGAATGGCGGAGGAGGGCTGTTGAGCCCCTCTTCGTCGTCCTGGCCGACCTGCTTAGATAGCTCCAGCGTGTCGCTCATTGAGACAGCGTGTTCCGCAAACCCCTAATTGCCGGTAGTTGTAGGTGAAACCAGCTTTTTGAAAGGTAAACGGGAGGCTCAAATGGCGTACGAGTTCATAAAGACAGAGACGGACGGCCGGCTTTTCATTGTGACCATCAACCGACCGGACCAGCTGAACTGCCTGCATCCCATGGGAAATGCCGAGATGGGCCGGGCGTTCGACGAGTTCGCCGCCAACCCCGAGCTGTGGGTAGCGATCGTCACTGGGGCCGGGGAAAAGGCCTTTTCGGCGGGGAACGACCTCAAATTCGCGGCCTCGGGTCAGAAATCACCGGTTCCCATGCCGGCCACGGGCTTTGGCGGGCTGACCTCGCGCTACGACCTCTACAAGCCGGTGATCGCAGCGGTGAACGGATTTGCCATGGGCGGCGGGTTCGAGATCGCGCTGGCGACCGACATCATTATCGCGGCCGAGAACGCCAAGTTCGCACTGCCTGAGCCGAGGGTGGGCTTCGCGGCGCTTGCGTCAGGGATGCACCGCCTGCCCAGGCAGGTGCCGCTGAAGAAGGCGATGGGCATGATGCTGACCGGTCGGACGGTCTCGGCGGCGGAAGGCAAGGAGATCGGCTTCGTTACCGACGTCGTGCCGCAGGGCAAGGCGCTGGAGGAAGCCAAACGCTGGGCGGGCCTGATCCTCGAATGCTCGCCGATGGCGATCAAGGCCACCAAGGAAACTGTGCTGACCGGCCTCAACACGGCCGATCTCAAGACCGCGTTCGACCACAAGGTTCCGGGCATCGCGAGATTGATGGCCTCCGCCGACCACAAGGAAGGTCCCAAGGCGTTCGCCGAAAAGCGCAAGCCTGTGTGGAAGAACGAGAACTGATCCGCTGATTGCGACGTGCGTGCGACTTGTTGAGTGTGACTTGGGGCGGGGCGGCCAAGTAGGAGTTCGGCATGACAACCAGCGGCGCGCCGAACTTCAGTGAGCTTGCCGCAGGGCATGGCATCGAGCTCGATACGGGCGAAGGCGCCTTGCTCCACACCGGGGCCGGGGATGCGGACTTCTATTCCGCGCTCGGCCGCGACAAGGCGGGGCAGTACTGGGTGCTGCGCGCGCCGCGCCGGGGCGATGTGCTGAAGTCGGCGCGCTATGAGACCGGCGTGTTGAAGTTCGCGCGGCTTCGGCTGTCCGTTGCGGTGCCGGATTGGAAGGTCCACACCGACAAGCTCATCGCCTACCGCATGCTGCCGGGGCTGCCCGCCGCCGAACAGGATCCACTGATGGGCGAGCTCATCTGGCGCGTGCCGAAGGACAATCCCCCGCCGGTGTTCCTCGACAGCCTCGCCGCCACGATGGTGCAGCTGCACTCGATCGGCGTCGAAGAGGCGACGGATGCGGGCATTCGCGCCCTGACAGCCGAACAGGCGCGCCAGCAGATGAAGACCAACATGGACGAAACGAACGCTCTCTCGCCCGTGCCGGAAATTCTCTGGAAGCTTTGGGAGCGCTGGATCTACGACGATAGTTTCTGGCCCAAGACGACCGGGCTGGTGCATGGCGATCTCTATCACACCAACATTTTTGTAAGCCCCGATTTCAAGGTCGTAGGCCTCGAAGACTGGGCCGACGCGCAGGTCACCGATGTCGCAAGCGACTTTGCGCTCTACTTCACGACGCACGGCCGGGAGATGATGGAAGATCTTATCCTGCGTTATGCCCGCGCTGGCGGACAGGCCTGGCCGCGAATGGCCGATCAGGCCGAGATGTACTATTGGGCGAGCCCCGTCAGGTTCGCCATGTCCGCAACGCGGACAGGGGATCTGGGACAGCTCATGGGTGTAAAAGGCGTCTTGTCTCGCTACGCCTCGATGCTGGAAGACAGCGGGCTGTAGACGCCGCTTGCCGGCGTCCGATTTTGGACAATGTCGTGCTTTTCGGAGCTCCTGTCAGGGTAGATCGGGCTTCGCAAATTGTTTCGCTGCCATGGGGGGCGTGAAAACAAGAAGAGCGTGTCATGAGTGATCCCGCCGGCCCTTCCTCCTCTCCGCCCGAAACCGCCGACGAGCTGGCCTTGCGCCGCCGGCGAAAGGCCGCGTCCCAACCCAAGATCGTGAAGCCCCAGGCCTCGCAGGCTCTGCCGGCCTTCGCGCGTCCAACAGCCAGCCGCCAGAGCGGGATGGGCGAAGCCGCATCGGCGCTCGGACGCCGCATGGCGCTGCGCGAGCCTGCGCATCTGAAGCGTCCGCCGCCAGCGCCGCGCCAGCGCCGGAAGGACAATCAACTCGAAACGCTCGCCGGTGCAGCGCGGTTCGCGGCGCTGTCCAATCGCTTCAGCATCATCGCCGATCTCAACGCGAACGAGCGCGATATCGTCGAGCGGCTCGACCATTCCGCGCGCCGCGTCCACCAGGCGGGTTCCGACCTTGCCGAGGAAGGCGAGATCGCGCCGCCGCCGATGTTCATCATGTCGGGCTGGGCCTGCCGCATGCGGATCAGCGCGACCGGCCGGCGCCAGATCCTCGGCTTCCTGCTGCCCGGCGACGGCGTCTGCCTGCGCGGGCCGGCGGAGCATGTCTCTGCTTTCACCGTATGCGCGCTGACGACGGTGGAGACCGTCGATGCAGCAGCTTTTCTGAAGATGGCGGCGCTGCCCAAGACCTATCCGGGCATAGCGCTCGCGGTCGAAGGCGCGAAGCTGCAGGATCAGCTTTTCACCGCGAACCAGATCATGCGCCTTGGAACACAGACAAGGACCGAACGGCTCGCCAACCTGCTGCTCGAACTACACTGGCGCCAGCAGCAGACGGGACTTGCAGATACCCACGCATTCCCGATGCCGCTGACGCGCGAGACGCTGGCGGACGCGCTGGGGATGCGTGCGTCGCGCATCAACCTGGAGCTTGGCTGGCTGCGTGCGCGCAACATGCTGTCGGTGCGCTATCAGCGCGGCGAGGTGCTGTCCCTGACGGCTGCAGAGCGGTTGGCGGGATTCACGGCGCCGGAAGCGCGTTTCAGTGCGCCGCCGGGGTCTTCCTCGCTGTCGACAGCAAGCTAGTCCTGATCCTGCGAGGCGTGCAGGGTGCGGAAGTCGACGGCGAAGCCGCCTTCGACATAGCGCACGCAGGTTCCCGAGCGCTCGCCCACCGTGACCTTGTCGCCGATCATTGGGCGGGGGCCCGCCGTCTTCAGCGCGACGCCGAAGATCGAGACGTCCGCGACCGCGCAGGCGATCGAGACGCCCTTGCCGAAAGTTGCGATCACCTGTCCGCCGCCGGGGCGGCGTTCGGCTTCGCGCTCGTCTGTGAGGCCGAGGCGGTCCTTGTTGATCAGCCAGGTGAGCTGGTCAGCGATCTTGTCGCGCTTGCGCAGGGGCACGCGAAATTCGATGGCGTAGCCGATTTCTTCCAGCACGCGCGAGACGCAGCCTTCGACGCGGCCGATGTCGTCGATGTAGAGCACCAAGTTCTCGCCTTCGGAGAGCGGGCGGGCGAGATTGATGCGTAGGCCGCCGGCGCAGACATCGACTGTCGTCGCCGCGAATTCCTGACCGTCGCCGGTGAGGCCGCGCACGCGGACCTGCCAGGCGACGCGGCGGTGGCGGCGCCTTTCCTGTCCGTCGGCGCGCTTCAGCGGTTTGGCTGCGCTGTGAGCTAGTTGCATAGCGTCCCTCGGCGCGGAGAGCGGACTCCCCGTTTTGCTCGAGGGTTAACGGTCAATGGTTCACAAACCCTTGCCGAGGCGCGTTTTGGGGACCGTTTACGGTTGACGCCGCTGGGTCAGACCGGGGCGATTCCGGCCGGGAAGGAAGCGGCCCGCGCGGCCCGGGACTGCGGTTGGCCAGTTCAGGATGCTGGCGCGACAGGCAGTAGGGCGGCGGGGTTTTTTCGTTCATCTGGAGCTGACGATCCGGATGGCGGGGTGGAAATCGGGGGCCGGCGGATAGACCGCAACAGCCTGGAGGCGACGCAGGGGCCGGCCGCCGAGCGAGTCTTCCGGCGACATGGTCTGGCACAGGCCGAGGAATTTCGCCGGCGCGCCGCGGCGGCTGAACAGCGGCGCGAGCACGAATTCGATTTCGACCCGGCGGCCGTTGAGGGTTTCGCCGCGCGCCCGGATCAGGGCGGGGCCGCGATCGGCGGCGGCGGAGGCAAGTGCGGCGGTCACCAGCGCGCGGTCCGGCTCGTTCCAGATCGACAGGAAACTGTGCTCGGCGAGAACGCGGCCGAACAGGCGCTCGAGCGAGTAACCAACGCGGCGGAACGCATAGTCGTGATCGCCGATGTGGTTGAGGACGAACAGGCGCCCGACGAGACCCGGATAGTCATCCGTGGTCGGGCCGTCCTCGTTGACCTGGCCCTCCGACAGGCGGCGCCAGGCGTCGAGAACCGCCTGCGTGTTCGGATGCGCTTTGATGTCTTCAGTAAGCAAGGTCGCTCAACTCTACTCTGTCCGGAATCCCCCGCGGATGCGGCAGTGGTCGCAATGGCCGGGCCAAGAGCGCATGCGGGGAAATGCGGCCCGAAACTGTCCGTTTTCCCGCCCGGAGGGAGAATTGGGCGCGGGGCTTGCATCCTTTCGGGCGAGACCAGGAGGAGACCGTCGATGAACGTTTCATGGCGACACACGGCGGCGGGCGCCGGCATGGCGATCCTCGTCGCGACGGCGCTGAGCGCGATCGGCGAACCCGAGTGCGCGGACTGCACGCGCGAGGCGTCTGCGGCGGCGCCGCAGGGCGGGGCTAAGAGCTTCGCGAGCGGATCCTCGAGCGGCATTGCTTCGGAGGCGGGCGCTGCGTTCTACAGGGCCGCCATTGCACAGAGCAAAACGAAGGCTGGCGACTAGCGCGCTGCTTCCCTTGTCGCGCCGGGATCGGACGGATTTCAGGTTCAGGCATACGTTCTCGTTCTCGCAGGTAAGGCCTGCAGGTTGGGTGAGCTTTGTTTTCTGAGTTGAGCCCGCGCCAGGGCGGCCCACGGATGCGCTGGCCGGCCCTGGCGCTGGCCGCCGACGATTTTTGTCGCACCCTCTGAAAAATCGTCGTCGTCATCGACGACGGCCCGGCCGGATGCGGCGGGCGCTGAAGCTGCGATACGGCGTTCGTCAGGAGGCGGGCCAGCTTCACGACCAGATGGGCGGAATGTCTCTCGACCGCGTCGAGACGCTGGAGAGCGCGCTCAAAGCGCCGCTCGATCTCCTCGAGGGAGGGGGCATGGCCGGTAAGGGCGTAGCTCGGGCGGCGGCCTTTCCTGCGCCCGCGCTTGGGCGTGTGGCCCAGCATCTGACGGGCGCGGATATGGGTGAGGGCCGCGATCATGTCCTCGATCATGATGAGCGAGCCCAGGAGATCGAGGCGGACAGAGCGGTCCTTGGGGTTCGCCTTGATCCAGGCCCGCGTCTCTTGGTCCGCCAGCGTCCGGGCGAGGCAGCCGATGAACCAGGAGACCAGCTCTCTTAAAAACAGAGCCGGGTTCAGGGGCAGGAGCACAGAGAGGATCAGCGGCGCAAACATGACCCCAGTATCGCCCAGCGCCGAGATGAACTCTGAGCCGCAAATGCTGGGATTTGGGGGCTGAAGATTCTTCCAAACTGCAGAGTCATCCGACTGTGTTGGACTGCTCTATCGGCCGTGTCCCCCGCGAAGGCGGGGGTCCAGCCGCAAAACAGGAGAGCGTCCGAAGGACTCTGAATCAGAACCGACAGGCCGGCCGAGAAGCGCGCTAACGCGCGCTGGACTGGATCCCCGCCTTCGCGGGGAACGCGGACCTGAAGGTCCGCTTCCAGAAAGATTCTCGGGTTGAACCATGCGGGCGGGGCTTGCAGTCCTCTCAGTTCGGCGCAGGTGTCGCCGGCTCGCTCGGCGTCGCGGGAGCCGCGTTGCGTTCGGCGATGCGGCGTTCGACGTCGGGGATGAAGGATTTGGACTTTTCCGCGATGTAGGGATCGGCGGAGGCGCTTGAGCCCTTGCAGTAGGCGAGCGCGGCGTCGAGGTCTTCGGTCCAGTCCCAGCCGCCGACGAGGCGCTGGCACAGATCGAACTGCGCCTCGTCGAAGCCGGCGTCGGCGGATTTCCTGATCAGCGCGAAAGCCTCGTCCGGCGATGGCCCCGCCACCTTGCCGGACAGGTAGAGCATGCCAAGGCCGAAATCCCCGGCGGGAAGCCCGCCTTCGCTCGCGGCCTTGAGCACGGGCTCCGCCGCGATCGGATCGGCCGGGACGCCTTCGCCGTTGAACAGGCGCATGCCGTAGAAATACTGGCCCCATCCAACGCCGAGATCGGCCGCCTTCTTGTATTCGGCTGTCGCCGCCATCTCGGTTTTCTCGCTGTCAACGCGCAGATCGTACAGCGCCGCCGTCGTCAGATAGTCGCCGTGGTAGACATGGCCGACCGGGTCGCCGGCGTCAGCGGCCTTCGAACAGGTCTCGTCGAGCTTGTCTTCGTCATTGCCGCGCGTGTCGTAGTTCCAGGTATCGACCGCGCAGAGAAGGGCGAGGGCGGCGGGTTCGCCGGTGTCGGCCAGCGTCTGCAGGTCCGCGCGGGTCTCCGGCTTGAACTTCCGCGCCGCGACCTCGTGGCCCGTCATCGTGTTGAAGTCGGCGACATCGACGCCGAAGGGGGCGAGTTTGGCGCGCGAGGCGTCGACCTTCTGCGCGGCGGCCTTTGCGGCGGCTTCGGCCTGCGCTTCGCGGTCGAGATACTGCCAGGGGCGCAGCAGCCAGGTGCTGGCGCCGATCACGGCGATCACGGCGACGGCGGCGAGCGCGCGCCAGACATTGCGCAGGGCGCGGTTCGGCGGCGGCTTCAGCGGCTTGACGTGTTGCTTGCCGGCGAGCTTTTTCACCTGCTTGACCACATCGACATAGCCGGGGTGCGAGCGGTCGCCGGACCAGCCGATGAGGTCGGCGGTGTGGAGAAGGTTGAACGGCACCGGGATGTTCACAGGCTGGATCATCACGGGCACGAGGATGCCGCGCTCGCGCCCGACCGAGCTTTCGGCGCGCACCCAGTCGCTCTTCACCGACTCCCTCGACCAGACGACGATGACGGCCTTGGCTTCCTGCAGGACGGCCTGGATCTTTTCATCGAACGTCTGGCCGGTCTCGAGGCCTTCATCCCACCAGACGTCGAGGTTTTCGATCTTGAGCGCCTTGGCGAGCGCCTCGGCTTTCGGCCGGTCGGCCTTGCGATAGGAGATGAAGACGTCGGCCATGTGTGTCCCCGTGCAGACGTATCCCAGCAGGCGAAGTCCTAGCAGGGGGCGGCGCGACGGGGAACGGGCTTACGCGGTCCGCGGATTTCTTCCCCGCGCAGCGGGGGAAGTACGGCAAAGCCGGGATGGGGGCGGGTTGCGAGGGGCTCGTGGAGATAGCCCCCTTGAGACTCGCCCCTACGTCACGGCGCTTCGCGCCGATCCACTCCCCCCGCTTCGCGGGGGCAGAAATTCCGTTACTCCGCCGGGAGACGCGCTGCTGCGATGTGTCTTCAGATACTTCTTCGGGAGGCCCGGCGTGCCGGCCTGCTCCGACTATGACATCTGAAGGGCAAGCCAATATGCGAGGACGATGCCGGCCAGCATCATTGGCAGTGCCATGCCGTGCAGAATTTTGACGCGGGTATGACGGGCGCGAATTTCCTGATCGGCGTTGAGGGCCTTCAGAGCATGCCCCAACCGTTGGTATTTCAGGAAGTGCCAGCCTTGCGGCGCAATTCTGTGGTCGGCAGGAAGCCTGGCGTTGACCAAGTTAAGAAGCGTTGAGAAAGCCAGCTGGCCAGCCAGGACTAGCGCAAACCCTGTTGTCCAAAACACGGCGGCGAGCACGGCGAGCCAAACCAACAACGCGTGCTCTCCTATTCAGCCAGAACGGCGGCGGAGACTGCTACCGCCCTCAGGTATTTCCTCGGCAGCCCCGGCTGTCCGGCCTGTTCGGGATGCGCGGCGAGCCAGGTGCGCTTGATTTCTTCGGAGCCGGTGTGATGGCCGTCGGGCGACCAGCCGGGCGGCATGATAAAGCGTCCGACCCAGCGCCAGGGGCGGGGGCCGTCGCGCCAGCAGTCCGCCAAGAGTCCGAAGAGGCCGTGATAGGCGACGACGACCGGATTGAACGAGGCGACGGGTTTGACGATGCCGTAGACGGGTTTGTCTTCGTCGAGCTCGGGCACGAAGGTTCCGAACATCCTGTCCCAGATGATCAGCACGCCGGCGAAGTTGGCGTCGAGATAGCGCGGGTTGGTGGCGTGGTGGACGCGGTGATGGCTCGGCGTGTTGAACACGGCCTCGAACCATTTCGGCAGCCGGCCGATCGTCTCGGTGTGGATCCAGTACTGGTAGACGAGGTTTATCCCGGCGGCGAAGCCGATGAAGGCGGGATGGAAGCCGAGCAGGACCAGCGGCGCAGAGATGATGACGAGGCCGGTGAGCGGGCCGAACCACGGTTGGCGCAGCGCGGTGGTGAGATTGTAGTGCGTCGAGGAATGGTGGGTGATGTGTTCCGACCAGAACCAGCGCACGCGGTGGGCGATGCGGTGCTTGAAATAATAGATCAGGTCGTAGCCGAGGAAGACGAGGATGAAGCTCCACCAGGCGACCGGAATGTCGAAGAGCCGCCAGGGCCAGAACAGCATCAGCAGGAAGAGGCCGACGAAGGCGAAGACCGTGTCGACGACGACGCTGCCGAGGCCCATGACCAGCGAGACGATGGCGTCCTTCGTATCGTAACGGCCTTTTGCCTTCCCAGTCTTCACCGCCCACCATTCGAGGGCGACCGTGAGGATGAAGAAGGGAATGGCGATGAGGGTTGGCTTGGCAAACTCCATGGGCGGCATGAGTCTCACGGGTTCGGCGCAGTGTGAAGCCGGGCGCCGCAAGGGAATCTGTTGACCAGGGCCAATTGACCGCAGGGCCCCGGCGGCGGGAGAGTGCCGCCGACGGTCGGGACATGACCGGCAGGGAGAGAGACATGCGGACATTGCTGAAGCTCGCTGTGGCGGGCGCATCGCTGGCGGCCCTTGCGACGGGTGTGGTGACGACGGGCGCGGCGGCGCAGACGGCGCAGATCTGCTCAGCCGGCGGCGCAACCCGCAGCTCCCGCTGTGCGCGGCGGGCGGCCCGAGAAGATCGCGGCGGGCGCGACCGAAGTGATCGCCGAGATGCGCGATGGCGTGAAGCTGGCGGGCAATCTCTACAAGCCGGCAGGCGCTGGGCCGTTCCCGTGCGTGGTGCAGCGCACGCCCTATGGCAAGGACGCGATGTTCGCGAACCCGGCGGCGACGAAGAAGTATACCGAGGGCGGCTATGCCTATCTGGTGCAGGACGTGCGCGGTAAGGGGCGGTCGGAGGGCTTCTACCAGGCGTTCATCAACGACGCGTTCGACGGCTATGACACGGTCGAGTGGATGGCGAAGCAGAGCTGGTGCAACGGCTCGATCGGCATCATGGGCGCGAGCGCCATGGGCTATACGACGATGCTGGCGGCGACGATGAACCCGCCGCACCTGAAGGCGGCGTTCGCCATCGTGACGCCATCAACGCGGCTGACGGGGACGTACATAGGCGGCGCGTACAAGCAGAAGGATAGCGGCGACTGGAGCCGCGGGCAGGGCGTGCCGGAAGAGACGATCGCGTTCACGGCGGGGAATTATCCGGCCTCGTCCTACTGGGACCGCACGGAGATCGGCGACCAGCGTAAGTATATCGACATCCCGACCTACCAGCTTGGCGGATGGTACGACATCTTCAACGAGGGCAACGTCCGCAACTTCATGTACCTGCAGCATCAGGGCGCACGCGGCGCGAGGGGAAATCAGAAACTCGAGATGGGTCCGTTCGGCCATGGCGCGCTGTCGGGCGACATGGAGTATCCGGGCGGCGGCGGATTGCAGGGCTCGGACAATGAAATGCGCTGGTGGGACTACTGGCTGAAGGGCATCGACAACGGGATCATGAACGAGCCGCCGGTGAAGGCCTACATGATGGCCTCGGCGCGCAAGGGCGCGGTCTCTTCGAAGAACAAGTGGATGTATTTCGGCGACTGGCCGCCATCGCCGGCGACGGTAAACTACTATCTGCATTCGGACGGGTCGCTGTCGACGAAAGCGCCGGGCGAGAAGGATGCGCCGAAAACCTACACGTTCGATCCGAAGAATCCGGTGAAGACGATCGGCGGCGCCAACCTCACCTTCGATCGCGGCCCGATGGACCAGCGGCCGATCGGCAATCGCCAGGACTATCTGAAGTTCCAGACGCCAGTGCTGGAGAAGGATGTGGTGGTCGCGGGCGAGATCTTCGCTGACCTGTGGGCGGCCACCGACGGTCCGGACACCGACTTCATGGTGAAGCTGGTCGACGTCTATCCCGATGGCTATGAGGCGATCGTGCTCGATACGGCGCTGCGCACGCGTTACCGCGACGGGCGCGAGGCGGATCAGATCAGGATGATGACGCCGGGCTCGCCGGAGAAGCTGCGGCTCGACCTGTGGGACACGATGCTCACCTTCGAGAAGGGCCATCGCATCGCGGTGCACGTCACCTCCTCGAACAACCCGCGCTTCGATGTGAACCCGAACACGGGGGAAAACCCCGGTCCGAACGCGAAGCCGCGCGTGGCGAAGAACACGGTGTTTATGGATGCGGGCAGGCCGTCGGCGATCCAGCTGCCGATCCTCTACCTGCCGCAATAGCGGACGCGCGCGCGATAGTTTCCGCGCGCGGAACGCAGCTTGTATCCGGATTGCAACGCGCGTGCGATCTCGGCTTGGTCGACGTGCGTTTGAGTTGACAGCGTAAGTCACGGAGCGGAAACATCGCCGCGTGACCATCTTGTGATGGGACTTGAAAGTCAGGTTGCCGAGCGGAGGGAATCTGCAGCGCGCATATACTTGCTGAGGCGCGCCGCATGACCGTTCGATAGAGAGCGTAGAGGGATTTCAGTGCAGGTCTGGCGTGCGCCGCGTTGCGATGATCGCAGCGCGCACGAGTGCTTGTGCTGCTGCATTGGCGGACGCGTGGTGAGCGCCGCCGCACCGGCTTGGACCGTGTCACGCTGTGGGGGCGCGCGGTCCAGGTGGGGGAGGCTCGAAAGAGCCAGCGGGGGCGGGTGCACAACCCGCCTCCGCGCCCCTCACCGGGTTTCGTTCTTCTTGAAAGTCGAGCGTGAGGCTGCGCCGCCGCCAGCCGCATTGCTGGTTTCGCCAGCGGAAGCGCCGGCGCGAACGCGCCCTGGCGGACGCGATGACGGCGGCGCCCCGATCGGGATGCCGCCGCCGGTACGCTACACGCACTCTACGCAACTCTACCCGGCCCCCCGCTGGGCCGTACTTACTCACGCGGGCCGGGGCGACCTGAAGGTGTTCGGTGGACCCCGGAGCTCCATGCCGCCCCTCGTCAGGGGCGGGCGGCGGAAACGTAGGACGGCGAGCCTGACGCGGCCTGCGCCTTGGCCGGGATCTGCAGAAGGGCGACGACGACGGCGATGATCGCGAGCCCGGCCGCCGCGCCGATTGCGCCGCCGGTAACCGCGTCCGTCTCTTTTTTCCGGAATGACATCGCTTCCACTTGTCGGGCTGGTTGAGTTGGAGCGGTGGTCTGCAACCGATGTGCCAGATACGCGCGGGCGGCGAATGCGGGCCGCCATCAGGGCGGAGGTGCTGGCGTGAAGGCCGGTCGGTCCGGGGCGGGACGGCTTTGCGCTGGACTGCGACCGAAGCCCTGAAAGCGTTGGGGAATCGCGCGCGCCAAGTATTCACTTGAAAACTGCGTCAGGCCGCCGCACCCTGTGTCCGACAAGCAACATCCGGGAGGCGCAGGGATGATCCTCGAGCAGATCCTTCGCGAGAAGGGCGGACAGGTCTATGCGGTGGCGGAATCGGCCAGTCTGAAGGAGGCCGCCGAGCTGCTGGACGCCCGCAAAGTCGGCGCGATGGTGATCCTGGGTGAATCCGGCTCGCTGATCGGCGTGATTTCCGAGCGCGATATCGTCCGGGCGGTCGCACGCGGCGGGGCAGGGGCGCTGAAGAACCCCGTTTCCGACTCGATGACGCGGCAGGTCGTGACGGCCAAACCCAACGAGACGATCGAGATCGCGATGGACCGGATGACGGACCGCCGGGTTCGGCACCTGCCGGTTCTGGACGGCGGCCGGCTGATCGGCGTCATCTCGATCGGCGACCTGGTGAAGTGGCGGATTGCGGAAGCGGCGGCCGAAGTTGCGGCCATCCGCTCCTATATCCAGCCCTGAAACGCCTTTGAAAGCAGGCCTTTCCGGCGCGCTGCGGGTGCTCGCGTCGAACACGAAACGAGTCCTGTGGAAAACGCGCGGTTTGTGAATTTTAAACGAAAAATCGCTTGATCGGTCCGCCCGACAGGTATAGATACCCACCTCCCGCCGACCACAGCTGGTCCAACGCGGGCCCCGCAATGGGCCCGAGTCATCTGAGCTGTCGCTCAAAATCAGCGATCCTCTGGGTCGCTGACAGAAAGCGCGAAAAGGTTGTTGACGGGAAAGAGGACCGCGGCTTATACCCCGCGCCTCATCGCAAACGGGGCGGTCGAGAGACCGGGACGGATGCGGCGGATAGCCGGGCGAAAGCCCATTTGTCCGCGGATGTTTGACATTGTGAGTGGAAGAGAAACGCGGGCGGCGGTGTTGCTTGCTAGGTTCTCGTTCGGCGCAAGCCGGGCGTGAGCCCATAACGACATCGACGGTTTGCGTTTATCTATGGAAAGCCAGTTTATTTATGTTCGGCGTGAGCCGCGCATAGTATGAACGGGTTTCCCGTCAAATATACGCAAATGCTTTGCAGCGACCATTTCCATTACGGATTTGGTTTCGTCGGAGTCAAACCTCAACCTGAGAGTTTGATTCTGGCTCAGAACGAACGCTGGCGGCAGGCTTAACACATGCAAGTCGAACGCCCCGCAAGGGGAGTGGCAGACGGGTGAGTAACGCGTGGGAACGTACCTTTCGCTTCGGAATAGCCCCGGGAAACTGGGAGTAATGCCGGATACGCCGTATTGGGAAAGATTTATCGGCGAAAGATCGGCCCGCGTTAGATTAGCTAGTTGGCGGTGTAATGGACCACCAAGGCTACGATCTATAGCTGGTCTGAGAGGATGATCAGCCACACTGGGACTGAGACACGGCCCAGACTCCTACGGGAGGCAGCAGTGGGGAATCTTGGACAATGGGCGCAAGCCTGATCCAGCCATGCCGCGTGAGTGAAGAAGGCCTTAGGGTTGTAAAACTCTTTCGCCGGAGAAGATAATGACGGTATCCGGAGAAGAAGCCCCGGCTAACTTCGTGCCAGCAGCCGCGGTAATACGAAGGGGGCTAGCGTTGTTCGGAATTACTGGGCGTAAAGCGCACGTAGGCGGATTTGTAAGTAGGGGGTGAAATCCCCGGGCTCAACCCGGGAACTGCCTTCTAGACTGCAAGTCTCGAGATCAGGAGAGGCAAGCGGAATTCCGAGTGTAGAGGTGAAATTCGTAGATATTCGGAGGAACACCAGTGGCGAAGGCGGCTTGCTGGACTGATACTGACGCTGAGGTGCGAAAGCGTGGGGAGCAAACAGGATTAGATACCCTGGTAGTCCACGCCTTAAACGATGAGAGCTAGTTGTCAGTAAGCATGCTTATTGGTGACGCAGCTAACGCATTAAGCTCTCCGCCTGGGGAGTACGGCCGCAAGGTTAAAACTCAAAGAAATTGACGGGGGCCCGCACAAGCGGTGGAGCATGTGGTTTAATTCGAAGCAACGCGCAGAACCTTACCCACCTTTGACATCCCGTGCTATCTAGAGAGATCTAGAGTCCCTTCGGGGCGCGGTGACAGGTGCTGCATGGCTGTCGTCAGCTCGTGTCGTGAGATGTTGGGTTAAGTCCCGCAACGAGCGCAACCCTCGCTTCTAGTTGCCAGCATTTAGTTGGGCACTCTAGAGGAACTGCCGGCGCCAAGCCGGAGGAAGGCGGGGATGACGTCAAGTCCTCATGGCCCTTACAGGTGGGGCTACACACGTGCTACAATGGCGGTGACAAAGGGATAATCCCTAAAAGCCGTCTCAGTTCGGATTGTCCTCTGCAACTCGAGGGCATGAAGTTGGAATCGCTAGTAATCGCGGATCAGCACGCCGCGGTGAATACGTTCCCGGGCCTTGTACACACCGCCCGTCACACCATGGGAGTTGGTTCTACCCGAAGGCGTTGCGCTATCCGCAAGGAGGCAGGCGACCACGGTAGTGTCAGCGACTGGGGTGAAGTCGTAACAAGGTAGCCGTAGGGGAACCTGCGGCTGGATCACCTCCTTTCTAAGGATGCTTTCGATGCGCGGGTCTCACCCAAGCTCGAGAGTTCCCTAGCAGCCGGACTATCCTTCCCGGTCTTCGGAGCTTCGGTTCTGAAGTATTGGGCTGGACGTCACGGCAAAAAACTAAATGGCGGTTTCACCGCCGTCTCCGTTTCTCTTCCTTGAACCTCTCGCCCGCCTGGGATCGCCCAGGGAAGGGGAGAGGGATTGCGAGCCCAGTACGGCAGAACCCGGTTTGGGCTAGAGCCGCGGGTGAAGGCCCGTAGCTCAGTTGGTTAGAGCACACGCTTGATAAGCGTGGGGTCGGCAGTTCAAATCTGCCCGGGCCTACCAGCGCTTCTACCAGAGGGGCCATAGCTCAGTTGGGAGAGCGCTAGCTTTGCAAGCTTGAGGTCGTCGGTTCGATCCCGTCTGGCTCCACCATTTCTTCTTGGTTGGATCTCGCAATCATTCAAACACAGTTTCGGCGCGCCGCCTCAGGGCGGCTCGCCGTTGACATCGTGAAGGAGGCCGCTGATCCGGCGCTGTACCCCAGCGCTTTCAGGATCGGCCTTACAACAACTAAATCGTCTAACAATCTATGCCCGTGCTGCGGACGCGGGAGACGCGACGGTCAGAAATGACCGGCATGTTCTTCACCGCACATGGGTTTGTATGAGTGATCAAGCGTCAAAAGGGCGTTCGGGGAATGCCTTGGCTGCAAGAGGCGATGAAAGACGTGGCACGCTGCGATAAGCTTCGGCGAGGTGCGAGCAACCTTCGACCCGGAGATTTCTGAATGGGGAAACCCACCTTAGAGATGTAAGTTGAATGCTGTTCTTCGGAACAGTATTCGGTCTTACATTTCATAACGAGGTATTTTAACCTGAATACATAGGGTTAAAAAGCAAACGCGGGGAATTGAAACATCTCAGTACCCGTAGGAAAGGACATCAAACGAGACTCCGTTAGTAGTGGCGAGCGAACGCGGACCAGGCCGTGCTCTGAAACAAGCGGAACCAGCTGGAAAACTGGGCCATAGCGGGTGATAGCCCCGTACGCGTAAAATGAAGAGCCGTTAGAGTAAGGCGGGACACGTGAAATCCTGTCTGAATATGGGGGGACCACCCTCCAAGCCTAAGTACTCCTTGCAGACCGATAGCGAACAAGTACCGTGAGGGAAAGGTGAAAAGACCCCCGACGAGGGGAGTGAAACAGAACCTGAAACCGAACGCTTACAAGCAGCGGGAGCGAAAGTGACCGCATACCTTTTGTATAATGGGTCAGCGACTTAGTTTAACGAGCAAGCTTAAGCCGATAGGCGTAGGCGCAGCGAAAGCGAGTCTGAATAGGGCGCTTAAGTTCGTTGAATTAGACCCGAAGGCAAGTGATCTAGGCATGTCCAGGCTGAAGGTGCAGTAACATGCACTGGAGGGCCGAACCCATGAATGTTGAAAAATTCTGGGATGAGGTGTGCCTAGGGGTGAAAGGCTAATCAAACTTGCTGATAGCTGGTTCTCCGCGAAAACTATTTAGGTAGTGCGTCGACTGAATACCTCAGGGGGTAGAGCACTGGATGGGCTAGGGGTCCTCGCAGGATTACCAAACCTAACCAAACTCCGAATACCTGAGAGTAATAGTCGGCAGACACACGGTGGGTGCTAACGTCCATCGTGAAGAGGGAAACAACCCTGACCGTCGATTAAGGCCCCCAAGTAATGGCTAAGTGGGAAAGCATGTGGAAATGCTGAAACAACCAGGATGTTGGCTTAGAAGCAGCCATCATTTAAAGAAAGCGTAACAGCTCACTGGTCAAGCGTTTCTGCGGCGAAAATGTAACGGGGCTCAAGCCATTCGCCGAAATCACGGGCTCGAAAGAGCGGTAGCGGAGCGTACTGTAAGTCTGTGAAGGGTTATCGTGAGGTAGCCTGGAGATATCAGTAGCGAGAATGCTGACATGAGTAACGACAAACAGTGTGAAAGACACTGTCGCCGAAAGACCAAGGGTTCCTGCGTAAAGTTAATCTGCGCAGGGTTAGTCGGCCCCTAAGGCGAGGCGGAAACGCGTAGTCGATGGGAACCAGGCGAACATTCCTGGACCAGGAGGTGGTGACAGATCTCGAAAGTCGTACGGTCTTATTGGATTGACCGTGCGGCCTGGAGGTCTCTGGAAATAGCCCCTCCATTAGACCGTACCCGAAACCGACACAGGTGGTCAGGTAGAGCATACCAAGGCGCTTGAGAGAACTATGCTGAAGGAACTAGGCAAATTACACGCGTAACTTCGGGATAAGCGTGCCTCATTAGAACGCAAGTTTTGGTGAGGGGCACAAGCCAGGGGGTGGCGACTGTTTATCAAAAACACAGGGCTCTGCGAAGCCGCAAGGCGACGTATAGGGTCTGACTCCTGCCCGGTGCCGGAAGGTTAAAGAGAGGTGTGCAAGCATCGAACTGAAGCCCCGGTGAACGGCGGCCGTAACTATAACGGTCCTAAGGTAGCGAAATTCCTTGTCGGGTAAGTTCCGACCTGCACGAATGGAGTAACGACTTCCCCGCTGTCTCCAGCATAGACTCAGTGAAATTGAATTCCCCGTGAAGATGCGGGGTTCCCGCGGTTAGACGGAAAGACCCTGTGAACCTTAACTATAACTTCGCAGTGGCGTTATCGGTGGTTTGTGTAGGATAGGTGGGAGGCTATGAAGCAGGGGCGCCAGCTCTTGTGGAGCCAACGTTGAAATACCACCCTAATCTTCGGTGACGTCTAACCTCGCTCCATTATCTGGAGCAGGGACCCTGCGTGGCGGGTAGTTTGACTGGGGCGGTCGCCTCCTAAAGAGTAACGGAGGCGCGCGATGGTAGGCTCAGGACGGTCGGAAATCGTCCGCTGAGTGCAATGGCATAAGCCTGCCTGACTGCGAGACTGACAAGTCGAGCAGAGACGAAAGTCGGCCATAGTGATCCGGTGACTCTGTGTGGAAGGGTCATCGCTCAACGAATAAAAGGTACTCCGGGGATAACAGGCTGATGATGCCCAAGAGTCCATATCGACGGCATCGTTTGGCACCTCGATGTCGGCTCATCACATCCTGGGGCTGGAGCAGGTCCCAAGGGTATGGCTGTTCGCCATTTAAAGTGGTACGTGAGCTGGGTTCAGAACGTCGTGAGACAGTTTGGTCCCTATCTGCCGTGGGTGTTCGAAACTTGAGAGGATTTGTCCCTAGTACGAGAGGACCGGGATGAACGTACCTCTGGTGGACCAGTCGTGACGCCAGTCGCGCAGCTGGGTAGCTATGTACGGTCAAGATAACCGCTGAAAGCATCTAAGCGGGAAACTTACCTCAAAACCAGGTTTCGCTGAGAGCCGTGATAGACTATCACGTCGATAGGCCGGGTGTGGAAGGTCCGCGAGGATCGTAGCTTACCGGTACTAATTGCTCGATAGGCTTGAACACTCTTCAAACCCATGTGTGGCGACGAGCATGTCGCCCGCTAGAGTTCGATCTTCCAGATATAGAATATATGTCTGCCGAACTCTGACTAACATCAGATTGTATGATTGGTTGTTGTATACTGCGGTCGGCTTTGTTGACCTGGTGGTTCTGGCGGGGGTTCCCCACCCGATCCCATTCCGAACTCGGTCGTTAAGTCCCCCAGCGCCAATGGTACTGTGCCTCAAGGTACGGGAGAGTAGGTCGCTGCCAGGTCTGCCAAGCCGATCGCAATAGCTGCCTCTGATCCTAGGATCGGAGAGCAGGGCCTCCTTCAAGATTTCACGCCCGTTCTCGGGTGTGGGAGCGCGGCTCGGCCGGTTGATGTCGGATCCTCGGATCCTGCTCGGCCGAAAGGGCCGCGAAGTCGTTTTAAGGGTGTTCCGGAAGCCGGTTTCGGAGCATGGTGGACAAAGACGTGACCCGGTCCCGCTGACGCGGGATGGAGCAGTCCGGTAGCTCGTCAGGCTCATAACCTGAAGGTCACAGGTTCAAATCCTGTTCCCGCACCCATCAAAAGGGATCGGGTCACGTCTCGAACGGCCCCGGGAGCAATCGCGGGGCTGTTTGCGTTTGGCGCCGCGCAAGCGGCGAGGCCGGTTCAAATCGTCCGCCGGGTGATCGGCTTCGCCGCTCACTAATCCGGCGAACTCCCGCACCCATCAAAAGGGATCGGGTCACGTCTCGAACGGCCCCGCGAGCAATCGCGGGGCTGTTTGCGTTTGGGCTTACACCTGCACTGGCAAAGCCGACACGCCGGCGTGCAAAAATCGCGAGCTTCATCCGGGCAGCCCCGCTGGCGCATTGCCGATGCGTGAAGCTGCACGCTATAGCTCCAGCGCGGCCCGCTCTCGGGCGAGTCGCAACATCGCGCCGGCGCCCGAAAGGGCTTCACGGGAATGCAGTGAGGAGGTTCGCCTCCGAATCTGCGGCTGTCCCTGCAACTGTAAGCGGCTAGCGCGGTACGCATCGTGGTCCGGACGTGACCTGTCCGAGATCGCAGCCACTGGCGGGCCCTAGAGGCCAACCCGGGAAGGCCGTGTACCGCGCGATGATCCGCGAGCCAGGAGACCGGCCGGCGCGAGTCGCTCTTGTCTGGGTCCAGGGGATGGTCCAGGCGCGGAAACCCGTCTGAGCGACGAAGCGGCCGCGGGGCCGCATCGCCGGCATTGGCCGGGCGCCATGCGTCCGTCCGGCCGTTGTCGTCGAACGGCGGGCTCTCCGGTCCGGCGCAGGCCCCGTGCTTTGTCAAACGACGCCCCACGGGGACTATTTCCATGAGACTTTCCTGTTCGCGGTTCGCGCTGATCACGGCGCTGTCGACCCTGCCGGCATCCGCCTTCGCCCAGAACGGCCCGGTATCGAAGACCGACGAAGATGTGGTGGTCGTCACAGCCAGCCGCACGCAGCTCGATGCGCGAGAGATCGGCAGCGCCATCACCGTCGCCACCGAGGAAGACATCAAGAAGGGCCAGATCCTGTTCGTGAAGGAGGTACTTCAGAACATTCCAGGCGTGCAGATCTCGTCCGACCGGCCGGGCGGGTTCACCAGCGTCAGCATCCGCGGCTCCGACAACGACCAGGTGCTGTTCCTGCTCGACGGCATCGAGCTGGGCGACCCCAGCGCGATCAGCACGCAGTTCTCTTCCGAGCACATCACCTCGCTCGACATCGCCCGCATCGAGGTGCTGCGCGGCAACCAGAGTTCGCTCTACGGCTCGGATGCGATCGGCGGCGTCGTCAACATCATAACCCAGCGCGCGACGGAGGAGGGCTTCCACATCAACGCGGAAGCCGAAGGCGGATCCGAGAACACGCGCAGCGGCGGCGTCACGCTTCTGGCCAAGAGCGGGGCGATCGACTATCGCCTGACCGGCACGGCGTTCGACGCAGACGGCCCGTCGCTGTCGGACCCCGAAACCGGAACCGCCACGGAGGACGACGCCTACGAACGCTGGTCGCTCAGCGGCCGCGTCGGCGTCGCACTGGGCGAAATGATCGACGCCCAGCTCATCGGCTTTTACAGCAATGCCGACTCCGACCTCGACAACACGACGAGCGACAACTTCAACACTTCGGAGAGGGACGAATACGGCGCGGCCGTGCAGGTGACGCACGAGACGACGGACGCTCGCTGGCGCCAGGAGCTGACCGTCAGCCGCTACAATGCCGAGCGCACGCTCTTCGGGGAGTTCAACCGGCCGGAGGGCGACAGCTATTACGGCGTGAAGGACGCCGCGCTCTATGTCCTCAACTTCAAACCTTCATCGCAGTTCAGCGTCGCCGGCGGACTGAACTGGGAAGAGGAATCGACCGAGCAGTACGCCAACTTTTCCGGCGCGTTCGACGCGGGCATCACTACCGAGGCGGCATTCGTGGAGCTGGCTTTGCGTCCGATCGAGCCGCTGTCGTTCACCGTCGCCGGACGGCTCGACGACAACAGCCGCTTCGGCCAGTTCGACACCTACCGGGTGACCGGCGCCTATATCGCGCCGGCGTTGTTCGCGGGCGGCGATGTGAAGTTCCGTGCGAGCTATGGCACGGGCGCCAAGGCGCCTGGCCTCTATCAGCTATTCGACCCCAGCTTCGGCAACGCCGCTCTCGAGGTGGAAACCAGCGAAGGCTATGACGCCGGCGTCGACATCTACTGGGACAAGGCGCAGCTGGAGTTCACGCTGTTCAGCACGGACGTCACCAACGAGATCTCGTTCGGTTCGCGGCCGACCGCGCCGCTCTCGTTCGGGTATATCCAGTTCGGCAAGACGGAATCGAAGGGCGGAGAGTTCGGCGCACGCGTTGAACTCGCCCCCTTCCTGTTCCTGACGCAGACCGTCACCGTGATCGACTCGCAGGATGGCGAGACGGGTCTCTGGAGAAAGCGTCCGCGCTTTTCCGGCGCCACGGGTCTTACCTTCCAGCTCACGCCGCGCTGGGACCTGACCGCCCGGATGCGCTATCGCAGCGAGAACAAGTCGAGCTTCGGCGGCGCAGCCGACAGCTTTACGACGCTCGACATCCTCACGTCCTACGACGTGAACGACACGATCGAACTCTACGGCCGCATCGTGAATGTGAGCGACGAGCAATATCAGATGACGTTTGGCTCCAACGCGCCTGACCAGGGCGTGTTCGCCGGCGTGCGCCTTCGGATGTAGCTGCCGCGCTAACATGATGTAGGGCGAACTGAGGACCCGGGGCGGACTTACCGCTCCGGGTCTTTCTTGCATGCGGCCGGCGCGGGATGGCCGAGTTCCATTTGCCGCCCGGCTGCGTTACTTTTTGCCATGACCCAGAAGACAGTTGCCGGCATCCATCCTTCGCATCGTGACGACATTGCGGACCTGGTCACGCGCCGTCCGGCGCCGGGCCCGAAAGTGGAGCAGGTCGATCCGTTTCTCTTTCTCAATCACCACGGGCCGCAGATCTATCCGCCGAACAATCGCGGACTGCCGTTCGGCCCGCATCCGCATCGCGGCTTCGAGACGGTGACGTTCATTCTCGAGGGCGAGCTCATGCACAAGGATTCCGGCGGGCATGAGAGCGTCATCCGCGCGGGCGGCGTGCAGTGGATGACCGCGGGGGCCGGCCTCGTCCATGCCGAGCTGTCGCCGGAAGCGTTCAAGCGCACGGGCGGACCGCTGGAGATCCTGCAGCTATGGGTGAACCTGCCTGCGCGGCTCAAGATGACCAAGCCGCGCTATCAGGGCCTGCAGGCCAGCGAGATTCCCATCGTCGGGGCGGCGGACGGCAAGGCGCGCATCGCGCTCATCTCCGGCGACTGGGCAGGCAAGCGCGGGCCGGTCGAATCCATCACCGGCAACTTCATGACCACGATCGAAGCGAAGGCCGGCGCGCGTCTGGACTTCGGCAATCTCGAAGGCCGCAACGTGCTTCTCTATGTGGTCAGCGGCAGTGTGCGTGTGAACGACCGCAACGTGGCGCAGCATCATCTCGTCGAACTCAGCGTCTCAGGCGATGAACTGACCATCGAGGCGACCAGCGATGCGCGGCTGCTGTTCGGGCATGGCGATCCGATCGGCGAGCCGGTGATCGCGCACGGGCCGTTCGTGATGAACACGGTCGATGAGATCCGCCAGGCGATTGCGGATTACCACGCCGGCAAGTTCGGCGCCGTGCCAGGCTGAGCCGGCCCGTCAGCCGGCCGCGCCGCAGCAACGCTTGTATTTCTTGCCCGACCCGCACGGGCATGGGTCGTTGCGGCCGACCCCGCTGACCCGCGCTTTGCCGGCTTCTACCTCTTTCTCCGTTCTTTGCAGTTCCGCCATCTCTGCGTCCAGAGCGAGCAGTTCGAGCGGCGTCTTGCGTGCAAAACGATAGAGCGCTTCGCTGCAGAAATAGAGGTCGGCGGCGTAGCCATCCCTGAGCTTGCGCCGCTGCTTCTTGCGCGGTTCGATTTGAAGCAGCAGCTCGTAGTCGGCGAGGGCGAGGACCGGCGTGAGCATGGTCAGTCCGACCTTGCAGTCCAGCAGCGGCTGCCACTTGTCGTACCGCACCTCCATCCCACGGCAGAATCCCTCCGCCCAGATTTCCCCGATGGGCGAGCCGTCGGTATCGGCATCGAGGATCGGGTCAAAATGCGGAGGGTCGGCGCCCAAAGCCTGCAGGATTTCCTGATGCATGCGTACGATCAGCGAGACGATAGCTTCCGGATCGGCCGCGCCCTCAAAGCCCTCCTTGTTCGGGCCGAATATCTCGCGCAGCCATTCGTCCTTCGGAACCGGTTCGGGCTGGATCGCCAAGGCCGTGAGAAAGCCGTCCAGTTCGGAGAGCAGGGGCGCCCATTCTTCCGGCGCCGTCAGAAGAAAGCTCTCAAGGCGGTCGACCTCTTCCTCGCTCAATGGTGCAAGGGGCTTCATGCGCGCTCACTCCCGGCGGCGTCGTCGCAGTCAGATATCACGCGGGCCGAATCTGAACCATCGATTCGAAGCATTGTGTTACATCGCTTCGATGTGAAGGGTCGCGACGGGTTGGCGCACTATGCCGCTATTCCGGGTTGGGCTAGTTTGCCGCTGTCGACGTGGGAGTGACACATACTTAGCTGGATGCAGCGCATGGGAGGAAGGCTAGGCGCGATCGCGCTGCTGGCCATTCTCGTGCGCGCCGTCGTTCCAGCGGGCTACATGCTGGCCGAGGCCGAAACGCCCAATGGCCGCTATCTCACCGTCGACTTCTGCGAGGGCCATGGTGCGGTCAAACGCGTGCTGGACCTCGAAACGCGCAAGCTGATCGATCCTTCCGAGGTTCCTTCCAGCCAGCATGACGGCCAGGCGCAGCACGCGCCCTGCGTGTTCGCGACTGCCACCCCGCTCGCCCAGCCGCTGGCTGCCGCCGAACCGGTGCGGTTCGTGGTCAGCCGCGATGTCGATTTCGCCATCGTGCGCGATGTACGTCCCGGCCGCGGCATCGCCGCGCCGCCGCCGCCATCGACCGGACCTCCATCCTCAATCTGAGCTGAACGAGCACGCGCGGGCGCTTCACGCCCGATGCGCATCTTTCGCACAGACGAGGTTTGTCCTTTTTCATGCTGTACATTTCATTGCGCGCCGCTGTTTCGGCGCCCGTGCTGCTGTTTGCTGCGTTCGCCGGGCCAGCGTTCGCCCAGACTTTGTCGCCCAAGGTTGCCCGCGGCGATACCGTCATCGTCACGGCAACTCGCGACCCGGAAGATCCTCCGGTTGTCGCCGAAGCGCGCGAGCGGCTTTCCGAAACGCCAGGCGCTGTCGCCGTGGTGTCGGCGGAGAGCTATTCCAAGCGCTATGCGCCGGGAATCGCCGACCTGTTGCGCGATGTGCCGGGCGTCTTCGCACAGAAGAAGTGGGGCGGAGATACGCGACTGTCGATCCGTGGATCGGGCATCGGCAACGCAAACCACCTGCGCGGGACCCTGCTGGCGCAGGACGGCATACCGTTCAACGAGGCGGACGGCTTCGGCGATTTCCAGCTGATCGATCCTTCGATCGCCCGCTACACTGAGGTCTACAAGGGCGGAAATGCGCTTCGCTATGGCGGCGCGCTGCTGGGCGGCGCGATCAATATCGTCACGCCTACCGGCAAGACGATGAACCAACCGGCTTATCCGCGCTCGAGGGCGGCTCGTTCGGCACGCTGCGCGGGCATGCCAAAGCGGGCGGCGTACTGGGCGCCTGGGATGGCTTTGCAGCGGTCACCGGGCAGTCCGTCGATGGCTGGCGCAGGCAGAGCGAGGGCGACCAGCAGTACGGCTCGGCCAACCTCGGCTACACGTTCGGCGATGATCGCGAGGTGCGCGCCTATGTCAGCGGCGGCTATATTCACCAGCAGATCCCCGGATCGCTTAGCCTGACACAGGCGCTCAACAGTCCCGAACTGGCCAACCCGACCAATGTCGCGCTGAATTATCAGCGCGACATGCGGTCGTTGCGCGGCGTGGTGCAGACGCGCTGGCGCTTCGACGCCGACACGGTGTTCGAGGGCGGGGTCTATTCGACCTGGAAGGATCTCGACCATCCGATCTTCCAGGTCATCGACCAGGAAAGCCGCAACTGGGGCGCGTTCGGGCGCACTCGATTGGAACGGCCAGTTCCTTGGACGCGAGGCAGACGCCTTCTACGGCCTCTCCTATCGCTCGGGCGATCTCGACGCCAACCAGTGGGTGAACAATCGCGGGTCGTGGGGTTCGCAGACTGCGAAGAGCCGGCAGAACGCCAAGGGGATCGATGTCTTCGCGGAAGGCCGCATTTTTCTTAGCGACAGCTGTCGCCATCGTCGGCGGGCGCATCTTACGGCAAGGCCGAGCGCGACTATCAGAGCTTTGCGCTCGCTGGCGTTCCGACCACGTTCAACCTGACGACAGGCAAGGACTATGACTGGTTCGCTCCTCGCATCGGCGCGCTCTGGCAGAATGACGCCGGCGCGCAGGTCTACGCCAACGTGACTCGCTCGGTGGAGCCGCCGAACTTCGGCTCGCTGTCGCCCACCGTCGGCGGCTTCCAGCCGCTGCAGCCGCAGGATGCGTGGACCGGAGAGATCGGCACGCGCGGCCGCGCCGCCAACCTGGTCTGGGATATTGCCTTCTACCGCGCCCAGATCGAACACGAGTTGCTCAACTATGTCGTCAACCCGAGCCAAGGCATTCCCGCCGCGACCTTCAACGCCGACGAGACGACCCACCAGGGAATTGAAGCTGGCCTTGACTGGGAAATCCTCGATGGCCTGCGCTTGCGCCAGACATACATGTGGTCCGACTTCCGCTTTGAAGGCGACGTGCAGTATGGCGACAACCGCCTGCCGGTCGTGCCCGAACACTTCTACCGGGCCGAGCTTCGCTACCAGAACGATGCCGGCTTCTGGGTGGCGCCGTCCGTCGAGTGGTCGATCAACGACGCTTACGTCGACTACATGAACACGCTGAAGTCGCCTTCCTACAGCATCCTCAACCTCGGCCTTGGCCGCGAGTTCGAGGATGGGGTCACCCTGTTCCTGGACGTGCGGAATCTGACCGACGAAAACCATGTGTCGAACTTCACCGCGGTCACCAACGCGCAGACGGCGGCAACCACCGTCTTCTTCCCGGGGATGCGCGGTCCTTTTACGCTGGAATAACACTGGCATTCTGATGGGTGGAAAAGCGATGCGAACAGGTAGTGTCGAGGCGCGCGACACCGAAAACCGCGGGCAGCTCTACCGCATGCTGTGGCGCTGGCATTTCTATGCCGGCCTGGTGTGCATCCCGTTCGTCATCGTGCTGGCGTTGTCGGGTTCGGTCTACCTGTTCCGCCCGCAGATCGAGGCGTGGATCGACCGGGATCTGGTGAAGCTGGAACGCACCGGCCAGCCGGCGGCGCAGTCGGCCATCGTCGATGCCGCTGTCGCCGCCATTCCGGGCTCGAAGCTCGCCGGCGATCGTCCTGCGGGAGCAGCCGGACCAGGCTGCGCGCGTCGTTGTGTCCGAACACGGCATGCGCACGCGCGTCTATGTCCATCCCGATACCCTCGCGATCCTGAAGATCGTGCCGGAGGAGGGCCGATTCGAGCGCACGGTCGCGCGCATCCATGGCGAGCTGCTGATGGGCAATGCCGGCTCGATCCTCGTCGAACTCGCCGCCTCGTGGGCGATCGTGATGGTGCTGACCGGCCTCTATCTCTGGTGGCCGCGACAGGCGAAAGGCCTCGCCGGCGTGCTCTATCCGCGCATCGGACAGGGCGCGAAACGTTTCTGGCGCGATCTCCATGCTGTCACCGGAATCTGGGTGTCTGCGTTCGCGCTGTTCCTGCTGGCGACCGGACTGCCCTGGGCGCTGGTGTGGGGCAACGGCCTGAAGCAGGTGCGCGCGTGGACGGGCACGGCGGCGATAAGCCAGGACTGGTTCACATCGAGCGCCGGCGAACACGCCGAGCACATGCATCACGATACGATGACAACCGCGCCAACTTCCGCCGACGCGCCAATCGACCTCATCGTTGCACGCGCTGAACAGTTGAAGCTCGCGTCGCCTGTCATGCTGACGCCGCCGACGAAGGACGCCGCCGTCTGGTGGGCGAAGTCCAACGCGCAGAACCGGCCGCACCGGCAGGACGTGGCGCTCGATCCAACAACAGGAGACGTCGTCGGCCGCAACGATTTCGGTGAGAAGCACGTCATCGATCAGGTCATCGGCTTCGGTCTTGCCGCGCATGAAGGCCAGCTGTTCGGTCCTTTGAACCAGGCGCTGGGCGTTCTCACCGCGCTCGGCCTCGTCACGCTCTGCGTCAGCGCCTTCGTCATGTGGCGCAGGCGGTCTCCCGAAGGCGTGCTCGGCGCGCCGCCGCCGATCCCGGATGCAAAAGTCGGGTACGGCCTGGCCATTCTGATTCTCGTCGCCGCGATCCTGTTGCCCGTGCTCGGAGCCAGTCTTCTGCTCCTCGCGCTGGTCGAGCGTGGCGTGCTGATGTGCTGGCCGGCGGCAAGGCGCTGGCTAGGCCTGTCGCCGGCGTGGTATTTCCCGCCGCTCGTGGAACCGCGCCGCGTCGCTCCGCGTTTTCATCCGATTGTGGCTGGACGAGAAGCATGCCTCTACTGCAACGTCATGATCGTCGAGGATGAGCCGCTCATCGGCATGATGATGGAGGCTTTGGTCTCCGACATCGGCGGCGAAACGCTCGGTGTTTACGCCACCGTCGCTTCCGCCTTGGCTGCCGCGGAAACCCTCGATCAGATCGATGTGGCGCTGCTCGACTGTAATCTCGGCAAGGAGGCTTCCTGGCCGGTCGCCGATGTCCTGGCGGCCCGCGGCGTGCCGTTCGCTTTCTCCAGCGGGCAGGCAAAAAAAGAAATCGCCGAGCGTTTTTCCGGCCGCCCTGTTTTCGCCAAGCCCGTGGACGAACAGAAGCTTCGGCGATTCCTGCGACGGTTCGTCCGCCAAGCGTAAGGCCGGCGACTTTTTTGCCACTAAAGGAGACGGAAACTCTCCAGTTTCGCATTTAATCAATAGCAGTACTTATATGCGATTGTGTTTGCGGACTGGGTGGACGATCGCGATTGAGCGCTTGAAAAGCTTGCGGATAAGGCGCATATCGTTTATCGATAAGGTTGGGTGTCAGGACCCCGAATAACGCTGCGACCGGTTTCCGGAGAGAGACCAGATGAGCCTTGCGCTCTCGACCCTGCTTTATGAGTGGCGGCGCTATCTAGCGGCCGTCATCGCCTTGGCTTTGGCCGGCGTGCTCATGCTGGCGTTGAGCGCCATGTTCATCGGCATCCTTCAGTCCTTCACGGCGACGATCGACAAGTCGCGCGCCCAGCTCATCATCCTGCCCTACAAGGCGGCCTCCCTCGGCGGACCCGGCGGGGGAGGTTCGGCCCTGCCCAAGCGCGTGGTGCCGCTGGTCTATCGCCACCCTGAAGTGGTGGAGGTGCAGGACCTGCCGGGCGACTTCGGCCAGTTCTACGGACCCGGCAAGACCTCGCCCACCATGGTCAACATCATGGTCGTCGATCCCTCGCCCAACGGCGTGACGCTGCCGGACGATTTCACCGACGACATGCGCAAGCTGATCGAGCCGCCCTACAATGTCGCCGTCGACAAGTCGGCGCTGAAGCAGCTCGGCGTGAACCTGGGCGACCAGGCGACCGTGAACGGCAAGACCGTACGCATCGCGCTTATCCTTTCGGGCTATGCCAACAGCCAGGCGCCGGGCCTCGTCATGTCGCGCCAGACCCAGCGCCTGATGGGCCGCGCCAACGACGACCAGCTCGGCCTTCTGATGGTGCGCATCAAGGATCCCGCCAGGGCGGAGCAGGTGCGCGATGAACTGAACGCCATCTCCAAGGAACAGTATCGCGCCTGGACCAAGACCGAGCTGTCGCGCGCCACCATTCGCGACGCCATGTCCGAAGGCCTGCTCGCCATCATCCTCGGCTTCATGAGCGTCATCGGCTTCGTCATCGGCGTCGTCATCACCTGGCAGACGCTGCGCGGCGCCATTCTCGCCAACATCAAGGAATTCGCCAGCCTGCGTGCGCTCGGGGTTTCCATCGGAGACCTGCGCGCGGTGGTGATGGAGCTTTCCTTCTGGGTCGGCGTGCTCGGCATCTGCATGGCGGCCGTGCTGATGGTCGGCATCACGCTGGCGGCGTCGTCGGCCAACATTCCCATGGGCTATGAAGCCGGATCCCTGATCCAGACCGGCGTCCTCCTCCTCCTCATCGCCATCGGATCGGGCGCGCTCACTCTCGGCGCGCTGAAAAAAGGCGAACCTGCGGACCTCCTCAAATGAGCGCTGGCCTCAAGATCGCGGCGTCGGCCGTAGTGAAGGAACACCTCGAAACGACTTCGACGCCTGCGGCGCCGGTTGTCGCCTCGCAGCCGGACGACAAGCGCTACGCCATCGCCGCGCGCGGCCTCAAGAAAGGCTTCAAGGCCGGCCAGATCAAGGTCGAGGTGCTGAAAGGCATCGACCTGCTTATCGAGCCTGGCGAGATCGCGCTGGTCATGGGCCCGTCAGGCTCCGGCAAGTCGACGCTTCTGGCCGCGGTGTCGGGCCTCCTGAAGCCGGATGCGGGCAGCGTCGTCGCCCTAGGGGAAAATATCTGGAGCATGTCGCGCTCGAAGATCGACCGTTTCCGGCTCAAGAACTGCGGCTTCATCTTCCAGGGCTTCAACCTGTTCCCGGCGCTCACTGCGAGCCAGCAGGTCCAGATCGTCCTCAAATTCATGAAGCAGAAGGGCGCCGACCGCAAAGCCGCCGCCGAGAGCACGTTGAGGGATGTCGGCCTCGGCCATCGCCTTCACAACCGGCCGGATCGTCTCTCGGGCGGCGAGAAGCAGCGCGTCGCCATTGCACGCGCCCTCGCCAAGAAGCCCAAGCTGATCTTCGCCGACGAGCCGACTTCGGCGCTAGACGGCGAGAACGGGCACATCGTCATGGAGCTACTGCGCAAATGCGCCAAGGAGCAGGGCGCAACCGTGCTATGCGTGACGCACGACGCCCGCCTCGCCGTGTTCGCCGATCGCATCATCACGATCGAGGACGGCCGCATCACGTCGACAAATGCCGATCCCTCGCAGTTCAAGCACTAGCTTGCGCGTCGCACAAATTTAGAGAACGGAAGACCCGTCATGACCCGCCTCCCCAAAATCCTCTTCGCGGCTGCGCTGCTGGCTTCGGCCGCAGCTTGCGGCGGCCCGCCTGAAGGCGCGCCCGGCGCGAGAGCCGCCAACAACGGCAAGGGCCCGATGATCGATGCTGCGTCGGTGACCACGCCGTATTCGACGATCTCGGCGGGCAAGGTCGACGTCGAAGGCGGTCTCGTGGATATAGCGGCCCGCGCGGCTGGCGTCGTGCGCGAAGTCTATGTGCAGGAAGGCGACCAGGTTAAGAAGGACCAGATCCTCGCCCGCCAGGAAGACAACGACGCGCGCCTGAGCCGCAACCGCGTCGCGGCCCAACTAGCCCAGTCCGAAGCCCAGCTTCCGATCCTGCAGGTGCAATATGAGGCCGCCGAGCGCGAGGAAAAACGCCTCGCCCGCCTTTTCGCGGAAAACGCCACGTCGCAGCAGGCCTACGAACAGGCGCAAGATGCGGTTCGCCAGATTCGCGCGCAGCTCGAAGCGCAGAAGAGCTCTGTCCAACTCGTCCGCGCCCAGCTCGCCGAGGCCAACTATCAGGTCGAGCTCTATGTCATCCGTGCGCCGACATCGGGCACGATTGTGCGCCGCTACGCTAACCCCGGATCGGGCGCCTCGACTTTCAACGTCACCGCGATGTTCCAGCTTCAGCCCGACAGCCTGCGCATCGTCCGCGCTGAGGTCGAGGAACGCTCGCTGACGCAGGTGAAGCCCGGCCAAGCCGTAGAGATCGTGCCGGAGTCGGATCAGGAGAAAGCCTATCCGGGCAAGGTGGTTCGCATCGCCGGCGTCATGGGCTCGCGCAAGCTGCGCTCAGATGACCCGAGCGAGCGCGCCGACGAGCGCGTGGTCGAAGTCGTGATCGACGCCGAGCAGGCGCCGGTCCTTGTCGGCCAGCGCGTGCTCGTGAAGTTCCTGAAGGACGGCGCCAAATCCACCGCCGCCCCCGACAAGACCGCCGAACGCTAGGGCGTAGGCTCTAGCACGAACAGCTCGCCGCCAATGTCTACGATGTAGACATTGCCGTCATTGTCCGTTCCGAAGGCGACGACCGAGTTGATCGAGCCGACATCGGGGGTAAACGCCGTATTGCGGACGGTGAGACTCGTCGATGGCAGAACACTGCCGACCACGAGGTTGACGATCGGCACGGACCACAGCGTGTTCGATCCGAAGTCGCCAAAAATGTACTGCCCCTGCAGGCTTTCGACCGGTCCGCGATAGACCACGCCACCCGTGACCGTTGTTCCGACCGTGCGGCCGTATTCGGTCACGGGCAGGGTGAAGTTCGGGTTGTCGGGGCCGGTGAAGGACTGTGAACCTTCACGCACGTTCCAGCCCAGGTTCACAAGGCTGGCCGTGTTCGCGGCTATGCGGTCAACTTCCTCGATTGCGCTCTGGCCGACATCTCCGATGAACAGGTCGCCTGTCACCGGATCGACGCTCATGCGGAAGGGGTTGCGAACGCCGTTGGCATAGATCTCGGGCAATCCACCCGCCGTTGCGAACGGGTTGGCGGCCGGAATCGAATAGTCTCGCGCCGCATCGGCTGGGAAAGCGTCGGTGAGGGGATCGATCCGGAGGATCTTGCCCAGGAGCGTGTTGTTGTTCTGGGCGGTGGCGGAATTGCTTCCGCCATCGCCAAGGCTGATCAGCATCCTTCCCGACTTGTCGAAGAACAGAGTGCCGCCCTTGTGGTTCGTGGCGCCCGGCTGTTGCACGGACAGGATTGCATCTGCGGTAGATGTGTCCGCCTGGGCAAAGTTGCCCGCGACAGTCTGGTATTTCCGGATCTCCGTGACGTTCGCCGAATTCGGGTTGAGGTGGAGATAGAAAGTCCGGTCGCTCAGGAAGTTCGGCGAGAAGGCGATGGACAGCAGGCCCTTCTCTCCGCTGGTGTCGGTCTGCGACGAAATGTTGAGGAAGTCCGTCGCGTCGAGCGCTCCTGTCGCGGGGTTCATCACGCGAATACGGCCGCCGCGCTCCACGACAACGACACGGCCTGATCCGTCCGGCAGACCGGCGACATAGATCGGGGCCGCAAGGCCGGACGCGACGCGGCGCACGCGGAAGGTGTCGCCTGTATTGCTGACCGTGATCGCAACGCTCTGCGTGACCGTGCTCGCACCGTCGGACGCCGTGAACGAGATGTCGTAGACATTGTTGCCGCCGATGTCGGTTGGCGCTTCGAAGTCAGGCTGCGTTGTAAATCGTACTTCGCGCGTGACCGGATTGACGGTGAACCGCGCCGCGTCTGGCCCGCCGATGGCGCCGTAGGTGATTGTGTCGCCGTTCGGGTCCGTTGCGACGGGGCGGTAGACGACGCCGATCGCGTTTTCGCGCGTGGTCACCGCGGCTGGCGAGGTGAAGCTGGGCGGCGCGGCCGGCCCGGACGGCGGTGGTGGTGGTGGTGGTGGCGGGCTGTAGCCGTTACCGCCCCCTCCACATGAAACTGACGCCAGAGCGAAAGCGGCAAGCAAGCCAGCGCGAACGACGGAAGCCATCCGACCCTCCTAACCACACTGCGCCCGCCCGGTGAGACTCCGAGAGTAGAGCGTGGACCCGCCACGGAAAGCCCTATTCTTCGGGTTTTCGGTTGCTAATGAGAATTGTTCTCAATATACCGGTTCGATGGATACTGGGTCGCTTAGTTTCGGGCTGGATCGGCTTGCAAAGGGCGCGGTCGGCCGCGTGATCGGGTTTGCCTCCGGCGACGAAAAGCTGGTCGCGAAGCTGCGCGAAATCGGCTTTGCCGAAGGCGATGAGGTCGAGCTCCTTGCGAAGGGTTGGCTCGGCGGCGCGCCGCTTTCAATCCGACTCAACCGCACGGTGATCGCGCTGCGCAAGGGTGAGGCGGCTCTCGTGATGGTGGAGACCGCAGCGTGACGGCGGCGACACTGCGGCTGGCGCTGGTCGGCGCTCCCAACAGCGGCAAGACCACACTGTTCAACGGGCTAACTGGCGGCCTGGCGAAGACCGCCAACTATCCGGGCACGACCGTCGAAACGCGCGTAGGCCGGTTCGAGACGCCGGGCGGCGCGAACATCACCCTTGTCGACCTGCCGGGCATATACGGCCTGGAGGCGCGCTCCACCGACGAACGTGTCGCTGTCGAAGCGATCAGGGGCGAGCGGGGGGACCCGCCGCCGGATGCCCTAATCCTGGTCGCCGACGCGGCCAACCTGCGCACCCACCTTCACACCGTGCTGCAGATGAAGGCGCTGGGCCTGCCCGTCATCGTCGCGCTCAACATGATCGACCTGGCCGAGCGCGACGGCGTGAAGATCGATGCGCCCAGGCTCGCCGGCCTTCTCGGCGTACCCGTCGTGCCGACACGCGCCACACGCAAAGCAGGGCGCGAACAGCTGATCGCCAAGATCGATGAAGAGCTCAAGGTCCTGCCAAAGGCGAGACCCGTGGCGCATGCGCCGCCCCACGATCTGCGCGCGCTACAACGTGAAGCCCGCCGCATTGCCGATGAGACCATGGTCGAACCGGCCATGAACAAGCTCACCCGGCAGGTTGACGCCGTCTTGCTGCATCCGGTCGCCGGCGTCGCCGTGCTGGTCGCCGTACTGTTCGTGGTGTTCCAGTCGGTGTTCGCCTGGGCGACGCCCGCCATGGACGCCATCGAGGCCGGCTTCGCCTGGCTTCAGGAGACGGTCTCGCCGATGATCGCCAATCCGATCCTGCATGGCTTCGTGGTGGATGCGGCGATCAACGGCGTGGGCTCGGTCGTGGTCTTCCTGCCGCAGATCCTCATCCTGTTCGCCTTCATCCTGTTTCTCGAAGCGTCGGGATACATGGCCCGCGCCGCCTTCCTGATGGACGAGCTGATGCTGCGCGTCGGCCTCAACGGCCGGGCGTTCATCCCGCTGCTGTCGAGCTTCGCCTGCGCTATCCCCGGCATCATGGCCGCGCGGGTGATCGAGGAAGAGCGCGACCGCATCACCACCATCATGGTCGCCCCGCTGATGACCTGCTCGGCGCGACTGCCGGTCTACACGCTGCTGATCGGCGTGTTCATCCCCTCGCAGATGGTCGGCCCGTTCAACTTGCAGGGCCTTGTCCTGTTCGCGCTGTACGTGATCGGCGTGATCAGCGCGGTTGCTGTCGCCTTCGTGCTGAAGCGCACGGCGACCAAGGGGCCGAGCCAGCCGCTGATCATGGAGCTGCCAACCTACAAGCTGCCGGTGTGGCGCGACTTCTTCCTCGGCCTCCTGTCCAAGGCATGGGCCTTCCTGAAGCGCGCAGGCACAATCATCTTCGGCACCACCGTGGCGCTCTGGGTGCTCGCCTATTTCCCCAATGGCGGAACCGGTCTCGAGGGCAGCTATGCCGGCATGATCGGGCGGGTTGTCGAGCCCATCTTCCGGCCGATCGGGTTCAATCTCGAAATGGTCGTCGCCCTGATCCCGGGCATGGCGGCGCGCGAGGCGGCTGTGTCTTCGCTTGGCCTCATCTACTCGCTGGGTCCGGTCGATGAAACCAGCCAGGCGCTGCAGACGACGCTGGCTACGGCCTGGTCGCTGCCGATGGCTCTCTCCTTCATCGCCTGGTACGTCTATGCGCCGCAGTGCTTTGCGACCCTGGCCACCGTCCGCCGCGAAACCAATTCGTGGAAATGGACCGGCTTCCTGTTCGCCTACCTCGTCGGCCTCGCCTATGTCGCGTCCATGGCGACATTCTGGGCGGCGACGTGGGCGGGACTCTGATCGAGACCCTCAATCCAGGTAGAACAGATCCTCGACGCGCTTGCGCAGCGCCCGCGCCAGCTTGAGCGCGAGCAGGGTCGACGGGATGAAGACGCCGTTCTCGACCGTGTTGATCGTCTTCCGCGAGACGGAGACGAGTTGGGCCAGCTCCGCCTGCGTCAAGCCTGCCTCGGTCCGCGCCTCGCGCAAACGGCTGCCGAGGGTGGGTTCAGACAACGCCTTCGCCTGAAGCTTCGAGGAAGGCGAAGCGGGCGCCCGCCGCCACCGCGCCGATACCCAGGATCATCGGCGCGGCTTCGGTCAGCGTAAGGTCGAGGAGGAATGACGCAACATAAGCGGCGACCGCCGCGAGCAGCATCGCCCAAAAGCCAATGAAAGCAGCGCTGGCGCGGTTGGCGCGCGTGAGCTCGTCGTCGAGCTCCGGATTGCGCTTGGCGAAAGTGAAGTTGGAGGTCGAGCGCAGAGCCAGCACCAGGGCGAGCACGATCAGGGCGGTGATGCGCACGATATCGACCGCGCGGAGCGCAACACGGTGCGGAAGGACCGCATCGACCGCAGCGAAGGCGACGACCACCAGCATCACGCTTGCCGCAATGATCGCACGCCGCCGGCGTTTCGCGGGATCGATGGTTCGTGGGTTCGGCATAGCTCGGCTCCGTATAACCTATAGGTGACATGATACCTATAGGTGACATCATGTCAACGCGGATTTCGAACGCCGATCCGCGTTGCGCTTCGTCTTCGTCTTGGGGATGGTCGGCTCGCGGATGCGGAGAGCGAGATGCCGAAGTTCAAGACGACCGTGATGCAGGCCGAAGGTATGAACGCTACAGGCCTCGTCGTTCCTGACGAGATCGTAGAGAGTCTCGGCGCCGGCAAAAAGCCGAAGGTGAGCGTAACTCTGAAGGGCTACGCCTATCGCAGTACCGTCGCGGTGATGGGCGCGAAGTACATGCTGCCGCTGGCGAAGGAACATCGCGACGCCGCCGGCGTGAAGGGCGGCGACAAGGTTGAAGTGACGCTTGAACTCGACACCGCCCCGCGCGAGGTCGAGGTTCCGAAGGACTTCGCCGCCGCCCTGAAGAGGGCAGGCCTCACGAAAGACTTCGCCGCGCTCGCCTTCACCCACCGCAAGGAACACGTCCGCGCCATCGAGGGGGCGAAGGCTCCCGAGACTCGCGTCCGGCGCATCGAGAAGGCCGTGGCGATGGTGCTGGCGAAGAAGAAGTAGCCGGGGACCGCCGGGCGCCTGCCCGGCAGTCGCTGCGCAGCAGCGAAACCTGCTCGCGTGGGTACGATACGTCGCTGCGCGACGTTTGCCGGGCAGGCGCCCGGCGCTCCCGGGTTTACTCCGCCGCTTTCAGCGTCGGCGTTTCAGGCGTCCATTTGAGGCGCGGCGACCGTGCGGCGCGCGTCTCGTCCAGCCGCTTGGCCGGGGCGAGGTGCGGCGCCGTCTTCAGCGAGGGATCCTTCTGCGTCGCCCGCCGGGCAATGGAGGCAAGGGCGTCGCAGAACCGGTCCAGTTCTGCTTTTGACTCTGTCTCTGTCGGCTCGATCAGCATCGCGCCGTGGACGACCAGCGGGAAATACATCGTCATCGGATGGTATCCCTCGTCGATCAGGCCTTTGGCGATGTCGATGGTCTCGACCCCGGTGTCCTTCAGGAACGCATCCGAGAACAGCGCCTCGTGCATGCAATATCCTTCGAAAGCCGGGCTCATCACGCCCTTGAGGCGCGCCAGGATGTAGTTGGCGTTGAGCACTGCATCTTCCGCCACCTGGCGCAGCCCGTCCGCGCCGTGGCTCAGGATGTAGGTGAGAGCGCGGGTGAACATGCCCATCTGCCCGTGGAAGGCGCACATGCGGCCGAACGAGTCCGGCGCATCGCTGTGGTGTTCGACAAAGCGCAGGCCATCGGCCGTCTTCACGATGAATGGCACGGGCGCATAAGGAGCGAGCGCCTTAGACAGCACGGTCGGTCCCGAGCCCGGTCCGCCGCCGCCATGCGGCGTCGAGAACGTCTTGTGCAGGTTGATGTGCATGGCGTCGATGCCGAGATCGCCCGGCCGCACGCGGCCGACGATGGCGTTGAAGTTCGCGCCGTCGCAGTAGAAATAGCCACCCGCATCGTGGATCAGCTTCGCGATTTCGACGATGTCGCGCTCGAACAGACCGCAGGTGTTCGGGTTGGTCAGCATGATGCCGGCGATGTCGGAAGATTCCTTGAGCTTGGCCTTCAGGTCTTCGAGATCGACGCGCCCGTCAGGCGCGGCGTTGATCTCGTCGATGATGAAACCGCACTGTGCCGCGGTCGCCGGGTTGGTGCCGTGCGCCGAAACCGGCACAAGCACGCGCTTGCGGTTGGCCTCGCCTCTTGCGTGGAGCGCCGCGCGGATCGCCAGCATGCCGCACAGCTCGCCATGTGCGCCGGCCTTCGGGCTCATCGCCACGGCCGGCATGTTGGTCAGCGTCATCAGCCAATGCGCCAGCTCCTCGATCACTTCGAGCGCGCCCTGGACGGTCGCCTGCGGCTGCATCGGGTGGATGTCGCCGAAGCCCGGCAGCCGCGCTATCTTCTCATTCAGCCGCGGATTGTGCTTCATGGTGCACGAACCGAGCGGGAAGAGGCCGAGGTCGATGGCGTAGTTCTTCTGCGACAGGCGCACATAGTGGCGCACCGCTTCCGGCTCGGAGAGGCCGGGGAGATTGCTGGACGCTTTGCGCGTCACGCCGCCGAGACGGTCCTTAGTGCCCTTGGGCGCGGGAAGGTCGACGCCCGTCTTGGCTGTAGAGCCGATCTCGAACAGCAGGCCCTCGGCCTGCAGCAGGCCTTTCGAGCCGGAGACGGTGTCCGCGGTGGCGCCGCCGGCGGAAGTGATGGAAGTCGGGCGGCCGGTGGAGTTCATGGTCATTTCAGCACCTCCGCGAGCGCGGCTGCATAGGAGTTGATGTCGTCCTGCGTCGTGCACTCGGTAGCGGCCGCGACGATGACGTTGTCGAGGCCCGCGCCAGGAAACAGCCGCGAGACGCGCACGCCGCCGATCACGTCGTGCTTCTCGAGCGCCGCGAGCACGGCATCCGCCGGCTTCGGCGTTTCGAACGAGATCTCGTTGAAGAAGCGCTGCGTCAGCACTTTCACGCCTTTGACGCCCGCCAGCGCGTCCGCGAGGTCGCATGCAGCTTCGTGGTTCAACCGCGCCAGCTGCGTGAGGCCCCTGTCGCCCAGCAGCGTCATGTGGGCCGTGAAGGCCAGCATGCACAGCCCTGAATTGGTGCAGATATTGCTCGTCGCCTTGTCGCGGCGGATGTGCTGTTCGCGTGTCGACAGCGTCAGCACGAAACCGCGCTTGCCGTCCGCATCCACCGTCTCGCCGCAAAGTCGTCCCGGCATCTGGCGCAGGAACTTCGAGCGGCAGGTAAAGAGCCCGACATAAGGCCCGCCGAAACCCAGCGGCACGCCGATCGACTGGCCTTCGCCCACGGCGATGTCCGCCCCCATCTCGCCTGGCGGCTTCACCAGGCCAAGCGACACGACTTCGGTAAACACGCTCACCAGCAGCGCGCCCTTGGCGTGCGCGGCGTCGGCCACCGGCGACAAATCCGTCACCGTCCCGAACACGTTTGGCGACTGGCCGATCACGCAGGCAGCCTCTTCGTTTACTGCCTTGGCCAGCTCAAGCTCGCCATCGACGGCAGGCGGCAGCTGCACGACCTTGATCCCCGCCGCTTCGCACAGCGTGCGCGTGGTGTCGGCGTAGTGCGGATGCAGCCCGCCCGACATTATCACGGTGTTCCGCTTGGTGACGCGGCAGGCCATCACGGCGGCCTCGGCGCACGCGGTCGAGCCGTCATACATGGAGGCGTTGGCGACCTCCATTCCGGTCAGCGCCGCCACCTGCGTCTGGAACTCGAACATTGTCTGCAGCGTGCCCTGTGCGATCTCCGGCTGGTAAGGCGTGTAGGTCGTCAGGAATTCCGAGCGCTGGATGATGTGGTCGACGCTCGCCGGGATATGGTGCTTGTAGGCGCCGCAGCCGACAAAGAAGCGCCCGTCCGACGCTGTCCGGTTTTTCGCCGCCAGCTTCGACATGTGCCGCTCGACGGCCAGCTCGCCCTGATGGTTCGGCAGGCCGGCCACGGGGCCTTTCAGCCGCGCCGACGCCGGCACGTCGCCATAGAAATCGTCCGCCGACTTTGCGCCGATGGTCTTCAGCATCGCGGACCGGTCGTCCGCGGTGAGGGGGAGGTAGCGCATGGACTTACGCCTTCTTCTTCATGTCAGACGCGAGCTCTCTCGCGGCGGGATCGTTGGAATGCTCAAAGCCGTTGAGCACCGCCATGCGGTCGCCATCGGCGCGGTTCTGGCTCAGCTTGCGGATGCCCTGCAGGGACTCGATGACAAGCCGCAGGCCGGTGATGCCGTTCAGCATTTTCGTGATGTAGTCCTCGGGCGCATCGCTCACCGCCCACGGCGCGGCGGCCGGGCTTTCCATCATGTCCGTGATGCGGCTCACCTGGCTGCGCAGTTGTGCCGCGTCATCGAACGCGGTGGCGACACCCGCCGCGTGAACGGCGATATAGTTCCACGTCGGCACGACTTTCCCGTGCTCGCGCTTCGACAGATAGAGCGAGGGCGTCACATAAGCGTCCGCCCCCTGGAAGATCGCCAGCGCCTGCACGCCAGAGGCCGCCAACGCCGCTACCGGATTGTTCTTCGCGACATGCCCCTCCAGCGAGACGGGCCTGCCCGTCGCATCGCGGTTAAGGATCATCGGAATGTGCGCCGCCTGCGGCCCGCCCGGTCCCGCAACGACCAGCGTCGCGAAATGGCGCGCCTCGATGAAGGCGGCCGCTTCCTCGCTGTCGTCCATGCGAAAGGCGCGCTGGGGATACATCACACTCTCATTGCGCCGCGCAGAATTTTTCGTAGGCGGCCTTGTCCATCAGGCCCGACAGCTGGCCCTTGTCCGCAAGCTTCAGCTTCACGAACCAGCCTGCGCCTTCGGGATCGGCGTTCACCTGGGCGGGATCGTCGACGATCGCGGCATTGCCTTCGACGATCTCGCCCGTGACCGGCGCGTAGACGTCGGAGGCGGCCTTCACCGACTCGACGACGGCCATGTCGCCTTCCTTCTTTACCTGCTTGCCCGCATCCGGCAGCTCGACGAACACCACATCGCCTAGCTTCTCGGCGGCGAAGGCGGTGATGCCCACCGTGCCGATGTCGCCCTCGACGCTGATCCATTCGTGCTCGGTCGTGTAGTACGTTGTCATCGGCATCCCTCTTTCGGTCGTGTTCTGGGGCTCGTGTTCTGGTCAGCGTTTGTATTTGTGCGGAACGAAAGGCAACGCAGCGACTTCCGCATCCAGCGCCTTGCCGCGGACGATCAGTTTCAGCGGCGTGCCGGTTTTCGCATGGCTCGATGCGACATAGCCCATCGCTACAGGCCCGTTCACCGTGGGCCCGAACCCGCCCGACGTGACGACGCCGAGAATCTGGCCATCTGCAGACTGGATCTCCGTCCCTTCACGCGCGGGCGCACGGCCCAGCGGCCTGATGCCGACACGCCTCGAGGCAGGTCCGTCCTTCAGCTCCTTCAGAATGCGCGCAGCGCCCGGAAAATCTCCGCGCTCGCGCCGCGCCTTGGAGACGGTCCAGGCGAGCGAGGCCGCGACCGGCGTCTTGGTCGTGTCGATATCGTGCCCGTAGAGGCACATGCCGGCCTCGAGGCGCAGCGAGTCCCGGGCGCCCAGCCCGATCGGCTTCACGCGCCGGTCGGATAGCAGGCGCTCGGCAAACGCCATCGCCCCGCCGGCCGGATAGAGAATCTCGAACCCGTCCTCGCCGGTATAGCCCGAGCGCGAGACGGCGCAGCGCACGCCGTCGATCATCACCGGCCCGCTCTGCATGAAGGTCATGTCCCTGGTTTTCGGCGCGATGGCGGCCATGATCTCGCCCGCCTCCGGTCCCTGCAGCGCCAGCAGCGCGCTGTAATCCGAACGACTGAACACAGCGCCATGCTTTGCGGCCGCCGCCGAGATGCGGGCGAAGTCCGCCTCTTTCGTGCCGGCGTTGACGACGATGTAGAGAGCGCCCTGTCCCTCGGGATCGGGCGCTCGCGCCACCATCAGGTCGTCGAGGATGCCGCCATTCTCGTCCAGCAGCAGCGTCAGCTTCTGCTCGCCCGGCTTCAGCCCGCGTACATCGGCGCACACCAGCGGCTCGAAAATCTCAGAGATCTTCTCGTGCGCGTCCGCGCCGCCCATCCTGGGCAGGGCCAGAAAGCACGGGCCCATATGCGAGACGTCGAACAGGCCCGCATGCGTGCGGGTCCAGTTGTGTTCGGCCATGATCCCTTCGGGATACTGCACCGGCATGTCATAGCCGGCGAAGTCGACCATGCGCGCGCCAAGGCGCACATGCAGCGCATGCAGCGGCGTCTTCTTCAGGGGCAAGTTCGAGGCTTCCGCCAATGTGGTCTCCGACAGCTGCGCAGCATCGCTTTCGCGAACGCGCCCCCGCTGTCGGATATGCCTGAGAGATTCACGTGACGGTTTTGCCTGTGCAGGCTGCGCGTCAGCTTACTCCGTCGGCGGCGGGACTGGTCCCGCACTTTCCAGCGATGTCGTCACTCCCGCGGCCCTTTTGCCTGAGCGTTTCCGGGGCGGTTGCGCCTTCGGCGGCAGCCTCCCCGTAAAGTATGGGGTCCGATGTGGCTGCTCTCTCCCGCGGGGATCGATCGACTGACCGGCTGAACGCGCCTCCCGGCGGACCCAGACGTCCTGGACATCTGCCGCGAGGACGGGACGCAGGTCAAGGACGGGTCGTGGCAAGGCTGGGGATGGGCCGCCTTTTTGCGCGACTTCAGGCGCCTACGGGGCGGACGAAGGAGGACGACCTTGTGGATTGGTCGGTCATTGGGCCGTCATGCCGCCATCGACCACGACTTCCGATCCCGTCATGAACGCTGCGGCGTCTGAGGCCAGGAACAGCACGGTATTGGCAACATCCGTGTCGCGGCCCACGCGGCCCAGCGGATGGCGCCTTGCCATGCGCGCTTTTTCCGCTGCGATGTCGGCGCCTGTCGCCTTGGAAATGGTGGCGATGGCGCCGTCCATCATCGGCGTGTCGATGATGCCGGGATGAACGGAATTGACCCGCACCTTCAGCTTCATCTCGGCGCACTCGATCGCCGCCGCCTTGGTCATGAGCCGCACCGCGCCCTTCGAGGCGTTGTAGGCAAGCGTATTGGCGGAGCCGACCAGTCCGGCGACGGACGAGATGTTGATGATGGCCCCGCCGCCATCCCATTTCTGCGCGCGCTCGGCGATGGCCGGGATGCTGTGCTTTAGGCCGAGGAACACGCCCTCGACATTCACCTGTTGCATCTGGCGGAAGGCCTCCAGCGTCGTCAAAGCGATAGGCCGCACCCAGAACACGCCGGCATTGTTCACCAGTATGTCGAGCCCGCCATAGGTCTTCTGCGTGAAGGCGATGGCGGCTATCCAGTCGGCCTCACTCGTCACGTCATGCTTGAAGTAGGCGCCGCCGATGGCGGAAGCCGTCTCTGTTCCATCTCCCACATCGCTGACCACAACCCTGGCGCCCGCGCCAGACAGGGCGCGCGCCGCGGCCGCGCCAAGCCCCCGCGCCCCGCCGGTCACCAGCGCGACGCGGCCTTCGAGATTCTTCATGGGTGTCTCCTAAAGGCCCTTCAGCCAGTCTAGCAGCAGCCGGTTCGTCTCCGTCGGCTTCTCCTGCTGGTTCCAGTGGCCCGCCCCCGAAATGAGGTGGAAGCCGCGCAGGTCGGTGAAATGCTCGCGCATGCGCGGCTCCACATCGCGCCCGAACATGCGGATGCCGACATCGCGCTCGCCCGCCATGAACAGGGCAGGCTGGGTAATCTTCTTGCCGGCATGCCGCGATGCGGCGGCGAAGTCGCGATGGAAGTTCCGATAGCGGTTCAGCGGACCGCGGAAGCCTGAGCCTTCGAACTCCTTCACCAGATAGTCGATCTCTTCATCCGGCAGCCAGGCAGGGAATTTCCCTGGATCGATCATGCCCTCCAGGAAGGGCTCGCCATGCTTCTTGCCTGCCGGCCAGCCGCCCGCCGGCGCATCGCCCGACCACGCGAAATAGGTGCGGCGGATCGTGTCGCGCACGTCGGCTTCCAGCTCTGCCTCCGCAACGCCCTCGTCCTGGAAATAGACCATGTAGAAGAACAGGCCTTTCTCCGTGAACAGCTTGCGCGAGACGTCGATGATCGGCGCCGCCCCATGCCCCATGTGCGGGATCGACATCCCCGCCACCGCCGTGAACCGTCCGGGATCCGCCAGCGCTGCGGCCCAAACTATCGGCGCGCCCCAGTCGCGACCGACCAGTATGGCCTTGCCGCCGCCCAGCTCGTCCGCCACGGCCTGCAGGTCGCCGATGATGGACGCCATGTCGTAGGCTTCGACCGCGTGCGGCTTGTCCGAGCCGCCATAGCCGCGCACGTCAATTGCCGCCGCCGTGAACCCGGCCTCGGCGATCGGTCCCATCTGGCGCGTCCACGCCGACCAGCTTTCCGGGAAACCGTGGACCATCAGAACCAGCGGTCCGGACCCCTCCACGGCGGCCCGTATCCTGCAGTCTCCGGACTGGACGTAGCGAAAGACGTGGGCCATATGGAAGGCTCCTTACGGCGACCGTGTGTATCGGTTGCGCTACGAGGGCTAAGCCGGGTTTTCAAGGCCAGCTTCGGTTGGCCGCAAGATGAATCTGGGCCGCCCTCACCTTAACCAAACTGGCGCGTGGGCCAATGCCGTGCAGGCGGCCCAGAGCGAGCCAGTCAAAGGCTGCGCAACTCTTTGCTCCGGGGCAACCGATCCCCTTAAAGACGCGCGCGATGATCCTGCAGAAGCAGGGCGTTTGGAGGGAATTGAGATGTTCCTGACCATGATGAAGGGCAAGCTCCACCGGGCTGCCGTCACCCAATGCGACCTTCACTATGAAGGCTCGTGCTCCATCGACATCGATCTCCTCGAGCGCGCAAACATCCTGCCGCACGAACAGGTCGATATCTGGAACATCACCAACGGCGCGCGGATCACCACCTATGCGATAGAGGCCCCGCGCGGCTCAAAAACCATCGGCGTCAACGGCGCCGCCGCCCGCTTCTTCCAGGTCGGCGACCGCGTGATCATCGCCAGCTGGGCCCAGCTGGACCAGGACGCCGCAAAACAGCACGCGCCGACCGTGGTGAAGCTCAACGAGAAGAACGAAGTCGTGAGCGGGATCGCGTAACGGAAGCAAGGGAATAGGGAATAGGGAGTGGCGGCGGTTCGCGTCGGTCGCTCCCCATCCCGAAAAACTACTCCCTACTCCCCATTTCCCTACTTCGTCAGCTCGAACGTCACGTTCACGTTCTGCGTCAGCGAGACTTCACCGGCTGCGACGGGGGTGGATTCCGCCGCCTGATCCTGCAGCTGCATGCGGGCCATCATCGGCACGGGCTGCGGATAGTATTCCTGCTCGCTCACGGTCACGATGCGCTTCACCTTGTAGCCCACCGCGCTGGCGTAGAGTTCGGCCTTGGCCGCCGCGTCCTTGATCGCCGCGACACGCGCTTCGTTCTGGAAGCTCTCCGGCTTGTCGATCGAGAACGACACGCCGTTGATCGTGTTGCCGCCGCCCTTCACCACAGCGTCCAGCGTCCTGCCGAGGTTCTTCAGATCGCGAACCTTGATGGCGATCTGGTTCGACGCGTTGTAGCCCGTAAGGCGGGGCCGCTGGTTTGCCGGATAGTCGTAGACCGGGTTGAGCGACAGCGTGCTCGTCTGCATGTCGCGGTCGGCGATGCCCGCCGCCTTCACCGCTGCGAACACGCCGTTCATCTTGGTCGTCTGCTGGCTCATCGCCAGCGAAGCGGTTTCTGCTTCCACCTGCACGCCGACGCTGATCATGGCGATGTCCGGCGCGTGATCGACACTGCCGCGTCCGTTAAGCGTGATGGTCGTCTCCGGCTGGATCGAACTCATCGGCGCCATGTGCATCATGCCGCCGGGCGGGGGCGTCTGCGCCATCGCTGCGGGGGCGTTTGCGCAGCCGGCCATCGCCGTGGCGGCGAGCAGAGCAAAGCCAAGGGATTTCATCGTCAGAACCTTTCATGTCGGCGCCCGGAATGGGGAGGGCGTAACGGGCGCGTATGAGCCTCAATCCGCCGTCCAAATAGGGCGCGTTCGTGGCATGCCCAACGCGAACTGGCGGCGCAAGATGGCGAGCTGGAAACCGGCTGTTTTCGTTACGGGAAGGGCGCGCAAGTTGTGGAGGGTTCGCACAAGAGCACTGGGTTGCCGCCGGTTCATGGACACCGGGTCTCCGTGTCTTGATGAGGCCGGAGGCGAAGAGTGGGGAAGACGAGACGGACGTTCAGCCGAGAGTTCAAGCTTGAGGCCGTGAGGCTGGTTCGGGATCGAGCCGCTGACGCTTTCCGCGTCACGCGCGATGAGGGCCTCGCCGCTTGGCCGATTTCCGGCGCAGCTTTTCGCGCCGGCTTGCAGCCTTGCTGGGAGCGAGGACGCGACAGCCGAATTCTGGCGGCTGCTCTTGGGTAAAACCCTAGCCAGGTCGAGGGTGTGCGTCGGCATACATATTGCGGAGTCCTCGCAGGCGGCGCAGGATCGCAGCATGCGCGAACGCAACGAGGCCGCCCAAATGCCCCACATTCAGGTGTTGCTCGGCCTGATCAGCGCCTGGAAGGCCAAGGACATCGATGGCGTGTTGGCGTACATGCACGAGGACATAGTCTGGCACTATGCGGCTGTGATCGCGCCGCCTTTGAAGGGCAAGGTGAAGGCGCGAAAGCTGCTCGAAGGATTGGCGCTACAGGTTCGCGACGTGACCTGGCGGATCTTCGACTACGCGGAGAAAGGCGAGCGGCTGTTTGTCGAGGGGGTGGATGAGTACGTGTCGGCGGATGGTCGGCTGGTCTCGGCGCCGTATGCGGGCGTGGTCGAGTTTCGCGATGGGAGGATCATCGGGCTGCGCGAGTATTTCGACATGGGCGCCGTCAATGCACTCAAGTCAGGCGAGGCGATGAAAGAGCATGTACGCGTGCTGATCGCACGGGAGGCGGTAGGCTAGAGCTCCGCGGCGGATACCGGAACGCCGAGCAGCACGCGGCCAGTGAGTTCATAAGTAGCCGGCGCCGTCATGATGTGGGCGGTCATCGCCTGTGCGTCGGCCAGGCGCCGGTGCAAGGGATCCGCCAGAAACACGCTCACACCGCCCGCAAGATCCTGAACGACTCTCACAACATCTGCCGCGGTGCGAGTCATGTGCGTTGCCGCCAGCCTGAGACTGGCGCGTTGCTCCAGCGAAATGACGAGATCGGTCTGAGCTTGTGCCCAGGCGGCGTCGATCTCGGCGAACAAGAAGGCGCGCGCGGCTTGCAGGCGGGCGTAGGCTTCTGCGTAGGCGGACTGGATTGCGCCGCGATCGTTGAGCATGCGGCCCGAGGGCGTGCGCTTGGCGGAGGCAAGCGCGGCGAACTCCCTCAGCGCGGCGCGCGCGTTGCCGCTCGCGACGGCGGCGATGCCGATCGCGAGAAGGCCGAAGATCGGGAAAGCGTATAGCGGCGCCTTGATCCGGGGCTTGTCCGTGATGAAGGAGATCGAGCGGGATCGCGGCACAAGCAGATCGTGGACGGCCATGTCGCCGCTGCCGGAGCCGCGAAGGCCGGCCGTGTGCCATGTGTCGTGGAAAGTGACGTCGCTGGCCGGGAACAGCATCATGCGGTGGTCCGGGATTTTCTCGGTGAGCATGCGCGGGGCGCCATTCTCATAGATCACGCAACCGCCGCACAACCATGTCGCGTTCTGGCCGCCGCTGTTCCACTTCCACTGGCCGGTCACGCGATAGTTGTCGCCCTCGACCGTGGCCTTGCCCATCGGAGCGTAGACGCCCGCGAAGACGAGGGATGGATCGGGGAAGATGGAGCCTGCGGTCTCGCTGTCGAGGTAGGCGCCGAATGCGCCCGTGGTGGCGCCGATCATCACGCACCAGGCGGCGGATGCGTCCGCTTCGGCCAGCGCTTCGATGGTTTCCACGACGAGACGGGGCGCGGCTTCGAGCCCGCCATGATCTCGGGGCATGCAGAGGCGATAGAACTGGGCGTCCCGGAAGAGCGCGGCCAGCGAGTCCGGCAGACGCCGCAGGCGGTCCATTTCCGAACGCGCAGCGACGATCTCTCCTTCGAGGGCGCGAGCGCGACTGACGGGGTCTTTCATCCTTTCAGTCTCCAAAGGCCTGCGAGATTGTTGCGCTGCATGTCCGAAGAACCGCCAACGATGGGCATGCCGAGCAGGTCGCGCACATTGCGGTCGATGTCGTAGGCGTCGGAAAGGGCGTAGGCGCCCATGACCTGTTGACAGGCGAGCGCAATCTCCACGCCGGTATCGGCGATGAACAGTTTCGCCATCGACGTTTCGACGCCGCAGGGTTTGCCGTCGTTCGCCAGGTAGGCGGCGTGATAGAGCATGTGTCGGCATGCCTCGAGCTTTGTACGTGCGGTGACCAGGCGATGCGCCACGGCCTGATGACCGGCAATAGCCTTGCCGAATTGGACCCGCTGCTGTGCGTAAGTCCATGCTTCGTCGAGCGCCGCTTGCGCGAAGCCGAACGTACATGCAGCCACCTCGAGCTTTTCGACGTCGAGCGCACGGCCTGCGAGCATGCCCCAGGCCTTGTTGAGCTTGGCGGGACCGCCGACGATGGCGTCGAGGGGAACGCGAACATCCTCGAAGTGAACGTCGCTGGACGCCGTGTAGCGCAAATTCACGTGCTCGATCGCCGTGGTCGAGACGCCCTTCGCCTTGCCGGGGATCAGCACAAACGTCAGAGCCTCGCGGCGTGGCGCATCGGGGGCGGTGTTGATGAGGCAATAGATGTAGTCAGCCCAGTCGGCGCCGGTACACCAGCGCTTAGCGCCGTTGATGACCAGCGTGTCGCCCTCGACGCGGCCGCGGGTTTTCACGCTGGAAAGGTCGCCGCCGACGTCGGGTTCGGAGAGGCCGTAGGCGAACAGCAGCTCGCCGCGCGCCAGTCTTGGCAGAAGCTCGCTTTTCTGTGCGGGCGAACCGTTCTCCGACATGTTCATGCCGCCGTAGAAGGCGCAGTGGATGAACGGTCCGGCGAGGAATGGACCGGCGCGCGACAGCTCCTCGATGACGGCAACGGCGGCGACGATGTCCTGTCCGAGCCCTCCGTGTTCTTCAGCGATGGTAAGGCCGCATAGCCCCATCCCGCTGAGTTCACGGAACAGGTCGCGCGGCCAGTCGTGCGCCTTGTCCCAGGCGCGGCGTCTTTCCCGCGGCGCCTTCTCCGCCACAAACCGGCGAAGCTGGTTGCGAAGCGCTGTCACATGCTCGGGCTCGGGCAGAGTATTTTCGATCATCACTCGCCTGTCAGGTTTGGCGACCGTTTCTCGACGAAGGCCGCGACGGCTTCGCGGCGATCGGCAAGCGTGTTCGAGAGAAGTTCGTAGGCCATCGCCGCATCCAGCAGTTGGACGGCGAGCGCGCGTAGCGGAATGTTGGCGGTCGTCTTGGTCCAGCGCACCGCCCATCTTGGGTTGGCGAGAATTTTGCCGGCGACTTCGGCCACCTTCGAATCGAGCTGATCGAGAGACACGACATGATTGACGAGGCCCAGCGCCAGCGCACGCTCGGCCGTCAGCATCTCGCCGGTCATGAGCAATTCCTTGGCTCGTGCGAAGCCGATCAGCTGCGGCCATATGATTGCCCCGCCATCGCCTGCAACAAGGCCAACCTTGACATGGGGGTCGCCGATCACCGCCTTTTCGGACGCGATGACGACATCGCACATCAGCGCGATGGTCGCACCCAGCCCGGCCGCCGCGCCATTCAGCCTGCACAGGATCGGCTTTTCTAGGTCGAGCAGGGACGTGATAATCCGTTTCGCCTCGGGGCCAAGCGCGCGGAAGGAAGCCGGGTTCTCGATGTGTGTCTTGAACCAGGCAGTGTCGCCGCCGGCGCAGAAAGCGCGCCCGGCGCCGGTCAGGACGATGAGGTCGCTTTCGGGATCGTCCTGGGCGTCGAGAAAAACCCGCGAAAGCTCGTGGTGCATCGCGCCGTCAACCGCGTTGACCGGAGTGGGCGCTGTAAGCGTGAGCGTCAGGATGCGTCCGTTTCGCGTGGCGACGATGCGCTCATACCTGGAGAAGTCCGGCTTCATGGCGTGAGTCCTTAACCTGCTTCTGCGCTGATCTCGATGATGCGGCGGCCGAAAGCGCTGTCGACAAAAAGATCGATGAATGCCTGCGGCGCCGCTTCAAGGCCGCGATAGCGTTGCTCGCGCACCTTCACCTCGCCGTGCTCGATCATGTCGCCGAGCTCCTCCTGTGCTGCGGGAAAGGCCTTGAGGTCGTCGAAGACGACAAGCCCCTCCATGCGAAGCCGGCTCGCAATGAAGTAACGAGTATTGGTGACGCCCGGCACGTTGCCGCCTGTAGTGTTGTAGTCCGCAAGCTGGCCGGAGATCACGATACGGCCCCCAGGGCGCAGGAGGGGGATGACGGCGTCGATCATTGCATTTCCCACATTGTCGAACAGCACGTCATAGCCTTCAGGACTGGCCGCCTTCAGGTCGGCCACGAGGTCTGCTGTTGCCTTGTAGTCGATGACCGCGTCGAGTCCCGCTTCGTTGCGCAGCCACGACGCCTTGCCGGCCCCGCTCGCGGTGCCAACCACGCGCGAAGCGCCGAGCTTGCGGGCGACCTGCGCTGCAGTCGCGCCGACCGGGCCCGCTGCGGAGGTGATCAGCACGCGATCGCCTGACTTCAACGTAGCGACGCGCCTAAGGCCGAACCATGCTGTCATGCCGGGGACGCCGAGCACGCCGATCCAGTACGAAAGCGGAAGCCGCCTATGGGGAATCGTCTGGATATAGCCGCGTCCAGGGAAGATCGCGTGCTCGGCCCAGCCGCCGCCTGTGGCCACGACGTCGCCGACTGAGAAGCGGGTGTTTGCGCTCTCGATCACTTCGCCGATCGCGAAGCCGTCTATTGGGTCGCCAATCCGCAAAGGAGGGGCGTAGCTTGCGCCCGGGGACAAGCGCGAGCGCGTGCCCGGGTCGGCCGAACAATAGAGTGTGCGGGTCAGAACCTGCCCCTCGGAGAGGGCCGGCAACACAGCCTCTTCGACTCGAAATGTCTCCCGCGTCGGCAAGCCGACGGCCTGTGAGGCCAGTACGATGCGCCGTGTAATGCTTGGACGTTGCGTCATTCGAGGCCCTACCCCTGGCTCGATCCCATCTCTCTCTGGAGGCTGGACTCCCGCCGTCGCGAAGTCCATCGGCGACATTCCAGGACGCCTCCCGCGGTTTGGAGGCTGGAATTCGACGTCTTCGCAAATCGCCGGCGTGCCTCATGCGGTCGCACCAACATCCGCATCGCGATTTTCCGATGACTGCTTCCGTCGGTTTCCGGCCGGGCTGGCGGGAGGAAGATAATCGGCGAAAGATGGCCCAAACACGGCGTTCGCCTAACGCCAAGGACAGGGAGGTGGCGCGCGTCGCCGCCGTCTTTGGGCCTAATCCACCGGAGGGATGTTCCGGACACCCGAATGCAGTGTACGATGCAGGCAGCAGAAACAGCAGTCCGCGACTGAGGGAGAGAACAATGGCTGGCGCGTTCGCACTGTCTCGATTTGTGGCCGTGGTGTCAGGCGCGCTGGTCGCGACCGCTGGCTGGGCCTGCGCGCAGGAAATCCCGCGTGCGCCGAATGGCAAGGCCGACCTGACGGGGACGTGGACGAGCCGCACGCTGACCCCGCTCGAACGGCCAGCCGGCCAAGCCGGACTTGTTCTCTCGCGTGAAGAGGCGGACAAGCTCGCAGGCCGCACTGCCGCGTTCCGCGCTGCAGACAGCAAGCGCACCGATCCCAACGCACCCGCCCCTCCGAAGTCAAACGATCCAGGCGGGTACAACGCCTTCTGGCTGGACCCGGGCGACCACTACTCTGTCGTCAAAGGCGAGATCAGGGCTTCGGGCATTGTCGAACCGTCGAACGGCAGGATCCCCTATCGCGATCGCATGGCGAGCACGGTGGTTCAGCGCCAGATCGGCCAGGAATATGCAAGCGGCAAGGGTGACTATCAGGGCCCTGAAGACATCCCGCTAAGGGAGCGATGCCTTATCGGGTTCGGCAACACGGGCGGCCCCGGCATGCTGGGTTCGGTCTATAATAACACCTACCAGTTCGTGCAGACCGAAACTCACATGTTGATGCTCATCGAGATGGTCCACGACGCGCGGATCGTGCCGATATTCGGCAGCGCCAAAGAGGCTCGGGCGGCTCACCGACCTGCCGCAATCACGCCTTGGCTTGGGGACTCAGTGGGTTGGTGGGAAGGCGACACGTTTGTGATGGAAACCGCCAATGTTCACCCTGTTCAAGCGTCGGAGAGTTCAATCCCGCTGACGAAGGATGGGAAGATCGTCGAGCGTTTCACGCGCATCGGCAAAGCGGAAATCTTCTACGAGTTCGAGGTGACGGATCCCAACCACTACACGCAACCCTGGAAGGCTGAATACACTCTCAATGTTCCGAAAGGCGGGGTGTATGAGTATGCCTGCCATGAAGGAAACTACGCGATGGCCGGCATACTTGGTGGCGCGCGGTTAGCGGAACGGAAGGCAGCCAGGGTGGCGGTGCGCTGAGAGATCGCGAAGTCGAACGGTCCAGAAGCGGAGCGGAGTTTCCAGAGCTCCCAAAGGTCAGTCGACCGGAGGCCGGCCGCTCGCTGCAAGAAAGGCTTCCTTTATGACGAGCCCTTTGCCTTCGGGATCAATCCGTCCCGATCATCTTAGGGCAAGGCTTCGCAAGTTCCGGCAGAATGGCGAGCGATGCCGTTTCTCAGCTGGTTGTTCTTGTTTGTGTCGCGACCCGAAAAAACCCGTGCGCTGTTCAGGCGTGAGCTGAGCGTCGCCTTGCCGGGCGTCCGCTGCCAGCGCCAGGCTCGCTACGAACGGAAGCAAACCAGATGCTTCATCGGAAGAGCCCTCTCTCCGAGAGTCGTGTACGCGCATCAATGCACGCAGTAGATTCGCGCCGAGAGCGCCGCCGATCGGCTTTGGGGAGGTCGTATGACTTGCGACAGCCGTGAAGATGGCTGCGACAGTCCTGGTGCCTCTGGCAGTGTCGAGATCAGACCCGGCGCTCGAATGAGTGCGTCCGGCGACTTCCTGTCGATTTGCGTAGGGTAAGGCGGATGACGGTTTTCGATCCACGCCGACAACTATGACGTCGTTTCTCGGTCTTGAAGGACTGCGCTAGCGTGGGCGTCAGCAGTCTTGGAGGGAATGTCGATGTCGGTTGAGGATCTGTCCGCCTTCGCCGGACGCCCGTGTCCCGACTGGTATGCAAAGCCGCAACTTGGGATCTTCATCCACTGGGGAATGTTCGCAGTGCCCGCCTTTGCGCCAGGCGGCGTGTCGATCGCCGACCTGTTCCTCACCGACTACGACAAGGCGATGGCCATATCGCCCTACGCCGAGTGGTACTGGAACGCGATGCGCGTGCCCGGCAGCCCGACCGCCGAATACCATGCGCGCGTGCATGGCGAGCGCCCCTACGCCGCGTTCCGGGAGGACTTCGAGGCCGCGGCTCGCACGTTCGACGCCGGGGCGTGGGCCGACCTGTTTCTGGCCTCCGGCGCCGGCTACGTCGTACTGGTGACCAAGCACCATGACGGCTACTGTCTGTGGCCGAGCGCGATTGCCAATCCGCACATGCCGGGCTGGACCTCGCAGCGCGACTTTGTCGGCGAGCTGGCGGAAGCGGTGCGGGCCAGAGGGATGCGCTTCGGTCTTTACTATTCCGGCGGCCTCGATTGGACGTTCCGTCACATCCCCATCTCGAACTTCGGCGACATGCTGGCTTGCGTGCCCACGGACGACGGCTATCGCTCCTACGCCGCCAGTCAGGTTCGCGAACTGATTGCGCGCTACCGGCCTTCGGTGCTGTGGAACGACATCGCCTGGCCAAGCGAGGCTGATCTGCCGGCGCTGTTTGCGGACTATTATTCAGTTGTGCCGGATGGGGTCGTGAACGATCGCTGGCTGGGCATGACCTCGCTGTTCGAAGGCCTTCGCGAGCCTTCGGCGCGGGCGGCGTTCAACTCCGTGGTCAAGGGGCGTATCGCGGAAGCCGGCGGCGAGGTCGACAATCCGCCGCCGCTGCACTGCGACTTCCGCACCGTGGAATACTCCACGGGCGCGCACATGGGCGAGAAGAAGTGGGAGGCGTGCCGCGGGCTCGGTCTCGCCTTCGGCTACAACCGGGCGGAACGCACGGAGGACTACCTGACAGGCGCGCAGTTGATCGCGCTTTATCGCGATGTCACGGCGCGAGGCGGCAATCTGCTTATCAATGCGGGGCCGATGGCGAACGCCATCATTCCTGACCAGCAGCAGCAGCCGCTTCTGGAGTTGGGCGCGGCAATACGGGGCGGTTAGTCGACAGCGTGGCGGCGCCGAAGCTGTGGGCGGCTTTCGCCAACACCGATGCCAGTGGCGGCAAGACAGCGGTACTCACGACCCGGGGGGGCCTGCGGCGGATTTCAGGCGAGTTCCGAGGGGGAGGCGAGCGTCGGCTCTTGAGTTGCTCAGCCGTCTGTCATGTCAAGCGACCATGACCCGACCTTGCCCTCCATCGCCGTTCGCTCTGGCCAAAGCGCGGCCCTTCAGCCTAGTCTGCCGCCGTTGTCGAAAGTGTGCGACATGTCGGGGGAAAACCTGAAAAGAAACGTGACCGGAAGATCAGCGCCCACCAGCAAGCCGGAGATTTTCCGCTTGCACTCGCTGCACGATGTCGCCGCAGCCAGGCGACGCCCTGACATTTGCGCAAAGCGGCCGTGACGATTATCTGCACTGTCTGGCGAGTCTTGCTAGGATTGTTCGCCGCCTTGGCTCTGTCGACGGCGCCAGCCGCCGCGCATAATCTCGCCTATGCCGTCGCGCGCGCGGCAATCGCCGAGGATGGCGGGTTCGAGATCGCCCTCAATTTCCATACGGCAGCCTTCCTCTTGGGCGAGCCGCAGGCGCATCTCTCCGCCGAGGCGCGCGAGCGATGGGCGAAGCTCGGCGACGCTGAGTTGGCCCGTCTTTCCGGCGAAGGCGCCCGGTTTCTCAAGGGCGCCGTCGAGGTCTACTCTGATGGCCTCGTCGTCGACATTGAAAGCGTGTCGTTCCCGGATCCCGCCGAGTTGCGCGCCGACGGCCTCGTTCCGCCGGAGGACGCCCGGCCGTCCGCTCCGGTCATCCTCCGCGGGCGTCTGGGTCCGCGCGCCGGCAGCTTCACCGTCGTTGCGCCTGACGCCTTTCCCGAGACCCTGCTGACAATTGAGGACTGGCGCGGCGCCCGTGTCGTCGAAGCCTTGCGTCCAGGCGGGCGAAGCCACCCGTTTCTCCTGCACGAGGGCGCCGCTCGCGGCGAAGTCCTGGTCGCCATCCCGTTCTGGCTGGTGACCACGGCGCAGTTCGGCGCCCTTGGCTTCGAGCACATCCTGCCGCTGGGCCTCGACCACATCCTGTTCGTTCTCGGCCTCTTCCTGCTGGCGCAACGCTGGCGGCCGTTGGTCGCGCAAGTGACCGCTTTCACGGCGGCCCACTCGGTCACGCTGGCGCTGGCGGCCTTCGATCTCGTCTCGGTTCCCGCCATCATCGTCGAGCCTCTGATTGCGGCGACGATCGCCCTTGTCGCGCTCGACAATCTGCGCTCGCCCGCGCTGCAGCCTTGGCGCATCGCCGCAGTGTTCGGCTTCGGCCTGCTGCACGGGCTCGGTTTCGCCAGCGCGCTCGAGCGCCTCGGGCTGCCTCAGGGCGATGAAGCTCTCGCCCTCATCTCCTTCAACCTCGGGATCGAGGCCGGGCAGGTGGCTGTCCTCGCCGTCGCCTTCTTGACGGTAGGGTGGGCGCGCGACAAGCCATGGTTTCGCCAGCGCGTGGTCGTTCCGGCATCGCTCGCCATAGCCGGCATAGCCGCCTGGTGGCTGATCGAGCGGATCGCGTTCAGCGCCTGACAGCGAGCTTCACTGCGTCTTCCGCGAGAAGCCGCCCACCCACACCGGGCTTGTGAAGGCCCGCGCCTCGTCCGCCTGCACGACGCGGACATAGTAGGTGTCGTCCGGCAGACCCGGCGCCGGATCGGTCCACTCTACCGACTGGTCCATCGGGGCGTCCTTGCGCACCGAGCGTATGGAAATGCGGTCCGCCGTCACCGCGCCCGCCGTCTCCACGGCGTATACGCCCTGTTTCATTTTTCGGAGCGGCAGCGAGACCTTCGTGGCCGGATAGTCGTGGAAGGTCGCGACCTCAAGCGGCGTCCCGGTCTCACGGACCGCCCGGACATCGATCTCGATCGTGGCGCCGGCTGAGACGCCGGCGAGGTCGAGATAGACGGTCTGCGTCGCCCCCCGCGTGCCGAAGTCGAGATTGAGCACGCCGGGCTTGTCGGAGCGTTCGACCTTGTCGCTTATGCTTGGCGTGAATCCGGGCGCGGAAAACCCGTCCATTCGTGCGCCCTTCACGGTGAGCGTTCCCTCCCAGCGCCGCCAGCCCCGGGCATTGTCGCGGATTTGCGGGTCGGTGGCGGAAAAGAACTCGACTGCGATGCGGTTCGACTTGCCTGTGGGATCGGCAAGATAGTCCTGGGTGAACACATCCCGACCGTTCTTGACGATCGTGATCTCGCGGATCGGGGCGGTGCCGATCGCCCGCAGCTTGACCGTGCGCTTGTCGGTCATGGCGATCCGCTGGCCGAAGCCGCCGCCCGAGACGTCATAGTCGAGGATGATGCGCTCGCCCGAAGTCGCATAGGTGCGCCGCGCTTTCAAACTGTCGAAGATCGCGTCGCGCGATTTCTCCGGCGCCACGACGGCCGCCAACCCGCTGCGATAGCCTAGCCCGCCATTGGCGGCGGCGTAGCCGGGATGCGACAGGTGGTCGTCGGATGCGGCGATGAAGCCCACTTCATGGCCCTGCTCGAGATATTTCTGCCCGAACCATTCGAACGCGCCGTGGAGCGACAGCACCTCGACCAGGTTTTCGACGTCGGCGTCGCTGATGCGGTATTCGCCGGTCTGGTGGGCGTGCGGGATGACCAGCACATCCTTTGGGTCGTTGCGCTTCTTCAGTCCTTCATAGAGCTGCGTCAGCGTGGGGTTGGTCTGGATCGGCGTCCGTTGCCGGCCCTCGGCCGTGCGGAAGAACACGTTGTGGTGGCCGCCGAACGTCGTCACCGCGGTCCACTCATAGGCGAGGAACGGAACAAATTCGCCGGGCTTGTCATAGCGCTTCGCCGCGCTGCGTAGCTGCTCCCACTCCCAGTCGTCCATCCAGGTGTCGTGCTCTGACATGCCGAGGAAATCCAGCCGCGCATCGTCCCGTCCGAACGTATAGAAGAAATCGATCGAACCCTGGCCTTCGGCGAATGCCGAATGCGCGTGGGTCTCGCCCCAGTAGATGCCAGCCTGCTTGCCCTCGCGCACCCAGATCGGATTGGCTTCTCCGGCGATGCGGCCATCGTCCGACCGGAAGGAGAGGCGATAGACTCCCGGCCTGTCGAATTTCAGCGTGTCGAGCAGAGTGATTGCCCTGTCGCCCGCCGCGATGCGCGAGATCCGCTCGCCATTGACCATGACATCATAGGCCGGCTGCGGCCCGGTCGTCCGGTTGCGCCACCGGTCTTCGCCGCGCACCGACACCGTCACTGTCTCGCCGACCGACGCCGTCGAGGGCGCAAAGCCGCGCACGCGCGCCACCGGTCCGCCCGACACCGAGAACAGCACCGGCTTGAGGCTCATCAGCTGTGTTCCGGGCCCATAGGAAACGTAGAGCGGGTTGCGCAGGCCGTCATTGGCGAAGCTCTGCATCCGGAAGCCGCGCCCGCCTCCGGATTTGTCCCCAATCGTGACGACAACCTTGTCGCCTGGCTTGAGCTCGCCCTCCATCACCTCGAAGAACGGCATGTCCTGCGACCCGCGGAACCCGCCGAACATCCCGGCCAGCGGCGCAACCGATGCGCGCATCCGCACCGCCGGATTGGATGCCTGCACGCTGACATAATTGTCGCCCGAAGGATCCCGGGTCTGGTAGACGCCCTGATTCGACTGGAAGTGCCTGCCCAGCAGCACGCCGCCGCCTTTCGGCACCGGCCGCGATCCCACCGTGTAGGTCTGCACCAGTGTCTGCCACGTCCCCGCTTCGAACGGCCCGGCATTGTCCGCCGTGACATACCCGAGCGCATTGGGCTCTTCCTCATAGAGCGTCAGCTCGCGAATGAATAAATCGACCTGGGCGCATTGCGCGCGCGTCGCCGGCGAGGGCAGGGCGATCTGCGTGATCGAACTCGCCATGTTGACCGGCAGGAAGCGCCCGGTCATCGCATAGGCGTTCATCCAGTCGAACAGCACCAGCGCGCGCGCATCCGCCGTTTCCGGCGTCGATGCCGCAGCGGCAAGGTCGGCCTTGAGCTTTTCGACGCGCGCGCGCAGCTCTGCGTTCATGTATTCAGGAATGCGAATGCGGGACGCTGTGGCGGCGGCCTGCGTCGTGGATGCGGCAGACGTTCCGCCTTCCTGTGCAGACTTTATCGCGGTCGAACAGGTCGCCGCCGCGACCAGCGCGCCGCTGAAGATCATGCCGTAGACGAAGCTTTTGCTGCTCCAGGATATCGCCATGCCGCCGCTCCCCGCCGCCTGAACATACTCACTCTAACATATGTTCGAGCCCCGATCCCAGCGACTTGCCGCGGATCGGTCGACCTGCATCCGGCAAGATGTCTTGCTTGCGGGCGTGTCGCTAACGCGAAAAGCGTCTGCATTGGAGCATGAGCGCTGGCTGGCGGGTTCGGGGCGGCCCCGCCCCGTCTTGAAACATGTCGATCCAGCGTGGGATGGCCCATCCTTGACGTCCGCTCGATGACGCGCTCTAGCGTCTGTAAGTCTCCAAATCTGGGGCAGGACCGCGGGCGTCTCCTGTCGGATGAATGGCCTGCTGCTTGCCGAAGGGTTCGCATGGGCGCGGTCATCGCATCGCTTTGTTCGGAAGTACGCCGGTGCCGTGTCTGCGCCGAACACCTGCCGCATGGGGTCCGCCCGGTCATTCAGTTCGGCGCAAGCGCCCGCCTCGTCATCATCGGCCAGGCCCCCGGAGCTCGTGTCCATGCGAGCGGCATCGCCTGGCAGGACGACAGCGGCGTCAGGCTTCGCGACTGGACGGGCCTCGATCCGGCGAAATTCTACGATGCCAAAAGCGTTGCGCTAATGCCTATGGGGTTCTGCTATCCCGGAACGGCGAAAGGGGCAGATCTTCCGCCGCGACCGGAATGCGCTCCTCTTTGGCATGATCGCCTGCTCGCGGTTCTGCCGCCGAGGCGATTGACGCTGCTCGTCGGAATGCACGCACAAGGCCGCTACCTCGCTTCGCATCGCCGCAAGACCCTTACCGAGACCGTGAGGAGCTTTCGGGACTACCTGCCTGCGTATTTTCCTCTGCCGCATCCAAGTTGGCGAAGCACCGGCTGGATGAAGCGCAATCCCTGGTTTGAGAGGGAAGTGATACCTGACCTCAGAACGGCGGTTCGCGCCGCAATTCGAAAACGCGCATGATCCCGGCCATATAACTCCACGTCCTTCGATCAAGGCGCGTGTTGCGCTGACCGATTGGACTTGCCGCCAATTTCGAGACATCAGCCCAAAGGCCAAGTGTTTGAGCGATCACCAGGCTTGAGTGTCCGCAACTTGGCGTCTGACGCCATGACGGCGCTTCTTCTCCGCGTGCTGAAATCTCGGTCTGGCCGTACCAACAATGTTCATCGACGCCAGCGGACCGATCCGGACGTCAGTGGATCGTCACCGGAAAATTCCGGCACGAAATCTGGAGGCTGTTGGACATCGTCGGACAGTGTCGAACGTCCTTGCACGATGAGTTGGTGGGCCCGGCAGGACCCACACGACGAGATATTCAGTGTACAAACAAGGACTGATGTGCGGTTACCCGGCTATGTACCAACACCCGTACCAACGGATTTTCGTCAAGCCTTCTGCAGTCCACAACCGCGCGCTTGACAGCGCTTTCGGACGACGGCGGCCCAGCGCCCTGATTCATCGATCAAAGTCTTGCGGTCAGCGCTCGGAGCTGGGCAATGAAAACGGTTCGGAAGTTTCAAATGGACCAGCTCATGTAGGTATGGTTCGAGGAGGGAGTGGTTAGGCGTGCAAGTCCTCGTCCTTATCCTCGGCTGATGCAGGTGATCCTACGCCACACACACCTCGATCGGCGGAACCAAGTGTGATCTCCACCCGTCGCAGCTGGCCATCGCCGCCAATTGGAATAGCCGGCGCATCACCCTCAAGCGCTTTTCCATCGAGCATGACGCGCGCCACACCCCGGGAAACGCCGGCCGGATTTTTCACGCGGATCTCGTAGATGCAGGATCCCAACCGAAGCGTCATTTCGAATCCCGGCCAGCTCCTGGGGATGCAGGGATCGATGTGGAAGTGCGATCCTTCGATGCGCAGGCCCAGAATGCTCTCAACACCCGCCCGATACATGAGCCCGGCAGAGCCTGTGTACCAGGTCCAGCCTCCGCGGCCGAGAAGCGCCGGGGCAGCGTAGATGTCCGCCGCAATCACATAGGGCTCAACCCTGTAACGATGCGCGTCGGTTCGCGTCCGCGCGTGATTGATCGGATTGAGCATCCAGAATAGGGCGGCCGCCTTGTCGCCTTCGCCTAGGGCTGCGAGCGCCATGACGGACCAGACCGCGCCGTGGGTGTACTGGCCGCCATTCTCACGCACGCCTGGCGGGTAGCCTTTGATATAGCCTGGATCTTTCGGCGTCTGATCGAAAGGCGGAGCGAACAGCAGAGCCATCGCATCCTGCGACCGGATAAGATCGCGTTCGACCGCATCCATCGCCCTGCGCGCCCGCTGCGTATTGCCTGCTTTCGAGAGCACAGCCCAGGATTGGGCGATGGAATCGATGCGGCATTCCGCGCTCGCCGCCGATCCGAGCGCGGTCCCGTCGTCAAACCAGCCGCGACGGTACCAGTCTCCATCCCAGGCCTCGCGCTCCAGGGCGGCGCCAAGCCCGTGTGCGAAGTCTCTCCAGCGTCCTGCTCGCACATCGCTTCTGGCGTCCGCAATGGGCGAAAACTGAGTAAGCGCCGAATGCAGAAACCAGCCAAGCCATACGCTTTCACCCTGACCGCGCAGACCGACGCGGTTCATTCCGTCATTCCAGTCGCCTCCTCCCATGAGGGGAATGCCATGGCGCCCGACACTGAGACTCACATCCAGCGCGCGTGCGCAGTGTTCATAAAGACTGGCGCAATCGAATGACGTCTCCGGACGGAAGAAGGCTTCGGCTTCGTCCGGCTCCAGCTGCCGTCCCGCCAGAAAGGGGACCTCCTCATCGAGAATGCTCCAGTCGTTGGTCATGGCGATGTAGTGCGCCACCGCGACGGGCAGCCACACGCGGTCGTCCGTGATGCGCGTGCGGACTCCCTGGCCGGTATGCGGCAGCCACCAATGCTGGACGTCTCCTTCGGGGAATTGCCGCGCCGCTGAGCGAAGCAGATGTTCACGCGTCAGACTCGGTTGAGCGATCGCCAAGGCCATCACATCCTGAAGCTGATCGCGGAAACCGTAGGCGCCGCTCGCTTGGTAGAAGCCGGCGCGTGCCCAGACCCTGCATGCGAGCGTCTGATAGAGCAGCCAACCATTGACCATCAGGTCTAAAGATCTGTCCGGTGTCCTGATCTGAAGGCTGCCAAGCACGCCGTCCCAGAACCCGCGCACCTGGTCCAGGACGACGTCAAGATCTGTGCTGCGATAGCGCCTTATCAACTCGGAAGCCTCTTCTGCGCTTTCCGCGTCTCCCACGAGGAAGACAAGCTCGACGCTCTCGCCGGGAGCAATCTCGATGTCTGTCCTCATGGCGGTGCAAGGATCGAGGCCAGCGCCAAGGCGGCCGGATAGTGGTGCGTCGCTTGCGAGAGCCGCGGGATACGAGAGCGAACCGTTTCGTCCGATGAACTCTCGGCGGTCTCCGGTACAGCTTTCTTGCCGGCCTCCCAGGTCGGCGAATGCTACGCGCTGCTTGAACGCTGCGTTCCAGCGGTTGACCGCGAGGATCGCACCCGTCGCGTCCTGGCTGGTCACGACAAATGGCGCCGACATAGTGCGCGATGATCCCAGCGTCCATTCTACATAGGCGTAGACGGACAGGCGTCGCCGTTCCGAAGATCGGTTGGCGATGCGTAGGCGCGAAATCCGCAGAGGATCGGAAACGGGGACATACTCGAGAAGAACGAGCGAGAGTCCGCCACCTTCGTGTTCAAATCTGCTGTAACCCTTGCCGTGGCGCGCCACGTATATGGCCGCTGGGTCACGAAGCGGCGCCGCGGTCGGGCTGAGGAGCTCACCCGTGTCCCGATCGCGGATAAAGAAGGCTTGGCCGGTTTGATCGCATACCGGGTCATTCGACCAGTGCGTGAGCTGATGCTCCCGGCTGTTTCCTGACCAGGCAAAGCCTGCGCCGCTCTCGCTGACCAGGAAGCCGAAGTCAGCATTTGCAATTACGTTCACCCACGGCGCCGGCGTCGTCTGGCCTGGCCCGAGAACAATCGCATACTCCTTGCCGTCCTCGACAAAGCCGCCGAGGCCATTGAAATACTCCAGGTGAAAGCCCGGCGCCGGCGTATGCAGCGTAGTCACCCGGGCAGCGCGTCTGGCTCCTCGGCCGGCATGCGCAACCTCCGGTCTCCGGCGCATCTGATCGACGAGCCGACCGCGATCGCCCTGCAGCACTACCCTTGCAGCTGAAGCGAGCAGATTTCGCGACTCTTCCGCAATCAGGTCGCTACGCAGGACATAGGTGTGGCCCGGAGCGGGGTCCGCGCCGATGTGTGGCCGCGCCTGGCTTGTCCGGACGGCATGCTCGATAGCGTTCTGAAGATCCTGTTGATAGGAGGTCGGGCGCTCGTTCAGAATTACGAGATCGACCGCTAGGCGTTTGGTTCGAAAGTACTCCAAGGCCTGGAGGGCCTCTTCGACCAACCCAATTTCCGAGGCTTCCGCGATGCGCACCAGCATGATCGGCAGGTCGCCAGAGAGCCCCATGCTCCACAGCTGAGACTGTTCACGCGCACCTCGGGCGATCAGTTGTCGCGCCGGACGCATCGCAGGATTTGCATAGACCAGATGGCTCGCAAGGCGCTGGTAGAGCGCCGCAGCGCTGCGATCGATACCGATATGGTGCAGTTCTATCTGCGCCTGAGTCCAGGCAAGCACTTCGGCCCGGTCGAATGCGGTAATGTCGTTGTGCTTGTCGATCAGCTCAAGCGCTTCCTGGCGCGAGGCGGCGGCGAAGGTCCAGAAGTGAATCCGAGCTGTCCCGCCGGGCTCAATGCGTACCCGGCGGCGCACCGCGAATATCGGATCGAGTGTGGCGCCGGCGGAACAGCTCAGCGGCGTCCCGCTGAGGATTGCGATCGGCTCGTGCAGATCGCGGCCACGTCCGATGAACTTTGTTCGGTCGGTTTCGAACTCCCGCTGGCCCACAGTATTTCCCTCAACTATAGCTATGTGGGCGGCCCAGAAATCCGGTTCTTCGGGAGCGCGGCGCCGTCGCCGAGCTAACAGGGCGCCCGTGCGCGTCAGATGCTCTGTTTCGATGAAGAGTTTCGAGAAGGCTGGATGGGCTCGGTCAGCCGCAGGCGCGGTAAGTGCGAGTTCCACATAGGACGTGATCTCTAGCTCGTAGGTAGAGGACCCAGTGTTGCTCAGCGTAACGCGTCGCACCTCCGCGTCATCCTCCTGGGAAAGGATGACATCCATCTGCGTGAAAAAGCCATTTGCTCTACAGGTGAATCCTGCTTTTCCCTCATCGAATACAACCGAGTGCTCGTGGTCCTTGTGGCAGGTGGGCTGCAGGGTGGGGGACCAGCAGACGCCGCTGGCGGTATCCCTGATGTAGATGTACGAGCCCCAATCGTCGCAGGTGGCGTCTTCGCGCCAGCGCGTCAACGCCAGACCGCGCCAGCTGCTGGCGCCGGATCCGGCTGCGGTAAGCATGAGACTGTAGCGGCCGTTCGACATCAGGTGCGTCGCCGGCGTGGCGCCCCATGGGCTGGGGCTGCGAAGGGCAGGCGCGTCGTCGCCGCTTTTGCCGATTACAGGCTTATATGCGCTCGTCGGGGCCGGCGGTTCGTTGATTTCCCGAGGCATCCGCTCTTGCAGTAGGAGTTCCGCGGACTGGATCATGGGATCGCTGTGGAAATGCCTGCGCAGCACTCCATCACAAAGCACATTGGCGATGGCGCTGATTGTCATGCCCTGATGATGCGCCATGAACGAGCGAACAATGGCGGCGCGCTGTCCATCCTGGAGACGCTCGGGTGTGAAATCGACGGCTTCGTAGTAGCCGTAGCGACCCAGCGCTTCTATTGCCGACAGCGCTTCGAAATTGCGCAATGCGATCGTCGGCCAAACCATGCTCGCCAGCGCCGTGGCGTAGGGCGCTATGACGACATCGTCGGCAAGGCCGCGTTTCAGCCCGAGGCTGGGCACGCCGAAGTTTGAGTATTGATAATTGTATGAGAGGTCCCTGGCATTGTAAGCGGACTCCGAAACCCCCCAGGGGACACGCCGGCGACGGCCGTATTCGATTTGTCCCTGCACGATTGCGCGATTTGTGCGCTCAAGCAGGCTATGGACCGGCTCCTGCATTACGAGCGACGGCATGAGATATTCGAACATCGAGCCCGACCATGAAATCAGGGCCGGGCCACCGGGAAGCATAGTGACGGAGTGATTCAGTCTGAACCAGTGCTTGTGCGGCGCGTCTCCTTTGGCGATGGTGAACAGACTCGCGAGCCGCGCCTCCGACGCCAAAAGATCGTAACAGCTCGGATCAAGCACCGCGTCCGATCCACGATAGCCTATGGACAAGAGCAGCCGTTCGCGGTCGAGGAGGAAGCTGAAGTCCATCGACAACGCCATGTCGCGGAAGACTTGTGCGAGACTGGCCATACGAGGCTGCAGTGTGATCCGATCGAAATCCAGCAGCCTTTCCTTGAGGTTGTTGATGACCGCCGAAAGCCAGAAGACCAGATCCGCCGCCGGGTTGTCGCTCTCGCCAAGCGCATGTGCTTCAACGACATCCAGAACAGCTCCTGCCCGCTGGACAGACGCCGCCAACACGTCCTTGTCGCCCGCCGCCCCTTGGAGCCTTTGCTCCAGCTTGGCGAGGTCTTCTTCGACTCGAGGCCATGGCAGCGTGGGCAGGCGCCGCTTGCTGCGGAGGAGGCGCGCCTCCTCACGCGCCAAGGTCATCGCATCCATGTCCAATACGCCGCAACGCGAGCTTTCGCCCGCCCGGCTCCACGCGCGGCACGCGCCGGCCACGGCGATCAGGTGTCCGGCCAAATTGCCGCTGTCCACGGACGAGACGTAGTGGGGCTCCAGTGCTCGTAGATCGCGGGTATCGTACCAGTTGTAGAAGTGACCGCGATAACGCGCGAGCTTGTTTAAGGTCTCCAGCGTCGCTTCCAGCCTCTTCGCCGTCTCGGCCAGTCCCACCCAGCCTAGATTGTGGGCCGCCACGGTCGAGAGAAGGTAGAGTCCGATATTGGTAGGTGATGTTCTTTGGGCGGCGACCGGCTCTGGGTCCTCCTGAAAATTGTCAGGCGGAAGCATGTTGTGCGCTGGCGTTACAAAGGTCTCAAAATAGCGCCAGGTCTTGCGGGCCACGAGCCTCAGCGCAGCGGCTTGGTCTGGTGAAAGGCGACGCTTTTCATGCGATGTGGGTGTGCTGCTCGCCCAGACCGCAACGGCTGGTGACGCCCACCACAGCAGAGCGAAGGAAGCCGCCAACGGATCAATGCCGCGATGATTGAGCCAAGCGCCGATCACAGCGGCTGCGCCGATGATCGGCGCTCCGATCATATAGCGGTAGTAGTTCGCAAGCGTTGGTTTGGCGCCGATCCTGGCTTGGGCGGCCGGCGTCCATTCGAGCAGTTTCTTGCGAGTAGCCAGGCGCAGAACCGTCCGTAAAGCGGCATCGCTCATGAGCCAGGCCTGATGCGCAAGCAGGCTCGTGGCGAGAAACCACTGCGTGAGCGCCAAGCGAATGTCGTAGAGGATAGCGCGGGGATCGCGCCGTACGGGCTCTCGGCCCCCTTGCGGCAGCAGGGCGAGCATCGGCAGCAGAGGGGGCAGCGCAAGCGTGACGAGTACAAAGGCGGCCCAGATGAGTGGCGCGGGAAAAGGCAGCGCCAGTCCCACGAGCAATGCCGCAACTGCAGCTGGCGCCGACGCCGTACGTCGTATGTTGTCCAGCATTTTCCATCGGCCGATGATGGGAACGCCGCCAAGCCGCTTCGTTCCAATTGCTGATCGTGCAAGACCGAATATCCATGGCAAGAGCTGCCAATCGCCGCGAGCCCAGCGGTGATGTCGAAGCGCCGCCGTATCGTAGCGGGCCGGGAATTCTTCGACGAACTCCACATCGGAAACCAGGCCCGCCCGCGCAAACACGCCTTCAAAAAGATCGTGGCTCAGCAGGGAAGACGGTGGAATCCGATTTGCGAGGGCGGCGCGAAAAGCGTCGACATCATAGATGCCCTTGCCCGTATAAGAACCCTCGCCGAGAAGATCCTGATAGACGTCCGAGGCAGCTGCAGCATAGGGATCTATTCCGGTCATGCTGGAAAAGACGCGCAGGAACGGGGTCGCCTCGCGGCCAACCGGCATGGACGGCGTCACGCGCGGTTGAAGTATGGCGTAACCTTCGACGACACGCTGCTTTTGGGGATCCAGGCGCGCTCGATTGAGCGGGTGCGCCATCTTCCCGATCAGGCGACGCACTGCGTCAAGAGTCAGCCGCGTATCGGCGTCGAGTGTAATGACATATCTTATGCTGGGCGGAGCATCGACCGGCTTGCCGTCGAGAGAGACGAAAGTCGTTGTCCTGCTGCCGCGCAGAAGCTCGTTGAGTTCGTTGAGCTTGCCGCGCTTGCGTTCCCAGCCGATCCATTTGCCTTCGCTTTCGGTCCAGACGCGCCTGCGGTGCAACAGCGTGAAGCGCTGGCCTGCCGTTGCAGCTCCGTACTTCCGGTTGAGCGCGGAAATTTCTTTCGCTGCGGCCGCAAGGAGCTCCTCGTCGCCTTCGGCATGCTCCGAGGCTGCATCGGTCCAATCAGAGAGCAAGGCGAAGTAGATTTCGCCCTTCGGGCTCGACAGATAGTGCACTTCGAGCCGCTCTACCTGTTCCTCGATGGCTCCTTGCGATGTAAGCAGGGTAGGCACGACCACGATTGTGCGTAGTTCAACGGGAACGCCGTCAGCCAGCTCGACACTGGGCAATAGCGTCGCTCGAAGCCCGCGGGTCAGCAGGTAGTTGACGAGTGAGACGGCCGCATCGATGGCAGGAACCGCGCCGAGAGTCCCGAGGCCGGCAAGCCAACGCCAATCTACACCGACTTGTGCAAGCAGCCACAAGGGAATGGCGAGGAGCCCGGCGCTGACAATCGATCCGGCGATTATATAGCCCCCTATGCCGAGCGACCGGGCAATTCGACCCGCCCATGTCTCGATAGGCGCGCGATAGCCGATGGCTCGCTCGAACGCAGGCCTGCCGCCGGAAATCAGGAAATAACCTGGGTCGGACAGCCGGTTGTTTGCGGAAGCCTTGTCTGTTGCTGCGGTCGCGCCGCGGGCAATCTCAAGCTCCGAACGCTTTGCTCCCCGGGCTATCTGCTCCACGGCGCCACGATACTGATCACGCGTGGCAAAATCGGCCTGGAAATAGCTGTTCGTGGCGACTAGCACCTCGTGCACCAGACTCATACGCTCGAACAGGTCGCGCCAGTCGACATCGTTAGCCAGTCGCATGCTTGTAATGATGTTGCGAACTGTAATGGTCGCATTGATCTCGCGTTGCTGCTCAGCCTGTACAACCTCATCGACGGTTGTGTCCTCAGAGCCAAGGCGTTGATCAAGCCAGTCCAGGGCTGGCGCAACGGCCTGGTCCTGATCCCGAAGTCTCTGGGCAAGCTGAACGATGAACGGATTGACGAGGTCATCGTTCTTCAAATTCGAGAGCATCCCGGGAATCTGGCGAAGGGCTTGAGGGCCGGCCGCAAGGATCCGATCGGCGATCGAATCCGCCTTCCTGCGGGCTTCACGTGCAAGGAGGATTGCTTCAGCAAACCGCCGGATATTCTCTACCAGGAGCATGCGCAGCGTGATCGGAGCGGCCCAAAGTTCGCCGATAGTGAGCGGCTGCACCTGCTGGTATGCACGGAAATACCGGCACAGCACGTCCGTGCTGAAGTGGCTATCGGTATGCGCCACATATTGCCACATCGCTCCCAGAATGCGCGGATAGCCCCGCAATGGTCCCGTCGCGAGCTTCGGAAGACGCCGGTAATATCCCGGCGGCAAGTCCCTGTGGATGTCACGGATCTGCCGCTCGATGATGTGATAATTGTCGATGAGCCATTCCCCCGCCGGAGAAATCGTCTCGCGAGCGGTGGCTGCCGCGGCTAGGCTTCGATAGGCCTCATGCAGCGCCCGCGCATTGTCCGCAACCCGGCGCGCCAGCGCGTAGCGACGCGCCGGACGGCCGGCGACGCTATGTGCGTAGGCCAGATTGCGAGCATGCTCTTCAAGACGTTCGCCGCTAAGGAGTGTATCGCGAAGCGGCGTAGGATCGCGCCACGGCGACGGCATTGCGTCCGCAAAGCCAATGGTCTCACGGAGACTTTCTGAAAAGACACCTGCTTGTCGCAGGCGGCCGCCTGGCAGGACGCCACGCCTGTCGCCGCCCCTACTGTTCGGCTTCATTCAGCGTACTGCAGACGCCGATAAGCTTTCAAGCGTACCAGTCCTGACGCCTCCGCAGGGCTTTCGCTGTCAACGCAATCTGGATGGACGACGGACACGGCCTCTCCATGACGTCGGATTGCTTCGGCGATCTGCTCTGCCTGTGCGATTGCAGCTTTTCTGGATTTGCAGGGCGACGACATTCCACCGCCCAGTTCGATGGTCCAATGGCCTTGGGCCTGCACGATCCTGAATACATGCATCTCTTCCTCCACGCCCCCACCACCCTGAGTCTACGTGCGACCATCAATTACTTTACTTGGAGCGAGCTGGCACATTGCGCGGGATCAATCTTGCGGCCGGAATTTTCCCGGCCCACAGATCCAGCGCGTCCTTACGTTTGCGCCTGACTCGGAAGGCAGAGCGTCGTCACACCGTATTCTTCAGGACAATGACATCTGCGATGCGCCTTACGTCCGGCTCGGCGAGTTGAAGATATGCTGCAAGGCAGTTGAGGAATGCAGACTCTTTCTGCGTCAGGTCGCCGTCGGCAAGAACAATATCGAGGGCATGGGCGAACAGGGGAAGCCGCAGAACGAAAGGCAACGCCTGACAGGCTTCCTCCAGGGCTTCGTTCTCCCTGCCATGCAGCTTGGCTGACACAGAAGCATTGAGGTCTTCGAGTTCCTTATCGCCTAGAGCCTTGAGAGCGCGAGACCGATGGATAAGAGCGAGAAGCGCCTCCTGCTCGATGCGATCCAGCCCGCCGTCGCACACCGTCGCGGAGAACAGTACGGCGAACAAGGCTTCCTGCGGCGTCCAGGACGACTTTGCCGTCGATGCCTTCGCCATGCCAATCCAATCGAAGGCCGGTTGGGTTTCTCCGCGAAGGTTCGAAAAACGAGCCGGGGAGAAATATCCGCGCATATCGTGCTCCAAGCTTTGCTCATTTGACTAGAAACAACCGCGAGCGGATTGCCCCGGATCAAATGGCGCCAAGATTTCTGGAGCATAGACTCGGCGTTGTTGGGTGGGCCGCCCGGTCCAGGGCCATCAAGAAGCTGTTGGTGACAATGCCTCGCGTTGCTTCATTTCCGGTCTTGGGCGTCGAGATCCGGGTGGATGCCAGCTGGGTCTTCCTGGCGCTGCTGATCGCATGGTCTCTCGCGGCAGGCGCGTTTCCAGAACTCTATAGCGGTCTGCCGCGACTGTCTTATTGGGTCATGGCCCTTGCAACGGTGGCGGGCGTTGGAGCGTCAATCGTTCTCCACGAGCTTGGCCACACGCTTGTCGCGCGGGCGTTCGGTCTGTCAGTCAAATCGATAACACTGTTCGTATTTGGCGGGGTCGCACAGCTCGCGGGCCAGCCAAAAACGCCGTTGGGCGAGCTCTTGATGGCGATCGCCGGCCCTCTCGTCAGCATGGTGCTTGGTACATCGTTTCTGGCCTTGTCCAATCTTGAAGCGCTGTCGATCGAACTGCACGGCGTTCTGGACTATTTGGGAACGCTGAATTTCGCTCTAGCGGCGTTCAATCTGCTGCCAGCGTTTCCGATGGATGGAGGGCGTGTCTTTCGCTCGCTTGTTTGGCTTGCGACGAAGGACATGCTCAAAGCGACGCGCATCGCGGCGCGATCCGGTGAAGTCATCGGCATCTTGATGATGGTCCTGGGGGCGTTCTTCAGCCTGTTTGTCTATCCGGTAGGCGGCTTATGGTGGCTCCTCATCGGATGGCTTGTGCGCTCCATGGCGCACAACGAGCTGTATGCGGCTGAGACACGGGATGTGCTGGCGAACGTAGCCGTTGGAGACCTGATGACTACGGACCCTGTGTCCGCGCCAGCCGATATGACAGTTGAAGCTTTTGTTGAGCATGTTCTCTCGCGCTGGCCACATGATCTGATCCCGGTGATCGCGGAGGGAAGGGTCGTCGGCGGCGTTGGCTTCAAGGAGATCAATGGCTTTCCGCGCAGTAAGTGGAGCACAACCACACTCGCCAACATCTCGACAGCCATCGCCAATATTCCAACGGCTGAACGCCGCCTTGGCGCGGCTGAAGCGTTCGAGCGGATGACAGCGGCTGGCGCAAGCCGTCTGCTGGTGATCGAAAGCGGGCGACTCCACGGCATACTGACACTCAAGGATTTGGCTCGTCAGGTATTTCTCAGGACCCGGTTGAACGAGCCAGGCCGGCATCTCCACACCGCCGGCTCGCCAAGCTGACGCCCTGCCAACCGACGCCGAATTGGACGCTGCATCAGACTCTCCCGCGAATGCGGTCCGACGAGCGAGGCTTGCTTGGGCAGGTCACGGAGCTGAATCAGGCTTCGCCTTCAATCGGAATCCCTTTTTTGAGTACAGAACCTAGTCTACAATTTGTTGGTCCAAGCGATTGCAGTTCTAGACACGCTGTTCGCCGCTGGCGCAATTGGATGCGCCTGGCTCTTCGCAGCCTCATGCGCGGGCCTTGTCCGCGAGATAGGCTGCCGCAGCCTCGATAGTTGAGATCTTGGCGTAGTCGGCTTCGGGAACGTTGACGCCCAGGCGCGCGTGCAGGGCGGTGACGAAGTTGAGGAAATCCATCGAGTCGATGTCGAACTCCTGCTGGATCGGCTGATTGCGGTCGGCCGTGTCGAAATCGACCTCGGGCGCGAGGCGGGCGAGTTCGTCGCGGATGACAGCAAGGATCTGATCGGCTGTCATAGCTCACCCGGGCTGGCCAGAAGCTGGCCTGTCCGCTCCAGGAACAGCGCGCCCTTGTGGCCATCGCTGACACGATGATCGGCCGCCAGGGTCATGCATACGGTGAGGCGTGCGGCAACCTGACCGTCCACCACCCACGGCCGCATGGCGATCCTGCCGAAGCCCACGATGGCTACCTGCGGCGGATAGATGACGCCCCAGACCGCATCGACGCCGCGATCGCCGAGGCTGGTGACGGTGATGGTCGGATCGGCGATCTCCGAACTCCTGAAGCGTCCGGCACGCACCCGCGTCACGAGATCGCGCATTTTCGCCATCAGGTCAGCGAGAGCGAGGTCGGCGGTATCGTGAATTGCCGGCGCAGCAAGGCCGCCGCCGCGTATCGCGATCGCGACGCCGACGTGAATGGCTTGGCTTGCGCGAAACTCATCATCGATGTGAAAGCCGTTGAACTCCGGAAACTCGCGAGCGGCCTTAGCGACAGCCTTGATGAAGAGTGCGCCCATCAGGAGGCGCTCGGCGGGCGGGCGCTGTGCGTTTGCCGCAGCGAGCCAATCCTGCGCGGCGCCGACGTCGATCGTAAGGCTCAGATAATAGTGGGGGATTTCGCGTTTCGACCTGCTCATCGCGGCGGCGATGGCGCGCCGCATGGCGGTGAAATCAAGGCCCGCAGCCTTCTTCCCGGCGGGCGCCTGCGCCTTTGCGGCGACATCCTCGCGGGTGATCGCGCCGCTGGGCCCGCTGCCGGCGATGGAGGCGAGATCGACGCTCAGCTCTTCGGCAAGCCGGCGCGCGGCGGGTGAAGCGCGCGGACCGGCGGCGGGCGGGGGTAGCACGGGCGATGGCGGCGGCTTCGGCGCTGCGGTAACTGCTGTGAGGGCCGGAGCAGGCGCCGGAGCAACAGGCGTTGCCACGGCGGCCTCGCCAGCGCCGTGAAATCGCGCCATCACCGCACCAACCGGCAGCACCGCGCCGGGCGCAACGACATGCTCTTCGAGCACGCCGTCCTCGAACACCTCGACCTCAATGGCGCCTTTCTGCGTTTCCACGACCGCGATGACATCACCGCGTTTCATCCTGTCGCCTGGCTTCGCCAGCCATTCGATGAGCGTGGCGTCCTCCATGTCGGCGCCGAGCGAAGGCATGCGGAAGTCAGTCACGCCGGCGCGTCCTGACGCTTGCCGATCAAGCCGCGCGCCGCGGCGACGATCTTGTCGGCCTGCGGGATGGCCGCCGCCTCGAGATGCCGGGCATACGGGATCGGAACCTCCTCGCTGCACACCCGCGCGATCGGCGCATCGAGATCGAAGAAAACCTGCTCGACGATACGCATACCGATCTCGGCGGAAATGCCGCCGCTCCTCCAGCCCTCATCGACGATGACGGCGCGGCGCGTCTTGCGGAGCGAGGCCATGATCGTGGCGTCATCGAGCGGGCGAAGCGTGCGCAGGTCGATCACCTCCGCGCGGACGCCTTCCTTCGCCAGCTGTTCGGCAGCCTCGAGCGTCTTGCCGAGCGATCCGCCATAGGTGATGAGCGTGACATCTTCCCCGCTTCGACGAACGGCGGCGCGGTCGATGTCGACCGGGCCGGCGTCGCCAGCGATCTGGCCCTTCATGTTGTAGAGCATGACGTTCTCGAAGATGAGAACCGGGTCCGGCTCCTGCAGGGCGGTCCACAGCATGCCGCGCGCGTCTTCCAGCGTCGCCGGCGCGAGGACGCGGATACCTGGAATGTGCGCGAACCAGCCTTCGAGACTGTGCGAGTGCTGCGCCGCGAGCTGGCGGCCGGCGCCGGTCGCCATCCTGATCACCACCGGGCAACCGAACTGGTTGCCCGACATGTGCCGGATCGTGGCCGCGTTGTTGAGGATCTGGTCGAGCGCAAGCAGGCTGAAATTGACCGTCATCACCTCGACGATCGGCCGCATCCCCGCCATCCCCGCGCCGATGCCGGCGCCGGTGAAGCCTGCCTCCGAAAGCGGCGTGTCCCTGATGCGGCCGGGTCCGTACTTTTCGAGCAGTCCCTTGGACACCGCGTAGCAACCGCCATAGCGGCCGACATCCTCGCCCATGAGGAAGACACGGTCGTCGCGATCAAGCGCATCCGAGATCGCCGCACGCACAGCCTCGCGATAGGTCGTCTCCACTTTCGGCGCCGTCGAAGGCTTCGTCGTTGGCGGCGCGGGCCGGTCAGGGGCATAGACGTAACGGGCTAGATCTTCAACGGGCTCCCACGTTCCCGCTTCGGCGAAGGCCACCGCCTCGGCAACCTCGCGATCGACTTCCGCCTCGATGCGCGCCACGTCCTCGGCATGCGCGAGGCCGCTTTCCAGCCCCCAGGTCTGGAAGCGCGCAATGGGATCCTTGGACTTCCATGCCTCGATCTCGTTCTTGTCGCGGTAGAGCTGGGCGTCGAACATCGAGTGCGCGCGGAAGCGATAGGTGCGGCACTCCAGGAAGTACGGCTTTCCGGTCGTGCGGACCTGTGCGATCGCGCGCCGCGCGGCGGCTTCGACCGCGACCACATCCATACCATCGACCGCTTCGGAAGTGATCCGGTAGGATTCCGCCTTGCGGTGGATGTCGGTCTCGGATTCCGACAGCGCCAGCGCCGTGCCCATGGCGTAGAGATTGTTCTCGCACACGAACAGGACGGGCAGGCCCCACAGCGCCGCCAGGTTGAGGCTTTCGTGGAATTCGCCTTCGGCGGCGGCGCCTTCGCCGAAGAAGCATGCGGTGACCGCACCGGTCTTCCGCATGTGGTCGCCGAGCGCGAGCCCGATCGCCAGGGGCAGCCCGCCTCCGACAATGGCGTTGCCGCCATAGAAATTGTTTTGGGCGTCAAACAGGTGCATCGAGCCGCCGCGGCCGCCGCTGCATCCCTCTCGCTTGCCGTACATCTCCGCCATCGCCGCGTTCATCGTCACGCCGCGCGCGATGGCGTGGCCATGTTCGCGGTAAGTGGCGACGACGCGATCCCGCGCCTCCAATACCGGAATGATGCCGGCGGCGACCGCTTCCTCGCCGTCATACAGGTGGAGGAAGCCGCGGATTTTTTCCTGCGTATAGAGCTCCGCACATTTCTGCTCGAAGCGGCGGATGCGGATCATCAGGCGCAGCAAATCCAGAACATGCGCATGCGTCAGTCTGGGCTTGGACGAGGCGGCTTTCATCGTTCGTCGCTTTCGAGCGTGGAGAGGTCGCCCTCGGGAAGGCCGAGTTCGCGGGCCCTGAGCAGCCGGCGCATCATCTTGCCGCTGCGGGTCTTGGGCAGGTTCTCGCGGAACACTATCGTCTTGGGCGCGATGGCCGGGCCGAGGCGTTTGCGGCCATGGCCCAGTAGTTCGCGTTGCAGCGCCTCGTCGTGGGCGATCCCTGTCTTGGTGACGACATAGGCCTTGATGATCTCGCCGCCGAGCGGATCAGGTACGCCGATCACGGCGGCCTCGGCGACAGCTGGATGCTCCATCAGCGCGCTCTCGACCTCGAACGGCCCAACGAGATGGCCCGCGCTCTTGATGAGATCGTCGGCGCGGCCCACGAACCAGAAATAGCCATCGCTGTCCCGCATGGCGAGGTCGCCGCTGAGATACCAGCCGCCGACGAAACATTTCCGATAGCGCGCGTCCTCATGCAGATAGGCTCGCATCATCGACGGCCAGCCGGGCCGGAGCGCCAGCTCGCCCATCGCCATGGGCTTGTCCACAACGCGCACGCTGTCGCCGTCTCGCTCGACGATCGCGGCCTCGATCCCGGGCAGCGGCTTGCCCATCGATCCTGGACGCACCTCCATGGAGGGGAAGTTGGCGATCATGATGCCGCCGGTTTCGGTCTGCCACCAATTGTCGTGGAAGGGCTTCCCAAACGCCTCGACGGACCATTCGACTGCCTCGGGATTGAGCGGCTCGCCAACGCTGGCGAGCAGGCGCAGCGCTGACAGGTCAAAATCTTTCCACGCCTCGGCGCCAGCGCGCATCAGCACCCGTATGGCGGTCGGGGCCGTGTACCAGACATTGACCTTCTGGTCCTGCAATGTCCGCCGCCAGCGGTCGGCGTCGAACTCGGCTTCATCGACTAGAAGCGTCGCGCCGTTGGTGAGCGGCGCAATCACGCCATAGGACATGCCAGTGACCCAGCCGGGGTCGGCTGTGCACCAGAAGATATCGCCTGGCCGAAGATCCAGCGCGTAGAACCCGGTGATGTGGTGCGCTACCACCGCCTCGTGCACATGGACGACGCCCTTGGGCTTGCCGGTCGTGCCGCTGGTGAAGTGAAGCAGGGCGAAGTCCTGGGGATCGGTCGCGGCGATCTCGTCCTCATCTGAGACTTCTTCCATCAGGCGGCGATAGTCATGCACACTGTTCGTGGGATCGTCGGCGCCGTCGATCAGGATGACATCCTTCAGGCTGGGCAACTGCTCCCGCCACTCCACCACCTTCTTCCGGTAGAGCGCGGCGGTGGTGACGAGCAGCCGAGCGTCGCCGATCTCCATGCGAGAGCGGATAGGTTCAGGGCCGAACGCGGAAAACATCGGACAGAAGGCCGCGCCAGCCTTGAGGGCTCCCAGCGCGGCGATGTGCAGTTCAGGCGTTCGGCCCAGCAGCGAGTAGACGCGCTCGCCTTTCGCCACACCGATCTTGCGCAGCACGTTGGCGAACCTGTTGGTTTGCCGGCGCAGGTCGTCATAGGTGTAGTCGACCACGCGTCCGTTAGCGGAAAGCCAGCGCAAAGCCCGCACGCCTCCGCGTCCGTGCGCAACGTGCCGATCGACTGCTTCGTAAGCAATATTGAGCCCGCCCCCCGGCAGGCCGTCCAGCAGCTTCCGTGCAGCCTCCCAGGAGAAGCCAGCGACCGCGTCCGCATAGCTTGGCATGTTGGACCGGGCGATGTCCTCCACCCGTTTGGCGATCGGCGGTCGCGTCATCGGCCAGACCTGTGAAGCTGCAACACGCTGTTTCAAGTCGCAGGATGAAGCACGCAGGCCCGGGCCTGATTGCGCCTGATCAATTCGCGCGCCCTGCTCGTGCCGCGCTGCCGTAGAGTTGGAAATGACTGATTTTGGACACTTCGAGCCGATCCATACTGGTTGTTGGTGACGGCAGGTCTGGTGCGGCGCCGCCGTTTGCAAGGCTGCGCCGCTAGGACGGAGCAGGGCCCATTTCTGCAATTGAGAACAGCCAGCGCTCGAATTGATCGCGGACTACTTTGAATCTCATCCAGATATGGCGTTCGCACGCGCGATCTGCCCGAGCGCGACAGCTGAAGGTCTGATCTGTCTTCGCTGCGTTGTCCTGTCGACGGCTATCAAGCCGAACTTTGGCCCGTATCCTCCGAGCCACTCGAAATTATCGAGCAGGGACCAGTAGAAATAGCCTCGCACATCGACGCCTTCGGCAATGGCTTCATGCAGACCGGCGAGCGCATCACGGACGAATGCGATCCGTCGAGCATCGTCATCGCCAGCCCAGCCATTCTCGGTCACGATGATCGGCGTCCGGGTGCGCTCCCAGACGTAGCGGCAAGTTTCCGCCAAGGCCTGCGGCCGGTCTTCGTACCCCATCACGGTGAGCGGCCGGCCGGGTTCCGGCCCGAAGCTGCCGTCCCTTCGGACAACGACGCGGGTGTAGGTCTGGACACCGATGAAATCTTCGCCAGACACCGCATCAAGACAGGCGCCATAGTAGCGCTCTCTCCGTCCGTCACGAAGATGTTCCGCTCCCGGTTCTGCCTGCTCGTCCTGTATAGCTAGCGTGACGCCGACCATAACGCCGGGGTGGTGGGATTTTATTGCGTCACGCGCTCGCTGGTGCGCAGCAAGGCCTCGATCCAGGATGGCTTCTGCCGGCGTGAACAGGAAAGTGTGGTTGAGCGACCCGAGAATCTCTTCCGCCGCCCTGCGGCACGCAACGGCGTCAGCGTTCCAGTCGCGATTCAAGAATTCGTCGCGTACCAGAAGCGGTAGATTGAGTTCGTTGATCGTGCAGGCGATCTTGAAGCCAGTCAGCGCTCGCGCGGCATGGTTGCAAAAGCGAGCGAAGCTGTCTGCGAAGTTTGGGTCGGTAAAGCCGCCGCGGCGAGCCTGCCAAAGCGGCAGGGTGAAGTGATGAAAGGTCAACACCGGCATAACGCCACGGCTCAGGCAGGCGTCAATACAGCGTTGATAGTGCGTAAGCGCCGCTTGCGAAAAGAATCCCTCCTCCGGCTCGATGCGCGCCCACTCGATCGAGAAGCGATAGGCGCCGAGCCCAACATCCGCGAGAAGCGCGATATCGTCGCCAAATCTATGGTAGTGATCAATCGCATCGCCTGATTTCTCCTTGAACAGAGAAGGTTTCGCATTCTCAAGCGCCCAGAAGTCGGAAGAGACATTGCCGCCTTCGACTTGGTGCGCCGAAGTTGCGGCGCCCCACGTGAACCACTGCGGGAACATCAGCATTCGGTCCTCCAACGCTGGCAGACCCAGGCTAGCAAGATTTCGGCGCGCCGAGGGCAATGTTGCTCGGTGTAGGAATTGTCGCGCAAAATTGGACGAATAACCACGGGCAGAGCAGGGGCGGGTTCGGTTTTAAGCGATCGTAGGAGTCCCGATGGCGTCGGATCTCCGGACTCCCGATCGTTAAGGCCCACGGCATTGCGGCTTATATGAGTAGATGCTAAACTAACCTTAGAGAATGAGGTGATCCCTTGGTGCGTCGCGCTGTAGCATCGCAAGGCCTGACGGTGGGTAGGAAGCGCTTTGCGCACGCCCCGGCGCAACAGCTGGAGCCGCGTGCTGCGGAGGCCGCGCAACTTCTGAAACTCCTTGCGAATGACCAGCGCTTGACCGTGTTGTGTCGTCTCAGCAGCGGTGAGATGTCCGTCTCCGAACTCGGTGAGCACGTGAGTCTTACTCAGTCAGCCCTTTCCCAGCATCTCGCAAAACTGCGCGCTGAGGGACTGGTCGCTACTCGCCGTGAGGCTCAGACAATCTACTATCGTCTTGCAAATCCAATCACTGAACGTTTGCTCGGCGTCCTGTGCGAGTTTTACGGCAGTCATTGAGGCGACCCTTGTCCGCGCCACTCTACGATGCCCGACGATTCCTGGACTGCAGCTTACTGGAATGCGCTGCCTGGCTTCACGCCCAAGCGCTTGAAGATCATTGCAGCAGGGCAGAACCCAGTAAACGCCGCTTGGAGCATGTTGGCCCCGGCAAAGACTGTGAGCCAGATCCACAACGGGTGGATGAACGCAGCCAGCGCGACGCCCGTTAAGACGACAAGGCCGGCGAAGGCGAGAACGGCGCGGTCCAGGGTCATCGGTAAGTTTCCTTATATGGTTGTTGTTTCGGCAGAGGCCGCATGGCTACGCACCCAGGCCGCGAGTGCATCGGCGCGCATGAGTCCTGCCCTGCGGTCGACGATTCGGCCGCTCCGGAAGAGCAGAAGCGCCGGAATCCCAGAAACGCCGAGGCGCCGCGCGGTCTGGCTGGCATCGGCGTTCAGCTTCAGCAAACGCGCCTGGCCGGCCAGCAGACGAGCCGCGTCGCCGAATTCTGGAGCCATTGCGCGACAGGGGCCGCACCACGGCGCCCACACATCGAGAAGGACTAGCCCGGACGTGCGTTCCAGATGAAGGGCGAGCGTTGCGTCGTCCACCTCGATTGGCGTGTCGAGCGCAAGGCCCTGTCGGCAGCGGCCACATTTTGCCGCGCCCGGCGAATGACCCGACGCGATGCGGTTGACGCCTCCGCAGCTGTGGCAAACGGCTTGGCTTAGGTTCATCATCGTCTAGGCCTTGAGTTTGTGGATTCCGACCGTGTCGAGGAAGAGCTTTTCGTAGAAGGTTTCGCTCTCGCCTCTGCGGATCTTGCCGAGGAAGTAGCCTTCGAAGCCTTCCTTAGCGAGGTGAACCCAGCCGCCTTTCGCCGACCAGTTGACATTGCGCGGCGGAATTTGCGGCTGAGCGACGAATGCAACACCCCCATCGCCAAAGTCTGCGAGGCAGACAGCATTCCACGTGGCTTCCGCGATTGGCGGCTGGCTCCGGACCAGCGCGCCGATGTTCTGCGCCGCCGCGGTTACCATGGATTCGATCATGAAGCCGGTTTTGGGCACGCCGACGGGGACTGCCGTCTTGCCGGCCGGGGGAATGGCGACGGTGACTCCGATACCGAAGATGTTGGGAAACTTCGGGTTGCGCTGATGCTTGTCGATGAGAACGAAACCGCGGGGGTTGACCAGGCCTTCTATGCCTTTGATCGCTTCGACGCCGCGAAAAGCGGGCAGCATCATGGAAAAGGCGAACGGAAGTTCGTGCATCGATTTGATCGCGCCGTCTTCGGCGATTTCCTCGACATGCATTTTGCCCGGCTCAACCTTCGCAATGCGAGCGTTGGTAATCCACTTAATGTGGCGATTGCGCATCTCGCTCTCGAGAAGCCCTTTGGTGTCGCCAACGCCATCTAGACCGAGGTGACCGATGTAGGGTTCGGACGTCACAAAGGTCATCGGGACCTTGTCGCGCACGCGGCGCCTGCGCAGTTCGGTATCGAGAATCATGGCAAACTCGTAAGCTGGCCCGAAGCAGGACGCGCCTTGGACCGCGCCGACGACGATCGGGCCGGGGGACTTGCAGAACGCCTCGAATGCGACGGCCGTCTTTTCCGCATGGTCGATATGACAGATGGATTGCGTCTCCCCAGCGGGTCCCAACCCCTCGATCTCGTCGAAGGCGAGGTCAGGACCAGTCGCGATAACCAGATAGTCGTATGGAATGGACCGGCCGTCCTCCAATTCGACGCGGTTTTCCGGCGGGTGAACGCGCTTGGCGCCGACGGGAATGAAGCCGATCCCCTTCTTTTTCATCACCGCCGGGAGTTTGACCTCGATCGCCTCTCGCTTGCGCCAGCTCACTGCGATCCACGGATTTGACGGTACAAAGTGATACGTGTCGCCCTTGGAGACGACAGTCAGCCGGTCTTCGCTCCGCAACGTCTTCTTGATCTCGTACGCCGCAATCACGCCGCCAAGGCCGGCCCCCAGAACCACCACATCGGTCATCGTTTGCTCCCTAGGCGCCGCCCGCTCGATCCGTTGGGCGACGACCGGACGTTGTCGTCATTGTCGAACTGACAATATATGCGTATATGCGAATGCACGCAAGTATGCTCACAGAGCGAGGCTTTCTCCAATGAGAATGATCTCAAAACCGATGGCCGCCTGCTTGATGAAGGTCAAACCGCCACCTTTTTTCAGGCTGAGCGCCGTGGAATTGATTCAGCGCAGGGGGAACGTGCAGATGCTTGTGCACAAAGGCTCCGGCCGAAGCGTACAAGCAGGGCGCGATGCAGTTGAGGAAGGAGATGTCTTCCCGTCGCCACACGAAGCCGCAGGCTTGGACGCTGAGTGCATTCGAGGCAGGCCGCAGTGATCGAGCAAGCATTACACGCCCCGCAAGAAGGAGACCGGCAAATGGTCGTACGAAAAACTGGCTGGGCGGTGTTCGTCATGGTCGCGGCCCTGAGTGGTTTGGCCGGCTGCGGAAGAGCCGTGGAGACCGCGCAGGAGGCGACGCCGGCTTCAGCTGTCGAAGCGCTGCTAGTCAAGGAAAGCCTGGCGCCAGACTACCGCGTGGTCTCGGCGGTGCTCACCAATCGCGACGTGGGAGATGCTCGCGCGCGGATCGGCGGCAAGCTCTCCAGGGTGACGGTTCGTGAAGGCGATCTCGTCAGGCCGGGGCAGGTCGTCGCGATAGTCTCCGATGAGCGCGTGCAGCTCGAAGCCCAGGCTGGCGCTGCAAACGTCGCGGCGGCCGAGGCTGCGGCGGAGCGCGCCCGCAGCGATCTGTTGAGAGCTGAGCGGCTGTTCGAAGGAAAGGCGATTGCGCTTGCCGCTATGGAGGCCGCTCGGACGCAAGCCAAAGCGGCCGAAGCGCAGCTCAAGGCAACTCGCGCACAGGCAGGGGCCGCGGCCGCTCTGAGAGATCAGGGTCGGGTGACTGCGCCGGCTGCGGGGAGAGTGACGCGGATTCCCGCTCCGCAGGGGTCGGTGATCATGCCCGGAGAAGTTGTGGTGGCGATCGCCACCGGCGCGCGCGTGCTGCGGCTTGAACTTCCCGAAGCTGAAGCAAGGAATTTGAAAGAGGGCGGCGAGATTCGAATCCTGAGTGAGAATGACGGGGATCGGGCTCAGACCAGCACGATCCGCCAAGTCTATCCTGCTATCGAAAGCGGGCGGGTGATGGCGGACCTCGATGCGCCAGCGTTTGGCACGGAGCTGGTCGGTGCGCGGGTTCGCATTCTTGTGCCCGCAGGTGAGCGGAACGCCATCGTCATTCCTGCAAGCTACATCGTCACGCGGTACGGGGCCGACTATGTGCGATTATCGCGGCCAGGTGGCGTCGTCATCGAGGCGCCGATTCAGCGAGGGGCGCCAACCCCGACTGATGAGGTTCCTGATGGTATCGACGTGCTGTCGGGATTGCGTCCGGGCGACAGGATTCTTCCGCCGACCGCCGGACCCCCGGGGTCGCCGTGATGAGCCTCGGAGTCTCCGGCAGGATCACCCAGGCGACGATCCGGTCGCCGTTGACGCCACTTTTTCTTCTGACTGCGATCGCGCTGGGCCTGCTCGCGTTAATGACCATTCCACGCGAAGAGGAACCGCAGATCAGCGTACCGCTGGTTGACATCTTGGTGCGCGCCGACGGCCTGCGCGCGCCCGACGCCGCTGAGCTGATCACCAAACCGCTCGAGACCATCGTCAAGGGCATCGACGGTGTCGAACATGTTTACAGCCAGACGCAGGATGACAGCGTCTTGGTGACGGCGCGGTTTGATGTGGGGACAGATGCGGATAACGCGATCACTCGCATCCACGAGGAGATCAGGGCCAATTACGATCGCATCCCGGTTGGGATCCCGGAGCCCCAGATCGTTGCACGCGGCATCGGCGATGTGCCGATCGTGGTCGTTACTCTGTCGCCGGAGACGGCTGCTGCCGACCGGTGGAACGATCAGGCGCTCTACCTGGTCGCGGACGAACTCCAGTCCGAGCTGATGAAGGTGAAGGATGTCGGGCTGACATTCATTGTTGGTGGACGGCCGCAGGAAATCCGCATATCGCCCGATCCCGGTCGCCTTGCGCTTTACGGCGTACCGCTGAATTCGTTGATCGACAGTGTGAAAAACGCCAATCGGTCTTTCCCCGCCGGTAACCTGCACGCCACTGACGAGGTAGCCTCGGTTCTCGTTGGGCAAACGCTCGACGAACCTTCCGAAATCGGCCTACTTAACGTGCGGGCCGCGGACGGCCGAAGCATCTATTTGCGCGACGTGGCGAATGTGACGCTGGCGCCCCGCGAGGATCAGGCCCGGGCCTGGCGCTTTTCGACTGACGACAATGTCGTTCGAATGGCCCCCGCGGTAAGTCTCGCCATAGCCAAGCGCGATGGCGCCAATGCGGTCGTGGTCTCACAGGCGATCGAGGCGCGTCTGCACCAGCTCGAAGGCAAACTGATCCCGGATGGGGTCGCGGCCTCGATCTCGCGCAACTATGGCGAGACCGCCAACGAAAAGGCCAATGAGCTTCTGTTTCACCTCGGGCTCGCCACGATCTCCATCGTGATCCTCATAGGCTTCGCGATCGGGGTGCGCGAGGCCATCGTGACGGCGTTCGTGATCCCGACCACGATCCTCCTGACGCTCTTCGCTTCAAATCTGATGGGCTACACGATCAACCGGGTAAGCCTTTTTGCTTTGATCTTCTCGATCGGAATCTTGGTCGACGATGCAATCGTCATGATCGAGAACATCGCCCGCCACTGGGCGATGAAGGACGGCAGGTCTCGCCACCAGGCAGCGATCGAGGCCGTGGCGGAGGTCGGCAACCCAACGATCGTCGCGACCCTGACCGTGATCTCTGCTCTGTTGCCAATGATGTTCGTGTCCGGCCTGATGGGTCCTTATATGGCGCCGATCCCTGCCAACGCCTCCGCGGCGATGGTTTTCTCGTTTTTCGTGGCGGTGATCCTTGCTCCTTGGCTGATGATCCGCTTCGCCCGCAAGTCGCTGCAAACGTCGCCCGCGGCGCATGGCAATGGCGAGCGTCTTCTGGGGCGCCTCTACCGCCGCGTCGCGACGCCTATCATCAGCTCGCGCCGTGCGGCGATCCTGTTTCTCACGGTCGTGGGTGTCGCCACGCTTCTGGCCTGCGGCCTGTTTGCAACCAAGACAGTGCGGGTGAAGCTCTTGCCGTTCGACAACAAGTCTGAACTGCAGGTAGTCGTCGACCTGCCAGAGGGCGCATCGATGGAAGCGACAGAGCGCGTCCTGATCGATGCGGCAGGGATCGTTGGTCAGATGCCCGAGGTTGTCGCGTCCGACGCCTATGCGGGCACCGCCTCACCGTTCAACTTCAATGGCTTGGTCCGCCACTACTACATGCGCAAGCGGCCGGAGCTGGGCGATCTGCAGGTAACGCTCGCGGCGAAGGACAGCCGCGAGAGATCGAGCCATGAGATCGCACTGGACATGCGGCAGCGGCTCAAAGCGCTCGAGACGCCGGCAGGAACCGTTGTGCGCGTCGTTGAGGTGCCGCCGGGGCCTCCCGTGATTTCAACGCTGCTGGCGGAAATCTACGGCCCTGACGCCGCCAGCCGCCGTGCGGTGGCCAGCGAGGTGCGAGGGATCTTCGAGGCTATTCCTTATGTCGTCGACATCGACGACAGTTTTGGCCAGCCGCGCCCGCGCCTGCAGCTTATCGCGGACCGCGTCCAGATGGAGTTCTTTGGCGTCGCCGAGAGTGACGTGATGGATTCAGTGGCGGTGACGCTGAACGGCCAAGTGGTCGGCTATTCTCATCGCGGCGAGGGCCGTAATCCGATCGAGATCGCTGTCCGCCTGCCACAGTCGGCCAGAACCTGGTCGGAGAGTCTTGCGGCAATGCCGGTCGCGGCGGCGGCCGACGGTTCCAGGCTGATCGAGATGGGGGAGGTCGTATCCGCCCGCGAGGAGCCAGGCAGTTATCCCATTTTCCGCCGCGATGGGCGATACGCCGAAATGGTGACGGCGGAACTTGCGGGGACTTATGAGGCGCCGATCTACGGCATGCTCGACGTGCAGGACGCTGTGGCCAAGCATGACTGGGGCGGGTTGCTTAAGCCAGCAGTCAGGCTCTACGGCCAACCGAACGACGAAACGAAGCCGACGCTCCTGTGGGATGGCGAATGGGAGATCACTTACGTGACCTTCCGGGATATGGGCGCGGCCTTTGCTGTGGCGATTCTTGGCATCTACATACTTGTGGTGGCGCAGTTCAAAAGCTTCGTGCTGCCGCTAGTGATATTGACGCCCATTCCACTCACACTGATCGGCATAGTCGCTGGCCACATCCTGTTCAACGCGCCATTCACTGCGACCTCAATGATCGGGTTCATCGCGCTTGCCGGAATCATCGTACGGAATTCTATCCTGCTGGTGGACTTCATTCGGCACGCCAGGGCCGGCGACAAGCCATTGCGCGAAACCTTGCTGGAAGCGGGAGCCATTCGATTTAAGCCGATCCTGCTGACGGCGCTGGCGGCAATGATCGGGGCAGCCGTGATCCTCGCTGATCCTATCTTCCAGGGGCTGGCGATCTCACTCCTGTTTGGCCTTGCTTCGTCGACCATGCTGACCGTCCTTGTGATACCGGCGATCTATGTTGTGATGCGTGACGATGGCATTCCGCTGAGAAAATCGCTTGCCATCGACCCCGCGAAGGCGGCGCGAGGTCTTGAGGCGGGGCGTAGCTAGTGCCATGCGCGACCGCCATTCAGCCGGCTTTTTTGACGGCGATCGGATCGACACGCGCGATCCCGGGCAGTTCGGCGAAGGGCGCATTCCCCGGGGGCGGCAAACGTGCGGGAGGTGTTCGCCTACCTCGCTAAGGCTCGCTGCGTCCGGTTTGCGCCATTGGCGGTTACGCCGCCGGCTTCGGGATTGATCGGCGCTATGGCGTTCATGAGCGCTTCTGACCCTGAACGTTCGATTCTATTCGTCACGTCGGTGTCCACCAATTCGCGGACAAGCCCTGATCCGGCCTTAAGGCGGCGGATACTGCACCTGGCCTGCGCTGCCTCATCGCAAGTCTCAGTACGGGCCGGCAACCGAAATGCCGGTTGATGGCGATCAAGGCTGGACGGTCGAGGTTGATCTTTGGTGGCTCATTGCAGCTCTCTTAGGGGTCCGACATGCCGCCGCGGGACATGCCGCTTTATATCGACGACGACCCTCAGCCCAGTCTTCCGGAGGCCATCGATCAGGCAGCCGGCGCGAAGGGGGCCAGCCGCAGTTTCGGATCTGGGTGCGGATTTCTCCGACAACTCAAGCGTTGCAAAAGCAACGCCCGCAACAGCCTTGATCCGTGTCAACGCCAAGCGGATGCCATGCGTATTGGATAGCTCAAATGACAGACAACATCCATTTTGCCAACCGCACTGAGGCTGGGCGATACTTGGCCAGGCGCCTTCTTGGCCGAAAGGGCGCCGCCGCTGTCGTCTACGCCCTTCCGCGCGGCGGCGTTCCAGTCGCGCTGGAGATCGCCCGCGAACTCGATGCGCCTCTCGACCTTGCGCTGGTGCGGAAAATCGGCGCGCCCGGATATCCGGAGTATGCTCTGGCGGCGGTGAGCGACGGCAAGGCGCCGCGAGTAGTGATAAACGAATCTGTGCTGAAGAAAACAGGCGCCAGCCGCGACTACCTGCTGCGAGAAACGGCGAAAGAGTTGAAGGAAATCGAGCGGCGCCGGACGCTCTATTTTGGAAATCGCGATCGTCCTGATCCTGCTGGCAAGACCGCCATCGTGGTGGACGATGGCCTTGCCACAGGGGCGACGGCGCGTGTCGCGGTCGAGGCGCTTCGGCGGCAGGGCGCCGCAAAGGTCATCCTGGCGGTTCCGGTTGCGCCGCGCGGCGCAGCTATCGAGATACGTGCAATCGTCGACGACTTCGTATGCGTGCTGGAGCCGGAGGTATTTTCGAGCGTCGGCAGCTTTTACGATGACTTCCATCAGCTGACGGACCAGGAGGTGATAGCGATGCTGGACGAAGCAGCAGCCTTCGGAAGCGCCAGGGTTTGACCTCGACTGAGTATGCGCCAGTCATTCCGCCTCAGTGCGACGCGAACCAATCGATTGCATAACGAGCTACCATGCCGAGGGCGCCTGGCTCCTCGAAAAGGTGTGTCGCCTCCGGAATGACGCGAAGCCTCGCCTGGCCGCCGAGCTGGAGCATTGCTTTCCGGTTCAGCGTGAGAACAGGCTCATCGTTTCCGCCAACAATCAGCAGGGTGGACGCCTTAACGAGGGGAAGGGCTTCGCCCGCGAGGTCGGGGCGGCCGCCACGCGAGACGACCGATGTGACAGCTTCGGGCCGGGCTGCGGCGGCCTTGAGAGCGGCGGCGGCGCCTGTGCTCGCGCCAAACAGTGCAACGCGTTCGTGCCGGTATCTTGGCTGAGAACGGATCCAGTCGATCGCGCTGATCAGCCGCCCGGCTAACAGGTCGATATCGAATATGTTTGCCCGCACGGCCTCCGCTTCAGTCAGAAGATCAAACAGAAGGACGCCAAAGCCTGCGTCAACCAATGCTTTCGCCACCTGACGATTTCGCGGGCTGAGCCGGCTCGAGCCACTTCCGTGCGCGAAAATAACGATGGAGTGCTGACCATCCGGCAGCATCAGCTCGCCAGCGAGACCCAGAGGAGGAATGAGGACAGGCACTGTTTCGGTCATGTCGGGTTCTGCATCTTCCAAAGTACATGGTTTGATGGCGCTCCAAACCCTCGGCCGCGTTGACTCCAATCAAGGCGCATCTCCAAAGATCCGCTTTTCTGGTGGCGTGCTTGAACAGGATGTCACCCAGTGGCGGTCTTTACGGCGACAGACGAATCTCGAACGACTGATGCTATCCGGCGCGCTTCGCAGCCGCTTCCGGAAGTTGATGATGCTGCTTTCGCGGAAGTTTTCGACCGGTTCGGCGACGCGCGGGTCGTGCTCCTCGGAGAGTGCACGCACGGAACGTCGGAGTTCTATCGAGCGCGAGCCGCGATCAGCAGCCGCCTGATCGAGCGGCACGATTTCCGCATCGTAGCGATCGAAGGCGATTGGCCGGATGTGGCGGAACTGGACAGGTTCGCCCGCAACCGCGGCGCGTGGGGCCGACACGAAGTCTTCGTCAATTTTCCGCGCTGGATGTGGCGCAATGCCGAATTTGCGGCGTTTGTACGAGAATTGCGAACCTGGAACCTGCACCGTGATCCGGCGGATCGGGCTGAACTGCGGGGGCTGGATGTCTACAGCCTTCCAACCTCGGTCGCTGAAGTGCTCTCCTACCTGGATCGCATCGATCCGGATGCAGCTGTTCACGCCCGCAGGCGATATTCCTGCCTGAGGCCGTTTCTCGACCAGCCCCAGAGATATGGCCTCGCCGCCCAGCTGGGCGCCGTCGACTGCGAGGATGAGATTGTTGCGCAACTCGTTGCGCTGCTTGAAAGGCGCAACGACTACGCTCGCAAGGATGGCGAAGACTTCTTCGATGCCGAGCAGAACGCCCGAGTGGTTGCATCAGCAGAGACGTATTATCGCGCCATGTATCGCGGATCGGTGGAAAGCTGGAATTTGCGGGATAGCCACATGTTTGAGACGCTGAAGCGGCTCATGGAAAGACGCGGTCCCAGCTCAAAGGCGATTGTATGGGCGCACAACTCCCATATCGGAAATGCCGCTGCGACCGCGATGGGCGTGGCCGGGGAGTTCAATATCGGCCAGCTGTGCCGCGAGGCATTTGGGGGCGCGTGTGTTGCGATCGGCTTTGGAACAGACCGCGGGAAGGTCGCGGCGGCCGATGAGTGGGGTGGATCGGTGCGAATAAAGGACGTTCGACCGTCTCGCCGCCACAGCTGGGAGTCCATGTTTCTTGAGGCCGCCTCGCCGCGTTCGCTTGTCGACTGGCGTCATGACGCCTCACTTGCCGACTCCCTGGACCACACGCGACGGCAACGGGCGATCGGCGTTATCTATCGGCCTGACACGGAGATCGCGAGCCATTATTTCGAGGCCCACATCTCGCATCAGTTCGACGCTTATGTCTGGTTCGATGAAACGAGCGCAGTGTCGCCATTGCCGGCTGGCGAGCCCGAGGGGGCTCCCGATACCTATCCGTTCGGCTTGTAACGCTCCGGTCTCGCGTCCGAGCAAGCGGCCGCGCGCCAAGCGCGGAGCCGCACGTCAGCAGGGACCCGGCTGATTATCGCGAGTTTGATGCGCATCAAGGAGAACGGGGCGAGCACACTGCAGAGTGCAGGTTTACGCAAGGAGGCCGATCCATGACTGACACAGTGACGAAGCGAGTAGCGACCGACCTGACCGAGGGCTATGAGGATGTGGTTCGCGGAATGAGCAGGATGACGAAGCATCTGGGCGCCGATGCGGGCGATGCGGTGTCGGAAGCCGCCAGAACTTTCGTCCATGCCGCCGCCGATCTGACGGAGAAGATCAAGAAGCAATCCGAGTCCCTTGCAAAAAAGGCCGGCGAAGAAGTCCGCGAGCATCCGATCGCCGCTGCGGCGGTCGCTGCCGCCGCCGTTGGATTGCTCGGCTACGCGATCACACACACCCGAAAGCCCAACCAGTCGGCCTGATTGAGGAGCGGTCGGCCGTCGGCGTGCAGGGTTGCGGGGCGGGGAGATTTTCGGTGGACTGGAAGAACATACTCGTTCTTGCCGACGGCTCCGACAATGGTCTTGCCCGGGCCGCGATGGGCGGAGCGCTTGCCGTTCAGCATGGGGCCTATCTGGAAATCTGCGTTCCCGCATGTTTGCCGAAACTATCGGCATCAGGCGGCACAGGTATCGCCAACGAAGTCTTCGATGAAGTTTCAAGGGGAGCACGGGATGACGCATCCGCCGCCGTCGCACGCATTCTCTTTGAGTTCCCTCAACTCGAAGGCCGCGTGAGTAGCCAGACTCCGGAGGCGACGCTCGCTGACATGCCGCGACTGGCGGGGTCACTGGCGCGAACCAGCGACGTGATTCTGGTTGGCCAGCCCATTGCGGAGGATGTCTCTCGTCTCGACGACGCGCTGCTAGAGGGCGTGTTGCTGCGGTCGGGTCGTCCGTGCCTGATGCTTCCGCGCTCGAGTGAGCCGCGCGAGTTTGGCAAGCGCATGCTTATTGCCTGGAAGGGTGTGCGAGAGTCAGCGCGTGCCGTTCACGACGCACTGCCCCTGCTGCAACGCGCCGAAGCGGTCCGAATTTTCCTTTCTGGGAGCGGATCCGAGTTGGATGGCGAGGGCCCTGAGGGTTTGTCGCGGATGGCTGAACGCCTGACTCGCCACGACGTGCGAGTTGAAGCCTTCCGGGTCGGCTCGATATCGGAAGCAGGGCGCGCAATTCTCACGGAAGCAGAAGAATGGTCGGCAGATCTCATCGTCATGGGTGGATATGGTCACTCCGTCTTTCGCGAGCGCGCGCTTGGCGGCGCCACACGGACGGCAATCCGATCCAGCCCAATTCCGGTTCTGTTGTCCCACTGATTCAAGTGAGAGTCGCGCGCGGGAATCAAGCGCGTGAAGCGATCGGCAATCTATCAGGCAAAAAGCAGGCTGCGCTTGCAGCCCTCGCCTTGATAGGAGGGGCGACTTCGTCGCGAACGGCGATCAGGCCCCCGGGGCGCAGAGCGGGACAGGATCCCGACTTCGTCCCATCGCCTCGCGCTGGTCCCTCGACCAGGGGGCATTCTTTGCAGAAGTGAACGGCTTGTCCCGAGTTATTGATCTGTATCACGGCTGGCTGGCGAGACGGTGGCAAGGAAGCTTCCAAGGGAACCGAGGAAATCAGGAGGCAGCCATGCAGTTCAGGGATATTCTTGCGATCGTAACGTCACACGCTCGGGACGAGCACGTTCTTGCCTTTGGAGAGCAACTCGCGATCCAGAACTCGGGCCATCTTTCAAGTATTGTGGTCGATTGGATGCCAGCCCTGCCGCTGGCGGTTGAAGGCTATGTTGTCGATCCGACGTGGAGCGAGCTGGTCGCCCGTATCGGCAAGGACTTAAAGTCAGAAGCGGTGAAGGTCAAACAACGCATCGATCGCAATCTTGATAGCAATGCTGTTGAATCCCTGCTGCTGGAGCCTGGCGCGGCCAAGCCAATCATCGCAACTCATGCCCGTCATGCCGACGTCGCCATAGTAGGCCGGCCCACGAAGACCACATCCGATGCCTCGCACGCTATCCTGGAGGGGCCGCTTTTCGAGTCGGGCCGTCCCGTCATTATCGTTCCGCCGGATTGGCGCCCGCGCGAGATCGGCCAGTCCGTGCTCGTGTGCTGGAAGCCAACCCGGGAAGCCGCGCGCGCTCTGGGTGACGCCGAAGACTTTCTCGCCGGCGCCGATCGCGTCACACTGGTGACAGTCGACGCCAAACCCTCCGAAACCGGATACGGCGCGCATCCGGGGACCGATATCTCCGCACATCTCGCTCGGCGCGGCGTCAAGGTGGAGCTGATCAATCTTGATTCGGCGGGTCGCTCGGAGACGAAAGCAATCCAGGATCAGGCGCTCGCGATCGACGCTGATCTGATCGTCATGGGCGGCTATGGACGCTCACGAATGAGCGAGTTTATTTTTGGCGGCGTGACGCGCGAGATGCTGAAGGCGTCGACTTATCCGGTCTTGATGGCGCACTAGGACCGAACGCTTTCGCGGGTGTTTCGCAACTCATCCGAAAGGAAAGCCAGAAGCGATTGGCGCGCGTAACGGGCGCCGCTTGAGCAGCCCGCCGCCAATTCCGGTGCAAACCCCACACGCGCCGAAGTTTTCTGGAAAAAATGATCGCTCCCTCAATGGACGCGGCGTTTGCTTGCATCGCCCAGCAGAAAAGCCCGGACAACGCCGGAATTGGATTGGGATTTGAGCGTCGTCAAATTCGTGCGCCCTTTCCCCGCTAGCTTTCCGCATTCTTCCCTCACACGCCAAACGGGGCGTTGCAGCAGGAGGCGTCCGTGCAAGTGCGAGATACGACCGGAACGGTCCGAACTGGCCTGCAGGGCGATCTGGCGGCGGCATTTTCGGAGGGCCGGGTCGCAGGAGTTCCGCCGCCGATAGAACGCGTTGACACGCATCTCAGCCACGTCTTCCTGTCGGGTGACCAAGCCTTCAAGTTGAAGCGCGCGGTTCGGCTTCCCTTCGTTGATTTCTCGACAGTCGACCAGCGTCACGCCGCCTGCCAGGCGGAACTCGCCATCAACCGCCGGCTGCGAAGTCCGCTTTATGTGGAGGTCTCGCCCGTCGTTCAGGCGGCGGATGGCGCCTATCGGCTCGGCGGCGATGGAGGTGTCGTCGATTGGGTCGTCGTGATGCGCAGGTTCGACCAGTCGCATCAGTTTGACGTGATGGCGCGCAGAGGCGCCCTGACCATCGATCTGGTGGAGCGCGCGGCCGACCGCATCGCGGACATGCACTTAGACGCGCTTGTCACCACACTTGCAGGACACGCTGCGGACTATCGCCATGTCATCGACATGTTGCGTCAGACGGAAAGGGAGGCGGCAGAATCTCTTGGCTTGGAGTCTGGCCTGCCGGCGCCCTACGACCGGCTCGACCGGGAGCTCGCCCGCATGGGCGCGCTGATCGAAAAACGCCGGGCGCGGGGCAAGGTTCGCCGGACCCATGGCGATTTGCACCTTCGCAACATTTGTCTGTTCGGGGGCGAGCCCACACCGTTCGACGCGCTGGAGTTCGACGAGCGAATGGCGACCACGGATGTGCTGTACGATATCGCCTTCCTGCTGATGGACCTGCGGCGGCTCAATCTGCCCGAACACGCCAACGCCGTGATGAACCGGTACTGGGACGCTGCGGGAGAGGACGAGGAGGCGCTGCAGCTCCTTCCTTTCTTTGCCGGCTTGCGCGCAACGGTCCGTATGGCGGTTGCGGTCGAGGCCCAACATCTGGAGGAAGCTCAGCAATACCGAGACCTCGCCTTCCAGATGCTGGAACGGAGATCGCCCGCGCTTGTCGCGATCGGAGGCCTTTCCGGATCCGGCAAGTCGGCGGTCGCGCGCGCCGTTGCGCCATTCTTGCCCGGTCCCGCTGGCGCACGGGTTCTCAGGAGCGATGTGCTACGCAAGAGAAACCTGGGGCTCAGACTTCATGAGGCCGCCGAAGCGGGCGCTTATGCGCCGGAGCAACGCGCGGGAATCTATCACGAACTGACCGCGCGTGCGACGCGGGCTCTGACGGCAGGGGCGAGCGTCGTGGCGGACGCCACATTCGGCGTCAGCACGACTCGGGACGCCATCGCCTCTGCCGTTGGCCAGCGTCTCTTCGCGTTCTGGCTGGACGCGCCAGTCCATGTGCGGCTGGAGCGCATTGCCCGTCGTGCAGGCGACGCGTCGGATGCCGATGCGGCGGTGGCGTTGAAGCAGGAAGAGCCTGGCGATCTGGGCGCCGGCTGGAAGCGACTCGATGCGCGGCGAACGATCGGCGAATTGGCGGCCGATATCGTGAAGGAGGTAGGGGATGCGGGCGATGCAACTCGTAAGGCATGGCTCACCCCTGGCGCTGCGGGACCTTCCTGATCCTGAGCCCGGGCCGGGTCAGGTTCGCATACGGGTCGGAGCGTGCGGTGTCTGTCGCACCGATCTGCATGTGGTCGATGGAGACCTTCCGTCACATCGATCGCCGCTGACGCCGGGTCATGAGATTGTCGGCGTGGTTGAGCGGCTGGGCGAGGGCGTCTCGGCGCTTGCGCTTGGCCAGCGGGTCGGCGTCGGATGGCTGGGCTACACCTGCCGCACCTGCTCCTACTGCCGGGCGCATCATGAAAATCTATGCGATACGCCGCAATTCACGGGCTATACGCTCGATGGCGGCTTCGCCACGCATGTCGTCGCGGACGCTCGGTATGCCTATCATTTGCCCGAGCATGGAGAGGATGCCGACCTGGCGCCTCTCATGTGTGCAGGCCTGATCGGTTGGCGCTCGCTCGTCTTTGCCGGCCAAGGCGAACGCATCGGCTTCTACGGTTTTGGCGCTGCAGCCCACATCATGATCCAGGTCGCGAAATGGCAGGGGCGGCGAACCTTTGCGTTCACCCGGCCCGAAGATACGGCCAGCCAGGAATTTGCCCGCTCGCTCGGGGCGGACTGGGCCGGCGGATCCGACGAGGCGCCGCCTGAACCTCTCGACGCCGCCATTATCTACGCCCCTGTGGGCTCTCTTGTCCCCAAAGCCCTGCGCGCCGTCTGCAAGGGGGGAAGGGTGGTCTGCGCGGGCATTCACATGAGCGATATTCCGTCTTTTCCCTACAAGGATCTTTGGGGTGAGCGCAGCATAGTTTCCGTCGCCAACCTGACGCGCCAGGACGCCGAGGATTTTCTGCAGATTGCGCCGGTCATAGGGCTAAAGACGCATACGACCGTCTACCCGCTTGAAGAGGCCAACTCGGCGCTGGACGATCTGCGTTCGGGCCGGCTGCAGGGCGCCGCGGTTCTTAGACCGGAGGAGAGCTGAAAGAGTGCGGCTCGACATGCCGTCCTCTGTTGAGGCCGGACCAAGTCGGTCCCCGTCCCTTCACATAGTTAGTCCCAATTTCAGCTTGTTGTGACGCGGGGGGCTTGAGGCGGATCAAGGCCGGATCGTCGCCTGGCGGTGATCATTGCTTGGTACTCTACGAGATTTTGCAATGGCCCATCGATCGAATATCCGCTTGGCCGCCCGCCTGAGACAAATGGGCGAATTGTTGGAGCATCAGGGCGAGGACGGGTTCCGGTCGGAAGCCTACCGCCGGGCCGCCTCGGTTCTGGAAGGCCTTGATCGTCCGGCCGACGAAATCCTGTCCGAGACCGGTATCAGCGGGCTCGTGGCGCTTCCAGCCATCGGACGAGGAATCGCAGCGGCGATTTCCGAAATGGTTACGACTGGCCGGTGGTCGCAACTCGACAGGCTGACGGGCGAAATCGATCCCGAAACGCTGTTGATGACCTTGCCCGGCATTGGCAGGCAGACGGCGCGCCGGCTGCACGGTGAACTGCATGTCGACACGCTGGAGGAACTTGAGGAAGCTGCGAACGACGGTCGTCTAGATCGGCTGACAGGCTTCGGCGAGCGTCGTGTGGCAGCCATTCGCGCCGCGCTGCAGGAGCGGTTGCGTAGCCTTCGCGGCAGTATTCGACGCGGACGGGCGCCGCCGGTCGACGTTTTGCTGGAGGTAGACGCTCTTTATCGGCGCAAGGCCGCCCGAAATGAGCTGCGGCTGATCACGCCGCGTCGGTTCAATCCTGACGGAGAAGCCTGGCTGCCGGTGCTGCATGCACGACGCGACGGTTGGCATTTCACCGCCATGTTCTCGAACAGTGCTAGAGCTCACCAGCTCAACAAGTGCCGTGACTGGGTAATTGTCTATGTTGCGCACAACGCCTCGCCTGACTGGCAGTGTACGATCGTGACCGAGACGCGCGGGCCGCTCAAAGGCAAGCGGGTCGTGAGAGGACGAGAAGCTGAATGTGAGGCCCACTACGGTGTTGTCGTAGTCCCGGCATGATTCGCCTTCACGATGCGGCCTGCGCATCACTGACGACGTTGCTTGGGTGCGGGAGTTGAGATCGTTTACTGAGGCGCGACATTCGATCAGGAACTCCAGGAATCGCTAACTGCGCCGACGCTTCGCCCGCCTTCGACGATGGCTCGGCAATGGACTGAATCGGCATCCGTTTCCCCATACGCAAGTTCAGGCGGCCCTCCCCATGTCAGCCTTGGCGGCGGCTTGGGTGAGCGGATGGCGCTTGGCGGGAGCCCGCTTGGGAGGCTCCATCTCCTCCAGCAGCTCATGCGCGTAGGCGTTGACGATTTGCTGGCGGTAGGCCGCAAGCATGCCGTCCTGCGTCTCACGCACTGTCGTTCTCCAAAGGTCGATCGCGTGGCGGGATGCCGTCAGCCAGCTTTCAATCATGTCGAGAGCCAGAAGATTGGCTTGCGCGGCTTGCTCCGACATGTGCGGCCGGCCAGAGAGCGCAGCGCCTAGGAACCCCACAGGCGGAAAGGTCCAGCTTGTCCCGGAATTGGGGTTGGGCGTGCTGTCAATTGTGGCCACTTCTTCCTCCACCATGAAACTGCCGAACCTTCGTTCACCTCGCTAGCCACAGCGTTGATCTCGCTCAAGGCTGAAGGGTCGTTATGGCCGCGAGGTCGGGATTTGCGGTGACAGGCGTCAGCGTAATGACCTGCACCACGGACGGGGAAGCTTTCTCGAAGATTTCGATCGTCGCTCGTTCGCTGAGCGCCAGATCGCCTCTGGCGGTGACGGTCCGGTTGTAACTGTCCGTCAAAAGTTCGGGCTGCCGCTGACACGCCGCTACGGCTAGCACCGCAAGAAGCGCTACAGCGTAGAGATTTCGATAACCCATCACTAGGCTCGCCCTTTTTTGGACCTACCGGCTTTCCATCAAGAATTCCGCGGGCGGCAGGTCTCGAACCACTCCAAGAAACTCCTTCCACGGCATTGCGCCCCAGATCTCGGTAGTGGCATGGCCGAAGGTGCGTACGATGGTTGCGACTTTGGTGGCCGTCTCGATATTCGGCGCCGAAAAGACATCGACATAGTCAGCTGGGCCGAGCACGGCATAACTTTCAATCCAATCGACATCCGGACATTCCGTCTTGATGCGCTGGCTTACTGCTTTCCCGAGGGTTTCCAGCGAGCGCGGCGATTTCAGCCCCTCGTGGGAAAGACGCGTCAGCATGATGAAGGTCGACATGAGCATGCTCCTGTTGGTTACCCCCAGAAAACCACTGTGCCAGCGTTGGTCGTTGATGCGGGTCAAAGTCGGGCATGTCGGAGCGGCGGATAAAGCTTCAGGTAAGGAGTTGCGATATGAGCACCGGGCTTCCTGTCTTCGACACGACTATTCAGGAGACCAATGAATGGCTCGCGGCTATCGAATCCCGGCTACGGCCCTGTAATCGACAACAAGCTTACGCTGCTCTACGGGCTGCACTTCATGTGCTGCGCGACCGATTGCCGATAGATGCCGTGCTCGGGCTCTCCGCTCAGCTTCCCCTGCTGATGCGAGGATTGTTTTTGGAAGGCTGGCGGCCGTCCGCCGGTCCGACGAATATCCGCAATACCGACGAGTTTGCCGCGGCAGTCGGCGCTCTTCTGCCGCCGTCGTTCCCCCGCGAGCCCAGCGCCGCCCTCGAAGTCGTGATCGCCGTCCTGTGTGAACGAGTGAATGAGGGCGAAGCGCGCAAGTTGATTCAGCACATTCCGACCCCGCTGCGCAATTTTTGGCCGGCCCATACGCGCGCAAACTGATCGGCGTCTCAGGAGACACGCAATGCTGATTCCACTGGAAGTTACTTTCGAAAATGGCCTCGTATCAAGTGATGCCCTTGTCCGCAGAATCAATAAGGAAGCGGAGAAGTTGGAGAAGTTCCATGGTCGCATCGTGTCCTGCCGCGTCGCGGTGAAGGGCCGGAGCCATCGTCGAAAGCATGGGGATCTTTTTGATGTGCGGTTGCAGATTTCCACGCCAGGCGGCCGCGATATCGTGATCGATCGCAACCCGCCGTCCGATCACACCCACGAGGACGCCTACGTCGCTATTCGCGATGCGTTCAACGCCGCGCGGCGGCGCCTTCAGGACAGACATCGGCGCCAGGAAGGAAAAACAAAGGTGCATGAGGCGCCGATAGAAGGACGGATCATTCGCCTGAACAAGGATGGATATGGCTTCATCGAAAGCGCAGACGGGCGAGAAATCTATTTCCATCGCAATGCTGTGAAGGGCAAATCACCGAATGCGCTGCGCAAGGGCGCCAAGGTTCGCTTCCTGGAAAGCGAAACAGACGGTTTGGTTCAGGCCTCCACCGTGCATCTCATCGGCTAGGCGGCGCTCTCAATTCGATTGTTCTGCGTCGGTTTCTTGACGCTAACGGCCAAGGAAGCGCTGGGCATGTCGAACGCAAGCTGCGTGTAGTGCGTTCCTTACCGGGTTTCCCCAATTCTCGAGACTTTGGCGATTCCCCCAGGGCCGGCTTTCGGAAATCCGCTTCCGCGATCCGGATCTGGCCGGTCAGCTTCCGTGATGGATCGGACGCCAGCCTGGCGCGGCGCAAGCCCTGCTAACGATGGTTGGCGCTCCGTCCACGCAACAAAAGCTGACGACTTCTCCGTGTGCCGGGTCGACCTTGGCGAGTTCCTTGGCCTGACGTTCGAGACGGTCTTCCGCAAGATGAGGGAATTTCAGCAGGAAGATGGGTGCGGATCATCTCCGTCCATCGCCGCCCACATTCTCAGCCGCGATCTCTCGGAATGTTGGGCGAGGGCGACGATACTGTTGATGTCGCGACTACTCGCATAGTCAACTGACGAGCTCGCCGGACAAATAGCCTGGAGGGCGCGCAGACATCCGTGCCACTTTTTCCCATCTGATTTTTTGCGACCGGCTCCAATATTGATGCGGATCAACACCGATCGATGCCGCATGCATAGAAGAAACATGTGGACTCCACATAGATCGATAGATGCCAAGGAGGCGAACATGACCACCAAGGATCTGACCCGTCCAAAAGCCGCCGGGCTGTCCCAGCAGCAGACTGCGCAGGCTCCGCGGCGTTTCAGCCCGTTCGACGCTCTGCAGCAGGAAATCGACAGCGTGTTCGATCGGTTCAACGGTTTCAGCGCATGGCCAACGATTTTCCGGGAGCCTTGGCCAGCCGCCTTCGTCGGGAATGTCTTCTCGCCAAGCATGGAAGTTACCGAAACGGACACCGCCGTTGAGGTTACGACAGAGCTCCCGGGAATGGATGAGAAGGACATCGAAATCGGCGTTGCCGACGGCGTGCTGACGATCCGCGGCGAGAAGAAGATCGAGAAGGACGAAAAGAAGAAGAACTATCGACTGGTCGAGCGCAGCTACGGATCGTTTGAACGTGCCGTGGCGCTGCCTCCGGGCGTCGATGCTTCCAAGGTCAAGGCGAAGATGGCCAAGGGAATCCTCAAGGTAGAGATCCCAAAGCCTGCCTCGGCCAAGGCGCAACCAATCAAGATCGCGGTGGAATAGAGCCAAGAGCAGATCGCAAGACCCCGCTACGCTGACGATCTGCCCGGCGTCGTCCGGGAGCGCCTCTTCCGACTTCGCCGCAGCGCCCCGCATCCCCCGCGATGCGGGGCGCCTACGTTTTGGGCGCTCGATTGACTTGGATCACGGCCGATCTCGCACATCACGGCATCCATACAATTGCAAGGCAGGAGCTACCGATGCGGTTCAGGGATGTTCTCTCAATCGTTACAGGCCGTGCGGATGAGCATGTCATCAGCCTGGCGGAACAGCTTGCTGCTTGCTCACTAGACGGAGAGATCCAATGGCTGGCATTACCACGCTTGTCGTGACTGCAGACGGCGGGACCGGACGGTTCTTCACCTGGCCTGAGTCCGGCGAGCATCTAGCCGAACACAAACAGCTCCGGATGGAAATCTCGCCGGCTGAGGGAGAGCGCGACCGCACGCCGCGCGTTCAGGACAGCATGGGACATCATCGCCACCGGGTTGAGCGGCGCCAATCGGCGCACCAGGCCCATGAGGAGAAATTCCTCGCGGAGGTCGCTGGTAGGATCGTGGCCTTGATGGAGGAATTCCCGGCGACGTCACTGGTTCTCTGCGCGCCTCCGAAGGCGCTGGGGAGTCTGCGCGCGGCTCTTTCAAGGGCGGAGAGGGACTTCGAGCTGACAACGCTGGCCAAGGACCTCACGAAGGAGACGCAGGAACAGCTCGATCATCGCGTCCGGAAACTGCGGGCGTTCAAACCTGCGGGCAACCGGTCCTAGCGTACTGGAGCATCAACGTTCCTTTTCCTCACGCGCCTCGTCGCCGCAAGCGCGACGCGGACATGGCTGAGTAGAATTGCGGACTGTCGCTTTTTGCAGTAGGCTGCAGACAATGCGCCGCCAGGCTCGCGTGAGCTGGTGGTGGAACCCGTCTTACATATTTCCCGCTAGTGTGTCTGCGGCTCGCGTTCGTCGCTCCAGAGAAAGGAGGACGGTGGCAGCTAGCTTGGCATGTCCCCCATAACTGTCGCGGCGCATCGAGAGCAGGGAGAAAATGAACCGTTCAAACGGCGCCGAAGTGATCGCGGTGCTCATGTTTGAAGTCCTGCCGTCGAGCTTTGGCGGCGTTGTATTCTCAATGGCGCTGCGAACACACTGAAGCGCTGCACCAAATAGGAGAGTGGCTTGGTCAACGAGGCTCGATAGCTTGTTCCAGCGGTGACTGGATGGTGAGGATGGGGAGCCATGACAAATTTGGAGAGTCCGGCTGCGATCCTGATTGTCGATGATGACGAAGGTATTCGCGAGACCGTTGCCGATTTCCTGGAGCTGGAAGGGTACAGAATGCTTAAGGCCGGCAACGTGGCGGAAGCTCGACGCCAGCTTGGGCAAGAGCCGGACTTGATGTTGCTGGACCTAAAGATGCCCGGCGGCGACGGCTTGGCTTTCGTCACAGAAATCCGCGCACAAAGCTCGATTCCCATCATCATCTCAGGCAAGGGCGAAACCATCGATAAGGTTGTCGGATTGGAGGTGGGCGCGGACGACTACCTGCCGAAGCCCTTCGAGCTGCGGGAACTGCTCGCCCGTGTACGTGCTTTGCTGCGTCGCGCGCAGGCCAGCGGGACGCAGGCGCCTGAAGAAGAAGCGTGCAAGGTAGGGAGCGAGCGGGCCGCTCGGTTTGGCGGCGGTCTGACCCTGCTGCCCGGACGAAAACAGGTCATCAACCAGTCTGGCGCCGTGATCGACCTTACGCCTCAGGAGTATAACCTTCTTGCTGCATTGGTGGAGCGACCAAGACGCGTCCACAGCAGAGACGCGATAGCCAGCCAAATGCGGCGGGGAGACAGCTCTGGAGATGACCGAAACATAGACGCCCTGTTGAGCCGTCTCAGACGGAAGCTCAACGACCATGTGGACACTACGAATATGATCCAGACGGTGAGGGGGGAGGGATATGTTCTCGCTTCAGAGGTCCATTGGTCCGGCGAAAACCGCTAGGCGGTGCTCCCGCCGAGCACTCTGCGAAGCACCCTTGCTAGTCTCGCAAGGGATACCGGCTTGGACAAGAACGGCCGGGCGTTGGGGTCGTCGGGCCCGGTCGCCATTTTCGCCGAATATCCGGACATCAGCACCAGCCGCATGCCGGGCTTGATCTTTTCGATCTCGTCGGCGAGTTCGTGCCCATCCATGCCGCCGGGCATGACAACATCGAGGAGCCCCAGATCGATATCCGGATGCGTACGCACGATTTCAAGCGCACTCTCGGCGTCTGCGGCGACCCGGACTCGGTAACCAAGGTTCTCGAGACGGGAGACCGTGACAAGTCGGACATCAGCATCGTCTTCAACGACCAGGATCGTCTCTCCGTTGCCTCGTGGCGGCGCAGCATCCTTTCTGTCCTGAGGATGCTCAGCGGCATGCCTGGAGCGCGGAAAGAACATGCTGACCCGCGTTCCTCGGCCGGCCTCGCTGTAGATTCGAGCGTGACCGCCCAACTGCTTGAGAAACCCGTAGACCATCGAAAGGCCCAGGCCGGTCCCCTTGCCCACGTCCTTGGTTGTAAAGAACGGCTCTATGGCGCGCTGACAAATCTCAGGAGGCATTCCGGCGCCATTGTCGGAAACTGACACCCGGACGTAGTCGCCAGCCGGAACCTCCTGGATGGTACGTGGAGTCTCCACCACACGAGCATTCTCGGTTTCAATAATTATGCGCCCGCCGTGAGGCATTGCATCCTTCGAGTTGATCGCCAGGTTGAGGACAGCAGTCTCCAGCTGGTCGATATCGGCATCTACGATTGCTGGCTCGGCTTCCAGTTGCATCGAGACCTCGATCGTCTCGCCGAGAGAGTGCCGCAGCATGTCCGACAAATTAGACAGCGCTTCATTCATGTCGATCGGCTCGCTCGATAGCGACCCGCGGCGGGCGAAGGCGAGCAATCGTTGAGTAATACGAGATGCCCGCTCGACGGCCTCCTGAGCACGAACCAGCGCGCGATGGGCCGGTGGCGTCTGATCCTGTGACGCGGCAATCTCTAGATTGCCGCCGATGACGCTGAGCAGATTGTTGAAATCATGCGCGATGCCGCCGGATAGTTGGCCGATGGCGTCGAGCTTTTGGTGATGAAGAATGAGGTCTTCCGCGCGCTTCTTTTCGGTGAGGTCGTAAATGATGCCGATAAACCGCGTCTCTCCAGAAATGACTGCCTCGCCTACTGACAGATACATAGGAAAGATCGTGCGATCGGATTTGAGGCCCTTCAGCTCTCGACCAATGCCAACGATGCCTTTCACCTTCTTTTCCCGGTGCCGCGCGAGATAACCGTCATGTGCTTCAGCGAACGGCGACGGCATCAGTGTGGACACGTTCCGCCCAAGAAGGACGCCGTCATCGTACCTGAACAACCGCTCGCAGGCGGGGTTCACGTATCGGATGACGCCTGTTGAATCGATGACGATCAGACCGTCGACCATTGTCTCGGTGACGACGCTGAACTGCTCGCTGTCCTGAAGGTAACCGCGTTTCATGGTCGCTATAGCCACCATTCAACCAAGCGTATGCGTACGACATGCTTTTGGCAGTGGGAAGCTGCGACATGCAAGGATAAGTGGCGGCTTCCCGAACTTCGATCGAAGCGGACGGTGAAGTCAGGTTCGCTGCAGCTCGGTCAGCTTGTCCGGAAGCTCGTTCGGATTGGGCGAACGGGCTGGAAAATGCTCGGCAAGCAACTGGCCACAGCCTTGAATTGCCATTACGAATCCATCCGCCGGTCGGCCGGCTCTTATGTTGCTTATGAGCCTGTCGATGGTCGCCGTCCACGTTTGAGGCGCCACTTTAGCATCGATTCCGGCGTCCGCGATCAGCTCCGCGCATCTGTCTTTGAGAGACACATAGAGCAGGATCCCTGTCCGCTCGGCCGTGTCAGCGAGGCCCTTTCCGACGAATTGCTCGAGCGCGCGTTGCCTGACGTATCTGCGTTTGAGCATCCCCGGTGTCAGGAAGCGGCGAACGCTCGGTATGAACGCAAGGGCCGTCACCAGAACGAACAGGCCGAATTGCATCGCCGCCAGCAACGCCATCCCCTGGACCAGGGACTGCGCGCTCACCCATTCAGTCGCCTCCCAACCTTGAAAGACTTGCCGCACGGTGATGACAATCGACATGAATGTCAGCGGGATGGATGGGGCCGCCAAGGCAATGGCGGCAGCCCAAATCAGCGGCACCTCACTGTAGTCGGAGGCCTCCTCCGCCACGACACAGACGATCTCGCCGCGTGTTTTGGTCTCGGCCTCCTGCACAGCCTGTTGGATGCGCTCATGGTCCTTCGCCGTCAGCAGCATCTCACCACCTCCCGGAGGCGCCGCCGCCCCCAAACGATCCGCCGCGGCCATGAAACGCATCTCTTGCACCGCGTCCGCCGCCACGCATCAGGAAGAACAGCGGCCAGAACCAGATATCGGTTCTCCGACCGGTAATTGCTCCAATCAGTCCGGTCACAATCCAAAAGACGACAAGCCCGAGCATGAAGAGTGAGAACAAATCCGTCTTGGCTTCGCCGGATGCCAATTCGGCAACCCGAGCCTTGGCTTGGTCCGGGGGGAGCGACAGGTGCTGGATCAGGGCATCCGCCCCAGCGACGATCCCATCGGAAATCTCTCCATCCCGGAACCGGGGAAGAACTTCGCCTTGAAGGATGGCGTTCGAAAGTGCGTCGGTGAGGATGGGCTCAAGGCCATAGCCAACTTCGATCCGAACTCGCTGCTCGTTTGGGGCTACGAGAAAAAGAATGCCGGTGTCTTTTCGCGCCTCGCCGATCCCCCAGGCTCGGCCAAGCTGATACCCGTAATCCTCGATCTCATAGCCCTGGAGCGACGAGACGGTCACAATCACCAGCTGCCGTGACGTGCTTGCCTCCAGGCCTTCCAGTTTTGCGGACAGTTGGGTCTCAACCTGTGTGGGCAGCACGTCGGCTTGATCGACCACACGCCCGATGAGAGCGGGGAAGGTCGGTTCTGCGTGGGCCGGCAGGCAAAACGCAAGCCCGACAGCAAGTAGCAGAGATCCTAACCCGCGGGCGATGAATGCCGTCATTGAGGCTTGTCCGGCGACGGCGAGGCCGGTGGGAATTCCACCTTGGGAGCTTCCTGCGCAGCCGGCGCCGCTTCGAACAATTGCATCGGTTTTGACGAGCGATAGAGTGTTGCCGCCCACATCACGCCTGGGAAGGTGCGAAGCTCCGTATTCAAGCCCCGCACGGCCTCGTTGAAATCGCGCCGAGCAATGCCGATACGGTTTTCGGTCCCTTCCAGCTGACTCTGCAGCGTCAGGAAGTTCTGGTTCGACTTGAGGTCCGGATAATTCTCGCTGATGGCCAGCAATCTTCCCAGCACTCCGGAAAGCTGGTCCTGAGCGGCGCGGTACTTTTCAAATGTGGCCGGATCTGTCAGCGTCGAAAGGTCTACCTTGATTTGGGTGGCGGACGCCCGTGCTTCCGTCACCGCGGTAAGCACGTCTTTCTCCTGTTGCGCATAGCCGGATACCGTCGCAACCAGGTTCGGAACGAGATCGGCGCGTCGCTGATACTGGCTCTGGACGTCAGCCCAGGCAGCTTTCGCGCGCTCTTCCTTGGTTGGAATGGTGTTGATCGAGAAAACAGCCATTACGACCGGTATCAGCACCAGGGCGCCGATAATCAGCAGGATCCGATTCAACGATTTGCCCACGGGCCTCTCCTCAATACATCGAATTAAGGATTGCGCCGCCAGCTCCGAGAGCATTGATCTTGATCAGTTCGCTTGGCCGAAAGCCGGGCGACTCTGGAAATTGCTCTTGGCTGGCGAGCAGGGTCCGCTTGACCTGACCCTCGGGTCCCGCGCTCTCTCAGAGAGTTCCGAGGTTTCATAACTCGCCTTCATTCAGCCTGCGAGCGCGCGGGGGCGTTGAGCCCCCACAAAGTTCGGACGACCCGCGCGCGGTCGCCGGCGGGATGCCGCCGAGGGCCGGGTGGGGGCGCACATGATTGTAGTCGTGGCGCCTGTGGCCAAGGACGCGGCGAGCGTGTCACAGGCTGTCGAACACCTCCTCGTTCAGGCATTCATCGCGGAGCTTGTCGTTGAACGACTCGATGAAGCCGTTCTATTGGGGATTGCCCAGCGCGATGTAGCGCCAGCCGACCCCGGTCGCGTTCCGCCATTCGAGGATCGCCCAGCTGGTCAGCTCGCTGCCATTGTCGCTGACGATGGTCTCGGGCGGACCGTTGATGCGGATCAGCGCATCCAGCTCGCGCGCGACACGCCGCTCTAGTCGTGCCGACGATGTTCGCCGACGCCAGCGGACCGGTCCGGACGTCAGTGGGTCGTCACATGAAAATTTCGGTACGAAATCTGGAGACTGTTGGGCGCCGACGGACGGTGTCGAACGTCTTTGCACGATGAGTTGGTGGGCCCGGCAGGACTCGAACCTGCAACCAGACCGTTATGAGCGGCCGGCTCTAACCATTGAGCTACAGGCCCGACCTGGCTCGCGAGGGCGGGAACATACGCACTTTTCCGGCTAAGGGAACTGGCCTCCGCTACCCGTCAGGCCGCCCGGCGGGTTGTGGGATAAATGCGTTACCGGGCCCACATCTGCGGGCGGTTTCGAGAAAAATCTCCCGAGTGAATCCAGCGCTCTAGAAAAAAGATTCAGAAAAATCCTGGAGAGTTTTCCTACGCCCTCCGGGGCGGGCGCATAATGCCGGTCATGACCACGGCACACCCGCGCGCAAACTGGAGTAGGACCCCTTCGCCGATCCATCACTGGATGGAGGCGCTGCTGCGTGCGTTTGCGATGCTCTGGTCGGCCGTCGCCGCAACCTCTCCAGATGAGCCCCAGCCGCCGGGCGCGTGAGTGTGACACGCCGCCAGCGCCTGCGTCTCTGCCCCAACAGGACCGCGACAAAATCGAGGAGCACGCCCCCGGCCCGCCCTCGTCCCCGTCGTCGACGACGACGACGACGACGAGGCGGATGCCGAACCGCCGCTGCAAACGCAAGCAGCCGTGAGACGACCGAAGTCCTCCTGCCGGTGAGGAGCGGTCCCGCAGGGACGATTTGGTCCAGTGGGCAAAATCGAGCGAGGAACGCCCGAAGCGGAAGCGAAGGGCGGACGGGATTGCCGCCGTTAGCCACGGGCTGGCGCCCCAAGGGGATTGTCATCCCGGAAGCGCGAAGCCCATTCTCAAACAAGGATGGCCGGGATCCATTCCCCGGCATCGGGTCTCGCAGATCCATGGGTTCCGGCTCTCCAGCGCTCACGCGCTTCCGGCCGGGATGACACCTGTAGCTGTCTCTGGATTCCAGGACTCGCGCGCGCCTAGCTGAACGCGCTCGAACCCAACCTTAACCGCTCCGAAGCGCCAGCTTCCGGAGCCGCTGGCATATGCGTAAACGAAACGAGGCCAGCTTACGCCTGCCCGCTCCTTATCCGCCGAGGGCGGATGCCTACAATACCGATCGTCCCTGTACCGCTCTCACAACGAAGGCGAGCACCGTCAGCGCAAGAAAGACGACGAACAGGATCTGCGCGATCGAAGCGGCCATACCCGCCAGGCCGCCGAACCCGAGCGCCGCAGCCGCAAGCGCCAGAACGAAGAAGACAAGAGCCCATCCAAGCATGGCGGATTTCCTCCAGCTTATGCAGGAGATCGAACGCGCCCGCTCGAATGGTGTTCCCTCATGTGACCGGTTCGCCACCTAAGGCGCGTCCATAGCCATTGCTGGCCGGCCACGGAACATCGCGATGCGCGCGGCGTTGAGACTGTGGTCGGCCGTTAAGGCTGACGGGACATGTGGAGAATACTGATGAAACTTACATTCGCGGCTTTTGCGTTCCTGCTGGCGGCTGCCGCCACCGCCTGCAACACGGTTGAAGGCGTCGGCAAGGACGCTCAGGCCGCCGGCGCGGCTGTCGAAAATGCCGCCGACGACGCCAAAAACTGATCGAGTTCGGGCTATTTCACCGCGCAGGTCATAAACCTGCGCGGCGGCTCTACTTCCGGCGCCGGTCATGCATGTTAAGATGTCCGGTAACCGGGATTTCCATACGGTAACTATGATGCGTGCCCTTTTGCTAATAAGCGCGACTGCCGGGCTCCTGGCCCTGGCGTCCGCCAGCGCGGGGGCCCAGACCGCTCAGGCCAGCAACCCCGCCGCAAAAGCCCCCGCCGCGTCCTGCCCGCGAGGCGCAGTGAAAATCTACTTCGCGACAGGCGACGTCACCGCCTCGCCCCAGGCCCAGGCCTTGATCGGCAAGATCGGCGAGACGGCCACCGACTGCGAGCCCGACCACATAGACATCGTCGCCCGCTTCGATCCCAAAGCCGACGGCGACCGCGCCGTCACCGTCGCGCTCGAGCGCCTCTCGATGGTCGTCGCCGATCTGGTTTCTCGCGGGCTGTCGGTCGACCGCATCCGCATCGCGGCGCAGGCTGTGAAATCCGGCGACTACCCGCCCGGCCACCTCAACCAGGTCGACGTCCTCTTCCGCAAGGCCAGCGACACGCCCGACGAGATCGAACCCGCGCCGGCTGCGCCAACGCGCACCTTCCGCAGCGAGGCCATCTGATTTTCAGTACAAGCTAGCCGATCAGGGCAATGCCGCCGAGATCGCTCTCCGGCGTCCCGCAGGGCAGGCGGCGAAGCTGCTCGACTTCCCCGATGCTGACGCGCTCGGCGGCGACGATCTCGCCCTTGTCCCGCTGCACCATCACCCACGCACTCGCCATCCCTCGCGTGTCGTAGGACACCGGTGAGATCTCAACAGTCGTGCGCGACATGCATGTCCACTTGCCTGCAAGGCCCCGCTTGGCTCCCGGCATCGACAGGGAAGCTGATTTCGCCGTGCTTGAAGGCGTTGGAGCCTGCGCAGCCATCGGCAAAGCCAGCGCCGCAACGGCGCTCACGATCGATAGAATTCTCATTATTGCAGACATCACCAAAACCCCTTGGTCAGGGATTCAACGCCCCTGCCTGACAGGCGGTTCCAGTGGAGGTAAACACGTCTTAACGAATATCGCGTGACAGCTCCCGGACCCCGGCGGCGAATCGCCGGAGTTTGGGTTCAGGCCGCGACCGGCCGCTCGACGTGGAAGAAAAGCGCCTGGCCGATCGCCGCTTTCACGGTCTCCGGCTGGAACGGCTTGGTAATCAGGAAGGCCGGCTCTGGCTTATCGCCGGTCAGCAGGCGTTCGGGGAAGGCGGTGATGAAGATTACCGGCACATCCATCCCCTTAAGGATGTCGTTCACTGCATCGATGCCCGACGACCCGTCAGCAAGCTGTATGTCCGCCAGCACGATGCCAGGGCGGCGCGCCTTCACGGCGGCGACAGCTTCGGAGCGGGTCGTCGCAACTGCCGTGACGCGGTGGCCGAGATCCAGCACCAGCGCCTCAATATCCGCCGCTATGACGGGTTCGTCCTCGATGATCAGGACTTCGGTCGCAAGCTCCGCTTCGATGTCGCGCTGCGCGCGCGAGATCAGGCTGCGGACGCCTTCAGCGGTTTCGTTGAGAATCTGGGCGGCTTCGTCGATCGGGAAGCCTTCGAGAGCGGTCAGCAAGAAAGCCTGGCGGTGGCGCGGCGGGATGCGAAGCACGCGTTGGGTGATCGCATCGCCCTGATCCGGCGCCGTTTCCAGCTTGGCGCCGGTCTGGCTCCAGATCGCCTGGAAGAGCTTGTAGAGGGCGACCTTGGGCGGGAGCTGCTCAAGCTCAGCTTCCCCGGCGGCCAACGCCTGAAGTGCAGCCTTGACGTAGAGGTCACCGCTCTTCTGCGCGCCCGTAAGCGCACGGGCATACCGGCGCAGATAGGGCAAATGCGGCCCAAGTTGCTTGACAAGGCTCATAAAAACTCCCTCACGCCTCAAACAAGTCCCGCCTATGAAACACGAAACGCTCGTTGATGGGCCGGGTTCCCCGTTTTTTGCGGTACCGTCGGAACCATAACCCATCCGCGGGCGTTCTGGGCCTGAAGCGGGGTATTCTCCGAACCAGCAGCAACAACAAAAGTTGTATCGTAAAGATGGGACAAGATCACTCTGGGGATTCGGGAGCGAAGTCAGTGGACGCTCGCGTCGCCCGGCGGCGTCAGGATCCGCTCGGCCGCCGGCTGAGGCAGATGTACGACAGCGTCGTAAGCGAAGATGTGCCTGACGAATTCCTCTCCTTCCTTGAAGAGGCGGACGAGCGGAAGCCGGTTCCCGACCCGCAAAAAAAAAGCCTTGAGATCGAGTCTACCGAGCCAGCGCATGTCGGGCGCCCCGTGAAGACATAATCGTAGCGCGATCAGGTGATGGTGGAACAGGAAGACACCTTCAAGCAGGAGTTGATCGCAGCGATCCCCCACCTGCGGGCGTTCGCGCGAAGCCTGTGCAACGATCCCACCCAGTCCGACGATCTGGCGCAGGAAGCCTTGGCCAAGGCCTGGAAGGCGCGCGATTCCTTCGAGCCGGGCACCAGTATCAAAGCCTGGACCTTCATTATCCTGCGCAACCAGTTTTATTCGGAGAAGCGACGCAGCTGGCGCACCACGCCGCTGGACGCCGAAATGGCGGAGAACACACTGCTCGCCAATGACGATCCGACGGCGCCGATGGATCTCCTTGAACTGCGTACGGCGCTGGCCAAACTGCCGGACGACCAGCGCGAAGCTCTCATTCTCGTCGGCGCAGGTGGTATGGCCTATGAAGAGGCGGCGCAGGTCTGCGAATGCGCAGTCGGGACGATCAAAAGCCGGGTGAGCCGCGCGCGTCGTGCGTTGGAAGTGCTGCTGTCCGAGGCGGGACCGAGGCAAGCAAATGACGACCACGATATCCCTGCGGAAAAGGCTTTCGACGATATTCTCGAACAGGCAGCCGCGCTCGCAGGCGGGGGCGGGACCAGGTCGAGAAACGGCGACAGGTGAGGGCATCGCTGCTCCCAGACGTCTTTCCCTCCGCATCCTGCTGCTGCTGATCTTCGCGGTGGCGCTGTCGCCGGTCCTCGTGATTGGCGGCGTGCGGTGGTCGGAAGATATCGAGCGCGAAACGCAGCGCCGGCGCGAAACCATGCTGCTCATAGCGGAGGAATCCGCCAATCGCGCAGCCAGCGTCTTGATCTCGGCGCCAGCGCTGCTCGACGTGATCAATTCCCTGATCGGCCCAGATCCCTGCACGAGCCGTCTGAAGGAGACGATCGAGCTGCTTCCCCAGTTCAGCACCCTGGCCGTCATCAATGCCGATGGCGTCGTGCGATGCTCGACGACGGAGGGCGCCCAGGGCGTGCCCGTCGTTGACCGCGACTGGTATCGCGACATCAGAAATTCGGATATCGACTTCGCCCAGTCCGCCGCCTACTTCGGCGCTGTCACAAAGCTCTGGACGATCACGTCCGCCAAGCGTCGCCTGAACCCGGACGGGAGTTTTGACGGCGCGCTTGTACTGTCAGCGCCAGTCGAGTCGCTCATCTACCGGCTCGACCGCGCCGACCTTGAGAAGGGAAGCGAGATCGCACTGGCGGATCAGACCGGCCGTGTCTTTGGAAGCAGCCACTGGGAGGCGTTTGACCCGAAGATAATCGCTTCACTGGGCAAGGGCGAAGGCGGGTTTTTCACCGCGGCTTCGAGCAATGGCGAACAGCGCGACATCGCCGTGGTTCCCCTTGCCCAAAGCAAATTCTTTTCAGTTCTATCGGCCCCGCGCCTCGCGCCTATCGCTCGGGAGAATGTCAGCGCCTTCGGCAATTTCGCACTGCCGCTGCTCGCCTGGCTGCTGGCGCTGGTAACGGCGTGGCTCGCGACCGACAGGCTTGTGCTGCGGTGGCTCGACTATCTCCGCCGCATCGCCGGGCTCTACGCCAGTGGCAAACTGTCGGTGCAGCCGATCCGCGCCAAACGCGCAGCGCCCGGCGAGATCAATGTGCTTGCCGACACGATGGAGGAGATGGCGGTGCGCGTTCGCGACCGCACCTCCCGCCTCGAAATGGCTATCGCAGCGCGCGATGCGGCGATGAAAGAAATCCATCACCGCGTGAAGAACAACCTTCAGATCATCAACAGCCTGCTCAGTCTGCAGAGCCGCAACGTGAAGGATCCTGCCGCCGTCGCGGTGCTGGACGATGTGCGGGCGCGGATCAATGCGTTGTCGCTGATCCACCGCTCGCTTTACGAGCACAACGATATCCGCTCGGTCGAGGCGAGGAATTTCTTCGGCGACCTCGTTTCTCAGCTTGACCAGGCGCTGGGCGCCGAAGACCAGAAAATCCGGATCGACAGCTCGATCGATGACGACACGATCGACGCCGACGTCGCCGTGCCCTTGGCCCTGTTCACGGCGGAGGCTGTCACGAACGCGGTGAAGCACGCTTTTCCCATCGGACGCAGCGTGCGCGGCGGGCGCGTGTCTGTGACCTATCGCATCGGCGACAGCCAGACCGTGCTGTCGATCGAGGACGACGGCATAGGCGGTGAAGAAGCAGAGGCGGCGACGGGCGCCGGTCTGGGCTCGACGTTGATGTTGGCCTTCGCCAAACAAGTTCACGGAAAGCTTGAAGAGGAGCGCGTGCGGTCAGGCGGGAGGCTGGTGCGCATTCGCATGCCGCGCGTCAACGGCGTTACGGGCGCCATGCCCGCGCCGAGCCATTCAACCGGAAACGGCAATGACGGGACTGGCGGACAGTAGTTCATAATGCAATGCAGCCCGGTCTTTCGACCAGGCTGCTTTCAATTCGGCTGGCCAGTTGCTACGCGCCGCGCCGGGTTGCGCCCATGACGGCGGAAATGACGAACAGCACCAGGAAGATAAAGAATAGGATCTTGGCGATTCCCGCGGCCGAGGCCGCAATGCCGCCGAAGCCAAGCACCGCCGCGATGATGGCGATGACAAGGAAAACGAGCGCCCAGCTAAGCATGACTACCTCTTCGAGAAATGCCCGAGGACATCGCCTCGGGCCGATACTCCCCGGGGTATCAACGGGCTTGTTCAGACTGGGTTCCGTCGTGGGTTCCATGGCTGAAGCTGGCGGCAGAATCGTAGTTGCGCCGAATCTCCAAGCCGTTGCGGTCAATGGTGCAGATCTCCTGCACCATGTGCTCCCCGTCGATGCTGACAACGCAGAAGCTGGGCCGTGTTGCGCGCAGTCGCGTGGAGAGGGTGCCCGATCCCATCTGCACAATAGGCCGGTGCGCGGCCTTGAGCGGATGCGCGAAGGCGTCGTGGATGTGGCCGGTAAGAATGGCGTCGACACGGGCGGCTGCGCATCGCCGCAGGGCTTCGCCTCCGCGGCGGGTGTCCACGGCGATGAGCGAATGTCCCGGCTCCGCCAGGGGATGATGGCACACCAGGATACGCCAGGCATCCCTAGGTCCGCCCGCAAGCCGTTCCAGAGCAGCCTCCAGGTCTTTGAGATCGATGACGCCATCGGCCCAGTTGATGCGGCCCTGTACGCCACGCGCTGTGTTGATCGCAGAAATGCGCACCAGACCGCCGCCGAGTTCGATCAACCCGCCCACCGCGTCCAGCCCAGCCATGTAGCGAGCGTAGCGGTCAAACGGGGCGACCACTCGGGCGGCCAGGTGGAACACCGGCGTGTCGTGGTTTCCCGGCGCGGCGATGACCTGAACGCCCAGTTGGTCGAACCATGCGCGGGCCTCTTCGAACTGGCCGCGCTTGCCGCTCTGCGTAATATCGCCCGCAATGACCACGGCGTCTGGCTTGATGTCGGCGGCGAATTTCTCGAGGGCGCGTAGGGCTTCCCTGTCCTCGGCGCCGAAATGGACGTCGGACATGTGCAACAGGCGTATCTGTTTGCGATCTACCCCGCTGTCAGGCACTGCGCCGCTTCCTCGATATAGCTGACCTGGACCCGGTCGCCGGCGTCCATCGCTTCGCCGTCTATGATAACCGGAATGTCTCCATCCTCGGTTTCGATGATCAGCGAACGGGCCGGCGCGATGGTGATATTCTGCGCATTGCGCCAGTCCGAGATGAAGGATGACCAAACGACACTGAGCGCAGCCCCGGCAGTTGGCTCGGTCAGCGCCGCGATTTCCATCGCATGGTCGCGAGCAAGCGGACCGACGAGGGCGCCGATGACGCTGGTGGGTGGAAGGCTTGAACGCTCGAACGTGTAGCCGTCGCGATAGCGGGCGTCGAGGTGAAGCGTGCCAAGTGTTTCCAGGGCCGCCGCTGCCTCGCTCGCAGCTCTTGCAAGTTCGCCGCGGCGCAGGCTTTCACGCGCTTCGGCAAACCGCGCCGGGGCGCCGGCCAGCATAGCGCAGTAGAAGAACTCGCCGTTGACCTTGCCTGCGGGGAGGGTGACGCGCTTGGGCGCGGCGAGAACGCTGCTCAACACCTGCTCCCAGGTCTTCTCGCCGTGGATCGAGCGGGTGAGCAGGTTCATCGTGCCGCCTGGCAGCAGCAGCAGGTTGGGGGTCGTCTTGCCGACCGTCGTGAGGGCGGAGCGCAGTGTCCCATCCCCGCCCCATACCACAAATATGTCGGGCTTGGCGTCGGCGAGCTGCTTGAGCTGCGTCTCGCAATCGGAACGGTCGATCTCGACCAGTTCGGCGCCAGATACGCCGGCAGCCTCCAGAGCCGCCCGCAAACGCTCGGCGCCGTCGGCCGCGACGGAGCCGGATGCTGGATTGAGCACTGCGATTGTTTTCATGATGTCCCGAGGCATCAACGCGGGACTGTTGCGACGGGTTCCCTAGCCGGCCGCGCTCACAAATGAGGCGACACCAGCTACGGCCAGCCCAGCTGCCGCTGCCAGGCAGAGGACAAGTGCGACGAGGCCGTCGGATGAGGCGATCTCGCGGTCGATCTGGTCTGCGATTTCCTTCTCGCGAATGTCGGTCATGAGGCCCTGCTTCAATTCTCCGACAGGAAAACGACCGAGCGGCGGCATGGTTCCAAAACTTGAGCGTTGCCGTACATTGGAACGAGCGCCGGTCGCCCGGCGCTCCTCTGGCCCAATCGTGCGGACGCTGAACTAGCCGCGATACTGGCCGTCAGCCCAATAGGTGCGGCCACTGCGGCGGTCGACGAAGTAGTAGCGGCCCGCCTGGCGGTCGTAGAGAAGCGGCTCGCCGTTGGGTCCGGTCTGGTATTGGCCGGAGGCTTCGCCGGCGCGTTGGGTTTTGTCTTGTTGGCTGCCGACAGCGGCGCCGCCTACGCCGCCGACGACTGCGCCGATGGCGGCGCCGGCTTCAGCGTCGCCGGAGCCGACATTGTTCCCGATTGCAGCGCCGGCGAGGGCGCCGAGCGCGGCGCCGCCGAGCGCGCCGCGCTCGGTGTTGCCGGTGGAGGTGCAAGCGGCGAGGGCGATGGCGGCGGCCACGCCGGCAGTGATGGCGAGAATTTTCATGTCATTTCTCCTTGAGTTCAGAGCAGCAACGTTGTCGGAGGCCGGACTGTTCCAGCCTAGACCCGCACTGCATCCTGGATTGCGGCAGTTACGCCGCCAAAAATCACGCTGACGACAGTCGCCTGCATGATCACGGCAAGTGAAGGCGTTGTAGCGGCCGTGATGAGCAGGCCGGCTCCCGCACCGACAATGGCGCCCAGGCCCATGCCGGTTCCGACGCCCTTGGTGTTTATGGTCGCAAGTTTCGGACCGTGCTGCTTTGCGACTGGCGCCTCGTCCATTTCGTTTAGCTGAATCAGCACTTTCGAGACGTCGCGCAGGTCGGTTTCCTCGCCGCCGGACATGTTTTCGGCGGTGCTTTCGGCAAGACGTCGCGCATCCAGCTTCCAGCTTTCAAGGATATGACGCTTGTCGTCTATCGAAAGCGCAGGCTCGTTCAGCACGTCGACCGGATGACCGAAGTGGCGGTTGGGATTGACGATGAGGTCTTCGACATGCGTGTTCATGGCGCTCTCCTGCGCTTGCGGCGCATATTGCTGATGTCAACGAACAACGGGTCTCGCCTTGCAGCGGTTCCGCAAGCCCAGCGGGAGATATTTGTCAGTCGAACGGAACCAATCTGGTTCCGTAACAATGCCGGTCTAGGCGTCCCTGACCGGCAGGCTGGCATAGGCGATGCCGCCGTCGACTGCGATCGAATCGCCGCAGACATAGTCGCCCGCTCTCGACGCCAGGAAGATTGCCGCGCCCGCCATGTCTTCATCACGGCCAATACGGCGCATCGGCGTGCGCTCGGCCACAGCCGCCTCCTGGTCACGCGCCGCGCGGTTCATCTCCGAGGCGAAGGGGCCGGGTGCGATTGCGGTCACGACGATGTGGTCCTGCACCAGCCGCGCGGCCATCCGCTTGGTGAGATAGAGCAGGGACGCTTTCGACGCGTGGTAGGAATAGGTCTCGAGCGGGTTGAGCTTGATGCCGTCGATCGAGCAGATGTTGATGACTTTCGCTGGCCTGCCCGCGCTCGCGGCTTTCTTCAGAGCGGCGTGCAGAGCCTGGGTGAGAAAGAAGGGCGACTTGACGTTGAGGTTCATCACCTTGTCCCAGCCATGCTCCGGGAACTCGTCGAAGTCTGCAGCCCAGGCGGCGCCGGCATTGTTGACGAGGATGTCGAGCTTGCCTTCGAGTTTGTAGATCTGCTCGGCGAGGGCTTTTGCGCCCGCGACTGTCGAGATGTCCTGCGGCAAGGAGATGCACTGGCCAAATTTCGACAGCTCTGCGGCAGTAGCGTCGCACGCGTCGGCCTTGCGGGCGGAGATGTAAACCTTGGCGCCGCTTTCAACGAAGCCCTGCGCGATCATCTTGCCGATGCCGCGCGATCCGCCGGTGACGAGCGCCACGCGCCCCTTCAACGAAAACAGGTTCTCAATCATGTGCATCCCCTCCTAAATCGTGCTCCGCATACAGGTTAGCTGGCCCTAGCGCCAGCGACGCGGCGGCCAGGCGATTGTGTTTTTGCTTCGCCTTCGTACGGCGCCGCGACTTGCTGGCGTCTCGTTCGGAATGGAGTTCAGCATTTTCGAGCAAGGGGATCGGCGGCGGTCGCTTCTTCCGCGTAACTGGTCCTTCTGTTTCGACCGTCACTGGATCGGCTTCCCAGGGCGTACTCTAGGTCACGCGGCTTGTTGGCGGGCGGCCGGGTAGAAGGGCCCAGAAAGCGGGCAGGTGGCGCTTCCGTGACCGTGTGAATTGTGCAACACTGCCATGAGCTAAGACGTCCGATTCAGTGTCCGACTTTCAGTGGAGTTTCCGGATGGCTGAAGCCTTTCAATCGATGGATGCGAAGCAGAATGTTTCGCGCTGGATATGGTTCGCTGGCGCGACTGCTAGCTACGCCACGATAAACATTCTCGGGTGGGAGCCGTTTCAGCAGCGCGCTCTTGATACGGCTGCTGCTGCCCATCCCCTGAAGCCGGCCATGGCGGCCCTGCTGTCGACGGGGTTCACCTTTGCGGCGTTCTGGATGGTCGGCATCATCGCCATCGTCCTGTGCTGGCGCCGGAAAGGTCTCGCCCGTGTGGCCGTGCTTACCTGGCCGCTGGTAATGCTGGTGCTGCCGGAAGCCATGCGGACGGCGCCATCGCTTCTTACGCTGGCTGCGGGCCTTGTCGCCAGCGTATTGGGCGTCTTCCTGCTGGCCGGGCGCGACACCACTCACGAGGGTGATGCCTTGGCCGACCGGCCGGCGCTCTAGAAACCCTGCAGCCGGGCGTATCGGTCGCGGTGGAAGGCTTCGCTGCCGTAGAGCGCTTCCAGAACGCGTGCACGCTTCATGTAGAGGCCGCTGTCGTGCGCATCGGTCATGCCGATGCCGCCGTGCATCTGCACCGTTTCGCTGGACACGAGGTGCAGCGTTTCGCCCGCTCGCGCTTTCGCCAGCGAAGCCAGCTCCGCGACATTGTTGGCGTTGTTGTCCAGGGCCGCCAGCGCAGCGGCGACGCAGGAGCGCGTCAGCTCCAGTTCGGTGAACATGATCGCCGCGCGATGCTGCAGCGACTGGAATGAGCCGATCAGCTGGCCGAACTGCTTCCGCACTTTGAGATATTCAGCCGTCATCTCGAAAGCAGCGTCCGAGGCGCCCAGCATCTCCGCCGCAAGACCGATACGGGCGCGGTCGAGGATCGAATCCAGCACGGCATGACCGCCATCGACGGGGCCAAGCACGGCGTCCACGCCGACCTCGACATTGGCGAAGGTGATGTTGGCGGCAGGGTGCGCATCGAGCGTCTTGAGGACTGTGCGCGTTACGCCCTTGGCGGCCCCCGGCACGAGGAAGAGCGTGATGCCGTTGGTATCGTCAGCCTGTCCGGATGTCCGCGCGGCGACGAGGAGCAGGCCGGCGGCAGCGCCATCGACCACGTAGCGCTTCTCGCCCGAGAGCGCGTAGCCGCCGCCTGATTTCCTGGCTGCGAGCGCGACGTGCGAAGGATCGTGGTGTGGGCCTTCATCGATCGCCAGCGCGGTCAGGAGTTCGCCCGAAGCGATCTTCGGAAGGTGGGCCGCCTTCTGCTTTTCATTGCCTGCAATCAGCAGGGCCGATGCGCCGGCGAGAGCGGTCGATAGCAGGGGCGTCGATGCGATGGTGCGCCCTTGCGCTTCCAGAACCTGACCGAGGCCGACATAGCCGAAAGCCGATCCGCCAAACTCTTCCGGGACGATGACGCCGGTAAAGCCGAGTTCGGCCATCTCCTTCCAGGAGGTCTTGTCATAGCCTTCCTCGCCGCCTTTTTGGCGCAGCGCGCGAAGCTGGCTGACGGGAAGCTTTTCGGCGGCGAACGCCCGTGCGCTGTCGCGCAGCATTTGCTGCTCTTCGGTGAGCACGAACGCCATCAGCCAATCCCCTTGTTCGCGGCCCACATACCGCTTTGTCAGTTCTGGGAGTTGGGTCTTAGCGTTCCACGCACTGCCCAATCAAGGGCATCCTCGAGCCTGTCATTGCCCCAGAAAAGCTCGCCGTCCTCGGTTACGAAGCTGGGGGCGCCGAAAATACCCAGATCGGCGGCGCGGCCGGTCTCTTCTCGCAACTGGTCCTTGATCGGCTCGGAATTCATGGCGCCCAGCACTTCCAGCGGATCGAGCCCGGCGCGCCTGGCCGCGGCGTGGAGGATCTGGGGGTCGGAAATGTCGCGGTCGTGGACGAAATTGGCCTGATAGACCGCCTTCACGAAATTGGGCCGTTCGGCCTGTGGAAGGGAGAGTGTGATCCGCGCCGCCATCAGCCCGTTTTGCGGGAAGCGATGCGGCCGGCGGAAAGGCAGGTTGTGCTTCTCGCAGATGCGCTCTAGGTCGCGCCACATATACGAGCCTTTGACTGGCACGACATTGAAAGGGCTGTCCTTCATCCCCTGCTGGGCATGGAACAGGGGGCCGAGCAGGAACGGGCGCCATTCCACCTCAACGCCCCGCGCCACCGCTGCTTTTTCGACCCGCATGACGGCGGGGTAGGAATAGGTTGACGCGAATTCGAACCAGAACTGCAGCTTCAAGGAATCGTCTCCGGCAAGTTCCTGGGAGCCTAGCAGGGAAGGAGCGGACGCGCACGGTCGGTGCTAGGCTGCCGGAGCCTTGAGTCGGAGGAGGCGCGAATGACCCGGACCGATTCCGCAAGGCAAATCCTGACATGACCGAAGCAGTCGACGCCATGCGGATACTGGAGCTCCAACGGGCGATCCAAAAGCGCGAGGGCGCGCCGTCGCTCAAGGTTCGCCGGGAGCGGTTGAAGCAGCTCGCTGACTTGGTCCGGGCGAAAGGCGACGAGTTCGCCAGGGCGATTTCCGCCGATTTCGGCAACCGCTCGCAGTTCGAGACGGCGCTTCTCGAATCCGTGGTCCTGCTCTCCTCCATTCGCTATGCCCGCAACCAGGTGGGCTGGTGGATGCAGCCATCGCCGCGTGATGTGGATTTCACCTTCTGGCCCGGCTCGGCCTGGGTGCGTCACGAGCCGCTCGGCGTCGTCGGCATCGTCAGCCCGTGGAACTATCCACTGCAGCTAGCGCTTTCGCCGCTGGTCGACGTGCTAGCGGCCGGCAATCGCGCGATCATCAAGCCATCCGAGCAGACGCCTCAGTTCTCCGAGCTGCTAAAGCAAACCATCGCGAATGCGTTTGGCGAGGATACTGTTGCAGTTGTAACCGGCGGGCCTGACATCGCGGCTGCCTTCACTCGGCTGCCGTTCGATCATCTGGTCTTCACCGGATCGACCAGCATCGGCCGCAAGGCGGCCGCGGCCGCGGCGGGGGGGCTTGTGCCGACGACGCTGGAGCTTGGCGGTAAATCTCCGGCGGTGATCTGTCCGTCAGCATCGATCGGAAAAGCGGTGAAGGCCATCGCGCAAGGCAAGTTCGTCAATGCCGGCCAGACCTGCATTGCGCCGGACTATGTGCTGGCCCCGCGGGGTAAGACCGAGGAAGTAGGCCAGGCCGTTTTCACACACGCCCTGCGCGCCTATCCGGATCTCGGCGCTGACTATTCCACCATGATCAGCGAGCGGGCTTTCGATCGCATGATCGATGCGATTGCCGAGGCGGAACGGGGCGGAGCGCTGGTGCTGCGCCATCCCGTGCCTTCCGACCGGTCGCGCCGCCTGATGCCGCCCACTGTCGTGCTGAACCCGCCTGCCGACAGCGTGCTGATGCGCGAGGAAATCTTCGGTCCCGTCCTGCCGATCCTTGGGTATGAGACGCTGGACGACGCCATCGAGACGGTCGCGTCTCAGCCGCACCCGCTGGCGCTCTACGTATTCGCTGAAGATCGTGGAGAGCAGACCTATGTGCTCAACCGCACCCAGTCGGGCGGCGTCACGGTCAACGGCACGCTGCTTCATATTGCGCAGGAGGGGCTGCCGTTCGGCGGCGTGGGGGGCAGCGGGATGGGGCACTATCACGGACGGGCGGGCTTCGACCGGTTCACCCATGCCCGCGGCGTGTTCCGCACCGGCTTCTTCAATGCCGCAAACCTGCTCGCGCCGCCCTATGGAGCGCGCGCCAAGCGGTTGCTGAGGTTCCTGATGCGGTGATGACTACTGGTGGTCGCGCAGGCCGAGCACGCGCTTGGCGACGACGTTGAGGTTCACCTCTGACGTGCCGCCTTCGATCGAGTTGCCCTTGGCCCGCAGCATCGCGCGGGTGGACATGATTTCGCCGGGGCGGAAACCATCGCCCTCCCACCCCAGGCCCTGATGGCCCATGGCCTCGACCTGAAGCTCGGTCTTGTTCTGGTTCATTTTGGCTGCCGCGTACTTTACGATCGACGTGCCAGGGCCGACATCGGCGCCGGCCTTGGCCAGCTCGGTGTTGCGCTGAATGGTGAGCAGGAAGGCCTGCTCGTACATCATCTGCTTGGAAATCCGGCCGCGCAGATCGCCGTCGGCGAGGATGCCGTCCTTCACGCCGACATACCTCTTGGCGATGTCGGCAAGCGAGGAGCCGGCGTTACGGTCGGCGCCGAAGCCGGTGGCAGAGATATTCATGCGCTCGTACTGCAGCAGACGCTTGGCGATGTCCCAGCCCTTGCCGGGCGTGCCCACCAGCTGCTCTTTCGGCACCTTCACGTCGGTGAAGAACGTTTCGCAGAAGGGCGAGGAGCCGGAGATGAGCAGGATCGGACGCGTCTCGACGCCCGGGCTGGTCATGTCGAACAGCACGAAGGAGATGCCTTCATGCTTCTTGGTGAAATCGGTGCGGACGAGACAGAAGATCCAGTCGGCACAATTGGCGTAGCTGGTCCAGATCTTCGACCCGTTGATCAGCCAGTGATCGCCCTTGTCCTCGCATTTGGTCTGCAGCGAGGCGAGGTCGGAGCCCGCGCCAGGTTCGGAATAGCCCTGGCACCAGCGCGTGCGGCCATGGACGATATCGGGTAGGAAGCGCTTCTTCTGTTCCTCGTTGGCGTATTCGAGCAGCACCGGCCCCAGCATCCACAGGCCGAACGAGGCGAGCGGCGCGCGCGCCTTCATCGCCTTCAATTCCTGGTCGAGCACGATGGCCTCGTCCTTGGAGAGGCCGCCGCCGCCGTATTCCTTCGGCCACGCCGGCGCCGTCCAACCCCTAGCGGCCATGCGCTCAAGCCAGAGCTTGGAATCCGGATTGGTGAATTTCTGTCCGCGGCCGCCCCAGACGACTTCTTCCTCTACTATCGGCGTGCGCATCGATTGCGGGCAGTTGGCTTCCAGCCAGGCGCGGGTTTCTGCCCGGAATTTTTCGAGGTCGGCCATAATCACTCCCGGGGGTTCTGAAAGCCCGTTCAGGGCTACCGACCGGAAGCACAAGAATCAAGGGCGCGCCGGTCCGCCCAGCATTCCGCCCCCGGTATGCACCCCCATCAGATTGATGGCGTGAACGACGCCCAGCAGCAGCACGGCGCCTGAGGCGAGCACGACGAACCGCCACGGAATCCACTTTGCGCTGGGGCTGTCCCTGCGCGGCCGGCCGGATTTCCAGGCCGCAAACGCGGTCAGGATGGCGCCGATCGCGACGACCGAAAGGGTGATGTTCCATTCCATGGCGGCGAGGGATGGCGCGATGCGTGGGGCCGTGCAAGCCTCGGCGACAGGACCAATCAGCGCGCCTGCACCTCCCGTCCGGGGCGCCGCGAAGTTACGCCATGGCTGGTTTTCGCCCAGAAATGCGGACGGCTCTTCATCTCCCAGAGGGCGCAGGCCATGGCTGTGGAAAGCAGCGGCCAGTAGAGCGGCAGGGTAAGCAGGCTGAGCGGCGTCACGCGCGGCAGCTTTGCCGCGAATGCGGCGGCGATCACGCCGCCATAACCCACGCCGAAAAGCGCTGCATGCCAGCCTTCTAGGGTGACCCAGGGGGTGAAAAGTCCGAGCAGCAGCCAAATGACAACCGGCGCGTGCATGGTCGAAGTGAGCAGGGAGCCGCCCAAAGTCAGCTGAGCCGATGCAAAGCTGGCCCAGCCCATTTCCGCTGCGGCCGACAAAGGCTGTCGCATGAGAACCAGCCATGTTTGCAGGTGGCCCTTTGTCCATCGAGTCCGCTGCGCCAGCCAATCGCGATAGCGGATGGGCGCTTCTTCCCATGTCGGAGAGGAGATCGTCGTGGCCTTACCGCCAAAGCGCGCGAGGCGCAGCCCCAGATCGGCATCCTCAGTGACGTTCCAGGCATCCCATCCGCCCGCCGCCTCGAGCAGATGGCGGCGGAAGTAGTTGCTCGTTCCTCCCAGAGGCAGGGGGAGGCCCGCTCGCGCAAGGAAGGGAAGCCAGACGCGAAAGTTGATCGCGTACTCGATCTCGAACTGGCGCGCGAACCAGCTGTCGGCGGCGTTGTGAATCAGCAGAGGCGCCTGCACGACGGCCAGCTCCCGGCCGCCGGATCTGAACGCGGCTATCGCCTCGCGCGGCTGTTCCGGCGATGGCCTGTCTTCGGCGTCGAACACCGCAACGACCTCGCCGCGAGCCGACGCCAGCCCATAGTTCAGGGCCTTTGGCTTGGTGCGCGGCGCGCCTGGCGGTACGGGGATGAGTTCGAACCAGGAAGGCAGGCTTGAATTCAGCACGCCTTCGATCGTCCCCTGGTCGTCCGCTTCGAGAAGCAGCTTCACGTCGAGCTTTTCGCGCGGATAGTCCAGCTCGCCGAGCGCCCCGATGAGCGCCGAGACAATGTCTGGCCCCTCCCTGTAAAGCGGAACGAGTATTGTCAGAACGGGCAGGTCGGCATCCGCAACCTTGCGCGCGGGACCGGTGCGGCCCGGCAGTAGCGCCGTCAACGTTGCCGATAGTCGCAGCACGATGATCAAGCCAAAAACGCCGGCGAAGAACGCGGTCGCCAGCGCGCCGAGCGCCTGGGGACGCAAAACGAGAAAAACGCTGAGTGTCCAGATAACCGCCCATCCGCCTACGCGCTGGGCATCTGTCAGCCCGCCCTTCGCGCTGAGTTCAGGCGAGCGATCTGCAAGGCCATTGCACGCCCGGCCACACGCTCGGGCGTCTTCGAGCCGCCGCTCGAAAGCCTCGCTGCGTGCATACGCAGCCTCTTCCCCTTCGAACAGGAAAGTCCCCCCAAATCCAACCGAGGAGAAATTGTGCGAAAATTTTCGAAGGGACAAGCGCCGATTTGTAAAAATTTTTCTCGCCGCTTGCGATTGGTCAAGTCCGCATCATCGCCGTCGAAACGCGATGCGCTAGGCGCGAACGCGACGCAAAGGAAGGATCTTCGCATCCTGGCGCGCGGCGAAATCTTTCTTCTGGATCTCGCTCGCGGGGATCGGTCGGCTGTAGAGGAAGCCCTGCACTTCCGAGCAGCCGAGACCGGCGAGGATGGCGGCCTGCTGCTCGTCTTCGACGCCCTCCGCTGTGATGCGCATGCCCAGATCCCGGGCAAGAGAAATGACGGCGCGGACGATCGCCTGATTTTCGGTGCTGGTGTCGATGTCCTTCACGAAGCGCTGGTCGATCTTGATCTTGTCGAACGGGAAGGCGCGCAGATAGCTCAGCGAAGAATAGCCCGTGCCGAAATCATCGAGAGCAATTTTTACCCCGACCTCACGCAGGGCATGGAGTGTGCGCAGGTTGTGCTCCGTCTCGTGCATCAAGACGGTTTCAGTGATTTCAATCTCGAGCCTGCCGGGGTCAAGCTGTGAGGCGGCAAGAGCGCCGACGACGGTTGCGACCAGCGACGGGTTCTGCATCTGGGCGGGCGACAGGTTGATTGCTACGGCGACATCGTCGCGCCACCGCGATGCTTCCTCGATCGCCTTGCGAATGACCCACTCGCCGAGCGGGACGATGATGCCGGTTTCCTCTGCGCAGCTGATGAAGGTCGATGGCGACACCAGGCCGTGGCCAGGGCGGTTCCAGCGCAGCAGGGTTTCATAGCCTGCAACCTTGCGCGTGCGCGTGTTCATCAGCGGCTGGAAGTAGATGTCCATCGCATCGTTGGCGAGGGCGCTGCGAAGATCTGCCTCGAGGTCGGCGCGCCAGCGCGCATCCTCGTCCATCCCCGCCTCGAAGAACCGGGCGCAGCCGCGGCCCTGGGCCTTGGCGCGATAGAGTGCGAGTTCGGCGTTCTTCATCAGCGCGGCGGGATCGACGCCGTCATCCGGCGCCACCGCGACGCCGACGCTGCCGCCGGCAAGGATGTCCTTGCCGTTGAGGCGAACAGGAGCGAGCAGCGCATCGACAATGTGGTCTGCAAGATCCTGGGCTTCCTCGCGCGTCGTGTCGCGGTGCATGACGGCGAACTCGTCGCCGCCAAGTCGGGCGAGGAAGGCGGTTGGACCGACGCAGTCGCGCAGGCGAAGCGCGACGACTTTGAGATAGGCGTCGCCCGCCGGATGGCCGAGCGTCTCGTTGATCGATTTGAAGTTGTCGAGGTCGATGCAGAACAGCGCAAAGGATTCGCCGCGGTTCTCGGCTCCCTCGCGCGCCGCATCGAGCTGACGCACCAGCATGGCGCGGTTGGCGAGATCGGTGAGGCTGTCGTATTCGGTGACATAGGCGATGCGCGCTTCGGCGTCGCGCGAACGCGTGATGTCGGAGCAGACGCCGCGGTAGCCGCCATCCCCGGTCGGCGCGCCCGACAGTGACCACCAGCCCTCATGTCCGCCGATTGTGATGCGCAACACTTCGTCGCGGAATGTCTTCCGCTCGTGCATGAGGTCTTCGAGGGCCTGAGCCGATTCCGGCGCGAACAGCGCGAGAAAGCTGCCGCCCTGGAGAATTTCGGCGGGCAGGCCGGTTGAATCGACGAAGCGCTCCGAGACGCGGCCGATCCGGCCCGATGCATCGATGCGCCACAGCCAGTCGGAGGAGTGGGCCTCGAAATCGTTCAGCAGGATGCTGACGGTTTCCTTGGCTTCCTGCAGCTGCGCAGCGCTGATGTGGCGGCGGATGAAGTTCGTTGCACTCATCGCGGCGAAACGCTGGAGAGCGGCGATACAGCCGATAAGGAGAATGAAGGTTTCGGCCGCCCACATATGGGAGCCGGTGGTCATGCCGAGCGTGGCGCCTGCGCCGACCATCAGCGAGTAGCCGAGCGAGGCGATGGGAAAGCTCGAGTGGAGCAGAGCTCCGACGCAGAGGATTGACGCGGTCAGCACGCCGAGGAGCAGAAGATGTTCTGGGCCGCTCGACGCGGTGAGCGCCCAGACGATGAGGCCCCACACGCCGCCGCTGGCGAGGGTGTAGCGGATGATGCGTTTGTCTTCCCTGGCGCCGTCGGCCATAGGCGGGCGGCCGGCTTCGCGGAAACGCAGGAAGACGAGGACGGCGCTGGTGTAGCACCAGACGAACACGATCGGCATCGTGGGTTCGGACCACAGCGCGAAGGTTAGGACGATCGCATTGAGAAGGCCGTGGGTGGCGGCGAGGGGGGCGAGGTTGTGGAAGCGGCGGCGGCGAGAGGCGCCGATGGCTTCGCGATGCTCGGCCGGGATCTCGGCCTCGCCCAGAAAGAGGGTCTTGAAGGCATCCAGACGCATATCGCGGCGCTTCCCCACCCGGCCCGGCTGATTTTTCCGCGGCCAACTTCGGGAGCGTGCCAAAACAGCGTCGATTTTCCGGAAAGCCGACCCGTCAAGTTTCATCGATATGGTTAAAGCGATGAAAAAACATGATTTTTTCGATGAACTATTTTGAAGCCAGCACATTCCCCATGGCTGATATCTCTTCATCCAGCGTCGCCCACGAGCAGACGAAGCGATGCGAGCCGTCCAGCCAAGGGTGAAAACGGGCGCCGGCGCGGGTCAGGCGCTCGGCGCCGCCGGGAGGCAGGCTGCAGAAGACTTCATTGCCATCGACCGGATGGACGAGCGTGCAGCCAGCGCCGGCAAGCGTCCCGGCGAGCTGTTTCGCCGACGCGTTGGCGTGGCGCGCGAGGCCGAGCCAGAGCCCGTCCTTCAGATAGGCCGTCATCTGCGCGCCGAGGAAGCGCATCTTGGGGGGCATGTGGCCGGCGCGCTTGGCGCGAACCTTGAGATCGTGCATGCGACCGCGGGCGCGGCCGAACAGGATGATCGCCTCGCAGCCCAGCGCCCCGTTCTTGGTCGCGCCGAAGCTCATCACGTCGACGCCGGCGCGCCAGCTCATCTCGGCGGGCGACGCGCCGGTCGAGACGAGGGCATTCGCCAAGCGTGCGCCGTCGAGGTGAACGAACAGGCCCGCGCGCTTCGCGAGGTCTGCGCACCCGGCGATTTCGGCGGCGGTGTAGGCGGCGCCGGACTCGGTAAGGTTGGAGAGCGACAGCGCGGCGAGCGGCGTTTCGTGGACGAAATCCGGACTGTTGACGGCGAGGCGCGCCTTCAGCGCGGCAAGGTCGATCTTCGCGTGCGCGCCGCCGAGCAGGGAGAGCTTGCCGCCGCCGGAGAAGAATTCCGGCGCGCCGCGTTCGTCCCGCTCGATGTGCGATTCCGCATGGCAGAGAATGCCGCCGTGCGGCGGGCAGAGTATCGAGAGGCCGAGCGCGTTGGCGGCGGTGCCGGACGAAACCAGCCAGACGTCGATATCGGTCTCGAAGATGTCCGCGAGCGCGGCGTGGGCCGCCTGCGTCCAGGGGTCCGCGCCATAGCTTGGCGCAGGGCCTTTAGAGGCTTCAACCATCGCTTGAAGAATGGCGGGATGCGCGGGGGCTGCGGTGTCGGACGAGAAATTCATCGGCTCTGCCTCACGCCTTCCCTCGCGCTTTTTCCTCGGGCTTCCTCTGGAGCCGAACGCTGCGCCATGCAAGCCTTGTCCGAGGAGGGAGCTTTTGCATGAGCGATGTGGCGGAAGTCCGGGCGCTGGCGTTCGACGTGTTCGGCACGACGGTGGACTGGTGTTCGGGCGTGGCGCGCGAGGCGCGGGCGATGCTCGAGCCGAAAGGCCACGCGCTCGACTGGGTCGCGTTCGCCAACCGCTGGCGCAGGGAGTACCAGCCGGCGATGGAGGCGGTGCGTTCGGGCAGTCGCGGCTATGTGACGATGGATGTGCTCCATCGCGAGATGCTGGAGCCGGTGCTGGCCGAGTACGGCGTTGCGGGACTGACCGAGGATGAGAAATGGCATCTGGCGTTGGGGTGGCGCCGGCTCGATCCGTGGCCCGATGTCGTCGCGGGGATGCTGCGGCTGAAGAGGAAGTATACGCTGGCGGCGGTGTCGAACGCCAACATCGCGCTGGCGGTGGAGATGGCCAAGCGCAGCGGTCTGCCGTGGGATGCGGTGCTGGGGGCCGAGCTGGTGCGGCAGTACAAGCCGAAGCCTGCGGTCTATGACGGCGCCTCGCACTTCCTCGGGCTGAAGCCGCACAATGTGATGATGGTGGCGTGCCATACTTGGGACCTCGATGGCGCGAGGGCGCGCGGGATGAAGACGGGTTATGTGCGGCGGGCGGCGGAGTATGGCGGGCTGACGGAGACAATGCCGCCGGCGGCGGGGACGTACGACCTGCAGGTCGCAGATTTTGCGGAGCTGGCGGACCGGCTGGGGGCGTGAGGGTCGCTGTGGGGCATGTGTTCGCGTTCTCGCTGATTGGATCGGCGGGTTGGGTCGGGTTTGATTTCTGAGTTGAGCCCGCGCCAGGGCGGCCCACGGATGCGCTGGCCCGCCCTGGGGCTGGCCGCCGACGATTTTTGTCGCACCCTCTGAAAAATCGTCGTCGTCGTCGACGACGGCCCGGCCGGATGCGGCGGGCGCTGAAGCTGCGACACGGCGTTCGTCAGGAGGCGGGCCAGCTTCACGACCAGATGGGTGGAATGTCTCTCGACCGCGTCGAGACGCTGGAGAGCGCGCTCAAAGCGCCGCTCGATCTCTTCGAGGGCGGGAGCATGGCCGGTAAGGGCGTAGCCGGGACGGCGGCCTTTCCTGCGCCCGCGCTTGGGCGTGTGGCCCAGCATCTGCCGGGCCCGGATATGGGGTGAGGGCCGCGATCATGTCCTCGATCATGATGAGCGAGCCCAGGAGATCGAGGCGGACAGAGCGGTCCTTAGGGTTCGCCTTGATCCAGGCCCGTGTCTCTTGGTCCGCCAGCGTCCGGGCAAGGCAGCCGATGAACCAGGAGACCAGCTCTCTTAAAAACAGAGCCGGGTTCAGGGGCAGGAGCACGGAGAAGATCAGCGGCGCAAACATGATCCCAGTATCGCCTGACGGGGAAGGCGTGGGGACAAGTAAAAAGTTATCCTACAGCGCCGAGATGAACTCTGAGCCGCAAATGCTGGGATTTCGGGGCTGAAGATTCTTTCAAACTGCAGAGTCATCCGACTGGGTTGAGCGCCATCCAACGCTGTCATTCCGTCAAACGCATGCGTTTGACCGCCGCAGGCATTATCCGGAACCCAGGTGCTCCCAGCGAGGTCTCGAAACGTAGCCCCTAGGTTCCGGGTCTGCGCAGCTTCGCTGCTCCGCCCGGAATGACAGCGGTGGGTGGTGATCCGAAGCTGAACGAATCCGAAGCGGGAAACTAGTTGAAGCTATTGGTCCGCATTCCACTTCCCCCCAAAACAAAAAGGCCGGAGGCATCCCTCCGGCCTCTGTGTTTTGGCGTTCGCGTAGACCCTAGAGGTCCTGGTCCAAGTCGCGGGCGGCGGTGTTGACGACGCTGCCGGCGGCGAACTCCTGTTTGTCGAGACCGCCGTCCTTGTTGAGGTCGAGGTCCTTGAAGCGGGCCTTCATCGAGGCGACCGAGCCGCGCAGTTCGCCGATCTGCACCTTGCCGTCGGCATTGTCGTCGAGGCTGCCGATCGAGCGGGTGGCGACCAGCTGCGACTGCAGGTCGTCGCGCACATTGCTGCTGGTCTCGTCGGTCCAGCGATAGTTGACGCGGAAGTACATCATCTCTTCCCACGACTGCTCGCCCGAGGTGACGTCGATCTTCGGATCGGGATTCGCCTTGTTGTTCACCGAGTTGTCGTAGACCCAGGTGACGATGAGCTTCGTGCCCTTCTTGATCGTCATCGGCTCGGCGAGGTCGTAGTCGAGCTGCCAGTTGAAGTCGTATTTCGGCACCGACAGGATCGGCGTCGTCTTGCCGTCCGGCGTCTGCTGAACCAGCTCGACCTGATAGCCGCGATAGTGGGCGTGCGGGTGCACGCTGTAGAGCACGGCGTCGGCCGGGAATTCGAGGTAGGACACTTCCTTGTGGCGGGCTTCGCCGGCGGGAATGCGCAGGCCGGCGTCGGAGATGACGGCGGCGCGGCGGATGACTTCCGGCGGCGTCTTGAGCAGATAGTAGCCGATCTGCGTGGCGTCGGTCGCGGCCTTGCCGGTCGGGGTGTAGTGCATCGAGTAGCGCAGCTTGCCGCCGGCCGGCACCGGCGCGCCGGTGCCTTCGTTATAGAGCTGGATGCCCGCGCCCGGCACGAACGAGCCCACCGACGAGCCCGGCAGCCTGGCCTTCGGCGCCTTGCGGTCGGCCGAATAGCTCGACGTGATGTGGTGCAGCACGGTGCGCGCGCCCGGCTTGAAGGCGACGGCGCGCAGCCACGCATCGCCGTTGAACGGGTTGTCGACCTGCATCGACTGGTATTCGACCGCGCCCGAGGCGGGCACGCTGAACTGCGGCAGCTGGACGATCACGTCCGGCTGGCCGAGTTCGGCCGGCCAGTCCGGCGCCTGGCTTTCCTGCGTCTTCAGCACGTCCTCGCCCGTGCCGCGCGGGGCGCCGGCTTCGATCCAGTGGATCAGCGTCTTGTTCTGCTCCGGGGTGAGTGCGGTGTCGTTCGACCATTTGCCGACATGCGGATCGGCGTCCCATGGCGGCATGCGGTCGGACATCACGGCTTCGCGGATCATTGGGGCGAAGCCCTTGATCACTTCGTAGCTGTTCATCGCGAACGGGCCGATGCCGCCCTTCTGGTGGCAGGTGACGCATTTGGCCTGGAGGATCGGCGCGACCGTCTTGGAGTAGGAGATGTTGGCGTGCTCGGCGGCCTTGCCGGCTTCCGACATGGCGATGGACTTGCCGATCTTCACCTCGACGCGCGGGTTGGCGACGGTCTTGCTGGCCAGCACCGCGTCGATCGCCTTGGCGGCGTAGGCATCCTTCGCGGCGGTTTTCAGATTGGGCGCGCCCCTGGCGAAGCGGTCATCCAGCGGGCCGTGATAGGCGACCTTGAAGTTGGCCTTCGGGTCGAGGACGAAGATCTCGCCTTCGCGCTTCACGCCCAGCTGCTCGCCGACGAGCTGCAGGTCGTCCTTCAGCACGGGGACGGCGAACTTGTTCTTGGCGGCTTCCACTGCTGCGGCGTCGCGCGTGTCCGAGAGGTTGGAGTTGATCATGTAGAAGAGCACGCCCTTGTCCTTGTAGGCGGCCTGGAGTTTCGCCAGCTCGGCGGCGCCGTCGCGCGACAGTTTCGAGCCGTTGGTTTGCGACATCAGCACGATCGCAGGCGCGTATCTGAAATAGTAGAGCTCGTGCGCCATGCGCCCGGTGTCGGTGAGGCGGAAATTGCTGGCCGTTTCCGGGACCGAGCTCGTGGTCGGAGCTGCGGTGACCGATGCGACGCCGATGAAACCTGCAAGAACCGCGGCGACCGCCGTGGATGCCAGAACCGTTTTCATGCGAGCTCTCTCCCCGAGGCTTGCGCAAACCGTCTGTCCGGAGGCGCTCCTTGAGTTGCCGCCGCGCGTGCGCATTCGCGTTTCATATATCACGCACACAGTGTGTGCGTATCGCCTGACGTCGAACGATTTTGCGGATTCTGCGGGTTAAACAGCGGCCTGGCGCCGTAAGGTCTGGGCGCCGCAAACGTAAACCCGGGCGGCCCGTCAGGGGTGACGGTTTGCGCGGGCGGGCGGGGGGTGAAAGCAAGCTTGCTTAACGGGGGCGCGGGGCGGGGCTTCGTTCCGGCTGGGGCGGGTTGGGCGGCGAAGTTTGCCCCGTCCAGGCGGCCCTTGTCGTAGGGTGCATTGAGCGCAGCGAAACGCACCTTATGGTAGCCTCGGGAAAGACGGTGCATTTCGGGCTTTGCCTCGATGCACCCAACGTGGTGGGGCCATGCCGGACTATCGGCGCATGTTCGTGCCGGGTGGGGAATACTTTTTCACCGTGAACCTGGAAGATCGGAGCAGCGACTTGCTGGTCCGGCGCGTCGATGCGTTTCGTGCGGCGTGGCGTTATGTCGAGGCGCGGGCGCCGTTCGAGACCGTGGCGGCTGTAGTGTTACCCGATCATGTGCATTGCATCTGGCGGCTGCCATTCGGCGATGACGATTTCTCTACGCGGTGGCGGTTGCTGAAGGCGCATTTCACGCGATCGACTGCGAAGTCTGGCACGGCTCCACCTGGCAGGCGCGCGGGCGAGCGTGGCCTGTGGCAGCGTCGGTTCTGGGAACACGTTATCCGCGACGACCGCGATCGGCTCGCGCACGTCGAATACATCCACAACAACCCCGTGAAGCACGGCCATTGTTCGCGCGTCGACGAATGGCCGTATTCGACGTGGCGACGTTGGGACGTCATGATCGCTGACGATCCCGCGACGCCGAAATACGCCCGGCGCCCGCACACGTAGGGTGCATTGAAGCGAAGCGGAAATGCACCATCGCGCCACGCCCGCAAAAGAGGCGCCTTCCGCGCCGCTCAATGCACCCTACGTCGCGGCGGCGGGAAGCATCGCGAAGCGATGCGGGGCTCTGCCCGCCAAGAGGGTGGCCGAAATCGTTCGACGATCCCGCGCCGAGAATTCGAACCGAGCCATGATCAACGATGCCCAAGCCTCAAACCCGCTTCACAAAACTCTCCACCACCTTCTTCACGCCCGCCTTGTCGAACTCGACCGTCAGCTTTGCGCCGTCGATTTCGCGGACGCGGCCGTAGCCGAATTTTTCGTGGAAAATGCGGTCGTTGAGGGAGAGGCCGCCGGCGGCGGCGGGGTCGGAGGAGGCGAGCATGTCGCCGGGGGTTCGGCCGCGGGCGAGGGGGCGGCCGTCCGAGTCGTCGGTGCGGAAGGCGCGGCCGTCTATGTCGGGCGGGCGCGTGGCGGCGCGTGAGGCGGTTGCGGCTTGTGCGCGTTTCCAGCCGGGGGTGTCGTAGCCGCCGCGGATGTTTCCTTCGCTGAACGATCCGCCCTGCGGGCGGCCCCCTCCGTCTCGCAATCCTTCGGATCGCGATCCACCTCCCCCGCCTCCGGCGGTGGAGGACGGGCTGGCGCCGGGGGCGTCCCAGCGCGACGTAAACGTGTTGGTCTCGCTGCCGTAGAAGCCGCCGCTGGGGGCGACGTAGCCGGTCTCGCTGACGGCGTCGACGTGTTTGGGCGGGAGTTCGTCGATGAAGCGGGAGGGGAGCACTGAAGTCCAACGCCCATAGATCTGGCGGTTGGCGGCGAAGGAGATGTAGGCGCGCTCGCGGGCGCGGGTTATTCCCACGTAAGCAAGACGCCGTTCCTCCTCGAGGCCCTTGGCGCCGCTTTCATCGAGCGAGCGACGGGAGGGAAACACTTCCTCCTCCCAGCCGGGCAGGAAGACCATCGGCCATTCGAGGCCCTTGGCGGAGTGCAGGGTGAGGATCTGCACCTGATCCTCGGCGCCCGAGCCCTCGGCATTGTCCATCACCAGCTCGACGTGTTCGAGGAAGGCGTTGAGCGTGTCGAACGCGCCCATGGCGCGCACGAGCTCCTTCAGGTTGTCGAGGCGGGTCTGCGACTGCGGGGATTTGTCGGCCTGCAGCATGTCGGTGTAGCCGGACTCTTCCAGGATGATTTCCAGAAGGCGCGGGTGTTCGGTGACGTGCTCGCCATCCTTCATCGCGTACATGGCGCGCCAGCGCTCCATGTCGAGGATGAAGCGGCGGACGCCGGTTTTCGCGGGGCCGCGGATTTCCTCGCCGCGGATCATCATGTCGGCGGCGCGCGTGAGGTAGGTATTTAGACCACGAGCAGCAACATGCATTTTCTGGATGGTGGTGTCGCCGACGCCGCGCTTGGGCTGGTTCACCACGCGCTCGAAGGCGAGGTCGTCGGCTTCAGAGCGGATGAGGCGGAGATACGCCATAGCGTCGCGGATCTCGGCGCGCTCGAAAAACCGGGGACCGCCGATGACGCGATAGGGCGTGCCGGTGACGATGAAGCGCTCCTCGAAGGCGCGCATCTGCCATGAGGCGCGGACGAGCACGGCGCAGTTGTCGTACCGGCGGCCGCTTTGCCTCCAGGACGTGATGTCGTCGGAGATGAGGCGCGCTTCCTGCTCGCCATCCCACACGCCGCGCACTTTCACGAGGTCGCCTTCGCCGGCATCGGTGCGCAGCGTCTTGCCAAGGCGCGACGCGTTCTGCGCGATGACGCCGGAGGCGGCGGCGAGGATGTGGGCGGTGGAGCGATAGTTCTGCTCGAGCCGGATCACTTTCGCGCCGGGGAAGTCCTTGTCGAAACGCAGGATGTTGTCGACCTCCGCGCCGCGCCAGCCATAGATCGAATTGTGTGTCACAATTCCGTTTGCGATGAAGTTGTGAGTGCGCTCCACGTTGAGGTCATAGACCGGCCCGTTCACTTCGGTGCGCTCGACCTTCGCGACGATGTCATACCCGCCATGTTCGTCGAACAGCGCCATTCCAGGGCGCAGGAATGCTGCGGGCGTGAACGGCAGCGAATTGGTCTCGGCCGCCTCACCTGCCTGCGCTCCTAGGCGGGCGACCCGGAAAATGTTGATGGGCATAGTCGAGCCGATGGTCTCAACAGTAGCGGCGATCGCGCCGAAATCGGCGCTTGCGGTCTCGAACCGCCAGCTTGCCGAACCCGCCTTGGCGGACCTGACGGATAAGCCCAGTGCGCTCAACTCCGTGCGCCCCGCCTCGTCGTTTCCAACGATGGAAATACGATGCATCGGCGTTCGACCCCGGCTGTCTCCACAGAGGGTGACAACTACATTGCGGCGGCTCGAATTGCGGGAGCGCGGGCGATGATGCGGCGCGTTCAGGGACAAGCCGAGATCGCGAAGCAGGCGCTCGGCTGACGATGCTGTGTCGAACGTTTCGAACACGCGCTTGATGTACCGCTCATCGTGAACCAGCCCATTGCGCGATCCGCCTTTGCGCGGCGTGAAGGGCAAAGTCGGGATGGCGTATCGGAGCGACAACTCGTATTCTTGAGCGCGCGCCTCGTTCTCGCTGTCATGTGTTGCGAGGATCCAGAGCGCATCGCCGTGCTCCTGACGAAGCCTTTGCTCGAAGCCGACCGTCGGCTTCTGCTGGCCTTTCGTGTAGACTTGGGATGTCCCCAGGCGGAAACCGACGCCGTCCTTTCGCATCAGGTAGACGAAATAGGTTTGCGGTACGATGCCGAGCCGATAGCCGGCAAAGTGGATGTGCTCAGGCGTGCTCGTGAGGACGCGTCCCGCAGCGGTTGTGAGACGGATCGCCGGCCCGGAGCGGTTTCGTTCGAAAACCTCCGTAACCCGCGCGGGACGGAAATCGCCGCTGCCAAAGGATGACAAGACATGTTCGCCGGCGCGCACCTGCTCGATCCGGCGATGTGTTCCGTCCGCCATCGTCACCAATGTCCCTGCCACCAGGCACTGGTCGTCATCGCCGACGCAGCAGATATTGCCATTGCCCTGCGCCAGCAGACGCAGCCAGAGATACTGCGCGACGTTGGTGTCCTGATACTCGTCGACCAGCAGGTATTTGAATTTGGCGTGGTAGTCGGCGAGCACTTGGCGGTGCTCGGTGAAGATGCGGATGGTGTGGAGCAGAAGGTCTCCGAAATCGACCGCGTTGAGGGTGGCGAGCCGCGCCTGGTAGATCTCGTAGAGCTTCTTGCCTTTGCCCTCGGCGAACTGGCGGCTCTCATCCTGCGGCAGTTTTTCCGGCCAGATGGCGCGGTTCTTCCAGCCGTCGATGAGCGAGGCGAGATAGCGCGGCGTCCAGCGTTTCTGGTCGATGTTTTCGGCTTCGAGGATCTGGCGGATCAGGCGCAGCTGGTCGTCGGTGTCCAGAACCGTAAAGCCGGACTTCAGCTTCACCAGCTCCGCATGCCGTCGCAGGATCTGGGCGGAGACGGAGTGGAAGGTGCCGAACCATCTGAGGCCCTCGCCCTCGGGGCCGATGAGCGCAAGCGTGCGCTCGCGCATCTCGCGCGCCGCCTTGTTGGTGAAGGTGACCACCAGCATCTGCGACGGCCACGCTTTCCTCTGGGCGAGGATGTGGGCGACGCGCGTGGTCAGCACGCGCGTCTTGCCCGTACCCGCGCCGGCGAGGACGAGCAGCGGGCCTTCTGTGTTGATCACCGCTTCGCGCTGTTCCGGGTTGAGCCCCTTCAGATAGTCGGCATTGGGATCGGCGGGGAGCTCCTGCCGGGCGGAGGCTCGCTGCGAGATGGGGCGCGTGTCGATCTCGAGTTCAGGTTCGCCGCGATGACTGTCGGCCGGGTCCTCGTTCCGCTCCTCGGGAAGAGGCGCGTCGTCGTCCGGAAACGGCATCTGGTAGAACGATACGTGCGGCGGCGCGCCGCCCTCGGCGATGGGCGTGTCGTCGTCCGAGCCGGGCTCGCGTCCTTCAACTTCAGAGGACTCGTCAGCGGGGAATGGGATGTCGTCGTTCGGATCGCCGGTCACGGAGTTGCTCCAGCGATGGAGAGCGCAGCCCTCTCCCCCTTGTGGGGAGAGGGTAGGGTGAGGGGGGCGGCGCAACAGGTAAGTTCCATCGAGATCGCGCGCGCTGCGCCGCCCCCCACCCCTTCCCCTCCCCACACGGGGGAGGGGGGATACGACGAGCGATCGTCGGTGGAAGTGCGAGCGATGAAGGATTCGGTCATTCCGCGCTGATTTGGCGGGGGTTTTGCGCGAGCGCAACCCTTATGCGGCAAGACCCTGATTCACGGTGTGTTCTGCGGGGCAGATTGCGCCACGAGACTGCGATACGCGCGCCAGCTGGCGAGGCCGAGCCACGGAAACACGATGATCAGGCCCGCGAAACCCGTCGCCACGGACAAGAGGATGAGCATTGCGATGATGGCCGCCCACACCAGCATCGGCAGCGTATTGCGGACGACGCAGCGTACGCTGGTGACGATGGCGACGAAGAAATCCCGACGGCGGTCGAGCAGCATCGGGGCGGAAACGACCACGATGCAGAAGGTGAGCCAGGCCATGACGCCGCCGATGACGCTTCCCCACAACAGCATCCCGTTGCCTGCGGCGGTGCCGGTCGCGAAAGCGATGAACTCATCGAGTGTGCGGTAGAACCGGCTGGTCGCCAGCCCGTAGGTAATCTGGGCCAGTTCCGCCCAGACGCCGAAAATGAAGAACAGGACGAGGCCAAGAAAGACTACGTCCGACCGGAATGCAGGTTTCACAAACAAGATTCGCGACAGCGTGGGCTTCGGGCCGCCTTCGATGAGACGGCCGCCCTCATACATGCCCATCGCCAGCAGCGGGGCGACAAAGACGAATCCGGCGGCCAGGGTCACGGCCCACAGGGCCATGCCGCTCGCGACAAGCGCCAGCGACACCGCCCCGCAAAGAAAGGCCATGACGAGCCCATAAGTGAGGAATGTCGCAGGCGCCTTCCAGACGTCGCGCCAGCCGCCCCTCAGCCAGTCGAGCGATGCAAACAGGCTGATCGTGTTCACCGGCGGCAGGCCGCTATCGGGCCTCATCTCGCTAACCTCCCGGCGCCCCGCTGGCGGGGGCGGTCGTCGCATCATGCTGCAGGAGGCGAAGCCCCGCGCCTTGCGCGAGATCAATTGAGTCGGTCAGCCGGTCAGGGCCCGCCAGGCGACATAGGCGGCCACGGCGACGATCAGTGCGGCGAACAGGCGGCGCGCGAGCAGGGCGTGGGTCTGCATCGGCTTTGCCAGGAGCAGTCCGAGAACGCCGCCCACGGCGCCGCCCGCCAGCAGCAGGCCCGCGAGACGCCAGTCGACCAGTCCGGATAGCGCGTAGTTCGCCGAAGTCGCGGCGCCGAACAGGGTAACGGAAAGAAGCGAGGAAGCAGCCGCATGCGCCATCGTCATGCCGGTCGCCAGCATCAGGCCTGGCACGATGAGGAAGCCGCCGCCGATGCCGAAGAAGCCGGCGGCAAGGCCGGTGACCAGGCCGAGCGGGGCAAGGCGCAGCACCAGCCGCATGTCGATATGGACGCCGGGATCGCCCTCCGTCGCCGGGCGGCGCAGCATCGAAAGGCCGATGGCGGCCATCGCCGCGGCGAAGGCGAGAAGCAGCTGCTGGCCGTCGACGATCTTGGCGAGGCTCGATCCCGCGAAGGAGCCGACCAGCCCGGCGATGGCGAAGACGGTGGCGCACGGCCACTTGATGCGTCCGCCGCGCCAGTGGCCGGCGAGATTGAAAAGCGCGTTGGCGGCGACGGCGGCGCTGGCCGTGCCGATGGCGATGTGCGGATCGTCCACTCCGCCGAGATAGAGCAGCACGGGGGCGGCCAGCACCGATCCGCCGCCGCCGAACACCGCCAGCAGGAAGCCCACGGCGGCGCCGCCGAGGATGACGGCGAATGTCGGGTCGAGGACCACGTTGAAGGCTCCCCTTGATTCAGCTCTTGCGCCGATTCCACGGCGCGAGCGCGCGCAAGTTTGTCATTCCGGCGACGCTCGCGAAGACTAGACCGGCGCCGGCGACGGCGGACAGCCAGATGAAGGCAGGATCCATTGTCATCGCCAGAACGGCGCCCAGGACGACGAGCGAGCCAGCGGCCATCTGGACCTGCCGCACTGTTTCCACCGGCGCCTTGGGGCTGGCGGTGACGGCCAGCCCGGCCTTCTTCCAGCCTTCGAGGCCGCCCTGCAGCACATAGGCCGGCTCTCCGACATGGGCGGCGAGGCGATCACGGTTGGCGCCGGTGCGCATGCCGGTCTTGCAGGTGAAGGCGACCGGTATGTCGCTGCGGATCTTGAGGCGGCCCGCTTCGAGGCCGGAAAGCGGAAGCGAAGCCGCCGCCGCGATGTGCTCGCGCGCGAACTCGTCCGGCTCGCGGATGTCGATGAGCTTGATCTCGCCGCGCTTGAGGCGCTGGGCGAGAGCGGCGGGGTCGATCGGGGTGAGGGTGGTCATCTGCGTTTCTTTCGTGGCGTCTTGTCCGGGCAGAAGATGGCGGCGAGCGTTTCGATGATTTTGACCGCGGCGGGATCGGCGATGCGGTACCAGATCGTCTGGCCGTCGCGCCGGGTGGCGACGACGCCAGCCTCGCGCAGCACGGCGAGGTGCTGCGACAGGGCGGACTGCGAAAGTTCCAGCGGCGCCTGCAGCGCGCCGGCCTGAAGCTCGCCGGGACCGAGCCGGCACAGGATCATCAGCCGCTTCTCGTTTCCGAGCGTGCGCAGAAGATCAGCCGCCTTGCCGGCGCTGGCTTCGAAGTCGGCGAGAGAGAAGGCCTTCAGGTCCATCATGCCAGCCAACATATTAGGTCTTGATAATTTAGCAAGTGCTAATATATGAGACCGGTGAAGTTTCCCGAAGGAGGCGGAAATGCCCGGACTTGAAGCGTTCTTCGACAAGGCTACATCGACCGTGACCTACCTGGTCTGGGACCCCGCGACGCGCGACGCGGCCGTAATCGACGCCGTGCTGGATTTCGACCCGGCGACAGGGCGTCTCGGCGCCGCGTCCGCAGACGCAGTGCTCGCGCGCGCAGCCGAATTGAACCTCAAGGTCGCATGGGCGCTCGAAACCCACGCGCATGCCGACCACCTGTCGGCGGCGGACCATATCCGGCGCAGGACCGGCGCCCGCATCGGCATCGGATCGCGGATCGCCGAAGTGCAGACGCGCTTCCGCGCGCTGTTCGACGCTCCCGAGGCGGAGACGGAAGGTTCGGTCTTCGACAGGCTGTTCGAGGATGGCGACATATTTGCGATTGGCGGGATGCAGGCGCGCGTGATGCACACGCCCGGGCACACGCCGGCGTGCGTCACCTATGTGATCGATGGCGCGGCCTTCGTCGGCGACACGCTTTTCATGCCCGACTACGGCACGGCGCGGGCCGACTTTCCCGGCGGCGATGCGGCCGTGCTTTATCGGTCGATCCGCTCCATCCTCGGCCTGCCCGCGGATACGCGCATCTTCATCGGTCACGACTACCTGCCGCCCGGACGCAACAGCGCGATGTGGGAGACAAGCGTGCTGGAGCAGCGCGCGCGCAACGTCCACGTGCATGACGGCGTCAGCGAGGCGGAGTTCGTGAAGCTGCGGAAGGCGAGGGACAAGACGCTGGCCATGCCGCGCCTGATCCTGCCGTCCTTGCAGGTCAACATTCGCGGCGGCGCGCTGCCGGGTCCCGACCCGGACGGAAAGGTCTTCCTGCGGACGCCGGTGAACGCGATCTGAGGCTGACGCGAAGGCGCCGGGCGGAAATTCGGCGCCGGGCGCCTCGCCGATAGGCAGGGCGGGGTTTTCAACTGCCCCGGGCGGCGGCCGGGTAGTGCGGCGCGGCGGCACATGTAGTTTCGCCCCGCGCTTCTTTCCCGGTCCGGCGTTGTATTCCTGACGGATCTGTTCCGGCGCCGGGCCGGGGAACAAGACGCGTGGGTGGGCGACAGCCGTAGAAAAGTCTGGGCGGACAACAGGGGCAAGACAGATGGGATTATTCTCGGGCCTGTTCGGCGGGAAGAAGAAGGAAGAACCGAAAACGCAGGTCGTTCAGGCCGCGCCGGTCGCGGCGGCGCCCGCGCCCAAGCCTGTCGTGATGGGCAAACAGGTGATGGCGGCGGCGCCTGCCGCTTCGCTCGCAAGCGCGACAGGCGCAATGCAGGTGAAGCTGCGGCTCAAGTTGGCGGCTTCGCTGCGGGCGGGCGCGGACGAAGAGGCTTATCTGGCTGCGCGAGGCCTCGCCGACATACAGGCCAAGGCCGGCCGCCGCACCGGCGCGCGGGTGTGGCGGGAAGAAGCCGACCGCATCCTGGCGCGTCTCGACGATGACGCCGCCGCCTGAGGCATCCTGCTTTGTGACCTTCGTGCTTTCCCTTCGTGTCTTCGTGTTGAAACCTTCAAACACGACGACACGAAGACTCCACGAAGGTCACGAAGATTGAACCGCATGAGCCGGACCCCTCGCCCGGCATGGCAGCAATGCGGCGAGCACACTGCCAATCGGCCGGAAACGCAGCGGAAAGCGTTTGACGGCGGGCAGGGCTGGCGCAGCATCGCGACAGGTTGGGACTCGAAAGTCAGGACCGTTCATGAGCGATGTGTCCGGGCGCAAGCCCGTTCTGGTCGACCGGGGTAATGGCGGCGAAGCGGGGGAGTTCGAACAACGGTTGAAAGGCGCGACGCTGCTGACGGCGGAAGTGCTCTACTACATGCCGGACCATCCCAGGCTGCTGCAGACCTTCATGTGGCAGACGCTGGACATGGCGCCGAAATATCCGCGGCTGAACCAGTTTCTCGACCACTGGCGGCGCGAGATCGAGGCGGTGATCCACTCCGTGCGCGTCGCCCACGGCGAGCCGCTCCACGCGCCCTCATGGCGCCACGCCAACGGCATGCTGCGGCTGAACTAGGACGGCGATCACGTCCGGCGGCGCAACACCCGCCGCTCTTGCAAGGAGGGTGTTGCGACGCCGCCGGGCAAGCGCGAGCTGTCTGGAAGTGCGGGCGAAACGGCCGAACTCCGCCCTGCTTCGTCGATCGCCGCCATTCGCGTATGGCGGTCTTTGGTTCAAACGGTCATCCGGCAGTTTCCCTCTTGCCGAAGCTAAGCAACTCGAGGGTCGCGAGACCGCGTCTTCCAAAGCGAGGCCAGTATCGCGCCGCCCACCAGGACCAAAGTCGCCACAAGCGACCAGTGAGCTTCAAGATAAGGCACGAGGTGAAGCTCTTTGTGCAGGCCGAAGTTCCAGATGATCTTGCCGCCGATCAGAACCAGAACCGCCGCAAGACCAACCTTGAGATAGACGAAACGGTCCGCAGCCGCCGCCAGCATGAAATACATCGAGCGCAGGCCGAGGATTGCGAAGATGTTCGAGGTGTAAACGATGAAGGGATCGCGCGTCACCGCGAAGATCGCCGGCACGCTGTCGATGGCGAACACGATGTCGACCACTTCGATGGTGAGGAGCGCCAAGAAAAGAGGAGTTGCATGCAGGACCAGTCGGCCTGCCGGATTGGCGCGCCGGACGAAAAAGTTGTGATTGGTGATGTCGGCCGTCACCGGTACGAACCGCTCGACAAAGCGGACGATGCGGCTCGCATCCGGCGCCCCATGCTTTTCCTTCTTCGTCGGCATGATCATCTTGACGCCGCTGACGATCAGAACAGCCGCGAAGATGAAAAGCACCCAGGTAAGCTGGTTGACGACGACCGAGCCCGCGCCGATGAAAAGTGCGCGGAAGACAATCGCGCCGATGATGCCCCAGAACAGAACCCGATGCTGATAGGCGGGCGGAACGGCGAAGAACGCGAACACCATCGCGATGACGAAAATATTGTCGAACGCAAGCGCGGTCTCCAGCAGATATCCCGTGAGGTACTGGACCGTTGCCTGGGCGTTGAGGTCGCCTGCCGTCGTATAGTAGGCGGGATCGGGTTCGTAGACAAAATAGACATAACCCGCAAAGGCAAGGGCGCAGCTGGCGAACACGGCCCACATCAGCGCGCTGCGTTTGGGGGAGATGACGCCGTCCTTGTTGTTGATGACCGCAAGGTCGAGCCACAGGACGAAGCCGACGACGGAGAGAAACGTCGCCCAGAGCCAGATCGGCTGCCCTGCAAACTCCGCGAAAACGTTGATAGCCATTCACATCCCTTCGCGCTGGCGCGCCTGGTCTCGTGTTGTCAGGAATGATCCGACATCACGCGGATTGCCGCGTCAGAGGGGCCCGGATCGGCGATCTTGCGGCCGTCGGCAGGGCGATGCCCGGCGACGGCCGCGATTGCTAGAAATCGAAGATGTCGGACAGGCGCGAACGCTTGCGTCCGCCGCGCGCGGCCTTGCGCATGGGCGCGCGGTCAATCGGGGAAGATAGGTTGGCCATGGGCGTCAGCTCCCCTGCGCGTTCATCTTGAGTGCACCTTGCCCGGCCTTGGCCGGCTCTTGCTGCGCCTGGTCGGCGCGCCGCATGGCTGATGCAATCCGATGCAGTTGGTCTTTCAGGGCAAGCCGCAGGCGTTTCAGTCTCAACAGCTTGATGCTGTCAGGCCGCGTGCGCTGCTGTTCGGTTTGGATTGCCTGGTCGATGACGCCGTGCCGGAAAAGAAGGGCGCGAAACTTTCTCGTCAAGATCATGTGCTCCTCGGTGTTGGGTCTCCGGAAGCGAGCGATGTGGCTTGGGGGAAGAGAAACAGTCCGAGCCAGCACCGGTTACTTCCGATGCGGTCCGACATCGCGGGCGATCAGCTAATGCCATCGTCCGCCAGAGGGGCCCGGTCCGCCCCAAGACATTGGGAACAGCGCCGGGCTTGTTCAATCCGCGAAGGCCAGGTTTCGGGTAACGAAATCGAGAGCAGCGGGCGCCTCGAGATTTCCGCCCGGCGGATGATCCTGTTGGGCGATTCTGGGACGAATGTCGCCTTGCGTTATTTCGGCTTCGGCTGCCGGCCCATGCGGCCGGCGACGAGCATGTTGACCATCGACTGGTTGCCTTCGTGGCAGGCGTATTCGTACCAGGGCTTGTCGGAGCGGGCGAAGACGTATTCCCCGAGCCAGGGCGCCGCGTAGAGATCGCTGTCCTCGACGGTGAACTGGTAGAGCAGCTCGCGATCCGACAGGCGCGTGAAGCGTTCGATCACTTTCGAGTCGGGCTCGACGAGGATCGGGCGGCCGAGACCGGTGCGGAAAAGGTCGTCGGCGCGGCTGTGCGTGGTCTCGATCACCAGCGTATCGCCGTCCCAGCGGCCGGCCGACCAGCCCTCGAACGTACCCGCGGCCGACAGCGGCGGAGCGCGGCCGTCGAGGTACACGATGCGCAGGGCGGCGACGTCCTCGGTTGCGATCACCAGCGCGGCGGGCGTGTGCACCATCAGGCTCGGGATGAAGGCCGGAAGCTGCCGGATCGGCGCCTGGCCCATGCCGGCGAGACAGCGATCCGAGGTGGGGCGCTGTTCCGGCCCGTCGAAGCCGGTCTCGTCGAGTTCGAACGAGCGCTCGACCAGTTTCATGCCTTTGGGCGTGAACGGGATCTGGCCGTCGGCGGGCGTCACGACCAGCGAGGAGCGCAGCTCGCCGCGCACCGAGGCGAGGGCGCGGATGTCCGACACCTGGAAGTCGGGATCGATGACCGCCGGGACGTGCGAGATGAATTCGTCGGCGTAGGCCTTGGCGCCGTCCGGGCGGACGACGAGATCCTTGACGCCCTGCGGGCGTTCGAGCGGGGTGAGGAAGGCCGTGCCCCACACGCCGCCGAGATCGGGATGGCCGTCGATGCGCTGCGGCGTCCAGGTCTGCGCCAGCGCGGCGGGCGCAAGCAGCGCCGCGATCAGGAAAAGCGTCGTGAGTCGCATGCTGTCCCGTCCTCCAGGTCCCGCGCCCAATTAGCACGGGAAGAGGCGGGCCGCACGCGCTCAACAAGACGCCGGACTTGCCCGGCGCGCTGTCGGCGGCATCGCGATTGCGGGCGCTACTTCTTCGCCAGCGCCAGCGGCAAGGACTGGCCGGCCTGGTCCCAGAAGCCGGTGAGCGTCTTGCCGTCGTCGGAAAGATCGCCGGTGAAGCTGCCGCTGACGCCGGGGACTTCGAACGTCACCGTCTGGCCCTCGCGCTTTGCCAGCGTCGGGATGTCGCTGACGTTTTGCACCGGCACGTCCATCAGCGTGGTCGTCTTGCCGCCGGCGGTGGAGGCGCGGAAGATCACGCCGAGCCCGCCGAGAGGCGTGTCGAGCGAGCCTTCCCAGCCGCCATCGATTCCGGCGACCGCAGGCGTGGTCAAAGCCGCGGCGGCGGATGCGGGCTTCTGGGTCATCGTCACGGGGATGGAGCCGCCGCCCTGCCGCATGTCGCCGGTCAGCGTCTTGCCATCGGCGGAGAGTTTGGCCGCGTAGGTAAGCATCACTGTCGGAACCTCGAAGGTGATTGTCTCGCCTTCGCGCTTCATCGTGGCGGGAATGTCTTTCGCGCCCTGTTCTGGCGAATCGAACACCGTGGTGGTGACGCCGCCGCTGGTGGTGATGCGGAGGACGGCGGTGAGCTTCATGCCGTTGCCGAGCACGAGGGGACCTTCCCAGCGGCCGTCTATGCCCTGCGCGGCCTGCGCATGAGCGGCGCCGGCGAGCGAGACGGCGAGGCCGAGCGCGGCGAGTGAGGAGCCAAGGCGTTTCATCCGGTTTTTCATGGGGGAGTTTCCTTTTCTGCTTTTCTGTTTTCGTCGGGGGCGTCAGTCTTTCTGGAAAATGTCCTCGATCTTCATCTTGAAGACGCCGGCGATGGCGAAGGCGAGGGGCAGGGACGGGTCATACTTGCCGTTCTCGATCGCGTTGACCGAGTTGCGCGACACGTCGAGGCGAAGGGCGAGATCGGCCTGTGTCCAGCCCCGTTCGGCTCGAAGGACGCGGATGCGGTTTTTCATGTCCGGTTCACCGCTTGGCCCTCATCGCTTGGCCCCTCATCGCTTGGCAATGTGCCAGCCGACCCAGCACGCCAGGAAGCCGACAAGCTGGCCGGCGACGATCCACGCCGCGCCGAGGATGAACGCCGCCGCCGCCGGGTCGTCGCTGATCCAGCCCAGCAGTGGAGCAAGCACGCCGGGCTGGATCAGGACGGGGAGGAAAGCCAGCGAGGCCAGGAGGCCGAGCAGGCCGCCGAATATCCACGAGAATTTCTGCGCGGCGCGGACATATTCGTCCTGCCTGCGCCAGGCGAGCAGCGAAAACGCCACCAGCCACACGCCGGCCGCGTAGGCGAAGGCCAGCCCCACGCCGCCGCGCACCAAGATCGCGACGGCGATCAGCGCCCAGAAGCCGAGCGCTGCGATGAGGCGCCACGCGCGTGCGGAGAGGCGGGCCTGGCGCATGCTCAATACCGCTGCGCCTCGATGCCGCGCAGCTTTAGGCGTTCCTGCACGCTGGTCGGGCCCACCAGGTGGGCGGCGCCGACGGCGATGAAGGATGTGCCCGAGCCCTTGAGCTGCTCCTCGATCTGGCCGGCCCAGTCCTCGTTGCGGTTGTCGAGGATGACTTCGACCGACATGGCGCCGAGGCCGCTTTCAGCGCCGCTGCCGGTGCGCATGTCGGCCACCATCTTTTCCACCGGCTCGACCTCGCCGCGCGCCCAGCCCTCGAAGGCCTTCTCGCTGGTCTCCTGCATGCCTTCGCTCGCTTCAGGCGGCGCGGCGATGGCGGCGCGCAGGGCGGCGAGCTGCTCTTCCTCCGTGCCGCTCGCCAGCATCTTCATCTGCTGTTCGAACGTCTCGAAGCCCTTGATCGCATCGCCCTGTTCCTCGGCCATCTTGGCGATGTTGATGTCGATGCCGGATTCGGGGTCGAAGCCCGAAGCGATCATCGGCCCGACGCCGAGCATCAGCGTCACCGCCCACGGCTTCATCATGTCGAGCCCCTGCGCCGTGTTCGGCGGCAGCTTGGCCCGTTCGATCGCGGCGGCGAGCTGCACCTTCTCTTCTTCCGTCAGCAGGGATGACAGCGGCCGGTTGAACGACATCATGTGCTTCATCATCATCGGGCCGTACTGACGCAGCATCGCTTCCTGGCTGGTCGGCATTGGCAGTTCGAGCCACAGCTCGGTCGAATCCTTCAGCGCCTTGTCGAGCCGCGCGCTGCGCCACTGCACGTCAGGCGGCAGCATGTGCACCGTGCCGGTCAGGTAGATGGTCGAGTCCTCGTCCTTGATCACCCACATCGGCAGGCCGCCGGTATCCGCGGCCTTCTCGGCCTGTGGCGAGCAGGCGGCGAGCAGGGCGGCGGCTGCGGCGGCGAATTTCAGCTTGCCCAATCTGAACTTGCCAGGAAGGAAGCGCATGACGTGTCCTTTTTTGCGTTTGATGCGGGCGTCTAATGCGAGCAGGTTCAGCGGCGCTTGGCGAGCCACCATCCGCTCCACACTATAGCGTAGCCGACGACCTGCGCGATTGCGGCGAGGAGAACGCCGAGCGCGAACCCGCCCTGGCCCGGCGGCCATTTCGACGCCCATCTGCCGATCAGCCCGTCCACCAGGTCGCCCCCGGCCGGGACGTAGTAAGCCGCGATCACAGCGAACAGCGCGGCGACCAGCCCGAAGCCGCCGCCATAGAACCACGCGAACTTGTGTGCCTCACGCCCGGACTCATCCAGCCGGCGCCAGCCGATGAAGGCGAAGATGGTTGCCCAGACCAGCGCCGTAATAATCAGGCCAAGCCGCGAGACGTCATCGAGCGGGGAGGAAAACGAGAAAGCGAAGTCGGCGAGGACGAGGATCAGCACGGGTATCGCGGCGATTGCAGCGTAGACCCCGGCAGGAAGACGGCGGATCACCATGACAGGCCTCCTTTGCATAATGCAAAGGTACCTTGTCACTCGTTTTTCGGCCGGTCAAGAGGAATCCGGCTCGGATCCGAAGACCCGGGCTCTGGGATCGTGACCACGTCGCCGGATGGTCCGGTTGCCGGCAACAACCGAAGGGCAGCCATGGGGCCGAGGCTGTGTGAAAACGCACAAATCGCGAGCGACGGTGAAATCGATTTTCAGCAGCCTTGAGCCCGTACTTTGAAAATTGCGCAGGCTGGCTGGGAATGGAGCACGAGCGGCAGGAAATTGCGTGAACTTTTTGGGCGCCGGAGTTTTCACACAGCCTCGGCCCATTCGAGCCATTCGCATCAACTCGATTGACGCCGGGAGCGATCGCGACAACCCTCCCCGGTCTGTTGTCTGTGGGGGAGAGAACCATGCGCCGCAGTCTCGCTTGCCTTTCAGCTCTCGTCTTTTCCGCCTGCAGCACCGACGCCCTCCGCGAGATCGAGAACAACGAGAGCACCACGGGACCCGCTCTCGCCGCGCAGAAGCTGGCGTTCGACGGCGGCTGCCTCTCCTACGTATTCGGCGACAAGCCGCTTCGCGACGTGATGGCGGCAATGCCGGAGGCGAAGAGCGTACCGGTCAAGGACACCCGCTCGCCGACGGCAACCGAAGCCTGGAGGATCGGAGGCCTGAACAACGTCTTCGTTATGCAGCTGCCCAACGGCACGTCCTGCTCCGCCTCGGTGATGATGGGCGATCCCCAGCGTCTCCATGATGCAGCCGTGACGCTGATCCAGTCTCGCGCCGCCTTCACCAAAGGCACGGTAGACGCTTCCGAGCGCCGCGATGCCGAGCGCGAAACGTGGTGCACGGCTGGGCCCTATCCCTATGTCGCTGTCCTCTATCGCCGCACCACAGGAACACGCGACGCCTTCCTCGCCAACGTCTTCAAGGCGCAGGGCGCAACCTTCTCCCATTGTAGTCGTGGTTCTCTCGACGATCTTGAGGCCGTGCCGCCGGCGCCGCCCGCCGGCAGCTTCGCGGACGCGGTAGAGCGTGGGTTACGTGCCTGCACCGCAATGATCAGCGGTCTCGCTCCACTGGACGCCGCAGCTGCGAATGGTTTCACGTTTGAGCCGGCCGCACGCGCCGCGGACTCGCGGTTTGGTCAAGCGTCTGACACTGGCATCGTGGACTTTTTCGGCGCGAACACCCGCATTCACACATCATTTCAAGTGAACCGCGACAATCCGGATTTTCTTACCATGATGCTGGTCGCCGCCGAGAACGGCTCGAAGTGCGAAACCCTTGCAGTCGGGCGCGGCGATATCGGCGCAGCCTTCATCCGCGGCATCGCGGGCGGAGCGGCCTGGGTACGCGAGGGGCAAGATACCTTGCGCCGCGCCAATGGCGACCGCCTACGCCTGAACTCTTCGACGCGTTCAAACGGCCTCACTGCCGTGGACGTGAAGATGGTTCGCGGTCCACGTTCCTGACACACGCAACCTCGGAGTTGTGGTGGTCCGCTTTCCCGCGATCCATCAAGAATTGCCCGAGCTGATCTCGGTAGATGTATGTGTGCTTTGCGTGGAGTGAGCGGCAACAGCAGCCATGTCGCCTTCGAGGCGATCTGCGGCCGGTGATCAACGGCGTGATCCGCTTCCAGTGATCGTCGTTCAATACCAGGCGGCCAACACGTCCAGTCTGTCACGCCCAGGACTGCCCTCAATAAACAGCCGTGAACCACGATCCCTGATCAGGGAACCCCCTTGGTGTCTACAGCTCCTAGAAAACCTGCCGCTTCGTGGTGATCGTTACGTCGCCCATCTGATAGCGCAGCGCCGCATCGTCGCGCGCGCTTGCGGTCGCCGCGGCCTCCGACGGCAGGCCGAGCCAGTAGCCCTGCACGATCCACGGCGCCGGCTCTTTCGGTGGCGAGTAGTTCTCCGGCAGATCGATAGTGAACTGCAGCTTCGCGCCGTCGCACGCGCGGCCGTTGCAGTCGACGATGAAGTAGCCGTTCTGCGCCTCGCGCATCGCCAGCGTGCTTGTGTTGTAAGTCAGCGACGCGGGATACGCGCCCGCCGGAATCCGCAGCCGCGTCATCTGCGCGCCCGGCGCCGAGAGCTGCAACGTGATCGTGCGGGCGCCCTCTGCGCCGGCAACATCCTCCACGACGGTCGCCGAAGCCGCCGGACGATCTACGAAGTCGAGCGGGCGGCTCGCCAGCTGCGCGCTCACGCCCGGCAGCACGGGTGCATCGCTCACCTTCAGCTGGTCGCCGACGGCGTTGGGCAGGGCGCCCGGCGCGGCGGATGCAAACAGCGCCGCCTCGCGCGCATCCATGTCGTAATGCGCCACGAAGTTGAGCGCGAGCGGACGCTGCGCGCTGTAGGCGGGCGCAAGAATGGTCACGACAACGGCGATGGCGTAGGCGCCGCCAAGCAGACCGAACACGCGCCTGCGTCCGGTCGCCAGCGGGCCGATCAGGCCGAGCAGGGGCGCGAGCACCAGCCCTTCCAGAACGCCGAACACGGGCGCGAGGCGCAGCGTCATCATCACGTCGACCAGATAGATCAGCGGCAGGAAGACGAGCAGCAGCACAAGTCCCGCCGTGATCTGCGCCGCCGCGCTCCAGCGCGGCAGCAGCCATCCGGCGGCTGCCATCACCACGAACACCGCGCCGGGGATCAGGAACGTCATCGCCATGCCGGGCACGGCGAACGACAGCCCGACGCCGACAGCCAGGAACCAGAACCAGCCTGCCGCGAACAGCGTCTCGCGCCGGCTGTGCGGCGCCAGATAGGAAAGCCCCAGCGCCGCCGCGATCAGCGATCCGACGAACAGCACGCTGTTGAGCGCCTGCGGATGCGCGGTCCAGTAGGCCGGCTCCGGCCGCACCAGTCCAAGGAACCAAGAACTTACGAACGCGAAGGCGGCCGCAACGACGATCAGCGCCGGCGGCAGCGCGAAAGCGCGCCAGTCCGGATGCTTCCAGTCGGCGTCCTTCGCCGGCCGCATGAAGAGCAGCGCCGACAGGCCGAAGCAGAGTCCGAGCAGGACAAGGCCGAAGACTTGCGGCAGCGACACAAACAGACGCGTCGCGACGTCGGAATAGACGATCTCGTCGCGCGTCAGGTCGGTGCTCGCAAGGAAGGCCCGCGCCGCGCCGAGCCCCTGGTCGCCCATGTGCTGCACGCTCTTCGGATCGAGATGCGCGATGTCGTCGTGCTCGGTGTGGTAGAAGTCGAAGCCGTCCGCGATGGCGAGGTTGATGCCCGCCTGCTGCGCCTGAAGATAGACGGTAAGGTCGGTCGAGTTCGGCAAGAGCTCGTAGATCGCCGTCATCATCGAGTTGGAGACAGGCCGCGGCGCAGCCGACGCCCAGTCCGAAACCACGCCGGCATTGGGATGGCTGGTCTCGAACATCATCGCCGGGCCGGTATTGCCGCGCGCCTCGAGATTGATGATGCGGTCGATGGCGCGGCCATACATCTTCTGGTCGGTGAAGGCCTGCGCGCCGAGCAGCGCGGTCTCCTCGCCATCGGTGAACAGGAACAGCACGGGCTTCGCCGGCGCCTCGACCTTCATCAGGTGCGCCACCTCCAGCCACGCGGCGATGCCGACGCCATCATCGCCCGCGCCGGGACCCGCCTCGACGCTGTCATAGTGCGCGGTGAGGACGAGGGCCGCGCCCTGGTCCGGCCCGGCCGAGAAGGTGATGTTGCGCACCCGCGCGCAGCGTATCGCCGATCCGGTGATCGATCCCCGGCACGCCGTCTTGTCATGCACTTCGGGCTTGTAGCCGAGCGTCTCGATCTCGCGGATCAGCCGCTCGCGCGTCGCATCCAGCGCATCGGAATCGACCGGATGCGGCGTCCCGTCCAGAATGCGCGACAGGCGCTCGATCGCGCGCGCGGCGTTGAACTGTTCGGGCTCGCCATCGGCGCGCACCGGATCGAGCTGCAACGGCGCGGCGCGGAAGAAAAACAGGATGAACAGCAGGGCGAACGCGACCAGCGCCCATGGCGGCGCCTTGCGCGAGAGCGGGCTGCCGGATTGGGCGTCGCGCGCCGTATCGTCGGTATCCGTCACCCGCTTCCCCTCTCGTCGTCCTGGTCCGGACTATAGGCAAGCCCGCGACAACCAGACCAGCCCCGTTCAGAGGCCCCGGCCGGAAGCCCTTGGTGTCCTTGGTGGAGTCTTCGTGCCTTCGTGTTTTTCTTTAAACACCAAGACACGAAGACTCCACGAAGTTCACAAAGGCGCTGCGTCAGCTCCTTGCTTTGTTGCTTCTCTCAGCGCCAGCGCAGCGTGTGGCCTTCATCGTCCGGCGCGGGCGGCGCAAGACGGCGCACCGCCATGCAGGCGAGGAAAGCGCAGGCGAGACTCACCGCGCCGATCTCCGGCGAAGACGAAAGCTCGAGCGCCAGCAGGCCGGCGGCGATCGGCGCGTTCATCAGGATGGCGAAGGCGATCGCCATGCCCAGCACGCCGAAATAGACCTGGCCCGAGGAGGCGTCTCCCAGCGCCAGGCCGACGACGACGCCCATGGTCGATCCGATCATCGCTCCGACATAGAGCGCGGGCGCAATCGGTCCCCCACCCCAGCGGAAGGCGAAGGTGATCGCGGTCGCTGCGATCTTGGCGAGCGCCAGCACGGGCATCAGCTGCGCGCTGTAAGGTCCGCTGAGGCTGGTCGCCAGCGGCTCGTATCCAATGCCGATCACCTGCGGGAAGGCCATCGCGACGACGCCCAGAAGTATGCCTCCAGGGAAGGGCAGGAACCACAGCGGCACTTTGATCTGCGTTGCGGCCGACGCCATCATCACCGGCATGCGCGCCCAGATGATCGCCGCGCCCCAGGCAAACCCCGCAAGGATCGGCGTCACCGCCAGCGCCGCCGCGTGGAAGGCGGGCGGGATCAGGCCGGGATCGGGAATCTCGATCACCGGCCGCCCGCCAAACTGCGTCAGGGCAACCAGCCAGCCGGTTGCGGAGGCAAGCACAACGGGCCCGAGCGCGGACAGGCGCAGGCGGCGCAGCACCAGTTCGCGTGCGACAAAGACGGCGGCGATGGGCGTGTGCAGCGCGGCGGCGAGCGCGGCCGCAAGTCCCATGGCGACCAGCATGCGGCGCGCCGCGGCGTCTAGGCCGAGCAGCCGTCCCGGCAGCATGGCGAGGCTGGCGCCAAGGTGCGCAGCTGCCTCCTCGCGTCCCGCCGCACCGCCATAGCCGAGCGAGACCACGGTGATTATCGTCGAGAGGAACGTGTCGCGCAGCGCCAGGCTGGTCGAACGGATCGTGCCGCGCAGGCGGCGATGCTGGACGACGTCGGTGATGCCGAAAGTGCGCGGCGCCGGTCCCCAGCCCATCGATATGCCGAGCCGCAGCAAAAGGGCGACCAGCGCGCCGCCGACAATGGGCCCCAGCATACGCTTCCACCACACCAGCTCGGCGAGCTTGGAGGTGAGGCGGCCGGCGGAGTTCTGGAAGGCGAGGAATTCGGCGTAGGCGATCAGCGTGCGGATGACGATGACGCCGGCGGCAGCCAGGGCGCCGACAACGATCGCGAGCGCCCAGATGTAGATGACCTGTCCGCCCTTACGAGGGCGGGGAACAGTCTCCCCCGACGCTGCAACCAGCTCACGCGACATATGGGGGATGGTTCGGCGGCGCCGCATCTCCGGTCAAGGCAATCCTCGGTCTGCAAACGAAAATTTCCCTGGGGAGACCCGCGATCGGCCGCACGCCGCCGCCCGTTCACGCGTGGGTTCACGCGAGCGTCACGCTGCGTCGTTCGAGGATCGTTTCGGTTGAGAAGTGATCGCCGGCGGCGGCCGTCCTGATGGACGCTGGCCCGTGGATGATCCAGCCTGCCGCTGCGTTCAGGGAGAGAACATGCGCGCTCATCTGGTCTTTGCCGCCCTGCTGCTGGCGGCCGCCTGTGGACAGGCGGAGGACGCCGCCATTCGCGAAAAAGGAGCGTCGCTGCGCTCAATAAGCGTCGCGCCGCGCGTCGCTGCGACGACGACGCCGCGCGCGACGACGCTGACGCTGACATGTGCGCCGCCCTTCACGCCGGAGGCGACGGCGGGGACGCTCGCGGCGGCGTTCGGCCCGCAAAACGTGATCCCAGAGACGATCGACGGTCCGGAAGGCGAAAAGCTCAACGTGACGGCGATCTATCCGGCCGATCCCACAAAGCGCATCGAGGTGACGTTCAGGAACGAAGAAGAGCGCACCGGTCTCGTGACCGTGACAGTCAAGGAAGACGCCTCGGCGTGGACAGGCCCCGGCGGGCTGAAGATGGGCGACGGCCTCGCCGCCGCCGAAGCCGCCAATGGCGGCGCCTTTGAAGTCGCCGGCTTCGGCTGGGACTATGGCGGCTATGTCAGCGACTGGAAGGGCGGCAAGCTCGCCGAACCCGCCCCCGGCTGCCACGCCTCGCTGCGCTTCCAGCGCTCGCCGGGCAACAACGACATGTCGCTCGTGGGCGAGGAGGGCCGCGCCTCCGACCTGCCGGCGCTGCGCGCCGCGAAGCCGACGGTGACGGAGTTCGGGATACGTTGGTAGGCAGCGCAGGGCCCCGGGACGCCGTCACTGCGGCTCAAGGCAAGCGCGGAGGCCGGGCCTCAAATTGCCATTCTTCGGGCGCAGGTCCTTAAGCGAGTCGGGGGGCTGGCCTCACGACAGGGAAGATCAGAGCCGCAAGGAGATGGCGTGACCATCCGCCTGATCGGTCTTGTACTTCTGCTTGCGCTGCCCGCGTGCGCTACGCGCCCGCAGCCAAGGCCGCCTTTCGTTCCCGTCGACATCGCGTTCGAGCGCGGCGTGCAGGGCCACATCGTCATTCCGGTCACGATCGAAGGCGTCGAGGGCTATGCCGTGCTCGACAATGGCGCATCGACCTCGGTGATCAATCGCGAGGTCGCGGAGGAGATGAAGCTCGCGCACGGGCCGATCACCCGTACGCTGATCAAGACCGTCACCAGCGGATTCGAGCTCGGGCAGAAAGCCAGCATCCGCGTCGGCCCGATAGAAGAGCAGGTGACGCCCCTGTTGCTCGACATCGAGCTGCTGTCGCGCGTCGCGGGCAAGGACCTGCTGGGCATAGTGGGCGAAGAGTTCTTCGAGCGCCATGTGGTCGCGGTCGACTTCACCCGCAACCTGCTGACGCTGCACGACAGGCGAAGCTTCACGCCGCCGGCGGACCTCGCCGAGCTGCCGCTGAAATCCTCAACCACCGCCAAGACGCGCATCCCGGCGACCATCGAGGGCGAGAGCGGCCACGAGATCACCTTCGATCTCGGCTCGTCCGGCTATGCGACGATCGACGCTGGCGAACTCGCCGATCGCATGATGGCGGACGGCCGTCCGTCCATGCCGAGGATCAGCGGTATCGTGGTGAAGGGCGAGTTCGTCAGGTCCGAGGGCGTCACCATGACGGCGAGGGAGATCGCCTTCGCCGGGTTCTCCCTGGCGGACATTCCGATCGATATCACCGCGAAAGGCTTCGTTGCGCCCTCGGATGTCAGCCTCGGCGTCAATGCGCTGTCGCGGTTCGACCTCATCTTCGACGTCGGCGGCAAGCGTATGTGGATGCGGCCCAACGCGCGCTATGATGCGCCTTTCCCGCATCCGGTCGTAGGCCTCAACTTCGCGCTTACATCGCAGACCGGCGCGCTCGAAATCCTGTCGGTCACCGCCGGCTCGCCGGCCGAGAAGGCGGGGCTGCGCAAGGGCGATGTGGTCGCGAAGCTGAACGGCGCGGACGCCAGCATCGCGACCTTCGGCAATGTCACAGCCGGCGATGTGGTGGAGCTGGAGCTGAAGAGCGGCGCCCGGCGCACGCTCACGGCGGCGCGCTTCTTCTGAAGCCTCCATTTTTCGGAGACTCAGGCTTGGCTGCGCTTGCAGGTGGTGATCCCGCCATCGGCCTCGCCGAGGACCATCTCCCCGGCTGTGATGTTCAGGATTTCCGCATCGTTCGAATTCACCAGCGGGTCGGCGCTGGTGAGGTCCGAGAACTGCTTGTTGAGCATGCCGTGGTCGAGCAGGTCTTCGCCAAGCTTCGCCGAGGTGACGCCCTGATAGGTGATCTCGTGACGGAGAATGCGGCTCCTGGTCGACCAGCGGGAATTGGAGACGACGTTGATCTCCAGCGGCTTGCCGTCCTGACGCAGGCGGACGACGCCGGCGATCTTCGCTCCGCCGTCCGAGAGGTATGACGCGTTGTATTCCATCACTGCGCCGGGATGCTCCGCGCCGCCTTCCATCCTGCAGCTCCACGTGCCGCGCACCAGCGCGGCGTCCGAGGCCGACGCCGCATCGAGCGTCGAGGCTTTGACGCCGCCGCACGCGCCCAGCAGGGCAAGCGCGAAGGCAGGCGGGATGAGGCGAAGGCCCATGTTCAAGCCGGAGTCCCCCGGGACTGACAGGCCAGTTTTCTATGGGAATCGTTGCATTGATGCTTAATCGATCCGTCAAAATTACTCGAATCCTGACGGAGAATTGCTTCGTGTGAACCCGGATTTGCGCTTTATCCTTTTGGCGCGAACGATTTGGGAGCAGAACCTGATGCCTAGGTTGAGCAGGCGCGAATTTGCGCTGGCGGGCGGCGTTATCCTCGCGGGCTGCGCACAGGCGCCGGCTTTGAAAGGCGGCGCCGGCCTGGCGCACCTGGTCTATCTGGGCCCCGCAAAAGTATTCTCGATCCATCCCGAAGGCGGCGCGCCGAGCACGCTGGTCGACCAGTCGCCCAAGGATGGCTCGCGCTCATCCGGCCTCAACGACGGCATCGCCATCGATCCCGGCAAACACATCTACTGGACCAATATGGGCCGCGCCGCCGAGAATGACGGCTTCGTCATGCGCAGCGACCTCGACGGGTCGAACGTCAAGACCATCGTTGCCCCCGGCGGCGCGTTCACGCCCAAGCAACTCAAGCTCGATCACGTCGCGCGCAAGCTCTACTGGTCCGACCGCGAAGGCATGGCCATCCAGTGCTGCGATCTCGACGGCGGTAATCTGCAGACGCTGCTGCGCACGGGCGATCCTGTCGCGCACAAGGGCGACCAGGCGCGCTGGTGCGTCGGCATCGCGCTCGATACCGCGCGCAATCACATCTACTGGACGCAAAAAGGCGGCGACAATGCCGGGCAGGGCGTCATCCGCCGCGCCGGACTGAAGCTGCCGCCGGGCGCGACGCCCGAGAACCGGCCGGACATCGAGACGCTGTTCTCGAACATGCCGGAACCGATCGATCTCGATCTCGATCTCAAATCGCGCACGATCTACTGGACCGACCGCGGCGACAACACCATCTCGCGCGCGCCGATGGACGCGGCGCCAAGCGAAAAGCGCTTCGATCCCGCCGCGCGGACAGACCGGGTCGTGCTGGTGAAGGGTCTCAAGGAAGCTATCGGCGTCGCCCTCGATCTGCCGCGCAACCGCATGGCCTACACCTCACTGGGCGGCGAAGTCGGAATCGCCAACCTCGACGGCTCCGGCGCAAGGATGCTGGCGACAGAGCAGGGCACGCTGACCGGGATCGCGTGGGTGTAGCGGCGGGCCGCGCCAACCTCGTGAGTTTGGCCAAACCGCCCGCCCAATCCACCGCTCATCCCGACGAAAGTCGGGACCCAGGGCTGACGGTGAGGCTTGTTCCGGCTTGAAGCTTCAGTCCCGTGCAAGCCTCGACACGTTTCCCGGATCCCGACTTTCGTCGGGGTTGATGCGAAGCATCAACGCGGCGGATAGAGCTGGGCACTACCACCACCTGCACGCCGCTCTGTGAAAAATCTCCCCCACACTTTCAGCGCACTAGAAAATCCCAACACGAAAATCCCGGAAAGTTATCCTACACTTTCAGACCTGAGCGATAATCCCTCCATCGCCTCCGCACGGAGGGCAGTCGTACGCTGTTCGACGACGCGAAGGCGATGCGATCGAGCGTGAGGAGTTCCGGACGAACGCGGCGTGAAGCGCCGCCAAGCCTGGGAGATGAACCTTCTGGTTCTTGGGCCTTCTGGCCCGAAGCCAGAGCTGAGTGTCGCCGGGACCATGGGACGATGAACAGCCCAATGGCCTGCACGCCGCCGGCGACCATGCCAGGGGAGTGAACACAGCTCCCTGTGCACGGGCTGGCGCACAACGGTCGCTGGGGGTCGACGCATTCGTCGACGGATGACGCGTTTTCCTTTGACTACCGGTAGCGCTGGGCAACCAGCGTCGCCCAACTCACGCGGGGCATCCCGCGTCCCCACGCCCTCCATCTCACGGAGGCGCACCGCATCCTGGACGGCTCAGCCGGTCCGACAGCGAGCGTGCGCCCTGAACCGCGTTTTGCCGCTTGTCTCCGAACCGGGGTTCGTGAAAGTGGCGCAAGCAGAATCCGAGGGTCATATGCGAATTCGAACTCTTGCCGCCTCACTCGTGATCATGAACGCGCTCGCGCCCGCCGGGTCGGCGCAGAAGGCCGATGCGGGACGCGCCGCATTCCGGGCGATCTACGAGGAGATGGTCGAGATCGATTCATCTCCGACCACCGGCTCGTGCACCAAGGTTGTGCAGGCTGTAGCGAAGCGGCTGGACGCGGCGGGATATGCCAGCGGCTACAAGACCGGTTTTGCCGGGCCGTACTACGAGTTGGTGATTCCGCCCGGCAAGCCCGACGACGGCAACATCGTCGCCCGCATCCGCGCGCCGAAGGCTGCGAAGAAGCCCGTGCTGCTGATGGGCCATATCGACGTCGTCGACGCCAGGCGCGAGGACTGGGAGCGCGATCCCTTCACCCTGTTTGAGGAGAACGGCTTCTTCTATGGCCGCGGCACGGCCGACATGAAGGGCCAGGCGGCGGTGTGGGTCGATCTGATGGTCCGCCTTGCCCAGGAGAAGACCTTCCGTCCGTCGCGCGATCTGATCATGGCGTTGACCTGCGGCGAGGAGACATCCAACCGCGTCAACGGCATCGACTATCTGGTGCAGAACAAGCGCGACCTGATCGATGCCGCCTTCGCGCTCAATGAAGGCGCGGGCGGATTGCTCTCCGAAGACGGCAAGCCGCTGGCCCTGCAGGTGCAGGCTGGCGAGAAGATTCACCAGGTCTACACGCTCGAAATCACCAACTCCGGCGGCCACTCTTCGCGCCCCGTGCCGGACAATGCGATCTACCGCCTGATGGCGGCGACCGAAAAAGTCGCGAAGCTGTCCTTCCCGATCCAGCTGACGCCGGTGGTACGCGAATATTTTCGCATCACTGGGCCGATGCTCGGCGGCGAGATCGGCGCGGCGATGACGGCGGTGGCGAAGGACCCGTCCGACGCAGCCGGCCTCGCAACGATGCAGAAGGATCCGTCCTACAACGCTTTTCTGCACACCACGTGCGTGGCGACGCAGCTTGACGGCGGTCACGCGCCCAACGCGCTGCCCCAGCGGGCGAAAGCGACGCTGTCGTGCCGCGTCATGCAGGGCACGACGCCGGAGCAGGTGAAGGAGACGCTTGAAAAAGCGATCGGCGATCCCGAGGTGAAGGTCGCGATCGAACGCCGCCGCGAGGGCTCTTCGGCCCCGCCGCTCACCGACGAGATCATGAAGCCCGTGCGCGATACGGCGAGGAAAATGTGGCCCGGCGTTCCGATCGCGCCGCTGATGACGGCGGGCGCTACCGACGGCCGCTTCCTGATGAACGCCGGCATTCCAACCTATGGCATGAGCGGCATGTTCTCGACCTCGGGCGAGACCAACGCCCATGGCCTCAACGAGAAGATCCGCGTGAAGTCGCTCTATGAGGGACGGGATTTTCTGGAGAGTGTCGTCAGGGCGTATTTGAAATAGTCAGGTCGGCAGCTCTTGGGGAAGCGAAATGAGAAGCGCGTTGTGCCGAAAGCCGCCCGTCAACGCGGCGTAGCTTCCTACCGGCCGGTCAGTACCTGCGCGAATACTTCTTGATCAGCCCGAAGCCGACGCGTGCGGCGTGCATGCCGGCTTCATAGCTGTTCACCGGCGTGTCTTCCGCGAGCGGATGCTTGCCGGCGTTCCGCTTCCACCGCCAGGCCGCGAATGAAAAGACGATCACCGCGCCGGAAGGGAAAACAATCGCCCAGAAAGTTGGGTCGCTGTAGCCGCCAATGAACACGACGAGGAAAATCGCCGCCATCGCCGGCAGGAAGACGGACGCGCCGACCAACAGGAAGCCCAACCAGAAGCGCACAGCCTTCATCCTTGTGACCCGGAGAATGATCAATACATCCTTCGGGCGTCAGGTGAAATCGGCGCTGCTACTTCTTCTTGGCCGCCACCGCCTGCTTCGCATCCGCCACCCGTGCGCCCATCAGAATGTGCTGGAGGGCGTAGTTTCCCTCATGGCAGGCGAATTCGTAGACGGGGCCGCTCGAGGGCGTGAAGATCATCTCGCCCTTCCAGGTCTGCGTGTAGAAGTCCGGATCGTCGATGACGAAGGCGTAGGTGATCTCGTTCTTGCCGGTCCGCGTGAAACGCTCCGTGACGGTCGCCTTCTCCGACAGGTAGACTGGTTCATAATCGCCATGCCAGCGGTTCCAGCCCTTGGTGACGACGACCAGCGTGTCGCCTTCCCAGCGGCCGATGCTGTCGCCGAGCCACTGCGTGAGAGCGGCGGGCTTGTGGTCCTGCTCGAGACGGATGATCCGCGCATCGTGCATCATCTCGACATCGATCATCACATGCGTCGGCGTCTGAACGATCTGATATGTGTTGTTGTAGATGTTGTTCAGCATGGGCGGCCCGCCCGAGCCGCGGCTGCCGATCAGGCAGCGGTCGGCAGGGTTCATGCCTTCCGGGCCGTCCTCGCCGCGCTTGGACAGGATGACGCCGATGCGCTTCTTGCCTTCGTCGGACACCGGCATCCTTCCGTTGGCAGGCTCGGTGATCCAGGAGGAGCGCGGCTCGCCCTTGACGACGCCGACCTTCATGCCGCGGTCGAGCCAGAAGGCATTATAGCCGCCGATAACGCCGCCCACGGCTGGCGCGCCTTCGCTGGCGCTGGTGCGGCTGTTCTGCGCAACTTCCTGCTGGATGCGCTGGCCTTCCAGGCGCGCGACCTGTTCGGGCGAGAGCACAAGCGGAAGCGAAGCGTTGGCGCGCTCCAGCGTGGTGATGCTGGAATTGGTCCAGGTTCCCTGCAGGTCCGGCTTGCCGTCCGGCGTGCGCGGCGGGCTGTAGGCCTGCGCGGCGACAGGCATCGCGCATGCGGCCATCACCGCGAGGGAGACAACAGACCGGATCAGGCCAGGCATCGTGGTCTCCGCTTACTTCTTGAGGCTTGCCGCGTAGTCCTCGGTCGCCTTCAGCACGCGCAGCACGTTGCCGCCCCACATCTTCGCGAGGTCGGCTTCGGTGTAGCCTTCCTTGAGCAGCCGCGCGGTGACTTTCGGCATGTAGGTGATGTCGCTGTAGCCGGTGAGGCCGCCGCCTCCGTCCCAGTCCGCGCCGCCAAGGCCGACATGGTCCACGCCCACGGTTTTGATCGCGTACAGGATCTGCTTCATGTAGTCCTCGAAGTCGGCCTGTGGCGCCGGGAATTTCTTGTTCACCGCCTCCACCTCGTCGAGATAGGCTTGATATCTATCCTCGGTCATAGCGGCGCGATCTTCAGAGTACTTGCTGTTGACCTCTCGCAGTGCTGCGGTGCGTTCGGCCGAAGGCGCTGGCAGGGTCTTCAGGAACAGCGTGTTCATCTGGATGACGCCGCCCTTGGCTACGAGCTTCTTCGCCAGCGCGTCCGAGATGTTGCGGGGATGGTCATTGAGCGCGTCCATGCCGTGATGGGACATCACAAGCGGCGTGGCGGACAGATCGATCATCTGCTCCAGCGTCGTGTCGGCCGAGTGGCTGCCGTCGAGCACCATGCCGAGTTCGTTGGCGCGCTTCACGAACGCCTTGCCCATGGGCGACAGGCCGTTCCACTTCGCGGGCTGGCCCAGCATGTTGGCCGAGTCGGCGAGCTGGTTGTTGCCGTTGTGCACCGGGCCGATCATGCGCACGCCGAGCGCGTAGAATGTATCGATCAGCGTGATGTCGTCGCCGAGCTCGTAGGAATTCTCCATCGACAGAAAGACGATCTTCCTGCCCGACCTGAAGATGCGCTCCGCGTCGGCGGCGGTCAGCGCGATCTCGAACGTGTCGGAATTTGCGGCGACCATCTTGTGGATCGAGGTCGAGCGGATCAACGCCGTGTCGCGGATGCGGGCGTAGCCTTCCGGCGTCAGCGGGCCCTGCGGCATGTAGATTGCCCAGAAGCCGCCATCGAGACCGCCATCGTGCATGCGGGGCAGGTCGACCTGGCTTCCGTCGCGGTCGACGCTGTGGCGCTTGGTGATGTCATAGCCGCGCGGGCCGTCGAGCAGGGCGGGCGTGTCGAGATGGGTGTCGAGGGTCAGGAGCCGCTGGTGCAGCGTCATCGCTTCCGACGTTACGCCTTCGGGCGGCGGGGCAGTGGTCGCGCACGCCGTCAGCGCAAGCGATGCGGCGCCCAGCAGCGTCAGCTTCATGTTCATGCGACCAGCCATTTTTGTCCTTACGCGAGTCTGAAGTTCCCCGATCACTCATGCCCCGCCAATGGCCGGGGCTCAAGCGCGATGCCTTGTGGTCGGCATGGTTGAACCCGAGGCGCCGCAAGGGCATTATTCAGGCATGCGCAAGATCATCCTCCTCATCGCCTTCATATTTTCGTCAGCGGGCTTCTCCGGGGCCGCCTGGGCCAAGGAGGAACAGGCGGTGTTCGCCGGCGGCTGCTTTTGGTGCATGGAGCACGACATGCAAGGCATTCCGGGCGTGATCTCGGTGATGTCGGGCTATACCGGCGGCAAGGAGAGGAATCCGACCTACGAGCAGGTCTCGTCGGAAAGGACCGGCCATTTCGAGTCGGTGCGGGTGACGTACGATCCGGACAAGGTCACCTATGCACAGCTTCTCGATCGCTACTGGAAGCTGATCGATCCGACCGACGATGGCGGGCAGTTCTGCGATCGCGGGCCGTCCTACCGCTCGGCGATCTTCGTGACGCCCGAACAGAAAGCCGCGGCGGAGGCTTCGAAGGCGAAGCTCGTGGCGTCCGGCAAGATCAGGGGCAAGATCGTGACGCCGGTGTTGCCGCTGGGCGAATTCTGGCCGGCGGAGGAGTACCACCGCGACTTCGCGAAGAACAACAAGGCGCGCTACGACACTTATCGCAAGGGCTGCGGCCGCGATGCGGTGCTGCGCCGGGTGTGGGGCCTCAGCTAAAGCAGGTCAGCTTTTCGGAAGTTCGCGGATCTCGACTGTTCCGCCGGCTTCGTAGACCGGATTGCCGGCCAGCAGCGCGGCCGCGTCCGCAAGATCGCGCGCCTCAACCTTGATATAGCCGCCGATGTGGCGGCTGAGCGGCGGGGCCGGTCCGGTCTTGCGATAGCAGGCGCCGTCGCCGATCTCGCTGCCGCCTTCGAACCTGCCGCTGCCGCGCAGCCCTTGCAGATATGCGGACCAGTCGCGATCTCCGCCTTCGGGAGCATCGTCGTGCATGAGGAAAATAAATTCAGGCATGGCGCTCTCTGATATTGGCTGACGGCGACAAAGCACGTGAGGCTAGGCCGGAATGAGCTTTTCCGGAAGCGTTGCGGACGTGGGAGGCGAGAGTTTGAACCTGTCGATCCGCGAAGCGGTCGATGCGGATGCAGGCGAGATCGCTGCCTTGCGCGTGGCGGCGGCGAACGATCTGACCGAAAGATTCGGCAAGGGCTTCTGGTCATCGTGCACGACGGAAAAGGGCGTGCTGGTCGGCATGAAGCACGGCCGGGTGCGGGTTGCGACGAAGGCGGGCGCCATCGTCGGCACACTCACCCTATCGAAGCGGAAGCCGTGGGCAATCGATCCGGCCTATTTCACCAGGGTCAAAACGCCGATCTACCTCACTAACATGGCTGTGGCGCCGGCATCCCAGGGCAAAGGGGTTGGGCGCGCGATGCTGCTCGCGGCGGAGGAAGCCGTACGCAAATGGCCAGGGCAGGCGATCCGGCTGGATGCGTTCGACGCCGATGCAGGCGCCGGGGCGTTCTACGCCAAGTGCGGATACAAGGAGCGTGGCCGGGCAGCCTTTCGCGGCGTGCCGCTCATCTACTACGAGCTGCTGCCGGCCAGGCCGGCCTGACGCCTGATCACGGCTGCGTTTTCCAGCTTTTCTGCGAATGAGAATGGGTTGCAAATAGCGCCCGGGTCGCATAACGCTGCCTGCCTCAAGCGGGATCGCAAGGGCGCCCGGACATGGCAATGCGCGTCGGCCAAGAGCTGCACGTCAGGGACTGGAATGGCCGAAGGGGCGAACATAGCGGCGCGTACATCGGCGGAGGCGGAACAGGACGGAGCGGATCAGGCCGCCGAGAAGGCGCACAAGGCGAAAGTGCGCCGCCTGTTCTGGATGACGCAGGCGCGGATCTGGCACTGGATCACCGGGGCCGCGACGCTGGTCGGGATGCTGCTGTTTTCGGTCACCGGCATAACGCTGAACCATGCCGGACAGATCGAGGGCAAGCCCAAGGTCGAGCAGGTCGAGATGACCTTGCCGCCGGAGGTTCTGGCGCAGCTTGGCGATGGGCCGGGCCAGGGCGAGACGGCGATCCTGCCCAGGCCGGTGGCCGACTGGCTGGCGAAGGAAACCGGCGCACCGGTATCGCGCAAGACAGGCGAATGGTCGGACGCCGACGTCTATGTCGGCATGCCGAAGCCCGGCGGCGACGCCTGGCTGTCGATCGACCGCGAGACGGGCGAGGTGACCTACGAGAACACGGACCGCGGCGCGATCTCGTGGCTCAACGACCTGCACAAGGGGCGCAACACTGGGCCGGTGTGGTTCTGGTTCCTGGACGTCTTCTCCGTGGCGGCAATCCTGTTCTGCATCACCGGTCTGGTGCTGCTGTGGATGCACGCACCAAAGCGGCCGCCGACATGGTTCATCGTCGGCGCCGGGCTGCTCGTACCGACGGTGATCGCCGTCTTTCTGGTCCATGTCTGAGGTGAGTATGCGCAAGGCGGTGACTCTCGCAATTCCGGTGGCGATGGCGGGTGTGGCCCATGCGGGCGGCATCGAGCTCACCGTGGAGATTCCGAAGCTTACAGTGTCCGAATACCACCGGCCTTATGTGGCGATCTGGATCGAGGACAAGGACAGGAAAGTCGCGGCGAACCTGTCCGTCTGGTACGCGACCAAGCTGAAGGACGAGGAAGGCGAGAAGTGGCTGAAGGACATCCGCCAGTGGTGGCGGAGAACCGGCCGCGGCCTCGATCTTCCGCTCGATGGCGTTTCCAGCCCGACACGTCCGCCCGGCGCAAACAAGATCGAGTTCCTGTCTGACTCAGGGCCGCTCGCTAAGCTTGCGCCGGGCGACTACACGCTGATCGTCGAGGCTAGCCGCGAAGTCGGCGGCAAGGAAATGGTCGAGATTCCGTTCACCTGGGCGCTTGGCGCCGAAGCGATCGCCACCGCCAAAGGCAAGGAAGAGCTCGGCGCCGTCACCCTCAAACTGGTCAAATAATCCGCATGCGCACTCCTGGGAGAGACAAGATGAACACCTTCGCCAAGCGCTGCATCACGGCGGTCGCGCTCGCCACGCTCGCGGTCGGAACGGCCAGCGCCCACCGCGCCTGGCTGGTGCCGTCGTCCACGGTCATCTCCGGCGACAGCGCCTGGGTGACGATCGATGCCGCGGTGTCGAACAACCTGTTCTTCCCGGACCACCGCCCGATGCAGATCGCGCAGATCTCCGTGACGGCGCCCGACGGCAAGCCGGCGCCCATCGCCAACGCAACCGTCGGCCAGTACCGCACCACGTTCGACATCAAGCTCGAGCAGAAGGGCACCTACCGCATCGCGCAGGCGAATTCGGGCTTCAGCGCCTCCTATAAGGAAGGCAGTGAGACCAAGCGCTGGCGCGGCACGATGCAGGAACTCACAGCCCAGGGCATCGACAAGAAGCCGGGCGTCGAGCTGACGGCCAACAGCCGCCGCGTCGAGACCTTCGTCACCAACGGTCCGCCTAGCGAGATCAAGGCGACGAACAAGGGCCTTGAGCTTGTCCCCGGCGCGACCCATCCGAACGACCTCTATTCAGGCGAGGAAGCCAGCTTCAAGATGCTCGACGACGGCAAGCCGGCGGCGAACGTCGAAGTCGCGCTGATCCAGAGCGGCGACCGCTATCGCGAGCAGGCAGGCGAAGTGAAGCTCAAGACAGGCGCCGATGGCGCGCTGAAGATCAAGTTCGCAAACCCCGGCATGTACTGGCTCGAAGCGGTGTCGCACGGCACGGTCACGCTGGAAGGCAAGCAGGTGAAGAGCCAGTCGATCTATGTCGCCGTGCTGGAAGTGCTGCCGGGTTGATCTTGGTCCCGCATTCAAAAGGCCCAGACGACAACGGAGAAGCCGGCCCGCCGGCAGCGGGCCGGCTTCTTGTTCCCGTCGAGATCGACCTGGCGGCGGTACGCGCCTCGCGGATCGATGCGCCGGTGCGGCGGCTGTCGGGCGCGACGATGGGGACCGGCTGGTCGCTGGGTTTCGCGGCGCCAGAGGTTGTCTTGAACGCCGCCGTGGTCGCAACGCTGGAAGAGACGTTCGCGCTCGTCATCGCGGAGATGAGCGGGTGGGAGCGGGAGTCGGCGCTTTCGAAATTCAACCGCGCGCCGCCAGGGTGGCAGGAGCTGCCGGCGGAGTTCTTTCACGTGCTGCGCCGGGCGATCGAAATCGCAGAACTCACAGGCGGCGCCTACGACCCGGCGCTGGGCTCGCGAGTGGACGCTCTGGGGTTCGGGCCGGGGCTGGACGAGTCGAGCGGGACGGCGGGCTGGCGTGATGTGACGCTCGATCCGGATAGGCGCGCGGCTTTCCAGCCGGGCGGTGTAGCGCTCGATCTATCGTCCATCGCAAAAGGGCATGCTGTAGACCTTTGCGCCAGCAGGCTAAGAGCGTTGGGCGCGCCGAGTTTCCTCATGGAGATCGGCGGGGAGTTCGTGGGCGAAGGCGTGAAGCCGGACGGCCTGCCGTGGTGGGTGGAGCTGCAGCTATCCGATCTGCCGCCCGCACCGGGCGAGTCGCCGCATACCGACGTTGCGCTAGTCGGGTTGGCGCTGGCGACGTCGGGAGACTTCGTGCGGCGGCGCGAACAGGGTGGCGGCGCAGTGTCGCACCTGCTGGACGGGCGGACGGGTGAGCCGGTCACCGGCGCGCTTTCCGGGGTTTCAGTGCTGCATGCACGAGCCATGGATGCGGATGCCTGGGCGACGGCCCTGTTCGCGCTGGGTCCCGAAGCCGGGATGACGATGGCGGATGAGCAGGAACTCGCAGCGGTGTTCGCGCGGCGAACGCCGGAAGGCGCGCGGTTCGAGCTGAGCCGCAAGGCGCGAGAGATGCTCGGCTGACCGGCCTCGGCTTAGATAGGTCCGCAGAATGTCCAGAATGCCGCGCTGGTCCTCATCGCGATCGCAGCTTCCACTTAGCGAGCTGTTCGTAGTGCGGTCGCGCAGCGTCCGCGATACGACGCAAATGATCAGGCAGGGCCGGTTTGTTCTCCACTGGCGGAGGACCGAAGCCAGTCGATCTTTCGACGGCGTCATACCAGGCGGGCGCCCAGACGCCGTCGGTCTCGCGGCGACCTGCCGGCCAATTCAGCATTTGGACCGTCCATGGAATGCCTAGTGCGACACAGAGCTTCGACAGGACGCCAGCCGGGTCGCGCAGAACGTCGATACCTTCGACGACGGGAGGGGCTTGGCCGAGACGATCTGCTTCGCGCGCGAAAATCTCGCTTTGCTGAACGAAGCCGATATCGGCGAGCTCAACTTCGCCGCGCTTTGCAACGTAAGAGGCGAGCACAAGTTCAGGGTCACGGATGAGGAAAGCGCTGCGGCACTGCGTCATCCAGTCGAGGCCGAAGTCCGGCAGCATGTGATGCGTCATCTGCTTCTGGTAGACGATGCTGCGATCACACGGCGGATCAGCAAGCAGGCCCTGCACGACTTCGCGCCAGTCGACAGGTTGCGAAGCGAGGACCTCTTCGCGCATCGGATGGTCGAGGCCGGCTCTTGCGAGATAGGCGGCATAAAAGGGTTCGTCGACAACCTGCGTATCGGAACGCGCGCCAAAGGACCGCATCATCGCCGTCGAGATGTTGCGCGGTCCGGACCACATGGCGATGCGAATGGTGCCCGTCACGGGGCCGCCTTCAGTTGGGAATAGAGCGCCTGCTCGTCCTTCAAGGCTTCGTAGAGAGAGCGCAGCTTCGCGGTGAGCGGGCCTGGCGCGCCGCTCGGGAGGATGTGGCCATCGACTTGGCGCACAGGCGTCACGCCGCCGAACGTGCCGGTGACGAAGGCCTCATCGGCGGCATGGATATCGCTGAGCTGGAAATAGTCGAGCCGCAGGGGGATCTGGTTCGCATCGCACAGGCGGATGACTGCGCCGCGCGTGACCCCGTTGAAGCAGAATTCGCCGGTGGACGTACGCACCTCGCCGTCCTTGACCCAGAAGAGGTTGGTGGCGTTGCAGCTGGAAATGAAGCCGCCAGGGTCCAGCATCAGGGCCTCGTCCGCGCCTGACTTTATGGCGTCGATCAGGGCGCGGATCAGCGACAGGCGCGAATGCGAGTTGAGCCGCATGTCGAACATGTCAGCAGGCGTGCAGCGGATGGAGGACGTCGCGAGCGACAGCCCTTTGCTCGCGATTTCGGGGCTGGGTTCCCTGTATTCGGCGACAATCACGATGGTTGCCGGGCCGAGCGCGTTGCGCGGGTCTTGGTTAACCGCCGCCTTCACCCCGCGCGTCGCCATGAGGCGCAGATGAGCGCCGTGGTGCATGGAGTTGGCGGCGAGGGTCGCCTGCAGCACGACCTTCATCTGATCCCTGTCAAGCCCGAGATCGAGATCTATGTCATGCGCGCCTGCGTAGAGCCGGTCGAGATGGGCATCGAGAAAGAGCAGCGCTCCCTGGTGGAGCCGCAGGCCTTCCCACACGCCGTCGCCCAGGACAAAGCCGGCGTCGAAGACCGAGACCCTCGCTTCGTCCTTCGGAACCAGGGCGCCGTTGAGCCAGACCTTGAGGCCGACATTGCGCGGATCGGCGGCGAAGTCCTGACTGCCGGGCATGGGCGTCCTTTCGCTGGCAGGCCGTAATACAGCGGGTGGTGCATGGCGGGTCTAGTCGTCGGACAGCATGGCAAGGGCGCTCTTCCGGTCGCTCGGCTTCAATCGAAGGAAGAGCTGGCGGGCCTTCTTTACGTCTGCGGCTTTGCCTGTCTCGGAAGCGGTCCGTAGCGCCACGGTCGTCGGGTCGTCCGCGCCCTTGATGAAGGCCAGCGCCTTGGCGATCCGGCCCATTGCGTCGCGGTCGATCGAGCCTTCGTCCATGGATGGCGCCCCCTGGTTCGCCGGTGCGGCGAAGGCGGGCAAGCTCGCACGAATTCTGCAGATTGGGGACAGACTGCGTAAATTGACGAACAGGTGGCGAGCCGAGCGCCGCATGTTATGCAGATCGGCAAACCTCCCGGAGCCTGGCGAATGAACCGTCTGATCTTCATTGCCCTGATTGTTGCTATGTTTCTCGGCGTGGGCGTAGGGTGGGGCGTCCACCAGTTTTCGACGCCCGAGCAGGCGACGGGAATAGCCGGCTATCTCAAAATCATATCCGATGTTTTCCTGCGGCTGATCAAAATGATCATCGCGCCGCTGGTGCTATCGACACTGACGGTCGGCATCGCCCACCTGGGCGGAGGCGCCGCCGTGGGCCGGATCGGCGGGCGGACGCTGGCCTGGTTCATCACCGCATCGCTGGTGTCGCTGAGCCTCGGCCTCGTCATGGTGAACCTGTTCAAGCCGGGCGTCGGCTTCCCGATCACCCTTGAAGATGTGGGGTCGAACGCCTCCGCCGTGCAGACGGCGACGTTCTCCCTGAAGGAGTTCATCACCCACGTCTTCCCAACGTCGATCATCGACGCGATGGCGCGCAACGAGGTGTTGCAGATCGTGGTCGCGTCGCTGTTCCTCGGCGTCGCGCTGTCAGCGCTCGGGCCGAAGACGGCGAAGGTGACCGAGCTTCTGGAGCAGCTCGCCTTCCTGATGCTCAAGGTGACTGGCTATGTCATGGCGTTCGCACCGGCTGCGGTTTTTGCGGCGTTGGCGGCGGTGATCGCCACGCAGGGCCTTGAAGTCATCATCGACTATGGGCGCCTTGTAGGCACTTTCTTCATCGCGCTGTTCGTCCTGTGGGCGCTGCTGATAACGGCCGGATTCATTGTGCTGGGGCCGCGCGTCTTCAAGTTGATGGTGATGGTGCGGGCGCCCGGCTTGCTCGCATTCTCGACCGCGAGCTCCGAAGCGGCCTATCCGCGGCTGCTCGAACAGCTCGAGCGTTTCGGCATCGCAAATCGCGTCGTCAGCTTCGTTCTGCCGCTCGGCTATTCGTTCAATCTCGACGGCTCGATGATGTATTGCACGTTCGCGGTGATGTTCATCGCGCAGGTGCTGGGCATCGATCTCACCTTTGGACAGCAGGTTTTGATGCTGCTGTTGCTGATGATCACCTCAAAGGGCATCGCGGGCGTCCCGCGCGCCTCGCTCGTCGTGATTTCGGCGACGCTGCCGGCGTTCGGCATGCCGACCGAGGCGATTGCGCTCGTCCTGGCTGTGGATGCGTTCATGGACATGGGCAGGACTGCGACAAATGTGATCGGAAATTCGATCGCGTGCGCCGTGATCGCGAAGTGGGAAGGCCTGCTCACCGATCCCAAGGAAGACACGCCCGCGGTTGAATCCGTTCTCGGCGCGAGGGAGTCCGGGGCGGCCGTCGCTCAGAATACGTAGCGCGGGGCCAAACGCACCAGCCAGTTTTCCGCTCGGAAAGATGCATGGCTGTCACACTGGTCGCGTTGACAGGCGACTTACGTGCGGGGCATATGCGCGCCCATAGAGGGTCGCCGGCTCCCCCCGGCGGTGCGGCGCAACATACAAAATGCACTGCTGAGGCCCCAAAAGAGACGTCTTCCCAGTGGGAATGCGAGGATTGTCCGCAACGCCGTTGTGCAAAAAACGGCGCGGCCAGACTGGCGCTTGCGGCAAAAGGAAGGCATAAATTTCGAGTTCCGGGAATCCACAAGCCAAGATGCTAGGACCGGGACTTTTGGGGCGTCGAGAGCGAGAGAGACATGTATTACGCTACAAAGCGGAACAACGGCAGCACGCGGTTAGTTGGGCTCGCTGCTGTCGTCGTGATCAACGCCGTCGTGTTCTGGGCGCTCGCGTCCGGTTTCGGCGCGCAGGTGATCCACGAACTGACAAACACTGAAGTCGTGATCATCGAGCAGCCGGAAGATCTCGAGGAAGAGCCGCCGCCGCCGCCGCCGGTCGATGTCGATCTGCCGCCGCCGCCGCCACAAGTCATCCTGCCGGATTTCACCTTTGACGTGCCGCCGTCTGAAAATGCGATCAAGCAGGTCGAACAGGTTAGAGAGCCGGTTAAGCAGAACGTTGCGCCGCCGCCGCCGCGCCCGACCGTCGCCACCAAGCCGAAGGCCGGCCGGCGTTTCGAAAAGCCGGAGTATCCGGCGGCGTCGATCCGTGCGCAGGAAGAGGGCGACGTCGTGGTCTCGGTGTGTGTCGATGAGCAAGGTCGCATGACCGATATCAAGATGATCAAGTCGAGCGGCTTCCCGCGGCTCGATGAAGCGACGCTGAAGGGACTGCCTCGGACCCGGCTCGATCCGGCCAAGGGCACCGACGGCAAACCGATCGCGATGTGCAACCCTCCCTACCAGTTCACGTTGGAATGGAATCTGGAGGAGGCGAGGTGACGGGGGCGCGCCTCAACCGCGCGAATCAGCCTGCACTCGATCACAATTAGCAAAGTGGGGTCCGGCAAGACGAAGGGATAGCTTCGGCTCGCCAGCAACAGTCTCGGGGAAGCCCGAATGAGGAGAAGACGGTTATGACAACGGCGTATCTTGGTGCAGGTCCCTCGCGGCGGGGCTCTCCAGTAAAATTCCTGCTGGCCGCCATGGCGATGGCGTTCATGCCCCTCGGAGCGATGGCTCAACAGCCTGCTACGCCTCCGACGGATTCGGCAACGCCCGCTCCGACGGATCTTCCTCCGCCGGTCGATGCTGCTCCGGTTGACACTGCCGCTCCTGCAGAAGCCGCCGCCCCCGCGGGTGAAGGCGAAGGCGCGACGATGTCTGACAAATTCAGCGTCCAGAACATCTGGGCCGAGGGCGACATCGTCGCCAAGACCACGCTGGTGCTGATGGTTCTGATGTTCGCCGGCACGATCTACATCGCCGCCACCAAGGCCGTCGACCAGACGATCCTGATGGGCCAGGCCCGCAAGATCCCGGCCTTCTGGGACGCCAACACCCTGGACGAAGGTCTCGACGTTCTCGGCCGCAACAATGCTTTCCGCTCCATCGCGGAAGGCGCCATCGCCCAGGCCAACTCGGCCCAGGCTGGTCTCGGCGCCCGCATCGGCCGCTCGGACCGCATGTCTCACCAGGTCGGCATCGAGCTTGAGCGCATGAACGGCCGTCTGCAGGCCGGCATGGCCTTCCTTGCAACCGTCGGCGCCATCTGCCCGTTCGTCGGTCTGTTCGGAACGGTGTGGGGCATCGTGAACGCGCTGATCCGCATCGGCACCTCGGGCGATCCGTCGATCGAGAAAGTCGCCGGCCCCGTCGGCGAAGCGCTGATCATGACGGCCATCGGTCTCGCGGTCGCCGTGCCTGCGGTTATCTTCTACAACCTGCTTGGCCGCCGGAACAAAAACATCTCCGACGCCGCGCGCCACTTCGCATTCGACGTCGACAAGCTGATGGCCTCTTCGGCCAAGGCTTAAGGAGAGCCGTATGGCTACCGAGTCAAACGCAGGGATCTCATTGATCGAGGAGGAGGAGTCCGCTCTCAACTCCTCGATCAACACTACCCCGCTCGTCGACATCATGCTGGTGATGCTGATCATCTTCCTGATCACCGTCCCAGTCGCCGTCAGCCTCGTGCCGGTGGAGCTGCCTGAAGAACGCAACCAGGTTGTCATCACCCGGAAGGAGAACATAAACATATCGGTCGACACGGACGGAACCGTCTATGTCAACACGGTGCGGGTCAGCGAAGAGGAGCTGGCGCGCCGGCTCGCCGTCGCGGCGCCTCAGCAACCCCAGCCCGAGGTGCATATCCGTGGCGACCTTCTGACCGAATACTATCACGTCGGTCGGGTAGTCGAGGCGGCTCAACGGGCCGGCATCCTGAAGATCGGATTCATCACAAAAGCGCCGCCTCAGGGTTACTGAGGCGTCGCTGTAGTGCGCCCCTCGGGGCGTAAGGAGTTAGACTATGGCAATGGCAGTCGGACCGGCCGCTGAAGGCGAGCCGATGTCTGAGATCAACACGACGCCGCTGATCGACGTGATGCTGGTGCTTCTCATCATGCTGATCGTGACGCTGCCGCCGCAGCGCCATGCGGTGAAGCTGGACACGCCGATCCCGCCCCCGCCGGATGCGCCTCCGCCTCCGCCGGACTTGCCCGAACCGATCCGCATCTTCGTGGACTTCGACGGCACGATCTTCTGGAACGGCTCGGCTGTAATCGATGCGCAGCTGCAGAACGACCTCGCGATCGAGTCCCAGCGCGCAATACAGCCGGAAATCCACATCGAGCCGCACCGTCTCGCGAAGTACGGCTCTGTCGCACATGTGATGGCCTCGGCTCAGCGCCTCGGCTTGACGAAACTGGGCGTCATCGGCGGAACTTGATCTCGCCGTATTTCGCTGGACTTACTTCAAAACGGCGTCCCTCGCGTGCGATGGACGCCGTTCGCGCGCAGCGGAAGCTGCAAAAACTCGATTGAGGGCGGCGATCCCCCGCCTATATCGGCACGAAAGGTGGAGGTTCGAGATGCTCACATTCAGCAAAGCTATCCGCAACAGCATGCCTGCGGTTGGGCTCGCGCTTCTCGCCGTTGTTGGCGTCGCGGCCGTCACGTCGGGCATCGCACCCGCGTTCGCCCAGCAGCCGCAGGTCAAGGTCAAGAAGGAATTCGGCGAGCCCTTCGAAGCGGCTCGTGTGGCGCTTCAGGCGCAGCAGTTTCAGGTCGCGCTCGACAAGGTCGCCGCAGCGGAGCCTTTCGCCGCAGACAACACCCAGAAAAGCGCGATCGAGCAGATCCGCGTTGCGGTCTACGCGAACATGAAAAAGTATCCGGAGATGATCAAGTCCATCGACACCGCGACGGTGCTTGGCGTCACTCCCGAGATGCAGAAGAACTACAAGGGTCTTCTCGCGCTAGGTTATTCCGAGACCGGTGATACAGCCAAGGCGGTCCAGCTCACCAAGGAATACCTCGACGCATACGGCGGCGCGCCGGACCAGTACGCTTTCGTCGCCAGGAACAAGCTCAACACGAAGGAGTATTCCGAAGCGGCCGCCTACGCGCAGAAGGCGATCGAACAGAGCGAGAAGGAAGGCAAGAGCATCAACGCAACATACTACAACATCGTGCTCAGCGCTCACGGCCAGGCCAACAATCTCTCCGAATACTACAAGACTCTCGAGAAAGTGGCGCCGGTCCTGAACAAGGACATCTACTGGCGCCCGTTGATCGAAGGCGCCAAGCGCGAACCCAAGTACAAGCGGGATGAAGGGCTGCTTGATGTTTATCGCACCCTTGAGCAAGCCAAGGTTGTGCTTACCCCCCAGCAGCAGCAGGAGATGGGCGAGCTCGCGTTAAACTCCGGGATGGCCATCGAGTCCGAACGCGTGCTGGCTCCGCTCTTCGCCAGCGGCGCGCTTGGCGGAACGGGCGACGCTGAAGCTGACCGTCACAAGAAATTCTTCGCAAAGGTCCAGGCCGATGCGAAGGCCGACAAAGCCGGCGGGCTCGCGCAGAGCGAGAAAGAAGCGGCCAGCAAGCCGACCGGCGCGGTGTATGTCAGCACTGGCGAGTCCTATCTGGGCGCGGGCGACTACGCCAAGGCGGCCGAACTCATCAAGAAAGGCCTCGACAAGGGCGGGCTTGAGCCTGGCGCCGCCGACCTGGCCAAGCTGCGTCTCGGCATCGCGCAGATGAAAGCAGGCCAGAAAGATGAGGCCCGCAGCACCTGGGCCGAGATCAAGAGCGACAATGGTTCTGCGTGGCTGGCCCGTGTGTGGGCCGCCCTCTCGAAAATCTGACCCGGCCCTGAATCTGGATACGCGAAGGCCCGGCCATTGGCCGTGCCTTTTGTTTTGGCCTTCGCATGTCGCTTGAGCACGCTGACGCCGTTCGGCCGGCGCCGTCTTCAGGTTCGATCAGGCGACGGGCTGGGCGCCGCGATCGATGAGCCGTCCTCGCCCTCGACCGGCCGGAAATACTGGTCGGGGCCGATCTCCACGCGCATCGGAAGCACGATGAGCGGTGCGTCGTGGCCATGCAGGCGGCGCTGGAGGCTGAGAGCGGTGCCGCCGTGCAGCAGCGTCGAGGCCCAGCCGTGCGGCCGTGTCATCGGGCGCGTCGCGACGAAGACCACGTTGGGATGGTCCGTACGAGCCTTGAGGCAAAGTTCTTCGAGCGTCTCGACGGCGTCGGTCGAAAAGCCTGTATAGACCTTGGCGGGCATGCCGTGATCGCGGCTCCACGCCACGATCTTGGCGCAACGTTCGCCGACGTGGTTTTTCAGGCGCTCCAGCGCCTCGTGACCGCCATAGGCCTCGGCATCGACCTCGCCGGCGGAGATGATCAGCACGCTGTCGAACTGGCCGCGGAACAGACGCTGGGCATGCATTAGGGCATGGAGGCCGGCGCCGCCGTGTGGTCCCGTCACGATGCCAACCGGGCGCTTCATCTTGGCGCCTTTGGCGATCTCGATAGCAGCGGCGGGATCGCGCACCAGCAGTTCGTCGAATGTCCGGTCCATCGATGCGTCGAACCGCCGGTAGTGGTCGCGGATCCAGAATCCGCAGGCCGCCAGCATCATCGCCACCAGCACGGCGACCCATGCACCCTGGGAAAACTTCGCCACGAACAACGTGACGAGAATGGAAACCGCAACGACGAGCGCGATGACGGCAATCACCGTCCTGCTCAGCCATTTGCCGAACGTCGTTTCCCTTCGGTTGGTGAAGTTGTAGCGGACCAGACCGGCAAGAGACAGGCTGAACGTAAGGAACACGTTGATCGAGTACAGCACGACCAGGCTGTGGACCTGTCCGCCGGTGAACAGCAGCAGCAAGCCTGCCGCCGTGCCCATGGTCAGAACGCCGTTCTGGGCAACCAGCTTGTTTGAGAGGTGCGCAAAGGAGTGCGGCGCCCATTTGTCGATCGCCATCCAGGCAAGCACAGCTGGACCGCCGAGGAAGCCGGACGACGCGGCGACTAGCAGAAGGGCTGCTGCGAAGGTCATGGCGACGCCCAGGGCGATCTGCCTGGCGAGCTCGTGGTTCGGGAAAAGCTGGGCCAACGTGCTTTCGAACACTACGGCGTTGAGGGTCCGGCCGGGCTCCAGCGAAGGCAACCAGGCCGTGTAAAGCAGCATGATGCCGCCGGCGATGATGGCCAGCGATACTGCGATCAGCGCCATGGCCCGCGCGCCCGTTTCGGCGCGGGGCGGTTTCAACGTGTAGGCGTTCTCGGATAGCGCCTCGATGCCTGTATAAGTGCCGGCGCCCGCCGCATAGGCGGTGCCCATGATGACGACAAGGGCCCAGACGCCGCCATCGGCCGTCACCGAATTGATGTGGTGTTCCGCGTTGACGACGGCTCCAAGCAGCTCATCGCTCTTGGCCCACAACCCGAAACTTATCAGCACGACGTGCGTGAGCAGGAACCCGAAAAAGATAGGGGCGAGCACCACAACGGATTCCCGGATGCCCCGGAGATTGAGGAAGACCAGAAACCCGAGGCCGCCGGCCAGGGCGAACGGCTTGTACTGCAGCCATTCCAACGGAGCGAGGTTGAACATGGCGTCCGAGGCGGCGGCCACCGAGATTGCGATGGTGAGCGAATAGTCCACCACCAGCGCCGATCCGGAGAGCAGGCCGGCATAAGGGTGGACGAGGCGGGTTGCGGCCTTGTAGCCGCCGCCTCCGTTGGGAAAGAGACGGATAATCTGGACGTAGGCGAGCGAGATCACCACGACGGTGAGCGCCGTAATCAGCGCCAGCCATAGCACCAGCGGCTCGTGGCCAGAGAGGTGAAGCGCCTTGTAGGCTTCTTCCGGGCCGTAGTTGGCGGACGACAGGCTGTCAGCCCCGACGCCGGCCCATGCCAGCACGGCCACAAGAGCTGCGTGCCGCCAGGTCTCCCACTTCATGGGATCCTTGCGCTTCTTGCCTCCGCCGAGCTTCGAGCGAATAGTTTTGAAGAGTGACATGTCAGCTTGCCTGGCGACGCGTCCGGCCAATACCCGCTGGTCGGGTGAAAGTTCCGGAGTACAGAATCAGCCCCGGGCGAGTTCCTTCCTTCGGCGTCGCGATGGTCATGGGGTTCGAGCGGCTATCTTCGCTTCGTGGTTCCTGGGCTTCGGCGAGCCCTGCGACGACGCCTCCGCGGCGCGGGCGGACCATCCTCCCGGCCTACCGGTGAAGCAAGGGTTAGGGGTCAGAAAAATTGCTGGAAATACATGAAGACCTGTGTCTAGCCCGCGGCGAGTCCCTTGGGGCTCGCTGCAAGCGGGAGGCGGTTTGACAGGTAGCCGGCGAACCCTCCATACGGGCCGCGCAAATCACACATAATCGCCTCCGCCTCCCACATGCTGCAGATCAACGATCTTACCTTCCGTATCGACGGGCGGCCCCTGTTCGAGGGGGCCTCAGCCCAGATTGCGGACGGCTGGAAAGTCGGCCTCGTTGGCCGCAACGGCACGGGCAAGTCGACCCTGCTGCGCATCATGCGCGAGGAGATCGCCAAGGGCGATGCAGGCGACGGTTCGATCCGCATCAATCGCGGCGCCAAGATGGGCTTCGTCGCGCAGGAAGTGGCGGCCAGCGACCAGATGTTGCTTGACGTGGTGCTCGAAGCCGACGTCGAGCGCGCCAGCTTGATGCGCGAGGCCGACACTTGCGAAGACCCGATGCGCATCGGCGACATTCATGCGCGTCTCGCCGACATCGACGCGTGGTCGGGCGAGGCGAGGGCTGCGGAAATACTCGTTGGCCTTGGCTTCACCCAGAACGATCTTTCGCGCGCCTGCAAGGAATTCTCCGGCGGCTGGCGCATGCGAGCGGCGCTGGGCGGCGTGCTCTTTGCGCGGCCGGACCTGTTGCTGCTGGACGAGCCAACCAATTATCTGGACCTTGAAGGCGCAGCCTGGCTGGAAGTCTACATCCGCAAATATCCGCACACCGTGGTCATCGTCAGCCACGACCGCGACCTGCTCAATCGGTCAGTCACGCACATCCTCGCTGTCGAGCAGACCAAGCTCGTGCTGCAAGCGGGCGGCTACGACATCTATCTGAGGAGGCGCGCCGAGCGAACGCAGCACCTTGCCGCGCAGAAGGAAAAGCAGGACGTCCAGCGCGCCCACATGCAGTCCTTCATCGACCGCTTCAAGGCCAAGGCCTCGAAGGCGCGCCAGGCCCAGAGCCGTATGAAGATGCTTGAAAAAATGACCGAGATCACCGTGCCGCTGGCCGAGCGCACGATCCCTTTCAAGTTCTACGAGGCTGAAGAGCTGGCCTCCCCCATTCTCGAAATCGACAAGGCCGACATGGGCTATGCGGCCGGCAAGCCGGTGCTGGAGCGTGTCAGCCTGCGCCTCGACTTCGACGACCGCATCGCTATCGTCGGCGCTAACGGGCAAGGTAAGACGACGCTGGTCAAGTCGATCGCCCAGAAGCTGCCGCTGCTGCAAGGCCTTCGCCGCGCTTCCAAGAACCTGCGAGTCGGCTATTTCAGCCAGGACCAGCTCGACGAGCTGCGCGCCGGCGAGAATGTGCTGGAGCATGTAAAAGACCTGATCCCGAATGCCGGGCAGGCGCAGGTCCGTGCGCTCGCCGCCCAGTTTGGCTTCGGCGCCGAGAAATGCGAGACCAAGGTCGACAAGCTGTCGGGCGGCGAGAAGGTGCGCCTGCTGATGGGCCTGACCACCTACAAGAAGCCGCACGTCCTCATCCTAGACGAACCGACGTCCCACCTGGATATCGATAGCCGCGAGGCCTTGATATATGCGCTCAACGACTTCAATGGCGCTGTGCTGATCATTACGCACGACACCTATCTTGCCGAAGCTACCGCCGATCGTCTCTGGCTGGTGAAGGACGGCAAGGCCCATCCGTATGACGGCGACCTCGCCGACTACAAGGCGCTGGTGCTCGCAGCCGATCGCCCCAATGACGACAAGCAGCACGCTATCGCGCGTGCGGAGATCGCGGCTGCCTTTGGGAAATCCGAGAGGCCAAAATCAACCTCGGCGCCCAAGGCGACCTTCAAGCAGAAGCACCGTCTGGAAGCCGCGGAAAAGGAAGTCGAGAAAGCCCGCGCCGCGCTCGAACTCGTCGACCGCGATCTCGGGGATCCCGACACTTTCGCGCACAAGGCTGATGTCGAAGCCAAGCTGAAGTCACGCGCCAAGTTGCAGGCGCAACTCGATTCGGCCGAAGCGGAATGGCTGGAAGCACTCGAGGATATCGAACGGAAGGGTTAGGCGGCGCTGCCGCCTCCGCCGCCGCCGCCTCCACCGCCGCTTCCGCCGCCGCGACTCTGCGTGCGGCGCATCATCTGGTTGCCAGCGCCGCCGAAGCCCTTCTGATTGCCGCGGAACTGGTTGGCGTCGAAACCCTTTTTCTTGCCCGGAATATTCTGGCCGGGGATGTTGCCGCGCTGCTCCGCCGAGCCATGCAGCTTCTCGTATAGGGCGCGCATCTTCTCGGCCTGGGCGGAGTGCTGTTCACCGCCCGCGGGAGCAGCAGGCTCTGCCCTGGCCACTGGCGCGGGCTTGGGCGCCGGTTTGGCTGCTGGAGTGGTCGATTTCGCAGCCGAGTTTTTGGCGGCTTTGGCTTGCGCGGGCTTGGGCGCCGGTTTGTCGGCTGCCTTCTTGTCGGCTTTCTTGTCGGACTTCTTGGGATCGCCTGCTTTTGGCATGGGTCGTTCCTCTTATCTGGCGGGCGTGTAAACGGCCCTTTGTCGTAATGTAGGCCGCTCGATCTCGAGACGCGAGGGGGCGACGCCCTGTGCTTTCATCTTCGATTCGATCCATAGAAGGATGTTCTCGAAGGTAGGTTTTTCAAGCCCCGGAATATCGTTGAGAACCGCATGGTCGAGCTCGGAGAGGACGGTCCGCAAGAGGTTCTGCAGGGCGCCCAGGTCCATCACCCAACCTTCGGAATCGGGCTCGGACCGCGCCACGCTGGCGCTCACGACGAAGGAATGGCCATGCACGCGCTTGTAGCCCGGCGACCCTTCCGGGGCCTCGATGAAGTGGCTCGCCTCGAAGGAGGCCGTGGTTGAAATCTCGAACATGCCGGGGCTGATAGCAAAGTCCGGCCCGGCCTAGAAGGGGGCGTCTGCGGTAACGCCAAAGCAGCTAGTGAAAGGCGGTATCGCGATCGGCCGGCCGCATGAAGGCGCCGCCGTCGACGATAAGGGTCTGGCCGGTGATGGCCGGGCTCGCGAGCAGGAAGGCGGCCGTACTCGCGATGTCTTCGGGCGTTGGACCGCGGCCGAGCGGCGTTTGGGCGTGAACGCTGGCGAAATGTTCGTCGCTTTCGCCCGGGCCGGGTAGCGTGTGGCCTGGGGCGATGGCGCAGACCCTGAAGCGCGGCGCGAGTGCGCGCGCCATGAGCTGGGTGAAGCCATCGAGGGCGTATTTGCTCAACGTGTAGGACAGGTGATCCGGATTTGGGTTGGCCAGCTTGGTGTCCAGCAGGTTCAGGATCAGGCCGCGGGTCGAATCGGTCGCTGCGTCGGCGACGGCGCGCGTAAGCAAGACGGGGCCGACCACGTTGGCGCCGTAGTGCCGCGAAAGAGAACCGGCATCCACGGTAACGATGGAATCCCACTCGAAGACCGATGCGGAATTGACGAGGATATCCGGCGCCCTGCCGAAGGTGTTCCGGATTGCGGCGATACCAGAATCTATGGCGACGACGTCAGATTGATCGAACGCGACAACACAGGTGCGGCGACCTAGTGAAGCGATCTCCGCTGCGACTGTGTCCGCTTCCTGCTTCGACGTGTTGTAGTGAACGGCGACATCGCAGCCCTCGGCCGCCAGCCGGAGCGCTATGGCGCGGCCAATGCGCTTTGCAGCGCCGGTTACAAGGGCAAGGTGTGGACTTTGACCCATGCGAAGACTTCCGCCGGGTGCGTGCGCGAGGTCAAGAGCGGATAGACTAGTTCGAAGCGAACTTGCCTCTGATCATCGCCTTGGTCGGCCTTTCGCCAGACAGGCGCAGGCCTTGACGCCATAGCCAAGGCTCGATGAATTCCCCGGCCCATACGCCAACCTTCGCCGTGCGCGCTTCCAGCTCGTCCGGCACATAGGCAGTCGAATAGCTACGATAGGCAACGGCGTGACCATTGGTCACCAGCCATGCCTGCATGCTCTCGCCGCGCACGCGACATTCGCCGAGTGAGCGGCCGTAGCGGTCCTTGCCTTCGATGTCGCAGGTCACGGGGTTGCGGTTGATCCATTTGTCGAGCGCATTGGCGGCGATAGATCCGCACCGCACGAACTTGTCTTCAGGCGACAGACATTTCTGTCCCGACTCCGGTGCATCGATGCCGACGAGGCGGATGCGCTCGCCGCGTATCTCGATCGTGTCTGCGTCGACGACGGATGCGACGCCTGTGGTCGTGCTCAGGATCGCGGCGAAGATGATGGATGTCAGCATGATCTGCTCCGTTGGGAAGAGCAGACGCACGCTGGGTTAGGGTTCCGTTAATTCGCGAAGGCGGCCTGCGCGATGGCCTGCCCGCGCTTGTTCCACTCAGCAACGTCGCTGCGCAGACTGGGTTGGTAGATCAACGCGACGAGCTTTGCGGCCTCGGTTTGATCGAGCAGGCTGGGCGTCTTGTTGAAGATGGTCTGCGACGCGGCATCAAGGCCGGTGATGCCAGGACCGAAGCTTGCGCGGCGCAGCCAGAGGCGAAGCAACTCCGTGTCGTTGCCGCGCCCTTCGAGCAGACACGACACCGATAGCTGTCTCACCTGCGAGCGCAGCGACTGGCTGGCTTCGACCTCGTAGCTGATGTCGCGCGCCATCACTTGCGAGATCGAGAGGCCGTCGCGGTCCGGCTTGGCGGTGTAGTGGAGCCAGAAGCGTGCGGCGGTGCGGCAGGGAAATCCCGCTTCGTTCCAAGTGCGGCCGAACATGTATCTGGAAGCAGCGTCCTCGAACACGGTCATCGGCGCAGCGTCGGGCTTGGGAGTCAGCCAGCCGGATGTAGTTGCACGATCCAGGATGCGTGAACCATCATACCAGAGAAAGCCGATTCCTATCGCGAAGAGCACGACGGCTAGGCTCAGAAACCCCATTGCGAGCCGGAAGACCAAGCCGAACATCCACTATCCCCGACGTGCGCGAGCTGTCCCAGCGAAACCACCAGACTACGCTTGCAACCCCGCCGCAAGCCGCTGTTTCAACGCTTCACGCTGGCCCCTTGCCATGGCGCAGGGTGTGTGGTCCTGAGGGCCGGAATTCGCATGGAGATGGCATGTCCGGCGTTGTCGTAGTCGGCGCCCAGTGGGGCGACGAGGGCAAGGGCAAGATCGTCGACTGGCTGTCCAGCCGGGCGGATGTGATCGTGCGCTTCCAGGGCGGCCACAATGCCGGCCACACGCTGGTAATCGATGGCAAGGTGTTCAAGCTGAACCTGCTGCCGAGCGGCGTGGTGCGCGGCGGCAAGCTCTCCATCATCGGCAATGGCGTGGTGGTGGATCCCTGGCATCTGCTCAACGAGATCGAAGCGATCCGCAAGGAGGGCGTTCAGATCGCGCCGGACGATCTGATCCTTGCCGACAACGCCGTGCTGATCCTGCCCTGGCACAAGGACATCGACGCAGCGCGCGAGGAAGCCGCAGCAGGCGCCCAGATCGGCACGACGCGCCGCGGGATCGGCCCAGCCTACGAAGACAAGGTTGGCCGCCGCGCCATCCGCGTCGCCGACCTCGCCGATCCTGCCGCGCTGGATCTCAAGCTCGACCGGCTGCTGGCCCACCACAAGCCGCTCCGCCTGGGCCTTGGCCTGCCGGAGCCGGATGGCGAACAGCTCAAGAAAGATCTGCTGGCGATCGCGCCGAAAATTCTCGCCTACGCGCAGCCGGCTTGGGAGCGGCTGGACCAGGCCGTGCGTCTCGGCCGCCGCATCCTGTTCGAAGGCGCGCAGGGCGTCATGCTCGACGTCGACCACGGCACCTATCCGTTCGTCACCTCGTCGAACGTGGTCTCAGGGCAGGCGGCCGCCGGTTCCGGAGTGGGCCCCGGTGCGGTCAACTATGTGCTCGGCCTCGCCAAGGCCTACACCACGCGTGTCGGCGGCGGCCCGTTCCCGACCGAGCAGGACAACGAGGTTGGTCAGCGTCTCGGTACAGTCGGCCACGAGTTCGGCACCAACACCGGCCGCGCCCGCCGTTGCGGCTGGTTCGACAGCGTCATGGTGCGCCAGGCCTGCTCCGTCTCCGGCGTCAACGGCCTCGCGCTCACCAAGCTCGATGTGCTGGACGGGTTCGACGAGATCCAGATCTGCACGCACTACAGGCTTGGCGATCGCATCATCAATCACTTCCCGTCCGGCATGACGGATCAGGCCAACGTCAGGCCGGTCTATGAGACCGTTAAAGGCTGGAAAGGCTCCACCCGCGGCGCGCGGAGCTGGACGCAGCTTCCCGGCGAGGCGGTCAAATACGTCCGCCGGCTGGAGGAACTGGTTGGCAAACCCGTCGCGTTGCTCTCGACGTCACCGGAACGCGAGGACGTGATCCTGATGCGGGATCCGTTCGAGAAGTAGGGCGCCGGTCTGATCGAGCTTCAGCGCTCCTTCTTCGGTTTGAACGCGATGAGCACGTTGCCGGGCGGCTCGCCGAAGCGGGCGTAGCCGGATTGGACGAACAGCGTGCCGTCGCCGGCGATGTAGGGCGCGCTGTCCAGACCGCCACCCTGACCCGGGACGCCGCTGACCGTTTTCGCGAATGGGCGATTGGTCATGTACTCGAACAGGACTTCGCCGGTTTCATTGTCGAAGATGCGCAGCATGCCTTGCGGCGTGCCCGTGACGACGGCGTTGTCGACCAGCAGCGGAGCGGGAGACATGCCGATCCGGCAGCGGGCGCGAGCAGGTGCGGCGCGCGCCGCTGCCGCGCCGTCGCCGGCGGCGGCGGGAGCGGCGGCGGGTATTGCGCCCACTCCGCCGGCGGGCGGAGCCGTGCGGGCGAGGGCTGGCGGCGGCACGGCGCGCGGCGGCGTTGTCGTGATGCGCGGTGGCGGCGGCAGCATCGGCGCGACTACGGGAGCGATGCGCCATTCAGGCGCGGGGCGAGTCGCCTTGGCGGCGGGAAGCTCCGCTCCGCAATCGCGCGCGTTGGTCTTGTAGGACCATTCGATCTCGCCGGTCATGGCGTTGAGCGCGTGGATCCCCGGCCCCCAGTTTGGGTTTTCGAAGGCGCCCGGCGAGTCGTTGATCGGCGCGAAGATGCGCTTGCCGTCGAAGGCCATGCCCCAATGCACGCCGCCCATGGCTGAGCCGCGGCCGATGCGGTTGGACCAGACGAGTTCGCCATTGTCGGGATTGAGCGCCCAGATGACGCCGGACTTCTGGCCGGCGACGACGAGTTCCGATCCATCCTGGCGTGTGACGAGCATGGATGTGGCGCCGAAGTCGAAGTCCGGGCTCCAGTACTCGCCCGGCCAATCGCAATTGGCGCCGCGGCGGCCGCAGGCGCTGTTCCAGATGTCGGCCTTGCTCGCCTGGAAGATCCAGCGCTTGGCGCCGCTGTTCATGTCGTATGCGATGATCGAATCGGATGTGTTGGTCGCGGGCCATGACAAGCTCTCGCCGGTGCCGGCGTAGAGCAAGTTGCGCTTGGGATCGAGCACGGGCGTCGACCAGACCATCGCCCCGGCGGGTCCCCATTGCTGCGTGCCTGTGCGGCCGATCCGCGTGGGCTTGGGATCCTCCTCGATGGTGCGGCCGACCCAGAGGACCTTGCCGGTTGCGAGATCGAGCGCCGTGACGGCGCCCTGGCCCTTGCAGCACTCATAGGCATCGTCGGGCGGGAAGTTGGATTCGATGACCGAGACTGGCGCGAAGACTTTTCCGTCGTGCACGACGGACGCGCCGGTGATGCGGTTGAGGTGGTTGAGCTTCACGTCCGTGACCCAGAGCTTCCGGCCCGTCTTCGCCTCGACCGCATGCACGTTGCCGGCGGCGTCGCCCATGATGATGGCGGCGGGAGACTTTTCCGTCGCGTCGGCGAAAGTGAGCGAGGACCGGAGCGTCATGTCCGACACGTAGTGCCACTTCACGCAGCCCGTGTTGGTGTCGAGCGCGTAGAGGCGGCCGGCGTCGGTGGCGGCAAGAAAGATGGTGTCGCCGACGATCACCGGCTGCGAGCGCATGGTGGGCGTCTGCGGGAAGGCGGTGACCCAGGCGACTTCGAGATTCTTCATGTCGGCCTTGGTGAGACCCGTTTCCTCCGCCGACTGCGCGCGATTGGCGTCGTTAGTGACGCCGAAAGTGGTCGATATGCGCGGCGCGCCGTCGAGCTTCACCGGGCGCAGCTTGATCGGGCAGCTGGCTTTCTGGATCCAAGCGTCATTGGTCCCCTCGGCGCTGGGAATCCAGTCGATAAGCTGCTCGAGGTCGCCCTTTGGAACATTCTTGGACTGCTGGCTCATATAACCGAGTTCGAGCGCGTACCTCACGGTTGCGCGGTTGAGCGTGCGGATCGCCTCCAGCGAGGGCGCGCCGCTCTGCTCGGTGTTGTCGTGGCAGGAGGCGCACCATTCGCCATAGACCTGACGGCCGGGATGGTCGGCGTTGCTGACCGCGGCGTGTTCTGCTCCAGCCGCATCCTCGCCCGGCCGGGGAGCGCATGCCGAAGCGCCGAACGCCAATGCGGCGGCAAGCGCGAGCGCGCGGATATCTTTCATGGATTTTCTCCCCGGAGGCAGTCTCGTCTTTTCGGCAACCGTATCGCCGGCGCCGCGCCTTGCAAGGCGCGCAAAGGCGATGTGGCGGGAAAGTGAGTCGCTGTTTCCCGTCTCTATGTCTTGGGCTTGAACGCCAAAAGCACGTTGCCGGGTGCTTCGCCGAAGCGGGCATAGCCGGAAACGACGTACAGCATCCCATTGGCGGCGACATAGGGCGAGGAGTCGATCGATCCGCCGTTGCCGGGCACGCCGTTGACGGTGTCGAACTTTCTCATCGTGTCATAGCGCCAGAGCTCGGCGCCGGTGACGGCGTCGTAGACTCGGAGAATTCCGTCGACCGAGCCCTGGATCACAGCGCCATCCACCACCAGCGGCGCAGGCGAGAAGCCGAACCGCGTGGCGCAGGCGGCATAGCGCTCCTTGCGGTCGCCCGAGCAATCGCCCAGACCTTTCACGGTCCACAGCACCTTGCCTGTTTCGACGTCGAGCGCGTGCAGGCCGACACCGGCCAGCGGGAATTCAGCGCTCGGTTGGGCGTTGTCGTTTATCGGTGCGAAGATGCGCGTGCCGTCCGTCGCGATGCCCCAGTGCACACCGCCATTGGCGCCGCCCTTGCTGAGCCGGTTGGTCCAGATCAGCTTCCCGTTGTTGTCCGGATCGAGCGCCCAGATCGCAGCGGATTTCTGACCGGATACGAGGATGTCGCGCCCGTCGGCGCGCTTGGCGATGACGACGGACCCGCCGAAATCGTGGTCCACCGTGATGCCTTGCTCCGCGCCAAAGCAGTTGGGACCGCGCGGGCATGCGTAGTGCCACAGGTCTCGCGGCGTCGCCTGGAACACCCATCTGCGTGCGCCGGTATCGAGGTCGAACGCGACGACCGCATCCGTCGTGTCGACGAACGGAATCGAGTTCTGCTCGCCTGTGCCGACATAGAGAAGATTGCGCTTCTCATCGATTGCCGGCGTGTTCCAGATCGGCGCTCCGGAGGGCCCCCACATCTGCGTGCCGACGCGGCTTAACTGCGTCTTCTGCGCCTCGTCCATCGTCCGCCCGGTCCAGATTTTCTTGCCGGTCTTGATGTCGATGGCGATGACAGCGCCCTGCGCCTTGCAGCACTCATAGGTTTCGTCGACCGCATGGTTTATCTCCGTCGCCGACAGCGGCGCGTAGACGCGTCCCTTGTGGATGACCGGCGTGCCGGTGATCCGGTTGGATTCATGCAGACGGATGTCGGATCGCCAGATCTGCTTTCCGCTCAGCGCATCGACGGCGACCACAAAACCGGTGGCGTCGCCCGCGACGATGACGGGCTTGCCGTTGGAAATCTCGCCATAGCTGATCGACGAGCGCAGCGGGACGGGGTTTTCGTATTGCCACTTCGCGCAGCCGGTCTTTGCATCCAGCGCGTACATGCGGCCCGCATCGCTCGCCACCACGAAGACCGTGCTCCCTGCGACGACGGGCTGGGATCGCATGGTGGGCGTTTGCGGGAAGGCCGCGGCCCAGGCGAGTTCAAGGTTCGCGAAGTCGTCTTTCTTCAGGCCCGATTGTTCCGCCGTCTGCATCCTCGTATTCTTGAGATCGAGGCCCCAAGTGGAGGCCGTCGGCTTCGTCGAAGCATTGATCCGCGCCGTCGAGCCCTGGCACTTGGCCTGTTGGAGCCATGCCGTGTTGTTCGGTTGGCCGAGCGCCAGCCAATCCGTCACCTGTCCGCGCTCGGCGGCCGTCAGGTTCTTGGCTTGCGTACGCATGTAGCCAATCGTGAGCGCATACTCGACCGACCCCCGGTTCATGACACGGAGCGAGGCTAGCGCCGGCGCGCGCGTGGCCTGCGGATTGTTGTGACAGGCGCCGCACGCCTTTTCGTAGACCGCCTTGCCTGGATGAGCCGCATCTTCCTCGAGCGTCACGGAGCGTGTCGCTGCTGGCCGGGGAGAGACAAGGGGCGGTCCGGCGGGCTGGACGCATGAGACCGCGAGCAGCCCCAGGATTGCTGTTGCAATGGCTCTGCTGCCGGTCCTGCCCATGTCGTTCTTCTCCTCCTGACGGGCGCTCTCGAAACGGAGCTTTCAGTCAGTCTCGACTGTTACTGTTCGAGCTTAAACGCGCTTTTGGCCGCAGGCCCGTCGGACTGCGTCATCTCGCGGAAATGTTTGGGCTATTCTGCGGCTACGGCGTGCGCTGGGGGCGCATAGCGGGTGAGCGCCCAGTTCAGGGTGCGATCCAACCCAGCATGGAAGCCCCGGGCGCGCCAACCAAGATGCTCTTCGGCGTCGCCGGGGTCGAGCATCGGGCCGCTGAAGGCTTTTGCGCCGTCGCCTTCGATCTGGATCAGGTCCGACCATGCACGAGCGGCGGGCATCGGGATTCGCGAATCGAGCAGGGCGCAGACGGCTTCGGCGAGGTCGATATCGCGGCGTTCGGCCCCGGCGGAGAAATCGAACCCCGATAGCGGTGTTGCGATCTCGGCGGCGCGGATGAGGCCGGCTGCGAAGTCGCTGACCGGGAGCCAGTCGCGCACCGTCTCACCGCCCATGTCCAGCTGGAACGGTTGCCCACGGAGGAGCGATGCGATCATGCGGGACAAGAGGCTCGCGTCTGATTGCCACGGACCAAAGACGTCGCCCGCAATGCAGGTCACCAGAGGCAGGTCATGCGCCTGCGACCAGTTTTCGAACAGCGCGGCGGCGGTGGCGCGCGCAGCCTCGGCGGGTGTCGGCGCGATGACGCCGTCGGTGTCGGCGCGTTGGGCGTGGACGATGCGGAAGCGCTGGCGGGCGTCGCCCTCGAGCGATCTGAAGTGGTCGCGGCTGGCTTCGAGAACGGAGAAGGCGCCGGCGACTTCGGAATCGAACAAGCGGCTCTCGTCCGCCTCGTCTCCGGCGGATGCGAGATGGATGACGGCTTCGGGTTTGAACTCGCGGAAGAAGGCGCGCATCAGCGAGCGGTCGGATATGTCGGCTTCGAGCCGGGCGTAGCCGGGTTTTCCGACAACGGCGCTGAGAGCAGGCATGGGAGACGATTTGCGGCGGCGGTCGAGATTGAGGATCTGGTCTCCCCGCTCAGCCGCGAGACGCACAACCGCCGACCCGATGAATCCGCAACCACCCGCGATGAGGACGCGCATAGGCCCCAGCCTCCGCCAAGCGTTAACGGGTAGGTTAAGCCGGGTAAGAAAAGTGTTAACGCGCCCTTGCCGACCTGGATTTGCGGCGCCGCGTGGCAGGATTGATCGGTGCACAGGTCGAGGCGTCGGGCTTCATGTTCCGTCCCCTGGACCTCTGGTTCTGCTTACTCGGGCGAGCGGCTCAGCGTATAGATCACGTTGTCGAGGCCGAGCATGATCGTGTTCTCATCCAGCATCGGAAAATCGAGCGAGACATCGGCGCCGCCTGAATCGCAGCTGAAACTCAGGATCGTGATGTCCTTGTCCATGAAGCCGAGCATGCGCGCCTGAGAGAACGGCTCCGCCAGATTGCCCTGGAACAGGCCCGGCGGTGTCGCGAGCGCAACGGCGTAGTGCGGCTTGTCGCAGGTGACGATCGGGGCGCCAGCGGATTTCGCAGGCTCGAACTCGACTATCGTGAAGGCCGGATCGGCGACTGGCGTCTCACCCTTCTCGTCCCACCAGGGCGCGACCTGCGCGCGGGTGAGCTGCCATTTGCCGAAGAAGGGGTTGGAGGGAATGATCGGATCGCTGGCCGAGCGTTCGCCGGCGACAGGCGCTTCGGCCTTGGGCGAGCATGCGGTGAGCGCAAGGGCGCACGCGACGAATGCCGAATAGAGATGGACCTTCATTCCTGCTCCGCCGCTAGCCGAGCCCAATCTGCTGCGCGCCGGTTTGCGGGCCAAGATGTGCAAACTACCGTTGATAGGGTGAGGCGCGAGTGTCAATCCGTGCGCCTCCAGAACACGTGGGCGAGCGCGATGGCGCCGGCGGTGGCGACGTTGAGGCTGTCGATGCCGGGCGACATCGGGATGGAGACGCGTCGGCAGCGGTTGATCAGTGCTGGCGGCAGGCCCGGGCCTTCGGCGCCGAGAACTAGGGAGAGACGTGGGGGTGGCGCGATGTTTTGCAGCGGTTCGCCGTTCGAGGGGGTGAGCGCCCAGCAATCGATGTTCGCGGCTTCGAGCGCCGAGAGGATCGCGGCGCCATCGCCGGAATGGGCGAAGGGGAGCGAGAGCGCGGTTCCGGACGAGACACGGATCGATTTGCGGTAGAGTGGATCGCAGCTTGGCGCATCGAGCAGCACGGCGTCGGCGCCGAGGGCGGCGGCGTTGCGGAAGCAGGCGCCGACATTGTCGTGATTGGCCAGGGTGATGAGGGTGAGGAGAGTCAGCGGCCGGCGGCCGACGAAGCTGGCGACGAGCTGGTCGCAGGTCTGCTCCGCTCCGCGGCGGGCGAGGGCGAGGACGCCGCGGTGGATGTGGAAGCCGGTGACCTGGTCCATGACGGATTGCGGGGCGGTGTAGATCGGGATGGCGGGGTCGAGTTTTGCCAGCATGGGCTGAAGAGGCTCGATACGGCTTTCGGCGAGGAAGAGAGACTCGATTGGGAAGCGCGAGGCTTCGATCAGGCGGCCGAGCGTGACCTTGCCTTCGACGATGAAGCGGCCGTCGCGGCGCAGGAGGTCGCGTTCTTTGACGCCGAAATAGGGCGCGAGGCGGGGATCGTCGGCGGAGGCGATGGGCGCGATCATCGGGCGCTTGTGGCGCGGCTGCGGTGTTGCGGCAAGCGGCTGCGGCTGCGGCTCCGGAAGCCGGGGCTTCGGAGCGGTTAAGGTTGGGTTCGAGCGCGAGCGTTTAGCTCGGTTCTATCTCCGCCCGTCCCGGCGAAAGCCGGTATCCAGGAACCAAGCCGAGGCTTGTTCTGGAATGCGGCTGCAGCCTGAAAGCGGAACAAGCCTTGAGGTCCGCCCTTCGCTATCGCTTCGGGCGTTCGTCGCTCGATTTGGTCCACTGGACCAAATCGTCCCTGCGGGACCGCTCCTCACCGGCAGGAGGACTTCGGTCGTCTCGCGGCTGCTTGCGTTTGCAGCGGCGGTTCGGCATCCGCTCGTCGTCGTCGTCGTCGTCGTCGTCGTCGTCGTCGGGGACGAGGGCGGGCCGGGGGCGTGCTCCTTGATTGGGTCGCGGTCCTGTGGGGGCAGAGACGCAGGCGTACTTCCGTGTGGCATTCACGGAGAGGGCGGCTGGGTCGCATCCAGACGATGTCCGCGAGGTTCGACCAGAGCATCGCAAACGCACGCAGCAGCGCCTCGAGCCAAAGCTCGGTGAGCGAAGGGGTCCTACTCCAGTTTGCGCGCGGGTGTGCCCAGGTCATGACCAGCATTATGCGCCCGGCCCGAGAGGCGTAGGAAAACTCTCCTGAAGATGTCTCGATCTTTTTTCTAGAGCACTGGATTCACTCGGGAGATTTTCGCGAGGCGCTTCAGAACACTGCTGTATTGTGAACTCGCCGCAAGGCGGCTGCCGGCCGGGCGGGCGGGCGGTCCCAGCTTCGGGCTCCGGAGGATGCGGTTCTAGGCGAACGCCACGCGCATCTGGTCGACGGCACGGATCGGTGCAGCCTTCATTGCGGGTCTTGAGCCGGTGACGCGCGTGCTGGGCGCGAGCTTTGCGATGGCTGCCAGCGTTTCCTCGATCTCGACGCGGGCGAGCGCTTCGCCGAGGCAACGGTGGGCGCCGCCGCCGAAGGCGAAGTGCCAGCGCGGATGGTCGGTGCGGCCGATGTCGAATGCTTCAGGGTTTGTGTAGACCTCGGGATCGCGGCAGGCCGAGACGATGGAGAAGATGACGATGCGGTTCGGTTCGATGTCGTAGCCATCGAGCTCGAACGGAGCGATCGAGAAGCGGGGGACGCCCAGCGCCACAGGCTCGTAGCGCAGGCCTTCGGCGGCGGCGCCCTTTTTCATGCCGTCGGGATCGGCCTTCAGCTTTGCCCACTGGTCGGGATGTTCGAGCAGCAGGTTGAGCGTCATCGCTATGGAGTTCTTGGTGGTGTCGGAGCCGGCGACGATCAATGCGATGACATCGGCGCGGATTTCGGCTTCGGTCAGTTCACCTGCTTCCTTTGTCGCGGCGGCGAATTCGGAGAGGAAGTCGCCGCGCGGCGATTTGCGGCGGTCGTCCAGCAGCTTGCCGACATAGGCGTCGAACTCGACAATGTCGGACTCGTATTTCGAGCGCAACGCCTGGTCGAAGAAACCCAGCGTGCCAACGGCGTTTTCGACCAAACCCTGGAAGTAGGGCAGGTCCGAGTGAGGGATGCCGAGTATGTCGGCGATGATGCGGGCGGGAATATTGGCCGAAATCTCGCCAAGGAAATCTACGTCGCCCGCGCCCATGCGCTCGCTGACAAGTTCCGTGGCGACGGCTGCGGCCTTGGGACGCATGCCTTCCATCAGCTTGAAGGCGAAGGTGCGGGCAAGAGGCTGGCGGCGGCGGCGATGCGCGTCGCCGTTGGCAAAGAGGATGGAGTTGGCGCGCAGGTCCCAGATCGGGCCGGACGTCACGCCCTGCATCATCAGCGTTTCGTTTTCCATCTGGCGCGTGACGTCGGAGACGATGGTTTCCAACTGGCGGCCGCGCAGGCCAAGGACGATGCCCATCTGGTTGCGCGCCACGGGCGAGCGCGCCCGCGCGTCGCGATAAGCGGCGTGGATGTCGATCGGGGCGTCAGGCCCCATGTCGGTGAGTTCCGGCGCCTCGGTGATCGGCTTTGCCATGCTTCGTCTCCCGCGACGCCCCTGCGATACGCAAGCTAGCGCGGGCCGGGCTCATTGGGGAGTCAGCGTAAGGTGGATAGAACTAAGCGAAAACCGCCATAGCGCCAAACCGACAAAGGCGGATTTCGCTTCGCTCCCTCCACCCTACGCGAACGCTACCTTCATCTGGTCGACCGTGCGGATTGCGCCGGGCGCGAGTTGCGGCGCGGGTCCGGCAAGCTTCGTGTTGGGCGCGAGGCGGGCGATCGTCGCCAACGTCTCTTCCAGCTCGACGCGGGCGAGGGCTTCGCCGGCGCAGCGGTGGGCGCCGGCGCCGAAGGCGAGGTGCCAGCGCTGCTGGTCGGTGCGGTGAATGTCGAACGAATCGGGGTTCGAATAGACGTCCGGATCGCGCAGGACGGAGAGGATCGACACGGTAGCGAGGGCGCCGGCGGGAATGAGATAGCCTTCAATCTCCATGTCGCTGAGAGCGACGCGCGGAATACCGGAGACGACCGGCTCGAAGCGCAGGCCTTCCTCGACGGCTTTTTTCTTGAGGCCGTCCGGATCAGCGCAGAGGGCGGCCCACTGTTCGGGGTGTTGCAGCAGCTGGTGCAAGGTCATGCAGAGCGAGTTGCGGGTGGTGTCGGAGCCGGCGAGGATGAGGCCAACGACCTGGGCGCGGATCTCGCCTTCGGAGAGATCGCCCGAGGCGGCGGTGGCGTTGCAGTAGTCAGTGAGGAAGTCCTGCTTCGGATTGGCGCGGCGGTCGGCAAGCAGGCCGTCGACATAGGCGTTGAACTCGGTGAGCGATTTCTCGATCTCGGCGCGGCGCTCGAGGTCGACGAAGCCGATCGAGGCCGAGGTGTCGCCGATCCATTTCATGAAGACGGGTAGGTCGGAGCGCGGGATGCCGAGCACGTCGGCGATGATGCGAGCCGGGATCTGCGCCGCGATCTCATTAAGGAAGTCGATCGGGCCCTTGCCGAGACGCTCGTTGATGAGTTCGGAGGCGGTGGCGACGGTGGCGGGGCGCATCGCCTCCATCAGCTTGAACGCGAAGGTGCGCGCGACAGGGCGGCGTCGGCGCTGGTGAGCGTCGCCATTGGCGAACAGCATGACCTGCGCCGTGAAGTCGTAGATCGGACCGTTGAAGATGCCCTGCATCATCTTGGTCTCGGTTTCGATCTGGCGGGTGGCGTCGGAGACGATTTGCTCGACGACGCGCTGGCGTAGGAAAAGGGTCATGTGACCCATGCCGATGGGGACGCGGACGACCGGAGTGGTTTTGCGCAGCTCGCGGAAGACGTCGTAGCTGCTTTTGCCCTCCATGACTTCCCAATCGAGCGTCGGGATGTCGGACCAGGGCTTGAGGTCGGCGGCGGTGGTTGCGGTGTCGGCCATGGGGAGGGCTCTCGATTAGCTTGACAGTGTCTACCTACACCAAGCCGGGGCCGGCGTACAGCGCTGGCGAATTGCTTTTCAGAGCAGCTGATCGGGGAAGTTCGTCCGCTCCCGGGTGACGCCGGGACCTTGGCGGCCCCGGGAGCGAACTGGCAGGCGGATCCGCCCGCTGGCATGCCGGACCCCGTATGAAAACCAGAGCCCGGAAGTGAACCGGCCCGGTCTTTCGACCGGGCCGGGTGTGTTGCTTAGTTGGCTTCGACCAGGCCGCGTCCTTTGGCGGCTTCTCGCATCGCCTTTTGCAGTTTCTCGAAGGCGCGCACCTCGATCTGGCGGATGCGCTCCCGGCTGACATTGTACTCGACCGAGAGGTCTTCGAGCGTGGTCGGTTCTTCCTTCAGCCGCCGCTCGGTGATGATGTGGCGCTCACGTTCGTTGAGTGACTCCATCGCTTCCTCGAGCAGGTCCATCCGGGCGGAGAACTCGTCCTTGTCGGCCATTCTTTCAGCTTGGCCGGGCGTGTCGTCCGCGATCCAGTCCTGCCATTCGGCTTCGCCGTCCATACCGCCAATCGGGGCGTTCAGGGAAGCATCGCCGCCGGAACTCATGCGCCGGTTCATGGAGGTGACTTCCTCCTCGGTCACGCCGAGCTTGGTGGCGATCGTGGTGAGGTTCTCCGGGCGCAGGTCGCCCTCCTCCATCGCGGAAATCTCGCCTTTGAGACGCCGCAGGTTGAAGAACAGCTTCTTCTGCGCGGCCGTGGTGCCGAGTTTCACCAGCGACCACGAGCGCAGGATGTATTCCTGGATCGCGGCGCGGATCCACCACATTGCATAGGTGGCCAGGCGGAAGCCCTTGTCCGGGTCGAATTTCTTGACGGCCTGCATCAGGCCGACATTTCCTTCGGAGATGACCTCGCCCATGGGCAGGCCATAGCCGCGGTAACCCATAGCGATCTTGGCCACGAGGCGAAGGTGGGATGTGACCATACGCTCGGCGGCTTCGGAATCCTGATGCTCGGCCCAGCGCTTGGCCAGCATGAACTCCTCGTTCTTTTCGAGCAGCGGAAACTTGCGGATTTCCGAGAGGTAGCGCGACAGCCCCTGTTCGGGAGAGAGAGCGATTGCGGTGGAAACGGCCATGTCCGGTCTCCTTTTTATCTCCGCAGCCCCCTTGCAGTTTCTCTAGGGAGGAAAGGCTCGCGGATCTTTATTGTAATACGCACCTGCGGCCCTCACGGACCTAACGGCACGATGATACGATAGTTCTCGGCAGGATTGTGGTCCCGCCCCCGTCCGTCATGGGAAAAGATGGTAAGCGTTCCGCGCAGGTTAAAGAGGCGGAAAAGACACGGCTTTCTATCCGGTGCGAGGAGCCCGGCTAATACCCGACTGTCCGGGTAGGCTTGCAGGTCAAACGCAGGGAGAGTTTGCCTTGGTTTTCAAGCCTCTCGCGGAAACCCGAACCGGGTGGTATCATTTTAGACCGTAGGACATGGGAGGTCCGGTACATGAAATCCAGCCTCGTGGCTGCATTGACGGTTCTGGCGCTCGCCGGGGCCGATGCGGCGCTCGCCCAGCAGGTGACGCCTGAACAGGCTGTCGCCTTCCTGGACAAGGATGGCGACGGGAAGTGCAGCCTGAACGAATACCTGGCATTTCAGGTCACCCGGATCACCCAGTTCGACAGCGACGCGGACGGGGCTCTTGAGTACGGCGAGTTCAAGGATTCGCTGAACGGCCCGGGGAAGGTAAACGCCCAGCGTTCTTTCGACGCGTTCAACCGCGAGGAAAACCGCAAGGCCCTGACGCAAAGGGAATTTCTCGGATACCACGCCTACATCTTTAAGACGTTTGTAGATACAGATGGCGATGGTTTCATGTCAGGCGAGGAGTGGGCCAAAGTGATGGCCCGAAACTAGCTGCGGACCTATTGGAAGCCGTTCCAAAGCAGCACGGATGTGCCATGATCTATCGCCGAGCGTAACCAGCGGTCAGGGGACAGCATGTCGGTTCCGGTTGTTCTACGCGTTTGTGGTCCGGCCGCGTTTGCGGCCCTCGCATTGGCTCTCGTTTCGGGGTGCGCGTCCGATGCGCCTCCAAGCGTTGATCCATCGCTGATCCAGTCCAGCGCGCCAGGGGGCAACCCCGAACGCCCGACCTTTTATGTCCAGTGGAAACCCGGCGGGCTGCCGGGGTTGACCCAGCGGCCCGCACTCGACCGGACTTCTCGCCTTCCCGGCTATCCCAACCTGTCGGAACGCAACAGGGAGGAAGGCACGACCACGCTCGACGCCTGCGTAACGGCCGAGGGCAAGCTGGTCGACGTCAAGGTCGCCAAGTCGTCGGGCTATCCCAACCTCGACACCGCCACGGTCGAATGGGCCAAGACCGCCAAGTACAAGCCAGCCATGTTCAACGACGAGGCCTTCGCCGTCTGCGGCTACCGGCTCGACTGGGTCTGGCAGTTCGAAGAGCCCAAGGGCTGAGCCCCAACTACCAAGCCGGGGCCTAGGAGGGCATCGCCCTCAGCGCCTCGATAAGATCGGTCATGTCAGCGGGCGGCGGCGCCTCGAAGCGCAGCGGTTTCTGCGTGATCGGATGGTTGAAGCCGAGGATGAAAGCGTGGAGCGCCTGGCGCGCGAAGGCCTTGGCCGTGGCGGTGGCGCGTTCGAACGCCGGTCCTTTCCCTTCGGCCTTCAGCCAGCGGTGCTTGCCGTAGGTCTGGTCGCCCAGAACGGGCGCGCCGATGTGAGCCAGGTGGACGCGGATCTGGTGGGTGCGCCCGGTCTCGAGGCGGCACTCGACGAGGGCGGCCGCGGGCTGGGTTCCGGTTGAATCCAGGCGGCCAAAGGTTTCCTGCACGCGATAGTTGGTGATGGCGATCTTGCCGTGCGGAGTGTCGTCTTCCGCCGCGTTTGGATCGTTCGACCAGTGGTCGGCGCGGAAGTGTTTTTCCTTCACCACGGCCATCTTTTTTCGGTCGGACGGCGAGCGCGCGATATTGGTCTCGATGCGGCCGACCAGGGGGCGCGGGCTGCCGCGCGTGACGGCGAGATAGGCGCGCTCGATGTCGTGAGCGGTGAACATGGCGGTGAGGGCGGTGTGGGCGGCTTCCGATTTGGCGGCGACCATGACGCCGGACGTGTCCTTGTCGAGGCGGTGGACGATGCCGGGGCGCGCGACGCCGCCTATGCCGGTGAGTTCGGGGCCGCAGTGATGCAGCAGGGCGTTGACCAGCGTGCCGGTCTCGGAGCCTGCCGCCGGATGGACGACCATGCCGGGCGGCTTGTTGACGATGATGAGGTGTTTGTCTTCGAACAGGATGTTGAGCGGGATGTCTTCCGCCTGCGGCTCTGCGGCGGAAGGCGCGGGCAGGTCGATGACGTATTCGGCGCCGGGCTGGGCCTTGGCGCTTGGGTCGGCGGCCGGCTTGCCGTTGGAGGTGACGCGGCCTTCCTCGATCAGTGCCCGCAGGCGCGAGCGGGAAATGCCCGTTCCGGCCTCCGCCAGCCACTTGTCCAGCCGCATGCCCGCGGCTTCCGCCGGGGCGGTGACTTTCAGGGGTGGAGGGGCGCTGGCCGTCATGCTTAGGTCGGAACGCGGTGCGAGGTAAGGGTTCGTGCTGCGGGACTATCTCGGCGAGAAGGATAAATCCATGACCAGGCTGACGCGGCGCGGCGCTTTGGGCTTGGGGGCGGCCGGGGTGGCCGCCGCTTGTTCGACCACGGACGCCAGTTCCTATCGCGGCACGGTCGAGTTCAGGCATGGCGTCGCCTCGGGCGATCCGACGCAGAACAAGGTCGTCCTCTGGACCCGCGTCACGCCTGTGGGGATGGGCCCTGTTCCGGTGATGTGGACGATTTCGCGCGACCCCTCGTTCAAGAGCATCGCCAAGCGCGGAACCGTCGTGACCGGCCCCGATCGCGACTACACGGTGAAGGTCGATGTCGACGGCCTCGCGCCGGGGGAGACGTACTACTACTGGTTCGTATGCGGACGCGTGTCGTCGCCAAGCGGGAAGACCAAGACGCTGCCGGCCGGCGGCACCGCCGACTACCGCATGGCGGCGGTGTCGTGCTCGAACTGGCCGTTCGGGTACTTCAATGCGTATCGCGAAATTTCCAAGCGCAAGGACCTCGACGCGGTCATCCATCTTGGCGACTACATCTACGAGTACGGCCAGAACGGCTATGGCGGCGCGGTGGGCAAGGAGTTGGACCGCAACCACGAGCCGGCCAACGAGTGCGTGAAGCTGTCGGACTATCGCGCGCGCTATGCGCAGTACCGCTCCGACCCCGATCTCCAGGCCGCGCACGCTGCGGCGCCGTGGTTCTGCACTTGGGACGATCATGAGAGCGCCAACAACTCCTTCGCCAACGGCGCGGAGAACCATCAGGCCGAGACCGAGGGCGACTGGAACGAGCGCAAGGCGGCCGCGGTGCAGTGCTATCTCGAATGGATGCCGATCCGCGATCCTGCGCCGGGCCGCCCGCGCGAGGCGATCTTCCGCAAGTTCGATATTGGCGACCTTGCGACCATCTTCGTGCTGGAAAGCCGGCTGATCGCACGCGGGCAGGACCTCACCATCGACGAGGTCGGCCTTGCTCCGGAGAACCAGAAGCAGGCGGTCGCCAAGGCCATCATGGCGAAGGTCAACGATCCCAGCCGCACGCTGCTGGGACCCGAGCAGGAGGCATGGCTGGCTGAAGGGCTCAAGGAATCCGTTGCTTCCGGCAAGAAATGGCAAGTGCTCGGCAACCAGGTGACGATGGCGCGGGTCAAGATGCCCGACCTCGAGAAGAACCTCGATCCGTCGAAGTACGCAACGGTGCCGGCGGGCAGCAAGCGCTTCTGGGCTTCGGCCAAATACGGCCTGCCCTGGAATCTCGACAGCTGGAGCGGTTTTCCGGTGGCGCGCGAGCGTCTCTACGCCTCGGCGCGCGCGGCCAAGGCTCGCGTCGTGACGCTGACCGGCGACACGCACACGGCGTGGGCCAACGAGCTGCGGGACGACAAGGGCTACCGTGTCGGCGTCGAGTTCGGCTGCACGTCCGTCACCTCAAATGGGGCAGGCGACAGCATGCCGTTCGAGGACCTCAACTGGCTGATGCCGGACGCGAACGAGGAGGTCGTTTACTACAACGCGTTCTCGAAGGGTTTCACCGTGCTCACGCTGAAGGCCGACCAGGTGGAGGCGGAGTTCGTGAAGGTCTCCACCATCCGATCAAGGGACTATTTCGCATCCACCGACGCGCGCTTCATTGCCCGCGCGGACGAGACGGGCGGGATGGGCGGTCTGCAGCGTCCGATGGGTGGCGGAGCGATAACCAGCGGCTAAGCGTCCAAAAGGGCGAGTCTCCTGAGAGAAAACCCAGCGAAACCGAGGGTTTCCCGCCCCTACGGAAAGGCGGCATTAATAGCCGGTGTCTAGGGTTAAGCGGAGTATCCGCAGGCCTTCCGGGGACCTAGCCTTTGTCCATGCCTTCCGCCGATGCCGCGGCATTGCTCGAGCAACTCGACACGGTCGAGATTGCGGGCGCGTGCGTGGACGAGGACGGGCGAATCGGCTCCGCCAACAACACGTTCCTGCATCTGACCGATGTCGAGCCGCATGAGCTGATCGACCGGGGCCTCGCAGAGTTCCTCGAAACCACCGCCATTGAACACAACGCTCATACCGACGGCGCGGTCTATCGCTTCCGCCAGCCGCGGGGCGATCGCTGGCTGCGTCCGCGCCGCTCGCGCAATGGGCTCGTCATCACGCTGGTCGACGTCAGCAACGAATGGTCGATGCTCGGCAAGCTGGTCAGCGCGATCGACGTGCGCGACCGCCTGATGCGCGACGCCGACATCGGCATGTGGCGTTTCGATCCCGACGCCCAGATGTTCCATTACTCCGAAGCAATCCTCAACAGCGACACCGGCGCGCGCTCGGTGTCCACGCTGGACGAGACGCTGAAGACGCTGCATCCCGACGATCTCGAGCGCGAGGCGGAAATCCGCCTGCGCATCACAAACCAGGGCGGGGCGGCCACCTGCCACATGCGCCGGCGCAAGCTGGGCGGCGGATGGCGGCATACCCTGGTGCAGTTCTGCTCGGGCCGCCAGCTGGCGTCGGGCAAATTCGAGATGTTCGGACTCAGCCAGAACATCACCGAGCTGATCGATGCGCGCGACCAGGCCGCGATCATTCATGACCGCCTCGAGATCGCGATGAGCGCGGCGAGCGCGGGCGTTTACGAAATCGATCTGCGGTCGTCGGAGCGCTGGACGTCGCCCCAATACCAGTCGCTGGCCGGACCCGAGGCGCTGGCGCGCCACTCGATGCGCCCGTTCGGCATGTATCACGACGAGGACGCCGCGGCGGTCCGCGAAAGCTGGGAGCGCTGCCTGCGCTCCAACAAGGTCGAATGGATCGATACGCGGCTGTGGCGTTCCGACGGCAGCGAGCAGTGGGTGCGCGTGTTCATGCGTGTGCAGCGGAACGAGCACGGCGTGCCGTTCCGGGCGGTCGGGCTGATGCTCGACATCCAGCAGCAGAAGCGCCAGGAGCTCGCGCTTATCGAGGCCAAGCAGCAGGCCGAGGCGGCGACGGTCGCCAAGTCCAACTTCCTCGCCTCGATGAGCCACGAGATTCGCACGCCGCTCAATGGCGTGCTCGGCATGGCCCAGTCGCTCGTCGCCGATGGGCTGACCCCGGCGCAGGTCGAGAAGGTCAACGTCATTCTCGACTCTGGCAAGACGCTGACGGCGCTGCTCAACGACGTGCTCGACCTGTCGAAGATCGAAGCCGGCAAGATCGAAATCGCCTGCGTGGACGGCGAGCTCGCCGTCACCTTCGACCGCCTGCGCCAGCTGTTCCTGCAGCGTGCGGTGGAGCGTGGCCTGAACATCGACCTGCAGATCGCGCCGGGCATGCCCGAGAAGTTGCATTATGATCCGGTGCGCGTGCGCCAGTGCGTTGGCAACCTGTTGTCCAACGCCATCAAGTTCACCGAGCGCGGCGTCGTGAAGATGGCCGTGTCCGCGGCCGAGGCCGGCCCGGATGTTTGGAAAATCTCGGTCGCCGTCGTCGATACCGGCATCGGCATGAGCGAGGCGACGCGTTCGAAGCTGTTCACCACCTTCACCCAGGCGGACGCCTCAATCACGCGCCGCTTCGGCGGCTCTGGCCTTGGCCTGGCGATCACACGGCAGCTCGCCCGTCTGATGGGCGGCGACGTGACGGTGGAAAGCGAACCCGGCAAGGGCTCGACTTTCACGCTGACCTTCCTCGCTGAGGCAGTGATCCAGTCGGCGCCGTCGCCGGTGGAGGACCAGCTCCCGCTTCCGGCGGTCGGCGAGACGCAGCTGCGCCGCCTGCGCGGCATCAAGATCCTGCTGGTTGACGACAATGCCGTGAACCGCCAGGTGGTGAAGCTGTTCACCGCCCAGCTTTCGCCCACCTTCGTCGAGGCCGCCAACGGACAGGAGGCGCTCGATCGCCTGCACGAGGAGCGGTTCGACATCGTGCTGCTTGACGTGCACATGCCGGTCATGGACGGCAAGGAAGCCATCCGCCGCATCCGCGCCAGCGCCGAGGCATGGCGCGAAATACCGGTCATCGCTCTCACCGCCGACGCGATGAGCGGCGACCGCGAGCGTTATCTGGCGCTTGGCATGACCGACTATGTCTCGAAGCCGCTGGACCAGCGCGAACTGAAAGCCAAGCTGGCGGGCGCGATTGGCGAACGCGTGCTGCTGAACGGGAACGAGCTCGGCGGCGGCGACCTGAAGGCCGCCTCCTAGCGGGATATCCACCACGTCATGTCTGCGCGCGCGAGGAGCCGGCTTTGGAATCCGGCGACGCACACCTCCGTTGATGGGCCAGGCGGATTGCGGGCTTTGAAGACGAATACCTGCACAATTCGCGGCGCGAGGATGCGCTTACGCGTTCAACGGCCAAGAATTTCCGACGCTACCTGATCAGGGCTTCAGCACGACGCGGCCGACGATCGCGCCTTCGCGCAGCTGGTTGAGCGTGCGGTCGGCCTGGTCGAGCGGACGGGTTTCGATCGGAATCGCTTTGATCTTGCCGGTCTTTACCAGCTCCAACATCTCGCGCGTTTCGCCGAGCGGGCCGGTGTAGGAGCCGACAATAGAGAAAGGGCGTCCGGGGAAGGTGGGGATCGGCGCCGCAAACTTGCCGCCGAACAGGCCGACTACGATGATCTCGCCGCCGCGGCGGATGGCGCCGTTGGCGAAGTTGAGCGAGGGCGTCGAGCCGACGAAATCGACGGCAGCGGCCACACCGCCGCCGGTATCGGTCTTGAGCTGCTTGAGCGCGTCGGCTTCCTTGGAGTTGTAGACGGCGTGCGCGCCGGCCGCTTTGGCGCTTTCCAGTTTCTTCGGATCGATGTCGGCGCCGATGATCTTGGCGTTGGGGAACATGGCGCGGGCGAATTGTAGACCCATCATGCCGACGCCGCCAAGGCCGACGATGGCGATGCTTTCGCCTTCGAACACGTTGCGGATCTTCTTGAGCGCAGAGAACGCCGTGATGCCCGAGCACATGTAGGTGGCGGCTAGGCCTTCCGGCACGCCGGTGGCGTCGAGCAGGTATTTCGGATGCGGCACGAGGACGTATTCCGCATAGCCGCCCGCGACCTGGATGCCGAGCTGGCGCGGCTTGGAGCAGATGTGTTCCTGGTCGCGCTGGCAGGTTGCGCACTCGCCGCAGCCGATCCACGGGAAGACGACGTAGCGTTTGCCGACGGCGCGGCCTTCGAGGAGCGCCTGCGCATCGGGCCCGACGGCCGAGAGCATGCCTTCGATCTCATGACCGAGCGTGTGGGGCAGCGTGCGGCCGCGCGTCCAGTCCATCTTGTCGCCGTCGCCGAGGTCGACATGACCGTCCTGCAGGTGGACGTCGGAATGGCAGACGCCCGAATGGGTGATCTTGACGACGACTTCCGTGCCCTTGGGCGTTGGGATGTCGGAGGTGACTTCCTGCAGCGGCTGGCCGTAGGCGACGATGGCTTGGCTCTTCATGGGGTAGGCTTCTCCTCCGCACTGCAGCGACGTGCTGCGTTAGCACGGCTTTGCGCACGAATAGAAGAGCCGACGGCGGGGAAACTAGGGTGGGGCGGCGAAGCGGTTGACCGGTCGCGCCGGGCAATCCGGCCAGCCCCAATCTGACGCAGCGATCCGCTGTTCGGCGATGCGCGGGTGCGGTCCATCACCAGCCGCAAACCGAAATAGGACCGAGGCAGGCTATCCTGCCGCGACGGGGACGCCGGAGCTGACGACCGCCGCCGGTTTGGACACCGGCGCCTCCTTCGGCGCGGGCGTGCTGGCGATGGTGCGCGGCGGCGGGCCGGCGCAGCGGCGAAGCATCATCGCGCGCTCCTCCATCGTAGTCACCTCGCCGATCAGCGTTTCGTCGAGAATCGGAGCCGCATCATGCGCTGCGGATTTGTCCGCAAGCGGACTGGCGGCCTGCTGGGCGAAGGCCGGCGCCGGAATACCCAGGGCCAGAACCATCGAAACTGCGAGAGCTTTCATCAGTTCACCTCCACGTCATCCGAGAAGGCGAGGCTCGGTACAAGTGACGGCAGAATTGAGGTGCGAATTGCGGTCTTGCTGCGGCCACGGCTTCGGCGCGGCTATTGCGTGGGCTTGGAAGTGCTTGAGTAGGCTCGCAGGTTCGGACTGAGGAGATAGAGTTCCGGCTCGCCACGGGGCCGGACGAACTCGCACTGCGAAAGCACGACGACCTCCCGGAGAGCGCAAAGCCGAAACCTTTCTTGCCCTTCCGGCGCCTGGCGAAACGGCTCGAACGGCGCATTCAATGACTCTCGCGGCGGCCGCACGATATTGTCGTCGAGTTGGGGCGCCGTGCGGAGGTCGAATGGATCGCTTTCCGGCGGTCTGGCCGGCAACGGTTTCTGAACGCCGGGCGGGCCGATCTGAGACTTGGCTGGAGGCGCGGCAATAGCCGGCGCAGCTAGCGTTATGGCAAGGACGGTGGCCACAAGCGGATATTTCATGGTCCAATCTCCACGAAGCGACGGGAAAATACCACGCTGCGCCGCCGCTGGGCAGGCTGCTATTTCGCGGGAACCGCCTTCATCAGTCGCAGCCAGAGCTGCTGGTTGAAGTCGCGGTCAGGCGCTGCCTGGCCCGTGCGCACGACGATCAGCTTGAGGCTGGGCACGACAAAGAGCTTTCGGTCCTGGGCGCCCTGGGCGGCGACGAGGTCGTCGGGGGCGGCAGGGATCAGTTCGCCGTCGCGTGTCGCCGCACCGACGCCCGGGATGCCGACCGCGCCGTTGAGCCACCATAGCTGGCCGTAAGCGCGGTTGGTCGTCGAGCGCTTGAACATGGCGTCGAGCTGCGCCTGCGAAATCACGCGCCTGCCGCTTGCTGCAACGCCGCCGTCGAGGATGAGCTGGCCCATTCTTGCGATGTCGCGCGGCGTGGTGACGAGGCCGGTGGGATTGCCGACATCGGCGAACACGGTCGGCCGCTTGCGCCACGACGTATCCTTCATTCCCGCAGGCTCGGTGAGCCACAGGCGCGTCAGCTCATCGAGCTTCTGCTTCGATGCGCCTTCGAGCACAGGCTTCATGACGGCGTAGGCGGGCGTGTTGTAGAAGAATTTGGAGTCCGGCGTTGTCTCGAAGGTGAGGTTCTCCTTCAGCCCGGAATTCATCTCCATCAGGTTGCGCACGGTGATGCGCGCTTCCTGATCGGGCTTCGCCTTCGACCAGCCTGGACCGACGTAGGCCGATACAGGCTTCGAGACATCGAGCAGGCCCTTGTCCACGGCGACGCCGGCGAGGATTGCAATGAAGCTCTTCTGCTGCGAGGCGACGTCTTCGAGCAGGGCGCCGTCAGCCGCTGCGCCATGGACGAAGTTGTTGCGGAAGGTTGTGGCGTCGGCGGGCAGCGGCCAGTTGTGTTCGGCGATGACGCGCTTGTCGGCGATGACGATGAAGCCAGTCGTCTTCTGCGACTGGACGTAGCTCGTCACCTCGGCGAGGGCGACCGAATCCCATTTGGCGGTTTGGGCGGCCTTTTCCGAATACGCTGTCTTGGCGTTGTCGCTGCTGGCGCAGGCTGCCATCCCGATCATCGGGATGGCCATGGCGGCGAGCCAAACGACGACAGGTTTGCGCATGGACCTCTCCGACGACTATCCCTCTTGGAGGCAGACTATCCGCAGGCGTCGCCCGAAGGAAGCGGCTCAGATCTTGGCGAGGCCCGCGGGGCTCGCGATCCGGTAGAAGCAGGCGCGGCGGCCGGTGTGGCAGGCAGCGCCGGTCTGGCGGACCTTCAGCAGGACCGCATCCTGGTCGCAATCGACCCGCACTTCGACGACATGCTGTTCGTGGCCGGACGTGTCGCCCTTGCGCCAGAGCTCCCTGCGCGAGCGCGACCAGTAGACGGCGCGGCCTGTGCCGATGGTCTGCTGCAGGGCCTCGGCGTTCATCCAGGCCAGCATCAGCACTTCGCCCGTGTCGGCATCCTGGGCGATGGCGGCGACGAGGCCGTCAGCGTCGAACTTCGGGCGAAGCTCGACGGCTTCGTCCTGGGCGGAGCCGGATAGGGGCGGCGGGTAGCTCATGCCCGCCGCTTAGCGCGGAATAGCGCCGGCGTCATCAGGCGCTCAACGTGGATGTCCTGCTGGGGTCCGACAAGGCGGACGAGGCGACGCCGCCGGTTCTTGAGGCGGCGTTGACGGCGATGCCCCGGCTATTCAAGAGCGTATTGAGAACTGCCTGCCGATGCTGGTGCGCGGCGCTGGCCCTGCTAGGCTTGATCGCGGCCAGAGTGGGGACTTCTAGTGAAACGCTTCGTGATCTGCTTCGACGGCACCTGGCAGAAGCTGCGCCAGCCGAAGCCAACCAATATCGCTCTTATCTCGCAGAGCGTGGCGCATACCCACACGTTGCCGGATGGAAGCGCGATCCCGCAGATCGTCATCTACAGCCAGGGCGTGGGAACGAACATCGAAGCGCTCGGCAAGGATGGCTTCATGGACGGCGTGACCGATGGCCTCAACAGGATCCTCGGCGGCGTGTTCGGCGACGGGCTCGAGGATAGCATCGTCGACACCTATCTGCGTCTCGCCTTCAACTACGAGGCAGGAGACGAGATCTACATCTTCGGCTTCAGCCGGGGCGCGTTCTGCGCGCGCAGCTTCGCGGGGTTGATCAACAGCGCCGGCATTGTGAGCCGCATGCATGCGGACAAGGCGTGGGACGCCTTCCGCCTCTATCGCGCGCGGCCCGGCCCCGAGGCGACGCAGTTCGAGAAAGATGATTATGAGAGGGCCCGCCGCGGCTTCATCCTTCTCTATGGCAAGGGCCTTCGGGCGGCGGATGGCTCGCGCATCAAGACGGATGAAGCGCCGAAGGTCACCTATCTCGGAATTTTCGACACGGTCGGCCAGCGCGGCATACCAAGCGCGCTGGGCGGCTTTGCCCGCGCGCTCAACAAGCGGTTCGGCTTTCACGACATGAGGATCGGCGACAACGTGCTGGCGGCGCGCCACTCCGTGGCCATCGATGAGCGCCGGCTGGGTTTCCCGCCGACGCTGTGGGAGGGCGTGGAGGAGGCCAACAGGCGTCCCCACTGCGAGCCCGGACGGATGAACTACCAGCAGCACTGGTTCATCGGCACGCATGGCGACATCGGCGGCGGGGAAGGATCTCCGCTGTCGGCGGCGCCGCTGAAATGGATTGCCGAGGGCGCGACGGAATGCGGCCTGCGGTTCTACGCCCGGCATGGCGACGATGAATCCCCGCTAGACAAGGCTGTGCGCGAGGCCGGCCTCGTCTTCAACGGCCGCATCTCGCGGCCGAGATTCTGGGACTCGCTGTCGCCGATGAACTATCCGATGTATTCGCGCCGCATCTGGACGTCCAAGCTCCGCAAAGAGCTGCCCTCGCAGGATTTCGCTGTAAGTGTGCTGGATCGCACCGTGGCCATGCGCGTCGTGTCGAAGGAAATACGGCCGCGCTACAACCCTGCATCGCTGAAGCCATTCAGGACAATTCTGCCCAACCTGATCTCGACGGATGCGCAACAACCGCCTCCGGCCTGAGCAAGGCTCATATCGTGAAGGTGGAAGCAGCGGTCGGCTTATTCTTGGGAGGCTCTCGCCGGAAGGCGATGATCCGGAGAAGGATCGCCGCCGGCAGGATCGGAGCGGCTAGCAGCAACAGGGCCAGCCGGACGAAGCTGCCGGACGTAATCAGAGCCTCGCCAAAACTGAAGATCGGAAACGCCGTCCAGTAGATTCCGAACCGGGCAAGGGCCCACATGGCGATGGTGTAGGCAGGCCCCGTGACGGCGCACGCGGCCAGGGTGGTGAGGACCGTCACGAGCACGAGGGTAAGGAACCCGAAGCCGCCGCCGCGCAGGTAGAACAGCGAACCCGCGCAGCCGATGGAAAGAGGCAGGGCGACCGACGTCGCCCACATCACGCCGTCAAACGGCATATCCCACGAGCGTTCATTCCAGGGCAGGTGCGCGAAAAATCCGACCGGGTTAAGCGGCCCGGCGATCAACCATGCGATCGGTACGAGGAGTTTCGCAGGGCTGCGCAGTTCAAGAGCGCCAATGGAAGCAGCGTATTCGCCGGCCATGGCGATTCCCCCCACAATCATTCGCCGCGCCAGTTAGCCGCAGAAAAGACGGAGAAACAATCGGACGAAACTACCGGCCGGCCAGTCTCAGGAACCGTTCGCGCAATTCCTGGTCGGTCTTGAAGACGCCGGTGAACTGCGTGGTGATGGTCGAGACGTTCGGGTGATGCACGCCGCGCGTGGTCATGCACTCGTGCTTGGCGTCGATCAGGACGGCGACGCCGTGCGGTCGCAGGCTGTCCTGGATGGCGTGCAGGATCTGCGACGTCATCGTCTCCTGGGTCTGCAGGCGCTTGGCGAAGATCTCGACGACGCGCGCCAGCTTCGAGATGCCGACGACTTTCTCGGTCGGCATGTAGGCGACGCAGGCGGTGCCGAGGAACGGCGCCATGTGGTGCTCGCAATGCGATTCCACATCGATATCGCGCAGCATGACGATGTCGTCATAGCCCTTCACGTCTTCGAAGGTGCGTGACAGGAAATCATTCGGGTCGGCATTATAGCCCTTGAACCATTCGTCATACGCCTCGACCACGCGGCCGGGCGTGTCGATGAGGCCTTCGCGCTTCGGATCGTCGCCTGCCCACGCGATGAGCGTGCGGACCGCGTCTTCCGCTTCGTCTCGCGAGGGGCGCCTGAAGGGTTCAGTTTCGGCCTTGGCCTTGCCTTTGATCACGGCGTCCATGGCCGATCCTTTCGTTACTGGGGCGGGGAATCTCCAAGATTCCAACGCCCGGGCATCACGACACCCTAGTTTCCAAGCCAGATTGCCACTTTCAGTGGATTTGGGCATGGGACGCGTGAGACATAAGCGTCTTGCCGGAGAACGCCAACCTCACGCTTAGCAAAAACGTTTATCCAATATTCCTAACGGAACAAGAAGACCGTAAGGACCGCCTCTTTCTTGCTGGAACTGCGACCTTATGGACATCCGCCTTCACAATACGCTGACACGCGAAAAGCAGGTCTTTTCGCCCCAGGACCCTCGGCGGGTGACCATGTATGTCTGCGGGCCAACGGTCTATTCCTACGCCCATATCGGCAATGCGCGGCCCCCGGTCGCCTTTGACGTGCTGTTCCGCCTGCTGCGGCAGGCGTACGGCGAAGACCATGTCGTCTATGCCGCCAACATCACGGACGTGGATGACAGGATCATCGCCGCCGCGGCGGAAACAGGGCGGCCGATTGCAGAAATAACCGCGCTCTACGAGCGGATATACCGCGAGGACATGAGCGCGCTCGGCGTGATCGAGCCGACCGTCCGGCCGCATGCGACCGAGCACATCGAGGGCATGATCGAGATCATCGAGACGCTGATCGCCAAAGGTCACGCCTACAAGGGTAATGCTGGCGTCCAGTTTCATGTGCCGTCCATGCCCGATTACGGGAAGCTGTCGCGCCAGCCTCGGGACGAGATCGTTGCAGGCGCGCGGGTCGAGGTAGATTCGGCCAAGCGCGATCCGGCGGACTTCGCACTGTGGAAGCTGGCCAAGCCCGGAGAGCCAAAGGAAGCGCGCTGGGACTCGCCCTTCGGCGAGGGCCGGCCGGGCTGGCATATCGAATGCTCGGCCATGGCCAAGGCCGTGCTGGGCGAGACGATCGACATTCATGCCGGCGGGCTCGACCTGATCTTTCCGCACCACGAGAACGAGATCGCGCAGAGCGAGTGCGCCCACGGCAAGCCGATGGCGCGCTTCTGGTTGCACAATGGATTCCTGTCGATCGACTCGGAAAAGATGTCGAAGTCGATCGGCAATGTGAAACTCGTGCATGACCTCCTGAAGCACTATGACGGCGAGACGATGCGTTTCGCGCTGATGTCGGCGCACTATCGTCAGCCGCTGGACTGGACCGAGTCTTTGTTGACGCAGAGCAAGGAGACGCTCGACCGGCTCTACAACGCACTGCGCCGGATGCAGGATGTGGAGGCCGACGACGTTCAGGCGCCGAAGGCCGTGCTTGCCGCCCTGTGCGACGATCTCAATACGCCGCAGGCGCTTGCCGAGCTGTCGGGCATGGCGAAAGAAGCCAATAAATCCGACATGCACGACTGGCCCCGCCTAAAGGGGGAGATTTTGGCGGCCGGGCGACTGCTCGGCCTGCTGCAGCGCGATCCGGACGACTGGGCGCGGGGCGATGCGTCGGCGGCGGAGCGGATCGACGCGCTGGTGGCGGCGCGAGTGGCCGCCCGCAAGGCTAAGGACTTTGCGGAAGCCGACCGTATCCGGAAGGAGCTTGCCGCAGAGGGCGTCGAGATCATGGACGGGCCGGATGGCAGCACCTGGCGCAAGGTCTAGGGCGCAAGGTCTAGGGCGCAAGATCCAGGGCGCGCGTACAGGCTTGTTCACAGCAGCATGTCTTTGACGGCGTCAGCCTTCGGCTTATGCTCGCCTTCGTCTTGAGAAGGGAATACCCATGAGACTCGTGGCCGTCTCTCTGGCCGTGCTGGGGTTTGCCTCGGCCTGCACCACCGACAAGCTCGCCGGAGGCCCGCGGCCGCCGCAGGGGCCCGGCCCCGCCGGCACGCAGTTCGGGTTCTGGAATCGCGACGCGGAAGGCGCGGTCGACTCATCTTTCCGCTCCTACATCACCGCCGCCTACAATGGCGGCGACGAAGCCAAAGCGCGCGCGACGCTTGAAAAGGACGGCTTCAGCTGCCGGGACGGGAACCGCCCGGAAGGCAGGCCCGTTCCACAACTCGAATGCGAACGACTGTTCCAGCTAAACGACGACGTGCACGCCTGGACAGTGAGATTCTGGCCGAACCAGAAAGAGCCCGAAGCGCACTATGCGCGCACGCACATCAGGGATCCGCTCAAGAACTACGATGAAAAGCGGAAATAGGGCGCCCGAGCAGAACTTCATCGGATTGCTGGACTCTCTCGTTACCGAAACGTCGGGCGAGACTGTCACGCTCGGCCAGCTGATGCGCATCGTGCAGCGCCGCTCGTTCGGCGCGGTGATCCTGCTGCTGGGCCTGATCGCGATCTCGCCGCTGACGATCGTGCCGGGGGCGACATGGCTGGTCGCGGTCGTCACGCTCTTGTTTTCCGCCCAGCTCATGATCGGTCTTCAGCATCCGATCCTTCCCCGGAAGCTGCTCGACCTGAAAATGCCGCGCATGCAGCTGGAGGGATTTGTGGAAACGCTGCGCAAGACGGCGCATACCGCCGATCGTCTGACGCGGCCCCGGCTGACATTTCTCACCCGGCCGCCTTTTGTGATCGGCGTGTCGCTGATCTGCATTGCGGCGGCGCTGGTCACTTTTCCACTGGGACTCGTTCCCTTCGGGCCCGTGCTCCCAGGTATCTCCATCCTGCTGATGGGAATCGGGTTGACCGCGCGCGACGGCGTGTTCCTTCTCCTGTCAGGCCTCGCGCTGGGTGGGGCGGCGATGCTGCTGGCGAGGTGGCTGCTGTGAGTTTTCTGATCGCGCAATGGGAACTGCCCGAAAACGGCCTGATGCGCGTGATCGGAGAGCAGGCCGAAAAGCTCGTCAAGGAATGCGAGAAGGCGGGCGACGATCCGGCGGCGTTCGCGCACAAGGCGCGTGTACGGTGCAAGAAGATCCGCGCCGCGTTGCGGCTGGCCGCGCCGCTGATGGGGGCCAAGGCCTATGCGCGCGAGAACAAGTGGTGGCGCGATGCGGCGCGCGAGCTGTCGGGCCTGCGCGACGCCAGCGCGCGGATCGAGGCGCTCGAAGCATTGAGGCCGTTCCTGACGGCGCGGATCGGTTCGGCGATGATGCGTCGCCTGACGGACCGGTTCGAGAAGGAGCGGCGGGCGATGGATGCTGCTCCTGCGGTCGCCGCGTTCTGTCAGCGCTTTCGCAAGCGGGGCGAAGGTTTGGCGCCGCACCTGCGCGGCGGCGGCCGGGAAGTGATGGCGGAAGCGTTGAGCGAGACCTATCGTGAAGCACGCAACGCGATGAAAGCCGCGCTGAAGAAGCGCGATCCGCTTCTGCTGCACGAATGGCGCAAGCAGACAAAGTATCACGCGCTGCAGACTCGCCTGATGCGCATGGCCTTCCCGGAAATGCTGCAGGATCGAACCGGGGCTGCGCGCGAACTGGCCGAGCTTCTGGGCACCGCGCAGGACATTGAAGTGGTGCTTGAAGGCGCCAAGGGCTGGGAAGACGCGCCCGAAGGTTTTGCCGTCGCGCTGGAAGAGCGCCGCAAGGCGCTGATCGACGACGCCGAGAAGGCCGGCAAGAAGCTGTTCTCCGACAAGCCCAAGGCCTGGCGGGCGGCGACGCTGCAGGGCGACGCGCAACAGGCCCTTGACCGCGAAGAGGCCGAAGCCGAGCTGTAGGTCATGTTCGGCGAGCTTTATCACAACCGGGTTCTGGAGCTGGCGGCGGACATCCCGCATGCCGAGCGGCTGGCCGATGCCGAGGGCTCGTCGCTGAAGGTCTCGCGCGTGTGCGGGTCTACGGTGGCGGTGGACGTGAAGCTCGATGCGGAGGGCCGGATCGCAGAGATCGGCGTCGAGCCCAAGGCGTGCGCGCTGGGGCAGGCGGCGACATCGATCCTGGCGAGCCACGCGATCGGGCGAACGCTGGCGGAGATCGAAGCGGCGCGGGACGCGCTGAAGGCGATGCTGAAAGACGGCGCGGAGCCGCCGCAGGGCGAGTTCTGGGAGCTGCGACACTTGCAGCCCGTGCGTGATTACCCGCCTCGCCACGCCTCAACGATGCTGGCTTTCGAGGCCGCGGTCGAGGCGGTGAAGGAAGCGCTGGCGAAGCGGGCCTGAACGTCAGACCGTCATCGCCATCTTGATCGGGCGGAATTCGCCTATCGCCGCTTCCACTCCCAGCTCACGCATCAGCTCCTCAGGCTTGAAGCCTGTCTTGCTGTGCCACGCGCCCATTGTGCTCTTGGCGCGAAGGACGGCGTCTGCGTCCCTCCACTTCGCGATGGTGACGATGGTGGACGCGCCTGGACCGCCCGAGCGCTCGAGGATGTGATCCTCGATGAAGCCCGGGATGGTCCGGAGTATGCGGTGGGTTTCTTCGACCCTGTCCAGAAATCGCCGCCTTGCCTGTTCCGGCACGTTGAAGATGTCGACCCGGTAGACGGGTGTAGTCGGGGAGGAACGTTTGGCCGGCATCGAGTTGTCTCCTGATTTTCTGCGGCGCTGACCCGCCTCCGGTGTTGCCGGACGTTCGAGTCACATGCATCCTGCTTCCTCAAGAAAGGTTGAGGTCAATAGCTGATGAGGAAAAAGGTGGATGGCTCCGGCGCCGGACCTAGCAAGCGCGATCTGCTGACTGTCGGCGAGATGGCTGCGCGCAGCGGCGTCGCAGTGTCGACGCTGCATTTCTATGAAGCCGAAGGGCTGATCCGATCGACGCGCACAGCCGTGAACCACCGCCGCTATTTCCGGGGCGAGCTGCGGCAAGTCGCCGTCATCAAAGTGGCGCAGCGCGCCGGCATTCCGTTGAAGGAAATCGCGAAGGCTTTGGCCGCCCTGCCGAACGCGCGCCCGCCGACCGCCGCCGACTGGCGGGCGCTGGCGCAACGCTGGCGCGAGACGCTGGACGACCGCATCGAGCGGTTGACGAAACTGCGCGACCAGATGTCGGACTGCATCGGCTGCGGCTGCCTGTCGATGAAGGCGTGCCCGCTGCGCAATCCGGGCGACGCGCTGGCGAGCGAGGGAGCAGGTCCGCGCCTGCTCGACCCCGCTGGGGCGGAACAGGCGCGACCGTAAATCGGCATTCCGGATATACTTGACAAAGTCAACTATCATGGCGAGGCTTGCCCCATGCCCGCCGCGCCCGCATCGAAGATTGCCGCCGTCCGCCGGTTCAACCGGTTCTATACGCGCGAGGTCGGCCTCCTGCGGAAGAACTTTCTCGACTCGCCCTGGTCGCTGGGCGAGATGCGCGTGCTGTTCGAGATCGCGCACCGTGAGGGGCTTGCCGCAAAGGATGTCGGCCAGGCGCTTGATCTGGACGCCGCCTATCTAAGCCGCCTGTTGCGCATGTTCGAAGCCAAGGGGCTGGTCTTGCGTACACGATCAAAGGTCGATAGGCGGGAGAGCCACCTGAAGCTAACCGCCAAGGGCCGCTCCGCTTTCGCAACGCTCGACAAGAAGCAGGCCGAAAGCACAAGCGCGATGCTCGGCCGGCTGAAGGCGACGGATCAGGCGCGACTGGTCGAAGCGATGGGGACGATCGAGACGCTGCTGAACGGCCGTGGCGCGGAACTAGCCGAGCGGAAATGCACGCTGCGCGATCCCAAGCCCGGGGACTATGGCTGGATCGTTGCGCGCAACGCCGAAATCTACGCCGAGGAATATGGCTGGGTCGGCCCGTTCGAAGGCGTGTGCGCACAGATCGTGGCTGACTATGTCCGGAATTTCGATCCGAAGCTCGAGCGGTGCTGGATCGCCGAGATGGATGGCGAGCGGGTCGGCTGCGTCATGCTGGTGAAGGACGACCCCAAGGCGAAGAAGGCTGGTATCGCGCGCATCCGCCTGCTGCTGCTCGACAAAAAGGCGCGGGGGCTTGGGCTCGGCAGCCGGCTGGTGGATGAATGCATCAAGTTCGCGCGTGCGAAGGGCTATCGCCGCATCACGCTGTGGACGCACCAGGAGCTGACGGCCGCCCGCGTGATCTACGCGAAGTTCGGCTTCGTGAAGACGGGCGAGGAAAGCCACGATGACTGGGGCGGCAAGGCGACTTCTGAGTACTGGGATCTCCAGTTGTGAGTCATCCAGCAGCGGTTTGACAGCCGGGCGCACCATCTCGCAGAATGCCGACACGGCAGGGGGGCGAACATGCGCATTCTTTCAGTGACCCTTCTTGGAGTGCTCCTGCAGGGCGTAGCGTTCGCGCAGGCGCCGATGCAGCCCGGCGAGGCGTTCGCGGGACTGACCGGGTCGTGCTGGCGCACCCAGATGGACAATGCAGGTCCGGATACCGACACGCACTGCTTCGAAGTCGCAATCGGCGGGAAGATGGTCACCGACACGCACAAGGTGCGGAACCCCGCAGGCACGGTCGTCTACGAAGGCGTCAGCATCTACCTGCTCGACCAGCCGAGCGGGACGTTGATCTACGAATATTTCCATTCGAACGGCGGCAAGCTGGTCGGCTATGCCTGGCGGGCGGGCGATGACATCCGGTTCGCCTCGAAGCCGGGAGCGGAAAAGCCTGACCTGGTGTGGAAGCTCGGCAGGGACAGCTACACAGTCACGCCGGCAGGGGCCGACAAGGGGCATGTCGGGACATTCGCGAAAGTAGCGCCGGGCAAGTAGGCGCAGGATTTGCCTGTTAACCCATGCGTTGTTATATGCCCGCCATGGCTCAGGCCCAACCTTACCGGCCCGTGATGGGCGCCCTCCTGAAGGGCTACAAGGCGACGCTCTCGCCCGCCTTCCAGGCGTTCGGCGTTCGTTGCCGGCATGAGCCGTCATGCTCGGAATATGCGGCCGAAGCGGTATCGCGCCATGGCGTGTGGCCGGGGTCGTGGATGGCTTTGGCGCGGTTCTGCCGCTGCCGGCCTGGAGGATCGCACGGGTGGGACCCGGCGCCGACCCTCACTAGCACCGGCGCGCGCTGGTTCGCGCCCTGGCGCTATGGCGTCTGGAGCGTGGACGGGTCCAACAGCGCCCGCCAGTAACGGTTTCGGACCTTCTGGAAAATCAATGCGGATGACGCGGGTTCAAGGACCCGGCAAATCGCTTTACCCGTCCGCCGGAACACGGAAGATACGACCATGATCAATGTCTCATTCCCCGATGGCTCGAAGCGGGAATACCCTGACGGGGCCACGCCGCTCTCGATAGCCGAGAGCATTTCCAAGTCGCTGGCCAAGCGCTCCGTGGTCGCCAAGGTCAACGGCGAGCTGCGTGACATGAAGCGGCCTATCGAGAGCGACGCCTCGCTGGCGCTTCTGTCGGAGAAAGACCCGGAGGTCCTCGACGTCATCCGGCACGACGCGGCGCACGTGATGGCGCAGGCAGTGCAGGAGCTGTTTCCCGGAACGCAGGTGACGATCGGGCCTTCCGTCGAGGACGGCTTCTACTACGACTTCGCGCGCAAGGAGCCCTTCTCCACGGACGACTTCGCGAAGATCGAAGCCAAGATGAAGGAGATCGTCGAGAAGGACTATCCTATCGAGCGGGAAGTCTGGACGCGCGACGATGCGATCGCGCACTTCAAGAGGATCGGCGAAAACTACAAGGCCGAGATCATCGACGACATCATTCCCCCCGGCGAGGAAGTGACGATCTATCGCCAGGGGCCATGGGCGGACCTGTGCCGCGGACCTCATCTGCCATCGACGGGCAAGCTGCCGAAAGCGTTCAAGCTGATGAAGCTGGCCGGCGCGTACTGGCGGGGCGACCATCGCAACGAGATGCTGCAGCGTCTCTACGGCACGGCGTGGGCCAACGAGGCCGATCTCGCCGCGCACCTCAAGCGCATCGAGGAAGCCGAGAAGCGGGACCACAGAAAAGTTGGCCGTGAGCTCGACCTCTTCCACATGCAAGAAGAGGGCAAGGGCATGGTGTTCTGGCACCCGAAAGGCCTGACGCTATGGCGCACGGTCGAGAACTATGTGCGCCGCCGCCTCGACAAAGCAGACTACATCGAAGTGCGGACGCCGCAGGTTCTGGATCGCAAGTTCTGGGAGCAGTCCGGCCACTGGGAGAAGTATCGCGACAACATGTTCGTCGCCGAGACGGCGGAAGACGAAGTCCTTTCGCTCAAGCCGATGAACTGCCCCGGTCACGTGCAGATCTTCAAACAGGGGCAGAAATCGTATCGCGACCTGCCGATGCGCATGGCCGAGTTCGGCGCTTGCCACCGCTACGAACCTTCGGGCGCGCTGCACGGGCTGATGCGCGTGCGGGCGTTCACGCAAGACGACGCGCACATTTTCTGCCGCGAGGACCAGATCGAGGAGGAGACGGCGAGCTTCATCGCATTGGCGAAGAGCATCCATTCAGACTTCGGACTCGACACGGACCACATCAACCTTGCGACGCGGCCGGAAGTCCGCGCCGGCAGCGACGAGTTTTGGGACAAGGCCGAGGCGCAGATGTTGTCCGCGGCGCGCAAGGCGGGCGTCGAGCCGGTCATTCAGCCGGGCGATGGCGCCTTTTATGCGCCCAAGCTCGACTTCGTGATCAAGGACGCCATCGGGCGCGAATGGACGTGCGGCACGATCCAGCTGGACTATGTGCTGCCCGACCGTCTCGATGCCGAGTACGTCGGCGAGGACGGCGGCAAGCATCGCCCGGTGATGCTGCACCGCGCGATCCTCGGCTCGCTGGAGCGGTTCATCGGCGTGCTGATCGAGCACTATGCCGGCGCGTTCCCAATGTGGCTTGCGCCGGTGCAGGTGGTCGTGGCGCCGATCTCTGAGCATGCGAACGAATACGCAAAGCAGGCTGCCGAAGTTCTCAAGGCGGCGGGGCTGCGCGTCGATGTCGACCTGCGCAACGAGAAGATCAACTACAAGATCCGGGAGCATTCGCTCCAGAAGATCCCGGTGATCGCGGTGGTCGGCGCCAAGGAGGCGGAGGAGCGCAGGCTGGCGCTGCGCCGCTTCGGATCTCAGGCCAATGAGGTGGTTCTGCTCGACGACGCAAAGAAATTCCTCGTCGAGGAAGCACTGCCGCCTGACCTGAAGCGTGCCAAAGGGTGACGTCCAGGAACGACATCGAGCGGGATGCGCGCCTGCTTGGTCTGCGTGTAAGACTCGGCCTGGTCGATCTTGCAGCCGTCGAGCGGTGGGCCGACCAGGCTATTCTCGCCGATGACGGATCCCATCTTGAGCTGGCCGAGCTATGCCTTGCCGGCAGGTCCGGCCTCAGGATCGCGCAGGCGCGTCTCGACACGCTGGGCGGCCCCGCAACCTCCGGCGACTTGATGCGCGCGATCAGCGTGGTGAAGGTGGATAGCCTGCCCCCGGACGAGGTGCGGCGTCTGGCCGACAATCTCGACCCTATCCTGAAGGAGCTGGACAAGGCTGGCGACCTTCCCGATATCCTGAAGCCTGCTCTGAAGTTCGCCGCCGACTTTTGGCGCGCGCGCATGCAGCCGGATGGATCGATGGAGAAAGTTGCGGCTGAAGTCCGCGAATTGCTCCACGCCGTGAAGGAGTATGCCGCCGAGGAACTGCACAACGCCCCTGCCGTGGATGCAGGCGCTCCGGGGAACCCGGGCGTCTCGGCCATCGTTGTCAGCTACCGCACCGGCGATGTCCTATTCGAATGCCTGAAGGCGCTTGAGCTGGACCCAGCGGTCGACGAGATCGTTGTGGTCGACAATGGCAATCCGCAGGAGACGCTGTGGCGTCTCGATGAACTCGCGGCGCAGTCGATCAAGCTGAAGATCACCGGCGGCGGAGAGAACCGCGGCTTCGCCGCCGGGGTGAACCTCGGCGTGTCGAAGGCAAGAGGCGCGCGCCTGCTGATCATCAACCCCGACGCCATCCTGCAGCCGGGATCGGTCGGGGCATTGGAGGCGGCGCGGGCCAACTTCGCCGAACCGATCATCGTAGGGGGCAGGATTTTCGGGGAGGACGGCAAGGAGCAGCGCGGCGCCCGCCGGCGCCGGCTGACGCTCGCTTCCGCCGCAGCGACATTCCTGGGGCTCGGCTGGCTGAGGGCGACCAATCCCGCCTTCGTCAGCGTCAATCGCAACGGCGAACCTCAGCCCGACGGGCCTGTGCCGATGGACGCGGTCAGCGGCGCCCTGATGTATCTCTCGCGTTCGGGGTTCGAGCGTCTGGGTGGATTCGACGAGGGCTATTTTCTACATGTCGAGGACATCGACCTCTGCCGCCGCGCAGACGCGGATGGCGGATCGGTGATCTACACGCCCCACGCATCCGCGCTGCACCATGGCGCCACGAGTGACAGCCCGTCCGTCACGGTTGAGCGCCACAAGGCGGCGGGGCTCAATCGGTATTTCCAGAAATTCGCCGAGACGCCGGCGGAGAAATCCGTGGCGGCAATGCTCGGTCCCGCCATCACCGCCGCGTTGATGCTGCGCGCGAGATTCCGGCGCTAATTCTCCAGGACGGCTTCGGCCGGATCTTCGTCGCTGCGTTCACGCAATTCCGGCGGCGGAGCGCCCGACAACGGGCAGCCTGCCGGTTCGACGACCGCCGCAACCAGGATGGACGGGTCGCCGTTGGAATAGTTGTAGGCATAGCGCCGCGCGAAGCGAATGCAGCGATCCGCGGCTGCGGCGGCGACCACCAGTTCGTCCAACGCCTTGCGGCCCGCTTCCTCGCCCGTGTTGATCAGCCACGCCGGGCGGTTGTCTTCCGCGACCGGGGGGATCACCGGCTTCGAAACCGGCGGCAAGGTTATCTTATTGCCCAGTTCGAAAACCAGGCTGGGCTCGGCGTAGGAAATTGCGCGCACGATCTTGGGCGGCCGGAAGCCATTCGGATCCTTCTCGCAGCCGGACTTCTTCCATTGCGCCGTGCCTTCTGGCAGCGCGCACAGTTCCTTCAGCGCCGAGAGCGACGCGCCGGTTGAAAGTATCCATGACTGGTTGGGCAGCACGACTGCGCGGTAGCCGATCCCGCCGACGGCGGAGCAGGCGAGGATGCCAACCAGCAGTCCCATCGGCTGTTTCCGCCACCAGGCGTAGATCGTTGCGAGCGTGGCGAGCGCGATCAGGATGCTGACCCAAAATCCTATGCCGGTCGCTTTCCACGCCTCGCTCCACATAAACGCCACGCGGTCGGCAAGCGCCGGACCGAAATCGCTGGCGGCGTCCGCGCGCAGCATCGCAAGCACCGATGGCGTCGCCAGCGCTGCAAGCAGCGCGCTGACGCCTGCGAACAGCGCAAGCGAGGTCCAACGCCCCTTGTCCCATTCGTCGGTCGAGAACCATCTGTCGGCCGCCGCCCCCGCCATCAGCGCCAGCGCCGGATACATCGGCAGCGTGTAGTGAAACAACTTGGTCGGAGCGATCTCGAACACGATCCATGCCGGCACCACCCAGCACGCAAGGAAGCGCCAGGCTCCGGCTTCTTCATCCGCCCAGGCCAATCCCGTGCTGCTCCCGCCGTTCTTGCGCATGTGGATCAGGTTGGAGATCGCAAGCCATATCCCTGGAACCAGCAAAAGCGTGCCCGGCCAGAACAGGATCGGCAGCCCCGCGAGGTGTACGCCCGGCGGTCCCTTGTGACCCTCGGCTGCGCTCACGATCTTCTGGCCGAGGTCGACGGCGGCGGCCTCGAACAGGAACTCGCCCTGCGTCGCGATCTGCACGGCGATGAACCACGGAATGGTCATGACGCAGAACAGGCTGATGCCCAGCCAGCTGAGGAGAGGCTTTGCCCACTCCGCATTCCACACGCCGGCCCTGCGTTCCCACAATAGCAGGCCGACAACCGTGAAGCCCATCACCATCGGCGCGATCACGCCCTTCAGCAGCACGCCGACCGCGAGGCAGAACCAGAACAGCACTCCCATCGACTTGCCGGCCCCACGCCGCATCTGCGCAAGGGCGCCCATGCCCAGCACCAGGAACCCGCACTGCGCTGCGTCCGTCTTGGCGATGTGCGCTTCGGCGGTGAGCAGCAGCGTCGTGCCGATCAGCATCGCGCCGATGAACGCCGCGCGACGCGTGAACAGCGCCGAGCCGCACCAGAGCGTCGCCATCGTGGCCAGAATCGCGCCCAGCAGGGACGGCAGGCGATAGGCCGCGATTTCGCGCGCCTCGGCGCCGACGGTTGCGGCGACGCTTGCCGCCTGCATCCAATGAATGCCGACCGGCTTCTTGTTGCGGAGGTTCTCGTGATAGCGGATCACGACGAAATCGCCGGTCTCCAGCATCTCGGAGCTCGCCTCGGCAAAGCGGCCTTCGTCCCGGTCCATCACTGGCATGGCGAAGACCCCCGGCAGGGACAGGATGAAGACCATCGCTGCGAGGGCTCCGTAGGCCCAGCGGGTCTCGATGAAGCGGTCGAAAGACGCCATCACGGGTGGACAAACCTCAGGCAACCCCAGACAAACCCACACAGCCGGGCCGATTCGGGGGCTCGCGCACCGGATTGGCCGGACCATACCGGCCTTTGGCAGACCCGTCGCCGGGATTGTTCGCCGCGCCGTTGAGGCCTCACTGCCCCGTGTGGAGCCGTGTGGGCAGGCCCCCTCGCAACGCAGCGCATGCCCGGCTATAGGACATTACATGGATGCTAGAGTTCTGACGGACAGGATCATGGCCAACGGCGTCGAAGGCCGCCCCGAATTCAGCGTCGTCGCGCCCGTGCGCAACGAAGCCGACAATGTCGAGGGCCTGGTCAGGGAGATCGCCGAGACTCTGTCAGGCCGCGCCTACGAGATGATTTTCGTCGACGATTCGTCCACAGACGACACGCGGGCGCGGCTGCACCAGATGAAGGACAAGTATCCCAATCTGCGCATCATCGGCCACCGCAAGAACGCCGGGCAGAGCCGCGCCGTCCGCACAGGCGTGCTGGCTGCACGTTCAGGCGTCATTGTCACCATCGATGGCGACGGACAGAACGATCCGGCCGATCTTGTTGGCCTCGCCGGTCAGCTCACGCGCGCCGATGCGCCGCCCAATCTTGCGCTTGTGCAGGGCGCTCGCACCAAACGTTCCGACAGCGGCTGGAAGAAGTTCGGCTCCAGATTCGCCAACGCCGTCCGCCGGTCGATCCTGAAGGACGGGAGCCCGGACAGCGGCTGTGGCGCGCGCGCCTTCAAGCGCGAAGCTTACATTCATCTTCCCTATTTCGATCATATGCACCGCTACCTGCCGGCTCTGATGATCTCTGAAGGCTTCGAGGTGGAAGAGCGCGCCGTGGGCCATCGCGCCCGCAAGCATGGCCGCTCCAACTACACCAATTTCGGGCGCCTGGCGGATGCTGCATCCGACATGCGCGGGGTGATGTGGCTCAGACGCCGCCGCAAATCTCCCGGTGGAATCGACGAAATCTAGCCATCCTGCGTCAGGTCGACTCGGCTCAGAGGGGCTTTCATTTGGCCGGAATCTTGGGTACCGCTGTCGGCATCGGCGCTGTCGAAGACCGCTTCCGCAAGAGGGGCGGCGGAGCGGGCGGGCCACGAAGGGGAACACCAATGCGAGCGATCTTCGGGATTTTCCCGCTGCTGGCCATTCCTGTCATCATCTACAATCTGATGGCGTTTACGTTCGGCGGAGAGGTCGATGCGAACGGCGTCGCCCGCACCATGGCCGACCAGATCGGCAATCCGGCCTTCGCTGTCGCGCGCATCCCGATGGTGTCGGAAGGCGCGGTCTGGGCCGTCACTTCCGGCGATCTTCTGGTCGTGCTGTCTATGTGTTTCTTCTTCGTTGAGATCCTGAAGTCGACCTCGACCGGCGCCTCGACCATCGCCAACCACGCGGTGTCGATGGTGGTGTTCATCATCTGCCTGATCGAATTCCTGCTGCTGAAGAATTTCGCGACGTCGGTGTTCTTTATCCTCACTATCATGACGCTGCTCGACGTGCTGGCCGGCGTGGTGGTGACCATCATCTCGGCGCGGCGTGACTTCACCGTCGGCGACGGCGTCACGGGACGCTGATCCGGGTCCGCTGGCCTTGGCGGGCGCTGGTGTTCGCCGCGCAATCGGCTCGTAGTGTGGTGAGTGCATGGGACTGTTCTTCGACCAGGATTGGTTCGACGACCGGCTGAAGGCCGCAGGGCTCACGCGTGTCTCAATCGCCCAGGCCGCCGGCATGAGCATCGACGAAGTCGAGATGGTGTTCCGCGACCAGCGCGAACTCGAAGGTCCCGAAGTGCACGCCATCGCCCGTATCCTCGGCGCGGACGCGCGGGAGGTCGCCAACCGGTCTGGCGTCGCCAATCCCGGACCGGCTGACGCCGCCCCGATGCGGCCGATGCAACCGATGCGGTCCCGTTCGGATGAGCCTGAATTCGTCGTCACCCGCGAAGTCATCTCCGGGATCCACGAGCGGCTCGACAGGCTGGAACGGCTGCTCGAACTGGCGATCCAGAAGATCGACCGGCGCTAGGCCTCAGGCTTCAATCAGGCAGATTTCATATGGCGCGGGCGCAGCGGCGTGCGCGATTCCGGCTGGGTGTAGGCGCGGCGGGCAAGGGCGGGGATCACCCTTTCCGGCGCGACTTGGCCGAGCAGGTGGGCGCCGAATGCGGGGGCGAACCAGACATGGGCCGCGTGCCGCGCGCGAGGACCTGAGCTGGCTTCGGTGCGGCGGTCTTCCGTTTCGGTGCGCCGCTCGGCGAACCGCCGGCGACGGTCTTCGTTGCGGAACACGTACGGGGCGGGTTCGACGCGCATACAGCACTAACTGCAAGCGCTGCGCCGCGTTTCATTTCACGCCGATTTGCAGGGAGAAGCAGGGTTACCGCCTTGGCGTAACAGGTCTGTGCCCGAGCCAAGTCCTAACAGCGCCGCGCCTCAGGCGTCCTTGGGCTTGTCCGTCGAGGGCGTGTAGCTGCCTGTGGCCAGTTGGGCGAGCTGGCGCTGCATGTCCATCATCTGATGCTGCAGCGCGCGGATGGCGTCGAGGCCGGTCGGGGGCGCTGCTGCTGGCTTGTCGGCGGCCGGGGGCGGGGAGGACGAGGTGCTGTCCTCCGGTTTGAGAGCGCCAGGCATGCCGGGGGGGACGAAGGGCGCGAAGAATTTCAAGGTGTCCTCGAACATCGACATGTTCTTGCGGACCTGTTCCTCGAAGGCCTTGGCCTTTTCCTCGCTGCCCAGCGCGGACTGCATGTACTCGCGCCATTTCTCCTGCTGCTGCGTATAGCTTTTCATCGACAGCTCGAGATAGGCCGGCAGCATCGACTGGAAGCTGTCGCCATAGAACTGGATCAGCTGGCGCAGGAAGCTGACGGGCAGGACGCCCTCTTTCCGGTTCTCCTGGTCGAAGATGATCTGGGCTAGGACCGCGCGAGTCAGGTCCTCGCCGGTCTTGGCGTCCTGGACCTGGAATTCCTTGCCGTTACGGACAAGCTCGGACAGGTGGTCGAGGGTGACATAGGCGCTGGCCGAAGTGTCGTAGAGACGCCGGTTCGCGTACTTCTTGATGATGATCTTTTCGCCGTCGGCGCCGTTCGCTTGCGTCAAGCTCAACTCCCCGGAACCGCCGCTTGGCCCTGCCCATCCCCCGGATGACGGCTGCGTTTACGGTCCACATTAAATCGCGTTCAGTCTGATGTGTAGCACGATCCTTACGCACCTGCACACACATACGGAGGCATCGAGCGCGTGCGCAGCATCTTTGCAGCAATTTCGCAGCATGAATTGCGATCGGCGCGGCGTTGGTGAATGGTGAGGCTGCTTACGGGGCGGTGAGCTGGCGGAGATAGGCATGACGAAGGTCGCACTGGTTACCGGGGGAACTCGCGGCATCGGCAAGGCCATCACCGAACGGCTCGCCAGGGACGGGTTCAACGTCGCCGCCAACTTCGCGGGCAATGACGAGGCGGCCGCCAAGTGCGCTGCGGAACTGGGAATCAAGGCCTACAAATGGGATGTCGGCGACTATGATGCGTGTGCGGCGGGGATCGCTGCGGTAACCAAAGACCTTGGCCCGGTCGAAGTGTTGGTCAACAACGCAGGCATCACCAAGGACGCCGTCCTCCATCGCATGACCCGCCAGCAATGGGACGACGTCATCCGGGTCGATCTCACTTCGGCCTTCAACCTGTGCCGCCTGACCATCGAGGGCATGCGCGAGCGCGGCTTCGGCCGGATCATCAACATCTCGTCCATCAACGGCCAGAAAGGCCAGATCGGGCAGGTCAACTACTCTGCCGCCAAGGCCGGTCTGATCGGCTTCACCAAGGCGCTGGCGCAGGAAAACGCCAAGAAAGGCATCACCGTTAACGTGATCTGCCCGGGCTATATCGACACAGACATGGTCGCTGCAGTCCCCGAAAAGGTTCTGGAAAGCATTATCGCTACAATCCCCGTGGGCCGCCTGGGCAAGGCCGGAGAGATCGCAGCCTGCGTCTCCTTCCTCGCCGGGCCGGATGCCGGTTTCATCACGGGAGCGACGCTCACAGCCAATGGTGGTCAATACATCACAGGCTAGAAAGATCCGCCCACAGAGGCGCCGGCGCCACGCTCTCACAACGAGCGCTACAGCCCTGTATTTGCGGCGTCTGACTCACTTGCGCCTGCCGCTGAATGGCCGCATCGTTGCCAGTGGGGCGGCCCTTTCGAACAAAGAAATGCCCCAGTCCAAGCGCCTTCTGGCTGGGATGAAGATGAAAGAATTTCACGTCCCGGTGGGGCTCTGCGTAGCCCGCGCGGCTTTGGCAGCCGCTATCTTGGGATTCTCGGCTCCGGCCTTCGCCCAGCAACCTCCGCCGGCCCCCTCCGCCCCATTTGCTCAGACTGGCAGCGGCCGCGCCGTGGCCCAGCCCAGCCAGTCCGCAACTCGCTACGAGGACGCCGCCAGCCAGCGCAGTTTCGTGCTCGAACAGCGCGGCAGGGAAGCCATCGTGAAATACGAGGACAGCCCCGAAGTCATGGTTCTCGAAGCCATACCGGCGCAGCGTGGCGACACCTTCCTGCGCAATGACGCCGGGCAGGTGATGTTCCGCCTGACCGAGCAGGGCAACCTCGTCTCCTATGTCGACAACAAGAACGGCGCGCCCGCCGCCATGGCCGGCCTCGTCGCTCCCCTGAATGCCCCGCCTATGACCGCCTCTCTCAACGAGATGCGCGTCAACGCCGCCTCCCGGCTCAGCAAGCTGGCCGGCCACGACGTGACGATCTTCGGGGCCGCCGAATTCGCGAGCAACGAGCAGTGGGCGGCGGAAGCGCTCAGCGCCATGGTCCGCGGCGTCGAGCGCTCCAATGGGCTGGCCGGCCGCGTCGCCGCCAAGCTTAACGCCGTGCGTCTCGTCAGCGCGCGCTCCGCCAACGTTACGTTCAGGGACGGTGAACTGGTGCTGGGGATCAACCCGGCCGAAGGCTATCTCGGCCTGCCGACGTCCGAAGCCGTCGCCCAGGCGATGACCGCCGCGCGCTCGACCAACTAGCGCCGGCTGGTTAGCCAGCTGGTTAGAACGCGTCGCCGCCGGGCTTCCACCCGGGCGGGGCCACCTCGAACCCCGAAAACTCGAAGCCGGGCGACACCGTACAGCCCACCAGCGTCCAGTCGCCGGCGCTAACGGCCGACTGCCAATGGCCCTTGGGCACGATCATCTGAGGCCGCTGGCCGGCGCCGAGTGCGGCCCCAAGGATATGGGTCTGGGGATCGCTTTCCCCATCCGCCGCGATTGAAAGCTCCAGCGGCGCCCCCGCGTAGAAGTGCCAGATCTCGACCGCATCGACCCGATGCCAATGCGAACGGTCGCCGCGTCCCAACGCGTAGTAGATCGCAGTACCTGGCGACCGCTGTCCGTCGGGCGCATCCACCCGATGCATTTCGCGATAGAAGCCGCCCTCCGGATGCGGCTTCAGGCCGAGGGTGAGGATCACCGCCTCGAGCGTCAGCGCCGGGGATACGCTCGGCCGGTCCATCAGTACCGGTTCTTCCGTTCGCGCACTTCGGCGAAGGTCGCCACTGCATCGCCTGCATGACCGACGAAGGCCTGCAGCTTGGGATCATCTGCTCGCAGGAAGGGGTTGGCGCGCTTTTCTTTGCCGATCGTCGTCGGCACTGTGGGCCGGCCGGTAGAGCGTTTCTGCGCCACTTCGTCTGCATAGATCTGCAGGTCGCGGTTTTCCGGATCGACGCTCAGCGCGAAGGCCGCATTCGCCTGCGTGTACTCATGTGCGCAGTAGACTTTCGTGTCATCGGGCAGAATCCGAAGCTTTCCGAGGCTGGTCCACATCTGCTGCGCCGTGCCTTCGAACAGCCGACCGCAGCCGAGCGCGAACAGCGTATCGCCGACGAAGGCGATGCCATGGTCAGGCAGGTGATAGGCGATATGCCCGGCCGTATGCCCAGGCGTATCCAGCACCCGCGCCGTCACAGAGCCGAGCTTCACCGTATCGCCCTCGACCAGTTGCCGCTCCAGCGTCGGTATCTTCGCCGCTTCGCCCTTGGGTCCGACGATCCGGCAGCCGGTCGCGGCCTTGATGGCGGCGTTGCCGCCGGCATGGTCGGGATGCCAGTGCGTGTTCCAGATCTGGGTGATCTTCCAGCCCTTGCCCTCGGCCTCGGCCAGGATGCGGTCCGCCTCCGGGGTGTCGATGCAGGCGGTCTCGCCGCTGTCGGGCTCGTGCAGCAGGAAGCCGTAATTGTCCTTCAGGCACGGAAACATATGGACGATGGGAGCGGCCAATTGGGTATTGCCTTTCGCGCCAGCCTTCAGGCTTTGCGAGCCTTCAGCCTATATAGGTCCCGGCTTCGCCTTTCGGCTATGGCGTGGCAAGCCGGAAAGTCCAGGACAGGCTGATGCGCTTCGACATCGACAGGCTGCAGGCATTCTACGGCGCATCGCTCGGCGGCATGGCGCGGGAGATGGTGGCAAGGCGTGTCGGCGCCCTGTGGCCCGAAGCCGGCGGGCTGGACGTGCTCGGCTTTGGCCACGCAGACAGCCTGCTGGAGCGCTATCGCCCTGGCGCGCGCCGGGTGGTCTCCGCCTCGCCGGACGCCCAGGGCGCCATCCGCTGGCCAGCAGACGAAAAGGGCCTCGCCGCGCTGGTCGACGAGGAGCGGCTGCCTTTCCCGGACGCCCTGTTCGACCGCATCATCGTGCTTCACGGGCTCGAGGAAGCCGAAAGCCCCCAGCGGCTGCTGCGCGAATTCTGGCGTGTTGCGGCGCCCGAAGCTCGAATCCTGATCATTGTGGCCCACCGGCGCGGATTATGGGCGCGCGCCGAGTCGACTCCCTACGGCCATGGGCGTCCGTATACCCGCTCGCAGCTGAACCGGCTGCTGGAGGAGGCGATGTTCTTGCCGACTGCATCGGCGAGGGCGCTGTACGCGCCGCCCATAGGCTGGGGCCTCATCACCTCGGCCGGGGACGCGTGGGAGCGTATCGGACGCTTCGGATGGTCCGGATTTGGCGGCGTTTTGATGATCGAGGCGATAAAGCGACTCTACATCGAGCCCGGCAAACCGGCCCGGGTCCGGAAGGTCGTGAAAGTCCCGGTAAGACGCGCTTCACGAGAACAGGTTGACAAGCCGCCTGTTTAGATGTTGAACATGTGTAAGTAGAGCAATATATGTAGAACAAGCCGCAGACAGCCCGACCAGATGGGCCGGCGGCCATCGCGGAAAGGAAACTCCCATGAAATACATAACCGCCGTTTTCAAACCCAGCCGCCTCGACGCCGTCCTGGATGCTGTGACCGCCGCCGGCGCATCGGGCGTCACCGTCACGGAAGTCCGCGGCTATGGCCGCCAACAGGGCAAGACGGAAGTCTACCGCGGCGCCGAATACGAGGTGCGCCTGCTGCCGAAGGTCCGCATCGAAGTGGCCGTGTCTGACACTGTTGTCGAGAAGATCATCGACGCCATTACCCAGGCCGCCAACACCAACAAGATCGGCGACGGCAAGATCTTCGTGATGGACCTCGAAGGCGTGATGCGCATCCGCACCGGCGAGAAGAACGAAGCCGCTCTCTCGTCGTAAGACGGCCAGCCTTTCCGTCATGAGGCGGGACGACGCCCGGCGTCGTCCCGCCTTTGCGTTCCGGCTACCGGAATTCAGGGTCCGGATCGGTGAACAGCTCGGGCAGTTCAGTGGCGACGCTGTTCACGAACTTCGCATCGCGCTTTTCCATGAAGGACGAGATGCCTTCGCGCACGTCGGCGGAGGCGCCGCGCGAGTTGATGGCGCGGCTGTCGGCGCGGTGGGCGTCCATAGGGTGCGGGGCGCCGAGCATGCGCCACACCATCTGGCGGCTGATGGCGACCGAGACGGGCGCAGACTTGTCGGTGATGCTGTGGGCGAAGTCGATCGCCGCAGGCAGGAGGTCGTCGGGCTTGTGCACCGACTGGACGAGGCCGGCGGCCTTCGCCTCGTCCGCGCCGAACACGCGGCCGGAATAGATCCACTCCAGCGCGGTCGGCACGCCGACCAGGCGCGGCAGGAACCAGCTCGAGGCGGCTTCCGGCGCGATGCCCCGGCGGGCGAACACGAAGCCGTAGCGCGCTTCGGTAGAGGCGATTCGGAAATCCATCGGCAGCTGCATGGTGGCGCCGACGCCTACGGCCGCGCCGTTCACTGCCGCGATCACCGGCTTGAGGCTGTTGAAGATGCGCAAGCTGACGCGCCCGCCGCCATCCCGCCGCACGCCGTTCACGATCAACTCGCGCGACATGTCGCGCTTGGAAGGGTCGAACGTGCCGCCTCCCGACCCAAGGTCCGCCCCGGCGCAGAAGGCGCGGCCGGAGCCGGTGACGATGACGGCGCGGACCGAGTCGTCCTTGTCGGTCTGGTCGAACAGCGAGATCAGCTCGATCATCATGACACTGGTGAATGTGTTCATCTTCTCCGGCCGCGAAAAGGTGACGATCGCGATCCCGTCGCGGTTCTCGACGGTGAATGTGGTGAAGTCGGTCATGGCGGTCCTCGCTCTGCCTCAGCTTTTCTGCTTCGGTCGTAGGCAAGGCTACCGTGCGCAGCAAGAGCGCTATTCCGCCTCGGTCTTCCCGCGCTCCAGAACGAAAACCAGTTCCTCGGCGGTCCAGTTCAGCCGAGTAAGCGCGTTAGCGCCGACGGGAGAGCCGCTGACTGCCGTTGCGGCAGTGATGCGGAGGCCCAGTTCCTGCGCCAGTTCGGCCATGTCGCGGGCGGTGCAGGGGCGGCGTGCCCCGTCCGACCACCAGCCCGTGTCGCCGCTGCTGAGCGAGGGGATGCGTCCAGACGTCAGCAGCGCCGTGCGCACCTTCCAGTGGCCGTAATTTCGGAACGACACGATAACCTTGCGGGCGATGCGCGAAAGTTCGCCGAGCACGAATTTCGGCCGCGCCAGCTCCTGCACAGTCTTCGACAGGATGGCAGCGTCGAACGCGCCATCGGGATAGACAGGCAGGTCGTTATCGGCATCGCCCTGCACGACGGCGAGGCCCTTAGCGACGCAGCGGTTCACGCCCGCCTGTTCGACCTCCAGCCCGCGCGTCCGCGCGCCGCGCTCGGCCTGCAGCAACTCCATCAGCTGCCCGTCGCCGCAGCCGACGTCGAGCACAAGTTCGCCGGGCTTGATGAACTGGGCGATGGCGACGTGGTCGGCGCGCCGCATGCCGTGCGATCCCGGACCCGACTTCATCGGCGGCCCCCGCCAATGCCGCGCGCCTGCGCCGCGGCGTCGATAAAGCCCTTGAGGCCCGCCTCGAACTCTGGCTCCTCGACAAAGAAGGCGTCGTGGCCCTTGTCGGTGTCGATGTTGACGTAGGACGTCTCACATCCCGCCGCGTTGAGCGCGCGGACGATGTCGCGGTTCGCGTCGGGCGGATAATGCCAGTCGGTGGAGAACGAGAAGACGCAGAAGCGGGTCTTCAGTCCCTTGAACGCATTGGCCAGCACCCCGCCATGCTCGCCCGCGAGATCGAAGTAGTCCATCGCCCGTGTGATGTAGAGGTAAGAGTTGGCGTCGAACCTGTCGACGAACACCTGGCCCTGGTGGCGCAGATAGCTCTCGATCTGGAAGTCGGCGTCGAAGCCGAATGTCTTGGCCTGCCGGTCCTGGAGACGCCGGTCGAACTTGCGTTTCAGCGATGCTTCCGAGACGTAGGTAATATGCGCCGCCATCCGGGCGACGGCGAGGCCGCGGTCCGGCCGAACGCCGGCGGCAAGGTATGCGCCATTGCGCCAGTTGGGGTCGGCCATGATCGCTTGCCGGCCGGTCTCGTAGAAGCCGATGTTCTGCGCCGACTGCCGCGCCGCCACAGCGATCGGGACGGCGGCGAACACGCGATCACGCGCCTGGATCGTCCATTCCAGCACCTGCATGCCGCCGATCGAGCCGCCGATGGCGAGGAACACGTCCTGGATGCCGAGTTCGTCGAGCAGGGCGATTTGGGCTCGCACCATGTCGGCGATGGTGATCAGCGGGAAATCGGTGCCCCAATAGGTCCCGTCCGGCTTCTGACTGGCCGGGCCAGTGGAGCCCATGCAGCCGCCCAGCACGTTGGAGCAGATGACGAAGAAGCGGTTGGTGTCGACGGGCAGGCCCGGCCCGACGATCAGCGGCCACCAGGCCGGCCGCTTGGTCACGGGGTTGGGGCTGGCCGCGAACTGGTCGCCCGTCAGGGCGTGGCAGACGACCACGACGTTGTCCCTGGCCGGGCTCAGTTCCCCCCAGGTTTCATAGGCGATTTCGACTTGGTCGAGCGTGCGTCCGCTGTCCAGCCGGAAGGGCTTTGCGGGCGAGGCGACGGACAGGCGTTTCAGCCCATCCGCGCCGCTCAGGGTGCGGGCGGGCGAATTCATGGCGCGGAACCTAGATCAGGACGCCTACGGAATGAAGCAATAGATGGGAACCCGCCGTAACGCTCCCAGGCCAAAGATATTGGGGGGCGCCATGACATGTTTTTTGCAGGCTGGGCCGAAGCATACTAAGGTGGGCTCCGCTGGGGAGCGTAGATTTAAGTAGCGTGCTTATGGCGGCAGACAGTTTCCATACCGTCGTCGAGACGGTGAACGACCCTCTCCTGTCCGCCCTGGCGGATCGATGGCGGGAACTCCAAGCGGCCCCGGCGGTATCCCCGGCTGGAATCGGCTTCCGGCCCGCCCGCGAGGCGTCCGAGATGCGCCGGCTGACCCGGGCGGCCACCGCCGTCGGGATCCCGGCAGACGCCATGGCCAGGCTGTGGCGGTCCCTCTGCGGCGACATGCTGGTCAGCCGGGGCCTCAAGGCCGTCTATGTCGCAGGCGGGGACATTTCCCATTCGCTCCAGGCGGCCCGCGGCTATTTCGGCTTCGGCCCCGCCATGACCCCCCTGGTCGAGATACGCGATGCGCTGGAGCGCGCCTGCACCATGCCGGGTGCTCTGGCTTGCGTGCCATGGCCGGAACACGCCGGCGCCGGCCAATGGTGGCCGATCCTCAACGAAGCCCACTTCCGCCCCCTGTCCATCGTGGCCGGCTGGCCCAGCTATCCCAGCTCGCCGTCCGACGCGCCGCGCATTGCCGTTCTCGGCCGCGTAGCGATGGAAGCCTCGGGCGAGGACGACACGCTCGCTACCGCCCATGACGACCACCACATCGCCGAACGCCGCCTGGCCGATGTCGGCCTCAAGGCCGAGGTTGTCGCCCGCGCCCGCTCGCTCGCCCTGATCCGGATCAAGGATTTCGTGGCGGTCGACGATCGCCGCATCGACCTCGCCCGGAAGGCGGGGCTGGACGGACTGCGCGTTGTCGGGGTACGGCCACGGCCCTAGGCCGAAAGCGCGTACATACATGACTGACAAGCCGAAACCGCTGCCGCAATTGGCGAAGGTGAACGCCTATGTGCCAGGCGAAGCGCCCAGGCCAGGCAAGGGCCCGAGCTACAAGCTCGCCTCCAACGAGAACCCGCTCGGCGCGTCTCCGAAAGCGAAGGCCGTCTTCGCGGAAATGGCCGGCAAGCTGGAAATCTATCCTGACGGCGGGGCGGGCGCCCTAAAGGCCGCCATCGCGAAAAAGAATGGCCTCGACGCCGCGCGCATCATCGTCGGCGCCGGATCGGACGAGATCTTCCTGATGCTCGGCCGTGCCTATTTGGGCCCGGGCGATGAAACCATCAGCACCAAGCACGCCTTCGCTATCTACGCCATCATCGCCCAGCAGCAAGGCGCGACGGCGATCGAGGTAGACGAAAAGAACTTTACTGCCGACGTGGATGCGATCCTCAAGGCCGTGACGCCGAGGACCAAGATCGTCTGGCTCGCCAACCCGAACAACCCGACCGGCACCTACCTGCCGTATGACGAGGTGAAGCGCCTGCATGCAGGCCTGCCGTCGTCGGTGCTGCTGGTGCTCGACGGCGCCTATGCGGAATTCGTGCGCAAGAACGACTACGCTTCCGGCATCGAACTCGCCTCGCAGTTCGACAACGTCATCCTGACGCGCACCTTCTCGAAGCTCTATGGGCTCGCCGGTCTCCGCGTCGGCTGGGCCTATGCGCCCGCTCACGTGATCGATGCGCTCGAACGTGTGCGCATGCCGTTCAACGTCAACCTGATCGCGCAGGCTGTCGCCATCGCGGCCCTGGAAGACGACGCCTTCACTGAGAAGTCCCTCGCCCATAACGACAAGGAGCTGCCGCGTCTCATCGCCGGCCTGCGCGCGCTCGGTCTCGAGGTTCTGGAAAGCGTCGGCAATTTCTGTGTCGTGAAGTTCCCCGAAGCCAAAGGCAAGACCGCCGCCGAAGCGCTGGCCTACCTGAAGGAGCACGGCGTCACCGTCCGCTCGCTCGCCGGCTATCGCATGCCGCAATACCTGCGCATCTCGGTCGGGACGGTCGAGGGCAACGACGCGGTCCTTTCGCGCCTCAAAGCCTTCCTGGCCGGCAGATGAGCGTCGTCTTCGATCGCATCGCCATTGTCGGCGTCGGCCTGATCGGCGGATCCATCGCGCGCGCGGCCAGGGACAAGGGCGCCGCCGGCGCCATCTCGCTGTTCGACGCCAACCCCGCCGCGCTCGGCCGGGCAGGCGAGATCGGCCTCGGAGAGATCCGCTCCACCATCGCCGAAGCCGTCGCCGATGCGGACGCTGTCTTCCTCTGCGTGCCCGTGGGCGCCATGAGCGAGGCCGGCGCCGCCAGCATCGCCGCGATGAAGCCCGGCGCCACTCTCACCGACGTGGGCTCAGTGAAAGGCAGCGTTGCAAAGGAGCTGCGCGCCGTCGGCCAGCCCGGCGTTCACGTCATCCCCGGCCACCCCATCGCCGGCACCGAGAAGTCCGGCCCTGACGCCGGTTTCGCCAGCCTGTTCGAGGGCCGCTGGTGCATCCTCACGCCCGAAGCCGGCGGCGACGCCGATTACAAAGCCGCATCCGACCAACTCGCCCTGTTCTGGGAACGCCTCGGCTCCAAGGTCGAGCGCATGGACGCCCAGCGCCACGACCTGGTGCTCGCCGTCACCAGCCACCTGCCGCACCTCATCGCCTACAACATCGTCGCCACCGCGCACGACATGGAGAACGTCACGGACGGCGAGGTGGTGAAGTTCTCGGCCGCCGGCTTCCGCGACTTCACGCGTATTGCAGCATCCGATCCCACGATGTGGCGGGACGTCTTCCTCAACAACCGCGAGGCGGTGCTGGAAGTGCTCGGCCGCTTTGACGACGATCTCACCGCCCTGCGCAAGGCCATCCGCAATGGCGACGGTCAGAAGCTGTTCGACGTCTTCACCCACGCGCGGGGCATCCGTCGCGAGATCATCGAGGCAGGGCAGGACACGGCAGCCCCCAACTTCGGCCGCGACAAGGACGAGAAGAAATAGCTACGCGCCGGGCTCGATTTTGGGGCTAGCGACGACCGGCTCGGCATGCCTGCCCTGCGCCGCGCGCCCCTCAGCCACCAGCCGCCTTGTTGCCGGGTCGAGCACATCCTTCAGGCGCTGTGTGAACGCATCGCGCTCCAGCCCCGGCTTGATCGGCTCCAGCACCTCGAAAATGATGTGGCCCGGCCGGCGCCAGAAGCTTTTCCAACACAACCCGGTGTTCAGCGCGACCGGAACGCACTTCACCCCCATGTCGCGATACATCGCGAAAGCGCCCGACTTGGCCGCCATGGGCGTATCGACATGCTGGCGCGTGCCTTCGGGAAAGATCACCACCTGGCGGTCCTGCTCTATCGCCTTCTTCGCCTCGGCCAGCATGGCCTTGAGGGCGCGGGCATGGCCGGTGCGATCGATCGCGATGCCTACGCGCGAGGCGTAGACGCCGAACACGGGCGCGCGCAGCAACTCTCTCTTCAGGATGTAGACCGGATCGCGGATGAACAGGAACGGCGCCAGCGTATCGTAGGCAGACTGGTGCTTCATCGCGATGATGCATGCATCGTGCGGCAGGTGCTCCAGCCCGCGAAATTCCGTCTTGATGCCGCAGATGACATGCAGCGCCAGCCTTTGCGCCCGACACCAGAACCGGATCGCGCTCATTGCCGCGTCCCGCGAGAAGACCGAAAACGGCATGCAGACGAGGCCGATCGCCACCAGCGTAACGTAGAAGAAGATCGCGTAGGCGAGGGATCTCAGGAGGATCATCCTGCGTGGTCCTTCGGCGGCGTCGCAGCGATCGTCTGCTTCGCGCGCAGGCTGGCGATGCGATACTTGGCCCATTCCTCGATCAGGCGATGAGCGGTCGCTGGATCGCGGAACCAGTCGCGCGGGCGCACCTTGGTCGTGGTCACCGCGTGCGGAATGAAATGACCTTCCGGCATGAAGCGGCGCAGCTCAAGCATCGCGCGGTCCATGTGGTATTCCGACGTCACCACGATGACGCGCGAAACGTTCCGGCGGCGCGCCCACTCGGCGACCTCGGAGCCATTGCCCTCCGTACTGGCCGCCGCCTTGCCCAGCGTCACACAGCACTCGATCTCCTTCACGTCCACGCCGGCGATCTCGGCGATGTCTTCGGGGCGCGTGTCGACATGGACGCCCGAGATCAACAGAGGCAGTTGCAGCGAGTCGGCGAGCTGCACGGCCGCGACGATCCGCGCGTTCGAAGCGCCGGTAAGAGCTGTGATCGCCTGTGCGTTGATCGGCGGGTCCGGCGTCACGGCGCGATCCGCGCGCGCGACAAAACGCGAAAAGTCATATCCAGCGGCAAGAAGACCGATGGCGAGAAGGACAACAAGAACACGGGCGATCAGGCGCAAGACATCAAACCAATTCCCCGACGAACATATTCAGGTCTCATACCATTTCAGACAGCGACCGCATGACGGTCACCTTCGCGGCCAGCATCGCGGCGACGCCCGCTACGAGGGGCGCCAAGCCGAGAATCAACCCATCCGCGAGTGACAGCGAAAGCTGCGGCAAAAGCCAGACGCGCTGGTCCGATTGCTTGACCACGAACAGGATGAACGCTGCAGCGCCCAGAGCCAATAGGGCGCCTACCGCGCCCGCCTGCACGCCCAACATGAGAAAACGCTGCTCGAAAAGCCCTGAAATAAAGCCGTCCTTGGCCCCGCTGAGGTGCAGCAGCTCCACAATGTCGCGCCGCGCCAGCAGGGTCGCATGGGTGGCGAATGCGATCACGGCTATGCCTGTAGCGCCCAGCAGCGCCACGGCGATCAGGGCGACAAGCCCCGCCGAATCCGTCGCGCGCTTCACATCCTCCGACCAGACGATGTGGTCATCCACGGTCGCGTCCAGCCCCGCCGCTTCGAATTTTTGCGTCAGCGCATCGCCCGCGCCGCGCGCGCCAGGGGCCGCTTCCGCAGCGATCAGATGCGGCAGCGGCAGGTCCGCAGGCACGCCGGCCGCGCCGAGCCAGGGCTTCAGCAGGTCCTCGGACTCAGCCCGCGTCAGCGCGCGAGCGGAGATAATGCCCGCCGTCGCCTTCGCGATTTCGACAGCGCTCCGGGTCTCAGCCTCGGTCCCGCGAACGCGCACGGTGATCTGCCCGGTGACGCGCGCCGTCCAGGAATCGGCGGCGGCGTAGGCCGACCGTGCGACGAGTCCCGACAGCGCCGCAAGGAAGCACAGCGCGCACACGACGAAGAACAGCGCCGCCTCGCGCGCGTCCTCGCGTGGAAGAAGGGGCGCGGACGCTGCCTTCATGCCTGCGCCTCTTCAGGCTCGACCCGAGACGCCGATGTGCGCACCACCATGCCGTCGGCGAGGCGCAGCACATCCGCCTTCGATTTGCGCACCATGGCGAGATCGTGCGTCGCGATCAGCAACGTGGTGTTGAGGCTGCGGTTCAGTTCGCGGAACAGGTGCAGCAGCCGATCGCCCATCTCCTCGTCGACATTTCCTGTCGGCTCGTCGGCGATGATCAGGTCCGGCTTTACGATAACTGCGCGCGCGATGGCTACCCGCTGCTTCTCCCCGCCCGATAGCGTGGCAGGCCGCGCATCCAGCCGATCGCCGAGTCCGACCCAGTTCAACAGTTCAATGACATCGCCGCGATAGCGCTTCTCGTTGTCGCCATGCACCCGCAGGGGCAGGGCGACGTTTTCATAGGCGGTGAGGTGTTCGAGCAGCCTGAACTCCTGAAACACGACCCCGATACGCCCCCTGAGTCGGGCCATGGTCGGACGGTTCAGCTTGCCGGTGTCGATCCCGAACAGGGAGATGCGGCCTGCCGAAGGTCTTAACGCCAGATACGCCAGTCTGAGCAAAGTCGACTTGCCGGCCCCCGAAGGACCTGTGAGGAAAGTCATCGAGCCGGGCTTCAATTGCAGCGTAACATCGGCCAGAACATCGGCTTCCGGCCCATATGACAGGCTTACGCGGTCAAAACGGACCGCCGGCTCGTCCCTTATGTCGTCGCGTTCCCGCATGCTTCCCGAGGCGCCATTGTTGGTTCAGAATCTGGCCCGAATTGGATTATATTAACCACTATTATGCATTCGTTAGAGCGATGATCCTCGTCTGCCCGTCTTGCGATACACGCTACTTCGCCGACGATTCTGCAATCGGCAAAGACGGCAGACGTGTGCGCTGCGTGTCCTGCGGCCATTCCTGGTTCGCCAAAGTGCAGGAAGAAGGCATTCCGGCCGCCGCTCCGGTCGAGGATACAGGCCTTACCCGCGAACAGGTCGAGCGTCTGCGCCAGACCGCCGCCGCCAACTCTGCGGCCCGCGCCGGACCGCACGCCGAATTCCGCGCCCGGGAACACGCCCGCCGCAAGCGCGAGCGTTCGCGCGCCGCCACCATCGCGTGGTCCGCAGGCTTCATCGTGTTCGCCGTCGCTCTTGGCTCGTCGATCCTGTTCCGCAACGAGGTCGCCAATCTCTGGCCGCGCACGGCCGTGCTCTATCGCATGGTCGGGCTCGACGTGAACCGCTTCGGCCTGGTGCTCGAGAATGTCGGCGCCAAACGTTCGTTTGATGGAACGACGCCCGTGCTCACCGTCACCGGCTCCGCCGTCAACCAGGGCGAGGAGCGCCGCATAGCTCCGGAGCTGCGCGTCGTGCTGCGGGATGAGACCGGCAAGGAAGTCCAGTCGTGGACCGACTCCCTCAAAGTCGCCTCGCTCGGACCGGGCGAACGCGTGGAGTTCTCCTCACGTTTCATCGCGCCGCCGGTCGAGACCTACCGCCTCTCCGTCACCTTCGCGCCGCTGCCAGGAGAAGCCTCGCAGGGCGGCGAGACGCTGCTCGAAGCCGCGACCGTCGCATCCGCGCCGGAAGGCGCGCCGCCTGCAGGACCCGCTGCGCCCCTAACGCCCAAGCCAGAAGGCAGCTCGTATCAGGAGCCCGGCTGGAATGGCGGCGACGGCGGCGCGGCGCCAGCGCCCGCACCCGCCGCTGCTGCGCCCAAGCCTCAACCCGCCGGCGGGGAGGCGGGTCATAACTGATCAGGTCGACACTCTGCTGACTGCGGGCGAGGTGCAGGCGAAGGTGGATGCTCTCGCCGCCAGGCTCGCGCCGCGCCTCTCGGAAGGATCATGGACCGCTGTCGTTATCCTGCTCGGCGCAACGCCTTTCGCAGCCGACCTGATGCGCGCACTGGCGCGTCACAAGATCGACGTCGGCTTCGATGCGTTGTGGCTGCAGAGCTATGCGGATGCGCGTGAAAGTTCCGGCCGCATGCTGATCCACGCTGATGTGATGCGGCCCGTGGAAGGCCGTGGAATACTGCTCATCGACGACGTTTTCGATAGCGGCCGCACCATTGCGTTCGCGCGCGATCACATGATGCACAAGGGCGCGCGCGAGGTGCTGACCTGCGTCTTCGCTCGCAAGCCCGAAGCCGCCATTGAAGGCCTCGACGCCTGGGCGTGGGATGCTCCAAGCCGCTATCTGGTCGGCTACGGCATGGATGACGCCGGCAAGATGCGCGGCCTGCCTTTCGTGGGCGCGATCAAGGGCGCTTGAACAGGGGAGCGCCGGGCGCCTCCCCGGCAAGCCCGTAAGCAAGCGTCGTGTTTGTTGTCAGGTCTGGCCGGGCAGGCGCCCGGCGTTCCCCAATTCGGGATCGTTCTCCAGCCGGATCGACTGGCCATGCGGCGTCGCGTGCGCCGCGCGCTCCCACGCCGCGGCCAGGCGATCAACGTCCTGTCGCGTGGCCGCGCCTTTCTCGGCCAGCAGCTTCTCCAGCGCACGCAGCCAGGCCGAATAGTAGTCCTTGCCCGACGTCGTCTTCACCTCGCCCGACAAGGCCCCCGCCCATTCGCTCCACGAGAACAGGCCGCGCTCGTGCAGCGCCACGGTCAGCGCGAACGCATTCGCCTGCCACGGCTCGGCGAACACAGACTCGTCGACGCCGGGTGGAAGGCGCGCTGCGTCATGCCGGCTCAAGATAGCTCTCCCAAGCGTCGATGCTGACGGTCAGCGCTGGATCGGCGTCCTCGCCCCACAGCTCGCGCGCATCGAACGCGACCGTATAGACCCATTCCGGATTCTCGCCCTTGCCGTGCGCATTGCTGTCCGGCAGGACATAGCCCTCGCGCACCGCGTCGATCACGCCAACCTTCCCGCGGGCATAGCGGGGCAGGCGCGTGTGATGCGCGGGATGCATGTTGCGAGTCCGCACGCGCTGACCAGCGGAAAACGTCTGCGCCGTCGAAACCGGACGATCATATGGACCGCCGCGCGCCAGCGCCGCCGGCACGTCCGCCGCGACGAGTACACGCTTGGGCGGGACACTCGGATCGACGGCGCGCTGCGCTGCAAGGTCCGCCGCCGTCACAAAACCGTGCCGTTGCAGCAACGTCTCAAGCCCACGGATCCAGATCTCATAATAGCTTGATGAATAGTACGTCGCCGGCGGCAGCGACTCCCGCGCATGCCGGCTTTCATCCAGCGTCCATCGGCCCGCCGCGCCCCCGCAGATCACCAAGCCGAGCGCGCGTTTCTCCCAGTCCGCATGGAAAACCGGCTCGTCCTTCTCCGGCGCCGCCGGCCCGAAGCCGTGCTGTCCGCCAACATCGTGAGGGCCGTTCATTGCGCTGGCTCCCGCGCAACGCCCGTGCCGATCATGGAATCGCGCGTCACAAGATCGGCGAGTTGTTCCTTCGTAAAACCATCCGTTCCCGCTGGCCGTTCCGGCACGACGAGATAGCGAAGCTCCGCCGTCGAATCCCAGACGCGGATCTTCCTGTCCACAGGCAGCGCCAGCCCGAACTCCGCCAGCACGCCGCGCGGATCGATGACGGCCCGCGAACGATAGGGCGGGGATTTGTACCAGACCGGCGGCAGCCCCAGCACCGACCATGGATAGCAGGAGCATAGCGTGCATACGACGAGGTTGTGCGTCTCGCTGGTGTTGAACACGGCCTGCATGTGTTCGCCTTGGCGGCCGGCAAAGCCCAGCGAGGCGATCGCCGCCGTGGCGTCGCGCTTCAGCCAGTCCGCGAACTCGGGATTGCTCCAGGCCTCCGCCACAACCTTCGCGCCATTGCGCGGGCCGACCTTGGTTTCATAGGTCTCGACGATGGCGTCGATCGCTTTGGGATCGATCAGCCCCTTGCCGACAAGGATCGTCTCCAGCGCACGCACGCGCGCGTCCATGGGATCGAGCTCGTTGTCGTGCTCATGGTCATCATCGTGGTGATGGTCGTGCGCCATCGGCGCTGTCCTAGAACCGGTCCAGCAGGCGCTGCAGGTATTGCAACTCCTCATTGGTCAGTGCGCGGTTGCCGGCGCGGCGGCGGATCTCGTCGAGAATGTCGCGCGCTTTCTGGCGCTCCATCTCGTCGGGAATCTTCACCGTGTCGCCATAGCCGCTCTCGCCATTGTTGAGGCGGCCGAGAATGTCGCGCTCGTCGCGCGCTTCCTTGGCGTCCGGGTCGTTCTCGTCATTGAGGCGCGCCAGCTCGCTGGAGCGGTCCTGCAGCGCGGCCATCGCCTGCTGCTGCGCCTCGCGCGCAGCGGCGAAGTCGCCCCGGCGCAGAGCTTCCTCGGCGCGGCGCTGCATCTCGATCGCGTTGCCAAGCAGTTGCCGCGAGCGCTGGTTTTCCTGGCCATAGCGGCCATCGCTCTCGACGCCTGGCCGTCCTGGCTCGCCGCCGGGGCCGCCGCGATCGGCGTTCTGCTGGCCCTGGCCTTGCTGTCCGCCCTGGCCAGGCTGCTGGCCCGGCTGGTTGCCTTGGCCGCCCTGACCTTGCTGCTGGCCTTGGCCGGGCTGCTGTCCCTGACCCTGTTGCTGGCCTTGTCCCTGACCCTGTTGTCCCTGGCCTTGTTGCTGGCCTTGCTGGCCCTGTCCCGGTTGTTGCGGCTGACCGCCCCCAGAGCGCATTTGTTGTTCCAATCGCTCCCGCAATTGGCGCTGCTGGTCGGCGAGCTGCTGGCCGCGCTGCGGATTGTTCTGGCCGTTGCGCTGGGCCTGCTCGGTCTGGTCGTTGAGGTCGCGCTGGTCGTTCATCGCGCGGTTGGTTTCCTGCAGCGCCCGGTTGAGAGCGCGGCTCATCGGCCCGTCCTGGTTCTGGCCGCCCTGTCCGCCGCCGCGGCTCATCTGCAGCTGCATGTTCTGCATCTTGTCGAGCAGGTTCTGCATGTCCGACAGAAGCTGCCGCGCCTGGTCGCGCGCGCCGGTCTCCGACAGGTCGCGCAGCGCCTGAAGCATGCGGGTGAGCTCGTCGTCGCCCATCTGCGGGCCGCCGCCCTGGCCCATTTGCTGCTGGCCGTCGCCCTGGGTCATCCGGCCATTGCGGATCGCCTCCGCCATCTGCGCGGCCAGATAATTCTCGATCGCCTGTTCGTACATGTCGAGCAGGCGCTTGATCTCTTCCTCGCTCGCCCCGCGGCGCAGCGCGTCTTCCAGCGCGCGGCGCGCTGCTTCCAGCGCGGCGGTGGCGTCGGACAGGCTGCCGTATTCGGCGCGCAGCGCGATGTCCCACAGCAGCGCTTCGGCGCTTTCCGCTTCCGGCTTGTCGCGCGCCGCATCGATCACCGAGCGGGCATTGCGCAGACCCATGAAGATGATCGGGTCTTCGAAATAATCGCCCGGGCGCCATGTCATAGCGTCGATCATCATCACGGAGCGTTTGACGCCTTCCGGCGCATAGCTGAGGCGCGAGGCGGCGTTTGCGGCGAAGGCGTTGTAGCCGACGCCTTTGACGGCCGTGAAATCGTCCTTGCCTTCCGGCATGGTGTAGGGCCGCCACTCTCTCAGGAGAGTCGCCCGCTGCTCTTGCACGGCGCGCGCGATAGGCTGCAGGAAGATCTTCTCGGGCAGGCGGTAGGCCACTTCCGGGCTCTCGCCGAATGCGCCCGAACCATCGGTTGCGCGCAGCTTCACCATCACGTCCATGCCGGCCCAGCGATGGCGGACGAGGTCCTGCGAATAATCGCCTTCCTCTTCCTTGGGGCTCAGCGAAACCGTCTCGATCGGCTCGGCGTCCTCCACCGCGCCGGCGTCGGCGGGCGTGTCGATGCGGCGGACCACAAGCTCGAGTTTCTCTACGCCATAGTCGTCGGCGATCTTGTACTTGAACGTCGTGTGGTCGCCTTCGCCCAGCTTGGGCGGCTCGACGAACGATACGGTCGGCGTGCCGTCGGGAACGACGGTGAAGGGGAAGCTCGCGCGCTCGCCCCAGAAATTCACCGCAACGCGCATCGGCCGGTCGACCTCGACCTTGGCCTCGTAAGCGCCATCGACGCCCGCGCGCGGATTGAGAGTCGCGCCGAGCGCGCCCTCCGGCATGATCCTGATGTTCGGGCGTCCCGGCCCGATGACGCGCAGCGTGATCTCCGAATGCTCGGACACCTTCTGCACTTCGCCGTTGGTGAGGATGAAGGGCGCCGATCCGGTATAGGCGGGCGGCGTGATCCACGCTTCGACCGTCAGCTTGTGCGCGCCGAACAGCGCGCCGAAATCCGGGAACAGTCCCTTGTACATCCGGTCGGGCGCATTCGCTCCGGCGACCACTACGGCGATGATGACGAGGCCGGGCACAACAGCGCGCATCCATGCCGGATCGGCCTGGCGCCATTGCGGGGCGAGATCGAGCTTGCCGGATTTCGCCGCCAGCGCCGCCATGCGGTCGCGGTGTTCCTGCCATAGTTTCCAGGTGAGCTGGTCCGGCCTGGCGGGACGGTCGGTCCACACGCTGAGCGGGCGGCCTTCGATATGGCTATCGATCAGGTCGCGCGCGTCATCGTCTGTCGGGCCCTTCCAGACCTTGAGGCCGATGAGAACGCCGATCAGCAGGCCGATCCAGAAGATGACGCCGGACAGTGCTTGAGCCTCGAGCGGCAACCAGCCATAGAGGCCCGTCAGCCAGAAGATCGTGAAGGCGGCCAGCCAGATCGCGGCGGGGCCGACGGCGCGGATGAAGGCGGGATAGAACAGACCGCGTCGCGCGGCCGCAATGCGGGCGTCTAGCTTCTCTTTGAGGCCAAATCCGTCAGCCACTCGCGATCCAATCGGGGGCCCGTTCCAGGGCGATCATTTCTTCGAACGTCGGCCGGCGCCGGACGATTTCGCAAGCATCGCCTCGAACCAGCGCCTCTGCAACCATTGGTCTTGAATTATACTGGGACGACAATGTGGCGCCGTATGCTCCGGCAGTCATGAAAGCCACCAGATCACCCTCTTTCAGGGGGGGCATTGCCCGTTCCTTGGCGAACCGGTCGGCGCTTTCGCAGATCGGCCCCACCAGATCGACAGCCGCGCGGGGCGCGCCAGCCGGGGGTTCGCGCACCGGCAGCACCTCGTGATGGGCGCTGTAGAGGGCGGGGCGCAGCAGGTCGTTCATGCCCGCATCCAGCACCACGAAAGTGCGCCCGTCCCGCTCTTTGACGTACTCGACACGCGATATCAAAACTCCGGCATTTCCGGCGATTAACCGTCCCGGTTCGAAGATCAGCTCGACATCGAGATCGCCCAGCACCTCGCGCGCCTGTTTAGCGTACATCGCCGGGCTGTCCGGGTCGTCGTCCTCCTTGTACGGGATGCCGAGTCCGCCCCCGAAGTCGACGCGGTTGATCGCGAAACCCCGGCTCCGAAGTTTGCGCGTCAGGGCGACGACCTTCTCCCACGCCTCGCGCAGCGGCGGCACGCGCATGATCTGGCTGCCGATGTGGACTGCGACGCCCGCCGGCTCGATGCCGGGCAGGCCGATCGCCTCCTGGTAGAACTGTTCGGCCTCATGCCAGGCGATGCCGAACTTATGCTCCGCCGATCCGGTGGAGATGTGCGCGTGCCCGCCAGCATCGACGTGCGGGTTCACCCGAAACGCGATCGGCGCCTTCTTGCCCATCCGGCTCGCGACCTCGGACAGCCGCAGCAGTTCCGGCCGGCTCTCGACGTTGAACTGGTGGATGCCGCGCTCGAGGCCGAGCCGCATTTCCTCGGCGGTCTTGCCCACGCCCGAGAACACGATGCGGTTCGCCGGCACGCCCGCCTGCATCGCCTTCATCAGCTCGCCGCCTGAAACCACATCCGCGCCCGCGCCCAGCGAGGCGAGCGTCGCGATGACGCCAAGATTGGAGTTGGCTTTGACCGCATAGGCGATCAGGCACTTCTTCCCGGTAAACGCCTCGGCCAGCACGTTGTAGTGCCGGCGCAGCGTGGCGTCGGAATAGACATAGGCGGGCGTTCCCACCTCGCGCGCGATCGTCTCCAGCGAGACGTCCTCGCAGTGCATGACGCCATTGCGGTAGGCGAAGTGGTGCATGAGATAGGTCTGTCTTGGTCTGTTCTATTGCGGCGTCGCAGGCGTGGGCGTGGCGTCGAGCTGCTGCTGGAGCAGCTGCTCCTGCCGCTGGCGCTCCGCCGCCCGTTCGGCCTCCAGGCGTTCCTTCTCGGCCTTCGCCTTCTCCTCGGCCTCCTTGATGGAGCGCGGATCGAGCGGGCCCTCGTTCGGCGGATTGCCCCACATCGGCATGGGCCGTTCCAGGCCTCCACGCAGCCCGCAGGCAGACAGCGACGCAACAGCAGCGAGGACGGCGAGGGTGATACGCATCACTTCAGTTTCTCCTTCCACGCCGCGATCTGTTCTTTCACGCGGACCGGGGCAGTGCCGCCGTAACTCTGGCGGCTGGCGACCGAGGCTTCAACCGTAAGCACTGCAAAGACCTTGTCGGTGATGCGCGGTTCGATGGCTTTGAGGGCCCCGAGCGGCAGGTCGGGCAGGGCGAGGCCTGCCATTTCGGCCGCTTTCACCGCTGCGCCGGTAATGTGGTGCGCCTCGCGGAACGGGATGTTGAGCTCCCGCACCAGCCAGTCTGCCAGATCCGTCGCCGTCGAGAAGCCCGAAGCCGCCGAAGCGCGCATGCGCTCCACGTTGGGCGCCATCGTCTCGATCATTCCCGTCATCGCCTGCAGCGACAGGTCGAGCGCGTCGAACGCCTCGAACGTCGTTTGCTTGTCTTCCTGCATGTCCTTCGAATAGGCGAGCGGCAGGCCCTTCATGATGACGAGAAGCTGCACCAGCGATCCCACGGCGCGTCCGGTCTTGGCGCGCACCAGCTCGGCCGCATCCGGATTGCGCTTCTGCGGCATGATGGACGAGCCGGTCGACCAAGCATCCGACAGCTTCACGAAGCCGAACTGCGCCGAGGACCACAGCACGATCTCTTCCGCCAGGCGCGAGAGATGCTGCGCGCAGATCGCCGCCGCCGCCAGCGCCTCGAGCGCGAAGTCGCGCGCCGACACCGCATCGAGCGAGTTCGCCATCGGCGCGTCGAAGCCTAACGCTTTCGCGGTCATATGCCGGTCGATCGGAAAGCCCGTGCCCGCCAGCGCCGCGGCGCCGAGCGGCGACTCGTTCATCCGCGAGATGGCATCGGCGAAGCGCCCGCGGTCGCGATCCAGCATCTCGACATAGGCCATCAGGTGGTGGCCAAACGTCACTGGCTGAGCCGTCTGCAGATGGGTAAAGCCGGGCATCACCGACTCGGAGTGCTTTTCCGCCTGGCCGAGCAGCGCCTTCATCAGCCCGGTGATCTGCGCCCCCCGCATCTCACACGCGGATTTGACCCACAGCCGGAAATCGACCGCCACCTGGTCGTTGCGCGACCTCGCCGTGTGAAGCCGCCCGGCCGGTTCGCCGATGATTTCCTTCAGGCGCGATTCCACGTTCATGTGGATGTCTTCCAGCGCCTTGGAAAACTGGAACTTTCCGTCCTTGATCTCGGCAAGGACTTTATCCAGCCCATCGGCGATGGCCTTGGCGTCCGCCGCCGAGATCACGCCCGCCTTCGCCAGCATGGCCGCATGCGCCTTCGAGCCGGCGATGTCCTGTTCAGCGAGGCGCTTGTCGGTATCGATGGAGGCGTTTATCGCCTCCATGACCTGATCCGGGCGCGCCGAGAACCGGCCGCCCCACATTGCTTGGCCTGCTGCCTGACCTACTGACTGCTCATCGGGACGTTTCGTCATTATGTCCCAAGCCTCTGGATTCGCACGGAACAGCCTCATGACCGCACCGCGCCGCCTCAATACCACCCTTGCCGCCGCGCTTCTCGCACTCTTCGCGGCCGCTTGCCAGCCGGACAGCGGAACCGCGGCCGCGCCTGCCGGATCGGCCGCCGCCCCTGAGGCGGCCCCCGCGGTCGCAGCCGATCTCAAGAGCTTCAAGAAGGGCCAGCTGGACCAGCTCGAATTCATGCCGGAGATGACCATCCCGGCCTCGGCCTTCATGGACGCCGCCGGCAATCCGCACACCTTCGCCGAGTTCAAGGGCAAGGTGGTCGTGTTCAATATCTGGGCGGAGTGGTGCGCCCCTTGTGTTGAGGAAATGCCGACGCTGGCCGGCCTGCAGAAGGCGTTCGCGGGCACGGATGTGGTCGTGATTCCGATCGCCTTCGGCTATCCCGAAGCCCGGGAGTCAGCCCGGAAGAAGCTCGCCGAACTCGTCGGCGACCAGCTCCCATTCTATTACGACGACAAGTTCAACGTTAATGCCGACGCCAAGTCGGGCGCTTTCCCCTCGACCATTATCTACGACAGGCAGGGGCGGGAGAAGGCGCGCCTCATCTATCCGGCGAAATGGGACGCGCCGGACGCGGTCGGGCTGGTCCAGGCCGTGCTGGACGGGGCGAGTTAGGGCTGCCCGGTCAAGAAAAAGCAGCGAATCCTTCACTTCGACGCGAGAACCCCAGGCGCGACACCCCCGCAGCTTGTGAGGGTTCGACGGATTCGGCATCTATCGCCGTAAGACGCATTACGCAGACGCGTGCAACAAGCTGGTTCATGCCGGCGCCGGGGAAAAAGCTATGAAACTGCGCCACGTCTCGCTCGCCGTCATGGTTGCCGCGTTGCCGCTATCGGGCGCTGCCTTCGCCCAGGCGGTGGGGGTCGACTTTGGCGACATGAAGTCCGGCGTCGCCAAGGCCGGCCCGGACGTCGACACGGCGGCGATCAACGCTCCGACCGTCGAGCCGGGCTACAAGGTTCCGCGCCTCAAGGACGGCAAGCCCGACATCACCGGCGTCTGGTCCAACGCTTCCAACACCTCGCTGCGCCGTCCGGGCAGCGTCAAAAACCTGGTGATGACCGACGAGGAGGCCGCCAAGGCCCGGGCCGCCAACCCGCAGAACGTCCGCCAGCGGACCGACGACAACCAGAAGACGGAAGACGGCCTGCTCACTGGCAAGGACCTGACCTCTGGCCGCGGCTACAACGCGTTCTGGATCGATCCGGGTAATAACTACGCGATGGTCAAAGGTACGTGGCGCACGTCCTGGATCGTCGACCCGCCGAACGGGCAGGTGCCGTCCAAGGCGGGCGCCGCCGGCCGCGGCTATGGCGGCGGCCGGCCGCAGAACGCTGCAGGCCGCGACCCCGGCTATGGCTACAACAACCCGGAAGAGCGCAACCTCAACGAACGCTGCTTCATCCTCGGCACGTCCGGTCCGCCGATCGGCAACTACCTCTACAACAACACGACGCAGATTGTTCAGTCGCCGGACCATGTCGTGATCATGTCTGAGATGATCCACGATTCACGCATCGTCCCGCTCAACGCCAAGCACAAAGCCAAGGAGCTCGCGCCGTGGATGGGCGATTCCATCGGTTGGTGGGACGGCGACACGCTGGTGGTCGAGACCATCAACATGCAGCGTGGCGGCGGCGGCGTGCAGCTCGGCCCCAACGGCAAGATCACAGAACGCTTTACGCGCTACAACGACCGGCAGGTGTTCTACGAGTTCGAGGTCGAAGATCCGGACAACTACACGCAGGTGTGGAAAGGCCAGATGTCGCTCAACGCTGCGAACGCCATCTATGAATACGCGTGCCACGAGGGCAACTACGCCCTGCACGGCATCCTCGAAGCGGGTCGCAAGAACGATCGCGAGGGCAAGGTGAACGACGCCCGCAAGGACGGCGAGGAATAATCCTCGGGTCCGCCAGGAGCTGACCTTGCGTGCGGCCAAAAAATAAACGGCGGGCCAACGAGCCCGTCCGGGAGGAGATGAAAATGATCACTCTGCGCCACGTTTCGCTGGCGGCCCTGGCCGCCATGCTTGTCGTATCCGGAGCCGGAGCCGGAGCCGGCGCCGCCTCGGCCCAGGCGGCGGCGCAGACCGGCGCCCGCGTCGAGGTGCACAACCTCAAACCCGCCAGGGAAGGCGATCGCGTCGCCGCCGGCTATGTCGCCCCGCGCCTCGCCATCGGCCAGCCGGATCTCACCGGCGTCTGGTCGAACGCCTCCAATACGCGCATGACGCGCCCGGGCAAGTTCAAGACGCTGGTGCTCTCCGACGAGGAAGCCGAGGTCGCGCGCAAGACCGACCCCTCCAATATCCGCCAGGCGACCGACGACAACCAGAAAATCACGGACGGCAAGCTCGACGGGAAGGATCTCGCCTCTGGCCGTGGCTACAACTCGTTCTGGATCGATCCGGGCTCCAGCCTCGCCAACGTGAAGGGCACGTGGCGCACGTCGTGGATCGTCGATCCGCCGTCGGGTTCGGTTCCGTTCTCGGAAGAAGGGCGCAAGCTTCTCGCCGGCATGCGCGGCCAGCGCGGGCAGGGCCGCGGCGCCGGCTATGACAACCCGGAAGAACGCGGCGCGGGCGAACGGTGCATCGTCGGCTTCGGCGGCACAGGCGGCCCGCCGATGATGAACGTGCTCTACAACAACAACTATCAAATTATTCAGTCGAAGGACGCCGTCGTTATCGTGGTCGAGATGAACCACGACGCCCGCATCATTCCGATCGGCGGCAAGCACAAGCCGAAGTCGCTGAACCCCTATCTCGGCGACTCGATCGGTTGGTGGGACGGCGACACGCTGGTCGTCGAGACCGTCAACATCAACCCGAACGGCGGCGGCCAGGTGCAGCTTACCGAAGGCGGCAAGATCATCGAGCGGTTCACGCGCTACTCGGACACCCAGGTCCTCTACGAGTTCGAGGTCCACGATCCCGCTCTTTACAGCCAGGTATGGAAAGGCGAGGTCGGCCTCAACAAGGTCAACAGCCACGTCTTCGAATACGCCTGCCATGAAGGCAATTACGGCCTTTACGGCATCCTCGAAGGCGGCCGCGCCAACGACCGGTCCGGCAAGAGCAATGCGCGCGCCGGCGACCGCGACGAGCAATAGCCGCACGATCCTCAAACAGAAACGCCGCGGCCCTCCAGCCGCGGCGTCTTATTTTTGTCTTCGGGCGCCGCTTCAGTTGGCCCTGTTCCTGCCGCTCTTCGAGCGGCCACGGAACTCGATGCGCTTGCCGTCCTTGGTGATCTGCGTGCAGGGCTCCTGCCGCGCGTCGTTCACCCACCGGCATTCGGATTTCGAACCGTCGGCGCGCGTCTCGACGCCGGGGCCGTTGCGCTTGCCGGCGGTGAACGTCCCTTCAAAGCGGTCGCCCGTCGAATAGCTGATGATCACCTTACCATCGAGCAGTCCGTTCGCCCAGTTGCCGTCGAAGGTCGCGGCGGGTCCCGTCTCGATCGCCGCGCCGTGCGGGCGATGGTCCTTGAAGTTGCCGATGATCTTGCGGCCGTCGGGATAGGTGAGCGTGCCGGCCCCGTTCTGCTCGTTGGCGACGAACGCGCCCTTGAACACCCGACCGTCGCTGAACGTCGCCGTGCCCTGGCCGTCGCGCAGGTCGTTCCGGAACGGGCCTTCATACGTGTACGAGCCGTCGTTGTAGATCAGCTTGCCCGGCCCGTTGCGAAGGTTGTTCTGCCACTCGCCGTCGAACGTCCACGACTTGTCGGCGGCGACATAAGTGCCGTGGCCGACGCGCAAGTCCGCCTTCCACTCGCCGATGTATTGCGACTTGTCCTTGTAGGTCGTTGTGCCCGTGCCTTCGCGCTTGCTGTCCTTGAACTCGCCTTCGTAGGCGGAGCCGTCGATATAGGTCATCTTGCCGAGGCCCTGGCGCCGGCCGTTGACGAAATTGCCTTCGTACTTCTGCCCGCTGCCCAGCGTCTCCGTGCCGAGGCCGTTCAGCTCGCCCATCAGGAACTGGCCCTCATAGCGATAGCCGCCCGGGCAGGCATAGACGCCCTTGCCGCTGCGCTGACCATTGGCGTAGTTGCCCTGATAGGTGCAGCCATTGCCCGCCGTTTCTTGTCCAACGCCGTCGCGCAGGAACTCCATATCGACTTCGAGAACTTCCTTGACGCCGCCCTTGTCGGGGCAGGCGCAGTTGATCGTCGGCGCTACGACGGAGCCGCCAGCGGAGACCGTGCCGAGCACGCGCCCCGGGCTGGTGTACTGCCCGCCGCGCTTGCAGGCGAAAGTCGCCGAGCTCATCCGCGCCGTCCCGGCGGAGGACGAGTTGTTGTTCAGCCGCAGCTCGACGTTCGAGCCGTCGCACCCTGGCGCGGAGGTGGAGCGCCACTGCATCTCCCGTCCGTCCGGCCAGTTCAGCGACGTGGTCCACGCGCCTGGCTGCTGCGCGCCGGCTGACAGCGCGAGTGCGGCCGCTATGCCAAAGCAGGAAAGGCCGCTGAAAGACAAGGCGAGGAAGGCAAAAAGGGCGGGGGCCCCGACGCGACGCATGACAGGTCTCCGTTTGGCGGATGGCCTTTAGAAACAAACGATAGAGTTCAACGTCCAGCAGGCCGTCCAAGTTTAGCTAAACTGTGGCGCAGCTGCTTCGCCCCCGAACTCGTAAACATGGCCCGTTAACTAAAGGATTGGGAACCGCCCCGTTGTGAGCGGCGTTGAAGCCTCAGTCAAACATGAAGCCAAGGAGCCCGGAATGACCGCCATTTCAGCGACGTATCTTCCTGCCGCCGCCCTTCTGGCCCTGGCGCTTCTTGGCGGATGCGGAACGAATATGCAGGAACGCGCGGCCACGGGCGCCGCAACGGGCCTCGTGGTTGCCGGTCCCGTAGGCGCCGCCGTCGGCGCGGGCGTTGGCGCGGTCGTCAACGAAGCCGAGGAAAATCAGAACGACGCTGACGCCAAATTCACAAAGTAAACCGCGGAATCGGAAGTCCGCCGTGGTGAGCTGGGTTGCTGGGCCGGGTTCTGGACGCAAGTCCGGGCCCCGCTCATCTGTTTTGTGTCTGGCGCCGGACGCGATAGAAGGTTGCCGGACTCTGCCGGCCTAAAGGGAATCACAATGACCAAGCTCAACACCCTCTGCCTCGCCGTCGCCGGCGTTGCGCTGCTCGCCGCCTGCGGCACTAACATGCAGGAGCGCGCCGCGACCGGCGCCGCCACCGGCCTCATCATCGCCGGCCCTGTCGGCGCCGCCGTCGGCGCCGGCGTCGGCGCCGTCGTCGACACCGTCGACAAAGAAAACAAGTAACCCTCTCTACCCGAAAGCCTTCAACAGCCGGTCGGCGACTCTATCCTACGCCTGCGTCGCCAACAGCGCCGTGCGCCGCCGCAGGTTGTTGCCACGGTCATGTCAGCAGCCTGTCACTGACGGGCTGGCGAACGCGGGGCGAACGCTCCATATTGCCGGCATGGCGAAATCTCCCTCTCCGAAAGCCTCCAAGGGCAAGCCTTCCGCATCGAAAGTTCCGCCCACGCACAGGCGCAGCGAGGGCATGGCCGAAGGCCCGCAGGCGGCCTTCAAAGCGAAGATCAAGGAAGCCGCCTCCGCCACCGAAGGCGCGCCCGCCATCTGGACGCCGCATCGTCCTGAACGCACCTGGGACAAGTTCGAAGGCGGCCGCAAATTCCGCGTCGCGTCGAACTACGAGCCCGCCGGCGACCAGCCCACCGCCATCGCCGACCTCGTGCAGGGCGTGAAGGACGCCGAGATGGACCAGGTCCTGCTCGGCGTCACCGGCTCCGGCAAGACATTCACGATGGCGAAAGTCATCGAGGCGGTGCAGCGCCCCGCGCTCATCCTCGCCCACAACAAGACGCTCGCCGCCCAGCTCTACGGCGAGTTCAAGAGCTTCTTCCCGGACAATGCGGTCGAGTATTTTGTAAGCTACTACGACTATTATATGCCCGAAGCGTATGTGCCGCGGACGGACACTTATATTGAGAAGGAGAGTTCGATCAACGAGGCGATTGATCGGATGAGGCACTCGGCTACGCGGGCGATATTGGAGCGGGATGATGTGATCATCGTGGCGTCCGTCTCCTGCATCTACGGTATTGGCAGCGTCGAGACGTACAGCGCCATGACGTTCGAACTGCAGCAGGGGGAGGCGCGGGATCCGCGGCAGGTGGCGGCGGATCTGGTGGCGCTGCAATACAAGCGGAACGATCAGGCGTTCGGGCGGGGCACGTTCCGGATGAAGGGCGACACGATGGATGTCTGGCCGGTCCACCAGGAGGACCGGGCCTGGAAGATCAGTTTCTTCGGCGAGGAGATCGAGGCGATCACCGAGTTCGACCCGCTGACCGGCAAGCAGACGCGCCCGCTGGAGCGGCTCAAGGTCTACGCCAACAGCCACTACGTCACCCCGCGCCCCACGCTTAACCAGGCGGTGGACTCGATCAAGGAAGAGCTGCGCGGCCGGCTGAACCAGCTCACGCAGCAGGGGAAATTGCTGGAAGCCCAGCGCCTCGAACAGCGCGTCCAGTTCGACATGGAGATGATGGCCGCCACCGGCTCCTGCGCCGGCATCGAGAACTACAGCCGCTATCTCACCGGCCGGCGTCCTGGCGAACCCCCTCCAACATTGTTCGAATACCTGCCCGACAACGCGATGATCTTCGTCGACGAAAGCCACCAGACCATCCCGCAGCTCGGCGCGATGTACCGCGGCGACTTCAACCGCAAATTCACCCTGTCCGAATTCGGCTTCCGCCTGCCCAGCTGCCTCGACAACCGCCCGCTGAAATTCGAGGAGTGGGAGAAGATGCGGCCGCAGACCATCCACGTCTCGGCCACCCCAGGGCCCTGGGAGCTGAACCAGACCGGCGGCGTCTTCACCGAGCAGATCATCCGCCCGACCCACCTCATCGATCCGCCGGTCGAGATCCGCCCCGTCTACAAGGACAACGCCAACCAGGTCGACGACTGCATATCGGAAGTGAAGGCCACGGCCGCAAAGGGCTTCCGCTCCCTCGTCACGACGCTCACCAAGAAGATGGCCGAGCAGCTGACCGAGCACATGCACGACCAGGGCGTGCGCGTGCGCTACATGCACTCCGACGTCGACACGATCGAGCGCATCGAGATCATCCGCGACCTGCGCCTCGGCGTGTTCGACTGCCTGATCGGCATCAACCTCTTGCGCGAAGGCCTCGACATACCGGAGTGCGCCTTCGTCGGCATCCTCGACGCCGACAAGGAGGGTTTCCTCCGCTCCGAGACCTCACTCATCCAGACCATCGGCCGCGCCGCGCGCAACAGCGAGGCGAAAGTCGTGCTCTACGCCGACACCCTCACCGGCTCGATGGAGCGCGCAATGGCCGAAACCAAGCGCCGGCGCGAACGCCAGGAAAAATTCAACACCGAGCACGGCACCAAGCCCATTACCGTCATCTCCGGCGTGAAAGATGTTCTCGAAGGCGTCACCTCCGACAAGACCAAGGGCCTCTTGCCGCGTGGCCGCGACCCCAACAAGCGCCTGCGCAATGTGGTGATGGAGGACGGCGCGGAATACCTGTCGCCCAAGGCCGGCCACAACCTCGCCCGCGTCATCGACGAACTCGAGAAGGACATGCGCGAAGCCGCCGCCAACCTCGAATTCGAGGAAGCCGCAAGACTGCGCGACGAGGTGAAGAAGCTGCGCGAGGCGGAGATCGGGCTGGGGGCGGACCTCGCGGTGCTGCCGCCGCCGGATTGATCCCGCCATCCGCCCGCCTTCGGCGGCCTGCCCCCTCCGTCTCGGCGCTGCGCGCCGATCCACCTCCCCCGGTCTTCGACTGGTGGAGGACTTTTCTTTGATGCGCTAAAGAAGTCCTGCCCCACGAAGTGGGGAAGGTGGATCGCGTGCGTAGCGCGCGAGACGGAAGGGGCCGGTCGCGGAGCGACCGGATGGGGAATGCGGGCGCACCGTCGGACACGGGCTCGGGCGAAGCAATTGCGCTGGCCGAAACGATCCTGTGTACGCGGCTGCAGAAAAGCCGGCTGCTCAAGCTTCACTTCCGCAAGCAGCATCCGGTCGGGCCTTACATTGCGGATTTCGCCTGCGTGAAGGCGCGGCTTCTGGTCGAGGTGGATGGCGAGACGCACTGGCGCGAGCATGAGCGGCGGCGCGATGCGCGGCGAACGGCTTATCTCGAAGGCGAGGGCTGGACGATCCTGCGCGTGCGGAATGGCGAGGTCTATGGCAACGAGACCGGCGTGGTTGAGACGATCATGATGCGGGCGGTGGACGAGATGAGGGCGCGGGGGATGTGGCGTCCGCCGGGTGTTGGCGCGGCGCCTCCGCCGGCCGAGGGCCGGCGGCCCCCTCCGTCTCGCTGACTTTGTCAGCGATCCACCTCCCCCGCGCTTCTCGCGGCGGAGGACTTTGGTGGAGTTATCCTACAGATGCGAAGGGTGTGACTCCCGCAGATTCAACCCCCTAACCTCCGCAACCTGAAAACTTATCCCACCCCGCCCGGAGCTGACTCGACACTGGCTCTGCAGGAAGGCGCAGGGCCTTCCGCACGGGAGGCGGGTGATGTCGAGGACGTATGCGGAACTGATGGGGCTTGAGATGGAGGCCGAGCGGCTGGTGCGCTCGGGCGAGTCGCGGGCGGAGGTGTCGCGCAGGCTGGGCGTGCATGTCTCGACGCTGTCGCAGTGGGCGCTGAAGGGCGGGTGGCGGCGCAAGGACATCGAGCTCGAACGCTCGCGCGAGGCGACGCGCAGGACGCTGCACGCTATCCGCGACGGCAACCGCGCGGCCGATGCGCCGGCGGCGCTGCGCGCGGAGCTGGCGCTGGTGATGCGCGAGGCGGTGCGGCTGCTGGCCGATGGCGGCGAGGGCGCGATGGAGCGGCTGGAGCGTATGCTGGGCGCGATGGCGGCGCCGCAGCGGCTGGAGGCGCCGAAGGTGGAGCTGGCGCCCGATCCGCGCGTGGCCGGAGTGAAGAGCCTTGGCGAGGTCAGCTTGGGCGAAGCGGACGTGGAGGGCGACAGCTTGACGGAGGATGGCGAGGTCTGGACACCTGAGCTGCAACGGCGGATCAACGCTCAAGCGGATTTGCCCGCGATGCTCCGTCCGGAGCGGAAGATGGAGACTGGCGATGGCGGGTGAGATTCCAGAAACGATCAGGCGCTGGCATCGCATCGCGCTGCAGAACCTGCCGGAGGAGCTGGCCGGGATGCTGGCGGAGGATGCGGTGTTCGAGAGCCCGGTGGTGCACACGCCCCAGGTCGGCCGCGCCATCGTGGAAAAATATCTGCGCGGGGCGCTGAAAGTGCTGAACACGGAGCACTTCCGCTATGGCGGCGAGTGGTTCGGCGAGAAGTCGGCCGTGCTGGAATTCTTCAGCGAGATCGACGGCATCAAAATCAATGGCGTCGATCTCATCCACTGGAACGATGCGGGCCTGATCACGCATTTCAAGGTGATGGTGCGCCCGCTGAAGGCGATCAACGTGCTGCACCAGAAGATGGGCGAGCTGTTGATGGGCAAGGCATAGGGTCCCGTTCCTTGTCCCGCTCATCCCGGCGAAAGCCGGGACCCAGGAAACGTGTGGAGGCTTGTTCCGAATTCCGGCTGCAGCCTTACTTTGGAACAAGCCTTGAAGCCTGCCCTGGGTCCCGGCTTTCGCCGGGATGAGCGGTGGTTGGGGCTGCCGGGCGCGGTCCCGCAGGGACGATCTGGTCCAGTGGATCAAATCAAACACCGCACGCCGGAGCGTAAGCGACGGTCAGAGCGCCGAACGCCCGAGCGCAAGCGAGGGCCGGAGGGCTCCTTGTTCCGCGTTGACCCGGTTAGCGCGTGGTGCGGCGGCGCGCGGGCCTGCGCGGCGGCTTGCGGGCGGGCTTCGCGCGCGACTTCACGCCAGGCTTCATCGCGCGCTTCGCCTGAACCTTCGCCCGCACGTTCGCACGCGGCTTGGCGGCGGCCTTCGCACGCGCCTTGGCGCGCCGCTTGACGCGGGCCTTCTTCGGCGCGTGGGTCGGCGCGTGGGTCGGCGCGTGGGCGGGCGGGCGCGCTTCGGCCGGTGGCGCCTCGCGCGCCATCACGGGCAGCAGCATGACGCTCTGCTCGACATTGCGCGGCGCCTTCAGCGTGCCGGCGAACGCGCGGATCGCCGCGTGGCCGGGCGAGCCCGGCAGGATCCGCTCGCTGTAGGCGATCACCCAGGTAAGCTGCGCGGGGCCCGCGCCGCCGGCGGCGCTCTTCACCTTGCGCACATCGACCACGCCTTCGGGACGAGGCATGGCGGGACGCGCTATGGCCGGCCGTTTCACATCTGGCCGCTTCAGGGCGAGTGTCTTCATGGCAAAGTCCCCGGCACGACAGGCCGCTGAAGTCTGATCCAGCCCGCCGCGCGCGAAAAGTCCCGGTTCGGCAGGAAACGTGCAAACCCGCGGCCGCGGCGGCGCCAGCGGCCTTAAACTTTGTTTTCATTGCCCATCATTGCGCTGGCGCACCGTGTGCGACGATCGGTTAACCGCCAGCGCCGTAGGGTGAATGAGCGTAGCGAAATGCAGCGTTCGTTGGCGTGGCGCGATGGCCCCTTTTCGCTCCGCTCAATGCACGCTACCGGGCCGGATACGGAATCGTCACACGGCAGACAAAAGGAGACTTGCGATGAGGATCATTCTTCTTGGCGCGGGCGTCATGCTGCTCGCCGCGTGCGGCACCACCAAGGCCGAGCGCGGCCTCTCGGGCGCCTCGATCGGCGCGGGCTTCGGCCTGCTCGGCGGACCGGGCGGCATCGTCGTCGGCGCAGCTGTCGGCGGCAGCGTCGGCTACCTCACCGACAAGGAAGACCTCTATCTGGGCGAACCGATCTGGTCGAACTGACGAGAGGGCGGGTACGCAGCGCTGCAGGCAGACGCCTCACGCCCGGCGTTGCGCCTGCGGGTAGAGATCGGCCGGTTCGGCTGCGGCTGTCGCGGGCAGGCTGGCTGCTTCGTCTCCGGCCTCAAACGTCAGGGTGAAGGTGGAGCCGAGCCCCGGCGAGCTGCGAACCGTGATGTCTCCGCCCATCATGCGGGCCAGGTGTCTGGAAATGGCGAGGCCGAGGCCCGTGCCGCCATGCTGCCGTGTCGTGGCCGCGTCAGCCTGCACGAAGGCGCCGAAAAGTTTGGCTTGCACCTCCTCGCTCATGCCGCGCCCGGTATCGGTGATGGTGATCGAAACGAGATATGCCTGGGCCCTGACGCGTTGCGCCGACACGCGGACCACGACGCTTCCCGAGGCCGTGAATTTCAAAGCGTTCGATACGAGATTGCTGACGCACTGCCGCACGCGCACCTGGTCGAATGAGAGCTGGCGCGGAATGCCCGGGTCGCTGACGAGTTCGAAACCGAGGCTCTTGGCGCGAGCCTGCGTCTGAAACAGATAGAAGGCCCGCGAGACCGCATCGGCGACGTCTCCCGGCATTTTGGATATCTCAAGTTTGCCGGCCTCGATCTTGGACAGGTCAAGCACATCGTTGAGAATTGTCATCAACGTGCCGCCAGAATCCAGGATGATCGAGACCATCTCGCGCTGCGTGGGGCTGAGCTGCTCCATCTGGAGCGCCTGCGCCATCCCCAGCACGCCGTTGAGGGGCGTCCGGATCTCGTGACTCATGTTGGCCAGGAATTCGGACTTCGAGGCGTTCGCCCGGTCGGCCGCCTCGCGCGCGGCTTTCAGTCCGAGGTTTTGCGCCTTTACCTCGGAATGCGCCGACTCGAGCTCCTCGGACACCACCGCGTTGGCCCGATCCGTGCGCTGCAGGTCGCGCTCGTGTTCCGTGTAGGCCGCCGCCACCATCGCCAACAGCGCCGCGGCGTCGAACTGACCGTCCCTGGAGGTCGCGCGGGCAATCTGACGGCGGAGCAGAGGCGGGAAAGTCACGCAGCGACCTCGGCCAGCAGGGTCAGCGTCATGGTCTGGTTGTGCAGACCACAGAAACCGGTCGCGTTGTCCGGCGCGATTTCGCCGTAGGAGTAGAAACCCGCAACCGGCGTTGTCCGGCCAATGGCGTTCGCCACCGCGTCGATCTCATCCTCCGTCCGCTGCTGCATCAACAGGCGGCGACCGACACAGCTCACGATGATGCAGGCTTCAGGTTCGCAGCCGGCCGCAGCCAGGGACTGTCTCGCATGTTGCGCCGCTACGGTTGCGCCTTCGGTCAGGCGATAGAACGTCCCGCGCATCAGGCGCGCCTCCCAGCCCTGCGGCACGTCGCCGGCAAATGTCAGGCTGCGCGCTTCGCGGTCTATGGCCAGAATCGTCCGGACAACCTCGTTTTCGGGGGCGGCCGGATCCCAGATCTTCAGGGGGTAGAGGAGGCCTGAGGCGGGGAGCTGCGCTGCTTCCTCGCCCAGATACCGCTCGTAAAGGTCGAGGGCGGGCATGCCGTCCAGCTCGTACAGCACATTGCCGGCGGAGCGGGTGATCAGCCGCTTCGGGCCGAACGTGTCCCACCCGCCGGCGCTTCCGTGCGCCACTCTCAGGGCCGAGCCATATAGCCCCACCGCAACGACCGCGTTCGGCATCGCAACGCCGGCGACGCTGATAAGCGTTTCTTCGAACCGGGGGCCGTCGCCGGCAAGTCCGCCGCTGACCGTCACGCCCGGTCCTACCGCGCTGACCAATCCCCGGACCAGGGCGCTGCCGTTCACCGACAGACCATCGGACAGCACGAATACAGCCGCCAGATCCGGCGCCGCCAGTTCGGACCCGAGCGCGTGACCAACCGTTTCAGAATCGGCCGGGTTGGCAAGCTTCCGGGTCGCCAGCTCGATCCGGGTGCTCGCAAAGCCGAGCGCCATCGCGACCGACCCCTCATCGGTCAATTCACGGCCCTGGACGGCCGTTCCGGTGCTCGATCCGATGTGCAGGGCGTTGGGGAATTTCCTGATCAGTTCTTCGGCGTGATCTGAGCGCCGCATCGCCTCGCTGGAGCCAAACATGATCACCAGGCCCGGGGGCGGCAGATCGCTGTTGCTAAGCGTAGACCAAACGCCCGCATCGGAGCGCTTCAATACTTCCGACCACATGACTGCCCCTCGGCAATGTAAGCTGAACACCCGCCTCCCCCCGGGAGCGTCGAACGCCGGAATACGCTTACTCAGCAACCGTTAATATTGCGGAAGCGAGAGGGCGCTTCCGCTGGCGCCTTTCCCTACGGAAGGCGAACCCTACCTACCCATCCGCGAGTCCTGCTCGGCCCTGAGCCGAGCATCTTTCTTAGCCGGCGGCAGGAAGGTTCTCGGGTCTACGGCGCGTGCGCGCCCGCGCCCGGGCGGCATGTCGAGGCTTGTTCTGATCTCAAGCTGCAACACGAAGTCCTCCCCCACGCAGTGGGCGGAGGTGGATCGCGCGCTCGCGCCCGAGACGGAGGGGGAGCCGCCGGAGGAAGTAGCGGGGCCAGTGATCGCGGCGAGACGGCGCATTTCGCTCCGCTCAAGGCGCCCTGCGTCGCAACGGCTTGAAGCCTCGCGCGGCGAGGCGAGGGCTCTGGCGAACGCCGAAGCGCAAGCGAAGGTGGCGTGTCGAAGCTTATCCACGCGATTTTCAACACCCTAAAATTTATCATGTAGCGGCGACATCCGGCGTGACATCTTTGAGCAGCAGTAGCGCCTCGCTTCGCGAGGCTTCGTGCCGTTGCGAGGTAGGGCGCATTGAGCGGAAGCGAAATGCACCATCGCGCCACACGCACGAAAGGTGCGTTTCGGCCTTTGGCCTCATGCACCCTACGGGGTCCGCTCGTTGAGACATCCGCCCCTCGGGCGGCCCCCTCCGTCATCCGCGCTTCGCGCGGCCGCCACCTCCCCCGCCTTCGGCGGTGGAGGACCGCGTCACTCCGCCGTGCCGCCCACGACATAGGCCTTCTTCAACAGCCCGGTCGGCTCGAGGACAGTGGCGACCTGCTTTATGCGTTCGAAACCGGCCTTCCCGTCGGGCATGAATCGCAACTCGGTTGGCGTGCCGGAAGCGGCTCGTGCGCGGCGTTCCAGCTCTTCAAGTGACACCTCCTCGCCATTCCAGAGGATGCGACCGTTGACGTCGACTTCGATAACGAGCGGTTCGCCTACGGTCGGAACCTTGGCCTCCGGCGGGGGTGGCGGCGGCGAATCGCACGCTGCGGCCAGTACTGCAAGCGTTACGGCTGCCCAAATCGCGCGCATCCCCCTACCTCTCCGCTCGTGCATGTCCTTCCCCAGTTCGTCGATGGCTACGCCGCCTCGCGCTTGCGCGGGCGGACTTTCGCGCGGATTTCCTTGCCGGCGGCGGCTTCGGCCGATTCCAGTTCGAACCGCGCCTGCAGGTTCAGCCAGAGCTCCGGCGTCGTCCCGAAATACCGCGCCAGCCGCAGTGCGGTGTCTCCGGTGATGCCGCGCCTTTCGTTGACGATCTCGCCTACCCTGCCCGGCGGCACGGCGAGCGCACGGGCCAGCGCATTCTGGGAAAGCCCCAGCGGCTTCATGAATTCCTCAGCCAGGAATTCGCCGGGGTGGATGGGGCCAAGCTTCGGATCGCGCGCCATCGGCTGCTCCTCAATGATAATCCACGATAGCCACGTCGTGCGGGCCATCCTCGCGCCAGGCAAAAACGATCCGCCACTGGTCGTTGATGCGGATCGAATGCTGGCCGGCGCGATTTCCTCTCAACGCTTCCAGACGGTTGCCCGGCGGAGAGCGCAACTCTTCCACACGGCCTGCCTCGTCAAGCAGGATCAGCTTGCGCCGCGCCTGGCGCCCGATCGGGTCGAACTTCCGCGTTCGCTGCATGTTGAACACCAGCTCGGTGTCGCGGCAGGCGAACGACCGGATCATTCAGCTTCCCCCAAAGCCGACTATAACGTATACCGTGATACGGGATAGGTCAAGGTGCGGGCGCCTTTCCTGCATCCGCATCGACGCAAAGCAGCGACGCAGGTGCGGGGGTTGCCCTGCGCGGAAGGTGCGCAATCGTGGCGCGGGGTGCGCAGCGGCGCCGCGCCGCGCGGCGGTGTGACGAAGACGCCGCGCGACTGTGACGAAGTTTCGCCGCGCCGCGCGTCGTTGCGACGACGACGCCGCGCCTGACGACGCGGGTGACGATGCGGCTGAAGACGCCTGCGGCGCCGACGCCGCCTCAGGCAACGGTCATGAGCGCGGCGGCGGCTTCCGCCTCGGCGCGGCGGGTGGTGAGGATCTTCTGGCGGACGCTCTCGTAGCGGGCGAGGACGGCGGGGGAGGCGAGTTCGGGACGGCCCGAGTCGAAGGGCGGGGCGGGGGCGTATTCGAGGCCGAGCTGGATGGTCTGCGCAATTTCGGCGCCGGCGATCTCGGCGAGGACGGTGAGGGCGAAGTCGATGCCCGCCGTGACGCCGCCTCCGGTGATGATGTTTCCGTCGCGCGCGACGCGTGCAGGGTCGTGGATCGCGCCGAAGAGCGGCAGCAGGCTGGCGTAGGCCCAGTGGCAGGCGGCGCGGCGGCCCACCAGAGAGTCCGGCGGCGCCGAGGATCAGCGAGCCGGTGCAGACCGAGGTGATGTAGCGCGCGCCGAGCGCCAGGCGGCGGATCTCGCCGACGAAGGCCTTGTCGAGCGCGACGGTGGTGGCGTTCACGCCGCCGGGGACACAGATGAGGTCGCAGCTTCTGACGTCTGCGATCCTCGCCGTGCCGCCGAAGGTAAGGCCGTCCGCATCGACAGAACCGCCCGCAGGCGAGGCGACGATGACGTCGGCGCCGGGCATGCGGCTGAGGAACTGATGCGGGCCGGTGAAGTCGAGATGCGTCATGCCGGGGAAGATCGCGAAGACGATCGTGAATCTCGCGTCTGCCTTGGGGGCGGTCGGCGTCGGGGCGGGGCTCATGGCGCCTGTCCTTCTCGTAGCCGCTTCGGGGAGGAAGCCCGGCTTGACGAGGCCTGTATCGCCGATTAAGCCTCTGGCTGAAATGACAATGATCCAACTTTTACTGCCATAGGCGAGAGACATGCCGGACAGCGCTGCGCGCGAGACCAGGGCAAGGAAGCTGAAGCCGAGGACGATCGGCGTGGTGATCTTCGACGGGTTCCAGCTGCTCGATGCGGCGGGGCCGATCTCGGCGTTCGAGATGCCGATGCGCGGGCTCGATCCGCCGCCTTACGACCTGAAAGTGATCGCGCCAAAAGCGGGACTGGTGCGCGCCTCGTGCGGCGTGGAGATGATGGCGGAGGGGCTGCCGCGCGATCCGATGTTCGACACGCTGATCGTGTCGGGCGGCGTCGGCACGCGCGAGGCGATGCAGGACCAGCGTCTGCTGGCGCTGGTGACCGCGTCGGCGAAGGCGTCGCGGCGGCTGTGCAGTGTGTGCTCGGGCGCGTATGTGCTGGCGGCGGCGGGCGTGCTGGACGGCAAGCGCGCGACCACGCACTGGCGGCGCACGCCGGATTTCCAGAAGCGCTTTCCGAATGTGAAGCTGGAGCCGGACTGCATCTACACGCACGATGGGAAGATCTGGACGTCGGCGGGGATCACGGCGGGGATCGACCTCGCGCTGGCGCTGATCGCGGACGATCTGGGCGAGGAGGCGGCGCGGCGCTCGGCGCAGGAGCTGGTGGTCTATCACCGCCGGCCGGGCGGCCAGTCGCAGTTCTCGGCGCTGCTCGACATCGAGCGCACGGAAGGGCGGTTCACCAAGCTGCTCGGCTGGATGCGCGAGCGGCTGGACCAGAAGCTGACGGTGGAGCAGCTGGCCGAGCAGTCGAACATGAGCCCGCGCAATTTCGCGCGCGCCTTCGCGGCGGAGACGGGCGTGACGCCGGCCAAGGCGGTGGAGCGGCTGCGGCTGGAGACGGCGCGCGAGCAGGTGGAGCATTCGCCCGACCCGATCGATGTCATTGCGCGGGAAGCGGGCTTTGGCGATCCGGAGCGGATGCGGCGGGCGTTCGTGCGCGCCTTCGGGCAACCGCCGCAGGCGCTGCGCAGGCTGGCGCGAATCTAGCGGCGGCTCATGGCTTCGTGATTAGCGGCGGGGCTTGCTGGCAAAGCGCTTAGCGCGCACGGTGACGCCTTGCTGCGGGAGCCGGCCATGACGCCAGTGTCTTGCGTTCTGATGTCGGGGCTGCTGGCGCTCGGCGCCGCGGCGCCCGCTTTCGGTCAGGCGATGAGGAAAGCCGATCTCGAACTGGTGCTGGCGGTCGACGTCTCGCGCTCGATGGACGAGAGCGAACATGCCCTGCAGCGCAACGGCTATGTCGAGGCGTTCCGGCACAAGGACGTGATCGATGCGCTGATGAGCGGGCCCGAAGGGCGCATCGCGGTGACCTACATGGAGTGGGCGGGGGATTACCAGCCGCGGCAGATCATCGGCTGGACGATCATCGACAGCGCCAAAGCGGCGCATGCCTTCGCCGACGAGATGGCGGCCGTGCCGATCAATGGCGAGCGGCGCACGTCGATCTCGACGGCGCTGTACGAAGCGGCGCGGCTGATCGAGGAGAACGACATCGCCTCGCACCGGCAGGTGATCGACGTGTCGGGCGACGGCGCCAACAATGCGGGGCCTCCGGTGGAGGAGGCGCGCGATGCGGTCTTGAAGAAGAACATCGTCATCAACGGCCTGCCGATCCTGCTGAACCAGGGCCGCGGCGGGGGATATGGCGGGGGCGGCTATGGCGGCAGGGGCATCGATATCGACCACCTCGACCGCTACTACAAGCACTGCGTGATCGGCGGCCCGGCGGCGTTCATCGCGCCGGTGTTCAACCTGAGCCAGCTGTCGGCGACGATCCGCAAGAAGCTGGTGCTGGAGATTGCCGGGCTGGAGACGGATATCGACGCGATGCCCGGAACGGCGCCCGTGCAGTTCGCGGAGGCGGCGCCGGCGCCGGGCGTCATGCGCGTGCAGCTGAAACTGCCGGCCGAGAAGAGCGACTGTCTTGCCGGCGAGAAGGCGCGGCGCTCGCGCGAAGGCGGCTTTGGCGGCTTCGGGACGCTGCCGGAGCAGTAGCTGGCATTGCCGGCCCCGCGCGCCTCGAAGCGATCCAGGGTGAGGATTGACCGGCATAGGGGCGGAGAACGCGCCACGGTTGCTGTTGACCCTGCCTGACAGCTGGAGGCAGTTAGGCTCCCGAAGGCCCGCCTGAGATAGAGCGGGGTGGCTCTATGGATCTCGAAGCAGCCCGCAACGCGGTATTCGTCTCCTGCGACATCGTCTCCCACGGCGATGATCCTGATCATTCCCGGCAGCTCGAGCGGATCAAAAGCCTGAATGGCTGCATTGCGGACGCATGCGGCGAGCGCTTCGGGCGCGACCTGGTCTGGGCCTCCGGCGGCGATGGGGGGCACCTTGCGCTATTCGGCGAGGACAAGTGCGAGTTTGGCCTTCGGCTGGTTGCGCGGCTCTATTCGTGGGCCGGCGAGACCAAGCGCAGCCCCGACAACCAGCCGGTCGGCCTGAGGCTGACCGTCCATCTTGGTCCAGCCTCGGTGATCAGAGGCGCTGACGGCCGCCACGAACTTGTCGGAGACGGCATCAATGTCTGCGGCAGCCTGCTGAAGTTCGGCAGGGCAGGCATTGCGCTGGCGACATCGTCCTTCCGCGATCTCTGCGAGAGTGTCCGGGACAACGGCGATCCCCTGCTCGGGAAGCTGAGCTTTCATCGCGAGCAACAGGTCTACCTGAAGCATGACAGGGCCGCGATCATCATGCCGATGTCGATCGAAGGCATGATCGCCCCTCCGGATACAAGCCAGATTCATCCGGAGAAGGCCCAGATAGAAAACGCGATGCGGCGCGGCAGGCTGTGGGCTGCGATCTACCACGCCAAACGGCTGCTGCAGGTCGACTCAACGGACGCGCAGGCGATTGGCGCGCTGCAAATGCTCAACCCTTCGCAACTCGTCCTGCGCTCGCGCGGCGGAGACGGTTTCGAGGCCCATCCGCTTCTGTCGTCGCTGAACCGCCAGTCGCTGCAGGAACTGATCCGGGCGGCCCAGCTCGTCGAACGCGAGGACGGCGAGACGATCTGCGCCCAGGACGATCCCGGCGATGCGATGTTCGTCGTTCTCAAGGGCGGCATCGGCGTGGCGGCGGCGCCTCCGCCGGATGCGCCTGCGGCGATGGCGCTTCCGAGCATCAGATTCGGCGAAGGGCAGATTGTCGGCGAGCTTGCCCTGGCGCTGAACCGGCGGCGCACGGCCACGCTGCAGGCCATCGGGCCGACGGCGTTCCTGTCGATCAACTACGAGATCCTGCGCGGCCTGCTGGACACCGGCTCGCAGGCCGGGCGCCTGCAGCGTGTCTTCAGCGACTTCCTGCTCGAGCGGTCGCTGCGTTTCCTGTGCCAGAGCTGCAGCTATCTCGCCAAGGGGCCCAACGCCCCGCTGGCCGGACTGAGCGATCCCTGGGAGACGATGGCCGCCGACGCCGAGCAGTACAAACTCAACTGGGAGCAGGCGGCCGCGAAGCTGGCGTCCGAGGATCGCTTTGCCGCGCCGGGCGTCTACATCCTGGCCGGCGGCGGGCTGGTTGAAGCCTCGCAAAACGAGATCGTCCCCAAGAAGCTGGATGCGGCCGATCTCCCGCTCGTCTGCGTGAACCTTCCGGGAACGTTCATCAGCGCCAGTCATCCCTTCCATATCGATCCGGACGCCGGCGGATCGATCGTGAATGTGGTGCGGATTTCCGAACGGTCATTGCGGGCGTTCGGCCCAACTGTTTTCGCCAGGCTTGTCGATCAGCTGAAGAAGCAGTTTGCCGCACAGTTCACATTCGACGCTTTCATCAGCTACACCAACCGCGACGAACAGATTGCCAGCGCGTGGCGAACGGCGCTGGAGCAGACGGGCTTGCGCGTCTATATGAGCCGCCCCGACGCGATGCGGAAATTCAAGAAGGAGATCGAGCTCGCCCTGGCGGAGTCCCTCGTCATGGTGCCGTTTGTTTCCGACCGCGCGGCCGGTCCGGATGGCCAGAAGGGCTGGGTGCAGCGCGAAATCGAGTATCGCAAGACGCTGTTCGACGAAGACCACTGCAACATCCTGCCGATCGAGCTGACGCGCGGCCTTGCGCAGGTGTTCGCGGACGGCTTCTCGGCGCTCGCGGTGACCGGAGACGGCCTCGATGACATCTCGACAGTCGTCGATGCGATCCGGGCGGTGAAGTCGGGGGCCAAGCCGCCTCCCTTTGCGACCCAGCGCGGGGCGGGACTCAAGATCTGATCCTGCCCGCTGCCAGGCTATTGCCAACGTTGTGGCGGCAGCCCGACGCAATCGTGTTGCGGCGGGCGTTGGGCTGGCTATCGTGCCGCCATGGCGAAGGCGAAAACCGGCGCGAGGAAGCAGACGCCGCACAGACAGGCGGAAGCCGAGCTCACGAAATTCGGGCTGACGTTCCCGGAGACGACCGCAGGGCCGGCCTGGGTCCCGGCGCGGGCGCTCTACATGCGGACCAAGATGTTCTTCGTGTTCGGCGACAAGAAGGACGGACCCGACCAGCTGACCATGATCATGAAGCTGCCGATCTCGGCGGAGATGGTGCAGCAGCTTTATTTCGTCCGCGAAAGCAAAGGCTGGTTCAAGCAGTACAACTGGGTCATCGCGCGTTTCGATGCGGAGGATGACATTCTGGCGGAGATGGACACGCTAAAGGCCTGGATGATCCAGAGCTATTGCGCCATTGCCCCGAAGAAGCTGGCGAAGCTGGTGCGTGGGGAGTAGGCGCCGCTTGGCGCCGAGCCCGAGATTGGCCAAAGTCGCCCCGGCGGGAAAAGCCGCAGGGGATCATCATGAGCCGGACACTCGCGAGCCACCTCGATCCTGACACGGGGCCAAAGCGGATTCTTGCGCTCGATGGCGGCGGGGTGAAGGGCATCCTGACGCTCGGCATGCTGGAAGTGCTCGAGAAGGAGCTGCGCCGGCGGTCAGGCGATCCGGAACTGGTGCTGAGCGACTATTTCGATCTGATCGGGGGCACCTCGACTGGGGCGATCATCGCGGCGGGCCTCGGCGTCGGCAAGTCTGTCGGCGAGCTGATCAAGATGTATGGCGAGCTTGGGCCGAAGGTGTTCGGCAAGGCCAAGAGCGACGGCATGCTGATGGGCTCGAAATACGACAGCAAGGCGCTGAAGGAAGCGCTGTGGCCCGTGCTCGACAAGAAGACGCTGGGCTCCTCGCAGATCAGGACGGGACTGGCGCTGCATGCCAAGCGCATCGACACGGGCTCGCCCTGGGTGCTGACCAACAATCCGAAGGCGCCGTATTACGATCCGCCGGATTTCGGGCCGGACGATGTGCCCAACAAGGACTATCGGCTGATCGATGTGGTGATGGCGAGCGCGGCGGCGCCGACCTTCTTCGACGAGATCAAGATCCCGATGGCCTACGACAAGAAGGACAAGCCAAAGCAGTTCGGCTATTTCGTCGACGGCGCTGTGGGCGGGTTTAACAATCCGAGCGTACAGCTTCTGCTGACGGCGATGGTGCCTGCTTACGGGTTCGGGTGGAAGCCGGGCGCAGACAAGCTGATGATGGCCTCGTTCGGCACGGGCATGCGCAGGCCCGAGGTCGAGGGCAAGAAGTTCTCGAGCCAGGGACCGGGCTTTCGCGGCATCGGCGCGCTGCGGGCCATGATCTACGACACGCAGGTGCAGGGCATCATGCTGATGCAGGCGCTCTCGGAATCGCAGCGGCCGTGGAAGATAAACAGCGAGGTCGGCGACCTGAGCGGCGGAACGATCACGCCTGAGCCGCTGATCGACTTCCAGCGCATCGACGTGCGGCTCGACCTGAAGCCCAGGCCGAAGCGCGGCGAGGCGCTGGCGCGGTCCTCGATCGAAAAGCTGCTGGACCGGGAGCTGGATCCGCGGGTGATCGAGAGCGTCGACCAGCTCGCCAACGGGCACCCGGAGAATATGAAGCTGCTGCTGGAAATCGGCCGCAAGGCGGCGCCGGCCTATGTCGATGCGGGCTGGCCCAATCCCAAATTCGACCTTCCGGAATGGTCGGAACGGCGGAACGCAGCGGAATAGACGGCGCCCCCGGATTGTCAGGCGCCGCGAACGGTTGAATGGCGCCGGAAGATAGGGTTGCCTGCGGGGGGAGCCCACATGAAGCAGTTCGCCAGATACCTTGTCGCTTTTACCGGGCTGGCGTTCGCGAATGCGGCCGCCCTTGTGGAGGCGCGCGGGCAGGAAGCGCCTGCCGTCGTCGCTGCAGCCGCGCCTGCGCCGGCGCGCACGCCTGGCTGGGCCAACAGCCGGAGCGACCTGCCGCCGGACAGGGACTACACGCTGGGCATGCTGCCCAACGGCATGCGCTATCTGATCCTGCCGAACCAGAACCCGCCCGGACAGGTGGCGATGCGGATGGTGATCTCTGTCGGCTCGATGCACGAGGCCACGGGACAGGAGGGCCTGGCGCACTTCCTGGAGCATCTGGCTTTCCGCGGCTCGAAGCAGTTGCCGGACGGCGAGATCCAGCGGCGGCTGGAGGCGCTGGGCCTGCAGATGGGCTCGGACGTCAACGCCACGACGCACGCGGACCACACCACTTTCATGCTCGACATGGCGCGCAACGATGCGGGATCGCTCGACACCGGCCTCACCATCCTGCGCGAGATCGCCAGCGAGCTGGAGCTTGCGCCCGGGATGATCGACGCCGAGCGCGGCGTGGTGCTGGCGGAGGAGCGCATGCGCGCCTCGCCCGAGGAGACCGAAGCGGCCATGGCGTCGCTTCGCCTGCAGGTGGGCGATCATCCGTTCGCGCGCGAAGTGGTTGGAAAGCGCGATGTGATCCAGACGGCGGACCAGCGGCAGATCCGTAAATTCTACGACGCCTTCTATCGGCCCGAGCGGGCGACGCTGGTGATTGTGGGCGACCTGCGGCCGGGCGACATCGTCCCGATCCTCCAGCAGCGGTTCTCCGACTGGGCGGGGCGCGGTCCGGCTGGCGCCGATCCGGCGCCGGTGATGAACAAGCCCGACGGGCCGGATGTCGCCGTCTTCATGACGAACGCATCGCCGAGCAGTTCAATCGAGCTGTACTGGTTCGAACCCTACCGAGAACTCCCGCCGACGCGCGCCGAGCGGCGGCGCGTGCTGGTCGAGCAACTCGGCCAGGGTGCAGTCGCGCAGCGCATGCGGGGGCTGAACGAGGCGGCCGGCCGGCCGGCGCGCAACGCGGGATCGCCCGCAGCCTCGCGCATTTCCGGCGTCTGGAACGGGCAGTTCGCGCGGGCTGTCGATGTGAGCGATCCGGCCGCGGCGATCGGTCTTATGGCGCGCGCGCAGCGGCAGGCGGTCGAATTCGGGATCACGCGGGAAGAGTTCGAGCGGGTGAAGGCGCTTCGGCTGGACGAGGCGCGCGCCGCCGTCGCCATGGGACGGACGGCGGATTCATCGCGTGAAGCGGAGGCGATTTCGGACCGGCTGACGAGCGATCCGGTGTTCGTCTCGCGCGCGGACAGCCTCGCCATGCTGGAAGAGGACCTTAAGACGATCACGCTCGACGACGTGAACGCGGCGATCCGCGACCGTCTGAAGGACAAGCCGAAGCTGGTCTATCGCGGGCCGAAGCGGGCGGATGTGAGCGAAGCCTCGCTGCGCGCGGCGCTGGATAGGGCGATGGGCGCGTCGGTAACGGCTTACGCCGCGGCGCCGGTGAAGCCATGGCCGTACGAAACATTCGGCGCGCCGGGAAAGGTTGCCGAGCGACGGCAGGTCGCCGATTTGGGCGTGACCTATGTGAAGTTCGAAAATGGCGTGCGGCTGACCGTCAAACCCATGCCCATCATGGGCGACCAGATCTTCGTGCAGGCAAGGCTCGGCCTCGGGCGCTTGGGCATGCCGCGCGACCGGATCGACGCGTCGGACATGGGACAGCTGGTGTGGTCGAGCGGCGGGCTGGGCCAGCTAACGAACACCGAACAGGGGCGCACGCTGGCGGGCAAGCGCGTCGGTATATCGACGACAACGGAAGAAGACGCGTTCGCGCTCTCGTCCGGTGCGACGCTGGGCGAGCTGTTGCCGTTGCAGCTGCAGCTGATGGCGGCGCGGGTGAGCGATCCGGGGTTCCGGACGGACGAGTGGAATACGTGGATGGCCTCGAGCGCGGCTGCGGAGGCGGCGGCGCCGTTCTCGGCGGCGCGCGTGCTGGACTTCAACCTGCAGCCCATGCTGCACGCAGGCGATCTGCGCTGGACTTACAACACGACGGAGATGCGCAAGAGCTGGAAGCCGGCGGACGCCGTCGCCTTCATCAAGCCGATCGTCGAAAAGTCGCCTATCGAAGTGATCATGGTGGGCGGCGTCGATGTCGAGCGAGCGATCCTCGAAGTGGGCAAGACGTTCGGCGCCCTGCCGGCGCGGGCGGAGAAGGCGGAGCCGGCAGGCTTGCGCAGCGTGAAGTTCCCTGCGCCTACGGCGAAACCCGTAGTGCTGAAGCACAAGGGGCGCAGCGATCAGGGCTATGCGATCATCGCGTGGCCAACGAATCTGGGATTTTACACCGATCCCAGGGCGGCGCGGGCGGGCATGGTGCTGGCCGACATGCTGCGCGATGAGGCGACGCGGCAACTGCGCACGGGGAACGGGTCGACCTATTCGCCGATCGTGATCGACGAGTTTTCGTACGAGCTGCCGGAGTATGGCTATATCGGCATGCAGGTGGAGCTGCCGCCCGACAAGCTCGACGGCGTGCTGGCGCAGATCGAAGGCATCGCGGCGGATATTGCGAACAACCAGATTCCGGTGTCGGAGGTTGCGCGCATCACCGGACCGCGCATCGAGCAGGCCAGGCGCGAGCAGGTCGCCGCCGCCGGCTACTGGATCGCGTTCCTCGCGGGGACGATGAAGGACCCGAAGAAGCTCGATCCGCTCCGCTCGGAGCTCGCGGACTATCAGTCGCTGACGCCAGCCGACATCCAGGCGGCAGCGAAGCGCTGGCTGAAAGCCGAGACGGCGTGGAAGCTGAAGGTCGTGCCGGAGTAACGGACTAGGCGCAACTCTTCTCCCGCTTGCGAGGGCTTGCGAGGGAAGGGTTTCCGCCAGCCCTAATCCTGCAACTCGGCCCACACCACGTAGCGCATAGGCCCATGCATCTTTGCATCCAGCGGCCAGCAGGTGACCAGGGCGATGCGCGGCCGGCCGTTGTCGTGGGGCTGGATGCCGGATTGGTCCCAGCGGACCACTTCGGAGTGCGAGACGCGGAAGGTTTTCGCGCCGTCCGGCGTCTCGACGGTGATCGGGTCGCCGGATCTTACATCGCCGAGAAACGCAAAGTGCGTGTCGCGATGGGCGGCGAAGACGGCTACACCGCGCTGGCCGGGCTTAGCTGAGGCCGCCATCAGCGTTGGGCCGAAGGCAAGGCTCTCGCCGGCGGCGTCGGTGAGCGCCAGCACGGTTTTCTTCTGGGCGGGAAAGGCGAGTTTGGCCGCCGGCGTGAAGTCCGCCCACGGCCAGGGCCGCGCCGGATCGCCGGTTGAGAGCTGGCGCTCCCAGGCGTTGGCCATGAGGATCTGGGCCACTTGCGCCTTGGCCGGAATGAACAGCGCCTGCGCGGCGATGAGCGCGCCCGCGACGAGAATGGCGAGGGCTGAAAGAGAACGCGTGGATCGGCCGGATGGTTTCCAGCTTTCGGCATGAGCGGAGGACTGGAGCTGGCTCATATCTGATACTCCGATATTCGAGCCCGCTCTCCCGGAAGCGGCTGGAGGGAGGGCGGGCTCTCGGCGTTACCTCGCGCGTCTGCGACCGGACGTTGCGCGCACCTGCCCGTCGCTGGCTGTAGAAGCCTGTCCCCGGAGGCCGATGGCGGATCGTCCGGAGCGCAGTAGCGCGGCGCCGAACAGGAAGAGCGTGAGTCCGAAGGCGAGCATCATTTCCCAGGCGCTGGCCGTGCCCGGCAGCGGCAAGTTGTCGTCCTCGTCGCGAACCTGCTCCTTCGCGGCGCGTGCATTGATCTTCTGCATCACGCCGTCGGGCAGCCGGTCGAAGCGCAGGGCGCGCGCTTCTGCTTCGGGGCCGAAGACATGGGCGAAGTCCCAGCCTTTCGGCAGCATGGTCGCGATCTGGCGCGTGTCGAGCTTCTCGCCCGCCGGCCGCGCCGGCGTCTTGTCGACGGCGACAAGGCTGGTGAGGCGCGAGACGAGATGGAAGTCGAGCGCGGTCTTGAGCACGCTGGCGTCGACGGCTTCCATCGTGACGCCGGCATAGCGGCTTTCCTCGATGCCGGAGATCTTCGCGCGAGCCCACAATTGCGCGATGCCTTTGGAGGGCGCGGCGTCTGCGAGCGACAGCGTGGTGTTCCAGACCTTGCCGTTGAGCTTGCCGGAGAGCTGGAGATCGCCCTTCAGCTGGTCGGCGCGGATCACCATCGTCACCGGCTCCCCGGCATAGAGATCCGGCAGCGGCGAGGGATAGGCGTCGGACGTGGCGAGCGGCAGCTTGGCCTCCAGGTCGGTCATCACCGGGTTTTCGAGCGCGGCGAAGAGTTTCTCCGACTGCTCGGCGACTTTGGTGACGTCGTCCATGTAAGTGAACGTGCCGCGGCCCTGGCGGGCGGCGCGCGTCATGAAGTAGCCGTTGGGGGCCGAGCCGATACCGACGGTAAAGAGACGCGACCGGCCGAGATTGTCGTGGATGGCCGAGAAGAGCTCATCCTCATTGCCGATGGCGCCGTCGGTGATGAAGACGACCTGGCGGACTTCCTCGGTGTTCTTCCGGTCGTTGTCGATAAGCGCGGCTTTCAGGGCGGGCAGCATTTCGGTGCCGCCATTGGCCTCAAGGCTCGAGACGAAGCGCTTGGCGCGGGCGAGGTTCTGGTCGCTCGCGGGGACGGCGGCGGTGAACAGCATGTCCATCGTGTCGTCGAAGCGGATGATGTTGAACTCGTCCGTAGGCGCAAGCCGGTTGAGCGCGAGCAGCAGACCTTCCTTCGCCTGGTCCATGCTTTCGCCGGACATCGACCCGGAGTTGTCGATAACGAAGATCGTCTCGCGGTCTCGGCGCTGGCCTTCAACCTTCAGCGCGGGCGGGTTGATGACGGCGAGCAGGAATTCCTCGCCATTGCGTTCTTCACGGAACAGGCTGGCTTTCGGCGCGGCGATGGGCTCCGGTTTCCAGGAGAGGACAAAGTCGCGGTCGGCCGGCACTTCGCCGTCGCGCAGCGTTATGTGCGCGCTGGCATCGTCGGGCCGGGCGACGTCGAGAGAGTGGGTCTGCGAGGTGATCGAGGACAGCGGCACGCCGGCTTCGAGCGAGATGTCGAAATGCACCGGCAGGCGCAGGCCTTCCGGCCCGGAAGGCTCGTGCGCGGGATGGAGGACGGGCGGCGTGATGCGCGCGGCGTCAGGCACGCGTGGATTGCTGAGGCCGACGCCAATGCGGCCGGAAACGTCCGCAACGAGCGCTGGTGTCACAGGACCGGGGATATAGCGCGGGCCGATGACCAGCGGAAAACGCGTCGACCAGACGCCGTTGTCGAGGCGGGCCTTGTCCTGGAATTCGATCTGGATGGCGACCGTCTCGCCGGGACCGATATTGGCCAGAGACGTGGTGAACAGGTTCGGGCGCTCTTCCTCCACCAGGCCCGCTTTCTGGCCGGCGGCGGCGGCGCGCTCGTAGATGATGCGGGCTTCCTTGCGCTCCTTGATGTCGCCTTCGATGAAGCGGTCGCCGATGATGACACGCAGCGTATCGACGGCCGCATCTTCCGGCAGCGGAAAGGCGTAGACGCCTTCGACCCACTTGTCCGTGGGGTTGGTGAAGCGCTGGGTGAGCCGGGTGCGGATGACCGGACCGGCGATGTCCATCTTCACGTCGGCCGCCACAAGCGGCGCCTCGACATAGCGGCCAGGCGTTGCGGATTGCAGCAGCAGGGAGCCGGAGGATACTTCGGCCTTGCTGATCGTGCCGTCGCGCTGCGGCTGCTGGGCGAAAGCCGCAGGGCTGAGGGCCGTTGCGGCAAGGAGCGCGCCTGCGAGTGCGGGGCGCGCGCGGTCGACATACATTGTGAGGGTGCTCATCTGTTCCATCCCCGGGGTGGCCGCCCCCCTGAGGCGCCCGATGAACCGCACACAACAGTGTGACGTCGTCCGGCGTTTGCTGGCGCGGTGACGTTGTGGCGGCGACTGCGGCGGCGCGGCGGCGATTGTGGCGGGATGGAGCGAGGCGTTAAGAGCGGCGCACGCGCGGGTGTTGTGCTAGCAGCGGCATGAGCTAGTTTCTGGCGGAAACGTAACCTTCTCGAACGGATGAGCGAGGAGATCAGGGAGAGAGATTTGGCCTGTCTGACAGCCCGATTCACCTTCGCCGTCGCGCTGCTGGCCTGCGCCGCATGCGAGACAGCCGGCGAGGAAAACGTAGTGGCGGCCGCTGTCGCAGCGTCTGCAACGCCGCCAGCTCCCGCGGCGCCGGTTGCGCCGACGCCGGTCGTATCTCCGCAGGCGAACCTGTCTCCCGAAGCCGTGAAGTCGGGCGACGACTTTCTCTGGCTGGAGGAAGTGAATGGCGAGCGCGCCTTGAAATGGGTGCGCGAGGAGAACAAGAAGACTGCCGCGATTCTGGAAAAAGACCCGCGCTATGAGGCGTTCCGCAAGGAGGCGCTGGCGATTCTGACGGCGCAGGACCGGATTCCGACGCCGAATTTCCGCGGCGACGCCATCAACAATTTTTGGCAGGACCAGAAAAGCGTGCGCGGCGTTTGGCGGCGGGCGACGCTGGAAAGCTATCGCGAAGACAAGCCGAAATGGCAGACGGTGCTTGACATCGACGCGTTGGCGAAATCGGAAAAGAAGAACTGGATCTACAAAGGCGCAGACTGCCTCGCGCCTGAGGAAAAGCTCTGCCTGGTTAGCCTGTCGGACGGCGGCAAGGACGCCGTTGTCGTTCGCGAATACGACACGGCGGAAAAGCGCTTCGTCCGCAATGGGTTCAAGCTGCCCGAGGGCAAGCATCGTCTTGCATGGCTGAACCAGGACACGCTCTTGGTTGCAACCGATTTCGGCGAGGGATCGCTGACCGAAAGCGGCTATCCGTTCATCGTAAAGACGCTGGCGCGCGGCGAGGAGCTGGCAACCGCGAAGACGCTTTACAGCGGCGCCGCCAAGGATGGCGGCTATGGCGTCGACCCCTACGTTCTGCGCGATGGCGCAGGCAAAGTGCTAGCGGTGCTGGTGTCGCGGCCGCTGGACACGTTCCGATCGGAAACGTGGGAGATCGTCGAGGGCAAACCAGTGAAGCTGGCGCTGCCGGAACGCGTCACTATCCGTGGCGCTCTGGGGGGCGGATCAGCCGATGCGGCGCCGAGGCTGGTATTCACGGTCGAGGAGCCGTGGGCGCCCAACAACATCAAGAAGGTAGGCGCGGGCGCGCTTATGGCGGTGGGCATGCGCCTGCTCCGTCCGCCGCCGCCCGGCGTTGGGCTGGTCATGACGAATGCCGACACCTCGGTTTTCGAGCCGACGGCGCGGCAATCCCTCGAAGAGGTCGCGGTGTTCGACGACCGGCTCGTCGCGTCGGTTTATGACAATGTGCGCGGCCGCGTGTCGGTGTTCAGCGACAAGGACGAAACCGCCGGGTGGGTGGAGACGGCGCTGCCTGCGCCGGCGAATTCCGCGATCCATCTCGGTTCGGCCAGCCGGCAGACAGGCCGCATCTTCTACACGCACGAGGGGTTCCTGACGCCATCGACACTCAGCCTCGCCAATGCGAACTCCATCACCGCGGAGGTCCTACGGCAGTCGCCGGAGCGGTTCGATGCATCCCGGCACGTGGTCGAGCAGTTCGAAGCGACATCTTCGGACGGGACGAAGGTTCCGTACTTCGTCGTGCGCCTGAAAGATGCGCCGCTGGATGGGTCGACGCCAACGCTTATGTTCGGCTATGGCGGCTTCCAAGTGTCCTATCCGCCGGCCTACAAACCCGAACTCGGCAAGCTGTGGCTGGAGCGCGGCGGCGCCTATGTGCTCGCCAACATCCGGGGCGGCGGGGAGTTCGGCCCGGCCTGGCACCAGGCGGCGCTGAAGGCCAACCGACAGCGGGCGTTCGACGATTTCGCGGCGGTGGCTGCGGATCTCGCACATCGCAAGATCACCTCGGCGGAGCATCTGGGCATCTATGGCCGCTCCAACGGCGGCGTGCTGACGTCGGTGACGCTGACTCAGCATCCCGAACTGATCGGCGGGGCGGTGATCGAAAGCCCGCTGGTCGACATGCTGCGCTATCACGAGCTGCCGCCGGGCGCGTCATGGATCGGCGAGTACGGCGATCCGCGCATCGCGGCGGAGGCGGGGTTCATCGCGAAGTACTCCGCCTACCAGAACATCCGGGAAGGTGCGAAATATCCGGAAGTCTACATCACCACCAACACGCGCGACGACCGGGTGCATCCCGGACACGCGCGCAAGTTCGCAGCGAAGCTGCAGAAAATGGGATTCCCGGCGCTGTATTATGAGAACACCGACGGCGGGCACTCCAATGATTCTGATCCAGTGCTGAATTCGAAACGCTGGGCGCTCCACTACGTTTATCTCGCGCGGCAGCTGGGACCGGGCGGCGCGCCGGAATAGGTTCGGGGCCAGGTTCGATCACATGGGCGTCGCAAGGCGGCGGATCGGGCTCAGCGCTTGTTGTGCAGCACCCTCTCGATCCGCTTGTCGGGGATGAACCAGATTACCGCGACGGTCACATAACATGCGATGCTGAGCAGCGGGTAGATGAAGTTGAGCCCGAGCGCCAGGACATAGATCGCCAGCGAAATGTTGCCCTTCCAGTCATTGCCGACCGCCTTGGCCAGCAGGGAGTCCGGGCCGTTCGCCGCCAGCAGGAAGCGCAGCAGGATGTTGAAGGCCATGGCGCAGCACAGAAGCACGACGCCGTAAAAGAAGACCGGCCAGCGGGCGAAATCGATTCTCGCCCATCCATCCGGTCACGAACGGCACGATCGAGAGCCAGAACAGCAGGTGAAGGTTGGCCCACAGCACGCCGCCCCGGACATGCTGGACGGCATGGAACAAATGGTGGTGGTTGTTCCAGTAGATGCCGACATAGATGAAGCTGAGAACATAGCTGGAGAACACTGGCCAGAGCGCGAGCAGCGCCTCGGGGCTCGACTCATGCGGGACTTTCAGCTCCAGCACCATGATGGTGATGATGATCGCCAGCACGCCGTCGCTGAAGGCTTCCAGCCGCCCCTTGGTCATGCCGTCTCCTGAGTGGTCCCGACTCGGGCGAACCTAGACGAAACAACGACATATACAAAATCCGTTGACGCCGAAATCGGCTCTTCATTGTGACGCAGGATTGGCGTATCAGGCCGCGCATAAGCTCCCAGAGAGGAACTGCCATGGCCGTCGTGCCTGTGTCTGAAGCGCTGAAGCGCATCAAGCCGTCCGCCACGATCGCCGTGACGCAGAAGGCGCGCGAGCTGCAGGCGAAGGGCGAGGACGTTATCGGCCTCGGCGCCGGCGAACCCGACTTCGACACGCCGGACAACGTCAAAGCTGCTGCGATCAAGGCGATCCAGGACGGCAAGACGAAGTACACCGACGTTGACGGCATTCCCGAGCTGAAACAGGCGATCTGCGCCAAGTTCAAGCGCGAGAACGGGCTCGACTACAAACCCTCGCAGATCAATGTCAGTCCCGGCGGCAAGCCCGTGATCTACAACGCCTTCGTCGCCACGCTGAATTTCGGCGACGAGGTGGTGATCCCGACGCCGTACTGGGTCAGCTATCCTGAGATGGCGCTGATCTGCGGCGCGACGCCAGTGTTTGCGCAGGCCAAGGCCAGCGACAACTATAAGCTGAAGCCGGAGGCGCTGGAAGCCGCGATCACGCCGAAGACCAAATGGCTGATCTTCAACTCGCCGTCCAACCCGTCGGGCGCCGCTTACACCCGGCAAGAGCTGCGCGGGATCGCCGACGTTCTGCTGCGCCATCCGCATGTATGGATCCTGACGGACGACATGTACGAGCACCTCGTCTATGACGGCTTCCAGTTTTGGACGCTGGCGCAGGTCGAGCCTGCGCTCTACGAGCGAACGTTGACGATGAACGGCGTCTCGAAGGCCTATTCGATGACCGGCTGGCGCATCGGCTATGCCGGCGGGCCGGAAGCGCTGATCAAGGGCATGGCCAAGGTGATGAGCCAGACGACGTCGAACCCGTCGTCGATCTCGCAGTGGGCGGCGGTCGAGGCTCTGAACGGCACGCAGGCCTTCATCAAGCCCAATCAGGAGCTGTTCAGACAACGTCGCGACCTCGTCGTCGGCATGCTGAACCAGACCGAAGAGCTGCATTGCCCGACGCCGGAAGGCGCCTTCTATGTCTACCCGGACTGCTCGCGCGCAATGGGCAAGACGTCGGCCGGCGGCAAGAAGCTGACCAATGACGAGGAGTTCGCCGCGGCGCTGCTTGAGGAAGAGAAGGTGGCGGTGGTGTTCGGCGCCGCCTTCGGCCTCGGCCCGGCTTTCCGGATTTCCTACGCAACCTCGACGGAAAAGCTGGAGGAAGCCTGCCGGCGCATCCAGCGTTTCTGCGGGAACCTGAAGCGATAGGAAAAGCGCTCCGGCGTGCGGTTGCGGCGATAAGACGTTTGACGGCAGTGGCGGGATGAATCACCTCTAACTGGGGAATGGGCTGGAGGCTGAATCGATATGAGCGGGGTGGGCGATCTGGTGTTCCCGGCGCTTGCGCTTTTTTCTGCAAGCCTTGTCTTGACCGTCACTGCTCTCTGGATCGCAGGCCGGCTTGCGCCCTGGTTCCTGAAGGAGACTGTCGAGCCGCCCACCGTTCGCAGCTATTTCCTCGATCCTATGGCCGAGATAGGCATCTCAAAGGCCCGGCTTGTCACAATGCTGATCGCCGCTGCGATCATTCTGTTCGCCCTGCTCGCCATTGCAGCGGCGGTACGATTTGGCGGCGTCGCGCTGGTCTAGCCTTCGATATCCCAGGGCAGACCGGCAGTTTCGATATTCAGGCCCGCGAGGATCAGCGACTCGACCGTCTCGCCGCGGCGGACGGTGCGGGAGCGCGTGAAGGCGCCATCGACAGGATCAGCATACTGGAGAATGACGGCTGACGTCATATCGACGACCCAGTACTCCACCAAGCCGGCCTCGGCATAGAGATCGCGCTTGGGTCCAAGATCGTCCGCTGCTGTGGTGTCTGCGACTTCAACGATAAGTCGAACGCCCTGTGCTGGAATCGCGCCCCGGGACACAGGGCTGTTAAACAGGACGATGTCCGGGAGAGGCATGAATTCGCCGAATCCGACGGTTACCTCATCCAAGACTTCCAGATCCGGACTGAGCTTGCCCGCTGCGTCGCAAAGCAGACGTGCGAGCTTGAACCGCATCCTTGCGTGCGGAGCGTGCTGCGCATTCATCCGATAGATTTCCCCCCGGCGAAGTTCCACCCGGCCAAGTTTTGCTGCGACTCCCGACTCGATCAGGAGATCGAACTCCTCGGGTGCGAAGCGCGCAGGATGCGGCTTCTCTATGCTCGCGGACTTGGCGGAAGGGCGCTGATCGTCTGCCATGACTGGAAACTAGCTCAATTCGGCCGTTTCGCCAAAACGTGGACGGTTGTCGGACTATCCATGCGCCGCCGGATCGTACTCGGTTTCCTCAGGCGTCGCCGAGCCGCAGCGAACACCAGCGCACTCTATCCGGCCCATCAGGCCGCCAGGAGTTGGTCATCGCGAAGCCGAGGCCATCGACGTAGAACCGCAGCGACGCGGCCATGTCCATGACGCCGAAGAACGGCACGGCCTCGCGGACGTTGGGCTTCACCTGTCCTGGATCGGCCATCGCATTCTCCCAACGGATGCGAGGCCGAATAGTCCTACTTCAGGGTCGCCGAGTCGAGATTGAGCTTGCCGATGTCGATCCTCTCGAACCCGGCGCGCTTGCCCTTGATGGCGTTCCAGAACTGCTTGGCGTCGCCGACCACGATCAGGAAGGCGTTGGCCGGATCGTAGTGGGCTTTCGCAGCCGCCGCGGCCTGCTCGGCCGTGACGGCGCCGACATCCGCCGAATAGGTCTGCAGCTTGTCGAGCGGCAGGCCGAACTGGGCGAGGGCCGAGAGCTGGCCGGCAAGCCCGCCTGTTGTTTCAACCGAACGCCCGAAGCCGCCGATCAGCACAGCCTTGCGGGCGTCGAGTTCGGCGGCGGGGATTGGCTGATCGCCCAGGCGCTTGAACTCCGCCGCCATCAGGTCGATCACCTGCGGCACGGCGTCGTTGCGGGTCTGGGCCACAGCAACGATCGGCGCACCCTCCTTGCGCGAGGCAAGGCTGGCGTTGGCGCCGTAGGAGAGGCCGCGCTTGATGCGGATCTCCGCATTGAGCCGGGCCGAATAGCCGCCGCCGAGCACGTTGTTGGCGACCAGGGTCGGGAAATAGTCCGCCGCCGTGCGCGCCGGGCCGGTGCGGCCCAGGAAGACGGCGGCCTGCCCGATCTGCGGCACGTCAATGGCGATCGCGCCGGCCTTGCTGGCCGTGGCCGCTCCGGCGGTCGTGGCGGGCGGCGCCGTTTCCGGCTTGGCCCACGAGCCGAGCGAGCTTTCAGCCAGCGCAAAGCCCGCGTCGGCCGAAATGTCGCCCGCGATCACGAGGACCGCGTTGTCCGGTCGCCAGTTGGCTTTCTGGAAGCGGGCGATGTCTTCCTGGGTCAGAGCGCCGATCGATTTTGGCGAGGGCGTGCCGCCATAGGGGCCATCGCCGTAGAGCGCGCGGTTCATTGCGAATGTGCCGATGGCGCGGGGCTGGCGCAGCGACACCATCAGGCCGTCAAGCGTTTCCTGCTTGGCGCGATCCAGCTCCTCGGCGGCGAAGGCCGGATTCTGCACGACGTCCGCCAGAATGGCGAAAACGTCCTTGGCGTTGTCCGAGCGGGCCGAGACCGAAACGTCCGTAGCATCCGCGCCGGCGCCGGCGTTCAGCGATGCGCCGAGGCTTTCGATCTGGCGCGAGATCTCGGTGGCCGAGCGGGTCTCAGTGCCGCGCGTCGCAAGGTCGGCGGTCATGGTGGCGAGGCCGGCCTTGTCCTTGGGATCGAGCGCCGATCCGGCCGACAGGCGCAGGCTGGCGCTGACCAGCGGCAGGCCCGGCTTGGTGGCGACGATCACGCGCAGGCCGTTGGCCATCGTCTTCTCGGCAGCGCCCGGGACTTTCGCCGCGACGGCGGCTCCTGCTGCAGGCGGCCGCACGCGCGAGCCCTCCGCGGCCAGGGTGTAGGTGGGGACTTCCGAGGCCGGGATGTCGACCTTGGTCGCCTGTATGGTGGGAGCGTCGGCGAAGGCCGCCTCGGCCGCGCCTTTCTGCAAGTCCTCCGGCAGGTAGCGGAGGGTGACGGACTTCGCATCGTCCATGATCGACTTGGCGACGCGCTGTATGTCCGCGGCCGTCACGGTCTGCAGCTTCTGCAGCAGGGCGTCGGCCGCCTTCGGGTCCTTGAACAGGATGACCGAGCGCGCGAGTTCGTCGGCGCGGCCGTCGGAGGTCTCGCGGTTCTGCAGCGTCGACGTGATCAGCTCGTTGCGGGCTTCGTTGAGTTCGGCGTCGGTGACCGGGTTGTCGCGGATCTTGGCGATCTCGGCTTTCAGCGAGGTCAGGCCCTCTTCCGCCGTCTTGCCGTCCGACAGGATGGAATAGAGCGCGTAGATGCCGGGCTGGGCCGTGATGTCGAGGTTGGAGCCGACGTCGGCTGCGAGTTTCTGGTCATAGACCATCGCCTGGTAGAGCCGCGAGGATTGGCCGCGCGTCAGGATCGCATCCATCAGCATGATAGCGGCGGTATCCGGGCTGGTGGCTTCCGGCGACGGCCACGACACCACGACCGCAGGCAGCGGCACGTTAGGTTCGTAGACCGTGAGGTCCTTGGCTTCCGTGCGGGCGGGCTCGACCGCCGTCACGCGCGGGATCGGGCGATCGGGCTTCTTGATCCCGGTGAAATACTTGTCGACCCAGGCGTCGAGCTGCTTCTGGTCGAAATTGCCGGAGACGACGAGCACGGCGTTGTCCGGCCGGTAGTAGGTCGCGTGGAACGCACGCACGTCCTCGACGGTCGCGGCGTCGAGATCGGCGATCGAACCGATGCCGGGGCGGCCATAGGGGTGCACGTTGAAAGCCGACTGGTAGAGGTAGAGCGCGAACAGTTTCCCATAAGGCTGGCTCAGCACCGACTGGCGCAGCTCTTCCTTCACCACGTCGCGCTCGGACTTGAAGTTGGCGTCGTCGACGACCAGCGAGCCCATCCGCTCGGCCTCGCCCCACAGCACGCGCTCGAGATGGTTGGCGGGGACGGTCTCGTAATAGTTGGTGAAGTCGTTCCAGGTGGAGGCGTTGTTGAAGCCGCCTGCGTCCTCCGTCAGCCGGTCGAAGGTTTCCGGCGGCATGTTGGTGGTCGACTTGAACATCAGATGTTCGAAGAGGTGCGCGAAGCCCGAGCGCGAGGCCGGATCGTCCTTCGAGCCGACATCGTACCAGACGGCGACCGAGACGCTGGCCGTGCTGGCGTCGGGCATCGCATAGACGCGCAGGCCGTTGGGCAGCTCGCGGTACTCGTAGTTCAGCGGTGCGATGGACAGCCCGCCCTTGGCGCCGCCGGCGGCAGGCGCCTTGGCCGGCTGGCATGCGGAGAGGGCGACGCCGGCGGCAAGGATGACGGCGAAGGCGCGAAGCTTCTTCATGGGCTCGACTCTTCTTCTCTGGCGCGGCCAGCCGCGCATGCGATGAGGAGTCTTATCGATAATCAGTATGGTACGGCAAGCCCGCCGCTTTGCCTGGACCCAAACATGGCGCGGGAGCGAGGGCTCTGGTGGCCTTTCAGCCGGCCGGGTCGCGCGCCGGCTTCTGCGCCCAGACAAACGCAACCATGATCAGGACCAGCGGCACGACGACGAATGGAATTGCGGATCGCACCTGCTCGCCGACGATCGCGCCAAGCACCGTAAAGACCGCGAAGGCGACGCCAAGGTATAGCGCCGCCGACAACATGATCAGCAATATGAACCTGACGAAGGACACCCGAAACAGCCCGCAGGCGACGTTGAGCGGAATTCGTGTGCCCGGAACGAACCTGGCGACGATCAGAGCCAGGCCAAGACGCGTCAGAACCTTGTCGCGGGCGGCGATGACGCGCGGATCGGCCGTGAACCTGGCGGCCATCGGAATCTTGTAGGCGAGCCTGCCGGCCCAGTACTTCCAGCCATCGCTGACCACGAGGCCCGCCCACGTCGCGAGAAGCAGAAACGCCGGCTGGCCATGTGCGGCTGCCGCCGAGCTCGCCGCGCCGATCACCGCCGTGTCTTCCTGGACGAAGGGCATGACCAAAGCGATCAGGTAGATCGACCAGGGATTGCTGGAGAAGAAGTCGGTGATCCACGTCACTGCAGACATGATTCCCTTCGCGCCGGGGCTGGCGGACTGGCTAGAAGATCGAATACCCGCCGTCGATCACGAACGAGTCGCCCGAGTGGTAGGACGAGGCGTCGGAAGTGAGGTAGACGGCGACGCCGCCGAAATCCCTGGGCTCCCCCCACCGCCGCATCGGCACACGCGGAATGACCTTCTCGGCGAAGGCGGGGTTATCCTGGGCGCCCTGGGTCATGTCCGTCGCGATCCAGCCGGGCAGGATGGAGTTGGCGCGGACGCCATAGCGGGCGTGCTCCACCGCGATCGACTTGATCATGGAGACGACCGCGCCCTTGGTGGCGGCATAGGCCTCGTTGCGGGCGGCGCCCTCGATGGCCGCCAGCGACGCCACGCCCACCAGCGACCCGCCCGGATCGCCGGCCTTGGCGCGCTCGATCATGTGCTTGGCCGCCTCGCGCAGGGTGAAGAACACGCCGTCAAGGTTCACCGACAGCACGCGGCGGTAGGTCTCGGTCGGGAATTCCGCGAACGACTTCGCCCCGCCCCCAATGCCGGCGTTGGCGAAGACGCTGTCGATCCGGCCGAAATGCTTCGCGACATCGGCCATGGCGGCGGCGACCCGCGTTTCGTCGGCGACGTTGACGGTCCAGGCTTTGGTCTTGCCGCCGAGTTTCTTTACCGCCTCGGCGTTGTTCTTCTCGTTGGAGCCCCAGATGGCGACCGCCGCTCCGGCCTGCGTCAGCGCCTCCGCGAACCCCAAGCCGATGCCCCTGTTGCCGCCGGTGACGAGCGCGACTTTTCCGCTGAGGTCGAAGGGAGTGTAGGCCATGGGCGCCTCCTGGCGTCGTCTCTCGAACAAGCCTTTCTTGGAGCGGCGCGGAGGCTTTCCGTCAACTGCCCTGCATGTGGATCGAAGCGTTTTGAGGCTTGCCCTTGCGTGGTAGGAGGGGGGTCGGAGAGGTTGAATGCCGCGCAAGGTTCTCGCTATAGCCGCCCTGGCGCTCGCCCTCGCCGCACCGGCCGCCGGTCAGCTGGTGAAGGGCAAGGGCGCCGCGTTGAAGCCGAAGGAGGTCGAGGCGGCCCTGTTCGGCATCGACATGCAAGGCTATTCGCCCAGCTCCGCCATCAGCTGGCGCGAATGCATCGAGCCTGGCGGCGCGACCCTCTACGAAACCCCGGGCAGGATTGTGAAGGGCAGGCTCGTCGTGTCGCCGGACGGCCTCGCCTGCTTTTCCTATGAGGATGACGACTATTCGACGGTCTCGTGCTTCGTGACCTATCAGAGCAGGTCAGGGCTCAGGTTCGAGGGCGATTTCGGAAGCCTGTTCGTAACCACAAAGGTGGTAACCGGGGTAAAGACCTGCGAGCGCCAGCTGATAGGCTAGAACCATGGCGGACGATCGGGGCCCGGCCCGGACAGCGGAATTCATAGCCCGCCTCAGCGAAGCGCTGGGGCCGAAGGGCGTTTCGACCGACAAGCAGGAAATCGCGCCCCATCTGCAGGACTGGCGCGGCCGCTGGCAGGGCTCGACGCCGGTGCTGGTCAAGCCCGCCTCCACCGAGGAAGCCGCCAGGACGATCGCGCTGTGCGCCGAGTACGGACTTGCGGTCACCCCGCAGGGCGGCAATTCCGGCATGGTCAACGGCTCGATCCCCTATGGCGAAGTGCTGGTCTCGCTAAAGCGCATGAATCGCGTGCGCGAGGTCGACACCCTCAACGACGCCATGACGCTGGAGGCCGGCGTGATCCTCACCCGCGCGCAGGAGGTGGCCGACGAGAACGGCCGCTTGTTCCCGCTGTCGCTGGGGGCGGAAGGCGTTGCCACGATCGGCGGCCTGATCTCGACCAACGCCGGCGGTGTGGCGGTCCTGCGCTATGGCATGATGCGCGACCTTGTGCTGGGCATCGAGGCCGTGCTGCCCGACGGCCGCGTGTGGAACGGCCTGCGCGGCCTGCGCAAGGACAATACCGGCTACGACCTCAAACACCTCTTCATCGGGGCGGAGGGCACGCTGGGGCTGGTGACGGCCGCGACCCTGAAACTGTTCCCGAAGCCCGCCGTGAAGGAGACGGCGTGGGTGACGCTGGCTTCGCCCGGACAAGCCGTCGAGCTGCTGGCGCGGGCCAAGGCCGCCTCGGGCGGCGCGGTCACCGGGTTCGAGATCGTCTCCAGGTTCTGCATGGACCTGGTATCGAAGCACATCCCCGACATCCGCGACCCCGTCCCGTCACAGGCGCCGTGGCGGGTGCTGATCGAGCTGTCGCTGCCACGCCCCGAAGGGGCGCGCGACATGATGGAGGGCCTGCTGGCCGAGGCGCTGGAGGCCGGCCTCATCGAGGATGCGGCCATCGCCGAGTCCGAAGCCCAGAAGGCGGCGATGTGGAAGATCCGCGAGAGCATACCGATCGCCGAACGCGCGCACGGCAAGGCCCTCAAGCACGACGTCTCCGTGCCGGTCTCCCGCGTTCACGAGTTCATCGAGAAGGCCAGCGCCATGGTGAAATCGATGAACCCGGGTGTCGACATCATCGCCTTCGGCCATGTCGGCGACGGCAACATCCACTACAACATCACCCCGCCGCAGGGCTCGGACACGGAAAGGTTCCTCGAGGGCGAGGGGCTGAAGATCTCCCACGCCGTGCACGACCTGATCTGGCGCCTCAACGGCTCGATCTCGGCCGAACACGGCATCGGCAAGCTGAAACGGGACGAACTCGCCACCCGCAAGTCAGCGGTCGAGATGGAGATGATGCGCGCCGTGAAAAAGGCGCTCGACCCTCAGAACCGGATGAACCCGGGAAGAGTGCTGTAATCAGTTGCCCTTCGGCGGCTGCTCGCCCTTGGGAGCGCCCAGACCGTAATAGGCCTGCGCCGGGCTGACCGGAGCTGCGGCGGCCGGAACCACATCCCCGGCGCCGTTCGTGGCGACCGCGGCGGGATAGGCCGGGGGCTTCATGATGTTCATGCCATTGCTGGCGCGGTCGACCGTGCGGTCGGACAGGCCAAGCTCGCTGGCCGTGAAGGCGACGAGGCCGCCGGACTTGCACAGCATCGAGACGATGTTCTGGCGGGTCTGCAGCTCCAGCATGCGCAGCAGGGTCTCCACCGTCTGCGGGTTGGCCTTCTCGAGCATGTCGACCAGGTCGTCGAGATGCTCGTTGTCGTAGGCCATCGGGCCGTTGGCGGGGTCCTTGTTGAGTTCCTTGGCGAAGGGCTCGTAGGAGAACATCGCCTCGTAGATCTTGATGCCCAGCGGCATGCCCGTGGCGGCGTTGGGGTCGGCCTGGGCTTCCATCTCCAGCAGCTGGCGCAGGACGCCGCTTTCGATTTCGCGCTGGCGGGAGAAGACGTCCTGGTCCTCCAGCTCGCCGATGGCGTTCTCGAACAAGTTCTCGATGCGGGCGCCGAGCGTCGCTCCGAAAGCCTCCATCTGCGAGGGGATCTGGATGCGGTCGATGTCGAGCTGGAAGGAGACCTTCGCCTTTATGAGAAGCTGCCGTTTGTCCGAGGTGCGGGCCACGAACGGGCGGGGCGCGCAGGTATGGACGCGCAGCGAGATCTCGCCGGTACGGCGGTTGACCAGGGTCTTCTCGAAGTACTGCCCGCCATCGGCGCCGGTGGTCATGATGGTGATGTCGGGGGCGTGGCGGTCGCGCAGGACCTTGATCGAGGGGTCCCACAACGTGACCGGCGCGCGCAGGGCGCCATAGAAGTCTCCGCCCTTGGTGGTGATGAAGGTGGCGTGCGCGCCGGCGTCATAGGTCCGCGCCGCCCTGTAGATCAGGAAGATCAGCAGGCCGCCCAGAAGAATGGCGATAATGACCGCAGCTATCTCAGCCATGTTTGAAGTCCCCGACACCACACGCCGTCTCACGCGGCCAGTTAAGCCTAGCGGGGCGGCAAGGCCTCCACAATTCCAAATCGATGAGGGAAAGCATGCGGGGCGCTGCGAATTCTAGCGAAAGCCGAGTGTCATCTGCACATTGCGCGCGCGGCGACCTGTTTTGCTGCTGGCCGACACTCTGTCAGAGCTCGATTACTATGACGGTACGGTAATGGCGGGGCGCGAGGGGCGTCGAGCGCTTCCTCAGCGCAGCCGGGGTGGACCTCGCGGGCGCGCTGACGGTCCGTAGTCGGGTTTTCGAGAGCCCCAAAAGAGTTCACGCCCAACCGGAGGACCGGTTGGGCGTGAGGAATTCAACTCTAGTCTCTGGGAATTCGGCGTCCGGGGCGCGGGCGAACGAGCCGCCCTGTCCGCTACCCGGCTCTAGCCAAGGACTGGCTGCCGAATGCGAAGAGAAAAGAAGAAGGGCTACTTCTTCTTCGCTTTTTTCGCGGTCTTCTTCGCAGCAGCTTTCGCCGGCTTTTTCTTTTTGGCAGTGGCCATTCTAAGTCTCCTTGATGGTCCCATCGGATGGTCGCCCGCTAGGAGCTCCTCATCCATTTTTCGTTGAGCGCCTCGTTGCGAGAACGACTCAACGAATCTCCTCATACACTATCTTGCTAGGCGAGTGCACCTGCTCGTTTGAGGCGATCGTTGATTCCCTCTCCGAGTCCGGCGCCTGGAATCGGCGCCACGGCGATCATCGAGTGACTCTGATCGAGCGTGCGCAGCATCGCGAAGAGATTCGCCGCGGCCTCTTCGAGGTCGCCGCGAATCGAAAGGTTGAGAGAAGGTGAAACACCCTTCGGAGGCGCCCCGAAGCCGAGGAAGGCCTCCCCCGGAGTCACATCGAGGGCGTTGAGTTGGAGTCGTGCGCGGGGTGCGTAGTGGCGCCTCATCATGCCCGGCGCGAGGACCCCCGAGGCCGCCTCCGGAGGAGTGAGCGGACCTGTGAGTTGTTCGATTTCGGCGCGCGCGAGAGCGCCCGGCCGGAGCATCACGGCCCCGGACTTTCCCGGTGCGATGATCGTCGACTCGAGCCCCGCAATGCACGGGCCGCCGTCGAGAATGAGATCGATTTTCGATGCGAGATTATGGGCAACGTGCTGCGCCGTCGTGGGCGAGAGGCTCTCCGACGGATTGGCGGAGGGCGCCGCAAGCGGACGGCCGACCCGTGCAATAAGTCCCAGCGCCGCAACGTGTTTTGGCGATCGCAGCGCGATCGACGGAAGCCCCGCAGTGGCGAGATCGGCGACCGGGCATGTCGCTCTGCGCGGCAGGACGAGCGTGAGAGGTCCGGGCCAGAAGGTCTCTGCGAGACGGCGCGCGAGGGGAGAGAATTCGGCGAGCTCTTCGGCCATCGCGAGGCCGCTGACGTGGCAGATGAGCGGGTTGAAGGAGGGGCGTCCCTTGGCTGTGAAGATCTTCGCCACCGCGACCCCGTTGGTGGCGTCCGCTGCGAGCCCGTAGACGGTCTCGGTGGGCATCGCGACGAGCCCTCCGGAGAGGATCACGGAGGCCGCGCGGTCGAGATCGGCCTCACTCACGCCGATGACCGGCGCCGGCGCCCGGGGAGCGGATTCTGAATCGGAGTTCATGCTCTTGCCGGTCCTCGCAAGGTCCGAATGCGGCGCCCGCGAAGGTCCTCATCGAGGCTCGCGAGGCGCCCAGCGCGCGCTTCGAGGGTCGAGTCGCGAGGCTGCATTTCGTGATCGCGCTGTGACCTCTGAGTCACACTTTTTGAGCAGTGAGCGACCTCGGGCGCGCGCGATTTCGACTCGAATCCGACTCGCGAAGCGTCTCTTGAGTTCGCGTGAATCGACGGCGCGAGGGCGGGCCCGGTGACTCACGCGCGGCTCACTGGCGAGTCGCGACGACGTCGATCACCACCGCCACATCGTCCTGCACCCACTCCTCATCGCCCTTCGCTTCGGCCAGCGTGTCGCGGCCGACGCCGAGATCGAGGCGCTTCAGCGTGACTTCGCCATGCATTTTGGCCGTGGCCCCGCTGATATTGAGCGTGAAGGGCAGCCGCACCGGGTAGGCCTGGCCCTTCAGCGTCAGCACGCCGGCGGCCTCATACTGGGTCTCGCTCTTCTTCTCGACGCCCTGGGTCACCTCGAACACGGCCTCGGGGTGCTTCTGCGCGTCGAACCAGTCGCCTTGCGTGATGTTCTCGTTGAAATACGGATCTCCCGCATCGGCGCTGGCGGTGGGGATCGCCACGCGGATGCGCGCATCCGCGGGTTTTGCCGGATCGAACTGGATCGCGGCGTCCCATTTGCCGAAGCGGCCCTCGAAGGGGCGGCCCATATAGCCGCCCTTGAACTTGATGGAGCTCTGCGCGGCGTCGACCGCCCAGTTGCCGGCGGGAGAGTTCTTCACAAGTTGGGGCTCGCCCATAAGCGATGCGGTTGCGGGCGCTCCTGCAGAGAGAAGAGAAGCCCCGGCGACCGCTGCGAACACGACAACCGCCCCGCCGAACGCCCACAACGCGCCTTTGCCGCCCGCCGGCGGCCCCGCCGTGCGTCCGAACAGGCCCGGCGCCATGCGCGCGAGAAGGCCGTCCTTGTCGATGAACTGGTGTTTGACTGCGCCGGCGATGTGGAGAGCAAGCATGGCGATGATCACCCAGGCTAGGTTGCCGTGAACACTGTGGAAGCCTTCCTCGATCGGCTTGCGGGCTTCCGCATCCATGCCCGCGAACCCCGGAAGGCTGACTTCGAGCGTGCCGAAGAAGCGGGTGTCATGGGCGGTCGAGGCCGAGGCCATGATCCAGCCGCTCAGCGGCATGGCGATCATGAGCACGTAGAGCAGGATATGCACAGACGTGGCGAGCAGCTTCTGCCATTGCGGCATGGGCGGCTCAGGCGGGGGCGGGTTCATCAGCCGCCACACGATGCGGGCCACCGACAGCAGCAGGATGGAGATGCCGACCGACTTGTGCACCTGGATCAGCGACACTTTCGGGCTGCCCGGCCCGCCCGCCATGTCCTCGAGGATCCAGCCGAACGCGATCATCCCGGCGATCAGCAGGGCGATGGCCCAGTGCAACGCTATGGCGACCGAGGTGTAGCGCTGTTGTTGGGCGAGATCGGTCATGCGGCGGTCCTCTTTTGCGGCCAGACCATGCCACACGGGGCGCGGGTCGTTGAAGGGCTGTTCTAGCCCCTGCGCGTGAACTCCGCCTCGATCACGATCTCCACCTCGCCGGCGACGATCGCGCCATAGCGCGTGAGGCCGAAGTCGGTGCGGTCGAGCGTGCCCCTGGCCGAGAAGCCCACCGCATCGCGGCCCTGGTATAGAGCGGCGGCGGGGGCGGAGCCGTTGAAGGTCACATCCAGCGTCACAGGCTCGGTGACGCCCATGAAGGTGAGGTCGCCCGTCACCTTGCCGGTGAACTCGCCCGTCACTTCCACTTTCTTCGAGTCGAAGACGATCTGGGGGAATTCCTTGGCCTCGAAGAAGTCCTCGCCGATGCGGCGGTCCCAGTCCTTGTCGGTTGGATGTTCGGCGCGGACCGAAAGCGGATTGATGATCGCCTTCACATGGCTCGCGACGGGGTTCTTCGGGTCGAAGTCCAGCGTGGCGTCGAAATCGGTCATCCGCGCCGTATAGTAGGAAAGCCCCATATGCTTCACGCGGAACAACAGGGAGGCATGCGGCTTCTCGAGCTGATACGCGCCCGAGGGCAGGCTCTGCAGCGCCTGTGTCGTTTGTTTTCCGGTGATCGAGCAGGACGTGAGCAAGAGAAGCGCAGCGGCGGCGGCAACACGCATGGGACACTCCGGTCTGACTCTGCAGATGCTGACTGGGTAGATATGGGGAGAGTCTAGCGCACAAAAAATCCCAGGCGAAGCATCGCCCGGGATTCCATGGCCCTACTAGGGATGGGGCTTACTTCTGGATCAGCTCGGCGTTGATCTCGAGCTTGATCTCGTCGCCGATAGGTCCGCCGACCGCGATGCCGAAATCGGAGCGCTTGAGCGAGCCGATCGCCTGGAAGCCGATCTTGTGCTTCTGCGAGCGGGGGTCGTTGCGGTTGCCGATATAGGTGACGTCGAACGTCACTGGCTTGGTCACGCCGAAGAAGGTGAGGTTCCCGGTCATCTTGCCGGTCTTGTCGCCCGTCTTGGAAACCGCGGTCGATGTGAACGTCGCCTGCGGGAACTTCGCGGAGTTGAGGAAGCGCTCGCCGCCGAGTTCGGCGTTGAAGTCGGTGGTGTTCGAGGCCGGGCGGGTCTTCGCAAAGTCGGTCTCAATCGACTTCAGGTCCACTGATGCAGCGACTTTCGATTTCGAGACGTCGGCCTCGTTGAAGTCGACTGTGATGTCGAAATTGGTGAAGCGTGCGGCGTACCAGGAGAGGCCCTGGTGCAGACCCTTCCACGTGATGCTCGCATGCGTCTTGTCCACGGCGTACGTCCCGGCAGGCGCGGGGCCCGCAGCGGCCGGGGCCTGTGCGAAGGCCGGCGCCGCCAGGGCGGCGAGCGCGGCGGCGGCGATCAGAATTCTGCGCATCTGAAATTCTCCCAGTCGCCCATCCTCGGGCGCGAGCGGTCAAGTTGCAGATGCAACGGCGTGCGTCCAGAGGGGCGCAGCAGACGGCCGTGCGGTTGCACGCGAAGTTGATGGCATGACGGCCAAGCAACATACCGAGACGCGCAGCCCTATGGCTGTGAGGACCATGTATATGTGGAGAGTGAGTTTACCGCGCCCCGCAGGCATCACCGAAAGGCCGATAGCGGACGAGCAGCCAGTCGGGAATCTCCGCGACTTTTGTCCTGTCGTCGTAATAGGCCTTCGGCCATGCCGCCGTGCGATAGAGCGCCCAGGTCCAGTTGGGCGGGCAGGCGGAATACTTGGCGTATTCGCCGGACATGAAGCTGTAGGCGGCCCCGCCGAAAACGACCAACGCTACGGTGATGTAGAGACCTGCGATGAATGTGATGATGGTGCGCATAGGGCCGTCCCCGGTGGTCCGCAGCGCAGGCTAGCGCCAGCAGCGCGCAACGTCGATGGCGGCCCTCGTTTGCTGCAACGCCGCGAAAGGATAGACTGAGCCCTGCAGTCACCACAGGAAGGGCGTCCGATGGACGGCTTCGAAGGCAAGACCGAGCGGGCGCGCTACGATTATCTATTCGCGGAGCCGCCCGCGACTGGGACGTCGATGGAAGTGGCGCCGGGGGTGCGGTGGGTCCGCATGCCGCTGCCCTTCTCCCTCAAATGGATCAATCTCTGGCTGCTGGAGGATGGCGACGGCTGGACGCTGGTCGATACCGGCATCCAGACGTCCGAGACCAAACAGCTCTGGCGCACGATCTTCGGCGCCGATCTCGCAAGCGGCGGACTCGGCGGCAAGCCGATCAGGCGCGTGATCGTCACCCACATGCATCCGGACCATATCGGGCTTGCAGGATGGATCACCCGCAAGTTCCAGTGCGAGCTCTGGATGACGCGGCTGGAATACGTGACCTGTCGCATGCTGGTCGCCGACACGGGACGCGAGGCGCCGGAAGCCGGCGTGAAATTCTATCGCGCGGCGGGATGGGGGCAAGAAGATCTCGACCGTTACGTCGACCGCTTCGGCGGCTTCGGCAAAGCAATGTCGCAGCTCCCCGACGCTTTCCGCCGGCTGAGCGATGGCGACGAGATTTCGATCGGCGGACGGACGTGGCGGATTGTCACGGGATGCGGGCATTCGCCCGACCATGCATGCCTGTGGGCGCCGGACATCAATGTGCTCATTTCCGGCGACCAGATCCTGCCGCGCATCTCCTCCAACGTGTCCGTGTTCCCGACCGAGCCGGACGCGGACCCGCTCGCCGACTGGCTGCGCTCCTGCAGGAAGCTGAAGGATGCTGTCCCGGCGGATGTACTGGTGCTGCCCTCGCACAACGAGCCGTTCCGGGGCGCCCACAAGCGTCTGGATGCGCTGATCGACGGTCATGAACTGGGCATGAAACGCCTGCTGTCGCGGCTGGACGAGCCCAAGCGCGTTGTCGATCTGTTTACCGCGCTTTTTGCCCGGGCGATCGAGAATGACAGCCTGGGCATGGCGACGGGCGAAACCCTGGCGCATCTCAATTGCCTGCGTGGCCGCGGGCTTGTGACGTCCGTACACGACGCCGGTACAACGCTGTACAGAAGGGCGTCTTGACGGCAGGGGGAGACGCATAACGTATAGCCGAAACGCCCCGGGACCTGCATTTTGGGGTAAGTAGCAGTTCGCCTTCCAGGGCGCCCAAGGGCTGGTTCATGACCGACACCACGACGCAGCAGCCGGCCGCGAGCGACGCCGCTGCGGACCAGCCGCCCGCCCAGCACAAGAGCCTCGCCCAGCGCGCGATGCACGAGATCAAGGAAACGGCGATGACCATCGCCGTCTTCGTGCCGTTCTGGCTGCTGTTCTCGACGTTCGTCTACGAGCTGCGCTCCATCCCGTCCGAGAGCATGGTGCCGGCGCTGCAGGTCGGCGACCGCGTCGCCGTGGCCAAGTTCACCTATGGCTACAACGTCAACTCCGTGCCGTTCTCGATCGGCGCCATGATGTTCGGCAATGACAACAAGAAGCCGGACGAAGGCGTGTGGGTGCGCTTGCCCAGGCGCGGCGACGTCGTCGTCTTCCAGCATCCGCACAATCCGCGCGTGATGATCAAGCGCGTCGTCGGCCTGCCTGGCGACTCGATCGAGATGAAGGCCGGTCACCTCTTCCTCAACGGCCAGGAAGTGCCGCGCACCGAAGTGCGCAAGACCACCTATCTCGAGTTCAGGCGAGGGCGGTTTCCGCGGTCCGCGCACGGCCACGGAATATCGCGAACAGCTTCCTGGCGAGAAGAACTTCCACCTCATCCACGAATTCGGCGACCAGGAAGACCTCGACGAGACGCCGGTGTTTAAGGTTCCGCCTGGCCACGTCTTCATGATGGGCGACAACCGCGACAACTCCGAAGACAGTCGCGCGCCGACCGGACACCGCTCCATGGCCGCGCAATTCCCCGAGGCCTGGCCCTATCGCGGCGCGAATCTCGGCGGCGATCCCAGGGACGACGCTATCGGCTTCGTGCCGCTGGACCATCTGATCGGCCGCGCCGAGACAGTTCTCTTCACGCTCCACGGCTGCAAGAAGGCGCCGGGAACCGAGTGCCCCGAAGGCCGGCTCTGGAAGGGACTGTAGGCGGCGCCTGTTTTCCGGTTGAATCCCAACCGGGTTTTGCCGTCGCGGCAAAAGCGGTTTTGGTTTTCCGCAATGATGATCTAAGGACCGTCCGGGACGCTCTCCGCAAGAAGAGCGTTCGATCGGCTTGGGGCCGCGGAGGATATGGACGCTGCCGTGAAACACGATCGGACGATGAAGGTCGCCCGCTCTTCGGGAAGGGTGGCGGGCCGCATCATCATCGTGCGCCATGGCCGGCCGGTCCTGAACCGGAACGAGGGTCCGCGCCTCGACTGGAAAGCCTATCGCGAATGGTGGGCCAAATACGAGCAGAGCCCGCTGGCCGACGGACAGAAATGCTCGGATGCGCTGATGAAGGAAATCCCCGGCGACGCCGTGATGTACTCCTCCATGCGGCTGCGCGCCATGCAGACGGCCGACCATCTGGCGCGCGGAAAGCAGGTGACGCGCAATGAAGTGTTCAACGAAGCCCCGCTGCCGCCGCCGCGCTGGAAGGCGCGCTATCTGCCCAAGACCTGGAACAAGATCGCGCGCGTCGTCTGGCTGATGGGCCACCACGACGGCGACGAGCACGTAAGGGACGCCCGCAAGCGCGCGGGCAAGGCCGCGGACATGCTGATCGAGGCCGCCGCGGGCGGCCGCGACGTCGTGCTGGCCGCGCATGGTTGGTTCAATCGCATGGTGCGGCCGGAGTTGCGCAAACGCGGCTGGACCTGCGTCCACGACGGCGGCGACAAGTACTGGTCGTACCGGATCTATCAAAAGCGTTAGAGAGCAGCGTAGGTTCTTTCCTCCCTCGCGCGGAGCGCGGGGGAGGTGGATCGCTGACGCAGTCAGCGAGACGGTTGGGGGCAGCTGCTGAAGGATGCTTTCAAGCACACCGTTGAGGTTGTGCTTGACCTCTTGGTTCCAGAAGCGCACGACCGCCCAGCCTTCACGCTCCAGAGAAGCTGTGCGACGAGCGTCGTAAGCCCGCTCTTCTACGCTTGAATGGGTTTCTCCGTCGATCTCAACCGCCAGCTTGCATCGACGGCAGGCGAAATCCGCGTAGTACGGTCCGATAGGATGCTGCTTCAGAAACCGATGGCCGCCGAGTTGGTCGTTCTGGAGCTTTGACCAGAGGATCGTCTCGGCCTCTGTCATTGCGCGGCGCATTTCCCGCGCGCGCTTGAGTATGCGCTGCTTCGTCTTCAGCGGTTGCCCCCACCGTCTCGCGGCTGCGCCGCGATCCACCTCCCCCAAGTCTTCGACTTGAGGGAGGAAAAGGCAAGAGCCCGTGCTTGCCCCACCGACTCCGCCTACATAAGGTGGCGCACTTTTCGGAGACTTGAATGCCAGAGCCGAAGGCCAGCGCCGACATTGCAACGATGAGCTTCGAGGATGCGCTCGCGCAGCTCGAGCAGATCGTGCACAAGCTGGAGCAGGGCGATGTACCGCTGGAAGATTCTATCCGCATCTACGAGCGCGGCGCCGCGCTGAAGGCGCACTGCGAGAAGAAACTCAAGGAAGCTGAGCTCAAGGTCGAGAAGATCGTGCTGGGGCCGGATGGGCCCAAAGGGCTGGAGCGCGCAGATGATCTCTAGCATCGCAACGAGACAGGACGCGCGGCGGTGATCGGCCGCCCGCTCGATCCGCAGTTCGAACAACGCCTCAACGAGGTGGCCGACCGCATCACGGTCGCGCTCGACCAGCTGATCCCCGCGGCTTCAGGACCCGAAGCTCAGCTGATGCGCGCGATGCGTCATGGCGCGCTCAGCAAGGGTAAGCGTCTTCGTCCGTTCATCGCCATCGAAGTCGGCCGCATGTTCGGCGCGCAGGAGAAGGCGCTGCTGCGCGCCGCCGCCGCCATCGAATGCATGCACGCCTACTCTCTGGTGCATGACGACCTGCCGTGCATGGACGACGACGACTATCGCCGCGGCCAACCGACGGTGCACAAGCTGTTCGGCGAGGCGGCGGCCGTGCTCGCCGGGGATGCGCTGCAGGCGCTGGCGTTCGAGATCATGGCCTCGCCCGAGACGCATCGCGATGCGCTGATGCGCTGCAAGCTGATCGAGCGCATGGCGGTCGCCTCCGGCGCGCGCGGCATGGTCGGCGGGCAGATGATCGACATGAACCCGGTCAGCGAGAATGAGGAGCCGCTGCAGGTCCTCACCCGCATGCAGCGGCTCAAGACTGGCGCCCTGATCACCCTGGCCGGGGAGGTCGGCGCCCTTCTCGGCGGCGCCCTGGAGAACGAGCGGCAGGCGATCGCCGGCTATACAAATGATTTAGGTTTGGCGTTCCAGATCGTAGACGACCTCCTGGACGTCGAAGGCGATCCGGAAATCCTGGGCAAGGCGGTCTCCAAGGACACCGCGGCTGGTAAGGTGAATTTCGTGTCTTTGCTGGGCGTGGAGGGGGCCCAGGACAGGGTGCGCTATCTCGCCGCACAGGCGAAGCAGCATCTGGCGTCCTTTGGCACGAGGGCCGCATCTCTCCATCACACCGTCGACTTTGTGCTCAATCGCCGCCACTAATTGACCCGTATTCGGGACAAGTTTCGCGCCATGACCACCCAGACGCCCATGCTCGACCAGATCGCCTCGCCGGCGGACCTGAAGGGACGATCCCGCGACGAGCTGAAACTGATCGCCGACGAGCTGCGGGCCGAGACGATTGCGGCCGTTTCCGTCACCGGCGGGCACCTCGGCGCGGGCCTTGGCGTGGTCGAGCTGACCGTCGCCATTCACTCCGTGTTCGACACGCCAAACGACAAGGTCGTCTGGGACGTCGGCCACCAGGCCTATCCGCACAAGATCCTTACCGGCCGCCGCAACCGCATCCGCACGCTGCGCCAGGGCGGCGGGCTGTCCGGCTTCACCAAGCGCGACGAGAGCGAATACGATCCTTTCGGCGCCGCGCACGCGGGCACCTCCGTGTCGGCGGCTGCCGGCTTCGCCGTCGCGCGCGATCTTGAGCACAGGAACAACAAGGTCATCGCAGTGGTCGGCGACGGCGCGATGAGCGCCGGCATGATCTACGAGGCGCTGAACAATGTCGGCGGCATGCACACGCGCCTCATCGTCATCCTCAACGACAACGACATGTCGATCGCCCCGCCGGTCGGCGCGCTCAGCCACTATCTCTCGCGCACGGTGTCCTCGAAGGGCTACCGCAAGCTGCGCAATCTCGGAAAGCGCGTCGTGCGCAAGATCGGCCTCGAAACGTGGACCAAGAAGGCCGAGCACTCGGTGCGCAACTTCGCCATGGGCGGCGACCTGTTCGATGCGCTGGGCTTCTACTATGTCGGCCCGATCGACGGGCACGATCTCAACGTCCTGATCCCCGTTCTCGAGAACGCGCGCGACATGGACAACGGCCCGGTGCTGATCCACTGCGTCACGCACAAGGGCAAGGGATACGAGCCGGCCGAGGCCGCCGACGACAAGTATCACGGCGTGACCAAGTTCAACGTCATCACCGGCGAGCAGACCAAGGCGAAAGCCGGTCCGCCCTCCTATACGAAAGTGTTCGCGCAGGAACTCGTGCGCGCCGCCGAGAAGGATCCGAAAGTCGTCGCCATCACCGCCGCGATGCCGTCCGGCACCGGCCTCGACCATTTCGCGGCGAAATTCCCCGAGCGCTGCTTCGATGTCGGCATCGCCGAACAGCATGCGGTTACGTTCGCGGCCGGCCTCGCCGCCGAAGGCATGCGCCCGTTCGCGGCGATCTATTCCACCTTCCTGCAGCGCGGCTATGACAGCGTCGTCCACGATGTTGCGATCCAGAAACTGCCTGTCCGCTTCGCGCTCGATCGCGCCGGCCTCGTCGGCGCCGACGGCCCGACGCACGCCGGATCTTTCGACATCGGCTATCTCGGCCAGCTTCCCGGCTTCGTTCTGATGGCGGCGGCGGACGAGACCGAGCTGCAGCGGATGGTTGCGACCGCCCACGTCATCGACGACCGCCCGTCCGCCTTCCGCTATCCGCGCGGCGAAGGCGTCGGCCTGCCGCTGCTGGCCGATCCGCAGCCTCTGGAAATCGGCAAGGGCCGCATCGTCAAGCAGGGTTCCGCCGTGGCGATCCTGTCCTACGGAACCCGCCTGCAGGAATGCACGCGCGCCGCCGACATGCTGGCGATGCAGGGACTTTCCGCCACCGTCGCGGACGCCCGCTTCGCCAAGCCTCTCGACGAGGCGCTCATCGCCCAGCTCGCCCGTCACCACGAAGTGCTGATTACCGTGGAGGAAGGCGCCCGGGGCGGTTTCGGCGCGTTCGTCCTGCATTCTCTGGCCGAACGCGGCCTGCTCGATCACGGTCTGAAAGTGCGCACGCTGACCCTGCCGGACGTGTTCCAGGACCAGGACAATCCCGACAGGATGTACGAGCACGCCGGGCTTGACGCTCGTTCCATCGCTTCGGCGGCAATCAAGGCGCTCGGCCGGGGCGATGAGCGGGCGCTAAAGCTGATCGCCGGCTGATTTCTCGCCCTACCGTCGCCTGAAACCTTGCGCTCGCCCGCGCAGGGGTTTTCAATCCCCTGACCCTTGGGGAGGGACCGATGCTCGTGATCCGAAAGGCCGCGCTCGCCGCCGCATTGTTCGCAGCGCTGCTCTCCGCGTGCGCGAGCGGCGCCTCGGTATCGCCGCCGCAGCCGCTTGCAGATGCGCAATTCCAGAGGGTGTTCGACGCCGCGCGTTCGCCCGATGACGTGTTTCAGGAAGACAGGAACCTCACCGTCCTCCTCGATCGCACCGATCTCACGCTCGACCAGCGGCTGAGGACGCTGAACTACCGCGCCATCGGGCGCTCGGGAGCGGCCGAGAACAAGAACGGCGCCATCGACGACTATGAGGAAGTGCTGCGGCTCGCGCCCTTCGACCACCCGCTGGTCGCGCGCGTCCGCGAAGAGCTCGACTACGCGCGGCAGCAGAAGCGCTATATCGAGGACCGGCTCGCCGGCCGCGCCCGGTCCGACAACCGCCAGCGCTTCCTGGATCTCTTGGCGCTCGGCCGCCATGACGAAGCGGTGGAGCTGATGCGCCAGGCCAATCTGCAGCCGCAGCCCCTCTACATCGGGAAGCTGACCAAGCTCGGCTATCTGTGTGAAGGCCCGGGCTATTCGGGCGCCAGCTACCAGTGGGGTTCAAGCACCGCCGGCTACCACGTCGTCTACTGGTGCGACTCGCGCGGCGGCCCGATCCGCTAGGGCTGCTCGGCCGTACGGTGTTGCGTCCCGGCGGGATTAACAGCGCCTTCACCATCTGGTCGGATCGTTCTCGACATTACGTCGTTTTTGGTTGTCATCCCGCGCGGCGAAGCTGAGCAAGGGATGGCTGGGGACGGTGACGGAGGCGATCCATGAAACGCGTCCTGGCCACGCTGCTCTGCGTGCTCGCCGCCGCTTGCGGTGGCGGAGGCGGATCATCCGGCGGCGGCAGCGGCGGACCCATCGTCGTTTCGCCCCCGCCGCCCCCGCCGCCCCCGCCGCCCCCGCCGCCATTGCCGCCGCCAGTGAACGGGCAGGGCTTGTTCTCGCTGCAGCACCCCTGGACAAAGGATGTCTCGGCGCTCGCGAAGTCCTCGCGCAGCGACGCCATCATCGGGCAGCTCATTGCATCAGGCGGCTGGGGCGCGGGCAACGAGCTGCGCACCGACTTCTCGATTTCCCTGCTTGGCGCCGACAGCTCCACGCCGCGCCGCACGGTCACCGCGCCTGCCGGCGGCTACTGCTTCGGCGGTCCCGATTGCGACGCCGTGCCGATCCAGGTTCCGTTGCCTGCCGGCGGCAACACAGAAGGCAGCTCCACCTACGCCTGCGACACGGCCAACAACGACTGCCACGTGCTGGTCTACGAGCGTAACGAGCGCAAGCTCTACGAACTCTACCAGGCGACGCAGGCCGGCGCCGGCTTCACCGCGTATGGCGTGTTCGTATGGGATCTCAACAAGCAGTACACCGACGTGCTGCGCGGCGACCAATGCACCTCCGCCGACGCCGCCGGCCTGCCGATCGCTGCACTGCTGCCCACCGCCGATGAAGTCGCAGCCGGAACCGTGCCGCACGCCCTGCGCTTCATCCTGCCCAACGCCCGCATGAAGCGTCAGGTCTATGTCCGCCCCGCGACCCACGCCGGCGGGCCCTCCAGCGCCAACGCCAACGCGCCGCCCTATGGCGTGCGCTTCCGCCTGAAGGCCAGCTTCGACGAGACGCCCTACAACGTCAGCGCCCGCGTCATCCTCCGCGCGATGAAGACCTACGGCATGATCCTGTCCGATGGCGGCAATATCGCTCTCACCTTCGCCGACGACCGCCTGTCTGCCGCCAAATGGGCAAGCCTGGGCGTCACCTCCGGCACGTTTGCGAGCATTGCGGTTGGCGATTTCGAAGTGGTGGATCTCGGCGCCGAAATCCCGCTGACGTTCAACTGCGTTCGCGCGCCCTAGAAGCCGTTTTTCCTCCCTCGACCGAAGGTCGGGTGAGGCGGATCGATGCGCAGCATCGAGACAAGGGGGCAGCCGCAGACCTCAGCCTTGAGTCGCGCTCAGGCGTCCCGCGCAATAACTGTCGGCCGCCGCGGAAACAGAGCCGCGGCTTGCACCAGCGTGACGAAGCTCGGCACGGACATCGCCGCGCCGAGCGCCAGCAACGGCGCGTACATCAGGCCCCAATAGTGATTGTCCGGTCGGCCGAGAAACAGGAAGGCCGCGAGCCATGCCGCCGCAACGAGAAGCGCTTTTCCGGCTGAGCGATCTAGCCACCCTGCCAACCCAAGCACGGCGCATGGGACAAGAACCGCGTTCACCCACATCGGCGCCGCCGTCAGAAACAGGTTCCACTTCGCAGTCGACAGGATAAAGCTCCAACCGCCAACAGCCGTCCATCCATTCGCTGGATCCGAAGCGGCAAGCTGCAGCGCCGCCATCGTCATGTGCACGGCCATCGCCGCGCCGAACGCGACGACGACGCCAAGCCAGGCGCCGGCTTCCATGAACCGCCGCTCGCGCGCGGCAAGCGCCATCATGATCAGGGGCAGGGGCAGAGCCAGCTCGCGGACAAGCACCGCACACAGCCCCAGCGCCACGCTCCAGCCCCAGGTCCGCTTGCCGTGAACCGCGAGCGACAGTGCGATCAGCAGTCCCGCCCACATCTCGTGCCAGACCAGCGCGGAATCGTTGAAGGCGAGGCCAACGCCTGTCGCGACCACAACGCCAGCAAGCATCGCGTATGGCGCCCGCATGCCCGACTGCCGCAGCCGCGCGAACCAGGCCAGCACAACCGCCGCCGCCAGGACGCGGAGCAGTACGAGAGCGGCAACTGAAGGAAGAGCGGCGAGCAAGGTCGCCAGGGTGGGCAACCGGAAATTCAGGACAGGCCTCAGCGCGTAGCCGCCGCGACGCAGCTCATCCGCGACAACCGGATAATAGTCCTCGCCATGCCTCAGCCGGTCGATGATCGTCTGATAGAGGACGAGGTCGCCGCGCCCGTCGCTGAACCTGCTCGCCGGCGCCGCTTGCCCGCCCAGGCCGAGAAGCACGCTCGCCAGCAGGACCACGGCGAAGGCCAGTAGGGCGAACCTGGCCTGCCGCTGTGACAACCCGGCAAAACGTGAGGGGAAGCTTGCCATCGCCGCAGGCTAGCAAGCGCTGGTTAACCTCTGCTTGCGGGGCTCAAAGCGCTTTGACCATGAACACCAGGTCGAGGCTCTTGCCGAACTTGCGGCCGACGCCTTTCAGCTTGCCCTGGATCTCGAACCCGGCCTGCTCGTGCAGCGCGATCGAGGCGGCATTGGCGCTATCGATCCCGCCCACCATCGCCGTCAGTCCCCGCGCCCGCGCTCGCGCGACCAGCGCCGCGAGCAATGCGCGGCCGACGCCGCGCCGCTGCGCCGAAGGCGCGACATAGACCGAATGCTCCACCGTCTTCACATAGCCGGGAAAGTCGCGGAACACGCCGAAGCTGCCATAGCCGTACACGTCGTGAGGCGCCTTGGGATCGACCGCCACGAGTACGGGAAAGCCTGCGCCTGTCCTCAGCTCCAGCCACGCCTTGCGCTGCTCGAGCGTGGTCTCCGCCTCCGACCATATCGAAAACGTCTCGCGCACCGCCTGGTTGAAGATCGCCATGATGCCGGGCAGGTGAGCCTCGTCCGCATCCACGATCTCGAAGCCTGCCCCGGCCATGCTCAACCCTCCGGCGATGCCGCGGCGCAGCGCATGCGGCTGCTCACTTTTGTCGCAAGCGGCGCGTCATCGCCAGGGTTTTCACCAGGGATTTGGGCCTAGCCCCGCCCCAGGCCATGTGCAAATTGATGCCACACGAAGCGCCGCCAGGAGAGGCAGGCGCCAACAGGGAGCGAGTGCGCAATGGCTGGTGAGGCCCCCGCATTTCCGGTGATGAGCATCGCGCAGTGCAATGCGCTGATGACCGCGCCCGGCGCCCGCTTCGAACTGGAGGAGAAAGCCATCGGCGGCGTCCAGCTGCGCGTCTACAAGAACGCGCCGCCGAGCCTGCGCGACGTCGTGCTGAACTCTATCAACTGGGACCAGCGCGAATTCCTGGTCTACCAGGACGAGCGCGTCACCTTCGCTGCGCACTACAAGGCGGTGGCGCATTTCGCCAAAGCCCTCAGCGAAACGTACGGCGTCAAGAAAGGCGACCGCGTCGCCGTCATCATGCGCAACTATCCGCAATGGTCGGTAGCGTTCTGGGGCGCCCTCGTCATCGGCGCGATCGCAACGCCCCTCAACTCGTGGTGGACGGGCGAGGAGCTGGAATACGGCCTCTCGGATTCCGGCGCCAAGATCGCCGTGGTCGACCCCGAGAAGATGGAGCGCATCCGCGAGCACATGCCGAAGCTGGCGCAGCTCAGGCATGTCATCGTCGCGCGCGGCATGGAGGAGGAGGCCGACCCGCGCATCTCGTCCTTGGAAAAGCTGATCGGCCCCGCCAATGCCTGGGCGAAACTGCCTGACCTTCCGATGCCGGAAATCGACATCGGCCCCGATGACGACGCCACCATCATGTACACCTCCGGCACCACGGGAAAGCCGAAGGGCGCGCTGGCGACGCATCGCGGCATCGTCTCGAACGTGTTCAACGGCCTTGCCTGCCAGGCCCGGCATTTCCTGCGCCAGGGCCAGCCGGTTCCTGTGCGCGACCCAAAGGTCGATCCGCCGCGCATTGCGCTGCTGGCCATCCCGTTCTTCCACGCGACGGGCGCGTTCTCGAACCTCGTCCCGGCGATGATCAACGCCGACAAGATCGTCACGATGTACAAGTGGGATCCGCTCGAAGCGCTCGGCGTCGTCGAGCGCGAGAAGGTCACCACCATCGGCGGCGTGCCCGCGATCGCCTGGCAGGTACTCGAGCATCCCGAGCGCGGCCGCTTCGATCTCTCCTCGATCCAGTTCGTCGCATACGGCGGCGCGCCGTCGGCGCCCGAGCTGGTCGCCACCATCAAGCGACGGTTCCCGAACGGCCTTGCCTCCAACGGCTGGGGCATGACCGAAACCTGCGCCGCCTCCTGCGTGAATTTCGGCAAGGACTACGAGGTGCGGCCCGACAGCTGCGGCGCGGCCGCCCCGGCGATGGACTTCAAGATGGTCGGCGCCAAGGGCGAAACGCTCGGCCCCAACGAGGTGGGCGAGCTCTGGGTGATGGGGCCCAACAACTGCAAGGCCTACTGGAACAAGCCCGAAGCCACCGCCAAGACCTTCATCGATGGCTGGGTCGTCACCGGCGATGTCGGCCGCATCGACGAGGAAGGCTTCGTCTTCCTGCTGGATCGCGCCAAGGACATGCTGATCCGCGGCGGCGAGAATATCTACTGCATCGAGGTTGAAAGCGCGCTCTACGACCACCCCGCCATCATGGACGCCGCCGTCGTCGGCATTCCGCACAAGGTGCTGGGCGAGGAAGTCGGCGCGGTCGTTCAGGTGAAGCCCGACATGGACGCGACGGTCGATGAACTGCGCCGCTTCGTCGCCGGCAAGATCGCCGCCTTCAAGGTGCCCGTAGAAATCCAGATCCAGCGCGAACCCCTGCCGCGCAACGCCAACGGCAAGATCATGAAGAGCGACCTGCGCGGACGTTTTGCTCCCAGAAGCTAGCCGCGCCGTCTGTGAGCACGCCCCCCATCCTTCGAGACGATCGCTTCGCGATCTCTCAGTGACAAGGGCTGCTCGGCAAGCTGAAAACGACGATAGGCCTCATCCTGAGGGATCGACGCGAAGCGGCGATCGTCTCGAAGGACGAGGCCGTGTTCACCGGCCTCACTTCCCGTTTGCGGGCTTCCGGCGCAGCCGCTGAACATCCCTGGCGGCATCTGGTCCAGCGCTGTGCGCGCGTCGGCGAGCGAGGTCAGGCAATGTGGTCCACTTGCCTTCAATGACGGCCCGCTTCTTTTCGCGCGACCAGCCGGGTAGGGTGCATTGAGCGCAGCGAAATGCACCATCGCGCCGCGCCCACAAAAGCTGCATTTCTCTCCACTCAAAGCGGCCTACGGCGCTACCCTCAAATCCACCGCCGCCACTTCAGGAACACCAGCAGCGCCACGCCCAGGGCGAACGACAGCGCCACAACCGCTCCGAACGACCATGTCTCGTGCGCGAAGGGGATGCCCGCAAGGTTCATCCCCAGAAGGCCGGTGAGAAAGGTGAGAGGCAGGAAGAACGCCGAGATGATCGACAGCGCCAGCAGGCGCTGGTTCAGCGTTTCCTGCCGCTGACCCGCAACCTGATCCTGCAGCACCGCCGCGCGGTCGCGAATAGAATCCAGTTCTTCCGCGATGCGCGTGATGCGGTCGGCCGTCTCGCGCAGGTGGATCTGGTGGTCGTCATCGAACAGCGTGCGCCCTTCCTTCTGAAGTTGCGCCATCGCTTCGCGCTGCGGAAGTATGTAGCGGCGAAGCAGCAGGATGGTGCGGCGGAATTCGGCGAGCGCAGCCGGCGGCAGGCGCTCCTTGCCGGAGAGCAGCAGTTCCTCGAACTCGTCCGCCTCTTCCTTCAGCTGCTCCAGAACCGGCTCGATATTGTCCACCAGCCGCTCGGCGATGCAGACGACCAGCCCGCCGGGCGACGCCGCCGCGTCGCCGGAAGCGGTCTCCTGGCGAACCTCGTGGATTGCCTTCACCGGATAGGACCGCATCGAGATGACGATGGTGTTCGCCGCCCAGATGCGCACCGAGATCATGTCCTCGGGCTCGGCGCCTGGATTGTGGTTGATGCCGCGCAGGTTGAGCAGCAGCCCGTCTTCGTAGGATGCGCAGCGCGGCCGCGTTTCCGATTGCAGCAGCGCCGAGATGACCGTCTCGTCCAGCCCGCTGTGGTTCTCCAGCCAGTCTCGCGTCTCGGCGGCGAGGCGGTTGAAATGCAGCCAGCGCCATCCCGCCGAAGGGCACGCTGCTGTCGGCTTCACCTTCTCCCAGTCGACCTTGTTGACGACGCCTTCGGACGGAAAGTCGAAGCCGAAGATAAAGGCCTCGGCGTTCGGCTCCGTATGGTCGTTGCGTTCGATCGGCGAGACAGGCATCGGCCACCGTGCGGGGCTGGGGAATCGCCGCCTTCTATCCCTGCGGGTCAGGCCTGCATACCCCGCATGCACAACCACATGCCTGCCGGCTCTCCACTCGCTCTGCCTCAACACCCGCTCTATTGAAGGCGGATGGCGGACCCCGAGGACAAAGAGACGAGGCGGCTGGATGTCGAGCTGGTGCGACGCGGCCTGATGGCCTCGCGCGCCCAGGCGCGCGCCGCCATCGAAGCCGGCAAGGTGCGGGTCGAGGGCGTCGTGGCGCACAAGCCGGGCCAACCGGTGACGGCGGCCTCGGGAATCGAGGCCGAAGCGGCCCATCCCTGGGTGTCGCGCGGGGCTCTGAAGCTCGCCCAAGCCCTCGATGTGTTTGGCGTCGACCCGGCGGGGCGTGCATGCCTGGACGTCGGCGCCTCGACCGGCGGTTTCACCGAAGTGTTATTGAGCCGCGGGGCCAGAAAGGTGGTCGCCGTTGATGTCGGACAGCGGCAGTTGCATCTCAAACTCAAATCCGATTCCCGGGTGCTCAGTCTGGAATCGACCGACGCACGCAACCTGACGGCGGAGATGCTGGGCGAGCCGCCAAGCCTCATCGTCTGCGACGCCAGCTTCATCGGCCTCGCCAAGGTGCTTGACCGTCCGCTCGCGCTGGCCGCCCCTGACGCCAGTCTGGTCGGACTGTTCAAGCCCCAGTTCGAGGTCGGTCCGGCGCATGTGGGCAAGGGGGGCATCGTCTCGGACGAGGCTGCTGTGACGCGCGCGTCGACCGCCGCCGCGACGTGGTTGAGGTCGGTGGGGTGGCCTGTGGATAGGTGGACGCCAAGCCCTGTCACGGGTGCGGACGGCAACAAGGAAAGCCTGTTTTACTGCAGAAATAAACCGGCCAGTGCCGTACCGACGTTCTGAGCCGAGGCCCGCTCGAAGCTTGCTGCCGGTTGATAACTGCGTCGCGGTCGGGGAGCTATTTACGCGACGTAACCGGAGCCAACCCTCGGGCGAGCAGTATCGCTTGCGCTCCACTGCTCGCCTTCGTCAGGCCCTGGGTTGGGGGGACGGGCCTGCCTGCTGAAGACGGCCCGTCGACCGCCTCGAAGGTGGCCGCAGGCTGTCTAATCTCTTACGCGCCAGTCGCCATAGTAGGCGTCCCGGCACGCTTCAACCGGACGATGGATCTCGCTACCGTCCGGAAGGCGGGTGATTTGGGTCGCTTCGTCGCAGTCCCTGCCCGCGTAATCGTCATCGTGTTTATAGGATCGCTTGTCCCCAGCGTAAAGGTCCCGGCCGCGTTTGGCGCGCGGCGACCTGTCGCGGTCATAGCCATAGTCCGACCCATACTCACTTTCCGGATAATAGCCGTAGTCCGCCGGCGGCGCGCCGTAAACCGGCGCCTGGCCATAGGCCGAAGGATAGCTGGGATAGGGTGCAGGATAGGAGTTGCCTGCATATCCAGTGTTGGGGCCGTAATAGGTCGTGCGGCACTGCGTATTGCCGCGCCCGATTTCGGAACCGACCACGCCGCCTAGCACAGCGCCAAGCGCCGTGCCGTCGTGACGGTGACCGCTCGCAGCGACGTTCGAACCCACAACGCCGCCTAGAATACCCCCAAGAATTGCGCCCGCCGCCTGGTTGCTGCCGCGCTCACGCGCGCAATCGCGATAACCTTGCGCCGACGCAGGCAAGGCCGTCGCGCCAAGCGCAGTGATAAGAAGAAGTGCCTTGAGACGCATGGGCGGATCCTCCAACCGGAACTGTTCCAGCCTCGATCCTCGGCCTCCCAACCTGAACGGGGGCTGACTGCCTGTTCAGAAACACAGTTGGCCGCTGTTAGCGCGCCATCTGGCCGGCATGGCGCAGCTTGTGATCCGCCAGCACGGCCGCCAGCATCGCTTCCGCCACCGGCGCGCCCCTGATGCCGACACACGGATCGTGGCGGCCCTTGGTGCGGATATCTGTCTCCTCGCCCTGCTTGGTCACCGTCCTGCGCGGCGTGAGGATCGACGATGTCGGCTTCACCGCCATGCGCGCAACGATCGGCTGCCCCGTCGATATGCCGCCGAGCACGCCGCCATTATTGTTCGACAGGAACTCGACCGAGTTGCCGCTCTTGCGCATCTCGTCCGCATTCTGCTCGCCGCTCAGCGCCGCCGCGCCAAAGCCGGCGCCGATCTCGACGCCCTTCACCGCATTGATGCTCATCAGCGCGGCGGCGAGATCGGACTCGAGCTTGCCGTATATCGGCGCGCCCCATCCCGCGGGCACGCCTTCAGCCACGACTTCGACGATGGCGCCGCACGACGACCCTGCCTTGCGCGTCTCGTCTAGGAAGGCTTCCCACGTCACGGCGGCGTCCTTGTCCGGGCACCAGAACGGATTGTTCTCGCACTCGTCCCAGTTCCATTTCGAACGATCGATCGCATGCGGCCCGATCTGCACCACGGCCGCGCGTATGCTGATCGACGGCCCGAGCACCAGCCGCGCCACGCCGCCGGCCGCCACGCGCGAGGCCGTCTCGCGCGCCGAAGACCGCCCGCCGCCGCGATAGTCGCGCACGCCGTATTTCTGGTCGTAGACATAGTCGGCATGGCCGGGCCGATAGCTGTCGCGGATCTCCGCATAATCCTTCGAACGCTGGTCGGTGTTCTCGATCATCAGAGAGATCGGCGTGCCCGTCGTCACTGGTCCTCCCGTGCGATCGTCCTCGAACACGCCGGACAGGATCTTCACCTTGTCCTCTTCCTGGCGCTGCGTGACGAAGCGCGACGTGCCTGGCCGCCTGCGGTCCAGCCATTTCTGCAGGTCGGCCTCGGTCAGCCGTATGCCCGGCGGGCAGCCGTCGACGACGCAGCCGATCGCCGGCCCATGGCTTTCGCCCCAGGTCGTAACGCGGAAAAGATGGCCATACGTGTTGTGCGACATGCCCGCTGCTTGAAGCGCAATTCCGGTGATTTGAACAGCCCGCCGCCAACGGGCCGCTATCCGGCCGTTTGCCTGGCTGCGGCGAGTTCCGCTTCAAGCTCGGCAATGCGCGCCTTCAGCGCGCCGACGGCCGGCTCGATCTCGGCAAGGGTGTAGCGCGGGGTGATGTGCTGGGGGCAGTTCCAGTCGAACGCCTCCACATCGATGACAACGGCGCGCTCCACCTTTGCGCGATAATCCGGGTCGATCAGGGCGGCAGCCAGCGCCGGATCATCCGCCAGGTTCACCGTGCGGACATGGCCCAGCAGTTTCAGCCGCGTCTGGCCGGGATAGTCCATGAAGAACAGCGCCGCCCGGTCGTCCTTCGACAGATTGCCGACGGACACGTACTGGCGATTTCCCCTGAAATCGGCAAAGGCGATCTGCGTGGCCGACAGCACCTTCACAAAACCGGGCGCGCCGCCCCTGTGTTGCACATAGGGCCAACCCGTCTCGCTCACGCTCGCCATGTAGAAGCTGTCACGCGAAGCGATGAAGCCGGCCTCGGCCTCCGTCAGGCTGTCGCGCGCCGTCTCGCCATCGCGCGTGGAGTAGGGCCCGCGGCTGCCATTGGCCGTCTGCGCTTCCTTCACCGCCGGGGTGAAAGTGACGTTCATGAAATGCGATGTCATGCGGCCTCTCCCAAAAGATCATCGGGCAGGGCGGACAGGAAGGCGCGGAAAGGCTCGCCCGAACCCAGCCCCCGTGACAGCACAAGACTGCCCTGCATCAGCATCACCACGCGCTCGGCGCGGCGGCGTGCGGCCCTCGGCGTCTGGCCTGCCTCGCGGGCAAGGCGCGCGAAGGCGTCAATCAGCGCTTCGAACGCCGCGCGGATGGCGGCGGAGAACGGGCCGTCCTTGCCGCGCGGGGCGGACAACATGTTGAGCAGGCACGCCTTGCGCCCGCTCGAATAGAAAACGTCGAGCTGGCGCGCGACGGTCGCAACGCGCGTTTCGGCGGAGGCATCGCCCTTCAGCGGCGCGAGCACGTTCTCGCTGAACCAGCCGAGCGCGGCAGCGAGAACCTCTTCGGCCATCTGCCGCTTGCCACCCGGAAACCGGTGATAGAGGCTGGCTTTCTGCAGGCCCGCGCCCCTCGACAGGGCGGCCAGCGAGGCGCCTTCATAGCCGAGATCCCGGAATACCGAGGCGAGGCGCGAAAGCAGCTCATCCTCGTCGATCGAAAGCGGTCGAGCCATGCAGCGCCCTCCGGAGAGTTACCGAACGAACGGTAATATAACCGCTGACTCTGCCCGGCGCCAGAGGTAACCGAACGATTGTTCGATAATTTATCGCATACGCGGGAAACCCGCTCTCAGCGTGGGGAGGCCCCCCGGGGGCGGTAGGCGCGCCCTCAATCCTGAAAGGTCGGAGGCGGCGTCTCGAAGGACGGCGCGCTACGGTCGGATCAGCTGGCGGCTTCCAGTTTCGCCCGCTCCTCGTCGTAGCCTTTGTACGACTGCTTGAACGAGCCCTGGTTCAGCAGCATCTCCGCGACCTGTCTCTTGCCCGTGTGATCGAACAGCTTGGTGCGTACCCAGCAATTCTCTACGCGCTTGCTCTCGGACAGCGCAACGATTTCGCGGCTGACCAGATAGTCCTCGCCGACGAATAGCGGGCCGTCGATCACCCTTATCTCCTGGTCGACGAAGAGGCCCAGGGCCGGTCCGCGCGTGCGGAAGGCCGACTCCTTTCCGGACTCGCGGGCTGAATACTGCGCCAGCACCGAAATCATCTCGAGCGGAATGATGGCCCGCCCCCAGGGCGAGGATTTCGCGTCCGAATACCACGGCGAGTTCTCGGTGATCTTCGCCAGCTTCTGGTTGAGCGAGAAGGGATAGAGCGGCCCCATATGCTGGTCCGGGTCCATGCGGACCGGGTTGTCCTGCTCAACCTTCATGCCGACCCTGAGGTCCTGCATGATCACCATCCTGCCCGGCGGGCGGAGTTCCTTGAGACGCTTCTCCAGCATCGTCTCATCGTCGCCGATGCTGGCCGACGCTTCGTGAACCGGCGCGCCGTCGCCCTTGACCACCCAGGCCTTAGTGATCGTCGCCCCCGCTTCCGGCCAGTCTACGAAAGCCTGCGTCTCCTCGCCCTCGATCACCATGTTCTGGTAGTGCGCCGAGATGCAGCCGCGCTCGAACCAGGCCTTGCCCCAGATCTTCTCCAGCAGCGGCGGATACAGGCTGAAATGCGTCGGCCCCTCGATCGGCGCGCCCTTCAGCCCGATCTTCGCAGCCATCGCATCGTCATGCACCGACGCATGCCCGCCATACTCCTGCTCCTGCAGCATCTGTGCAGGCTTGCGAAGCGGTCCACGGAGGGTGATGGGCGTTGCAAATGTCATGGCGTGAAAGCTAGCGCGCCGCGCCGCCGATGGATAGGTTGCACGCATAAATCCGGAGAGCGCCATGACCTACGACCTCAAGGGCAAGACCGCCGTCGTCACCGGCGCCAGCCGCGGCATAGGCGAGGCGATCGCCCGCACGCTGGCGGAGGACGGCGCGAAGGTCGCCCTGATCGCCCGCTCGGCCGACAAGCTGAAGGCGCTCGCCGCCAGCCTGCCCAACGGCGCCGTCGCCATCGAGGCCGACCTGTCCTCCGCCGATGGCTGGAAGGCCGCCGCCGAAGGTGCTTTGAAAGCGCTCGGCGACATCGACATCCTGGTCAACAATGCCGGCGTCAGCTCCACGCAACCGTTCGGCAAGGTGACGCCCGAAGGCCTCGACGAAACCCTCAACGTCAACGTCCGCAACCTCATCCTGCTGACGGATGCGCTCTCCGCCTCGCTGATCAAGCGCCGAGGCGCGGTGATCAACATCTCGTCGGTCTCGGCCTTCTCCGGCGCCCTCGGCCAGATCGCCTATTCGACGTCCAAGGGCGCCGTGAACTCCTTCACCCGCAACGCTTCGATCGACCTTGGCCGCTCCGGCGTGCGGGTCAACGCCGTGGCGCCCGGCGTCATCGACGACGGCATGTGGTCCACCGCCTTTGCGAAGGGCCTCGACCGAGACAAGACGATCGAGCGCATGGGCCGCCTGGTCCCCCTCGAGCGCCGCTGGGGCTCCGCCCAGAACATCGCCGACGCCGTCGCCTTCCTCGCCTCGGACAAGGCCAACTACATCACCGGCCAGGTCCTCCGCGTCGACGGCGGGATGATCGTGTAGCTAGTCGATATCCTCATCGCGAACACGGAAGACACCCTTGATACAAGACGGGTCGCGCACCGCGATCTGGATGTGCGTCTTGTGATGAAACGCAGAGCCTTGATAGATCGGGTTCCCCTCCACGAACACTCCGCGCACCGTTTGAACGGGGCGAAGTCCCTCCCTAGCGGTGGTTACGTGCAGGTGGCGTATCACCGCGCAGTCCAAGTAGTTCAGTAGTGGCTCCGGCGTATTTGACGGAAGATCAAAGCCAGCGGCGAGAGCGATGCGCATTAGCTCGTTGTGACGCGCCGAAACCGTTTCCACGCCTGCGGTTGAAAGCAGATCCAAGCAAAAACCTGGACTTATTACAGCGCCGACTACTGCCGGGCGGCCATATCGGTCTTTCTTCCGAGCCAACGCTTCGGCAGCGAAATCCAGCGCTCGGCGGCAAAGCCGATCATCTCGCGCAGGAAATCAGCGTCAGGGCTCTTCTCCAGGAGCGTGCGAAGCGCCATCGTGTCGTCTGTCATCGGGGTGTCCTCGGTTAGGTTGCTGGTGTTGCAACCCAACCCTACCGGCGATTCCCCGATGACGCCTCAGAGGCCGCAGCCTCCTTCAACTCGTACACCACAGGCCGGGACACGACCGTCCGGGGCGCCGGTTTCATGTTTCGACATGCCATTGCCCTCCGTGGCGACATGCTTGTAGTGCACTCACTACGCAACATAAGACCAAAACCGGTAAAAAACAAACGTGGAACAAAAACCCTCAGCAATTCCACACTCTCCAACAGCAGAAGAGTACGCCAAGAACGCCGCGAACTCGCCCGACGACGGCGCGTGGTTCGCCAAGACCGATCCCTTCGCCCTCTTCGGTGAATGGCTGGAGGACGCCAAGAAGAAGGAGCCGAACGACGCCAACGCCATGGCGCTCGCGACAGCCGACGCAAACGGCGCGCCCGACGTGCGCATGGTGCTCCTGAAAGACGTCTCCGGCGACGGCTTCGTCTTCTATTCCAACGCCGAAAGCCGCAAGGGCCGGCAGCTTGGCGCCAACGCCCAGGCCGCCGCCTGCTTCCACTGGAAGTCGCTGCGCCGGCAGGTGAGGGCGTCCGGCCCGATCCAGCCCGTCACACCGGAAGAAGCCGACGCCTATTTCGCCACCCGCGCCAAGGACAGCCAGATCGGCGCCTGGGCGTCCGACCAGTCGCGCCCCATGGACGGCCGTTTCGAGCTCGAAGCCCGCATCGCCAAATTCGCCGTCAAGTACGCCTTAGGGAAAACGCCGCGTCCGCCGCACTGGATCGGCTGGCGCATCCTCCCCAGCCGCATCGAATTCTGGCGCGACCGGCCCTTCCGCCTGCACGACCGGCTGGAATTCACCCGCCCCGGCCCCGGCCAGCCCTGGCTTACACGGCGTCTTTACCCTTGATCCTGCCTGCTGCCGTTGGCGCTTGCGTCAACGGTGTGGCAGCATGCCGGAAACACGAATCCGCGCCGGCGACGGTCGAGCTGCGGATCGCAGAGGGAGAGCTTGATGTTTCAGCTGAAGCGCATGGCGATCGCGGTTCTGCTGTCCTGTGTTTCCGAAGGCGCCATCGCCCAGCAGACGCCGCCAGCCGCTCCGCCTGCGTCCGCAACGCCCCACGCCGAACCCTGGTGGAATTCCAAATACGGCGAGGCCGACACCATCGGCGCGCTCAACAACCTTTCGCCGAGGATCGTCAAGGACGCAGCCAGGCTCATCAAGACCGGCAAGGTCTATGCCCTCGGCGTCCCTACCGGCCCCGACACGCCCGCCTATGGCAATCGCAAGATCACCATCGAGCGCACGCCCGGCCCCGGCTCGGACTTCACGCCCAACGGCACCCAGCGCGTCACCTCGTTCGACGAGAAGGTCACCACCTCGATGGGCATCGGCACGCAGATCGACGGCCTCGCCCATCTCGGCGTCGACCACCACTACTATAACGGCATCGAAGGCAAGGACCTCGCCGGCTCCTACACGCTAGACATCGCCTCGATCCCGCCCATCGTCACACGCGGCGTCCTGATCGACATGACCAAGCACTACAAGAAGCCGATGCTTGAAGTGGGCGACGTCTACAACAAGGCCGAGATCGTCGCCGCCGCCAAGGCGCAGAAGATCACCATAAAAAAGGGCGACGTCGTCATCTTCCACACCAACTGGATCGAGAAGGCGACAAGCGACCGCGAGCTCTACCGCCGCAACGAGCCGGGCCTCGGAGAAGAGGGCGCGCAATACCTCGCCGACCTCGACGTCGTCGCCGTCGGCTCCGACACCATCGCGCTGGAATCCCTGCCATCGCCCCCGGGCAAGACCTTCATCGTCCACCAGACCCTGCTCGCCAAGAACGGCGTCCACATCTTTGAAAGCCTCGACACGCGCGAACTGGCGAAAGACAACGCCACGGAATTCCTCTTCGTGCTCGGCGCCCCGCGCATCCAGGGCACCGTCCAGATGGTGATCAACCCCATCGCGATCCGGTAGTGCCGCTCACCTACCGCGAGTTCAACGCTTTCTGCGGCTCGCTGCCCGCGACCAGCCATGTCGTGCAGTGGGGCGGCTCCCACGTCTGGAAGGTCGGCGGGAAAGTCTTCGCCATCGGCGGCTGGCAACGCGGCCATCATCCCGGCGTCACCTTCAAGGTCTCCGACATCGCCTGGGAAATCCTGCGCGACGCCCCCGGCTGCCGCCCCGCGCCCTATCTCGCCTCGCGCGGCATGAAATGGATCCAGAACTACGATGCGCCCGGCCTCGGCAAGGCGGAGTTGAAGCAATACCTTAAGGCCTCGCACGCGCTCGTCGCTGCGGGGCTATCGAAGAAGAAGCGGGCAGAGCTGGGGCTGGCCTAGCTCGTTCGTGCGCGCAGCGCTCCCTGATCGCTCGTGATTTGTCTCACGATGGTCAAAAGGCAGATCGTGCTGATGATGGCGAGCGTGACTGACCCGACCGCCACGACAGTCGAGGGGATAAAGGCTTCATAGAATCCGGCGGGGTCATCTCCGGCCGCATCACCCTTCGGCTCCATCATTGCCGAGATCCGCCCCACGATGTTTCCCGTGATCCACAAGCCCCACCACAAGGCAAGCGTCGATGGAGGCGACTGCCGCGCCATGTCCGGGTCCCGCGAAGAGCGCCAGATTTCCTTCATGACGTTGTAGATCATGGCGAGATTGGCGAACGGCACGAACGACCAGCCGACGGCCCAGCCGGGTGAAATCGTAAGGCCGCGCGCATTCGAAAGATGAAGGTTCTTCATGGCGCGATAGACGAACAGCGAATAACAAAGGACGCACACCACGAATGTGCCGATCAGGACATAGGGTGCCAGCTGCGCCCAGGTAAGCAAGACAACCCCTATCACGGCCATTCGCGGGTCGCCCACGACAGACCCATCCGCGAGTGCCGCAAGCGTCCAGACGGTGGTGACCAGTATCACCAGCGAAGCCACCTGCATGACTATGTAAAGATAAAGGCAACCTCGCAGCCAGCCGTGCACGCCCGACAGAGGCCGCGTCTCCGCTGACCATTTTACAGATCGGGACGCCTGCGTTTGCGGGCCGGCCGCAAACAGATCGTCAAGCGGCGCTGCGCTGGTCGGAGTATCTGACATGGTCCCCCCTCATGCCCGTATCCGAGGAGATTGCACGGCGCTCGCGCGAAGCACAAGCCGCTGCAAAGCATCGCGCGAGCAGCGAATTCGCGGCGCTTAAAAACAAACAGGCCCGGCTTGTGGCCGGGCCTGTCGATATTGATCGGTGTGGAAGCTACTGCGCCGCCGCCGCCGGACCGGAGATCGCCGCCGGATTGTGCCCGCCATAGACCCACTCGCGCAGCTTGGCCGGATAGTTGGCCGAGGCTTCGTTGTTCTGGATCATGAACACCATGGTGATGTCGTTCTTCGGATCGACCCACATATTGGTGCCGGCATAGCCAGACCACGAGAACACATTGCCCTTGGTCGGGTCCTTCAGGTCGATCGGCAGCAGGCCGAAGCCGAGGCCGAACCCGCCCATCGGGCCGTAGAACCAGTCCGAACGATCGACGTTCGGCCCGATCTGGTCGACCAGCATCGCATCCAGCGTTTCCGGCTTGATGATGCGCACGCCGCGATATTCGCCCTTGCCGCGCAGCATCTCGACGAAGCGGAAATAATCCTCCGTCGTCGAATTCAGCCCGCCGCCGCCCGACAGCATCGGCTGCGCCACCTTCGGCGCCGACAGCGCCGCCTTCAGTGTCGCCGGCGGCTCGGCCAGGCGCGTCGCCTCGTCCGCTTCCAGATAGAAGTGCGTGTCGTCCATGCCCAGCGGGGTAAAGATCTCGTCCTGCAGCAGCGCGTCGAGCTTCTTGCCCGAAGCGATCTCCAGCACGGCGCCCAGCACGTCGGTCGAGCGCGAATAGCGCCACTTCGTGCCCGGATCGGAGTCCAGCGGCAGGGTCGCGATCGACTTGGCGAGATCGAGCGCCGTGAAGTCGAACCGCGTATCGCCCGCCGCCATGTACTGCTTGCCCAGCTCGCTCTGCTGGTCGAAGAAGCCGTAGATCAGCCCGCTCTCGTGCGAGAGCAGGTCGCGAACGGTGATCTCGCGCGCCGCCGGGCGCGTCTTGCCCTTGCCTTCCAGAACTTTGGGGGCCGCGAATTCGGGAATGTATTTCGACAGCGGATCCGCCAGCGCCAGCTTGCCGTCCTCGACCAGTTGCATCGCCGCGACAGAGACGATCGGCTTCGACATCGAATAGATGCGGAAGATGGTCTCGGGCGACATCGGCGTGGCATCGCTCGGCCCCTGCTGGCCCACCGTCGTCACATTCACCACCTGGCCGGCCTTGGCGACCAGCAGCACGGCGCCGGGGATCAGCCCCGCCTTCACGTCGGTCTCGAGCTCGGCGCGCGCCTTGTCGAACACCGCCTTGTCGAAGCCGAGCGTCGCGGGCTCCGGCACGGGCGCGATCGAGGAAACCGCCGGGTCCGCAACCGCCGGCGCCGCGGGCGCCGGAGCTTCAGCAACCGGCTCGGCCTTCGGCGAACAGGCGACGGCGAAGGCAAGAATGACTGCAGAAGCCGCGCCCCAGAGCTGGCGCTTCATGGTCGAACGCATCGGCGTTTCCTCTCGAAAAATTCCCCGCCACTGCTTGTCGCGGAAACCTGCCGGTGTCGAGTGCTGACGTGAGGTGAGGGCGGCGCTCACCGTTGTCATTCCGGGCGAAGGCGCAGAGCGCCGCAGACCCGGAACCCAGGGGCTCGGAGCACGATCTCGACACGCGGCTCCTGGGTTCCGGACAACGCCTTCGGCGTTTCCGGAATGACACCGTTGGGGAACACGCCGCGCTACCCGCCTCAGCTCAGCGAACACATCGCCTGTCTGGGCCTAAACACAAACACCTGCAGGGGCGTCAGCGGATTTCACCGCCCAGTTCGCCAGCAGCAATTCGCCCGTGGAATTGACCTCGGTCAAGCAGGGCAGGCCCGCGGATGATCTGCTCTGCTTGCATTGTTGCGCCTGTCGGATCGACCGATTTGGGCTACCGCCTCCAACGGGGAGTCGTGCTGGTGAAAATGAACCTGATAACGGCCATAGCTCTACTGGCTTGCGCTTCATGTGTTCACGCGTCGGACATCGGCCCTGCGTCACTTGGGTCAGAGGGCAAGCTGTATGTGACGTCTTGGTATGGGAGTGTCGTAACCGTCGTGGATGTCGGCAGCCGGAGAGTCTTGTCGTCGCCAAGGGTTGGAGTGCAGGATCACAACGTGGCGCTGAACCCAGACCAGAGCCAGGCATGGGTAACGAACAACAACGCCGGAACGATCTCCGTGATCAAAACGGCTACGGACGAGGTTATCAAGACCATTCAGGTAGGGACCGGGCCAAGACACACCTACTTCAGCCCGGACGGCGCTGAGGCCTACGTTACCAATGAATTCGACGACAGTGTTTCCGTGATTGATCCAGCATCGGCAAGCGTCATCGCGACGGTGCCAGTTGGGATGATGCCCCATTTTGCGATTGTCGTGGGTGACCGGCTTTTCGTTACCGCCTTCGGCGGCCGCAGCGTTTCGGTCGTTCGACGATCAACGCGCAAGTTAGAAGCCACGATCCCGGTCGGGGCAGGGCCTCTTGGGGCCGGTGCGACCAAGGATGGCCAGCGCGTCTATGTTGCATGCCACAACGCCAACACCGTTGTCGTCATTGACGCCGTCGAGATGAAAGCCATCGCGCAGATTGCGACGCAGGCGGGCCCTGTGCAGGTCACGGTCGCGCCCGATCAGAAGTTCGCCTATGTGGCCAATGACGGCGCCGGAAGCGTCCAGAAGATCGACCTGTCGACCAACGCTATCGTGAGGACTATCCCGATCGCTCCGGACGCCGGCAGTCACGGCGTGGCGTTCGGCGTCGGCGGCAGGTTGCTTTTCATCACCAGCACGGGCGCGGGAACGGTCTCGGTTATTGATACGAGTACGGATCGGATCATCGACACCATCAAGGTCGCCTCCGCGCCCGAAGGCGTGGCATTCAAACGGCCATAGGCCGGGACGATGACTCTCCGGATTCGAGACTAGTCAGGACGAAACACCAGAATAGCGGCCGCCTCTCCGCCTGCGGCGCGGGCCGCTACGTAGAAGCGGTCAAGCTCCGGGACGAACAGGGATGTACGTGCGCCCGCCCGTGTCTTGATCCGGGCCATGCGGCGGTAGCCGTCGGGCGAGGCCTCCAGCACATCAATGTCGCCGCTGCCGCAGCTCACATAGATGCGCTGGCGTTTGGGGTCGAGAAACAGATCGTCGCTGTCGCCGCACACGCCAATGTCCTGCCGCACCTTTCCGTCGTCAGCATCGCTGATGACGAGGCGCGCCGGCAGTCGGTAGACGACGGCCACGCTGTTCGACGCTGGATCGTAGAGCAGCGGATAGTTGGCGGCGTAAGCGGCGCCGCGACTGGCGTCCGCCTTCATGGTCCGAAGATCCGCAATCGCGATTTTCCCAGCGCCAGGCAGGTTCACGAACGCCCTGCGATGGCCATCGTCGATCCGGAAACTCTCAGGGTGGGCGGACAGTGCAATCGTGTTGGTGACGCTTCGGCTCGCAGGATCGATGATGGCGAGCGCGCCGCCGCCATATCCAACAACAACCGATCCCGTCGAAGGATCGATCCGGACATTGTCGGCGTCATCCCCCAGCTTGATTTCGCCGGCGGGAGTGAGGCCGTCCGCGCGATAAAACCGAACGGTCCCGTCGCCGCTGGCCACCACCAGCTCCTCGCGTTCAGGCAGGTAGCCCAGCCCTTGCGGTTCCTTGAGGCCATCAATACGGCCCGCCGCCAGACCCTTGACGATGTCGACGGCCTCGACCGTGCCGTTTTCCAGCGCCGCGACAAAGAGTTTCTGATGCTTGAGGTCGACGGCAAGGTGGTCGATCCGGCCCCTGACGTCGGGAAGAGTGATTGTCCGCTCCAGCACCAGGGGCGGCGGACCGCCGGAAGGCTGAATCACAGGCGCACAGGCCGCGAGCTCCATCGCGGCGAGAAGGCAGCTTGCGACCATTATTGGGTGCGAACACATCACCGGGCCTCCTGGCCCCAGTCGGGCGTCAGCCGCAGTGATCACAAGCGATATTCTCAAGCTGATCGCAACAGCCGACCTCGATCTAAAGAAGCGGCAGCCGCTGATTTGATCGGGGGCCAACGTCGACCCGGCCTGGTCCGCTTCAGGCGGCGCCCGCCTGCCAATTGCCGGCAGACATGATCATACCCCGTCGCAAAGGGGTCTGGTCGCGCCAACACAGTCGGATAACTCCGCATTCTCAAGAATTTTTCCACCCCCAAATCCCAGCAAAACCGCGCCAGAGTTCATGTCCCAGCTGTAGGATAACTTTTTCTTCGCCCCACCACCTCGCAACCTGACTCGACACTCCTCCAAACGCCGAGGAGGTATCGATGACGGCCAACCGGACTGCCGAAGGAAACGACGAACTGCGGGTGGAGGCGGAGCGGCGCGTCCGCGCGGGCGAAAGCCGGGCGGACGTCTCGCGCGACCTCGGCGTGCCCTTGAGCACGCTCGCCACCTGGGCGCATGAAGGCCGCTGGCGCAAAAAAGACCTCGAAGCCCAGCGCGCTCAGGAGGTCGCGGGACTCATCGCCGAAACGCTGCGGCAGGAGCGCGAGAAGGACGAGGCCGTTCGCGCCGAACGGCGCGCCAAAGCGATCGCGGGAGCCGCCGCTGCGGGCAAGCCGGTCGCCATCCCGCCCGGCGCGCCCGCCCCCCGGCTTGGTGCGGCCGGACATGTTCGCGCCCGATCCCTTCCTTCCCGAACGCCTCGCCATGTCGCTGGCCGAAACGCTGCTGAAGGAGGGCAGGCTGGAGGAAGCCGAGCGCGCCGTCCGCTTCTCGGCGCGCTTCATCGCCGCGCGCGACCTTCTGGAAAAGCGCAGCGAGTCGCGCTGGGAGGAAGAGAAGGGGCTCTGGAAGAAATGGGCCGACGCCACCGCTGCTCACTTCAAGAACGAAAGCGACCGGCGCGACAGCTTCTACAAGGAAAACGCAAGCCACATGGCGGACACGCTCCGGCGCTATGCCGAGGACGAGTGGAAGATGTGCGCCTCGCACTGCTGCCCCACCTGCCGCCAGCATGTCGAGGTCTGGCCTGCCGACGACGACGACGACGAAAAGGCGCCTGCGAAAAAAATCGACGGCGAGGCGCCTGCCGCCTCGACCGAAAGCGCGACCGAAGACGGGAATGTCCTCCCGCGACCGGAGGTCGGGGGGGGAGGGCCGCACTCGGCGAGCGATCGGCGCGCAGTGCCGAGGCAGAGGGGGCAGCCGCTGAGAGCCCCCTAGCCGTCTGCCCAACGATCATCCGGCGACTGCCCCCGCCATCTCGCGCCGCCGCCGCTATCCGCCGCCCCCAGTCGCGTCGCGGCTGAGGGAGGAAACCCTGGGCAAGCCGCGCATTGTCGCCGCGCCGCGCGTCGCTGCGACGAAGACAGCGCGCGTGACGACGATGGCGACGACGCAGACGAAGACGGCGGCGCTTGTGGCGCCGCCGCTTGTTCGGATTGCGCTGAAGACGATGCTAGCCCAGCCGCTTGACCAGCGACTGCTGCTGGTCCCACAGCGCCTTGGGCAGGCGCTCGCCGAACTTGTCGAAGAAGGCGGGGATCAGCCCGGCCTCTTCGCGCCACACCTCGTGATCGACGCCGAGCAGCGTGTCGAGCTGGGCGTCGGTGAGGCCGAGGCCGGAGACGTCGAGCGAGGACTTGGCGGGCACGCGGCCGATGGCGGTGTCGACGGCTTGCGCCTTGCCGGTGAGGCGGTCGACGATCCATTTGAGCACGCGGGTGTTCTCGCCGAAGCCGGGCCAGATGAACTTGCCGTTCTTGTCCTTCCGGAACCAGTTGACGAAGTAGATGCGCGGCAGCTTGGCGCCGGGCTTCTGGCCGATGCGCAGCCAGTGACCGAAATAGTCGGCCATGTTGTAGCCAGCGAAGGGCAGCATCGCGAACGGATCGCGGCGCAGGTCGCCAACCTTGTTCTCGGCGGCGGCGGTGCCCTCGGAGGCGACGGTCGCGCCCATGAACACGCCGTGCTCCCAGTCGAACGCCTCGGTGACGAGCGGAACGGCCGACGCGCGGCGGCCGCCGAACAGGATGGCGGAGATCGGAACGCCTTTGGGATCTTCCCATTCCGGCGCGATCGAGGGGCATTGTGCGGCGGGGCAGGCAAAGCGGGCGTTGGGGTGGGCGGCAGGCTCGCCCATCGCGGGCGACCACGGGCGGCCGCGCCAGTCAATGAGATTGGAAGGAACCGCCTTGGTCATGCCCTCCCACCACACATCTCCGCCGTCGGGCGTCAGCGCCACGTTGGTGAAGACGGTGTTGCGAGCGCAAGATTCCAGCGCGTTGCGGTTGGTCTCGGTCGACGTACCGGGGGCGACGCCGAAGAAGCCGGCTTCCGGGTTGATGGCGTAGAGCTGGCCATCTTCGCCAAAGCGCATCCAGGCGATGTCGTCGCCGATCGTCTCGGCCTTCCAGCCTTTGAGCGTCGGCTCGAGCATGGCGAGGTTGGTCTTGCCGCACGCCGAAGGGAAAGCGGCGGTGATGTATTTCACAACGCCTTCGGGGCTGGTCAGTTTGAGGATGAGCATGTGCTCGGCGAGCCAGCCCTCATCGCGCGCCATGACGGAGGCGATGCGGAGCGCGTAGCACTTCTTGCCGAGCAGCGCGTTGCCGCCATAGCCCGAACCGTAAGACCAGATCTCGCGGGTCTCGGGATAGTGGACGATGTACTTGTCGTCGTTGCAGGGCCAGGGAACGTCCTTCTGGCCGGCGGCAAGCGGCGCGCCCAGCGTGTGCACGGCGGGAACGAAGAAGCCGTCATCGCCGAGCTGTTCAAGAGCGCCGCGGCCCATGCGGGTCATCACGCGCATCGAGATGGCGACATAGGCCGAGTCCGTGATCTCGACGCCGAGCGCGGAAATCTTCGAGCCGAGCGGTCCCATGCAGAACGGCACGACATACATCGTACGGCCCTTCATGCAGCCGTCGAACAGGCCGTTGAGCTTGACGCGCATCTCGTCGGGGTTGGCCCAGTTGTTGGTCGGGCCCGCGTCGATCTGGTTTTCGGAGCAGATGAAAGTGCGGCTCTCGACGCGGGCGACATCGCGCGGGTCGGAGGCGGCGTAGAAGCTGTTGGGGCGCTTGGCCGGATTGAGGCGCTTCAGCGTGCCGAGGGCGACAAGCTCGGAGGTAAGCTGCTCCCACTCTGCGTCAGAACCGTCGCACCAGTAGACGCGGTCGGGCTTGGTGAGCGCGGCGATGTCGCGGACCCAGGCGATGAGCTTGGCGTGCTTGGTCGGCGCCGGCTCGAGACCAGGGACCGAAGCCGAACGCTCCGAGGAGCGGACGGTCTTCACAAGCGCCTCGCCGGTCGTCTTCATTTCAGGAAATTCCCACAAATGCCCACTCGAAACTGCGATGAGACCTCCGGGGCTTCTGACCGTCCCCGAATAAATCCCGAAAGCGGAACGGTGCAGCCGTCCCGCTCAAAAAGCTCACCTCATTTGCACGGGACATACCAACCCGGAACGCACTGTCGCCGTCTGGATCATGATTCTCCCGCGCGACGAAAACCCCAGGCTGCGTCCTGCCGGACTCGATGGCCTGCTAACCATAAATCGCCAGTAACTCTACTCCGTGCCGGTCCTCGCGCCCATAGACTTTGCGTGAACCGCAATCATGCCGATCTGCCAGCCAAGTCGCTGACGGTCGAGCAGAAAATTGAACCCTGCGGCAATGCGGCAATAGGTCAGCGGGAATTGTTTCCAGCGCCTGCAAGCATTGCGGGAGTTTCCGCTGAAACCGCGGTCAGCCGGGGGGGGGGAAATCGCCGATTCTTCCGCCGCGGGATTTTGCAGTGCAGCATGCGTTTGGTTGCTGACCTGGGTCAGAAGCCGCATTTCGCGGCATTCTGGCGCTCTCGAACCAGCTGGCGTGAGACCTTGTCCGTCAGGTCCGTCACCAGCACAGGCAGGCCCGAAGCAACAAGGCTGGTATATTCCGACCCGTCATCGTCTTCCCAATACTTGCCATCCAGGCTGGATGAACGCGGGCCCAGCGTGCCGAACGCAGACTCGACCTTGCGCGACGCCAGCGCTCTCCAGAGTTCCGAGTCCGGCGTTTCGGTCCCGGTCCACGCGACCAGCCGGTCCGCCTTCACCCCCTTGCCCAGCAGCTCGTCGAGATGCGCGGAATCCCTGACCGTGGCGGTGATCACGAGGTCGGGGGCCTTGCCATGAACCTCGATGGCCTGATCATCCGTATAGGTGATGATGAAGACGTTGTTCTCGGCCTTTGCCGCACGGACCGCCGCGATGATTGGATCGAACGGGGCCGATTTCTTCTTGTCCAGCTCCAGCAGCGCACCGTTCTTTACCGCCCAGGCCAGCGCATCTTCCAGTCTCGGGGGGTGAAAGTCCGTGGTCGTGGAATAGGTTTCCAGCTTCAGCTGGCTGATTTCCGCCCATGTGTGATCCGAGACCAGGCCTTCCCCGGTAGTGGTCCGCTCCAGTTCATCGTCATGCATCAGCGTAAGAACGCCGTCTTTCGTCTGGCCGATATCGATCTCCATCCCGCGCGTCCCGGCCTTGTACGTCCGCTCCAGCGTTTCGATCGCGTTTTCAGGGTAGTCGCGTGTCGGCCCGCCGCGGTGCCCGATCAGCAGGACGCCGCCGCTGGATCTCAAACAGTCCAGCCTTTCCGGCAGGCTGCCGGCCGGATTCGCAGGCGCGGATGCTACCGCGGGTTCGCTAGCGGACGGGCTGCTCGCCGAAGTTTGAACCGCCCCGGTCGAAGCCGCGGCCGTCGGGTCTTTGGGCCCGCCGCAGCCGCATGCCAGCAGAACCGCCGCGAATACACGCATTCTCATGAGTTCGTCCCCCCAACGGAATTGCCGCGCGATGTGACGGCGTCTAGACTTGTCCCAGATAGCGCAAAGCGAGCGCACACGGGAGGCAGTATATGGTTTTCGGCTTAGGTAAGAGCAAGCAAGCGGCGCCGGCAAAGGAACAGCCCGCAAAACCGGTGGCGCCCGGAATTGCGACAGCCACGCCCGGCGCAATCGTCAGGGGTCAGATGTCTGGCCTGATGCAGGATTGGAAGCTGACGGTCGACAAGGTCATCGAGCACGCCCACCAGAACCACGGCACGCGTGAAATCGTGACGCGCTCCGTCGAAGGCCCGATCGTCCGCTCGACCTATTCGGACCTCTACTGGCGCGCACGCAAATGCTCGAACGCGCTCCTCGCTGACGGCGTCCGGAAAGGCGACCGCATCGCGACGCTGGCCTGGAACACCACCCGCCACATCGAGGTCTGGTACGGCGCGATGTGCATCGGCGGCGTGCTGCACACGCTGAACCCGCGCCTGTTCCCTGAACAGATCGCGTGGATCATCAACCACGCCGAAGACACGCACGTCTTCTACGACATCACGTTCCAGCCGATCATCGAGGCAATTAAGGACAAGGTCCCGTCGGTGAAGCACTGGGTCGTGCTTACGGACGCGGCTCACAAGCCGCAGTCGGCCATCGCGAACCTGCGCACCTATGAGGAATACATCGCGCCGCATTCGACGGACGTGGTGTGGGGCGACTTCCCGGAAGATACGGCGTGCGGGCTCTGCTACACCTCGGGCACGACGGGTGATCCCAAAGGCGTTTTGTACTCGCACCGCTCGAACATCCTTCACACGATGATCGGCCTGCAGAAGGACGCGATCGGCGTCGGCGCCGCGGACACCGTGCTGCCGGTGGTGCCGATGTTCCACGCCAACGCATGGGGTCTTGCGTTCTCCTGCCCGGCGGTCGGCTCGAAGCTGGTGCTGCCAGGCGCGAAGATGGATGGGGAGTCCATCTATGAGCTGCTCGACGGCGAGAAGGTGACGTTCACGGCGGCGGTGCCGACTGTGTGGCTGATGCTGCTGCAGTATCTGGAATCCACCGGCAAGAAGCTACCGCATCTCAAGCGCGTGGTGATCGGCGGATCGGCTGTGCCGGAGCGTATCCTGCGCGCCTTCGAGGAGAACTACGAAGTCGAGGTGGTGCATGCGTGGGGCATGACCGAGATGAGTCCGCTGGGGTCGCTCGGCTCCATGACGGCCAACGTGCTGGAGCAGGATCACGAGACGATCGTGAAATACAAGCTGAAGCAGGGCCGCGCGCCATTCGGCGTCGAGATGAAAGTCATCAACGATGAGGGCAAGGAGCTCCCGCGCGACGGCAAGTCGGCAGGGCGCCTTGTCGTGCGCGGGCCTGCGATAGCGAAGGCGTATTTCAAGAACGCCGGCGGCAACATTCTCGACAACAATGGCTTCTTCGACACAGGCGACGTTGCGAACCTGGACGAGCACGGCTACATGCAGATTACCGACCGCGCCAAGGACGTCATCAAGTCCGGAGGCGAGTGGATCTCATCCATCGACATCGAGAATTTCGCTGTCGGGCATCCAAGCGTCGCCTGCGCTGCGGCGATCGGCCTGCCGCATCCCAAATGGGATGAGCGGCCGCTGCTGATCATCGAGCTGAAGCCAGGTTCATCGGCCACCAGGGAAGAGTTGCTGGCTTTTCTCAATGGCAAGATCGCCAAGTGGTGGATGCCGGACGATGTCGTGTTCACCGACAAGATTCCGCTCGGCGCCACCGGCAAGATCAACAAGCTGCAACTTCGCGAGACGTTCAAGGGCCACAAACTGCCGACGATCCAGGCGGCTGAATGACCGACACTGCGAGCGACGCGGTCCCCAAGGCTGGGCGGGGAGGCCCGGGGCTTTTGCGCGGCGGAAGCCTTGCTGCGTCCTTTGCGCTGGTCATTGCCGGCGTAGCGATGCTTGGCGCCGGGCCGGTGCTCTATCGCATGGGCGTGCTGGACCTTCCCGGTTCAACCGCCGGCGTCGAGACATGGGCGATGCTCGTCTTTGCAGGCGCCGGGTTGTTCGCCCTGCTGGGCCTGGTCGTATCGCTGACCGCCAAGAGGCATCGCGGCGCGATCGTGGGCGTGCTGCTGCTGGTCGCGGCCGGCACAGGCGCAGGCACGCTCTATGGTCAATCGGTATTGCGCTCGGAACTGCCGCCGCTGAATGACGTGCAGACTGACTGGACGCAGCCTGTAGCGTTCAGCGAAGCGACTTTGCGCGCCCGCGAGGCCGCGGGGGCGGCTCGTATCCGGGACGATGCGATGATTGCGGAAGGCGCAGGCAAGTGGTCAGGCAAATCGTTCGCCGAGGCGCAGGGCGAGGTCTACGAGCTCAAGCCGCTGATGGTGAAGCTGGCGCCGCCGGATGCGACCGTCGCCGCAGAAAAAATCGCCAAGCAGCTTGGCTGGAGCGTGATGCTGAGCGACCCGCCGAACGGTCAACTCGAAGCCGTGCGCTATAGTTTCTGGTACGGGCTCGCCTCGGATATCGCAGTTCGCATCACGCCTACCAACGATGGGTCGCGGATCGATGTGCGCTCGGCCAGCCGCGTGGCCGGCGCCGACACCGGCAGCAATGCCGGCCAGGTAAAGGAGTTTCTCGACGAGCTCGCGTTCGCGCTCAGAGGGCAGTGATGAGCGGCTTTCGGAGGCTGGACGCGATCGGCCGAACGCTGCGCAAGATGTACGGCGATGTCGTCACCGAAGGCGACACGCCCGACGAGTTTCTGGATATCTCGCGCAGTTCCGGGGGCCGGTGTTTCTCCTGACAAAAATCCATCGAGCGATGAGCCGAAGCCGGGCGGGAAAGACTGACTGGCGCAGTCATCTCTCTTCTATTATCCGGCCTTCTTCCGGCACAGATACCGCACCCGGTGGATGTCTGACGGATTATCCTCGTAGCCTGTGATGTCCGGCGAGACGATGTCCTGCGTCACGCGGACAAGCAGAGGAATGATGCCGGTCTCGTCCAGCATCATCTGTTCGGCATCGTGCAGCAGCGCGCCCCGCTTGGCTGGGTCGAGCTCGAGGTTCGAGGCGTCTATCAGCTTGTCATAGGCCGGGTTTGCATAGCCGCCATAGTTCATCGGGCCCGTGCGTGAATCCAGGAGGTAGAGGAAGTTGTAGGGATCGTCGTAGTCGGCCACCCAGCCGGCATCCGACAGGGTGAAGTCCTTCTGCTGCAGCTGCTTGTAGAGATCCTTGGTTTCGACCTGGCGTATCTGGGCGTCGACCCAGGGCGCGATCTCCTTCCAGTTGTCCTGCAGCACCGGCGCGATACGCGGATTGTTGCCCGAGGCCCGGAAGAGATACTCGAACGACAGCGGCTTGTTCGGACCGTAGCCCGCCTGTTCGAGCAATGTCTTGGCTTCGGCGAGGCGCTGTTCGCGCGGCATGTCCTTCCAGCTGAACTTGGCGGGGTTGGTGTAGCCGTTGATGCCCTCAGGCACAAAGCCATAGGCGGGGATCTCTCCGCCCCTGAGGATGTCCTTCGTGATGTATTCGCGATCCATCGCCAGCGCGATCGCCTTGCGCACGCGGGCGTCGTCGAACGGCGGCTTCGTGACGTTTGGAGAGACGTAGGTGTTCGCCATCATCGGCGAGACGCGCGGCCATCCGGGCAGTTTCTTTTTGGTCTCTTCTATCTGCCCGGTCGGGAAGAAGGTGTTCATGTCGATGTCTCCGGCCTCTGCGCGGCGGACGACGGCGTCATGATCGGACTGGAAGGAGTAGATGATTTCGTTGAAGCAGACATTGGCGGCGTCGCTGAAGGCGTCGCTCTTGACGAGGCGGATGAAATCGCCTGAGCGCCACTGCGCCAGCTTGTAGGCGCCGTTGACGACGATGTTCTCCGGCCGCGTCCACTGGTCGCCGAGCTTTTCGACGACGTGCATCGGCGCCGGGAACGCCGTGTAGTGCTTTAGCAGGCCCGGCAGGTAGGGCGCGGGATGTTCAAGTTTCACTTCAAGCGTGTAGTCGTCGAGCGCTTTGACGCCGAGTTGATCGACCGACAGCTTGCCGCTGTTCACGGCCTCGGCGTTTTTGATCGGATACTGCACCGAGGCATAGACCGCGCCGATCGTCTTGGGGTCGAGCAGGCGGCGGAAGGAATATTCGAAGTCCTTCGCGGTCAGCGGCTGGCCGTCAGACCAGTTGGTGCGCTTGAGCTTGAACGTCCAGGTGAGCTGGTCGTCGGAGATGACCCAGCTTTCGGCGATCCCCGGAATGGGAAGGGCCTTTGCATCCTCGGTGAACAGGCCGATGAACATGTCGCCGATGATGTCGTTTTCCCAGGTGCCTTGAGCCTTATGGGGGTCGACCGAGTCCGGGGTTGCCGCGACGCCGCGACGCAGGGTGGTTTCGAGGTTGGCGGCCGTCTGCTTCTGCGAGGGGCCTCCGCAAGCGCCGAGCGCGAGGGCTGCGGCGGCAATGCCGACCAGAATGCGTGACCTTAGGCGCATGGCAGTTCCTTTATCAGGCCAACGCCGGTTCTTCCCGTGCACTGGGCGGCTTTTCTCCCGGCGAAACTAACGTCACAGTAAGGCGAATTGAAAGTCCTCAGCGCCAGAAGACGCCGTCACGAAAGAGTATGACCAATGCGAGTGCTGTGTCTGGTTCCGTTCATCCTGCTTGCAGCTCCGGCTTTCGCGCAGGAGACAATGGCGAAGGTTTATGCCTGCGCGGACATGGAGGACGCCGGACAGCGGCATGCGTGTTTCGACGCCCTGGTTCCGGAGTTGAAAAAAGGCCGCCTCTCGGCGACTGCCGCCACACCGGGCGTCAAACCGCAGCAGCAGACCGACGCTTTCGGGACGCCGAAGGCCGATACGGCGTCGCTGACTGCGCCGCAAAGAACGCCTGCCGAAACCAAGGCCGCCGCCGCTGCCCGGAAAGAGCAGTCGGTCGACAAGGTAAGCCTGGCGGTCAAATCGATCTCCACAGGCGGCGACGGCAAATACCGCTTCGTGATGGAGAACGGCCAGATCTGGAAGCAGATCGACGCCGAGAAGCTGCGTGGCGTCGGGTCCGGACCGTGGACCGCCGAAATCAAGAAAGCGCTGATGGGAAGTTTCCTGCTGTCGCTCGGCGGCTCGCGTTCGGTCCGAGTCGAGCGCGTGAACTAGACTACAACCGAAAGAGCCTAACCCATGCGTATCGCTTTCGCTTCCGTGCTCATCCTCTGCGCTGCGCCGGCCTTCGCGCAGGGAGCGCAGCCGCTGGACGGGATCTATGCCTGTGCAGCGATGGAAGACAGCGCCGCGCGGCTGGCTTGCTACGATGCGGCTGTCGCCGGATTGAAGCAGGCCCAGAGCGCTGGCGAGGTCGGGGTGGTAAGTCGCGAGCAGATCCAGAAGGCAGAGAAGGACGCGTTCGGCCTGCAACGGCCCGCGCTGGCGGAACTGGTCGAGAAGCCGGCGCCCGTGGCGGCGGCCGCGCCCAAGGCGGCGGATGTTCAATCGCCCGACAAGGTCACCCTCGCGATCAAGCAGGTGAGCACCGGTGCTGATGGCCACTACCGCTTCACGATGGAGAATGGCCAGGTCTGGCGCCAGACCGACGAGACCAGCCTCGAACGGCTGAACGATCCGGGCCTCACCGCCGAAATCCGCAAGGCGGCGCTAGGCACGTTCATGATGAAGATCGGCAACCGCAGGGCAATCCGCGTCAAGCGGGTGGAATAGGCGTGCGCGGGGCGGAAATGCTGAGGACGGTTCTGATCTACGGCCTCGCGCTGGCGGCAGGCGTGTTCGTACTGCAATGGCTGGAATTCCAGTTCATGGCGCGGACGCATCCGTTTGAGGTCTATTTGGCCATGCTGGCCGTGGGCTTCATGGGGCTGGGAATATGGGTCGGGGCGAAGCTGTTCCGGCGGGGCCCGGCGCCTGCGCAGTTTGAGCCAAACGTCAAAGTCCAGCAGGCCCTGGGGATCAGCGAGCGGGAGCTGGAAGTGCTCCATCTTCTGGCGGCGGGTCAGTCGAACAAGGAGATCGCGGGCCGGCTCAGCGTTTCCCCGAACACCGTGAAAACCCACATCGCCCGCCTCTACGACAAGCTCGAGGTCAACCGGCGGACGGAGGCGATCCTGAAGGCGCGCGAACTCGGTATGATCCGGTAATGACGACGCGTGTAACGCCGGGGATTTGGGTGATTTCGCGAAAATCACCCTTTCGGGCGATTGAGCGCCGCCTAGGCTGCGTGTCTGGGATGGGCCATCTTCAATCGTCAGAGGGGGCCTATCCATGATCCGCACAATCCTCATCTTCGGCGCCATCGGCGCACTTATCGTCGGCGCCTTCATGGTCGCAGGCTCGCTGACCTGGGCCGGCGGCGGCCAGGCCCCGCCGGAAAACGGCGTGGTGGTCGGCTACCTGACCCAGCTGGTCGCCCTTACGGTCGTCTTCCTGGGGATCAAGCATCATCGCGATGTCGCCCGCGGCGGGGTGATCAAGTTCTTCCCTGCGCTTGGCGTCGGGATCGGGATCAGCGCAGTCGCAACGCTGGGCTGGGTCTTCGGATGGGAGATCGTGCTGGCCATGTCCAACCTGGATTTCCCGGCCATGATGAAGGAACAGGTGCTGGCGCAGGCGCAGGCGCGAGGAGCATCGGAGGCCGAGCTCCAGAAAATCACTGCCGAGGCTGTGAGTTTCGGGGAAATGTACATGAATCCGCTGATCCGCATGCCGATCAGTTTCACCGAGATGTTTCCGGTCGGCGTGCTGGTGTCTCTGATTTCGGCCGGCTTGCTGCGCAACAGCCGCTTCATGCCGGCAAGACAGGCGGCGGCGTGATGCGAACCTTGTTTCACGCCGCCTTCGCCGCCGTCCTTTTCGCGACCGGCGCCGCTCACGCGCAACAACCAGCATCGGGAACCGCCATGACCGCAGCTCCAATCGTCTTCTTCGATATCGCCGGACCCGCAGACGCAAAGCTCGCGGCGTTCTACAAGGACGTGTTCGGATGGGAGAGCGGGCCGACGGGGAGTTTGAGCGTGCCGATCGGCGGTTCGCCATTGTCGGGGACGTTGCGCACTGATCCGGCAGAGAAGGTGATCTATATCGGCGTGCCGGATGTGACGGCCTCCCTCGGCAAAGTGGTCGCCCATGGCGGAAAGATCCATGCGCCGCGGTTCGAGGTGAAGGGCGTCGTGGTTCTTGGGCTGTTCTTCGACCCGGCCGGCAACCGGATGGGATTGGTGGAGCTCGGCGCCGACGGCAAAGCCAAGATTCCCTGAGCTTTGCACAGCGCGGCTTCCCTGCGCGTGATCGATGGACCGGAACCAGCAGGGGGCGTATCTTTCGGGTATGCGCTTCCTGCTTCTCTTCGTGGCCGGCGTTCTTGTTGCCGCTCCTGCATCGGCGCAGGCGATGTGCGAGGGCAGCGCGGACAGTTCGATCGGCGAGGCGCTGGCGACCTACACGCTCGATGGTCAGGGCCAGCCGCAGAAGCTGATCGTATCCTTCCTGCCGGAACGAATGGAGGGCGTCGGGCAGGAGAGCGACTATTTTGCGCGGCCACGGATCTTGCTCGACTATCGGATGAGCGATGCGGGCGAGCTTGCGGGACCGGTGGATGCGGATGTCATGGTCACGCGGGTCACCAATCCGGGAGCTGGAAAGGCGCCGCCGATGTCCGCGGTGCAGATCCGGGGAATCGCTGGCGCCCAAAATGCGCTGAGCTGGGCCGGCAATGACTCGGGCGCCGGAGAGCGCCGGTTTGCGGACCTGGTGCGAGAGAAGAAGCCGGCGAAGCTGAAAGTCGATATCCTGGACAAAAGCGACAAGGTTCTGGCGAGCGCCGAGTTCGACCTGTCGAAGACCGCGGACATCCAGAAGCTGGCGGCCGAGGCGAAGGCCGATGCCGACAGGCGGGTGGCTGCTTTCCAGAAAGCGGTTGGCGAGGGCAAGGCGCCGAAGAGCTGCTGACCCAAGCGCTCTGAACCTGGCGCGCGCCATTCCGGGTTGGTGCGAGCAGGGTGGGGGCGCAGGGCCGGCGTCAAGTCTTCAGGCATGGCGTCTCGTTCTCGCAGGTAAGGCCTGCGGGCTGGGTCGGGCTGTGATTTCGGGATTGCGCCCGCGCCAGGGCGGCCCACGGATGCGCTGGCCCGCCCTGGGGCTGGCCGCCGACGATTTTTGTCGCACCCTCTGAAAAATCGTCGTCGTCGATGACAGCGGCGGAGTTGCAGGGCGATGCCCGGCCAGCCCGAGCGGGTTGGCGTCGATAAGGCGCTTGAGGCGCCAGGCGCGGCGCACAGCCATGCGCTCGAGCTCGCCCAGCATGCCGCAGGCGCGCTCGAGGCGGCCGCGGACCGACTCGACGCTAAGCCGGTTGCCCGGCCGGGCCCGGCCGTTGCGGCGGTGCTCCTGGTAAGGCAGACCCAGCTTGAAGCGGGCCATGTGCCAGACGGCGATGTGGAGGATCGCCTCCATGTCGGCGATGACGCGGTCGAGCTCTGCGAGCTGGGCGTAATCGCCTCTCAGCTCGTCGAGGTAGTCCGGATCCTCGAAGCCTCTGCGGAAGCAGGCAAGCACGTGGCGCACGCCTTCGATCAGCTGCGCCACGGGGGCCAGCGGATAGAAGATCGCCAACAGGATGTTGACCAGCGCCATGCGGGCAGTATCGCCTGACGGGGCAGGCGTGGGGACAACTGAAAAGTTATCCTACAGCGGGAAAGTGAACTCTGGCGCGGTTTTGCTGGGATTTTGGGGGCTGAAGATTTCTTCAAACTGCAGGGTTATCCGGCTGCGTTGGACCGGCTTCCAGCGGTGTCATTCCGGGCGAAGGCGCGGAACCAAACGACTTGCATGAAATGCGAGTCGTTTGCTTTATCTTGCAATCCGAGTCACCGCCGATTCAACGCGGGGCCTCGGCGAACATCGCCCTGCGGAGTCTGTCCCGAACGTCGGAACCGCTGGACTCCTGGCGCACGATCAAAGTCCGGCAAAATCCTGAGCCCTCGAACCTGACAATCCAATCCGATCAGCAAGTGCCGCTAAACAGAGCTTCGGCCTCCGCCACTATTCGTGCCGCGCATGCCGTCACTTTATCGATGTCGCAGCTACCAGCGCTGTTTCCTTGCTGTGCTCCCGTTCGGTCGAAAAAAAAGCACCGAATATCGGAATGCCGTCGGAGGATTGGCATTTGGCAACACGTGATCAGCAATTCGGATGGCGCATGCAGCTTCAACCTGAGTCAATTGGATTTTCCGGCTCGTTCGCGCAGCGTCAACAATCGCAACCTCAAGAGATTGAGTTAGGCCGTCGTCTCCTCGTCGTTCCACACGAATTTCGCCGCGTCGCAAGGTTGTCTGTTGGGCGCATGTCGCTGCTGCTGAGAGTCCCGCAGCCAAAACCAGCCCGATCAGAATCACTGCACGCATGAACCTATCTCGGTAAATGAGGATACGGAACAAGTCGTCGTTGTCGCAAGGGCCACACCTAGACCTCGCATCGAGCCTCTGGGTTCCGGATAACGCTTCGCGTTTCCGGAATGACAGCGGCGGTGGTGGACGAGGGCGGGGCCTATCGGTCCTTCGGGTCCAGCGCGTCCCTCAGGCCGTCGCCGATGAAGTTGAGGGAGAAGAGGGTGACGACCATGGTTATGGCGGGGGCGAAGAGCATCCAGGGGCTGCCGAGTTCTTTCTGGCCTTCGGAGATCAGGCGGCCGAGGGAGGTGAGCGGCTCGTTCACGCCGAGGCCGATGAAAGAGAGAAAGCTCTCCTGCAGGATGACGACCGGCATGGTCAGCGTGACGTAGACGGCGACGGGGCCGAGCAGGTTGGGCAGGATGTGGCGGATGACGAGGCCGATGGGTTTCACGCCGGCGGCGCGGGCGGCTTCGACGAATTCCTTCTGCTTCAGCATCAGCGTCTGGCCGCGGACGATGCGGGCCATGGTCATCCACTCGACGGCGCCGATGGCGAGGAAGATCAGGAAGATGTGGCGGCCGAAGACCACCGTCACCAGGATGACGAAGAAGATGAAGGGCATGGCGTACATCACATCGACGAAGCGCATCATCAGCTGGTCGATGCGGCCGCCGGCAAAGCCCGCTATGGCGCCCCAGGCGACGCCGATGACGAGGCTGACCAGCGTGGCGATGGCGCCGACGGCAAGCGACACGCCAAGGCCCATGATGACGCGGGCGACCATGTCCCGCCCGTATATGTCCGTGCCGAAGATGTGAAGGTTCTTGAGCGTCGGCGGGATCTCGCGCAGCTCGCGGTACTGTTTCGAGAAGTCGTGCGGCCAGAGGAGAGGGCCGAGAACGGCGATAAGGACGAGCAGGCCGAGCACGATGAAACCGGCCATGGCGGCCTTGTTGGAGAGCAGGCGCCGGCGCGAATCGTCCCAGAGCGAGCGGCCCTTGATGGCCGCGCGGTTCATCAGCTCGATTTTTTCCGAAGGCGCGGCTGCGGCAATCATTGCGGAGGTTCCGGCAAGTCCTGGTCCGGCAAGTCGTGGCTGGGCAGCACGGGCTGATCCGACTTGGTCCAGAACACGCCGTCATTGCCATTGTTCTTCTGGACCACACGGACCTTGGCCGGATCGAGGCCGTGCATCAGTCGCGCATTGACGCCGATCTGTTCTGCGTCGTCCGTGCCGATGATGGTGGTGTGGGTCAGGCAGAAGCAGGTCCGGCAGTGGTGGGCCGCCGACGTCCGGTCGCCCCAGACATAAGTCAGCGTGCCGGGCTTGGTCGCGAACTTTACGTCGCGCTGCGGATAGTAGGCCCACAGGCTGCCACGGCGGCGGCATATCGAGCAGTTGCAGTCGAGCACCCATTCAGGCGCCTGTTCGACGTGATAGCGCACCGCGCCGCAATGACAGGATGCTTCGATCATTCGTAGCGCACCTTGGGATCGAGGACGGCGTAAAGCAGGTCGGCGATCAAGTTGAAGAGGATGATCAGCCCGCCATAGAGGATCACCGTGCCCATCACGCGCGTGTAGTCGCGGGTCATGGCGCCGTCGATGAAGGACTGGCCGACGCCGGGCAGGCCGAAGACGCGCTCGACGACGACCGAGCCGGTGATGACGCCGACGATGGCGGGGCCGAGATAGCTGACGACGGGCAGGATGGCGGCAGGGGCGGCGTGGCGCAGGAGGATGCGCCGCTCGCTGAGGCCTTTGGCGCGCGCGGTGCGGATGTTGTTGGAGCGCAGCACCTCGATCATCGAGGCGCGCATCAGGCGGGAAATGATGGCGATCTGCGGCAGGGCGAGCGTGATGACGGGAAGGGTGAGGTTGTAGACATTCATCTGGCCGAGATCGAGGCCGGCGACGGCGAACCACCCCAGCCAGAGTCCGAAGACGAGCGAGAGCAATGGCCCTGTGACGAAAGTGGGGATCGAGATGCCGATCATGGCGAGGCCCATCGCGCCGTAGTCGGCGGGCGAATTCTGGCGCATGGCGGCGATGACGCCCAGGCCGACGCCGAAGAAGATGGCGATGGAGATGGCGAGCGCGCCGATGGTGAGCGAGACAGGCAGGCCTTCGCCGATCAGTTCGGCGACGGACTTGTCCTTATTCCGCAGCGAGGGGCCGAGATCGCCTGTAACCACCTTGCCGACATAGTCGAAGTACTGCTCGTGAAGAGGCTTATCGAGGCCCATCGAGGCCTTGAGGTTCGCTTCGATCTGGGGCGGCAGTTTGCGTTCGGCGGACCATGGATTGCCGGGGGCGGCGCGCACCATGAAGAAGGCGATGGTGATGATGGCCAGCATAGTGGGAATGGCGGCAAGAACGCGCCGGGCGGCATAGGCCCACGGGATGCGCGAGGCGAGGCGAGCCAATGCTGACGATGCCATTGCAGGCGAGGATGGGGAGGACGAACCGACCTTGTCCGGCACCTAGGGTTACGTCCTCTGCAGCAGCGGGCTTATATGAGGACGATCGCGCGCCTTCAGGCAAGCGGGCGATATTGCCGCGCGGAGGGTGTATTCTTCCCGCGAACATGAACGGAGCAGGCATGGCGGACGTAAGACACGTTACAGCGACCTTCGCGGTCGCCCCTCAGCTCAACGTCGAGGATGTGGCGGAGCTCAAGGCGCAGGGCTTCAAACACATCATTTCCAACCGGCCGGACGATGAAGCGCCCGATGGCGCGAAGGCGACCGATGTGAAGCGCGCGGCCGAGGCGGCGGGCCTAACCTATGTTCACGCCCCGTTCGTGGGGCAGGCGACGCCCGCGGCCGTGGATGCTGCGGTAAAGGCAACGGGAAAGACGATCGCCTACTGCAGGTCGGGCACGCGTTCCGTGACGGCGTGGGCGCTGGCGCAGGCGAAAAACGGGGCCATGAGCGCCGACGATATTGTGCAGGCGGCCAATGGGGCGGGGTATAACCTGTCTGCATTGAAAGATGCTTTGCGCCAGCTCGGCGCACGATAGTAGGTTGCACGCGCCGAGGGATCCGGTCGGTCCGGGTTCACGCTGCGGAACGGACCAAGATCTTGGCTGAGGGCTTATCTCCAGCCCGGCCTCGCTGAAGCAGCGGGGAGACGAATACGACACCGAGGGGGCATAGGCCGGGACACGGACGCACAGGTCCGGGCCGGCATTGTGATGAGACCCAGGAAAGGCGTACGCATTTGGCTAACTGGCTTTGGACCTCGGACTTCGTCGTCGAAGACAATATCGTCCTCGTGAAGAAGACGGGCCATCGCTTCACGCTGGACGTGAAGCTCTGGCACGACATTTTCACCTGGTTCTGTTTCTACAGCGCCGCCAACATCTGGCGGCTGTCGCGCAGGCTGTCGGGGCACAAACCGCCGACGATCGCCTTTCTGCCGGACCGGCCGCGGCCCTGGTATCTGATATGGCCGGTGATGCAGTGCGCAGGCGCCAAGCAGATCGACGATGTATCGCAGGCCGACATTGTCATGCAGTTCGATGATTCGACAACGTGCGAACCGCAGCTTCCCGACCTTTCGAGGCGGCAGAAGAAAGTACGCACGGTGAATTTCAACTGCCGCGACGTTTCGAAGTCAGCAGTGGCGGAGGCGTTCGGGCGGGTTGCGGGATATGCGCTGGCGGTGGATCCTGCCACATACCGCGGTGCTGTCGTCGACAAGTCGGAGATTAATGCGGCGCACGACGGGCGCGTGGTCCAGGGGCCGTTCGAGCGCGTATCAGGACGGAGCTATCAGAAGCTCGTCGACAACGAGATCGAGGGCGGGCTGGTGGAGGATCTCAGAACCTGCACGGTCAACGGCGAGGCGGTGATCGTGTTCCGCAAGCGGCGGCCGCTGTCGCGGCGATTCGCCAACGAAAATGTAAGCGTCGACTGGGTGCAGCCCGACGACGTGTTCAGCCCGGCTGAGGTCGACCTGATCCGGCGCTTCGCCAAGGAAATCAAGCTTGACTGGGGCGGAGTGGACGTGCTCCGAGACAGGCAGGACGGACGGATATATATCGTTGATGCGAACAAGACGGACATGGGCCCGCCTGTTGCTTTGCCTTTGGGGCAGAAACTGCGCGCGACCCGCCTGCTTGCGCGCGCATTTGGGACGGCGTTTGCGCCATAGCCAGCTAGTGATCGAGGGTTAGTCGACCATGAGCGGGATCCCGTTCGTACGAGAGCTTGAATTCAAGTACGGCAATGCTGCGCGCGTCAGCCCGCGCGTGCGCCGCGTGATCGCCGAGAATCCGGGGCCATTCACCTATCTCGGAACCGGCGTCTACATCATCGGCGAGGGCGACGTTGCGGTGATCGATCCCGGCCCGATGGTCGAGGAGCATTTCGAGGCGCTGAAGCGCGAACTGAAAGACGAGCGCATCACCCACGTGCTGGTGACGCATTCGCACATGGATCACTCGCCGCTGGCGCATCCGCTGGCGAAATGGTCGGGCGCGAAAGTCTATGCGGGCGGGCCCGCGATACCGAGCGAGAGCGAAGTGCGGATGGAGGCGGGCGACGACCTGCGCTTCAAGCCGGATATCACCATAAGGGACGGCGACGTCTTCAAGGGGTCGAACTGGACGATCGAGGCCATCGCCACGCCTGGCCACACGTCCAACCATTTTTGTTTCGGACTGAAGGAAGAGAATGCGCTGTTCTCGGGCGACCATGTGATGGGCTGGTCGACGACGGTGATCTCGCCGCCCGACGGGCATATGGGCGACTACTTCGCGAGCCTGGAGAAGATCCGCGAGCGCGGCTTCTCGACGATATGGCCGACGCACGGCCCGCCGGTGACGAACGTCGCGCCGTTCCTCGACGCCTACATCACGCACCGCAAGGCGCGCGAGCAGGCGATCATCGATCGGCTGAAGGCCGGCGACACCCTGATCCCGGACATGGTGGCGGTGATCTACAAGGAGGTGGACAAGCGCCTGCATCCGGCCGCGTGCCATTCCGTGCTGGCGCATGTGATCCACCTGGCGGAGACGGGCCGCGTGAAGGCCGCTGGGCCATTCAGCCTCGCGACGAAATATCACCTAGCGACTGCTGCGTAGGAGCGCCGGGCGCCTGCCCGGCCAAGCCTTTCCTCCACGACCGATCGCGCGGTGAAGCTTTGCCGGGCAGGCGCCCGGCGCTCCCGAAAGATAGCGCACAAACAAAAACCCCCCGCCGAGCGTGGCGAGGGGTTTTCCTGTTGAAGCAACAGTTGTGAGGGTCAGCGCGTAGTCCGGCCGGCTATGCCGCTATGCCTAGCTTCGACCGGAGCTCGATGCGCTCGATCTCGTCGGCCACGGGGTCGATCGTGATCTGCTCTTCATCTTCTTCGGTGTAACCGAAGGTAATTTCTGTGGCGGCTTCGGATTCTTCAAGCAGCTCGCTGAGACGCCGAAGCATGGGAAGACGAGCAGCGCCAGGTTTTGCCCTGTCAAACGCTTCACCGGAAAGCCTCCGGATTTCGTCGATAGTATCACTCATAGCGGATCCTTCTGATCTGGCGAGTGTCGCCGAGGGGGACTTTGACGGCGAAAGGTTACCGGGCTGGTTAACAGTGATGAATCCGCAGGCGGAACGGCTTTGAAAAAACCCAAGCGTTTCAGGGCTGCGCCTTTTCGCGCATGGAATGATCGTCACCAATTTCGCGGGTTTCCTTCATCCTCGCCGGCGCAAGGCATAACGGACGTGTCGCCGCCGTGCATTTGGTGAGGTTCAAGACCAGCTTCGAACAGCGCGAGATCGACCGCGCCGATGTCGCCGTTCTGTGTGAGCGATTTGGGCTCGACGCCTCGGGCGAGCGGCGCTCCTGCCGCGCTGCCGATCGGCCGCCTACGGCGCCGGCGCCGGCTCGACCGCCGAATCGATGCGAAACACCGGATAGTCCGCCGCGATCGCCTCGAAGGCAGATACTGGCGCATCGTACGGCACAGGCAGATGCTTGCGGCCGCTGGTGGCGACCTGGCACCACGCCTTGAGGATCGGCGCGCGCTCTGCCGGCGGGATTTCGGTGAGCGTGACCAGGCGCGAGCGGCCGCGCTTGATCTGCGCTCGCCCGCCCGCGGCGCGCACATTGTGCACCCATTCCGAGCCGTTCCCCAGCATCGAAACCAGATAACGTTCGCCGTGATGATGCGCGCCGACGAGAATCGTGGAAGCGAGGCGCCCGTCGCGCCGGCTCTTGACCTGCAGCGTCACCAGGATCGGCGGCGTGAGCCCGAGCGCCGTGACCCACGCATAGGCGCCGTTCCAAATCCGCGCGAGGCGGGTCGGTCGCCAATTGCGGTAGAAATAGCGGAGATATCCGCTTTTCTCCGCGGGGTCCTCGCGCGACGTGCTCATGGCCTCTTCTCTCTCGCACACATTAGAATGGCGAGGGATCGGCGTGCTTGATCTGGCGCAAGCACTGGAGGATGGGCGCGAGCCTACCCGGCCGGCGCCGGGCTTGAAAGCTAGCGTTCGATCACCGGGGCGGACCAGACGCGGGCGCCCGACTTTTCCGAGAGCTGGCGGATCTGGCCGAGCAGGGCTTGTGCACGCTTGCGGCCGACGACCGAGGCGAGCATTTCGACGGCCTGACGTTCGCCCGATGACATCCTGGCGGTCGCCAGCGCGCCCGTCAGAAGTTCAAGCGGCGAGGCTTCGTGCAGCTTCAGCCGGATCTGGGCGCGGTCGTCCGGCTTGAAGCCGGCCAGCACTTTCGCCTTCTGGATGGCGTCGATCAGATCGCCGGTTTCGTCGACCAGCCCGATCTCCTTCGCCGTCTCGCCCGACCAGATGCGGCCCTTGGCGATTTCGCGCACGCGCTCGATCGGTAAACCTCGGCCTTCGGAGACCAGCGTGGTGAAGCGCTGATACACCCGCTCAAGCGAGTCGTGCAGCTTGACGCGCTGGGCGTTGGTGAGCTTTTCGGCCGAGTAGGCGGAAGCGAATTCGCCGCCGACGCGGACCTCGTCCGGATTGACGCCGATCTGGCGCAGCCCGTCCGCGACGGCGAATTTGCCGCCGAAGACGCCGATCGAGCCGGTGATGGTGGAGCGCGTGGAGACGACGGCGTCGGCGCCGGCGGCGACGTAATAGCCCCCCGAGGCTGCGACCGACCCCATGGAGACGACGACTTTTTTGCCGGATTCCTGCAGGCGTTCGACGGCGCGCCAGATCTGGTCGGATGCGATGGCCGAACCGCCGCCGGAATCGACGCGGAACACGACGGCGTCGACCGAGTCGTCATCGACAAGATCGAGCAGTTCCTTCGCGACGCGGTCGGAGGCGAACACAGGCGCGCCGACGCCGAAGATGTCACCGCCGCCGCCTTCGCCGGTGACGATATCGCCTTCACCGCCCACCACGGCGATGACGGCCTTGCCGCCCCGCGAGGGGGAGACGTAGTCGGCGATCGAAATGAGTTCGCCCTTGCTGGCGCGCGCCTTGGCGGCGTCGGCGGCTTCTTCCGGCCAGCCGAGCTTGTCGACGAGCTTCAGCTCGAGCGCCTTTTCTGCCGGATAGGGGCTGTCTTCCATGATCGCGCGCAGGGCCGCGGGATCCATCTTCCGGTCGGCGGCAATGTCGGCGATCGAATGCGTCCAGACGCTGGTGGCCAACGCCGTCATCGCCTCGGCGTGCGGCGCGGAATAGGCCTTGCCCTTGTAGGTGTCGACGGCGTTCTTGTACTCGTAGAACTGCTCCATTTCGGGCGTGACGCGCAGCATCTCGAAGGCGCCGCCGAGGAAGAGCGTCTCGAAGCTTATGCCCGGCGTCTCGAACGAGGCGCCCGGCTGGAGCCAGATCTCGTCGGCGGCGGAAATGGCGCGATAGGCGGCGGGGCCCGAGGCGACAAAGCCCTGGGAGTGCGCGATGATGAACTTGTCCTTCGCCTTGAGGCGGAGGAAGGCCTCGCGCAGCTCCTCGGCGCGCGACGAGCCGAGGTCGAATTCGGCGGCGCGGACAAATACGCCCTTCACATTGGGGTCCTCGGCCGCGGCGTTGAGGCGCAACAGGACCTGCACGAAGGACAGCTGGGAGAAGAGTGCGCTGAAGCCGTCGCTGGCCGGCTGGTCGGGCAGGCTTTCCCGCAGGTCGATTTCGAGCACGGCGTTCTTTGCCGGGGCCGGCTCGCCGGACGGCAGGAAGGACAGCAGGAGGACGATCGGGATCAGGATGAAGAAGACGACCAGAGCGGCCATGCCGCCGAGGAAGCTCAGAAGGAAAGTTCTCATTCCGGATGTCTCCCGGCCGGTCCGCCAGACTGACGCGCCCCAGACTCATACGTGCTGGGGCGCAATTCAGGTCATGCTTATCGGCAAACGGAGAAGGGCGGAACGGCCATCACACACCCTATCGCGGAAAAGGGGCGGGAGCGGGATTTTCAGGGGTTTGCAGAACCTGGTCGGAGTAGCTGGATTCGAACCAACGACCTCTTGCTCCCGAAGCAAGCGCTCTACCAGGCTGAGCTATACTCCGACGGAGCGGGGGCTATAGCGGCTTTCATTAGAGGGCGCAACGCCGTAGCCGCCTTGTAAAACGGCCCGCCAAGGGCCGCATTCCGGCCCGGATTCAGGCCCGATTTTCGGGTCAAAACCGCGGCCGCCGGGCCAGTTGCCTTCGCAACGCGAATTGCGTAATTGTCCGCTCCCTCTGCTGGGGCGTCGCCAAGTGGTAAGGCAGCGGTTTTTGGTACCGCCATTCCGGGGTTCGAATCCCTGCGCCCCAGCCAGAGAGGCCCGGTCTCCGGGGCGGCCGTCGCGGAGCTTCTGAATAGAGGCCTGCTCTCCGGGACTTGGCCCTCTGGAATCTCGACAAAGCCCCGAACTGAGTTTGCGGCGGGCGCGCCATTGCGCAGTCGCCGCGAGGGCGTCTCCGGCATCGCGTTAGAAAGCGAATTTTTCCGGCGCGGATGAATTCGAGAGGCTGCTTTCGCATCAATGTCGCCGAAGCGACGCCTCATGTCGTATGTGGTTCCGTCTCTGAACCGGACGCAGATCGAATCCGCCGGAAACAACACCTGTGTCGGTGGAAGAGCAGTCCCGAATACTCAAGGTCAAGCGAAGTAGAGCCAGACTGCGTGGCGGATCACTTTGGCCTGCGGCGACGCTTGTGGGGAATTCGCGCCATTCACGCTGCGGCTGAAAAGCCGGCCGATGCAGAGATCGCGTCGCATTGGCCTGACGGCGCCATCGGCAGACCGGAACAGGCGACCTATGGCGATCCGCCGCCGGTCGCTGCCGATGTGCTTGCCGAGGGCGGCGGCGGGATCACCACATCTGGACCGCCGAGTATGACGCCATCCTTGGTCTTCACGATGCCGTCCACGACGCGCTCGCCGAGCTCGCTCGGAATCGCTCGAAGAACACGCGAGGGAGGAGCAATCGACTTGTAGGAGACGACGCCCTTCACCAGCTCGGTTGCGTCAGGCGTCATCACATAAGCGGGAACCGCGTCGATTCGCAGCGCGAAGGAGATATGCGTCTTTTCTCCGGCAGCGCCCTCGGAACTGAAATCCGCATGCCGCTTGAGTGAATAATACAGGCCGGGCAGCTGCACCCATGTCAGCTTCTCGATGACGGCGCCTCGCGCATCGATCCAGCCGCGATAGATCTCGGACCAGGGGCGATAGCCCCCGATATGCCCCTTGAGCGTGCCATCGGCCTTCATCTCCAGCCGGGCCTGCGCCTTCAGCAACTGCAGCGCGCGCGCATAGCTGGCCTCGCGCAACCAGACTTCATCTGCGGGCTTGGGCGTAACGATAACGCCATCAATCGTCTTCGCCTCAAAGATCGCCTCGAGCCTGGCGTCGGGGGCTATCCGAAACGTATAGCCTCGCGCGATGTCGCCATTGCCATCCTTCACCAGGGCATCCTGGCTGTTGTAAAAACCCAGCCGCACGTGGTCATCATTCAAGGGGTCGTCGCCCTCGCCCCAGACAACGACGGCGACGGTCCATTCGCCTTCGCGCATCTCGTCGTTCTTGCTCATGGCGTGCTGGGACTGTCGCGCGGGCCCGCGATAGGTCAACCAGCATCCGAGGGACTTGTAGAACATGTTGTCGATGCCGGTCGTCTTGCCATCCGGGCTGACAAATCCATTGCGGGGATCGCCATCAAGATCGAATCCTTCGCCGATCTTTCCAGACACGCCGACGAGGCCCGGATCGGGCGCCAACCAGGGCTGCGAATAGACGTTCGCACGACCCTTGCCGCGAAAGGCCATCTGATTCTGGCCCGACGTAGAATTCCCTTCTGGCCGAAACGGGTGCGTCGGATCCAGCAGCCAGCGTGTTTCCTCCGCTGTGTACCCCGCATCGAGCATGACCTTGGTCCAGTCCGGCTCCCGGTTGGTTCCAGCAGGACAGTCGGCGCCGGGATCTATGACGCCGGCCTTGGCGCCATAGTACATAGCCGGCTCATACCACTCGATCACATATGTCCTGGTCCACTCGGCGCGCGCCACGCCCGCCGCCAGCAACGAGAGAACGGCGAGGCCTGCCTGCCGGAAAACTGCCGCCTTCATCTCGACACCCTAGGCCATGACGTCTGATATCGGGCGCGATGTCTTCATCGCCCCTGCGCCAAATTCACCGACCGGCAGTCCCACCAATTGCTGAGCGGTCAAAGACAATCGCGTTACAGAATCGCCCTTGCCGACAACGTGCTGACCAGCCTTGTGCCGCCCATTTGCGCCCCCAGCGAAGAACACCGGAATATTCTCCAGCGAATGGATCTTGGCGTAGCCCGTATCGCTGAACCCCATGATCAGGCTGTGGTCGAGCAGGGTGCCGTCGCCTTCTTGAATGGCGTCCAGCTCGGCCAAGAAAGCCCCGAAAGACCGCATCACCATACCTGCCAGCTGGCTTGTCTTGGGCTGGAAGCCCAGCTTTGCGTCCGTCGGCTCATCGTGCGTGGTCTGATGATAGGTCTTCGTCTCGCCGCGAACGTAAGTGGTCGAAAAGCCCGGCGTGTGCACCATGTTAAAAACACGCGTCTGGTCGCACGCCAACCCCATCGCCAAAAGGCGCGCCATCGCCTTGCAGTTCTCCTCCACCACGTCGACCGTGAGCCCCTTGACTGTCTCTTTTGGCGCGCCGGGCAGAACGCAGGCCTCGCACTTTTCCGGTCGTTGTAGCTGGATCGCGAGTTGGTTCTCCATTTCCCGCAACGAGGTGAAGTACTGATCGAGCTTCACTTGATCCGCGCGTCCGACGTCAGCCATCAACTCCTTGCGCTGCTCGGCTACGGCCGAAAGGACGCTCCGCCGCAACATGATATCGGGATTGGGCTGCCAGTTCGGATCGTTTGGATCTCTGAAGTCTTCACCGAACAGGCGCGTATATAGCGCCAGCGGCGTCGTTTCCGGCGTTGCGAAGCTGCTGCCAGTGCGGGTTGAATAGTTCGCGGAAGCATCGCCGGATGCGGACAGGTCAACCGACTTGAACCGTGTCGTGGCGCCAAGCACGTCGGCTATCTTGGTGTCAAAAGACGGTCCGTCCATTACGCCGGTCTTGGGCGGAGCGGCGCCCGACAGGATCGAGGCATGCCCGCTCCAGTGCACAACATTGGGCTTGCCATCTCCAATCACGCGGAACCCGGAGAACACCGAGATCTTGTCCTTGAGCGCCTTGATCGATTCCAGTTCCGGGGTGATTTCGTAGCCGCGGCCGATCTTCTTGGGCACCCAGCGCGTTCCGCCGGTGGGCGTATCGGTGAGCCCCAGCCCCCAGAAGTATGTGCCAAACCGAACGGCAAACTTTGAGCCGTCGGCCCATGCCTGGCCGTTGCCGTTCACGAAAGCATCGAGCGCTGGAAGTCCAATCCCAACGGATGCGCCGCCCAGCATTCCGCGAAGGACAGACCGGCGATTGAAGCGATGCGTCATTGGCCCCCTCCCGAGGCAGTTGGGATCGCGCCTTGATCGGCCGCCGTCATCGGAACGCGTTCCGGAACGACCACCTTGTAGAATTCCGGATCCGTCAGGATCGTGCGAAAAAGGTCGACCAGCCGAAATCCGCCATCAGCGAATGCCTTTCCCTTGGCCGCCAGATAGCCTGCATCCTTAGGGTCAAATGGCCGGCCTACGCCGTAGTAATGCACGTTGCGAACGATGCATGCCGGTACGAGCGGACTGTCGTGCAGATATTCGCCCAGACCGCGCGCGCCGGAGAACGACTTGCCGCCGATCACCGCGCTTACATCAATTGGAACGCCATTTTCAGACAGCCGCATCTGGCCGAGCCCGTCGAAATGTTCGAGCGTCAGGCCAGCAGGATCACTTATGGCGTGGCAGGTATTGCACCCAGGATTGGTCATGTGATCGATCAGGCGCGTGCGGACCGTTCCGTTCTGGACCGCCTGGACTTTCGAGAAATCGACGTCAGCAGGCGGATCGGGCAAGTGCAGGCACACGAAGATCTCATGCAGTTTTACGCCGCGAACGGTGGGAGAAGAACTGGCCGGATGCGAGAATAGAGACAGAAAGGACGCCTGCGTCAGGACGCCAGATCGCTCGGCGTCTTCCGCAAACTCGTAGCGCGCCCATGGCTCGGCCGACGCGTAAGGCACGTCGTAGACGGCGGCGAGCGATCGGTTGAGGAAGGTGGCGCGCGAGGTAAAGATATCGCGATAATCCGAGCCCTTCGTTACAAGATGATCGACCAGAAAGCGCAGGGTCTCTTCGCGCGAACTGTCGGCGATCCGCTGCGAAAACTTTGGATAGGTTGCGGGGTCCTTGGTAAGGGTCTCGTACCGCTCAAACTGAAGCATGTCGGTGAAGAGTGCGCGGACGCCATCCTCCACCCGGGCCGAAACCGTCATGCGGCTGACTTGGGCCACTAGCCCTTGGGGAGTATGGATAGCGCCAGAACGCGCCGCTTCCAGCAATTCAGAATCGGGAGCGCTGTCCCAGAGCAGAAATGCGATGCGCGTGGCCTTCGTGTATGCGTCGAGACGATACATGCCCGAACTTGCCGGGTCTTCCTCCGCTTTCTCGATCCGGAACAGAAATTCCGGCGCCACCAGCAGGCTGACGAGTGAGAGCTTCAACCCCTTGTAAAAGTCGCCGGACTGGTCGGCGCCCGCCTGCCAGACCTTCATCCGGCCTTCAATCTCCGCCTGGGACAGCGGGCGACGAAACAAATGCTGGCCGCGCCCTTTGATGAACCTCTCGGCGCAAACCCGATCATCTCGCGCTGTTCCCTGCGGAACACAGCCGACCAGTGCATCGCGATTCTCACCGTCCATAACCTGGTCGGCGATGGAACGCGCGATGGAGAAGTATTGCTCAAGACCCGTTGTGGTAATGGACAGTCGAGCGTTGCCAATCGCTTGAAGGCCGTCCTCGCGGCGCTCCGGCTCGAAGCGTGCGTTGATCTTGATTTCATGGCCGAACAGATCAGCGATTGTGTTTCGGTACTGGCTCTCGGTTAGCCGGCGATAGCTGGTTGCGAAGCTCGAATTATCGACGTAAGGCGCACCATAGTCGGCCTCCACGATCATCTGGGGCGCATTCGACCCAGAACCAACTTCCGAACCATCGATCATGGCGCGATCCGCGTTTCGGGTCGCGGTCGTACAGCCGATAACCGCCACGAGCGCAAACGTCCCAGCTGCGAGGATCCCAGACCTGCTCTTCAACTCTTCCCCCTGGTTGATCACGACAACGTCGGAGCTCGACACGATCTGATACGTGTTGTTGGAGTGAGCACTCTACATCAATGGACAACGCGCCATAAGGCAATGCTGGTATAGCGAGCGCGTTTCGCCACTAACAAAACTCCCTCCCGACGGCTGGCCATGCGCTCCTCATGAAGCTGTCGTTCGCCTCATGGCTCCAGGGCGCCGCAATGCACCGTTCAGGCGGAGCCAGATCAATCCCATAACGTAAATTCAACGGCGCCGGGCGCTGCGGGAGGGTCGCCCGTCTTGGTCAGCACATCACCATCGACATAAAACCTCTTATTGTATAACTGGTCAATAGCTACTTGCGCGTGCCGGTCGCTGCGGATTTTCGCCTACGGCTTCGACGGCCTAAACAACAAGCGGACCGTGGTCGAGATTGGGCAGCACATACCGAGCGAAGAGATCCGCCTCACGGATGTGGGGATAGCCCGACAATATGAAGGCCTCTATCCCGAGGGCCCGGTAGGCATTCAGCTTCTTCAGCACCTGGTCGGGATCACCGACAATGGCGGCCCCGCATCCCGACCGCGCCCTCCCAATGCCGGTCCAGAGATTGTCCTCGACATAGCCTTCGGAGCCAGCGGCCTCGCGCAACTCAGCCTGACGCCTGACGCCGTAGGACGCGCTATCAAGAGACCGATTCCGGATACGCTCGCCCTCTGCCTCATCAAGCCGGCTTAACAACCTGTCGGCCGCCAGTCGCGCTTCTGTTTCGTTCTCGCGGACCACCACGTGCACCCGGTAACCGAATCTCAGCTTTCGATTGTGGCGCGCGGCTCTTGTCGACAGATCAGAAACAATATCGCGGACCGTCTCCAGCCGGTCGGGCCACATCAGATAGACGTCAGCTGCCTGCGCCGCGGCCTCTCGCGCATCCTCTGAAAGCCCTCCGAAGTAGAAGGGCGGACGTTTGGCCGTGACAGGCCTGATCCGCGGCGGATCGACCTGCAGCCTATAATGCTCGCCCTCATGATTTAGCGCGTCTCCATTCATCAAAGAGTCGAGGATCTTCATCACTTCGACCGTCCGTCTGTATCGCGGCCCGCTGGCCAGCGTCTCTCCCGGCAGGTCGCTCGAGATGATGTTCACGGTCAGTCGACCACCCAGCATCTGGTCAAGGGTCATCAGCTGTCGTGCAAGCTGTGGCGGCCACATCTCGCCGCAACGGATTGCGACGAGGAGCCGCATGCGCTTCAGCAGGGGGGCGATGCCCGCCGCGAATGCGATGGAATCGATTCCAAGCGCGTATCCTGACGGGAGGAGGAGGTTATCGAAACCGCCGCTCTCTGCGGCAAGAGCGATGTTCCTACAATGCTCAAAGCTCGAAAGGAGCCCGGGCTCCTGAACGCCGAGGAACTCATAGTCATCATCGCACAACGCACTGAACCATGACACCTCGGATGGCGGCATCGCGTGTGTTTGAGCCGTCATGGCAACTTCTCTCCGCGCGCTGCGACGAGCACGGAGTACCACTCCGCGCGTGTGTAGATAACCTTCAGCGCCGCGCTTGCCTCACGGATGCGAGAAGGCGTCTGCGTGCCTACGATTGGAACCGGTCTCGAGGGATGGGCCATGATCCAGGCATAGGCCGCCGCGCCAACCGACACGCCGGCCTTTTCAGCCACGATTCCGAGGGCGGCCGCTACGTCCGCCGGCCGGCCTTCCCTCGCGCCGACAATGCGCCCGCCAGCCAGGGGCGACCACGCAAGCACGGCTAGGTCCATCTCGATCGCTTGGTCCAGAACTCCGTTCGCCAAAGGAGCAATTTCGAGCGGGGAGAACTCCGGCTGAATACTGACCAGCGGGAATGGAAGATGCGCTTTCAGGGCGAGAACCTGCGATGACGAATGGTTGGAGACGCCTACTTCCCGGATTTTCCCGGCTCGCCGAAGCTTCTCTAGCGCCGCGGCCGTCTCTGCCGGATGCGCAAGCAGGTCGGGTCGGTGAATCTGGTAGAGGTCGATAGCCTCGACGCCGAGTCGCCGCAGCGAAGCCTCACAGGCCCTTACAAGATAGTCCGCGCTGGAGTTGTAGGGAGCTCCAAGTTCAATACCGCCCTTGGTCGCGAGTACGACGCCGTCACGCAGTTGAGGCGCTTCGGCAAACACTCGCCCAAGCAGCGCTTCAGCGGCGCCAAATGGTTCGCCATTGTCGGGCCCGTAAACATCAGCTGTGTCGAAAAGATCAAGCCCAGTTTCCAGCGCCGCATCTACGCGTTCGCGGGCGGCGCGAGCGTCATCGCCGCGAAATCGCCAAAGCCCCCAGGCGAGGCGCGGCATGCTCAGCCCGCTCTTGCCGAGAGGACGACGCTCGTGTGAAACAGGTTTCTTCCCAGCGTTCAAGACGGTCCATCCCTCGATCCGATCAAGGCACTCTCAATGTCCGCACTTCGCTTCGGTATTGTCGGCGCGGGCATGATGGCGCGCGAGCATATCCGCAATATCAAGCTTGTCGACAACGCCCGGATCGTGGCGCTCGCCGACCCGGAGGCAGGTTCACTCGAGGCCAGCCTCCGCGAGATCGGAGACATCAGCGGCGCGACAGCCACGTTTTCAACTGCAGAGGCGATGGCGCGGGAAGCCCGGCTCGATGCCGTAATCGTTTCCTCGCCCAACTTCACGCATCGCGCCGTTCTGGAGCCTTTGTTCGACGCCGGGGTTCATATTCTGTGCGAGAAGCCGCTTTGCACGACGCTTGAGGACGCACGATGGGTCGTTGAAAGAGCCCGGCGTCACAAGGGAGTCTTCTGGACAGCGATGGAATATCGCTTCATGCCGCCGGCCCAGGCATTCATCGAGGAAATTCGCTCTGGCGCGATCGGCAGGCTGGCGATGCTGTCGATACGCGAGCACCGATTTCCTTTTTTGGTAAAGGTCGGCGACTGGAATCGCTTCAGCCGAAATACCGGCGGGACCATGGTGGAGAAGTGCTGTCACTTTTTCGACCTGATGCGATTGATCGTTCGCGCCGAGCCGAAGCGGGTGTTCTGCTCGGGCGCAATGGACGTAAATCACCTCGATGAACGCTATTGCGGCGAACGCCCGGACATTATCGACAACAGCTTTACCATCTTGGACTTCGACAACGGAGTTCGAGCAATGCTCGACCTGTGCATGTTCGCAGAAGGGTCCGAAGAGCAGGAAGCTCTAACTGCGGTAGGCGACCGCGGCAAACTCGAGGCCTTCATTCCGTCAGGGGACCTCGTGTTCTCCCCTCGCGTTCCACTCGGCGATCCAAAACGGGTCGCCAGACGGCATGTTCCCGTTGATGAAGCGGCGCTGGCCGTCGGAACGCATCACGGATCGGTCTACTACCAGCTTCTCGCTTTCATGCATGCCGTTGAACGCCGCGGACCCGTACAGGTTACGGCAGAGGATGGCTTGCGGGCCGTGGCCATTGGCGTCGCAGCAGAAATAAGCGCCCGGGAGGGACGCGCAGTGGCAATGGCAGAGCTGGGCCTCTGACTTACGTAGCGACAGGTTGTCTCGGTTGCCCAGCTGTCTACAGTGTGGTGGCCACGGGCGGCGGGATCGGGATGCCAACATATGCCTTCACTAGGCGGGCGGGAGTATTCCGCTTCGGACGCTGCGCGCTGGGCCGCTCTTGCGCTGGTTTTCGGCGCGGCAATGCTGAACTACATCGACCGTCAGGCGATCGCGCTTCTAAAGCCAACGCTTGAGGACGAGTTTGGCTGGAGCGACTTGGACTACGCTCATATCGTGTCGGGATTCCAGCTCGCGACCGTGTGCTCCATGATGGTTGTGGGATGGTTTGTTGATCGGGCAGGTTTGCGCGTGGGCTATGCGATCGGCGTCGGCGCCTGGAGCCTGGCCGGCATCGCGCATGCGCTGGTCTCGACCGTGGCGGGCTTTGTCGGCGTTCGCGTAGCCCTTGGCGTTGCAGAAGCAGTAAACACGCCGGCAGCGGTAAAGACCGTTGCAACCTGGTTTCGGGGAAATGACCGCTCGTTTGCGCTCGGCGTCATGAACATGGCGCCAAACATCGGCGCTGTCGCAACGCCGCTCATCGTTCCGGCGATCGCTGTCGCGTTTGGATGGAAGCTCGCCTTTATCATCACAGGCGCTCTTGGCTTTGTCTGGCTGGCCTTCTGGCTTCTCCTGCCGAAACCGCCGCGGCTGGATGCGCCGGCCATATCGGCGCCGCGCAGAGGCCTACGCGAATTTACAAGCCTTCTCGGCGACCGCTCCGCATGGGCGCTTGCGACTGGCAAGTTTCTGACCGACTTCGTGTGGGCCTTCCTGCTTTTCTGGGGCCCCGATCTCTTTCACAAGCGCTTCGGATTGGACACCGCCGAACTCGCGCTGCCTGTCGCGGCCATGTTCATGATGGCTGCGTTCGGATCAGTGTTTGGCGGTTGGCTGTCGAGCGCGCTCATACATCGAGGCAAAACTCTCAACACGTCGCGCAAGCTTCCGATGCTGATCTCGGCTTTGGCGGCGCTGCCGGCGCCCCTGGTAATGCTCGCTCCGAACGTCTGGGTAGGCGTTCTATTGTTGGGCCTGATCCTGGCGGCCCATCAGTGCTTCTCGACCAACATATTTGGTTTGGCCACGGACCTCTTCTCGCCAGGTCGCGTCGGGCTGGCCATAGGTTTTGGCGCGACTTTCGGCAATCTCAGTGGACTCGGCATGCTTGAGTTCACCGGATTTGTGCTGAACAGCACCGGGTCGTATCTGCCGATGCTTGTTCTCTGCGGCGGCGCCTACGCTGCAGGACTAATCGCGATCAGCCTCCTGGTGCCAAACATTGATCGCGCGAGATATGTCGCCGCGTAGATGCGCGCAACTTTCAGCGTTTGGCGCCCTCGGTCTACGCCTTAATGCAGTGCGGCTATCCCGGCACCATCGCGGTGAATGGCCAGACATAGGCTTGCAGCATCACCAGGCCGCCGACGAGGCTGGCGAGGATAAGCGAGTGCCAGAAGACGAATTTCAGGATCTTGCCTTCGTGGCCGAACCAGCCGGTGGCGGTTGAGGCGACGACGATCGACTGGGTGTCGATCATCTTGCCCATGACGCCGCCGGATGAGTTGGCGGCGGCCATCAGGATGGGCGAGAGGCCCAGCTGCTCCGCCGTGATCTTCTGCAGTCCGCCGAAAAGGACGTTGGACGCTGTGTCCGATCCGGTTGCGGCGACGCCGAGCCAGCCGAGCAGCGTTCCGAAAAAGGGATAGAGAATGCCGGTCGCCGCGAAGGCGAGGCCCAATGTCGCGTCGATGCCGGAATAGCGCGTCAGCGTGCCGACAGCGAGCATGCAGGCGATGGTGATGAGCGGGAACCTCAACGCCCAGATAGTCTCGACATAGCGCTGCGCCAGGCGGACGGGCGAGAAGCCCATCAACAGGCCGGATATGATCGCCGTCAGCAATATCCCGGTGCCGGTGTAGGATAGGAAAGTGAAGCGGAAAACGGCGCCCTCGGGCGCGGGAGCAGGCACGATGGGCGGGGCGCGCTCGACGAGATTGTGCAGGCCGTCGATCGGAAAGCTGGGCGCGAACAGGCCGTTGGCGAATATCTTCCAGAGGTCGCTTCCCAAGAGGGTAAGCACGAGACAAAGGATCGCCCACGGGGTCCATGCGAGCGCGATGGCGCCGCTGGACTGGTGCGTCGCGGGCGGCGGGGGCGGCATGGCGGAAACCGAGTTGTCGTGCGTGCGTAGCTTGGGCGAGGTCCACACTTCGGCGGGCCGCCAGATGCGCAGGAAGAGGGTAAGGCAGACCATCGCGACGACCGAGGCGCCGATGTCGACGATCCATGGGTTGATGAAGTTGGAGATCAGGAATTGCGGGATCGCGAATGAAACCCCGCAGACCAGGATTGCAGGCCAGACCTGAAGCATGCCGCGCCATCCAGCGAAGGCCGCGACCAGCCAGAACGGCACGATGACGGAGAAGAAGGGCAGCTGCCGGCCGACCATCTGTCCGAGGAGATGCGGGTCGATGCCCGTGGCGGTCGCGAGACCCTGGATCGGAGCGCCGAGCGCGCCGAACGCAACAGGGGCGGTGTTGGCGATGAGCGAGAGGCCGGCGGCCGCCAGCGGCGAGAAGCCAAGGCCGATGAGGATCGCGGCTGTAACGGCGACAGGCGTGCCGAAGCCGGCCGCTCCCTCGAAGAAGGCGCCGAAGCAGAAGGCGATCAGCAGGAGCTGCAGACGCCGGTCCGGCGTGACGCCTGCGATCGAGCCCTGGATGGTGGCGAACCAGCCCTTCTCGACGGTGAGCCTGTAGAGAAAAAGAACGTTGAGGATGATCCAGCCGATCGGAAACATGCCGGTGAGCACGCCAAACGCCGCGGCGCGCAGCGCCATTCCCGCAGGCATCGTGAAGGCGTTAATCGCGACGACCACCGCGACGGCCAGCGCGATCAGCGCCGCGACATGCGCCTTGAACCTGCCCGTTGCGATCATCGCCAGCAGCAGGCCGATGGGGATGACCGCAACCAGAGTCGACAGGACAGTATTGCCGAACGGATCGTAGACCTGAACCCAGGGGGTCATGCCGGCCAGTCCCTCCCATTCCCCGCCACGGTCTGCGCCGCGAGATCGGTTTTATCGCTTCTAGCCTGATCTTCGGGCGGCTGGTAGCTGTTGGTGAGGAGCGAGACGACCATGGCGATCACAATGCCGGAAGCCGATGCCGCAACGCTCGCAAAGCGGCGCGACATCGTGGCGGCGCTGAAGCGCATCGTCCCCGATGGCGTGATCGACGATGCGGCGTCGATGGCGGCCTATGAAAGCGATGGGCTGACCGCCTATCGTCAGCTTCCGATGGTCGTCGTTCTGCCCGAGAGAACAGAACAGGTTTCGGCCATCCTGAAATACTGCTCGGCCAACAATGTGAAGATCGTTCCGCGCGGCGCAGGCACATCGCTGTCCGGCGGCGCGCTGCCGCTGGCGGATGGCGTTCTGCTCGGCATGGCGCGGTTCAATCGTATCCTCGAAGTCGACTATGCCAATCGCTGCGCCGTGGTGCAGCCCGGCGTCACCAATCTTGCTATCACGCGCGAAGTGGAAGGGCGGGGCTTCTACTACGCGCCGGATCCATCGAGTCAGATCGCATGCTCGATCGGCGGCAACGTCGCGGAGAATTCCGGCGGCGTGCACTGCCTGAAATACGGCCTGACCACCAACAACGTTCTGGGCGCCGAGATGGTGCTGGTCGATGGCGAGGTTATCCGGCTCGGCGGGCGGCAACTTGAACAGCGCGGTCTCGATCTGCTCGGGCTGGTGGTCGGTTCCGAAGGCCTGCTCGGCGTCGTCACCGAAGTGATCGTCCGCCTTCTGCCGAAGCCGGAGCTGGCGCGCGCTCTGCTGGTCGGCTTTCCCACCGTAGAGAGCGCGGGCAGGTGCGTCGCCGATGTGATCGGCGCGGGGATCATTCCTGCCGGCATGGAGATGATGGATCGTCCCGCCATCCATGCGGCGGAGGCGTTCGTCCACGTTGGCTATCCGCTGGATGTCGAGGCGCTGCTGATCGTGGAGCTGGATGGTCCGGCCGCCGAATGCGATCACCTGATCGACAAGGTAGCGGCCATCGCGCGGGAAAACGGCTCGACCACGCAGCGGACCTCCAGTTCCGAGGAAGAGCGCCTTGCCATGTGGGCCGGGCGCAAGGCGGCGTTTCCGGCCGTTGGGCGGATCTCGCCGGACTACTATTGCATGGACGGCACGATACCGCGCCGGCGCCTGCCGCAGGTGCTGCAGCGCATGGCGGAGCTTTCGAAGGACTACGGCCTCGATGTCGCCAACGTGTTTCATGCCGGCGACGGCAATCTGCATCCGCTGATTCTCTACGACGCCAACAAGGCGGGCGAGCTGGAGCGCGCGGAAGAGTTCGGCGGCGACATTCTTCGTCTCTGTGTCGAGGTCGGGGGTGTGCTGACGGGCGAGCATGGCGTCGGCATCGAAAAGCGCGACCTGATGCCGGTGATGTTCAGCGAAGTCGATCTCAACCAGCAACAGGGCGTGAAGTGCGCGTTCGACCCGGCGTCGCTGATGAATCCCGGCAAAGTCTTTCCGCAACTTCATCGCTGCGCCGAGCTGGGACGCATGCATGTCCACCACGGCCAGACGCCGCGGCCCGACCTGCCCCGGTTCTGATGGCAATGGCTGCTGCGCTTCAACCGACAGACGCGAAAGACATCTGCGAGGCGGTGGTCGATGCGGCTGCGTCCGGTCGCAGGCTTGAAGTCGTCGGCGGCGGGAGCAAGCGGAGCGTCGGTCGGCCGGGCCGCGAAACGGTGAAGCTGTCGACGGCAAATCTTGCGAAGGTCGTCGATTATGATCCGGCGGAATTGATCCTTACCGTCGAGCCGGGCGTGCGCTTGTCCGAGATCGAGCCTCTACTGGCCCAACACAACCAGATGCTCGCGTTCGAGCCCTATGACTTTGCGGCTGTCGCGGGTGCGGCTGCAGGGCGCTCGACGATTGGCGGGATCGTCGGGGCGGGGCTTGCAGGATCGCGCCGCGTGTCGGCGGGCAGCGTACGCGATCACCTGCTGGGGTTTTCCGCAGTGAACGGGCGAGGCCAGGCGTTCAAGGCAGGCGGCAAGGTGGTCAAGAATGTCACCGGGTATGATCTGTCCAAGGTGATGGCCGCGTCGTGGGGTCAGCTCGCCGTGCTGACGGAATTGACGTTCAAGGTGCTGCCGAAGCCGCCAGTTGCGCGTACCCTGGTGCTGCGCGGCCTCGCTGTGGAGACAGCGGTGGGCGCAATGACGCTGGCAATGGGGTCGCAGGCCGAGGTTGCGGCCGCCGCGCATCTTCCTGCAGTCGATGGAAGGGATGCGGTGACCGCGATGCGTATCGAGGGCTTTGGCCCGTCGGTCGACGCTCGTCAGCAGATGCTCGGGAGTCTCCTGTCCGAAACCGCCCGGGTGGACGTGCTGGAAGCGCGGGAGGCCGATGCACATTGGGCGGGAATCCAAGATGCATCGCATATTTCTGCGGCGGGGCGACCGGTGTTGTGGCGTATTTGTATTCCGCCAGCCAATGGCTGGAAGGTCGTTTCTGGAATTGGGGCGCTGGGCGGGGCAGCGCTGCTGGACTGGGCCGGAGGGCTGGCCTGGGCAAGAACTCCGGTTTCAGCGCCGGCGGATGTTATGCGCACGCTGGCAGGGCAGGCTGGCGGTCACGCGATGCTGGCTGATGCGCCGGAGGATATGCGCGCAGCCGTGACCGCGCTTCATCCGGAGCTGCCTGCGGTGGCGGCTCTTTCAAGACGTGTCCGCGAGGCGTTCGATCCGGCGGGCGTGTTCGATCCTCAAAGGTTTGCGTCATGAGGACAGAATTCACGCCTGAGCAGCTTGCAGATCCGGCGACGGCGGCGTCCGAGAAGGCGATCCGCACCTGCGTGCATTGCGGGTTCTGCACGGCAACATGCCCGACCTACGTGCTGCTCGGCGACGAGCGTGATGGTCCGCGCGGGCGTATCTCTCTGATCCAGGATATGCTGGAGCGGGACACGAAGCCGACGCCCGAGGTCGTGACGCATATCGACCGCTGTCTGTCATGCCTCGCCTGCACGACGACGTGCCCATCGGGCGTCGACTACATGCATCTGATCGATCATGCGCGGGTGCATGTCGAAGACAACTTCCGCCGGCCGTTCATGGACCGTGCGCTGCGCTGGGTGCTGGCGAAGGTTCTGCCGTATCGAAGTCGATTCGCGGCGGCGCTCGGCATTGGCCGAGCGTTCGCGCCTTTGTCGGGGCCCGTCGCCCGCCTGCCGGGCGGAGAGCGGCTTGCGGCGATGCTGCGCATGACGAAGGGCAATCGTGCGCATGCTGCCGAAATCAGCGCGTCGGCTGCGACAGGCGCTCGCAAGGGGCGCGTCATCCTGCAGGCCGGCTGCGCGGAACCTGTGCTGCGGCCGGAATTCCAGGCGGCAGCTTGCCGGCTGTTGAACCGGCTGGGTTATGATGTCGTTCGGCCGCCGAATGAAGGTTGCTGCGGTTCGCTGGTGCATCATATGGGCCGGAAGGCGGAGGCTCTGCGCTTCATCCGGCGCAATATCGATGCATGGTCAGCCGCCATCGAAGGCGTCGACGCGATCATCGTGACGGCTTCCGGTTGCGGCGTTACAATCAAGGACTATGGCTTCATGTTGCGCAACGATCCTGCCTATGCGGCGCGCGCCGCGAGCATTTCATCGCTGACCAGGGACATCGCCGAGTTTGTTGGCGTCGCCGCAATGCCTGCATCGCAGCCGCCCAAGTTTCGTGTCGCGTACCATGCCGCCTGCTCCCTGCAACACGGGCAGAAGATCGTCGCGCAGCCTCGCCGGTTGCTGGAAGCCGCGGGATTTGAAGTTGTCACGCCCGTGGATGCGCATCTCTGTTGCGGCTCGGCGGGAACGTACAACATTCTGCAGCCCGGAATTGCAGACCGGCTTGGCGATCGCAAGACGGCGAGTCTCGAAGTGCTCAAGCCGGACGTCATCGCGACGGGAAACATCGGCTGCGCAGTGCAGATCGGCGCAAGAACAGGCATTCCCGTGGTGCATGTCGCCGAATTGCTCGACTGGGCGACGGGCGGACCCAAGCCGCAGGGAATGGGAGGTGGCGAATGAGCAGGATGCAGAAGCGCGAGAACATTCAGGTCGCAGCCGAACTCGTTCACCTCGTCGAATACGACGTGCTGCCAGATCTCGGCATGAGCGCCGGACAGTTCTGGAAGGGTCTGGCCGGCCTGTTCGAGCGCTTCGCGCCCGAGAACCGTGAGCTGCTGGCCGAACGCGATCGCATGCAGGCTGAAATCGACGTCTGGCACCGGGAGCGCCGCGGCAAGGCTATCGATTGGAGCGAGTACAGCGCCTTCCTGCAATCGATCGGATATCTCGTGGCGGAACCGGAAAGCGTTCGTGTCGCCAGCGACAACGTAGATAGCGAAGTCGCACGGATGGCGGGGCCACAGCTGGTGGTGCCGGTGCTGAATGCGCGTTTTCTGCTCAACGCTGTCAACGCGCGATGGGGCAGTCTCTACGACGCGCTCTACGGCACGGACGCGCTGCCGGGAAAAGCGAAGCCAGGCGGCTATGACGCAGAGCGCGGCGCTCGGGTCATCGCGCGGGCCAAGGCGTTTCTGGACGAGGCGATCCCTCTCGTGCATGGGAAGCATGCCGATGTTGGCGGCTGGCGCGTTGCCAGCGGCGCGGTCGAGCCGGCGCTGCGCGATCCTGGCGCATTCGCAGGTTATCGCGGCGATCCGGAGCAGCCCTCGGGCCTGCTGTTCCGGCACAACGGGCTGGGCGTTGAACTGGTGATCGACCGCGACCGGCCGGTCGGCGCCGCCGATCGGGCGGGAATTGCAGACGTCATTCTCGAATCCGCGCTGACGACGATTGTCGACCTGGAGGACTCGATCGCGGCGGTCGATGCCGCAGACAAGGTCGCCGCTTATTCCAACTGGCTCGGCGTGATGCGCGGCGACCTCACGGCGACGTTCGACAAGGGCGGCCGCGTGACGATGCGGGCGCTGGAGCAGGATCGGCTGTGGCTGTCTCCGCAGGGCAGGCCTTTCGAGGCAAGCGGTCGCGCACTGCTGTTCGTCCGCAATGTCGGGCATCTGATGACGACGCCGGCGGTCCTGCTCGCAAACGGCTCGGAAGCGCCGGAAGGCATACTCGATGCGGTGATAACCAGCCTGATCGGGCTCTACGACCTCCGGGGTCTTGGCCGGTTCCGCAACAGCCGGAAGGGATCGATCTACATAGTGAAGCCGAAGATGCATGGGCCAAAGGAGGTTGGCTTCGCCAACAGGCTGTTCGAGGCAGTGGAGGACATGCTGGGCCTCCAGCGTCATACGCTGAAGCTCGGCCTGATGGATGAGGAGCGGCGCACGTCAGCCAATCTCGCGGCGTGCATTGGCGAAGTGAAGGACCGCATCGTTTTCATCAACACAGGCTTCCTCGATCGCACGGGCGATGAGATTCACACCTCCATGGAAGCTGGCGCAATGGTGCGAAAGGCCGAGATGCGGGCGTCGTCCTGGATCAGGGCGTATGAAGACCGCAACGTAAGAATTGGCCTGGCATGCGGTCTTGCGGGCAGGGGGCAGATCGGCAAGGGCATGTGGGCGGCGCCCGATCGCATGGCCGACATGATGGACCAGAAGATCGGTCATCCACGCGCCGGCGCGTCAACAGCCTGGGTGCCTAGCCCTACCGCCGCAACGCTTCATGCCATGCATTATCACGCCGTCGACGTGTTCGCCCGGCAGAAGGAGATTGCAAGCGAGCCGCCGCCCCCGCTGGAGAGCCTGCTCGCCATTCCGCTGCATCTTGGCGCAAACTGGTCGGCGCAGGATATTCGCGAAGAGTTGGAGAACAATGCACAGGGCATTCTCGGCTATGTCGTGCGCTGGGTGGATCAGGGGATCGGTTGTTCGAAGGTGCCGGACATTCACGATGTCGGGTTGATGGAGGACCGCGCAACGTTGCGGATTTCCTCCCAGCACATCGCCAACTGGCTGCATCATGGCGTCTGCACCGAAGCGGAGGTCGATGCCGCGCTGACGAAGATGGCGGCCAAGGTCGATGCGCAGAACGCAGACGATGTCCACTATCTGCCGATGTCGCCGGACCCGAGTGCGAGCCTGGCTTTCGCCGCGGCGCGCGCGTTGATCTTTGGAGGGCGTGCGCAACCCAACGGCTACACCGAACCGCTGCTTCACGGCTTCCGCGCAAAGGAAAAAATTCGCGACGTGGGTTGAGTTTAGAAGGTCGAGGCCGAGGTCGATTGCAGAAACAGCGTCGCGACGGGCTGTATCGTCAAGATTTGCGACTGACCGCTCGCATATTTCCCCGGCTTCGGCGCGGCCCCGCGAATGCAGTTGACCGCCGGGCCGGGACTTGCGCGCGAAGCCGTCTCGCGCTGCAGGGACCTGGCTGATGTCTTCTCCGGCTACGCGCCACGCCCATCCCTCCAAACGGGAGCGGAGCCAGCGCAACCTCGAACGCATCGTGTCGGCCGCCGAGACTGTGCTGAGCCGTGATGGATGGCATGCCTTCATCATAAAAGCCGTCGCCGATGAGGCGGACGCTTCCGTGGGCGGCATCTATCGGCGCTTCGCCAACAAGGCGCAGCTGCTGCGCGCCATCAAGGACAACGTCCTCACGCGCGCAGACGCGATGCACCGCAACATCGCCGCCTACAAGGCGAAGAACCTCGCTTATGCCGTTGAACACTACGCCCGCCGCAGGATCGAGGCGCTGACGACCTATGCCGATATCCTGAAGAAGATTCTGGATGCACAGCAGGGCGACGCCGTGATGCAGAACCGGGGCAGGCAGTCAGTCCAGCTGGGGCTGCGCAGTTTTCGCTCCGTGATCGCGCCCTTCCGAGCGGAGATTGGACACTCCGATCCGGAGCTCGCAATCGAACTGGCGTTCTACGTCTTCAACGCGGCCGTTCTGCGCAAGGCGGCAGGCTATTCCAGCGACACGGTCTTCGAACACCTCGACTGGGATGTGCTGAAGAGCGAACCAGCGCTGGTCGTGCTGCGTTACCTGCGCGGTTAGAGCTGCACGAACACGGCCTTGATGTTCAGATATTCCTCGATGCCGTACTTCGAGCCTTCACGGCCGATGCCGGATTCCTTTACGCCCCCGAAGGGCGAGACCTCGGTGGAGATGAGGCCGGTGTTCATGCCGACCATGCCGTATTCGAGGTCTTCGCTGACGCGCCATGAGCGGGCGAGATCTCGCGTGTAGGCATAAGCGGCGAGGCCGGCGCGGCTGTCGTTGGCAAGACGGATAGCGTCTTCCTCGGTCTTGAAGCGGACGAGGCCGGCGACGGGCCCAAAGGTTTCTTCGCGGCAGAGCAGGGCGTCGGGAGCGACGTCGCGCAGCACTGTAGGCCGATAGAATGCGCCGCCCAGGCTGTCCGGCTTGGCGCCCGTCAGCACTTTGGCGCCGTGGCCCAGCGCGTCTGCGACATGAGCCTGCACTTTCTGCAAAGCCCTCTCGTTGATCAGCGGACCCTGCTGCGTAACGCCGGCAAGACCATCGCCCACCACCAGTGCAGACGCTTTCTCCGCCAGCGCCTTGGCGAACGTGTCGTAGATCCCGTCCTGCACGAAGAAGCGGTTAGCGCAAACGCAGGTCTGCCCGGTGTTGCGGAATTTCGAGATGATCGCTCCGGCGACGGCGGCCTCGACATCTGCATCGTCGAACACAAGGAAAGGCGCGTTGCCGCCGAGCTCGAGCGAAACGCGCTTCACTGTCCCGGCGCATTGCGCCGCGAGCTTTTTGCCCACCGGCGTCGAGCCCGTAAAGGTGAACTTGCGGATGCGCGGATCTTCGGTGAGCACGCGGCCGATCGGCTCCGCATCGCCGGTGACGATGTTGAAGACGCCGGGCGGCAGTCCGGCTTCTTCGCCCAGCAGCGCGATAGCCAGCGCGGAATAAGGCGTCAGCTCCGACGGCTTCAGCACGACGGTGCACCCGGCCGCGATACCGGGGCCGACCTTGCGCGTGATCATCGCGGCCGGGAAGTTCCACGGCGTTATCGCGCCGACGACTCCTACGGGCTGCTTCAGCACCATGATGCGGCGGTCCGCCGCCGGGCCGGGAATGGTGTCGCCATAGACGCGCTTGGCCTCCTCGCCGAACCATTCGAAGAACGAGCCCGCATAGGCGATTTCGCCCCGCGATTCGGCCAGCGGCTTACCCTGCTCGGCCGTCATCAGGCGTGCGAGGTCTTCCTGGTGTTTCAACATCAGGTCGTTCCACTTGCGCAGGATGTCGGCGCGGGTGCGGGCGGATGCGGAGCGCCATTTCGGCAAGGCGGCTTCGGCCGCAGCGACCGCGCGCTCCGTCTCGGCCTTGCCGAGATTGGGGATGTGGCCGAGCAGACCTCTCGTCGCCGGGTTGCGGACAGGATGTTTCGGTTCGCCCGTCCACTTTCCGTCGATATAGCACTGCTCGCGGAACAGGTCGGCGCGCTTCAGGCCGACCCGGCCCAGCTCGCTTGTTGTCGTATCCGCCATGCCTGCTGCCTCCGATGCATCGCCTCCAACGATCATATCGTGCGGGGCGGCTGCGGGAGCAAGCGTCTAGTTTGACCGCTTCTTGAAGTCGGCCAGCAGCGGGCAACTTGCCTTGTCGGCCGGGACAGGCGTCGGGCCTGCAATCTCGGCGTGTTCCAGCGCCTGCTGAGCCGTGACCCATACGAGCTTCTGCGAGGCGCAACGCACGCCATAGTCAAAGATCGATTTCATGCTCGCTTCCTCGAACGCAAGCGAGCCGTCAAACGCAAGATTCTGCGGCATCACGGTGAACACGAAAGACATTCCATTGCGCTCGGCGAATGCGTCGGTCTGCGCCAGCGATGTGCGAGTCATGTGGTTGAGCACGGCGGTGAACGAGCGCGCCACAATGTCGATCGTGTTGTTCTTGGTCGAGCGCGGCATGGTCGCGGACTGGGCGTTGACGACGACGTAGATGCTGGCGCCGCGCAACGCTTCGGGCGCGAAGCCCAGGATCATGGCGATATCCGGCGCGATGAAGAATGGCGTGGAGGCGCCGCCATCAACGTGCATCTCCTGGAAAGTCTTGCCGTTGTCCTGCACCTCGATCATCACCGGCGGGAAGACGCCGGGAACGCTCGCCGAAGCAACCAGAACGTCGCGGAACAGATCTCGCGCTTTAGGGCCGCCCTGCATGGCGATGGCGCCGAGATTCCAGATCTGGGTCTCTTCACGGTCCAGGTTTGTAGTAGCGACGAGCAGCAGGCGGCCCGTTGCTGCTTCCTTGGCAACGGCGGCGACCATATCGTCGGTGACGAAGCGGTCGATGAGCTTGCGCAAGGGCGCGCCCTGGAACACGCCGACGCCGAACAGGGCGCCAAGGCCACGCGACACCAGGAGGTCGCCTGTCGACTTGCCGCTGAAGGCTTCGACGAGGGTGCCGTCCCATTGAGGCCCGAGGAACGCAAACGGCGCGATCAATGCGCCGGTAGATACTCCCGTGACGATCTCATATTTGGGCCGCGCGTTTGCCTTGGTCAGGCCGACCACGACGCCTGCGCCGAACGCGCCGCCGGCGCCGCCGCCGGACAGGGCGAGAATGTCGATCGAACCATCGCTGGATGCCTTGACGCCTTCGGTCATTGCCTGGGCGTTCGCCTCGAAGAACTGGCGATCAAGCGCGTCGGCGCGAATCGGCCGCGAGAAGCCAGCGGGGGCCGCCGCCAGCGAAGCGGCTGGGGGCGTATCAAGACGGGGAATTGTCGTGCAGCCAGCCAGGGCAAGGCCACAAAGGCCAAGCGTGCTTAGCGTGCCGAGTCCGTCATGCTGTTTCACTGATGCACGCCTCTTCGCGTTCGGGATAACCCGCGTCGGCGGGAGCTTGCCACGTCGGGGCGCGCAGCCAAAGCGGCAGGCGCGCTGCCATTTCCTTTTCGCCGGGCGTTCTCAACGCCCGAGCAGTTTCGCGCCGCAGCTTCGGCCTGTCGAAGCGATCAGTGGCGACGCCGTTGCGGATGACCAACGTCGTGGGAGGGCCTTCGACGCCGGGTCATTGCCTAGCTCAAGGTTGCCAGCAGATCGGAGATCTTCAGCGACACGAAGCGGACGGCGGAATCCGCCACGCCATAGGGCAGCAGCAGCCGGTCGCCCACTTTCAGGCCGCCGCAGGTATAGACCACGTTGGGCACATAGCCTTCCCGCGTTTCGTCGATAGGCGTCAGGAAGGGCTTCACCGAGCGGCCCAGCACCTTGGACGGATCCTTCTTGTCCAGCAGGGCTGCGCCCATCGAATACTGCCGCATCGCGCCTACCCCATGGGTCAGCAGCAGCCAGCCTTCTTCAAGCTCTATCGGCGAACCGCAATTGCCGAGCTGCACCAGCTCCCAGAGATGCTTCGGCGTCATGATCCGTTTGCCGTAGTTCCAGGTGAACCGGTCGTCGCTCTGCATGTAGTAGAGCGATTCATGATCCAGCCGCCCGATGGCCGTGAACCGCCCATCGATGCGATGCGGGAAAAGCGCGAGGCCCTTGTGCTGAGCCGCCGCGCCCCGAAGCGGCGTCAGGTTGAACTCCGAGAAGCGCTCGGTGGTCAGCATTTCGCAGCCCACCTCGCGGCCGGAATAGGCCGTGTATGTCCCGGCATAGTATTTCGAGCCGTCGTCCTCGGTGAACTGAACGAGGCGAAGATCCTCCAGCCCGTTCCGCTGCGCGCGGGTGATCGGAAAGATCACCACGCCGGAAAGCGGCGAGGACTCGTGCTTTTTGACGTTTACGGGCCCGCCCTCGCCATCGTGAGAGTCAGGCGCAGCAGCTATGGCGAATGGCGTTTCCGGCCACAGCGTGAAGCTGCCGTCGGGCGAGGCGACGCCTTCGCGGAATGCGATCGACGATATGTGGCCCTCGCCCACCGTGCGCAGCGACAGGACGAACCGCACCGCGCCGTCGCGTGTGCCCGTCTGGTCCGGATGCGGCACAATTGAGGGATTCATCACCGCGGCGGCGGCATAGGAGTATTCGTGACTGAAATACGCGCCAATCAGCTTGGCGTGGACCTCGTTGACGTTCTCGAGATCGCCGATGAGGTCGCGGACGTTCCTGAACCGGTCGAGGAAGATCGCGTGAGTCTGCCAGTGGCGGCCAAAGAAATCGCCATCGACGAAATCGAGATACTCGCGCGCGGTCTCGTCATCCAGCTTCAGCACGGCCCGCACGATGCGCTCTGCCCGTGTCATTATTCCGTGCGCGGTGCCGCGCGGCTCCGCCGAAATGCTGAAAGGCCGCAGCACAACACGCGAAGGGTCGGCGGTGAGTTCGGTGTCGTAGTGCCTTAGATCGATCATCGTCCCGCCCGTGCAATGGTTGGAAGCTCAGCTTGGCGCCGTCCGATAGCGCTGCTGGCCGCGCACGGTCGCCGAGGCAAGGTGGTAGCTGAGGATGGATTCTGCGCCCTGGTTGCGGTTGACGCCTGTTGCGGTCAGAGCGTCGTGGCAGCCGCCATCGTCCGGTGAAGCCAGCCCGATGCCGTGGTCATTGGCGCCGCCGAACCACTGGAACGCCGCTTCGGCATGCTCAACCCAGCGTCCATCCCCTGTCGCACGCCATGCCGCGAAGCACGCATCCACCGTGGCCAACGCCTCGATAGGCTGCTGGTCGAAGCAAGGATGGTCGGCGTCCGACAAAGCGAACGAACTGGTGGCGATCGGGCAGAACCATCCCTGCGGCGAGACCTGCCGCGACATGATGAAATCGAGCGCAGCGAGTCCCGCGACGGCAAGCTCCGGCTCGTCGAGATGCCGCCCGGCGAGGATCAGCGCTTCGGGAAGCCTCGCATTGTCGTAGGACAGGCAAGGTTCGAACCAGCCGTGATCATGGCTGCCCGCAGCGAACGCGCTCCTCAGGGCGATGGCGGCAACCACAATCAGCCCGCGGCTCTCGTCCTTGCCGGCAACCAGTTCCCCGCCAGCGATCATCGCCTTGATGACCAGCGCACGCGAGCGCATGGATTTCCATTCGGGTGCGTGCCGAACGACATCGCGTCCCAGGCTGGCTGCCCAGTCGCGCAGGTCAGGCCGGCTGGCGAAGCGCGCCGTAAGACACAGCGCCTCCAGTGCACGGGCGCAGCAATCGTCCGAACCGCCCTCATCGAGCCATCGCCTGTCGAAGCTCATGAAATTACGGAAACGGCCTGTCTCCGCGTTCCATGCGTGACTGACGAAAGCAGCGCTGGTGTAGGCAAGGCGCAGGACAGCCTCGGGCGTTTCACCCTCGTTGGACAGGCGTGCGACGAGACTCAGCGCGCGCGCATTGTCGTCGGTGCAGTAGCCATGTCGGCGGTCTGGCACAGAGAAGCACGAGTGCTGGATGACGCCGCAGTCGTCGGCAATGCGCAGAAGGGCCGATAGTCCCGGCCGGGCCAGCGCGCGGAAGGCGTCCTCCTCCTTGCGATGGTATTCCGCGCGGCAGGCGACGGCGAGGTCGATAACTGTCGCTGAAACTTTCCGCCAGCGCGACGGCTCGCCCGCGCGATAAGCGCGGCGGGCCATCGCCTCGCGCTTGATCTGGTCGGACAGGAGACCTGAGATCTCACGTGCGAAAGCAGTCGAATCGCCAAAGCCGCAAAGAACGCCGACGCCACCCGCCAGCGCCTCGCGCGCATGCAGATAGGGCGTCGAAATAACAGGCTTGCCCAGTGCGATCGCGTAACTGAGCGTGCCGGAGGTTATCTGCGCCTCGGTGAGATAGGGCGTCACGTAAAGATCGGCCGCCTGCAGCAGGTTCACCAGCTCGTCGTCGCCGACGAAGCGATTGATGAAGCGAAGATTGTCCGCAACGCCCAGCGACTCGGCGAGCGTCACGATGCTTTCGCGATAGGCCTCGCCCTCGCGCGCGACGAGGTTCGGATGGGTGGCGCCGACGATCAGGTAGAGCGCATCGGGGTGGCGCGACAGAATTTCCGGCATTGCCCGGATAACTGTCTCGAGCCCCTTGTTGGGCGACAGCAGGCCGAACGTCATGAACACCTTGCGGCCAGCAAGTCCCAGCGGCGCCTTGAAGGCTTCGGGCGAAGCGAACGCCCGCTCCGGCGCGCCATGCGGAACCACATGCACTTTGGACGGACCGATGCGGTGAACGCGCACGAGAATATCAGCGCCGGTTTCCGACATCACGATCGCCGCCGAAGCGCGCCGCAGGATCTCGTCCATCACCCGCTTCTGCTCCGGCGAGGGCTTTTCGAGGACGGTATGCAGGGTCACGACGATCGGCATCTTCAACCGCCGAATCAGCAGCAGGATGTGCGATCCCGCCTCGCCGCCGAAAATCCCGAACTCGTGCTGGATGAACGCGACTTCCGCGCCCGAGCGGTTCAGCTCGTCCGCAACACGTACGTAAGCGTCGGGGCTGTCCTGTGCGATGACGTGCGTTACCGTCTCAGGATAATCGTAGTCTCCGGCGCGATCGTCCATCGCGACGAGGCTCCACGTCGCATTGGGCAACTCGCCGCGCAGTCCCGCAAGAGCATCGCGCGTGAACGTCGCGATGCCGCATTTGCGGGGCGGAAAATTGCCGATCATCACGGCGTTCTTTATGGGAATGGCGGTTCCGGCTGCGTCCTGCAACCGATCCTGCAGCGGTTTCCCAATGCGTGATCGTTCGAATCCCATGGCGACCCATTTTCAATGAGGTGAGAGGCGTATCCGGGGACGAACGCCCGCTGCGCTCAACGGTTCCCCCGGTGGTAAAGGGCGCCGCAAAAGGCTTTAAAGCGGACGATCCGGGCGCAGATCACGCCGCTATTCGCAGCAGCTTTTGGCCGATCCGCCTACACAGCCAACGACGTTACCAGAAGGCCATGCGCAGGGTGATCGACCCGTAATGCGTCGTTGCCGTGTCGGAGATCTCGGTGTCGTAGCCGACCTTGATGTTCAAGAACTGGCTGTCGATGTTGAGACCGAGACCGGCGACGATCGCATCTTCAGGCTCGACGCCCGGAACGAGGCTGAAAGTCGTCCCCGCCGAGTTGCCTGCGAACCGGTAGTCCGCCTTGCCTGGATCCCAGGTCAGGATGTTGCGATAGCCGACCGTGAGCTGCGGCGTGAACTTGAACGCATCGTCCGACCCGAAATCGCCGATCAGCGACAGACCATAGGATCCGGTCGCAAGCGATGCTTCGCTCTTGTCCGCGATCAGCTCCAGGTTCGACAGCGTCTCGGCCGACTCCCGATAGGCATCCTGCTTCAGCATCATGTAGTCGGCGGCCAGGTAGGGTTTCACGTCGAGGAAGCCGAGCGGGAGGGTGTAACTAGCCCTGGCGGCGGCGTTGTAGCTTGTGCCTTTCCAGTCGCTCTTGACCCGGTCGAGGAGCGCGCCAACGGCGACCTTCCTGTCGGATGTGAAGTCGACAAAGCCGACGCCGCCAGCTCCGTTGAGCGCGAAATTGCCGGCTCGCCATCCGCCATAAGCGCCGATCGTGGTCTGCGCGACGTTAAGCGGAGCGCTGGTGCGGGACTCTTCCTCGAGTTCGACCGATTCCAGCGATCCGAACGCGCCGATCAGCGCCGAGCCGTTCGAGAGCAGGTCGAGGCCCGCGGCAATGCCAAAGCCGCCGCCGGACAGCGCGAGGCCGTCCGCGGACGCATCAGCAGTGTGATAAACGCCGAACTCCTCGGCCCAGGCGCCGCCGGGGGCGTCGGGCTTGTCGGAGACCAGGTCGAGCCGGTGCGCGGTTGCGCCGAAGGCCGCCGTCGCGTTGGACGCCAGCACGCGCATGACGCCCGCGTCGGGGGCCGGCAGCAGGTCCTGCCAGCTCCGCAGAAACTCGTTTGCGCCGGGCAGGGAGGAGACCGCCGCGCCGACCGTGTTGTCCCGCTGCATGAGGTCGAGCACGGCGTTGTATGCGCCCGCCTGACGCGTGTTGAACCCTAGTTCGTTGACGCCCTTGACCCTGAACGACAAGTCCAGCGCATTCGTGCCCGTGGGCCGCGTCAGACCGACTTCGAACAGATAGGGCGACTGCGCATTCAGCATCGGCGCGACCGGGCCGCCAAGGTTCAGCGTTCCCGCGTTCAGCACGCGCAGGGTGAAGTTTCGGTTGGTGAACTCCTGGAAGATGGGCGTGAAGATCGTGTCGGCCGCAATCGTCGCCGCGCCGGTGACGTTGAAGATCGGCTGGCCGCCGGTCACGCGGGCGTTGTCGATCACGAAGCCGATCTTGCCGGCGTTGGCCACCGACATGGAGGTCAGGTTCAGCGTGCCGTCGCCGCTGTTGTTCATGGTCGAGTTGTTCACCAGCATCGATACCGCGCCGCCGGTGGCGGTGATGTCGCCATTGTAGATAGAGCCGTTGGTGAACGACAGCGCGGCGCCGCCGCCGCCGAGCGACAGGGCGCCCGTCATCGTCGATCCGTTCAGCGACACGTTCGTGCCGGCGCCGCGGAAAATGGCGTCGCCGAACATCTTCGCGCTGGTGATGTTCAGCGTCTCGGCGCCGCCGGCCGCCCCGAAATCGATATCGCCGCTAACTTCGCCCGACAGAAGGTCGAACCGGTCGGCGCCGCTGCCGAGCAGGACATCGCCGAAGATGCGTGCGTTGTCGGCCACTTCGTTCTGGGTAAGCGTGATGGCCGAAGTGGCGCTTGACAGGTCGAGCGCGATCGCGCGGCCAAGGCCTGAGGTAATAGTGTCCGTTGTGTCGTTGTCGGTGTAGCCCGCCGAAACGCGCCCGGCGTTGAGGAAGGTGGTGACGGTGCCGGACAGGTCGCGGAAGGCGATGGCGTCGCCGTCGTACCCCCGGACGTTGGCGGCGATGAGGCCGCTGTTCGTCACGCTCGGCAGGCTTGCGCCGCCGTCAACGCGCATGGCCGTGCCGTCATGGCCGGCGACGGTGTTGGTGGTCGCGATTATCGTGCCGGCGTTGACAAGCTGAGGCGAGGACGCGCCCGCGCCAAAGATGAAGGCCACGCCGTCGGCCTCGAAGCTGCTGGCGCCGATCGTGGCTCCGTTGCTGTTGAAGATGCCGCCTTCGATGATCGTCTGGTGCGCGCCGTCCGCCGACCCGGCGATCTTGAGGGCGTTGGCCGAGATCCCGATGTTCTGGCCGTTGCCCGTGATCTGGCCGCGGTTGATGAAGCCGAAATCGTAGTTGAAGACGCCGATCACTTCCGTGAAGTTGCCGTCCTTGTCGTCGTCAAGGGTGTCCTGCACGGACTCGCGCACCAGGCCCAGGCGCAGTTGGTCGCCTGCCGCGCCATTGAGCGCCTGGATCAGCACTGCAGGCGCCGAGCCGAGCGAGCCCACAGAGCTGGCGATGCGGTTTACGTTGAAGTTCTGGATTACGTCCTTCACGTCGGGCGTCGGGTCGACGCCGCCGGTGGCGTCGCCATTGACGAGGAAGCCGCGTGCAAGATCGCCGCGGATTTCCAGCCCCGGTCCGCCGATCAGAAGGTCGTCCGCGTCGCGCAGCTTGGCGCTCGTCGCCGCGTCCGGCACGAGCAGGTAGTTCGAGAACCGGGTGTCCGTGGTGGTGAAGCCCGTGACGAGAATCCCGCCATCGACCGCGAATTCGCCCGCGACATCGCCGAGGATGCGTGCGCCGACGGATCCCTCGCCGATGACGACGGTGTTGCCGCCGATGCTTACATCGCCGGACACATCCTGGGTCATTTCCAGGCCGACGCTGTTCGCGCCGGTGACGCTGATTGCGCCGCGCTGGCGATAGTTGCCGTTGAGCGCCGAGCGGATCGCGACGCCGGCCGAATTGTTGCCTTCGACCGTGAAGCCGCCGGAAGTGGTGATAACGTTGCCGGTCATCGTGCCGCCAGGCTCGACCAGCAGGCCGATGCGGCCCGTGCCGGAGGCGACGGGGCCGTCGAGGTCGCCGTCATTATCAGTGTCTGGGCGGGTGAACTCTTCGAGCAGCGTGACGTTTCCGCTGGCTGTGTAGCTGGTGGCGAGGTTGGGCAGGATGCGGACGCCGACGCTGTTGTCAGAACTGGGCACGGAGATGGTGCCGCTGTTGGTGAGGGTGTTGTTGCTGTTGATGGTGACGCCGGTGGAGCCGGCGGCGGCGGGAAGGGTGATCGACCCGGCGCTTGTGATCTCGACGTTGGCGGCGGCGCCGTTGTTGGCGGTGGCGGTGGAGACCGGCGTGGTGGTCGCGGTGGTGATCTGCACCTGCGCCGCAGCGGGCAGAACGAACACGAACGGAACCGCGGCGCCGAGCAGCAAGCGGATTTTAAGTGACATGCGAGCCGTCGACTCCTGAACAGTCAGAACAAACTGCCGCCCCCAGCGGGGCGCGCGGACGGCCAGGCGCCCCGCCCCGGCCAGCGCTTGCCTAGCCTGCCGCGCGTCCAGAGGAAACCCCGGACCTGCGGTTGGCGTCCCGACCACACAGGGGTTTACCCGTGTAAGGCGAAGCGCCGCAGCGATTCCCACGTCAGCCTTGTGGCGGAAGTGCGTCAGCCCACATGAACAGCCGCCGTGAACAGCCCTACCGGTGGCGGCGCGGCAACACGACCACAGCCCAATCCGGCGCTACCTCTTTGGGTGATCCTGGAAGAAACGCCACATGGTCTCGCTGGCGCTGAAAGCTTGCGTGGGCTGGTCGGCCTCGGCCCGGCCAGCCTTGCCGCCGGGCCAGGCATGGCCGTTGTCGGCGACCCGGAAGAACTGGACATCGGCATTGCCCGGGCACGTCCAGCGTATTTCCACAAGGCGGTTCTGCCTGTCGAAACTCTCTACGGAGGCGCTAGTGCAGCCATTGGTCTTCACCCAGTAGTCCGCCTGGGCGACATCCGGCGCGACATCGCGGTCGGCTGGCGGACGCGCCAGCGTGGCGATCAGCCGGTCGCCGCGATTGCCGCCGATCGCCCCGCCCGCGCCGGGAACCGTCTTGTCGTCCTGTCCAACGAAGATGATCGCTGGAACCGGTCCCTTCGCCGGCGGCTCATCGCCGAACACCGCGCCGACGATCGGGGCGATGGCCGCGATCCGGTCGGGGAGTTCTCGCCCCAGCACATGCGACAGCATCGCGCCATTAGACATGCCGGTGACGTAGACGCGTTTCGGGTCGGCCCGGCCTGAGGCGACGAGCGCATCGATCATCGCCGCGATGAAGCCGACATCGTCGATCTTGTTCTCGCGGGCGTAGGCACAGCAATGCCCGGCATTCCACGTCAGCAGGCGTCCGCCGGGCGTGCCGCCGGTTCCGCCCGGATAGACCGCGATGAAATGCTCGCGGGCCGCGAGCACATCGAACTGGCTCATGTCGGCGGCGTTTTCGGGATGCCCGCCGCCGCCGTGCAGCACGATCACCACCGATGCGCGCTTGCCGCCGGAAAAGTCGTGCACGAGGAAGCGTCGCGACCGACCGCCATGATCGAGCGCCTCTTCCGACAGCTTCGGCGCGTCCGCCGGCGACTGCCCCGTCGCCTGCGGACCCGTCGAACAGGCTGCGAACAGGGCAAACATGGCCAGCGCCACACGCTTCATTTGTTCCTCCAGACGGCGGTCGACGCGGTTTCAGTCGCTGCTCTTGCCGTCGCTTTTTTCCGCGTTGTCCGGCGGATCGAGACCATACGCTTCGCGCGTCGCCTTGCGCCATTCACGAATGATGCGGCCGAACCACTTAAACCGTGCTTCCTCTGACAGGCCGTCGCGATCCTCCAGCCATACCACCAGCGTCTCGAAGGAGAACGAAATGATCGAGCGGGAAGCTTGGAGTATCTTGTCCGGCGGGACTGGACCCATTCCCTCGGCTGGCTGGAAGAAGCGGGTGGCGAGGCGATAGACTAGTCCCAGCAGCTTCTCGCGCCAATGGTCCAGCGCCGGATCGCCGCGGAACGTCTTCAGCGCCACGATGAAGATCTCGGGCTCCTTCTTCGCCTCGACATAGAGCACCCGCAGCGCCCACCCATAGCCGTCCCATTCGCCTTTCTGCGTCTCGACGATGACGTCATGGACGTGCTGGTAGAAAGCGTCGATCAACTCGGCCCGCGAAGGGAAGATGCGGTAGAACACCGGCTTCGGCGCGCCCGCCGCATCGGCGACATCCTGCATGGACGCGCCTGCGCCCTTCGCCAGGAAGGCCTTGGCCGCGGCGCGGAGATAGTCCGCCTTGCGAGCTTCGCGATCAACGCGCGGCTTCGTCCGCGTGACGGCGGCAGGGCCGGAACTGTCGGACCGGCGAGGGCTTCTGCTCATGATGATGTGGTTTCCCCCCGGAAAAGCTACGCGTGCGACACCATAAAGGCGTGGGCAGCATCGGGCCACAACATTTGCGTAGCAACCAGCATTCCGGTCTGTATTCAGGACCTTAGGTTGATATCGGGCCCGGCCTCGCCGACGGCCGCCAGCGCAAAGGCGAACTCCAGCGCGGTCTCGCGCAGGCTGGCGAAACGCCCCGACACGCCGGTATGGCCGGCGTCCATGTTGATGCGAAGGAAATAAGGCCCGCCCTCCGGCGCATCGTGGCGGAGCCGCGCCGCCCATTTCGTCGGCTCCCAATAGGTGACGCGAGGATCGGTCAGTCCCCCTGTGATCAGCATGGGCGGATAGTCCCGTTCGCTCACCTGTTCGTAGGGAGAATAGCCGGCGATCAGATCGTAGGCTGAAGCGTCCTCCAGCGGGTTGCCCCATTCGGGCCATTCAGGCGGCGTCAGCGGCAGGCTCTCGTCTGACATCGTGTTGAGCACGTCGACAAACGGCGCCGCGGCAATGACGCCGCCGAACAGCGTCGGGTCGAGGTTCACCGCCACGCCCATCAGCATGCCGCCGGCCGATCCGCCCATGGCGACGATACGGCCAGGACTTGTATATCCGAGCGCCGCTAGCCGGCGTCCGGCCGCCACGAAATCGGAGAAGGTGTTGCCCTTCTTCTCGAGCTTGCCGTCGAGATACCATTGATAGCCCTTGGCCATCGATCCGCGCACATCGGCCACCGCATAGATGAAGCCGCGATCGACCAGGCTCAGGCGCGCCGTCCGGAATTCAGCCGGGATGGTGATGCCATAGGCGCCATAGCCATAAAGCAGCAGCGGCGCCGTGCCGTCGATCGGCGTCGTCTTCCGGCGCAGCAGCGTCACCGGAATCAGCGCGCCATCGCTTGCCGGCGCATCGATGCGCTCGACGACATAGTCTTCGGGGTTGTGGCCGGAGGGAACGAGCTGGGTCTTGCGCAGAATACGTGTGCGCTCGCCCATGTCATAGTCGAATACCTGCGCCGGCGTCGAAGGCGAGGAATACTCGAACCGCAGCCAGGGCGAATCCCACCGATACCCGCTCGACATGCCGAGCGCGTAGGCCGCCTCGGCAAAATCGATCGCGTGTTCGGCCCCAGTCCTGCGCTCGCGCACCACGATGCGGGGCAGGCCGTTCTCGCGCTCGATGCGCACGAGGAAATCCCTGAACGGCTCGACGTCCAGCAGCAGAACCCCCGTGCGGTGTGGTATCTCGATCCGCCAGTGCGAGGCGTCCGGCGCATCGTACTCCGCCGACCACACGGCGAAATCGACTGCGCCATCGCGATTGCTGCGAATGAAGAAGCGTCCGTCGAAATCGACGACCGCATACTCGATCCCGCGCTCGCGTGCCGTGATCAGCTTGGGCAGGGCCTCGACTTCATCGGTGCGGAAGTAGCGGTACTCGGTTGTCGTATGGTCGTTGGCGGTGATGAAGATGAACTGCCGCGACTCGCTCTTCTGCACGCCGACGAAGAAGCCAGGGTCCGCTTCGCGATAGATGAGGTGATCCTCGCCCGTGCCGAGCGCGCGGCGATAGACGGCGACCGGCCGCGCATTCTCGTCGCGCGCCACCCAGTAGATGGACTTCGAATCCTCGGCCCAGACGAACTCGCCATAGGTGTCGGGAATGGTCTCTTCGAGATCGCGCCCCGTCTCGGCCTCGCGCACGCGCAGCGTGTAGAACTCCGATCCTTTGTCGTCGATCGCATAGGCGATCAGGCGATGGTCAGGCGAATGCGCCACCTTCCTCATGTCGAAGAAGGCATGGTCCACGGCCATCGTATCGCCGTCGAGCAGCAACATCTCCTTGCTCTCGTCCTTGTCGAATGCGCTAGCCGCCGGGCGCCGCGCATAGAGCGGATATTCACCACCGTCGCGGAAGCGGCGGTAATAGGCCCACGCGCCGTCGATCGCCGGAACGGAAGAGTCGTTCTCCTGGATACGTCCGCGCATTTCCTCGAACAGCTTGTCCTGCAGCGCCGCGGTCGGCGTCTCGAGGTTGTGGCGCGTGTAGACGTTCTCGGCTTCGAGATAGGCGCGGATGTCGGCGCGCAGGCGCGTCGGCTCGCGCATCACCTCGCGCCAGTTGTCGTCTTTCAGCCATGCATAGGGGTCGACGCGCGTGCGGTCGGCGTGGCGGCTGACGATGATTGCGGTCTCGTCCCGCCGCGCGACGGGGGGCGATGCGGCTGTCGCACGAAGAGGGGACGTGTCTGTCACGGCGGCATCCTTGCCTGAAGTCTTGCGCACCCGACCCGCCGAAACCCTTGCCTTGCGCTTCATAGACCTGATTTACCCGCTGAATGAGCGAGCGGTTGTCATTGGACTCTTGATTCGCCCCAATGCCCAGAGCCGAGACATGTGTGGGCGGATCGCCTGACCGCAAGGTTAGGCACAGGATTATGCTCAGCCCTGGCGAGCGGCGCCGGCTGTCGATTGCCGAATGCTGCTGCGTTTGCCGAACGGTCGCTTCGGTATCGCCACTTCGACGTCCGACTTGCGCTCCTGCCACAGCGTGACGGCGCTTGCCGTGGCCGCGAGCAGCAGGGTGATCGCGCCCCGGCCGCTCAGCAGGATTTCCCAGCCCGAAAGGTCAACCCACGTCGCCTCGACGCCGTAGGCGAACCACAGGCCTTTCGGAAAGACGACGAACAGCGCGGGCAGCAGCCAGGCGATGATCGTCACGACCCACAGCCGCGAATGCTTTGATCTGGCCGCGATGCGTTTCGCGCCTACGATCAGCGCGCCCGCAAGGCCGGCAAAGCCGAGGATCATGTGGTTGCCCTCGGTCAGCGGACCGCAAGACATGAGCAGCGCCAGCACCATCGCGCATTCCAGCAACAGCACGGCGGGCGCGGGCCCGATGCGGGTTTCTTCGTCCTCGTCCTCGCGCTTGCCGAGGTGCAGGCCGAGGACCGCAAGGATCGCCGCGCTCGCGACCGCCAGCGACATCGCCACTGGAACCAACTGCGGATTGTTGATCCACGGCGTCGAGAACGGCGTCTCGGTGAACATGCGCATGAACAGACCGTAGGCCGACTGGTTGTCCGGCTTGGTCACGAAAGGCGGCGAGGTGAAGTGCCGCTGCGCCTCGCCCCAGCCGAGCGCCGCATCCGCAATGTTCGGCCAGGTCGGCAGGAAGGACGCTGCGAACAGCGCCGCGCCAAGTCCCAGCGCCCAGACCGTCATCCGCCAGCCGCCGCGCAGCATGAAGTAGATCAGCACCGCGCCCATGAAGGGCTTCAGCGACATCATCACCGCGAACGCCGCCGCCGCCGCGATCTCCCGGCCCTGCGAACGCAGCAGCAAGCCCCCGGCGAACAGCAGCAGGATCATCACGTTCACCTGGCCATGGTAGATGTCCATGCGAACGACCCGTCCCAGTAGGACGACGCCCATGATCACGGCGATCCAGTGATAGCCGAGCTTCGCGCCGAACCCGCGCGCCAGCAGCACGATGGCGCCGGCGAGGCTCGCCACGCACAGCGCCGGCCAGAGCAGGCCGAGCAGGCTGGGGCCGAGCAGATATTTTAGCCCCGCCAGCACGCCGGCCAGCAGCGGCGGATAGCCATAACGGTCGAACCCCGCCCCGAGTTCAGGGCGGTAGGGGTTGCCGGCCAGCCCGTCCGCTGCACGGACGTAGAGATCGAAGTCCGAATTGAGCAGAAGGTCAGCCTGCCCGTGATCGGGATAGGCCGGGTTGGCTAGGAAAGCATTGACGATCAGAGCGCCCCCGACGAGGCACAGAAACGCTCCGGCAACTGCAACGGAAACGCGCCACAGACGCGAATTGTGTGCCTCAAAATTCGCCAAACAGGCGAATAATTCTCGCGCAGCGTGCATTTGGGTTCGTTTCCTCGTGGCAACCGCGAGTGCGGACCGGCTTGAGGAAGCGCGAGCAATAAGCGCGCCGTGATCGCCTGTTGCGGCGCAAATTTACCACGCGCCCCGCCTGGGCGCCTGAAGAATGTTATCAGCACGAACCAGCGATTTCGGACCCAACCCGGATCCGACGCCCGCGCGGTCAGGCCCCGTATATGATCCCGATGGATTCCGCCACGCAGGCCGGGCGGTCCTTGCCTTCGATCTCAATGGTCGATTCCATCGTCACCTGCTTGCCGCCGGCGCGCGGCTCGACCGACAGGCATTTCTGCTTCAGCCGCACGCGCGATCCAACCGGCACCATGTTGGTGAACCGCACCTTGTTGCTGCCGAAGTTTATCCCGCGCTGCACGCCCTCGACCTTCATGACCTGGGCGGACAGCATCGGCAGCAGCGACAGGGTAAGATAGCCGTGCGCGATCGGCCCGCCGATCTCCCGCGTCGCCCGCTCGACATCGACGTGGATCCACTGATGGTCGCCCGTCGCCTCGGCGAACTTGTTCACCTGCGTCTGGGTGATCTGGTGCCAGGCCGAAACCCCGACCTCCTGCCCGACGATCGATTCGAGGTCGGCGAAGTTCACATTGCGCATGATCTGTCCCTGAAGGCTGGCCAGACCGGACCTTATTCCCCGGAAACCCGGGCGCAAGCGGTGTCCGGACATGGTTTTTCTGGCGCCCGGACGGATTTTTCACAAGGCTTTGGGGCGGGGCGCCACGATCCGGCCATGACCGGGCATAAACTTCCGGGCGCCCGAGCACCAATTCGCTGGGCCTATCGCAGCGGCGCGCCTTTCCTGTTCATGGCCGTCCGCGCCAAAGGGACACGTGCACCATGACCGAGACCAAACGACCCCAGAGGGCCAAGAAGTCCGAAACCCTCGAAGTGCGCATCCCCTTCGAGACCAAGCAGGCATTCCTGACCGCCTGCCGGGAAGACGGAACCACCGCGAGCGAAGTCGTTCGCGAGTCCGTCCATACCTATCTCGACGGGCGTGAACGGCCGATCCAACAACCGAACAGGACGCTCATCATGAAATTCCCCCAGCCGGTCCGCCGCTACGGCCCGCGCGTCGCCGCCAGCGCCATCGCCGCCGTCGGCCTCGCCACATTCGCGGTGCTGCCCAGCGCCGCCGCGCCGGATCTCCAGGCCGCCTTCAAGAAGCTCGACGTCAACGGCGACGGCGTCCTTTCCGCCGATGAATTCGCCGGGGCGAAACCGGGCGGCGAGGCCAAGGACGTCGTCGTCGAGACGCGCATCCACAAGTCGACCGACGGCGCCGCGCCCCCGGCGGTCGCTAAGGCGCCGGAAGTCAAACAGGACGCCTTCACCTTCTGGCTGCCCGACGAACTCGGCGCCACGGCAGGGGACAAGGAACAGCACCAGTACAAGGTAATCACCCAGCGCGAAGTGCGTGTCGAAAAGGACGGCGCCGACAAGCCGTCCGAGCCACATGTGGTCGCCTTCTCGATCGACGACTTCCGCAAGAAGGAGTTCGAGTCCTTCGATGGCGATCGCGACGGCAAGGTCAGCTACAATGAATACTCGGCCCGCCAGCGCGCCATGATGACCCGCGGCTTCGAAATCCTCGACGCCAACGGCGACAAGTCGCTCAGCGCCGACGAGTACGCCAAGATCGTCTCCCCGCCGATGCCGAAGATCGACGGCCAGGACCGGGAGGTCGAAATCAAGATCCAGGGCGGCCCGAAAGTCTCGCCCGAGGCGCTGAAAGCCGCCTTCACCAAGCTCGACGTCAACAAGGACAGCAGGCTGTCGCTGCAGGAATACCTGCCGCCGGCGTAGACCCTCTTCGTCTCGCTGCCAAAGTCAGCGAGACGAAGGACGTTCTCTCAGCATTGAGAGTCTCGAAGCCCAGCCCGAGAGGACGGCAAGCTGAGCCGCGGGGAATGCCCGCCGCATCCTGACGGCCGCAATCAGCTGCCGCCATCGACGCGGACAATGGCGCCTGTCGTGAAGCTGGATGCGGGACTCGCGAGAAACAGCGCTGCTGTCACGATCTCTTCCGGCCTGCCCGGACGCCCAAGCGCGTTGTTCGACGTCTCGCGCGCTTCGGGCGTCCATGCCTTGGCGATGTCGGTAAGGAACGGGCCGGGCGAGATCGTGTTGATCCGCACCTTCGGTCCGTACTCGCGCGCGAACGACACGGTCATCGCATTGAGCGCCGACTTGGCGCCTGAATAGGGTACGACCTGCGGCAGCGGATAGAGAGCGCCTGACGACGACACGTTGATGATGACGCCGCCGTCGCGGTCGAACATGCGCTTGGCGACCAGCGCGGCGAGGCGAAAGGGACCCTTGAAATTGAGGTCCATCACCTTGTCGAACAGCTCTTCGGTCATCTCGTGGCTGGCCACGCGCGGGCTCATGCCCGCATTGTTGACGAGAATGTCGATGCGGCCCCATTCGCCATAGACCGTGTCGACCAGGCGTTCGGCCTGGTCCCAGTGCGACATATTCACGGAAACGGCCAGTGCGCGCCGGCCCATCGCGCGAACCTCTTCGGCCGCCTTCTCGCAGGCGTCCATCTTGCGGCTTGCGATGATGATGTCCGCGCCGCGCTCCGCAAATGCGCGGACCATCTCCAGGCCAAGTCCGCGGCTGCCGCCGGTGATCAGCGCGATCTTGCCGGTGAGGTTGAAAAGCGCGTCCGTCATGCTGTATCCCGTTGTTGGTCGGCGTCCCCGTTCAGATTCCCGCTCCGTCGTCCTGCTTTTCGTCTGCTGGCGTGCCGCGCATCCGCCAGATCGGCGTGAAGAACGCCATCCAGGCGATCAGCGACAGCATCCCGATCGACGGCGCCAGGATCACCAGGCGCGGGCCGGCCTGATCGGCGACAACGCCCATCAGCGCGGCGCCCAGCGGCGCGCCGCCCATGAAGCCGAGTTGGTAGATGGAAAGCACGCGGGCAACGAGATGCGGCGGCGCCGCCTCCTGCACGATGCTGCGGCTCATCATGATCGACACGCCCGCCGCCAGCCCCCAAACGAATACGAACGCGAGGAAGGCGGGATACGGCGTATGCGCCGTCAGGAACAGGATGCCAGCCGACCCGATGAATTGCGCGATCAGCAGCACGCGCCCTGGGCGCCTTAGATTCCTGAATCGCGATATCGCGATCGACGAGCAGAACGCCCCCGCCCAGAAGGTGACGAAGATGTTCCGCAGCCCGCCGGATTCCTGAGCGTAGACGTCCGCGTTGATGATCGGAAGGATCACCAGGAATGCGCCGATCACGAACACGCCGACGCCGAACATCGACAGCACCATGGACAGCAGCACAGGATTCGACCGCACGCACTTCATGCCGTCGAGAATGTCGCCGAACACCGCGCCCGGCCCCTTGCGTCCCGTTGTGATCATCCGCCCGCGATCGAGGAAAATCGCCGCCACAAATCCTGCCGCCACGACCGCTGCCTGCACGAACAGCAGGGAGTCCACGCCCTGCTGCGTCGCCATGCCGCCGATCCACAGTCCGGCGATCTGCGCCGCGAACTGCGCCAGTGTCGCGAACGCCACGCCTTGCTGAAGCGTGATCGCCGAGCCGGCACTGCGCCGCCGCTCCACCACCTCGTTGAGGATCGCATCGCGCGCCGGCATCATGAATGCGCCGATCGTGCCCATCCCCAGCGCGTAGATCAGCATCATCCAGTATTCGAGTCCCTCCGTCCGCGCGGCGAATCCCAGCGCCACGGCGGGCAGGGCGGCGAGCAGGTGGAACAGCATCAGCAGCGTGCGCCCGTCCGCCCGCTCGGCCACTACCCCTCCCAGCAAGATGAACACGACCGACGGCGCCGCCAGCGCCATCTGGGCCACGCCCAGCAGCGTGCCGGAAACCCCCAGCACGTTCTTCAGCACGTATGGGAACAGAACGGTCTGCAGCCCGAACGCGGCGAACCACGCTATCTGCACGCACAGATAGGCGGGCAGCTCCACGAGCGTGCGCCGCCGCCCGCCGCCTGAGAGCGCCTCGCCGGCGGTGACGGACGTCAGCACGCCGGTGACAGGCGAGGCGGCGCCCTCGGCGATCTCCTCGTCGAGCTTGTCGAGCGGGTTGTTCAACATGACCCTCCGGGCGCGCACCATAGCCAGATCAAGGTCATAGGGAAGCTGTGGACCCTTGTAGGCGGGTTCGCCTGCCAGGCGTGCTGGCCATCTGGCGTCCTGCGTTGCGCCGGCTTAGTGTGGGGCAGGTGTTGCGTGAGGGAGGTGGCCATGAATGGCGCCAGGTTGATGGGGAGCTGGGTGCTCGCCCTGTTCCTCGCTGTGATGTTTCTCTGGATCGCGGACCTGAGCCTGTTTCCGCCAACCGAGGCGAAGAATGTGGTGTTCCCGCGCCTTGTCGAAATGTCCGGCATTTATCTGTGGGAGCCGACCGGCAGGTATGTCATCAGTCTTGCCCAGGTCCTCGCCGCGTTGCTGATGATCGTTCCGTGGACGCGACGGATCGGCGCCATCCTCGGCTTCCTGATCGCGGCCGGCGCCGTCGCCATGCATCTGCTCTGGCTCGGCATATCGGTTCCGGTCGAAAAGGGCTCGACCGCCACCGATGGCGGCCAGCTCTTCTATCTCGCCATCGCCCTGGCCGTGGCCTCGCTCATGCTCGCCGTGATCCACCCCGGCGGCGGAGGCGGCTATCGCGGCGGCCTCGGCTATTACGGGCGCTAAAACCCCGCATTTGCTGCGAAATTCCGCGGCGCCGGTTTTGAGGTTGATGATCTCTTAACCGCGCCGGCCGCATGTTGCCGGGAGCCGCTGCAGCAGGGGTAAGCAATGTCGGATGGGCCGGCCTCCGTTGAGGAGACGCCAGCGAATGGCGCCGGCGCCGCCGTCGTGCAGGCCGCCTCTGACGGCTTCGCCCGCCGCTCGCTGCTGCGCCGTCTGATGGACGTCGTCGCTCTGCCATCCTCCCGCGGAAACGTGCAGGACAGGGCCATCGCCGGCGACCTGCTTCTCGAAATCCTGATCGAGTCCGATCTGGCGGCGCGTGAACTCTGCGCGCGGCGCCTGCAGGACATGTCCCAGGCGCCAAAGCGGCTGCTGCGCTTCCTCGCGCTCGATGCGCCGGAAGTCGCCAAGATCATCCTCGCCGAGAACAAGGCCTTCGACGACGCAGACCTCGTCTACGTCGTCAATCACGGCGAAACGCTCCACCGCATGGCCGTCGCGGGCCGCAAGGAACTCGGCGCGGCCGTCTCGCTCGCAATCGCCGAGACCCGCGACCCGGTTGCGATGAGGACGCTGCTCGAGAACAACACCTGCAAGCTGTCCGACCGCGCCGTCGAACTCATTGTCAGCGCCTCGCGCAAGGCGCGCGATCTTTGCCCGCTTCTGGCCTCACGCGAGGAAGTTCGTCCCGCACACGCGCTCGCCATGTTCTGGTGGTGCGAAGCGCCGGAGCGCCGCGCCGTGCTGCTGCGTTTCTCCGCCGAACGCACGCTGCTGATCGACATGTGCGCCGACATCTTCCGATACGCAGCCGCCGACAGCGACCCAGTCGTGCGCAAGGCGCTGCAGGTGATCGAACGCCGCCAGCGCAACCGGCTGGCCATCGAGAAGTCGGCCCACGCAAGCCTCGAAGCCGCCATCCAGGCGGCCGCGCAGAAGGGCATCGACCCGGAAGCGATGGTCGACATATCGAACCTCTCCGGCATCAAGCCGTCGACAGGCGAGCGCATCTTCCGCGACCCGGGCGGCGAGGGGCTCGCGGTGCTGTGCAAGGCGACCGGTCTCAAGCGTCAGTACCTGCGCGATCTGTGGACCGCGCTCGGCCGCGAAGCGACGGACCGCTCGTCCGACTTCGATCGCGTCTCGGAACTCTACGAAACGATCGCCGTCGCCAAGGCGCAGACCGTGTTGCGGTACTGGAACTGGTCGCTGTCGTCGGCTTATTCGCCAGACGGCATCGACGAGGACTCGCTGATCGATGACGCTGACCCCTTCGCCAAGGCGATGCGCACCATCGACGACTTGATGCGCCCCAAGGCCGTCGGGTACGGGCGCTGACCCGGAGCGGCCCTTGGGGGCTCGCTTCGGTTTCACTGGAAATTCCAAGAGGATTGGTTCAAGTCTTTGAGCCGCGCGGACCGCGAAGGGAGGGCTGAGGAAGCATGACCTACCTGCCTGGTCTTGTCGTAGCGCTTGCGGCGCTGTGGTTCGCGCTGTCGGGCGAGACAGCGCCGATGTTCGTCGCGCTCGGGCTGGCGTCCGTGCTGTTTGCCGTGTGGCTGTCGGCGCGCCTTCGCATCATCGGCCGCGACGCCTCGCCCTATCACCGCATTTTCCAGATTCTGCTCTATCTGGCCTGGTTGTTGGGCCAGATCCTCAAGGCCAACCTGGCGGTCATCGGAAAAGTGCTCAGCCCAAGGCGCACGTTTGATCCTGCGCTTGTGCGGGTCAAGACGAACGCAAGAAGCGACCTTGGTCGAGCCTTGTTCGCCAACTCCATCACTCTCACGCCAGGCACGGTGACGGTCGATGTCGAAGGCGACCTCTTGTCGGTGCATGCGCTGGAGCGCGAGACGGTCCGCCCCGGCGCCTTCAACCGCATGGATCGCTTCGCCTCGCGAACGGCCGATCCGCCGCAAGGCCGGCCCAAAACCGGCCCGACAAGAAGCGGAAAGGCATAAGCCATGCTGCTTGCCGCCGCACTCGGCCTCCTCGCCGCCATGGCCTTCATGATCGTGCGCGCGATCATGGGCCCCTCGCACTATGACCGTATCCTCGCCGCCAATTCGTTCGGCACGAAGACCGTGCTGCTGATCGCCGTCATCGGCTTCGTGTTCGGCCGCCCGGCCTTCCTCGATATCGGCGTTTCCTACGCGCTGATCAATTTCGTCGCGACCATCGCGCTGATGAAGTTCTTCCGCTACCGCTCGCTCGAAGCGCCGCTGACGCAGCCGGGCCCGCGCGGCTCGGGGGAGGCCGGCGGTGGCTGAGACGCTTCACATGATCGGCGGCGGCCTCGCGATCGCGGGAGCGATTCTCACTCTGCTCGGCGCGATCGGCGTGCTGCGCTTCCCGGACGTCTACACCCGCATCCACGCCGCCAGCATCACCGACACGGGCGGGGCGAGCCTGATGCTCCTCGGCCTCGGCCTCATCTCGGGTCTGTCATTGGTCACGCTGAAGCTTGTCGTGATCTGGGCCTTCATCATGCTCGCCAGCCCGGTCGCGGCGCATGCGCTGGCCAACGCCGCCTACACCTCGGGCCATGCGCCGTGGACCGGCGCATACCGCGTCGTGCGCGGCACGCCGGCAAACCAGCAAGGGCCGGGCAAGCCGGGGCCGCGCCGGCCATGAACGAGCTGATGCGCGATATCGACGCGAGCCTCGTTCTTGACCTGTCGCTGCTGGCGATGCTGGCGGTGCTGGCGCTGGCTATCGCGCGCACGCGCCAGCTACTCGCCGCTATCCTGCTGATGGGCGTCTACTCGCTCGTCTGCGCCATCTGGTTCCTGGTGATGGATGCGCCCGACGTCGCCTTCACTGAAGCAGTCGTCGGCGCGGGCGTTTCCACCATCGTGCTGCTCGGCGCGATCCTGCTGACGCATGGTCATGCCGAAAAGACGCGCGCCAGCCGCCTGCTCATCCCCGCGCTGCTCGCCATCGCCGTCGGCGGCCTGCTGGTCTACGCCGCGCTCGACCTGCCGTCGTTCGGCAATCCGACATCGCCCGCCAACATCTATGTCGGCCGCACCTACCTCGAAGTCGCGCCGAACGAGATCGGCGCCCCCAACATCGTCACCGCTGTCCTCGCCAGCTATCGCGGCTTCGATACGCTGGGCGAGGCGACCGTGATCTTCGCGGCCGCCGTCGGCGTCTCGCTCATGCTCGGCTTCGGCGAGCGCTCGGCCGGCCAGCGCTTGCCCTCGGCAAGGGGCGATCATCACGTCGTGCTGCGCGTCGTCGCCAAGCTTTTCATTCCGCTCATCGTCCTGTTCGCGCTCTACGTTCAGGTCCATGGCGACCTCGGTCCCGGCGGCGGCTTCCAGGCCGGCGTCGTCCTCGCCGTCGCGGTCATCCTGCACGCGCTTGTTTTCGGCCTGCGCGAGACCATGCAGGCCGTGCGCCCCGGCTTCGTGCGCGGCGCCGCGGCGCTGGGCGTGCTCCTCTATGCCGGCGTCGGCGTCATCTGCATCGTCAACGGCGGGGCGTTCCTCGACTACGACTACCTGTTCACGCCCGAAATCGAGGCCCAGATCCCGCCTAACCTCATCGGCGATCCCGACAAGCCCCACCATTGGGGCCAGCATTTCGGCATCTTCTTCATTGAGCTCGGCGTGCTCTTCACCGTCGCCGCCGCAATGATCTCGATCTTCTACGCCTTCGCCGGCCGCACGCCCGACCCTGCCGGCATGGAAGCGAAGCGATGACCCTCGCGCTCACCCATCTCAACTACATCGCCGTCGTCGTGCTGATGATGATCGGGCTGTTTGTGGTCTTCTCCAGCGGCAACCTGATCAAGCGGATGATCGGCCTCGCCATCTTCCAGGGTTCGACCGGCCTGTTCTACATCAGCCTCGCCAAGGTCTCCGGCGGCACGGCGCCGATCATGCTCGACGCAGCCAGCGCCGAAGGCCAGGCGCTCAGCGCCCGGCTTGATCCCGCCTATGTCGCCCAGCACGGCGTCGACGGCGTCGTCTACGCCAACCCGCTGCCGCACGTTCTGATCCTCACCGCCATCGTCGTCGGCGTCGCCACGCTGGCCGTCGGCCTCTCTATCGCCGTGCGCCTGCGCGAGGCCTACGGCACGGTGGAAGCCGACGAGATCGCCCAGCTCGACCGCTCCGAGAAAACGGGGCCGTCCGCGTGATCTCGTTCGAGACCCTCTACGTCGCGCCGCCCCAGCTGATGGCGCACGCGCCCGCGCTGATGATCGTCGGCCCGCTGGCCGGCGCCTGCGCCGCCGTGCTCGCGCCGAATTCGCGCTGGGCGTGGATGATCTCCGTCGCCGCCTCCATCTTCGCCGGCTGGATGGGGCTGTGCGTCGCCGGGGAAGTCGCCCGCCAGGGCGTCGTCGACTATGCCATGGGCGGCTTCCGCCCGCCGCTCGGCATCGCCTTCCGCATCGACTGGCTGGGCGCGATGATGGCGCTCCTGATCTCCTTTGTCGGCGTCCTCGCCGCACTCTATTCCGGCCACGCCCTGCGCTCGGAAGTCGTCGAGGAAAAGCATGGCCTGTTCCAGGCCGGCTTCCTGCTCTGCCAGGCCGGGCTGCTCGGCCTCGTCTCGACCGGCGATGCGTTCAACGCTTTCGTATTTCTCGAAATCTCTTCGATCGGCGCCTACGCCCTCATCGCCATCGGCGCCAACCGCGACCGCCGCGCGCTGCCGGCCGCGTTCAACTATCTGATCATGGGAACGATCGGCGCGACCTTCTTCGTCATCGGCGTCGGCTTTCTCTATGCGGCCACCGGCACGCTCAACATGGCCGACATCGCCGCTCGTCTCTCGACGCTGGCCGACAGTCGCGCCGTACAGGCCGGCTTTGCCTTCATCGTCGTAGGCCTCGGTCTCAAGGCCGCTGTCTTCCCGCTGCACGGCTGGCTCCCCGGCGCCTATGCGCACGCGCCTTCGCTCATTGCGGTGTTCCTCTCTGCCACCGCCACCAAGGCCGCGATCTACCTGCTCGCGCGTTTTGTCTTCACCGTCTTCGATCCTGCCGCCGACTTCACGCACGCCTTCCTCTTCTGGGTTCTCGCCCCGCTCGCCGCCGCCGCCGCCATTGTCTGCTCCATCCAGGCCGTGTTCGAGCCCGAGCTGCGCCGCATGCTGGCTTTTTCGTCCGTCGCCCAGGTCGGCTACATGTTGATGGGCCTGTCGCTGGCGAGTTTTACGAGCATCTCCGCCGGTCTGTTGCATCTCACCGCTCACGCCATAATGAAGGCCGCGCTGTTCATGGCGCTTGGCGGCCTCGCCATGAGCATCCGCGCCCGCACCCTCGCCGACTTCGCCGGCGCCGGTCGCGATGCGCCATGGACAATGGCCGCCTTCGCCATCGCCGCCGCAAGCCTGATGGGCCTGCCGCTCACCTTCGGCTTCCTCACCAAATTCCGTCTCATCGAAGCGGTGTTCAGCGCGGGCCAGATATGGATGGTCGCCGTCATCGCCGTCTCCTCGCTGCTCGGCCTCATCTATGTCGGCCGCATGCTCGAAGCGCTGTTCTTCAAGGCCTCCGCGCCCGGCGCCGTCCGCGCCGTCGAGGCGCCGCTGGGCGTCCTCGTTCCGCTCTGGGTCCTGGCGTTGGTCTCGATCTGGTTCGGCGCCGACGCCTCCCTGCCTGAAAGCCTCGCCAACGCCGGCGCGCTCGCTCTCATAGGAGCGCAGCCATGAATCCCGGCGAGCTTCTGATCATCCTCGCGCTGGCCGTGCCGCTCTTCGTGGCCGCGGCCGTCTTCGCCGTCGGCCGCATGCCAGACGTCCGCGAGACGCTGACCCTGGTCGGCTGCATCGCGCTCGTCATCATCACGCTCTCGATGCTCATGCGGGTGGGGCAGGGCGATGCGCCTGTCTGGATCGCCGCCCGTCCGCTGCAGGGCGTCGAGCTGTCCTTCCGCCTCGAACCGCTGGGCGCCCTCTTTGCGCTGATGGCCAGCGTGCTCTGGGGCGTCAACTCGCTGTTCTCGATCGGCTACATGCGCGGCCGCCGCGAAGCCAACCAGACGCGCTTCTACGTCTGCTTCGCACTCGCCATGGTCGGCGTCATGGGCGTCGCCATGGCCGGCAACCTGCTCACGCTCTTCGTCTTCTACGAGATCCTGACCTTCTCGACCTATCCGCTGGTGACGCACAAGGGCGACGAGGCTGCGCGCCGGGCAGGGCGCATCTATCTCGGCATCCTCGTCGGCGCCTCGGTCACGCTGCTCCTTCCGGGAATCATCGCCGTCCACGTTCTTGCCGGCTCGACCGAATTCGTCGCTGGCGGCTTGCTCGCGGGCAAGGTCGGGCCGGGCGCGGCCGGCATCCTGCTCATGCTGCTCGTCTTCGGCGCGGCGAAAGCCGCGCTGATGCCGGTCCACGCCTGGCTGCCCAACGCCATGGTGGCGCCTGTTCCCGTCTCTGCGCTGCTGCACGCTGTCGCTGTCGTGAAGGCTGGCGTGTTCCTCATCCTGAAAGTGTCCGCCTACATCTTCGGGCCGATCCTGATTTCCGAAATGCGCGTGGCGCAGTACCTGCTCTGGCTCGCCGCCGCCACCATCGTCATCGCCTCGCTGGTGGCGATGCGGAAGGACGATCTCAAGGCGCGCCTCGCCTGGTCGACGGTCAGCCAGCTCGCCTACATCACCTCCGCCGCGCTTATCCCCGCCAGCGCCGGTCTCATCGCCGGCGGCCTGCACATGGTTACGCACGCGGTCGCCAAGATCACGCTCTTTATGTGCGCCGGCGCGATCTACGTCGCCAGCGGCGCGACCAAAGTCTCCGAGATGCGCGGCCTCGGCCGCCGCATGCCCATCGTCTTCACCTGCTTTCTGATCGGCGCGCTGTCCGTCGTCGGCCTGCCTCCCTTCGCCGGCATGTGGTCGAAATTCCTGCTGCTGACTGCTTCGTTCGGCTCGGAAGAGTGGATCACCGCCGCTGCGATGATCGTCTCCTCGCTGCTCAGCATCTTCTATCTTGCGCCCATCGCCATCCGCGGCCTGCTGCCGCCATCCGGGGATGCGCCGCCCGCGGAATTCATCCGCCCCGGCGGAGCGCCGGGTCTCACCATCGCTCCCGTCATGATCACCGCCGCCGCCTGCATCGCGCTCTTCTTCCTCGCCGATGAAGTCACGTCCTTCCTGATCCCCATCGCGGGAGCCGCGCCATGACGGAAGCGCCCAAGACGCCGTCAGATCCGAAGCAGCCTGTCCAGCTCGGCGAGCCGGGCGAACACCCGCTGTCTGTCCTGTTGTTCTCGTGGATGCGGTCGCGGCTCTTCTTCCGCTCGCTGATGGCCGTGCTCGCAGCCGGCGGCGCGCTCCTCATCGCGCTCGAATTCATCCTCGTCCGCCGCGCCTATGTCGGCCTCGAAAGCCTGCCGGGCTTTTTCGGCGTGTTCGGCTTCCTCGCCTTCGGCCTCGCCGTGCTCAGCGGCTGGCCGCTCAGCCGCCTGATGCGCCGCCCGGAAGATTATTACGAGAAAGAGGAGGCCGACGATGACCGTTGACCGCCTCATCGATTTCGCCGCGACCGTCAATCCCGGCTTCTTCATCATCGCCGCCGCGCTTATCGCTGCCGTGGCAAAAGATGTCGCCATCCGCGCTCTCGCCCTCATTGGCGGTCCCGCCGCGGCGCTGGTCGTGCTGCTCTATCCCCCGGTCGCCGGCATCGAGGTCTCGCGCGAGACTTTCCTGGGCTTCGATCTTGCTCTCTACCGTCCCGACTCCCTGTCGCTGATCTTCGGCTTCGGCTTCGTGCTCGCCGCCATGCTCGGCGGCATCTACTCGCTGCACCGGCGAGACCGCCTGCAGGACGCCGCCGGTCTCGTCTACGCGGGTGCAGCCCTCGCCGCCATCTTCGCGGGCGACATCGTCAGCCTCGTGCTCTTTGCGGAGCTGGCGACGCTCGCCTCCGCCGTCCTCGTCTTCGCCCGGCGCACCGGCCCGGCCTACAGGGCAGGGCTGCGCTATCTTGCCATCCAGACCATCGCCGGCCTCGCCCTGCTGGCCGGCGCCGCGCTCTACGGCATCGAGAAGAACACCTTCCTTCTGGCCGAGCTCGGCGGCCTCTGGAACGGCGTGCTGGTCGGCCTTCTCGACCTCAACCAGCCCGGCGCCATGCTCATATTCGTGGGCGTCGGCATCAAGGCGGCGTTCCCGCTGATCCACAACTGGCTTACCGACGCCTACCCCAACACCACCGAAACCGGCGGCGTGGTGATGTCGCCCTACACCACGACGCTCGCCGTCTACATGCTCATCCGCTTCTTCGCGGGCGTCGACGGCCTCGTCTGGATCGGCGCGGCGATGACGATCTATCCGGTCTTCTTCGCGGTGATGGAGAACGACCTCAAGAAAGTGCTCAGCTACTCCACCAACAACCAGATCGGCTTCATGGTCTGCGCCGTCGGCATAGGCACGCCTCTTGCCCTGAACGGCGCAGCCGCCCACGCCGTCGCCCACATCCTGTTCAAGGGGCTGCTGTTCATGACACTGGGCGCGGTCCAGCTGCGCCTCGGCACGACGAAGGCGACAGACCTCGGCGGCATCCACCGCACCATGCCGTGGACGACGCTCGCCTGCCTCATCGGCGCGGCATCCATCTCCGCCGTGCCCTTCTTCGCCGGCTACGCCTCGAAGGCGATGATCATGACCGCCGCGGAGTCCGGCCCCGGCCTCTTCTTCGTCTGGCTCGCCCTCCTGTTCGCCTCCGCCGGCGTGCTCGAGCATTCGGGCATCAAGATCCCATTCTTCGCCTTCTTCAGCCACGACAGCGGCAAGCGCCCCCGGGAAGCGCCGTTCAACATGCTGCTGGCGATGGGCGTCTCGGCCGCGCTGCTGATGTCGATCGGCGCGAGCCCCGGCTGGTTCTACGCGCTCCTGCCATTCCGCGATCAAGCGCTCGAATATCTCGCGCTCGACCTGTTCTCGACCGCCCACATCCTGCAGCAGCTGGAACTGCTCGCTTTTGCTGTGCTGGCCTTCATGATCCTGAAGTGGGTGAAACTCTACCCGCCGGAACGCCCCGGCGTGATCCTCGATGCCGAATGGCTCTGGCGGAAGGCGGTCCCCTCGGGTTTCCGCGCTCTGGCCTGGCCGGCCGGCGGACCGGGCAGGGTGCTGAGCGGCGTCGTCGCCGGGGTGGTCGCCCGTGTCCTTATCCTCGCCCGTCAGGTTTTCGCGACCGATGGATTGGTCGCCCGCAAGGTTCCACTAACTGCAACGGCAGTTTGGACCCTGGCAATACTAGGCCTTGTAATGGCTATTTCACTGTTCACCTGAGAGCACACAGCAATAGACCCAGTTCGGGGCGAATAGCCACTGACCGGTATTTACAGCCGCCTTGAACTGCCTGAATATCGCGCCAGTAAAAGCCATAGGGAATCGCCCACTCTTTCAGGCTTGAAAGAAGCAGGACAATGGAAAGCGGATCGCGACCCTCTTCTTTTCTTATCGAGATGGTCTCGGACATCGTCTCGGCCTATGTGGCGCACAATCCTGTCCCTGTCGCAGACCTGCCCAAGCTGATCGAGAGGGTTCACGCAACGCTTACCGAGATCGAGACTTCCGGCAGCGCCGAAACCACCCCCGAACTCAAGCCTGCAGTCGCGGTGCGCAAGTCGGTGACCGACGATCACATCGTCTGTCTTGAGGACGGCAAGAAGTTCAAGTCGCTGAAGCGCCACCTGCGCACGCGTTACGACATGTCGCCTGACGAATACCGCGAAAAGTGGAAACTGCCGGCCGATTATCCGATGGTCGCCCCCAACTACGCCAAGCAGCGGTCCGACCTCGCGCGCAAGATGGGCCTCGGCCAGTCCAAGAAGTAGTTCGCCAAAAGTAATCTGGCGCACCGATCCCACGCATAGTGGTTCTGCAGAAACAGCCACAAGATGTTGTTCGGCGCTGCACTATTGAATTGCTGTCGCAACAACTGACCTTGCCGCTTTATTCACGCAGGTAAAGAATTCGTCTTCGGGACTCTTGCCAATCATCGCGGCTCGAATCACGCTCCCCAAAGGTGATGCGAATCACCTGACCGCGCCGAGTAGCTTGTGTGTTTCGGGGGAGCGGTCGCTGAAGGACGGATAGGGTCTGCAGTTCACCCGGTCGGGCTGGCCGGTTGCAGGTCTCGGGATCAACAAGAAGTCACGACGGCGGACGGGTTCAGGCCTGATCGCGAACGGACTCCAAGGGGCTAGAGAATGCTATTCCAGGACGGTGAGCCTGGCCTCAAGGGCCAGGAGCTAGTTTTCAATGCATGGCGCCGCCGCCTCCACGGCCGCGACTTCATCGCGCGCGAGGATCTCGATTTCCCCGCGATCATTTCAGAGCTGGCGCACGTCAGCGTGCTGGCCTGCGAGTCCGGCGGCTGCTTCCGCTTCCGCCTTGCCGGCACGGGCCTGCGCGCGGTCTTCGGCTGCGAGGCCAAGGGCATGTCCGCCGCCGAGATCGAGATGTGCCGCGGGTCCACCGAGTGGACCGAGCTGGCCGCCAAGTCGCTCGCGCGTCTTGCCCCGGTCGCCGGCCGCACGCGCCTCGACAATGGCCTGGTCCACTATTGGCTGCGCCTGCCGATGTCGTCGGACGGCGTGATGGCCGACCAGGTCCTCTGCCACGACCGCTTCCTGCCCGCGGACGCTATCGCGGACCCTGACCGCGCCGCACGCGAAGCCGACAAGGCGTTGCGGCTCGACCACATCGAACTCGTCGCGGCCTGACGCCGGCAGGAGAGCTAAGCCTTGGGAAGCGACGGGGCAGGGATGTTCTCCCGCCCCGACTTACTCACACCCTCCCGAAACGCCTCGGAATCGCGCCGGGAACAGACCTGAATCGGAACGCGAACGCGTCCCGCCAATCCCACCCATCAATGATGGTGATGGTCCTCGTCCGGCACGGCATTGTACTTGCCGCACTTCGGGCACTTCACCGCATCGAACGGCTCGCCATGGAACACGTCCATGTGGCTGACGTCGCTCAAGAGCCGCGTCTTGCACGCGCCGCAGCGATAGGTGGTGTCACCCTGGCCCTGCATCGCGGACTCTCCCAGCCCGGGTTCCAGCACGACGGCGTCCGGCCCCGGCTTGGAGATGAGGCGCATATCCTTCTGCGGCATGTGACCAGGCTTTCTTGAGAGACTTCAATATCGCGGATGTGCGCGCCGGCGCCGCCTCCGTCAAGCAGCCCGGCCCCCAACCGCGCGACTAGCGAGCTCCGGCAAGCTCCTTGCACATCCGTCATTAACCGGGACGACACCGGACCAGGGAGACGGACTTGGACCAAGACCCCTGCTCGGGCCGCTTCTGCGGACGCGAGCACATCCTGCCGCTGCGCATCTACTACGAGGACACGGATTTCTCCGGCGTCGTCTACCACGCCAACTATGTCCGCTATCTCGAACGCGGCCGTTCCGAATTCATCCGCGCCATCGGGTCCAGCCACACCAGCCTGATGCAGGGCCCGCAGCCCGTCACCTTCATGGTCTCCGCTCTCGACCTGCGCTTCGTCCGCCCCGCGCGCATCGACGACCGCCTCGACGTCCGCACCGCGATGGAGTGGGTCAGGGGCGCGCGCATCTTCTGCCGCCAGATCGTCACCCGCGGGCCTGACCTCATCCTCGAAGCCGGCGTCGAGAACATCTGCGTCTCGCTTGACGGCCGACCCCGCCGCGTCCCCGCCGCCATGCTGCACCGCCTCCATCCCTGGCTCGCCACGCCCGAGCCGGCGGAAAAGCGCCCGCAGCCTGTCGCCGCCTACGCGATCGCGGCGGAGTAGGACGCCCCTGCGCGCGAAGGCGCCCGCCGAAATCGCTTTGGCCTTTACCCCGCGGCCGCCTCCGCCTAGGCTGCCGCCAGAGTTTGGGGGACAGGATCGCAGGCCAAATGGCAAACCAGCCACAGCTGCGCCGCGGGAACCGTTCCGGAAGCCGACGTGAAGGTGAATCGATCCTCTCTGTAACAGGAGCGCGTTAGTCCATGCCGGCATCACCCCTGCGCAGTCTCCTCGCCGCCATCCTGATTTCCGCTGCAGCCGCCTGTGGCGGCGGCGGAGGCGGCGGCGGGGTCGCCGCGCCTGCGGTCGTCACCGCCCCGACCTGGACGCAGGGCGTCTTCCAGCCCGCCAGCGCCTTCGAGGATCGTTGCGCCGTCGTGCGCACCGGCGTCGACAGCCAGGGCCGCGCCTTCCCGGACCGCGCCGGCTCCCTCACACAGGAACTCTTCTGGCTCCGCTCGTGGACCAACCAGACCTATCTCTGGAACACCGAAGTCGCCGACCAAAACCCCGCCGGCTTCTCCGATCGCATCGCCTACTTCAACGTGCTCAAGACGACCGCCGCCACCGCCTCCGGCCAGCCCAAGGACCGGTTCCACTTCACCCTCTCCACGGCCGACTATCTCGCGCAGATCACCTCCGCGCCCTCGGCCAGCTACGGCGCCGAGATCCGCGTCTTCGCCTCGACGCCGCCGCGCGATATCCGCGTGCTCTACACCGCCTCCGGAACCCCCGCGGCCGAGCTTCTGGCCGGAACGCCCAAGCTCTCCCGCGGCGCGCGCATCCTCACCATCGACGGCGTCGACGCCGTGAACGGGGGAACGTCACAGGCGCAGATCGATATCCTCAACAACGGCCTCTTCCCCCGCACCGCCGGCGAGAGCCACACCTTCACTGTCCGCTACGCCGACAATTCGCAACGCACGATCACCCTGGTCTCGGCCTCGCTGGTCGAGGCGCCGGTCAACCGCCAGGCGGTGCTGACGACGCCCACCGGAAATGTCGGCTACATCCTCCTCAACACGTTCAGCCCGTTCAGCTCGGAAAAGGCGCTGGTCGACGCCATCGCGGCGCTCAAGGCGCAGGGCGTCAACGATGTGGTGTTAGACCTGCGCTACAATGGCGGCGGCCTCCTCGCGGTCGCCTCCCAGCTCAGCTACATGATCGCCGGCCCCGCGCGCACCGCCGGCCGCGTGTTCGAGCGTCTGCAGTTCAACGCCGCCGCCGGCGCGACCAACCCCGTCAACGGCGGCGCCAACACGCCCACGCCGTTCTACAATCGCGGCCTCGGCTTCTCGGTCGCGGACGGCGCGGCGATCCAGACGCTCGACCTGCCGCGCGTCTTCGTCCTCACCAACGGCGGCACGTGCAGCGCCAGCGAGTCCGTCATCAATGGACTGCGCGGCATCGATGTCGAAGTTGTCCAGATCGGCGGCGCGACATGCGGCAAGCCCTACGGATTCTACCCGGACGACAATTGCGGGCAGACCTATTTCTCGATCCAGTTCCAGGGCGTCAACGACAAGGGCTTCGGCGCCTATCCGGATGGCTTCGCGGCGTCGAATTCGTCTTCGGTCAACGCCGTCAAGATTCCTGGCTGCGCCGTCGCCGACGACTTCACCCGCGAACTCGGCGACACCAGCGAGGCGATGCTTGCCGCAGCCCTCGGCTACCGCGCCAACGGAACCTGTCCCACGCCGCCGCTCACCAGCATCACCGTCGCCCGCGCTCCCGATTCAGGCCCGCCGATCGAAACCACCGGCCGTTCTGATGCCGCCGAAATCCTGCGCAACATGCGCGACCTCACCATGCCCGATCGCGGGGCCGTGCGATGATCGGAAAAGTCTCCGCCGCAATCATCCTCTCCGCCACGCTCGCCGGCGCCTGCCAGTCCACCGCCCAGCCCGCGCCCGCCGTGCTCACGCAAGCCGACGCTGCCACGCTGGCCCGCCTCAAGGCCGCGCTCGCAAAGGCGATGGGCCGCTCGCCCATAGACCTCGGCCCCGGCGATCCCACGCAAACCCCGGTGATTTCCGTCCTCCCCCTCCCGCCCAGCCCCCTCGAAGACCGCAGCCTCGCCAAACCCACAATCTTCCGCCTCCAAATCGAAGGCCAGACCTGCGTGCTGGTGCGCGAAGACAATGGCGCACGCACGGTGGTTGAAGGGGTTAGCTGCAAAGCCGCGGGCTGAGTTCATACCACCAACCTCCCCACCACCGCTCATCCCGGCTTTCGCCCTAGGCGATTCACACATCTCGGAGGCTCCAGCCTTGGGCGATGGATTTGAAGCGGTCGAGACCGTTTCTGAGGGTGATGGGTCCGGGCGGCTTCGATCTGGCGTATCCGTCCCATCCGCCGAGCTTGCCGATGGCCCAGGCGGCCCAGGCGAGTGAGCGCCTGGGGTGGGGATTTTTCTGGGCGGCGGTCTTGCCTTCGAGACGTGGGATCAGAGTTTCGAGCGTCTCGATCTCCTCCGGCGCGAAGGCGATCCCGGCCGCCTGGCCGGACTTTCCATCGCGCGCATGGACGAGTTGCATGACGAGGCAGGCGGCGTGTGCGGCTATGGCGGTGAGCTTGACCAGCCGGCCGGCGTCTTCGATCTGGCTGTCCTCCAGCCTGAGGCCCTGGCTTTTCAGCGTGCGGAAGAACTGCTCGACGGTCCAGCGCGCGCGATACCAGCCGACGATGCGCCATGCGGCGGCGGCGTCTTCGACCGCGTGCGTGGTCAGGAGCCGCCACAGCACGGGCCCGGCGCCCGGCGGGGCGTTGCGTTCGACGACCTCGACAAGCGTCAGCTCGACCCTCGCCGGAAGGCCGGCCTCGCCGCCGTGGGCCGGCCGGATGAGGCTGACGCGGCCATAGCGCGCCGACAGCTCGGCCGTGCGCGCCGGCCGGCCGGGGCGCTCGCGAAGCTCGACAAGGCCCTCGCCCGCCGGCCTCAGCTCGGCGGTCGACAGCTTGCCGCCGACGATGCGCCGATCCTTCATCGCCCGGGTCAGGAGGTGGAAGTCCGGCCCCGGCAGGCGCGCCCATTCGGCATAGATGTCGCTCTCACGATCGGCGATGACGGTGATGCAGGCGGCGCGCGCAAGAACGTCCTTGGCGGCTTCGGCCGTCTTCAGCCAGCGATCGGATTCCCTGTCCTTGAGATCGCGATGGCGATGCGGGATGCGCCGCTTGGCCGGGCGCGTCCAGACCGCCCCGGAGACCAGGCCCAGACATCCCCCCGCCTCCGCATCGACCGCCAGCCTGGCATGCAGCAGCACGCCGTGGATATTGCCCCTGCCGATCTTGCCGAGGCCTCGCAGCCTGTCTGCGGTCGTGGGAAAATGGATTTCGCTGGTGTCCTGGATCGCCAGCACATGCCGGCCCCGGCAGGCCAGTGACGCGCGCTCGCCCCAGCCTGCAATCAGCGCCTCAAGGCTCACCCGCGGATTGGCGAGGAACCGGCCGAAGCCGACAATGTCGCAACGCGCCCCTTGCGCCAGGAAGCGCAGACAGACGCTGGAGGCGTTCGCCATCGCCGCCAGAAGCCGCGCCCCCTTTTTTCTAGGCGGGCGTCGCCAAACGCCCCCAGCCAACACTCTTCCATCGCCCATCCTCCGCCTGCGAATCGCCCTCGCAGGCAGAGAATCACGCCCAAGCCACGACCGGAATCCGAAGTTATGTGCATCCCCTAGGGCGAAAGCCGGGACGAGCGGCTGGGGAGGCTTCGGTGAAAACAACACCAAGTGGAGGACTTCGCGGTGTCCTACCCCGGTCTTCGACTGGTGGAGGCAATTCCCGTCTCAGTTCAGCGTCCCGCTTGCCTCCCTCACATCGAAGACGTGGGGGTTAGCCGCGTTCGGCGAACGCAAACGCGCTCTCGCGCGTCTGACGGAGGGGGCTTTCTCCATCCACCACCGCCCACATCCTGTTGAACATGAAGGACTGCCCGAAGCGGATGAACGCTAGGGGGCCTGGCGGTCTCGCTTGTCCGGAGTAAAGTCGGGCGCCATGCCGAACCGCGAAGCCAGACGCCGCGCTGCCGCAGCCCATAAGAAGCTCGTTTTCTCCCGGCGAGAACTCTGGAAGCTGATTGCCATTGTGATTGCCGTTCTAGCAGTCATGGCAGCCGTCGCTGCGGCAATTTCAACGTCTGGCTGACTGCCAGCCTAGGCGAAGCGTGCGGCCTCAACGCCCGCCAACCACCGCCGTCATCCTCGGGCTTGACCCGAGGATCTTGTCTCTCACCACGAGAGGGCTCTCGCGACTTACCACCAATGTCATTCCGGAAACGCCACAGGCGTTATCCGGAAGCCAGGGGCTCCGAGCACGATCTCGCCACGCCGCCCCTGGGTTCCGGGTCTACGGCGCTCCGCGCCTCCGCCCGGAATGACACCAGATAACTTCCTCCCTTGCTGAAGGCGGGGGGATGAGCCGCATTCGGCGAACGACCGCTGACGAAGTCAGCAAGACGGTGGGGGCAGCTAAAGTCCCCTCGGCGTCACGAAAGGGAACGAACGCTAGCGGCGCTCAGGCGGCTCCGCCCTATCTTTACTGCGGCGCAACCCGGCCAATGCCTGCACCAGCATCCACGTCACTGTGGCGAAGACCAAAAATCCCGCCTGCAAAAACTCGCCGCGTAGAAAGAAGAAATACGCGCCCCAAGCGCCCACCGCGCCGATCGCCGCCCACATCACCCAGTGAAACCATTTCATTGGCACACCCTAGGTGGCGAAGCGAAACGCCTCAACGCCCGCCGCGCTTTCCTCGCTCGCCGACGGCGGGCGAGGTGGGCGGCTTATCCGCCGCACCATTTTGGCCGACCTCGCGTCGGCAGAGCTGATGCCTTCGCGTACCCGTCGAGGACTACGCTTTCGCAACTCTCGATCTGTCCGGTCAAGCGGTCCACTCGATAGATCATGCTGCTGCCCATCTGCGTTGCGATTTCAAATCGGCCAAACGCAGCTGCGCCGAGAATTGCCGCAGATAGCAACGCCGCAGATCCAACAATCGCGATTTGCATGTGCCCCTCCCATTCGCCCCCCGAACTCTACGAGAAGGGTCTCACCGGTTACCAGCGGAATTTGGATTGGTGGTGATCACCCAAGCTGGTCGACGCGGAACTGCGTTCGAAAGCCCTTCGCTGTTCGGCGTCAACAACTGCGGTGGCTCGAACTCGTACAACGATCTCGAGTCTAGTGGGTGGCTCGACGACGGGTTGCCCCTCCGCCGGTCGCAATGTCAAAGCATCTTGAACATGCTTTTCAAGTGCAGTGTTGAGCGCTTGCAGATTTCTTTGGATGTCCTGCTGCACTCGGAGTTGTTCGGCTCCGTTCATCCAATAGAGGGCGACCGCGACGATGATGAAGATCGGGTACGCGATCCCAAGCAAGACCGCTCCAAGTTGTTTCATGAAGCGGCGTGGTTCGATCGATGGCGCCGAGTTCGGGGTGGTTACGACCGGCGGATAGCTGGACGGCGGACCGCCGCTCATTGGGCTCGCAGCAGTGGACGTTTCAACCTCGGGCACGTGATCGCGGAATTCGGTCGTCTCAAAAGGCTCGTCAAAAACCTTTGGAGAGGTGGTTGTCGACTCCGTTCGGGTCACGGGTTTCCATAAATCGATGGTCCCGCTTTGAATATTGCCCGGATGCAGAAGTCGGATAACGCGAATAATGTCTCTGACCATCCCGTTGGTCGATTGAATTGCAGCGGCCGCATCCGCTGCCGCTTTGAACGATCCAAACATCAGTTGAATCTCGGCTGGCCACAAATGGATGCTGCCGGGGGAGGCTACGCCCACCACACCGAGTGACTGGAGCTGCGGAAAGCGGCTGGCTTCGACGTCGCTCAGCGCGCGCGTAAAATCAGTCTGCCACCGCGCCGCTTGTTCTTCGGTTTTGACGCGATCGACTTTGAACTTCAGCGAAAGTCGAAACGGAACGCTGATCCAATATTGCGCCATTGCCGTCCCCAGAGCCCGGCAAAGCTAGTGTTAAAGCAGGGGGCATAGAACGAACTTCACCAGTTGAGGGAATATCGAGGCGTCTTTGGATCCCCCGCTACCACCACCTCCGCACCCCCTCCAAAAACCCAACCCCCTGAATTCATTCCCAAAACAATAGGACTATCATCCTATCACTAGGAAAATCATCCTACACCTCCGGGACCTGAGCGATGATGGCTCATCGAAACAGGAGGTTGGAATGAAGCAGACCTGGGATACCGGCGAGGACCGCGCCCGCGCGCGGCTCGTCATGCACATTGTGGCTGCGGCGCTGAACGTGTCCGTGGAGCAGGTGCAGGGAGACACGCGCATGCAGCCTGAAATGGCGGCGCGGTCCATCGCCTACTACATCACGCGCACCGCATTCGGCATGAGCCTCGCCCGCGTCGCCGCCGCCTTCGGGCGCGACCGGTCGACCGTTGCGCACGCCTGCGCGCGGCTGGAGGAGCGGCGCGAGGATGCGCGCTTCGACCGCTGGATGGAGGCGCTGGAGGCCGCGTGCATCTCGGCGCCGGCGCCCGTGGCTGAGGAGCGCGCGGCATGAGCGGGGCGAGAGCGACGACGTCGACGACGACGACGATTTTTGACGCAGCGACGACGATTCACGGGGCGACGATTCCGGCGACGACGATTCCGCAGGCCCCCGATCCCGCCCGAATCCGGCAGGCGCTGCGCGAGCTCTCCCGCTCGGGCCGGCGGCTGGTGCAGCGGCGGCAGGACTGGATCGTCACCACCGCCGGCCATGGCTGCCGGCTCGCACGGCTGACGCAGGCGGACGTCGCCCTGCTGGCGGCCGAACAGCGCATCGAACCCGCGCAGGGTGGCGGTTATGTTGCGTCGTCGCGCTCAATAAGCGTCGCGCCGCGCGTCGCGGTGACGATGGCGACGCGCGCGACGACGACGGTGACGCGCGGCGCGACGCAGGCGAAGATGGAGGAGACGCCGCTGCCGCCGCAGCAACCGAAGACGGGGCCGTGGCTGCTGGAAGCGATCGGGATTCCGCGCCCGACGCGGCTCGGCGCCGGGTTCGCAGGGCTCGCGCGCCGCGCGAGGGCGGGCGAGGGGCCGATGACGCTGCGCCAGGCGCTCGCCGGGCTGCAGCTGATAACGGATGCGGAGCAAAGTCTGCGCGGGGCGCGCATCACGATGGATTGGGACGCCGCTGCTGCAGACGGCAGAAGGCGCCGCGGCCGCGACGGAGGCCTCTCCCACGCCGCCCGCGCCGCCGCTGCTCGGCTCGCCCGCGCCAGGGCCGCAGTGGGCGGTGACGCCTTTGCCCTCGCCTGGGGCGCCTGCATCGATCGCGCTTCAGTCCAGACTCTCGCCAAGCGCCGCGCCGCAGGCCGCGCCGAAACGCGCGCTGCTCTCTGCGCCGCTCTCGAAAATCTCGCCGACGCCTATGACGCCGCCTGAGCCGCCGACCGGATACGCTGCAGCATGGAGCGAAGACCGTTGGAGCGCTGGGGCGTCAGCGCATCGGACACGCCGATCTCGCGAAAGAACCGCTCGGCGTCGAAGGCGAGAATGTCGGCGGGCTGCTGGTCGGAGAAGATCTGCAGCAGCATCGCAACGAGGCCGGACACGATCAGCGCATCGGAGGCGCCGCGAAACCGGATGGCGCCGGGCTCGTCAGGCGAAGGCTCCGACACCAGCCACACCTGGCTGGAACAGCCGCGCACCTTGTTCATCTCGTTGTACTCGTGGTCGGCGAGCTGCGGCAGCGCCTTGCCGAGGTCGATAAGATGCGTGAACCGCTCCTCCCAATCGCTCAGGAAGGCAAAATCCTCGCGCAGCTTCTCGGCCTGTGTGACGACGCTCATGCCGCACGACATGGCGCGGGCGGGGCCGGGAGGCAAGATAAAGGCGGCGTGGGCGTTTCTTTTCCTCACGCCGCCTATGCCGTCCGGAGGCATCTAGTTGCAGCAGACGGGTCCGGCTGCAGGAATGTCCGGAAAACGGCGGGAAGGGGTTCCGCCGCCTCCGATGCGTCCGCGCGGGGAGCAGTGTCGTCTTCTACTCCTTGTTGGGCCGGTCCCGTCCGCTGCGGATCAGCGGTTGGCGACCGCGATCCTGCCCTTGTGGAGCTGCGCGATGTCGCTGCGGTCGAACTGGGCGACGCCCGATGCGACCATCTGCCTGACGCACCGCTGCTCGAGCATGCGGATCCTTATCGTGCGCGCGTCCTCATACTTGCAGGCCACGCCGGCGGCTGCCTGGAGATCGCTGTAGATCTTCTGCGCGGACGCGGTGGGGTCGTACGCAAAGGCGACCTTCACGATGTTGCTGGCCTGCACCGACGAAATCGCGCGGTCGGGCTTGTGCTCGGCCCGGCTTGCGGGAGCGACGACAAACGTGCCGGCCATAACGAGGAGAGCGACAGCGAGCCTCTTTGTGTTCGGTGTGGTCATGGGGAGAGTCCTTCTTGTTATGCAGCACCCGTCTGTGCGGGCTGAGTACTAGATGCAGCAGAAGGGAGCTTTCGGGAATCGAGAAGCAGTGAGGGACGTCATGAGGAAAAGTCATGGGCATATGCCTGAACCTTTCCCTTGAACCAACGACGCTATTGTCACGCGAAAGACTCTCTTCGAGCTCGCATGCAGAGAGCGCAGCGCGAAACCGCCGCCGCTCGTCACTTACGCTGGAAAGAACGTAGCTGCGTTTGCGCTCAGCTCGTAGCTTCCGACTTCAGCCACGCAATGACTTCCGGCACGATCGGCCGGCGCGACGCGTTGGGCGTGTGGACTATGTAAAAGTTGTAGTCGGTCTTCACGCGCGTTGGCGAGAATGTCACCAGCTCGCCCCGCTTCATCCGGTCGCGCACGAGAATTTCCGGCAGCAGGGCGAGGCCCTGATGCGCCAGCGCCGCCATCAGCGCGACCTGGAACTCCTCGATCACGATGGTCGGCCCGACGCCGGACAGGTCGAACTTCTCCATCTCGGCCCAGTCGCGCCACTCATTGTAGGCGGAGCACTGGATGCGCCGCGCAGACGCAAGCAGGGTCGCGAGACTGTCGCCGCCTTCGGCGAGCACCTGCGGCGTGCAGACAGGAATCAGGACAGGCTCGCTCAGCGGCATCGAGATCACGCCATCATACTGCCCGCCGCCATAACGCACGGCGATGTCGAACTCCTCCTTGCTGAGGTCGACCAGGCGGATAGTGGTAAGGAATTCGAGGTCCACGCCAGGAAACCGGTCGCGGAACATGCCCAGCCGGGGCACAAGGAACTGCGAGGCGAACGAGGCCGTGGTGGAGATCCGGCAGACATTGGAGCGGGGCGGGCGGCGCGAATAGCGCGAGAAAGCCTCGGAAAGCGTCGTAAACGCAGGCTCGATCGCCTCCTTCAGCGAGCCGCCCTCATTGGTCAGGCGCAGGCCGCCGGGTTCGCGATGGAAGAGCTGTGCGCCGATGAAGTCCTCGAGCGCGATTACCTGCTTCGAGATGGCGCCCTGCGTCACCCCCAACTCCTCCGCAGCGCGCGAAAGGTTGAGATGACGCGAGGCGGCCTCGAAGGCGCGGACGGCGTTCAGCGGCGGCAAGGGCTTCACCATGCACCATGATTAGTGCGCTTCTGCGCGACGATAAATCGGTTTGGCGATGAGATTTTTTCGACGCGTCAGCAGGCTGACATCTTGAAAGACGAGCCTGACAGCCCGGTAAGCTTCCCGGGCGCACTGGCGACATCAATCCTGTTGCCGACACCAGCGCGCAGGCCGTGCGCGTTGACGGCTGACGTGCAAAACAAACCGCCCCGGTGATGAGCCGGGGCGGTTCGAAGTCGAGATCAGATGGTGCGGTCTACTTCGCGACGTTCGAGAAGCAGGCGCCGGCGTCGCCGATCGCATGCTCGGCGAGGCAGAACGAAAGGTCGGCGCGGGTGTAGGCCGCCGAAACGCAGGCCTGGAGCTGGAGCTGAGACCAGTCGATGCAATCGAAGGTCGGCTTGTCCTTCATCGCGGCCTTCACGTCGTCCTTGTTGGTGTTCTCGGCTTCGAGAACGTGGAACGCCGCGAGCGTCACGATGCGGTTGGCCGTGCTTTCACGCTTGGGATCGACCTTCATCGCGGACGAAGAGGCGGCCGGCGAGAGGGTCGAGAGAGCGGCGGCCGGGGCGCTTGCCGTAAAGACCGAGATCTTGTCCCAAACGGAGTCGCTCGGCGCAGCAGAGGCGCTGGCCAGCACGACGTTGAGGTCCGGACCGGCAAACATCTTCTGCGCGGCGTCGGCGATCGGCTTCACGGTCTTGGCGTTGACCTTCAGCTTGTTGGCGACACCGCCAGCGTCCTTGAGGCGCGACTTGCCCCATGCGACGTCCTGCAGCTTGTAGGCTTGGGTTTTCACGAAGGCGGCGGCGCTCGAGATGCGGCCGGCGTCGCGCGAGTTGGCCTGGAGCGCGCCTTGCAGGGCTTTCTCGCCGCCTTTCAGCGTGCGGGCGTAGCCTACGTCATTGCGCATGCCGGTCATGACGCGGTCGCGGCCGTAGTAACCGTCGATGTCGCGAACGGCGGCGGCAAAGTCTTTGTCCTGAGCGGCAACCATCGCCGAGTAGGCGATCCAGCCGGAGGAGAGTTGATCGGGGTTCTGGGCCCCGAAAGTGTTAAGGGCCTTGTCCAGCTCGTTCGCGCCCTTCAGCGGGGCGGCCTGGATAGTGGAGACTTCGCTCTGATACTCGCCATAGGCGGCGGCGGCAGAGGGAAGGAGCCGGGTCTGCCCAGAGGCTGCAGGAGCCTGGGCGAAGACCGGCGTGGCGAAGGCAAGGACAAGTGCAGTGGCGCAAAGCCAAGTTTCGGAACGCATGGAGTCCTCCGACAGTACTCTGGGTGGTCGCAGGGAAACGTCAGCGTAACAGACGCGGCCCGCAATGTGCTTCCAAATGCAGGTTGCGCCGCGATTCATTTACGCGCGGTTAGGATGATCGATGCAAGTGCGGCCTACAAGCCTTAACCCGTCCGGGGGCTGCCAGAAATGACAGCTCCTCGCGCAATCTGGGTGGTCCTGGCGTCCCTTGCCGCAGCGTGGGGCGTGTTTATGGCTGTGCCATTAGGGCTCAGTCTGGGTGTGTGGGCCTGCGCTCTTCTGCCGCCCCTCGTTGGAACATTTGTGCGCGGTTCCACCACCGTCGAGCGAACCGCTGAACTTGAGTCGGCATTTTGGATCGTTCTTGCAACGGCTGCGACGGCCAGCACGGGCGGCGTCGCCTCGTCGCTGGTCGTGCTGTTCGCGGTTGGCGTGGCGGTGGCGTGGGCAGGCGGGGCAAGGCTTACGATTGAGACTGCTGTCTTCGCGGTGCTCGGACTCGGCTTCGCAGCGGTCGCCAGCTCGCGAGGATCGTGGCTGGAGCCGTCGCACGCGGATGCGATCGAAAGGGCATATGGCGCATGCGGCGTTGCGATGGTCGGGGTCATGGCCGCCATTACGGCGAGCCAGTCCGCCCGTGGGCGTGGCGTAACCGCCGGAGCGCCCCGGCAGGTTGCGGGGCGCGGGACCGATCCGGAAACCCAGCTCAGGATCAAGCAGCTTGAAACCCGCACGAAATCTGCCGAAACCGCTCTGCAGCAGGCGCGCGCCGAAGCCGAAGCGGCCAATGCGCGGCTCGACGCCCGTACGACGTTTTTCGCCCAAACCAGCCACGAACTGCGCACGCCGCTGAACGCCATCCTGGGTTTTGCGGAGATGATGCGGAATTCGGTTTTCGGACCGCTGCCGGCTCGCTATCAGGAATATGCCGGCCTCATTCACGAGGGCGGCCGCAATCTCAGCCTGATCGTCGACGACGTGCTTGATCTCGCTCGCCTTGAAGCCGGCCGGTACGAGATTTACCGCGACGTCGTAAGCCTTACCGACCTTGCCGCGGAGGCCGTGCAGTTCATGAAGGACGAGGCCGCCCGCAAGTCTGTGGAGCTGGAACTGGGCAATCCCGACGATGACGTCGAGGCTTTCGCGGATTCCAAGGCCGTCCGCCAGATTGCTTTGAACTTGATCTCTAACGGGCTCAAATTTACTCCTGCCGGGGGCCGTGTGACGGTCGCCGCAATAGAGGCGCAGGGGGGCGCGCTTCTTGCTGTATCGGATACCGGCGCCGGCATCAGTCCGGAGGAATTGACCCGCCTTTCCCGCGCTTTCGAGCAGGGGGAGGCCGGCAAGCGGCAGAAGGGCGCTGGACTCGGGCTTTCGGTCGTGCGTGCTTTCGCGGAACTGCACGGGGGCCGGCTCGATATCGAAAGTCGGGAAGGCGGGGGATCCACCATCGCTGTGTTCTTTCCCGAGGAGCGGAAGTAGGGGACTTGAACGTGCTGGGAAGGCGTTTTTCAATTGCCCGGGTCGCGCCCGGCGCTAAGAACCGCTTTCATCCAAGTCTTTTTAATGGAACTTGCATCGGCCGCATGCGCCGCATCTCCACAAGCGCTTCAGAGGCTGCTAGTAGGGGGTGTGGCGGGGGCGGCCCAGAGGGGCGGCCATGACCGACGTGTATATTTCTTACGCCCGCGAAGACCATGAGCGGGTTCGTCCACTGGCTGAAACCCTTCAATTCGAGGGGTGGGATGTCTGGTGGGATCCATCCGAGCCTGATGGCGACAGCCGGGCTGCGCTCGACCAGAAACTCGGGTCGGCGGGAGCGATTCTCGTCGTCTGGTCGGCCTATTCTCGCGGATCGGAGTTTGTACGCTCCGAGGCCGCCACCGGCCTTTACAAGAACAAGCTGATCCAGACGCGCATCGACAGCGCGTCTCCGCCGCGTCCGTTCGACCAGGTCGAGGTCGTCGACCTCAGCCTGTGGTCCGGCGAGCGGGACGATGCGAGCTGGCGCCGCGTGGTGCAGGCGGTGCGGCTGTTCGCCGGCGCGCCGGGTTCGCGCCCCATCGCGCCCAAGCAACCGAAGAAGCGCCAGCCGATCATCGGTGCAGAGAAGCCGGAATATATCGAACGCGAGCGCTCGGTCGCTCTTGCCCCGATCGTCGCGGCCGGCGTGCTGGTGCTTGCCGGCGCCGGCGTCTGGTTTGTCGATCCGTTCAGCTGGCGCGGCGCCAAGGCGAAGGAAACGCTCGAAGCCGCTGTTGCAACGTCCGCGGCCGATCCTGCTGCCGCCGAAGGCGAAGGTGTTCCCACCGCCGGGTTCGTGGACACCGAGGAGTCCGAAGCAGGCTGGGCGCAGGTCGATCGCAGCGAGCCTACAACGCTCCGCGCCCACATCAGCAGCTTCCCGAGAAGCAGCACCGCCGACACGGCGCGTTCGCTCCTGCGCGTGCTCGATGCGCAGGCGTGGGTCGACGCAGTCACCGCCGACAACGAGATCGCCTACACATCCTACCTCAAGGACTTCCCCGATGATGGTCCGGCGCCGGGCCTGATGGCGCCGTCGGCGCGCGAGCGACTCGCGTCGCTGAGTACGGAACGCACGCAGGCGATCGAAGAGATCCAGCGTGGCCTCCAGGCGCTCGAACTCTATTCCGGCAAGATCGACGGCAAGGGCAGCAGCACAACAGTTGCAGCCATTCGCCAGTTTGCGAGCCTGAAGCGCAAGCCCGCTCCGATGTTGTCGAGTGCGGCGCCGCGCGATCTGCGCAGCTTCAGCGACCTGATTCAGAAGCAGGCAATTGCAGAGGGCAAGACGATAGCCCCCGCGCCGGCTCCAACCCGGTCACAGCTTGCCGCCGCGCCTGCCCCGGCGCCGGTCAAGCCTGCTCCGTCGCAACCGATCATCGCCGCGGCGACGTCTGTCACGCCTTCGGCCACCGCCAAGACGCCCGCCGCCGCGCTTCCAACGACCCAGCCGCGCACCGCCACCGAGATCGCCGAAGCTGCCGACAGGCAGCGTCGCGAGGCTGCGCAAGCCGCCATCGCAGCCGCCAAGAACACTGTGCCGGCCAATCCCGACGAACTCGCCCCCGGCGACCTCAAGCGTACGGCTGAACAGCTCGCATGGGAGAAGGCCGAGAACACCGGCACAGCCGCGGCCTATCAGAGCTATCTGGCCAGCTTCCCCGCCGGCGCCCGCGTCGCCGACGCACGGGCGGCAGTCTCTCGCCTCGGCCGGACGACGACGACAGCCTACAGTCTCGACTCGATCTCGGGCGAAGTGAGACTTGCGGCGGAAGCTGCGCGTCGCGCCCAGCAGACCGCCAATGCGCGCGCTTCGAATGCGCGTGACACCGCATCGCAGGCGTCCTCCGCTCCCAACGTTCGCAGCATCGTTGCCGCCGACGGCGACAAGTTCGAGACGCAGATTTCAGGCGGCGCGCCCAACGGGCTCGGCTCCCGCGTCAGCGGCGACGCCCAAACGTCGGGCGACCGCTATCGCGGCGAGATCCGCAACGGCCAATCCTCCGGCCTCGGCGTCTACGAGTTCTCAAACAATCCGGGCAACGCGCGCGCTGGCGTCCTCCGCTATGAGGGCGAACACGCGGGCGACCGGACCAGCGGCTACGGCGTCACCTACTGGAAGAACGGCGATACCTTCGCCGGACTGGAGTCAGGCGATACCGGCGCCGCGCGTGGCGTTCTGACCTTCTCGAACGGCCAGCGCTATGAAGGCGAAATGCGCAATGGCGTGCGCAACGGCATCGGCGTGGTGTGGTCGGCGGACGGCCAGGTTGTGCAGGCCGGTCGCTGGGAAAATGGCCAGCTCGTCCAGCCGATGGCGCAATAGACCAGGCCAATCGACAACACAAAACGGGCGCTCACCTTGCGTGGGCGCCCGTATCACATTCCGAACAGCTTAGAGCCTTCCGAGGCGTCCCTGCATGCCGGCCTGCTGCAGCGCGTTGGCCCACAGGCGAGACTTGGTGCCGGCAGGCAGGCCTTTCAGCTTCACGACGACCGTGCGTCCGAGCGCGCAAACGTTGATCTTGGAGGCCATTTCCTCCTGCCCGCCACGGCCGGAAGTCGCCATTTCCATCAGCGAGATGACCTGCGGGTCGCGCAGCATCGAGAAGAAGGCGTTCTGCACCGCCCGCTCGTCCTGCGGCTGCAGCGTCGTTTCGGGCAGCGGCGCGTTGCGGCCTTCCGCGGCAAGGTCGATCAGCGTGCGGTAGGTCTTCATGTTGAAGTCGTAGGCCTTGGTGCCGTAGGCGGCGAGATCCGTCAGCGCCTTGGGGTCGGACACCAGCTTCTCCAGCGACCTCAGCGTGCAGGCGCCGTCGCCGGCGCCTTCTAGCAAGTCTAGGCCGTCCGACGCGATGGTCAGCACCTGATCGAAGCCCTTCGAGCCGGTGCGGCCAAGCGCCGACATGTTGCGCGGACCGAAGTCGATCAGCCATGTGTTGACGGTCAGGTTCAACTCGTCGCGGTCGCCGCCGCGCATCGCGGTATCGGCAAGGCTGCCGAGCAGGCGGTCGTGATCGTCTGGAAACTTCTCGGCCAGCGCGGCCATGAAGGCGGTGCCGTGTTTGTCCGGGAAGGCTTCGGCGGCGAGCGCTGCTTTCGCGGCGTCGCGATCAAGGCCGGCCACAACCGTTTCGATCGGACGGACCGATGGCGTGGAGAAGCCGCCGACCCAGGACAGGATCGAGGGGGCAGCCATCGCGCCGCCGGCGGACACCATGACAACGCCAAGCGCGAGGGCGGCGAAGCCCATGTCGAAATTGCTCTTGGCGCTCTTCGGGGGCGCGACCGGCTTGACCAGCTTGCGCATGGACTCGCTGCCGCCGCCCTGCTTTTCCAAGCCCATGTTCCGCCCTCATATGGCCTGCGCCAGTACGGGAAGGATGGCTGGACAGCGTTTCCGCCGGGTTAGCGGGGTTGACCAGAATTGGCGGGTCAGTAGTAGGATTTCAGCGCTTCCGCGTCGTAATCGCGGGTTTCGTTAAAGCGGCCGCTCTTCACCTTAACCACCCATTCCGGATCCTGCAGCAGCGCCCGGCCCACCGCGACGAGGTCGAACTCGCCGCGATCGAGGCGCGCGATGGTGTCGTCGAGCTTGCCTTTCGCTGAGCCTTCGCCGCGGAAGGCGCCAGTAAATTCCGTTGAGAGACCGACCGAGCCGACGCTGATGGTCGGAAGGCCGGTGAGCTTCTTCACCCAGCCCGCGAGGTTCAATCCGTTGGGTCCATCGACTTCAGGAAACTCCGGCTCCCAGATGCGGCGCTGCGAGCAGTGGATCATGTCGGCGCCGGCGTCGACGAGGACGCGCGCCCAGCTTTCCAGCTCCTTCGGCGTCCTGGCGATCTTGTAGTTGTAGTCGACCGATTTCCACTGGCTGATGCGGATCAGCAGCGGCAGGTCGCCGATCGCCTCGCGGCAGCGGCGGATGGTTTCAGCTGCGAACTCCGCGCGCTGCGCGATGGTCGCGCCGCCGAAGCGGTCCGTGCGCTGGTTGGTCACCTCCCAGAAGAATTCGTCGATCAGGTAGGCGTGGGCGCCGTGCAGCTCGATGCAGTCGAAGCCGAGGCGCTTGGCGTCGGCGGCGGCGTCGGCATAGGCCTGCGCCATGTCGATGACTTCGGCTTCACTCGGCTCCTCGGCGATCTTCTTGCCCATCAGCGTGACGCCTGAGGGGCCGTCGCTCGGCGCATCGGGGAAGTGGCCGGTGCCGGGCTTGCGGCTCATGCCTTGATGCCAGATCTGCGGGCCCATCCTGCCGCCGGCGGCGTGGACGGCGTCGATGACTTTCTTCCAGCCGTCGAGCGGCTCCTTGCCCCAGAACAGCGGGATGTTGGCGTCGTTCGATGCGCCCTTGCGGCGGGTCAGCGTGCCTTCGGACAGGATGAGGCCGACATCGGCGGCGGCGCGGCGGGCGTAGTAGGCGACGTTATCGGCATTTGGCGCGGCGCCGGGCGAGCGCGAGCGGGTCATCGGCGCCATGACGATGCGGTTCTTCAGTTCGAGCCCGCGGATGCGGAACGGCCGGAACAGCGGCGAAACGTCGGTCATGCAGGGCCCTTTGTGAGTCAGTGCTCACATCTCGGGCGCGCGACGCGTTCCGTCAATGCAGCTGGCCTAAGGAGACGCTTGCGGCAGATTGGCCTGTTTTCCGTCGACCAGCAGGGAAAGCATCACGACAAGCAGATAGGCGGCGAGCGCCGAGAAGCCCATCTGCGCGCCGAGGGGGCCAGGCTCGGGGCCCATGAACATGACGACGATCTGCAGGACGACCAGGAAAGTCATGAACATGGCGGCGGGCCAGGCGTTCTGTCCGAGCGCCTTGCGAGAGGCGGCCCAGAAGATCCCCGTGACGGCCAGCAACCCCATTTCGACGGCCTGCTCCGGCACGGGATAGTTCCACAGGGCGAGGCCGACCTTGGGGCCATTGGGGAAGAGTTCGAGGTCGGGGCGGTGGACGATGAGGTCGAGCAGCCAGTGTGAAAACACCGCCGCGCCAATCATCACCGCGACGCGCGTAGAGACGCGCAGCGCGACGCTTGCGGCGAAGCCGGCGACGATGCTCCAGACGATGACGGCGGGGAGAGAGTGCGTCCACGGCATGTCCGAGAGCACGAGCGTGCTGCCGGGGAGAGACGGGTCGGACGAGCCGCGCTCGATGCCCGTCGCGATGAAGACGCTCCACCCGATGTCGATGAGCTGGCAGCCGGCGACGAGCGTCCAGAGCGGCGCTTTGGGCTCCGCGGCTTTCGCAGCGAAGGCGGCGGCATAGTGGCCTGCGAACATCTCCCCTCTCCCCTGTTGTGTCCGGGTCGAGCGTAGGGTCGATTGCGGAGAACAATCCAGCATACGCCGCTACGTCGCGCGCTGCTAGAGGCGGGCGATGAACAGGTTCGCGACGAGCGGCGCGACCAGCACAATGGCCGCCATCGCCAGAGTGAGCCTTGTGGAGATGGGGCGGATGCGCATCATGGGACATCTACGCGGGCGGCGCCGAAGCGGATTTCGGCAGGGGAAGCTTCATGAAGTCGTTCGACAAGATCGAGGCGATGGCGGGGAAACACCATGGCGGTCCCAAAGGTATCGCGGCGAAGCTTGCTGAATGGTATATCGATACCGACCTTGTGAAGCGCAAGGACGCGCGCTTCCTCGCCGGCATGGCCAAGGCGGTTTTTTCTTCCGGGTTCTCCTGGCAGGTGATCGAGAAGAAGTGGCCGGGCTTTGAAATCGCGTTCGAGAAGTTCGATCCTAAGCGCGTTGCAGCATACAATGATGAAGACGTGGATCGTCTGCTGAAGGACACCCGCATCGTTCGCAATGGCGCGAAGATCATGGCGACGATCGAGAATGCGCGCTTCATTGTTGCAACCGCGAAGGAGCATGGCTCGTTCGGGAAGTTCCTGGCGAACTGGCCGGAGACGGATCAGATCGGGCTGATGGCGCACCTGAAGAAGAATGCGTCGCGGCTGGGCGGGGCGACGGTGCAGTACTTCCTGCGCTTCGAGGGGTGGGATGCCTTCATCCTGTCGCAGGATGTGGTGAAGGCGCTGATCCGCGAGGGCGTAGTCGAGAAGGAGCCGACGTCGAAGAAGGATCTCGCGGCGGTGCAGGCGGCGTTCAACACCTGGCGCCAGCAGAGCAAGCGGCCGGTGCGCGAGATCAGCCGGATCCTGGCGCTGAGCGTGGGATAGCTGACAGCGATTGTCAGCACCACAGTTGGCCGGTGATTTTCGTGCGGAGCTCTTCGTGCTCTTTGTGTGAGCCTTGTGCCTTTGTGTTCCACTTTAGAGAAACCAACACCAAGACACAAAGGCTGCACGAAGGACACGAGGAGAGCGGGAGAAGGCGATGGTCGAGTTGCCGTTGAAGGGCGGGTGCCATTGCGGCGCGCTTCGCTACGAGGTACGCGCGCCGCCGTTCATGATCTACAACTGCCACTGCAAATTCTGCCAGAAGGTGAGCGGGTCAGCGTTCAACGTTTCCGTCACGATCCAGGAGGCATCTTTTGCGTTCACGAAGGGCGAGCCGGCGAGGGTCGAGTGGGAGTCGGACGCCCACACGACGCGCTTTGGCTGGTTCTGCGGCGGGTGCGGCAGCCGGATCGCGCAGGGATCGGCGCCGTCGAAAGGCGTACTCAGCCTGCGCGCCGGCACGCTCGACGACACAAGCTGGGTGGAGCCGGTCGGCGATATCTGGACGTCAAGCGCTCAGCCTTGGGTGCGCTTTGTCGAAGGCGGGATAAGGACCGAGAAGCAGCCGGCGGACTACGCGCCCTTCATCGCGAAGTTCCGTGCGCAGGGCCGGTTTGTCGTGTGAGCCGTCTTCCTGCGGCGTCAGATTGACAGCACGCGCGGCAGGTCCGAGCGTGCCGGCGGGGAAGGTCGGAGGACACAATGAAGCCAGGACTGGTCTGCGCTGCGGCGGTCGCGCTGGCGGCGGTCGCGTGTGAGCCGACCAGCAAGACGGCGGTGGTCGACGGCGAGCATGTGATCGTGAAGGGTCACAAGATCACGCTGCACCAGCTTGATGCGCCGGATGGCAGGACGCCGAAATGCGATGTGGAGAAGGCGCTGGCCGCGCTCACCGAGGAGCGGCTCGGCGGCCTGCTGATGGCGGCGAAGGACGTGCAGTTCCGGAAGGCCGGCATGGCCTGCCTGCAGTTCATGGACTGCGACGGCTTCGTGCGGGCCGATGGCAAGGATGTGGGCGAAACGCTGATCGAGGAAGGTCTGGCGGCGAGAGGCGTCGTCGAGGGTGGCGGAGAGCCGCCGCATGACTGGTGTGCGCCGCCGGCCGCGCCTGCTGTCCCGGAAGCAATCCCTGATCTTCCGCCAGAGCAGAACGTTGCGCCCGCGCCGAACTAGGCGCCGCTAGCGATCTTTGTCGCTGTCCTTCTCGCGGCGCGCGCCGTCGAGCTTGCGAACGTCGGCGGTGCGTTCCTTTTCCTCGCGCTGCTTCTCGCCCTTCGTACGGCCGAACAGCAGGCGCTTGGCGGCGGCGTCGGCATCCTTCTGCTCGCGGGCCCTGCGCTTGCGACGTTCGTTGAGATTGACGATGTCGGCCATCTGCGCGGCGCACCCTGCGGCTTGGATTGAAGCGCGATGGGGCGCGCGAATCCCAGCTTCACCGATCAGGCGGAGAGGTCAACCGTGCGACTGCGTGATTGAAGAGAGATTGGTGGGGATGCTGGAGGGCCGGGAACTGGCCGGATGACGTCACGCCGGCTGGATCGCCCGGGCTCGGACATCCCCGCGACAATGAGTGCAGGAAGCGGGCCAGATCAGATCATGCCAGGCGGGGGCAGGTGCCGGATTAACGCGGCGAGTCCTTGGCGAAGGAAGCCTTGAGCGCAGGCCGGGAATTGCAGCGGGCGAGATATTCGTCGACCAGTGTGCCGGTAGGCAGCATCGGCCTCGCCCAGGCGCCGAGGCTGGCGACGAGAAGATCGGCGCCGGAGAACTTGTCTCCCAGAAGGTACGGACCGTGCCGTAGCGCGTCGAGCAGGCGGCGTTCCATCTCCGCCTTGCCGCGGAAGGTGCGCACCAGCGCCGGGTTCTCGCCCAGGCCAGCGAACTCGAAGGTGACCACGGGCTCGATCACGCCGGAATAGTAGAACAGCCAGGCGAGGTATTCGCCGCGCTTGGGATCGCCTGGCTGCGGGCCGAGGTCGGCCTTGGGATAGAGATCCGTGAGGTAGAGCACGATGGCGGCGGATTCCGTTATCAGCGCACCGTTGTGGACGAGGGCGGGAACTTTCTTGTCGGGGTGCGGATTGGCCTCGTCCTCGGCGCCTGAGCCGTCCTGGCGCTCGATATTGGTGTAGACGACCTGGTAGTCGGCCGCGAGTTCCTCGAGCAGCCAGAGAATGCGGGAAGAGCGCGAGCGCGGCGCGTGGTGCAGTCGAAGCATGGGTGGATCTCCCGGTAGGGGGAGACTCTAGGACAGGGTTAACGGGCGGGCAATCGGTGCGTGGCGCTTCGTGCTAGTGGCCGGAGGGCGGCGCGGCGGCGGTTGTCGCGCCCGCCGCGGCGAGGGCCGAGACGGGCGGCTTGGGGATCATGGCGAAAGCGTGCGCTGCGCGGATGTCGCCGACCTCGAAATTGACGCGCACGGGCGTCTTGTCCTTCTTCAGCGGGTTGGGCGTGATCTCAAGCTGCACCGCTTCCCGCGGATCCAGCATCTCGATCCGCTCGATCGCCGACGGGCTGAAATAATATACCAGATAATAGTCGCCGACATTGTCCTCGAACTCCTCGACGCGTCCCGCCCATTCGGGGCGAGAGACGGAGCGTGCGGCGGGCGTCGGCTTGGCTTCGGGCCCGAAGAGTTTCGGCAGCCACGCATCGCCCATCTTGTTGGTGTCGCGCATGTAGAGTTGGACGGTGGACGGCGCCAGCTTGGTCCACGGGATGGCGACGGCCAGAGTGAAGGCTTCGGGCTTCTCCCCGCTCTCGCGGCGGAGGCCGAGCGTGATGTCGGTTGCCTTGTCGAGCTGGTTCACAGCCCAGACGTCATGCTCGGAACGCGAGGCGCCCCAGGTGGAGTTGGCGGCAGGGTATTCGAGGAAATTGGTCTTGGCGAACTGGCGATAGCTGGAGCGGATCGTGCCGGCGACTTCGAGGACGGACGGGTGATCGCAGCCCAGCGCCTTGGCGTGCACGCGAACTTCGTTCGCGAGCCTGTCCATCTTCGCAGGATCGTAGTTGGCGCGCAGGAGTTCGCCTTCGGACTGGTAGAGGCCGGACTTGAGCGCGAGACGCTCGCCTTCGGTGAAGAGATTGCAGGCCTTGTCGGCGGCGGCGATGGCGGTGCGCTCGAGGAACATGCGCTCGACCTGCGCGATCGCGGCGTCCCCGAACGCGGAGGGCGCGGCGAGGGCGGCGGCAAGGACAAGAGTTAATGCGTGGGCCCGCATGGGCCGGACACTAGGAAACCCGAATTGAGGATGGGTTTACAGCCGTGCAGCCTCACGGGCTTTGGCGGCTATCCTGGCTTCCTTGGCGCAGGAGATGATGCCGGAGGTTGTGAGGCCGACGATCGCCGCGAGGACGTAGACGCCGATACGCTGTTCCTCGGGGCTTGGCGACCTGGCGACAGCGTCGAAGAGGAGGGCGGCGGCTGCGAGCATCGGGTTCGCCCAATTGGTTTACGCGGGTCTCACCGAATAGGTGCAATCCGGGCGCCAGCCGGGGAAATCGTGGTAAAGACCCTGCCATGCCGAGAGAGATTCCTGCCCATTTATGGGTTTCCGCCCTGCTGCGCCGCGCCCAGACGGGCGGGGCTTTTGCTGTCGTCGCCCATCGCGGGGACGAGGACAGGGGGGATGCGGTGGTGAAAGTATCCAGGGTCAGGGGGCAGGCACGGCTCTACGTACCCGCGTTCAATCCCGGCGGCCCGACCCAATTCGAGCGCCTGGCGGCTGATGGCGAGGCGGATGTGGACGCCCTGATCGAGAAGCGGTTGAAGGCTGATCGCGACCTGTGGGTGATCGAGATCGAGGACCGCGAGGGGCGGCACTTCCTAACCGAGACTGTGCGCGAGCTTTGATGACAAATACAATCTTGTAGCACGTAATAGCCGCCAGGCTGGGTGTTGTAGCGGCGCAGGCATGATCACACGTGTCAGGCCAGGCGTACGAATTTCGACAGGCGCGCGATGTTCGCTGGCCTTCGCGTGGCGCCCGATCAGCGAGTCCGTTTCGGACGCCGCACGATAGCTTGAATCCCCCCGGGGCGCGGCGGCCACACCTGCAGCAGCCGCGGTTGCGCTCGCTTGTAAGGGGCCTGTCGCACAGATAGATTCGCGGCCACGTCGGGGGTTGTGCCTATGGTCGAACCGGTCTCCGCACTAGCGATTTTTGCGGGGTCCTGGCTGGCGAAGAAGCTGGCCCGGGACTACGCGAATCAGAGGAAGACGGAGCACGTCGCCGTCTTCAACGCCGCTTCGCTTGAACGCGATGTGGTGCAGGAAAAGTGCATGGCGGTGCAGGCAGAGGCCGGCGCCAGCATCGGGCGCATCGGCGTCCAGCGGATCGAGTCCATGCGGCGCGTGCTGCCCCACACGGCGAAGGCCGCGAAACTGTGCGCCGAGCGCGGGCTCGACGATACCGCCTTCAAGGGCGAGGGATGGTTTGGCGGCCGTTCGCACAAGTCTCTGCTGACGCTGAGCGCCAGCCTGATCGCGGTCGATCTCGTTCTTCCCGAGGGTGCGCCGGTGACCTCCGCCGAGACGCTGCTCAGCACGCTGGCGGCGCAGGGCGCGTACAAGGCGTTTGAAAGCCTGCCGCAGCACGAGGATGCGCATCTCGTCACGAACCTCTCGCCGGACGATGTGCATGGCGGGTTGCAGCAGGGCGTCGATGCGGTCGAAGGCGGCGTCGGCAAGGTGGACGATTTCTTCGGCAACCAGGATGCCGCCAAGGACGCGACAGAACTGGTGAAGTCGCTGGATGTCGACGAGATCAACAACCTCACGAGCAGCGCGGATGGAGTGATCTCCAACGCGGCGGGTCTGGTCGGCAACGACGTCAGCGGCGCGGTGGCCGAAATCGGCGGCGCAATGGACGTGCTGGGCGACTTCATCAGCGACTTCACCGGGCCGGTCGGCTGGGCGCTGGCCGGATGGAGCATCGGCGGCATTTTCCACGGCAACAAGAAGCTCGCGGAGAAGCGCGAGGAAGTGAAAGTGCAGACCGATGAGCTGGCAAAGCGCACGGAGCGCGCCAAGCGCATCGTCGCGCGCGGCGAGGAGATCGAGAAGATCACGCCCGAGATCAGCTATCAGGCGTTCAAATACGCCTGGATCATGAAGCAGGTGGCGAAGAAGCGGTTCCGCAGCGGGGGTTGGCGCGAGCGCGACGCAAAGCGCGCCGAGGCGCTGGCGATCGCCGCGCGCCGGTACTGGCATCTGATGAACGCGCCGGTGCTGGCGAAGGGCGGGGATGCCGCCGACACGCCGCTGGCGGCATAGGGCAGGCAAGGCAGTGGCGGACGCGCAAGCCCTTCTGGTCTATTGGCCGACCGCCGCAGTCGCGGGCGCGCTGCTTGTCGTGCTCGTCTCCCTGATGTGGATCATCAAGTGCATTCCCCGGGTGAAGACGGCGCTGCATGCGATCGGCAAGAGCCGGAAGCAGCTTGACGAGGCGCGGGCGCAGGCGAAGGGCAGCCTCAAGGGCGTGAAGGCGCGGCGCACCGAGATGGAAGCCATGCACAAGACGGCGGGCCAGATGTTCTGGCGCACCGAGAAGACATGGATGGGCTGAGATGGATTGGCTCGCCCCCTATCTGCAGGACGAGACGGTCGGCTTCATCGCGCTTGCGGTGATCGCCGGAGCTCTGGGGCTCGCCGTGCTGATGACGCTGGCGACGGGCTGGTTCAGCTGGCGCGCATCGCGCCTGGCGCGGCTGGCGCGGCGGTTCCGGGGCCGGGCCAGGATGGCCGATGAGCTGATGTCCAGCATGGCGGCCGAGGAAAAAGACCTGAAAAGACTGATGGGCGAGATGGAGCGGGCGCAGGCGAAGGGCTGACGTTTCGCTTGCTGGACGTCTGCCGTCCGGCCCTGTATCAGCCCGCCCCATGACACTTTCCCCAGAAGCAGAAGCGGCGCGCCGGCGCACGTTTGCGATCATTGCGCACCCGGACGCCGGCAAGACGACGCTGACGGAGAACCTGCTGCTGGCGGGCGGCGCGATCCGCATGGCTGGCGCGGTGAAGGCGCGCGGCGAGCGGCGGCGCACCATGTCGGACTGGATGAAGATCGAGCGGGACCGAGGCATCTCCGTTTCGGCCTCGGTGATGACGTTCGAGTACGAGAACTGCGTGTTCAACCTGCTGGATACGCCGGGCCACGAGGACTTTTCGGAAGACACCTATCGCACGCTGACGGCGGCGGATTCCGCCATCATGGTGCTGGATGCCGCCAAGGGCATCGAGCCGCAGACGTTGAAGCTGTTCGAGGTCTGCCGGCTGCGCGACATTCCGATCATCACCTACATAAACAAGATGGACCGCGAGGCGCAGGATCCGTTCCAGCTCCTGGACGAGATCGAGCAGAAGCTGGCGATGACGGCCTCGCCACTCTACTGGCCGCAGGGTTCGGGCGAGCGCCTGCGCGGCATGAAGGACCTGCGGACGGGCGAGTTCATCACCTATCAGCGGATCGTCGCGCCCGACAGCTCGGTGACGTTCAAGACCGAACGGGTCGGCCCGGACCGTTTCGACGAGATGATGGATGCGGACGAGCAGGCCGAGCTGGAGAGCCAGGCGGAAATGGCTGCCGGCGTGTGCAAGCCCTACGATCATCAGTCCTATCGCGAGGGCCACATGACGCCGGTGATCTTCGGGTCGGCGCTACGCCATTTCGGCGTGCAGGAGCTGCTCGATACCATCCTGCTGGAAGCGCCCGCGCCGCGCGTGCAGAAGGCCAAGGTGAAGGGGCAACCGGCGCTGGTTGGACCGGACAACAAGGAAGTGACCGGCTTCGTCTTCAAGATCCAGGCGAACATGGATCCCAACCACCGCGACAGGATCGCGTTCTTCCGCATGGTCTCGGGCAAGTTCCAGCGCGGCATGCGGTTGAAGACCGTGGTGGGCAAGCAGATCGGCATCACATCCCCCGTCATGTTCATGGCGCAAGACCGCGAGATCGCAGACGAGGCGTTCGGCGGCGACGTGATCGGCATCCCCAACCACGGCGCACTGCGCGTGGGCGATGCGCTGTCGGAAAGCGGCAACGTGCAGTTCGCAGGCATCCCCAACTTCGCCCCGGAAATCCTGCGCCGCGTGCGAACGAAAGACCCGATGAAGTCCAAGCACTTGCGCAAGGCTCTTGAAGGGCTGGCGGAAGAAGGCGTGACGCAACTGTTCACGCCTGAGATCGGCTCCGACATGATCGTCGGCGCCGTCGGCCAGCTGCAGATCGAGGTGATGGCAGAGCGGATCGCCACCGAGAACAATCTCGAAGTGCTGTTCGAGGCGTCTCCGTGGGCGGCGGCGCGCTGGCTGTCGAGCGAGGATCGCGCGAAGCTGGACGCGTTCCTGGAGGGCAACCGCTCGGCGGTCGCCAAGGATCTCGACGGCGCGCCGGTCTATCTCGCGAAGAACGCGTGGGATGTGGGGTACGTCTCCGAGAAGAACCCGGCGATCCGCTTCACGAAGACGAAGGAACGGACTTAGAGGACGCGTCGTTCGCTGCTGACAGCAGGGCGGCGGTTATGATGAGGTAGGGCTGCATCAGACGAGGAGCCTCCCATGATCGAGTTCTGGACCAATCCGATGAGCCGCGGGCAGATCGCCCACTGGATGCTGGAGGAGCTGGGCCAGCCCTACACGACCAACTGGCTGGACTGGGGGCCGGCGGGGAGCAAAAGCGCGGCCTACCTCGCCGTCAACCCGATGGGGAAAGTGCCGGCGATCCGGCACAATGGCCAGGTGGTGACCGAAGCGGCGGCAATCTGCCTTTATCTCGCTGACGCGTTTCCGCAGGCGAAGCTGAAGCCGGGCGCGGACAGGCTTGGCGATTTCTATCGCTGGACGATGTTCGCAGCGGGGCCAGTGGAGCAGGCGGTGGTGGCGCGCTCGATGAAGTGGGAGGTTCCTGAAGGGCGCGACATGATGGTGGGCTTCGGCTCGTTCGATGCCGCCATCGGCGCGCTGGCGCAGATGCTCGAGGGGCGGGACTTCGTCTGCGGGAAGGGCTTCACCGCGGCGGACGTCTATGTCGGCAGCCAGGTGGACTGGGGGCTGACGTTCGGCTCGATCCCGACTCGGCCGGTGTTCGAGGCCTATGCCGGGCGGCTGCGCGAGCGGCCCGCGTACAAATCGTCCAAGGCGATCAACGACGCGCACATGGCGGCGATGAAGGCGGGGGGATAGCGCCGGCCTACGGCAGCTTCAGCGACGGCGGCGGGCTGACGCGGCCGTCGGGGCGGGCGGCGGCGAGCATGCGCTTGAACGCAGGACGATCTTCCACCTTCTTCTGCCATGCGAGGATGCGCGGGTACTTCGCCGGGTCGGCGACGTTCATGCGGATCGCGTAGCTGATCGGGAAGACCATCATGATGTCGGCGGCGGTGAACTGCGATCCGCCGAACCACGGATATTTCGCCAGATGGTCGTCGGCGAAGCGCATGGCGCGCTGGCCGTCGGTTTCTTTTTCTCCGCGCGGCGCCATGCCGCCGGTAGCGGTGGCGACGCGATAGTCGGCGATGACGTCGGAGGCGAGCGTGCCTTCGGCGTAGTGCATGAATTTGAGATGGAGTGCGTAGTCGGGCGAGTCGACCGGGGGAACGAGGCGGCCGCCGCCATTGCGGTCCAGGATCAGCTGCATGATGGCGCCCGATTCCATCAGGAGCTGGTCATTGTAGAAGACCGTCGGGGCAACGCCCATGCCGGGATTGACCGCGCGGATGTCGGCGAAGGAGCCGGCGACGTCGCCGCGGCGATATTTCAGCTCGTAGGCAAGGCCGAGTTCTTCGCACAGCCAGACGATGCGCTCGGAGCGGCGGCCCTCGGCGTGATAGATGACGATCTTCGGGGTAGCGGCTTTGACGCTCGCAGCGGCGGGCGTCTGGGCAAAGGCTTGTGGGGCTGCGGCCAGCGCCAGAGCCATAAGAATTGTGCCGATGATCTTCATGCGCGTCTCCCCGTATGCCCGCATCTTGATCTGCGCGCAGGCGTTTCCCGACCCTAGCATTGTCCGGGCTGGAGACCAGCCGGCGCACAACACAGGATCGGGAGTTCTGGCGTGGCGGTCAGGCGGATTTCGGCGAGGCAGGGATGGAACGCACCTGAACTAGTTAGGCTTGGCGTCGTCCGGCACGACATCGAGATCAAGCAGGTTCAGCGTCCAGTCGCGCAGTTTCTCGGTGCGGACGCGGACCGAGTTGGGCATCCATTGGCGTGTGGCGGCGATCTCGTTGGCGAACTTGCAGCCGCGCAGTCTTGCATAGGCCTTGCGCTTTTCCTCGAAAGGCGCGTTCCCAAGCTCGTCCTGCGGCAGGACGCAAAGATTGCCCGACATGTCGAGCAGCGTGTTGGCGAGTTCGATGTCGAGGTCCTTCTCGAACGCTGTCCAGTTGGCGCCGGGATTCCTCGGATAGACATGCTCGACCGAGGAGCTGGCGTCGGCAAGATAGCGCGGCACGCGGTCGCCATGGTGGGCCGCTTCCAGCCAGCGCACGATCGTGCCGCGCCGGCTGTCGCCAAGCGGACTTTCCAGCGTGCGCTTGATCCGCTTGAACTGCGATTCCTTGAAGGTAAAGCCGCCATTCCTGCCGAATGCGCCCCTGGCGAAGCGCTCCAGGCGGCGGCCGAGCAGCTCGGCGCATTTCCGGCCGTCCTCATGGGTCAGCGTGAGGGCGAAGCACATGCGGTCGAGCACATCGATCCGTTTGTCGAGATCGTGGGGACGCGACTTGATCTTCAGCAGCATGGCGAAGGCTCGCCACTGGTCCCACTTCAGCAGCTGAAGACGCCGCAGGCTGGCGTGGACGCCCGGCGCGACCTCCTCATTTGCGCCCTCGTTCACCCATTTGAACGCCGCGCGGTATTGCAGCAGCCGGTCGGTGGCCCATTTGAACCCTTCGGCCCCGGCATAGCGGCGGCGGATGTGGGCCATCAGCTGGATGGCGTAGTCGGGCGACTGCCGAGCGCGCCGCTCGATGAAATCGACGGAGCGCAAGAAATCGTCGAACCCTGCCTTGCCGAACTCGTCATGCAGCAACTGCCAGACGAAAAGGATGCGGCCTTCGGGATCCTCGATGTCCGGCGGCGCCGTCTGGGCCAGATCGATCAGCTGACCCTTGAGGATTTCCTCCGGCTTCAACGGGACGTTGTTGATGTTGATGTTCACGAAGGCGCGGCCGGCAAGGCGGCGATCGGAAATCTGCATCACCGACACAAGCGCCTGGTCCCGCACGAAGGCGGCGAAGGCGAGCAACCGCGCCTCGCTCCAATCCCTCAGCTTGTCGCGTATCACGCCCACGCAGTCGCGCAGGCGCTCTCCCGCTTCCGTGATGCCGGGAAGCGGGCGATAGCGCTTCGCCGTGCGCCCGGGCGTCAGCACGTCGGCCTTCAGCGTGTCGTGCTTCATCGTCATGTCGAGGCGGAATTTGCGATTGTCCGTCGTCAGCAGCGGATTGACCTCGTCGCGCCCGCGGGCCCCGAGCAGGTCTCGAAGCACGGCGAACAGGACGACCAGCGTGGTCACGCGCTGGAGGCCATCGTAGATCTCGAATGTCGTCTCGCCGGGATAGATCACCACCGTGCCCAGAAGGCTCAGCGGCGCGCTCTCATCAATGCCGGGATCGCGCTCGGCGAGGGCGAAGGGCGTCTCGCCATCGGCGCCGTTCTCGGCCTCCGCGATTGCAGAATCGGCTTCCGTGTCGGTGTCGAAGCCGAATTCCTGGAACGCCGAGACGAGGTCCTCCAGCAACGCGGCCTGCTGAGGTTTCTTCCAGCAATAGTCGCGCTGCACGTTTGCCGGAGCAAAAACGCCGCTCAGCAACAGCTCGCCTATGCTCACGACCTGTGAACGAACGACCGGATTTGCCATGAACTCTGCATCCCGCGCGCCGAGGCTAGGACGGCGCGAGAATGCGGGTCAATTCGGGCGCTGTAAATGTTGGCCGCGCGCTTGTCCATATTCGGAAGCGGTAAGGCTCGCGGCGATGTAGCTAGGCCGCCTGGCTGGCGCCGCCGGAACCGGATTTGACCCGGACTTTCCAGAAGCGAAGCGCGCGCTGGGCGGCGGCGACTGGCACCTGCTCATACAGCTTTCCGAACTGCTCGGCCTTGGTGATGCCGTGCGCATCGCCGGAAACGAGCAGACAGATGGTGACGAACAGCCCGCGATCGAATCCCGCGCCGCGGCTTAGCATCGCCAGCGCGTCAAGATCCTTGCCCTCGACAAGCCGGCGGCCAAGATCGAACTCGATATCCACCAGTTGCGCGAAGGCGACGAGGAAGGCGGTTTTCTTGTTCTCGCGCAGCAGCTGGACGAGCATGGGCGGCTTGAGCTGGCCCTTCTTGTTGAGCGCCGCTACATGTTCCTTGGCGAGCTGGTAGTCGTCAGGCAGGGCGCCGTAGGCGGCCGACAGATGCGTGCGGCTGATCTCGATCGCGGCCTCAAGCTCGGCCGGAGAGACGCCGTGAAACTTGCGCATGATCTCCTTGCGAAGATCGCTCTCGACCTTGAGATACACGCTGTTGAGCAGGTCGAGCGGCACGTTCTGGTTCTTCACGAACGGAGCGTGCAGGACGGGATTGTCGGCGACGCGCTCGGCGACCTTCTCATAGGTCAGGCGATCGATGCGCGCAGTGCGGTTTTCCAGCAGCGAGGCGAGGACGCGGTCTTCGCCCCTTTCCACCAAGGCGCTGGAGACGCTGGCGCCGATGTGCGGGCGCTTGGTGACGGCCATCATATGGTCTTGCGACTTCTGCTTGATGACGTCGAGGATGTCGGCCTCGCTCAGCGCCTTCGATCTTTCGATGACATGGCGTGCGACTTCGATCTCATCCATAGCGAGGCGGCGGGCGGTGCGCTGTACCGGCACGTTGCTGGCGGCAACCTTGCGGGCGAGTTCGATGCGCACCTGCGTCTCAAGGTCGGCGGCCACCGCCGCGACGATCTCGTCGAACAGGGCGGATGCGCGCTCCGAGCGTTCCGGCGGATCCGCCAGGAAAACGTCGGTGATCTGACGCAGTAATTCGCGGCGCTTTTCGCTCGAAGTTTCCTTCGCGAGATCCAAGAGCATAGCAAAGTTGGTTGGCGCCGCCGCCATGCCAAAACTCCCCGCAGGCAATGCGGAAAACTAGCCAGAGCGAGTTAATGAAACGCTTGAATCGGATAGGGAATTGGGCAGGAAATCCCGCGCCATGGCGGAGATATCCGACCTTTTTTTCGGGTTAACCGCGCGAGAGAGCGTCGCGCTTTTCCTCGAGCGCGAGCCATTCAACTTCGTGTGACTCCAGCTCGACGCGGGCAGCCTGCAGCCGCGCGACTTTCTTCTGGAATTCAGCGGGCCGTTTGGTGAAGAGATCTGGATCGGCCATCGCGGCTTCCAGCGTCGCGATCTCGGCCTGACGCGCCGGCATCAGCCGGTCGAGTTCTTCCAGCCGGCGCTGGTCTTTGTATCCCAGCTTTGCGGCAGGCACGGCCCGGGCTTTCGTAGCGGCGGCAGACTTGGAACCGCCGCGCACGGGCGCGCTGGGCGCGGAAGACCGGAACGCCGTGGCGGCCCCGGCTTTTTTCTGGCTCACATAGTCGGAATATCCGCCGGGCGTCTCCATCCACGCGCCGGCGCCTTCAGGCGTCAGGATGGAGGTGACCACATTGTCGACGAACGCGCGGTCGTGGCTCACCAGCAGCAGCGTGCCGTCGAATTCGGCGAGCATGTCTTCGAGGAGATCCAGGGTCTCGATGTCGAGATCGTTGGTCGGCTCGTCCAGCACCAGCAGGTTCGATGGCTTGGCCAGTGCGATCGCCAGCGTCAGCCGGTTGCGCTCCCCGCCCGACAGCGCGCTGACCGGCTGATGCAGCTGTTTTGACTCGAACATGAAGTCCTTGGCGTAGGCGGCGACATGCCGGGGATGGCCGCGCACCATCACCTGGTCGCCGCCCAGCGGCGTCAGCGCATCCCACAGCGTTTCGTTGGGCTTAAGACTGGCGCGGGTCTGGTCAAGATAGGTGATTTCGAGATTCTTCGCGAGGCGCAGCGTCCCCGCATCCGGCTGAAGCTGTCCGAGGATCAGTTTCAGCAGCGTGGTCTTGCCCGCGCCGTTCGGGCCGATGAGGCCGAGCCGGTCGCCGCGCATCACTCTGAGATTCAGCCCGTTCACGATGGGAAGCGGACCGTCCGGCGTCTGGAAGGTTTTCGTCAGGGCCTTGGCTTCGATCACCAGCCGGCTCGACTGGGCGCCGCTGTCGAGCGCAAGGTTGGCGGTGTTGGCGGCTTCGGCGAGCGCAACGCGCTTTTCGCGCTTTTCGCTGCGCATTTCCTGCAGCTTGCGCACACGGCCCATATTGCGCTTGCGCCGCGCCGTGACGCCGCGCGCCATCCACCGCTCTTCGGCCCTGAGCTGCACGTTGAGCTTGTCGTATGACTTTTCTTCCTCGGCCTCGACCGCCTCGACCCATTCCTCGAAATGGCGATAGCCCTTGTCGAGCGTGCGCACCGCGCCCTGGCGCAGCCACGCCACCGACGTCGATACGTTTTCGAGGAAGCGGCGGTCGTGGCTGACGATGAGCGCGGCGCCACGGAACGCCAGCAGCTCTTCTTCCAGCAGTTCGATCGCCGGCACGTCGAGGTGGTTGGTCGGCTCGTCCAGCAGCAGGATGTCGGGGTCGTGCGCGAAGGCGTGGGCAAGGGCGATGCGGCGCGACTGGCCGCCGGAGGCCTTCGTCAGGTCGAGCCCTTTGGGCACGCCCCAGGCGTCGAGCTCGGATTCCGCCCGATAGATCATATACTCATCGAGACCTTCGGAGACATAGTCGAACGCCGTGGCATAGCCCGAGAAGTCCGGCTCCTGCAGCAGGTGCCGCGCCGTCGCGCCAGGTTGCATGAAGATCTCGCCGCCGTCCGGCTCGATCGCGCCGGCTAGAATTCGCATCAGCGTCGACTTGCCTGCGCCATTGCGGCCGACCAGCGCCATGCGCTCGCCTTTTGAGAGAGCGAGGTCGACGCCGGTGAACAACGGCGCGCCGCCCAGCGTTAGCTGGACGCTTCTGAGAACCGCAATCGGAGGGCTGGCTGCCATGGCGCGCATGGACAGGAAGCCGCCGCCCCGGTCAAGCCGTCGCGCCCAATAAGCGCAGCCTAGCCCTCCACAGCCTTGCGGAAGAGGTCGAGAATGCTTGGCCAGCCGCTGTCGACGCCGTCGCGCACTCCTCGCTGTCTGCGGCCATGCGTTCGACCGCGTCGAGGATCAACTACTGGCTGATCGTCTTGCGCGACACGGTTCCGGCTTCGACTGCGGCCTCGGTGAATCTCAGGTCGTCCCAGCCCTTCTTCGAGTACAGCCTCGTTTGGTCGGAGTAGAAGGGCGAGGTGGGATTGATCGACTGCGAATAGGTCAGCACGCCTTGGCTCCTGGGACCTTCGGGCGTGAACTCCACCGTCATGATCCAGCTCGAGCCATGGCGGATGCTGGTCCAGCCAAGCTCCGGTTCGAGGTTCTCGACAGTGATGACGTTGAAGACGCCTTCGGGGCCGGCGCCGCCATGGATCGGGATCCGCTCGCCATTCCTCGTTTCGCGCTGCACATCGCCCAGGCGCGCATCGAGTGGGATCTTCAACTCGTTAAGCTTGTCGACGGCTTTCTCGAGCGCCTCCATCACAACCGGGTTGGCGACATCGAGCGTGTTGGGCGTGTTGACAGGATCTGCTGCGTTGAACGGGACTTTGAACTTCAGGCCGCCATTCTCGGCGAAGAGATGAAAGAGATGCGCTCCGCGGCTGTCGAGATCGACCTTGACGTCCCACCTTGAAAGCACATCGCAGGCCGGCGCCAGCTTGGCGCTCTTCCGCTTCTTGCACTCAGCCGCCAGGTCGTCACGCGCCATCTCGGCGCCGAGATGTCGGTTGGAGAACAGCGCGCCCTGCAGCGTCGCCAGGTCGAATTTCTTTCCCGCCAGCCCGTCTTTTCCGGCGATGCGGTCGTCAATGATATCGAGCCCCAATCGGGTCCGGATGCTTCGCGCCGTCGCCTCGTCGCCGAAGACCGGGCTGAAGCCGGTCAACGGCGCCTTGGGGTTGGTCAGCCAGTAGCTGTCATTGCTCTGGGTCACATAGTCGGTGCGGAAGAGATGCGGCGTCTTTGCCGGCCCGAACACGCCCGGCGCCGTGGCGCTTGAATCGTTCGCCCAGTCGCATTCCGCCCGCGACCCGTCGAGGACGGGAACGCGTGTCTCCTGCCACTGCTTTTTCGCAAGCTCGGATGCGGCGCACTTGTCGCCCAGCGCCTTCGACACGTTCGGCATCATCCCCATGTCGCCGAACAGCGCCTCGCCCCCGGCGTCCACAGCCGTCGTATTGAACCCTGTCGCCTGGTATCTGGCGAGCGCAGCATGCAGCTCGCGCACGCTCTTGGCCTGCCACATCGCAATGTACTGGTCGATCGAGCGTACGCCCTGCGGAACGTTGCGCAGCGCAAATCCGTGCTGAGCATCCCACGGGAAGGTGTTGGTCTCCACCATCGGCCCGAAGCGCGTTGCATAGAAGGTGCGCGTCACCGGCGCCGCATCCTTCACCTCGACCGTCACGCCCATCTTGGTCATCGGCGTGGAAACGCCTTCGTGTATGTATTTCGTCGCGTCTGCGGGATCGAGTTTCAACTCGTAGAGACCATAGCGCCGCGCCGTCGAAACCGTATGCGTCCAGGCAATGCTGTCAGTGTGGCCGATGCCCACTGTCGCGTTGGTGACCAGCCCGGCGCCAACCACATTCAACTTGCCCGGCATGGTCAGATGGATGCGGTAGAAGCGGTTCTGCCCGTCCCACGGATAGTGCGGATTGCCGAGCAGCATGCCGCGCCCGGATTTGGTCACTTCCTTCCCGAGTCCGTAGGCGTTGCTGCCCAGCTGCGTCGTTTCGATCAGCGGATCGTCTGCGATCGACGCCCGCTGTCCCGGCGCCCCGGCGGCGCAGCGCCCACAACGCCGTTCATCTGCACCACAACCTGGCCCGCCAGCACGTGGCGCCAGTAGTCGGTATCGCTGACCTCTTTCACCCATGGCGCGCCTTTGCAGCGCGGATCGGTGATATTCGCGGCGCCGGTATCGCTTACATACTTGCTCACGCCCGCCGCATAGCCGCGCACCAGAGCGCGCGCATCCGGCGATGGCGTGTCCGGCGATCCTTTCGGCCCGTTGAGGAGTGTTTCGAGCTCGCCGGTCTGGATCAAGCGCTTGTGGAAGAGGTCGCTGTTGACGTTGGCGTCGTTCTCACCCGCGCCGAGATACTTCGCGCGCTCGCCTTTGACGGTGAGAATTCGCTCGGCGATTTCGCAAATATTGTCTTCCGCGCTAGCATAGCCGATGCCGAAGCCCAGCCCTGCATAGTCGCTCGCCTTGATGTGCGGCACGCCATAGATGGTGCGGCGGATGTCCGCCGTCATCGCTTTGCTGGAAGCTGCCCCGTGGCCGCCGGGCGCAGCTCCTGCGCAGCCGGAAAGCAGCGCGATGACGGCGGCCGCGCAGAACAGATGGGACTTCATGAGGGTCTCCCAGGGCTTCTTGTTGCATGATTGGGGCGCCCGGCCTGTCGCTTAGTCAAGCGCGCGGCCTTGAGCTTGCCGCACACACTTCCGCGATAGCTACGGGACGCTGGGGCAGGCCGATCGGCCGATCAGGTCGGCGCGCTTCGCACTTGCTTTCCCGCCGTTTCGGCGGCTTTGTGCGTTGCATCCGTGGGAGGTGTCTTCAATGCCAGTCAGACCGGTTCTTCTAATCGCCGCGATCCTGCTTGCCGGATGCACCGCTAGCACAGCCGTCAACGCCACGGTTGGGGGCGACAAAGCGCCGGGCTTCTCCGCCGAGATCCGCCGCACCGCCTATAGCGTGCCGCACATCAAGGCCAGCGACATTGGCGGCATCGGCTACGGCTTCGGCTACGCCAGCGCGGAAGACAATATCTGCGAGATCGCCGACCGGATGATGACGGTCTCGGCCACACGCGCGAAGCATCTCGGCGCGGGCAAGGGCGACGCCAACCTGCTGAGCGACCTCTACCATCAGCGCATCAACCAGCTCGGCGAAGTCGAGCAGCTTCTCGCCGGCCCCGCCGCGTCTCCCGACACGCCGTCGGCCGATGCGCGCCTGCTGGTCCGCGGCTATGTGGCAGGCGTCAACCGCTACCTGCGCGAGACGGGCGCCGCCAACATCACCGATCCGCGCTGCAAAGGCGCGCCATGGGTGCGCGAGATCACCGATGCGGATTTCTGGCGACACATGTTCGTCGGTCAGACGGTCGACAGCTTCTTCGCGCCTGTTGCAACGGCCCAGCCTCCAGGCGTCGATCACGCTATGGCGGACGATCCCTATGAAGACACAGACCTCGGCTCCAACGCCTACGGCCTCGGCCGCGAGGTGACCAAGACCGGCCGCGGCGTGCTGCTCGGCAACCCGCACTATCCGTGGGATGGCCCCAACCGCTTTTACCGCGCCCACTTTACAATTCCGGGCAAGCTCAACGTCGTCGGCGTCTCGTACATGGGCATGCCGCTGATCCGCATGGGCCACACCGAGAACATCGCGTGGAGCAACACTGTCTCCACCGCGCGCCGCTACGGCTATTTCGAACTCACGCTCGATCCCTCCGACCCTACGAAATACATCTACGAGGGCAAGCCCGTCGCCATGACAAGGACCGACGTCACCGTCGAAGTGAAGGATGCAGGCCCGGTCACCCGCACGCTCTATTCCACGCAGTACGGCCCGGTTGTCTCGTCCAAGACGTATGCATGGGACAAGAAACGCGCCTTCGCCCTGCGCACGCCGCGCGTCGGCCTGCGCGACGTCGACCAGTACATGGCGGTCTGGCAGGCGAAGAATGTGCAGGACCTGCGCAAGGCGCTCGGCCGCTATCAGGCCTATCGCTTCAACACGACCGCGGTCGATGCAGGCGGCGAGGCGCTCTATGGCGATCTCGGTCTCATCCCCGGCGTCACGCCGGAACTCGCCGAAGCCTGCTCCATCTCCGACCTCGCGAGGGAGCGGTGGAGACAAGAGCGCACGCCGGTGCTCGACGGCTCCCGCGCCGCCTGCGACTGGAAGACGGATGCCGACGCCACCGCGCCCGGCATGTTCGGCCCGGAAGCGAGCCCGCATCTCTTCCGCACCGACTACGTGACCCAGAGCAATGACAGCTACTGGCTCACCAATCCGGCAAAGCCGATGACCGGCTACAGCCCGATCTGGGGCGATGAAGCCACCGCCCGCTCGCTGCGCACGCGCCTTGGTCTCGATCAGGTCGCGAGACGCGTCGCCGGGACGGACGGCTTTGCCGGCAAGAAGTTCGATCTCGCGACGCTACAGCAGGTCATGTATGGCAACCGCCATCTCGGCGCCGAACTGGTGCGGGACGATCTGGTGAAGGCCTGCTGGAGGTCTGCGAAGGCCAAGATCGCCCCGGCATGCAAGGTGTTGCAGAACTGGGACCTGAAAGTCGATCTCGACAGCCGCGGAGCGCATCTCTTCCATCTCTTCGCCGAGAATGGCGGCCTGAAGTTCAAGGTTCCGTTCAACGCCGCCGACCCGGTACACACGCCCAACACGCTGGATGCATCCGATCCCGCTGTCATGGAGGCGCTTGAGAAAGCCGTCGACAAGCTGAACGAACTGAACATCCCGCTCGATGCGAAGCTTGGCGACGTGCAGCGCGAGACGCGCGGCGATACGCGTATCCCGATCCATGGCGGCGCCGGTCCGGAAGGCGTCTTCAACGTCATCACTGTCGAGAACCTCGAATCGGAGCTTGGCTGGACCAGCATCCGCCACGGCGCGAGCTGGATCATGACGGTCGAGTTCACCGACAAGGGGCCGATCAGCCAGGGCATTCTCACCTATTCGGAATCCACCAACTCCACCTCGCCCCATTGGTCAGACCAGACGCATCTGTATTCGCGGAAAGGCTGGGACGATCTGCGCTTCACCGAAGCGGCGGTGGAAGCAGGCGCGACGAGCCGGAAGACGATTACCGAGTAGTCGAAAAATTCTACCTTCCTTAGCGACCGCCGGGCCGCCATGTTGCGCCCGCCTTGAGTCTGGCGCGCAGGCGTGGAGCACGACGTGGATCGGGACGTCGCAAGATCGATCGGAATGCTGCTGCCGATCATGGCCACGATCGGCGCCACGGCGTCGTTCCAGGTTGGCGCGGCGTTCGCGAAGAACCTCTTTCCCGCGATAGGCCCGCAGGGCGCGGCGACGCTGCGCATCGGTCTTGGCGCCATCCTGCTGATCGCCATCGCCCGACCGTGGCGCGCCTGGCCGCTGAAGGCGCCGGTGTTGCCGGTGATCGGCCTGGGCCTCGCGATGGCCGGCGCCATCCTGATGTTCTACCAGGCGATGAACCGCCTGCCGCTCGGCGTCGCCATGGCGCTTCAGTTTCTCGGTCCCCTAAGCATTGCGGTTTTCGGCTCGAGGCGGGCGATCGATCTGGTCTGGGCAGCGCTCGCCGCTGCTGGCGTCTGGACGCTCGTCGGCGTGGATACGACGGTGCGGCTCGACCCGGTCGGCATTGCGTGGTCCCTGGGCGCGGCGACCTGCTGGGCGGGCTATATCCTGTGCGGCCGCGTGGCGAGCACGTCGCTGGGCGCCTCCACCGCCGCCATCGCCACCGGCATCGCCGCCATCGTCATGCTGCCTGTGGGCGTGCAGCATGCGGGTCTTTCACTTTTCTCTCCCGCCTTGATTCCGATGGCGCTGCTGGTCGCGCTGTTCTCGACCGCCATTCCATTCTCGCTCGAATTCTACGCCATGCCGCGCATGCCGGCCCGCACCTTCGCGGTGTTCATGAGTTTCGAGCCGGCCTTCGGCGTTCTGTCCGGCCTTGTCATTCTGCATGAACAGCTCACCGAGCCCCAGATCGCCGGCGTCGCCGTGGTGATCGTCGCCGCTGCAGGCGCCGCGTGGTCCAGCGCTAGAAAGAAGCCCAGCGCCCCGCCCGACATAGGCGATGCGCCGCCGACCTGAACGGGCCGTCGCTGGATGCCTGTCGCGACATCGGGCTTCGAGCACCGGGGGCTGACGCAGTCTGCCTGCGCTCAGGCAATGCAATGTGTATCTTACAGGCCGCCGCTAGCCTCGACCGATGCAAACGCGCCCGCAAGCCTGCGGTAGAAGTTCAGGCGGTCCTGGTCCTCGTCGGAGAGGAAATCTTCGGACGACTTGGCGCCCGGCAGGGCTTCCGGGCTCAGACCCTGGAGGGCGGGCTCGACCATCTGGGCGAAGATACGCGCGGGCATGTCGCCGCCGGTGACTTTCACCATCGGTTTGTCGTCGTCATTGCCCACCCACACGCCGCCGATATAGCGCGTGGTGTAACCGATGAACCAGGCGTCGCGCCAATCCTGCGAGGTGCCGGTCTTGCCGGCCACATCCCAGCCCGGAATCTGCGCCGCGCGGCCCGTGCCCGCCACGACGACGCGGCTCAGCATGCCGGTCATCTCTTCGGCGAGATCCTGGCGGTAGAGGCGCTGCGACTGAACCAGCGGGTTGGAATAGAGCAGGTCGCCGCGCGAGTTGCGGATTTCCTCGATGATGTAGGGCGAGATCTGCAGGCCGTTGCGCGCCAGCACGCCATATCCCGTCGTCATGTCCAGCAGCGTCACCTCGTCCGAGCCAAGCGTGATCGAGGGATAGTTGTGCAGCTGCGATTTCACGCCGAATTCGCGCGCCAGCGCCGTCACCTTCTCGATGCCGATCTCGTAGCCGATCTGCGCGGCCACCGTGTTGAGCGACGCCGACAGCGCCTCCGACAGCGTCACCGCGCCGCGATATTCCCCGCCATAGTTGCGCGGCCGCCAGTTGCCGATCTGGATCGGCATGTCGTAGCGCACGGTCTGCGGCGTCATTCCCGCTTCCAGCGCCGCGGCGAAGACGAACATCTTGAACGCCGAGCCGGGCTGGCGGCGCGCCTGCGTCGCGCGGTTGAACTTCGATTCGCCATAGTTGCGCCCGCCCACCATGGCGCGGATGGCGCCGTTGGTTTCCATCAGGATGGCGGCGGCCTCGGACGCCCTCTTCTCCTTGCCCATGGTGGCGATGCCCTTCTCGACCGCCGCCTGCGCCTTGGCCTGCAGGTCGACATCGAGCGTCACCTTGATGACAAGATCGGGCGGCGGATTGGGCACAAGCTCGTGCACGCGCTCAACCGCATAGTCGAGCGCATGGCCTGAGAACAAGTCGGTCCTGTCAGTCGCGAAAGTCAGCACCTGGCGCTTGGCGTCGGCGGCCGCCTCGCTGGTGATGAAGCCCGCCTCCACCATCTGGTCGAGCACATAGTGCTGGCGGTCGCGCGCCTTAGGCGTCGCCGCCTGGTTGGCGAAGCGCGACGGCGCCTTGGGGAAGGCGGCGAGCATCGCCGCCTCCGCGACCGTCAGGTCCTTCGGGTCCTTGTTGAAAAAGGTGCGTGAGGCGGCGTCGAGACCGTAGGCGCCTGCGCCCAGATAGATGCGGTTGAGATAGAGTTCGAGGATCTCTTCCTTCGACAGCATGTGTTCGAGGTCGTTGGCGAGCTTGGCTTCCTGCGCCTTGCGCTTGATCGTCTGGTCCGGCGTCAGGAACAGGTTCTTGACCAGCTGCTGCGTGATGGTCGATCCGCCCTGCACGGTGCGGCCGGCGCGCACGTTCTCCATCGTCGCACGGAAGATCGCGGCATAGTCGACGCCCTGGTGCGCGAGGAAGTTCTTGTCCTCCGCCGCGATGAACGCGTTCACCACATGCTTGGGCAGTTCGGCGTTGCGCACCGCCTTGCCATAGCGCGGGCCGCGCACCGCGATGGTTGCGCCATTGCGGTCGATGAACTCCACCGCCGCCTCGCGGTTCAGCGTCCAGAGCGACTCGCGCGAAGGCAGCCGCGGCATTTGGGCGAACAGCGTGTTCCACAGCAGGCCAAACGTGACCATACCCACGCCCGCCACCGTGACCGCCGCCTTTAGGATCGGCGGGCCATAGCGTTTCATCCAGTCATCGAAGGAAGAGGAAGACGTCATCCGTCACAGTCACCCATAGACCCAGCCGTCGCCCAACGGCGCCGCGCGCGGTGCTCTTACCGGCGAGTAACGCGCGACACTAGGGCGCGGTGCGGCCGCCCTCGAATGAATTAGCAGCAACCAGCCCCCCGGCCGGCGCCAGCCTTGGCCATTACCGCGGCGATCGCCGCGGCGGCAGCGCTCCTGCGTCAACTTTCCACAGATTCGATCGTGGTTGGCGCTATTCCCGCCCTCAAGGCTCTTCCGGCGCCGTCAGTTGCCTGCGTTCGAACAGGCTGGGCGGCGGCGGGGGCGGCGGCGGGGGTGATGCCGACGGCTGGGAGAACGTCGCCGGAGGTGGCGGAGGCGACGGCGCCGGTGACGACTGTGGCGACGACTGCGATGAGGATGGCGGCGGCGGGTTTGGTTTGTTCTTGAACAGGGACGGCGTCTGCCGCGGCGGTTGTGGTTGCGGGGGCGGGTTGGCGGTGTTCCCGGTGTTGGGCTTGTTCTTGTAGAGGCTGGGGACGTCGCGGTTGTCGTTCCGGTCGTCGTCGCGATCCCGATCGCGATCCCAGTCCCGGCCGCGGTTCCAGTCGCGATCCCAATCCCGGTTCCAGTCGTTGTCGTACCGCCCGCCCCGGATCCAGCCGATGCGGTTGTACGCCGTGCCGTACCAGTACCCCCACGGATACAGCGACCGGTAATTCTCGTACGCCCAGATCTGGTCGACCTGCCGCGCGTAGGCCCACGCTTGGTAGTCCCGTTCGCGCAGGTCGGCGATCATGTCCGAGGCTTCCCGGCGCCACGCCCCCCAGGGCTGGTTCGCCAGATAGAAGTCGTACGCCGACACCGTGTTCTCGCGCAGCGCCACGCGCCACGCCTCGTCATCCTGCAGCTTGATCCGGTCGAGCTCCCGCCGCGCATCGGCGACATAGATCGAGCGCGGATAGGCCCGCATGAACTCCTCGAACTCCACCGGCGAGCCGGACCTGCGCGCCCGCACGAACGCCCCTTGGTCTGTCTTCCACAGCGCATCGAGCCGCCCGCGCGCTTCACTTACCCGAACCGAACCCGGCCAGTCCGCGATGAAAGCCTCATAGAGATCGATCACGTCGCGGCGCTTGGCCTCGTCCCAGTCATTGCGCTCTTCCAGAGCGAGGCGGGGCCTCGCCCGTTCGGCGCGCAGGCCATCGGCCTCCGCCGCGTGCACGCCCCACGGATAGCGCTGGACGAAATCCTGATAGCTCACTTCGGTGTCGATGCGCCGCGCCGCCGCGAACGCCTCGCTCTCGATGCGCGACAGTTCGGCGAGGCGCTGTTCGGCGACGGTGGCGAACGGCCCGGCCGGATAAAGCCGCAGATACCCGCCATAGGCCTGCGGCGTATCGGTCCGCGCCGCCATCTCCCAATCCCGTTGGTGGACTTCTTCCGGGGTCGGCCCGATCACACACCCCGACGCCATCAGCGCGAGCGCGGAAACCGCGGCGGCAAGCCCCGCCTTGCGGCGGCTTTTCAGGGTGAACGGGCGGTGCAGGCTCATGAATCAGTCCTCCCAGTTTGAGAGGTTATGCCACGGATTATGAACGGGAGTGGAATACGGCGGAGAGTACGCCGAAACCTCGCGCTGTGCCGTTTCATGCTCGCCGCCGTTGACCGTCGTATTTATTGTGTGTATATAAATGCGGTGGGGATCGAGTGGGACGAAGCGAAGCGGAAGTCGACGCTGCAGAAGCGAGGTCTCGACTTTGCCTCTGTCGCCGATGCGGATTGGGATGAGGCCCTGACGGTCGCAGACAGCCGCACAGACTATCACGAGGTCCGCTTCGTCAGTCTCGTTCCGATCCACGGCCGGTTCTGCGTTGTGGCGTGGTGCATGCGGGACAAGAACCTGCGCGTCATCAGCCTGCGCAAGGCCAATGCTAGAGAAAGCAAGCGTCATGAAGAAGCAACGCGGTTACATAAAGGCTGACGGCGAAGTCCGGGAGCTGGACAGCGCCTTCTTCGCGAAGGCGAAGCGCGGGCGCCCGCCGATGGCGGCCGGGCGGAGAAAGGTGCGCATGAACTTCATGATCGATCCCGATCTTGCCGCTGCGCTCGACAAGCGCGTCAACAAGAGCGCAGTCGTCAACAAGGCGCTGCGGAAGGTTTTGGGCCCGGCATAGGGCGGCGTGACTCGCGGGCAAAGCGCGGTAGAGCTAGCGCGATATGGAAGGGCGTCGCCGTGACCGCCAAATCGAAATCAGGAGCCGGTGTGCGAGCGGCGCCCAAGGCGCAGAAGATGAGCAAGGCCGGCCGCAAGATTTTCGCCGGCCTGGAAGAGACCGCAGCCCATATGCGCGGCGAACATGTTCCCGGCCTGGTGGCTCACAAGCCGCTGGACGTGGCGGCCATCCGCAGGAAGTCGGGTCTCTCGCAGCCGGAGTTCGCCAGGCGCTTCGGCCTCTCCGTCGGCACGCTGCGCGACTGGGAGCAGGGCCGCAAGGCGCCGGAGCGCACGGCGCAAATCCTGTTGCGCGTGATCGAGCGCGAGCCTGCGGCCGTGGAGCGGGCGTTGAGGGAGAAGGCGTAAGCCATGAGCAAGGCTTTCGCACGGGCACGGACTTTTGTTCCGGCGCTGGATACGCCCGAACGGATCGCTCTTTATCTATCAACGCTCCGCTGCGGAGAGGTTGTGTCTTTCCGTGGTCATCTACAAGGGCGGCGGTGGGCGTGGTGGCATCCGCCCGTCATAGCGGGCGGCCCCCTTCGTCATTCGGCTTTGCCGAATGCCACCTCACCCAGCCTTCGACTGGTGGAGGACTCCCCTCGTGGCCCTGCGCTTGCGCTTGCGCGCGCCGCCTGCGGTGTCATCCCGGCCGGAGCGTAGCGGAGAGCCGGGAGCCATGTCTCGCGGAGTCCCGCTGTTGGAAGATGGGTTCCGGATGGCGGCTTTCCCGCTTCCGGAATGACAGCGGTGGGTGAGGCCGCATCCACGCACTGTTGGCGCGTGACTTTTCATTCAGTCTTCGGTTGGCGCAGGATTTCGAACTACCGTCCTGAGAAGGTCCAGCTGCCGGAGTGGACCCAGCCGGACATGCCTGGTTCGCTGAACGCGCCGGTGACGATATTGCCGTTCATGGGACCGCGCTTGTCGAGGAGCATGATGACGTTGTCGTCGACGGGGGAGGAGTACGGCGTGACGGCGCCGGGCGTGCGGCATGTGCCGCTGATGGTCGTGTCGGGAATCATGAAATCCATGGCGCCGATAGTGATCAGGTAGCCGCGCTCTCCGATGTACAGGGCGGAGTATTTCTTCAGCACGTCGGCGCCGAATGTCTGCTGGGTAGAGCCTTCGCACTCGCCGGGGCCGCCTATGGCTATGGATCTCTGGTCGAGCTTGAACTGAACCTGGCCGCTTTCGATGCGGTAGGACTTCACATGGCAGCCGGGCCGGTCGCTGGCGTGAAATTCGCGCCAGGCCCGCGACCCGACCATGCCGTCAGGCTGTGTGCCGACGCCGGGAAGCGGGGGCAGGTCATCCTCTTCCGCAACCCAGGTGAGCGTGACCGTGTTGTCATAGCTGAGCAGGCTGCCGTTCTTCCGCGTGTCGGTGTACGTGCCCTGCAGGCGTGCGGGCTGTGCCGGGCAGGCGGCCGGTTCGGGCGCCTGCTGCTGCGCTGTGGCCGCCGCCACGAGGAGCGCTGTGGTGAGGCAGGATGCGGCGAGAGCGGAGAGTGCAAGCGGACGGGCAGGCATCGATGTCCCCCTGTGGGAGGACATGAGGCTGAAGGCCCGGCGCGGCAGGGTCAAGGGGCCGGAGGCAGCGGTCGCAACTGGCTGACTGCGGCCGAAGGCCGGACGCTTGCGGCTTGCTGACCTTGCCCGGCAGCGGCTCGTTACTGCGGTTCGCTACTGCGGCTCGGGGCGGCAGTAGTGGAGGGAGAGGGTTCCGGCCTGGGTGACGCCTCGCTGGACGTCGCGATAGTCTTTCGTGGCGCCGTGGATCATCCGCATGGTGATGGTGGGCGGCGAGATGATGAAGGTTTCGGTTTCCGCCCGGCCGCTCGCGCCCGCGCACCTGAAGGCGACAGGATAGGAGGGCTGGACCGGGACGATGTCGATGTCGCCGTTGCGGCCGTCCTCGCTCGTGACGAAGACCTGCAGGCTGTAGGTATAGACGCGGTTCTTGGTGACCGTGCAGCCGCCCGCGAGGTGACATCCTCGCGCCACAGGCGCGCGGCCCCTTCCGTCTCGACGCTTCGCGTCGATCCACCTTCCCCGCCTTCGGCGGGGAAGGACTTCTCCTTGCTCAGCGGCCGGTGAAGCGGGGCGCGCGCTTCTCCACGAAATGCGCGACGCCTTCCTTGAAGTCTTCGGAGGCGAACGAGGGGGGCATGTCGGCGTTGGCCGCTTCGATGGCTTCGCCGAGGGGCTGGAACTGGGCGTTCCACATTTCTCTTTTCATCTCCCTCAATGAGCGGGGCGAGACTTCGCTGGCCAGCATCCTGGCGTAGGCCATCAGCTCGGACTCGAACGAGGCGGCGGGGATGACGCGGCTGACGAGGCGCATGGCGAGGGCTTCGGTCGCCGTGATCACGCGCGAGGAATAGAGCAGGTCGGCCGCGTTGGCGAAGCCGACGAGGCGCGGCAGCAGCCAGGAGATGCCGTGCTCGGCGACGAGGCCGCGTTTGGAGAAGGCGGTGGTGAACTTGGCGGCGTCGGAGGCGAAGCGGATGTCGCAGTAGAGGGAGAGGATGAGGCCGAGGCCGGCGGCGGCGCCGTTGACGCCGGCGAGGATCGGCTTGGGGACTGCCGGGAACCAGGAATACTGCTTCTGGAAGTTGGGGTTGGCGGAGGCGTCCCACGGCTTGTGCGCGTTGACGACCGAGCGCGAGGCGCCGGCGTCGCCCGACTGGATGGTCTGCAGGAGGCCCATGTCGGCTCCGGCGCAGAAGCCCTTGCCCGCGCCGGTGAGCACGATGACGCGCACGGCCGGATCATCGGACGCCGCGCGCATGGCGGCGCGCACGTCGCGGTCCATCTCGCCGCGCCAGGCGTTGAGCTTGTCCGGCCGGTTGAGGGTGACGACGGCGACCCCGTCCTCCACGCGATAGAGAATGTCCTGGTAAGTGCTGGTATGCGTGTCAGCCATGGCGCTCTCCCTGCGCGGTTCGTTGTTCTGCCGGGAGACTAGCGCGCCGAAACCACGTTGTCGCGCGGGTTGTGGCGGGTGGGGTGGTCGTCAGGAAATGGCGATTTTTCGCCGATACCGGTCATCCAGCCGGATTACCGGAAATGGAGTCACCGCCCTCTACCGATTGCTCCACACAAATAGCGAAAGCGTCCCCTTCCCTTAACGCCTCGTCCAGCAAAGCGCAGTGATGGGGGGCAGCCCCGGTCCGTTGATCGCGGCGGAAATGGCGGCAGGTGTGGCAGGCGCCGAAGGCGCGGCCGCCCCGTTCAGCGATGGCCGCACGCAGTCCTGCTTCCAGATCGTCGGCGAGGCGGGCGTCAGCGCCAGTTGCATCAATCGTCTTTGCCAGCGCCCTGACCGGATCAGGGTCCAGAAATCTCGAGCCCGATTTCGTGAGCGCCAGCAAGATAGAACGGCCGTCGCGCGCATTTGCTTGGCGCTCGATCAATCCTTTCGCTTCCAGCGCCAACAAAGTCTGCGACACCGTTCCCCGCGTTGAGCCGAGATAGTCCGCAAGCGCAGCCGGCGTGCGGGAAAAACGGTTGGCGCGCGCGAGATACCGCAAGGCTTCGGCTTGAGCGGGATTGAGCCCTGTTGCGTGGTCGCCAGTGCGTAAGAGCCGCCCCAGCCTCTCAATGAGGTGGGCGGCGCGCAAGGCCGCAGCCGATGGTAGCGAGTTGATCTTTTTCATTGACGCCGACGCCCAATTTAGTATCGACTCAACACTATCAAGAGGTCGTTCTTCCTGCAAGGAGCCCCCATGTCTGGAATTCCCGGCTATCGCCTCAATGATCCAACGCTACCGCCATCACCCGTCACGACGCAGCAATTCGAGGAACTCAAAGCCTCGCTCCTGTTCGGTCCGGACGACGTCGCGGCGCTGAAGCGCGCACATGACGGGCTGGCTCCACAGATCGAAGGCATCCTTGATGTCTGGTACGGTTTCGTCGGCGCCAACCCGCACCTGCTGCGCTATTTCTCCACGACATCCGGCGAGCCCGTAGGCCCCTATCTTGACGCGGTGCGCAAGCGCTTCGGCCAGTGGATTCTCGACACATGCCGGGCAGACTATGATTCCGCCTGGCTGGCCTATCAGGACGAAATCGGCAAGCGCCATCACCGGATGGGCAAGAACAAGACCGATGGCGTCGCCGCGGCGCCGCACATTCCGATGAGCCAGCTGTTAGCGCTTGCCATCCCGATTTCGGTGACGATGAAGCCGTTTCTCGCGAAAACCGGCGCTGCGCCTGAAGTCGTCGAAGCAATGCATGCAGCCTGGACGAAATCGGTTCTGCTGCAAGCGATCCTTTGGACGAGGCCTTACGCGAAAGACGGGGATTTCTAGTGGCGGGATTTCGTCCGGCGCCGGACTGGCGCATGTCGCAGTGGCTGAACACGCAAACGCCTCTGTCTGTTGAAGCCTTGCGCGGGAGGGTGATCCTGGCGATTGCCTTCCAGATGCTGTGCCCGGGCTGCGTCAGCCAGGGCTTGCCGCAGGCGATGCGGGCGCGCGCGGCGTTTGTTCCTCAGGACCTTGCCGTCATTGGTCTGCACACGGTGTTTGAGCATCACGAAGCGCAAGGGACACCGCAAGCGCTCGCGGCGTTCCTGCATGAATACCGCATCGATTTTCCCGTAGGCATCGATGTGCACTCCGGCGAGGGCCCACCGGAGACGATGCGCGCCTATCAGATGCAGGGCACGCCGACGACGATCCTGATTGATCGCGCCGGAAACCTTCGCCTGCAGAAACTCGGGCATTTCGATGACCTGCGCCTCGGCGCTTCGATCCAAGCCTTGATCGGGGAGCGCGATCTTGCAACCCACGCTCTGGGCGGTGCGCCGGCGGGAGGATGCAGCGAAGCGGCCTGTCCGGTTTCGTAGGGTGCGCGGACATGAGACGGTCGATGCTAAGATTTCCGTCGGAAACAGATGGCTGATGAGAGCCCCGAGGAGGTCATCTGACTGCGACGCTGTCCGATGTCTGGGCGTCCGCGATCATTTTTTCGGTTTGTAGAGGCCGTTGAAATTCTCGATCCAGGCGCTCTTGCCGCTGTCGTAGGTCTCAAATCGCTGCCGCACCGTGCCGTCTGCATTTCGCGTCCACGTGCCGCGCGAGCGTCCGCCATAGCCGCCGGCTTGCTGAAGGTCGCCTGCGAGGACCATCTCGCCGCCGGGGTTGAGGCCGCCCGCATAGTCGGTCAGTTCGGTCGGTGAGACCCAGAGCTGGCGCCATTGATTGCGGGAGGGGTCGAAGAAATTGTAGCTCTGTCCGCCATTCCCGCGCGCGCTCGTCCAGCGTTCGACAATCAGGCATCCGGCTTCCTCGCGTGTGACGGAGCTTTTGCCGATCTTCTGGCCGCTGGCGTCGAAGACATCCCATTCGCCGACCCAGAAATCGAATTGCCGATAGACGCTCTCCACGCAGCGTGGCGGCGGCGTGAGCGCGGGCGTTTGCACAGGGGTTTGCGCAGATGCGGCCCCGACGAGCAGCGCGGCAACGACCGCCCGAGCAAACAACGATCTCATCACGCGTCCTTTGCTGTGCAGACTCTCAACAACCTCCAATATCAGGCATATTCCTGCAAAGCGTGCAAATGGCTGGAAACAACGGTGCTGTTCGCTGGATCGTCACTGCTGCGCCTGCATGGCGCGCAGGGCCTGTTCCGTCTCCGGGTCGGCCGGAAAGAACAATTCGATCTTCAGGTCGTCGAGCGTCAGGTCCTCCGGCGTGCCAAACTGGGCGATGATCGCAAACAGCGACAATCGCGTCGTCCCCGCCCGATAGATTGTCGGAACGACCGGGCCGATCTTCGTCCTGCCTGCCCCGGGCGTGGCCGCAAGCTTGTCGGCCGCGCGATCGAGCCTGGGCACGCCGCCCTGGGCGGCGCTTTCTGTTCGCAGCCTTTGCGCGGAGTGGTGCGCCACGTCGGGCCAGTTTTCGATCAGCGGCGGCAGATGATCCGAGAGCACCAGATCGAGCAGGCTGCCGCCTTCAACCAGCCCCAGCTCGCCAAACAGCATCTGGGCGGGACGGTTCATGCGGATCACCGCCCAAAGCCGATCGACCGCGATTGCAGGGTAGGGGGCGTGCCTTTCAAGCGTGCGATCCACCGCCGCCCGGACCGGCGCCATCTCGTCGGCGTCCCACTGTCTGCCGGGATATCGCGCCGCGAACCCGGCAAGAGTGAGCATCTGATTGCGGGCGGCCAGAGGTATGCGAAGCGCCTCCCCCAATCTTCCAATCATCGCCGGGCTCGGTCGCGCGCGGCCCGTTTCGAGGAATGCGATATGCCGCGCGGAGACATCGGCTTCAGCTGCAAGCTCAAGCTGGCTGAGACGCCGCTTGCTTCGCCACTCCTTCAACGCCTCGGGGAAGTCAGCCATCCTCAAGCATAGCGCAACGCCTGGGGCTGGACACTTACCTACCAGGTAATTGCTGGCGCGCGACTGACCGCCTACTCTTCATCGCAACAGATCCGGGAGGACGAGCGTGTCTGCATTCTGGCGCGGCTGGCTGATCATCTGGTGCATGGGGGTTGGCCTCTTCGGCCTCGTGCTCGCGGGAGGCGCTTTTGAGGCCACCAGCGCGCCGGTCCGCTGGGTGCTTGAAAGCCTTCGGGGTCCAGGCGAAGTGGATTTCAATCCGGCCATGAGATTCAGCCTCGCGGTCATGGGCTGCGTGTCCATCGGGTGGGCCGTCACCATGTTCACCGTGATGCTCGCTGCCTTCCAGCTCGGCGACCGGGCGAGGCCGATCTGGGCGGGTCTGACCGCCGGAATTGCGATCTGGTTCGTGACCGACAGCGCGCTGTCCGTCGCGACCGGGTTCGGGTTGAACGTGGTTCCCAACACGGTGCTCGTCGCCACTTATCTTGTCGCCGTGGTTGCAGGCGGAGGGTTCAAGAAGGCCGCCCTCCCGTCCGGCAGCTAGGGGCTCGCAGACCGCCGGCGGGTGATTTTCGCGATCGGCATGACGCCTCATGCGCAACGGAAGCACGCGTCGACATGGAAGCGCGAGCCAATAAGGAGACAGCGATGACCAGAACGCCCGTCGAGATCGTGAAGGCCTTCAACGCGGCCATGGAGATCAAGGACTACGACACCGCACTGAAGTATGTATCGGCCGACTGCGAGTACACGAACATCCCGATGTCCACGGTTCGCGGTCCGGCGGGCATCCGGAGCGTGCTGGAGCCCTTCTTCGCGCCGACCATCGAAAACAAGTTCATCATCGTCCGCGAAGCGGCTGCCGGGCCGGTGGTTTTCCTCGAACGGCTGGACCGGCATCTCGTTTCGACCGGCTGGGTCGAGCTGCCGGTGACAGGCGTCTATGAGGTGCATGATGGCCTGATCACCGTCTATCGCGACTACTTCGATGCGGCGACCATCCTGAGCAAATGGCCGAGCTAGGGAGGGCCAGGTAGGGAGAGTAAGGGCGGGTTTCGCCGGAATGAGCCCGGGCCTACTCCACGCCGCTCAGGAATTCCCGGACGGCGGCGGCGTACCAGTCTTTCTGGTCGGTGTGGACATAGTGGCCGCCACTGTCCGCCGTGAGGTGGCGCGCGCCGGGATAGCGCGCGGCCAGGTCGTGCTGGACGACTGCCCACAGGGCGTCGAACGGGCTCGCTTTCTTCCCGATCGATCGGGAGAGGACGAGCACGCGCTTTCCGGCGACCGGGCCGGCGGCTTCGACCTGGGCCTGCGTCGCCGGCAGGCCGGCGGTTTCGCCTTGCGCGCCCTTCGGCGCGAACTGCGCCATCGCCGCGGTGGGCGTGCACATGGACAGGCCCGCGGCTTCGCAGCGGCGTCCGAAGTCCGCCGGCCGGGATTCTTCCAGGACCAGGCCTGAGACCTGATCGGGATGCCGGGCGGCGTAGTATTCGGCGAACAGGCCGCCGAGCGAATGGCCGGCCAGAACGTAAGGACCGGAAACGCCCGACTGCGCCAGCACGGCGGTCAATTCGCGTTCGGCCGCCGCCGCATCGCGGGCGCCGGCGACCATCTCGCTGCCGCCATAGCCGGGCCGGTCATAGACGATCACCGTCGCTGTCTTCGAGAGCTCGGACGCGATGTCGTGGAACGTCGCCATGCCGTCGCCCAGTCCGGAGAGCATCACGACCGCCGGCTGGCCCGAGCCGACGACGCGATAGGAAAGCGTGTGGCCGTCGACCATGGCGATGCGGGCGTCGCCGGGCGTCGTCGCGCAGGCGCCGAGGCCGAGGAAGGCGCCGCCGAGCAGGGCCGCTGTCAGGATGCCGCCGGCCGTTGTGCGCGCGGCGGCGATGATGCCGGCGAGATCCTGCGGGACCGGCATCGGTCTGAACGGGCTGACATTTGCGCCTCCGGTGTTGCCGTGAGGGATGAGTCCCAGCGCGGTCTTGCTGGCGGCGCCGGCGATGCGCAGCGCCTGGCCCAGAATTTCCTTGCCGTGACCCTGCCGGATGCCCCAGGCGAGCATGCGCGCATGAACGCGCACGTGTTCGATCGTCGAGGCCTGGCCGAGCACGTGGGCGCGTTCGAGATGCCGGAAGCCCGCCGCCGGGTCGCCTGCCATTTCGGATGTCTTCGCCGCCAGCAGTTCGGCCTCGACATGGGGACGGATCATGCGGCCAAAGCCGGGCCGGCCTCTGGCGTCGATCCGGTTGGAGAGGAGAAGCCAGGCGAGGCTCGCCGACGCCGCCGCATCGAAGCTGAGGCAGAACATGGGCCACCAGGCGGGGACGCCTGGATTGGCGATGAACAGGCCGTGGGTGAGATCGAACAGGCCGTGCGCGAGCAGGGCCGCCGCCACGATCCAGAGATTGGTGCGGAAGCCGATGACGGAGGCGGCGAGGAAGGCGGCAAAGGCGAGGGTCTCGCTGCTCAAGGCCGCCGTCTGCCCGGCCATCACCGCGAAGAGATCATAGTAGGATGCGACCACCACCAGAACGGTGGGATAGAAAGAGCGGTCCCGGCCGAAGCCAGACAATGCGGCGAACAGCGTTACGCCCAGCGCCAGACCTGCGCCCACAAGAAATTCCATGATCTTCCTCCAAGTTTGCTTGTCAGGTTCGCTCGCTGGCGCGCCCCCGAAATCCCCGGCCCGACTGGATGCAGGCAACAGAGATCGGGGGAAGCGGGCGCTTCAGCCGGCCTGGCGATTGGACTTGGCGGCGCCGTCAGCGGCAGGGGCGCGTTCGCACGTGCAGCCCGTGGAGGCTGCGCAGGAGCACGCCGGCGCGCAGTTGCACGACGCGCCGCAGCTGCAGGCGGGGATGCAGGTGCAGGGTTGGCATTTGCAGTGGGTGGTCATTGGAGCCTCCTAGGTTTCCGGTTGTCGATAACCGGTTTCTAGGACGGGCCCGGCGCGGGCGCTTGAACGGAAGGGCTACAGCGCCGCGTTCGAAAGCGAACCCGAACGACTGCTGCGTTAAAGACCGTCTTCGTGCCCTTTGTGCGGTCTTGGTGTCCTTCGTGTTGAGACCTTTCTTGGCGCTTCGGGAAAAGACCAAACACGAAGGCACAAAGAAAGACACAAAGGACACGAAGGGGCCTGCGGGCGACGTCGAAATCGCGCACGCTGCCCTAGACCATGCGCAGGGCGGTGGGGGCGATGCCGAACATGCGCCGGAAGGTGCGGCTGAGATGCGCGCTGTCGGCAAATCCGGCGTCGTGCGCGGCCTGGGTCAGCGGCGCGCCCGCGGCGAAGGCTTCCACTGCGCGCGTGAGGCGCAGCCAGAGCAGGTAGGTCTTGAACGGAAGGCCGGTCTGCTCGACGAACAGGTGGCGCAGGCGGCTGGCGGAAAGGTTGCTGACGGCGACGGCGCCGGACAGGCCGACAGGTTCGTCGAGCTGTCGCGCAGCCCAGGCGATGACCTTGCGGATGCGCGGATCGGGTTCGCCGGCGATCTCCCCCGCCCCCAGCGCCGCCACCAGCGCGCGGCCGAGATCGACGAGCGTCGCATCGTTCCGGACCGGCGCCCGATAGGCCGCCGCGATCCGCTCCCGCAGGTCGCCGAGCAGGCCGGTCGGGATCGCGGCGAGGTCGGCCCCGTTGAACAGTCTCTTCCCGACCGCCCGTCCCATGCGGCTCTCGGGCTCGACGAAGGCGAGCGCGATCAGCCCCTCGGCCTCGAATGCGTGACTGGCGTCGGCCGCCACCGCGACGGCGTCGCCGCCCGCCCGGGCGTCGGCCGTGGCGAGCTGGAACCGGCCGCCGAGTCCGATGGTCAGCTGGATGGCGTGGTGCTCATGAAAATCGGTGCGCCGGGGCTCTGCGCCCTTGACCGGGGTCGCATCGACGACCCACAGGCTCGCGCCTTCCCACATCACGATCCGCGCCCGCGCCAAAAGCTCCATGCCCGGATGCTACACGCTTTCCTGCCGGCGGCGCACGGGGGAGAGTGTCAGGTGATGCGGCGTGGGGCGGAGGGTGAGGCGCCTCGGGGTCGAGGTAGACGACGCCGGCGCGATTTCCGAACAGGTTGATCTCTGAAGCGTGGCGGAATGGTCGGTTTCCGCCGCGTCGGCTATTCCCTGCGCCCTCTACTTCGCGGCGCTCATCGTGTCGGGATCGTAGACAGGAGGCTCGGCGCCCCAGTCGATCATGATGACCTTGTCGGGAACATCCGCCAGCACGCGGAACGTCTTGCCGCCCGCCTCAGACGGCCCGAGTGGTCCGCAGGGCATGCTGGGGCCGTCCGCCGCGCCGCTGATGAACTTGCTGTAGGCGATGGCCGCGCTCCCGGTCGGCATCAGCACGTGATCATCATGCGAACCGGGCTCGATCTCGCACGATTCGGACCCGGGCGAGGCCGCGCGCACGACTTCGATGACGGCGCCTATCGGCGCGTCGGCGGCCTTGGCGAAAAACCGGATGACCGGCGTGCGCGTTACGACGCCGTCGGCGCCCGTCTCCTCGCGCTGGAATCCCGGCAACGCTTCGTCGGCGACGAGGCGAAGGGTCGGGCAGGAATAGCTCCAGATCGAAACGCCGGCCGACGCAACCTTGCCCCATGTGCACGTCGCGCCGTGCATCTGTTCGATGCTTTCCCGCGGAGCCGGCGGCGTTTCAACGCCGGGCTTGGCGGCGACCGGCGATTCGACATCGGGTTCGCGCGGCGCCGCCGGCGTGCACGCCGCGAGCAGGATTGCGGCGATGGCAGCTTGGCTTTCACGGATCATTCCGGTCTCCCCCGAATTCAGGTCTCTAGGGCTCATGGCGGACCCTATCGCGAAGCAGTCGCCGCCAAAAGGCGAAGTTGAGGCGCTCCACTAACCCTTAATGGCTGGCTCACCGGCTCACGCCTCTTGCCCCAATCTTTTATTACGACCCTGAATTCGAGTGCATGGGCCAGCTCGCAGGCGACTCGAACTGCCGCGGCTGACTGCGAGGCGCGGCGCCCAAGCGTGCCGCAATCCGCAGCTGCGGCGCCCGAGTCAAATGCGCGACCGACTCGCGGCGCCGGTCGTCGTCTTTCCGGCAGCCGCCGGACCCTCTCTAGGCGTTGGCTTCCGCCGCACGCTTGAGGTCTGCAGCGTAGCGGGTGAACACGGGTACAAAGTCCGGAAGGCTTCCTGCGATCATCGGCAGCATCAATCCGCTGAAGGTCTCGGTCATTGTGAAACGCGTTCCGGCGCCAGCGGGTTCAAGCTCGTACAGGCGCACGCCCTGAAACATGGGCGCCGCGCCGTCCTGCCAGGTCATACGGCGGTTCGGCTCGAACACCGTGACTTTCGGCGTGAACACGCGCGGTGAAACCGGCACGCGCAGTGCGAGTTTCCGGCCCAGCGAGATGGGCCCTTCGATGCTCGTCACTGTCGAATTCCAACGCGGAAAAGCTTCTGCGTCAGTCAACAGGGCCCACACCCGTTCCGGGGGCGCAGCGATGTCGTTAGATACGCTGACGGATTGCTTGAATACCGACTTCTCCGCACTCGCCTGTCCGTCCGCCATGCTGGTTTCCTACTCTCCTGGCGGCCGGTCCCGCCGAGCGGCCTGCAACCGGCGATGACGAAGCGCGCGCCGCCTCGTGACGGTCTATCGTGAAAACCGCGCCGCGGCGACCATGTTGCCGAAATGACCGGTGCGGGGCTTCCGGCCGGCAGAATGGGCGAGTTCCAGCCTTTCCGGCTTCGGCGGCGCAGGGCGAGGGCGTTCTCAGCCCTGCAGGAGCGGCTGCGCTGCGCTGGGGCAGGTCTCAGTAGCGCGCCTCGAACTGCACGCCTCCAAGCGCTTCGAGTTTCTTGAGTATGTCCAACGAAGCGGCGCGTACCGACTTGGCGGCTGTGAGCCCGGCCTCGCGAAACGCTTCCAGCTTTTCAATTCGATTGCGCAGGGATGTGCGCGCCGTGTCTGAAAGCGTTTCGTCCTCGTCCAGTCTTGCCTGAAGCGCGTCGATTTGACCTGAGTGTTGCACGATGCTGGCGATGGGAACTGTGGCCCGGAGAATATGGCCGTTGATCGCAAAGCGGAGTTTCATGTCCCAGATATCGAACAGGCGCTCGCGGTTTCTTTCATAGACAGAGGCTTCGCGCGAAGCGATCTCGAACAGCCTTTGTGAATAGGCGCCCCAAGGGTCGCCGATTTTTTGAGATTCGCAGGCAAGATCGAAAATCTGGTCCACCGATGTCATGAGTTCGCCGAAGAAGCGCGCCGCATCGCGCTGCCGGCGCCTTCGCCCAAGCCGCTCCTGCACGAGATCGGCCGCCAATGCGCCCAGAGTGGCGAGCAGCGCTCCAACCAATACGGCGATCAACGTGTCGAGATTGCCTACAAAGTCGAAGATCGATGTGCGCATGGCGCCAACCTAACGCGTGACGCCCAAAAGAGAAGGGATCTGGCGATCGCCGCGCCCCCGGCATCCAGGGCGCGGGGCCTCATGCCGCTGAAACTGCGCCGGGCCGTTCCGGCCGCGCCTCTCGTCAGGACGCGCCCGCGGCAGGGCCGGACTTCCGGCTTCCCGCGGAGCGGCGAAGGTGCTGCACCATCGGAAAAGCGCCGAACGCCAATTGCCCCAAAAGACCAAGAACGCCGTGCGCCGTGCGATAGGAGGCAAGCAGCTCGTCGACGCTCTCGCCGAACATCAGGATCGAAAAGGCCGTCTCTGCGGCGATCAGAAGCAAGAAGGCGAAGGCCCCCATGACGAACGCATGAAGCAGCGCGTCAATGCGGGAGCGACGAACCAGCATGGCGCACACCGCCCACGCGACAGCGAGCATCAAAGGGAGTTCGGCCAGCGTCGCCCAGAACGGGCCAATCGCCGGGACGACAAACGTGACGCGCAAGGCGCCCAGCGCAAACGCGATCGCAAACACGATGAGAAAATACAACGCGCCGGCGCGCAGCGGCCGGATCATTGTGCGCGCCGCAGCATGCTCGACATTCGGTGCGTCTCGATCTTTGGAACTCCGCTCACGGACCGCGCCTCCGGGGTTCAGATTTCCAGTCCTGAAAGGAAGCGATCCACTTCGGCGAACACTTCGACATTGCGTCCCACCCAGACATGGCCGCCCGTGGGGAAGGACACCAGCCTTGCGCCGGGAACCGTCGCGGCAATGTGGCGGGCGGCGGCCAGCGTCTCGAACCGGTCATCTGCCAGCGATAGCGCCAGCGTCGGCGCCCGAATGTGCTCGAGATGCATGGGCGCGGGATCGTAGGCAAGCTTCGCATCGTTCAGAAGGCCCCGGGCGCGCTCGCTGACGGGCAGGATGTTGCGGAGGATGGACTGCACGCGCCTGCGCTCGTCCGGCGCCGCCGCCTTCACCAGAGCCGGGTCGGTCGCCAGCAGCGCGCCGATCATGGCGTCTTCGTTCAGCGTCATGCCGAGCCAGAAGAGAAAATCCGACCGCAGGCCGTGTTCGATGATCGCCTGCGCCAGCGCGTTGGGCGGGTCCACGGGAGGGCGTCCCGGCGCATAGGCGGCCGGGACCATGGCCGCCAGTCCGCTGCAGCGGTCCGGGTGGCGGATGGCGAACTGCATGGCCGACAGCGCGCCGGCCGAGCCGCCGATGATCGGCGCGCGGTCGATCGCCAGCCTGTCGAGCAGGTCTGCGAAGGCGTCGGCCTGCCTTTCCGACGACGCATCGTCCGGAAAGGCGGAGCGCAGATATCCGAAGCGGGACGGGGCGATGATGCGCCAGCGCGCCGTCAAAGGCTGCGCGAAATCGAGGCCCTGGTCGAAGCCTCCGCCGGTCCCGTGGATCATCAATACAGGGGGGCCGCCGCCTGCTTCGGCATACTCCATGTCGCCGAAACGACTCTCGAAGACCGTGCTCCGCCCGCGGGTTCGCGCGCGGGCGTTCGATACGGCGCTGGAAAAGCTGCGCCAGGCAAGGGCGCTTGCGACGAGTGCGCCGGCGCCGGCAAGGCCAAGCCACAGGAAACGGCGCCTTTGCACTGCGTTCTCCTCCGCGACACGCGCCTTTTCGCGCGGCTCAGGCGATCCTTCCTTGATTTCGCTCAAGCCCGGTCGTTCGGTTCACCGCCGGCTTCGGCAGGCGGTCGCTGGAAGCGGCCGGTCGGGCGTTTCTGCGCTACACTGGCAACCTCTGCCTCTGACACGCCTGATGCGACGGGCAGGAAATCGCCTCAATCCAGTCACTGGCTATTTTCAGCCATGCCTGCACGAGTTCCTGAGCACCCCGATCGGACCAAATCGCCATCCATGGGGCTCGAGGCAGTGACGATCAAAGCCGCCAGCCTGCCAAATCTGAGGCTGAACGCCTCAATGCAGTACCGCGACTCTGAGCCTTATCGCGGGCGATCGTCGGAATTGTCGCCGGGGCGGTAGACGCTGGAATTGGGTGTAGCGCCGAACACGCGATAGCTTAGGACGACCGTGGCGACAAAGCTGACCGCGCCCAACAGCGGCCAAGCGTAGATTGTCAGCTCGCCGTAGAACAGCATCACAACAAGACACGCGGCAGCCACGACAGTGCAGGCGCTAAGTATGGGATGCGTCTGGGCGAGTTTCAGCATGAGGGCAAAATCTCTGGCCGTGTAGAAGTATACAGCATGGTTTGGCCGTCTTCGCGAGGTCTATCGGTCCTTCGGATCCAGCGCGTCGCGTAAGCCGTCGCCGATGAAGTTGTGCATGACTGCCTCCCAACCCGAGGACTGCCTTGGAATTTAATCTCTCGACCGTTCGCGTCAAACCTGATTGAGACCGCCATCCACATCTGCCGGTCATTGACGATGCTGCGCTGCGGCCGAACCTCGCCGATCGCGGAGAATCCCGGTTCGGAAGGGACAGCTTACCGGGAGCGCTCGCGATGGCGAGGCTGCCCGCTGACTAGCGCGCTCGCTCGAAGGCGTGAAGAAGGATGTGAAGACCGCGGCTGCGTTCGAGAGACTGGCGCGCCAGCTGATCAAGGCTCTGATCGAATAAGCGCGCCGGGACGCGATGCGGATGCCGCAAAGCCGCCCTCGTTCCGTTGGTCCGCCAAACTCGGCAGGCGGGCGCCGCAAGCGGATGGCCTCACGCGGCGTCTAGCGGCGGCGGCGTAGCCACCAGATCGTGGCCGCGATGGCCAGGACGACGAAGACGGTGATCCTCACCATGCGGCTATCCTGGACAGCAGAAGGCCCCAACACCAAGGGCGCCAAGGTCGCACAAAGAGCACCAGGAGGCCGGCGGTCGATTCCGAAACTGCGCGCGCTGCTCTAGCGGCGCCGGGCGCGCGGCGGGACGGCGATCCGAGGCGCGTCTACGGGTTGATCGCGATGGTGACTTCGCCCAGGGCGGGGGTCGTCACCTTGAATTCGTCGCCAGGCTTCTTGCCGGCTGGAATGTCGAAACAGCTCTCAACCGGATTCATCGCATTGACCGTGCAGAATTTGTCGCCCTCGACGCGCCATTTGCCGCTGAGGTCCTGCCCCATGACGGTCATGGCGGATGTGCCGTCGGCCTTGTAGGTCACGTGCATTTCGAGCGGCTGTCCCTGGCGGCTCGTTGCGTGGATGACGACCCCCTTTGCCAGCAGATAATCGAGCGTCGTCGCGCCCTGGGCGAAGGCGGGCGCAGCGAAGAGAAGCAACAGACCGCCAACCGCCAGTGAACGCATCATGGGACGTCTCCGCAAATCGGGCCAAGCGCAGCCACCCTAGACCGCCAGGCGAGCGGCCTCAACGGCTCAGCTGCCCGTAAGGGGCCACATCGCGCCCTTCGCTACGGCGGGACAGGCAGGCGCCTCGCCAAAGCCTTTCCTTCGCCGCCTAGGCGTGTGGTCTGCGCGGTCGGCGGCCGAGGAGAAGGATCAGGACCGCCGCGAGGACGGCAAAGCCTGCGCCTCCGAGAAACGTCGCCGCCGGCCCAACGCCTTCCCAGAGAAGGCCGGCGATCGCGCTCGCGGCGAGCATCGCCACACCGGTGGCGAGGTTGAACAGGCCAAACGCCGACCCGCGCAAATCAGCCGGCGCGCTCTGCGCCACGAGCTTCGCCAGCAAGCCCTGTGTCAGCGCCAGGTGCGCGCCCCACACTGCGATGCCGGCAAATGCGCCGAAAACGCCCGGCGCCAGAGCGAGCGCCAGGTCGGCGAAGACCAGCGCAGCCAAACCCCAAAGCAGCAATGTCGCGGGCGATGCGCGGTCCGACCATGCTCCTGCGGGATAGGCGCCCAGCGAATAGACGACATTCATGGCGACCAGAACCAGCGGGGCCAGCGCGAGAGGCAAGCCTTCGCCATTGGCCTTCAAGACCAGGAACGCCTCGCTGAAGCGCGCCAGGGTGAAAACGACGCCAATCGCAACGACGCCCCAGAAGGCGCCCTTCAGCCGTCGCAGGTCAGCCAGACGAATAGGCGGGCGGGCGCGCTTCTCGTCCGGGCCGGCGGCGCGATCTTCCACGCCGATCAGCACGCACAGAACCGCCAGCCCAGCTGGAATGACGGCAAACCAGAACACCGTCCTCATGTCGTTGGCGAAGAGGGCCATCAGGGCGATCGCCGCCAGCGGACCAATGAAAGCGCCGGCTGTGTCGAGCGCCTGACGCACGCCGTAAGCGCGCCCGCGTATCGACTCCGGGGTGACGTCGGCCACCAGGGCGTCGCGCGGCGCGCCGCGGAGGCCTTTGCCGATGCGATCCGCGAAGCGCGCGGCAAACACCGTGAGCGGCGCGCCGGCGAGCGCAAAAAAGGGCTTCGACAGCGCGCCGAGGGCGTAGCCGGTCAAGATCAGCGGCTTTCGCCTGCCGATGCGGTCGGAAAGATAGCCGGAGAACACTTTCGCGATCGAAGCGGTCGCCTCAGCGACGCCCTCGATCAGGCCCACCACGACAACGCTTGCGCCGAGGCCTACCGTCAGAAACAACGGCAACAGCGCATGGATCATCTCCGATGAGATATCCATGAACAGGCTGACGAAGCCGAGGGCCCAGACTGTCCGCGGGATGGCGGGGCGCGGGCCTGCGGGGCGCGGCGTCGATGGCGAGGTCATAGGCGATCTGCGCCGCGATGGTCCTCCTGATCAAGATGCGCGCGCAGCGCCCGCTTCGGCAGCGCCAACGAGGTGACTGCGCCGAGCAGCAGCCCGGCAGCGGCGCCCGCGCCGGCGCCGGCCAGCGCGATAGCGCCCAACGACCAACCAGGCTGTACCGAGGCGGCGGCGAACATGATGATCGACATGGCCGGCGCCCAACCGACCGCGTTCGCGGCGATCCACCCAAGCGGGCGGAGTTTGCGGCGTGCGCCAAGCCATTGAGCCACGCCCATCAGCGCTCCCATAGCCACACCCATGGCTGCGCCAAGACCAAGCAGCAGCGCCAGGGGCGGCTCGGCGCCCGCATCGCCGCCGGTTGAACCCGCCCCGCCAATAAGGGACAAGGCGTAGCCGATAACGGCGCCCAACACGGTGGCGCCGACCCATACTGCGGGCCGAATGCCTGCCGCCCGCAAGACCGCCGCTTGAGCAACACCCAAACACGTCCCTTCCCAAGCCCCGGCCGCGAGGATCCAAACGGCGCCGCCCGGCAGCAAGCCTCGGTCAAGCGCGGCATAGATCGTGGCGACGAGCGCTATCCCGATCGCTTCGCCCAGCGCGCATGCGATGACCCAGCCCGACCGCATGGTCTTGCCTCCGCCATTCTTTCTCCCGCGGGGGAGATCGCCGATCCGGGCGGCAAATCCTCTCTCCGGCCCCGCCGATGATCCGCCGCTATCGGGCCCTACTTGTTTTGCCAAAGGCCGAGAACGGCGCCTGTCGGATCGGCGATGACGCTGAACCGGCCCATTCCGGGGACCTCGGCAACATCTTTGAGAACCGTGGCGCCAAGCGACTTCGCCTTGGCGGTCGATGCCGCTACATCGCCGACAAGCACATAGGCCATCCACATCGAAGGCGCATTCGGGACCGGGTGCTGCATCAGACCGCCCCCCGTTCCTTCGCCGACCTGGATCATGGTGTAGGCGCCGTCCGACATCGGCATATCTTCAAGCTTCCAGTCGAACAGAGCGCCGTAGAACGATTTGGCCTTGCCGACGTCAGTCGTGTTCAACTCGACGTGCACAAACGGATTTGGCATGTGACGCACCTCGCCTCGGAACATGCCAGACAATAGGCGCAATGCGCCGAGCCCGCTTTGCGCGAGATCAACGCTCGGACCGGCCCGACCACGCCCGCGCCGCCGCAAGGTGCCGAATGGCTGGGGCGCTCAAGGCCTGTCGTTCCGTTCGCCCGCCGGCTTCAGCAGGCGGTCGGCGGAGGCGGTCATTGGCCGGTCGCGCGGCGCCTCGCCTCGAGTTCGCCAACGATCGCCGCCAGCAAATCGAAATACCGCAGCTCGAGGTCGGCGGTCGGGAGCTCAAATGCGGCGCGTGTGCGCGGCAGACCCAGGTCTGCCGCCAGCCTCGCCGCCTCTTCCTGAAACGGGGCATGGACGTCCGCCGCAGTTTCAAGATCGCCCGCGTTTCGCATGCCGTAGTCGGCGACCCAGACGCAATAGATGAGCGTCTCGAGCGGCGTCAGCGTCTCTCGTCCAAGCGCCGACACCTTTTCGATGACATCGCCGCCTGCTTCGACAATCCACGTCTCCAGCTCAAGGTCAGTCATGTCGCCGCCCGCGCCATCGTTCGGCCAGACCTAGACCATGACGCAAGAGCGCTCAACGTCCGGACCGGGCCGACCCCGCCCGCGCCGCCAACCGATGGCAGCGTTAACTTACCCTTAAGGGGCGTGGCGCGAAGCCTCGACCATGCGTCTTCAACATCTCAGAGCGATCGTCGCCGATGACCAAAAGTCGTCCCGAGATATCGTGGTCGAGATCCTAAGGGCGACAGGCATGCGCGACATACGCCAGGCCAGGGACGGCGCGGAAGCGTTCAACCTGGTCTGCGCGCAGGCGCCCGATCTGCTGATTCTGGATCTGGAAATGCCAAGAGACGGGCTAAGCGCGCTAAGGCAGGTCAGAACCGCTCCGAACAGCCCGAACCGACAATTGGCCGTCATCATGATGACGGGCTTGACGACGCACGACCGGATTGTCGCCATGCGCGACGCTGGCGCCAACGAGATCCTGGCCAAACCTCTAACGAGCGCCAAATTGCTTGGACGCATCCAGAACATACTGGTTTCGCCACGTCCATTTATCGACGAGCCTTCTTATACCGGACCGGACAGGCGCCGTGTGCATGCCGGTCCGTATTCGGGGCCGCTTCGACGCGCGACTGACCGGCTCGACGACATACTGGAGATCGCCTGAATGATCGCCGCGCGTGCGCCTCGCGATGAGTCAGCCAGACTGGAGGCGTTAATTCGCGCCGCAATTCTCGACACGGATGTCGAGGACTTTTTCGAGGATGTGGTCGATACCGTCCAAGCCGTCGTTACCGCGCCCATCGTCCTGATTTCTTTGGTGGATGAGTGGCGGCAGTGGTTCAAGGCGCGGCGCGGACTAGGCGCGCCCGAGACCCCCCGCGATTACGCCTTCTGCGCTCACACCATCCTCTCGAACAAGACGATGGTGGTTCGGGACGCCACAAAGGATGCGCGCTTTTTCGACAATCCGCTTGTTACCGGAAGTCCGCATCTCATCGCCTACGCCGGCGCACCGATCACACTGGCCTGCGGCGCGCGCCTAGGGACTGTGTGTGCAATCGACAACCAGCCTCGCGATTGGACCCATGACGAGATCGCGCAGCTCGAGCGCAGCGCGCGCATGGTGGCGCGCCATATCGATTCGAGGCGAGCGACGCTCGAGAAGGATCGTCAGAGATTCCTTGAGCTCGCGCTGTCGCGGGCCGAGACCCGGTATCAGTCGGTGATCGAATCCATGACGGAAGGGATGGTGGTGCATGGTCAGAGCGGGGCCATCATCGACTCCAACCCGGCGGCCTGCGAAATCCTGGGACTGACGCAAGACGAACTCTTTGGCCGTACATCGCCCGATCCGCGCTGGCGGGCGATCAGGCCGACCGGCGAGGACTTCCCCGGCGAAGACCACCCTGCGATGGTCACCCTGCGTACTGGCGAGCCGCAACATGGCGTCGTCATGGGCCTGATCACGCCGGCAGACGAGCGGCGCTGGCTCACCATCAACTCTTATCCCGTCCGCCGCGCCGACGGCCATGTCGACCAGGTCGTCGCCGTATTCCGGATGACCGACGCGCCGACGTTCAACCCGCCCGTCACCCAACGCGCGGCTGGCTGAACAGGCCCGACCACGCCCGCGCCGTCGCAAGGGTGCGGATGGCTGGACCGGCCTCCGGCGGCTGCGGCCACATGTCCAATCGCCGCGTCTACCCATGCTGGGTAGGCGTGCCCGCGGTGCGTTAAGCCTGCGGTCAGCGCTTGTCGCGCCCACTCACGGTGCGATTTTCCCGCCTCCGGGCCAATCGCCATGTGTGCATGTTTCCCAAGAGCGCGGCGCGGCGCCAAGAACGAGAGGTCAGCATGTTGCCCAAACACACCCGCCCACGGGCTTTCGCGGCGGTCGAACTGTTGCTGGACACGCTTCACATCGCCCGCTCGGTGGCCGATCTCGATCTGGAAAGCGTGATCATCTACTACTGCGTCGCGGAAGCCTCGATGCGGCCGCTGGTGCTGGGACCGGATGTGCCTGACGAGGTTCGCCGCGCAGAGACGCCGCCGGAGAAATATCGCGGAGCGATCTCCCGGCTGCTTATCGCCGACAGAACAGCATTGCCGAGGGAGACGGTGCGGCGGAAGACCAACGCGCTGGTGGATGCCGGCCTGCTGACGCAGGACGAGCAGGGACGCGTCCGGACGCTGCGGGATCTCGGCAGTCCGAAAGTGCGGAAAGCGGCCGACGACGTCTTCGCGACCGTCCAGCGCTACGACGCCCGTCTGCGCCAGCTCGGAACCGCCGGGGTGGCCGGCGGCGATCTGGGCGCTTAGGTCCCTCCCCGCAAAGCCGGGCGCGACGCGTGAGGCTGCGGCCCGCCGCAAGATCCCCTCCGTCTCGGCGCTGCGCGCCGATCGTTCGCCGGATGCGGCTCACCCCACCACATCTTCGATGTGAGGGAGGCAATTCCCCCCCAACTTCATTGTTCCGTTTGCCTCCCCCAGTCGAAGACTGGGGGAGGTGTCAGACGCGCCCTTGCGCGTCTGACGGAGGGGGCGCTGCGGCGCCAGTGGCGGACAATCCCGCAACCGGCCAACACCCCTCCACACCGCCACGCCCTGAAATCATTGGCGCTCTTCACACGCGCACACAAAAATCAGGAAAGTTATCCGGCGGGGTCCGATCCTGAGACGACCCTCTCTGTCATGGCGAGGCGCTGTGCCGCGCCGAGGATGGAGAGAGACGATGAGAGAAGACGAAAAGCCGCGTGAAGCGGTGCACGCCACGCCGGAAAACGCTGCCGCTCGCGCGGCGTGGCGGGCCGACGAAGCCGGGCAAGGCGCGCGGTTTCCGGAAGACGATCCGCGCGCGCCGCCTTACCTGCCTGAGGAACGCGCGCGGGCGCGCGACGAGGCGCTCAGCCCAAGGCGCTGGCATTTGACGGTGGGCGCGGACTGGCTCGCCGTGCGCCTGCAGATAGGCCGTGGCCGATCCTTCCGCGCGACAGCGAAGATGTTCGGCATCAGCGATAGCTCGATCCGCCGTCACGCGGAGGACGAACGCTGGGTGTGGCCGATGTCGGAACGCGACCTGCGCGTTCTTGCCCGCCGCGTCTGGCTCGGCGGACTTGCCCGCTGCGGCTTCGACGACACGCGCTATCGCGCCGCGCTCAGGATCGCCAGCGAATGGCGGCCCATCGTGCGCGAGGCCGCGCCTCCGCTGTTCGAGGACGTCGACCGCTTCGCCGCTCGCGCTCCCGCAATTCATGAAATCGGAAATGACGAAGATGGACACCAGACAGACGCCCGCCGCGAAAAGCGCGAAGAGATCGGCCGCAACCTCGACGCCCTCATCGCTCGCCTCGAAGCAGAAGCTGGCGAAGCGCTTGAAGGCGGCCCGGAAGGCGCAGCAGCAGTGGAACACGGCGGCGGCGAACAGCACGATGCTGGTGAAAGCGAAGATGTGGGAGGCGACGGCGAATGACAGCCAGCTTCCGCCCGAAGGGAACTGGCGAACCTGGCTGCTGATGGGCGGACGAGGCGCGGGGAAAACCCGCGCCGGCGCCGAATGGGTGCGCGGGCTGGTGGATAGCGGCGCCGCTCGCCAGATCGCTCTGGTCGGACCGACGCTTCACGATGTCCGCGAGGTAATGATCGAGGGGCCGAGTGGCCTCAAGGCCGTCGCCGCCGAAGGCAACGTGCCGCACTACCATGTCTCGCGCCGCCTGCTGGTCTGGCCTAACGGCGCGGCTGCCATGGCATTTTCGGCCGAGGACCCGGATTCGCTGCGCGGGCCGCAGTTCGACGCCGCCTGGTGCGACGAGATCGGGGCGTGGTCGCGCGACGAGCGAACGTGGGACACCATGGCGTTCGCCCTGCGCATCGGCGCCACGCCGCGCGCCGCGGTGACGACGACGCCGCGCGCGAGGAAGCTGGTGAAGCGCCTGGTGAAGCTCGCGCAGAAGACGCTTGCGGGCGTGGTGCTGACGCGCGCCGCGACGAAGGAGAACGCGGCGAATCTCGCGCCGGGGTTCGTGGAGGCGATCGAGGAAAGCTATCGCGGGACCGAGCTGGCGCTGCAGGAGCTGGACGGAGAGCTGATCACTGACTCGCCGGGCGCGATGTTCCTGCGCGAGACGATCGAGGCCGGGCGCGTCGTCGCGGCGGATGTGGGCGAATTCGAGCGCGTTGTCGTGGCGGTCGATCCGCCGGCGGGCGCGGGCGAGAAGGCGGCGGCGCGCGGCATCGTTTGCGCCGGAGTGCGCGGCAAGATCGTCTATGTGCTGGAGGACGCTAGCGTGCGCGGGCTGCGGCCGGCGCAGTGGGCGCAGAAGGCGGTCGGGGCGGCGCGGCGGCATGGCGCCGGGGTGATCGTGGCGGAAGCGAACCAGGGCGGCGAGATGGTGCGCGCGGTGATCGAGGCGGCGGGCGCCAAGGGCGAGGTGAGGGTGAAGCTGCGCAACGCGACGAAATCCAAGCGCGACAGGGCCGAGCCGGTGTCGGTCGAGTACGAGGCGGGGCGCGTCAAGCATGTCGGCGTGCTGCGTGAGCTGGAGGACGAGATGTGCTCGTTCGGCGCGCAGGTCGACGGCGCGCCGGCGGGGCCGTCTCCCGACCGCGTCGATGCGATGGTCTGGGCGGTGAGCGAGCTGATGAAAAAGCCGCCCAAGCCGGGCATCGTGGTGTTGTGAGGGAGTGTGGGCTCGCTCGCCTTCCCACTCTAGCCGCTCATCCCGGCGAAAGCCGGGACCCAGGTCAGGCTTTCAGGCTTGTTCCGAATTCGAGCTGCAGCCCCAGGTCTTAGCAAGCCTGTCCTTCCGCCCTGGGTCCCGGCTTTCGCCGGGATGAGCGGGGGGCGTGGCGACTAGATCAGCACCTGGGCGCCCATTTCGATGACGCGGCCGGCGGGAAGGCGGAAGAAGTCGGCCGGGCTGCCGGCGTTGCGGGCGAGATAGATGAAGATGTGGTCTTGCCAGGGCGGCAGGCCTGAGGTCGGCGAAGCGACGAGCGAGCGGCGGCTCATGAAGAAGGACGTCGACATGATGTCGAACTTCAGCCCGCCGCGGCGCACCTGGGCGAGGGCGGCGGGCAGGTTGGGCTGCTCCATGAAGCCGTAGGTGACGATCATCCGCTTGAAGTCGTCGTTGATCGGCACGACCGTGACGCGCTCGGCCTCCGGCACGCGCGGCGTCGGGGCGGTGCGCACGGTGAGCAGCACGTTCTTCGCGTGCAGGACGCGGTTGTGCTTGAGGTTGTGAAGCAGCGCGACCGGGGTGGTGTCGGGATCCGCCGTGAGGAAGATCGCCGTGCCTTCGGTGCGATGCGGCAGGCGCTCGTTCAGCGAGGCGAGGAAAGCGTCGAACGGCACGGACCTTCCGCGCGATTTCTCGGTGAGGATCTGCGTGCCGCGCACCCAGGTCCACATCAGGATGACGATCGCGGCGGCCAGCGCGATGGGGAACCAGCCGCCCTGGAGGAAGCGCATCATGTTGGCGCCAAGGAAGACGAAGTCGATCAGAAGGAATGGCGCGCACAGGGCAACGGCGGCGAGGATCGGCCATTTCCAGTGGTGGCGCGCGACGATGAAGAGCAGGAGAACGGTGATGACCATCTCCGCGGTGATGGCGATGCCGTAGGCGGAGGCCAGGTTGGAGGAGTTCTGGAATATGACCAGGAGGGCGATGACGCCGGCCATCAGCAGCATGTTGATGGCGGGCACGTAGATCTGGCCTGCAACGGTTTCGCTGGTGCGCTTGATGGTCATGCGCGGCAAGAGGCCGAGCTGGACGGCCTGCCGGGTCATCGAAAAGGCGCCGGTGATCACCGCCTGGCTCGCGATCACCGACGCGACGGTGGCGAGGATCAGCACGGGCCAGTAGACGGCCTGCGGGATCATGCGGAAGAACGGGTTCGCGGCGGCGGACGGGTCGGCGAGCACCAGCGCGCCCTGGCCGAGATAGTTCAGCATCAGGCAGGGAAAGGCGATGAGAAGCCAGCCGGCGCGGATCGGGCCCTTGCCGAAATGGCCGAGGTCGGCATAGAGCGCCTCGGCGCCGGTGACGACGAGGAAGACGCTGCCGAGCACGGCGAGGCCGAGCAGCCAGTTGTCGAGGAAGAGGTTGACGCCATAGACCGGGTTGAGGCCGAGCAGGATGCGCGGCGAATCCGAGATGTGCATCACGCCGAGGCCGGCGAGCACGAGGAACCAGAGCAGGGTGAGCGGCCCGAAATAGCGGCCGACGCTGGCCGTGCCTTTCGACTGCACCATGAAGAGCGCGATGAGGATGACGGCCGCCGTCGGCACGACGAAGGGCCGGAAGGCTTCGCCGACGCCGGGCGCATCGACGATGCCTTCGGCGGCCGAAAGCACGGTGACCGCCGGCGTGATGATGCCGTCGCCATAGAACAGCGCGGCGCCGGCGGCGCCGAGCAGGAAGATGATCGCAGAGCGCTTGCCGACCGCGCGCTGGGCGAGCGCCATCATGGCGAGCGTTCCGCCCTCGCCGCGGTTGTCGGCGCGCAGCACGACGAAGAGATACTTGATCGTGACGACCAGCGTCAGCGCCCAGAAGATCAGCGAGACCACGCCCATCGCCGCCGCCTCGGGCGAAACGCCCCTGGCGTGCGCGAGCGCTTCGCGCATCGCATAGAGCGGGCTGGTGCCGATGTCGCCAAACACGACGCCGATGGAGCCGATCGTCAGCCCCCAGAAGCGCCAGCCTTTCGCCTGCGGGCCGGAAGCCGGCGCGCCTTTGTCGGAATGAGCAGAGCCTGCCGGCGCGGCGGGCGCGGCGTCAGACGATTCCATCGTCATCGTAAGTCTTTCCGTCGTTGCTAGACCTGGCTGCGCGTGAAGCGCTTAGACAAACCAACCGGAAGTCAGGTCGTGGTCTGTATCAAGCCGGACCACCTCTGCGAAGTTGCGGCCGCGGATATACGCCTCGCAGCGGCAGGAGCAATAGGCTGTTTCACTGCCTTCCGGCGCGAGCGAAGGCATCCGAAAAGCAGCCGCCAAGCTCTGGCGGCGCGCAGTTTTTCGAATTGCGACGCGGTCGAGCTGTGCGCGTCGGCACGGTTTCGTGATGTCAATTGCGTCGCGCCCGCCGCAAGCGGCGCGATTTGACCGGCCGCCGCCCAGCTAGGCCGGCAGGCTGACGGGAGACGGGGAATCGCAGCCCGGATTGCGCAGCGGCGCCAAGTCGGCGCCTAGCGGTGCAGCATCAGACGGATTTCCGCGACGATCTCGCTGACGAATGTCCGGTTGGTGACGAGCGTGAGATGATTGCTGCCGCCGATCACGCGATGCCTGCCCCCGACGAACCGCGCCGCAAGGCGCGCGTGTTCTGTCTGGACCTGCCGGACCAGTTCAGCCTGACCTTTCGACATCGGCTGCTCCGCGCTGAGAACGACGACGGGCAGGGATGACGGGAGCAAACCCTCGGAAGCCTGCTTCGAGGACGCTGCGATCGCGCGAAACTCGTCTCGAAAGGTTCTGATCTGGGTCGGGTCTTCGTAGGTCGCCATGAGATCGGACAGGACGTCTGCAGGCAGATCTTGCGCGAACGGCGCCATCTGATCGCGCAGCGGCTCGATCCCGACGCGTTGAAGCAAGGGCATGGACTCGATCAACAGCAACGCCGCCAGCTGGCTCGCCCAGCCCTGCTTCAGTTCGGTCGGGCTCGGGTCGATCAGAACGAGCCCAGCGATATCCTGCGGGCGCCGGCTGGCGAACACGCGCGCAAGTATCCCGCCGAGCGAATGGCCGACCAGGAGATAGGGCGGCCGCTCTCCGGCGACGGCGAGCAGCGCCTCCAGCTCGCCGGAAATCCGCGCCGCATCGCGAACGCCGGGTCTTCGTTCGGACCATCCTGTTCCCGCACGGTCGTAGGAGCATACGCGCGCGAAGGCCGCGACTTCTTTTTGAACGAGACTCCATTGCAGGGAGTTGCTGCCGATGCCGGCTTCGAGGATGACGGCAGGCGAACCGGCCCCCGAACACTGGATGTGTGTCTTACGCCCTTCAATGCTGAGAATGGCGCCGGGCGGCTGGCCAAGTCGCGACATGGATGACCCCGTACAACCCGTGATGAGAGCCGCGCAGGCGATCGACGCGAGCGACCTCCAGAAGCAGCCGGCGCCTTGTCTTTGCGGCCCTCGACGCCAAGAGCTACGGGCCACGTCCGCGCTCCACGCCCGAGAGCACGAATTTCACCAGCGCGCGGAAGCGCGGATCGCGCCTGGCCTCCGCCGCCTCGTTGCTGCGCAGGAATCTGGACAGGCCGATGAGAACCAGGTGCGGTCCCAGCATGAGGTCATCGACAGCGGCGCGGCGGAACTGTCCGCTCGCGACGCCGGCGGCGAACACGCCGGACATAAGCTTCAACACGTCCTGATCCAGGCGTTCGAGCGTCTGGCGGACATTGGCGCTGAGGGACGCGCGAAACCCCTCCCGTTCGCAGTAGGAGGCGATCCGCAGATAGGCCCTGTTCTCCCTGTAGCTATCCCAGAACACGCCAAGGATTTCGCGCACGCGTCTGGCGACGTCGCCGGTGGGCCGCAATTGCGCCAGACGATCGAGAACGCCCCTGGAGAACTGAATGATCAGGGCGCCGTAGATGTCGTCCTTGCTGGCGAAAAGATTGTAGAGCGTTCCCTTGGAGACGCCGACCGACGCCGCGATGTCGTCCATGGTGACGGACTGCGCTGAATTGCCGGACAGCAGCTTCAGCGCGCTGGAAAGAACATCTAGCTCACGTCTGCGGATTTCGGCTTGCTTGCGCGTTTCGGTTGCCATGAATGACTTATGGTCATAAAGTGACTGACAGTCAATATCGGATTAGGAGATGCGCCCTTGCTGACCGTTCGCCCCTGTTCGGGAATTGTCCGCATTGTCCTTCTTTGCGGCGCGGCGCTGAGCGCCGCATCCTGCCAGCCGGCTTTCGCGGAACCCGGCTGTTCACCGGCCCAGACGTATGAGGGGGCGCCGCCTCGCGCTGCGCCGGCGGTCGGCGCGTTTCCTGCAAGATTCGCGGATGCGGCGCCGATGCGCCGCGGGCAGGCGGCGGAGCTGGAGAAGGTGCTCGACGCCGCGCAGTCGGCCTTTCGTCCGCCGGCGATGACGGCCGCCATTATCCGCGAGACCGGCGATACCTGGACGGCGACGCGCACAGCCTCCGGGGACGCATCCCCGATCTTCTACTGGGCGAGCGCCGGAAAGGCGTGGGTCGCAATCGCCGTGCTGCAGCTCGTCGAGGAGGGCAGGCTCAGCCTGTCAGATCATCTCGATCGCTGGGCGCCCGACTTTCCCAACGCGAGGCTGATAACCGTCGAACAGCTCCTGCTGCACACGAGCGGGCTCTACAGTTTTCAGGAGGATGAAGGCCTCCGTGCACGGGCCGGGTTCAAGTCGCGTGACGAAGTGCTCGGCGTCGCCAGGTCACACGCGCCCTTGTTTTGCCCCGGGCGAACGTGGGCTTACTCGAATACCGGCTATGTCCTTCTTGGGCTGATCGTCGAGCAGGCGGATGGCCGCCCGCTCGATGCAGCGCTGAAGGCGCGCATCGTCGAGCCTCTGGGGCTGAAGGAAACCCGCATCCTGGCGCCCGGCGCAAAGCTGGACGGGATTGTTCCGCCGGCGCCGGCGGCCGGCCCGAACAGCGGCACAGCCGACGACATCAGAACGCCGGGGGCCGCCGGCCCGGTCGCCGCTTCCGCCAGCGACATGGCGCGGTTCTGGTCGGCGGCGCTTCGCGGCGAGCTGACGTCCGCGAGGTCGGTGCAAGAGCAGTACGCGGTGCTTTACCCGATGTTTGGCCAGGCCGAGACCTCCTATGGCCGAGGGGTGATGCGCTTCGATCTTCCCGCCACCTCAAACACGCCCGCAGACATCTGGCTGGGGCATTCCGGAGGACTGACGGGCGCCAAAGCCGTTGTGGCCTGGTCGACGAAAAAGCGCGCGGTCGTCGCCGTGGCCTTGACGGGCGAGGGATCGCCGGAGGCGGTCGCCAACAGGCTTCTCGCGGCGCTCAACTAGCCGGCGTGAATCGCGTGCGGCCGCCGCTGATTTCATCGGGACGGGGTTCGGAGTGCGGCCGCTACAAGGCTTGGCGCGGCATCGGCGCCCGCTGTTGCCGCTGCGCCAACACCAGCCCTATGGGCATCGGACTTGCCGCAACCGTCATCTTCTGGCTTTGATCAGCGGGTCCTAAGCCTCGCCGGCCGCTGAATTCGATCCCTATCAGGAGACTGCGTGAATCAGCGCCCCCTGCAACGCCATGGCGCCGCCTGCTGGTCCGCGCGGTTCGTGCACACGGCGATGCTTTCGGCGGCCGTCGCAACGCCGATGGCGTACGCCCAGACGCCGGCGCCAGCCGCTCCCGAGCAGCCTGCCCCTGCTTCCGGCCAGGTCTTTGAACCCGTCTATTTCGAGCGCTTCTCGCCTCAGACCGCGGCCGACATGGTGCGCAACATTCCTGGCTTTTCGCTGGAAGACGGACGCGAGCAGCGCGGCTTTGGCCAGGGCGGCGCCAATGTTCTGATCAATGGCCGGCGCGTATCCGGCAAGTCGAACGGCACAATCGATGCGCTGGGGCGCGTCGCAGCCGCATCGGTGATCCGGATCGAGATCGTGGATGGCGCGGGACTGTCCATCCCCGGCCTCTCGGGCCAGGTCGCGAATGTGGTGGTGAAGCCGAAGGGCCTCTCCGGCCAGTGGGAGTCGACCAACCAGTTCCGTTCCGACACGCGGCCCAGCTTCAACGGCCGGGCCTCGCTCAGCGGAGAAAACGGTCCGCTCACCTGGTCGGTGCAGGCGCGCGCTTTCGGCGGCCGCGGCGCCGGGGTGGGAACCGAGACCGTGACCAACGCCGCCGGCCAGGTCACCGATTTCCGGCGCGAGACGAACAATGGCGGCGGCATCGAGCCTGGCCTCAGCGCAGACCTGACGTATTCCGGGCGCACGGGCGACATCCTCAATTTCAACGCCTCGGTGGAGTTTCCCGAATTCGGCGGACTGGAAGTCTCCCGGCGTTCCGGACCAGGCCAGCCCGACCGGCTGCGCGTGTTCCGCGACAAGTTCACAGGATGGCGGGGCGAGATCGGGGGCGACTACGAGTTCGGGCTGGGTCCGGGCCGACTCAAGCTGATCGGTCTGCAGCGCGTCGATCATGACGACTCGTTTTCCGAGCTGATTCAGCAGGCGGCCGACGCCTCCGCCCTCACCGGAAGCCGCTTCCTGTCTGCGGGCGAGTCGGGCGAATCCATCGCGCGGGCGGAGTACTCGCTCTCGGGCCCGGGCGGCGGCGACTGGCAGGGCGCGCTGGAGGGCGCGTTCAATTTTTCCGAATCGAACTCGCGCAACCAGACCCTGACCTCCGGCGCCTTCGTCAATTCCGGAACGCCCGACCTGACGCGTGTGGAGGAAAAGCGCGCGGAAGCCTCGATCACGCATTCGCGCAAGCTGACGCCCGCGATCGACCTGCAGCTCAGCCTCGCCGGAGAGTATTCCGAGCTGTCGCAGGACGGACCCGGGGGACAGACGCGCGAATTCGTCCGGCCCAAGGGGTTCGCGTCGCTGGCATGGAAGCCCGACCCCGATTTCGACCTGAACCTTCGTTTCGCGCGCGAGGTCGGACAACTGAGATTCAGCGACTTCGCGGCCTCGCAGGATCTTGCCGACGACATCCTGACCTCGGGCAATGCCGAGCTCGTGCCGGAACAGAGCTGGCGCGCGCAACTCGAAGCCAATCGGCGCTTCGGGGCGTGGGGCGCGGTGAAGCTGAAGCTCTCCGCCTCCGACATCGAGGACGTCGTCGACCAGACGCTGATCTTTCTCTGCAATGGCGTGCAGGTTCCGTCCGCAACCGCGTGCTTAGCGCCCGCGACACTGGTGCGCCGGAGCGGCGTGGGCAACCTGCCGAGCGCTGAACGCTACACCGCGGAACTCGCCGGGACGCTTCACTTCGATCCCCTGGGGTTGAAAGGTCTGCAGCTGGAATTCGAGGTCAGCGTCGGCGACAGCAAGCTGATCGACCCGCTGACGGGGGAGGAGCGCAAGATCAGCGGTACGCCCCTGGGGAACTGGGAAACGGTGCTGCGCCAGGACGTGCCGGGGACGGATCTGAGCTGGGGCGTGGGGTTCGAGCATGACACCCGCAGCTCGGTGTACCGCTTCGATCAACGCTCGCGCTCCTTCAGCGGCGCGTTCGCCTTTGCGTTTGTCGAGCACAAGGATCTGTTCGGCCTCAAGGTCCGCTTGCAGGCGGCCAACCTAACCGACCGGACCGAGGGCGGCCGACGCGAGGTCTATGTCGGCGACCGGCTCGGGCCGCTGAACTTCATCGAGGAGCGCGAGCAGACCTTCTCGCCGATCTTCCGGCTGCAGATTTCGGACACGTTCTGAATTCTCCTGGGGGGAGCCGGGCTCGGGATGCGCGTCCGAGTCGAAACCGGGAGAGCGGATCGCCGCGGCTTATGTCTTCGATCTCGGCACGAGAAACACCAGTGCGATTGCGGTGGCGGACGGGACTTAGGAGAGCGACACGGCGAAAGGTCTTATTCTCTGGATTCTGAACTGAGGCTGGCGACTCTTGCCTACGTCATCGATGCGGGGTCTACTCCACGCAGGTGAGGGGGGCGCCTTTGGAAATCGCTTTTCCAATCGAGTTTGTCGTGCGCGGGACGCCGGTTTCGGCACAGTCGTCGGCCAATTCCAAGAACGCGTGGATGAGCAGGGTGAAGACGGCAAGCTCAATCGCGCTTCCGGCGCCGCATTTCGTATCGTCCGAACGGGTGGCAGTCACGCTGTTTTATTTTTCCGAGGAAGAGATGCCTCGGGACGTCGACAACATCATTAAGCCCATTCTCGACGCATTGAATGAGCACGTCTATCGCGACGACAGTCAAGTCGACCGAATTGTGGTACAGAGATTTACAAGCGATAGATTGTATAGATTTGGAAACCCTACCGACGTACTGACCACAGCTATCGGCGGCGCCAAACCGGCGGCGTACGTACGGATCGCTACGGAAGGTCTCGCGGAGGTCTCGATATGAGCGCCACTGAAGCAGAACGCGCAGTTTTGGAAGTCGTTCGAAGCGAGTTAACCGCAGAAGGTTACGTCGTCATTCTGGAGCCGAGCGCCGAGGCTCTTCCCGTAGAGCTGCGCGATCTGCATCCAGATGCGATCGCCATAAAAGGCGAAATGAAGCTGTTGATCGAAGTCAAGGTTTCAAAAAACAACGGGGTCGAGCAACTCGCTCGAACAATCGCGTCCAGGGCGCAAGCGGCTGGTTGGGACTACCGGCTTTATTTCGCCAGCTCTCAGCCCAGCGGGGATGTTCGATCAGCATCCAGAGAGCAGATCAACAACTCACTGGCGTCTGTAGAGGGTCTCGCCGGCCAAGGTCAGCTTTCGGCCGCGCTGCTTTTGTCGTGGGCCACTTTTGAAGCTGTCGCGCGTTCACTTCGGCCGAAACTGTTCAACAAGCCTCAATCTCCCGGTCGCGTAGTGGAGGCGCTTGCAGGCGATGGAGTGCTGACTCCAGATGAGGCTGATCACGTCCGCTCTTTGATTGAAGCGCGAAACGCCACAATTCACGGCGATTTGCTCGTCCGGCCTTCGAAGGACGATATCTCGCGATTTGTCGAGATCATGCGAGTGTTGCTGACGGAAAAACCTCCAGCATAGTCGGTCGACGCGCCTACTGCTTTGAGCAATGCAAAATGACGCAGGACGCGTCTGGTTCAGCCGGAGATGTCGCGCGCCTTCATGCGTTCGAGGCGGTCGTCGCGGCAGGCGTTAACGGGGAAGGGCGGGTTGCGAGTGACGACGGGGCATATCTCGGCAGCCAGAGCATCCCAGCGTGCAGCGGCTTGCGAATCTTTCGGGTCGATGTGGATCATGGGCGGAACGGCCCAATAGCCGCGTTGGTACGTTTTCTTTCCAGTGTAGTCCTTGAACGTGTTGACGATGCGCTCGGACGCCAGGGTGCGCTTCACCCAGCCTTCGGGCGTGCGACAGGCTATGCTGGACTTGTCCTTCTCGTCGCGCACGGTCACCATCGCAGCGCCCTTGTCGTCGACCGGCGTCTTGGGAAACGGATTGACGCCATCAAACATCGAGGCTTCGACCCGGCATTCGGTGGCGCCGGCGGGCGCGATCACACGCACGAATATCCAGTTCTTGTGGCCGGCGGGGTTGCCCGACGTGTCGCTGAGCCAGCTGATCGACTTGTCTTCCGTCCAGACCTGTCCGCCGGGGCGGGGGTCGCTCGTCTCGACCGTGTTGCAAGCGGCGGCCAGCAGGCAGGCCGCGAACAGAGTGCTGTGAAGTCCGAGTCGCATCTGCATTCTCCCCCTCATGGAAAAGAATAGCCTACTTCTTCGCCCTCAGCACGAGAAACACCAGCGCGACCACGGCGAGGGCTTCGGCGAGGATGCAGCCGATGGCGGCGGCGAGGGGGTAGGGCTGGATGCCGCCGGCGACAAGCAGCGGGCTGAAGGCGAAGCAGCCGATCAGCGGCGCGACGACGACGATGGCGGCCGCGGCGATCGCGATGGCGAGCCACATGCGCTTTTCGAACGGGCGGCTGAGCATCACAGCTTCACGCCGAAGGAGCGCAGAAGGACGGTGAAGCCCCACGTGCTGGCGAAGGTGAGCGTGACGGCGAGGCCGAACGACCACCAGAAGGGCAGTTTGAGGAGCTGTTGCCCCGCGGGCAGCATGACGAAAAAGACGAGGCCGGGCCAGAACAGATAGAAGGTGGAGTTGGCGAACTGGTTCGCCTTGGCGATGTCGCTGGTGGCGGTGAAGGCGACGGTGAGCATGGTGGCGAGCGGCAGCGCAATGAGGGCCGCGGCAAGCCAGGTGGAGCGCTTGGCGATCTCCGACAGGACGGCGATGAACGCGGCGGTGGCGAGCGCTTTCAGTATGGTGGCAAGCATGGACCGTACCCTCCGCGAGGGGGGAGAGTGACCGCGCGTCGCCGCCGAGGTCAACCGGGGGCAGGCGGACAGCTTGCGCGTGTGTCTCAGCCTGCCGGCTGAGGCGCCGGTGAAGGCTGGGGGCCGGGCAAGGCGAGGCCGGCGCCGGGTTTGTGGGTGAAGCCCTTGCGGGTCATCTCGCCCCAGGATTTTACCCCGCGCGCCCACTGCCAGGCGCCGCGCAGGCGCCACCAGGAGTTCATCTGGCGGAAGCCGAAATTCTCGAGCACGGCGGCGGCGGCGAGGCGGAGCAAGTCCGCGACCGTGCCGACGCGGCGAAGCTCGGCTTCCTCGATCGCCAACGCGCCGACGCTGATGGCGATGCCGAAAAAGATCGACAGCGAGAAGAAGGCGATCAAGTAGTCGACATGGAGGATGCCGAGCATCCACATGGCGGGGAGAAGAACGTAGCCGGCGAGTTCGAGCACCGGGCCGATGAGATCGAACAGCAGGACCTGGCCCATGCCGATCATGCCGACGCGGCCGTATTTCGGCTGCAGCAGCATCTTGCCATGGCGCACGAAGGTTTCGATGGCGCCGCGATGCCAGCGCGAGCGCTGGCGGCCGAGCGCCTGGAGGGTTTCGGGGCATTCGGTCCAGCACACTGGTTCGGGCAGGAAGACGACGCGGTGGGCCTGGCCGGTGTCGATGGCGTGGCGATGGAGGCGGATCACCAGCTCCATGTCTTCGCCGACGGTGCCGTGAGCGTAGCCGCCGATTTCGGCGAGGGCGCTGCGGCGGAAAAGGCCGAAGGCGCCCGAGATGATGGTGAGCGCGCCGAGACGGCTCCAGGCGAGGCGCGCGAGCAGGAAGGCGCGGAGGTATTCCACCGTCTGGAACAGGGCGAGGATGTTGCGTGAGACGCCGACCTCGTGCAGGCGGCCGTCCTTGATCGAGCAGCCATTGGCGATGCGGATGGTGCCGCCGACCGCGACGACGCGCTCAGGGTCTTCGATGAAGGGCTGGACAGCGCGCAGCAGCGAGTCGGATTCGAGGATCGAGTCCGCATCCATCGAGCAGACGATAGGCGAGCGCGCGAGGTTGAGGCCGGCGTTGAGCGCGTCGGCCTTGCCGCCGTTTTCCTTGTCGATGACGATCAGGCGCTCGTGGCTGCGCGACTGGTAGAGGCCGCGGATGGGCGCGTGGCTCATCGCGGGTTCGTAGTCGCGCTGCACGGGCTGGAGCTCGAAGCGGTCCTTGAGGACCTGGAGCGTGTCGTCCTTCGAGCCGTCGTTGATGACGATGACCTCGAAGCGCGGATAGTCGAGCGCGAGCAGGGAGAGGACGCTGTTCTCGACCGTCGCAGACTCGTTGTAGGCGGGCGCCATCAGGGTGATGGGCGGCACGATGGCGGAGGAGCGGCGCCACAGGACGGTCGATTGTGGCTCGGGCGGTTCGGCGGCGAGGGCGCGCTGGGCGACGATGAGCTGGAACAGGTAAAGCGAATTCTGCAGGATCGCGCCGCCGATCACCAGCCAGGCGATGGCGCGCGAAAATTCCATCAGCGCGTTGAGGATGGGAAGGTAGCTCACGACGCCCTCTTCTGCCGCGGGGGCGGGGACTTGGACTTGGACTTGGATTTGGACTTGGATTTGGGCGGGGGCGTGGGCGGCAGGCGCGAACGCTTGCGCTTGCTGGGAGGATCCTGCGGCAGGCGCAGGTCGCTGCGCCCCTCGAGGCGGCGCAGGGCCTCGTCGGCGCGGAAGCGGATCCACCAGATGCTGTCGTTGAGCAGCGGCTCGACCCTGGCGCGATCGCCGGGGCCGCCGAGCTGGCCGATGCCTTCGACCGCCTTGAGGCGCACTTGCCAGTCGGGGTCGCGCGTCGCGGCGACGAAGTGCGGCATGGCGGCCGGGATGGCGAGCGCGCGCAGCGCGGTAATCGCGGCGGCGCGAACCTCGGCATCGGGATCGGCGGCGGCCGAGGCGATGTCGCCGAAGGCCATCGATGCGCCCGCAACGCCGAGCGCCTTCAGCACCATGATGCGGGCCGGGGAGGCGGAGCAGGTTTGAAGGAGAGTGAGAGCGCCCGCCGGATCGGCGCGGACGCACGCTTCAACGATCTTGAACAGGGACAGCGAACGGCCGCCTTCGGGGCGGTCGGTGAGGCGGAGCACGTCTGCGAGGTTCGGCATCTCGCCGGTTTCCACGCGCGCGCGCAGAGCGGCGATGCAGATACGGAAGGAGCGGGACGTCTGCGCGAAGTCGAGCGCACGCGAGGTTTCGGGACCGGGGAAGAGCTGGAACGCCTCGATGGCGGCGATCCGGTCCGGCACGGGGCCGCGCCGGGCGCGCCTGCGAAGCCACGCATCGAGCGAGGCGGACCGCAGCACGGCGGACACGCGGGCGCGGGCTTCGGGATCGAGAAGGGCGGAGATGTCGAGCGCGGTCTGGATGGCGACGGCGCGGTCGTGCCGTGTGCGCGCCGGGAGGACGGGGATCTCGCCGCCGGACATTTCGTTGCCGGACACTTCGTTGCCGGACAGGGCGTAGCGCAGGAGCTCGCGGGACAGGCGCTTGCGCCGTTCGATCAGGCCGCGGTCGCGGCGCTGGCGGACGATGCGTGCGCCGATGAGAACCGCCATCGACACGCTGGAAAGAGCAGCCAGGCCGATCGACAGGATCCACACGAGCTGCAGCGCGCCCGGCATGTCAGAACGTCCGGGCGAGGGAGAGCGAGGCTTCGGTGCGGTCGTAGGCGTCGCGCATCTCGTGGGAAAGTCCGGCGCGGATGCGAAGCTGCGGCGTCAGGTCGAACGCGGCGCCGGCGTTGAGGGCCCGGACGTCGGCGGTGGCGCCGTCGGAGGATTCAACGCCGTCGGACCAACTGGCGTCGAGCGTCAGCGCGGCCGCGGGCGTCCAGCTGGCGCCGACGCCATAGCCGAGATGGGACTCGCCGTTTTCGTCGTTGACGACGCCGCCCTGCAGGAAGAGCTGCGCGGAGGCGCCAAGCGTGCGGACTGCCCGCAGGTCGAGCTTGCCGACCGGGCCGGCGGCGTATTCGGAGCGCGAGAGATAGCCGCCGAGCTGCCATTGCCCCAGGGCCTTTTCGGCGCCGATGCGGATCGACGCCTCGGGCCGGAAGTCTGCTTTTGGCGCGCCGCCCAGGGCGAGCGACCAGGTGATATCGGCCGCCACGCGGGTGGCCTGCGCTTCCACGTAAAGGTCTTCGCGCTCGAAGCGGCGGGCGTATTCGAGGGCGAGGCCGAAGCCCGCGCCGCCGTCGCGACGGAAGAAGGAGGCGCGCGCTTCCTTCCAGTCGGGCAGGTCCTGCGTCAGCGTGCTCTGCGCAACGCCGAGATCGACGCGCCAGACGGCTGTCGAGGCGGGAGCGGAGGCAATCGATTTCTGCAGGTCGAGGACTTCAGGATCGGATTGGCGGGGCGCCGAAACGGAGGCGAGCCAGCCGGCGGCGGCGGCGCGGTCGCCATCCCACCAGGCAAGGCGGGCAAGGCCGATGCGGGCGTCGTCATTCGCAGGCGCGAGATCGAGGGCGCGCAGATAGGCCTGGCGCGCTTCGGCGCGGGCGCCGAGTGCGGATTTCGATGCGCCGAGTTCGAACCATGCGTCGGCGTCGTCCGGATGGAGAGAGATGACGCAGACGAGGATGTCGACGGCGGTGGGGAAGCGGCCGGCGCGGCGTGCTTCGGATGCGCGCGCGACGCTGACCGAGTCCGAGGCGACGCATTGGTCCGCGGCGGCTTTGGGAGAGGGGAGATCGAGGAACATGGGATTAGTCCGCCAGCCTTCGCTGGCGGCGGAGCGCCGGGTAGCTGGAAATGCGTGAGGAAGACATCGGGCAGGCTCCGCGCGGCGAACGGAGCTCGCGCCCGCCTGTCCCGGGTTATGACAAGACATGCTTAAGGGCGGCCCGACGGCGGCCTCGCGTTTAAAGGCGCGCAGGTAAGGTTTGGGTAAGACGCGGCGGCCGCGCGCGCGGAAAGGCCAGCAAAGGCTGCGCTTCGGGTTCGGGACGCCGACGTGCGGCGAGAGGACGCTATGGTGAAGGGCGCCGAGAGCACGCAACGCTTGAGGCGTTCGCGCGTTGGTGTTGCCGGGGCCAGCGCGGGCCGGTTGGGCCTGCCGCAGTTTTTTAGGAGACATGACCATGTTCAAGGCATTGATCTGTGCTGCCGCGGCGGCGGGCGTCATCGGACTTGGCGCGTGTTCGGAGGGCAGCTCCGAAAAGGCGGGCGAGAAGCTGGATTCGGCGATCGAGGAAGCGACGCAGGGCCACGAGAACAAGGGCGACGGCGTGTTCGAGAAGGCCGGCGAGGCCGCCGATAAGGCGACGGGCAGCACCAACACCGACGCCGCGGATGCGCTGAGCGACGCTGCCGACGGCGACAAGAGCACCAAGCCGAACTGAGGTTTCGCCCAGTCAGGACTCTGCGTTGGCCTGCGGCGCCGCTCTGGCGGCGCGGGCCGCTCCGAGCGTGACGGCGAGGGACGCAGCGAATGCCGCCAGCGCCATGATGAAGAGCATGGGGCTTTCAACGGCGCCGGGTTCGCCGGACATCGGCGTCGAGACGCCGAGCACGGTGAGGTGCGCGATGATTGCGCCCGCCGTGACGAGCAGAGACAGGCCGCCGCCGGCGAGGCGCCTTCCAAGAACGAGGAACACGGCTGCGACAAGCTCGAGAGCGCCGGTGACATAGCGGAACCACGGTTCGATCCACGGCAGGTCGAGGCCGAATTGACCCGCTGCATTTGTCTCGATGATCTGGAAGATCGGGACGCCGCCGATGAATTTCTGGATGGCCATGAAGGCCATGAAAGCCCCAAGAGCGTAGCCCAGCACGCGGATGGCCATGGTCATCGCCTTTTCCCCTTCTGTCCTGCATGGATATTCGCCGCGGGCCCTGAAGCGTTACAGGCCGGCGGAAAATAATCCTGCCGGCTGTGTAACCGCAGCGCTCGGGCGGTCGAACTCCGCTTCAGGCAGAGGCATGACCTGGCGCGGTTTGATTTCCAACCCCGCGGCGGCAAACAAATGATAGATGCTGGAGCCACAAAGCAGGATGGAGACCGAGGCATGATACGCAGGATTTCGGCGGCGCTAGCGATGTTAGCCCTGGCGTTCGGCGCACAGGTTCCGGTTGCGGCGGCGCAGGCGGCGATCGCGGAGCTCGGGCCGGCGGTCGGCGTTGCAGCGCCAGCCATTGCGGGCGCCGACCAGACGGGCGCTGCGGTGAATTTCGCGAGCCTGAAGGGCGAGAAGGGGCTGGTGATCGCGTTCGTCCGCTCGGCCGACTGGTGCCCGTTCTGCAAGATGCAGCTGGAGGATCTCAACACGATCGCCGACGATCTCGAAGGGCGCGGGTTCAAGCTGGCCGCGCTGTCCTATGACAGCGTCGACACGCTGGCGAAGTTCGCCAAGTCGAAGAAGCTGACCTACACGCTGGTCTCCGATCCGAAATCGCAGGTGATCGATGCGTTCGGGCTGCGCAACATGGACATGGCGAGCAGCCCCCGGATGAACGGCATTCCGCATCCGGCGATCTTCGTGATCGGCGCGGACGGCAAGGTGCTCGCCAAGCTGCGCGAGGAAAGCTATCGCAAACGGCCGCCGACGACTGCCGTGCTGAAGGCTGTCGATGATGCGGCAGCCATGGCGGCCGGCAGCGACAAGGGCGCGAGGCCGAACTGAGAGACGCGATCTGGGAGCGCCGGGCGCCTGCCCGGCATGACCTCTCATCGTGCGTGGCGCATGCTGATGGGCTTGGCCGGGCAGGCGCCCGGCGCTCCCTCTCAGCCGAGCATGTCGACATCCGCAAAGAAGGCGGCTTACTGGGCGCCACCTGTGTCGCCAAATACGCCGGCTTACTTTCCCTTCGCGCCATTCGGGTCCGCGGCGGCGCGTTCGGCCTCGCGAAACACGCGCAGGAAGTTGCCGCCCCAGATCTTCTTGATGTCATCGGCCGAATAGCCGCGACGCACGAGCGCGAGGGTGACGCCGAACGACTCGCTCGCGTCGTCGTATCCCTCGATCCCGCTGCCGTGATTGAAATCCGTGCCGATGCCGACATGGTCAACGCCGATGCGCTTAACGATGTAGTCGATATGGTCGATCATCATGTCGATCGTCGCCGGCCCGAGAGCTTTCCGGACCGACGACATAAACGCCTCTCGCGCAGCCGGGTCCTCGATCTCCCAGTAGAGTTCGTACGGATAGGAATAATAGGCGGGAAGACCCGCCGCGCCCCGCGCCGCCTTGATGGCTTCAAGCGTATCCGGGTTCGAGAAATTGATCAGGTAAGCCGAAAACGGCGCGACATGAATGACGCCGCCGGTCTCGCCGATGCGGTCGATTTCTTCGTCCGAGAGATTGCGCGTGGCGTCCGATATCGCGCGAACATTGGAGTGGCTCGCGATCACCGGCGTCTTCGACAGGGCGATGGTCTGCAGGGTCGCCGCTTTGGACATCTGGGACACGTCGACGACGCCGCCGAGTGCGTTGATCCGTTCAATCGCGGCGACGCCAAGCGCAGACAATCCCCCGTGTGCGTCCGGCTCATAGGCGCCTGCGACCGGGTCGTGGAGCGGCCGCGAGGAGTCGGAGAAGTCGTTGTGGGCGAGGTGGTTGAGGGCGAACACGCGTACGCCCGCCTCGTAGAACCTATCGAGCGCAGCCACATTCTTCTCGAGCGACCTGGCGTTCTGGAAGCCCAGAAGCAACGCCGTCCGGCCGCTTTCGCGGATCGCCACGACTTCGTCGGCCGACCTGGCGATCGCGACGGTATCGGCATTCCCGGCGGCCAAAGCCAGAACGGCTGCAAGCTTTTCGTCTGCTTCGGCGCGCGCCGCCGCATCTCCTTCCCGGGTGCGCGGCCCGGGGCCCACGGCAATCGACATGACAACAGCGCCGACGCCGCCGGCCTTGAGTTTCGACGGGGCGACCTTGGACAAGCCGTCCGTGGCGAGAAAACCTGCCGATGTCGATGCGACAACGATGTCGGCGTGCGCATCCAGAACCAGGCTCTGCTGATGAATGGCGTGCGCGCTTTCGACCAGGGCGGCTTCGCCGGGCGGCTCGCTCGCCGCGCCGGCCTTGCCCGAAGGCGCGCAAGCCGACAAGGCGGCGGCCAGCACGAATGCGGCTGCGAACTTTCCAAGACCCGTGCGAACGCCATCGGCCGTATTTGTCATTGCGCGCACTCCAGGGCCCAAGCAGAGGATCAAGCGACTAGCCGTTAGTTCCACGCTCCCGGCGCCGGAGCAAGTGCGGCGCGCGATGACGGTCCGGCGTTTACGGCGATGTTCAAGGAGCGGTCGTAGGTGGAGATGACCGGACCCCCTCCTGTCCTCCCCCTTTCAGG
>CAVTXH010000002.1:0-1177239 GCA_963738625.1 uncultured Alphaproteobacteria bacterium | reverse complement strand
CATCAACGTACTTGACTCAGGACCCACAAGGGGCGCCCGATGACCGGGCGTAAACCCCGAGAGGTTCCGAGGCGAAAAACCGTGACAATTTGCATTGCCGCTGGCTGCAGAGATGCGAAGGGCACCCGCAGATCGTGCTTTGCGCCGACACCAAGGGCAGCAGTTTCCTCGGCTCGACCAACGCCATGCAGAAAGTGCTGCCGCTCACGAATCAATGGGTGTTGGGCGTGGCCGGTGACGACGACGAAATCAACGCGATGTTCCGCGTCACGCGTTTGGCGTTTTTGGCCGCGTTGGACAAGGGGATGACCATCGACGACTACGCCGCGGAGCAGCTGCTCCTTGCGGCTCTAGCCCAGCGCAGCAAGGACAAGAAGAACCAGTTTGTGCAGCTGGAAGCCGCGATGAGCTATGACCAGCTTCTGAACGGCGGCGGGGCCAAGCTACCACCAGGCCACTACGACGACATCATAGCGAAGACGCGTGCAATCCGGTTTCGCGGGAGCTTCGTTGTTGCTGGAGTCTCGTATGGTGCGCCATTCATGGTTGCTTCTGACAGCGAGGGCAGCACTTCGGTTCACGCGGATTTTGTGACCCTCGGGTCAGGGTACTATCTCGCACAGTCCATGCTGCTGTTGCGCGATCACTCTGAAATTCAGGATCTCGGACACACGCTGTACACCGTCTATGAAGCCAAGCGGCACTCGAGAAAGGGAGAGCGGAGTCGGCGAGGAGACCCGTATGTACGTTTTAGACGAACACGGTCTCAAACCAGTTTCGCCGAAGGGCGCGCTTTGGCTTGAGCAGGAATACGAAGACCGCCGGATCAAGGATTTGACATTGATCGACACGCAGCCGCCCGAAGACGTACTTGAGGATTATTTTGTTATTCCCGGCCCCGGCCCTTCTTCTCCCGCCGCTCCGTAGCGCGAACCTTCTCTAGCGGGACGTTGTTCACCTTCTTCGCCAACGCGCGAAAACGCCCCATCGACTTAGCGTCTGGGGCGTCGTCTTTCCTCTGCCTTGCCGCCTGCCGCCGTCTTTGAGGCGGGCTTTGAGCTAAGCGGGGAGCGCGGCTTGGTCATGGCCGGTCAGTTCCTTGTAGGTCAAACGCTTGCCAGTGACGGAGCCCGCAACAGTGCGGAAGCGCATACCGTCTGAGTCCTTGCGCTCATTGAACCGGAAAGCCTGTTCGTCGCAATAGGCAAGCAGATGGGCGGGATCGACCGAGACATAGGTTCCGCGAAGCGAACGCTTCAGCAGCGACCAGAAGTTTTCGATCCCGTTAGTGTGAATGTGACCGCGAACATACTCGGTCGTGTGGTTCACGAACTGGTGGACGTAGGCGTCAGAAAGGCCGCGATAGCCGCTGTGCGCAGTCCCATGACCTTCGAGCCGGGCTCAACATGGTCGCGGACGACGGCTTGTCGACCGTCGGGGGGGTCGTGTCAGCGATCAGCATAGTGCGACGCGGCTGGCGGACTTCGCGTTCCCGCGCTTCAGGACGCCCGCCACGATGGCTTTGCCGACGCCGCCGACACCAACCGCCCTTGCGCTTGCCGAGGTGCATGTTCTTTTTCTTGCCGCCTACGTAGGACTCATCAACTCTCGGTCGTGCCGTCCATCTTGTCGAAGGAACCGGACTTCATCGCGAGGCGGATGCGATGCAACATGAACCAGCCGGATTTCTGGGTGACGTCGATAGCGCGGGCCAGTTCGTAGCTGGACACGCCATTCTTGCAGTTGGCGATCATCCAGATAGCGGTGAACCACTTGTCGAGGCCGAGGGCGCTATCTTCAAAGATGGTCCCGACCTTGGCCGAGAACTGCTTCTGGCGTGCTTCTCGCGGCACTCCCACATGCGGCGCGTGGCGATGAAGCCAACGTTGAAGGAGCCGCAGCGCGGACAATGCACGCCGTCAGGCCAGCGCAGGCTGACCATGGTTTGCAGCGCGGTATCCGGGTTCGAGAAGTACCGGATCGCTTCGACGAGAGTTTGGGGTTCGCGTTTCATGCCCTCAATCTAGGGGCAGTTGGTCACTGAGTCAAGTATATTAGTGCCCTTTCAGGGGGGACCTTGCTTCGGGAATTGGGCGATGAAGTTGGGACGGTGACGCATCCGGGCTTCGGGAATTGGGCGATGAAGTTGGGACGGTGACGCATCCGGGTCCCTCCCCCTGAAAGGGGGAGGACAGGAGGGGGTCCACAGCCGGTATTGTCAGCGGCAGCAAGTTCGCGCATTGGCCTGTTGCTGGCTCGCGGATGGCGGGCCAGCAAGCTGGGGAGTGACGCGATGTTTTCGCATGTGATGGTCGGGACGAACGATCTCGAGCGCTCGAAGAAATTCTATGACGCGGTGCTGGGGACGCTGGGCGTGAAGCCGGGCTTTGTCGACAAGCAGCGCGTGTTCTGGCGGACGAAGACGGGCACGTTCGGGGTGAGCATTCCGATCAATGGCGAGCCGGCTACGGTCGCAAACGGCGCGACGATCGGCTTTGCGGTGGAGACGCCCGAGCAGGCGGATGCCTGGCACGCGGCGGGCGTCGCCAATGGCGGCGCGCCGATCGAGAACCCGCCGGGCGTACGCAAGGGCGCGACGATGGATCTGTATCTCGCCTACCTGCGCGATCCGGACGGCAACAAGATCTGCGCGATGAAGCGGATGGGGTAGCGCTTTTCCTCCCCTGGCCGCAGGCCGGGGGAGGTGGATCGCGACGCCTTCGTCGCGAGACGGAGGGGGCAGCCGCCGGATAGCGTTCAAGGGTGCTGCAGCAGACTGACCGCCGATCGGATTGCGGCTGCCCCCATCGTCTCGACGCTTCGCGTCGATCCACTTCCCCCGCCGCTCCGCGACGAGGGAAGAAAAGATCCGTGAGCGAGAAAAGGTCAGCGGCGCGGGTTCGCCATCTTGTCCTCGAGCCACGCCACGGCGGCCTTGTAGGTCTTGTAGTCGTCGCTGTTGAGGTCGAGGAGGCGGGGGCGGTTTTCGGCGTCGAAGACGTCGTGGCTGTCGACGTGGCCGGCGATGTAGAGCAGGAAGGCGCCGGCGGAATAGCGCATCGTCGGGTCGGACTGGATGCGGGCGTTGCGCATCAGCTGTTTCATCACCGCGGGCGTAGGGTGTTGCTCGCACAGGCCGAAGAGGCGGTCGGAGGAGGAGTCCATGCTCTGCATGTTTTCGAGCATGTGGATCAGGCGTTTCTCGGCTTCCCCGTTCCAGCCCTTGGTTTCGATCTCGGCGAGAAGAGCTTCGGCGCCGCCGCCGCCGGTCTCCTGCCGCGCGGCCGCGCCGATGCGCAGACGAGCTTTCTCCGTGCCGAGGGCGCGCAGGGCTTCGACGTCGCGCCAGTCGAGCGAGCCGCCGCGGTCACAGATCTCGTCAACGAGGGCGTCGCGTTCTTCGGGCGTGACCTCGGCGAGGGCGGCGATGTCGTAGGGCTCGCCATCGCGCCACTTGCCGTAGTCGAGGGTCATCGAGGCCTTGAAGCGCTTGAAGGCTTCCGTGGGCTCGGGCTTGGGCGGGCGGGTCATTGATCCTCGATCAGCGAGATGACGGTGACGGCCCAGCCTTCGGGCTGCTCCGACATCCAGACGAAGCGTTTGGCCTGGCCACCGCCGCGCGGGCGCTCGAAGGCGACAGGGCACATGTAGTTGGACCCAAGCGCCTCGCAGCGGCCGAGCGAGACGATGCGCGAGTCCTTGAAGTTCTGCGGATTGTATTCAGCGAGGACGCCAGCGTCGGCGTTCTCGAAATAGTCGGCCAGCGCGGCGCGCACGTCGGATTCGCTGGGGCCGCCGGCACCGGGAATATCCCCGCAGGCGGCGAGGGCGAAGGCGGCGGTGAGGAATGCGGCGCGCATGGCGGAGGCAATGTCAGGGATAGGCAAGGCACAGGGAGTAGCGCGGGACCGGCGGCGGCGCCAAGCCTCTCGCCTAGCTGCGCGAAACCGGCCATGATGGCGCGGGTAAGGCCGCCATGGGGAAGTCGCGATGAGAGTTCTGGTTCTGGCGTTGGGCGTGCTGGTGCTGTCGGCGTGCGCGACGGCCAAGGCGGGCTACGCCGCCATCGCGCCGGGCGCGACCAAGGAGCAGATCATCCGGGCAATGGATGCGTGCCCGAGTTCGATCGCGGACCGCGGACCGTATGAGGCGCTGACCTACTCGAACCGGATGCTGAGCTTCTTCCAGTGGGAGGCGGCGACGTACACCTTCATATTGAAGGACGGGGCGCTGGTGCAGTTCGGCGAGGGGGCGGCCGTGGCGGCGGGAACGAACGCGGAGCCGACCTTCGTGCTGAAGCCGCCGGTGAAAAGCTAGGGCAGCAGGCGCAATTTCGAAATCCGCCACCAGCCGCTTGGCGTACTTTGTGCGTCCTTGGTGTCCTTCGTGTTTTAGTCTTTTCCCGAAGCGCCAAGAAAGGCCCCAACACGAAGGGCACAAAGAAGGCACTAAGGGCACTAAGGCGGCCTTTCGTGTAGCGAGTGTTCGATTTCGAGCGCGGCGGTCTAGGGGCGCGCTAGCGCACCAGGCGGATCGAGGACTGGGTGTTGTTGCCGACGCCTTCGGGAACCGGGATGGGGCTCGATTCGTAATCCGTATTCAGGACCAGTTCGGGGCCGGAGCGCAGTTCGAACTCGCGCGCGATGATGACGGTGTAGTCCGACCTGTCGGCGACCGGGTTGTCGGCGTCGATCAGCAGCTTGGACTTGGGCAAGTACATCGTGCCGACGAGGTTGCGCGCATCGCGGCTGGTGATGCGGTGATAGGTGCTGAAGGCAGTGTCGCGGTCCTCGAAGAAGAGCAGGCCGGCCATGTCGCCGGTCCGGGGCGCGGTGAGCGAGATGTGGCTGTCGAAGCCAAACAAGATTGTCGAAGCGGCGCCGGTGAGGAAGAAGCCGACATTCTCGCCCTCGAGCGAGCCGCCGCCGGTGACCATGAGCTGGCCCTTCTTCATGACGTAGACGCCGGGATCGAGCCTGGCTTCGCCGTAGACGGAGAGCCCACCGCAATAGATGCCGGGTTTCAGCGTCCGGGTCTTGTTGGGCGGAACCATGAAGTTGGTGTAGTCGCAGGCGGAGAGGTTGCCGACGGCGGGATTGGGACGGTCGCGCAGCGGATCGGCGATCGGCGGGCAGTCTTCCGTCGGCTTGCTGGTGAGGAAGGCGTCCTCGGCGCCCTGGACGCCGCCGGCGACGCAGATGATATCGGCCCGGACGCGCGCGAGGTCGTGCAGCCAGAGGGACTTCGTGCTGACAGAGTTGGAATAGACCGCGCAGCTTTCAGCGGTGAGGCGCGCGCGGTTCATCATGTTGAGCGTGGCGACGCTGTCGGGATCGAGGCCGATCATGCAGACGAAGCCGCCGCCCGACACTTCGGCGACCGATTCGGCCTTTATCTTGGTGACGCCGTCCGAGACTATGCTGGGGAAGAAGGTGCGTGGGTCCGCCTCGATCGTCACCTGCACGGCGCGGCCGCCTTCCAGGATTTCGGCCGTGGTAGTGTGGCCCGTCGTCGAATAGCCCGAGTCGACGAAACGCTTGGCCACGGCGTCGACGCGTTCGTCGGATCCGGCGAAGACGATCAGCTCCTGTGCGGCGGCGAGGGCGGCGTGATCGGCGACGCGCTGCAGCGACTGCTTCTGGTTCGACAGCGACATGTAGTCGACGATGTTGGCGGTGATGAATGCGGTCACGCCTATCAACGCCATCATCATGATGGACATGTTCGCCTCTGAGCTGGCTGTGAGCCTGCGCAGCACGTTGATAGACCCCCGCCTTCTGGCGCCGCGCGGAAAATTGCGCTCAATGGTCAAACTAACTGACGGCGCCTAACCGAAGGCCAATGCGATCGGTGAAGTTTTTGGGATCTTTTCGGAAACCGGCGCTTAAGGGTGCGACCTTTTAGGCCTGTAGGTCGAAGATCTGCGCGGGCGCGACGGCAATGGTTGCGGCGGGCGATTCCTGCGGCTCGGCCTGCCTTGGCGGCTCGGCGGTTTCCGCGGCGGCCTTCGCGGTTTCAGGATCGACATCGATCTTCACTGGTTCTTCGACCGCGTCCATCGCGCGCATGGAGTCGATGAACGCGTTGCGTTGGGCGTCGGCTTTGGCGCGTGCGGCTTGCTGTTCGGCGACCATCCGCTTGACGGCCTGCAGGTACAGCAGCTCCTGGATCTGGGCGGCGTAGCGGGCCGAGACGCCCACGATGCCGGCCGTCGCAACGGCGCTCATGACACGCTCCTTCACGAGTCATTTTGACGCAGCGAGGTGAATCCATCCTGAATCGGCCGGCGCTTTTTGCCGGGTTACGCAGCGTTCCATTGTTAAGCGGGGCGGCGTGCGCGTTCATTTCCGGGCGCGGTCCCGGCGGCATGTGCAAGAAGCGTTAACAATGCGAGGGGCGGCGGTAAGGATTCTGGCGGGACCGGTGCGGGCCGCGTTCGACGGGTGCGTCTCACTGGTTCGACGGACGGCCCTTCGGGCCTACTCACCATGAGGGCTGCGAGGCAATCATGACGTTGGGATAGCCCTCATGGTGAGCAGCCGCCAAAGGCGGCGCCCGTCGAACCATGCGGGCGAGCTCCCGACCCTAGAGGTTCTCCTTGAACCATTTCGCCATCGCCCTGCCGGCTTCCGCGCGGTGTTCGGCGTTCGAGAAGCCGTGGTCGCCGCCCTTGATGACCACCATCTCGGTTTTGACGCCGGCTTTCTTCAACGCGTCGTGGATCGACTGGCCGGAGGAGATGTTGACCAGCTCGTCGGCGTCGCCGTGAACGATGAGCGTCGCGGGGTCCTTGGCGTCGACGAACAGGATCGGCGAGATCGCGGCGGCCTGTTCGTTCGGGAAATCGAGCGCGGGGAAGCGGTCGCTGGGTCCGGTCATGCGGCGCAGGTCGACCGGCGGGTAGTAGGCGACGACGGCCTTGATGCGCGAGGGCGCCTTGAGCACGGGATCGGCAGCGGCCGCATCGCCGTCGTCTCCGTTGAGGCCGAGCATCAGCGAGAGATGGCCGCCGGCGGAGCCGCCGAACACGCCGAGGCGTTTGGCGTCGACGCCGTATTTCGGCGCGTTGAGGGAGATGTGGCGCAGGGCGCGCTTTACGTCGGCATGCGCCTCGGGAACCTTGAAGCGCGGGGCGGAGGCGTGGTGGACCGGGATGACGGTGATGCCTTGGTCGAGCAGCGCGCGGAACTGCGTGATGCGGGATTCCGGCTCGGCCCAGCGCGACACCCAGCCGCCGGAGACCATGTAGAGCACGGCCGAACCGTTGGCGTTGGCGGGCTTCATGACGTCGTAGACCAGCGCCATGCCATCGTGATGGCCGTAGATCACGTCGCGATAGATGGTGAGATCGGCGACGGTCGCCGGCGTTTCGGCCGGCGCCGGGCTGGAAGCGATGCGCATGCCTCGCACGGGCACGCCATTGGGGCTGAGCGTGTCCACGTTCGCCGCCGACTGCGCCAGTTCCTGCCGGGGCGCTTCGCGGATGGTTTCGCGTTCGCTGACGAAGAGGCAGCCCGACAGGGCGAAGGTCGCGACGAGCGCGAGAACGGAAACGGCTTTCATGGTGGCTCCCCGGTCTTTGTTCTTGCGCGAAGATGAGCCCGGCGCCGCAGGACCGTCAAGCACGCCGCGGCCTAGCGGGTCATTTCTTCGGCCTGGCCGCCGCGCGTTGCCGTTCCATGCGGGCGCCGAGGAGGATGTTGGCGAGGGCGTAGTTGGCCTCGTGGCATGCGTACTCGTACATGCGAGCGTTGCTGCGGACGAAGCTGGTCTCTGCGGTCCAGGGCGTCGTGTAGAGAACCGGATCGGTGATCGTGAAGCGGTAGTTGAGTTCGTTGTCCGAGACGCGGCGGAAGCGTTCGGTGATGGTCGAGGCGGGCGAGATGACGATCACCGACATGGGCGGCGTGAAGCGCAGCTCGTCGTCACGGCGGAAGTTGAGGGTCTCCACGACCAGCGTGTCGCCCTCCCACCAGGCGATGGAATCACCCTGGAGATCGAGGATCGCGTCCGGCCCATGCTTGCCTGCGAGGGGCAGGATACGCACCTCGTCGAGGGCCTCGCTGTGCAGCACGACATTGCCTGGCGCCTGGATGATGCGGAGATAGCTGTTGGTCGGCACGGTGAGCATGGGCGCGCGCCCGGCGCCGCCGATGCAGCGTTCGGAAGCCGGGCGCTCCTCCGGATTGTCGGCGGGCTGGACGGCGAGGCGCGCACGGCGCGCGCGGCCTTCGTCGGTGAAGGGAAGCTTGCCGTCGGCCGGCTCGATGATCAGCGACGTGCGGTATTCGCCATTCACCGGCGCGAGGGTGGCGAAGTCGAAATCGGAGTCGGGGTTGGAGTTTCCCGGCGTCGCCTTGCGGCCGGCGGTCATGGCGGCGACCATGGCTGTCGCCTGTTCGGCGCTGATGACAAGGGATTTCGCCATGGGTGGGCGCTCGACCGGCGTCATCCACCGGCTTTCCCAGATGCCCTGGAAATCCGGATGGCCGTCGGACGTGCGCGCCGGCTGGTAGGGCGACTGCGCTTCGGCGAAAGGCGCGAGGGCGAGCGCGACGAGGAGGATCGTGGGCCGGATCATGGCTTTGCTTTCCTTGCTGCGCGCCGCTCCACGGCCCGGGCGCCGGAGAGGATGTTGGCGAGGCCGTAATTGCCCTCGTGGCACGCGAATTCGAACATGCGGTCATCGGAGAGGGCCATGATGCTCTCGCCCTTCCATGGCTGGCTGTAGAGCTGGGGATCTTCGACGGTGAAGGTGTAGAGGATTTCGCCGGGCGCGGTGCGGGTGAAACGCTCGGTGATCTTCGTCTTCGGCGTCAAGGGAAAGAGCGAGCCGCGGGCGCCGCGGACAGGATCGAGGATGTCGGTCGTGGTGACGACCAGCGTATCGCCGTCCCACCGGCCGGTCGTGTGCTCGTTCCGGAAGCCGATCTCCGTGCGGCCATCGACGGGGATGATGCGCAGTATGCTGAGCAGCTCGGTGTGGATGACGATGTCGCTGTGCGTCTGCACGATCCTGCGGATGTTGCCGGACGGCGCCGCGACGTATGGCGCGGCGCCGTTGCCGCTGTTGAGGCAGCGTTCGTTGAGCGCGCGCTGCTCCGGGCCGTCGACGCCCGTGACGACGCGGCCGGCGGGCTGGCGCGCACGGCCCTGTTCGGTGAAGGGCAGGCGCCCGTCGGGCGGATCGACGATAAGCGCCGAGCGGGTTTCGCCGCGAACGGTGACGAAGGTGGTGTATTCGAACGAGTCCGTGCCTTCGATCGGGTCGATGGCGTTGTGGCGGGCCCATTCGGCTTTCGCGAGGAGGGCGACATCTTCCGGAGCGATCACGACGGTCTTTGCGGTCGCGGGCCGTTCCAGCGGCGTAAGCCAGCGGCTGGTCCAGACGCCCTGCAGGTCCGGGTGGCCTTCGGCGGTGCGTGGCAGGGGCTGCTGGGCGAATGCTTCGGCGGCGCCTCCAAGGACGCAGGCTGCGACTAGGAAGTTTCGAACCCAGGCGCGCATCGTCCCCTCCGCGGCTCTGCAGTCGCGGCCGGAGGCTAGACCATGCGCCGGGTGGGGCGAAGGGCAGAGTTGGGCGATCTGCAGGGGAAAGCGGCCGTGAAACGAGCCGGTGCATGGATGTAGACGATAGATTGGGGTATGATTTTCCGTGCAGGACAGTCCTGTCCGGCGCAGCGGTTGGAGCTGGCCATGAAGAAACTCATCGCCCTTGGATTTGGAATGCTGCTTGCGGCAGGCGTTGCGGCGATCGCGTCGGCGGCGGCCGAACCCGAGCGCAGGACCGAGATCGCCGACAATGGCAAACCGGTCGACAGCCTGCTGCTGCGCTATCGTTTCGATGCGACATGGGTGCTGAACACACAGAGCATCCTGCTGCGCGACACCTATCGCGATTACTATGTGCTGACGCTGGATGAGCCGTGCGAGTGGATCGCGTTCGCTCACCCGTTCTTCTTCTTCCCGGAACTGGAAGACCGCGTGCGCACGGAGCTGACCTATGACGTGCGCGACGACAAGCACCAGATCTGCGACATCGCGAAGATCGAGAAGATCACCGGCGCGACGGCCAAGGAGCTGCGGGCGAAGCTCGCGGATTAAATCCGGCCATCCAGCTTAGTGAACTTCGTACTTTTCTTCGTGCCTTTGTGTTGAAGTCTTCAACACCAAGACACGAAGGAGGACACCAAGTTCACTAAGGTATTTTAGCGGGCGGCGCTTTCGGGCGGCCGGCGGCGAGGCGGGCGCTGAGGCCGGTGACGAGGCCGGTGACCATCGTCAGGAGGACGTCGACGCCGAGTTTCGCCCATTCGAGCGGCGCGGCGTCGTAACGATTTGTCGTCGCGACGAAGATCGCAACGACGACGCCGACGATCGCGCCGACGATGACGCCGAAGACGGCGGCGTCGCGCAAGCTCGTGGCGCCGGTCCGCTCGGCGTGACTCATCCCAGGGAAGCCGAAGGCGAGCACAATGACGAGGGCGGCGGGCAGGCCAAGATTGAGGGCGCCCGTCAGCGTCCAGCCGATGGCGCTGTCGAGCGGGACAAGGCGCGGTTCGCCGCCGGCCATCCCTTTTTCGGCGATCTCAAAGGCCTGGGACGAGCCGTACATGGCGGCGAGCGACAACAGCCAGGCGACGACGGAGGCGAGCAGAAGTCCGCGGACTTTCTGGACGGGCGTGAAGCGGACTGTGGCGGGGCCGGTCATCAGCGACTCGCTTTGGCGCGAGGCGAGGATAACGTGGTTTGGAGCGGAAGCGCAGCGATGCTGGCCTACGCGGCTGGATTGTATCGCCGAACGTTCAGTTCACCGGCTTGGCGGCGGATATCCCAAGCATCCCAAAGCGCCTGAATCCGCAACAGCAGCTCCGCCTTCACGCCGAAGGCCAGCTCGACACGCATCGCCATCTCCGGCGACAAGGAGGCTTTTTCATTCAGAAGATCGGACAAGGTCGCCCGGCGCACGCCCAGATGGCCAGCGGCTTCCGCCACGCCCAGACCCAGCTCGGCCAGGATCTCGTCCTGAATGAACGCGCCCGGGTGGGCGGGCTTCATTCCAAGTTTGATCTTTTGTTTCGCCATCAGTGATAGTCCTCCAAGTCCACATCAACGAGCGCTCCGTCTTCGAGTCTGAAGGTCAGGCGCCAGTTGCCAGTTACGGAAATCGACCAAGTTCCGGAGCGATCGCCTTTCAATTCATGTATGCGCCATCCCGGAGGGCCTTCGAGGCTCTCCAGATCCGCCGCCGCCGCCAGCGCCGTGAATATGTTGGTGAGTCGACGGACCTGATCGGCCTTGACGCCCTTGGCGTCTCCGCTTTCGAACAGGTTCTGCAGGCCCTTGTGTTTGAACGACACGAAGTCCATGTCGCGTATGTACGGTGTCACCGTACGAGAGTCAAGCGCTACGCCGCTACACAGCTACGCCGCCACGTCGCGTTGGAGGGTGCGGCAGCTGGCGAGGCGTTCGCCGCATTCGATGAGGTCGGCGGCGTTGTGGGTTTTTTCCGGCGCGGCTGCGGGCTGCGCGGGGAAGGCGCGGGCGAGATGCTCGCGGAGCGCGTAGATGCCGCGGGCTTGCAGGTCGCGCAGGCTGGGACCGTCGATGTTCATGGCAGCCTCTCTCTGCTGTCGCTTTTCCGGCGACGTCGGCAGGATGACATGGGGCGGTGAAAGACCTGTGCGGGCGCGCGGCGCATTTGCGGCGCGATGGTCAATGCGCGGTTAGGGATTGGGCGCGGTTAAGGATTGGGCGCGGTCAAGGATTGTGGAGACGAGCGGGAATGGCGGGGGGCGGCGTAGTGCGCGTGAGGACGCAGTTAAGCGCCACCCGCCATTCCCTGCTCTCTACCGCGTCATCAAACCTGTCCGCCTGCGCGGCTGGGGGAGCAGTGCGCGCGGGCGGACATCGCCACCCCTTCAGCGGGAGGCGGTCTCCCCGCCGCGCATGCGGCCGATATAGGCCGCTGTCACGGTCGGATGGCCGAGCGTTTCGACCGCGCGCGACATCACCGAGCGGGTGCATGCCGTGTGACGGACGCCGGCCGAAATCTGGCTCGGATGGGGTCGTTCGCCGCAGATTTTCCTGGTGGCGAGGTTGAGTTGGCTGAGCATTGTGCGGGCGCCCGCGGCCGACGAGAGATTGAGGTCGGCATAGCCTACCTCGACCGAAACCTCCCGAACGGGCGGTTCGGCGTCGGCTGCCGGCGACATCGGCAGAGCGCCCAGGGCGACAACGGCGATTGCGGCTGTCAGAACGTGTTTCATTGCAGCTTTCCTGTCTTGTCCGTGCGGAGCAACCAGCCCGACGCCAGCATCCCAGGTCGCGGGGTGTGGCGGCCAGTTCAGGGACTGAAGCTGAGCAGTACAGCTTCCGAACTAGGAGGCGGGTGCTGGAGGGCCTAGTATGGGCGCACGACAGGAGAGCCCGGTTGGGAGGAATCCCATGACGCAAAGTAGCTACAATCAGTTCTGTCCGGTGGCGATGGCGGCGGAAGTGTTCTGCACCCGACACTAAGCCAGGACGTCGAGCAGAAGCGCCGAGGACGGGCCGCGTCGCGGCGGCCCCGGGTTTTCAGCAGCGCGTTCTGCGGGCGTGGGGCGCGCCGCCGCAGAGGCGCGTGCTTCCTCGACTCGCTGGTCGCGGCGCCACGCGGCGTTCTCGACCGCGATCGCGTGCGCGTATTGGCGATTGGCCTCACGGTGGTCAGAGGCGGCCGCGCGCACAGAGGATACTGCTTCGATCGGCATGACGTACTCCCGGCCGCAAAGGGGAATTGCGGCCTCACGCACAGTGTGCTGCGAGGGCATGAAAACGCGATTGCAGTGCGCGCGTGAATCGAAACGATCCCGGTAAAGCCGTGGAAACCATGCCGGGAGGGGCGGATCTGTAGGATAAAGTTGATACCGGGCCCACACCTGCGGGGCGTTCGCCGAACTTTTTTCAGGGCGAGAATCCTTGTGGCGCAAGGATTTGCGGAGTTCGCCGGCCGCGCCACGAAAAAAGTTCAAGGTAGTTTCGCGGCGGGACTCGGGACGGGCGCATAATGCTCCAAGGTCGACAAGTGTGAGGGCGCAGGGCGCGGGACCACACAGTCAGCAATCTGGACGCAAGAGCCCGAGGGCCTTGCCCGCGTGCTTGTCGACCTTTCAATTCGCAGAAGCCGGTGTGCACTCTTAGGGCGCGAGGGGAATAGGGAGTAGGGAATAGGGAGTGGGGAATGGAGAGTAGCGATGTGGCCGTGGCGCCGCCGCTCTCCTACTCCCTATCCCCTACTCCCTATTTCTCATTTCCTTCTCGCCTCTCGGCGCGCACGCGGCGCAGGAGAGATCAATGAGACTGTTCAGGAAGCGCGAGGCGAAATCGGCGGCGCCGCTGACCGCGATATCGGACCTGCGCGCGGCGCAGTGGTCGAGCATGGGGCAGCTGGCGCGCGAAGGGTTCGAGCGCAATGCGGTGGCCTATCGCTGTGTGCGCATGATCTCGGAGGCGGCGGGCAGCGTCGGCTTTCGCCAATCCTCTTCAAGAGCTGGCGAGGCTGCTGGCGAGCTGGCGCGGCTGATGGCGCGGCCGAATGGCGAGCAGGCGGGGCCGGACCTGATGGAGACGTTCTACGGACACCTGGTGGTGACCGGGGACAGCTTTCTCGAGGCGGTGTCGATCGATGGCGAGGTGCGCGAGCTGTTCGTGCTGCGGCCTGACCGGATGCGGGCGCTGAAAGGTCCGCGCGGCTGGCCGGTGGCGTGGGAGCATCGCGTGGGCGCGGAGGCGCGCAGGCTCGCGCGCGAGGCGGACGGGTTCCTGCCGGTGCTGCACCTTCGGCTGTTCCATCCGGCGGACGACTATCAGGGGCATGCGCCGCTGGAGGCGGCGGCCCGGGCGGTGGACATTCACAATGCGGGCGCGGCGTGGACCAAGTCGTTGATCGACAATGCGGCGCGGCCTTCGGGCGCGCTGATCTATTCCGGCGGCGAGGAGCTGACGCCGGAGCAGCGGGTGGACATCCGCGAGGACCTGGAGCGCGGCTATGCGGGCGCTGCGAATGCGGGGCGGCCGATGCTGCTGCAGGGGAGCTGGAGTGGCGGCCGATGAGTCTGTCGCCGGCGGACATGGATTTCATCGAGACGCGCAACCAGGCGGCGCGCGAGATCGCGCTGGCGTTCGGCGTGCCGCCGATGCTGCTGGGGATTCCGGGCGATGCGACGTACGCGAATTATCGCGAGGCGAATTCGGCGTTCTGGCGGCTGACTGTGTTGCCGCTGGTGAACCGCGCGGCGCGGGCGATCTCGGGATGGCTGGGGGATCGGGTCGGCGGCGAACTGGCGGCCGATCTCGAAGGCGTGCCGGCGTTCCAGGAGGAACGCGCGGCGCAGTGGGCGCGCATCGACGCGGCGAGTTTTCTTACGGTCGAGGAGAAGAGAAGGATGGCGGGGGTGTGAGGCGCTGGCGGTGAGCCCGCCCGCGTGCTTTCAGGTGTGTCTTATGGTCCGGGCTGTGCCCGCTTCAGCGTCAAACCCAGTTCATGCGCGCGTTCGAAGACCTGCTCGGGCGTGCGGGAGAGGCGGGCGGCGATGTCGGCCGGGGGCGTGTTGGTGCGCGCGAGGCGGCGCAGCTCCTGCTCCTGCGCGGCGGTCCACGGGTGCGTGGAGGTGCGAAGACGGGTGGTCATGCGGTCACTCCTCTTTCAAGGTCGGTGTCCCCCACGCAAGGCATGAGGCTGATCTTGGGCCGCGAGGCCTCAAGTCAGCTACTCGGCGGCGATGCCGAACATGCGCTCGTGCTGCGACTGCGCCGCTGCGCGCCGGGCGTATTGCGCGCTGATCGATTCCGGCTGGAACGGACGGCGCGGCTGCGGTGTGAACTCGGGTTGGGCGCGGAAAGGCTGCTGGGGCTGCGGCGCTGGCAGTTGGGCCGGAGGCGCATGCTCGGGCACGAAGGCGTTGGCGCCTGCCGTGACCGTGCGGACGAACGCGGCATGGCGGCGGATGTAGTCCGCGATCGTGATCAGGTCGTCCTGGCTGTACGACAGGAAAGCCTGCTCCACGAAGCGGGCGGCGAGCAGGAGCGCGCGCGGGCTGCCGATCGGCGCGTTGGCCGGCAGACGGCAGGTGGCGCCGGGCGGCAGGATGAAGTGCGAGAACCAGGCATGGTCTTCGGGCGAAAGACGGATGCGGGCCTCAGGTGACTTGGTGAGCGAGCGGCGGACCAGCATGCGGTCGAGGCGCTGGCGTTCGCCGGCGTCTTCGATGCGGTCGCGGGCGAAGGCGAGGATCAGGGCGAGCGTGACCAGGCGCTGCTGGCCGTCGATGACGATGTACTGGCCGCCACGGAAGTGGTTCACGGTCATGACGCCGAGATAGAAGCGCTCGTGCGGGAGGTTTTCCTCGTCCTCCTCCTCGTGCGCGTCAGCTTTGGCGGCGAGCTCGAGGTCGACGAGCAATTGAGCCACTTCCGCGGGGCTCCACATGAAGCCGCGATGCGTGGCGATCGGCTTATAACGCGCGCTGCCCGACAGAAGGCTGCGCATGCTGACGACATTCGTCCGCTTCATTGGAGGAGTACGCTCCCGAACGCTACGCGCCCGCCCAGCCCCGAGAGTGGGACAACGTTAGCAGAACGCAATTAAGGACGCCAGCAAAAGGTGGACCATGTCGGTGGAAAAGAAGATGACCGTTGCGGTGATTTTGGCGCTGGTCGTCGAATTGGCCGGAGTGCTGCTGTGGACTGGCGCGGCGGCTGAAAAACTGCGGGAAGTGGAGGCCCGGGTCGCCTCGCAGGCCGATATGGCCGAGCGGCTCGCCCGGGTGGAGGTGCGCCTGGAGCTGGCCGGAGCGCAGCTGGAACGTATCGAGAAAAACCTCGAGGCGGCCGCGGACTAGATCGGCACACCCGAAACGATCGCCCTGGCCCGGCAGGAGAGGGCGACTCACGCCGCAGGCGCGGATTCAAGCGGAAAGAAACCGGATGAAGACGAATTCGATCGTGATCGAGGGCTATGCCTCGGTGTTCGGGGTGGAGGATCTGGCTGGGGATGTGGTGCGGGCAGGCGCGTTTGCGCGGACGCTGGCCCGGGGCGGCGCGACCGGACCGGATGTGGGGATGTTGTTCCAACATACCGGCGGGCGGACTGCCGGGCGCTGGTCGGCGATGCGGGAGGATGGGCGGGGGCTGTTCGTGCGTGGGCTGGTGACGGACGAGACGACGGCGGGCAAGGCGGCGCTGAAGCTCATTGCGGATGGCGCGATGGACGGGCTGTCGATCGGCTTCATTGCGCGGGACTGGTCGCCGCGAGCCGGGCGGGGACGGGAGTTGAGGGAAATCGAGCTTCGCGAGATTTCGCTTGTCACTTCGCCGATGCTGCCGGCGGCGAGATTCGCGGCGGCGGGAGCGCCGGTCAGTATCCGGGGCCTGAATGTGGGCAGTTTGCGCCGCGCAATGTGAAGAAAGCTGACGCCGGGTCAACCTTTCCGCCTGGGGAAAGCGGGCGTACGATAACCGTCAGGAGACCGTCCTTCGGAAGAAGGGACGGCCAGAGGAGATTACGCCATGAAGACCAGATTGCTGGCGGCGACCGCGCTTGGGTGCGCCGCGCTGCTGGGCGCCGTTGCGATCGCGCAGACGCCGGCCCCTACGCCGAAAGCGCCGGCCGCAGCCGCGCCTGCGATCGTCTCGAACGCCAATGACGGACAGCGGCACGAGGCTGGATACAAGGCGCCGAAGACCAACTGGGGGGCGCCGGACCTGCAGGGTTTCTGGAACAACACATCGCTCACCGGCCTGCAGCGCTCGGGCGACGCCAAGAGCCTCGCGCTGACGCCGCAACAGGCCGACAGGCTGGTGAACCGCAACATCCTGGTCGTGTTGACCAAGGAAGATAACGCGCTGGCGGGCAAGGATCCGAACAACACCAAGATCCTCGAGGACAAGAACAACGACCGCGGCTACAATTCGTTCTGGATCGATCCCGGCACGAAGATGGCGACGGTGAAGGGCGAGCTGCGCTCGTCGTGGATCACCGATCCGGCCACCGGCCGCATTCCGTACAAGGCGGGCGCTGCGCGCGGCGGCGGTTTTGCGATCACCAATTTCGATGGACCGGAAACGCGTCCGCAGGCCGAGCGCTGCATCATCGGCTTCTCGGGCTCGTACGGCCCGGTGATGAATAACGGTATGTACAACTCGACCATGCAGTTCGTGCAGACGCCGAGCCATGTGATGATCCAGGTGGAGATGATCCACGACGTGCGCGTGATCCCGATCGTGAAGAGCGCGGCCGAAGCCAAGCACTCGCCGCTGCCGAAATGGGGCGGCGACTCGGTCGGCTGGTATGAGGGCGACACGCTGGTGGTTCAAACCTCCAACCCGCATCCGAGCCAGCGCGCCATGATTTCTGACAAGGGCAAGCTGACCGAGCGCTTCTCGCGCTGGAACGACAAGCAGGTCCTTTACGAGTTCGAGGTCGACGATCCGACGCTCTACAGCCAGACATGGAAGGGCGAGATGTCGCTCAACGCGTCAGAGCCGCTCTACGAATACGCCTGCCACGAAGGCAATTACGCGATGGCCGGCATTCTCGCCGGCGCGCGCGAGCTGGAAAGCCAGGGCAAGGTGCCGGGGATGGGCCCAGGCATCGCGGCCGGGCTGGTCCTGCCGCGCGACGAAGCGGGCGGCGAAGGCTTCAACTAGGCCGATCTGGACGATTGAATGCGGAGGGCGCGGCGAAAGCTGCGCCCTTTTGCTATGCGGCGCACGGCTGAGTTAGGATCGCCGGCGGACGGGAGAGACATCGATGCTTGGCTGGTTCAAGGCCCTGAGCCCCGGCCGGAAGCTTCTGGTCGGCTGGAACGTCATCATCTTTCCGTTCTGGCTAGCGGGTCTGCTATATGCGGTTTTCCTGTTCGGGATGCCGTTCCAGTTCGGCCTGGTTCTGCTGGCCGGAGTGGTCGTTGCCGCCATCGCCGGCTTCTTCATCGTGTGGAAGCTGGCGAAGTAGAGCCTTCGGAAAATTCGAACGAACTTCATCCGGCGCGACACGCCTCGCGCGCCGGTGATTGACTGACGCGAGGCGCAAGGAAACCCAATGACAATCGAGACGAAGATGAACGCGCCCTCGGGCGTGAGTGATGGCGCGCGTGCGATCACGGCGGAGATGATGGCGGCGTTCGAATCCCTGAAAGCGGCGAACGATGCGCGGCTGGACGAGATCGAGAAGCGCGGGGCCGTCGATCCGCTGCCGGAGGCGAAGCTCAAGAAGATCGAGACCTCGCTCGACCGGCAGCGCACGGCGCTGGAGCGGCTGGCGCTGGAGCAATCGCGGCCGCTGATCGGCGAGGAGAAGCGTGAAGCCATGACCGAACACAAGTCGGCCTGGGGCGCTTATCTGCGCCGGGGCGACGAGGCGGGGCTGCATCGCATCGACATCAAGTCGCTGAATGCGGGCACGGAGAGCCAGGGCGGGTATGTGGCGCCGCCGGAGCTGGACAGGCTGATCGAACAGCGGCTGATGGCGTCCTCGCCGATGCGGCAGATTGCGAGCGTGCGGCAGACATCGGCGACGGTGTTCCGCAAGCCGGTGAGCATGGGCGCGCAGTCGGCCTGGACGGCGGAGACCGGCGCACGCGCCGAGACGACGGCGCCGTCGCTGGACCTGCTCGAGTTTCCGGCGGCGGAGCTCTATGCGATGCCGGCGGCGACGCAGACGCTGCTGGACGACGCCTATGCCGACATCGACGAGTGGCTGGCGGACGAGTGCGAGGCGAGCTTTGCCGCGCAGGAGTCGGCGGCGTTCGTGACCGGCAACGGGACGAACAAGCCCAAGGGCTTTCTCGACTACGAGATGATCGCGGATGCGAGCCATGCGTGGAATAAGATCGGCATTATCCTTTCCGGCGGAGCGGGCGCGTTCGCAGCGAGCAATCCGGCGGACAGGCTGATCGACCTGGTCTATGCGCTGAAGAGCCAGTTCCGGGCCAATGCGCGGTTCGTCATGAACCGGCGCACCATCTCGGCGGCGCGCAAGCTGAAGGACGGCGAGGGCAACTATCTGTGGCGCCCGGGCATGGCGGGGGAGTCGGCGAGCCTGCTGGGCTATCCGGTGACCGAGATCGAGGACATGCCGGACATCGCGGCGGGATCGTTCTCGATCGCGTTCGGCGATTTCCGCCGCGGATACCTCATCGTCGATCGCCAGGGGGCGCGCGTGCTGCGCGATCCGTACTCGGTGAAGCCCTACGTGCTATTCTACACGACCAAGCGCGTGGGCGGCGGAGTGCAGAACTTCGACGCCATCAAAGTGATGAAGTTCGCCGCCTCCTGACGGAGGCGTCTTGGCGAAGTGATGAGGTTCGCGGCGCCATAACCGGCGCGGCGGGGTCATGAGGCCGCAGAGCCGCGAGAAAGGATGATCGGCTTGTCCGCCGGCGAGGCGCGCTTTGCCGGCGGGGAGAGATCCCCGCCGGTTGCTTTTGGCTGCGGCGCCTATGACCAGTAGCCGGCCATGAGTTCGCGCGCCCATTGCGGTTCGCGAACCTCGCCGCGTGGAGCGAAGCCTTCCACCCAGGGCTTGATGTCGAGAACGGGCGTGCCGTCGATGGCGTCGAGACCTTCGAGATGGACGGTCAGGCCGTTGATCTTCATCAGCCGGCAGACGGTGAGGCCGAGTCGGTTGGGGCGATTCTTGGCGCGCTGGGCGAAGATGCCGACCATCGGCCAGTCCTGCCGGCCGCGCGGGCGGCGGGCGCCGAGATTGGGCTTTTCCGCTTCGGGGTGGTGGAACCAGTAGATCACCTCCACATGGCTGAACTGGTCGAGGCTGAGCAGCGCGTCGGGCGTGAAGGTCTTCGCGTCGAGCTCGATCGTGGCGGTTTCGGCGTCCCAGGCGTCGTCGACTGGCGCCGCACGGCTGCCACGAACATGGCCAATGGGTGTAAGCGTGATGGTCACGTGGGGCGCCTTTCGTGAGGGACAGAGCCGTGGGTGGGAAGCTAACGCTTGCGATGTTTCTTGGCACGATGCTGTGCGCATGCGCCGAGCCTGCCGCCTACTGGGCGGATGTGTGTGAGGACATGGCAGCGGGCAAGGGGGCGCCAGGTGAAGGAAGAGCGAGAGTTGAGCGGGCTGTTGTCGTTGATCTAGGCGACACGGCTGCGATGTTGCCGGACATGAAGCGGTATCCGCAGTGCCGCGTTCCGGTGGGGCTGGAGTTCTCCGACGATGTCGAGCTGAACGAGATGGACAAGCTGCGCTTGGCTGGCGGCGGCGCGATCCCGCCGGTGAGCATCAGCGGGCGCGGCGAGTGGAAGCAGATCGCGTGGGGCGATGTGTACGGATGGAAGATTCCCGGCTTCGCGGTGTCCTCTACAAAAGTACTCGGCGCAGCCGAGATTTCGGGTGAAGCGCGCGTTCCTGTTCAGCCGAAGCAGTGAGTTCGCACTGCTTCGGTTGATGAGACGGCTCGCGTCGCCGGGCGACGCGCTGCCGGGCGGGGGCCCGGCGGTCCAATGCTATCTCGGCGCCATGCGGATGCCGCCGTCGAGGCGGACGCATTCGCCGTTGAAGTAGCCGTTGGTGATCATCTGCATCGCGAGCGAGGCGTATTCGTTGGGATCGCCGAGGCGTTTCGGGTTGAGGACGGTAGCGGAGAGCGCGGCGTGGACGTTGGCGGGCAGGCCGGCGAGAAGCGGGGTGTTGAAGAGGCCCGGCAGGATGGTGTTGACGCGGATGTTCTCGGTCGAGAGGTCGCGCGCGATCGGCAGCGTCATGCCGACAACGCCGCCCTTGGAGGCGGAGTAGGCGGCTTGGCCGATCTGGCCATCCTCTGCGGCGACGGAGGCGGTGTTGACGATGGCGCCGCGGTCGCCGTCAGGCAGCACGTCGAGCGTCAGCATGCCGGCGGCGGACTTGGCGATGCAGCGGAACGTGCCGACGAGGTTGATCTGGATGATCTTGTTGAACTGGTCGAGCGGGTGGGCGGTGATCTCGCCGGTTTCCTTCTTGCGGCCGGCCGTCTTGGCGGCGATGCCAGTGCCGGCGCAGTTCACGAGGATGCGTTCCTGTCCGTTGGCCTTGCGGGCGGCGGCGAAGCCGGCGTCGACCGAGGCCTCGTCGGTGACGTTGACGTTGCAATAGATCGCGCCGGTTTCGGCGGCGAAGGCCGCGCCGGTCTTCTCGTTCATGTCGAAGATCGCGACTTTCACGCCTTGCGCGCACAGGGCGCGGACGGTGGCGCCGCCGAGGCCGGACGCGCCGCCGGTGACGATGGCTGAGATCGAACTGTCGAGTTTCATGGTGGACCCTTCCTCAATGACGTGCGCGGCACGTCATCTAGGACGGGTTGAAGCCAGCGCATAGCCGTGACGCAAGGGCACCGGCGCCGGCCTTTCAGGCCGGCCTGCCGGGCAGGCGCCCGGCGGTCCCAGCTCCAGGCTCCGTGAGCTCGATGGTGACGCCGTTGGGATCCTGGACGAAGGCCTGGCGGCCGAAGCCGTCGGGGATGTCGCTCCAGCGATAGGGCACGCCGAGGTCGTCGAGGCGGCGCATTTCGGCCTCGAGATCGGCGACGGTGAAGGAGATGTGGTCGAGTGCGCCATCCGGAATGCGGGGCGTGGCGCGCTCGACGAGGTGGATCACGGGCTGGTCGCCGCAATAGAGCCAGGCGCCGGCGAAGCTGAAACCCGGGCGCGGGCCGACGCGAAGGCCGAGGACGCGAACGAAGAAGTCGACCGTCTCCTGCAGCTTCACGGTCGAGATGTTGGCGTGGTTGAGGCCTGCGATCATGGACGTCTCCGATGAGGGGCAAGCCTAGGCCGTATTCGCGCCAGGCAGAAGTGGCGAGCGCCGCCAAGTAAGGCCGCGCGAAAATCAGAAGGAAAAGAAAATGAATGTGACGACGCTGGCTGGGCCGGCGGCGGAGCCTTTGGGCTTGGCCGAGGCGAAGGCGTATCTGCGCATCGCCTATGAGGGCGAGGATGCGCTGGTGACGGGACTGATCGGGGCGGCGCGCTCGCGGATCGAGGAGCTGGCGCGGGTGGCGATGATCTCGCGGACCTTGCGGGTGACGCTGGACCGCTGGCCGCAGCGGACGATGGAGACGCGCGTGTTCCCGCTGCCGGTGCGTCCGGCAATGCAACTGGTCGCGGTGCGGGTGTTCGATGCGTATGCCGAGCCGGAAACGGTGACGGACCGCTTTGTCATGTCGGCGGGGCGGGCGGCGCGGCTGGTGTGGGTCAACGACCGCTTTCCATGGCCGGCGGCACGGGCAGACGGCATCGAGATCGACTATGTCGCAGGGTTCGGCGAGGCGCCGGAGCATGTGGCGGCGGGGCTGAAGCTGGCAGTTAAGCGGCTGGTGGCGCACGCCTATCATTCGCGCGACGCAGGCATGATCGGCGGGCCGTTGCCGGAGGACGTTGCGGGGCTGATCTCGCCCTGGCGCCGGGTGTCGCTGTGAGCGCGGAGAGCGCGCTGGAGGCGGCCATGCTTGCGGCGATAGCCGCGGATGCCGACGTTCGGGCGAAGCTGGGCGATCCGCTGCGGTTCGAGGCGGCGGGCGCGCCGCGGCCGGCGGGCGGCGTGGGCGTCGAGGCGAGCGACCACTGGGTGGATTTCGCAGTGGTGTCTCGTGTGCTGGACGGGCGCGAGGCGATGGCGGGCATGCATGCAGTGCGCGCGGCGCTGGAGGGCGCCGAGCTGGTCATGGACGGGTGGCGGTGCGTCCTGCTGCTGCCGGTCTATCTCGATGCGACGCGCACGCGGCCGGGACTGTGGCGCGCGCTGTTGCGGGTGAAAGCGGTGGTGGAGCGGGTCTGATAGAGCCGCACCCTTGGCGCCCTTCGTGCGTCCTTGGCGCCTTTGTGTTTGGATCTTTCCCGACGCGACAAAAACTCCAACACCAAGACACCAAGGGCGCACCAAGGACACCAAGAGGTTGGCGGTGTTTGCGTGATCGTGCGCTGCTCGGGATCCGATCAGACCTTCGACGCTTTCATTCTGGTCCAGGCGTAGAGGGCCCAGATGATGCCGGCGAAGCCGATGACGGCGGCGATCATGGCGGGCCAGCCGGCGTCCGGCGGCACGAGGCCGAAGGGCTCGGCGTTGTCGGTGCCGACCACCATGCCGGCGAGGAAGACGCCGAAGAGGCTTTCGCCGACGATCATGCCGGAGGCGAGCAGGATGCCAAGGCGGCGGGCGGTCTCGCCGAACGGGCTCTTGGCGACCCACTTGTTGTAGACCGTGCCAATGAGGGCGCCCAGGGCGACGGTGGTGGTGACGGCCATCGGCAGGTAGATGCCGATGCCGACGGCCAGCGGCGGCAGCTTGCGCTTGCCGCCCGAGGTGCGGTTGAGGATTTCGTCGACGATGATGATGCCGACGCCGATGAGCGCGCCGATGCCGATGAGGTCCCAGCGCAGGCCGCCTTCGATGACGCCTTTGGCGAGCGACGAGATCAGCGTCGCCTGCGGCGCCGCGAGTGGCTGGGCGTCGGGCACCTGGGCGGGCGGGCCGCCAACGAAGCCGTAGGCGGTGTTGAGCAGGTCGAGGATCGGGGGCACGACCAGCGAACCGGCGATGACGCCGACGATCAGGGCCGTCTGCTGGCGCCAGGGCGTGGCGCCGACCAGCTGGGCGGTCTTCAGATCCTGCAGGTTGTCGTTGGAGATGACCGAGATCGAGAACACGACAGCGGTGATCAGCAGGGCGAACGCGACGATCGAGGGATCGGCGGCGATGCCGAACAGCGCCATGGCGCCGACCATCAGGAGGGAGGCGACGAGGATGGCGAGGATGCCCACGCCGGAGACGGGGCTGTTGGACGAGCCGATAAGGCCGGCCATGTAGCCGCAGACGGCGGCGACGACAAAGCCGATCAGGACGACATAGATGAGGCCGCCGATGACGAGCGCGGGCGCGCTGGAGGCGAGCGGCGTTCCGTGGGTGAAGCTCCACAGCAGGACGGCGATGGCGGCGAGGACGCCGAGCGAGATGAGCGCGACCGTGGTGATCGGGATATCCTGCTCGGAACGGTCGAGCACTTCGTTGGCGGAGCGCTTGCGCTGGGCGGCGAGCGCTGACGTTACCCCGCCGACAAGAGGCCCGATGAGCTTGAGCAGGGTCCAGATGGCGGCGACGCCGATGGCGCCTGCGCCCATGAAGCGGACCTGGTTGCGCCAGATATCGATGGCGACGGCTTCGGCTTCGCCTGTCGGCGCCTGCATGCCGGTGAGGATAGGCACGGCGAAGGCCCAGGAGATCAGGAAGCCGGTGAACATGGCGATGCCGACGGCGAGGCCGACGAGGTGGCCGGCGCCGAGAAGGGCGAGCTGCATGCCGAAGCTGACGCCGGTGGCGCCGCCGCCGAGGGCCGCAGGCAGTCGGAAGAAGGTTGGCCGCCTCGCCGACGAAGACGCGCGCGGCGACGAGCCAGGCGTACCCCGCCGAGGCGATGGAGGAGAAGATGACGGTGAGCAGGCCGGCCTTGTTCTCGCGGACGGCGGCTTCGCTTTCGAGTTCGCCGCGTGAGCCGACTTTGAGGACTTCAGCGGCGGCGACGCCTTCGGGGTAAGGCAGGGCCGCGTTGATGACGAGGGCGCGGCGGAGGGGGATGGAGAAGGTGACGCCGAGGATGCCGCCGAAGGCGCAGATCAGGAAGGATTGCCAGAAGGGAAAGCCGGTCCACCAGCCGACCATGACCAGGCCGGGCAGCACGAAGATGATCGAGGAGATGGCGCCGCCGACCGAGGCGACGGTCTGGACGGTCATGTTCTCCCAGATGGTGGAGGTCTTGAATGCCCGCAGCAGGGCCATGGAAATGACCGCCGCGGGGATGGACGAGGCGAAGGTGAGGCCGACCTGCAGGCCCAGATAGACGTTGGCCGCGGTAAACACGACAGCCAGGAGGCTGCCCAAGACTAGGGCGCGGACAGTAAGTTCCACGCGTGTCGCTGGCCTGGCTGCGATGTCGGTCATTGATGCCCCTCTGCGTTGCGCGGAGGTAAGCCGAGATTTCTCTCAGGGGCAATCACTTAGCGTCAAGGCGGGCGGTAACGCCGGGTTAGCGGCCGGTGCGGCCTACAGCGTAAAGCAGGCCGCCGATCAGCAAGGCAGGTATGGCGAACTGGAAGTTGAGGGCCGGCAGCGGCAGCTCGTCATAGAGTTCCGGGCGGGCGGTCACGAGGGCGGCGTAGAGGCCGGAAAGGCTGCCGACGATGATGCCGGCCGCGCCGCCGATGATCGCGAAGGTGCGGGCGAACTCGACGAAGTTGCGGCGGTTGCGGGCGCTCTGCTGCAGCCAGCGGCGGTTCACTTCGCGGCGCTGTCCGGCGATCAGCCAGAGCGCGAAGACCATCGCGAGCGGGATGGAGACGAGGCCGGCGAAGCCGAGCGAGGAGAGGCCGAGGGCGTAGACGCCGACTATACTGGGCACTTCGGGCGGGGCGTCAGCCGGATGGCGCGTGAGGCCGAGCAACAAGGGAACGCCCGCGAGCACGATGAAGAGCGCGGCGCCGAAGACTATGCGAAGGCGGTTGGTCTTGCGGGTTCGCATGTTCCGTCCCTGACACGGCAGGATGCCCACAAGGTAGTTAAGAGCCGATTGGGGCGGCCCCTCGGATTTCAGCGATCGCACGGGCCTGCGCGAGAAGAAAAGCCGCGCCGCCTCACCTATTTGTTGCGGTTTTGATCGCCGACCTGCGAAGGATGCGCGTCTGCTGCGCGGGCAGGCTGAGGGCGGCCGATCCGTTCCTGACGGCGATGCAGGAGCGGCGCTGATCCTTCGACCAGCTCAGGGTGAGGCTTGCAATAGCGTGGCGAAGACGCCGAGCATTTTTTCCCAGGCGGCGCGCGAGCGGTCGAGGAAGTCGGCCCACTCGGGCGCCATCTCGTGCTTCAGGGTGACGGTGCAGCCTTCCTTCGTCGGCGCGATGTCGATGGTGACGGTCGAGCCATCCTTCTCCGGGGCGATGGCCCAGGTGAAGGCGATGCGCCCCGAACGCCCTTCGGGCGTCCGCGAATCCAAAGTGGTTGCGTTTTCCGAGGAAAACGCAACGGGAGGGTCAAGTTCGAGGAAGCGGCCAACATGGTCGATCTCGGCCTGGCCGCGGCGGACCTTATAGGAGAATTCGCCGCCGACGCGCGGATCGTTGCGGATGTGGAGGATTTCCTCCTCGCGCAGCAGCGGGCCGAACATGAAGCGCGCGATCATCGCGGGGTCGAGAATGGCCTCGTAGACGCGCCGGGGCGGGACGCTGAATTTCTGGACGGCGATGGCGGTGGGGTTGGCGGGCATGGATCAGTATCCCTCCGGCCAGTTGCGCGTGGCTTCCAGCGACTCGCCGGTTTCAAGCAGCGATTTGAGGCTGGAGAGCAGGACGGGCCAGCCATTCGACATTGTGTCGATCAGCTTCGAGTCGGGCGCGTCGCCTTCCTGGAGGAGTGTGAATTTCACCATGTCGCCCTGCTGTTCAAGCTCATAGGTGACCTGCGTCGCGGCTTCGTTCTTGAGTTCCGGCAGAAATTCGTTCCGCCATGAGAGGACAAGCCGGCGGGGCGGGTCGATCTCGATCACCTTGCCGGCGTCGCCGATGCGGCCGTTGGGGATCATGATCTTCCAGTCCGAGCCGGGCTTCCAGTCGGAGACCGGGTGCGTGCCGGCCCAGTACTGGCGGGTGAATTCGGGTTCGATGAGCGCGCGCCAGAGTTTTTCGGGCGTGGTGCGGATGTAGGTGACGTAGACGAATTTCGAGTTGCTCATGGTTATTTGCTCCGTGCGGACGGGCGGCGGATCGACGTCGGTCATTTGAGGCGCTGCTCCAGCTGGGCGAGGACGAGCGGCCAGGCTTTTTCGCTTTCCGCCGCCGCCTGGGCGTGCAGGAAACCGCGATGTGAGAGCTTCACGCGCGTGCCGTCGCTTTCGGAGGTGAACTCGACAGTGAGGAGCGTTTCGGCGCCTTCCGTGCCGCCCTGGCCGGTGACCCATGTCATCTCGACGAGGCGCGGCGGAAGAAGGCGCAGGAAGCGGCCATAGTGCGGATGGCGCTGGCCGTTGAATTCGGTGACGAAGAACCAGGGCTGGCCGGGCTGGGGATCCATCACCACCGAGCCGGGCGCGGCGAACCAGAGATCGAATTCCTGCGTCCATGCGCGGTAAAGACGCGCCGGCGGATACGGCATCCAGCGTTCTGCGTGGGAGTCGTGAGGGCGCGAGGAGAGATCGGGCTGCGGAATCGGTTGGGTCATTCTGCCTCCAGTCTTTTCTTCAGGTCGACGAGGGCGTCGATGCGGCGGCGTTCGAACTTCCGTATCCAGCGGTTCGCGATCTCCGCGATCGGAACCGGGTTGAGGTAGTGAAGCTTTTCCCGGCCACGCTTCACCGTGGCGACGAGATTCGCTTCCTCCAGGATCGCAAGGTGTTTCGAGACGGCCTGCCGCGTCATTGAAAGGCCGACACAGAGCTCGCCGAGAGTCTGAGCGCTTTTGGCGCTGAGGCTGTCGAGCAGAGCGCGGCGGCTTTCGTCCGCGAGGGCCCGGAACACCAGATCCATGCGGTTCAATATGCAACCAAATGGTTGCCTGTCAACACCTGCAGCTGAAAAAGGAGGAGAGACCATGGGCGTTCAACGTGGACGCGATGTCCTGATTGAAGTTGGCGACGGCGACGTACCGGGGTCGTTTATCGCTATCGCGGGCATACGCGCCCGGACGATCTCGCTGAGTGCGCGGCTGGTGGATGCGACGACTGCGCAGAGCCCGCAGGCCTGGCGCGAGCTGATCGCGGGCACGGCGACCAAGCGTATCGAGGTGGCCGGCAGCGGCGTGTTTTTCTGCGAGGCGGCGGACCGGCGGATGCGCGCCGTGTACTTCGGCGGAGAGACGCCAAGCATGAATCTGGTTGTGCCGGGTTTCGGCATTCTCGAAGGGCCGTTCGCCGTCGCGGAGCTGGCCTATGGAGGCGAGCACGATGGCGAAGCGACGTTCTCGATCCGGCTGATGTCGGCAGGCGCGATCGCGTTCCTGCCGCTAAGATCCAAGGAAAGGGAGTGACGAATGGACATCGATGACGATGTGCCGCCGGCGTTTGCCGAGCGGAGCCGCGCGGCGGCGGAGATGCTGGAGCGATCGCTGATGAAGGCGGTCGGCTCGGTGGAAGCCGAGCTGGCGCGTGTGGTTCGCACCGGCGAGTCCGATCTTGAGTGACTGGCGGGGCTGGTGGTGGAGATCGTCGCTAGGCTGGGCGCGGCTGCGCCTTCCGGCGGAAGCGCGCCGGGCGGCGCTGAGGCGCAGGGTTCGCTGAACCAGATCGCCACGGCGATCGCGCGCGCTGTGCGTCGCGGGGCGCGGTTCTCATGAGCCTGCTCCACGAGGTGAGATTGCCGCTGGCGCTGGCGTTCGGCGCGAGCGGCGGGCCGGAATGGGCGACGGACGTGGCGCGGCTGGCGTCGGGCGCGGAGAGCCGCAATGCGCGCTGGGCCGGGTCGCGGCGACGGTGGGATGCCGGCGGCGCGGTGATCCGTATCGATGCGGCGCACGATCTTGCGGCGTTCTTCGAGGCGCGCAGTGGGCGGATGCATGGCTTCCGGTTCCGTGATCCGGTGGACTGGAAAAGCTGCGCGCCGACGCAGGCGGCGACGGCGGTCGATCAGCCATTGGGGACCGGCGACGGCGAGACGGCGGAGTTCCAGCTGGTCAAGCGCTATGTCAGCGGGCCTGCCTTGCGGGATCGCGCGATCACCAAGCCGGTCGAGGATACGGTGCTGGCGGCGGTCGGCGGCGTTGTGACGACGGCGTTCGATGTCGATTGGGCGACGGGCGTGGTGACGTTCGATGTTGCGCCGGCGAGCGGCGCGGTGCTGACTGCGGGATTCGAGTTCGATGTGCCGGTGCGGTTCGACGCCGACAGGCTCGACATCGCGTTGAAAGGACATGATGCGGTGCGCGTGATGCGTGCGCCGCTGGTCGAGATAGCGGGATAATCCATGAGACAGGCAAGCGAGGCTTTCGCCGCCAGGCTGGCGGCGGACGGGACGACATTGTGCGCGTGCTGGCGGTTCACGCGGCGCGACGGCGAGGTGTTCGGCGCGACGGACCACGATGCGCCGATCGCATTCGATGGCGTGACGTTTGAACCGGCGAGCGGGTTGAAGTCTGCGACGTTCGAAAGCTCGGCGGGGCTGACGCCGGGCCGCGCGGCGACGGGAGGCGCGCTTTCGGCGGAGTTCATCTCGGAGGCTGATCTCGGCGCCGGGCTGTGGGACGGCGCGCGCGTGGATGTGTGGCGAGTGGACTGGTCGGCGCGGGAGCATCGCGTGTGCGTATGGTCGGGGCGGTTATCCGAGGTGACGCGTCAGGGCGCGGCCTTCAAAGCGGAGCTGGTGAGCCTGAAGGCCGATCTCGAACGGCCGATCGGACGGACCTATGCGCGGACCTGCGATGCCGAGGTCGGCGATGAGCGGTGTGGCGTCGATCTCAACGGTTCCGCCTATCGCGGCGAAGGCGTGGTGACGGATGCGTTCGGCCTCGCCTGGTTTGCCGCCAGCGGGCTGGAGTCCTTCGAGCCGGAATGGTTCGCAGGCGGCATGCTCGCGTGGACGAGCGGCGCCAATGCCGGGGCGACATCGCGCGTCGTTCGAAATGCCGGAAGCGACATGCAGATCTCTGCGCGGCCGAGATTTCCGATCGAGGTTGGCGATGCGTTCGTTGTGACGGCGGGATGCGACAAGGGTTTTTCGACATGCAGCGGGAAGTTTTCCAATCGCGACAACTTCCGCGGCTTTCCGCACATGCCGGGCGCCGACGCCGTGCTGGCTGGCCTCGCATCCGACCGCGCCAATGATGGCGGGAGGCGCGGATGAGCAGCGTGATGCGCGCAGCCATCGTCGCGGAGGCGCGGCGGTGGCTGGGGACGCCTTATCGGCATCAGGCCAGCGTCGTAGGTGCGGGCGCGGATTGCCTTGGACTGGTGCGCGGCGTGTGGCGCGGCGTTGTCGGCGACGAGCCGGAGAAGGCGCCGGCCTATACGCCGGACTGGGCGGAGGCGCTGGGCGAGGAAACCCTGCTCTCCGCCGCGCGGCGTCACATGACCGAAATCGCGGTGGGCGCCGCGCGCGAGGGCGACATGCTGCTGTTCCGCATGGCGCTGGGATCGCCGGCGAAGCACGCGGCCATCGTGTCGGGCGAGGACCGCATCATCCATGCCTATTGGGGTCGCGCCGTGTGCGAGACGCGCCTCGTACCGTGGTGGCGGCGAAGGATAGCGGCGGCGTTCCGGTTTCCGGGAGTTGAGGATTGACGGCGCAGTTCGCGCCTCGGCGGCGGCGACGCATCGCGGCTGCGCTTGGGTTTTCTGCAGATGTTTCGCAGGGGCGCCCGGCCTTTTGCGCGGTCCCACGACCGAGTTTGACGTCGCTCAATCGCCGCCACGGCGGGGGCGCCATCAATCAAGGAAGCGATGGGATCGCAGTGGGCTGCGAGCGGTCTGCGCACGGGACGGGTGCGGGCGGCTTTCGGAATGGAGGTTGATCAAGATGAGAATGGCGGCGTTGAGCATGGGACTTGTGTCCCTGATGGGGTGCGCGAACAGCGGCGTGGCCACGTTCGGAAAGGAACAGCTGGTCAGCGGCGAGAATGGCGATCTGAGGGTATTTGTGGACCACAACTGCCCGGAGATCGCTGAGCTGAATAGGCAGCGGCAGGAGCACGTCGAGCGGGATGTCGAAGGCCTCGCCGTGGAAATCCTCTCCCAGGTCGGCGTCATGGCGTTCAAGTCTTTCGGGACCTTCCTGCAGAAGGCCGGCGAGGCGAGCGTCACTCAGTCGGTTGGTACGACGGGAGGCTACTTCTACACGACGAAGCTAGATGTTTCCCCAGCGATGAGGTGCATCTACCTCGTCCGCGACGGTTTTGCGCTTCGGTCCCTACCGTTCGTCGCGTCGGCGCCGGAAGACCTGCGAAAGAAGTGGAGCGAGCTGGGCCTCAACCAGACTCCGGATTTCTTTGCTACGCTGCACCTGGAAACGACGGCGGACGCGGAGCTCGTAAGCCTCCTCCCGAAGGATGGGTCGCCGCCAACTGGCGCACTGAGACTTTCTCCTTCTGCGCCCTACTTTCGGGCGAAGCTCGACCGGCTCTATGTACGGGAGTTCCAGAATCCCCGGGCGGCATCGGACTATCGGGATATCGCCATCGTGCTGAATTTCGGCCTCGCCGCCTCTGGCGGAAAGAATCCGGCGGAGAGTGGCGAGAGAAGTGCGCCCGCGCACGGCGTGGATCCGGCAAGCGTGCTGGCGGCCGGCGGTGTCCGTCTTCACGGCGCGCAAAAGGGAGACTATCGGGAAAACCTTCTCGCCGGTCTTCAGACAGGCTGGATGAGAATGCCAAGGCTGCAAAAGGACGATGACCCGCGAGGCACGGTCGACCTGTCCGTCTATGTGGTGGAATCATCGCCGGGCAATCCGCTGCTGCAGAAGATCGGCGAATATCTTGCCGGAGACGCAGTCGCGTCGAGCGTCGTCGGCGCGGTAACGGATGAGCTGAAAGACTAGTTCGCAAATTCTAAATCCAAACCCAAAGGCCCGCCAACCGGCGGGCCTTTTCTTTTCCGGAGATATCGAAGCATGGCCGAGTTGGTTCTAGGCAACGTCGGCGCGGTGGTTGGGGCATCGTTGCTGCCGCACGGAGTGTCGCTGCTGGGCGGACACGCAGCGGGACAGGCGATCGGACAGGCCATCGGGTCGCTGGCGGGGGCGATTGTCGATGCGCGGTATCTGACGCCGCCCGTCGAGGGGCCGCGCATTCGCGAGTTTCATCTCACCGAGAGCCGCGAGGGCGCCAGCCTGCCCTTGGTCTATGGGCGCCTGCGCGTTGGCGCGCAGGTGATCTGGGCGTCGCAGTTCAAGGAGCGGCGCGAGGTGGAGGGCGGCAAGGGCGGGCCGCGTGTGGCCGACTATTCCTATTCGCTGAGTTTCGCCGTGGCGTTGTGCGAGGGCGAAGTCTCGCGCGTGTCGCGATGCTGGGCCAATGGCGAGCCGTTCGATCTGTCGAAGGCGACATGGCGGCTTTATCGCGGGACGGAGGATCAGGCCCCCGATCCGCTGATCGAGGCTGTTGAAGGCGAGGCGCCGGCCTATCGCGGCGTGGCATATATCGTGTTCGAGGACATGTCCGTCGACCAGTTCGGCGCGCGCATGCCGCAGCTGTCGTTCGAGGTGGTGCGGCCGGCGGGCGGCGGCGCGGGACGGCTGGAGGCGTCGTGCGGGCGGTGAACATGATCCCGGGTTCCGGCGAGTTCGCGCTGTCGACCGAGATCGTACGGCGGCGGACAGGACCTGGGCGCGAGACGCCGGAAAACCTGCACGGGTCGGAAGCCAAGAGCGATTTCGAGGCGGCGCTCGACCAGCTCGAGTCCGAGCTGCCGAACGTGACGCGGGTCAATCTCGTCGTGGCCTGGTTCGGCAATGACCTGCGGTGCGGGGAGTGCCTGGTGCGGCCGGGCGTGGAGATTGCGGACAAGCTGACCGTGCCGCATGCGTGGTCGGTGGCGGGGGTCGAGCGCGGCGATGCGTATGTTGTGTCGCAAACGGAGGGGCGGCCCAACTATGGCGGCACGCCCTCGGATAGCAGCGTGCGGCAGGCGATCGCGGCGCTGAAGGCGCGCGGGTTCCATGTAACGCTCTATCCTTTCCTGCTGATGGATGTGCCGGCGGGCAACGGCCTGCCCGATCCCTATGGCGGCGCAGAGCAGGCGGCGTTTCCGTGGCGCGGGCGGATCACGGCGGCCGGCGGAGGCGTTGGCGCGCAGGTCGGGGCGTTCTTCGGGCGGTATCGCGCTTTCGTCCTGCACTATGCGAGGATTGCCGATGAGCAAGGCGCGGATGGGCTGCTGATCGGATCGGAGCTTGTTGCGCTGACGCGGCTGGCCGATGGCGGCGCCTATCCGGCGGTCGATGCCTTGCGCGCGCTGGCGAGCGATGTGCGGGCTGTGGTCGGGAGCGGCGTCGAGATCAGCTATGCGGCGGACTGGACGGAGTATGGCGCGCATGTCGTGGGCGGCGATGTCGCGTTTCCGCTGGACGCGCTGTGGGCGGATGGGGCGATCGATTATGTCGGGCTCGACTGGTATCCGCCGATGGCGGACTGGCGCGATGGCGATGATCACGCCGAAGCGGCGTGGGGCGATGGGCGATCGCTGGCGTATCTCGGCGCGAACGTCGCCGGAGGCGAGGCGTTCGACTGGCATTATGCCGACGATGCAGGGCGGCTGGTCCAGGCGCGATTGCCCATAACGGATGGGACCTATGGCGAGCCGTGGGTGTTCCGGCAGAAGGACATAGCGAGCCAGTGGAGCAAGGCGCATCATCCGCGCGCTGGCGGCGTCAGATCGGCGACGCCGACGGCGTGGACTCCGGGCATGAAGCCGGTGCGCTTTGTCGAGATGGGGTGTCCGGCGGCCGACAAAGGCGCGAACCAGCCGAACCTTTTCTATGACCTGAAGAGTTCGGAAAGCGCGCTGCCGCATTTCTCGGATGGATCGCGCGACGATCTGATCCAGCGGCGGGCGATCGAGGCGTTTCATGCGCACTGGTCGGCCGAAGCGAACAATCCGGCGTCGGCGGAATATGACGGGCGCATGGTTCCGGCGGACGGGATCGGGCTGTGGTCGTGGGACGCCCGGCCCTATCCGGCTTTTCCGGCGCTGGAAGATGCGTGGGGCGATGCGGACAACTGGCGTCTGGGTCACTGGCTGAACGGGCGCGTCGGGATGGCGCTGTTGCCGGATGTGGCGGCGGATGTCTGCGCGCGGGCGGGCGCGGAGGCGGACACGGCGCAGCTGAGCGGGATCGTGACGGGCTACCGATTCGACGGGCCGGTCAGCGCGCGGTCGGTGCTGGAGCCGCTCGCGGCGATCTACGGGATCGATGCGACGGAGCGCGACGGGAAGATCGTGTTCCGGATGCGTGGGGTCGATCGGGTGGAGATCGATGCCGGCAGGCTGGTCGAGGAAGATGCGCCTACTCTGGTTCTTACGCGCGGCGGGCTGGAGGCAACCGACACGGGCGTGCGGCTGCGCTTCATCGATGCCGAGGCCGAACACGCGCCGGGTGTGATGACGACATTGGCGAGCGAGCTGGTGACGGTGGAGGCGGCGTTGGCGCTGGACCGGGCGCAGGCGCAACACGCGGCGGACGCGCTGGCGGAACAGATGGCGGCCCAGCGCGAGCGCGCGCAGTTCGCGATGGCGGCGGATGGCGTGATGCTGGAGCCGGGCGATGTCGCAGCGCTCGGCGATGCGGCGATGCGGCGATGCGGCGTGGCGGATTGTGGAGGTCGCGGACGGAAGCGTGATCCGGTTCGAGGCGGTGCGGGCGGGCGTGGCGCGGACGCCGGTAGTCGCGCCGGCGGTTCCGGTTGCGCTGCCGGTTCCGGCCGCGGCGGTGGAGCCGGATGCGGCGGTGGTCGAGCCGCCGCCGCTGCCGGGGGCGGAAGATGACCTGCGGCCGATCGGGTTCGCGTTTGCGGCGCCGTGGACGGGTCCGGTGACATTTTCAGCTGGGGCTGAGGCTACTGAGTTCACGGCGCGCGGGAGGATCACCCGGCCCTGCGCGATGGGACGGTTGGAGACGGCGCTCTATCCGTTTGCGTCGGCGCGGTGGCAGGAGATTTCGGTGTGGGTGAGCCTGCCCGGCGCCGGTCTGTCGTCGCGCAGCGAGAGCGCGGTGCTGAACGGCGCCAACGCCGCCCTGGTCGAAACCGAGGCGGGCTGGGAGCTGATCCAGTTTGCCGAGGCGGAGTTGGTCGATGTCGAGACGTGGAATCTGACGCGGTTGCTGCGCGGGCAGCAGGGATCGGAGCCGGCGAATGCGGCGGGGGCGGATGTCGGCGCGCGCATTCTCTTTCTTACCGGCGCTGAACGGCGGCTGGATGTGGCCGACTGGGAGCGCGGGCTGAGGCTGGAATGGCGGGCCTGGCGCGGGTCGCCGGACGAGCCCGTGGCGTGGCATGGCGAGGCGACTCACCTCGCCGCGGCGGGGCGGATGTGGTCGCCGGCGCATCTGCGCGCTGGGCGGCTGGGCGCCGACCTGAAGCTGGAATGGATCAGGCGGGCGCGGAAAGGCGGTGATTCCTGGTCCGCCGGCGAACCGCCGCACGAGACGGCCGAACGCTACCGGGTAAGAGTGTCGGGGGGCGGCGGCGTCCTGCGGGAGTTGGATGTTGCGGAACCGTTATGTCTCTACGCCGCGGGCGATCAGGCTGTGGATTTTCCCTCGGGTGGAGCAGCGCTGATCGAAGTCGCGCAGTTGGGGACAAATGGCGAGCCGGGCGCCTGGGCGGCCGTCGAAGTGGAGATTCCGGCATGACGGCCTGGCTGGTGTTCGTCATTTGCCTGAAAATCCCCATGATTATGCTTGTCTTGCATGGGCCCGAGGCCCCACGCTAAGGGCCAGCCATTCAGCAAGGGTCGGCGTCTTGAGTTGGGATCCCTATGCGGCGCTGGGCGTGCCCAAATCGTCCACCGCCGAAGAGATTCGGAAAGCGTATCGCAAGCTCGCAAAAGAGCTGCACCCTGACGTGCGCCCGAATGACAAGGCGTCGGCGGAGCGGTTCAAGCGCACCACGGCGGCTTTCAACCTGCTGACCGACGAAGTGCAGCGCGGGCGGTTCGATCGCGGCGAGATCGATGCGGAGGGAAACGAGCGGCCGCAATTCCAGCCGAACGGAGGCTTTGGCGGTTTTGCCGGAGCGAGAGCGGCGCGCGGCGGTCCCGGCGGCGGCCAGCGTGGCGATGTGTTTGAGGACCTGTTCGACGGATTGTTCAGCCGCGGCGCAGGCGGGGCTCGCGGCTTCGGTGCGCAGCGCGGCGAGGATGTGCGCTATCGCATGGAAGTCGACTTCCTGGATGCGGTGAATGGCGGACGGCGGCGCGTGACGATGTCGGACGGGCGTTCGCTCGACCTGGCGATCCCCGCCGGCCTCAATTCCGGACAGACGCTGCGGCTCAAGGGACAGGGCTTGCCCGGCCTGGGCGGCGGACCGGCAGGCGATGCGCTGGTCGAGATCACGGTTGGAGCGCACCCGGTCTTCCGCCGCGAGGGCGACGACGTCCGCATGGACCTGCGTATCTCGCTGGCCGAAGCGGTCGAGGGCGGCAAGGTTCCGATCAACACGCCGCAGGGCGCCGTGTCGCTGTCGGTGCCGCCGATGTCGAGTTCGGGAGACCTGCTGAAGCTTCGCGGCAAGGGCGTGCAGACCCGGCCGAATCCCGGGGACTTGCTGGTGCGGCTGATGATCGTGCTGCCGCGCAAGGAAGACTCGGCGCTGGCGGAGTTCATAAAAACCTGGCCCGGCCGCAAGGGCGAAGTTCAGCGTTAAGTGTAAAAAGCAGCCGCAACTGCTGGGTTTTTCAGGTATCCGCTGGCGTTCAGACGGGGTTCACTGTCCCGTCGCTAAATAGGTCCCCATGAAACGGCGTTCTCTCATTGCTCTTTTTGCGGCGCTTGCCGCGACGGTGGTGACGGCGGGTCCGGCTGCGGCCCAGCGCGGCGGCCGTGGCGGGCTCGACTCGCAATGGGATAACGGCCAGGAGCGCGAGGTTCCGCTTGGTTCTGTGCTGCGCGACCTGCGTTCGCAGTATGGCGGGCGTCACCTCGATGCACAGAAGGCCGGCAGCCGCTACATCATCTCATGGATTACAGAAGACGGGCGGCGACTCACAATAGAAGTGGACGCCACCAGTGGCCGCACCATTTCCGTACGCGGCGGATAGAGGCAGATGCGAGTTCTGGTCGTCGAAGACGATCCCGATCTTGGCCGTCAGCTCAGCGATGCGCTGACGCAGGCAGGCTATGCCGTTGACCTGGCGCCGGACGGCGAGGAAGGCCACTTCCTCGGCGAGACCGAGCCGTATGACGCGGCGGTGCTGGATCTCGGCCTGCCGAAGATGGACGGCGTGCGTGTGCTCGAGAAGTGGCGCAATGCCGGCAAGGATATGCCGGTGCTGATCCTCACGGCGCGTGATCGCTGGAGCGAGAAGGTGGCGGGCTTCGACGCCGGCGCCGACGACTATCTGACCAAGCCCTTCTACACCGAGGAGCTGCTTGCCCGTCTGCGCGCGCTGATGCGGCGTGCGGCCGGCCATGCGAGCGCGGCGCTGGAGTGCGGCGACCTGCGGGTGGATACGCGCGCGGCGCGGGCGTCGGTGAATGGCGAGCCGATCAAGCTGACGGCGCACGAATACCGGGTGCTGAGCTACCTGATGCACCATCAGGGACGCGTTGTTCCCAGAACCGAACTCGTCGAGCACATCTACGATCAGGACTTCGACCGTGATTCGAACACCATCGAGGTGTTTGTCGGCCGCCTGCGCCGCAAGATCGGCTCCAACCGCATCCTGACGGAGCGCGGACTCGGATATAGGCTGATCGATCCGAAGGTCGAGAAAATCACGGAATAGCATGACCGAAACGGCGGGGGCCGGCGAGACCGAGGGGACGCGTACACGCGGCTCGATCGCCCGGCGCATGCTGATCGCGGCGGCGGTTTGGAGCGCAGTGGTGCTGGCGCTGGCGGCGTGGACGCTGGCGGCGTTCTATCGCGCCGAGACGGACCAGCAGCTCGACTTCGACCTTGAGCAGACGATGGTGACGCTCGCCAACGCGGTCGATTCGGACGCTGTGGGCGACCTGCAGATCGATGCCGGCAAGGCGCCGCAGGACCAGAAGTATCAGCGGTCGCTGTCCGGCTTCTATTGGGCGGTAATGACGGTCGACGAGCAGAACCGTCTGCTTGGCGCAGCGAAGTCGGCCAGTTTCGCCGATGCGCGGCCGGCGCCGTCCGACCGGATGGTTGCCAAGGCGCTCGCCCAGCCAGGCGCGACAATGCATCAGGACGAGCCCGGCCCCAATGACAAGCAGCTTCGGCTGGGAGTCATGGCCATGAAGCTGCCGGACCGCGCCTTGCCTGTCCTGCTCTACGCTTCCATCGACCGGACGGCGGCGGACGACCGGGTCAGCCAGTTCACCCTGCGGCTTGGCCTGATGCTGGCGGTGCTGGCGATAGGCATCGTGACCGGCGCATTGCTGCTGATCCGCTATGGCCTGCGGCCGCTGCACGAGATCGAGGGCAAGCTTCACGATGTGCGGTCGGGGCGGCGCGACAGGCTGGATGGGGAATATCCAGGCGAGCTGTCGCCGCTGGTGAAGGAGATCAACACGCTGATCAACCACAACAGGAAAGTGGTCGATCGCGCCCGCACCCATGTGGGCAATCTGGCGCATGCGCTGAAGACGCCGCTGGCGGTGCTGATGAACGAGGCCCGCACCAGCAATGACAGGGTCTCCGAAGTGGTGCGGCGGCAGGCCGAGGCGATGACCAGCAACGTCAACCACTACCTGAAACGCGCGCAGGCGGCGGCGCAGGCCGAGGTGCTGGGCGCGCGGACCGAGATCAAGGAGCCGATCGAGGGCATTGCGCGGATGCTGGAGCGGCTGCATCGCGGCAAGGGCGTCACGGTGGACGTCGACGCCGACCCGAAGGCCGTGTTTCGCGGCGAAAAGGGCGACCTCGATGAACTTGTCGGGAACCTGTTGGAGAACGCCGCCAAATGGTGCAAGTCGCGGGTCAAGGTGAAGGTGTCCCGCAGCGATGACGGGGTCGAGGTGATCGTCGACGACGATGGGCCTGGGCTTCCGGCCGAACATCGCGCCAAGGCGCTGGAGCGGGGCAAGCGGCTGGACGAGTCCGAGCCGGGAACTGGTCTGGGATTGTCGATCGTGACCGAACTGGCGGACATCTATGGCGGCCGGCTGCATCTCGAGGACAGCCCGATGGGCGGCCTGAGGGCGCGGCTCGAGCTGCCGGCGGCGCCGCTTTGATCTGGCTTATCCTCGTAGCGGTGGTGTTCGTGGTTGGCGGCGCGTGGTTCGTCGCCAAGTCGATATTAATGCGCGGCATCGTGCTGTTCGCGGGGCTGGCGGCCGTGGGCGGCTACATGCTGCTCGGCCGGCCGGCGATGCAGGACGAGCCGCTTTCGGGCCGCCTCAAGGAAATCGAGGAGCAGGCCAGGAAAGCGCCGGAGACGATGACGGCGGCGCAATTGCTGGCGCTGGCGCAGGAGCGCGCGCAGAAGGCGCCGAACGATCCGATGCCGCACTGGATCATGGGCGAGATTCTCGCCGCATCCGGCCAGGCCAACGAGGCGCTGATTGCATACGAAGCGGCGCTGCGGCGCGACCCCAATCACATTCCCACGGTGAAAGGCCTCGCCGACCTGCGGTTTAAGATGACCGGCGCCGTCGATCCGGCCACAACCGCGCTCTATCACCAGGTCTACCAGGCCGAGCCGAACAATCTGCGGGCCGGCTACATGGCCGGCATCGGCGACTGGGTGGCCGGGCGCAAGGACGAGGCCGGGAAGCTTTGGGCCGAGATCGACGCCAAGACCCCGAAGGACGGCCCCTATCCCCAGATGTTCGCCGCGCTGCGGCAGATGTTCGGGGTCGATCCGGCCCCTCCCGAAGCGCCGGCCGCCTCACCCGCAGCCCCAAAGACACCGGGCTAATTGCACTTCTGAGCGTGATGTGACCGTCTGCTCGCGCCATTGTGTCGCTGGCGCATGGAAAAGCGCGCAAATATAGTGGTCTGGCAGTTGTACGGAGGCGACGTCCCCGAATGCGCAAGCGCTCGCAAAGACTTTGGCTGATCGGCGCGGCGGCCGTGCTGGTCGCCGGAGCGATCGGGCTCGGCGCCATGGCGCTGAGGGACACGGTCGCGTTCTTCTATGCGCCGTCCGATCTCATCGAGAAGAACGTGATCGCCGAGGGCAAGAGCGCCCGGGTCGGCGGGCTGGTGGAGATCGGCAGCGAGAAGCACAACAATGATGGCGCACTGGTGTTCAAGATCACCGACGGCAAGCACAACGTGCCGGTGATCTTCGACGGCATTCCGCCCGACCTGTTCAAGGAAGGCCAGGGCGTCGTCGCCGAGGGCAAGTTCGATGCTGACGGCCGGCTGGTGGCCAAACGCGTGCTGGCCAAGCACGACGAGAACTACATGCCCAAGGAAGTCTACGACGCGCTGAAGAAGAATGCGGGCGAGGCCGGCGCCGAAGCTTTCATGAAAGAGCCGACAAGTTGATCGCCGAACTCGGCCACCTCCTCGCTTTCCTCGCGCTGGCGACGGCGGCCTCGCAGAGCGTGCTGGGGCTGACGACAGGCGGCGAGCCCGCGCGCAAGCTGGCGGTCGCGACGGGCATGTTCACGCTGCTGTCGATGCTGACGCTGGTCATCAGCTTCGTGCGGCTGGACTTCTCGGTCGAACTGGTCGCGCGCAATTCGCATTCGCTGAAGCCGATCATCTATCGCATCGCCGGAGCGTGGGGGAACCACGAGGGCTCCATGCTGCTGTGGTGTCTCATCATGGCGGGCTATGGCGCGGCGGGGGCGTTGTTCATGCAGCGCGGCAAGCTGCGTGACCGCACGTTGGGCGTGCAGGGCCTGCTGACCACCGGGTCGCTGCTCTACCTCTTGATCGCCTCCAGCCCGTTCGTCCGTCTGGACAATCCGCCGCTCGACGGCGGCGGCATGAACCCGCTGCTGCAGGACCCGGCGGTCGCGCTGCATCCTCCCTTCCTCTATTTGGGCTATGTCGGGCTGTCGTTCGTGTTCTCGATCGCGGCGGCGGGCCTGATCGAAGGCAAGATCGACCGCGACTGGGCCAAACGTGTGCGGCCATGGGCGCTCACCGCCTGGAGCGCGCTCACCGTCGGGATCACGCTCGGCGCCATCTGGGCCTATTACGAGCTCGGCTGGGGCGGATGGTGGTTCTGGGACCCGGTCGAGAACGCGTCCTTCATGCCGTGGCTGGTGAGCGCGGCTCTTGTCCACTCTCTCATTGTCACCGAAAAGCGCGGCGGGATGGCTGCGTGGACCGTGTTCCTCGCCGTGCTGGCGTTCTGCCTTGCGCTGCTGGGCACGTTCCTTGTGCGATCGGGCGTCATGACGTCGGTGCACGCTTTCGCCACCGATCCGGAGCGCGGCATCATCCTGCTGATCGGCCTCGGGATAACCGGCGGCGCGGCGCTGGCGCTCTATGCCTGGCGTGCGCCCAAGATCATGGCGGGGCCGGAGTTCGATCCGGTGAGCCGCGAAGGCGCTCTCATCCTCAACAACCTCTTCCTGTCGGTGGCGGCGGCGCTGGTGCTGGTCGGCACGGTGACGCCGATGTTCGCTCAAGCGCTCAACGTCTCGCTGTCGATCGGCGAGCCCTACTTCCAGCTCACCTTCGCGCCGATGATGGCGGTGCTGCTGCTGTTCATGCCGCTGGCGCAGGCTTCGACCTGGCGGCGCACCGAGATCGAGCCTTTGCTGAAGCGGTTCTGGCCGGCGATGGCGCTGGCGGTCGTGGCGGCCGTCGGCGCGGCTGTCCTGTCGGGCAAGACGCTCTGGCTGATACCGGGAGTTCTCGTAGGCGTCTGGGTTGTCGCCGGCGTCGGCATGGACCTCGCGCGCAGGGTCGGACCCGGAGGCTTCAGCCGCGTTTTCCGCCTGCCGCTGGCCGTCTGGGGCATGGCGATCGCCCATGTCGGCATGGGACTCTTTGTTATCGGCGCAACGGCTGAGACCGCAGCGCGCTCCGAACGCACCTTCCCGCTCCGCCCGGGCGAGATCGCCGAGATGGCCGGCTGGACCTTCCGGTTCGACGGGGTGGGCTCGGCCGAGGGCCCGAACTATCTCGCCACCCGCGCCGACATCACCGTGACGCATGACGGCACGACAGAGGTCATCCATCCCGAGAAGCGCTTCTATCCGATCGCCGGTACCGGCACGACGGAAGTGGCCATCCGCAAGACCATCGGCGGCGACATCTATGTCGCCCTGGGCGACACTATCCGCGAGGAGCCCGGTGTGTGGCGCATCCGCATCGCGCACCACCCGCTGATCGACTGGGTGTTCGGCGGCGCCGCGCTGATCGCCGTCGGCGGCTTCTGCTCGCTGGCCGCCCGCATCCGCCGCCGCGCCCCCGCCGCTGAACAGGCGCCGGCAACCGAGCCCGAAGTCGCGGGCAAGCCGCCCGCCGCAGCCGGAGCGCCGGCATGATCGCCGAGCTCATCATGGCGTTCCAGATCGCGGCCGAGGCGCCCATCCCGAATCCCCGCCTCGAAGAGCGCGCGCAGGGCCTGATGCGGGAGATACGCTGCGTCGTCTGCGAGAACGAGCCTGTCTCGCAATCCACCGCCGACATCGCCGTCGATATGCGCCGCACGATTCGCACCCAGATCGAGCAGGGCAAGAGCGACGAGGAAGTCCGCCACTTCTTCTCCGACCGCTATGGCCAGTATGTGCTGTTCCGTCCGCCGACCCAGGGGATGGGCCTGCTGCTGTGGGCGTTTCCCTTTGCGCTGCTTGTCGGGGTAGCGGCTTTTCTCGGTTTCCGGTCCTTCCGGTCGCGTCATCGCGAGCTTGCGCCGCTGCCGGACAATGGCCGGGACGACGTCTCCGGCTGAGCTCTAGCCTGACCCAGCCTGTGACGAAGCGTCTAAGACCCGGAAAATTGACTGGAAACAGGCTGGATTCGTGCTGCGCTGGCTCTGGCGCCGCCGCATGATTGCCTTAAACTAACGGAAGATGGCTGCTGACAACGGCGCGTGGCTGAGGCCTTGAGCGTCCCCTGCGGTCAATGGGAGCCGGACGGGTCTTTGCGGTTGCGAGGACAGTGTCCAAGTCTAGGGTCGCATTGGGCGTCGTGCGAGCGAATGCAGTGAGAGAAAGCAATATGATGAAGGTTACGACTGTCCGCGCCGGCCGGATCGGCATTGCGACCAGCCTTATGGCGGCCGCGGCGATGGGCGCGGTGCTTGCGGCGCCCGACGCGCTGGCCCAGTCCAAGCCGATCGCCGTTTCCGCGCCTGCGGGCGCGCCGATGAGTTTCGCGGACCTGATCGACCGCGTCAGCCCCGCCGTGGTGAGCGTGCAGGTGACGACGGAGATCAAGACCTCCGAGCGCAACAGCCCGTTCAATCCCTTCCGCGGCCTGCCGGGCTTCGATGAATACGAAGACCGTTTCGGCAAGGGCGGCGAGGGTGAAGGCGAGAACGGCAAGCCGGAAACGGACGAGGAAGGCAACGCCCTCGGCTCGGGCTTCTTCATCTCGTCATCGGGCTACATCGTCACCAACAACCACGTCGTGGAGAATGCGCGCGAAGTCACCGTTCAGCTGAAGAACGGCGATCAGCTCGAAGCGGAAATCGTCGGCACCGACGAGCAGACCGACCTCGCCGTCATCAAGGTCAAGAAAAGCGGCGCCTATCCGTGGGTGGAATTCGCGACCAAGGCCAAGCCGCGCGTCGGCGACTGGGTCGTCGCGGTCGGCAACCCGTTCGGTCTCGGCGGCACGGCGACGGCGGGCATCGTTTCGGCCGACGGACGCACGCTGACCGGCGGCAACTACAACGACTTCATCCAGATCGATGCGCCGATCAACCGCGGCAACTCGGGCGGGCCGACGTTCAACCTCAGCGGCGAAGTGATCGGCGTGAACACCGCGATCTTCTCCGACACGGGCGGCGGCAGCGTCGGCATCGGCTTCGCAATCGAGGCCAGCGCGGCCAAGAAGATCGCCGACACGCTGATCCGGGACGGCAAGGTGGTGCGCGGCTGGCTCGGCGTCGAGATCCAGAGCATGACGGACCGTTACGCCGAAGCGCTCAGCCTGAAGAACGCCAAGGGCGCCATCGTGCGCACGGTGACGGCCGGCGGACCGGCGGAAACCAGCGGCATCAAGCGCTCGGACATCATTATCGCCGTCAACGGCGAGGAAGTGAAGGACAGCCGCGATCTGACGCAGCGCGTCGGCGGCCTGCTGGCCGGTTCGCGCAACAACTTCCGGATCATTCGGGAAGGCAAGGAGCAGACGGTGCTGGTCACCGTGCGCGAGCGCGACGACAAGGCGCTCAGCACCGCGCAGCTCGATCCCAAGCGTGCGAACATGACGCCGCCCAAGGCGGGGCCTGGCGACGTGAAGGTTCTGGGCGGCACTATCCGCCCTGTCACATCGGCGGAAGCGTCGAAGTTCGATCTCGAAACGCCGGGGTCGGGCCTGATGGTCGTCACCGTCGAGCCGCGCGGCGTGTTTGCGCGCGTCGACATCCGCCCGGGCGACGTGATCCTGTCGGTCAACAATAAGGCGGTCAAAACCCCCAAGGACTACGAGGATGCGGTCGCCTCCGCCAAGACCGCCGGCAAGAAAGACGTCATCGCCCGCGTGCAGTGTGGTATCCAGGAGACCTGTGGTGATATCTCCATCCTGAAGCCGATCGAGATCAAACCGGAATAATCATGCGGGTCATAGTCATCGAGGACGACTCCGACGCAGCCGCGTTCGTGAAGCGGGTGCTGAGCGAGGCTGGGCACGCCGTGGACATTTGCGGCGACGGGGAATCGGGACTCAACCAGGCCCGCACCGGCGATTACGACGCCCTCGTCGTCGATCGCATGCTGCCGGGCATGGACGGACTCAAGCTGCTCAAGAGCTATCGCGACGGCGGCGGCCGTGCGCCGGCGCTGTTCCTGTCGGCGCTGGGCGAGGTGGATCATCGCGTCGAAGGCCTGCAGGCCGGCGGCGACGACTATCTGGTGAAGCCCTATGCGCCGAGCGAGCTGGTCGCGCGCGTGGAGGCCCTGGGCCGCCGCGCCACGGGCGACATTCCGACGACGCGCCTGGTCGTCGGCGGGCTGGAGATGGACCTGCTGGCGCGCACCGTCACGCGCGATGGCCGAAAGATCGACCTGCAGCCGCGCGAATTCCGCCTGCTGGAATTCCTGATGCGCCATGCCGGCCAGGTGGTGACGCGCACCATGCTGCTGGAAAAGGTGTGGGACTATCACTTCGATCCCCAGACCAACGTGATCGACGTCCACGTTTCCCGTCTTCGCGGGAAAATCGACAAGGATTTCGAACGGCCCCTGCTGCACACCGTGCGCGGCGCGGGATATCGGCTTGAAGCATGACTTCGAAGTCTTGAGCCATGAAGCTTGGCGGCGGCCTGCCCGCGCTGGTCCGGACGACTACGTTCCGGCTGGCGCTGTTGCACGCCTCGATCTTCATTCTGTTTTCGGCCTCCCTGCTGGCCTATCTCTACTATGAGACGGCGGGCCATCTCGCCCGGCAGGCCGGAATCGAACTCAACTCGGAGTTCTCGGAGCTGAACGCCGCCTATCGCGGCGGCGGCCTGGACCGCCTGAATCAGTCGGTGGTCGAGCGCTCGTCGGCGCGCGGCAAGTTCTTCTATCTCCTGCAGGACCCCGACGGCCACAAGATCTCCGGCGACTTCGATGTGCTGCCGGCGCCTGCGCCCGAGACGGCGCAAGTGGTCGATGTGAAGTTCGACTATGACGCCCGCACCATCGAGGGCCAGCCCAGCAGACGATCGGCCGAGGGGCGCATCTCGCGCCTCGCCGACGGCGTGCTGATGGTCGCCTATGACGTGGGCGAGCTGGGCGAGATGAACCGGCGCATCAGCGACGTGGTGTGGCGCTCGGCGGCGGTGGGTTTCGTGCTGTCGCTGATCGGCGGGGTGGTGATCTCGCGTTCGGCGGCGCAGCGCGCGGAACAGCTGGCCAAGACCACCGAGGACGTCATGGGCGGGGACCTGTCGCGCCGCGCGCCGGTGTTCGGGTCGGGCGACGAGTTCGACAGGCTATCGGAACAGCTCAACGCCATGCTGGCGAAGCTGGAACGGCTGGTGACGTCGTCGCGTTCGGCTGGGGATTCCATCGCGCACGATCTCCGCTCGCCGCTGACGCGGCTTCGCAACCGGCTTGAGGCCGGCCTGCTGGATACGAATTCGGACGGTCCGAGGGCGGCTCTGGTGCGGTCGATCGACGATGTCGATGGCGTGCTGGATACCTTCAACGCCATCCTGCGCCTGTCGCGCGTTCAGGCGGGCGCCTCGGGGTCGTTCAAGCGAACCGATGTGGCGAGCATCACGGACGAGCTGGCGGAGCTCTACCAGCCGGTGTGCGAGGAGAAGCAGCTGACTTTTAGCTATTCGCACGAGCCGGACCTGTTCGTGCTGGCCGACAAGGACCTGATCGCGCAGGCGATGGCCAACCTCGTCGATAATGCGGTCAAGTACACGCCCAGCGGCGGCTCGATCCAGCTCAAGGCCAGTCGCGCGCTGACGGGCGAGATAGAGCTCTCGGTGACGGATTCCGGGCCAGGCATTCCGCCGATCGACCGCGAGCGAGTGATCGAGCGCTTTGTGCGGCTGGAGCAGTCGCGCAGCGAGCCGGGCAGCGGGCTGGGGCTCAGTCTCGCGGCTGCCGTAGCGGAGGCTCATGCCGGCCGTCTGGTGCTGAGCGACGGCGGCGGTCCTCGCGACAGGCCCGGCCTTTGCGCAATGCTGGCCCTTCCGGCCGCATGATCTGCTTCCCCCTTATGATTCTCCTACCGGTGGAATATCGAGCGTCGCACGTTAGGCTCCACGCATGACCGAGCGGCTTTCCTCGCAGCTATCGTCTCTGGGGCTGGGCGCCATTGCCGGCGGCGAGGGAAACCCGTGCCGCGCGTTGCGGCAGGCCGAATCTTTCTCCCCTTATCTCGCGCGCGTAGCCCGGCGAATGCCGGAATTTGTCCAGCAAATTGAAGCGGATGGCCCCGAAAAGGCGCTGGAGGCCTTGTTGCGAAATATCCGCGCCGCGCCGCGCGTCGCTGCGACGACGACGCCGCGCGCGACGACGACGCAGACGCGCGGCGCGACGACGCTTGAGGCGCCGATGAAGACGCTGCGGCGGACGAAAGAAGCGGCGCACCTGGCGATAGCCGCGGCGGACCTCGCAGGGATCTGGACGCTGGACCAGGTGGTGGAGCGCATCACCCAGCTGGCGGACGCGGCCGTGCAGGCGGCCCTGAAGCTGGCGATCCAGGAAGCATGGGCGACAGGCAAGCTCGGCGAGACGCGCGACAGCGACGAGCTGCCGGGGCTGTTCGTGCTCGCCATGGGCAAGATGGGCGCGAGAGAGCTGAACTATTCGAGCGATGTCGATCTGATCGTGCTGTTCGATCTCGACGTGCTGCCGGTGGAAGGCGCGCGCGCGAAGGAGGCCATGCTGCGGCTGACGCGCGATCTCGTGCGCATCCTGGAAGAGCGCACGGAGGACGGATATGTGTTCCGCACAGACCTGAGGCTGAGGCCCGATCCGGCATCGACGGCGCCTGCGATCTCGACGCAGTTCGCGCTGGGCTACTATGAAAGCGTCGGTCAGAACTGGGAGCGCATGGCGCACGTCAAGGCGCGCGTCTGTGCAGGCGACGAGACGACGGGCAAGGCGTTCCTCGAAGAGCTCGTGCCCTATGTGTGGCGGCGGCACCTGGACTACTGGGCGATCGCGGACATTCACTCGATCAAGCGGCAAATACACTCGCACGGCGGGCATGCGGATCTGGCGTCGCTGGATTTCGACGTGAAGCTCGGGCGCGGCGGCGTGCGGGAGATCGAGTTCTTCACGCAGGTGCAGCAGCTGATCCTCGGCGGGCGGTTTCCGGAGATAAGGTCACCGCAGACGAAGACCGCGCTCGCAGCGATGACGGAACGCCAGATCGTGGCGCCGGAAGTGACCGAAGACCTCGTGCGCGCGTACGACTTCCTGCGCGCGCTCGAGCATCGCATCCAGATGGTCAATGACGAGCAGACACACCACCTGCCGGACCGAGCCGAGAAGCGCGCGGAGATTGCGGCGCTGTGCGGGTATGGCGAGGTGCGGCAGTTCGAGGCCGATATCGCGCGGGTGCGGGCGCGCGTGCACGGGATCTACTCCGACCTGTTCGCGACGGAGGAGCGGCTTTCCGGCGAGGCGGGGAACCTTGTGTTCACGGGGGTCGATGACGATCCGGGAACCGTCGCCACGCTGAAGGCGCTGGGCTTCAGCCATCCGTCGCGGATCATCCACGTGTTCCAGCAATGGCATCGGGGCGGCGTGCCCGCGACGCGCTCGGCGCGGGGACAGCAGCTGCTGACGTCGCTTGGGCCGCGTCTGCTGAAGGTGATGTCGGAGGTCGGCGAACCCGATACGGCGTTCGAGCGGTTCTCTGAGTTCTTCTCCTCGCTCGGGTCGGGCGTGCAGGTGATGTCGCTGATGCTGGCGGAGCCGGCGCTGACACGCGATCTGATCGAGACGATGTCGTTTGCGCCCAAGCTGGCGGCCGATCTGGCGCGCCGGCCGGTGCTGATGGATTCCATGCTGGAGCCGTCCTTTCGCTCGCCGGTGTCGAGCGATGCGCCGGGGTCGCGGGAGACGCGCCTGCGCGATCAGCTGCACCGCGCCGACGGGTTCGAGGGCCAGCTCAACGCGGCGCGGAGGTTTCACCGCGAGGAGAGTTTCCGGATCGGCTACCAGCTGCTGCGCGGCGCGATCGGCGCGTCCGAGGCCGGGGCCGCCTATGCCGATCTGGCCGATGCGTGCGTCGTGGTGCTGGCGGATGCGTGCGAGAAAGACGTGCTGTCGCGCTTCCCCGGTTCGATCGGGAAGTGGGCTGTGTGCGCGCTGGGGAAGTTCGGAGGCAGGGAGCTGACGGCGTCTTCGGACCTTGACCTGATGCTGATCTACGAGCCGGGGGGCGACGCCGGCGGCGCGCTGGCCGCGCGCTTCGTGCAGCGGTTGATCGCCGCCCTGTCGGCGCCGACCGAGGAAGGCACGCTGTACGAGGTCGACATGCAGCTGCGTCCGTCGGGCCGCGCCGGGCCTGTCGCTGTCAAGTTCTCGTCGTTCGAGAACTACTATCGCGGCGAGGCGTGGACGTGGGAGTTCATGGCGCTGACGCGACTGCGCCCGGTGGCGGGCGACATGGGGCTGCGTCAGCGAATCGTCGAGTCGGCGCGCGAGGCTATCCAGCTGAAAAGCGCAGATCCCAAGATCACGGAAGATGCGGCCGACATGCGGCGGCGGATGGCGAGGGAACGACCGGCGAAATCGCGCTGGGACGTGAAGCTGGCGCCGGGCGGGTTGGTCGATATCGAGTTCGTGATCCAGCACGGGATCCTGAAGGCGGCCGGCGCCGCCCCCGGCGTGGTGCGTCCGACCTCGATCGACGCCCTCAAGGCGCTGGCCGCGGCCGACCGGATGAGCCCCGGCGAGGCGGCGAGGCTGGCAGAGGGGCTGACCTTCCAGTTGAACCTGCAGCAGGCGCTGCGCAGCGCCGCAGGCGATTCGTTCGACCCTGCCCAGGCCTCGGCAGGCCTAAAATCATGGTTAGCCGGCCATCTTGGCTCGCCGGACTTCGCGGCTCTGGAGGCAAATCTCGCCCGGATTCAGGGAGCGGTGGAGGGCGTGCGCGCGGGGAAACTCGGCCCGCTTTCGACGGAACAAACCCCGCCCGCCGTTTGACCTGACAGATACAGGAGTAGAGCCCCGGCGCGCTGAGACAGCTCCGCAGAAGAGCAAGTAATTGCTCGGCAAATGCCGCGGCAGGATGCATAAAGTGGAGAGCAGTACAGCTTGGATGGACTGGCCCTCAGACCGGGCAGGTCATTTCTCGGAGTTGGCGTCCCAGCCATGCGGGATCCGGACGAGGATTTGGTGCGCCGTGTCGGCGCCGGCGATAAGCGCGCCGCGTCCGAACTCGTTCGGCGTCACCTCTCCAGAATGGTCGGCCTCGCCAGGCGCATGCTGGGCGATCACGCGGAAGCCGAGGACGTGGCGCAGGAGGTTTTCCTCCGTGTCTGGAAGCACGCCGCGGCATGGAAGCCCGGCCAGGCCAAGTTCGAGACGTGGATGCACAGGGTCGCCATGAACCTCTGCCTCGACAGATTGCGCCGGAGCGGACGGCAGGGCGGGGAGGTTTCTCCCGAGACGCCGGATGTGCGGGCATCCGCGACCCGGGCGCTGGACGACCGCCAGCGGCGCGACCGGGTTCGCGATGCGCTGCAACAACTTCCCGAACGCCAGCGCGCGGCGCTGGTGCTCTGCTACTACCAGGAGCGGACGAACATAGAAGCTGCGGACATACTGGGCGTCAGCGTAGACGCTCTCGAAAGCCTGCTGTCGCGGGCCCGCAGAACGCTCAAGTCAGAACTCTCGAACGAGAGGGCGGATCTGATGAGCGGTATCGAGACCGGGTGACGAGGCTGGCCATGAACGAAGCACGTTTCATCGAATTGCTGAGCGCCTACGGGGCAGAGCTGTCCCGCTGGCCCGAGGACGATCGCATCGCTGCGGAAGCTCTTCTCGAGGTTGCTCCGCATCGCCTGAAAGACATCTGGGAAAGCGAGCGGTCGTTCGACCATCTGCTCGCTCTGGAGAAGGACGGGCCCGCCACCATCGCGCTTGAAACGAAAGTGCTGTCATTCGCCCCTGGACGGCTGACGGCGCAAAGCCGGGCGCAGCTGTTCGACAAATGGCGCATGCCTCAGTGGGCGACCGGCGGGGCGATCGCAGCGTCGCTGGCGCTGGGGTTTGCCGTTGGTTACGCGGGCGAGCCGGCGTCTTCGCTCGAGGCGGACTACGCGAAGATGCTGACATTGACCGGCGCTGGCGCCGGCTCGGTCTTCATCACCGCGATGAACGATCCGGAGAACTGAGCTCGACATGCCGTCCAAGACTTCCATCTTCCTGATTGCATCGCTCGCTGTGAACGCGGCGTTGCTGGGCATAGTCGGGGGGCGCTTGCTCAATTCGACAGGCGCCGAACCGTCGGTGAAGCTGCAGCTGGAGCGCTACGGGCCCGCGTCGGACGTGGTTGCAGCGGCGTGGGAGCAATTGCCGGAATCGGACCGGAAGGAGCTGCGCCAGCAGCTCCGTGACCGTTGGGTGGCGCTGGACGGCGAGCGCAAGCATTTGTCCGAAGCGGGCAAGGCCGTCTACAGTGCGGCGCTCGCCGAACCTTTCGACGAAGCGAAGCTGCGCGACGCCGTGACGATTTTCCAGACGCGCGAACAGCGCATGCAGCAGAGCGCCGAGGACATCCTGATCCGCCATCTCGGCAAGATGCCGCCGGTGGCGCGCGCCACGGCGGCCGTCGGTCTGCTGACGCCGTTCAACGCACGCATGCAGCGCAACGGCGACGGCCGCGGACCCGGCCGGGGCCCGCGCGGAGAAGGCGCTAAGGTCGAAGGAAAGCCGGGCGAGGCGCAGCCGGCGCAATCGGGCGACGCTCCGGCGAAAACCAACTAGACTGCATGTCGATCGGGCAGGCGGCTGAGCCTAGACCGGCTCGCGCTGAGGCGCGTTCGCTGCGCCGCCGCGGGCTGCATCCTCGGGCAGCAGCGGAAGGAAGACCGAGACGCTGGTGCCCACGCCAAGCTCGCTCTCGATCGTCAGATGGCCGCCATGCATTTCGGCGAATGACTTGGTGAGCGCAAGGCCGAGGCCTGTGCCCTGCGTGTTGCGGCTTTCGGAAGCCTTCGACTGCTCGAAGGGTTGGCCGAGACGGGGGAGATCTTCCGCCGGAATGCCGACGCCGGTGTCGGTGACGCGGATCAGCAGCCACTTGCCGTCGACGGTGACGGTGACGCGCACTTCGCCGCCGGCATCGGTGAACTTGATGGCGTTGGTGAGCAGGTTGAGCGTCATCTGCTTGATGGCGCGATGATCGCCGTTGATGTCCGGCAGGTCGTCGTCCGGATCGAAGGTCAGCGTCACCTGGCGGTCTGCGGCGCGGCGCCGGATCAGGCGCACGGCTGAGTCGACGGCGTCGGACGCATCGATCACGCGCTGGGCCAGCTGCATCTTGCCGGCTTCGATTTTCGACATGTCGAGGATGTCGTTGATCATGTCGTGCAGATGCTGGCCCGACTGGTGGATGGCCTCGGCGTATTCCTTGTAGCGGGGATCGCCCAGGGGGCCGTAGATCTCGCCCGCCATCATCTCCGAGAAGCCGTTGATGTGATTGAGCGGCGTACGCAGCTCGTGACTCATGTTGGCCAGGAACGAACCTTTGGCCTGGCTGGCGCGCTCTGCGCGGACCTTGGCTTCCTGGTACTTGTCGGCCAGTTCCTGCGTCTGGCCCTTGGTGCGCTCGAGTTCGACGACGCTGGCGCGCAGCTTGCGCTCCGAGCGGGAGAGCGAGGCTTCCTGGCGCTTGAGGTTGGAGATATCGAGGCCGACCGTGATGAGGCCGTCGCTGGCGGTGCGGCGGTCGACCAGGCGAACCCACTGGTCGGAGAGCAGCAGCATTTCGCGGGCGTTGGCGTCGTCGCCCAGCGGACGTTCAACGCGGACGAATTTCGCCAGTTCCGCCATGACGAAGTCGTAGGAGGCGCCGGCCTGGACAACCGATTTGTCGAGGTTGAAGACGCGCGAAAAGGCCGCGTTCCAGTGAGTTAGGCGCTTGCGACTGTCCCAGACAGCAAAGGGCCCCGGGTGCGCGTCGAGCGCGGTGCGGGCGAGGGCCTCGGCCCGGCGCGAGCGGTGCTGGGCATGGATGCGGTCAGTGACGTTAAGGATCGCGCCGGCGAACGCGCCGTCGGTCGAGGCCCCGATCATCTCGAAGAACTTGCCGCCCGAGCGACCAATGCCCTGGAAGGCGGCGTTGATCTGGCGCATCGGCCCGGATAGTTCCAGCGCGCCACGGACGCGGCGGCGGTCGTCGTCCGAAATCATCGAGGTGAACTCGTCGAGCGTCATCTCGCCAGCGCGCGGCGAGCCGATGAGGTTGGCCGACTCTTGTCCGATCGTGAGCAGCTTGGTGACGGGGTCCCAGCGCCACAGGCCGATGAATCCGGCGACTTCGAATTGGCGCCAGCTGGCCATGTTGGGCGGAGCGGACAGCTTTCCGGCCGGAATGACGCCGCCGAACTGTTCGTGCTTGAGGCGGTTGATGGTCTGGACCAGGCCGAACACGGCAAGGATCGGCGCCGCGATGAGCAGCCCGTAGATGATCAGCCGGTTGAGGTCGCCCAGGCCGACCAGCGGCGTTGGGCGGAAGACGCATGCGGATATCCCTGCATCCGACACGGGTGCGCAGGCCAGGGCGGAGCGCTGGAAGTCCGTCGAACTCGAAGCGGGGTTCGGCGGGGACGCTCGACGTCGCCGCGAGATAGAAACTGCGGCCTGCAAGCGCCTCCGGCATAAGCGCAGCGCTGGCGCGGACGCCTGCGATCCATTTGCCGCTGGAGTCCTGCGCGAAGACGCGCACGCCTTCCTTGTCGGCCAGCTGCGCCCAGACGCCGTCGGGCGGCTGGCGCTCGCTGACGGCGTCGAACGGCGCGCCACGGCGGATTGCTTCGAGCGAGGCGCCTGTCAGCAGCAGACCTTCCATGCGAGCGCGGGCGGAGATCAGTTCGGCGCGGACATGGCCGGACAGCGCTTCGGCCTCGCGAGACTGCTGGACGAGGATCGAATGGTCGGAGGACTGGCGTTCTTCGATCGCCTTCAGGCCAAGCGCGCCGCCGAAAGCGACCAGCAGGACAGCGAGCATGGCGACGGGAACCGCGCCGCGCGGCTTAGGCTCCGGACTGGCCTGGCTCTCCCTGGGCGCGCGCGTCCCCAATACAAATCCTTCCGCATCAGAACGGACTCACCAGCTTTGGATTCGAAAAGCTGCGAAAGGGTTAACCGGAGATTAACTGTGGGCCACGGACCACCGAAAAACCGCGATAACCAAAAGGATAAACCCTATGGAGCGTTCAGGCTACGGGGTCGGCGGCCTCCCACCGAAGCGCGGCGGCTCTTGGCCCGAACAGGTTCTCGCGGTGTTCCGATACCTTGTAGCTTTCGTCCTTCCGGTGTTGGCGATCGGGGGGGCCGATATCGACAGTCGTCCTGGCGAAAGAACGCGGTGTGATGACAACCGCGCAAATCCGTCGCGCGATGCAAAATCGTCCTGCGTCAGGCCGCCCGCTGCATGGAGCGCGAACCGCGGGCGAAGAAGCTCTCATCGATGCAGGGAACGCCGAACAGATAGCCCTGGGCATAGCGGACGCCGGCCTCGATCAGCAACTTGCGCTCCGCTTCGGTCTCGACCCGTTCGCCAACCGCTGCGATGCCTAGTTCGGCGCACATGCGCGCCACATTGCGCATCAGGGCGAGGCCGCGGATGTTGCTTTCCGGCGACTGCAGGAAGCTGCCGTCGAATTTCAGCCCGTCCACATCCAGCGCTCGCAGGTAGCCGAAGGAAGCGGCGCCCGCGCCGAAATCATCGAGCGAAACGCTAATGCCGCTGGCGCGCAGCATGGCGACCGCGACCGTGGCTTTTTCGATGTCGTGTATCTGCGCGGATTCGGTGACTTCGACGATCAGGCGGCTGCGGCGGAAGGTGTGGCCCGAGATAACCGCGCAGAGTTCGCGGATCACGTCGAGGCGCTGGATCGATTTCCCCGATATGTTCACGGCCAGGCGGTAGTCCGGGTCCTGGTTCTGCTCCAGCTGCGCGGCGGCGGCGCTGAGCATGATGTAGTCGAGGTGGGCGATCTGTCCGCTCTTCTCGGCGGCGGCGATTAGGTCGGCGGGCGAGTCCTCGCCATCGAAGCGTGCGAGAATCTCATAGTGGCTGATCGCGCCCGAGCGCGTCTCGACCACTGGCTGACGCGCAGCCATCAGGCGGCCGTTCATCACCGCATCCCGGAAACGCTCAGCCATCAGGTCTTCGGCCCGATCGCCACGGACGTTGGCCGACGCAGGAATGCGGGAGACCACGAAACTGAACGTGTTCGGCTCGGCCATGTTGCGCTGGACGATTATCCGCCGGCCGCCTTCGATCGAACCTGCATCTTCCCAGGAGATTCTTCGGCCTGGTCCCAGCGCCCACATTTCTTCTCGCAGACGGCCGGCCTCGCCCTCGCTGATGAGGTCGAGCGCGTTCCTGCCGACTAGCCGCTCGCTGGAGGGGCAGTGAAACAGTGTGGCGTCGCCATCCGCCCGCATGATGCGGCCGCCCGCATCGGTCGAGACCAACAGGTCCGCCGCCGCGAAAGCAAATTCGCGGAACCGGTCACCATCAGGGGTTGGAAGCGGCATCCGTTCGTCCGTCACACCAAGGCGCTGTGAACGCTAAGGGCGCATGATTATGCAGCGGTTAACGATATCGGGTTCGAGCGCGTGGGAAGGATCGGTCGGGCGGCAGACATCGCCCGATAAACTCGTGTTTCAGGCCGGTTCGGCCAGGGCCCGTCCGACAATGTCCAGGGCGTTCTTCGAAAGGCCTGCCTCGGATAGCCGCGTCAGCTCGGCTTGGGCCCGCTCGCGCCGAGGGGCGTTGAACGACCGCCAGCTCTCGTAGGCTGTCGAAAGCCGGGCCGAAAGCGCGGGGTTGAGCGGGTCAACCTTGAGGATCAGATCGGCCAGGAAGCGATAGCCCCAGCCATCGGCCGTATGGAACGCAACCGGGTTGTTCATCGAAAAGGACGCAGCCAGCGAGCGCACGCGGTTCGGGTTGCGCAGGTCGTAGTCCGGCCGCTCGATCAGCTTCTGCAGCCGCTCGCGCAGGTCGTCGCGAACCGACATCGCCTGGACGCCGTACCACTTGTCCATGACGAGCGGGGAGGCTGACCAGCGGGATTCGAAATTCTTGAGCGCCGTGTCGAAGGCTTCGCTTTCGATGTTGGAGAGCGCGGTCAGCGCGGCAAGTGTTTCCGTCATTGTCGCGGCCGACCGATAGGCCTGCGCGATCAGTTCCTCGTGGCGGTCGCCCAGAGCAGAGAGCAGCGACAGCGCCGAAGCGCGCAGGGCGCGCCGGCCGGCGGCGTGAGCGGACGGATCGAACCTGGCCGGCTCCTGGCGGTCGATGACCGACAGCAGGAGGTCCTCCAGCATGCGGGCGATGGCGCGACGCATGTGCAGACGCACCGTGTGGATCGCCGACGGATCGGCGTCGCGGACGTCGAGCACGAGTTCGCCGACGGTCGGAAGATAGAGAAGCAGGGCTGCATAGGCGCTGTCTGTCGAAGAGGCGCGCGAAACCGAATTGCGCAGCGACTGCACGTAGGCTTTCAGCCGCGTCTGATCCGGTTCGCGGGCGCCGCCATTCACTGTCTCGAGGATCAGGGCGCGGGCGATCGTCTGCAGCGCTTCCCATTGCGCGAATGCGTCGTCATCATCGCCGGCAAGCGCTGCCCTTTCAAGTTCGGTCATGTCGTCGACCAGGCGGATCGGCGCCGAGAAGCCGCGATTGAGCGATGGCCTCGGCTGAGAGGCCACGTCTTCGAACAGATACTGGTTCGAGCCGTGATCCATCAGCACGACATGCTCGTCGGCCGCCGCGCCCTTGAGGCGCGTTTCCAGTTTGGAGCCGTTGCTGTCGAACAGGGCGATGCGAACGGGAATCTGCATCGGCGCCTTCACCGGCTGGCCTGGCGTCGCCGGCGTTGTCTGGGTGAGGGTCAGGCGCCAGGTGCGGGCAGCCTGGTCGAACTCGCCCCTGGCGCGGACCAGCGGCGTGCCGGCCTGCGCATACCACAGCGCGAAAGCTGAAAGATCCTGAGAGGTCGAAGCCTGGAACGACCCGATGAAATCCTCGATGGTCGCCGCCGTGCCATCGCAGGTGTCGAAATAGCGGTTCATTCCGGCGAAGAAGGCTTCCTCGCCGATGACAAGGCGCAGCATGCGGATCAACTCGGCGCCTTTTTCGTAGACGGTCGCGGTGTAGAGGTTATCGATCCGCGCATAGGCGTCCGGGCGCACGGGGTGGGCCAGGGGGCCCGCATCTTCTGGGAACTGGCGCGTGCGCAGGCGGATCACTTCCTTGATGCGCGCGACGGCGGGCGAGCGCATGGCCTTGGTGAACTCCTGGTCGCGATAGACGGTGAGGCCTTCTTTCAGGCAAAGCTGGAACCAGTCGCGGCAGGTGATGCGGTTGCCGGTCCAGTTGTGAAAGTACTCATGCGCGACGATGCTTTCGATAGCCTCGAAATCGGCATCGGTCGCCGTCTGGCCGTCGGCGAGCACGTAGGCCGAGTTGAAGATGTTGAGGCCCTTGTTCTCCATCGCGCCGAAGTTGAAGTCGCGCACGGCGACGATCTGGAAGACGTCGAGATCGTATTCGCGGCCGAACACATCCTCGTCCCAGATCATGGCTTGTTTCAGTGAGCGCATTGCATAGGCCGCGCGCGGACTGTCGCCCTTTTCGACATAGATCGAGAGTTTGACGTTCCGGCCCGAGATCGTGACGTGATGGTCTTCCAACACGTCGAAATCGCCGCCGACCAGCGCGAAGAGGTAGGATGGCTTGGGATGCGGATCGATCCATTCGGCGAAGTGATGGCCTTCGTCGAGATCTCCGGTGTTCGTGGGGTTGCCGTTCGAGAGCAGGAAGGGATATCGCGTGCGATCGGCTTCGATGCGCACGAAGAACGGCGCAAGCACGTCCGGGCGGTCCGGATAGTAGGTGATCCTGCGGAAGCCTTCGGCTTCACACTGTGTGCAAAAGCGGTTGCTTGAGATGTAGAGGCCGGAGAGTTCGGTATTGGCTTCCGGAGATATCTCGGTTTCGATTTCCAGCGTGAACGTGTCGCCGGGCCGGAAAATCACGAGCCCTTCGCCGTCGACTGCGAAGTCCTGATCGGCGAGCGGCCGTCCGTCGATCCGGATGCATTTGAGAAGTAGTTTCTCGCCATCGAGGCGCAGCGGCGCGTCGGCCTCGCCGGTGCGACGTACGCTGAGTTCCGAGATGACATGCGTTGCGCCCGGATCGAGCCGGAACAGCAGGCGCACCTGGTCGATCTTGAATGGGAAGGGCCGATAGTCGGCGAGCCTTACCGGCGGCGGCGTGTCGGTTCGCATGGTCGGCAACGCTCTCAAGGTACGGCGCTGCGTAGCGTGCTGCGCCGAGTGCAATGCCTACAGGGTTCAGCGCGGAGATAAAGTCCGGCCGGCCAGAAATCCCCGCAAATCCGTGTGGCTATTCAGCGGCGCGCGCTTGGGTGACATCGCCGTGTGTATCGTAAATGCGGCGGAGCAACGCGTTGGCCTTCTTGGCGAGATCCAGGAGTTCGGACGGCATATCGTCGCTGTTGCTGTGCCCGAACTGGGCGAGCTCCTTGGCGATACGCATCAGATGAGGCGAGGACTCGATGATCCGAGCCTGGAACTCGATCTTCTGGGGATCGCGGTCATATTCGGAGCTGGGAACGCGCCAGCCGCCCCAATTCTTGTCGTCGGTCGTCACAACCGGGAAAGTGCCGGGAAAGGGGTGATTGGGGATTTCGTCGCCTTCGTTCCAGCGGTTGCGGGCGCGGTTGATGCGCCAGGTCTCGACATCGGCCACGTCGTCGATCGGGCCATTGCCCTTGTCCGCTGTGAGTTCGCTCGCGGCGAATTCGCGGCCGAGGCCGACGTCGTAGTGAACCTTGAGCGGCTCCTCGAGGCCCTTTACCCACTGGGGCAGGACGCGTTCGACGATCGCCCAGGTGCCCACAGGCTTAACGAACACCTTCTGGTTCTTGTGGAATGAGGCCTTGGCCATGGGATCGAGTCCCTCCCTAGAGACGGAAAGGACTAGCAGAAACCGGTTAGGCGCCCGTGAATCGGGCAAGCAAGACTCGCCCGATTCCGGAAACCAAAACCTAACGGCAGCCTTCGTCGAAGGGGAAAAGCTGGCTCTCAGGCACAGCCCATCTCACTTCTTCCATCGCGCCGGTGCGCTGACCTTTCGCGTCTTTCGTGAAGTACTGGTAGCGCATCGAGGAGTAGCTGATCTCGACGGTTTCGGTCGGTGCGCCGCCATTGGCCGTGTCGGGGAACACGTTGAACGAGCGAACTTCGGCGCCCTCCAGAATCCAACGCGACTCCACCACTTGGCCAACGCCTGTACGTGCCGGCGACGTAAAGGTGATCTCGACCGTCCCGAGCGGCGCGCCTTCGATGGCGGCCATCATCAGCCTAGGCGAGGTGCGGTCCGGGGACTTGGTAAGATAGAGCGGGCCGACATTGGTGGAGCGGACTGTGTCGGCTACGCCTTCCGGGTCAGGAGAGACAAAGCTGCTGATGCTCATGCTGGCGCCTGCAAGCACAATCTGGCCTTCGAAGCCGCGTTGCATCGCCTCGCCCTGCGTTCCTTCCAGCTTCATGAAGACATCTGCGTCAGCCGCGCCGGCCGCAGCGAGAACGATGCTCGACATGACGGCGGTGCGGGCGAAAGTGCGGATACTCATTTGTCCCTCCGGGCCGCGCGCCGCACCGGGAACGGGTGGTGGAGGCGGCCGACTCGCGGGGATGTATCCCCGCTTGAGTTTCCTTGTGAGCCTGGTTGGCGGCCGGCATAGGGCGGCGCGCCCACCGCATTGTGGCGAGGGTGTCTGGACCAAGGCGCAAGGTTAACGACTGCGGCGCCGGTCTTCCCGCCATTTTGCGAATGCTTAAGCCGGAATTGCTAGAATTTTCGAAGTTCTGGCGATCGACGGACAGGCAATGACTCAGGCAGGCGTTCTTGTGGCGGATACTCCGGCCAAGGCGGGTGGGCGGCAGTTGCCGGTCTGGCGGCTCGGCTGGGTGCTGGCCGCCGCGATCCTGATCGTCGGGTTCGGCGGCCAAGCCGTGCGCCTCGAATTCACTGATCCCGACAACACCATGTGGCTGGTGAGCGTGCGCGACGTGCTGGCCGGTCAGGGATGGTGGGACAACATCCAACACCGTCTCAATCCGCCGGATGGAACCTCCATGCATTGGGCTCGCTGGATCGCCACCGCGATCGCAGCGCCGATTGCTTTGCTGACGCCGGTCGTCGGGCAGCCTACCGCGGAGATCATCGTCGCCTTCGCGTGGCCGCTCGCCCTGCTTGCCGTCTTCATGAACCTGATCGTGCGGATATGTGGCGAAATCGGCGAGCGCGACGGGCTGCGCACCGAAGCGTCTGTCGCCGGCGCGCTGGTTGCGGCGCTGGCTTTTCCGACAACGGCGAAGTTTGCGCCCGGCGGGTTCGATCACCACAGCATTGAAATCATCCTGACGCTTGTGGCCGTGCTGGGCCTATTGCGGATGGCTCTCTCTCCGAAGTCCGGCGCCGTGGCGGGCGTTGCGCTCGGCGTCGCTATGGCGACCGCGGCCGAAGGCGCGCCGTTTGTTGTTGCGGGCGTTCTGATCGCTGGCTTGCTGTGGCTGTTCCGCCCCGATGTCTATCGGCGCGGGCTGGGATGGATGGGAGCGGGACTGGCTGGATCTTCGCTCGTGACTTTCCTGCTGATGGTTCCGCCTTCGCGCTGGGGCGCGCCGGTTTGCGACGAAATGTCGACGCCTTTCCTGGGCTTTGGTCTCGCCGCGGGCGGTGTCGCCATGCTGCTGGGCCAAGTGCTGCCGGAGGCGTTCACGCAGACTATCGGCCGCCGATTTGCGGCTGCGGCGGCGCTGGGCGCCTTCTCACTCGCTTCCCTCTGGGCCTTGTTCCCTGCCTGCGCCGGCGGGGGGTATTCCGCCATGAGCGCCGACATGCAGACCTACTGGCTGGTGCAGATCGCCGAGGCCCGCAATTTGGGCGCGCTGATCGCCGAAGATCCCTCAATGGTGCTGAGCTTCGCCGGCGCGGCCTTTGCGGGGCTCATCGCGGCTGGCTTCTATCTCCACAAGCGCTGGAAATCGGCGGATGGCTGGATTCTGCTCGGCTTCCTTGTCGCGGGCTGGGCGATACTGGTCTGGCAGATCCGTGGCGCGTTCTTCGCCGCAGCGTTCGCCATTCCATTCGGCGCATGGGCGGCTGTGCGCGCCCGGCAGGTGTGGAAGAGCCGCACCGCGCCGATGGGCGTGCTGCTGTTCGCTATAGCGGCGATGGCGTCCGCTTCCGCCGCCTGGAGCGCCGTTGGCGAACAGCTGAAGGCTCGGACGCTCTCGCCTGCGACGCTCGCGAACTACGAGACCCGGAAAGCGTCTTCGAAGGCCTGCGTAAGGCCCGAGGCTTTCGCGAGCCTTTCGACGCTGCCGCGTGGCGTCCTGCTCAATGAATTCATTCTCGGCCCGAATATCTTGCAGCGCACGCCGCACGCGGCGATATCGGCGCCGTATCACCGCAACTCCGACGGCCTGATGACGATGATAACCGCCATGCGCTCGTCAGCGGACGCAGCGAAGCCCGTCGTGATGCAGACGTCGGCTGACTATGTGCTGGTCTGCGCGGCCCTGCCCGAAACGCAGTTCTACGCCAAGCACCCCGCCGGAGATGCAACCGCGGATACGACTCTCGCCAACCTGCTCGCCAACGGAACACCGCCCGACTGGCTTGCGCCGGAGCCGCTGGCCAATACGCCGCTGAAACTCTACCGCATCATCCGCAAGGATTAGTCAGCCTTCGCGGCGGCTGGCTCATTCTGCGTCACGGGGCCTGACAGCGATACGCCCTCGTCGGCCTTTTCGGGATTCTGGCCAGGGCCGCGTCCGCGCAGCGTGATCTGCGGGATGAACAGGATCGAAACGACTGCCAGCGCCAGGATGACTAGTGCGCCGAGGAAGATGTAGCTCATCGCATCCGAAATCGCGGTCGCGATTGCCTTCTCGATGGCCGGAGGCAGCTTGACGCCGCCGCCAGTGGTCGTCGCCGCCATCTGCTGCATCTTGCCGAGGTCGATCTTCACGCCCGGGAATTGCTGCGCCAGCGACTCTCCCAGTTTCGACATCAGCATCGCGCCGAAGATCGAGACGCCGATCATGCCGCCGCACTGACGCAGGAACATGCCCGTGGAGGTGGCGACGCCGATCTGGCGTATCGGGGCGGCGCTCTGCGAGACCATGTTGAACAGACTCTGCGAGGGGCCCAATCCCACCCCGACAATGAACAGGCGCCAGATCACGTCCATCTGGCTGGCGTCGCTGTGCAGTTGCGACATCAGGAAGATGCCGAGCATCTGAGTGCCAGCGCCGGCGAACATCATGGCTTTGTACTTGCCGGTCCGCGTCACCACGCGGCCAGACAGCGTCGCCGACAAGATCAGCCCGACCATGAGCGGCAGTAACAGCATACCAGAGTTGGTCGCCTGTATGCCCAGTCCCAACTGCAGGAACAGCGGCAGGTAGACGATGGTGCCCATGAACGCCATCGAGATGATGAACGAAGTGATGGTCGTTGTCGTGAAGGCCGGGATCTTGAACAGGCCCAGCGGCAGGATGGGTTCCTTCGCCACGTGCTCGATCATGACGAAGGCGATGCCAGTGACCAGCGAGAAGGCGAACAGCCCCAGCACGTCAGGCGCGGTCCAGCCGTGGTCGTTGCCCCAGGTCAGCGCGAGCATCAGCGCGCCGATGGAAAGTACGACGAAGATGCCGCCCAGCCAGTCGATTTTGCCGCCGCCCGTGTGGCCCAGGTTCGGCATCTTGATGCTGATCATCGCCAGGGCAAGGATCGAAGTCGGCAGGTTGATGTAGAAGCACCAGCGCCAGCCTGCGATGTGTAGTCCGGCGATGTCAGTGCTGCCATGATCAGTGAAATAGCCGCCGACGATGGGGCCGATCACGCTTGCAAGACCGAACATCGCCCCAAACAGGCCGGCGTATTTTCCGCGCTCGCGCGGCGGGAAGAGATCGGCGATCGTCGCGAACGCCGTGGTGAACAGTGCGCCGCCGCCAATGCCCTGGATCCCGCGGAAGATGATCAGCTGCATCATGCCGTCGCCGATGCCCGGAATATCGCCGAATTCCCCCGAGATGCCGCACAGCCACGAGCCGGCGACAAAAATGATGATGCCAATGATCAGGATCAGCTTGCGGCCGTACAGGTCGCCCAGCTTCCCCCAGATCGGAACCATGACAGTGGACGTAAGCAGGTAGCTCGTCGTCACCCACGCATAGAGGTTAAGGCCGTTCAACTCGCGGATGATGGTTGGCATCGCGGTCGAAACGATCGTCTGGTCGAGTGCGCTCAGCAGGAAGACGATCATCAAAGCGATGAAGGTCAGCCGCTTTTCCTCAGATGTCGGTTCACGACGATGAGGGGCGTCATGGGGCGCGGTTGAAGCGTCCATCAGATAGGGCTCCGAAATGGTTTCCGACAAAAGGGCGCCCCACCAGGCCCCCGAAACTGCGCAGTTTCCGATTCTATTACACGGGGGCGGGACAACTGGCCAGTGGGCCGTAATGCCGCTTACACTAACGGACCGGCAACCACTACCGCGCGGTTTGATCGGACATGCGGCCCTCTATAGGCTACGCGCCAGTTCGGGAGGGGCGGTCGATGAAAGCTTTGATCGCACGAGTGTCGAACCTGCTTCTGTCGCCGCGGACCGAATGGGATGTCATCGACAAGGAATTGGCCGAGCCAGGAAAGTTGGCTGTCGGCTATGTCGCGCCGCTCGCCGCCATCCCCACCATCGCCATTGTCGTCGGGCTGTCGGTTCTCGGGGTGGAGATCAACGGCAGCACACATCGCGCGCCGATCGTCGAGGTGCTGGCTTCGGCCCTGCTTTTCTACATGCTGACGGTCGCCGGCGTTTTCATCTTCGCGCATGCGATCAACTGGATCGCTCCGCGTTTCGGCGCGCAGCGGAGCTATCGCCAAGCTTTCAAGGTATCGGCCTATTCGATCACGGCGGCCATGGTCGCCGCGGTGCTGGCGGTAGTGCCGGCGCTGGGCGTGTTCGCGCTTTTAGGCGCGGCTTACAGCCTCTATCTCCTGTTCGTGGGCGTGCCGAAGGTGATGCACGCGCCGGACAATGCGGCGGTGAACTATTCCATCGTCACGACATTCGCGGCGCTGTTTCTGGCGCTGCTGGTCGGATTCGCGACCATGGCGGCTGCATTCTCCAGCGGAAACCTGCTGCCGCAGCTCGCTCGGCTGCCGGATTTCAGTGTCGACGGCAATGGCCCGGCGCCCGGAGCGGCGGTCGATGTGGGATCGAAGCCGTTGCCGGAGTCTGCGGGGCTCCTCGCTGCCGGCGCGCCGGCGACGGTCGCGGGCGGCGACCTGCGCAGCGCAACGCCGATGAAGCTCGCTGGCCTTGATCGTGTGGCCGTGGGGGTCGAACGCAACGGGCTGGCCGGCGCGCGGACGGTCGAGGTCGAGGCCGAATACCGCAGGGGCAGGCGCTATATCTCGTTGCAGCTCGTTCTTTCAGCGACCATCGCGGAGGCTATCGGATTCGGAGGGCCGGCCACCTCCGAATTCGACCGCGAGACAGCCGACGGCTATGCGCGTCGGCGCCGGGTTGGCGAGGCCATTGTCGTTGAAGACTGGAACAATACGTCCCGCTCGGGCAGCTACGGCCGTCTGGTCGAGGACAGATTCTATGTGAAAGCGGCTGGCGGCGGGGGCGTCAGCCCGCAGGAGTTGCGCAACGTCGTCGAATTGTTTGGAAGACAGACGCTGGCGCAGTTGGAGGCGGAGCGCTAGTCGGTTTCCCAGATCTGTGAAATCGCTCTAGCATTCCTCATGACCGCAACCGTTCGCCCCGCCGCCCGCCAGGACCTCGATCGCCTCGAGACGATGATCGCGCATGTCGATCCCGGCATGCTGACCATGCCGCAGACGCGTGAGGCCATGGCGGCGCGGATCGAGAAATCAATCCTGGCGTTCGCCCGCGGTTCGTTGCCGCCGGAAAACGAATGCTACTTCCTGGTGATGGAGGAGGACGGCCAGCTTCTCGGCGTCGGGAGTCTTTTCACCAATCTTGGCTTCGAGCGGCCTTTCTACTCTTATCGCATCTCGCGCGACTCGAAGCTGTCTCCCGAGTTGAATATGAAGGTCGAGCTCGACCTGTTGCATCTGGTGAACGACTACCACGGCGACACCGAGCTCGGCACTTTGTTCATCGAGCGTCATGCACGCGGCGGCGGGCGCGGGCGGCTGCTGTCATTTGCACGACTGCTGTTGATTGCGGTGGATCCTGTGCGGTTCGGGCCGAAAGCGATGGCGGAGATCAGGGGCTATACCGACGCCGAGGGACGCTCGCCGTTCTGGGATGCCGTCGGCGCCAAGTTCTTCCGCATGGACTATCGCAAGGCGGATGCACGCAGCGCGCGCGATCATCGCTTCATCGCCGATCTGATGCCGCGCTATCCGATCTATGCGGATCTGCTGCCCGCCGAGGCGCGCGCCTGTATTGCGAAGCCGCACCCCGACGCCGAGCCGGCGCTTGCGATGCTGAAATCACAGGGCTTCCACTATAACAATGTAGTCGACATTTTCGACGCCGGGCCGTCGGTCGAGGCGTTCACGGACCACATCGATATCGTGCGTAGCGCGATCCGCATGTCTGCCGCTGAATTTGGCGCAGGCGATGCGGAGGCGCGTGGCCTGGTCTCGACAGCGAGCGTCGTGAAGTTCGCGGCGACGCAGTTCGGCAATGGCGAGGCCCGCGCCGCCGCGCTCGCGCGCATCGGAGCAGGCGGCGCCGACCAGGTTCTGGTCTACAAGACGAAGGAGAAGCGCGCGTGAGCTCGCAGCCCCTTCCGGCCTTTTCGGGCGAATGCTTCATCGGCGGCCGTTGGATTCGCGGTTCAGGAGCGGAATTCCTGTCCATCGCCCCGGCGGACGAGGCCGTGATCTGGACGGGCAATGAGGCGGGCGCGGCCGATGTCGATGCCGCCGTGGCGGCGGCGCGCGGCGCTTTTGCCGGCTGGCGACGCACGTCGATCGAGGACCGCATCGGCCTGGTGCGGCGGTTCGCGAGGCTGGTCGAGGACCGCAAGGCCGACATGGCCGCTGTCATCTCGCGCAGCATGGGCAAGCCTCTGTGGGATGCTGCGACAGAGGCGGCCGCGATGGCCGGCAAGGCTGACCTTTCGGTGAGGGCCTATACCGAGCGTACGCCCACCAGGGAATCGCCGGCCGGCGCCTTCATCGCGCGCGTGAGCCATCATCCGCACGGCGTCATGGCTGTGCTCGGCCCCTTCAATTTCCCGGGACATCTACCCAACGGCCACATCATGCCGGCGCTGATCGCCGGCAACACGGTGATCTTCAAGCCATCCGAACAGACGCCTGAAGTGGCGGAATTCACGATGCAGCTCTGGGAGCAGGCCGGCGTCCCGGCAGGTGTAGTAAACCTGCTGCAGGGCGCTCGCGGGCCGGCCGAAGCGCTGGTGGCGCATGATGGCGTCGATGGCGTGCTGTTCACCGGCGGCGTTCCGGCCGGGCGCGCCATTCATCGCGCGCTGGCGGGTCGGCCGGAGAAGATAGTCGCGCTGGAACTGGGCGGCAACAATCCGCTGGTCGTGTGGGACGCGAGCGATCTCGACGCGTCGGCGCGCCTGATCGTGAAGTCAGCCTACATCACGGCAGGGCAGCGCTGCACCTGCGCGCGCAGGCTGATCGTGCGCGCCGGAGCGCAGGGCGACGCCGCGATCGCGGCGCTGACGCATCTTATGGATCACATCGTGGTCGGTCAGCCGGATGCGACATCCCAGCCCTTCATCGGTCCGGTCGTATCCGCAAAGGCGGCGGATGCGGTTCTGGCGGCGCAGGCGGAATGGCTGCGCTCGGGCGGCGTCGCGCTCCGTGAAACGCGACGGGTGCCGCTAGGCCCTGCTTTCCTGTCCCCTGGGCTGGTCGATGTGACAACGGTAAACGCGCGCAAGGACGAAGAAGTGTTCGGACCTCTGCTGCAGGTGATCCGCGCGCCAAGCTTCGAGGCGGCGATCGAGGAAGCCAACAACACCCGCTTCGGGCTGGCGGCAGGACTGATATCGGACAGCGAGGAACTGTTCGCCCAGTTCGAGATGGACGTGCGCGCCGGCGTGCTGAACTGGAACCGTCAGACAACAGGTGCATCCGGCGCTGCACCGTTCGGCGGCGTAGGCCAGTCGGGCAATCATCGTCCTGCCGGGTACTACGCAGCTGACTATTCGGCATGGCCCATGGCGAGCCTGATTGCGCCGGGTGCGGTGAAGGACGACGAGCCGATCATAGGCGTGCGAACGTGAGCGCGGCGAGGGCGATCGAGGTCAATTTCGACGGGCTGGTTGGTCCGACCCACAACTATGGCGGGCTGGCGCATGGCAATCTGGCGGCGGCCGCTAATGAAGGCAAGGTCTCCAACCCTCGCGAGGCTGCGCTGCAGGGCCTCGCAAAGATGCGGACGCTCATCCGCATGGGTCTGACGCAGGCGGTGCTGCCGCCGCACGAGCGGCCGCACGTGCCGAGTTTGCGCAGGATGGGATTTTCCGGCAGCGACGCCGATGTAATCGGCGCAGCCGCGAACGCCTCGCCGCTGCTGCTTGCGAACGTGTCCTCCGCCTCCGCCATGTGGACCGCGAATGCAGCGACCGTCTCGCCTTCCGCCGACACCGGCGATGGTCGCGTCCATCTTACGCCGGCGAACCTGTCCTCCCACTTTCATCGCGGCCTGGAGACGAACACAACCTCGCGTGTTCTCAGCGCCATTTTTTCAGATGCTTCCCGTTTCGTCGTGCATGCCGCCGTTCCGTTTCCGACGTTCGGCGACGAGGGCGCGGCGAACCATTGCCGCCTCGCAGCGTCGCATGGCGAGCGGGGCGTCGAGCTGTTTGTCTATGGCCATTCGGCATTCGAGAAGGCAACCGGCGCGAAGTTCGACGCGCGGCAGGCGATGGAAGCCAGCCATATGGTCGCCACGCAGCACGAGCTCTGGGGCGGCGGCGGGGCGATGTTCCTGCGGCAGGCCGGCAAGGCGATCGACGCCGGCGCCTTTCACAACGACGTGGTCGCCGTGTCGAACGGCAACGTCCTGATGTTTCACGGCGATGCTTTTGAGCATGGCGATGTCGTGGCGGAGGCTCTGAAGCGGGCGGGCGATGCGCGCGGGTTCGAGCCGGTGCTTCTGCGGGCTGGGCCTGACGAAATGAGCCTCGAAGAGGCCGTCAAATCCTACCTGTTCAACTCGCAGATCGTGACGCAGCCGCATTCTGGTGAAGGTCGGGGCGGCATGGCGCTGATCCTGCCGCACGAGGTTGAAGAGACGCCACGCGCGAAGGCGTTCGTCGATCGGGTGCTGGCCAGCAACGGGCCGATCCGCGAGGCGCACTATCTCGACCTGCGGCAGTCGATGCGCAACGGCGGCGGCCCTGCCTGCCTTCGCCTGCGTGTCGTGCTGACGGAAGCAGAGATCGCTGCGCTCGGCGCCAGCGTGATCCTGGATGAGGAGCGTGTCGCCGCGCTGGAAGACATCGTGCGGCGACGCTATCGCGACCGGCTCGCCATGAGCGATCTTGCCGATCCGGCGCTGCTGGAGGAAAGCCGTACCGCCATCGACGAGATCGGGCAGGTTCTGAAACTGGGACCGGTGCATGACTTCCAGCTTTGATCGCGCGCCGCGCATCGAGATGGACCGGCTGATCCTGCGCGCACACACGCCGGACGATCTGCCGACCTGCGCTGCGATGTGGAGCAACGAAGATGTCGTTCGGTACATCGGCGGCAGGCCTTTCACCCGCGAGGAAGTGTGGGCGCGGCTGCTGCGCTACGCCGGCATGTGGGTAGTGATCGGTCACGGCTTCTGGGCGATCGAGGAAAAATCCAGCGGTCGCGTGATCGGGGAAGTCGGCATCATGGAAGCAAGGCGCGACATCGAGCCGAGCTTTGAAGGCACGCCGGAGGTCGGTTGGGCCCTGACGCCGCCGGCGCACGGCAAAGGGTATGCGGCGGAGGCGCTCGGCGCCGCGCTGCGCTGGGCCGACACGGCTCTGCGGACGCCGAGAACAGTTTGCATCATCAGCCCGGAAAACGCGCCTTCGATTCGTCTCGCAGCCAAGTTCGGCTTTCGCGAACTGGCCCGGACGACCTATCATGGCGTGCCGACATTGCAGTTCGAAAGGTTGAGGCAGGATGGCTGAGGGCGTGATCCTCGCGCTGGACCAGGGCACGACGTCGAGCCGCGCGATGGCCATCGGGCTCGATGGCGCCGTCGTTGCGTCCGCGCAGGAGGAGTTCCCGCAGATCTTTCCGCAGTCCGGCTGGGTGGAGCACGATCCCGAAGCGATATGGCGTACACAGCGGCGCACGGCGGAGCAGACGTTGGAGCGCCTCGGCTCGCGCAAGGTCGCCGCCATCGGCGTCACCAACCAGCGCGAGACGGTGGTGGTGTGGGATCGCAAGACCGGCGAGGCGATCCACAATGCGATCGTCTGGCAGGACCGGCGCACGGCCGAGAAGACCCAGAGCCTGGCCGCGGCGGGACATGAAGCCAAGGTTGCAGAACGCACGGGTCTGGTGCTCGACCCCTATTTCTCGGCGTCCAAGATCGCGTGGATTCTGGACGCCGTTCCCGGCGCTCGCGAAAAGGCGAAGCGGGGCGAACTGGCGGCCGGCACGATCGATTGTTTTCTTGTGTGGCAACTCACCGGCGGCGAAGTTCACGCCACCGACGCGACGAACGCATCGCGCACATCGCTGTTCGACATCCGCACCGGCAGGTGGGATGCCGAGCTGTGCGACCTGTTCGGCGTGCCGATGCAGATGCTCCCGGATGTGCGGGACTTGGCGGGAGACTATGGGACCACCGACCTGTTCGGGCCGTCGCTGAAAATTCGCGGTGTGGCCGGCGACCAGCAAGCGGCGCTGGTGGGCCAGTCCTGCTTCGAGGCGGGTGAGGTAAAGTCGACCTATGGCACGGGCGGATTTCTGATTCTCAACACCGGCGCCGAGCTGAAACGGTCGAAGTCGCGGCTCCTGGGAACGATCGCCTATCAGGTCGGCGGCAAGCGGACCTATGCGCTGGAGGGCTCCATTCTATCGGCGGGATCGACCATCCAGTGGCTGCGTGACGAGTTGAAGATCATCCGCGATGGCGCGCATGCGGGCGAACTTGCGAAGTCCGTTGCCGATACGGCCGGCGTCTATCTCGTCCCTGCCTTTGCCGGGCTCGGCGCGCCGCACTGGGATTCGAATGCGCGCGGCGCGATCCTCGGCCTGCAGCGCGGGTCGACGATTGCGCACATCGCCCGTGCGGCGCTGGAGAGCGCGGCCTTCCAGACCGCGGAGCTGCTGGAAGCAATGGCCAAGGATGGCGTGGCGCCGCAAAGGCTGCGCGTCGATGGCGGCATGGCGCGCAACGACTGGTTCCTGCAGTTCATGGCGGGGCTGCTGGGCATAGAGATCGTGCGGCCGAAGAATACCGAAACGACGGCATTGGGCGCAGCGATCCTCGCGGCGGTGGGGGCCGGCGAGTTCGCTTCGCTGGAGGAAGCCGGCTCGATCTGGAAGCTCGACCGCAAGTTCGAGCCGGATATGGCGATCGAAGATCGGTCGGCGCGGATGGCCGGATGGAAGCAGGCGGTCGGGCGTGTGTTGAGTGGAGGCGCACATGGCTGATCGCATCGAAATGGTCGAAGTCGCCGCCCGCGACGGGCTCCAGAATGAACCGGGCTTCTTTCCGACGGCTGACAAGCTAGAGCTGATCGCGCGGGCGATTGCGGCTGGGTCGAAGCGGATCGAGGTCGCGAGTTTCGTTCACCCCACGCGCGTGCCGCAGATGGCGGATGCGGAAGCCGTATGCGCCGGCTTGCCAAAGCGCGATCCAAAGGATGTCACCTATATCGGGCTGGTGCTCAACAAGCGCGGCGCACTGCGGGCGCTGGAGACGCAGGTGCACGAACTGGGCGCGGTGATCTCCGCGAGCGATGGGTTCGGAACGCGCAATCAGGGGCGCACGGCGGACGAGACGGCGGAAGATGCGATTGAGATCATCCGCTTGGGGAGGGAGCACGGGCGTTCGGCGCAGGCGGTTATCTCTGTCGCTTTCGGCTGTCCATTCGACGGCGAGATTGCCCCCGAGCGCGTTGCTGAGCTGGCGCGCAAGGTCGCTGCCGCCGGGCCGCGCGAGATCGGGCTGGGCGACACGATCGGCGTGGCGGTTCCTGCACAGGTGAAGCGCGTGATGGCGGCGGTGAGGGCGGCGGCGCCGGGCATTCCGATCCGTCTGCATTTCCACGACACGCGCAACACGGCCGTGGCGAATGCCTGGGCGGGCGTGGAAGCCGGGGCGGCTACGCTGGATGCGAGCATTGGCGGCATCGGCGGCTGTCCGTTTGCGCCGAACGCGACCGGAAATGTCGCGACGGAGGACGTGCAGTACATGCTGCAGCGGTCGGGCGTGGAGACCGGGCTGAAGCTTCCGGGCCTGATCGACACGGCGCAGTGGCTGAGCGGCAAGATGGGACGCACTTTGCCGGGACTTGTCAGCCGCGCCGGGGGCTTCCCGAAATGAGCGGCGCCCAATCTATTGGGGCGTTGGCCGGACTGCGCATAATCGAAATGGGCTCGCTGATCGCCGGTCCGTTCTGCGGCCAGCTGATGGGCGACATGGGCGCCGATGTCATCAAGATCGAGCCGCCAGGCGAAGGCGATCCGATGCGCCAATGGGGCCAAGGATCGAAGCCTGCGTGGTGGCGGGTGATCGCGCGGAACAAGCGGTCGGTGGCGCTGGACCTGCGGCAGAAGGCCGGGCAGGACATCGCACGCAGGCTGATCGCGAAGGCCGACATTCTGATCGAGAATTTCCGGCCGGGCACGCTGGAAAAATGGGGCCTGTCGCCCGAAGCGCTGCACAAGGAAAATCCCGGCCTGATCATCGTTCGCGTGTCTGGCTACGGCCAAGACGGGCCCTATGCGGATCGCGCCGGCTTCGGGCTGGTCGGCGAGGCGATGGGCGGGTGGCGCTATCTTGTCGGCGAGCCGGACAGGCCGCCATCGCGCATGGGCATATCGATCGGCGACACGCTGGCGGCGACCTATGGCTGTCTCGGCGCGCTGGCGGCGCTGCATCACCGTGCGCAGACCGGCAAGGGGCAGGTGGTCGACAGCGCCCTCTACGAGGCGGTGCTGCAGGTGACTGAATCGCTGATGGCCGACTATGGCGCGAGCGGCTTCATGCGCGAGCGCTCGGGCTCCATCCTGCCACGCATTGCGCCGTCGAACGTCTATCCGTGCAAGGACGGCGACATCGTGATCGGCGCCAACCAGGACAAGGTATTCGGGCGTTTCGCCGAGGCGATCGGCAAGCCGGAGTGGGCGGAGGACCCGAAGTACAAGACCCACCACGCGCGCGGCGACCGTCAGGCGGAGCTCGACGCGCTGATCGGAGAGTGGACACGACGCCATACCGTCGCCGAAGTCGACGCAATCATGTCGGAGGCAGGCGTTCCCGCCGGGCCGATCTATCGGCCGAACCAAATGCTCAAGGATCCGCAGTTCCTGGCGCGCGATGCGATCCATTGGGAGGAGCACCCGGAGATGGGCCGTATCCCCATGCAGAACGTGTTTCCGAAACTGTCCTCGACGCCGGGTAAGGTGCGCCTGCCTGCGCCCGACAGGGTTGGCCAGCACACGGATGAAATCCTGGGCGAGGTGCTGGGAATGACCGCTGCGGAGATCGCTGGCCTGCGTGGGAATCGCATAATCTAGCCGTGCTTTTCCCCACGAAATTCCAGCACTTGCGGTGTGAAAGGGCCCTTTTGTCCGCCCGCCCGGCCAGACTATGTTAGCCTGCATGGATTGCGGACATTGGGAGATGACTGACATGTGCGAGCATCACGAGACCAGCGAAACCAAGCCGGTTGTCCGGTCTCTCGAGGGCATGCACCGCAGGGACATCGTGCGCGGCCTGTGGGGCGGCACGATGCTGCTTGGCGTTGTGGGCGCCAGCGGCTGCGCCGACACGGCCGCGTTCTTCGCGCCCAGCGACGCTGAACTGGTGCCGATGGCTGCCCAGGCCTGGGCCGAGACAAAAGCGCAGACGCCAATCTCGCGCGATGCGCGCGCCAACTCGCGGCTTCAATCCGTCGGCAACAAGATCGCCGGTGTGGCCAAGGTGCCGAATGCGCAGTGGGAATTCGTGGTGTTCGACAGCCAGGAGAAGAACGCATTCGTTCTGCCGGGCGGCAAGGTGGGCTTCTACAAGGGCCTGATGGATTTCACCGACAATGACGATCAGGTTGCAGCGGTTCTCGGCCATGAAGTGGGCCACGTGGTTGCACGTCACGCCGCGCTTCGTGCGGGCCAGCAGACGGCGACGAGCCTGCTGCTCAATACAGGCGGCGCGCTTCTCGGATCGACCGTGAAAATGAGCAATGAATCGCTCAACATGGTAATGGCGGCCGCCGGCGCCGGCGCGACGGTCGGCATCATGCTGCCGTTCAGCAGGCAGAACGAGACCGACGCCGACAAACTCGGCGTCGACTACATGCATGCTGCCGGCTATGACGTGAGGCAGTCTATCAGGCTGTGGGAGAAGATGGGCGCTGCAGCGACCAACCGTCCGCAGGAATGGATGTCGACGCACCCGAGCCCGGAAACGCGTATCCAGGAACTGCGCAGCTACATAAACGCCAAGGGCTACGCCGCGGTATAGGCGCGTCACGGCGTCAGAATGATCTTTCCGAAATGCCCGTTGGCGCCCATCAGCGCCAGCGCAGCGCCAAGCTCCGTAAACGGGAAGGTGTGCGAGATCGGCAGCGACAGCTTGCCAGCGGCAAGAGCGGAACCGAGGTCGTCCTGCATCTTCCGATTGATGTCGCGCACCTCTTCCTTGGTGCGCGTGCGGAAGGTGACGCCGACGAAGGTGATGCGCCGCCGCGCGTGGATGTCGAAGTCGAACTCCGCCTGGTTGCCCCCGAGCCGGCCGACATTGACGATACGGCCTAGGATTTTTGTCGCGTGGAGCGTCTGGCTGGCGAGCTTGCCGGTCACCTGATCGACCGCGACATCGACGCCGTTCCCGTCCGTGGCGTTGCGGACCTGCTGCACCCAGTCCGGATCATTCGTATCGACAGCCAGATGTGCGCCGAAATCGGCGAGTTGTGCGCGGCGCTCGGCGGTCGTCGATGACCCAATCACGAGGCCGGCGCCTTTCAGGCGCGCGATCTGCAGCCCCATCAGGCCAACGCCGGAGCTGGCGCCGAGAAGCAGAATAGACTGACCAGCCTTGAGTTCGCCGTGCGTCACTACGGCGTCGTGCATCGTCTGCAGCGCGACGGGCAGGCAGGCTGCCTGCGCAAACGACATCGCACCGCCGTGAATCTTCTGCACGCGGCCATGGTCGACGGCGATGTATTCGGCGAAGGCTCCGGCGCCGGAGCCCATCACGCGATCGCCGAGTTTGAAACTCGACACGGCCCCGCCGATTTCCGCAATTTCCCCCGCCCATTCGAGGCCGAGAATCTGACCTGGCCCTCCGGCCGCGCCATGCTTCACCCCGCGCGCCATGGCGAGATCGGCGCGGTTAAGCGCACACGCGTGAACGCGGACGAGCACATCCTCTGGCCCAGGTCGAGGGATGGCGACGTCCGCCAGTTGCGGCGCCGTGTCCCCGAGAACATGCGCCCTCATGGTCATCGCGCTTCTCGCACCTGACGCGGCTCGTAGATCGCCCAGTGACGGCAGCTCATGACGTGTCGTCTGTCGGCCAGCATCTGCACATCGAGCACGACCATCAGATGCCCCTTGGTCTCGACATTGTCCGAGACGGCTGCGCGCACTTCGAGGAGTTCGCCGTCATGCAGCAGGCTGTGAAGATTGATCTCGCTCTCGACGTGGATCCACGGCCCCAGCCGCACATTCTCCGCGAGCACGTAGTTGGCGCGGCGCAGCAGCCACGCCGCATTCGCTATCCTGCCGTCGTCATAGAGCGCGGCGTCGTCGCGAACTGCATCGATATGCGCAAGCCCCTCATCCCGCGTATAGACTTCACGTAGCGTTCCGAGCGTGAGGCCCTGCGCCAGGCTGGCCTGCGATGCCGGCGGCCGGCTTTCATGAACCGGCATCTCCGCCGTGCGCAGCAGGTCGGTTGGCGGCTCGGCGCCTGTTGCTTTCGCCGTTCCGGAAGCGCAGGCAACGCCGCGCGCCGATATCGACAACGACAGGGATCCATCGGCCTCGGGCGTCGCGGTCACGCTTGCGGCGTCGCCATCATAGACCGGCTTGCCGAAGCGAGCCCGCATGAAGCCGCCGGTAAGCCAGTCCTTGCCCCAGCGCGCCATGGGCATGTGAGCAAGATAGGCGAACACATCCACGCCGGGCACCAGGCCGCCGGAGAAGCCGAACCGGCTCGCCACGGCGTCATCGTGAATCTTGTTCTCGCTGGCGGTCGCGGTGTTGAAAGCGGAGATCGTACGTGTCGTGGGCATGGCCACGAGGCTAGTCGAGGACTGGCGACCGGTCGAGAAAATTGCAGGCCAGGCGACAGCGTGAAAAAGCCGGGCGGCGCAGCCGCCCGGCCAGTGGGGCGTTGTCATGGCCATTTCAACGGTTTTTCCATGCCACAGGCGTCACGAGGAGCGATGGTTAGGCGCTGTGGCGGAACTCAAAGCATCATTGATGAACCTGCCTGCTGGTCCGCCGGCCCGCGACAGGAATGAACATCGGCGCGACAGCGACGAGGGCCAAGCCAGCGGCAACAGCGGCGCACCCGGCGCAATGTGAGTGAGTCGCCGCGAAGAAATCCGATGGCGGCGCATTGCCGCACCAGGACCGCGCAAACTCTGCCGGGGCGCCCTCGGCGCAGGAGCGAAGGAAAGCGCCTGCGATCATGGCCAAAAGTCCCGACAGGAACACGATCACTGACATCACAGGCGCCTCCGCCGATCTGGTCGCGCAGGTTTGGGAGCGGCGACCGAGTGCTTAGCCCTACGCAAACACGGATCGCGCGGTTTGAGCTGGATCAAGGATTAACGCCGCCGCTCTGACACACGCAGAGCCGCAGCGCATCCACGTGGGGACGTGTCTCCGCATGAGAGGGAGAGGACAGGATCATGTCGGCCAGCGTTTCACGCGACCAGAGTGTCGATTCAAGCACGGTTGGCGTGGGGCTCGTCCTGCTGGTCGTGCTCATCCTGGCCATCAACGGCGCGGCACACGCGGCCGACTGGGCGTTTCGCGCTCATGCCTGGATGTTCCTCGCCGCCGCTTTTGCGGGAATCGCCGGACTGTGGCTCTGGCACGAGGACAGCTGGGGACGACCGCGTTTCGATTCGACTCTGTATGAGGACGGCATCGTCAAAGCGGGCGTCGCCGCGACGATGTTCTGGGGAATCGCCGGCTTCACCGTCGGCCTGCTGATCGCCCTGCAGCTCACCTGGCCAAACCTGTTCTATTTTCCCGACTGGGGCTGGACCAATTTCGGCCGCTTGCGGCCACTGCACACCTCAGGCGTGATCTTCGCCTTCGGCGGCAACGCCCTGATCGCGACTTCATTCTATGTGGTCCAGCGAACCTGCCGGACGCGTCTCGCGGGCGGCATCTGGCCGTGGTTCGTGTTCTGGGGCTACCAGCTCTTCATCGTGATCGCCGGCACCGGCTACCTGATGGGCGTCACCCAGTCGAAGGAGTACGCAGAGCCGGAATGGTATGCGGACATCTGGCTCACCATTGTCTGGGTTGCCTATCTCGCCGTCTTTCTCGCCACGATCCTTCGCCGCAAGGAGCCGCACATCTATGTGGCGAACTGGTTCTATCTGTCGTTCATCGTCACGATCGCGCTCCTGCACGTCGTCAACAACATTTCACTGCCTGCGAATCTGGCTGGAGCAAAGTCGTATGCGGCGTTCAGCGGCGTCCAGAGCGCGCTGATCCAGTGGTGGTATGGCCACAACGCGGTCGGCTTTTTCCTGACGGCCGGTTTCCTTGGCATAGTCTACTATTTCATCCCGAAGCGGGTTGAACGCCCGGTCTGGTCCTACCGGCTGTCTATCGTTCATTTCTGGTCGCTGATCTTCATCTATATCTGGGCAGGCCCGCACCACCTTCACTACACCGCTCTTCCGCAGTGGGCGCAGACCCTGGGCATGACTTTCTCGATCATGCTCTGGATGCCCAGCTGGGGCGGCATGATCAACGGCCTGATGACGCTCTCCGGCGCGTGGGACAAGCTCCGCACCGACCCCGTCGTTCGCATGCTGGTTGTCTCGCTAGCCTTCTACGGCATGGCGACTTTCGAAGGCCCCGCAATGTCGATCCGAGAGGTCAATGCCCTGTCGCACTATACCGACTGGGGCATCGGCCACGTTCATTCCGGCGCACTTGGCTGGGTCGGCTTCGTTACATTCGGCGCTCTCTATTGCCTGACGCAGTGGTTGTGGAAGCGCGAGAAGCTCTACTCCAACGCCCTGGTCGAATGGCACTTCTGGATCGCGACCATCGGCATCGTCCTATACATAACCTCGATGTGGGTGTCGGGCATCATGGAAGGCCTGATGTGGCGGGCGTACAATGAGTTCGGCTTTCTCGAATATTCCTTCATCGAGACGGTCAGCGCCAAGCATATCTCGTACATCATCCGCGCTCTCGGCGGCGGTCTCTACCTCTCCGGCGCCCTGATCATGGTTTACAATCTGGTGCGCACAGCGCGCGGCGACGTCCCTGCGGACGAACGCAGGCGCACGCCAACCGCTTCAACCCTTCAACCGGCAGAGTAGGGAGGCGATCGTGGCGCAACGGGCGAGCTGGCTGCTTCGCAATCACAAGCTGTTTGAGAAAAGCAGCTTCATCCTTCTGGTCGGCATCCTGATCGTGGTGGCGATAGGGGGGATCATCGAGATCGTTCCCCTGTTCTATCTCAAGAACACCATCGAAAAGGTTGAGGGCATGCGGCCCTATACGCCGCTTGAGCTGGCCGGCCAGCAGATCTATGTCCGCGAAGGATGCAACGTCTGCCATTCGCAGATGATCCGGCCCTTGCGGGACGAGGTCGAGCGCTATGGTCACTACTCTCTCGCGGCTGAGAGCATGTACGATCATCCCTTCCTGTGGGGCTCGAAGCGCACGGGCCCCGACCTGGCGCGTGTCGGCGGCAAGTATTCGGACGAATGGCAGAAGCAGCATCTGATCGACCCCCGCTCGCTCGTGCCGGAATCCATCATGCCGCCCTACGCGTTTCTCGAAGGCCGGCGGCTCGATCTCTCGACGCTCCAGAACGAGATGAAGGCGCTGAAGCTTGAGGGAGTTCCGTACACAGACGCCATGATCGCCGCCGCTGCGGGAGACGCAGCAGCGCAGGCCGATCCTGACGCCGACTTTGAGGCGATGGTGGCGGCTTACACCAGACTCTCTGGACGCAAGGACACAGTGCAGGTCCGGAACTTCGACGGCGAGCGCGGTGCGCCCACGGAGCTCGACGCGCTGGTTGCCTACCTGCAGATGCTCGGCACGCTGGTCGATTTCTCGACCTACGAAGCCGACGATCTGTCGAACCGGCGGTGACGCGATGACATACGACGACTGGTCTCACTTCGCCCAGAACTGGGGGACTGTCTACTTCGCGGCTATCTTCGCCGCGGCGCTTGGTTACGCCCTCTGGCCCCGCAATGGCGCCGCTTTCCGCCGGGCTGCCCGGCTTCCCATCAGCGAAAAGGAGGGCGACGATGACCGACCCCTCGCCTGAAATCGACTCGCACAGCGGCGTCGAGACCACTGGCCATGAATGGGACGGCGTCAAGGAGCTCAACAATCCGCTGCCGCGGTGGTGGCGATTTATCTTCTGGGCGACTGTTGTTGTCGCGATCGTCTATTGGATCCTGATGCCTGCGTGGCCGGCTCTTCCGGGAATGCAAGGAAACACGACAGGCGTGTGGAAACAGTCTGACCGGGCCGATGTTGCCGAGGCCACCGCGCGCATGAACGCAGAGCGTACAACGCTAAGCGCCAAACTAGCTTCGAAGGACGCGGCTTCCATCCTCAAGGATCACGAACTCAGCCAGCTGGCGCTCGCACTCGGAGAAAGCGCATTCGGCGACAATTGCGCGACCTGCCATGGCGCAGGCGGGCGCGGCGCCAAGGGTTACCCAAGACTGGCGGACGACGTCTGGCTGTGGGGAGGGTCGCTCGACGAGATCGAGCAAACCATTCGAGTCGGAGTCCGGTCCGGGCACAAGGAGGCGCGCCTCTCCGAAATGCCCGCATTCGGTCGCGACGAGTTCCTGACGAACAGCCAGATCGCCGATCTGGTTGAGTTCGTCACATCGGTTTCGGGCCACGAGGCAGACGCCGCAGCAGTCGCGCGGGCCCGCCCCGTCTTCGAGAAGGAGTGCTCAAGCTGCCATGGCGTCGATGCGCGTGGCGATCGGTCCAAGGGAGCGCCGAACCTTACCGACGCCGACTGGCTCTATGGCGGCGACCGCGACACCCTCCGTCGCACAATCTTCGGGCCGCGCTATGGCGTCATGCCGGCGTGGAGCGAGCGTCTCGATGCCGCAAAGGTGCGGGCGCTCGCGATCTACGTGCACGCTCTGGGCGGAGGAGAGTAGGATGGGCAGCGCGACGCTCATTGACACGCGGTCGCGCCGCGGCGGCACGGGCGGCGAGCCCGGGCCGCCAGATGACAACGAACCGGTCGTTCTCTATGCGCGCCGCAAGCAAATCTATCCCCAGCTGGTGCATGGCCGGTTCCGGTTCATAAAATGGGTCGTGCTGTTTGGCGCTCTAGGCGTCTACTACCTGCTTCCCTGGCTCCGTTGGAATCGAGGGCCTGACGCCCCGGACCAGGCGGTGCTCGCGGACTTCGCTGGGGGCCGGTTCTATTTCTTCGGCCTCGAGATCTGGCCGCAGGAAGTCTACTACATTACCGGCCTGCTGATCCTCGCCGCCGTCGGCCTGTTTCTCGTGACGGCGCTCTTCGGTCGAGTGTGGTGCGGCTATCTGTGTCCGCAGACGGTCTGGACCGACCTCTTTCTGGTGGTCGAACGCTTCTTCGAAGGCGACCGCAACGCTCGCATGAAGCTCGACAAGGCGCCCTGGACCTTCAGCAAGGCATGGCGGAAGGGCGGCAAGCACGCAGTCTGGCTGCTCGTGTCGTTTGCGACCGGCGGCGCATTCATCCTCTACTGGCACGACGCACGGGCTCTCTCGGAGACGTTCTTCCTCGGTCAGGCGCCGATGACGGCGTACGTGTTCGCCGCCCTTCTCACCTTTACGACTTACGCGCTCGCAGGAACAATGCGCGAGCAGGTCTGCACTTACATGTGCCCTTGGCCGCGCATACAGGCGGCGCTCGTCGACAAGGACACACTTACCGTTACCTACAGGTCCGAGCGCGGCGATCCGCGCGGGCCGCACAAGAAAGGCGAACCCTGGGAGGGAAGGGGCGACTGCATCGACTGCCGTCAGTGTGTCACCGCTTGCCCGATGGGAATCGATATCCGCAACGGGCCCCAGCTCGAATGCATCCAATGCGCTCTGTGTATCGATGGGTGCGATGCCGTCATGACCAAGATTGGGCGGCCGAGGGGGCTGATTGCTTATGATACCGACGAGAATGTGCTGCGGCGGTGGATGAAGCAGCCGGCGGCGGCGTTTCGGGCGATCCGGCCGAGGACGGCGCTGTATGGGGTGGTGTTCGCGATTACCGCCGCGGTAATGACCTATGGCCTGGCGACGCGCACGACCCTGGAGTTTTCCGCCCTCAAGGACCGTTCGCTGCCTTACGTGCAGCTCGCGTCAGGGGACGTCCGCAATACGTACACGCTCAAGGTCGTCAACAAGGAGCGGGTCCGGCGGAGCCTGGCCCTAAAGGTTGAGGGGATCGAGGGGGCCGGGATCGAGATTGTGGGCGATGGCGACGGCGCCGGGTCAGCCCACGTCACGGCCGGGCCGGATTCGGTCGATCGCTACCGCCTCCTGGTGACAGCGCCGAAGGGCGCCGCCTCAGGCAACTCGACGATACGCCTCGTCCTGTCCGACGCCGGCGAACCTGTCGCCGAAGCGACGACGCATTTCCTTGCTCCGGAGGAATGACATGCCGTCCCATACCCTTCGCGGAATTCATGTCCTCTGGACGCTGCTGGCCTTCTTCGCGCTGGTCACCGCGGTAGACGCGTTCTTCATCGTCCGGGCCGTGGCGACATTTCCCGGCGAACAGGTCAAGAATTCCTACGTCCTTGGACTGGACTTCAACCGCGAGTTCGAGCGGCGCGAGCGCCAGCGTATGCTGGGATGGCGCGCCGAGGCCGGCGTCGTGCAGGACGACGGACAGCACTTGCTCGTCCACCTGACATCCGCCGACGGCAGGCCCCTGAGCGGTCTTGCGGTCTCGGTCGAGTTGTTCAGCGCCGCCATGGGACGCGTCGAGGAAACCATAGCGCTCGAAGAGCGCGCGCCCGGCGACTACATCGCCCCGGTCGTCCTGCAGGCCACTGCCCGCGTCGAAATGAACATTTCCGCGCAGCGGCCGGGCGACAGCGAACCTGCGTTCGAGGCCGTCAAGGTTCTGGTGATCCCATGACCGCCGTCGTTGCAGGATGTCCAAGCAGTCTGTCGCCGCCATCCGAGTCGCCTCTCGCCCAGGACCCGTCGGCCTTCGTCGTCGAAAGCGGCGGGCGCAAGACGCTCGACATCATGGTTCGCGGCGCCAGGTGCGCCGGCTGTCTCTCGAAGATCGAGACAGCCGTCGCGAGACTGCCCGGGGTCGCAGTGGCGCGGCTCAATCTCTCGACAGGGCAGCTGCGCGTTGAATGGACGGGCGCCCTCGCGCCGCACCGAGTCATGGAAGCGGTCACCAGCCTTGGCTATGGCGCGGCGGCGTTCGATCCCGGTGAACCCGACAGCGTCAAGGCCCTGACAGAGCGCCGACTGCTGACGGCCATGGCAGTCGCGGGCCTCTCCGCCGCCATGGTCATGTTCCTGTCCGAGCCTGTGTGGTTTGGCGCCGACATGCCTGCCGAGACACGGACGCTGCTGCGATGGATATCGGCCCTTGTCGCGGTTCCGGCGGCGGCCTTCTCGGGCCAGACTTTCTATGCTTCCGCGCTCGCGTCGATCAGGCGCGGTCGTCTCAACATGGACGTCCCGATCTCCCTTGCCGTCATTCTCGCAATCGGGCTGAGCCTCGTTGAGACGGCGACAGGCGGCAAACACGCCTTCTTCGATGCTTCCGTGATGCTGCTTTTCTTCCTGCTCATTGGACGCTTTCTCGATGCCCGCTTGCGCCGGCGCGCCTACGCCGCCGCCAACGCGCTGACAGCGATGCAGACCGGCGCCGCAACGCGGCTTTCGATGAGCGGCGAGGTTGAAGCCGTTCGCGCAAGCGATATCCGTCCGGGCGACATGCTGCTTGTCGCCATGGGCGAAAAACTCGCGGTCGATGCGGACGTAGTCTCCGGCGATAGCGACGCCGACCTGCGGCTTGTGACGGGCGAGGTCGAGCCGTCGCGCACTTTTGCCGGACAAAGGCTGCATGCGGGAACGATAAATCTTTCCGCGCCATTGCGGGTTCGCGCCGTCGCAGCGGCAAGCCAGTCGCTGATGGCGGACGTCGCGCGGCTTCTCGAAGCCGGAGAGCAGAAGAGATCGACCTATCGACGGATCGCGGACAAGGCGGCGGAGGCGTATGTCCCGCAGGTTCACGCGATGGCGGCGCTCGGTTTTATTGGCTGGCTGATCTTTGGCGCGAGCATTGGCCAGGCGGCCTATATCGCGGTGACGGTTCTGATCATCACATGCCCCTGCGCGCTGGCGCTTGCAGCTCCGCTGGTTCAGGTCGTCGCCGCCGGCCGCCTGTTTCGCGAAGGGGCCTATCTGTCATCGGGCGATGCGCTGGAGCGCATTGCGGGCGTGGACTATGTCGTCTTCGACAAAACCGGGACCCTGACACTGGGCGATCCGGTGCTTCGCGAGGAGCCGCACAGGGCTGAGGCGCTTGCGGCAGCGGCAATGCTTGCCCGCGCCAGCCGGCACCCCTTTTCGCGCGCACTTGCCCGGGTAGCAGGCATCGGCCCGGTCGCCGACCAGGTTGAAGAACATGCGGGCGCCGGCGTATCGGGTGTGATCGCGGGCCGCAAGGCCAAGTTGGGATCTGCGGCCCTTGTCGGCGTAGCAAGCGGAAGCGGCTCTGAACTATGGTTCGTCGTGGAAGGCGAAAAGCCGGAAGCGTTTCACTTCGAGGATCGGCTGCGCCAGGATGCGGCGCAAACCGTGAGCCGGCTGCGGGCGATGGGTCTTGAGGTCGAGCTGCTGTCCGGCGACGCCGACGAGCGCGTGGCGCGCGCCGCGATTGCCGCTGGAATTGACCAGTGGACGGCTCGCGCAACGCCTCAATCGAAAGTGCAGCGCCTGCGGGAGCTGGAAGGAAAAGGCCGGAAAGTGCTGATGGTCGGCGATGGCCTCAACGATGCCGGCGCGATTGCGTGCGCACACGCCTCGCTCGCGCCCGGAGGCGCTGTCGACGTCTCGCGGTTGGCCAGCGACTGCGTATTTTCAGGCGACAGTCTCGCTGCAGTGGCGCGTATTGTCATGATCGCGCGTGCGGCGCGCTTACGGATGCTGGAGAATTTCGGCTTTGCGGCCTTATACAATGTGCTGGCGGTTCCGGTTGCCCTCGCGGGCTGGGCAACCCCGCTGGTTGCTGCGATTGCGATGTCGGCGTCATCCGCGGTCGTGACCCTCAACGCGCTACGCCTGTCTCGCGGCCGGCTGGCGGGGGATAAGACGTCATGAATGTGCTTATTTTCATGATACCTGTCGCGCTTGCGCTAGCGGCGGCAGGTCTGGCCGCCTTTGTCTGGTCTTTGAGGTCGGGGCAGTTCGACGACCCGGCCGGGGCAGCCGCGCGGGTCTTGATCGACAACGATCGGCCGGACTGAGGCTGTTGCGGCGGCCCTTCCGATCCGCAGTGATTGGAATGTCAACGCAAGGCGCGATAGCGCCGGATCAACGCCATTGCTGCGATGCGACTTTTTGCCGGATATGCCCCGGGCGAACAGCTGATCGACTTCCCCTATGCTATGGCCCCTATGCTATGGCCCCTATGCTATGGCCCCTACGCCATGGCCCTTATGTTATGGCTTGCGCACCAGCGAGCGCATGCGCAACGTTGGAGCTGGCACGGTAGCGTTGAAAGAGTCCCTATGCAGTTGATCAGTCAGACCGCGGTCGAGGGCAGGCCGGGCCCGGTTTTTCCTGAGACTTATCCCCGCCTGAACGGTCTTCAGTTCAACGACGCCCAGGCATTCGTTCATGGCCAGCCATTCGAGACGTTCGCTCGCCTGCGTGAAGCAGCGCCGGTGTGCTGGCATCCGGAGCCCGGCGACCTTCCCGGCTTCTGGGCCGTGACCCGGCACGCCGACGTCATGCGCGTCAACGGCGACCCGGCCACTTTCTCCTCCCAGCGTGGCGGCATTCTGATGGACACGCCGAAGGTTGGAACAGGTCATGTCCTGCTCGGCCGCGCCTCGTACGACACCATGATCAACATGGACGCTCCCCAGCATCTTCAGCTGCGGCGCGAGCACATGCCGTTCTTCACGCCGGCCTATCTAAACGTGCTGAAGGGCAAGGTGACGGCGGAAGTCACGCGGCTGATCGACGATATGGCGCCCAAGGGCGCGTGTGACATGGTCGAGGCGTTCTCCTCGCGCCTGCCGCTCTACACGCTGTGCGAAATCCTGGGCGTGCCCGAGCCCGACCGCACAAAATTCCTGAAATGGATGCACTATCTCGAACTGGCGCAGAACCTAGCCGCCGATCAGGCTGCGCAACCGATCGCTCCGAGCATCGAACTCATGCAGTTCGTCGCCGACTTCAACGCGAACGTGGAGGAGATGTTCGCCTACGGCCAACACATGCTGCACAAGCGCCGGCAGGATCCGCAATCCGACCTGATGACCGCCATCGCCCGCGCCCAGGTCGACGGCGAACTGCTGAGCGACGAATATCTCGACGGGTCGTGGCTGCTCATCGTGTTCGCCGGCAACGACACCACACGCAACACACTGTCCGGCGCCATGAAGCTGCTGACGGAGTTCCCGGACCAGAAAGCGAAGCTCGCCGCGCAACCGGAGCTGCTGGGCAATGCGGCGGACGAGTTCATCCGCCTGGTCAGTCCGGTCATCTACATGCGCCGCACGGCGCTGCGCGACGCCGAGATCGCGGGGCAGAAGATCGCCGAGGGCGAAAAGGTGATCATGTATTACGGCGCGGCCAACCGCGATGCGTCCGTGTTCGAAAAACCCGATGCGCTGGATGTGGCCCGCGCCAACGCCAACAAGCACATCGCTTTCGGCTATGGTCCGCACGTCTGCCTGGGCAAGCGCGTGGCGCAAATCCAGCTCGAAGAAGCCTATCGCCAGCTGCTGGTTCGCTTGCCGGACATCGAGTGGACCGGAGAGATCGACATCGCGCCCAACAATTTCGTCCATGCCATCCGCAAGCTGGGGGTGCGATACACGGCGAGGACGTAGGGCGGCAGCAGACGCGAGAATCCGGATCAGCCGGATCGGACTTCATGGAGGAATGCCTTGGGCGAGATCGTAAGCGGCGCGCGTCGTCTGGCTACGGCAAATCTCAATGAGCGCGCGGCGCGCGCGGCGACGGGGCTTGCCGGTCTCGGCATCGCCTCCGGCGATATCATCGCACTTTTCCTTCGCAACGACCTGGCGTTCTTAGAGGCAAGCATCGCCGCAGGCCTGGTGAGCGCCTATCCGACGCCGGTCAACTGGCACGCCACGCCCGAAGAGGCGCGCTACATCTTCGAGAACTCGGGCGCCAAGGCGGTTGTGGTTCACGCCGATCTTCTTGGATCTATCCGCTCCGTCATTCCAGCAGGCGTGACGGTGCTCGTTGTCGCAACGCCGCCGGAAATCCGGGAGGCGTACGGCATTCCGGCCGAGGCCTGCAGCGTGCCCGCCGGCATGATCGGCTGGTCTGCCTGGCTGGAGGGCTTCGCGCCCTGGACAGCGCCCGCTGGGCCTCCGCCGGGCACGATCATCTATACCTCCGGCACGACGGGCCATCCCAAGGGCGTGCGACGCGCCCAGCCCACGCCGGAACAGTACGACTTCAGCATCCGCCTGCTGTTCGCGATTTTCGGCTTCGGCACGCGCGCGCCTGACAAGATCGTCACGGCGATGACGGGGCCGATGTATCACTCTGCGCCCAACGCCTACGGCATGCTTGCCGCGCGCATCGGCGCCAATGTGCATCTTGAGGCGCGTTTCGATCCCGAAGACCTGCTTCGCATGATCCAGGATCTGCGCATCACGCACCTGCACATGGTGCCCATCATGTTCAACCGGCTGCTGAAGCTGCCCGACGAGGTGAAGCGGAAATACGATCTGTCATCGCTCGAATTCGTCGTCCACGCCGCCGCCCCGTGCCCGGCGCCGATCAAGCGCGCGATGATCGAGTGGTGGGGGCCCGTCATCAACGAATACTATGGCGCCACCGAAACCGGCGGCGTGGTGTTCTGCACCTCCGAGCAGTGGCTGTCGCATCCTGGAACGGTCGGCAAACCGCTTCCCGGCGCCGAAGTGCGCGTGATCGACGCGGAAGGAAAGTCGCTGCCGGCCGGCGAAATCGGCGAGGTCGTCGCGCGCTTTCCGGCGATTGCCGACTTCACCTATCACCGCGATCACGCCAAGCGCGTCGCCACGGAGAAGGCCGGCCTGATCGCGCCCGGCGATGTCGGCTATTTCGACAAGGATGGCTTTCTCTATCTGTGCGACCGCGCCAAGGACATGATCATTTCAGGCGGGGTGAACATCTATCCCGCCGAGATAGAGGCCGTGCTTCACAAATTCCCCGGCATTGCCGACTGCGCCGTCTTCGGCATCCCCGACGACGAATACGGCGAGGCGGTCTACGCCGCCGTGCAGCTGCAGCCCGGCGTCGCGCTCTCGGAGGGTGACGTAAAGTCATACCTGCGCGAGCACGTTTCCGGATTCAAGGTTCCGAAGACGATCGCCTTTCACACCGACCTGCCGCGCGAGGATTCCGGCAAGATTTTCAAGCGGAAGCTTCGCGAACCGTTCTGGGCAGGCAAGTCGACGCGTATCTAGGGCGCAGCCCTTCCCAGACCTGACGTTCGCGCTAAGGTGAAAGAATAAAGCGACCTCCGGAGTGCGGCGCCATGAATTTCGATTTCTCCGACGACCAGAAGATGTTGCGTGACCAGGCGCGGAAATTCCTCGCCGAGAAGTCGAGCCGCAAGGTCGTGCGCGACGTGCTCAACGACGCCGCCAAGTCGCACGACGTTGCGCTCTGGAAAGGCGTCGCGGAACAGGGCTGGCTGGGCGCGGCCATCCCCGAGGAGTTCGCCGGCCTCGGTCTTGGCGGGCTGGAGCTGTGTGTCCTCGCCGAAGAGATCGGGCGCGCGGTGGCGCCGATCCCGTTCTCCTCCACCGTCTATTTCTTCTCCGAAGCCGTTCTCGCGGCCGGTTCGCTCGCCCAGAAGAAGGCTCTGCTGCCGAAGGTGGCCAGCGGCGATCTCGTCGGCGCCTTCGCCATTTCGGAAGGCCCGGGGGCCCCGTCGCCTGCGTCCATTGAAGCGAGCTTCGACGGCTCGAAACTTTCCGGCGTGAAGATTCCTGTCACCGATGGCGACATCGCGACCCACGCTATCGTCCTGGCCCGTGAAGCCGGCGGCCTCTCGCTTGCTGTCGTCGATCTCAATCAGGCCGGCGTGAAGCGCGAGACGCTGACGACGCTCGATCCCACGCGCGGCCATGCGCGCCTCACCTTCGACAAGGCGAACGCCGAACGTCTCGGCAAGGCTGGCGAGGGGTGGACCCTGGCCGAAGCCGTGCTCGACCGCGCGGCGGTGCTGATCGCTTTCGAACAGCTGGGCGGCGCGCAGGCCTGCCTCGACATGGCGGTCGACTACGCCAAGGGGCGCTATGCCTTCTCGCGTCAGATCGGCTCGTTCCAGGCGATCAAGCACAAGCTGGCGGACATGTATGTCGCGATCGAGCTGGGGCGCTCGAATGCGTATTACGGCGCGTGGGCGCTCTCGACGGAATCCGCCCAGCTGCCGCTCGCGGCCGCCGCGGCGCGCATCGCCGCCAGCGACGCCTACTATTTCGCCGCCAAGGAAAACATCCAGGCGCACGGCGGCATGGGCTTTACCTGGGACGTCGACTGCCATCTCTTCTACCGCCGCGCCAAGCTGCTGGCCGTCCAGGCCGGTGGTCCGTCGGTGTGGAAAGAGAAGCTTGTCCGCCGTCTCGAACTCAAGAACGCAGCCTGAGGGGATTGATCCATGGATTTCAACGACGCCCCCGAAGAAGCCGCCTTCCGCGCCGAAGCGCGCGCCTGGTTGGAGAAGACGCTCGGCGTTCCGAACGCGAAGACGCTGGTTCGCATCGATGGCCCCGAGGGCATGAAGGCCGCCAAAGCCTATCAGAAGAAGAAGGCGGAGGCGGGGTATGCCGGCCTCACCTGGCGCAAGGACGTCGGCGGCCGCGAACTGCCGCCGATCTTCTCCGTGATCTTCGGGCAGGAGGAGCAGAAATTCCAGGCGCCGACGGGGCCCTTCGCCATCGGGCTGGGCATGTGCATCCCCACCGTCATCGCCTTCCACTCGCCGGACGGGATCAGGCGCTATGTCGGCCCCGCGCTGAAGGGTGAGGAGATCTGGTGCCAGCTGTTCTCCGAGCCGAGCGCCGGCTCCGACGTCGCCGGCCTCAAGACCCGCGCGGTCAGGGATGGCGATGAGTGGGTGATCAACGGCCAGAAGGTGTGGACGTCCGGCGCGCACTATTCCGACTACGGCATTCTGCTTGCCCGCACCAATCCGGAGAAGGAAAAGCACAAGGGCCTCACCATGTTCGTCCTGAACATGAAGGCGCCCGGCGTCGACGTGCGGCCGATCCACCAGATGTCGGGCGGCTCGAATTTCAACGAGGTTTATTTCAACGACGTCCGCATCCCGGACTCGGAGCGCCTGGGCGAGGTCGGCAATGGCTGGAACGTCGCTCTCGTCACGCTGATGAACGAGCGGCTCGCCGTCGGCGGCTCGTCCGGGCCCGAGTACGGCGAAATCCTCGAGCTCGCCCGCAAGACGCCGTCACCCTCGGGCAAGGGAACGCTCATCCAGGACCAGGCTTTCCGCGAGCGGCTTGCCAGCTGGTATGTCAGCGCCGAAGGCTACACGCTCGGCAAGTACCGCACGATGACGGCGCTCTCGAAGGGCCAGACGCCCGGGCCGGAATCCTCCATCGGCAAGATCCTCAACGCAAACCGCATGCAGGACATCGGCAACGCCGCCATCGAGGCGGAGGACCACTACGGCATCATCAGCGATCCCGCGCTCGCGCCGATGCAGGGCGCTTTCCACAACGCCTATATGTGGGCGCCGGGTCTGCGCATCGCCGGCGGCACCGACGAGATCCTGCGCAACATCATCGCCGAGCGCGTCCTCGGCCTGCCGCAGGACGTGCGCGTCGACAAGGGCGTTGCCTACAAGGATCTACCCAGCGGTAGATGACGGGGCCAGCTGCCGCGTCGCTCAGTTTCCCAGTGAATCAGCGAGGCGTTCATAGGCGGCGAGAAAATCTTCCTTGAACGCCTGGACCACTTGTCCGGCGGACATCGACTGCTCCATCAGGCCGACGCCCTGGCCGACCCAGTAGGTGGCGAGCTGCTGCGCGCCCTTGTGTCCGCCTTCGGCCAGCTTGTCGACGCGGCGGAGGGCGGGTTCGGAGACGAGTGTCTGCAGAGGCATCGGAAGCGGGTCGGGCGCATCCTCGCGCTCCCAGGCGTCGGTCCAGGGCGAGCGCAGCTGGCGCGACGGCTTTCCGGTGCGCGAACGCGAGCGGACCGTGTCGCGAGAGGAAGCGGCGAGCATCTTCTGTTTCACGACCGGGTTGGTCTCGGCCTCGGTGGTGGTGAGCCAGACGGAGCCGCACCAGGCGCCTGCCGCCCCCATCGCCATCGCCGCGGCCATCTGCGCCCCCGTAGTGATGCCGCCCGCAGCGAGGATCGGCGTCGAGGCGCCCATGGCGCGGACGGCGCGGTGGACTTCGGGGATCAGCACCATGGTGGAAACGTCGCCGCAATGGCCGCCGGCCTCGCCGCCGGCGACCACGAGAATATCGACGCCGGCCTGCACCTGAGCGACGGCGTGTTCCTTGGCGCCGACGAGGGCGGCGACGGGTATGCCGTGGCGGCGGCCGAGTTCGAGCATGGCCGGAGGCGGCACGCCGAGGGCGTTGGCGATCAGCTTGATCGGATACTGGAAGGCGACTTCGAGACTGTTGGCGGCGCCGTCCTCGCGCATGTTGCGGGCGAAGTTGACGCTGTTGGAACGATCGGCTTCGAGGTCGCCCGGTTCGATGCCATGGCTCTTGAGGATGCCGGCGGCGAAATCCTTGTGAGCTTGCGGGATCGCGCCAAGGAGCGCGCTCGGATTGAAGGCGTCGGCCTTGCCTTCCATCTTGTTGGGCACGATCAGGTCGACGCCGTAGGGCTTGCCGCCGCAGTGCTTGTCGATCCAGTCGAGTTCTTCCTTGAGCCGGTCCGGCGGCAAGTTCACGGCGCCGAAGACGCCCATGCCGCCGGCTTTCGACACGGCGACGACGACATCGCGGCAATGGCTGAAGGCCAGAAGCGGAAACTCGATGCCGAGCATCTTGCAGATGGGCGAGTTCATCATGTGGCGTCTCCCTTGACGGGTTGGGCAGGTTCGATTTCGAGAATGACGTCGCGCGCGGCGATCTGCGCGCCAGCGGTTGCGGCGATGCGCTTCACGCGGCCGTCGATCTCGGCAGTGAGCTCGTGTTGCATTTTCATGGCTTCCAGCACCGCGAGGCGGTCGCCCTTTCTAACCTGCGCGCCTTCGGCAACGCAGATGTCGGCAAGACGCCCATGCATGGGGGCCAGAAGGACGCCTTGCCCGGCTGCACTCTTCTTCGGACGGATGAAGGAAGCAAGGTTGGCGAGCTCCAGCGTATGCGTGGACGTGGCGAGCCGGATCGTGCGGCCATCGTCGTGGTGGATCACGTCGAGCGTGCTGTCAGCCACGGAGAGACGAGCGGTTTCAGATTGGAGGTCGAGGATACGGACATCCATCGTCTCCGGGCCGGAGCGGACGGTGTAGGCGCGCTTGCCCAGAGGCAGGACCGACAGCTTGTGAGCGTGGCCGCCCGCTTCGTACTCGACGATGGTTTCGAGGCCGCCAGCGCTGGACCAGTCGTGCAGCGAGGGAGCAACGTCAAGCGCAGAGGCCGCGGATCGGGCGAGAGCGCCGGCATGCTGGAGAACTGCGGCGGCGGCGAGAAGGGCGGCGTCGGCAGGAACAGGGCTGAAGCCGGAATCGCCATAGGTCTCGCCGATGAAAGCGGTGGTGGCTTCGCCTGCGGCGAAGGCGTGGCGTGAGAGAGCGTCGATAAGGAAGTCGCGGTTGGTGCGTGGTCCGAAAACGGCCGTGCAGGAGAGGGCGGCGATGAGACGGCGGCGGGCTTCGTCGCGTGTTGCTCCTTGGGCGATCACTTTTGCGATCATTGGATCGTACCAGGGCGATACCTCGCCGCCGGTTTCGACGCCGGCGTCGATGCGGATCCCTTCGCCATGCGGGACACGGAAGAGCTGGATGGGTCCGGTGCTTGGCAGAAAGCCGGCTTCCGGATCTTCGGCGTAGAGGCGCACCTCAATGGCGTGGCCGGCAAGCGCGACGTCCTTCTGCGCCAGACCGAGCGGCTCGCCACGCGCGACGCGCAGCTGCAACGCGACGAGGTCGAGGCCGGTGATCATTTCGGTGACGGGGTGCTCGACCTGCAGGCGGGTGTTCATCTCGAGGAAGTAAAAGCTGCCTGCTTCGTCGAGCAGGAACTCCACAGTGCCGGCGCCGACATAACCGACGGAGCGAGCGGCCTCGACGGCGGCGGCGCCCATCTGCGCGCGCAGTTCGGGAGTGATCACTGGGCACGGCGCTTCCTCGATCACCTTCTGGTGGCGGCGCTGGACGGAGCAGTCGCGCTCGCCGAGGTGGATGGTGGCGCCCTGGCTGTCGGCGAAGACCTGGATCTCGACATGGCGGGGGCGGAGGATCGCCTTCTCGAGGATGAGGTCGCCATTGCCGAAGGCGTTCTGGGCTTCGGAGCGGGCGGTCTTGAGAGCGGGGACAAGATCGGCGGGCTTTTCAACCAGGCGCATGCCCCGGCCGCCGCCGCCGGCAGCCGCCTTGATCATCACCGGATAGCCAACTTTCGCGGCGGCGTTGGAGAAGGCCTTTTCCGACTGGTTCTCGCCTTCATAGCCGGGCACGCACGGCACGCCGGCCTCGATCATGCGGCGCTTGGCGCGAGCCTTGTCGCCCATGACCTCGATCGCGAAGATTGGCGGGCCGACAAAGGTGAGGCCGGCTTCGGCGACGGCGCGGGCGAAGGCGGAATTCTCGGACAGGAAGCCATAGCCGGGATGTATGGCAGTGGCGTCGGACGATTTCGCGGCGGCGATAATCTTCTCGATAGAGAGATAAGACTCGCCAACCGACGCGGGCCCGATGCGGACGGCCTGGTCGGCGAATCTCACGTGCGGCGCGCCGGCGTCGGCGTCAGAGTGGACGGCGACTGTACGCAAGCCCATGGCGCGCGCGGTGCGCATGATGCGCAGGGCGATCTCGCCCCGATTGGCGACAAGGAGGGTGGAGATGTCCGTCACGGATCGACCGCCCATTTCGGCTTGCGCTTCTCCACGAAGGAAGCGACGCCCTCCTTCGCCTCGTCGCTCAGCATGCGATCCGCAAAGTTTTCGGCCGCCGCCTGCACCTGTCCGTCGCGGTGCAGGCCGGGCATGGCGCGGATGAGTTCCTTCGTGCCGGCCACGGCGCCGGGCGCGCACTTGAGGACCTGCTTCCTGATCTGCATCTCGATGGCTTCGAGCGCCTCGCCGCCCTCGGCGACGAAATCGGCAAAGCCGAGGTCATGCGCCTCACGCGCATCGAAGCGGGCAGCGGTAAGCATCAGGCGGCGGGCGGTGGCGTAGCCGAGCTTCTGGATGACGAAGGGCGAGATCTGCGCGGGGCTGAGGCCGATGGCGGTTTCGGTCATGGCGAATTTCGCGGCGGCGTCGCAGATGACGACATCGGCGCAGCAGGCGAGCCCGAAGCCGCCGGCCATCGCAGCTCCCTCCACGATGGCGATCACGACCTGCGGCATGGTGTTGACGAGGTCGAACATGCCAGCGCCACGCCTGGACTGCAGGATGACAGCCTCTCGCGATGGGCCGCCGGCGGATTTGTGGCCGGAGTTGAAGGCTTTGAGGTCTGCGCCCGAGCAGAAGATGCCGCCTCGGCCGCGCAGCGTGACGCCGCGCACGGAGCGGTCGTCGCGTATCGCGGTAAGCGTGGCGATGAGGTCCGCGGTGAGTTCGAGGCTGAGAGCGTTGCGGTTGTCGGGCTGGTTGAACCAGAGGGTGAGCCAGCCGGATTTCAGCTCGAGTTCAATGGCGGTGGTGGCGGGAAGCTGCGGCATCACATACGCCCCACGCCGAACGAGTTTGGGCGGACCGTGCGGGCGCGAGACTCCCACACGGTGGAGAGCAGGAAGCCGAGCGTCTGGCGTGTCTCCCGCGGGTCGATCATGCCATCGTCCATCATATGGCCGGACGTGTAGAAGGCGCCGGCCTGGCTGTTGAAGATGTGGGTGAGGCGCTCTTCCTGTTTTCTCAACGCGGCGCGATCCGGCTCGACGCCTTGGGCCTTGGCCTGGCCTTCGGCGACAATGCTCATCACCATCGCCGCCTGCTCGCCGCCCATGACCCCGGTGGAAGCGTTGGGCCAGGTGTAGACGAAGTCGGGGTCATAGCCCCGGCCGCACATGCCATAATTGCCGGCGCCATAGCTCGCGCCGATCATCAAGGTGATGCGGGGCACGGAGATGTTGGTGACGGCCTGAATCATCTTGGAGCCGTGCTTGATCATGCCGCCCCGTTCGTACTGCTTGCCGACGAGATAGCCGGTGGTGTTCTGCAGGAAGACGGCGGGCGTGCCGGCCTGGTCCATCAGCTGAAGGAACTGTGCGCACTTGGTTGCGCCGTCGGGATCGATGGGGCCGTTGTTGGCGATGATGCCGATGGGATGGCCCATGACCTCCGCCTGGATGCAGACGGTGGAGACGCCGTACGAAGGCTTGAAATCGGAGAAGTCGGAGCCGTCGACGATGCGGGCGATGACTTCGCGAGCGTCGTATGGCGTGCGGTAGTCGGTGGGGACGATGCCGGCGATTTCATCGGGGTCGAGCGTCGGCTCGGCGAAAGCGCGCGGGGGCGGCGCTGGGCAGTGGCGATTCCAGCCGAGGCGGCCGACCACTTCGCGGCCGATAAGGCAGGCTTCGGCGTCGTCCTCGGCGAGGTATTCGGCGAGGCCGGAGACAGAGGCGTGCATGTCGGCGCCGCCGAGTTCTTCCTCGGTGGCGATCTCGCCGGTGGCGGCCTTCAGCAGCGGCGGGCCGGCAAGGAAGGCGCGGCCGCGTCCCTTCACGGCAATGACATAGTCCGAGAGGCCAGGCATGTAGGCGCCGCCTGCGGTGGAGGAACCATGCAGCAAGGCGATGACGGGCATGCCCTTGGCGGAGAGGCGCGCGAGATTGGCGAACAGCGCGCCGCCCGCGATGAAGCCTTCCACGCGGTAGTTGAGCAGATCGCCGCCAGCGGATTCCACGAGATGGACGAAGGGGAGTTTCTGCTGGAGCGCGATCTCCTGCGCGCGACGCAGACGATAGCCGCCGCCCTGTGTCATCGCGCCGGCCTGGATGCCGCTGTCGTCGACCACGACGACACAGCGCGTGCCGCGGATGAAGCCGATGCCGGAGAAGATGGTGGAGCCGGCGATGGATTTCGCTTCATCGGGCGTGTCGACCAGATAGCCGGCGATATTGCCGATCTGCAGCCAGGGCATCCCGGGGTCGAGCAATCGGGCAAGTCGTTCACGCGGGAGAAGCTGGCCGCGCTCTTCGAACCGGGCCTTGCGCTTGGCCGAGAGCGCAGGCGCGCGAGCGTTCAGCTCGTTCAGCTTGCCGATCAGGCGCAGCATGTCGGCGCGGTTCTTCTGGAACGCGGCCGACGATGGCGAGATGCGGGACTGGAACAGGGGCACTAAAGGTTCTCCGCCATGGCGCGGGGCACGGGGATGGGCGTCTGCAGCAGGATCTGCGAATAGCCCTTGGCCTGCGGATCGTTGCGCAGGGATGCGACCCCGCCGCCGCCCAGCACGTTGTGCAGCAGAAAGTTGATCGCGCCGGTTCCGGGCATGAAGAAGCGTTCGACCTTGCCTTTGAGATAGTGTGCGAAGCGGCGCGCGACTTCTTCCTCGGTGAGTTTCGCCCAGATGAAGGGCGCATAGTTCGGGTCGCGCGGCAGGATGCCGATATTGGCGTTGTCGCCCTTGTCGCCGGAGCGGGCAAAGGCGAGACGGACGAGGGGGACGTTGACGACGTCGCTGTCGATCTTCGGCGTATCGGGTGCAATCGGCCGGCAGACGGAGGCGGGGTCGAAACGCGCGCCCGGTTCGGCGCCGAGGCTGATCTCCTCGGTATCGAGGACAAGGCGAATGGGCACGTCCGCTTTCGGAATGAGGAAGGAGAACAGGCGCACGACCGGCGACGGCGAAGGGCGGCCGCCGGCAAATCCGGAAAGACCGGGCGGGGCGGCGAGGCCGTGGCCGGTGAGCTCCTTGAGGATGAGGCCGGCGGCGCGCTGGTCGCGGTGCTTCACCGCCACTTTCAGGGCGACATCGCGGGCGTCGGTCCTGCGCGCTTCGGCGCCGAACAGGCTTTCGTCGCCCATGACCTCGATCAGGACTTCATCATAATCGGGAGCGTTGAGGGCGCGGAGCTTGGCGCGGGCGCGCCGGAGGGCGCTGTTGGCGTAGAGGCGGGCGCGGGCGGGCGCGTCGTCGCCATAGAAGAAGGAGACCGAGCCTGTGCGGAAGCCGTCCTCGTAGGTCGCGCTGACCTTGTAGCTGTCGGAGGCGGGCAGGCCGCGCGCGCCGGACACCTTCACCCGATCGGCGCCGGCCTGTTCCAGCTTCACCTGCGAGAAATCGCAGACGACATCGGGAAGCAGATAGGCCTGCGGATCGCCGATCTCGTAGAGCATCTGCTCGCCGACCGTGCCGACGGTCACAGCGCCGCCTGTGTCCGCGGGCTTGGTGACGGTGAAACTGCCGTCCGCACTAATCTCCGCGACAGGATAGCCGATATTCCACAGCGTCTCGGCGACTGTCTGCCAGTCGGTGAAGTTGCCGCCGGTCGCCTGCGCACCGCACTCGAGGATGTGGCCGCAGAGGCTTCCAGCGGCAAGACGATCGACATCTTCCCGCGTCCAGCCGAAGGCGTGGATGCAGGCTGCCAGTGTCACTGCGCTGTCGACCGTGCGGCCGGTGACGACGATGTCAGCGCCGCGCTTCAACGCCTCGGCGATCGGGAATGCGCCGAGATAGGCGTTTATGCTGGCGAGCTTTTCAGGCGCGGGGAATGCCTCGCCGGAATACATTTCCTGCACGCCGGCAAACTCCTGCGCGCGCCCAAGCAGGTCGTCGCCCTCGACGATCGCCACTTTCAGGTCGAGCCCTGCGGCTTTCACAGCGGCCCGCACGGCCTCGCCGCATGCCCGTGGGTTCACGCCGCCGGCATTGGAGAGAATCTTGACGCCCTGATGGGCGATTTCCTTGAGATGCGGCTTGAGGACAGCGCTTACGAAGTCGGCGGCGTAGCCCTGCGCCGGGTCCTTGGCTCGCTGGCGGGCCATGATCGACATGGTGATCTCGGCCAGGTAGTCGAAAACGATGTAGTCGAGGCGACTCTTTTCAGAATTGGCGGCCTTGAGGAACTGGGGAAGCGCCATGTCGCTGTCGCCCCAATAGCCGCTGGCCCCGCCAATCTTGATTGTCGCTGGGCGGATCGCGCCGACCATTCCGCCTCCCTGTTTGCGCGTCTGCGGCGCGTTGGCGTACTTGAATGAATAGCGCTCACATTTTATGAGTCAATTTCACCGCGCGCGAGACGTGGGCAGGGATGGTCATGAGAAATCCGTTCGAAACCGAGGAGCGCCGCGCGTTCCGAGAGACAGTTGCCCGCTTTGTGGCGAGCGAAGTGACGCCTTACGCTGCGGAATGGGATGAAGCCGGCGAAGTGCCGTGGGAGCTTCACCAGAAGGTCGGCGCCCTGGGCGCGTGGGGCTTCGGGGTCAGCGAAAAGTACGGAGGCCTGGGGTTCAACGACTGCTTCATGCGCGCGGCGTTCAGCGAGGAGTTCGCAAAATGCGGAGCGGGCGGCGTCGGCGCGGCGATCGGAGGCCGCAGCATCTCCATCGGCCCGATCGAGAAGTTCGCAAGCGAGGAAATCAAGGACCGCTGCCTTGCCGATATCGTGGCCGGCCGGAAAGCGTCGAGCCTTGCCATCACCGAGCCCTCAGGCGGGTCTGATGTCGCCAACCTGCAGACGCGCGCCCGGCGGGACGGCAATCACTGGGTCATCAATGGAACAAAGACGTTCATCACCGGCGGGATGAAGGCGAGTTATTACGTTGTCGGAGCGCGTACAGGCGAGACAGGGCTAAAAGGCATCTCGCTGTTTTTCGTCGAAGCGGACGCTGCGGGTTTTTCGCGCACCGCGCTCGACCGCAAGATGGGGTGGTGGGCGTCGGATACCGCAACCCTGCATTTCGACGACGTCCGAGTGCCTGCTGAATGTCTGCTGGGCGAGGAGAACCGCGGCTTCCTCTCGATCATGAACAATTTCAACTACGAGCGGATGGGCATGGTCGCCTCCATGCTCGGCATGATGAAGGTGTGCCTCGCGCAGTCCATCGCCTGGGCGCAGCAGCGCGAGACGTTCGGCCGCAAGCTCATCGAACACCAGGTGATCCGCCACAAGATCGCGGACATGTCGGCGCGGATCGACCAGATCGAGTGCTATCTCAACTGGATCTGCTGGCAGGCCAATGAGGGCGAGATGCCGATCGCCGAAGTCTCCAAGGCGAAATTCTCGACCTCCAAGGCGCTGGAATTCTGCGCGTCGGAAGCGATGCAGATCATCGGCGGCGCCGCCTATCTGCGCGGCAATCCGGTCGAGCGCATCTATCGGGAAGTGAAGGTCAACGCCATCGGCGGCGGATCGGAGGAAATCATGCGCGACCTCACCGTCCGGCAGATGGGGCTCTGACAATGCCAGTCGCCAGGGCCGAGACATCCACCAGAAGAGAGCGCGTCGAAGAAAAAGAGCGCGCGATATTGTCAGCCGCGCGCGCCGTTTTTCTGAAGCACGGCTTCGAACGGGCGCGGATGGCCGAAATCGCAAGGCGCGCAGGCGTGGCTGAAGGTACGATCTACATATACTACAAGACGAAGAACGACCTGCTGCAGGCCGTCGTGCTGCAGTTCTGGGACGGGATTACGGACGGCGCCGCAAGCGCTGTCGATCCCAAAGCAGGCACGTTCGAGCAGCTGCGGGCCCTTGCAGATCATCACCTGACGCTGATGATCCGGGACCGCGAATTCATCGAGCTGGAGGTCATACTCCGCAACTCCGGAACCGAGCCGATCGCCAGCGAGCGCACGACGATGAAGCGCTACGTCGCCGTGTTCGACAACATTTTTCGGCGCGGGCAGGATCGCGGCGAGCTCGCCCCGGGCGTCGAAATCTGGATGGCGCGCGATCTTTTCTACGGTGCGCTGGAGTACTCGGCGCGCACCATCGTCCTTCGCGGCGCCAAGCGCCCGACCGGAGTGGTTGACAATCTGGTTGCAGTATTCCGCGCCCGCTACGGCAATCCACGCAGTGGCGCCCCGCCTTCCGCCTCGCTGATCGAGCGGATGGAAGCGGCGGTCAGCCGCATCGAGAAGATAACGAAGGCCTGACGGCCCGACATGGGAGGCGTCGATGTATCGCGTGCAACTGACGGAGTCGTGCTTTCCCGCGCAGACTGACGACGTAATCCTAGAAACCACGGTCGGCGGCGTCCTGCGCGAGCGGGCGGCCAAGTCGCCAGAGGCGGAGGCTCTGGTCGAAGCCGACATCGAGGGCATGATCCGCAGGCGCTGGACCTACGCGCAGCTTCTTGCCGAATCCGAGACGCTCGCCCGCGCATTGCTCTCTCGCTACCAGCCGGGCGAGCGCATCGCCGTCTGGGCGCCAAACATTCCCGAATGGGTGATCATCGAATATGCAGCGGCACTGGCGGGCATCACGCTGGTCACCGCCAATCCTGCGAACAAGGCGCGTGAGCTGAAATATGTGCTGGAGCAATCGCGTTCGTCCGGCCTGTTCATTACACGCGAATACCGCGGCAATCCGATGGCCGAGATTGCGGCCGAGGTCGCCCGCCAGATCCCGGCCTTGCGCGAAGTCGTGGACCTCGACGATCGCGCGGCGCTCTACGCTGGCAGCGATCGCCTGACGGCTCTGCCGGAGGTTAAGCCGGGCGATGCTGCTCAGGTGCAGTACACATCCGGCACGACCGGGTTTCCGAAAGGCGCCGTCCTTCACCATCGCGGCCTTACCAACAACAGCCGGATGGTCTTCAAGCGGCTGGGCGTGCGCGAGGGCGACGTCATGCTGAATTTCATGCCGATGTTCCACACCTCGGGGTGCGCCATCAACACGCTGGGCTGCGCTCAGCATGGCTGCCGCATGATCATCGCCAAGCTGTTCGAGCCAAACAGGATGCTGGACGTCATGGAGACGGAACGGGTCGCCCTTCTATCCGGCGTGCCGACCATGATGGTCGCGATGCTGGAAGCGCAAGCGGCGCGTCCCCGCGATCTTTCTTCGGTCCGAATGGCCGTGTCCGGCGGCTCGATGGTTCCGCCGGAGCTGGTAAGGCGGATCAGGTCGACGTTCGGTTGCGAATTCGAAACCGTCTATGGGCAGACTGAAACATCGCCCGTCCTCACACAGACCCGCTCGACCGACTCAATCGAAGATCTCTGTGAGACCGTGGGCCAGGCGCTGCCGCTGATCGAGATAGCGATCCGCGATCCGGGAACGAACGCTGTCGCCGCTATCGGCGCCGTCGGCGAGATCTGTTCGCGCGGCTATTGCAACATGCTTGGCTACAACGACAATCCAGAGGCAACGAAAGCCACTATCGACGCCGAGGGCTGGCTGCACACCGGCGACCTCGGGACCATGGACGAGCGGGGCTTCGTGAAAGTCACCGGCAGGGTGAAAGAGATGATCATCCGCGGCGGCGAGAACCTGTTCCCGGCCGAGATAGAAAACGTTTTGCTGGAGCACCCCTCGGTTGCCGAGTGCGCTGTAGTCGGCCTGCCGGACGAGCGCTGGGGCGAGATCGTCGCGTGCTTTGTTCGCCTCAACCCCGGCGCAGCGCTCGATCGCGCAGCGCTCGTGACCCACTGCCGCGAGCGCATGTCAGCGCAGAAAACGCCGGTCAAATGGTTCGAGATGAATGCTTGGCCGCTCACCGGCTCGGGTAAGATCCAGAAATTTGTGTTACGCGACCAGGCGATGAACGGCGTGGTTGCGGCGCAACAGGCTGATGTTACGCGGGCAGGCACGACCTAATCAGGGAATGCAATATGGCGTTCGGCTATGGAGATGTCTTTGACGCGGTAGCCGAGGCGGTAAAGCCTGCGGACCCGGCCATCCACTGCGACGGCGACACGATGACGTGGGGAGAGTTCTCGTCCCGGTCGAATGCGCTGGCCCGCGCCCTGATCACTGCCGGTCTCGAGCCAGGCGCGAAGGTCGGGCAATACATGCGCAACAGTCCCGAATACGCCATTGTCTTCGTGGCGGCCTTCAAGGCGCGCCTGGCGCCGGTAAACGTCAACTACCGGTACGGTCCCGACGAACTCTTCTACCTGTTTGACAACAGCGATTCCGAAGCCGTGTTCTTCGACGCGGCGTTCGCGGACAATGTCCGCCAGCTCCTTGCCAGGCTGCCGCGCGTCAAGCTGTGGGCAAGCGTCGGCGGCCGGGTGGAAGGGTTCGCCTGCGTTGACGACCTTATCAGGGGCGATGGGTCGAAGCTGGATATCGCCCGTTCGCCCGACGACATGTTCCTACTCTACACGGGTGGGACGACGGGCTTGCCCAAGGGGGTGATGTGGCCGAGTTCCACATGGTGGGATGTGCTCGCGGCCGGCAGGGCGCCCCAACTTGGCCTTGAGCCTCCCGCGACGCTCGCGGCGCTTCAGGCCCAGATACGCAGCGGCGAAGGGCGTGCGCCGGTGTATGTCGCGCCTCCGCTGATGCACGGCACAGGCATGTTCACCGCCTTCGGCGCCATGTCGAAGGGCGCGCCGCTAGCGGTGACGCGATCGATCCATTTCGACGCGGCGGCGGCGCTCGATACGATGACCCGACTGCGTTGCGGCGGGCTGGCCATTGTGGGCGACGCCTTTGCCCGGCCGCTCGTCGATGCGCTGCGTGCAGACGCTGCCCGGTTCGACGTTACCGCCATGCGGACGGTGACATCGAGCGGCATGATGTGGAGCCCGGAAGTAAAGCAGGGCCTGCTGGAGTTCATGCCGGACGCGGCGCTCTATGACAGTTTTGGAGCCTCGGAGGCGACCGGCCTTGGCGTTTCGATAACGACGCGCGCAAATCCGCCCTCTGAAGCGAAATTCGAAGCGCCCAACACGATTGTCGTGCGGCCCGGCGACCATACGCCCGTCACGCCGGGATCCGGCGAGGTTGGACTCGTCGCAAAATGGGGAAACCTGCCGCTCGGCTATTACAAGGATCCCGAGAAGACGGCGCGAACCTATGTGACGATCAACGGGGTGCGTCATCTGTTGTCCGGAGATCACGCCAGCGTGGATGCGGATGGAAAGATCAGGCTCCTCGGACGCGGCAGTCACTGCATCAACTCCGGCGGGGAGAAGATCTACCCGGAGGAGGTCGAAGAAACGCTGAAGACGCACCCGCGGGTAGCTGACGCACTCGTCTTCGGCCGGCCCGACGATCGTTTTGGCCAAACCATTGCCGCCGTTGTCGGGCTCGAGGCTGGCGCCGCGATCGAGGCAGGCGATCTGATCGCTCACGTTCACTCGCGGCTCGCCCACTACAAGGCGCCGCGACGGATCGCGTTCGTGTCGAAGGTCCCACGCGCTCCCAATGGAAAGCCAGACTATGATGCCGCAAGGAGACTCTTCGAGGCTGCCAACGCCGTCTGACGGGTTCCGGCAACAGTGTGAAACCGCGGTGCAAACCTGCGCGCCGTCTCGTTGAAAAAACGCTTCAACGGGCCGCCGGCGCTATGCAGCGGCAGGCCCCCGAAGGGCGTCCCGACAACCGGTTTGCTTCAGCAGCGGATCCAATTCTTCGCGTGCTGGCCCGGGCAGCGCGGCGTATGCTGAACGCAAGGACTCAAGACACTTCAGCTGATACTTGAATGCGCCCTGTTCGTACGGCATGCCCAGCGCCGCGAAAGAGAATGTCTCCTGGCCCTCCACGACAGCGCGCTCGTTGGCGCGGAGGAAGGGGAAATAAACCTCGCCGGCGAAGGCCAGCATCTTCTCGACGATCGGCGCTCGCGGCTCACCGGCGTTGCGCCATTCGCCTTCGTGACCGGACAGGTCGTCCATCCGCGCCAGCCAGCGGAATGTCAGCGGCGCGATCTTGCGCATCAACCGCTCCGGCGTCGGATCGACGGCCAGCTGCGAGAACTGGCCCATCCACGCAAACTCCGCCAGCGTCGGTCGCGATCCGAACCAGAAGGCGCTTTCCGTCACCTGCGCTTCCAGCATCGCGCACAGCCTGCGCATCGTCTCCTCGATCAGCGGCGCATTCCCTGGCGTGCAGCCCACCAACGCCATCCGTCCGATCTGGCGCGAGCGGAAATAGTCCGCGAACTTCCTGATCTGCTCTGCGCCTCCGCCACGGAAGCGGTCGAAGGCCAGCCATGTCGACAGCGCCTGCTGGTCCTCCTCGTAGAACCAGCGATAGTGGAACATCAGCTTGGTTGCCCATTCGTCGGCCATGTCCTCGATCAGGCAGGCGAGAAACCTGTCCGCCGGATCGGCGGGAACGACCTGCCGCTCGCTGTGCCGCTGCTCCAGCTCGTGAATCATCGGCGTCGAGTCGTTGCGCCACTCACCTGAAGGGTACTGGATCACCGGGATCACAGGCGCCTTGACGTTGCGGAGCGCTGCTTCCGTATCCGGCCCCAACGGCTCCCACACATAGGGGAGCCGACGATATCGCATGATCGCGCGCATCTTCATGGAATAGGGCGAGCCAAGTCCGCCGATGATCCGGTAATAGTGCGTTGGCGCAGTCGCGCTCATTGTCGTTCCCTCCCCGCTGGACGCGGAGCCAACACTCGTACAAACTGTACTGATCGGTAACAAGCCGATCGCGCCAGGATAGGCGCAAAAGGGGAGACTGCCATGAAGCGGCTGGCTTTCGCGATCTGCATCGCGGCGTTTGTTTCGGGTTGCAGCGAGAACAAGGACGCAACGAACCAGCAGCAGCCCGCGGGAGCGCAAGCCGCCGAACGTCCGGCGCTGAACCCGCTGAAGAACGCCTATTTCGGCGACCTCCACCTGCACACGCGCAACTCGTTCGACGCCTACATCTTTAACGTGCGCGCCTCGCCCGACGAGGCCTACGCCTACGCCAAGGGCGGCACGATCAAGCACGCCGCCGGCTTTGACATGAAGATGAACTCGGGGCCGCTGGACTTCCTCGCCATCACAGACCACTCGGAATATCTGGGCGTGCTTCCCGCCATCAACACCGAAGGCGATCCCTACTCGAAGGTCCCCTACGCGAAGGAGCTGTTCTCGACCGACCAGGTCCAGGTGAACGCCGCTTTCCGCCGGTTCGCCGACACGCTCAATGTCGGCCAGCGCATGCCGGAATTCTCGGACCTGCGCACCGTGAAATCCGCCTGGCATGACATCATCGAGTCCGCGAAAAAGCACTACGAGCCTGGCAAGTTCACGACGCTCGTCGGCTACGAGTTCACCTCGGCGCCGGAGGGACGCAATCTCCATCGCAACGTGATCTTCTCCGGCGATACGGTGCCGGACCTGCCTTACACCGCACTCGAATCCCAGAACCCGGAAGACCTTTGGACATGGATGGACCAGCAACGCGAGCGCGGCATGGAGGCGCTCGCCATCCCGCACAATTCCAACGGTTCGAACGGCACGATGTTCGAGCGCACCAAGTGGAACGGACAGCCCATAGATAGCGCCTGGGCCGAGCTGCGCGCCCGCAACGAGCCGCTTGCCGAGATCACGCAGGTAAAAGGCACGTCGGAAACCCACCCGCTGCTGTCGCCGAACGACGAGTTCGCCGGCTTCGAGATCATGGAATGGTATATCGGCTCGGCGCGTCCGGTCACCAAGTTCGATGGCGGCTATGTCCGCAAGGCGCTGAAGGACGGTCTCGAGCTTGAAAAGCAGGCCGGCGCCAACCCCTATAAAATGGGCCTTGTCGGCGCATCCGATTCGCACAACGCCGCCGGCTCCTACGAAGAAGACAACTATCTCTCGAAGGTCGGCATCCGCGACGCGACGCCCGACCTCCGCGGCTCCGCGCCGCCCGCAGGCAAGACCTGGGCGAATTACAAGCCGTCCGACAACGTCGCCCGCTTCTCCACCTGGGGCGCTTCGGGCCTCACCGGCGTCTGGGCGCAGGAGAACACGCGCGAGGAAATCTACGCCGCGCTCCGCAGGAAAGAGACGTTCGCGACGTCCGGCCCACGCATCCGCGTGCGCTTCTTCGCCGGCTATGGCATCGGGTCGTCCCCGCTGACCAGCGACGCCGGCGTCCGGAGCGCCTACGCCGGCGGCGTGCCGATGGGCTCGGACCTCGTCGGCAAGGCAGACGGCAAGCCTGACTTCCTCGTCATGGCGATGCGCGACGCCAACTCCGCGCCGCTCCAGCGCATCCAGATCGTGAAGGGCTGGCTCGACGCTTCAGGCAAGGCGCAGGAAAAAGTCTTCGATGTCGCCTGCTCGGATGGCGGCGCGATCAGCCCTGCGACACAACGCTGCGCAGACAATGGCGCGACGGTCGACGTAAAGACCTGCGCCTTCAGCGCGGACAAGGGCGACGCCGAGCTCAATGCTGTGTGGAGCGACCCGGAATTCGATCCGAAGCTCAACGCCTTCTACTATGTCCGCGTCCTGGAAAACCCGACCTGCCGCTGGTCGACCTGGGACGCCAATCGTCTCGGCATTGAGCCCAACCCGGCGCTGCAAAAGACGATCCAGGAACGCGCCTATACGTCGCCGATCTGGTTCATCCCAGTGAAAGCAGGCTAGGGAAAGCGGGATGACGTGACAGCGGGGTGGGTGTCGGGCGTGATGACTTTCCTCAAGCGCGCGATTCGGGAACCGCTGGCGCATTTCCTCGCCATCGGTCTCGCACTGTTCATCGCCAACGCTCTGATCAACGGTCCCGACAAGGGCCCGGCCGGCGAGACCATCGTCATCTCCAAAGGCCGGGTGAACCAGATTGCGGAAAGCTTCCTCCTGCTTTCCGGCCGCCCGCCGACGCGCGAGGAGCTGGCCGCCCTCGTCGATGATTTCGTGAGCGAGGAGGTCGGCTATCGCGAAGCCGTCGCGATGGGCCTCGATGCCGACGACACCATCGTCCGCCGCCGCATGCGCCAGAAGCTTGAATTCCTGATCGAGGACGGCGGCGCCAGCGAGGAGCCGACCGAAGCGCAGCTCCAGCAATGGATGGACGCCAACCCGGACCAATATCGGCTGCCCGAACGCCGGGCGATCCGCCATGTGCTGGCGAGCGCCGACAAGCGCGGCGCCGCCGCCCGGGCCGACGCCGACGCATTTCTTGCAAAACTTCGATCCGGCGCCGATCCCGCAACGCTTGGCGACAGCTCCATGCTTCCCGTCGCCATGCCGCTGACGACAGAGGAAGGCGTCGCCTCGCTGTTCGGCGCCGATTTCGCAAAAGCCGCTTTCGCCCAGTCAGGCGATGGTTGGTTCGGTCCGATCGCGTCGCCCTTCGGCCAACACATCGTCCTTGTCATGAGCGCCGAGCCTGGCCGCTCCGTGCCGCTTTCCGAAGTCCGCGACAAAGTCCGCTCCGACTGGATCGAGCATCGCCGCAACATTGCCCGCGACGAATTCCACGCCCGCATGCGCAAGCGCTACGACATCCGTATCGATTGGCCTGAGCCGTGGACGGGCCTCCCGCAAACGCCCGACCCCAATCCAAAGACGCGCCCCGCGCCTGAGGTCGGCGAGTGATCCGCCTCGTTCTGGCTGTCCTCATGGCGCTGGCCCTGGCGCCTACTGCGGCGGCGCACGAGATCCGTCCAGCTTTCCTACAGATTCGCGAGATCGAGCCCAACACCTACGACTTCCTCTGGAAGACGCCCGCCCGCGGCGACATGCGTCTCGCGCTCAACGTCATCCAGCCCAAGGAATGCGCTAACGCAGCCGATCCACGCTCGACCCTGGTTGACGGCGCCGTCATCCAGCGCTGGCGAGCGACGTGTGAAGGCGGGCTCGTCGGCAAGACGTTCGCGGTCGAAAACCTCGCACAAACGCTCACCGACGCGATCGTTCGCGTCGAACTGCTTGACCGCCCGCCCCAGACCCTGCGCTTCACGCCAGACCTGCCAAGCGCGACGATCCCGGATCGCCAGCCATGGACCGATGTGGCGCTGACCTATTTCGGGCTCGGCGTGGAGCATATCCTGCTCGGCTTCGATCACCTGATGTTCGTGCTAGCGCTTCTGATACTGGTCGGTGACGTGAAGCGTCTGGTAAGCGCCATTACCGCATTCACGATAGCGCACAGCCTGACATTGGCGGGAACGACGCTCGGCTGGGTCAGGCTTTCGAGTGCGCCGGTCGAGGCTCTGATCGCTCTATCGATCATCTTCGTGGCGGCGGAGATCATCCGCGCTCGCGCCGGCGAGACAAGTCTCGTCGCTCGACTGCCGTGGCTTGCTTCGTTTGCCTTCGGCCTGCTGCACGGCTTCGGCTTCGCTGGCGCGCTGCGCGAAATAGGCATCCCCGAGGACTCTGTGGCAATCTCGCTGCTGTTCTTCAATCTCGGAGTAGAAGCGGGGCAACTTGTGTTCGTATGCGCGGCGCTGCTGGGGCTGCTTGTCTGGCGGCGCGCCTCGCTTCCGTCGCCGGCCTGGGCATGGCGCGCGCCTGTCTACGTCATCGGCGCGACCGCCGCATTCTGGTTCGTCGAACGGACCGCAACGATGCTATACTGATAAGACCAGCAGAAGGTGGGTGTTCTATGGCTTTCAATCGGAAAACAGTCGCGGTCCTCGGATGCCTCGCCGCCTTGGCGGTGGCGTCGGTTGCGCTTGCACAGCCTGCGCCCCAGGCGCCTGATGGCCTCAGGGTGGTTTTTTGCGGCACGTCCGGGCCGCTGCCGGTCAAAGACCGCGCAAAGCCCTGCGTCGCAATTCAGGCCGGCGGATCGCTCTACTTCGTCGACATCGGTCCGGAAGCGACCGAGAATCTCCTGGCCTGGCGCATGCCGCTAGCGAATGCTCGCGCTATTTTCATCACTCATCTTCACTCCGACCACATCGGAGGTCTGGGCGAGTTGAACATGCAGAGCTGGGTTGGCGGACGGGCGGCCCCCCTTCGTGTGATCGGGCCCTCAGGCGTGAAGGAGCTGGTCGCTGGATTCAACAAGGCGTACGAGAAAGATCACGAATTTCGAAACGCGCATCACGAGCATGGAGACGTAAGACTGCCGATAGCCGCCGGTCTTCTCAAGGCGACGGTGGCGACGCTTCCGAGGGTGAAGGATCCCGCCATCCCGCGCAGCAAGTCCGTGCTGTCCGAAGACGGCCTTACCGTCACCGCCATTGCGGTGGAGCACAGCCCGGTTTCACCGGCCTTCGCGTACCGGTTTGACTACAAGGGCAGGTCGGTCGTCATCAGCGGCGACACAAAATATTATCCGCCGCTGGCGACCGCCTCCAAAGGCGCCGACGTGTTGATACATGAAGCGCAGAATTCCGACATGACCCAGCAGATGTCAGCCGGTCTTCGGATGCAGGGCAACCCGCGGATGAGCTCGATCATGGCCGACACGTTGAGCTACCATACCACGCCGGTGGAAGCCGCCGAGATCGCGAGGGACGCCGGGGTGAAGGCCTTGGTGCTTTATCACATCACTCAGGCTGGCCTACCGTTCTACAGCGCCGACGCCTTCACCAAGGGCATCGATGCCGTCAAAGGCCCCGATTGGAGACTGTCCACGGACGGAATGACGATCGATCTCCCGGTCGGCTCCACTGAGATCAGGTTTGGACACTACTAGCCACGGCAGGTCGACGCAGGTGTTTGATCCCACAGTGTGATGGATTCACTCGAGCTGATCCCGCATTGCGAAGGCGAAATAGGGCGGCTTCTTCAAGCCCGCCGCCGGTCCGTTTCCTCCGGCCACCGAGGCGCAGCCCCGCGGCGATGCTAGCGATCAGGGCTTTTCCTGAACGGCGTGCTGGCGGTTTGTGAACCTTGCCGATGAAGTCGCCTGAGCAGGTACGGCCTTTTCCTGTCGTTCCTGCATGCTTTACCCTTGAGATGATGGATGGCATCAACGGCGTGAGGCGATGTCCGACCGGGAGGCACAATGAAACTCTTTTCTGCCCGTGGGGCGCTGGCTGCGGCCACCCTTGCGCTCGGCCTTGCGGCGTGCGCCGGTATCACAGACGCCGACCAGCAAACGGTGGGCGCCGCCAACGCCGCCCAATCCGCTTCCGCTTCGGCCTCACCCCAAGCCGCCGCGCCCGCGCAAGCCGGGGGCCCGCTGATCGCCAATGCGCGGCAATTGACCTTTGAAGGCCTGCGCGCTGGGGAGGGATATTTCTCGGCCGACGGCTCCCAGATGATCTTCCAGAGCGAGCGCGAGGCCGATAATCCGTTCTATCAGATGTACCTGATGGACATGGGCTCAGGCGACGTGCGGCGCGTGTCGCCTGGCTACGGCAAGACCACCTGCGGCTGGATCCGCCCCGACAAGAAGCGCGTCATCTTCGCCTCCACCCAGGACGATCCCGAAGCCCGCAAGAAGATGGCGGACGAGATTGCCTTCCGTAAGAGCGGGCAGACCCGGCGCTATGCGTGGGACTATGATGCGACCTACGACATCCAGGAATACGATCTTGCGACCGGCAAGTACGTCAATCTTACCAGGGCGGCAGGCTATGACGCCGAAGGCGCCTATTCGCCGGACGGCAAGCGCATCGTGTTCGCCTCGAACCGCGCCGTCTATGGGCGCACGTTGAGCGAGAAAGAGAAAGCCCAACTCGAACTCGACCCGTCCTACTTCCTCGACGTCTATGTGATGAATGCGGACGGCTCCAACGTGCGCAGGCTGACTGATGTGCCCGGCTATGACGGCGGCACGTTCTGGAGCCCGGACGGATCGAAGATCATCTGGCGGCGCTTCTCCGAAGACGGCGCCCGCGCCGAAGTCTACACGATGAACCCCGACGGTACGGACCAGCGGAAGATCACCAATGTCGGCGCGATGTCCTGGGCGCCGATCTATCACCCCTCTGGCGACTACATCATCTTCTCGACCAACGTCCTCGGCTTTGCGAATTTCGAGCTCTACCTGGTCGATGCCGCTGGCAAGCGCGAGCCGGTACGCGTGACGGAGCGCGAGGGCTTTGACGGCCTGCCAATGTTCCATCCGGATGGCAAGCATGTCGCCTGGACGTCGAACGCCACCAGCAACAAGACTTCGCAGATCTTCATAGGCGACTGGAACGACGCCGAAGCGCGCCGGTTGCTTGGTCTCGACGCCAAGGGCGCCCTGCTCGCCAATTTCAAACCGCAGGCGGCGGCGACCAAGACCGAGATCTCGGAATCTGACCTGCGCCGGCATGTCGAGGCGCTCGCCTCCGATGAGATGGAAGGACGGCTGACAGGCGCGCCGGGCGGAAAGCGCGCGGCGGAATATGTCTCCGCCGCATTCAAAGCGTCCGGTCTCCAGCCTGCAGGCGATGCGGGCACATACATGCAGAGCTTCGAGTTCACCGCGGGGGTCTCGCTCGGCAAGGACAACGCCCTCACCGCAACGATCGGCGGTCGCGCACTCGATCTGAAAGCCGACGCCGACTGGCGGCCCCTGTCGTTCTCGCGCACTGGCGCGGCCCAAGCCGCCGATGTGGTGTTCGCCGGATACGGCATCACCGCGCCCAAGGACGGCGAGAACGCCGAGTATGATTCCTACGCGCATCTCGATGTTGAGGGGAAATGGGTTCTCGCCTATCGCGGCTTGCCAAACAACGTCGATTCCAAAACGCGGATCCATCTCTCGCGCTTTTCCGACATGCGCTACAAGGCGGCGACCGCGCGCGCCAACAAGGCGGCAGGGATCATCTTTGCGCCTCAACCTGGGGTCGAGGCCGAAGAGCTGCCGAAGCTATCCTATGAGTCCGGTTCGGGCGCTTCGAGCTTGCCGGTCGTAGCGGTTGGCAGACGAGCCACAGAGGCGATGCTTGCACGCGCAAACACAGACGCCGGCAAGCTGGCCGCACGGCTGGACGCGGGCGAGATGGTCGCGGGCATTCCGCTCAACGGCGTGAAGGTCGCAGCGAACGTCGCGCTCGCCTATGAGAAGCGCAACGGCTTCAACGTGCTTGGCCGGCTGGATCTCAACGGTCCGGCCGACGCGCCTGCGCTGGTCATCGGCGCTCACCTCGATCACCTCGGGCGCGGCGAAGCCTCCGGGTCGCTGGCGCGGGGCGATGAACGCGGCGAGATCCACCACGGCGCCGACGACAACGCCTCGGGCGTCGCAGCGCTGCTCGAGATCGCGGAGTATTTCGCCGCCGAGCGCGCCGCTGGCCGTCTGCAGGGCGGGCGCGATGTGGTCTTCGCTGCATGGGAAGGCGAGGAGCTGGGGCTCCTCGGCTCGTCGCACTTCGTGGAGGACGCGAAGAAGCAGACCGGCAAGGAGACGCTAGAAAGCGCCTACTCTGCCTATCTCAACATGGACATGGTCGGGCGCCTCAAGGACGCGCTGATCCTGCAGGGCGTGGGCTCGTCAAGCGTCTGGACGCGCGAGATCGAGCAAAGGAACGCCGTGATCGGCCTGGCCGTTACGACGATCTCGGACACGTATCTGCCGACGGATGCGACCTCGTTCTACATCGCCGGCGTTCCGATCCTGGCGGCGTTCACCGGCTCGCACGAAGAGTATCACTCCCCGCGCGACACCGCAGACCTCATCAACTACAAGGGCTTGCACGACATCGCCCGGCTGATGTCGCTGATCGCCCGCTCGCAGGCGCAGGCTGCAACGCCGCCTGACTACATCAAGGTCGAGAACACGCAGTCCCAGGGCCGGGTCGGCAACGTCTTCCTTGGCACAATTCCCGACTACGCGACCGAGGGCGTCAAGGGCGTGAAGCTTTCAGGCGTGGTGCAGGGCGGTCCAGCCGCCAAGGCGGGCGTGCAGGGCGGAGACGTGATCGTCGGGCTCGGCGGCGCCAAGCTCGAAAACATCTACGACTACATGCAGGCGATGAACGGGCTCAAGGTGGGACAGGAGGCCGAGATCGTCGTCGAGCGCGGCGGCAAACGACTGAACCTCAAGATGACGCCGACCGTCAGGGAGTAGCCTCTCGACGGCCGCATGCGGCGATTTTCGGCCGAGCTGGCGCCTGCTTTCCATCGGCTTTGCTTGGGGGCGCCTGCACCCTTCATGTCCGACGGGCTTCGTCAGCGCGCTCGCGCCGCCAGAATCTTCGCCAGCTTTTCCACCGGCCCCAATCGCGGCGCCGCCTGCGCGAGCGCCTTGAAGCTCGCATCAGCCGCATCGAGGGCCGCGTCAATGTCCGCTTCAGTCATTGCGGCCGACAGGAACATGTTGTGCCAGGGATGAACATAGGCGCCGCGCGAGACCATTTGCGAGCTCCAGAAGTATCCAAGACGCATGTCCGGGTCGTCCTCGAACAGGAAAAGAGGCATCTGCGGCGGGCCTGACTGGCGCAATGCGAAGCCGTGAGCGGCGGAGCGCTCATCGAGTCCCGCTCTGAATCGCTTCCCGAGGTCCTCGATGCGCTCCAGATAGCCGGTGTCGCGGATCATTGCGAGCGTCACGAGACTGGCGGCCATCGCAGCGCCGGCGAACCAGTACGAGCCGGTCGTGAAAATCGCTTCGGCGCCGGCGCGAGCTTTGTCGGCGCCGACAATCGCCGAGATCGGGTGTCCGTTGGCGATGCACTTTCCCCAGCAGGACAAATCCGGTTCGACGCCGACGATCGACCAGCTGCAGTCTCGCGCCATGCGGAAACCGGCGCGGACATCGTCAACGACGAGCAGGGCGCCGGTCCGGTCGGCGAGTTCGCGCGCACGCCTTGCGAAAGCCTCAGTCGGCGCAGCCTGGTCCACGAAGACGTCGTGCTTGAACGGCGCCGCGAAGATCGCCGCGAGATTGTCGCCCGCTGCCGCCACGGCTGCTTCGAGACTGCCCACATCGTTGTAGTTGCACAGATGCTGGTCGGCCTGGTCGGCCGGCGCCACGCCGCCCGCGCGCGGATTGCTCCATGGCGCCGCGCCATGATAGGCGCCGCGGGCCCGCACGACGCCCGTACGCTTGGTATGAGCGCGCGCAATCATCAGCGCGATCGTGTTCGCGTCGGTTCCGTTCTTGCAGAACATCGCCCAGTCGGCGTGCGAGATCATCGACACCAGCGCCTCGGCCAAATCCACCATCACGTGAGAAGGCCCGGTCATCGCGTCGCCGATCGCCAGCTGGCCAACATAGGCGCGGTCGATTGCAGGATTGCCATAGCCGAAGAGCTGCGGACCGTAGGCGCACATGAAGTCGAGCAACCGGTTTCCGTCGGCGTCCCAAAGGTAGGCGCCTTCGGCTTTCGAGAAGAATTGCGGGAAGCCGTCGGGAAGGCTTGCCGCCGATTGATGGCCGTACATGCCGCCGGGGATGACGCGCGCAGCGCGCTCCTTCAACGCCCGATCCTTCGATGACGTCATGGCAAGCCCAGTCTTGATGCGCTCGGCGCGAAAGGTCTCATCCCCTCTCTCGAGACCGATCGGGGAGGTCATTCGTCAATTGCGCGACCGCCCTGTCAAGAAGCCTTCGCGTTGCGGGTTCCTGGCGGATCATCTTCAAGACCTCGTCGATCATGAGCTGGAATTTGGGATCATTCGCCGCGGCCGCCCCGAATTCCTCGATGAACAGCCCCGATATCAAGGCGCGCTCAAGGCCATGCAACTCCTGCCGCACAGGCCGATTTGTAATAGACTGATGGGGTGGACGGCCCCTGTGTCCGGCGTCGATGCGCCATAGGGTGGTCGTTGTTGAAGCAACCGCCACAGCAGGAGCCGTCCACCATGAAGACTACCACCATCGGGATCGATCTCGCCAAGTCCGTTTTCCAGGTTCACGGCGTTGATGCAGAGGGCGAGGTCACCATCAGGAAGAAGCTGCGTCGCGCTGAAGTGCTAAAGTTTTTCGAAGCGCTGGCGCCTTGCCTGGTGGGCATGGAGGCTTGCGCCACGGCGCATCACTGGGCGCGCGAGATCGGCGCCCTTGGTCACGATGTGCGCCTGATGCCGCCGAGTTACGTCAAGGCCTATGTCCGCCGGCAGAAGAACGACGCGGCGGACGCCGAGGCGATCTGCGAGGCGGTGACACGGCCGACCATGCGCTTCGTGCCGGTCAAGAGCGCCGAGCGCCAGGGCGTGTTGGTCCTGCACCGGAGCGCGAGCTGCTGGTACGCCAGCGAACCATGGCTGATCAACGCCATCACGCGGTCATTGCGCCGAGTCGGAGATGATCGCGCCGCTGGGCGCACTACACGGGCGAGCGATCTCGTCGAACAGGTCCGAAAGGCGGAGCATCGTCTCCCGACGCTTGCTCGATCCGCCCTGCTGATGTTGGCCGAACAGCTCGATGCTTGGCTGTGCAGATCCATGTCCTCGAACGCTCGCCGCTGGTCTGGCATCGCCAGGACGAAGCCAGCCAGCGCCTGGCGACTATCGCCCGCCGCGTTCGGAACTTTCATCACCGCGACCGCTCTCGCCGCGTCCTGTGACGGACCCAGGGCTGTTTTCGCTCCAGGCCGCGGATTTGCCGCCTTCCTCGGCCTCGTCCCGCGCCAGCAACTCCTCCGGCGGCAAGGATCGTCTCGGGCGCATATCCAAGATGGGCGACGGCTATCTGAGGAAGCTCCTCGTGGTCGGCGCGACCTCAGTCATCCGTCGCGCGGGAGCCAACACATCGGCGACCGGCGCCTGGGTCGGTCCCTGCTGGAACGCAAACCCGCCCGGGTGGTCACCGTCGCCATGGCCAACAAGACCGCCCCATCGCTGGGCCGTGCTCGCTCGTGGCGAGTCTACCGCGTGCCCAGCGATGGTTTGATCGAGACTGCAGCGGCCAATGCCGCTGCTTCGAACGTGAGGGTGCAAATGGGCTGATGAGGATCTAGCACGTGGCCGCAGAACAGGACAACCCGAGGTGCTGTCGGAGCTTCAAGCTCGATAGACTGAGTGGGACCTGGTCAGACGATCTCCATCAGGGCCAGCGGTCAAATGAACCGCGCAAACAGCCGGACAGATGACCGCACCCGACAGATCCGCAATCAATCCACTTTTCCCCTGCATCGCCGGGGCCGTCCACAGATGACAGCACCACCGCCTTTCCACACGCAGTGTGGACCCGGGCTGCGGTGCGCGCGGTGCGCGAAGCGGTGCGCGAAGACGCGCGACTCTTTTTCCAAGTGAATAAATGCGCTTGCTGCTTGATTGAATGCGTCTAGTGGGGCCTGTGGGACAGGGTCGGATTCTGTTCTGGATGAGCTGCGCCTTCCAATCCACTCGAACATCTGTGTTGTACCCATGACTGCTTCCCCCGCGCGCTTCCGCTCAGTCGAGCCCCGCTAGATGGCTGACGGGCGGATTGTTGGGCATCGCGATGCGTCTGCGCGCGCCGACTGTGCTCCGGGCGTGGCCGCGGCGCGTATCGCGGATGTGCTTGTCAGGGAAAATGTGCTGGCGATCATTTCCAGCGACTACCGCGCACAGGACATCTACACGGCGCTGCAAGGCGCCGCGCCCGACGCGCAGATCATCTTCTTCCCGCCGAGCGACGCCTTACCTGGCGACACGCAGCCTCCGACGGCCGCGAATATCGGGCAGCGCCTGTCGGCGTTGAGGAAGGCGAGGCAGGCGCTTCAGGGGGCGTCCCGCCCGCGCATCGCCTGCGTCACCACGGCCGAAGCCGCTTCCGAACTTCTGCCCGATCCAAAGGCGTTCGACATCGCGCTGCCGCGTCTGCGCGTGCGCGACCGGCTCGATCCCGAGGCGTTTTCAAACGCAGTTCGTAGCCTCGGCTATTTCGAAGACGACCGCGTGGACGAGCCGGCGGAGTTCGCCATTCGCGGCAAGGTCATCGACATCTTCCCCGCCGATGCAACGCACCCGGTGCGCATCGAGCTCTCCGGTGGCGTGATCACCCGCATCCGCGAATTCGATTCCGTCAGCCAGCGCGGCCTGCGCGATCTCGCCTTTCTCGAAACGGGACCGGCCGCCGAGCCGGAACTGCTGGGCAAGAGCAGGAACCTGTTCGAACATTTTCCCGGCGCCATCATCGCACTGGATCCGGGAGCGGCCGATGAGCGGGCCCGGTTCCTGTCTCTCGCGGCCGACGCAGCTGAAGCCTCGCGCGGCGCCTCCTCCGGCTCCCGGCGCAAACTCCTGGCCAAGCCCGCGTGGGATGCAGCCCTCAAGAGCCGCAGCGTGGTCGACCTGTCGGCCGGCGCGCAGGAGCGGGCGATCCGGTTTGCCGCCGCGCCGAACCCGGTGCGCGCCATGAATGCCGAAATCACCGCTGCCCTCGCCGAAAAGGCGCGCGTCGTCATCGCCGGTTCGGCGCACGACCTGCGCTTCATCCGGAAGCGCGTCAGCAAGACCATCGCGACAGCCGCCAGGCCGGTCGCGCGCTGGAACGATGTGGAGCGCGGCCAGCGCTCCCGCGTGATGCTGCTCGAAATGCAGATCGGCCAAGGCTGGCGTGAGCCGGGCGTGCTGGTGGTGTCAGCCGCCGATGTTCTGGGCGCCAATGCCGGCCTCGCCGCTGCGGCGGCCGATACGGGCGAGCATCTCCTCGAAGTCGGCGATGTATGCATCGGCGACGTCGTGATCCATGAGGATCACGGCATCGCCGTTGTCGCGGGCCTAAGCAACAAGTCTTCGGCGGGGCACGAGGCGGGCGATGCGCTCGAGCTGGAATACGCCGGCGGCGCAAGGCGCTTGATCCCCGTCGAGGAAGCCGATCGCATCTGGAAGTACGGCGCCGACAGGTCCGCCGTCACCCTCGATAGCCTGGATGGAACAAGCTGGCGGAAGCGCCGGCTGATCATCGACAGGGCGATGACCGACGCCGCCGCGGACCTCACCCGGCTGGCCAAGGAGAACGCCAGGCGGCGCGCGGTGAAGATCGATCCCGAAGCGGCCGCGTACAACGAGTTCTCCGCAGGCTTCCCTTTCTCCGAAACGCCCGATCAGGCGCGCGCCATCAAGGCGGTGCGGCACGATCTCGCCTCCGGCCGCCCGATGGACCGGCTGGTGATCGGCGATGTCGGCTACGGCAAGACAGAGGTCGCGATGCGCGCGGCGGCGCTCGTGGCGCTTTCCGGCCGGCAGGTCGTCATCGCCGCGCCCACGACCGTTCTCGTCCGCCAGCACTTCGAGACATTCCGGCAGAGGTTCGAACGGGTGGGCCTCAAGGTGGATTCGCTCTCGCGCCTCGCGAACACGGCGGACCGCAAGCGCGTCAAGGCCGGCCTCGCCGATGGTTCGATCTCCGTCGTTGTGGGAACCGGCTCGGTCGCAGCCAGCGACGTGAAATATTCGAAGCTTGCTCTCGTCGTCATTGACGAGGAGCAGCGCTTCGGCGTGGCCGACAAGACGGTGCTGCGCAATCTCGCCGCCAAGGGCCACGTGCTCAGCCTTACGGCGACGCCGATCCCGCGCACGCTCCAGAACGCGCTTCTCGGCTTGAAGCAGATGTCGGTGATTGCGACGCCGCCGGCGCGGCGCCAGCCGATCCGCACGATATCCGGCGTGTTTGACGAGGGGCAGGTGCGCACCGCGCTGCTGCGCGAGAAGGATCGCGGCGGCCAGAGTTTCGTCGTCGTGCCGCGCATCCAGGATCTGGCGAGCCTCGCCGCAAGGCTGGAGCGGTTGACGCCGGAACTATCGCTCCTGCAGGCGCACGGCGACATGCCTGCGGCGCAGATCGACGATTCCATGGTTCGCTTCGCGTCGGGACGGGGCGATGTTCTGCTTGCCACCAATATCATCGAGGCTGGTCTCGACGTTCCACGCGCCAACACTATGATCGTGTGGCGCGCCGACAGGTTCGGCCTCGGCCAGCTTCATCAGTTGCGCGGGCGCGTCGGGCGCGGCAACCGCCGCGGGCACATCCTGCTGACGACCGAAGCGGGCGCGTCCTTGTCGGAATCGACCAGAAAGCGTCTGCGTACGCTGGAATCCCTTGACCGCCTGGGAGCAGGCTTCGCTATCAGCGCGCGGGACCTCGATATCCGCGGCGCCGGCGATCTCGTCGGCGATGCGCAGAGCGGCCACATGAAGCTGATCGGCATCGATCTCTACCAGCACCTGCTGGAGCGCGCCGTCCGCGAGGCGCGCGGCGAGACGCTCGAGCGCTGGACGCCCGTGATCAATGTCGGCCTGGGCGGGCGCTTTCCTCCCGACTGGATTCCCGAAGCCGATACGCGCCTGTCTCTCTATCTCAGGCTCGCTCGCTTGACATCGCGAGCCGAGCTCGACGCGTTCGAGGACGAACTCGTTGACCGCTTCGGCACGGAGCCTCCTGAAGCCGCGATTCTCCTGCGCATGGCGAACGCACGCGTCCTCGCCCGGAAGGCGGATGTGGCCAAGGTGGAAGCCGGCCCGCAGGCCATCGCCTTCACGCCCCGGCGTCCCATGGCAAGGCGCGCCGCCGCAGTCGGCCTGTGCGCAAGGAACGATCGCCTACTTCTCGAAGCGTCGATAGCATCCCCATCGGATCGCCTCGCCCGCGTCGAGAAGGTGCTTCGCTTGCTGGCAAAAGCGGCGAAGCGTAGCTGACCGGCCGCGCTCACCGTTCTGCCATCACCTACCGCTGTCATTCCGGGTCTGCGCAGCTTCGCTGCTCCGCCCGGAATGACACCGTCGGGGTGATCGAGGTGTAGGATAACTCCGCACTTTTCGAGCTTCAGCATCGCCGGAATCCCTTTGAATCGCGCCCAGAGTTCATGTCCGCGCTGTAGGACAAAATATTCCCGGATTTATTTCATCCCACACCATGCCCGGCGGCCTTGTCTTGGATGGGCTTCCTCCGGGCAGGCGTCGCGTCATGACCGGGGCACGATCGGAGGGAGTGCAGGGAACTACAGGTCCAGGCTGGCGGCGGCGTCAGTCCGGATCGACGGACAGGCTTGACGCTTGGGGAGCGGGACCAAAAAGCCCGTAGGAAAAACCTCCTGGCCTTAAGGACACACGCGCCAGTCCTAAGCTGGCGCCTGGAAGGCGAACCGCGATGCCGGAACGCCTGCCGAAGACCGGGTCATGAGGATGCTGCGCCTCACTACAGCGGCGTCCGAAGATCTCGGAGAGAGGCAGGATGGACCGGCGGGAAAAAGGCCAAGCCCGAACGCCTGTCTGAACGAGCCCTGCGCGCGGAGGCGGCAACGCTTCACCGTGAACACGCGTGACGGACGACCCATTCGAGGCGATGCCCGCCTCCGCGCAGCCTGCCACTCTCTCCAGGTCCGACGACCGTGGAGTGCGAAGCATTTCAGAATCACAAGGGATCGGAGCGCATATCCGCAAATTGACCCCACGGCGCCCTCGACCTTCGGGCCAACCCCTGTTTGACTTGGGCAGTTGGCTTCGGGCGGAGACTGCGGATGGCGGACAGGTACGACGCGGTCGTTGTGGGCTCCGGCGCCGGCGGCGCCATGGCGGCCTATGTGCTGACCAAGGCCGGCGCCAGCGTGCTGATGCTCGAAGCGGGCAGGGACTATCATCCCTCCGAAGCCGCGATGCTGAATCTCTCGAAGGACGCGCCCCTCCGCGGCGCCGGCACGCCCGACAAGCCCTTCGGCTATTACGACGCCACCATCGACGGCGGCTGGGATATTCCCGACGAGCCCTACACCACGGCCGAAGGATCGGAGTTCATGTGGTGGCGCAGCCGCATGCTCGGCGGCCGCACCAATCACTGGGCGCGCAATTCGTTCCGCATGGGCCCCTACGACTTCAAGCCGTTCATCCGCGACGGCCACGGCGTCGACTGGCCGATATCCTACGAGGACATCGCGCCCTGGTACGACAAGACCGAGAAGCTGGTCGGCGTCTACGGCGCCAATCTCGGACTGGAAAATCATCCGGACTCGGGCCCCGGCGTCCTGCACACGCCGCCCAAATTCCGCGTGCCGGAGCTGTTTGTGAAAGCGGGCGGCGATGCCCTCGGCATTCCAGTCGTTCCCGCCCGCCGCGCGGTGCTGACAAAAGACATGGGCGAGCGCAAGGCCTGCTACTGGGCCTCGCCCTGCGGCCGCGGCTGTGGCATCGGCGCGGCCTTCCAGACCACGACGTCGCTCATCCCCTGGGCCCAGGCGACCGGCAAGCTGACGGTGCAGACCGGCGCCATGGTCTACGAGGTGATGCTGAATGCGGCAGGCAAGGCGTCCGGCGTGCGCTACATCGACAAGGCCAGCGGCGCCCAACGCGAAGCTCAAGGCCGCGTCATAGTGCTGGCGGCGAGCACGGGCGAGACAGCGCGCATCCTGCTCAACTCGAAACCCAACGGGCGGACGGAAGGCCTCGCCAATTCCAGCGGACAAGTCGGCCGCAACCTGATGGACACGGTGGGCTCCAACCTCTCGGCCTACTTCCCGCAGCTCGAGGGCCGCCCAATCTACAACGAAGACGGCGCCATGGGCCTGCACGCCTACATCCCGTTCTGGGACTACAGACGAGTCGCCGAGGGCAAGACGACGTTCACGCGCGGCTATCACATGGAGATCGGCGGCGGCTTCGGCGAGCCGGGCATCGGCGGCTTCGGCGGTTACGATGGCTACGGGTCCGGTCTGCGCGCCGAGGTGAAGAAGAAATACGGCGCCCGGTTCGGCTTCACCCAGCGCGGCGAGATGATCCCCAACGCCAACTGCTACATGGAGATCGATCCGGAGAAGAAGGACAGGTACGGCATTCCGGTCGCGCGCTTCCACTGGGGCTGGTCGGAGCACGAATACAACCAGATCACGCACTTCCAGAATGCGGTGAAGGAGCTTGTCGACAAGCTCGGCGGCACGATCACCAGCGATATTGAGGCGCCCGCGGACGCTATCTCCAAGGGCGGCGAGATCATCCACGAGGTCGGCACGGCGCGCATGGGCGCGAGCGCGAAGGAGTCGGTCACCAATTCCTTCGGCAAGACATGGGATGTCGAAAATCTATACCTCAGCGACGGCTCGATCTTCGCCTCCAAGGCGCACAAGAATCCGACAATCACGATCATGACGCTGGCGATGCGCAATTCCGAGCACATCGCCGGTCGCCTGCGATCCGGCGAGCTGTAAGGGAGGGCGCCATGACAGACACGCTTCGCACCGCTCATCTCGCGGCCATCGACCGTCGCACCACGCTGCGCTGGCTCGCCGCCGCCACAGCCGCCGGGCAGCTTGCCGCCTGCGGCGAGAAATTCAGCGGCCTCGCCTGGCCCGAGCCGCCGCCGATCAAGGGCGCCGGCTACGGCAAGGATCCCGATCTCTATGAACATATAGTGCCGTGGCCGCTGACGATGACGAAGCAGGAGCTGGCGACGACGGCGGCGCTTGTGGAGCTGATACTGCCGGCGGACGCGGATGCGCCGTCCGCGTCCGAAGTCGGCGTCCATGCGTTTATCGACGAATGGGTAAGCGCGCCCTATCCCGCGCAGCAGGAACACCGCGCGCTGATCATCCCCGGGCTCGCCTGGCTGGACGGGGAGGCAACGACGCGCGGTGGCCAGCGCTTCGATCGCGTCACGCCGGAAACAAGGAAGGCCATCGCCGACGAGATCGCCTATGCCGGCCGCGTGAAGCCGGGGCTGGAAAAGCCTGCGGAATTCTTCGCCCGCATGCGCGCGCTGACGCTGGGCGCCTACTACACAACGCCCGAAGGCTGGAAGCAGATCGGCTATCCAGGCAACAATCCGTTCGTCGGGCCATATCCGGGTCCGACGCCGGAAGCGATCGACCATGTCCGTGCAGCCGTGGAAAAGCTCGGCCTGACCTTCGCGTTCCCGGACAACGGCAAACTCTAGGCGTCAGAGCGGCTTGATCTTGATGCTGCGATACCAGACACGATCGCCATGGTCCTGCAGGGCGATGTGCCCGGCCGAAGCCTTCCCGAACAGCGGCATGTCCTTGAACTTCGAAGCAGCGACGGCGGCGCGCCACGCATCGTCGCCATAGCTCGACTCGGCGACCTTCTGCCCGTTGAGCCAATGCTCGATGCGCCCGTTCTGGACAAGGACGCGCGCCTGGTTCCACTCGCCCACGGGCTTCACGGCGCCATCGGGCGGCGTCACGAGGTCATACAGCGCGCCGGCGCGATGCGAAGGGATCTTGCCGTCGGCATGTCCGTCATTGTCCAGCACCTGCATCTCGGGCCCGGTATTGTAGGTGTACTTCGCTTCCGGAATTTCCTTCACCATGTAGATGATGCCGCTATTGCCGTTGGGCGCGATCTTCCATTCGAGCTGCAGGTCGAAACTGCCGTACTCATCGGCCGTCATGATGTCGCCGCCGCCGCCCTGAGTGAGTGTCATGGCGCCGTCCTCCACGGCCCATTGCGGGGGAACATCCGTTTTCCCGTAGACGCGCCAGCCGGTGAAGTCCGCGCCGTTGAAGAGCAGCTTCCAGCCCGCCGCCTGTTCTTCGGCGGTGAGCGTGTTGGGGCCGGAAGGCGCGGCAGGTTCTGGCGTCGCCTCGGCTGCCGGCGCCGCCGGTTCGGTCGGCTTGCTGTCACAGGCGGAAGCCAGCAGCGCAGCGCCGGCGAGAGCTAGTGCGAGTTGAGCCTTAAGCATGTTGGTCCTCCCTTGTGCCGCTCGAACCTAGCCCAGTCTCGTCCACGCGGCATTCTGTTTGTGCGAAACGACGGCCGCTTCGATGAAGCGCACCCCGCGCACGCCATCGGCGACGCCGGGTGCGAGTGCGGCGAACGAGTTGGGTGAGCGCTTCTCGTGATGAGCGCGCACGAGTTCGGCGGCATCGGCGTAGATCTGTGCGAAACCCTCGAGATATCCCTCCGGATGGCCCGCAGGCAGCCGCGCGGCGTGTTGCGCGACCGGCGCCAGCCCGGGCCCGCCGCGGCGGTAGGTGCGGGGCGGCTCGCCAAGCGGCGCGAATGTCAGCGTTTCGGGAGATTCTTGCGACCATTCGAGGCCGCCTCTCTCGCCATAGAGGCGCAGCGTCAGGCCGTTGGCCTTGCCGGTCGCGACCTGGCTTGCCCAGAGCATGCCGCGCGCCCCCGCATCGAAGCGCAGAAGGATGTTGGCGTTATCGTCAAGCTTTCTGCCGGGCACAAAGGAAGAGAGATCGGCCGCAAGTGACTCCGCCGTCAGGCGCGATACGAACTCGGCCAGATGGAAAGCATGCGTCGCAATATCGCCCAGCGCCCCGCCGGGCCCGGCACGCGCGGGATCGCCCCGCCAGTCCGCCTGCTTGTTCTCGCCGAGGTCGGTCGCGAGCCAGTCCTGCGCGTATTCGACCTGGATGACGCGCAGCTTGCCCAGATCGCCAGCCTCCACCATCGCGCGCGCCTGCCGCGTCATCGGATAGCCGGAATAGTTGTGCGTCAGCACAAATGGCAGGCCGGTGCGCGCGACCGTCTCGGCCAGGTCGTTTGCATGCTTCGACGTGATGGTGAGCGGCTTGTCGCAGATCACCGAAATGCCGGCATCCAGAAACGCCCGCGCGATCGCATGGTGCGTCGAGTTCGGCGTCACGATCGCGACTGTATCGATCCGATCGCCGCGGCCAGCTTCGCTCGAGGCCATCGTGCGGAAGTCGCCATAGCAGCGGTCATCCGCCAGACCCAGCCCGCGCCCGAAGGCGACCGCCTTCGCCGGGTCGGACTGGAAGCTCCCTGCAACCAGCTCCCACTGGTCGTCGATCCGCGCCGCCATGCGATGCACGTCGCCGATGAACGCGCCTTCGCCGCCGCCGACCATTCCAAGCCGCAGCCGCCTCACCGGTCCAGCCCGAGCAGGCGCCGGTTGGCCGCCTGGTCCGTGCCGCTCGCTGCGAAATCGTCGAAGGCGCGGGGCGTCACGCGGATAATGTGGTTGCGGATGAACTCTGCTCCCTCGCGCGCGCCGTCCTCGGGATGCTTTATGCAGCATTCCCATTCCAGCACCGCCCAGCCTTCGTAGTCGTAACCGGCGAGCTTCGAGAAGATGCCCTTGAAGTCTACCTGCCCATCGCCGACCGAGCGGAAGCGCCCGGCGCGCTCGAGCCACGGCGCATAGCCCGAATAGACGCCCTGCCGTCCGGTCGGATTGAACTCCGCGTCCTTGACGTGGAACATCTTGATCCGCTCATGATAGAGGTCGATGTATTCGAGATAGTTGAGTTGCTGCAGCACGAAGTGGCTCGGGTCGAACAGGATGTTGGCGCGCCTGTGGCCCTTCACGCGGTCGAGGAACATCTCGAACGTCGTTCCGTCGAACAGGTCCTCGCTCGGGTGGATTTCGTAGCAAAGATCGACGCCTGCATCCTCGTAGGCGTCGAGGATCGGCTTCCAGCGTTTCGCCAGTTCTTCGAAAGCCGTTTCGAACAGGCCAGGCGGCCGTTGCGGCCAGGGAAAGAAGTAGGGCCAGGCAAGCGAGCCGGAGAACGTCACACTGGCGTCGAGGCCGAGGCGGCTCGAAGCCTTTGCGGCGAGCATCACTTGCTCGACCGCCCATTCCTGCCGCGCCTTTGGATTGCCGCGCACGCGCTCGGGAGCAAAGGCGTCGAACAGCGTGTCATAGGCCGGATGCACGGCCACCAGCTGGCCTTGCAGGTGGGTTGAAAGCTCGGTGATGACGATTCCGGCGTCTTTGAGGACGCCCTTGATCTCGTCGCAATAGGCGTCGCTCTCGGCCGCCTTGCGCAGGTCGAACAGCGACTTCTCGGTCGTCGGAATCTGGACGCCGACGAAGCCCTTCTCGTTCGCCCATTTCGCGATGGCGGGCAGGGAATTGAATGGCGCATCCGGCCCCACGAACTGCGCGAGGAAGATGCCCGGGCCTTTCATCGTCTTCATGGCTTACGCCTCTTTGTTCAGGCGACCAGGCTGTTGAGGTAGTTAAATCCCTTGGTGGCAGACTCAAGCCGCGGGAAGGCGAACGGCGCCTCCTGCTCGACGAAGAATTTGCGAACGCCTGCCTTGTAGGCGGCCGGGAGAATCGTCTTCCAGTCGAGGCGGCCGGAGCCGACTTCGGTGGGGTCCATCTGCACATTGATGTTGGGCTGGGTCGAGGCCTGGATGTCCTTGATGTGGGCGAGGAAGTAGCGGCCCTGGTTCCTGTTGAACATTGCAACCGGATCGAGCCCGCCGGCGGCGGCCCAGCCGATATCTAGCTCGAACGCCACGAGGGCTGGATCGGTTTCATCGATCAGGACTTCGAAGCCGGTGCGATTGCCGACCTTCACGAACTCCATGTTGTGGTTGTGATAGCCAAAGGCGATGCCTTCGGATTTGAGTTTTCGGCCAATGTCGTTGAACTGGCGGGCCATGCGCTTCCAGTGGTCCTCAGTCATCGCCTGCGCGATGCGTGTGATAACGCGGAAGCCTTCGTTCGGGTTCGGCGCGAGCTTGATATCATCCGGCGCAGCCATGGCCGGGCAGATCACGTGGGTGGCTCCGATCACGTGCATGTCGGCGGCGAGGTGGCCCAGATCGTCCAGCAGTTTCGGTTCGGCCGCTGTGCCCTTGGCGAGGCCGACGTGGGCGCTGGTGCATTTGAGGCTGGCCGCGTCGAAAGAGGTCTTCAGCTGCGCCGGCGTCTTGCCGAGATAGCCGGCGAGTTCGACGGTCTTGTAGCCGATGCGCGAGACTTCCTTCAGCGTGCCATCCGGGTCCTTCACCATCAGATCGCCCAGCGTGTAGAGCTGGATGCCGATTGGGAGGTTGCGGCTCGCGAAGAAGGGCTGGTTGCTGCTCATCGTCTGGCACCCGGCAAGGGAAGTGGTGACGCTGGCGCCGGCGAAGGCCTGAAGAACCCGGCGGCGTGAAAGTGCGCTCATGTGTCGGCTCCGTGCTTCAGTAAATGGCGTCATGCGGCTGCAACGCTTGCGGGCGCCTGTGTCGCCGGCCGAAAGAACATGGCCATCAGCAGGACGGCGACGATCGCCATGCCAGCCGGAATCATGAACAACGTGCGATAGTCGACAGCGCCCGTGGCCGGATCCGTCCACTGGGCCATCAGCGCCGGGAAGAGGAAGCTGGCCGCCACGTTGCCGATGCCGAGGATCAGCAGGTTGAACAGGCCTTGCGCGCTGGAGCGGACGTCCTTCGGGAAGGCGGCGTCGACGAAGATGTAAACGGTCGCGAAGAAGAACGCGTAGCAGACGCCGTGCAGCAACTGCACGGTGATGATCGTCGGCACGCTGTCCGGGAAGAAGGCGAACACCAGGAACCGCGCGGCATGGCCCAGAATGCCGATGATCATCGTCGCCTTCCAGCCGAGCCGGATCAGCACGCTGCCGAGAATGAACATCGTCACGATCTCGGCGACCTGGCCGATCGAGAGCACGATCATGGAGAGGTTGCCGGCGATGCCCACGCGGTTGGTGAGGAAGCCGTCGGCCATCACGAAATAGCCGTTGTGGACGACGCTATCGATGAACGTGACCAGGAAAAGCACGCCGATCGAGGGAATGCCCAGCAGCTTGATCGCCTCGCGCCAGGCCAACGGATCGGCGCCAGCTGCATCGCGTTTCGGCGGCGTATGGGGCAGCGTAAGACTGTATGCCGCGAACACGAACGAGACGATGGCGGCAACCACAAAGATCAGGCGCACCTGCTCCGGGCCGGCATCGGCGCTGAGCAGGAAGACGAAGGGCCAGCTCACCAGGATCCAGCCGATCGTGCCGCCCATTCGGATCGTGCCGAAATGCTTGGCAGGATCACGCAGGTTTGCAAACGCGAGGGCGTTCGCAACCGACATCGACGGTACATAGACCAGACTGAAGGCGAGATAGGACCAGAAGAAGGGCCAGAAGTCCGTGAAGAAGGCGCAGCCCAGCAGTGCTGCGCCGCCGATGACATTGCTCGCGGCCAGGAAGCGCTCGGCGGAGAAATTGCGGTCGGCGAACTGGTTGGCGAAGAAGATGCCAAGGATCGCAGCGATGCCCCAGGCGCTGCCGACCAGCGATTGCTGCCACGCCTCGAAGCCCAGCTGGCCCATGTAAGGGAAGAACTTCGGCATGTAAGCTCCCCAGATGGCGAGCTGCAGCAGCATCATCAAAAAGAGACGAGCCTGAATCACTTATCGTCCTCCCGATCCGGTCTGCTCGCCAGCGATGCGTGCGTGGTCTAGGATGAAGTCTGGACTGGCTGTACCGGCCTGTCCACGGGCAGGAGGGCTTGATGAGGGCGCATCTCGTTGCCGTTACGGCCATCGCGCTTTGCGTATCGTGCGCAGGCTTGCCGCAAAGCGGCGAAGACGGATGGCAGAAGCTGTTCGACGGCAAGACGCTCGACGGTTGGACGCCTAAGATTCGAGGTTTCGCGCTTGGCGAGAACTACCGCGACACGTTCCGCGTGCGCGATGGCGCCATCGTCGTCTCCTACGACGGCTACGACAGGTTCGGCGAACGCTTCGGGCATCTGTTCTACAAGGCGCCCTTCAAGGCCTATCGTCTGCGCATGGAATACCGCTTCCTCGAAGATCATCCTGCGGACACGCCCGCCTGGGCGGTAGCCAACAGCGGCGTCATGATCTTCTCGCAGGACCCCAGGACGATGGCTGTCGCGGACAGCTTCCCAGTCTCGGTAGAGGCCCAGCTGCTCGGCCCCGCTCCCGGCCAGACGCGCACCAACGGAAACATGTGCTCGCCAGGAACCAACGTCGTGATGGACGGCAAGCTGGTCACTCAACACTGCATCAATTCACAGACGCCCTCAGGCCCCAACGGCATGTGGACCCAGTTCGAGATTGAGGTGACGCCCGCGGGCGAGGTGCTGCAGAAGATAAATGGCGCGACGACCATCACCTATTCACAGGTTCAGCTCGACCCTACCGGCAACATGGCCAACTCGAAGCCGCTGATCGAAGCCGCCAGCGGCAAGTTGATGCTCGACGGCGGCTACATCTCGCTGCAGAGCGAGGGCAACCCGATCGAATTCCGCAAGATCGAGATACTCGAGCTCAACTAGCCGCTCAGGTCGCCCACGCCTTGCCGATTTCGGAATAGGGGATGTCCGCCCGGTACGGCCCCGGTATCGGCGCATAGGTCAGGAACTTCGTCGCGCCAGCCTCCGACGTGCAGAAGCCGACGATGGTCAGCTCCTTGATCAGCCGGAAGAAATGCGGCGGCTCGTTCGGGTCCCGCGCCGTGCGGCGGTTCTGGTCAACGGCCAGCCGGTCATACTCTTTCATCAGCATCACCTGCTGCTCGGAGGAGAGTTCGGCGAAACGCTTGCCGGCAAGTTCGGACGCGTCGGTGGTCACGGCGCGCATGCCCAGGCGCAGGATATTCCGCTCCTTGTCCTGGTAGTAGCCCGCCATCATCCGGTCGATGTAACTGGGCACGCCCGCATCGAGCGCGCCGGGCGTATCGGTGCGCGGGATGATCTGGTCAGCCATCGCCGTCACGATCCGCATCTCGTCAGCCGACAGGAAAGTTTTTGCACTCGCATCGCCTCCCGGCGTCGACACACATCCGGCCAGCACGCCCGCAACGGCGCCCGACGACAGTGCGCCGCCCAGCAGCATCGCGGCCCGGTGAAGAAGCTCCCTGCGGTCCATCGTGGGATCCATCCTCATGTGCTCCTATAGCTCGCCGCGTTTGAGCGACGTGACCGCGTGGTCCGCCGCCCGCGCCGTCATCGCCATGTAGGTCAGCGACGGGTTCACGCACGCTGCTGAAGTCATGAACGATCCGTCCGTCGCATAGACGTTGGTGCACGCATGCACTGCCGCCCATGAGTTCAACACCGACGTCTTCGGATCACGCCCCATTCGCGCCGTTCCCATCTCGTGAATGCCGAGGCCGGGCGCATATGTTCTGTCGAACCCCCTGACGTTCTTGAAGCCTGAGGCCTCCATCATTTCGACCGCTGAGGACTGCATGTCCTTGCGCATGTTGAGTTCGTTCTCGCGGATCTTCACGTCCATCGTCAGCGTCGGCAGGCCGTGAATGTCCTTCACGTCCTTGTTCATCGTCACGCGGTTGTCCTTGTGCGGCAGCATCTCGCCGAACGCTGTGATGCCCATCGACCAGTCGCCCGGCTCCTGCAGTTCGTCCTTCATCTCCCTGCCGAAGCCCATCTCGGCGACCAGCCGCTGCCAGCCCGACCGGCTTGCGCCGCCCTGATAGCCATAGCCGCGCGTGAAGTCCTTGCCCCTGGTCGCCGCATCGCCAAGGTTGCGGAAACGGGGAACATAGATTCCGTTCGGCCGGCGTCCGGCGTAGTAGCGGTCCTCGAACCCGTCGACGTCCGCCTGCGCGCCGACCAGGAAGTGATGGTCCATCACGTTGCGGCCCAGCTGATCGCTGTCATTGCCGAATCCGTTCGGGAAGCGCTCGCTCACCGAATTCATCATGATCCACGCCGAGTTCAACGTGGAAGCGCAGAGGAAGATCACCTTGGCGTAGTATTCCGTCTCCTTCTTGGTCTCGGCGTCGCGCACGCGCACGCCGGTCGCCTTGTTCAACTTGGGGTCGAAGATGATCTCCGTGACGATCGAATCTGGCTGCAGCGTCATGTTGCCCGTGTGGTCGGCCGTGATTAGCGTCCCGCCGTTGGACGAGAAATAGGCGCCGAAGGCGCAGCCGCGCATACACAGGTTGCGGTTCTGGCACGTGCCGCGCCCCAGCTTCTTCTGCTCTTCGGTCGGCTCGGTCAGGTGGGCCGTACGACCGATGGTGATGCGGCGCTCCGGGAAGCGGTCCTCGACTTTGCCCTTGAACGTCTTTTCCACCACGTTCATCTGCATTGGCGGCTGGAACTGTCCGTCCGGCAGTTGCGGCAGTCCTTCTTTCTGCCCGCTGACGCCGATCCACTTCTCGACATGGTCATACCACGGCGCAAGGTCGGCATAACGGATCGGCCAGTCGACGCCGACGCCTTCCTTGGCGTTGGCCTCGAAGTCCAGGTCGCTATGGCGATAGCTCTGTCGTCCCCAGGTGATCGAGCGCCCGCCGACATGATAGCCGCGGATCCAGTCGAACCGGTTCACCTCGGTATAGGGATGCTCATCATCCTTCACGAACCAATGGTTCCACGCATCGTTCACGGTGTAGCCGGTGCGCACCTGCTTGAAGTAGTGCTTGTCGATCTCGTCCTGCGGCGTGCGCCCGCCCGCATAGCGGAAATCCCAGGGGTTCATCGCAAAAGTCTTGTAGTCCTGCACGTGCTTCACCGCGCGGCCGCGCTCCAGGACTAGAGTTTTGAGACCCTTTTCGGTCAGCTCCTTCGCGGCCCAGCCGCCGCTGATGCCGCTGCCGATGACGATCGCGTCAAACGTGCGTTCTTCCCGGGAACGGGATGCGAGATTGTCCATGGGGGTCCACCCTTCGTTGACGCGCTTCTTGCGGCGCTTGTCGAACACTGGCGCCGAACATGAAGCGCCGCCAGATCGAAACGACCGCTCCGAATTTGAATTGACGCAGCGGCGACAAGTGTGTGGCTGCCGCGCAGCTTTCACCGGTCAATCCCAGGCATCGATCGCGGCGTCATCAGGCGCTGAACAGGCAGGATTTTCGGTGTGCCGAGTCGACAGCACGATGCGAGTTCCTTAAATGTTCTCTCGAGCTCCGAAGGCCGACCGTTGGCAGTTGCAGGGCCCGAACGACCACCAAAGGATCAGCTGACCAACGTCTTTCTGGCCCTCAAACCAGGTCGTGAGGCGGCGGCGCCCGTCTACCGCTCGACCGCCCCGCTTTGTTCGTGCACGCGCCTAAGCCGGCGGCCGCCCGAGATACTGCACGTTACGCTGCTATCGCTGGGCAGCCGGCGGGGCGGCATACCGGCAAGTTCTCTTGAACGGGCCATGTGGGCGCTCGCGGCCGTTCGCTTTCCCAAGGTAGATTTGGTGTTTGATAGAGCCATCAGCTTCGGCAGCCGCAAAGCCACCGCCCCTTTGTCCTCGTTGGCGAAGACGTTCTTGGCGCCATGGCGCTTCATTTGGCAGTGCGAGATGCGCTTCGCGTGAAGGGGCTGAAGGTCGGCAGGCGCTCCGGCTTCACGCCGCATATGACAATTGCATACGGCGAGGAGCGTCCTCCGGCGATTTCGATCGCTCCCATTGGTTGGCGCGCCGTCAGTTTTCAACTCGTCGAAAGCTGGGTGGAGAAAACCAGGCACGTCACTTTGAAGAGTTGGCCGCTGTTGTGAGCCGCTGTCACGCGAGCGCGATAGCCCCGCGACATGACAAAATCTACATTACGCCGCATTGCGTTTTCGCTGGTCGGGACGCCGGTTACCTGAAGTCGCCGCCTCTTCAGTCGGGCAGCTTGCCTTTCGGGGCCGTTCGCTTCATCGTCGCTCGCCAATTGGATAGGGTCGCGTGGGGAAAGTCATGTCGAACGACGTCAGCCCGGTCATCAACATCTTCCAGGCGCCGCCCGAGCGGCCGCCCGGCAACTTCGATCTGGCAAAGCTCGCCGCCGATTTCGGTAAGAACCGCAACAGCGACTGGACCGTGGCGGAGGCCTTCCTGTGCCTCCTGCTATGCGCCGTATCGGTCGATGGCGTCTTCGCGCGTGAAGAGCAGGAAGAGGTCAAGGCGCTTCTCATGCGCTCGCGCGCGTTGAAATCGTTGAACCAGAGCCAGCTCGCCCAGGCCAACGCGGTCATCCAGAAGCGACTAGCCGAACGAAAGAACGGTCTTGAAGAAGCTTGTGGGGCGCTGCCTAGCGACATGCGCCTCCCGGTTTTCGCACATTGCGTCGACATCATCCTGTCGGACGGCAATCTCGTGCCGCTCGAGGCCGAATACCTCAACCGCATCACCTCCATGCTCGAGCTACAGCCCGAGGAAGCCAAGCGCGTCATGGAAGTGCTGCTCATCAAGAACCGGTTCTGAGCAGCCCGGTCTTCATTTCAGTTCTCGATCCGATCAAGCCGCTTACTGCTTGCCGTAGGCGGCGCGATAGCATTTCAGGCGTTGCTGAATGCATGCGTCGGCTTCCTCGAGCGCTGCGAGGTGAGCCTTGTCGATGATCTTGCCGAGCTCCGTTTTCGGAAGCGACGACTTCTGCTGGTAGGCCAGCTTTGCCAGCGTGCGGAACACGATTTCGTCGAGTGCGCCCGGCGAATACGCCTCGCGCAGCGCCGCATCGCGGGCTTTCAGATCTTCATCTTCGAATTTCGGAGGCAGTCCCTGCTTCTGCAATGCCCGCGCCGCCGCCAGTTCGGCGACCAGGTTCCAGGTGCTGGTATGAATCTCATCCACCGCGCCGGTGTGCTCGAGCGTTTTTACGAGGCTATCGGGCGTATTTTCCTTCAGCAGCAGGAAGCCGATATTGCCCGTCGAGTTGACCCTGCCGACTTCGGTCATGCCGGCCTGAACGCGGAACTCGCCGGCGTCGAGAAGATAGGACAGCGCCTGTGCGAGGTCCTTTGATCGCTGCTCCGGCGTGCGCTCCCCCTGGTCCAGCAGCGTCGTCATCACCGTGCCCATGCCGTGATAGGCTTGGTATTTCAGCGGGTTCGTCGGCAGAAGCGTTTCGCTCTTGGCTAAGCGCATCATCTTTTCGAATTCCTGCCGTGCCAGTTCTGGCTCCCCGTGCCTGCGCCAGCATTGGCCACGCCAATAGTGCAGGTTGAGGCCCGCCGCTTCCGGATCCGCGGATTCCGAGGCTGCGGGATCCGCGATTGCCAGCGCCGCGGTCGCTTCGTCCACCAGTTCCTTGCAGCCATTGTTCCAGTCCATGTATACAGCCGCGCTGTTCGCCTGGCGAAAGCGGTAAGCCGCCCTGGCTGCATAACCGAAATAAGCCAGGCTACGGTCCGCAATGAGCGATTTGGCGCGCGCCTCGACCTTCGGCAGGGCCGCCGCAAGATCTGCTTTTTCCATGCTGTCCGGCATGTTCCAATCTTCGAGGGCGGCGTTGAGCAGCGCCTTTTGCGATTGGGACAACCGCTTCGAGTCCAGCGCGCCGGTCACGACCATTGCGCTCGACTGGTTCAGCGAGCGGCCGAGAAAGTGATCCTTCGCGAAAGCTTCCGCCGCCCGCACTAAACTGTCCGGCGAAGCGCGCAGGGCGCGGTACGCCACGTCGGTCATCTTTTGCGCTTTGACTCTCTGATCGACCGCCTGCCGCTGCGCGAGCGCGCCGTCATTCTGTTGCGAGCGCAGCTGGCTGAGCGCAAGCGACTGATCGCCGATCTCGTGGAAGCGCTGGGCTCTGGAGTCCTCGGTGAAGGTTTTCAGTGCGAGCATCTGATAGACGATCATGCCGCCGATGCCGGCCAGCAGCAGGAAGAAGACGCCGAGTATGCCCCAGAACGAACGGCGCTCGCGCTGCATCTGATCGACGAGCAGGCGCGCCGCTGAAGCCGTGTCGCTGGCCGGTTGATCCGTCATCCCACTACTCCCCAAGTCCAGCAGCCGGCCCGCTTGCCTCGCAGTTTGCCGGACTACATAAAGGCGCCTAGCACCACGTCAGCCGCTTCGATCGCCATGCCCGTCTTGCTGTCCCGCCCGCCGCCGAACAGCAGCGAAGCTGCATCTTTGATGCTTCCGTCCATCACCAGGATTAGAAGGAAGGTATGTTTAGTCTGCTCTTGCCGAAGGCGCAGGAACGTCATGAACAACGCGCTCGAAACGATGGCGCAGGCCGTCGCGACCGCCTGCAGGTGCGAATCGTCCAGCTCTCCCATCATCGACAGTATCGGCACGCCGCGCATGGTTTCGCCTGCGATCAGGGCCGCCACCGCGCCGACAAACACCAGCGTGGCCACCAGCCAGAACGCGAACGCGAAAGTGCAGACGCGGCTGTCCGACCGGCATTTCTGATGCAGAATCTGGCTGAGGACGACGCGCACATCCGCGCCTTCGTTCTTGGCCGCCACCAGCTTCAGGAGCAGCGCATTCGACATCCGCCCGAGGCCATCCTGTCCCGCCCGTTGCCGATCCCCCGACCGGCGAATTGTGGATTAAGCACCTCTTTTTCCGGTTCGTGAAGCCTGTAAGCCCAGGGAGGCGCCGTCGTGAGCGTTGCGGAAATGACAGCTTGAAGACATTAAACTCACGGTCGAGGAGCGGGCGGATGGCCTTTCCCGCCGCCCCACATCCGGCAGCCTACCGCCCAGACAGTCCGGCCGAATTAGTTGGCTGGCTCTTCCGCCCTGATCGGCTGTGCTTCTCCCGAATCTCCCCTGGCACGGGAGGTCATCAGTTCACTGCGCCAATGCTATTTCCTGCTCTTGTCGCGGCTGGAATTCGTCCATAAAGGTTAACTAGGGAACTTATAACATCGGGTGGATGGAATGCGGGACAAGGTCAAAGACCTCGGATTCTGGTCCAGGTGCGTCGCGGTTTCCGTGATCGCGCTGACGGCGGCGTCAGCGATGGCGCAAAAGGCGCCCCCAGCTTTCAAGAAATCGCCTGATGATTGTTTCAAATATCCGCTGATGCTGCCGGACGCCCAGCTGGCGAGCATCGCCGACGCATGCGCGCTGCAGTTCCAGACGGCGAGAAAATATCCCGACCAGCTGGCAAATGCCGGCCTTCATGCGGGCTCGGCGTATAATCGCCTCAGCGATTTCTCAAAGTCGGTCCCAATCCTGGAACGCGTCGCCCAAGATACGAGGGTCGGCGGCCCAACGCGCGACGACGCCAAGTACCAGCTCGCGCTAGCCTATGTCGGGCAGGGCAACGCGCTTCAACCGGCTGCGCCCGAGCGGGCTGTGCTCTTCGGGAAGGCTATCGCTTCGCTGGACGAGCTGCTGACTTCGCCGAACGTGCCGAGAGGTTCAGGTCTTTATAACTCGTCTGTTTTCCAGCGCGCGTCAGCTTACCAGAGTCGCGGCGGGGGCACGCTCGACTTCAACAACGCGATCGATGGCTTTGCCGCGCTCGCCGACGGCGGCGCGGGTGTCGATCCGACGCTTCGCGACAATGCTCGCCGCAACCTGATCGACGTCGCCGTGAAAGCCGGCGCCAACGAACTCAAGCCTGAGACGAATGATTCACCCGCTGCCCAGCGCGCTGTGGCGCTGTATGAGAAAGCGCTCCGGTTCGATCCACGGAACCTCGATCTCAACGTCGGGCTTGGCGAGGCAAGGTTGATCATCGCCAGAGGCGCCGCGGCGCCCGACAAGGCAGCGTGGTTCGAGCGCGCGCGCGACGCTTACCGCGAAGCGCTCAACGCCGGTCCGTCTGGCGCGAAAGCGAGCGCTGTGAATGCCGGGCTCGGTCGCTCCACCCGCGGGTTGGGCCAGCTTCGCGAGTCCATCGGCCACTACAAGACGGCGACGGCCAGCGACGCGGGCAATCTGAGGCTGGTTTCGGAGCTCGCGGACACGCAGGTCGAATACGCCAAAGGCCTCAACGAGGGCGCCGAAAAGCTGGCCGCCTATAAAGATGCGGAGCAGACCTATCGCAACCTGCTCAAACAGCCCGCGCTGCCAGCTGCAAGCAGGGCCGCTGTCCTGATCGCGCTGGCCGACGTGCAGGGCCAGCAGCCCAACCGCACCGAAGATGTGCGCATAACGCTTACGGATGCGCTCGCCGCTGACCCGACCTCGGTGGGGTCGCGCCTGGCGCTCGCCAAGAACTACTACAGCCAATCCATGCTCGCCGACGCCGAGACTCACTTCCTGCAGGTGGTCAGCGCCACGGGCGGCGCCAACGGCGCGCCGCCTCCAGGCCAGACTAAGTTCAAGGCGGACGCCTACTATTATCTTAGCCTCATCAAGGCCCGCGGCGGCCCGGCGTCGGCTGCTGCGGTGGACTATGCGGATCGCGCGGTCAGGGTGGGCGGCAGCGAGTCGCCCTATCGCGAACAGGCGTGCGTTGCGCACATCCTCCGCGGTGGAGCGAGCGTTTCCGACAGCAATTCGATCTGGTGCGCAGGAAGCGACCAGCCGGAAGGCCTGCTGTTGCGCGGCCTTTTCTATCTTCGGCACGCCCAGTACGCGCCAGCCGCGGCAAAATCGATCTCGCGCGATTCCGCGAAATTCGCTTTCGAGCAAGGCCTCCGGGAAGTTGCGCGATCGACCACGCCGGCTAAAGAACTGAGCTTCAAATGGCCTGGCTCGACGGCTGCGCCGCCGGCGGTCAGGGATCTTCTGGAATATGGGACGGGCGTTGTGGAAGGTTGCTCGGGGCTGTCCGCCCAGGTCGATCTGACGCAAGCCCAGTATGATGCGGCGAGCGCTTTCTACACTTTCTATCGTGTGAACGACTGCAAGCCGAACTAAAGCAACTGCTACGGCAGAGGGGAATTGAGAATGTCAGGCGAGTACACGCAGGGTCCTGTGCCCACGGTGTTTGTAGAGATGCCGCCTCCGCCGCCGCCTCCCACGCCTTCGCCGCGTGAGGAGAAGGGCGGGCTGGTGATCTCGAAAGGGTTCCTCGGCGCACTGGTTGTCCTGCTGCTTGGAGCGGCTGTCGCCGGCACCGGCTTCTTCTACTTCCAGTACCAGCAGGAGCAGGAGAAAGTCGCAGCCCGTGACAAGACCATCGTCGAGAACACGGCCGCGATCGCCGCCCGCGACAAGGCGATCGGAGAACAGAAAGTCGTTCTCGCGGCCCGCGACAAGGCGATTGGCGACCTGACGCTTCAGTATGGCCAGATTGAAAAGCTCAAGGCTGACGCGGCCGCTCTTCTGAAGAACAGCGATGACGTGCTCGCACGCCGTCCCGGAACCCGCGGCATCCCGGACCGGCTCAAACAGGCGCCGCCGTGGCGGGAAGCCGCCGAGCAGACGCTGGCGAAGTATGTCGCCGATCTCCAGAAGGAGTTCGAACGGATCGATCGCCCCGTCGTCGCCGCTCCGGACGTCACACCTGACCGCCCCCGGATCACGCCGAGCGGCACGACGCCCAGCCCGACCTGAGGCGTTTGGGACAAGCGGCCGGCCGAGAAGCCGCGCCGCTGATGGGGTAAGGGGGCGCGCACTATTGCGCCGCCGCAGAAAACGCGTTTCGATGTCTGGGCGGCGCGTTAGTTGAATTGCTTAGGAAGGACCTCTCATGTCGGACGTTTTGAACATCTTCCAGGCTACGCCCGAGCCGGCCAAGTCGTCGTCGTTCGACCTCGACAAGCTGACCGAGCAGTTCAAACAGCAGCGCAACACCGACTGGTCTGTCCCCGAGGCGTTCCTCTGCCTGCTGCTCTCCGCCGCCGCCGCCGATGGCAATGTGGCCCTTGAAGAACAGGCCGAGATCTACGCACTCGCCCGCCGTTCCCGCGCGCTGAAGACCGTCAACGCCAACCAGCTCGCCGGCGCCAACGCAGCCGTGAACCAGCGCCTCAAGGCTCGCCCCAACGGTCTGCAGGAAGCCTGCGAGTCCCTGCCGGTGGACATGCGCCTGCCGGTCTTCGCCCACTGCGTCGACATCATTCTCGCCGACGGCGCGCTGCTCCCGATCGAGGCAGAATTCCTCAACAAGATCATGGCCTTCCTCGGCATCGAAGCTGCCGACGGAAAGCGCGTGATGGAAGTTCTGCTGGTGAAGAACCGCTTCTAGAGCGGCTTTTCGTTAGAAAAGACGATGCTGAGCTTGGGGCGGAAGCGCGCGAGCCCGCCTCAGCGCGCCTTGCGGTCGCCCGTCATGCGGACGATCACTTCCACCGTGCGCACCTTGGACCCTGGCGGGATGGGGGGCAGGCCTTCCACGCGAACGGTGTCGCCCGGGATGTCATGCAGCATGCCATTCTCTTCGAAGAACAGGTGGTGGTGGTCCGACACGTTGGTGTCGAAATAGGTGCGGTCGGTGTCCAGGGTGATGCGCTTCATCAGGCCCGCGACCACGAACTGGTTGAGCGTGTTGTAGACGGTCGCCAGCGATACCTGGACACCAGCCTTCCGTGCGATGATTGCAACGTCGTCCGCCGTAACATGCCGATCGACGCCATCGAACAATAGCCCGCCGATCGCGATCCGCTTGGGGGTCGCGCGAAGCCCGGCAGACTGCAGTCGCGTCATGATGCTCATTGCCGCTCTAGAATGGTTCTAGTTTGCCGCGAAAGCAAGGCGCAGACCTCGCAAGAGCAAAAAAGCCGCATAATCATGGGCTAGCGACCGAATACGGCATCAAGTCGGCGTGTCGCGCCGACCTCAGTCTTGCGTGAGTCAGCGCCGGGCAGATAGGCAGGCTGTCAACGATCAAGGGGAGCGACACGAGTTGACCACGCCTTCCACCGGCCCGCTTGCGGGCGTGAAGATCCTCGACCTGTCCACAGTGGTCCTCGGCCCCTACGCCACCCAACTGCTCGGCGACATGGGCGCGGACGTGATTAAGGTCGAGAACGGGGCAGGCGACATCATGCGCCATGCCGGTCCGTCTCCCGTCCCGGGCATGGGCGCCATCTACATGGGCTGCAATCGCAACAAGCGCGCGATCCTGCTCGACCTCAAGACGCCCGACGGCATCGAGGCGCTGCGCCGCCTGGTGAAGCAGTCGGACGTCTTCTTCACCAACGTCCGCATGGACGGCCTCAAGCGCCTCGGCCTCGGCTATGACGACCTCAGGAAGCTCCGCGAAGATATCATCTATGTTCACTGCGCCGGTTATGGCGCGGGCGGCAAGCACGAGGGCAGGCCCGCCTATGACGACCTGATCCAGGCCGGCTCCGGCATCGCCGATCTCTTCCACGTCCGCGACGGAGGCCCGCCGCGCTACATGCCCGCCCTGATGGCTGACAAGGTCTCCGGCCTTCATGCCGCCTACGCCGTCATCGCCGGCCTCTATGCGAAGGCGACCAGCGGCAAAGGCCAGTTCATCGAAGCGCCGATGCTCGAAGCCTTCACCGCATTCAACATGGTGGAAAACCTCTACGGCCACACTTTCATCCCGCCGATGGCGCAGATGGCCTACACGCGTTCGTCCAGCCCGAACCGCGTGCCGTATCCGACAAAGGACGGCTATATCGGCATCATGCCGTACTCGGACATGCAGTGGAAAACCTTCTTCGAGCTTGGCGGCCGGCCCGAGGTCATGACTACCGACCCGCGTTTCTCCACCTACACCGCGCGCACCGCCAACATCGGCGCTCTCTATCAGCTCGTCGGCGAAGTCGCCGCGACCAAGACCACCGATGAATGGCTCGCCCTGCTGGAAGAGGCGGATATCCCTGCCGCCCGCTGCGCCACGCTGCCGGAGGTTCTCGAGGACGAGCATCTGCGCGGCACCGGCTTTATCCACCAACGCGAGCACCCGGCCGGCTTCCCCTACATCGCGTTCAGGCACCCGGTAAAATTCGCCGGCACGCCCGCCGACATCCGCCGCGAACCGCCGCTGCTCGGCGAGCATACCGTCGAGGTCCTGAAGGAGCTCGGCTTCAGCGACGCCGACGCCCAGCGCATAGCGAAGGAAGCTGCAGAGAAAAGCCCGAACACCAGCGGCGGCCGCAAGATCAGCTGATCAGCCGATCACTTCAGCGGCTTCGCGAGCGAATCGATCAGCGCGCCCACCAGCGCGTCTTTCCGCCGCTCGACCTCCGGCAGGTCGTCGTAGGGCAGCATCAGCGGATGCGTCTTCTTCGTTCCGTTCTTGGTCTTCCCGTATTTCCAGCCGGCTTCCTTCTTCTGCGCCAGCCACTGATCGTGCTGTGCGGACGCCGCCGCCTTCGGATTGTTGAGCCGCCAGATCACGGCCTCGCGCGAGGCCTCGCGCATCCATTTCGGCGCGCGCGACCATGACGGCGCAGCCGGCTGGTCATTCGCCTTCTGCCAGGCGCGAACCGCCTCGTGCATCACGCGTGCGATTTTCCAGAGCGCTGAATCATCTACCTCGGACATGCCGCCTGTTAGCACGCTCGCTCACGCCATTCACTATGGGCTCTTCGAGAAAAGACCAACTAGTAGGAGGAGCCAAATCAGAATGGTGCCGACCGCAAAGTATCCGAGATACGTGACCCACATTGTCGCAAGTCCGCCAAAGACTTCCGATGTGGAGGCGCCGCCCAGAAGGCCGAGAACTCCAGTGAATAGGCCAATTGAAACTAAGAATGCGAACGCCAAAATCGCTGCAAGGAGAAGCTGCTTAAGAGGCCTCGGCATGCGCTTTTGTTAGCACGCTCGCCCACACCGCACAGCGGGCAGCGGCGGATCAGGCGACGCGGCGAAGGCGCGGGATCAGCCCGGAGAGCGTCGGCCGCGGCGTGTTAGTCGTCTCGGCGATTTCGTGAAAGGTCGTTCTGACTTCGAGGCCAAACGTGTCGAGGGCGTTCATCGCTGCTTCGAGGTCCGCCATGGCGATCCGCCATACGGGCACGCCGTCGATACGATCGTCGGCGTCTTCGCCGAGGAGAGCGCAGTAGCGACGCGCAAGCTGCTCATAGGCAGTCATCGGGTCCATCCCTGATGGTTCCAAGAACCATTGGAGCAAGGCTCAGGCCAACAACCTGACTTTTTCGTTAATTGGTGAACAAACAGGCGAGTACCTTTCGCCTCTGGGCTGTTTGCAAATGGGGCAGAATGGTTGCTTTTTGGGTCTCACCCGGGGATGGCGGCATCGGAATGCAGCGGGTGCTCGCGCAAAAAACTCCCGCTCCGACACGCTGGGCGGACCGTAACGGGATGCTTCGGCGGCCAGCAGCGCGTCGCGTTTCGAGCGTCGCCGGGCTGATATCGTCGCCACGATTGCAAAAAAAGAAGGGCGCCGCTTGAGGCGGCGCCCAATGTCCTCAGGGAAAAGAAGGCGCGGTCCGAAGACCGCGCCAGATAGGTCTAGAAGTGGAATTGCAGTTCGACGCCGTAGGTCCGAGGCGGACGATAGGTGTCCGTGGTGGCGAAGCACGACTGAGCGAGCAGGCCGTTTGCGTTGCCCACGCCTAGGTGCGTGACCGAGGTCGCCGCGGTGCTGCCGCAAGCGGTCGGCGCACCGGTCGCATTGCCGCGGCGGAGGGCGGAGCCCCGTGAATCCCACTGCAGCTCGTCGAGCAGGTTCTTTGCGAACAGGATGAACGTGAAGCGTCCATCCGCGTCGTTCCACAGAAGCCGCGCATCCACCTGATCCCAGGACGGAGTTTTCGAATAGCTCCGGTTGAAGATCGAGCTATAGCTGATGTCCTGCCAGTAGTAGCTGAGCGAACCGATGGTCGAAGAGCCATCTTCGTGCTCCAGCGTGTAGCTTGCGTTCACCGACGCTTTGTTCTTCGGCGAGAATGGCAGGATGTTGCCGTTCAGGTTCTGACCCTGGCCGCTGACGCTGCCAGGTCCCTGCGGATTGGCGCTCTGCGCCAAGGCCGCTGGATCGAGAGAATCCACCAGAGACTGCGAGTCGCCGATTTCCGGGTTCAGATAGGCGTAGTTGGCCAGGATGCGCAGATTGTCGATCGGCTCCCAGATCGTCTCGACCTCGATGCCTGTCGTCGTTACTTCCGGCAGGTTTACGAATGCCGAAAATGCCGGGCCGACATCGGGAACGACCACGTTCGGAACCTGATAACCCTCGTAGTCATAGAGGAAGGCGGCGATGTTGGTGGTGAGGTTCCAGGCTAGCCACTCGCGCTTGAAGCCGACCTCATAGGCGTCCAGCAATTCCTTGTCCACGCGCGGAAGCGGCGTGAAGTTGGTGCCGACGGTCGCGGCGCCGAAGCCGCCTGATTTATAGCCGCGATTGTACCTGGCGTAGATCAGCGTGTCGTCATCCGGCGTCCAGTCGACGCCCAGCACGCCGGTGACGGCGCTCCACTCGTCCGCCATCAGGCGAACGCGATCTCCGTTGGCGTCCGTGAACGCTCCGGTGAATCCGTTTGCGGCTGTCGCGTTGAGTATGCCTGGCGCGGCGACCGGCGTGTTGAAGTTTGGCGCCGTGCCGGGACCGTTCGGGAAGTTCACGCCCGACCACACGTTGTTGGTGATATCGAGAGCCGTTCCTCCGCAAACGAAATAGCAGATCAGGCGGCCATATTCTGTCGTCTTTGCGTTATCGAGCGAATAGCGGACGCCGCCGGTCAGTTTGAACTCGTCATTTACCTGCCAGTCAGACTGCAAGAACGCGCCATAGGCCGAATTCAAGCCCTGGTTGTTCGTGTAGGTCCGCAGGGCGCTGTTTGCATATCCTGGAACGCCGATGATCGGCGCCCCGACTGTCCCCGTCACGCCATGCGCAGCCAATACTCCCGGGATGCCCCCCGGAGCGGTGGTGACGCGATTCGACAGCAGCGGGGAAAGAAGCGCCGGCCTGTCGACCAGGAACGAGTAGGCCTTCTGCGTGTAGTTCTCCTGGTACTGGTAGATGCCGGCGATCCATTGGATCGGACCATCGTAAGTCGAGAGAACGTTGATCTCGTTGGAGAACCAGCCGCGGTTTTCAGTGTAGTCCGACTCCGCCTTGGGATTCACCAGGGACCCACCCGCGCCGATCGGAATGCCGGTCACCGGAGTGCCGTCATTCTCCTGGGTCAGGTTGTATTTATAATAGACGTAGCCGCCGAGGTATTTCACGTCGAAGCCGGGGCCGTGATAGATGGACTCCAGCGCGTATTCCTGCTCCTGCGGCAGCGATGCCTCGGCAATTGTGTCCGCGTTGAAGGCCCAGCGGTCGTTGACCGTGGGATTTCCCCTGAACGAGCCGACTTGAGTTGAACCGGGCGCTACATAGCCAAACGCCGCGTTGGGCAGCGTGGCTCCGGGAGGCGCGAGACGCGTGTCTGCCGGTGCTGAACTGCCCGCGTCGGTGCGGCCGCCTGGCAGACCGAGCTTGTCCCATGACAGCGTGGAAGCGCGAAGCCACCACTCGAATGTCTCGCCGATGTTTCCTTCGAGCTGGCCTTCGAGGAAGTACGAGTTGCTCCGGCCGCCTTCCGTGTCCCCCGTCGCGACGTTGTCGAAATAGCCTTCATCCGTCGATGACCGGTTGCCGCTGACGCGATAGCGCAGCCAATCGTTGATCGGGCCTGACGCGGTGCCCTCGACCTTCATCGTGTTGAAGTTGCCGGCGCCGATGTTGAACTGGCCTTCGAACTCATTGGTTGGGCGCTTGCTGATGACGTTCAGCGCACCGCCGATGGCGTCGCGACCGTACAGAGTGCCCTGCGGCCCGCGAACAACTTCGACCCGGTCGACGAAGATCGGTTCGCGGCTGCCGGGGATCGAGCTCGAGAAGTACACGCCATCGACATAGTTCGAGATGCCGGAGCGGATGCCGAAGTTGTTCGAGTTGCGGGTCACGCCCCTCATCCCGATTCGGTCGTTGGCGGCCGAGTAGGTGAGACCGGGAGCGAAATTCGTGTAGTCCTGCACCGTCGTAAGGCCGAGCTCATCGCGCATCGTGTCGGTGATGGCTGTAACGGCGAGAGCGATATCCTGCACCGTTTCTTCGCGCTTCTGCGCAGTCACCACGACGATATCGCGATCCGGATCCTGTTGTTCTGCTTGTGGTTCCGCTTGTGGTTCCGCCTGCGGCGTCGGCTGCGCCGGCTCTACCTGCGCAATTGCAGGAAGGGCCATGCTTAGAGCCAAAAGGCTCACAATCGGAAAACGTTTCATGTGCGCCATGCGACGCTACCTCCCTGTGGATGTAAGCTCCCGCGGCGCGCTGTTTTTATTGTGACGGCGCCGACGCGTGTTGGCTCTTAGCCTTACGCGCGCGTCCGAAACTGCGGTTTGCGCCACGGGCCGTCAACAGCGTTGTTGAGTGGACGGCCAAGATTTCTACTGAATCGACTTCAAAGCCACGCTGATTTTTTACCGCATACACGCAAGGGGTTTGGGGGGGCGGCAAGACACGCACGTCCACGATTTGAGTCGCCGGTATGCAAAACCAACCTCAAAACGCCGCTATGGATGCCATATTCCGAACGGGTCTTGCCTGTTACCGCTGTCGTGGCTTTGCGCGGCTGGTCGGAGATGCGGCGGCTGGATCATCCGGCCAGTCGTGTTTCGGATAACGGCCCTTCATGTCCTTGCGCATGTCATGATAGCCGCCGCGCCAGAAGGCCGGAAGATCTTTCGTTACCGCAACGGGTCTTTGAGCCGGCGAGAGAAGCGCAAGCGTCAGCGCGATTCTCCCATCGCCGACCATGGGGTGCGTGACGGTTCCGAAAACCTCCTGAACCTTGCACTCGGCTCGTGGTCCTCCTTCAGCCATGTAGTCGATTTCCACCCTGCGGCCAGCGGGCGTTGTCCAGGCTAGCGGCGCAAGACGATCGAGATCGCGTGGCAGGGACCAATCCAGCAGTGATGCAGCGGCATGCGCCAGCGTCTGCCCATCGGGGGAATCCAGCGACGAGACGCCATCCAGCACCGGAGCAAGCCAATCTTTGAGTCGTTCACCCAAGATCAGGCGGAAATCGGTCGGCCATGGCGGTCCGATCGTTGCGCCAAGCACGTTCACCCGCGCGATCAGCGATTCGAGCGGAGCTGCCTGGGGCAGGATTCCGAAGCCGCCTTCGCGCACAGCCTGCAGCAACCCCTCCCGCACCAGTTCCGGCGAGGGGGAGGGCAGCGGCGTCTCCTCAAGTACGATCGCGCCCATCCGCCGCGTGCGTCTTGCTCTTACTTTTCGCGTCGCGTGGTCGTAGCGCGCCTCTTCCTTTGTTTCGACGCCGCCAAGATCGAGCGCGTCCTCCTCGGACAGGCGTGCGGCGAGGGTGATGCGCAGGTCGGGGCCCGCTCCGGTCAAATCGGCGACCGCCAGCCATCGCTCGCGCGCTAGCGGATCGGTCTCATCCAGCATCGCCCCGCGCCCGCCGGCCAGTAGAAAGCGCCCCGGCGCGCCGCCCCTCGCTCTGGCGATGCGTTCGGGAAACGCCAGCGCGAGTATGGCCCCCGCCGATGCTCCTGAAGCTTCGCCGCTGCCTGCGCTTTTCGCCCAACGCCTGGCGAGATCTCGCATCGCCTTTCCGCGCTGTCCGTTGTCCAACCGAAAACGCGAAAGCCGCTCGTCGACATCGACCGAGCGTCCGCCTAGATCGCGCTCGCTCATCAGCGCTGCGATATCAGCCGCGAGCTGTGCATCGCCTTGTTCGGAGGCGCGCAACACCATCAACGCAAGACGCGGCGGCAGCGCAAGATCTCCGAGGCGTCTGCCGAGCGGAGTAAGTTCTCCATCCGCGGTCATTGCGCCGCCGGAAAGCAGGACGCTGCGCGCATGCCGCCATGCCGCTTCGCGTGGCGGGTTCAGCCAGCGCAGGTCGGCGGGCGACTTCGCGCCCCAGCGCGCCATGTCCAGCGCCAGTCCGGTAAGATCGGCATTGTCGATCTCGGGTGAGGGCGACGCCGCAAAGCCGCGCATCTCCGCTTCCCGCCACAAGCGATAGCAGATGCCGGGACCTGTGCGTCCTGCCCGTCCGCGCCGCTGGTCCGCGTTCGCCACCGCCAGCCGCACCGTCTCTAGCCGCGACGCGCTGAGCGATGGATCAAAGCGCGGCACACGCGCAAAGCCAGAATCCACGACCACGCGCACGCCCTCGATGGTCAGTGCGCTCTCGGCGATATCTGTAGCCAGCACGACCTTGCGCATGCCCTTGGGCGCCGGCGAGATGGCCGCGTTCTGCTCCTGCGGCGACAGTGCGCCATAGAGCGGATCGATCTGCACATTGTCCGCTACCGGTCCGATGCGATCCGCGGTGCGCTGGATTTCGGCAACGCCCGGAAGGAAAGCGAGGATCGACCCTGCCTCCTCGCGCAACGCCTGCCGGATCGCCGCCGCAACCTGGTCTTCCATCCGCAGCTTGGCGTCGTAGCCGAGATAGCGCGTCTCCACCGGGTGCGCCCGGCCGAGGCTCTCGACCACCGGCGCTTCGAAGAAGTCCTGCGTCAGGTTGCCGGGCAGGGTGGCCGACATCAGCACGATCCGCAGATCCTCGCGCAAAACGCTTTGCGCATCGAGCGCGAACGCCAGCCCCTCGTCCGCGTCCAGCGAGCGCTCATGGAATTCGTCGAACAGCACGGCCGCCACGCCTTCCAGCGACGGATCCGACAGGATCATCCGGCTAAAGACGCCTTCGGTGACAACCTCGATGCGGGATTCCTTCGAGGTCCGCACGTCGAGGCGTGAACGAAGGCCGATCGTTTGGCTTACCTTCTCCCCCAGCGTCGCCGCCATCCGCTCCGCCGCCGCCCGTGCTGCAATCCGGCGCGGCTCGACCAGGATCAGCTTGCGCCCCGCTGGCCACGCTTCATCCAGCAGGGCGAGCGGCACGCGCGTCGTCTTGCCGGCGCCCGGCGGGGCGGAGATCACCAGACGCGCATGTTCCCGCAGTGCGCTCAGGATCTGCGGAATCACATCCTCGATGGGCAGGTCGGATTTCGGAAGCATCGCGCCGCAGGTAGCAGCGGCGCCGGGAAGGAGCAACGCTCAGCCGAAGGCGTGATGGTCGAACAGCACTTTCGCCCCGATGACGATCAGGATCGCCCCGCCGATGATCTCCGCGTTCGACCCAATGGCGCGTGATCCTGCTCGCCCGATCCACACGCCCGCGAAGGACAGGGCGAATGTCACCCCGCCAATCATTGCGATGCTGATCAGTATGGGCGCGCCCAGCGTCGGCAGCGTAATGCCGGCGGCCACGGCATCGATGCTGGTGGCGACGGCCAGCATGGCGAGCGCCCAGGGTCCGGCGATCTGTTCCTTGCCTGGGTCGCTCTCCTTTCCAGGCGGATCGCCGCGAGCGCCTTCCCAGATCATCTTCGCTCCAACCAGGCCCAAAAGCCCGAAGGCGATCCAGTGGTCGAAGCTTTCGATCAGCGATGCGAACCAGTAGCCGAGCGACCAGCCGATCAGCGGCGCTATCGCCTGCGCTGCGCCGAACGCCAGTCCGACTGCGAGCGCCGTGCGCAGCGGTCGCGCGGGCGCCGCTGCGCCCTGGCCGATCGCCACGGCGAACGCGTCCGCCGAGAGCCCGAGAGCCAGCAGGATCAAGGAAACAGGCATCAGCGCTCCAGGCTCGCCACAACTTCGATATGGGGCGACCAAAGGAACTGGTCTATCGGCGTGATGCGCGTCACTCCAAAACCGCCATCGATCAGCATCCGCAGATCCCGCGCGAACGTTCCCGGGTTGCAGGAAACCATCGCGATGCGTTTGATTTTCGAGTCCGCCAGCTGCCGCGTCTGCGCCTCTGCGCCGGCCCGAGGCGGGTCGACTACCGCCGCATCGAACCGCTTCAGCTCATCCTTGGTCAACGGGCTGCGGAACAGGTCGCGTTTCTCGGTCGTCACCGGCCTGAGGTTCTGCGCCTTGCGAGCGGCTCGATCCAGTGCAGCCAGCGCCGCCGCTTCGCTCTCGACGGCATGCACGGTTGCTGATGAGGCGAGCGGCAGCGAGAACGTCCCCGATCCCGAAAACAGGTCGACGATCTTCCTGGCGTCGCCGACGGCTTCCTTGACCAGCGCCAGCATGGCGGCCTCCGATGGCTCGCACGCCTGCAGGAAGCCCCCTGGCGGCGGCGTCAGCAAAGCTGATCCGACGCGCAGCGTTGGCGCCATCAGTTCCATGGCGGCCTCGCCATTGATCGACAGACGCGCAAGGCCCAACTCGCCCGCAAGGTGGACCAGTTTCACGCGGGCATCGGCTGAAAACCCCCTCGCGACCCCAGCAAGTGCAACATCGAACCCGGTGGTCGTCTCGGTCGCGATAATGGTCAGCGCCTCCTTCGGCGGCGCTGCAACTGCAGCCAGCCTCTCCAGTTTCGGCAGCAGCGCCAGCAGGCCCGGCGTGACCACCGCACAGTCGCGCATCGGTACGATGTGATGGCTGCGCCGTCCGTGAAAGCCGATCACCACATTCTTGCCCGCCTGCGCAGCGGCGAACACCGCCCGCCGACGGCTGCGCGGCGGCACGGGGATCACGTTGTCGACCACTCCATCGATGCGCTGGAAGGATAGAGCGGAGATCACGAGCTGTCGCTTGAGCTCAAGATACGCGCCGTCCGCCATGTGCTGCAGCGAACAGCCCCCGCATTCGCCATAGTGTGAACATCGCTGGCCCACGCGGATCGGGCTCGGCGTCACAATGTCGATCAGCTTCGCCCGCTCGCCATTCACCTCGGCCGTGACTATCTCGCCGGGCAGGGCTAGTGGCACGAACACCTTGCGGCCGTCGTGCTCGGCGACGCCATCGCCCTGCGAACCCAGTTCGCTGATAAGAAGTGTGGTCGCCGCCATGGGGGGATGAAGCAGGTTCTGCAGTCGTTTTCCAGAGATCATAGCAACAGAGGCGTTATACGTCTTCGCCAAGAACGCCCTTGAGGCGTTTCGCAGCCCACGACATGCTGCCCGCCATGTTGAGCGCCGAAGAGTGGCGAATCCTGGCTACAAGCCTTGGGGTGGCGGGACGGGCGGTGATTTTCTCGCTGCCGGTCGCGATCGCGTTCGCCTATGCGCTTTCGCGGCCGCGATTTCCCGGCAAGTCCGTAGTCGACGCCATCGCCCACCTTCCACTCGTGCTGCCGCCGGTTCTGGTCGGCTTTCTGCTTCTTCTGGCGTTTGGCCGCCGCGGGCCGATCGGGAGCTGGCTCGAAAGCGCTTTCGGAGTCCACCTCGCTTTCACCGCTGAAGGCGCAGCCCTCGCCACGGCCGTCATGGCGTTCCCCCTGATGGTTCGCGCAATCCGCCTGTCCTTCGAGGCGACCGACCGCGGCCTGTTCGAGGCCGCCGCCGTCCTCCGCGCCGGTCCATGGGACAGGTTCACGTCGCTCGCGCTGCCGCTCGCCTGGCCTGGCGTCCTCGCCGGCGCCGTCACCGCCTTTGCAGCCGGCATGGGCGAGTTCGGCGCCGTGATCACCTTTGCCTCCAACGTTCCCGGCGAGACGCAGACTATCCCGCTCGCAATCTATTCAGCGCTGCAGACGCCGAATGGCGAAGGCCTGGCCCTACGCCTCGCCGCCATCTCCATGACCGCCGCCGTCGTGGGCCTCATCGCCGCTGAGCTCCTGCAGCGCTGGGCAAGGCGGAGGCTCGAAGCGTGAGTCTTGATGTTCGTCAGCTTGCCATGGAGCGCGGCGCGTTCGCCCTCGCCGCCGAGTTCGATGCGCCGACCACCGGCATCACCGTCGTCTTCGGCCCTTCCGGCGCCGGCAAGTCGATGCTGCTTTCAACGATCGCCGGCCTGCAACGGCTCGAGACAGGCCGCATCAGCCTCAACGGCCGCGTGCTCGAAGACGCCGCAACGAAAGAGCGTGTCAGCCCGCACCGGCGCGGCATCGGTCTTGTCTTCCAGGACGCGCGTCTGTTCCCGCATCTCAGCGTGCGCGGCAATCTCCGCTATGCTGAGCGCCGACGCCCTGCCGATCGCGCCGCTCCCGTCGTCGATGAGATCGCTGTGCAGCTCGACATCGTCAGCCTGCTCGACCGCGCGGTTCGCAATCTCTCTGGCGGTGAAAGGGGCCGCGTCGCCCTGGCGCGCGCCCTCGTCTCGGCGCCGGAACTCCTGCTGCTCGACGAGCCCTTCGCCGCGCTCGACGGAAAACGCCGCCGTGCTTTCCTCGCCATGCTGCGCGATATCTCGAACAGATCCAAGTTGCCCATGTTGGTTGTCACGCACCAGATCGAGGATGCCGCCGAACTAGCCGACCATGTCGTCGCCCTGAAGGACGGCTCTGTCTTGGCGCATGGCCCGGCCTCCGGCGTCATGCGGCGGCAGGAATTCGTCGGCCTGCTCGACCGCCGCGATATCGGCGCCCGTGTCGACGCTTCCGCCATTCCCGGCGGCCCCGCCGGCGCCGGCGTCTGGATAAAGGCCGACAATGTACTTATCGCCGCCGAGGCGCCGCGCGGACTGTCGGCGCGAAATGTCTGGGAAGGACATATCGCCTCCATCTTCCGCGAACCCGACGGTTCAGCCCTTGTTTCCCTTGCCACACAGGTGGGCTATATTTCGTCACGTATAACGCTTCAGGCGCTGGCCGATCTTCATCTGGAAGAGGGCGGCAAGGCCTGGGCGGTGGTGAAAACGCACTCGGTCTAGGGGATCGCGATGTTCGGGCATGGCTGGCGGCTGGCGCTTGCGGCGGTCACGGCGCTCGCTCTTGCCGCATGCGGGCGGCAAGAGGCGGCGGCGCCCGCTCAACCCGCCGCCGCGCCTGAGGCTGCCGTACGCGTCTTCGCCGCATCCAGTCTTACCGGCGTCCTCAAGACCGTAGGGGACAGCTACACCGCCGCCGGTCATCCGGCGCCGGTGTTCAACTTCGCAGCCTCGTCGGAACTCGTGCGCCAGATAGAGCAGGGCGCCGAGGCCGACATCTTCATCTCCGCCGATGAAACCTGGATGAACTATCTCGCCGAGCGCAACCTGGTCGATCCCGCAACCCGCGTGACGCTTCTCTCCAACACGCTTGTCCTCATCGCGCCGGCCGATCGCCCGCTGAACATCGAGATCAAGGACAAGATGAACCTCAAGGCTGCGCTGAAGGGCGGCAAGCTCGCCATCGGCAATCCGGACAGCGTGCCGGCCGGCAAGTATGCGAAGCAGGCGCTCGAACATTTCGGCGCCTGGGCCGACATTGAGAACGAAACTGCGCGCACGGAAAACGTCCGCGCCGCCCTGCGCTTCGTGGAAACCGGCGAGGCCGCCGCCGGCATCGTCTACGGCACAGACGCCAGGGCGTCCGGCGACAAGGTCGTTGTGGCCGGCAGGTTCCCAGCCGACAGCCACACACCGATCACGTATCCCGTCGCCTTGGCGACTGGGAAAGGCGAGGGGCCGGGCAAGGGCTTTCTAAGCTTCCTGTCCTCGCCGGAGGCCAGAACGGCTTTCGAAACAGCGGGATTTGGCCTAGAATAGACAAGGACATATGCGTTTGTGGACACGACGGAAACGCTCGAGTCTCCCGCAGTCGTGAACGAAATTTGCTACTTTGCCTGTAGGTGCCGTTACGGCGCCCAGTTGCCGTAAGCGGCAACGAGGATCATGGTCCGCGAAATCTGAGAATTCGGGAGGATTCTATGAGGCAGTCGCACAAGCTTGGGCTCTTTGCGTTGGGGCTTACCGCAGCCGTATCCGCCTTGGCGCTGGCGGCGGTCGCCGCGCCAACGGGCACGAAGCTGGCCGGCGCCAAGGTCGATAATTTCATGTTGGCCGACCAGACCGGGATGGGCCACCAGCTCTACTACTACAGGAACGCCGCCGCGGTGGTGATCGTCTCATCCGCCCAGGGTGATGCGACCTCCGCGAAGGGCGCTGCGGCCCTTGCGAAAGTCCGTGATCAGTTCAAAGGCAAGAACGTCGAGTTCATGATGCTCGACTCCGGCCGCACCTCGAAGTTCGGCAAGCTCGTCGGCGTGCCAGGCTCGGCCGACATCCCCGTCCTCTCGGATGAACTCCAGCTAGTCGGCCGTTCGCTCGGCGTGACGACAACGGGCGAGGCGTTTGTCATCAACCCGAAAACGTGGACCGTGGCCTATCACGGCCCGATCGATGACTCGTTCGCCCAGAAGAAAAACAAGAAGGCGAATCTCAGCGAAGCGCTGAACGCCGTTCTCGCAGGCCAGCAGGCGCCGGTGGTGGAGGCCGCTGTGAAGGGTGCAAAGCTCGACTTCCCGGATCGGAAGAAGGCGGCCGAATTCCAGAAGATCTCTTACTCCACAGAAGTCGCACCGATCCTCGCCGAGAAATGCGTCGTCTGCCACACGCAAGGCGGCATGGGGCCGTTCGCGATGAACAGCTACGAAGTGATCAAGGGCTTCTCGCCCATGATCCGCGAAGCGCTGCGCACCAAGCGTATGCCCCCCTATCACTCCGACAGCCACGGCTCGGTGTGGACCGACGACATGCGCCTCACGGACAAGCAGGTTCTGACCGTGGTCAACTGGATCGAGGCCGGAAGCCCGCGCGGCGACGGCGTCGACCCGCTGCCCGAAGCCGCCAAGCCCGCTCCGAAATGGCCGATGGGCGAGCCCGATCTTGTCCTCCAGGTCCCAACCTTCGAAGTGCCCGCGAGCGGCATCGTCGACTACCAGGATCGCTCGAAAGCCACCGGTCTCGCCGAAGGCAAATGGCTGAAAGCAGTCGCTTGGGCCAACGCCACGCCGACAGTGCACCATGCGCTCGCCGGTTGGATCCCGAACGTCGATCCGAACGGCCGCGGCTTCTCTTGGAACGTGGCCCTCGGCGGCTACGGCCCCGGCGGCGCCCCGAACCTGACGCCGGAAAACACCGGCATCTTCCTGCCCCCGGGCGGCTCGTTCGCCTGGCAGATGCACTACACGCCGGTGGGCAAGCCCACGACGGACAAGACGGAAGTCGGCTACTACTTCTACAAGGAACAGCCGAAATATATCCTCCGTCAGGCCTCGATCACCGACTTCTCGCTGGAAATACCCGCGGGCAAGGGCCGTCACCACGAAACCGCCTATCTCGAATTCCCGCATGACGCAGAGATCTTCGGCGTGCAACCGCACTGCCACTCGCGCTGCTATTCCACCAAGCTGCGCATCCGCTATCCGGACGGCAAGGAAGAGCTCCTGCTCAACCAGCCCATCTACGACTTCTCGTGGCAGCGCGAATATCACTTCGACAAGCTGCTGGATGTTCCGAAAGGCTCGCTGCTGATCGCGGACTATGTCTACGACAACTCGGACAACAACAAGTCGAACCCCGATCCGAAGAAGGACGTGACCTTCGGCGAACAGACCTCGGAAGAAATGCTGTTCACCTTCGCGCGCTTCCGCTTCAAGGGTGAGACCACCGACAACCGCCACGACGAGTGGTTCCGCGAGCTGCAGGGCAACGTCACCTTCGGCGCGCTGGACGACAATATCGACGGCAAGCTGGTAGCGGCCGAGTTCCGCAACGATCCGCGCTTCAAGCCGGTCGTCGCCTACCTGCCGATGGTCGATGCCGACAAGGACGGCGCCCTCTCGAAGGGCGAGATGGCCAAGGCCATGCAGATGATGCAGCAGATGCGTCGCCAGCAGCCTGCCGCCGCCGCGCCGAAAGATGACGCCGGCACGGCCGCCATGAAGCAAGCCGCAACTGGCCAGGCCAACTAGGACCTGACCTCTGAAAACGCGAAAACCCCGCCGCTAACCCGGCGGAGTTTTTGTTTGAGATTTCGGTGCGGAAGCTACTCCGGCGGTTTCAGGCCGGCCTGATATTGCTGCTCGTCGATCCAGTAGCGCATGCCTTTGTCCCAGATACCGAAGCCGGAGGGCGTCGCATCGACGATGCCGATGCGCCAGGCGCGAAGGTCGGCGGGAAGGGCGTCCAGCTGGTCCTGCAGTTGTTTCTTCAGCTCAACCTGCTGCCCCAGTCCATAACGGGCGTTGATCGGGAACTCCCCCACGCTCGCTGGCAGCCCGGACACGATGGCTTCGGCCTCCCTGTTGAACGGGGCGCATCCACTGGCGGATTCCCTGATCTCCGCGTCGGGGTCGACAAGAAGCGTGGACACCAGGGCGGTCTCGCCCTGCATAGCCAGCACGCAGGCCGCATGACGGCGCTGCTGAACATTGCCGCGCAGGAATGGGCGGATGCGTTCGATCTCGGCGACTTCGAGCGGGATGCGGCCGAGCAGGCTGGTGTAAAACTCGTCCGTGTCGCCGATGAGACCGATGAGTCGGGCAGCGGCGGCTCGTTCGTCGCTCTGGCGCTCGCGCTCGACGATGGCCTGGCGGATGTCGAGGCTGTTGCTAGTCGCGAGGTCTTGCGATGGCCCGGTGCGCTCTCCAAGCGCCGTGAGCGCCGGGATGATCTCGCGCCGAATGTTGTCGTCGCCGGACCGCTCCAGCGCATCACGCAAATACGGGATGAGATGCTTCCATTGCCGCTCCGAGGCGATGCGAAGGACGATCTGGGCTTCGCCAAAATCGTCGGCGCTGGCAAGATCTACATCCTCGCTCCAGGTGAAGTTCTGTAGCGCCTTCAGGTCCAGGCGAACGCCTGCGGCGTCCGGCAGGATCCTGGCGGTCAGGCTCGATCCCTCACACAGGGCATCGATCGCCTTCATCGCGGCGATGCGGGTGGACGCGAACCGGACCGTAAGCCCCTTGGCCAGCGCAGGTTCGCAGGTCTTGACCCGGAGATAGGGAAGAATTTCGAGAATGTAGCCGGTCCGCCACACGGGCAGATCCGGCTCGGCCAATCTTTCGAGCAGGCGGGCGGCCAGCGCCTCGCTCTTGCCGATGACGCGGGTGTAAAGCGCCAGCCCGTCATTGCCGGTGAGGTTAGGCCGCGCGGAGCCGGCCTCCAGCGCATCGATCGATAGCTCGCATTGCGTGCGCAGCGCGGCGTCGATGATCTCATTGTTCTCTGGCCGCGATCCCCGGGCGTGGAAGCCGGACTCCAGCAGCTGCTTCAGCGGCGCAGTGCAGGGCCCTTTCGTCAGGTGGATCAGGTCGGGAAGCATGTCCTCGCGATCGTCTTCGCGTAGGCCGGCGAAGTCGTCGGACGCATGGGCGGGATCGACACGAAACAGCGCCTTGATCGCGTCACGTCGGATTTCGGTGCGCTCGTGCGAGAGCATGGTTCGCAACCGCGGCGCGTCCTCCGGGGCGGCGACTTCGGCGAACAGCATGTGCGCGTTCAGTTTCTCTTCGAAAGGAGCCGACGGATCGTCGATCGCGGCAAGGGCGACGTCGCGCGCGCCTGCCAGGTCCCCTTCCTCCAGCAGGCGGACGCCGAGATGGTCGCGGCGGATCAGTTCACGAAGTTTCTCCACCACGCTAACGCCTGGCGGCGTCGCCACAACAAGCTTCGATGGGTCGCTTCCTTCCGGCAATACGAGTCCATTGACGGATTCGCTCAGCACCCAGACGAGCTGCGGATAGCCTGGAGGATTTACGCTCGGAAGGCCCTTGAACACGGCGAGGCGATCACCTTGTTCGCGAACGAAGTGCGACTGGTCAGCATAGGCGTACATGCCGCCGATGGTAAGAATGAGCCCTGCCGCCGCCCCGGCGAGAGCGCCAAGGCGCGCAGCTTTGCGTCGCTGTTCGCGCCGCCAGAGATCGTCGAACTTGACGCCCAGCAGGCCGGCGGCCACGCGCACCACGGCTTTCGTGAAGCCGTCATGGCCGCCTTTCGACCCGGGCCGCATGTCGGCAGCGAGCGGGGTCTGGATCTGACCGGCGCTGTCTTCCTTGAGAAGCGCCTTCGGGAAACAGGCCGGCGGTTCGCCAGCGCCGATCACGGCATGGATCGGGGCGCCGGGCCTGCTCTGGCGAAAAATCTCGATCTCGCGATGCACCCAGGATTCTGGCGCACATGCGGCCGGCGTGCAGAGCACGATGAGCTGCTGGGACTTCGACAGTTCGTACGCGATGAGGTTCTCGATGTCCTCGGATGTGCGCGCGTCGTCGCGGTCCCGGAATATTGCGCCGATGCGGGATGGAACGGGCCCGTGGTCACCGGGCTTGCCGACCAGCGCTTTCGGCACGCGATACTGTTCCAGTGCGCGGTGTAGCCGGACGGCGAGATGGCGGTCGGATGTGCGGTAGCTTAGGAAGGCCCGGTAGCGGAGGCCGTCAGGCAGGTGCGAAGATCGGCTGGACGAGGCGGGGTGGTCGGGCTCGGTCATCCAGATCGCCGTGCAGAGGCAGCAACGCCGGGAAGGAACTGGCTCCCTGAGCTGGACTTCGAACCAGCGACCATTCGATTAACAGTCGAATGCTCTACCAACTGAGCTATCAGGGAGCACGGTTGGAGGCGGGGGTATAGCTGCCGAGGGTTATCCATTCAATAGCCGGGCGAAGATCAGGCGGCTGAATCGCGGTCGATAACCCCTGATTCATGCTGAAAGCCCGGTCATCACAACGCAAAAGAAGAGGGCGGGAGCCAGAGGCTCCCGCAAAGGCGTTTGGGTGATGGTGGGGTGTCTTCAAGGGAAGACAGGATCACCATGCTCCGGTTCGGTTAACGACAGGTAAACGACATCCGCATGGTTCGGCCTATTACGTTCAGCTTGTGAAACGTGCGGCCCGGCCGCGGAGACCGGAAAAAGCGCCTTTTGGAAGGAGGGTGGAGGCCACGCCCGGAATTGAACCGGGGTACGCGGATTTGCAGTCCGCTGCGTCACCACTCCGCCACGTGGCCTCACGGTCGATTCGGCGGCCCAGACGGGTGTGGGGAGGGCGGCCGAGGGGCGCGTTGCGCGGGGTTGTGCGTATGCTAAGAGCCCCGGGCGCACAAGGCCTCGACTCTGCCCAGGACCCTTGGGCGGCAAGCCCCTGTTCGCATAGGTAGGGAGTGGCCCGTTGGATCTGCAAGCCGCGCGCATCGCGATGATCGACAGCCAGGTGCGTCCCAACGACGTCACCGATCGCCGTCTGATCGCCGCCATGGCCGAGATCCCGCGCGAGGCCTTCGTTCCCGCCGGCCGCCAGGTCATGGCCTACACCGACGCGCCCGTTGAGACCGGCCCGGGCCGCTGGATGGCCACCCCCCGCGATTTCTCCAAACTGATCAACGCCGCCGCCATCCTCGAAACCGACCGTATCCTCGATATCGCCCCCGGAACCGGCTACTCCACCGCCGTGCTGGCCCGCCTGGGCGCCTCGGTCGTGGCCCTCGAACAGGACGAGGCGAACGCCAAGTCGCTTCGTGACGGCCTCGCCAGGGCCGGCGTGCGGGGCGTCGACATCGTGATTGGCGCGCTGAAGGCTGGCGCCCCGTCCAAGGCCCCGTTCGATGTCATCCACGTGAACGGCGCCATCGAGGATGTTCCCAAGGCCTGGCTGGACCAGCTCGCTGAAGGCGGGCGTCTGGTGGCCGTGGTGGCCGACGGCGGCATCCGCCGCGCCCGCGTCTACACCCGCTCCGGCGGCAAGACCGCCTGGCGCACGCCTTTCGACGCTTCAACGCCGGTCCTGCCGGGCTTCGAGCGCGCCGCGGAGTTCCGGCTCTAGCTCACGCCGCTATTCCCGCCCCAAGCGAAACCGTTGGCGGTGCGGCCAAAGGCTGCTCCCTTTGCGGATAATGGTCATTACATATTCGAAGCGACGTTAACGTGGCCGAGGCGAAGCTTGGCCAGAATGCGCCAATCCACGGGGGTTCGCCCATGAAGTTCCTAGCCGCCTTGCTCCTGCTCGCATCGGTATCCGCACCAGCAGTCGCGCAGGCCAGCCGCGACACGCTGGCCGACGCCGTCGACAGCGCGATCGGCAACAACCCCGTCCTGATGGCCCAGCGCCAGACCCGCGCGGTCGCGAGCGAAACGCTGGAGCAGGCAAAAGCCGCCATGCGCCCCTCGCTCGGCTTAAACGGCAGCTACGGCACGCAGCAGCAGGAATTCGGCCGCACCTTCAACACGCCCGCCGGCACGTTCCCGCTGGACGGCGTCACCGACCGCGCCTCCATCGGCCTTGAAGCGCGCCAGTCGATCTACTCCGGCGGCGCGCTCACCGCCGGCCGCCAGCAGGCGCAGGCCGGCGTGCAGGGCGCCGAAGCGCAACTGCGCGGCGCAGAGCAGGAGCTGGTGCTGCAGGTTGTCACCTCCTTCGTCGATGTCCGCCGCGGTGAACAGGAAGTTCAGATTCGCGAGACCAACGTCTCCTCGCTGAAGCAACAGGTGCAGGCCGCAAAGGACCGCTTCGAAGTCGGCGAAGTCACCCGCACCGATATCGCCCAGGCCGAAGCGCGCGAGGCGGGCGCGGAAGCCGATCTTGCTGCATCCAAAGCCCAACTCGCCTCCGCCCGCGCCACTTACGAGCGCGTCGTCGGGCGCCCGCCGGTTCAGCTCGCCGAACCGCCCGCCGCTCCCCAGCTGCCCGGCACGCTGGAAGAAGCCGCAGGCGTCGCCCGCGCCGACAATCCGCAACTCGTCGCCGCGCGTGCGCAGGAAGAAGCGGCCGAGCGCGGCATCGATATCGCCAAAGGCGCCCTTCGTCCGAAAGTCGGCATCGTCGGCAGCGCCGGGGTGCAGGAGACCTATCAGGACCAGACCTTCCGCGATTCGAACGTCGGGCTGACCGCCGAAGTCACCATCCCGCTCTTCCAGGGCGGCCTGCTCAACTCCAAGACCCGCGCGTCGCGACTCGAAGCGGACCGCGCCCGCTATCAGCGCATGGCGATCGAGCGTGAAGTGACGGCGCAGACCACCAGCGCCTGGCACACCGTCCTCTCCGCCCGCGAAGCCATTGCCGCGTCACGCAGTCGCGTCGCGGCCGCCCAAACGGCCCTGGAAGGCGCGAAACAGGAACTCGCCGTCGGCACGCGCATAACCCTTGATGTGCTGGATCAGGAACGCGAGCTTCTGGAAGCCCAGCTGGGCCTCGTCGACGCCGAACGCGCCTCTTACATCGCAATCCATCAGCTTCTGGCGGCCATGGGCCGCCTGCGGCCAGAGGCGATCGGCCGTTAACGAATTTCACACCATACGTCTGTCTATTCATTAATGCTGGGTGGGTTGGAATCGTTTTCTTGTCCCCCGTCAGCGGCCATGAACGAGGACGGCTATGTCTGCGGAAAATGCTCAACGTGAGCCGACGATGGAGGAAATTCTCGCCTCTATCCGCCGCATCATTTCCGAAGAGGACAAGCCCGCCGAATCGGGCGGCGACGTTCTCGAACTCCAGCCGCCGCCGGCCGCCGAGGTGAAAGCCCCGCCGCCGGCGCCTCCGCCAGCGGCCAAGCCCGAACCCGTGGTCGCCAAGGCGCCCGCGCCTCCGCCGCCGATGTTTAAAGAGCCCGAAGAGATCGCGCCCCCGCCGCGCGCGCTCGAAGACGACATCATCATCGTCGACAAAGCACCGGATCTTCCCCCGCCGGCGCCCGCGCCGGTTGTTGCGCCGGCCCCGGCGCGGAAAGCTGAATGGACTCCTCCAATGCAGGACACGCTGGTCAGCGAGCCTGTCGCCAGCCAGACCGCTGGCGCGCTCGGCAAACTCATGGGCACCATGATGGTCACCTCCGGCAACACGCTGGACGATGTCGTCCGCGCGATGCTGAAGCCGCTGCTCAAGGAATGGCTCGACGCCAACCTCACGCAACTCGTTGAAGCTGAAGTTGCGAAGGAGATCGATCGCATCCGCCGCATGGCCCGCTAGGGCGTAGCGCACGGACCCCGGTCGCGGGCTGGAGCGACAGACATCCGAACGTCTCAAAATGCGGGGCGCGCTCACAAGGCGCGCCCTTCGCATTTCCGGGTGAGGCCGCATGCCTTGAATCGAGTTTGCCCAAACAGCTCCCTTCGTGACCTTTGCGGAGTCTTCGTGCCTTTGTGTTGAAAGAAAAACACAAAGGCACGAAGTCTCCACGAAGAACACCAAGGCGCCTCGCCGCCCAGCTCAACCGCGGCCGTCCGTTCTCACACGCCCGTCGTCCGCAACAAGACGCAGGCGCTCGCAGTTCTCGAACGGGTTCCGCTTCTGGCGCGCGAGGAAGTTGGCCATCGCCGCATGAGGCGACAGTGGTCCTTCCTGCGCCAGCATCAGCGCCGCCTGCATGAACTGCCCGTGGCTCACCACGATGTTCAGCCCGTCCTTCAGCAGGGCGATACGCCGCAGGAAGGCGTTGGCGCGGCCCAGCAGGCCCTCGAAGCTCTCCGCGCCCGGCCCGTCGACCGAGTCGGGCAAAAGCCGACGCCAGTACGCATCGATCCGCGGCTTGCGCTCCCGCCACGACGTCCCGACGCAGGTGGCGGGCGCGAGATAGGTGAACTCGTGGATCGGCCAGATGTCGATTTCGATCCCTGAGAACCGCCTGGCGATCGGCGCCAGCGTGTGCGTTGTCCGCGCGAAAGCCGATCCGATCAGCCGGTCCGGCCGTTCCTCGAGCGACGCGGCTAGCGCCACGGCCTGTTCACGCCCATTGTCCGAAAGGTCGATCTCCCACGGCTCGTTGGTCTTGGCGCCGGTATTGGCGAGACTCTCGGCGTGCCGGTAGACCCAGATGCGTGCGCCAACCATGACCTACTTTCCCTTGCGGGCCTTCGCGCCTGGTTTCCCTTGCGGGTGGTTTCAGCGGCATCTTCCGGCAATACGCAGCGCCAGGGAACGCTTTTGTGTTTTTTGCCGGCGTCGGCTAGAATTCCCAGCGATGAACGCGCTCGCCAAAACTCATCCGCCTTTCACCAGCGCCGAATTCTACAAGATGGCGGACAGGGGCGCTTTTTCGGGCTTCAGGGTAGAGCTGCGCCGGGGGGCGATCGCCAAAAAGAGCCCGAAATGGTACGCGCATGGGAAGGTTCAGTCCGATCTCATGGCCGCTTTGAAAGAAGCGATAAGCTCAGCCAGTTTCGACTGGCAGGTGATTTGTGAAACCACTGTCAATTTCGGCAACGGTTTCGAGCCCATGCCCGATCTCGTCATTCTCGATCCCGCGCTGCTGCCGCCGAACAACGGCCCGATTCCTCCAGCCGCCGTAAAGCTGATCGTGGAAGTCGGCGATACGACGATTGAAGACGACATGGGCGAGAAGCGCGAAGACTATGCCCGCGCCGGTGTTGCGGAATATTGGGTGGCGGACGTGAACGCCCGGCGGGTGATCCGCCACATTGCCCCAAACGGCGATGCTTTTAGCGCGGAAAACCCCGCCCCGTTTTCGGAGCCGCTGGCGATGCTTACCGTTTCTGCCATCATTGTACGCATCAAATAGAGCGCGGCGTCTCTTGGTGATGACAAGCCGTCCGCCCCGCGTTATCCGCAGGGCATGATCGACCAGCGTTTCGACCCCGCAACCGCCGAACCCAGGATCTACGAAGCCTGGGAAAAATCGGGCGCGTTCAAGCCGTCCGGCGCGGGCGAGCCCTATTCGATCGTCATCCCGCCGCCAAACGTCACCGGCGTGCTGCACATGGGGCATGCGCTCAACAACACGCTGCAGGATGTGCTGATCCGCTACCACCGCATGCGCGGCTATCGCTGCCTCTGGCAGCCCGGCACCGACCACGCCGGCATCGCCACGCAGATGGTCGTCGAGCGCGAGCTGGCGAAGGAAGGCAATGCCGGCCGCCGCGAGATGGGCCGCGAGAAATTCCTGGAGCGCGTCTGGGCGTGGAAGGAGCAATCCGGCGGCGCCATCACGCAGCAGCTGAAGCGCCTCGGCGCCAGCTGCGACTGGAGCCGCGAGCGCTTCACGCTCGACAAGGGTCTCTCGGAAGCCGTCACCAAAGTCTTCGTCGAGCTCTACCAGGAAGGTCTCATCTATCGCGACAAGCGCCTGGTGAACTGGGACCCGCAATTCCAGACCGCCATCTCCGACCTCGAAGTCGAGACACGCGAAGTGAAAGGCCACATGTGGCACTTCCGCTATCCGCTGGCCGACGGCTCGACCTACAAATTCCCCATCGCCTTCGACGAGGCCGGCAAGCCCACCGAATGGGAGATGCGCGACTACATCGTCGTCGCCACCACGCGCCCGGAAACCATGCTGGGCGACACCGCCGTTGCCGTGAACCCGGAAGACGAGCGGTTCAAGTCCCTCGTCGGCAAGCAGGTGAAGCTGCCGCTGGTCGGCCGGCTGATCCCCATCGTCGCCGACGAATACGCCGATCCGACCAAGGGCACGGGCGCCGTGAAGATCACGCCCGCGCACGACTTCAACGACTACCAGGTCGGCAAGCGGCACAAGCTGCCGCTGGTCAACATCTTCACTGACGATGCGCACATCAACGCGGAAGCGCCGAAGGCCTATCAGGGCCTCGAACGCTTCGCCGCGCGCAAGAAGGTGGTCGCCGACATCGATGCGCTGGGCCTCCTGCACGCCATCGAGAACGCGACGATCCAGCAACCCTTCGGCGACCGTTCCCAGGTCGTCGTCGAGCCCTATCTCACCGACCAGTGGTATGTGGACGCCAAGACTCTGGCCGCGCCCGCCATCGCGGCGGTCGAGAAGGGCGACACAAAGTTCGTGCCCGAGACGTGGGCGAAGACCTACTACGAATGGATGCGCAACATCGAGCCGTGGTGCGTCTCCCGCCAGCTCTGGTGGGGCCACCGGATACCGGCGTGGTACGGGCCGCAGCTGAATGCGGAAACCCGACAACTTGAAAACGATCTACCGCCAAAGCCGTTCGTTGCTCACACGGCGGAAGGCGCGATTGCACTTGCGCAAGCATACTACGGTTCAGCTTTCGAGATCGGCCTATATGACGAGAAATCGCCACGTGTTCTTGGAGGGGCGTCGTCCTGGGTTTCGTCCGCTAGAATTGCTCAGCCGGGTGGACGGACAAAGATTGAACTCGGTCAGGATCCCGACGTCCTCGACACCTGGTTCTCTTCCGCGCTGTGGCCGTTCTCAACCATGGGCTGGCCGGGCGACACCGATCCGGCCCTGAAGGAATTCTATCCCGGCGCCGTCCTCGTCACCGCGTTCGACATCATCTTCTTCTGGGTCGCGCGCATGATGATGCAGGGCCTGCACTTCATGGGCGAGGTTCCGTTCAAGCATGTCTACATCCACGCTCTCGTCCGCGACGAGAAGGGACAGAAGATGTCCAAGTCCAAGGGGAACGTGATCGACCCCCTGGAGCTGGTCGACGAATTCGGCGCGGACTCGCTGCGCCTCACGCTCTCCGCCATGGCGGCGCAGGGCAGGGACATCAAGCTCTCGAAGCAGCGTGTCGAAGGCTACCGCAACTTCTCCACCAAGCTCTGGAACGCCGCGAAGTTCGCGGACATGAACGCGTGCCGGCTGGATCCGAAATTCGACCCCTCGAAGCTCAAGCACACGCTCAACCGCTGGATCGTCTCCGAAGCCGCGAAGACGGCGAAGGACGTCTCCGACGGCATCACCGCCTACAAGTTCAACGAAGCCGCCGGCGCGATCTACCGTTTCGTCTGGAATGTCTACTGCGACTGGTATCTCGAGCTCATCAAGCCGGTGCTCAACGGCGAGGACGAAGCCTCGAAAGCTGAAACCCGCGCCACCGCCGCATGGACGCTCGACCAGATCGTCCACCTCCTGCACCCCTTCATGCCGTATGTGACTGAGGAGCTGTTCCAGTCCTTCGGCAAGGCCGGCAATCTGAAAGATAGGGGTCTGCTGATCTCGCGCCCCTGGCCCGACCTCGGCGACAAGCTGGTCGACAAGGCCGCTGTCGCCGAAGTCGACTGGGTCATCCGTCTCGTCACCGCCATCCGCTCCGCGCGTTCGGACCTCAACGTCCCCGTCGCCGCGAAAGTCCCGATGACGCTGGCCGGCGCCTCGAAGCAAACCGAACAACGGCTCGCCGCCTACCAGTCCTTGATCGAACGCCTCGCGCGCCTCGAAAATATCACGCTGGCGAAAGAGCCGCCCAAGGGCGCCATCCGCATCGTGCAGGACGAGGCGACAGCCTGCCTCGCCGTTGCCGGCCTGATCGATCTCAAGGCCGAGATGGCGCGGCTCGAGAAGGAAACTGCAAAGCACAAGGCCGATATCGCCGGCATCGACAAGAAACTCTCCAACGAGCAGTTCGTCGCCAAGGCGCCGCCGGAAGTCGTGGAAGAGCAGCACGAACGCCGCGCCGCCGCCGAAGCCGCGCTCGCAAAAATGTCCGATGCGCTGAACCAGCTTCGCGGCGCCGGCTGACAACGGAGAAACGAGATGCGTATCCTGATCCTCGGACTGGTTGCGCTGCTCTCGGCCTGCACAAATCTGGAAGGTGGAAGGATGGCGCAAAAGCCCGAATGGACACTGCTGGTCCACGGCGGCGCAGGCGTGATGCGCCGCGCCGACATGACGCCGGAGATGGACGCCGCTTACCGCGCCGGCCTCAACGACGCGCTGGACGCCGGCTCAAAAGTCCTCGCCTCGGGCGGATCGTCTCTCGATGCAGTCGAGGCCGCCATTCGCATCCTCGAAGACAATCCCAACTTCAACGCCGGCAAGGGCGCCGTCCTCACGCGCGAGGGCGTCGCCGAGCTCGACGCCTCGATCATGGACGGCCGCGACCGCAGAGCCGGCGCCGTGGCCCAGCTTCGCACCGTCAGGAACCCCATCCGCGCCGCGCGCCTCGTCATGGAAACCACCGGCCGCGTGATGTTCGCCGGCAAGGACGCCGATGCGCTCGCCGCCGCGGGCGGGCTCGACATCGTGCCGCCGGACTACTTCATCACCCCGCGCCGCCTCGAAGCCCTGAAGCGCGCCATGGCCGGAAACCTCGAGCCGATGGACCGCTTTGGCACCGTCGGGGCCGTCGCCGTGGACAAGGCCGGCAATCTCGCCGCCGGCACGTCCACCGGCGGCATGAACGCGAAGCCGCCCGGCCGCATCGGCGATGCGCCGATCATCGGCGCCGGCACCTACGCCGACAACGCCTCCTGCGCCGTCTCGTCCACCGGCGATGGCGAATACTTCATCCGGGCTTCCGTGGCGCGCATGATCTGCGCCCGCATCGCCATGCAGAACATGTCCGCCGAGCAGGCCGCGAAGGCGACCCTCGACGAAGTGAAGGCCCTCGGCGGAACCGGCGGCGTCATCGTGCTCTCGAACGACGGCAGCACGGCTCTCAGCATGAACACCGAAGGCATGTTCCGCGGCCGGGCAGACGCAAGCGGCAAACGTCAGGTCGCCATCTACGCTGACGAATGAGCGCCCGCCGCCTCGCTCTAGCTGACGGCCGAAGACCTGAAGGCGCTCGACCACTAGGCCCGATAGAGGCCAATCGTTAGGGAGAAGACCATGCAGGACGTTCTAGTGAAGCGCGGCGCTCTGACTGAGACCAAGCTCGTCCCCGCCGACGCGCAACCGTTGGCCGACGGCGAAGCGATGCTCCGCGTCGACACTTTCTCGCTTACCGCCAACAACGTCACCTACGGCGCCTTCGGCGATTTCCTGAAGTACTGGAGCTTCTATCCGGCGTCAGAAGAGGGCTGGGGCCGCGTCCCCGTCTGGGGCTTTTCTACGGTTACCGAAAGCCGCTCTCCGAACGTGAAGCCGGGCGACCGCGTCTACGGCTACCTGCCCATGTCGACCGCGTTCAAGCTGAAGCCGGGCGAGCGCCGTCACGGCGCGTTCGCCGAAACCAGCCCGCATCGCGCCGGCCTTGCGCCGGTCTACAACAACTATGTCTTCAACGCGGACGATCCGCTCTATGACCCCGACACCGAAGCGCTGCAGGTCCTCTTCCGCCCGCTCTTCACCACCTCTTTCCTGATCGACGATTTCATCGCCGACCAGAACAATTTTGGCGCGCGGCAGGTCATCTTCTCCAGCGCCTCCGCCAAGACAGCCTACGCCGCCGCCCAGCTGATGAAGGCCCGCGGGCAGGCGAGGGTGGTCGGGCTCACTTCGCCGGGCAATGTTGCCTATGTAAAAGGCCTCGGCTTCTACGACGAAGTCCGCGCCTACGACGCGATCGGCGGCATGGATGGCGCCGTCTCCACCGTCTTCATCGACATTGCCGGCAATGCCGAAGTCCGCGCCGCGGTCCATGCGCGCTTTGCCGACAATCTCAAATACTCCTGCGCCGTGGGCGCCACGCACTGGGACGCGCCGCGCCCGGATGCAAAGCTCGCCGGCCCGGCGCCGCAAATGTTCTTCGCTCCCGACATCGTGAAGAAGCGCATCACCGATTGGGGTCCCGCCCAATTCCAGTCCCGCCTCGCCGCCGCCTGGCGCACCTTCCTGCCGACGGCAAAGACAAGCACGCGGGTCGTCGAAGCGCTCGGCCTCGAAGCCGCTGCGCGCGCGTTTTCCGATCTTGCCGCCGGCAAGGCCTCGCCCGCCGACGGCCACGTCATCAAGCTCGCCTAGGCCCGCGATTCCGGAATACCGAACGAACACAAGGCCCGCCGCGCCGTTAATCTGAATCGCGCACATCGCGTGATAGCGCTGGCGAATGACCCGCTTGGAAGCCGCCATCGAACGCCTACGCGCCTTGTCCGAGGACGAGCAGGAAAAGCTGGCCAGCGAGATCGAGAGCCTGCTGTCCGAGCCAACCTCCATCCTCTCGCGCAGCCAGTGGCTCGAAGTCGAGAACGAACTGGACAATGACGATGGCGTCCGCGTGTCACATAGCGATGTGATGACCCGCATGCGCGCGAGGTTCGGCCGATGAACATCACCTGGCGTCCCAGCGCGGTCGACGATTTCGAGCAGCTGATCTCCTCGGCTGCGGACGGCAATATCGCCGCCGCCTCGCGCGACAAGTCGCTGGTCGAAAACGGCATCCTGAAACTGGTCCGCTTCAAGGAGATGGGCCGGAAAACCCGCCGCGAGGGCGTTCGCGAAATGCCGATAGAAGGCACGCCCTATGTCGTGGTGAACCGTCGCCTCGGCGACGATATCCTGATCCTGCGCCTGTTCCACAACGGCAAGGCGACGATCGTCTAGGGTCCTCACGCCGGAACTTCCCTCGATCCGCCAGCATGCTATAGCGCCCCGGGTAACTGCGTCGGGAAACGCCATGGCCACGAAAAAAGTCTGGGACAAGTCGCGCATGCCGAGCCGGCATGTGACTATCGGGCCCAACAAGGCCCCCCAGCGCTCCTATTATTACGCCATGGGCCTCGGCACGAAGGAGATCGAGCAGCCATTCGTCGGCGTCGCCTCCTGCTGGAACCAGGCCGCCCCCTGCAACACCGCCCTCATGCGCCAGGCCCAGGTCGTCTCCGAAGGCGTTAAGCAGGCGTTCGGCACGCCTCGGGAATTCTGCACCATCACCGTCACCGACGGCATCGCCATGGGCCACGAGGGCATGCGCTCATCGCTGGTCTCGCGCGATGTGATCGCCGACTCGGTCGAACTCACCATGCGGGGCCATGGATATGACGCTCTCGTCGGCGTCGCCGGCTGCGACAAGTCGCTGCCGGGCATGATGATGGCGATGCTGCGCCTCAACGTCCCCAGCGTCTTCCTCTATGGCGGCTCGATCCTGCCAGGCATGCTTCGCGGCAAGGAGCTGACGGTCCAGGACGTGTTTGAAGGCGTCGGCGCTTTCTCCGCCGGCAAGATCACATCGGAAGAGCTGTGCCTCATCGAACAGCACGCTTGTCCCGGCGATGGCGCCTGCGGCGGCCAGTACACCGCCAACACCATGGCTTGCGTCTCCGAAGCCATCGGTCTTGCGCTCCCGCTCTCTTCCGCGCTGCCCGCACCCTACCGGGATCGCGACCAGTACGCGCTCGCCTCCGGCGTTGCGGTGATGGATCTCATCGAAAAGAACATCCGCCCGCGCGACATCTGCACGCGCGAAGCGTTCGAGAATGCGGCCATCGTCGTGGCCGCCACCGGCGGCTCCACCAATGCCGGCCTCCACCTGCCGGCGATGGCGCACGAGGCGGGCATCAAGTTCACGCTCGACGACTGCGTCGCCATCATGCGCAAGACGCCCTACCTCGCCGACCTAAAGCCTGGCGGCAAATACGTCGCCAAGGCGATGGGCGAGGCAGGCGGCGTTCCGATGTTGTTAAAGACGTTGCTCGACGCTGGTCTGCTGCACGGCGAGTGCATGACCGTCACCGGCAAGACCATCCGCGAAAACCTGAAGGACGTCGTCTGGCGTTCGGATCAGGACGTTATCCGTCCGGCCTCCAACCCGCTCAGCGAAACCGGCGGCGTCGTCGGCCTGAAAGGCTCGCTTGCCCCGGACGGCGCCATCGTCAAGGTCGCCGGGCTCAAGACCCAGGTCTTCCGCGGCCCCGCGCGCGTCTTTGACGGCGAGCAGGCCTGCTTCGACGCCGTCGAGCGCCGCGACTACAAGGCCGGGGAAGTCCTCGTCATCCGCTATGAGGGGCCCAAGGGCGGCCCAGGCATGCGCGAAATGCTCGCCACCACCGCCGCCATCTACGGCCAGGACATGGGCGACAAGGTCGCCCTCATCACCGACGGACGCTTCTCCGGCGCCACGCGCGGCTTCTGCATCGGCCATGTCGGCCCCGAAGCGCAGGAAGGCGGCCCCATCGCGCTGGTGAAGGACGGCGACATTATCGCGCTCGACGCCATCAAAGGCACGATCGAGATCGAGGTCTCCGCCGCCGAACTGGCGACACGGAAAAAGTTCTGGAAGCCGATCCAGACCAACTACAATTCCGGCACGCTCTGGAAATACGCGCAGACGGTGGGCCCCGCCCATCTCGGCGCCGTCACCCATCCGGGCGGCGCGGCCGAAACCCATGTTTATGCGGACCTCTAGGGTATTCGCGGAGAATCGCACCCTCGTGTATGAACGCGGCTAAGGGCGGGCGAGGCGGGAAATGGCGGACAAAGAGCAGGCGCAGGAACTCACACTCGACCAGGCCATGGAAGGTCTGCCGAAGGACTTCGCCTTTTTTGCCGACCGCTTCCGCACAACTATCCAGCCGCAGCTCGCCGCGCGCGAGGAAGATCGCGTCGGCGCCCTGAAGAAGCAGTTCAACTACACGCTCATCGGCGTCGTCATCGGCGCCGCCATGGCGGCCGCCAGCCTCATCTTTCTCCACCACCCCTTCGGCGTGATCCTCGGCGTCGTAACCGGCGGCGGCGCCTATGTCTGGGGGTCGACCGACATCAACCGTCTGGCGAAAGAGACCAAGCTGATGCTGCTCGAACCGGTCTCGGCCGAATTCGGCATGCACTACAATCTGGCCCCGGCCCAGCCGGAGGTGATGCCGCGCTTCCGCTGGCTCGGACTGGTCCCGAGCTGGGACCGCGCCAGCTATCAGGACAGCCTCAGCGGCGCGAGAGGCGATGCGCCCTTTGAATTCTTCGAAGCGCACCTTGAAGAAAAGCGGACGACGACCGACGGCAAGGGCCGCACCCGCACCACCTGGGTCACGGTCTTCAAGGGCCAGTGCCTCGCCGTGAAGTTCCACAAGGAGTTCAACGGCGTCACCAAGGTCTATCGCGACATGGGCGCCTTCAACTGGCTCGCCAAGCTGGGCGTGAAGGAGCCACGCGTGCGCCTGGAGGACCCGGTCTTCGAGAAAGCCTTCGAGGTCTACGGTTCCGATCAGATCGAAGCCCGCTTCATCCTCACTCCGGACTTCATGGAGCGCCTCATCGGTCTAGAGCGCACCTTCCGGGGCAAGCAGCTCCGTTGCGCATTCTCCGGTGGGGAGATGTTGCTTGCCGTGGCTGGCAAGGATCTGCTGGAAGCAGGTTCGATGAACCGCAGGATGGACGATCTTGCCCGGGTAAGAGAAATGCTGCTGGACTTCGCCGCCATCTTTCTGCTGATCGACGCCATGTCCCAGCGCCTCACTCCGGATGCGCTTCGTACGCCCGCTCCCTGACCCTCCCAACCCGCAAGAGAGTTCCGATGGCCAAGAAGCCTTTCTTTGAAAACGTCCTGGAAGGCGGCCTGTTCGCCTCGCGCTGGCTGATGGCGCCGTTCTATGTCGGACTCGTCGCTGCGCTCGGCGCGCTGATGGTGGTCTTCTTCCAGGAGCTGGTCACCGAACTCCCCGCGCTCTGGACCCTCGATTCCGAAGGCCATTTCTCGATGAATGCGGAAGACGCGATCCTCCTCGCGCTTTCGCTGATCGACCTGTCGCTCGCCGGGAACCTCGTCGTCATCGTCATGTTCGCGGGCTATGAGAACTTCGTCTCCAAGATCGACACGGGCGACCACGAGGACCGCCCCTCCTGGATGGGCACGGTCGACTTCTCCGACCTCAAGCTGAAGCTCATCGCCTCCATCGTCGCCATCTCAGGCATTGCCTTGCTCAAGGCCTTCCTCGAACTGGGCGACGGCGCTGAGTTCGGCGAGAACGAGCAGGACAAGTTGATGTGGCAGGTTATCGTCCACCTGACCTTTGTGGTCTCCGGCGTCCTGCTCGCGCTCATGGACTGGCTCACCGGCCACCAGAAGGGAAACTGACGCCTATCGCAGGCCACAAAGAAAAGTCCCGCCGGCGAAAAGCCGACGGGACTGAAGGGTGATTCTCGGGGGAGAGAATGGTCCTTTGTCATGCTGCGGCGCGGCGATGGATCGACCGGAAAGGGGCGATGACGCGATTGTTTGAGGCGGGAATGGGGCGAGGCCGCTTGACAGTGCTAGCGGCAAAGCCCGTCATTCCGCCGCTATGTCGTTAACAGCCGAGGACAGTCATGAGGCTGACGCCGTGGCCAGGGCTTCTGGCGGCCATCCTTCTTCTCGTCACGGGCGCTGCTTCAGCCCAGGGAACGGCTTCGGACTATGAGCGCGCCGAAGCGCTGCGCACGACGTATTTCGGCCTCGTCCCCGGCATCGCCGATGAGCCTGTTTTCACCGATGACGGCCGCACGCTGGTCTACCGCCGCTCGCTCATGGGCGGCGGCTTCGAGTTCGTGAAGGTCGACATCGCAACGCTGCAGAAGTCGCCGGCGTTCGAGCACGGCGCAATCGCCCGCTCGCTCAGCGCCGCGACCAGCCGTCCCTATGAGGCCACGCGCCTGCCTTTCCCGCGCGTCTCGATCGAGAGTGATCTCTCCAGCATCCGCTTCGACGCCGCCGGCGGGCGCTGGAGCTGCCGGCTCGCCGACCATTCCTGCGAGCGCAAAGGCGACGCCACGCCCGTCCGCGCGACCGACATCACCGACCTGCGCCAGCCTCCCGGCAAGGGCCTGCCCGACGAGCGCAACCACGACCCGGTGAAGTCGCCCGACTTGGCGCAGGAAGCGCTTGTGCGCGACTACAACCTCTTCGTTCGCGCCGTCGGCTCAACCAGCGAACGCCAGCTCACCTTCGATGGCTCAAAGACGAGCTACTACCTATTGAGCGAAGACTCCTGGTCGCCGGATTCGAAAATGCTCGCCGTCTCGCGCACGCGTCCGGGCGATGAACGCTTCATCCACTTCATCGACTCGACGCCGGAAGAGCAGAAGCAGCCCATCCTCACCGAGATGTTCTACCTCAAGCCCGGCGACCGGGTCACCGACCGCCAGCCGGTGCTGATCGATGTCGCCGCCGGCCGCGCCATCACCATCGACCGCACGCTCTTTCCCAACGCCTACTGGCAGTCCGAACCCAAATGGTGGAAGGACGGCCGCGGCTTCTACATCAGCTACAACCAGCGCGGTCATCAGGCATACCGCATCATCGAGGTAAACCGGCAAGGCGTTCCCCGCGTCATCATCGACGAGCAGGCCAAGACCTACTTCGAGTATTCCTCCAAGCGCGTCTTCGAGCCCGCCGACGACGGCCGCGAGATCGTCTGGATGTCGGAGCGCGACGGCTGGGCCCACCTTTACCTCTATGACGGCGTCAAAGGGCAGGTGAAGCGCCAGATCACCAAGGGCAACTGGGCCGTTCGCGCAGTCGTCGATGTCGATGCGATCAAGCGCACCATCACGTTCACCGCCAACGGCATGCGCCCGGGCGAGGACCCGTATTTCGTTCACTACTACCGGATAAATTTCGACGGCACGGGCCTCCTGCACCTCACCGACGGCGCGGGCACGCACAGCGTCGCCTTCTCGCCGGACAAGCAGCACTACATCGACATCTGGTCGCGCGTGGACATGGCCCCCGTCGCCCAGCTTCGCCGCGCGTCCGACGCCGCCGTGCTGCTCACGCTTGAAACCGCAGATGCAACCGCGCTTGTCGCCGCCGGCTGGTCCGCGCCGGAGCCCTTCATCGCCAAGGGCCGCGATGGCGTCACCGACATCTACGGACTGATCGTAAAGCCATCCAACTTCGATCCCGCGAAGAAGTACCCGGTGATCGAAAACATCTACGCCGGACCGCAGGGCGCCTTCACGCCGAAATCGTTCCAGGCCTACCGCGCCATGCAGGCGCAGGCCGAACTCGGCTTCATCGTCGTGCAGATGGACGGCATGGGCACCAACTACCGCTCCAAGGCCTTCCACGACGTCTCATGGAGGAACCTCGCCGACGCCGGCTTTCCGGACCGCATCCTCTGGCACAAGGCCGTCGCCGCGAAATACCCATGGTACGACATCACGCGTGTCGGCATCTATGGCGGCTCGGCAGGCGGGCAGAACGCCATGGGCGCGCTGCTGTTCCATCCGGACTTCTACGACGCCGCCTGGTCCTTCGCCGGCAGCCACGACAACCGGATGGACAAGATCTGGTGGAACGAACAGTACATGGGCTGGCCCATCGGCCAGCACTATTCGGCGTCCTCCAACGTCGACAACGCCGCGAAGCTGCAGGGCAAGCTGATGCTGGTCGTCGGCGAGCTCGACACCAATGTCGATCCCAGCTCCACCTTCCAGGTCGCCGACGCCCTCATCAGGGCCGGCAAGACGTTCGACTTCCTCTTCTTGCCCGGCATGGGCCACACCGAAGGCGGCCCGTACGGCGAACGCCGGCGCTGGGACTTCTTCGTGAAGAACCTGCTCGGCGTCGATCCCATCGACCGCAACGCAGAAAAGCCGCCGCCGCCGCTGCGCACTGCCGACCCGCTGGCGGGCGTGTCCTCATCTCCGGTGCAGTGATGGCCGCCCTCGTGGTTCGACCGACGCGCGGCTGCGCCGCGCTGCTCACCATGCGGGCTTCCCAAGGATCATGATTGCTTCGTAGCCCTCATGGTGAGCAGGACGCTAAGCGTCCGCCCGTCGAACCACGAGGGCGGGCTCGCAAACGGAAGAAGCAGCCCTAATCCGCGAACGTCCCGATCACCGGCACGTGGTCGCTGGGCTTTTCCATTCCGCGCGCCAGCCTGTGGATGGCGATCGACCGCAGCCTGTCCGCCGCCTGCGGCGAGCACATCAGGTGGTCGATGCGAATGCCGTGGTCCTTCTGCCAGGCGCCGCCCTGGTTGTCCCAGAAGGTGTATTTCTGCATCCGCCCGTCGCGTTCCATGAAGGCATCGGCATAGCCCAGCCATTTCAGCATGCGGAACCTCTCGCGCGTCATCGGATGGCCCAGCGCGTCCTCCGCCCACACGGCCGGATCCCAGCAGTCCTCGTCGCGCGGAATGCAGTTGTAGTCGCCCGCCAGCACGACCGGCTCTTCCGCCTCCAGCAGCTTTCTCGCCCGGTCGGCCAGGCGATCCATCCAGCGCAGCTTGTAGTCATACTTCTCGCCGGGCCGCGGATTGCCGTTGGGCAGGTAGATCGACGCCACGCGCATCGGCCGGCGGCATTCGATCAGCGCCTCGATATAGCGCGCCTGCTCGTCCGACGGTTCGCCATCCAGCCCGCGCTTCACATCGCTGATCCGGAATTTCGAGAGCAGGGCGACGCCATTCCACGCCTTCTGCCCGAACGTCTCGATGTTGAAGCCCAGCGCCCCCAGCTCCTCGCGCGGAAACTTCTCGTCGATGCACTTCAGCTCCTGCAAGCACCAGACATCCGCCGGCACGGCCTTGAACACCTCCAGCATCGTCGGCAGGCGCGCATTGACCGAATTGACGTTCCAGGTGGCGATTTTCATGACCGCCTTGATAGCGCGCACAGCGGCAAACGGAAGCTTGTTCGCGTTCGCGTACGCGGCAATGCAAATTTATTCCGCGCCGGCCTGCGCGGAGCCGCAATCTATGTTACATGTGTATTATGAAAGCCAACCACGGATAAAGCCATGGCCATGCAGACCGGTGAACGGAAGGACGACGAGCCCACCGCCGACATCAACACCACGCCGCTGATCGATGTGATGCTGGTGCTCCTGATCATGCTGATCGTTACGCTGCCCGCGCCGCGCCACGCGATAAAGCTGGACACGCCGCAGCCGCCTATAGAGCCGATACTCGATCATCCGCTTCGTCCCGTCTCCATCGCCATCGATTTCGACGGCTCGATTGCTTGGAATGGCGCGCCGATTGAAGTCGCCGACCTCGACGGCCGCCTGAAGATCGAGGCCGCGCATGATCCGCAGTCTGAAATCCATATCGTTCCGCACCGGCTGGCGAAGTACGGCTATGTCGCTCACGTTATGGCGCTGGCCCAGCGCGATGGTCTCACAAAACTCGGCATCGTCGGCGGAACGTGATGCAAGGCGAGCCAACGAACGCAGCGGCGAATACGGAACACCATGCTTTCCGCTAGGACGTCTCGCCCCGCGGGCTGAGCCTCCATGCGGCGGATTTGCTTGACACCCCGGCCGCTCTCCAACCAATTGGCGGCGCGGTCGTACGGGGAGACGTCGGGGCTTGTTTCACGATTTTCTTCAATGGCTGCAGGATGTCCCTGGCGCGACGGACGGCGACCCCACGACATCGTGGAGCCAGCAGTTCGGCGGGTCGCTGCACCTCTGGGCGCTGACAGAAGGCACGCACGTTCTCTCGCTGATGCTGTTCGCCGGCACCATCCTGATGGTCGACCTGCGCATGCTCGGCGTCGCGTTCAGAAGCGTCCCTTACTCGACGCTCAACAACAAGGTCCTGCCGCTCACCATCGCCGGCTTCATCCTCGCCACGGTCACCGGCCTGCTGCTCTTCTTCTCGAACCCGGTGCACTATTACCATTCGGTCTTCTTCCGCGTGAAGATTCTCTTCCTGCTCGTCGCCGCTGCGAACATCTTCTGGTTCCACTATCGGGTGCAGAAGAACATGGCTGATTGGGATACGCGGCCCAGCCCGCCGCCCATGGTCAAGCTTGCGGCCGGCGTGTCCATCGCATCGTGGATTCTGGTGATCCTGTTCGGCCGCCTCACGGCGCTGACCTTCTTCGAGTGCGAGAACATGCCCCGCGGCACGTTCGGCTATGTCTTCGCCGAATGCGAACCGGTGATGCGCGCCGTCGAGGAGATGAACGGGGAAGAAGCGGTCGAGGAAAATGTCGCCCCGGATGATGGGGCCGCCGAAGAAGAAGCCGCACCCGCCGATGCCGCCCCGTCCGAGGGCGCAGCGCCCGAACCCGCCGAGCCGCCCGTACAATCCGAGCGGAAAGAATAGCCATGGATTTCGCTTCGCTCTTTCCGGACGCCAAGCCGTGGGTGCAGAGCCTGGCCACGCTCTGGCCGGTCCCGCTCATCAAGTCGTCGAGCTGGATGTTCCACGCCATCCTCGTCTCCCACCTTCTGGCTCTCGTCACGCTTGGCGGCGCGATTCTCCTGCCGGGCCTGCGCCTGATGGGCGTGGGGATGACGGGTGAATCTCCCGCCTCGATCGAGAAGACCGTCCGCCCATGGCTGTGGGGCGCGCTCATCGTCCTCGCCATCACCGGCGTCCTGATGGGCATGGTCAACCCGATGAAGCTCTACGGCCGCGCGGCATTTCTTGTGAAGGTCATCGCCCTAGCAGCCGCGCTGATCCTGTCACTCGGCGTCGTCCGCTCCATCGCCAGCCGCGACGGCGTCGTCACCCGGAACGCCAAGATCATGGCGGGCGTCGCGCTCGGCATCTGGCTCGCCGCGGTCGTCATCTTCGGCACGTCCTACGGCGCAGCGCCCGGGGCGTTCCACATCATCACCGCCGGCTGGCTGATCGTGATGGCCTTCGGCTCGCGGATGACGCGCATCGGCCTTGGCGCGATCACCGCCGTCATCGTCATCGGCGTCGGCATCGTCACCTACGGCGTCTACCATCCGCTCGACGACTACGACATCGTGATGGAAATCAACCGCTGGACGCTTCGCCTCGGCGCGCTTCTCGTCGCGGGCTTTGCCCTGTGGGAATTTGCCCGCGCCGGGAAAGCAGAAGCCGCCCCTCCGGCGCTCAACCGCCTCGTCGGCCTGCTCACCATCCTCGCCTGGTTCACGGTCGCCGCCGCCGGTCGTTGGATCGGCCTGGGCGCCAGCGGCTAGCGGTCGTCAAAAAACCGTCAGTTCTGCCGCACCGCAGCGTGACTAGGCGCGCGTTTCCGACTTCAATGCGTGGTCATTGAAGTCGGGGACATACATGAATCGCCTATCGCTCCTTCTCGCTGCGTCCGCTCTGGCGCTGGCCGCTTGCAGCTCGACTGCGCCGCCAGCCGCCGACACGGCTGCAGCGCCATCATCGGCAGCCCGCCCGCAGCTCGCCGCCGCCGCGCCCCCGCCGGCGGAGCTGATCGCCGGAAAGCAGGTCTACACGATCTCTTGCGCCGTCTGCCACGCCGGCAATGACGAGACCGCGCCCGTGCTTTCGGAGCTTCAGAAGCTCGGCCGCGACCGCGTTTCGGCCGCGCTCTCGAAAGACGGACTGATGAAACTGCAGGCAGGCATGCTGAACGATCAGCAGCGCACGCACGTCATAGCGTTCCTAACCGCAACGCCCGAACAGCGCCGGCAGCTCGCCGCCGCCGACACGGCCACCGATCCCACCGGTCGAGGCCGGCCCGCGTATATCGAAGGCATTTCCTATCCCGCTCGCCGCGTCCGCGACGAGCGTGACAGCCCGGACGGACCGCGTCCGCCCGCCTGGGCCGCGCCAAAGGTGGGCGAGGGCCCGTTCGATTTCGAATCCTGGGAACAGCGCAACCTGCGCGTCTCCGTCGTCGCCCGCGGGCTGACATCGCCGCGCGCCATCGAATTCCTGCCCACCGGCGAAATTCTGATCGCGGAGCGCGAAGGCAATCTTCGCATCATTCGCGACGGCAAGCTCGATCCGAAACCCATCGCCGGCATACCCAAGGTGGCGGTGCTGGGCACGGCGACCGGCTTCATGGACATCAAGCTGCACCCGAACTTCGCCAGCAACGGCCTGATCTACCTCTCGTATCACAAGCCTGCGCGGGGCGAGTACGGCAACAACGCCATCTTCCGGGGCAGGTGGAACGGCAAGGAGATCGTTGAGGGCAAGGATATCTTCCTCAGCGACGACGTGGATGCGCTCTACACCAAGATGATGTTCGGAACGGACGGCAAGCTCTACTTCACCATCGGCTGCCCCGGCGTCGGCACCGACGACTCGATCGGCCGCGCCCAGAAGCCGGACGACTACGCCGGCAAGACGCTGCGTCTCAACGAGGACGGCACGATCCCGAAGGACAATCCCTTCATCGGCAGACAGGGCTACAACCCCGAGATCTTCACTCTGGGCCACCGCGTCAATCTCGGCCTCGCGCTCAATCCCTGGACAAAGGAGTTCTGGGTTTCCGAGATGGGTCCGCAGGGCGGCGATGAGGTCAACATCCTCAAAGCTGGCCAGAACTATGGTTGGCCCATCATCAGCGACGGCCGGTACTATGCCGGCCCGAAAGTATCGCCTGTGCCATACAAGGAAGGCATCACCCGTCCGCACATCTCCTACGTTCCGGCCATCGCTCCCGGCGGCATGGTCTTTTACACCGGCGACAAGTTCCCCAACTGGAAGCGCAACCTGTTCCTCGGCTCCATGCGCATGAGCAACTCGCCGCGCACAGGCCACATCGAGCGCATCGTGTTCAACGAGAACTGGGAGGTGATCCGCAGCGAGATGCTCCTGGTCGACCTCCACCAGCGCATCCGCGATGTCGAGCAGAGCCCCGACGGCTATCTCTATGTCATCACCGACGAAGGCGCCGACAGCGTGCTGATGAAGCTGGAGCCGGGCGGGAAATAGCGCCTGTTGCGGGCGCTATCCGCCTCGGCTTCCTAGCTCGTTTTCTGGCCCGGCCAGTTCATGTCGATCGGCAGCGCGGGATTCGCGGTGATCTTGAGATCGGCGCAATGGTGGTAGGTGAAATCGCCATCCTTGTTGAGCCCGTGCTCTTCCATGAACTGGATGATCTGCACCGTGCATTTCTCGCAGTTGATGTTGGGCAGCTTCACGTCGGTCTCGAAGAACGATCCCTTTTCAGGCGGCGACCTGTGCACGAACAGCCCGTCGGCCAGCACCGGCGCCTTCGGCGCGGGATCGATCTTGCCGGAAACGGAGATCGGTCCGCGCGGCGAGTTGCGCGTCTCAGCCTCGGGGTCGGCAGGCAACTCCTTGCGGTCCAGCACCGCCAGCGCCACGCGATAATGCCCCGGATGATAGATCGTCTCCCGCACCTTGATGTGGAGCATGTCCCCGCCGCGCATGGCGGTGACCTTGCCGGTCGGCGTGCCCGGGTCGGCGCTCGTGCCGCCGCACGGGCCGGCCTTCTGCGGATCGCCGAGCACGTTCTCGACCAGCCAGGAGTCGGGCGACACCAGGATGAAGTGCGCCGAAGCAGGACCGGCCGCGAGCGCCATCGCTGAAATGCAAAGACCTAAGGCAATCTGGTGTTTCATCGGCTTACCTTGCTGCTGTACCCGGCTGCTATCCGCATCGAGCGGCCATTTACGCACGGCGCGTGCAAATGGCGACAGTCTCCGCCAGCACCCCCATGAACTCCTCGTGTACCTCTTCCTTCAGCCGCTGGCCCTGTCAAACCAGCGTGCTCAGGCGATCAGCCGCAGCCGACGCCACGCCAGCGTTCGCCGCACAGCGATGCGCCGATGACGGCAGACACATCGACGCCCGCCTTGCCGCCGTGCAGCGACTGTATCCGAACGAACGCGCTGGCTGCCCTACCAGGTCATGCGCGCCTTCAGGTAGTAGAAGCCGCCGTTGAAGCCGTAGGGCGAACGCTCGCCATACTTGGCGCCGACGATGCCCGCCCACGGATTGTCGACCGGATACTGGTCGAGCAGGTTCTGGGCGCCAGCGATCAGTTCGATGTTCTCCGTGATCTTGTAGCCGACTTCCGCATCCACCAGCACGGCGGCGTCGCCTTCGATAGGCAGCGTGTTGTCTTCGAGGTGGGCCTCGAAATAGCTGCCATAGTAGTTGAGGCGGCCGAGCAGGCGCCACGGGCCCTGGGTGTGCGTGACCGAGAAGTTCCCCTTCCACTGCGGCACGCTCTCTTCAAGCTGTTGGACACGCGTCGGCGAGATCGTCTGCCCGACGTTCTCGACGCTGGTGTCGGTGTAGTTCAGCGCAGCGGCGTAGTTGGTCTCGCCTACCCCGATGAACTCCAGCGGTCCCGAAAGCACGATATCGACGCCGCTGGTCCGCGTGTCGAAGTCATTGTTGAAGAAGGCGAAGGCGATCAGGTCTTCAAAGCCTGTAAAGTCCGCCCGATCCAGCACGTTGGCGTTGGCCAGTATCTGCAGGAGGTCGCCCGTGCGGGTCGCCGCGCCAACGGGGACGTTGCGCTGCGCCGCAAGGAAGCGCAACGCGGCCGGGAAGCTGATGGTCGAGGAGCGCGAGATGCGATCTTCGACGTCGATGTTGAAGAGATCGACGGTCAGGGTGGACGAGCCGATGTCGAACGCAGCGCCTAGCGTGACGTTCTTCGACTCTTCCGGCCCGAGCGTCGGGCGCGTCAGGCCGAGGCCGCCAGCCGATGTCGGACCGGCGATGTAATCCGCCGCGATCTGGCCCGCCGGGCTGCTGAGCGGGAATGTCCCTTCGTCTTCAAGCTGGCCGTTGGAGAACTGCGTCGTCACGTTGATGACGTTCGCCTGGCCCGCGGTCGGGGCGTGGAAGCCCGTCGAGTAGGTGGACCGCAGGCGAACCGTAGGCGTTACGCGCCAGAGGCCGCCCACCTTGTAGTTCGTGGTCTGGCCGAACGAGTCATAATCTTCCAACCGCACCGCGGCCTGAAGCGTCACCGCTTCCGTCACGTCGGCTTCGAGGTCGACATAGTAGGACGTGTTCGACTGGCTGTTCTTGCCGGCCGAGTTGGGCGTGAAGCCGCCGAACCCGTTCGAGCTGGTCGAGAAGCCCTGGCCCAACGGATAGGCGGTGGATGGCGCCGCCAGCGGCCCGAGCGCGAACGAGGCCGCATCGCCCGCTCGAACCTCGAATTCCTCCTCGCGCCATTCGAAACCGAACGCGATGTTGAGATCCGAAGCGAAGCCCGAAATCGGAAGTCCGTAGCCGAAGTCCAGGTTGAAGGTGTTTTCGATCTGGCCGTATCCGCCCGGATTGAAGGACGTCGGCGTATTCGGCCCGAGCGAGGCGTTGATCGTGTTGTTGATCGCGAAATCGACCTGGTTGTCGCCGTAGCGATAGCTGACGTCGTAGTTGAGACCGTCGCCCAGCGGCAGCACGCCGCGCAGGCCCACGGCCAGCGACATGTCCTCCAGCTCGCCGCCGAATTTCGGCGTGAACCCGCCCGGGAACAGCTCGACGAAGGAGAAGCAGTTCGCGTTGGCGGTGACCGCGGCAAGAATAGTGGGGTTGGGAAGCAGGCCGCCTCCCGCGGTCAGGGGAATGCCGGCCGGGCAGTCGCCTGCCGTATTGACCGAAAGATCGCCGACGAGAATGGACGGCACTCCGCCGGCCTGCGCCGCGCCCGTAGTCGGGTTGACCAGGGGGCCAGCATAGACGCCCGGCCGGTTGGTCGGGTTGCGGAAGAAGAATCCGCCTTCGGTTTCGCGCGTCGCGTAGTTTCCGAAAGCATAGAGATGGTGGTCGTCGTTCAGGTCCATGCCGAAATTGGCGTACACCTTGATGTCGTTCTTGATTTCAGGCTGGCCCCAGATCTGCGCCGGGTTGGCGACGGCCAGGTTGCCGGCGGCGATCAGCGCAGCTGCGTCGTCGCGCTGCACCGACCGGCTGGTGGCGTCGGTCTGCTGGTATTCCGCCGACAGGTTGAGGAAGCCTGCTGCGCCGATAGGCAGCCCGACATTGCCAGCGACCTGGTAGGACGCGCCGTCGCCCTCGTAGGTCTGGCCCCACTTGGCCTCGAGCGAACCGCCCGAAGGATCGTCCTTGAGGATGAAGTTGATGACGCCCGCAATGGCGTCGGAGCCGTATTGCGACGAGGCGCCGTCGCGCAGCACTTCAACCTGCTTCAGCGCCACAGCCGGAATGGTCGAGATGTCAGGTCCCTGGCTGCCGTCCGAAATACCGGCGCCGAGGAAGGCGATGACCGCGGCGCGGTGCTGTCGCTTGCCGTTGACCAGGACAAGCGTGTTGTCCGGCGGCAATCCGCGAAGGTTGACCGGGCGGATGAGCGTGGCCGCGTCCGAAATCGGATGGGTGGTGGCGTTGAAGGAGGGAACCAGGGTGCGGAGCAGGTTCACCGCGTCATTGTCGCCCTGGTTCAGGAGCTCGGCGCCGGACACGACGTCCACCGGCGCCGGCGTGTCAGTCGCGGAGCGCGCCTCGACGCGCGTACCGGTCACGATGACGACGTCTTCCTTGGCTGTGCTCCGCTCCTGCGCGCTTGCCATGGGAGCAGCGAGTGTTCCGAGCGTGAGGAGAAGCGCAGTGCCGCACAACAGCTTCATATTCATGGACCTAACCCCATATCAGTTTCCGACCCCAAGCTTCACACCGGCGGCGAACTTGCGCCAGCCGGACAGGTCGCGCGGAGATTGAATCTCGCCGATACGAGCGGACGACGGAAACGTTTTCCCGACCCTTGTGGTGAACCCAACACACTATTTAGGCCCGTTGCGGCATTCCCTCGGCCCAGTCTAACGTTACGTAAGGATCCATTGCCGCCGCTTGTCGGATCTGCATCGAAGCCTTTGTGGCTCGCTGGCAGTGATCGGGAGCGAGATCTGCTGGCGACCGGATCGCTGCGAAACCGTCGCTCACAATCCTATGACCTTCAACGTCCCGTGCCGCGTCGTAAGCGCTTTCCGCAACGTCGCGCGAAAGACGGTCGCCGGCGGTCGAGTTGAACCTGAGCATCCGGTCGAAGGACAGGGCTTCCCGCATAGCCTCCGTAGTCTAGTGTGTGGCCATCGTCTCGATAGACAGACGTTGAAAAAAGGGCGGAAAACGATGCGCGCACAGGACAGGCTCTGGGTCGGGGCGTGCAGCGCCCTGCTCGCACTAGCGTTTGGGTCCTGCGCCCAGGCGCCGGACACGGCCACGTCAGCCGCGCCGCTTGAAAAGATCCGCCCGGTCACGCCCGCCATGCTGCAGAATCCGGCGCCGGGCGACTGGCTGCAGTGGGGACGCACCTATGACGGGCAGAATTTCAGCCCGCTGAAACGCATCGCCCGCGAGAACGTGAAGACCCTCACGCCTGCCTGGCGCACACCCATCCAGGGCGGGCTCAGCATGCCGACGCCGCTGGTCCACGACGGCGTGATGTTCCTGAATACTGCGCCGGACACGGTGCTGGCGCTGGACGGCGCAACCGGAACAGAGCTGTGGCGCCATGCGCATGTGCTATCGGGCGGCGGTTCAAGCATGAAGATGGGTCTCGCCCTGTCGGGCGGACAGGTGTTCGTGCCGACCTCCGATCTGCATGTGATCGCACTCGATGCGCGCACTGGCCAGAAGGCGTGGGACCACACCATCGAGCTCAGCGCGCCAGCGACCAATCGTATGATGTTCAACCTGCGGAGCGCGCCGCTCGTAGCCGGCGACAAGGTGATCCAGGGGGTCACCTCAAGCGCCGGACCGGGCGGCGGGTTCATCGTCGCGCTCGACATCAGCACCGGGAAAGAACTATGGCGCTTTCACACCCTGGCCCGGCCGGGTGCGCCTGGCGGCAACACCTGGAATGATCTGCCGCTGGAGAAGCGCACAGGAGGCTCGGTCTGGGATCAGGGCACGTACGACAAGGACCTGAACCTCGTCTACTACGGCGCAGGGGCGACCTACGACACGGGTCCTCTGCTGAAGGCATCGTCCGCGTCCGGCGTGACGAATGATGCGCTTTATACCAACTCAACAATGGCCATCGACGCGAACACCGGCCAGTTGAAGTGGCACTACCAGCACCTGCGCAACGATCAGTGGGATCTCGACTGGGCGTTCGAACGAACGCTCGCGACGGTCAGGATCGGCGGCCAGAACCGCAAGGTGGTGATGAATGTCGGCAAGATGGGCATTCTCGAGGGGCTCGATGCGGCGACGGGCGCCTACCTGTTCTCGATCGATGCGGGAATACAGAACATCATCAGCGCGATCGACCCCAAGACCGGCGAGAAGACGATCGATCCGCAGCGCCTTCCTGATCCGGCTCGGCCGACAGTCTACTGTCCCAGTCCCTCCGGCGCGCGCGCATGGCCGCCGACATCGTTCAGTCCGCCCACGGGCCAGCTCTACCTGCCGCTGACGGAGTGGTGCGCCAAATTCGGCGCGGAGGGCTCGCCGCTTCTCAGCGCGTCCGGCGCGCGGCTGTCCAATGCGGATCACCCGGATGCGCTGGCGGACGGCAAGATGGGCCGGCTGCAGGCCATGGACGTCAGCGGCAAGAAACTGGCCTGGCGGCATGACCTGGAGGCGCCGATCTCGACCTCCGCACTGTCCACCGCCGGCGGCATTGTCTTCGCCGGCGACCTCGACCCCGCGCTGAAGGCGTTCGACGATCGGGATGGAAAGCTGCTGTGGAGTGCGCCGCTCGACGCAAATCCGAGCTCCTCTGTCATCACCTACAGTGTCGGCGCCAAGCAGTATGTGGCCGTGGTCACGGGCATGGGGAACTACCACATCGGCGCAATGGCGGGGCGCTATCAGGAATTCCGCAAGAGCCGCGGCCTCCCCGCCAGCACGCCGACAGGTGCGCCGTCCATTCAGGTGTTCGCTCTGGCCCAGCCGGGATGATCCACCCGGCTGCTTCGGCGATGAGCGAAGGAGGGGACTGAAATGAAAGCGGGAAGGTTCTGCTTTGGGATTGGCTGCGCCGTACTCGCGATAGCAATGCAGTCCTGCGCCCTCAGCGACGCGCCAGCTGCGCCAACGGCCGCCGCGACCCCGGAGGCGTTGCTCGGCGGCGTGCGCCCGGTCACGCCTGCCATGCTGCGCGATCCGGCGCCGGGCGATTGGTTGCAGTGGGGACGCACCTATGACGGGCATAATTTCAGCCCGCTGAAACGCATCAACCGCGACAATGTGAAGAGCCTCGCGCCTGCCTGGCGCGCGCCCATCAAGGGCGGGCTCAGCATGCCGACGCCGCTCGTTCATGACGGCGTGATGTTCCTGCAGACAACCCCCGACACCGTGCTGGCGCTGAACGCCGCGACCGGGGAAGTCCTGTGGCGCCATGAGCATGCGCTGGCGAAGGGCGTTTCCTCGACCATGAAGATGGGTCTCGCCCTGTCGGGCGACCTGGTCCTCGTCCCGACATCCGATGTGCACGTCATCGCGCTGGATGCACGCACCGGCGCCAAGGTGTGGGACCACACAATAGAGATCCGGCCGCCGGCGGTGATGAGTACGACCCTCGGTCTGCGCAGCGCGCCGCTGATCGTGGGCGACAAGGTGATCCAGGGCGTCACCACCAGCTTCGTCGCCGGCGGCGGGTTCATCGTCGCGCTCGACATCAAGACAGGGAGCGAGCTGTGGCGCTTCAACACCATCCCGCGGCCGGGCGAGCCCGGCGGCGAGACGTGGAACGGCCTGCCGATAGAAAAGCGCTTCGGCGGCTCTGTCTGGCACCAGGGAACCTGGGACCGGGACCTGAACCTCATCTACTACGGCGTCGCGCCCACCTACGACACCGGCCCGATGCTGAAGCCGTCGGGCATTCCGGGAACGACAACGGACGCGCTCTACACCAACAGCACCATCGCCCTCGACCCTGACACCGGAAAACTGGTGTGGCACTACCAGCATCTGAAGAATGACCAATGGGATCTCGACTGGGTGTTCGAGCGCCAGATCGCGACAGTCAGGATCGGCGGCCGCAACCGCAAGGTTGTGATGAACATGGGGAAGATGGGCATTCTCGAAGCCGTCGATGCGGCGACCGGCGCTTATGTCTTCTCGATCGACGCAGGCACGCAGAACATCATCACCGCGATCGATCCCGCAACGGGCGCGAAGACGATCGATCCCGGACGCCTTCCGGATCCGGAACGGCCGACGGTCTATTGCCCCGGCCCCTCCGGCGCGCGCTCCTGGCCGCCGACATCCTTCAGCAAGAACACCGGCCTGCTGTATGTGCCGCTGACGGAGTGGTGCATGGGCATGGGCGGCAAGGGAGGAAGCCTCCTCAGCGCCCCCGGCTCCATTCTCAGCGCTGCGGATCACCCCGATGCGGTGAAGGACGGCAAGATGGGCCGGCTGCAGGCGATGGATGTCAGCGGCAAGAAGCTCGCCTGGACGCATGACCTCGACGCGCCCCCCTCCGCCTCCGCGCTGGCGACAGCCGGCGGCGTCGTGTTCACCGGCGATCTAGATCCGTCGCTGAAGGCGTTCGACGACCGCGACGGAAAACTGCTGTGGACCGCTCGGCTCGACAATTACCCGAGCTCCGGCGTCATCACCTACAGCGTCGGCCAGACGCAGTATGTGGCGGTCGTTGTCGGCATCGCCAACAACCACATCAACGACCTGTCGCGCCGCTACCAGGCCTTCCGCCGCGCCCGCGGCGCAACCCCGGAAGCGCCAAAGGGCGAACCCGGCATTGTGGTGTTCGCCCTGGGCAAGTGAGCCGGCATGGGTAGTCCGGCTCGATCCGGCCGGCTGCGCGACCGATCCCGACAACCGCATCGGGGCGAGAGCCATCGCTTAGAACCTCTGAACTCACCTCAGCCGGTCCGCCATTTCCGCCGACGCCCACATTGGTTCTGTCCCGCGGGCTTCATGCGGCCTCAGAGGCCGACCGGGGAAACCCGCAGCGCCACACTACCGTGATCGCCGGGCGTCGAGCTGCTCACTGCCCCACCGCAGCAGAAATATCGCGCGAGGCGGCGACACGGTGGGCATCACTTCCATTTGCGGCTCCCAAGCCGACGATGCCCACTCCATAGACTGGATCCCTGCCCGGAACTCCTGCATCACGCGCCTCCATGGCCAGGAGGGTTCCCGGATTGATGGCGGCGCTTCGCGAGCGTCTGGACGCGATCAAAGCGGCGATGCGTGGCGCTGCAAAAGAGGTTCCGAACCGGGCCGGGCCACGTTGCGCTGTTTGTGCTTCGCCGAGTGCGGCGACATCGATGTGGTCGCCCGTGGCGGAATAGATCCAGGGTCGCCCGCTCAGGTCGACGGCGGCCACGCCGATCACGCCAGGATAAGCGGCCGGAAATGCGGGGGGCGCAGCCGGTCCGCCATTGCCGCCAGCCGCGACAATAGCCGGGCCCATCTCCAGCGTCCGCGCAACAGCGCGCGCCAGCACCGGATTGTCCGGCCCGGTGAGGGAGATGTTGATGACATCCGCCTTCGCGAGGCTCATGTGATCCAGGGACGCGACAAGCGCGGCGACATCCGATGCGCCGGCCTGACCGAAGGCGCCAACCACGTCGTCGAGAAGCAGACCCTTCGGGGTCGTGGCGTACCGCCCGGCCATTTCTTCAAGCAGGATGCCCGCAACGACATCGCCATGGCCGCTCCTTGCCGGTGACGCCGCGATCCGGTTCACCCTCCATCCCGCCACGGTGTCGGATGCAAAACCGTCGACCACCCCGACTGTTCCTTCTGCCTGGGCGGCGAAGATTGGTGGCGCAGCCATGGCCAAAACCACAACGCCTGAAGCCCTGAACAGGTGGTTGTACCCGGACGCGGATTCAGGTTCAGCACGTTGCAGCAGGTCCAGCGCACCTGCGGATGTCATTGCCTCGGGCACCCGAAGGCGAAGCACAACCGAGCCGATGGCGCCAAGCTGCCGGGTCTCGACGACGGAAAAGCCGAGCGCAGCCGCGCGGTTGGCGAGGGCGCCGTCCTCTGACAGCACCACCAGCTCCCGCTCGCGAAATTCCTGATTGTTCGGGTCGCGTTCGATGCGGGCATAGCCAGAACCGGATGTGGTATCGTCGTCCTCGTCGTCCGATCCGCTGCCGCTGTTGCTGGACCCGCTTCCGCTGTTCGATGAACCAGACCCTGAATTGACTGAACCGCCCGAACCGGACGAACCGGATGTCGAGCCGCTGGCGTCCTCGTCCTCCGTTTCCCGGCTCGATCCGGATCCGCTGTTGCTGCCGGAGAAACCCGAGGTGTCCGCCAGCTGGTCCGCAAGATCCTCGGCGAGGTCCTCCGCCGCGTCGGCGGCGTCACGCTCTGCGACCTTGGCCGCATCTCTGGCGTCGCGGGCCCCACGCACTTCACGTTCGCGCAGGTCGCGCGCTTCGCGTCCGCGGCTGTCGGATCTCTCAGCGGCGCGATCCCGATCACGCCCTTCTGGCGGGCCGGCGATGGCCGCCGTCGCCACGCCCAAATGCAGGAATATCGCAAGGACAGGTCTCAGGAGCTTCGTCATGCGCCCGTTTACAACGCCCGGGAACTTCATTCGAGGCGTTTATTTTCGTTCACTGCCAGAATACAAGGACCATCCCATTCGTTCTACGTCTGAATGGTCATGTCTCGCAGTTCCGGAACCTTTCGGGCCGACCTGAAGTCGCTGATTCCGCGACTCCGGCGCTTCGGACACGCCATTACCGGATCTCGGGACGCCGGAGACGATCTGCTTCAGGATGCTGTGGAAAAAGCCCTGAATCGGGAAGCTCAGTTTGAACCGGGCACGCGCCTGGACAGCTGGATGTTCCGGATCATGCGGACGACCTGGATAGATCACACCCGCGCCCGCAAGCGGAGACGGAGATTGTCGGAGCCCATGGACGATCACATGCAGTTTCCTGGAACAGACGGTGCGCGGGACTTCGCCGCAAGGATCGAATTGGGCCAGGTGCGCGGCGCAATGGGCCGGCTGCATGAGGATGAGCGCGTAGTGCTGGCGCTTGTCTCGCTAGAGGACATGACTTACCGCGAGGCTGCCGAGACGCTGGGCATCCCGATCGGCACAGTCATGAGCCGCGTCGCGCGCGCCAGGGCCAACCTCCTGAAACTACTGGCTGAACCGGACGAACCCCCGGCACCGGCCCCGATAAAGGAGAGGCGGTTGTGACCCTCATCACCGATGAGATCCTCTCGGCCTATCTCGACGGCGAACTCGATGCAGATGGCGCCGCGATGGTGGACCACGAACTTGCGAGAAGCCCCGCCCTGGCCCGCCGCCTTGGCGCCATGCAGGCGATAGAGGCCAAGCTTGGCCCGGCTTTCGCGGGCGTGATGGCGGAACGCACGCCGGATCGTTTCGAGGCGTTGCTCTCACCGGGCGCGCGTGGGGCATCTGCGCCGGGCAAGGTCATCGGTAGGACGTTCGCCGCGCTGCTGCGCCCGATTGTTGTCGGACCTGCTTTTGCCTCGCTGGCCGCCGGCGTCATTGCAGGCGCCCTTCTCACGCCGCAAGTGCAACCCGGGTTCGACTTCGCCAAGACCGGCCAGATCCATGTCTTGGGAGCGCTCGCTGACGCCATCAGCGTGGCGCCGTCCGGGATTCCGACTCATGTGTCAAACGGCGAATTGTTGGTCCGGCTGTCCTTTCGGGATGGAGGCGGCCGCTATTGCAGGCATGTGTCGCTTGCTGCGCAGGACATGGTGGTCTGCAACACGGCGGAGGGCTGGGTCGTCGAGGCGATGACTCCGAACGCCTCGGGAATTTCCAAAGGTTATCAGGAAGCCGCCAACAGTGCGCCTGCGGAGATCGTTCTCGCACTTGGCCGGCTGGGCGCTGCGTCTGCGCTGGACGCTGAAAGCGAACGCTCGCTCATCTCCCGCAATTGGACTCACAAGTGAAAAAGCCCGCCCCATGTTCGGTGGGGCGGGCTGTTCCTCAAGCCGTGTCCTATCGACACGGCGCACGCTTCGCTGCGCTCAGTTGGACTGGAACGGCCGGCGGAAGTTGGGACGCCAGGCCAGGCTCACGCCGCCAGCAACATCCGGCGCATTGTCCGACAGCCCAGCCTCTACGAACGTCGAAATGCGCAGGTCCTTCACGAGATTGAAACTGACATACCCGGTCAGGGAAGCTGGATCATCCACCAGGTCTCGAGACGCCTTCGACCAGCTTGCCTCCGCGCCGACAATGACGGACTTTCCGAACCGTCCATACCCGCCGATCGACGCAAACGGGGCATCGTCGCGGGCGGCGCCCCGCGAAAGCGGTAACCGCCGCCGGCATAGAGACCGCCAGAATCGGTGTCTCGCCCGACCTCGACACCGAGCGAGTAGTCCGACTCGCCTGTTCCGAGGTCCTTGGTTTCGTCACCGGTCGGCAAAGATACACGGCCCGTCACGTCGGCATACGCATCCGTGCCAAACGCAAAGCTGTAGGCGGCGGTCAGGGTAATGTCGCCGAGGCCCTGACGATCACCAGCGGCGACCAGCGGCACAGGCGAAGGAGCAACCGTCGCAGGATCGCAAATGCGCGAGCCTGACCCGCTTCCAGATCCGCTTCCCGAGCTGCCCGATCCGCTGTTGGAGCCACTGCACCGGTCCTCCGAGCCGATATCATCGCTGCCCGGCGTCACACCTGTTCCGCCATCGATTGAGGCGAACGGAATCCGCGCACGGAACGACCAGTTCCCCGATTTCACGCGCAGCGAGAACGGCGTCTCGATAATGTTGACATCCTCCGTACCGCCATAGGCGCCTGAGGAATACTCGGCTCCGACGCCGAGTTGGATGGTGGTCTGGGCGAAGGCTGGCGAAGCGATCGCTAGAGTGCTGGCGGACATGAGTCCCAGCGCCAAGTGCCGTTCGAGTTTCATGGTACCCCTTTTATACTCCTGCAACTACACTCGAGCGCCAAAGGAGACCCGGGTGAAACCCGGATCTCCTGGCACGCGCAACGAAACCGGACGGGGTCAGCCCCGTCCGCCGCGCCCACGTCCACCGCGATCGTCATTGGCGTCATGGTCCGGGCGGTCGTCAGCGCCGCCGCGTCCGCGTCCACCGCGATCTCGATCGCCGCCATGATCATCACCGACATCATGGTTGGGTCCGTCGTCCCGCCCGCCGCGATCGCGGTCGCGCGAACGGTCACGGCCGCGGTCATCTCCGGCCGCGCCCGGCTGGCTGTCGTCGATAGAGCCGTCGCCGCGGCGCTTGAGGCCATCCGCGCCGATGTCGTCATCGCCACGCGCCACACCCGGCTGGCTGTCGTCGATAGAGCCGTCGCCGCGGCGCTTGAGGCCATCCGCGCCGATGTCGTCATCGCCACGCGCCACACCCGGCTGGCTGTCGTCGATAGAACCGTCGCCGCGGCGCTTGAGGCCATCCGCGCCGATGTCGTCATTCCCACGCGCCACACCCGGCTGGCTGTCGTCGATAGAACCGTCGCCGCGGCGCTTGAGCCCGTCCGCGCCGACGTCGTCAGACGCCCTCGGGGCGACCTGCGCCATGGCCGCCGTTGCGGAAACCGACAGCACAGATGCCGTAGCGAGAACCGCCAGGGTGGTGGTGAACTTCATGAGTGACTCCTCCTTGCTGATAACAGAAGGAAAACGTCTCGTGCGCGGGTTCTATTCTCGGCCTTTTCGATAAGGAGGCCCGCATGCCGGACATGAAACCGGTTTGAACCCCGTTTCGTTACGGCGCCAGAAGCGCTTCTGTCAGCCGCGACGCCGCGAAAATCTCAGAAAACACCCCTACCATATGGTTGTTGTCGCTGGCCAACTGCGCAGCCGGCATCTGAAATGGGAATCCATCCAGAACGCCGTCGCCACTCTGAAAGTTGCAGGGTTTGACGAGCTTTTGGATTCATCAATCCGATCCGCGGCCTGGAGGCGCTCTCGCCAAGTTCCCGCTCCCGGCCGTCAGGCAAGCACTGGCAATGATGAAACGCGCATGCTCCGACATGCGGGAAGGCCCATGGCAGGCACTGACGCCTTTGGGCCGACTTTCGCGGTTCGTCGGGGATTGCGTCGATGTCTGCCTTGGTCTGCTAGGGGATCGGACGAAGCCCTAGACGATCGCATCGGGCGAGACCTGCCGCTCAGAACCCCCTGAACTCGACCACCTCGCTCAGCGGCGCGCGCTCCGCATAGATATCGTTCGCGGGTGCGTCAGGATCGGGCCAGCCCAGCGCGATGCCGGCGTAGACCATGTGGTTCTCGTCGAGGCCGAAATAGTCGTGCAGCTCGTTGCGCACGCGCGCCCAGCACTCCTGCATGCACGTCGCCATGCCGTGCTCTTCGGCAAGCAGGGCGATCGTCTGCATGTACATGCCCATATGCGCCCACTGGCCGTGGCCCATGCGCCTGTCGATGATCAGGAACAGTCCGACCGGCGCGCCGAAGAAGCGATAGTTGTTGGCGAACCAGCGCATGCGTCCCGCGCGGTCTTCCTTCGGTATGCCCAGCTTGTCGTACATCATCTCGCCGACGCGCTTGCGGCGCTCGTTGTAGACGGGGTCGATAGCGTTGAGATCGGGATAGACCGGGCGGTCTCCCGGCACGGGGCCCATCGGATCGGCGGCGAGCACCCGCTGGGCCATGGCGATGATCTCGTCCTTCGGTGCGCCGGTCACCGCGATCACCTTCCACGGTTGCAGGTTGCCGCCTGAAGGCGAACGCTGCGCCGTTTCCAGCAGCTGGGTCAGCTCCGCCTTGGATATAGGCTTGTCGAGGAACCCGCGCGTCGAGATGCGCTTGCGGACGGCTTCGGTGACGTTCATTCGGCTTCCCCGGATTCTCTCGCGTCAGATCGGGTGGTTACCCAATCTGGGCGATATCATGACTCCCAACATGACCATTTTGTCTGTTGACGTTTGAGTGTCCACAGACAGCCTGACACACCTTCCGTCAGCATCCGTGAGGGCGTGCGCATGATCCCAGGCATTCTTCCCATCGTCCTCGCCGGCGTCGCCGCGGTCGGCATGGGGGCGGTGATCCTCTTCGGCATGACGCGCGTCTTCCGGCAGCGGAAGATCACCATGGCCGACCTTCTCGAACTGCCCGCTCCCTCTTCCGACGACAAGCCAGGCTCGGGGCCGCCCCCCACAATGCAGGCCTAGGACAGGGATCGCCGTCGGGGTCGGGCGCCTTTACGCAAGGTTCCCCGCGGCCCGGCGGAACACCTTGCCCTTCGGCGGGTTGGCTTCCGGGCGTCAGCCGGACTCTTTGCAGTCCGGCAACGATCTGTTGCGTCAGGTTCAGGTTCGTACGTCACACTGTACTCATGAGCAAACGTGTTGTCCTGGCGGCGGCTCTGCCCGTCGCGCTGATGAGCCTCTCGGCCTGCGCCGTCTACGACTACGGTTACGGCTACGACGCCGGTTACCCCGGCAATTACGGCTATTATGATCGGCCGTCTTACGACCAGCCCTATTATGGCGTCGGGGTCGGCGTCACGTATTACGACGTGTTCTATGACGATTTCTACGGCCCGATCCATGGCGGTTACTGGGGGCCGGACAACTATTTCTATTATCAGCTGCGGCTAGGCGGCAGTTACTATCGCGACGTCTCGCGCCACTTCCGCCGCGATCATTACAACGGCTACCGCAGCCACCGCATCGCTGACCGGCGCGATCACCGCGACAACAATTGGGACAACGACCGCGACCGCAACCGCGGCGACACCCCCCGGCTGTTCAGCGGCCAGCTCAACGACCGTAACCGGGACGGCGACCGCAACCGCGACGACCGCTCCCGGAACGATGGCGGCGGCCGCAACAACAATGCCCAACCCGCCCCCCCGCCCAGACTCTTCAGCGGCCAGCGTGACGGCGACCGCGACGGCAACCGCAACGACCGCTCCCGCCGCAATGACGACGGCGCGCGCAGCCCCAACCCTCCTCCCCCGCCACAGGCCCAGCCCGCGCCGACGCCGCGCTTGTTCCGCGGCCAGCGCGACGACAACAACAACAACCGGAATGGCGATGGCGAACGCCGTGACCGCCAGGCCAATCAGCCTCCGCCCCAACAGGCCGCTCCGCCGCCGGCCCCGCGCGAGGATCGCGGCGACAGGGGGCGGGAGCGCAATCGCGGCGACGACAATGCCCGCAGCGATGATCGCGGCGGAGACCGCGGCAATCCCAATGGCGGAGGCGACGGCAAACGTCGCCGTGGCGGCGGCGATGGCGACGACAGCAACGGCCGGGGCCGCTAGGGCCTAGACCGAGAAGCTGGTTCCACAGCCGCAGCCGGATGTGGCGTTCGGGTTATGCACCTTGAACGCCGCGCCGATTATCTCTTCGACGAAATCGATTTCCGACCCGGCGAGGAAGGGCAGGCTGGCCTCGTCGACGGCGAGTTTCGCCCCGTCGCGCTCGATCACCCGGTCGTCGGCATTCGCCTTGTCGGCAAACCCGAACCGGTAGGAAAAGCCCGAACACCCGCCGCCGATCACTTCCACGCGCAGCATCGTCCCCGCCGGCTGGCCGGCCGTGATCTTGTTGATCCGCCGCGCCGCCGAGGCGGACAGGCTGATCTCGGGGGTTGCTGTCGCCGTATCCGGCATGGGCGGACGCCTTAATTCGTTATTCGCAGCGATTCAGATATGAAGCCTGAAGGGTAAAGGGAAGCCTATCCCCATTTTCTTCGCTTTACCGAACCGACCGCCAAGGACGCCTAATGGCAAAGCCGTTCACCGCGCCGCTGAAGGCCCCTTTCGCCAGCGATCCGGCCAGTTCGCGGGGCCGCCTGCACGCCAGCCTGCCCAGCCCCACCCGCACCGAATTCCAGCGCGACCGCGACCGCGTCATCCATTCGGACGCCTTCCGGCGGCTGAAACAGAAGACCCAGGTCTTCGTCGCCCACGAGGGCGACCACTACCGCACCCGGCTCACTCACTCGCTCGAAGTCTCCCAGATCGCCCGCACCGCCGCCCGCGTGCTCGGCCTCGACGAGGACCTGGCGGAAGTCCTCGCGCTCGCCCACGACATCGGCCATCCGCCTTTCGGCCATGCCGGCGAGACGGCGCTCAACGCGGTCATGGCGCAGTATGACGGCTTCGACCACAACGCGCAGGCGCTGCGCGTGCTCACCAAGCTCGAGCGCAAATATCCGAAGTTCGACGGCCTCAACCTGACGTGGGAGGCGCTCGAAGGCGTCATCAAGCACAACGGCCCGCTGGTGACGAAGGACAAACCGATCGACAAGCTGCCCGCCGCTTTCCGCGACTACGAGGCGCTGCAGTCGCTCGAACTCGACACCTTCGCCGGACCCGAGGCTCAGGTCGCCGCGCTCGCCGACGACATCGCCTACAACAATCACGACATCGACGACGGGCTAAAGGCAGGCCTCTTCAAGGTCGACGACCTGATGGACATACCGCTCACCGGCGACGTCTTCCGCGCCGTGATGGCCGAGTACCCCGATGTCGAGCACGGCCGCATCATTTCGGAATCCGTCCGTCGCCTCATCGGCATCTGGCTGGGCGACCTCATCGCTGAAACCCGCCGCCGCGTCGCGAAGGAAAAGCCGCAGACCGTGGAAGAGGTGAGGGCGCTCGGCCGCCCGCTTGTCGCTTTTTCTCCCGACATCGCCGAGAAGCAGAAACCGCTGCGCGAATTCCTCTTCCAGCGCATGTACCGCCACCACAAGGTCAACCGGATGATGAGCCAGGCGCGCCGCATCGTCCGCGAACTGTTTGCGCTCTTCCTCGCCGAACCCGACACCCTGCCATCCCCCTGGCGCGAACGCGCCGCCGCGACCGCCACGGACACGACAAAACGCGCCCGCATCGTCTGCGACTACATCGCCGGCATGACCGACACCTACGCCATCGACGAACACCGCCGCCTGTTCAACCTCGACCGCTGGGTCTGACCGGCGCAACGGCCTGAACGCCGCCATCGCGCGCCTTTACGCGGGGTCTCGTTGCGCCCTATTTTCGGCCGGCGCGCATCGATGGCGGCACGCATGGGAGTTGCACGATGGCGCAGGCGAAGTTGGGCTATCCCTTGGATGGCCTGAAGGTGCTGGACTTCTCCCGCGTGCTTGCTGGCCCATTCGCGAGCCGGATGCTGTGTGACCTCGGCGCCGAAGTGGTGAAGGTCGAGCCTCCCGAGGGAGACAACAGCCGTCACTGGGGGAAGATGACGGGCGGCATCTCCGGCTATTTCAACATGGCCAATGCCGGCAAGCGGAGCATTTCCATCGACCTTCGCGCGGACGGCGCACAGGAACTCGTGCTGGCGCTGGCGAGTAAGGCCGATGTCGTCGTCGAGAATTTCCGGCCCGACGTCATGCCGCGCCTCGGCATCGGCTACGAGCGTCTCGCGGCGGTGAACCCGCGGCTGATCATGCTGTCGATCTCTGGCTTCGGCCGCGACGGTCCGGAATTGCAGCGGCCGGCCTATGCGCCGATCGTGCACGCCGAGTTGGGCCTGATCGACCGCACCTTCAGACGCGATGGCGTCAAGCTGGACCTGCCGCTGTCGGTGGCGGACACCAATGCCGGACTGCACGGGATAATCGCGCTGCTGTCGGCGCTGCTGATGCGTGACCGGACGGGCCTTGGCCAGCACATCGACATAGCGATGATGGACGCAACGCTGGTCAGCGACGACCAACTGCATTTCGAGATCGAGGACGCCGAGGCGACGCGCAACCTGCCGCCCGACATCTGGGACACCGGTGTGGGCGCCATTCTGGTGTCGGTAGACTTCCGCCATCTGTGGCGGCTTCTCACCACAATCTTCGGCCTCGCGGATCCGACGGCGCCGGGAATGGAGCTGGACGCCAAGATCCTCGCGCGTCGCGGCGCGGTCGCGGACTTCATGCTCGGCCTTTCGACCTGGGAACAGGTTGAGCAGGCGATGGCCAAGATGAATCTCGCCTGGGGGCGTGTCCGCGCCGGCAAGACGCTGCGTGAACAGCCGACGCTGGCGCACCGCCGGTCCATCGTCGATATCGACGACCGGGCAGGCGGGGTCCGGCCGATCGCACAGTCTCCCTACCGTTTCTCGCAGGCGCAAAGCAGCGTTCGCGGGCCGGCGCCGCACCGCGGGGAGCACAACGAAGCGGTGCTGCAGGATTGGCTGGGCAAGTCGCGCGAAGAGGCGGCGTCGCTGCTCTCGCGCGGCATCCTGGCGCGCGACGAGGAGCGGGCGGGCTAGATGCCTAGCCGGCGCCTCTTGAACGGCCGCGAACGGCGATTTTCGCGCGGGCTTGTTCGACGCGGCTTCTGCCGTACTATCCGTGTCCAGGTCATGGAACGCTCGCAATGAGTATTCATCCCGAAATGGTCGCGCTCGTCGGCGAGATCGATTTCGATCCCGACGCGCTGCACGCCAAGTATCTCGCTGAGCGCGACAAGCGGCTCCGTCCCGACGGCGCCCGGCAGTATGTCGAGGTGAAGGCGGAGTTTTCCCGCTATGTCGAAGACCCGTATGTCGATCCGGGGTTCACGCGCGAGCCGGTGTTCGACGAGGTCGAGTTCGCGATCATCGGCGGCGGCTTCGGCGGCCTGCTGATGGGTGCGCGGCTGCGCGAGGCGGGTTTCGAGAAAATCCGCGTGGTCGAAAGCGCGGGCGATTTCGGCGGCACCTGGTACTGGAACCGCTATCCCGGCGCGATGTGCGACGTTGAATCGTACTGCTACCTGCCGCTGCTCGAAGAGCTCGGCTACATGCCGAAGCACAAGTACTCCTTCGCTCCGGAAATTCTCGAGCACAGCCGGCGCATCGCCCGCCACTATCATCTCTATGACGACGCGCTGCTGCAGACCGCGATCACGGAGCTGCGTTGGGACGAGAAGGCCGAGACCTGGATCGTCTCCACCAGCCGCGGCGACAGGTTCACGGCGAAATATGTCGCGATGGCCAACGGGCCGCTGAGCCGACCCAAGCTGCCGGGCATTCCCGGCATCAACGACTTCAAGGGTTACACCTTCCACACCAGCCGGTGGGACTATCGCTACACAGGCGGCGACAGCTTCGGGAATCTCACCGGCCTCAAGGACAAGCGCGTCGGCATCATCGGCACGGGCGCCACCGCCATCCAGGCCATCCCCCATCTCGGCGAATGGTCGAAGCAGCTCTACGTCTTCCAGCGCACGCCCTCCTCGGTCGACGTCCGCAACAATGCCGAGACCGATCCGGCCTGGGCCGCCTCGCTCCAACCCGGCTGGCAACAGCGGCGAATGGACAATTTCAACGTGCTGACCAGCGGCGGCGACCAGGACGAGGATCTGGTTCACGACGGATGGACCGACATCTTCCGCAATCTTGCTGGCCCCGCCGTGAGGGAGGCCTCGAGGCGGATCGGCCGCCGGCTCACCAAGCAGGAGCGCGCCGAACTGCTCGAACTTGCCGACTACCGGAAGATGAATCAGGTTCGCGCGCGCGTCGATGCGATCGTCCGCGATCCGGCGACGGCCGAAGCCCTGAAGCCGTGGTACCGCCAGTTCTGCAAGCGCCCGTGTTTCCACGACGAATACCTGCAGACCTACAACCGGCCCAACGTCACGCTCGTCGACACGCAGGGCAGGGGCGTCGAGCGGATGACCGAGACCGGCGTCGTCGCGAACGGGAGCGAGTACGAACTCGACTGCCTGATCTTCGCCACGGGATTCGAGGTTGGTACTTCCTACACACGGCGGGCCGGTTACGACATTGTCGGCCGTGGCGGCCGCACGCTGTCGGAACACTGGTCGGACGGCCTGCGCACGCTGCACGGTGTCACGACGCACGGCTTCCCGAACTGCTTCTTCCTCGGCTTCACCCAGTCGGCGATCACCGTCAGCGTGCCGCAGGCGCTGAACGAACAGGCAAAGCACATCGCCTACATGGTCACCGAGGCGCGCAGGCGCGGGCACGACGTGCTGGAGCCGACGGCGCCGGCGCAGGACGCCTATGTGGGAGAGGTGCGCAGCATGGCGCGGCTGGGCCTTCGCTTCTACACCGAATGCACGCCCGGCTATTACAACAGCGAGGGCGCGGTCGGGAGCCGGGGCGGCTTCTTCTCCGACATGTACGGCGCCGGGCCGATAAAGTTCTTCGAGGTGCTGGAAGCCTGGCGGAAGTCGGGGCGCATGGACGGCATTACGTTGACGTGAGCCGCCGCGCCTTATTTGACGGCAGCCGCTGCCCTCCATCTGCTCTTCTTCTGCGCTAGATTGATTGACTTGCGCGAGTGCGAACGGTCTAGTCTCGCGATACCAAACGTGAGATTTGGGGGACCCTTTGCGCCGTTTTCGCACCGCATTTCTTGCAGCGCTCGTCGCGCTTGTGGCGCCGGCGGCGGCCGCGCAGATCACTGTCCGCCAGTTCGAGGAAGTCTATGGCGCCGAGCAGCCGGTTTCCGGCCGCGGCTTCGTCGGCGTCGTGCTGGCCGATGCGGCAAGCCCGATCGCTCTCGACAAGCTAGAGATCTTCGTTCCGAAAGGAACGACAGGCGATCTCAAGATCAGCGTCATCTCCGCCGACGCAAAATACCGCGGAACGGTGGACGCCTCGCTTGGCGACGCCAGCGGGTGGACGCCGCTCAAGCTCAAGTCCGGCCAGCAGCAGGCCCTATCGAGCTACAACACCGACACACTCACACTCCTCGCCGAGACCGCGAGCAGCCAGCCGCTGCTGATGCGCTGGGGCGCCGGCGGCAAGACCGTGCAGATCTACGTCAACTCCGAGCGCAGCGAGACGTCCATCGCCTGGCGCAAGGACGGCAAGATCGAGGTTCAGCCCTGCCGCCGGCTCACCGGCGGATCGCTGGTGCGCTTCGACACCATCTGTTCGGCGCCCGCGGACATTCTCGGGCCGGAGCCTATCCGCATCATCCGCCGGCGCGGCGGCGTGGCGCTCGAGCCTGTCGTGGTGCCGCTGGCTGGCCTTCAATGACGGTCCCGGGGCGCCCATGAACGCCGCCTACGACGAGGGGACGCCGCGGTCCGTCGCCTTCGGCATGATGCTGGTCGGCATCGGAACGGCGCTGGCTTTCCTGGTCGTGGCGCTGAGCCTCATCCCCTTCATCAAGCAGTGGTTCGCGCGGGACGTGACGCTGACCGTCGAGACCGAGAGCCAGTCGGTCGCCTGGCGCGCGCAGCCGACCGCGGACGAGCCGCTGATCCTCGCACTGCCCCCCGGCAAGGTGATGCAGCAGAAAGTCGGCGACGATTTCAGCGTAAGCATGGTCGGCACTCCGCTTTCCATCCCGGCCATCAGGGCCGATGGCGAGACCGAGCTGCGCATGGTCTCGCGCGGCCCCTGTAATTTCGAGTTCACCGCCCGCTCCACCGGCGACAGGAAGATCGCTGTCTTCGATGGCGGCGCCGAAAAGCCGGAGTTCGCGGCGGCGGAAGTGATCTACGTTATGCGCGACCCGGCCAATGCAGATGACATGGCCGCGCCATGCAGCGACGCATCGGCGCGATACGATTTTCTCCTTCACAAGGCCTTCGCGCTCGAAGTCGGGGAGGGGGTCGCGGCCGCCGAGGTTCCCACCAAGCTTGTCGCCTCGACGCCGACCGTTCTTTCCGGCGCCGTCGCCGCCCACAACCGCGCCTGGCTGTTCGACACGCGCTACGATCTCGGGGCCAACACCATAAACCCGGGAGACTTCGTGCGTCTTGTGCCGGAAAGCTCGCGCGAGCCGGGATACAAGCTCAGCATCTCGGGCGCCGTTAGTTTCGCTCCCGCCAAAGGCGCTCTCGATGTCGTCGCCTACGCCAGTTCGGCGCAGGCCGAGGTCGAGCATTTCGGCGGACGCTATGTGTTCAAGGCCACGACCTGGGAGACCATCGCCAGCCAGCCCGTGGTGCAGTTCTTCTTCAGCGCGCTTGCCGCTATGCTGGCGATCGTCGGTTTTGTGATGGGGATAAAAAAATGGCGCAGACAGGGTCTCGACGGACTGGATGCTTCCGGCGGTTAGCCGGCGCCGCCTTGATCTCGGGCATGCTGGCCGCAGGCGCAGCGCACGCGCAGGTCTCGCCTGTCGCCATCAAGACAGGCTCGGAGATGGGCTCGGGCTACGCCGTGAAGCGCGGCAACGAGTGCATCATCATCACCGCCGCCCATGTGGTGAAGGAAGCCGAGTTCGGCACGGCGATCTCGCTGTTCGACGACACCGGCGCCGCGGCGCCCGGCGCGAAGATGGTCTTCAGCGACAACGCGACGGATCTCGCCGTGCTGCGCGTCGTCGCGCCCTCCGCCTTCAACTGCCAGGGCGCCTGGCAGGACGGCGCCGGCGTCCAGGCCGCGCTGCGCGACGCCTCGCAAGGCTCGGTCAAGATGCAGGTGCTCACCCTGCGCGAGGGCGGCCTTTCCGACATCGTGCCGGTCAGCTTCGCCGGCAATTCCGGCCCGCAGAAATTCCGCGTGCGCTCGACCGGCGACACCATCGCCCAGGGCCAGAGCGGCAGCGTGCTGGTCTCCGATGGCAAGGTTCTCGGCATCGTCCAGACCACGGCGGATGGCGTCACCACCATCCTGCGCCAGGACCAGATCCACGTGCTCGCCAAGTCGTTCGCCCAGCAGGAAGGCGTGCGCGTCGTGCTCGCGCCCATCATGTACCAGAACGCCCCGGTCGACGCCGCCAACGCAGCCGCGCGGCAATACATGGAGCAGCAGCAGAAGATCGTCGCGCGCGAGGCGCCGAAGCAGTGGATCGATGCGACAGGCGGTCTCTCGCAGACGGGCGACGCCCAGTACATCTTCCGCGGCAAGGTGCTGGTCGCCCAGACCGAGCAGGTCGCCTCGACGGTGGCGCAGGCCAATGCCGCCGGCAACCTCGCGCAGAGCCTCGGCGGCAATCTCGGCCAGTTCGGCGGCCTGCTCTCGCGCGGCTCGCAGGCCGCCAATCAGATGGGCGCCAAGGCCACCAACACGAAAGTGACGCTGCAGGTCGAGCTGTCGCTGGTGAACATCGGCAGCGGCCAGGCGACCACCGAGCTGGTCAATCATGTCGGCCAGTTCCCGACAGCGGGGGATTCCAGCGCCGGCGTCGCTGCCGAAATCCAGAAGTCTGTCCTCGAAGGCCTGCCCAACCTCTTCCAGAAAGCGGGCATCAAGTAGAGGCGTCACGGACGCGGCGCGCGCAGCCTGATCTCATTGGATCCGGCTCGCCACGTCGAGGTAGATGTCGCGCGGCGATACCTGCACGTCATCTGGCGTGCGCTTTGCGATCATGGGCGTTCTGGAAAAGCTCTCAGCGCACTTCCCTTAGGCAGCGGAGGCGGTCGGCAGGCCGGGTTGGGCGTCTGGACATAGCACCCGATTCATCAGGGCGATGAGTTCGCGCTGATCAATGGGCTTGGAGATATAGTCGTTCATGCCTAGCGCAATCAGCTTCTCTCGATCGCCGAGCATGGCGTCAGCAGTAAGCGCGATAACCGGGATGCAACGCCAGCGGTCCTCGCTCGATCGAATTCGTCGGATCACTTCTTTCCCGTCCATAACCGGCATGTGGATATCGAGGAGAACAATATCGAAGGTCTCGGCCGCCAACTTGTTCAGCGCGTCTTGTCCATTGACGGCCTCGACGATCAGGCAGCCCTGGCCCGCAATGAACAGCTTTATGACCTGCCGGTTGATCGCGTTGTCGTCTACGAGCAGGACCCGTCGATTCCGCAGCATGGCGGTCGATGGCGAGTCGATATCGGCCTTGTCTCCCGTCCCTTTCTTGGCAGGCGCAGACTGCATGGCCCGGAAGGTGAAAGTGAAGCGTGAACCTTTGCCCTCGATGCTCTCGACCGTGATGTCGCCCGACATGGCCCGAGCAAGTCGGCGAGATATCGCCAAGCCCAGACCGGTTCCGCCGAACCGTCGCGCAATAGTTGCGTCAGCTTGAGCGAACGCCTCGAACAGCATCGCCTGGGCTTCCGGAGCAATGCCGATGCCCGTGTCTGCGACGTGAACCGCAACGACATACTCCCCGAGCCCCGCAGAGCGTGTTTCCACCGATACGGCTACCTGGCCTACGGTCGTGAACTTTATGGCGTTCGAGATCAGATTGCTGATGCACTGGCGTACGCGCATAACGTCAAACGTCAGCGTACGAACGGCGTTGACGTCATAGTCGACCACCAGCCGCAATCCCTTTTCCGCCGCTAAGGCTTCGAAGAGCGCGCACGTGCGCTTGAGCACGTCCTCAAAGTCGGCTGTCGTTGGCGATATCTCGAGTTTTCCGGCTTCGATTTTCGAGAAATCGAGCACATCGTTGAGCAGGGTCAGCAGCGACCGGCCAGAATCCAAGATGGCGGATACCTTGTGGCTTTCCGGGGCCGGCAGGTCGTCGGATTGCAGCGACTGCGCCATTCCGAGGATGCCGTTCATCGGCGTTCGCAATTCGTGGCTCATCACGCCCAGGAAGTCCGATTTCGCCTGACTCGCCGCCTGTGCTTTGGCGTGAGTGGCGGTGAGTTTGACCAATGCTTCGTCGAGTTCCGCTTGTTTTGCCATCAGTCCTTGAGTTGTTCGGACGATCTTGGAGAAGTTCTTGTAGGCCTCCAGCAGCAAATAGATCGTCAAACCTGCGATCACGGCAAAGATGGGTCCGAGGTCTCGTATGACGGGGTGCCCGCTTAGAGCGAAACCCACGATCAGCGGTACGGTCGCGGCCAGAACGACGGCAATCGCTGCACGCGGCACCGTGTGAAGACAAAAGCCAGAAACGATGGCGAGGATCCAGATAAGCATCACCGCGAGCGTCTGCTGCGCGGCATCGCCATACTTCATGAGTTCGAGGCCGACCATTGAGAAGCCGAACGACAGGAGCGGCCCCAAAGAGAGCAATGAGCGGTTCGCCCTGATGAGCTTCTTGTGCGACAGCTCATCTACATGTCCACGCGCGTTGAGCCACTGGATCGCTCGCACGGTTACGATGGTGCACATCGCGCCCGGCAGGTAGATGGACAACCAAATCGGAACGCTCGCGTAGAAGACGCCCACGAGATTTATGGTCACCGCAACGATGACGCCATACATCACCGGCACGAGCCGGGTCAGGCTTCGGTACTGCTCGCGCACAAAGACAGGGTCGTTGAGATCCGCCGGCGCGAAGATGAACGTAAGCAGCCGCTTCAAGAAGACCTCATAAGTAGACCTGACGCATCGAAAGCAACGCGCCAAGCCAGTGGTCCAACCCTTGAAGCGCCTCGACCATTCACAATACACTGAAAACCTTAATCATTTCTGATCGATCCGCGGCCCCGTCCTTCGACAACTTCGCCTGGCGAAAGCCCCTTCTTGAGAACTCCCCACGCGCTTGCGGCGGCTCTGCTCCGCGACCGCCATCTTTACCGGCGCGTTGAGGGTATTTTCATGTGCTCCGCGTACGTTGCCCCGGCCGCGTATACGGAGAGTCGCGCATGAGAGCCGTTTGGATTGTGCTGGCGCTCGCGATTTTCCCCCACCAGTCAATCGCTCAGGCGCCGGTTGAAGCTGGCAGCGGCGTGGTGGGAGATTGGCATACGATCTCAGACGTTGATGGCAAGCCGCGCGCAATTGTTCGCGTCGAAATGGTTGGCGAAGAGATCCGCGGCTTTGTGGCTGGCACACTTCGGCAGGGCGAGGATCCGAACCGGACTTGCGATCGATGCCCCGGCGTTCTGCGCAACCGGCCGATCTCAGGCATGACCATACTCTGGGGGCTGCATCGCAATCCGGCCAACCCCAGAGAATTTATCAACGGTTCAGTGCTCGACCCAGAAACAGGGGATATTTATAGCGCCTCGCTAAAGCTGAACCCGAATGGGAAGAGCCTGGAGCTCCGAGGCTATTTTGTGCTGCCTCTGATGGGCCGGTCCCAGACTTGGCTGCGCGCTCCCTGAAAGACGAGCGGGCGCGCCACAAAGCCATCATTGTTTTCGTTCGCGCCGGTCGCGGCGCCAGCTTCTGCGAGATCAGGGACGTTCCGGAGCGCCGCAAGCTGCAGGCAGCCTGCGGCAAGCTTTTCGTCGCCACCGGCGTTGAATTCTGAGGGCGGCCGGGCCGTCCGCACCCAGCGTTTCACCAATAGTTGCTGCTTTATCCCAGAAGTTTCCTGTTCCTTAACGGGGGCCGGGCAGGATGCCAGGCTGGCGGCGCCTTCGGCGTGCGCCGGCTCTGGCGTGCGCGTCGGCGGCGGGGCAACGAGACACGACAGACGCAGGAAAGTTCTGGTTTCGGCCATGACCCGCTACAGCAGATCGGTGATCCCCGGACGTCCCGCCAGCGATCCCGCGGCCGCCGACCTCGACGCCATCGTGTTCGGCAGGAAAGGGCGCGGTCCCGCGCCCGCCGCCAACGATGAAGACGATGACGATTTCGGCGACGACGAGGCCGATCATCTGGTCGAGCGCGCCACCTCCGATCGCCGCAACGCCGACCGCCGCAGGGCGAAGACGCGCCGCAAGTCCGATTACGCGCCGCTGCCGCGCGAAGGCAGCACCTACCGCGCGCCGAACGAAGGCTCCAAGCGCGGGCCGATCCTGCTGATCGGCGCGCTGGTGATCGTCGGCGTGTTCAGCGTCGTGGTGTGGAACGCCTATCGCGAGGGCGTCCGCCCGGAAGATTCCAACACCGCGCCGCAGCTCGCCGAAGCCGGCGCCTTCAAGACCAAGCCCGACGCCGCTGTCGAGACATCGACCAGCGCCGAGGAAGCCAGCGTGTTCGAACGCGTCGAGGCCCCGCGCCCCATCGTCGCCCCGGCCCCTGAAATCCGCGAAGAGCCGAAGGCGCCGCCGCCAGCCGCTGTTGCGCCCGCTCCTGCGCCTGTCGCTACCCCCCCGGCCCAGACTGTGGTCAAGCCGCCGGTTCAGACCGCCGCCGTTGCGCCGGCGAAGCCTGCTGTCACCCAGCCCGCCGCGACAAAGCCCGCTCCTGCGCCGGCCATAGCGAAGAAGCCGGCCCCGACTCAGCCCGCTCCCGTCCAGACGGCCGCCGTTCCGAAGCCGGCTGTTGCTCCGACTCCGGCGCCAGCGGCGACCGTTACGGCCCCGCTACAAACCGCGGCAGCCCCGGCGCCAGAATCGGAAGCTATCTCTCTCGTCGGCGCTCCGGACTACATTCCGGTCTTCGTGCGCGACGGCAAATACGTCGTCCAGATCGCCGCCGCCTCCACCGAAGCGGGCGCCAACGCCGAATGGGACAAGCGCGTCAAAGCCTCCCCGGAACTGTTCTCGGGCGCTGCTGAAAAGATCATCGTGCAAGCTGACGTGAATGGCCGAACCGTTTATCGTGTTCGCGTCGGCGCCTTTGGCGCTGCCGAAAATGCAGAAGGTTTCTGCAACGCGATCAAGGCCAAGGGCGGTGCGTGCTTCCGCACGACCCGCTAGGCGTCACAGCCCGGCGACTTACAGCCAAGCGAGACGATGACAGAACCAAGGGCATGCATCCTCAGCATCTCCGGCCAACAGCTTACGCCAGGAGAGAAAAAGCTGTTCGCCGAGGTGAACCCGTGGGGCGTCATCCTCATGGGCCGCTCGTGCGGCACGCCTGAACAGGTCACCGCCCTCACGCAGGACATCTGGTCCGTTCTCGGCCGCGAGGCGCTGATCTTCATCGACCAGGAGGGCGGCCGCGTGCGCCGCCTGCGTCCGCCGGTCTGGCCGGATTTCCCCGCGCCCGGAATATACGGCGAGCTCTACAAGCAGAATCCGGAAGCCGGCCGCGAAGCCGCCTGGCTGCACCATCGCCTCATCGCCGCCGAACTCGAACCCATCGGCATCCGCGCCGACTGCGCGCCCGTGGTCGACCTGCGCCACCCCGGCGCCCACGACATCGTCGGCGACCGCTCGTTCGGCGACACGCCGGAACTGGTGGCTGTGCTCGCCCGCGCCGCGCTCGACGGGCTGAAGGCCGGCGGCGTCGCCGGCGTCATCAAGCACATGCCCGGCCATGGCCGCGCCGAAGTCGACAGCCACGAAGCGATGCCGGTCGTCCGCCTGCCGCGCGACGATCTCGCGATGGACATCGCGCCGTTCAAGGCGGTCAACGACGCGCCGATGGGGATGACGGCGCACCTTGCCTATACCGCGCTCGACGGCGAGCGCGCCGCAACCGTGTCCGAGGCGATCATCGGCGGCGTCATCCGCGCCCAGATCGGTTTCGACGGCCTGCTGATGTCCGACGATCTCGGCATGAAGGCGCTGGGCGACACGCTCGCCGACAAGGCGAGTCGCGCCATCCGGGCAGGCTGCGATATCGCGCTGCATTGCTCGGGCTTCCTGAAGGCGCCTGAAGCCATCCTGGCTGAGATGGCCGAGGTGGCCGGCGCCTGTCCGAACCTCGCCGGAGAGGCGTTGCGCCGGGCGAAAGCCGCCGAAGCCGCAACTGCGTTCAAGACGCCTTTCGACAAGGCGGAAGGCTGGGAGAAGCTGCACCGGCTGTTGTCCCAGGCCCCGCCGTCCGGTACTGCGGCGGCATGACCGGTCTTCTCGACGAGGACATGCTGGCCCAGGCCCAAGCCGGGGCCGCCGACGCCGACGGCGCGACCGCGTTCCGCGTCGATCTCGAAGGCTATGAGGGTCCGCTCCACCTCCTGCTCGACATGGCGCGCCGCCAGAAGGTCGATCTCGCCAGGATTTCGATCCTCCAGCTCGCCGACCAGTATCTCGACTTCATCCGCTCGGCGCAGTCGATGCGGATGGACCTCGCCGCCGACTACCTGCTGATGGCGGCCTGGCTCGCCTATCTCAAATCCAAACTGCTTCTTCCGTCGGACAAGAAGGCAGAGGACGAGCTCGATCCCGAGGCGCTGGCCGGCCGTCTCGCCTTCCGCCTCCGCCGCCTCGACGCCATGCGCAAGGCGGTGGACGAACTCTATCGCGGCAATGTCGATGGCCGGGATGTGTTCCGGCGCGGCGATCCGGAAAACGCCCGGATCATTCGCAAGCCGCTGTGGAACTCGACGCTGCACGACATCCTGAAAGCCTTCGGCGACATCAACGTCCGCAAGGTGAAACAGCGCACCCACGTCATCCCGCGCCAGCCCGTGCTGGCGCTCGAGTCCGCCCGCCGCCAGCTGGTGCAGATGGTTCCCCAGCTCGAGGAGTGGCTGGCTGTGCAGTCGATCAGGGCAGAGCAAGAAGACGCGAAGGACGCCCCGCGCCGTTCCGAAGTCGCCAGCTTCTTTTCCGCCGCCCTCGAACTCACCCGCGAGCGCGCGCTCGAAATCCGGCAGGACCAGCCTTTCTCCGACGTCTACGTCCGCAAGGCCCGCACAACCCTGAAGGCCGCGGAATGAGCAGGGACAAGACGCCCAGGCCAAAACCAGAAGGCTTCGAGCAGATGCGCGAAGCCGTCGCGAAACTGTCGAAGACTGCCGCGCGCACTCAGACCGAACTCGGCAAGCCTCCCGAACCGCCGAAGCCCGACTCCAGACCCAACCGCCCCGCGCCCGATCCCGAACGCCTCGCCGATGCGCTGCGCCGCGCCGAGGCTGTGCTCTTCGCCTCCGACGAGCCGATCGACGCCGTCACGCTGATGGAGGCGCTGCCCCAGGGCGTCGAACCCGGCGACGTGCTGGTGAAGCTCAAGGCGCAATACGCCAACCGCGGCGTCCAGCTGGTCGAAGTCGCCGGCAAGTGGCGCTTCCAGTCCGCGCCCGATCTCGCCTTCCTGTTCGAGGAAACTCGGGAACAGCCCCGCGCGCTCTCCCGCGCCGCGCTCGAGACGCTGGCCATCATCGCCTACTGCCAGCCCGTCACCCGCGCCGAGATCGAGGACGTTCGCGGCGTCGCCGTCTCCACCGGCACGCTCGACATCCTGATGGAGGCCGGGTGGGTCCGCCCCCGCGGCCGGCGCCGCACGCCGGGCCGGCCTGTGACATATGGAACCACCGAATCCTTCCTCGTCCATTTCGGCCTCGACGCTCTCGACAGCCTGCCGGGCCGCAACGAGCTGCAGGCCTCCGGCCTCCTCAGCGCGGAGATTCCCCGCGATTTCGAGTTCGCCGGCAGCCCGCGCGATCCCGAAACCGGCGACCTCCTGGCCGAGGACCCGCTGGAAGACGCGGAATTCCAGCCCGATTTCCTCGAAGGCGCTGAAGACCGGGACTAACGCCGCCCCGGACTGACGCGGTTAATGACAATCGCGGGCCTGTGACGCCCCAAGGCGGTTTGCAGGACGGCCCCTTGAGGGTTACGTTGCGTATCTAACTGCCGCCGCTGACTTGGGAGCGCGTCCGGCGAACGGAGTAGAACCAATGTTTGGACGTCTCGGCCCCCTCGAGATCATCGTCATCCTCGCCATCCTGCTTCTGCTGTTCGGCGGACGCGGGAAGATCTCGGCGATGATGGGCGACATGGCGAAGGGCATCAAAAGCTTCCGCAAAGGCCTGAAGGACGGCGACCAGCCTGACGGCGCCCAGACGCCCGCCGGCGGCGCCTTGATTGGCGAGCCGATCAACGTGACGCCTGACAAAGAGAAGACGAAAGTCTGACCGCGGAGCGCTTGGTGTAGTCCTCGTCTCCGGCCAGTTTTTGCCGGAAGGAGCGATCTTGCGATGATGCCGGGTATCGGCTTCCTCGAAACAGTTCTTCTGGTTCTCGTGGCGATCATCGTGATCGGCCCGAAGGATCTGCCGTTGATGATGCGCAAGTTCGGCCGCTTCACCGGCAAGATGCGGGCGATGGCCTTCGAGTTCAAACAGGGCATCGACGAACTCGGCCGCCAGGCCGAGCTCGAGGAGTTGCGCAAGGAAGTCGAAGACCTCAAGAAGCACACCGGCATGGACGACCTGCAGAAGGAATTCGAGCAGGACCAGATCGACATGCAGAAAGACATCGACAGCGCCCTCGCTCCCGCTGCGGCGTCGCCTGCCGCTACGCCGTCGCATCCCGCCGCCAGCGTCAACTCGATTGCACCGCCCCAGTCTTCAACGACAAGGCCGATTCCCGCGCACGCCGGCCTCTCGGCCGAACATCCCGGCTATGACACGGGCGAGGATTTCCGCATCGACGGCCATCTGCCAGAGCAGCCGCACGTCAACGGCGAAGCTCCGCCTGCGGCGCCCGCGCCTGCACAGCCTGCCGAAGCTGCGCCATCGCCTGAACATGGGCCCGAACCCGCGCCCCAGCCGGTCAAGCAGGATACGCCCGCGTGAGCGCCCTGCCGAACCCCGATCCGGACAAGGACAAGAACGAGCCGGTCGACGAGGTCGAGGCCAGCCGCGCTCCCCTGATGGATCATCTGATCGAGCTGCGGAACCGGCTCGTCCGCATCGCCATCGCCATCGGCGTCCTGTTCGTCCTCGCCTGGTTCGTCACCCAGCGCGGGCTCGACTTCCTGCTGGTGCCGTTCAGCGACGCCGCTGCGCGTCACGGCCGCGACGGCTCCTCCGTCGTCTTCACCGCGCCGCTCGAACTTCTCTTCATCCGCCTGAAGCTCGCCTTCCTCATCGCGATCGCGGTCGGCTTCCCCTACATCGCCTACCAAGTCTACGCCTTCGTTGCGCCGGGCCTCTACAAGAAGGAACGCGCGGCCGTCGCCCCGTTCCTCATTGTCATGCCGATCCTGTTCCTCGGCGGCGCAGCCTTGGTCTACTACTCGGTCCTGCCGATCTTCATGGACCTGTCCTTCGACCAGGAATTCACCGGCGCCTCCGCCTCGGTCAGCTACCTGCCCAAGGTGAAGGAGTATTACGACCTCGCCATCTCGCTGCTCTCCGCTTTCGGCCTGGCCTTCCAGCTTCCCGTGGTGATCGCGCTGCTCGCGCGCGCCGGCGTCGTCGAATCCGCCGGCCTGAGGAAAGGCCGCAAGTACGCCATCCTGATCATCTTCGTCGTCGCCGCCGTGATGACGCCGCCCGACCCGTTCAGCCAGTTCATCCTCGGCGTCCCGTTATGCCTGCTCTACGAGTCCGGCATCGTCTGCGCCTGGCTCATCGAACGGGGCCGCAGGCGCCGCGAAGCCGAGGAAGCAAAGCGCGAGGAAGAGGAGGCCAGGCGCGAAGCCGAGGAATCCCAGCGCCGCGCCGCAAAGGCCGCCCAGACCTCGGGCCAGGCCAGCCTCCCTGCTGGAGAGTGATCGCAACTTGATTGCGGTCAAAACGCTGTCCGCCATCCAGCCCATGATGCCTGCTCCAGGAGAGGAGCGCGGCCCATGACCACCGCCAGCACGCCGATGATCGACAATGCCGAGGAAGTCGCCCACAAATGGATCGACGAACTCGGCGATTACCTGAACTGGTCGAACAACGCCCAGATCCAGCGTCTTCTCCGCACCGTCCTCCACACCATCCGCGATTTCCTGACGGTGGACGAGGCGGCCGACGTCGCCGCCCAGCTGCCGGTGCTGATCCGCGGCATCTACTATGAAAACTGGAATCCTTCCGCGACCCCGTGCAAGCCGCGCAACAAGGCAGCCTTCATGGCCCGCATCGCGGAGGCGTTCCGCAACAACCCCATTGAGGATCAGGAAGCCGCGGTCGCCGCCGTGATCAAACTCCTCAGCCGCCACGTCTCTGCCGGCGAGATGTCGCAAGTCCGCCAGGCCATGCGAAAAGACCTGAAATTCCTGTTCCCGGACATGGATGCCTGAAGCATTGAGATAGCGCCCGTCGAACCATGCGGGCGTCCTTACCGCTCTCTCCGAGTGATTGTCGGGCGCGCGACAAGCGCGACCCGAGACCCCTGCTCGTGAGGTTGAGGGAATGCTCACCCCTCCACCGCTCATCCCGACGAAAGTCGGGACCCAGGAAACGTGTCGAGGCTTGTCCGAGACTGAAGCTTCAAGCCGGAACAAGCCTAAGCGTCAGCCCTGGATCCCGACTTTCGTCGGGGTTGATGCAAGGCATCAACGCGGTCAAAAAGAGCCACGTGCGAACATTAACTCCGCCGCCCGCTACCACCACTTTTGGGCTGTTTTTGACGAAGACTGAAAAAATCTTCGCCGCACTTTCAGCGCTCTAGAAAAAACTTCGCAGAAAAAGCGCCGTAACAATCCAGCAGTCACCCAAACCTCCCGCATAATGGTCTGGGTTCCTCCGGGCAGGCGTCGCGTCATGACCGGGGCACGATCGGAGGGAGTGCAGGGAACTACAGGTCTGGGCTGGCGGCGGCGTCAGTCCGGATCGACGGACAGGCTTGACGCTTGGGGAGCGGGACCAAAAAGCCCGTAGGAAAAACCTCCTGGCCTTAAGGACACACGCGCCAGTCCTAAGCTGGCGCCTGGAAGGCGAACCGCGATGCCGGAACGCCTGCCGAAGACCGGGTCATGAGGATGCTGCGCCTCACTACAGCGGCATCCGAAGATTTCGGAGAGCGGCAGGATGGACCGGCGGGAAAAAGGCCAAGCCCGAACGCCTGTCTGAACGAGCCCTGCGCGCGGAGGCGGCGACGCTTCACCGTGAACACGCGTGACGGACTACCCAACCGAGGCGATGCCCGCCTCCGCGCAGCCTGCCATTCTCTCCATGCCAAACGGCAGTGGAGCGCGAAGCAATTGCACGAAAGGAAACACCCGATGTCGCGACACACATTCTCCCGCCGCGCCCACCGCCGCAAACGCACCGGCGGCCGTCTCTACCGGCTGCACGAAGAAGAACGCGACAAGCCTCGTGACGATGCGCTGACACAGCGCCAATTGCTGCGCCGGCTCGCCCGGGTCAGGCGACTGATGCGCAAAAATCACCTGCCTTCTCACGGTCGCCGTGATGCCTGGCAGTCCGAAGGCCGCCACAGCCCGAAAGCGCAGCGCACCCTTCACAATCGCCTTTTCTCGGCCCAGTTGCGCGCAAGCCGCCGCCGCAAGCATCGCCCACTTGGGCGAAAGCGCGACACGCGCTAGACCCGCCCCCGAGCAACAACCAGGACCCACCGATGCACGACATCCGCGCCATCCGCGAGAACCCCGACGCCTTCCAGAAGGCCTGGGCGCGGCGTTCGGGCGGCGTGCACCTGCTTGACGGCAAGGAGGTGACGAAAGTCATCCTCGATCTCGACGCCGAGGTCCGCAAGGCGATCCAGGCCAAGGAGGCCGGGGAGCAGGCGCGCAACGCCAAGTCGAAAGAGATCGGCAAGGCCAAGGCCGCAAAGGACGAAACGCTCGCCGCGAAACTCATGGCCGAAGTCGCCGAGGCGAAGACCGCCATCGAAACCGCCGGCAAGGCCGAAGCCGACGCCATCGCCAAGCGCGACGATCTCCTCGCGCGCCTGCCCAACCTGCCGCTCGACGACGTGCCGGACGGCAAGGACGAGCACGCGAACAAAGAGGTCCGCCGCAAGGGCGAACCGCGCAAGTTCAACTTCCAGCCGAAGGACCACGCCGACCTCGGCGAAGCCCTCGGCATGATGGACTTCGAAGCCGCCGCCCGCATGAGCGGCGCGCGCTTCGTGGTGCTGAAAGGGCAGTTGGCGAGACTGGAGCGCGCGTTAGCCGCGTTCATGCTCGATGTGCAGACCGGGGAGAATGATTACAGCGAAACGGCGGTGCCGCTGCTAGTAAAGCCGCACGCGATGCGCGGAACCGGCCAACTTCCGAAATTTGAGGACGATCTATTTGGAATTCAGTTCGTCGATAAGGAGCGCTTGGCTGTTTGGTGGGAAGATTTCGCCAAGAGAGCGCCACAAAATTACAACCGGCTCTTTGAGGCGGGAATGGAGGGATTTGCTCAAGAGTTTGCTAGACGTGAATTGTACCTCATCCCCACCGCCGAAGTCTCCCTCACCAACATCGTCCGTGAGCAGATCCTCGACGGCTCGCAGCTTCCGATGCGGATGACCGCCGCGACGCCGTGCTTCCGCTCCGAGGCGGGCAGTGCAGGGCGCGACACCAAGGGCATGATCCGCATGCACCAGTTCATCAAGGTGGAGCTGGTCTCGATCACCAGGCCCGAAGACTCGGATGCCGAACTCGAGCGCATGACCAGATGCGCCGAAGGCATCCTCGAACGTCTCGGCCTGCCATACCGCACCGTGATGCTCTGCGCCGGCGACATGGGTTTTGGCGCACGCAAGACCTACGACCTCGAAGTCTGGCTGCCCTCGCAGAACACATACCGCGAGATTTCCAGCTGCTCGACCTGCGGCGATTTCCAGGCGCGGCGCATGGACGCCCGCTTTCGCCGCGCCCCATCTGGAGCAAGCAAGGGCGAGAAGCCGGAATTCGTCCACACGCTCAACGGCTCCGGCCTCGCCGTCGGCCGCACGCTGGTCGCTATCCTCGAAAACTACCAGGAAGTCGACGGTCGTATCCGTGTACCGGATGCCCTCAGGCGATACATGGGGGATTTGCAATTCATCGGCTGAAACGAATTTACGTCACCACAGCAACTGCGCGCGATTGCAACGCGGGACGGCGCAGCCGATATCTGGTCCCGGGATACCGCAATCCAGTGACAGGGGACTCATGATGATCAAGCGTATCGCGGCGGCCGCCCTTCTCTCGTTGCTTGCCGCATCGCCGGCCTTCGCTGCGACCAAAGTGTTCACCGCCAGACTCTCCGGCGACGTCGACACCTCGAAGACCGGATCGAAAGCTACCGGCACGGCCCACATCGTCGTCGACACGGACAAGAAGACCGTGAACATGACGATGGATTTCACGGGGATGAAGATCGCCGATCTGTCCGACGGCCTCATCGCGCGCCCGGTCGGACCGATCCACCTGCACAACTATCTGCCCGGCGGCGACGTCGTGCTCCTCCTGCCTGCGCCGTTCGGCCCCGGCTATGCCGATACGCCCAAAGGCTTTAGCGTCACGGTGAAAGACATGCCTTACGCCGCCGGCGCCGGCATCCTGAAATCCACGCTCTCCTTCGACGACTTCCTCGCCGCCATGGCCAGCGGCGCCGTCGTGCTCAATGTCCACACCGACAAGTTCGGCGACGGCGAAATCAGCGGCAAAGTAACCGCGGCCCCAGGCTGACACGGGGCGCCGCCGGCTCAACCGCCCCACGCCTCACCCATCCGTGAGCCAGGAGAATACTCGGAAGTTTCTTCGCCGTTGAGGGGAATACTGTTCCGGCGCCACCACCTTGGGCGGAGTCCTGTCGACAATGCGAACCAATCGCGCAAGAGCTTGTTGTCGCTACGAGGTTTGCGCCACCAGGCTGTCTGGCGGCGCCGACCTAGTGCCTATTAGGGAACTAAGCGCATGTCTGCGCGCCGGGTATCTGTTGTCGTGCCGACGTGCAACCGGCCGGGCCCCTTACGCCGAGCGCTCGCCAGCATCCGCGTCGTTGAAGGTCCGGACGTCCGGATCGAAATCCTCGTCGCTGATAACGGCAAGTGCCCGGAAACCAAAACCGCCGCCGCTGAATACGGCGCGAAATATCTCACCGTCGAGAAGAAAGGCCCGAGCGCCGCACGCAACGCCGCGATGTTCGCCGCCACCGGCGACTACATCGCCTTCCTCGACGACGACGATGCATGGACCGACAAACATCTGCGAAAGCACCTCGACCTGTTCGAGGCGAACGAAGAGATGGACCTCGTGATCGGCCAGGTCATCTCCACCAACGAGAAGCACCAGCCCTTCGGCGATCCCTGGCTGGCCGAGCCGCCGAACGCGGGACCGGACCTGCTTCGCCGGATGCTGAGCGGCTACTTCCCGCAGATCGGCGCCATCCTCATCCGCACGCGCGTACGCGACCGGATCGGCGGCTTCGACACCGACCTGTTCGGCGGCGAAGACCTCGACTGGCTGCTGCGCATCGCAGAGGGCGGCCGCGTCGGCTTCGTGAGAGTGCCCAGCGTGCTGTTCACCCACCGCGACATAGGCACGTTCGATGCGCTGCAGCTTCGACGCATCAAGTACGACAAGCTGGTGTTCCGCCGCTATGCGCTGCGCTGGTGGCGCCTGTGGCGCTCGCCGATGGAATTCAGCCGCGCCTATTCGGGCACGCTGATGCACTTCTACCGGTACTTCACCGAGGCCGCGCTCGAACGCTCACTGCGCGGCGAGCGCTGGCCGGCGCTCAAGGCGGCTTTCCACGCTTTCAGCATCTTCCCCCTGCGCGCCACCAAACACCTGTTCAGCGACACCAAGCTGCGCCACGCGGTCGCGCTCTCCCTCTCGGTCCGGATGCACGCCGCGCAGATTCATCTACCTTTCCTCATGGCCATTGTGCATTGCTGATCCCCCGTCCGGGCCTTTCTGACCCGCCGGATGAGGGGAGACACCTGCAGGGTCCGCTGTTCGAACGTCCGGCGGTCCACGCCTGGGTAGCGCGTTTGGCTGCGAATTCGCCGCCCTGTTCCGCTCATTTGACTTGAGCCCCCGAAAGCGGGAGGCAGGGCGCAAGAGCCCGTAAACGAGACGCAATGCGTATCCTGCTTTCCAACGACGACGGCGTGTTCGCGCCCGGCCTTGCTGTGCTGGAGGAGATCGCACGTACGGTGTCGGACGACGTCTGGATCGTCGCGCCGCACGAAGAACAATCTGGCCAGGCGCGCGCCCTGACGCTCAACGCTCCCGTGCGGGTGAGGGAGGAAACCGAAAGACGCTTCGCCGTGACAGGCACGCCGTCGGACGCCGTGCTGCTCGGCGTGAAGGATATTCTGCGCGATAACCCGCCGGACCTGATCCTGTCCGGCGTCAACCGTGGCCAGAACATTGCGGAAGACACCAGCCAGTCCGGCACCGTTGCCGCCGCCATCGAGGGCATGCACCTGGGCATCCCCTCCATCGCCTTCAGCCAGGCGCGAAACTTCCGGCGCGGCGAGCCGATCCCGTGGGACTGTGGTCGCGTCTGGGGCCCACGCGTGCTGAAGGGCCTCCTGAAAGCCGGCTGGCCAAGGAACTGCGTGATCAACGTGAATTTCCCGGACCGGCTGCCGACCGAGGTCGCAGGCATCGAGGTGACGCAGCAGGGTTTTCGCGACGAGGCGATCTCGACGCTGGAAAAACGCACCGACTTGCGTGGCGCGGACTATTTCTGGATCGGCTATTCCGGAAAGCTCAGCGAACCGCCCGAAGGCACGGACCTGCGCGCGATCTATGAGGGCCGCATCTCGATCACGCCGCTGCACATAGACATGACGCACCACGAATTCAGGGCCGAGCTGCACAAGACCCTCAAAGTGGGGGAGTAGGGCGCAGGTGACCGCGAGCGACGATGAAGATCCCCGCTTTCGCGCCGCCCGGCTGGTGCTGGCATTGCGCCAGGCCGGGGTGACCGATCATCGCGTAACGGAAGCTCTCGAAAAGACGCCCCGCGAGCCCTTCGTGCCGCGCCAGTTTGCCGACAGCGCGTGGGAGAACGTCGAATTGCCGATTGATTGCGGCCAGACGCTGACGCGTCCTGTAACCGTGGGCGTGATGGTCCAGGCGCTCGATCCGCATCGCGAGCATACCGTGCTCGAGATCGGCTCAGGCTCTGGCTATGTCAGCGCCGTGCTCGCCCGGCTGACGCGGCGGGTCTACTCGATCGACCGCTATCGCACGCTGGTGGAGCGGGCGAAGCTTGCGCTCGACCAGCTCGGCATTTCGCGGGTCGAGCTGCGCCATGCCGACGGCCTGCTCGGCTGGCCCGAAGCTGCCCCCTTCGACCGGATACTGCTGATGGGCTCCGCGCCGGAACTCCCCGCCGAACTGGCGCGCCAGCTGACGCCGAACGGCGTTGCGGTCATGCCGGTCGACCGGGACGGCGAACAGCTGATCGTGCGTCTGGACCGCCAGCCGGACGGAACTCTCAGGGAAACCCTAGTCGACAAGGGCCGTTTTTCGCCGCTTCAGCCCGGCGCTGCGCGGGAATTGTAGGCCGCCGGCCAGACCGCTTTAGGCTCCGGTAACGTCTCCGGCCGACTCTGTCCCCCCGATGGCCCGCATTTCGGCCAGGAAGCGGGATCGGGTATGGCTTTCACATTTCGCGCACTCGTGCTGGCCTCCGCCGTCACCGCACTGGCCGCGTGCGCAGCCAACCCCGTCGCGCCGGATCGCGCTCCGATCGACTACCGCACCATCAGTCCGTCTGCCCGTCCCGTAGCCAAGCCGCGCGCGGCAGCGCCGCCGGTATCGGCGGCTTCGCGCGCCCCGGTCGTCACCGCGCCTGCGCCGCCGCCGCGTACGGTCGATCTCGGCGCATCGCCGACTGGCACATCCGCGATCGAGGAAGCTCAGGCGCTCGCGCCTCAGTCCGGCGTGCGCCCCGGCGGATCGCTGCTGCAGGCGAAGGACAATCCGCGTTCGCGCGCCGTGGAAGTACAGCGCGGCGACACGCTTTACGACATCTCGCGCCGCTACTCCGTGAACATGCGCGCCTTGATCGAGACCAACGGGCTCGAGCCGCCCTACGCCCTCAATCCGGGCAGCGTGATCTACCTGCCGCCTCCGAACATCCATCGCATCGAACGCGGCGAGACGCTCTACTCGGTCTCACGCCGCTATAATGTCGACACGCGTTCGCTGGCGGTGATGAACAGTATGGCTCGCCCATGGAATGTGTGGCCGGGCGATGAACTCCTTTTGCCGCCGCTGGCGCGCGACCAGGGCCGCAAGATGGCTGCGGCGACTGTTCAGGTTGCGGCCGCGCCCGCGGCAAGGTCGCCCACGGCTCCCTCGGTGAAACCGGACGCGCCCGTCATCGCCGCGGCCGCCAACGCGCCGATCGCACCGAAACAGAGCACGAAGCCTCCGTCCAAGCCGGCGGCGAAACCTGCCAGGCCCGCCGAAGAGCCCAAGCGCGTCGCGGACAATTCAAAGGGCGGCGATTTCATCTGGCCGGTGTCCGGCTCGGTGCTCCAGGGCTTCGGCACAGGCGCTGACGGCCAGCACAATGACGGCGTCAATATCAGCGTTCCGGCAGGAACCAAGGTCGGCGCGGCTGCGGGCGGTGAAGTCGTCTACGCCGGCAACGAGCTGGCGGGTTTTGGCAACCTGGTGCTGATCCGCCATCCGGGCGGCTGGGTGTCGGCTTACGCGCATGCGGAGACGCTGCTGGTGAAGGAGGGCGACCAGGTCGTCCAGGGCCAGCCGGTCGCCGAAGCGGGCGCCACCGGAAACGCAAAGTCCCCGCAGGTCCATTTCGAACTGCGCAAGGGCAAAGACCCGGTCGATCCGACCCAGCATCTTCCGGCGCTGCGCGGCTGATGATCCTCCAAGTAGATGATGGGCTGGCGTCCCGAGCCCTCCCTGCCTCGGCGCGACGACCGGCGCGATCACAAATCTCACCTGCGGCGCGCTTGTGCACCGGGTTCCCGCGCCCCAGATCCCATGCTTCGGCATGCATTGGATTGGGGGAAATGCGTCGCGGAGGCTTTGATTGCAAAGGGAAGGGCGGTGGATATAGTCCGCCGCCATTAACTCCCCCGTCCGGCGGGAGTGCTTAGAGATTCTCGACGGAGCCCCGATGTTGCTGATTCCGATGCTGTTCCAGGCTGCCCCGGCCGCCGGTGGCGCCGCAGGCGCCGCCGATCCTATGGGCGGCCTGCTCGGCAGCCTTTTGCTGCCCATCGGCATGATCGTGATCTTCTATTTCCTGCTGATCCGCCCGCAGAACCAGCGGATGAAGAAGCACAAGGCCATGCTGGCCGCGATGAAGAAGGGCGACACGGTCGTCACCCAGGGCGGCGTCATCGGCAAGATCTTCAAGCTGGCTGACGATGAAGTCACCATCGACACCGGCGAGGGCGGGAAGCTCCGCATCGTGCGCAGCATGATCGTGGACGTGCGCAACCCGGCGCCCCCGGCCGCGGCGAACGACGTCAAGGAAAGCTGATCTTCCCATGTTGTTGAAGTTTCCAGCCTGGAAGGTCGCGCTGCTTCTCGTGACCTTGCTGATCGGCGCCGTGCTGAGTCTGCCCAACGTATTGCCCGCGCAGTACACCGGCTGGATTCCGACGGATTCGCTTCGTCTTGGCCTCGACCTCAAGGGCGGCGCCTCGATCCTGCTTGAAGTCGACCCTGACGAATTGCGCGCCAACCAGCTGAAACTGCTGTCGACCAGCGTGCGGGATGAACTCCGCAAGCAGCCGCTCATCCCCGTCCTGCCCGAAAGCCGCAGGCTCGACCCCGCGCCGCCGGCAATACCGAGCCGGCTTCTGGTGAAACCCAGCAATCCGGCGGACGCTCAAGCTGCGATGGAGCGTATCAAGAAGCTCGGCGATCCGCCGCTCGGGACGATTGGAGGTCAGAACTCATACAATGTGACGCTGCGTGCGGACGGCGCGATCGAGGTGACCTTCACCGACGCCGCGTTCCAAAAAATGCAGGTCGACGCTCTGGCGAGCTCCATGGAAGCCGTCCGCCGCCGCGCCGACAACTCCGGCTTGGTCGAACCGAACATCCAGAAACTGGGCGATAGCCGCATTCTGGTTGAGGTTCCTGGCCTCGACGCCACCCAACTCACCACGCTGATCGACACGCTTACCCAGGCCGGCGTGCTGACCTTCAACCTCGTCGATGTCGCCGCCAGCCCGGCCAGTTACGAACCCGGCGTTGAACGGAATGGCCGTGTCGCTCTGCCGGACGACAGCCTCGACGGCCAGCTACAGGTGATCTTCACCGACGCGATCATCCGGGGCTCGGACCTTTCGGGGGCCAGCCAGATCCGCGATGACCGCAACCAACCCGCGATCTCGTTCCAGCTTCATCCGCCCGGAGCGCAGAAGTTCGGTAAGGCGACATCCGAGAACATCAATCGTCCTTTCGCCATCGTTCTCGACAACCGGATTGTTTCTGCGCCCAATATCATCGGCCCGATCATGACCGGCAACGGACAGATCACTGGCAGTTTTACGCCGGAAGAAGCCGAGCAGATGGCCGTCATCCTGCGGTCCGGCGCGCTACCCGCCAAGCTGAAGGTCGTGGACCGCCGCGTCGTGGACCCAAGCCTCGGCGCCGATTCCATCCGCGCCGGCGTCAGCGCCTCCATCGTCGGCATCGTCCTGGTGGCGATCTTCATGATCGTCGCCTACGGCCTGCTGGGCGTCTTCGCCGTCATCGCCCTGCTGTGCAACGTGGTGATGATGATCGGCGTTCTGTCGGGTATGGGCGCGACGCTCACCCTGCCGGGCATCGCCGGCATCCTGCTCACCATGGGCATGGCGGTCGACTACAACGTGCTGATCTTCGAGCGTATCCGCGAAGAGAAGCGGGCAGGCAGGTCGCCGGTCACGTCGGTCGAGGCCGGATATGACCACGCCATGGCGACCATTATCGACGCGAACGTGACCCACCTCGTCGCGGCAGGCGTGATGTTCTTCCTTGGCTCAGGCCCGGTGCGAGGGTTCGCCCTGACCCTGGCGATCGGGGTTCTGACATCTATCTTCACGGCGGTCATCGTCGCCCGCTGGATCATGGCCAACTGGCTGAGGACCTTCCGGCCCAAATACATTCCGATCTAGGCATCGACTCTGCAGGCCGGGGCGGGCTGTGGCCTGAGAACCCCTGATCTACAGGCCCGGAAGCCCCATATCGGGATCTCGACACCTCGTGGCGGGGAGCGCCACAATTCCCATGGACGCCAGCCCGGTCTTGTCTTAGACGGTCCCGTCCAAACCCCAAATTGTCATGAAATCCCCTTCCGGAATGTCCGAGACCTCTAACCCCGCTCCCGCAAAGAAGCGCGTCGGGCCGTTTACCTTCCTCGGGCAGGTACGGGCCGAAGCGCGCAAGGTTACGTGGACCTCCCGCCGGGAGACGATCTACGCGACGATCATGGTGGTCATCATGGTCGTGGTTGCGGCGGTGTTCTTCTATCTGACGGACACCATCCTCTCATTCCTTGTCCGCTTCATCACTCAGGTCGGTGGTCTCAATGGCTGACGGAAAGTGGTACATCGTTCACGCCTACTCGAACTTTGAGAAGAAGGTCGCATCGACCATCCGTGAACAGGCCGAGATGCAGGGCCTTTCCGACCTGATCGAGGAGATCGAGGTCCCGACCGAAGAGGTCGTCGAGGTGGTCCGCGGCCGCAAGCGCACGGTCGAGAAGCGCCACATGCCGGGCTATGTGCTCGTTAAGATGAAAATGACGGACGAGGCGTATCACCTCGTCAAGAACACGCCCAAGGTCACGGGCTTCCTGGGCGCAGAGCAGGGCAAGAAGCCGCTGCCGGTGCCGCAGGCCGAAGTCGACCGCATTCTCGGCAAGATCGAGGCTGGCGCTGCAGAGCGTCCGCGTCCGAAAATGCAGTTCGAGCTCGGCGAGAAGGTCAAGGTCACCGACGGTCCGTTCGCGTCCTTCGAAGGCGCGGTGGACTCGATCGACGAGGATACCGGCCGCCTGAAGGTGACCGTTTCGATTTTCGGCCGGGCCACCCCGGTCGATCTGGAATACGGGCAGGTCGAGAAGATCTGACCGTAGGGGTGCTTGCACCCCAAGAGCGCGTGGAAGGCTAGCCGCCGCACCACGCATTCCCAGTCCCACGGCCTCGGCCCGACGGACGTTCGCACGTGAGGGAAACATGGCGAAGAAACTGTTGGGGAGCCTGAAGCTTCAGGTTCCCGCCGGAGCGGCAAACCCGTCTCCTCCTATCGGCCCCGCTCTCGGTCAGCGCGGCATCAACATCATGGAATTCTGCAAGGCCTTCAACGCTAGGACCCAGCAGGAACAGAAGGGCATGCCCCTTCCCGTGGTGATCACCTACTACCAGGACAAGTCGTTCACCTTCGAGATCAAAACGCCGCCGGCGTCCTACCTCCTGAAGCAAGCGGCCAAGATCCAGTCTGGCTCCAAGCTTCCCGGCCGCGACAGCGCCGGAACGGTCACGATGGCCCAGTGCCGTGAGATCGCTCAGAAGAAGCTGAAAGACCTCAACACCAACGATGTTGAGCAAGGCGCGAAGATCATTGCCGGGTCTGCCCGTGCGATGGGCCTCCAGGTCACGGGAGCCTGATCCATGGCAAAGCTCGGAAAACGCACGACGGCGGCTCGCGCCAAGGTCGACCCCACCAAAGTCTACAAGGTCACCGACGCGGTGAAGATCGTGAAGGGCAACGCCAAGGCGAAGTTCGATGAAACCATCGAGATCGCCATCAATCTCGGCGTCGACCCTAAACAGGCGGACCAGAACGTCCGCGGCGTGGTGAACCTGCCGGCCGGCACCGGCCGCACCATCCGCGTCGCCGTGTTCGCTCGCGATAAGAAGGCCGACGAAGCCCGCGCCGCCGGCGCTGACATCGTCGGCGCTGAAGACCTGTTCGAGACCGTGAACGCTGGCAAGGTCGACTTCGACCGCGTCATCGCTTCGCCTGACATGATGGCCCTCGTCGGCCGTCTCGGTAAGGTGCTGGGCCCCCGCGGCCTGATGCCGAACCCGAAAGTCGGCACGGTCACCCCGAACATTGCCCAAGCCGTCAAAGACGCCAAATCCGGCTCGGTCGAGTTCCGCGTCGAGAAGGAAGGCATCGTCCACGCCGGCGTGGGCAAGGCCTCGTTCTCGGAAGCCGATATCGAGAAGAACATCCGCGCCTTCCTCGGCGCGATCACAAAGGCCAGGCCATCCGGCGCGAAAGGCACCTACCTCAAGAAGGTCGCCATTTCCTCGACCATGGGCCCAGGCGTCTCGATCGACGTTTCGGACATCTCGCAGGTCGCGGCCAACTAAGCCGTCGAGCTGCGCGAATCTAAGGGGCCGGCGGAGCGATCCGCCGGCCTTTGCTTGCCGGAATCGGCGCCTCGTCCTGGGGCGACCGGCCTCCGCAAGGGCCCGCGCCAAGGTCGGCGTCGGGAGAATCGCCGCGTGGATCAGGCAAAAGCCGAACCCGGAATGCTGGGCATCGCGTTTTCTGGCCTTATTAAGGGGGCCGGATCACCATTTGCGGAAAAAGCAAGGGGGCGCTTGCAAGGACGAGGCGAGGGGGCTATAGCGTCCGGCTGAACGGGAGGATCGTTAGCAAACGAGTCTCCCGTTTCTCGTCCGAGATTGCAGGTGGAGCAAAGCGTACAGCCAGACTATCTATCTGGTTTTGCTCCTCAATTTCCTGCATGAGACGGGGTGTGACGGGACAGGGTGCGTAGTTGGCGCGAGCGCTGACGACGACGCCCTTGAGTTCGTTTCCGCCCTGGGACGGGGGCGCGCTGGTCGAGGACCGCGAGCCCTCCCCGAACTGACCGGTAGCCTACACGGGCGCCGGGCGGTCTGGAAGGGTGAAACGGGGCCTGGTCCTGCGTGCGCATCCTGGGGCGATCGGGCAGTCCGGTCGTCCGAAACGGAGACCGCATATGGATAAAGCTGGAAAAGCCGTTGCTCTCGAGGCGTACAAAAACGTCTTCGCGAACGCGGGCGTGATCGTCGTCACGCAGTATTCCGGATTGACCGTGGCGGAGCTGACGGATCTGCGCGTGAAGCTGAAAGGCCAAGGCGCGGCTCTGAAGGTCATGAAGAACCGGCTCGCGAGGATCGCGCTGGGCGGCAAGGGCGGCGATACCGCGGCAAACCTGTTTACGGGTCCCGTGGCGGTCGCCTACTCGGCCGATCCGGTTGCCGCCTCGAAAGTCGTGGCGGAGTACGCCAAGGGGAACGAGAAGCTCGTTCTCGTCGGCGCGCTCATGGGCGACCTGGTGCTCGACCAGAACGGCGTGAAGGCTTTGGCCACCCTGCCGTCGCTGGACCAGCTCCGCGGCAAGATCATCGGACTCATCCAGGCCCCGGCGACCAAGATCGCTGGCGTCGTGGCTGCGCCCGCTGCTCAGCTCGCCCGCGTCATCGGCGCCTACGCCAACAAGGACGCCGCCTGAGACCTGCTCCGATCGTGAAATTCGAAGTCACACAAACGAACTCAAGGAAGCAACCCAATGTCAAAACTCGAGAAAATCGTCGAGGACCTGTCCTCGCTCACCGTTCTGGAAGCCGCTGACCTCGCCAAGCTTCTCGAAGAGAAGTGGGGCGTGTCCGCTGCTGCTCCGGTCGCTGTTGCTGCCGCCGCTGGCGGCGGTGGCGCCGCCGCTCCGGCCGCTGAAGCCCAGACCGAATTCTCCGTCATCCTGAAGGATGCCGGCGACAAGAAGATCAACGTGATCAAGGTCGTTCGCGAAATCGTGCCGAGCCTCGGCCTGAAAGAAGCGAAAGACCTGGTCGAAGCCGCTCCCAAGGCCGTCAAGGAAGGCGTGTCGAAGGAAGAAGCCGAGACCATCAAGAAGAAGCTCGAAGAAACCGGCGCCAAGGTCGAGATCAAGTAAGGCCTGGCAAACGGCGCCGTGCGGAGATCGCCCCGATTTCTTGGGGCATCCCGCCGGCGCTTTCGCCGCTCTCCCAGGCGCGAAGGGGAGGGGTTGACGGCGAGTGTAGAGTTACAGCGGTGGCCTGATTCCAGGCTGCCGCTTTCGCGCACCGGATACTAACCGGTCGCTCGTGCGCTCCTGCCACTCCAGGAGAAGTCGCGGCGGCCACTGAAGAAAGACCTGGAAGACATGGCTCTGTCGTTCACGGCAAAGAAGCGTATTCGGAAATCCTACGGGGTAATCACTGAAACAGTGTTGATGCCGAACCTGATCGAGGTTCAGCGCTCCTCCTACGAACAATTCCTCCAGATGCACACTTCGCCGGACAAGCGTGATCCGGACGGTCTGGAATCCGTGTTCAAGTCGGTCTTCCCGATCAAGGACTTCTCCGACCGCGCCACGCTTGAATACATCTCGTTCGAGTTCGAGGCGCCGAAGTTCGACGTGCAGGAGTGCATGCAGCGCGACCTCAACTACGCTGCGCCCCTGAAAGTGAAGCTCCGCCTCATCGTGTTCGAGACGGACGAAGAGACCGGCGCCAAGTCGATCAAGGACATCAAGGAGCAGGACGTCTATCTCGGCGACATCCCGCTGATGACCGACAAGGGCACTTTCATCATCAACGGCACCGAGCGCGTGATCGTCTCCCAGATGCACCGCTCGCCGGGCGTCTTCTTCGACCACGACAAGGGCAAGACGCATGCGTCAGGCAAGCTGCTGTTCGCGGCGCGCGTGATCCCGTACCGCGGTTCGTGGCTCGACTTCGAATTCGACGCCAAGGACATCCTGCACGTCCGCATCGACCGCAAGCGCAAGCTGCCGGCCACCGTGCTGCTGCAGGCCCTGAACTATTCGGGCGCCAAGATCCTCGACACCTTTTACAACAAGGTCACCTACAAGCTCGACAAGAACGGCTGGGTCACCGGCTTCTCGGCCGACCGCTGGAAAGGCGCGCGTCCGGAATTCGAACTGGTCGACAAGAAGACCGGCAAGGTCGTGTTCCCGGCCGGCAAGAAGATCACGCCGGTCAAGGCCAAGAAGGCCGAGGCTGACGGCCTGGAAGACATTCTGGTTCCGTCGACCTTCCTGGAAGGCAAGTTTATCGGCGAAGACATCATCAACGCGGCAACGGGCGAGATCTATGCCGAAGCCGGCGACGAGCTGACGGAAGAGACCGTCGCGGCGCTGCGCGACGCCAAGATCAAGTCGATCCACTTGCTGGACACGGACGGCGACAACGCGCGCGGCCCGTGGCTGCGGAACACGCTGAAAGTCGATAAGGCCACGTCGCGCGTCGACGCCCTGTCGGACATCTACCGCGTCATGCGCCCCGGCGAACCGCCGACGCTCGAAGCCGGCGAAGCGCTGTTCAACCAGCTCTTCTTCGATCGCGAGCGCTATGACCTCTCGGCCGTCGGCCGCGTGAAGATGAACATGCGCCTCGGCCTCGAAGCGCCGGACACGCAGCGCACGCTGCGCGAGGAAGACATCGTCGCCGTCATGCGCACCGTGCTCGACCTCAAGGACGGCAAAGGCGAAGTCGACGACATCGACAACCTCGGCAACCGCCGCGTCCGTTCGGTGGGCGAACTGCTCGAGAACTCGTTCCGCGTCGGCCTCGTCCGCATGGAGCGCGCGATCAAGGAGCGCATGAGCTCGGTCGACATCGATACCGTGATGCCGCACGACCTGATCAACGCGAAGCCGGTCGTCGCAGCCGTGCGCGAGTTCTTCGGCTCGTCCCAGCTCTCGCAGTTCATGGACCAGACCAACCCGCTCTCCGAGATCACGCACAAGCGTCGTCTCTCGGCGCTCGGGCCAGGCGGCCTCACGCGTGAGCGCGCGGGCTTCGAAGTGCGCGACGTGCACCCGACGCATTATGGCCGCATCTGCCCGATCGAAACGCCCGAGGGCCCGAACATCGGCCTCATCAACTCGCTGGCCACGCACGCCCGCATCAACAAGTACGGCTTCATCGAAAGCCCGTACCGCAAGGTGAAGGACGGCAAGCTCACGCAGGAAGTGAAATACCTCTCGGCGATGGAAGAGCAGCGCTATTCGATCGCCCAGGCGAATGCGAAGATGGACTCCAAGGGCGTCCTGCAAAACGAGTTCGTCAACGCGCGGGTCGGACCTGCGCGCGACGCCATGCTCGTCGCTCGCGAAGGCATCGACTACATCGACGTATCTCCGAAGCAAGTCGTCTCCGTCGCCGCGGCGCTCATCCCGTTCCTCGAGAACGACGACGCCAACCGCGCGCTCATGGGTTCGAACATGCAGCGTCAGGCCGTGCCGCTGATCCAGACCGAAGCGCCGCTCGTCGGCACCGGGCTGGAGCAGGTGGTGGCGCGCGACAGCCGCGCGGCGGTCTCCGCCCGCCGCGGCGGCGTCGTCGAGCAGGTCGACGCGACTCGCATCGTCGTGCGCGCGACGGACGATCTCGAAGCCTCCAAGTCAGGCGTCGATATCTACCGCCTGTCGAAGTACCAGCGCTCGAACCAGAACTCGTGCATCAACCAGCGTCCGATCGTGAAGGTGGGCGACAAGGTCGTGAAGAACGACATCATCGCCGACGGTCCCTCGACCGACCTCGGCGAACTGGCGCTCGGCCGCAACGTGCTCGTCGCGTTCATGCCGTGGAACGGCTACAACTTCGAGGACTCGATCCTCATCTCCGAGCGCATCGTGCGCGACGACGTCTTCACTTCGATCCACATCGAGGAGTTCGAGATCGCGGCCCGCGACACCAAGCTCGGGCCGGAAGAGATTACGCGCGACATCCCGAACGTCGGCGAGGAAGCCCTGCGCAACCTCGACGAAGCGGGCATCGTGGCCGTGGGCGCTGAAGTCCAGGCCGGCGACATTCTCGTCGGCAAGGTCACGCCCAAGGGCGAATCGCCGATGACGCCGGAGGAAAAGCTCCTCCGCGCCATCTTCGGCGAGAAGGCCTCGGACGTTCGCGACACCTCGCTCCGTATGCCGCCCGGCGCCACCGGAACGGTCGTGGAAGTGCGCGTGTTCAACCGTCATGGCGTGGATAAAGACCAGCGCGCGCTGCAGATCGAGCGCGAGCAGATCGACCAGCTGATGACCGACAAGGACGACGAGCTGGCCATCATCCAGCGCGACGCCCTCAGCCGCCTCCGCATGCTCCTCATCGGTCAGAAAGCGGTCGCTCGCGGCGGCAAGAAGACCGACATCACCGAGGAGTATCTCGATGGCATGGCTCCGGTCGATCTCTGGAAGATCGCGGTCGATGACGATGCGGTCGAGAAGCAGGTCAAGGAAACCAAGGGCGCGTTCGACGACGGCGTCGCCCTGATCGAGGCCCGCATCGCCGACAAGATCGAGAAAGTGCAGCGCGGCGATGATCTGCCTCCAGGCGTCATGAAGGTGGTCAAGGTGTTCGTCGCGGTGAAGCGCAAGCTGCAGCCGGGCGACAAGATGGCCGGCCGTCACGGCAACAAAGGGGTCATTTCCAAGATCAACCCGCTCGAAGACATGCCGTATCTCGAAGACGGCACGCCGGTCGATATCGTGCTGAACCCGCTGGGCGTGCCTTCGCGCATGAACGTCGGGCAGATCCTCGAGACCCACCTCGGCTGGGCCTGCAACGGCATCGGCAAGATGATCGACACGGCTCTGCAGTCCTATCGCCAGACCAAGGACGGCAAAGCGCTCCAGAAAGCGTTGCGGGACGCATATGGCGAGGATGAAGAGCTGCCGAAGACCAATGACGAGCTGGAAGAGCTGGCTTCGAACCTCACGAAGGGCGTGCCTGTCGCGACCCCGGTGTTCGACGGCGCCAACGAAGACGACATCGTCGAGATGCTGAAGAAGGCGGGGCTGGACTCGTCCGGTCAGGTCTACCTGCACGATGGCCGCACGGGCGAGCGTTTCACCCGCAAGGTCACCGTCGGCTACAAGTATCTCCTCAAGCTGCACCACTTGGTCGACGAGAAGATCCACGCGCGTTCAACCGGTCCGTACTCGCTCGTCACCCAGCAGCCGCTGGGCGGCAAAGCGCAGTTCGGCGGACAGCGCTTCGGCGAGATGGAGGTGTGGGCGCTCGAAGCCTACGGCGCCGCCTACACGCTGCAGGAGATGCTCACGGTCAAGTCCGACGACACGGCGGGCAGGGCGAAGGTCTACGAGGCGATCGTCCGCGGCGACGACACGTTTGAGGCCGGCATCCCGGAAAGCTTCAACGTTCTCGTCAAGGAGATGCGTTCGCTGGGTCTCAACGTCGAGCTGCTCGAGGCCGAACCCGAAGCCGAGGAGGAGGGCGCCGCCTCGTAGTCACGAGCCGCGCCTGCCTTTCGCAATGAATTTCCGCCGGCTCCGGCCGGCGGATCACCCCAAGAGGGAGACTAAATCAGGATGAGCCAGGAAATCACCAACCTGTTCAGCCCTAACACGCCGGCCCCGACCTTCGAGGCCATCCGGATCGCGATCGCGAGCCCGGAAGAGATCAAGAAGTGGTCGTCCGGCGAGATCAAGAAGCCGGAGACGATAAACTACCGCACGTTCAAGCCCGAGCGCGACGGCCTGTTCTGCGCCCGCATCTTTGGGCCGATCAAGGACTACGAGTGCCTGTGCGGCAAGTACAAGCGCATCAAGTATCGCGGCGTCACCTGCGAGAAGTGCGGCGTGGAAGTCACGCTCGCCCGCGTCCGGCGCGAGCGCATGGGCCACATCGAGCTCGCTGCGCCCGTCGCCCACATCTGGTTCCTGAAGTCGCTGCCGTCGCGCATCTCGCTGATGCTCGACATGGCGCTGAAGGATGTGGAGCGCGTGCTCTACTTCGAAAGCTACATCGTCACCGAGCCGGGCCTCACTCCGCTGAAGGAAAAGCAACTCCTCACCGAAGAGGAGTACATGCAGCAGCAGGAAGCCCTCGGCGAGGATTCCTTCACCGCGCAGATCGGCGCCGAGGCCGTCCGCGAACTCCTTAAAGGCTATGATCTCGACGCCGAAGCGGATCGCCTGCGCAAGGATCTCGCCGAAGCCACAGGCGAACTGAAGCCGAAAAAGATCGCCAAGCGCCTGAAGCTGGTCGAAAGCTTCATCCAGTCGGGTTGCCGCCCGGAGTGGATGATTCTCACGATCGTGCCGGTCATTCCGCCGGACCTGCGTCCGCTGGTCCCGCTCGACGGCGGCCGCTTCGCGACGTCCGACCTCAACGACCTTTATCGCCGCGTGATCAACCGTAACAACCGCCTCAAGCGCCTGATGGAGCTCCGCGCGCCGGACATCATCATCCGCAACGAGAAGCGGATGCTGCAGGAATCCGTGGACGCACTGTTCGACAACGGCCGTCGCGGCCGCGTCATCACGGGCACCAACAAGCGCCCGCTGAAGTCGCTCAGCGACATGCTGAAGGGCAAGCAGGGCCGGTTCCGTCAGAATCTGCTGGGCAAGCGCGTCGACTATTCGGGCCGTTCGGTCATCGTCGTTGGGCCGGAGCTGAAGCTCCACCAGTGCGGCCTGCCCAAGAAGATGGCGCTCGAACTGTTCAAGCCGTTCATCTATGCGCGTCTCGACGCCAAAGGCCTCGCCGGAACGGTGAAAGCCGCCAAGAAGCTGGTCGAGAAAGAAAAGCCGGAAGTCTGGGACATCCTCGAAGAGGTGATCCGCGAACACCCCGTGCTGCTCAATCGCGCGCCGACGCTTCACCGCCTGGGCATTCAGGCGTTCGAGCCGAAGCTGATCGAAGGCAAGGCTATCCAGCTTCACCCGCTGGTGTGCGCCGCGTTCAACGCCGACTTCGACGGCGACCAGATGGCCGTGCACGTCCCGCTGAGCATGGAAGCCCAGCTTGAAGCACGCGTGCTGATGATGTCGACCAACAACATCCTTAGCCCCGCCAACGGCCGCCCGATCATCGTCCCCTCGCAGGACATCGTTCTCGGTCTCTACTACCTGTCGATCGAACGCGAAAAGGAGAAGGGCGAAGGCATGCTCTTCACCGACCTCGCCGAGATCGAGCACGCGCTCGCCGCCGGAGCGGTCACGCTGCACAGCCGCGTCAAGGCCCGCTTCATCACCAAGGATGAAAACGGCAAGGACGTCGCCAAGGTCTACCAGACCACGCCGGGCCGCATGATGATCGCAGACTGCCTGCCGCGCGAACGCGGCATGGATCCCAGCGTCGCCAACGAGTTGATGACCAAGAAGTCCGTCGGAAAATTGATCGACATAGTCTACCGCTTGTGCGGTCAGAAGGCGACGGTGATCTTCTGCGACCGGGTCATGGCGCTTGGCTTTAAGGAAGCGGCTCGCGCCGGCATCTCCTTCGGCAAGGATGACATGCTCATCCCGAAATCGAAGGACAAGTTGGTAGCCGACACGCGCAAACTGGTGAACGAGTACGAGCGGCAGTATGCCGACGGCCTGATCACCCGCGGCGAGAAGTTCAACAAGGTGGTCGATGCCTGGTCCGCCTGCACGGACAAGGTCGCCGACGCCATGATGGAGGCCGCCGGCGCTTCGACAGGCGAACTCAACTCGGTGTTCATGATGGCGCACTCCGGCGCCCGCGGTTCGAAGAACCAGATGAAACAGCTTGCCGGCATGCGCGGCCTCATGGCCAAGCCGTCGGGCGAGATCATCGAGACGCCGATCGTGTCGAACTTCAAGGAAGGCCTCACCGTGCTGGAGTACTTCAACTCCACCCACGGCGCCCGTAAGGGCCTCGCAGACACGGCCCTCAAGACCGCCAACTCAGGCTACCTCACGCGTCGTCTCGTCGACGTGGCGCAGGACTGCATCATCACCGAGGAAGACTGCGGCACCGACAAGGGCATCACGCTCGGCGCGGTCATGGAAGGCGCGGACGTCATCGTCTCGCTGGCTGAGCGCACGCTCGGCCGGACGACGGCGGAAGACGTTCGTCACCCGACCACCGGCGCGATCATCTGCCCGGCCAATACCTACCTCGACGAAGATGTCGCCTCGCTCATCGACAAGGCCGGCGTCGATCGCATCCTGGTGCGCTCGGTGCTGACCTGCGAAACCCGCAACGGCACCTGTGCGTCGTGCTATGGTCGCGATCTCGCTCGCGGCACCCGTGTCAACGTCGGTGAAGCTGTCGGCGTCATTGCCGCCCAATCGATCGGCGAGCCGGGCACCCAGCTCACGATGCGTACGTTCCACATCGGCGGCGCCGCCCAGGTGACGACCGAAAGCTCGCTCGACGCCGCGTTCGACTCGACCGTCAAGTTCGAGAACGGCGCGACCGTGAAGCGCGAAGACGGCACGCTCGTCGTCGTCGGCCGCTCCATGGAAGTGAAGCTGATCGACAGCGAAGGCCGTATCCGTCAGACCTTCAAACCGGTCTACGGCGCCCGCCTCCGCTATGCCGACGGCGCCAAGGTGAAGCGCGGCGAGCGCGTGGCCGATTGGGATCCTTTCGCGACCCCGATCATCACCGACCTCGCCGGCCGGGTGAAGTACGAAGATCTCATCGAGGGCGTTACCACCCGCGACGAAACCGACGAAAACACCGGCATTGCCAACAAGGTCGTCATCGACGCTCGCGTCACGAGCAAGAAGGTCGAACTCAAGCCCTCGATCATCCTGGTCGACGACGCCGGCAACGCGATCAAGCACACGGGCGGCGCTCAGGCGCGCTACCTCCTGCCCATCGACGCCATCCTCTCGGTGGCCGAAGGCGACGAGGTGAAGCCCGGCGATACGCTGGCCCGCGTCCAGACGGGCGGCGCGACGACACGCGACATCACGGGCGGTCTGCCGCGCGTGGCGGAACTGTTCGAAGCCCGCCGGCCGAAGGATCACGCGATCATCGCGGAAATCACCGGCAAGGTGGAATTCGGCCGCGACTACAAGAACAAGCGCCGCGTGCGTCTCGTGCCGCAAGAGGAGGGCGCCGAGCCCTTCGAATACCTGGTGCCGAAGACCAAGCACTTGATGGTGCAGGAGGGCGACCTCCTGAAGAAGGGCGAGTACCTGCTCGAGGGGAACCCCGCGCCGCAGGACATCCTCACCATCCTCGGGGTGGAGGCTCTGGCCGACTATCTCGTCAACGAGATCCAGAAGGTCTACCGCCTGCAGGGCGTGCCGATCGACGACAAGCACATCGAAGTCATCGTTCGCCAGATGCTGCAGAAGGTCGAGATCACCGACTCGGGCGCCACCACCATGCTGGCCGGCGAACACGTCGATGCGCTGGAATTCGAGGAGGCCAATGCAGCTGCCGAGAAAGCCGGCCGTGAACCCGCCAAGGGCACCCGCGTGCTCCTCGGCATCACCAAGGCCTCCTTGCAGACCCGCTCCTTCTTCTCGGCGGCGTCCTTCCAGGAAACCACCCGCGTCCTCACGGAAGCGGCGATCCAGGGCAAGGTCGATCCGCTTGAAGGCCTCAAGGAGAACGTCATCGTTGGCCGTCTCATCCCGGCCGGCACGGGCGGCGCGCTGCGGAAATACCGCAAGCTCGCGCACGACCGCGACGATCGCCTCAAGGAACAGCGCAAGGTGAACGCGCCGGTCCCGGCGCTTCCTGCCGCCGAGTAGCGGCGGAACTACGAGCTGAAAACAGTAGGCGCGGCGTCCCTTGGCGGATTCCGCGCCTGTACTCTTTTTGGCGGCTTGTTTTGGAGGCCGGGCAAAGCCGGCGGACGTGAATCCAAAGGCATGGCCGACGGTTCGGACCAGGGCCGGAAGCCACCCTGATCGAGCACGGTCAGGCCTTCATCTGGTCGGCCAACCTTTTCCAAGGCGGCTCGCCCGTAGCCGATTCCTCGAAAACCCGGCTCAGCCAGGTGACCCGCTATTGCTTCCGGAGGTGCTCGTATTTCGCCCTTTTGACCTCGAACGAGGCAGCCGAAGATATGTTCTGGCGGGAGCCTTGCGACATCGCCGGGCGGCGCTTTGCGGGGAATGGGGACCCAGAGGCGCAGGCGCGGCTGCGGCGCCGCCTCAGCGAGCGGTTGAAGGTCTGGATGAAACGGCCCCATTACGGCCGATTTTCAGGGGCTGCAGAGCAGTTAAGCGACTTCGCGGCGGAAGGCTTGACCGGGCGAGTTCACCCCTTTATAGCCCCGCTTCACATCGCAGGACCGGCAGTGGAATCCGTTCCAGACGCGGCTTTTGCGGTGTGACCTAAGAGAGCGAAAGCCTCCAGAGAGTTTGGCCGGGGCAGCCCTACGGGTTGTCGCGGCCCGTGTTTTTGGAGCAAGGCGCGCCGATTTGGCCATGATGGCCCCAGGCGTTTCCGGTATGACGAGCGAGGGTAGATGCCGACGATCCAGCAGCTGATCCGCAAACCGCGGACCGACAAGCCGAAGCGGAACAAGGTTCCCGCTCTCAAGTCGTGCCCGCAGCGCCGCGGCGTCTGCACCCGCGTCTACACCACGACGCCGAAGAAGCCGAACTCAGCTCTCCGGAAAGTCGCCAAGGTCCGTCTCACGACGCAGTACGAGGCGGTCTGCTACATTCCTGGCGAAGGCCACAACCTGCAGGAGCACTCCGTCGTGCTGATCCGCGGCGGCCGCGTGAAAGACTTGCCGGGCGTTCGCTATCACATTCTCCGCGGCGTGCTGGACACCCAGGGCGTCAAAGACCGCAAGCAGCGCCGCTCGCTCTACGGCGTGAAGCGTCCGAAGTAATTCAGGTAATCGAGAAACATGTCCCGTCGTCACCGCGCAGAAAAACGCCAGGTCCTTCCCGACGCCCAGTACGGCGATCAGGTGATCACCCGCTTCATGAACCAGGTGATGTACCAGGGCAAAAAATCCGCCGCCGAGCAGATCGTCTACGGCGCGCTCGAGACCGTCGCCCAGAAGTCCAAGCGTCCCGCGACCGAACTCTTCCATGAAGCGCTCGACAACGTCGCTCCGTCGGTCGAAGTCCGTTCGCGCCGCGTCGGCGGCGCCACCTACCAGGTTCCGGTTGAAGTCCGGCCAGAGCGCCGTCAGGCGCTAGCGATCCGCTGGCTGATCATCGCCGCGCGGGCCCGTTCGGAAAACACCATGCAGGAGCGTCTCGCCGCCGAGATGCTCGACGCCGCGCACGGCCGCGGTTCGGCAGTGAAGAAGCGCGAAGACACGCACCGCATGGCGGAAGCAAACCGCGCCTTCTCGCACTACCGCTGGTAATCCAGCGGTTCGCCGCTACACGAATTAAGGGCGCTCCCCATGCCTCGCAGCCACCAACTCTCTGATTACCGAAACTTCGGGATCATGGCGCACATCGACGCCGGCAAGACGACGGTGACCGAGCGGATTCTGTACTACACCGGCAAGTCGCATAAGATCGGCGAAGTCCATGACGGCGCAGCCACCATGGACTGGATGGAGCAGGAACAAGAGCGCGGCATCACCATTACGTCCGCCGCGACGACCTGCTTCTGGCAAGACAAGCGCCTCAACATTATCGACACGCCCGGACACGTCGATTTCACGATCGAAGTCGAACGCTCGTTGCGCGTGCTCGACGGCGCCGTTGCCGTGCTCGACGGCAACCAGGGCGTCGAGCCGCAGACCGAAACCGTCTGGCGGCAGGCCGACAAGTATCACGTTCCGCGCATCGTCTTCGCCAACAAGATGGACAAGATCGGCGCAGACTTCTTCAACTGCGTGAACGATCTCATCAAGCGTCTCGGCGTGAAGCCGGTTCCGTTGCAGCTTCCGATCGGCATAGAGCACACCTTCAAGGGCGTGGTCGACCTCGTCGAGATGCGCGGCATCGTCTGGCAAGGGGAAGATCTCGGAGCGAAATACGACATCGTCCCGATCCCGGACGACATGGCCGATCAGGCCGCAGAATATCGCGCCAAGCTGGTCGAAGCCGTCGCCGAACTCGATGACGACGTCATGGCCGCCTTCTTCGAGGGCAAGGAGCCCGACGTCCCGACCATCAAGCGCCTCATCCGCAAGGCCGTGCTGACCGGCGCGTTCTATCCGGTGCTATGCGGCTCGGCGTTCAAGAACAAAGGCGTCCAGCCGCTGCTCGACGCCGTCGTCGACTTCCTGCCGTCGCCGCTCGACGTGCCGGCCGTCAAGGGCATCGACCCGAAAGACGATTCGGAAATCGAGCGTCCGCAGACCGACGATGCGCCGCTGTCGATGCTGGCCTTCAAGATCATGGACGACCCCTTCGTGGGTTCGATCACGTTCTGCCGCATCTACTCCGGCACGCTGAACTCCGGCACCACGCTCCTCAACTCCACCAAGGACAAGAAAGAGCGCATCGGCCGCATGCTCGAGATGCATGCCAACGACCGGAAAGACATCAAGGAAGCTTTCGCCGGCGACATCGTCGCGGTGGCGGCCCTCAAGGAATCGACCACGGGCGACACGCTGTGCGACCCGTCCAAACCGGTCATCCTCGAAAAGATGGAATTCCCCGAGCCGGTCATCGAGATCGCCATCGAGCCGAAATCGAAGGCCGACCAGGAGAAGCTGGCGCTCGCGCTGCAGCGCCTCGCCGCCGAAGACCCGTCTTTCCGCGTGTCGACTGATCACGAGTCCGGCCAGACCCGCCTCAAGGGCATGGGCGAACTCCACCTCGACATCAAGGTCGACATCCTGCGCCGCACCTACAAGGTCGATGCGAACATTGGCGCGCCGCAGGTGGCGTACCGCGAGACGCTCGGTCGCCGCGCCGAGATCGACTACACGCATAAGAAGCAGACCGGCGGCACGGGTCAGTTCGCCCGCGTGAAGCTGGTGTTCGAACCGCTTCCTCCGGGCTCGGGCTTCGTGTTCGAGAACGAAATCGTCGGCGGCTCGATCCCGAAGGAATTCATCCCGGGCGTCGAGAAAGGCATCAAGTCGGTGATGAACGCCGGCCCGCTCGTCGGCTTCCCGGTCATCGACTTCAAGGTCAGCTTGATCGACGGCGCCTATCACGACGTCGATTCCAGCGTGCTTGCCTTCGAGATCGCCTCGCGCGCCGCTTTCCGGGAAGCCTCGGAAAAGGTGCAGATGAAGCTGCTCGAGCCGATCATGAAGGTGGAAGTCGTGTCGCCGGAAGATTACGTCGGCACGGTTATCGGCGACCTCAACTCGCGTCGCGGCATGATCCTCGGCCAGGAAATGCGCGGCAATGCGACCGTCATCAACTCGATGGTCCCGCTTGCCAACATGTTCGGATACGTTAACAACCTGCGCTCTTCGACACAGGGCCGGGCGAACTACACGATGCAGTTCGACCACTATGAGGCGGTGCCACAAGCCGTCGCCAAGGAAGTGATTGAGAAACTCAGCGGGTGATGAGGTCGGGGCCCGAGGGCCCCAGCCGCCCTGAAGCAGGAGCTACGGAGTAAAAGAAGATGTCCAAGGAAAAGTTCGCGCGCACGAAGCCCCACGTAAACGTAGGCACGATTGGCCACGTCGACCATGGTAAGACGACGCTGACAGCGGCGATCACGATCATTCTCGCCAAGTCGGGCGGCGCCACCGCCAAGAAGTACGACGAGATCGACGCCGCCCCCGAAGAAAAGGCGCGCGGCATCACGATCAACACGGCTCACGTCGAGTACGAGACGAAGAATCGTCACTACGCGCACGTCGATTGCCCCGGACACGCTGACTACGTGAAGAACATGATCACGGGCGCCGCGCAGATGGATGGCGGCATTCTCGTCGTGTCGGCCGCCGACGGCCCGATGCCGCAGACCCGCGAGCACATCCTGCTCGCCCGTCAGGTCGGCGTTCCGGCGCTGGTGGTGTACCTGAACAAGGTCGACATGGTCGACGACAAGGAACTGCTCGAACTCGTCGAGCTTGAAGTTCGCGAACTGCTGTCCTCGTACAACTTCCCGGGCGACACGATCCCGATCATACCGGGCTCGGCCCTGGCGGCCGTCGAAGGCCGCGACCCGGAAATTGGCGAGAAGTCAATTCTTGCGCTGATGGAAGCCGTCGACAAGTACATCCCGACGCCGGAACGCCCGCTCGACCAGCCCTTCCTGATGGCGATCGAAGACGTGTTCTCGATCTCGGGACGCGGCACCGTCGTCACCGGCAAGGTTGACCGCGGCATCGTGAAAGTCGGCGACGAACTCGAAATCGTCGGCATCCGCGACACGCAGAAAACCATCTGCACGGGCGTCGAAATGTTCCGCAAGCTGCTCGATCAGGGCCAGGCCGGCGACAACGTTGGCGTTCTCCTCCGCGGCATCGACCGCGAGCAGGTCGAGCGCGGCCAGGTCCTCTGCAAGCCCGGCACGGTCAAGCCGCACAAGAAGTTCGAAGCAGAGGTGTATGTCCTCAACAAGGACGAGGGCGGCCGTCACACGCCGTTCTTCGCCAACTACCGTCCGCAGTTCTACTTCCGCACCACGGACGTCACCGGCATTGTCGAGCTGCCCTCGGGCACCGAGATGGTCATGCCTGGCGACAACGTTAAGCTGAAGGTCGAGCTGATTGCCCCGATCGCGCTGGAAGAAAAACAGCGCTTCGCCATCCGCGAAGGCGGCCGCACGGTCGGCTCGGGCGTCGTGGCGAAAATCCTCGACTGAGAGCGTCGCGGGCTTTTCTGACGAAACGAAAGGAGCGCCCCGGCGGGGCCGGGCAACCGGCGCTCTTTCGCTTTTTGGGCGTGCTATCCCAGCGTTCCGGCAGCGCCCCGGGGGGGGGGGCAGATGACCGAATCGCTATGTCCGCCTGTCAGCCTCTGGATCCACCAGGCCAGGAATCCGCCTTCGACGCCTTCGAGCGCGAAGCTGCCCGCATCATGGCCCGCCACAAGGGCAGTGTCGACACGGCCATCCGCCTGATGCCGCCTCCCGGCGCGGGGCCGGCGGACGCCCCCCACGAGGTCCACTGTCGAGCTTCCCGGTTCAGACGTCCTTCGGGCGCCTACGCCAATGATCCGGCGACCCTGGGGCTAGCGAAAGGCCGGCGCAGATCATCTCCCGCACCGTCATCCTCGTTGGGCGGGAAGCGGACCCTTACTGAGACTGTTTTGGCCGGGAAGGCGGCGCGCGGAGGGCTTTCCGCGCCCCCGTGGCAGTTCGCCTCAAACGGGCGCTTGACGTGGTTTGGTCACCGGACTATCACCCGGCCTCGTTTCCACGGCCTTGGCTGTGTTTTGGCTGGTCCAGAACAAACGCAAGGCCCGGAAACAAAAGGAAAAACTCAACGAGCTCAACGACCCATCGGGGGACGTAATCCCCGTTTGGTCGTTTGTGCGCTGTTTCGGTGGACCGATGGCACAACAGAATATCCGAATCCGGCTTAAGGCTTTCGACCATCGGGCGCTCGATATGTCGGCGCGCGAGATCGTGTCGACCGCCAAGCGCACGGGCGCCCAGGTGCGCGGCCCGGTTCCGCTGCCCACCCGCATCGAGAAATTCACCGTCAACCGCTCGCCCCACATCGACAAGAAGTCGCGCGAGCAGTTCGAGATCCGCACGCACAAGCGCGTGCTCGACATCGTCGACCCGACCCCGCAGACCGTCGACGCCCTCATGAAACTCGATCTCTCGGCCGGCGTCGCCGTGGAGATCAAGCTGGGGAACAGCTGATGCGTATCGGAGTCGTAGCCAAGAAAATCGGAATGACCCGCGTGTTCGGCGCTGACGGCGCCCACATCCCGGTCACCGTCCTGTCGCTCGAAGGCTGCCAGGTCGTCGGCGTGCGCACGAAGACCGAGCGCGAAGTCGATGTGAAGAAAAAAGGCGAGAAGGTCGGCACGCGCAAAGCCAATGACGGCTACACCGCCGTCGTGCTCGGCGCCGGCGCCCGCAAGGCCAAGAACGTGAACCAGTCGCTCCGCGGCCAGTTCGCCAAGGCTGCGGTAGAGCCGAAGTCCATCATCCGTGAATTCCGCGTGTCGGACGACATGCTTCTTGAGGTCGGCGCCCAGATCAGCGCCGACCATTTTGTTCCTGGCCAGACGGTCGACATCTCCGGCCTCACCAAGGGCAAGGGTTTCGCCGGCGCGATGAAGCGCTGGAATTTCGGCGGTCTTGAAGCCTCCCACGGCGTGTCCGTGTCCCACCGCTCGCACGGTTCGACCGGTCAGCGTCAGGATCCGGGCCGTACGTTCAAAGGCAAGAAGATGGCCGGCCATCTTGGCGTCGAGCGCGTCACCACCCAGAACCTCGAGATCGTCCGCACGGACGCCGAGCGCGGGCTGATCCTGGTCAAGGGCGCCGTCCCCGGCCCGAACAATGGCTGGGTTGAGGTGCGTGACGCCGTGAAGGCCAAAGCGCTGAAAGACCTGCCGAAGCCCGCGAAACTTCGCGACAAGCAAGAGGCGAAAGCCTAATGAAACTCCCAGTCGTCAAACTTGATGCGAAGAAGGCCGGAGAGATCGAACTCTCCGACGCCGTGTTCGGCATCACCGAAATCCGCTCGGACATCCTGCAGCGCATGGTGCGCTACCAGCTGTCCAAGCGCCAGGCAGGCACGCACTCGACCCTCTCGCGCTCGAACGTCAGCGTCACCACCAAGAAGCTCTATCGCCAGAAGGGCACGGGCGGCGCGCGTCACGGTTCGAAGAACGCGCCGATCTTCGTCGGCGGCGGCACGGCCCATGGTCCGCACCCGCACAGCCACGCCCACGCGCTGCCCAAAAAGGTGCGCGCGCTCGCGATGAAGCACGCTCTCTCGTCGAAGGTGAAAGACGAGGCGCTGATCATCCTCGACGGTCTCTCGGGCGACAAAACCAAGGACGTGTCGGCCCAGCTCAAGAAGCTCGGCATCTCCAACGCACTGGTCATCGGCGGCGCCCAGCTCGACGAAAAGTTCGCGAAGGCCGCCCGCAACATCCCCAACATCGATGTGCTCCCGCTTGCCGGCCTCAACGTCTACGACGTGATGCGCCGCAAGACGCTGGTGCTGACGCGTGAAGCGGTTGAAGGCGTCAACGCCCGCTTCGCCGAAGCCGAGAAGGCGTAACCCATGGCTGTCGCCCCCAAATCCCAGCACTACACGCGCATCACCTCGCCGATCATCACCGAGAAATCGACCATGCTCTCCGAGCAGAACAAGGTCGTCTTCCGCGTACCGCTCGACGCCACCAAGCCGCAGATCAAGGAAGCGGTCGAAGCGCTCTTCAACGTCAACGTCATGTCGGTGAACACCCTCGTGGTGAAGGGCAAAACCAAGCAGTTCCGCGGCATCCCGGGCAAGCGCTCGGACGTCAAGAAAGCGATCGTTACGTTGAAGGACGGACAGTCCATCGATGTCACGACCGGGCTCTAGGATCGAGATCGCACGATGGCTCTGAAGACATACAACCCGACCTCGCCTGGCCGCCGACAGCTCGTGCTGATCGACCGCTCCGGCCTGCACAAGGGCAAGCCCGTCAAGGCGCTTACCGAAGGCAAGAGCTCCTCGGGCGGCCGCAACAACCTCGGCCGCCGCACAGCGCGCTGGCGCGGGGGCGGCGCGAAGAAGAGCTATCGCATCATCGACTTCAAGCGCCGCAAGTGGGACATGCCCGCGACGGTCGAGCGCATCGAATACGATCCGAACCGCACGGCCTTCATCGCGCTGCTGACCTACAAGGACGGCGAGCAGGCCTACATCATCGCCCCGCAGCGCATTGAAGCCGGCGACACCGTGATCGCCGGCGAAAGCGTCGACATCAAGCCGGGCAACGCCCTGCCGCTCAAGAGCATCCCGGCCGGCACGATCATCCACAATATCGAGATGAAACCGATGAAGGGCGGCCAGATCGCCCGCTCGGCCGGCTCCTACGCCCAGCTCGTCGGCCGCGGCGACGGTTACGCCCAGGTCAAGCTGTCCTCCGGCGAAGTCCGTCTCATTCCGGAAGTCTGCATGGCGACGGTTGGCGCGGTCTCGAACCCCGACAACATGAACGTCGTGATCGGCAAGGCCGGCCGCAACGTTCACAAGGGCTGGCGCCCGCACGTTCGCGGCGTCGCCATGAACCCGGTCGACCACCCGCACGGCGGCGGCGAGGGCAAGACCTCGGGCGGCCGTCACCCGGTCACCCCGTGGGGCAAGAAGACCCGCGGTCCCAAGACCCGCAAGAACAAGTCGACCGACCGGCTCATCGTCCGCCGTCGGCACAAAGCGTAACGGAGAGAAGAAAGATGTCGCGCTCCGTCTGGAAAGGCCCGTTCGTCGACGGCTATCTGCTGAAGAAGGCAGAGGCGTCCTCGCGCGCCTCGCGTCCGACCCCGATCAAGACCTGGTCGCGCCGCTCGACCATCCTGCCGCAGTTCGTTGGCCTCACTTTCCAGGTCCACAACGGCAAGACGTTCGTGCCGGTGAACGTGTCCGAGGAGATGGTGGGCCACAAGCTCGGCGAGTTCGCGCCGACCCGCTCGTTCTTCGGCCATGGCGGCGACAAGAAAGCGGTGAGGAAGTAAGATGGGCAAGGCAAAAGCTCCTCCGAAACAGGCCTCCAACGAGTCGCGCGCGGTCCTGCGCATGCACCGCATCAGCCCGCAGAAGCTCAACCTGCTGGCGCAGCAGATCCGCGGCCTGAAGGTCGAGAAGGCGATGGCCGAGCTGGAATTCTCCCGCAAGCGCGCCGCCGGCGACGTGCTCAAGCTGCTGAAGTCCGCGGTCGCTAACGCCGACAACAACCACAGCCTCGACATCGACAGCCTGATCGTCGCCGAAGCTCACGTCGGCAAGAACATGGTTCTCAAGCGGATGCACGCCCGCGCACGCGGCCGCGGCGTCCGCGTCGAGAAGCCCTTCTCCCAACTTACCATCGTGCTCCGCGACACGTCCGCGGTCGCCCAAACCTCCGAGGCCGCATAATGGGTCAGAAGATCAACCCGATCGGATTCCGCCTCGGCGTGAACCGCACGGCCGACAGCCGCTGGTACGCCGAGACCTCGGACTTCGGCCGGCTGCTGCACGAAGACATCAAGATCCGCAAGTTCATCAAGGAAAAGCTGAAGCAAGCCGGCGTTTCCCGCGTGGTCATCGAGCGTCCGCACAAGAAGTGCCGCATCACCGTTCACACCGCCCGCCCGGGCATGGTGATCGGCAAGAAGGGCGCGGACATCGAGACGCTGCGCAAGGAAATCGGCAAGCTTTGCAAGGATGAGGTGTTCCTGAACCTCGTCGAGATCCGCAAGCCGGAAACCGACGCCAACCTCGTCGCCGAAGATGTCGCCCGCCAACTCGAGCGCCGCGTCTCCTTCCGCCGCGCCATGAAGCGCGCGATGCAGACGACGATGCGCATGGGCGCCCAGGGCATCCGTCTCACGGTCGCCGGCCGCCTCGGCGGCGCGGAGATCGCGCGTACGGAATGGTACCGCGAAGGCCGTGTCCCGCTTCACACGCTGCGGGCCGACATCGACTACGGAACGGCTGAAGCCAAGACGACCTATGGCATCATCGGCATCAAGTGCTGGATCTTCAAAGGCGAGATCATGGAGCACGATCCGATGGCTGTGGACCGCAAGCAGGAAGCCGCGGGCGAAAGCCGTCCGCGCCGCGACCGCGAGCGTCAAGATCAGCGCGCGTAAGTGAGATAGAACAATGCTTCAGCCCAAGCGCACAAAATACCGGAAGGCCTTCAAGGGCCGCATCCATGGCCAGGCGAAAGCCGGCTTCACGCTCAACTTCGGCTCGCACGGGCTGAAGGCGCTGGAGCCGAACCGCGTCACGGCGCGTGAGATCGAGGCTGCCCGCCGCGCTCTCACCCGCGAGATGAAGCGTATCGGCAAGGTGTGGATCCGCGTGTTCCCGGACGTGCCGGTTTCGAAGAAGCCGATCGAGGTCCGCATGGGCTCCGGCAAGGGCGCGCCCGAATTCTGGGTCGCCCGCGTGAAGCCGGGCCGCATCCTGTTCGAGATCGACGGCGTTCCGGATGCGGTTGCGCGCCTCGCGCTGTCGCTTGGCGCCGCGAAGCTCTCGGTGAAGACCAAGATCGTCACCCGGATCGGAGAGTAGGCGATGGCGACCAAGAAACAGAAGAAGGTCTCGGAAGACCTTCGCCACAAGACCCCGGATCAGCTCCGCGACAAGCTGGCTGATCTCCGGAAGGAGCAGTTCAACCTGCGTTTCCAGAGGGCCACGGGCCAGCTGGAGAAGACTTCGCGCGTGCGCCAGGTGCGCCGTGACATCGCCCGGATCGAAACGGTCCTGAGCGAGAAGTCTCAACAGACCGCAGCATAGGAGAGAGCGTCATGCCAAAGCGAATTATGGAAGGCGTGGTCGTCTCCAACAAGATGAACAAGACCGCCGTCGTCAAAGTGGAACGCACGTTCCTGCACCCGCTCTTCAAGAAGACGGTGCGTAAGTCGAAGCGCTATCACGCGCACGACGAGAAGAACGCAGCCCAGATCGGCCAGCAGGTCGAGATCCAGGAATGCCCGCCGCGCTCCAAGCTGAAGCGCTGGGAAATCGTCTCCTTCAAAGGGGATGCAGCATGATCCAGATGCAGACAAACCTCGATGTGGCGGACAATTCCGGCGCAAAGCGAGTCCAGTGCATTAAGGTGCTTGGCGGCTCCAAACGCCGTTACGCCACCGTGGGCGACGTCATCGTCGTCTCGATCAAGGAAGCGACGCCCAAGGGCCGCGTGAAGAAGGGCGAAGTCAAACGCGCCATCGTCGTCCGCGTCTCCAAGGACATCCAGCGCCGCGATGGCTCGGTGATCCGGTTCGACTCGAACGCGGCCGTACTGGTCAACAACCAGAACGAGCCGATCGGCACCCGCATCTTCGGGCCGGTTCCGCGCGAACTCCGCGCCAAGAACCACATGAAGATCATCTCGCTTGCTCCGGAGGTCCTGTAATGGCCGCCAAGATCAAGAAGGGCGATAAGGTCATCGTCCTCACCGGCAAGGACAAGGGCCGCACCGGCGAAGTCCTCAAGGCGTTCCCGGACGAGAACCGCGTGCTTGTGTCGGGCGTCAACATCGCCGCCCGCCACACCAAGCCGAGCCAGGCTGATCCGCAAGGCGGGATCAAGCGCAAGGAAGCCAAGATCCACGTTTCAAACGTCGCTCACGTCGACCCGAAAGACGGCAAGGCCGTCCGCATCGGGTTCAAGACCGACGACAAGGGCCGCAAGGTGCGCTTCGCCAAGCGCTCCGGGGAGAATATCGATGCCTGAGGCGAAATACACTCCGCGGCTCAAGAAGCTGTACAACGAGTCGATCCGCGAAAAGCTGACGGCTCAGTTCAACTACACCAATGGCCTCCAGGTGCCGGCCCTCGACAAGGTCGTCATCAACATGGGCGTTGGCGAAGCTGTCGCCGATTCCAAGAAGATCCGCTCGGCCGTGGCCGACCTCGCGGCGATCTCCGGCCAGAAGCCGCTCGAGACCAAGTCGCGCAAGTCGATCGCCAGTTTCAAGCTGCGCGAGGACATGACGATCGGGGCCAAGGTCACCTTGCGCCGCGAGCGCATGTACGAATTCGTCGACCGCCTCACGACCATCGCGCTTCCGCGCGTGAAGGACTTCCGTGGCCTCAACGCCAAGTCGTTCGATGGCCGCGGCAACTTCGCGATGGGTATCAAGGAACACATCGTGTTCCCTGAGATCAACTACGACAACATCGAGACGGTCTGGGGTATGGACATCATTGTGTGCACGACGGCGCGCACGAACGAAGAAGCGAAAGCGCTCCTCACGGAGTTCGGCTTTCCCTTCCGTACTTAGTCGCGCTGGAGAGAACGAGATGGCTAAGAAGAGTTCGATCGAGAAGAACAACCGCCGGCGCAAACTGTCCGAGCAGTACGCGAAGAAGCGCGCCGAGTTGAAGGCGCAGGCCCTCAACGAGGCCCTGCCGCTGGATGACCGGTTCGCGGCCCGCATGAAGCTGGCCAAGCTGCCGCGCAATTCGGCGCCGAGCCGCGTGCGCAACCGCTGCGAGATTTCGGGCCGGCCGCGCGGGTACTATCGCAAGTTGAAGATGTCGCGGATCGCGCTGCGCGAATACGGGGCCAGCGGGATGATCCCCGGCCTCGTCAAGTCGAGCTGGTAGGGGAGGGCACAGGATGGTTATGAACGATCCCCTGGGCGATTTGCTGACACGCATCCGGAACGCGCAACGCCGCGGCCGCACCACTGTCACCTCGCCTTCGTCCAAGCTCCGCGCTCACGTGCTGGAAGTTCTTCAGCGCGAGGGATACATCCGCGGCTTCTCGGAAATCGAGAAGGACGGCCGCAAGGAGCTCGACATCGAGCTGAAATACTATGACGGCGCTCCGGTGATCTCGGAGATTCGCCGTATTTCCAAGCCGGGGCGCCGCGTCTATTCGGCGGTGCGCGACCTTCCGCTGGTCCGCAACGGTCTTGGCATTTCCGTCCTCTCCACGCCGAAGGGCGTGATGTCGGACAACGAAGCCCGCACGCAAAACGTGGGCGGCGAAATTCTGTGCCGGGTGAGCTGATCATGTCGCGCGTAGGAAAGAAGCCGATTACCGCGCCCAAGGGCGTCGATATCAAAGTCGGCGGCGGGCACGTCGCTGTGAAAGGTCCTAAGGGCGAGTTGAAGATGGCTCTCTCCGACGAAGTCGGCGTCAAGGTCGACAACGGCGAAGTCACAATTTCGGCCCGCAATCCGGAAGAACGTAAGTCCAAGGCGATGTGGGGCACGGTTCGCGCCAACATTCAGAACATGGTGACGGGCGTCACTACGGGCTTCACCAAGGACCTCGAACTTCAGGGCGTCGGCTATCGCGCCGCCATGAAGGGCAGGGACCTCGAGTTGTCGCTCGGGTACTCGCATCCCGTGATCTACAAGGCGCCTCCGGGCATCACCTTTGCCTCGGCGAAGCCGACCGAGATCAAGATCTCCGGCGCGGACAAGCAGGCGGTTGGCCAGGTTGCGGCCGAAATCCGTGGTTACCGTCCGCCGGAGCCCTACAAGGGCAAGGGCGTCCGCAAGGTGGGCGAATACGTCCGCCGCAAGGAAGGCAAGAAGAAGTAAGCCATGGCCTCGCTTCAACACAAACAGTTCGATCGCCGCGCCCAGCGCGTCCGCACAAAGCTCCGCAAGGTCGGCGACGGCAAGCCGCGCCTGTCCGTCAACCGCTCGTCCAAGCATATCTCTGTGCAGGTCATCGACGACGGCAAGGGCGTCACGCTCGCCGCCGCATCGTCGTTGGAAAAGGACTTCAAGGGCGGCAAGAAATCCGACGACGCGCAGGCCGTTGGCAAGCTCATCGCTGAGCGCGCCAAGAAGGCCGGCGTCACCGACGTGGTTTTCGACCGCGGCGGCTATATTTTTCATGGCCGCGTGAAAGCGCTCGCCGACGCCGCCCGTGAGGGCGGTCTGAAATTCTAGGAGTCCGCGAATGGCGCGTGAAAGAGGCGAACGTGGCGAACGGGGCGGCCGCAAGGGCCGTGACGACGACCGCGAACAGTCCGAGATCATCGACAAGCTGGTCGCGATCAACCGCGTCGCCAAGGTGGTGAAGGGCGGCAAGAACTTCGCGTTCGCAGCCCTCGTCGTCGTCGGCGACCAGAAGGGCCGCATCGGCTACGGCCATGGCAAGGCGCGCGAGGTTCCCGAAGCGATCCGCAAGGCGACCGAGGAAGCCAAGAAATCGATGATCCGCATCCCGCTGCGCGAAGGCCGCACGCTGCACCATGACGCCGCCGGGCGCTGGGGCGCTGGCAAGGTCTATATGCGCTCGGCGCCGGCCGGCACCGGCGTCATCGCTGGCGGCCCGATGCGCGCCGTGTTCGACGTGCTCGGCATCAAGGATGTCGTCGCCAAGTCGACCGGCTCGTCCAACCCCTACAACATGGTTCGCGCCACCGTAGATGGTCTGAAACACCAGTCCTCGCCCCGTCAGATCGCATCCAAGCGCGGCCTGAAAGTGCAGGACATCGTCGGTCGTCGCACCGACGGCGCCGGCAACGCCGAAGCGGCGCAGTAACGTTTAGAGGACGGAGACCGAGATGGCAGCCAAGAAAACCATCCGCGTGAAGCAGGTGAGGAGCCCGCAACGCCGCGAAGCTTCCCAGCGCGCGACGCTGGTCGGCCTCGGCCTCAACAAGATGTCCAAGGAGCGCGAGCTCGAGGATACCCCGTCGGTTCGCGGCATGATCGCGAAGGTGGGCCACCTCGTCGAGATCGTGAAACCCTAGGAAGCATTCGCTGGTCCGCCCTTCCGGGGCAGGCTGGCCTGGAGCGTGACATGAAACTGAACGAGATCTCCGACAACCCCGGCGCCCGCAAGACGCGCATCCGTCTCGGCAAGGGCGTTGGCTCGGGCAAGGGCAAGACCGGCGGCCGTGGCGTCAAAGGCCAGAAGGCTCGCCGCGGCGTGGCCATCAACGGCTTCGAAGGCGGCCAGATGCCGATCTACATGCGCCTGCCGAAGCGCGGCTTCACGCCCCACGGCGCCAAGCAACTCACCTGGGTCAACACCGGCCGCATCGAAGCCGCCATCAAGGCCGGCCGGCTCGACGCGAAAAAGCCGATCGACGCCGAAGTCCTGATTGCGTCCGGGCTGCTTCGCCGCGCCAAGGACGGCGTTCGCCTCCTTGCAAAGGGCGAGATCAAGACCAAAGTTGAGCTTGTCGTGTACGGCGCCTCCAAGGCCGCTATCGAGGCGGTCGAAAAGGCTGGCGGCAAGGTCACGGTAACGAAACCGGTCGCCCAAGAGGCGGCTGAGTAGCCTGCCCATTCGGGCAGGCGCCCGCGTGTCCGGCGATCTCCGCTGTTAAGGCGGTCGGCGGCAGCGCGAAAAGGAGGGCGGGCGAATGGTTTCGGCGGCCGAGCAACTCGCGCGCAACATCAATTTTTCGACGTTCGGCAAGGCCAAGGAGCTGCAGGCGCGTCTGTGGTTCACACTTGGGGCGCTGATCGTCTACCGTCTCGGAACGTGGATCGTCATACCCGGCATCGACCCGGTGCAGTACGCCCAGGCGTTCGGCAACGCATCGGGCGGCATCCTCGGGATGTGGAACTCCTTCTCCGGCGGCGCCGTCGAGCGGATGGCGATCTTCGCGCTCAACGTCATGCCGTACATCTCGGCCTCGATCATCGTGCAGATCCTCTCCACCGCCGTTCCCTCCCTCGAGCGATTGAAGAAGGAAGGCGAGGCGGGCCGCAAACAGCTCAACCAGTACACCCGCTATCTCACGGTCATTCTCGCCATCGCCCAGGCCTTCGGTGTGGCGGTTGCGCTCAATGCGCAGGACCCAGCCTCGGGCCTTTCGATGGCCGTCGATCCCGGCCCCTATTTCATGGCCTCGACCATCATCACCCTGGTCGGCGGCACTATCTTCCTGATGTGGCTGGGCGAACAGATCACCGCGCGCGGCGTCGGCAACGGCATTTCGCTGATCATCTTCGCCGGCATCGTGGCCGAGCTCCCACGCTACATTGGCAACACGCTGGGCGAGCTTCGCACCAACCCGTCGCTGATCCCGACCATCCTTGCGATCACCTTCCTTGCGATCGCGATGGTCGTGTTCATCGTCTTCATCGAGCGGTCCCAGCGGCGGCTGCTGATCCAGTATCCGAAGCGCCAGCAGGGCAACCGCATGGTGGGCGGGGAATCGTCCTTCCTGCCGCTGAAGGTCAATTCGGCCGGCGTCATCCCGCCGATCTTCGCCTCCTCGCTGCTGTTGCTGCCGTCAACCATGGCTGGCTTCACCAGCACCACCGGCACGACAACCGGCTGGTGGGCCGAAACGCTGCAATTCATCCAGGCCTACATGGGCCACGGCCAGCCGCTGTTCATCATCCTCTACGCGGCGCTGATAATTTTCTTCTGCTTCTTCTACACATCGATCGTGTTCAACCCGGAAGAGACGGCCGAGAACCTTCGCAAGTATGGCGGCTTCATTCCGGGTTATCGTCCAGGCAAGCGAACGGCTGAACACCTCGATTATGTTCTGACCCGGCTCACGGTCATCGGTTCGATCTATATCGCGGCCGTCTGTGTGCTTCCGGAGCTCATGCGCGGCCAGTTCAATGGGCAGTTCTATATCGGCGGCACGTCGATCCTCATCGTGGTGTCGGTGACGATGGACACCGTTGCGCAAATCCAGTCTCACCTGATCGGCCACCAGTATGAAGGGATGATCAAAAAGGCGCGGTTGGGGAGCAAGAAGAAGTGAACCTGATCCTGTTTGGCCCGCCGGCCGCGGGCAAGGGAACACAGGCGAAGAAGCTCGTTTCCGAACGAGGCTTCATTCAGCTGTCCACCGGCGACATGCTGCGCGCCGCCCGCACGTCTGGCACCGAGCTGGGCAAGCGCGTCGCCGGCATCATGGATTCGGGCAGCCTGGTCTCGGACGAGATCGTCATCGCCCTGATCGAGGAACAACTCGACCACAATCCCAAGGCGGCCGGCTTCATCTTCGACGGCTTCCCACGCACCATTCCGCAGGCCGAAGCGCTGGACGCCTCGCTCGCCAGGCGCGGGAAAATGGTCGATGCCGTCATCCGCCTCAAGGTGGACGAAGCCGCCCTCCTGGATCGCGTCACCAAGCGCTTTGAGGCCGAGGGCAGGGCGGACGACAACCCGGAAGCCTTCAAAAAGCGCCTTGTCGCCTACAACGCCCAGACCGCTCCGCTCCTCCCCAAATACCGGGGCGAGGGCAAGCTCACCGAGATCGATGGCATGGCTAGTGTCGAGTCGGTGGCCGGGGCCATCTCCGGTATCCTCGACGGACCGGCCAAAGCCGGAAAAAAGTGACTGGAATCCACGGCAAAACCGTCCTGCCCCGGCAGGCGGCAAAGGGTGAAAAGCGAAGGCAAATAACAGGTTGACGGGACAGGGTGTCCCTTTATAAGGGCGGCTTCCGCGACGAGCCCATGCTTCGCCGCGCCGCTCAGGCGTCGCGCGACATTGCGCGTCGCACGCGCATTTCGACAGAGTTTTCTCGCCGGGCCCGAGTGTCCGGCGCCGATCAGGAGAGGCCCTTGGCCCGTATCGCAGGCGTCAACATTCCAACGGCCAAGCGCGTCGAAGTTGCGCTGACCTACATTCACGGCATCGGCCCGGCGAAAGCCAGGGAGCTCTGCGCCAAGGTCGGCATCGAGTCCGCCCGCCGCGTGAACCAGCTCACCGACGCCGAAGTGCTCAAGATCCGCGAAACCATCGACGCTGATTACATGGTCGAGGGCGACCTTCGCCGTGACGTCGCGATGAACATCAAGCGCCTCATGGACCTCGGCTGCTATCGCGGCCTGCGTCACCGCAAGGGCCTGCCGGTCCGCGGCCAGCGCACCCACACCAATGCACGCACGCGCAAGGGCCCCGCGAAGGCCATCGCCGGCAAGAAGAAGTAAGGACAAGCCATGGCGCGCGAAGCGACACCAGCAGCGGCTACCCCGGCATCGGGCGGCGGCGACAAGGACAAGAGCGGCGGCCGCGTCAAGAAGCGCGAACGCAAGAACATCGCGTCGGGCGTGGCCCACGTCAACGCGTCGTTCAACAACACGATCATCACCATCACCGACGCGCAGGGCAACACGATCGCCTGGTCGTCCGCCGGCACGATGGGCTTCAAGGGCTCGCGCAAGTCGACGCCGTACGCCGCCCAGGTCGCCGCTGAAGACGCAGGTAAGAAGGCGATGGAACACGGCATGAAGACGCTGGAAGTTCTCGTCCACGGTCCGGGCTCGGGCCGCGAGTTGGCTCTGCGCGCGCTGCAGGCCGTCGGCTTCACCGTCACCACCATTCACGACACGACCGCGGTACCACATAATGGGTGCCGCCCTCCGAAACGCCGCCGCGTCTAAGACTGCGCGTAGCGTTTGGGCAAGTTACTCTTGAGAGGCTGACACGATGGCGACTCCGGCCGCTTCGGTAAACGACAAGAACTGGAAAGACCTCATCCGCCCCAACCGTCCGGTGGTGGAGCACGAGCGTGACGCGCAGCGCAAAGCCAAGCTCATCATCGAGCCGCTTGAACGCGGCTTTGGCACGACGCTGGGCAACGCCCTGCGCCGCGTGCTGCTGTCCTCGCTCCAGGGCGCCGCGATCACCGGCATCCAGATCGACGGCGTGGTGCACGAGTTCTCGTCGGTTCCCGGCGTCCGCGAAGACGTCACCGACATCGTGCTGAATCTCAAGCGTGTCGCCATCCGCATGGTCTCGGACATTCCGAAGCGCATGACGCTCAAGGCGTCCGGCGCCGGCCCGGTGAAGGCCGGCCAGATCGAAACCACGAGCGACATCGAGATCCTGAACCCCGATCACGTGATCTGCCATCTCGACGAGGGCGCCGATCTTCGCATCGAGTTCACTGTCGCCACCGGCAAGGGCTATGTCCCCGCCGACCGCAACCGTCCGGACGACGCCCCGCTCGGCTTCATCCCGATCGATGCGATCTTCTCGCCGGTCGAGCGCGTCAGCGTCCTGGTCGAAGACACCCGCGCCGGCCAGGTTCTCGACTACGACAAGCTCACGCTCGAAGTGCAGACCGATGGTTCGGTGACGCCGGAAAACGCCGTCGCCTACGCCGCCCGCATCCTGCAGGACCAGCTCCAGCTCCTCATCACATTCGACGAGCCGGTCGCCGCTTCGTCGTCGGAAGACGAGCCGGACCTCGGCTTCAACCCGGTGCTGCTCAAGAAGGTCGACGAGCTCGAACTTTCGGTGCGCTCGGCCAACTGCCTGCGCAACGACAACATCGTCTACATCGGCGACCTCATCCAGAAGTCCGAGGCGGAAATGCTCCGCACTCCGAACTTTGGCCGCAAGTCGCTCAACGAGATCAAGGAAGTGCTCGCCTCGATGGGCCTCCACCTCGGCATGGACGTTCCGTCCTGGCCGCCGGAGAACATCGAAGAGCTCGCCAAGAAATACGAAGACCACACCTGATTTTATGAGGAGCGGCCCCTCAGGGGCCGGCTAGTCACATGCGCCACGGCTTCGCGCTTCGCAAACTCAACCGCACCGCCTCGCACCGCAAGGCGATGTTCGCCAACATGTCGGGCGCGCTGATCCGCCACGAGCAGATCACCACCACCCTGCCGAAGGCGAAGGAACTCCGCGCCGTCGTCGACAAGCTGATCACGCTCGGCAAGAAGGGCGGCCTCTCGAACCGTCGTCTCGCTGCCGCGCAACTGAAAGAAGACGATGTGGTCGTGAAGCTCTTCGATACGCTCGCCGACCGCTACAAGGATCGCAAGGGCGGCTACACCCGCGTTCTGAAAGCCGGCTTCCGCCATGGCGACAACGCCCCGCTGGCCGTCATCGAACTGGTCGACCGCGATCCGGACGCCAAAGGCGCCGACGACCGCGCCCGCGCCGAAGCGATGGCCGAAACCGAAGAAGCCTGATTTCATCCGACTGAATATCGCGAGGGCCGTCCTGAAAGGGCGGCCCTTCGTGTTTTGGGGCCCGGCGGCGCCTCGGCGTCAGCGCCTTGTTTGCGCCGGAATCTCCGCCTTTTCTTCCAGCGGCTGGTGCTATCCTGCCTTGGTCGCCGGACGCTCCGGGCACATACGGACAGCCAGCCAAGACAAGCTGAAGGGCGTACAATGAACCGTCAGAACATCCTTCTCGTGGCCTCCGCCTCGCTCGCCACCGCGCTGGCGATGCTGGCCGTGCCTGCCATCGGCCAGGTGGTCGGACAGACCGTTCCCGCTGATGCCTTCGTCCAGCCCGCCCCGGCGCCCCAGGTCGACCAGCGCACGGTCCCCGCCTCCCAGACGTCCATCCAGCAGTCCTTCGCGCCCGTCGTGCGCCGCACGGCCCCCGCCGTGGTCAACGTCTATTCCAGCGTCACCGTCCGCCGCTCCACGTGTCCCTATTCCAACGATCCGTTCTGGGCGTCTGTCTACTGCAACGGCAACACCCAGACGCGCAGCCAGAAGGTCGATAACTCACTCGGCTCGGGCGTCATCGTCGGCTCTGACGGCGTCATCGTCACCAATAACCACGTGGTGGAGGAGGGCGAGCAGTTCCGCGTCGCGCTCAACGACCGCCGCGAATTCCCCGCCGTCCTCGTGATGAAGGACGCCAAGACTGACTTGGCCGTCCTCAAGATCGACGCCGGAAACGAAAAACTTCCGACGCTCGACTTCGCCGACACGCGCGGCGTTCAGGTGGGCGATCTCGTCCTCGCCATCGGCAACCCGTTCGGCGTCGGCCAGTCCGTTTCCAGCGGCATTGTCTCTGCGCTGGCCCGCGCCGATGTCGGCGTCTCCGACATCTCGTCCTTCATCCAGACCGACGCCTCCATCAACCCCGGCAACTCGGGCGGCGCGCTGGTCGACATGAACGGCCGCCTCGTCGGCGTGAACTCGATGATCTTCTCCAGGGGCGGCGGCTCCAACGGCATCGGCTTCGCGATTCCCTCGGAGATGGTCCGCCGCGTCGTCGACGCCGCCGTCCACGGCGGCACGCTTGTCCGCCCGTGGATCGGCGCAGGCGGAGAACCCGTCACCGGAAACCAAGTCGCGGCTCTGGGCCTCGACCGTCCGCGCGGCGTCCTCATTAGCAACGTCTACCCGGGCAGCCCCGCCGAAAAGGCGGGGGTGCGGAAGGGCGACGTCATTCTCAGCGTCGATGGCCGCGAGGTCTACGACGATAAGGGCATGAAGTTCATTGCTGCTACCAAGGCGGAGGGCGAACTCCTGAACCTCACCGTGCTCAGCGGCGGCAAGCAGCGCGCGCTCCAGGTAAGGCTCACTGCGCCTCCGGGCACGACCAAGGCTGAGCTGATGCGCGTCGGCGGCCGCAACCCCTTCACTGGCGCTCAGGTGGCTGAACTGTCGCCTGCGCTGGCCGAGGAGCTCGGCCTCGACCCCTTCAAGTTTAACAAGGGCATGCTGGTCTACAGCGTGCCGGCGCGCTCGATTGCCCGCAATGTCGGCTTCCAGCCGCAGGACATCATCCGGGAAGTGAACGGCGTCGCCACCAACACCGCCAAGGACCTCGAAAAGGCGATCAGCCAGACCGAGAAGAATCCACAGGCCCAATGGCGTCTCGCTATCGAGCGCAACGGCCAGCGGATCGAAACCTCCCTCTAGGCTGTCACTGGAACCTGACGCCGCGCCGGGCTAGATCAGGTCCGTGAGCGACCTCTTCGAAGCTGCGGGTATGACCGCCGACGCGCCGCGCCCGCTGGCCGATCGCCTGCGCCCGGAAAAGCTGGAAGACGTTGTCGGACAGGAACACCTGCTCGGCCCCGACGGCCCCATCGGCCGCATGTTGGCGCAGGGCAGGCTGGCCAGTCTCATCCTCTGGGGCCCGCCTGGCACCGGCAAGACCACCATCGCCCGCCTGCTGGCCAAGCGCGCCGGCCTCGAATTCGAACAACTCTCCGCCATCTTCTCCGGCGTCAAGGATCTGCGCGCCGCGTTCGAGAAGGCCGAAGGCCTGCGCTCCACCGGCAAGGGCACGCTCCTGTTTGTGGACGAGATCCACCGCTTCAACCGCGCCCAGCAGGACGGCTTCCTTCCGTTCGTCGAACGCGGCGTCGTTACGCTGGTCGGCGCCACCACGGAAAACCCCAGCTTCGAACTCAACGGCGCGCTTCTCTCGCGAACACAGGTCATGGTGCTCAAGCGCCTCAATGATGCCGCGCTCGCCCAGCTTCTCACCAAGGCCGAGCAGCACCTCGGCAAGCCCGCACCACTCACTGAAGATGGCAAGGCCGCCCTGATGGCGATGGCTGATGGCGATGGCCGCTACTTCCTTAACCTCGTCGAGGAAGTCTTCGCCTGGAACCGCTCCCAGCCGGTCGACGCCGACGGCCTGATGACCGCGCTGCAGAAACGCGCGCCCGCCTACGACAAGGACAGGGAAGAGCACTACAATCTCATCTCCGCCTGGCACAAGGCGACGCGCGGCTCCGATCCCGACGCCGCCCTCTACTGGTTCGCTCGCATGCTTGAAGGCGGCGAAGACCCGCTCTTCCTCGCCCGCCGCATGATCCGCGCAGCCTCGGAAGACGTCGGCCTCGCGGATCCGACGGCGCTGATGATCTGCAACGAAGCCGCCGCCGCCTACGAACGCTTGGGCAGTCCCGAAGGCGAACTCGCCCTGGCGCAAGCCGTCATCCACCTCGCCACCGCGCCCAAGTCCAACGCCGCCTACAAGGCCTTCGGCGCCGCCCGCGCCGCCGCCCGCGAAACCGGCTCGCTGATGCCGCCCCAGCACATCCTCAATGCGCCCACGAAGATGATGAAACAGCTCGGTTATGGCTCAGGCTACCAGTACGACCACGACGCCGAAGGCCAGTTCTCCGGCCAGAACTATTTCCCGGACGGCATGGAGCGGCAGGAATTCTACAAGCCCGCCGGCGCCGGCCGCGAAGCCCCCATCCGTGAAAAACTCGAACAATGGGCGAAGCTCCGCCATGAGCGCGAAAGTGGCGAGAAGTCCTGATACGTGGTAGGTTCTGTCCATGAGCGAATCCGCCCTGAAGGCCGCCTACGAAAAGGTGCTAACTCTGCCGGAGGCCGAGCAGGCCGAGGCGGCAGAGCTGCTCGATGAATTCGTTGAGCAGCGGACTTCCACACTTCGCCTCTCAGACGAGCAAATCGAGGAAGTTCGGCGGCGCCTCGCCGAGCCGAATCCGGTATACTACTCGCAAGAGGAAGTGTTCGACGAGATCGAAAAGCTCCTGAACGAAAAATGAAAGTCGTCTGGGGGAAGGGCGCGAAGCACGACCTTCGCGATGCCGTGACTTATATCAAACGAGAAAGTCCGCTGGCCGCGAGGCGCGTAGCAGAGCGAATGAAATCAGCGGCGAGGGGGCTGGCCGACCTGCCGGATAGGTTCAAGCCGGGCTTTGTGCCTGGCACCCGAGAGCACGTCGTACTGAGTCTGCCTTACATTATCGTCTATCGAGTTGATCCGGATCAGGTGTCTATCCTCGCCGTCTTCCACGCCGCCCGCGACGTTCCCCGCCGCGGCTGAGATGACCAAAGGCGTCAAGCGCAACTACGAAGCCATGACCGTCTCGCCCGAGGACGCAGCCTATGTGCGCGCCCTCGTCATCCACGATGACAGCGGCATCCTCGCCTTCAACAAGCCTTCCGGACTTCCAGTCCAGACGCGCAACCCGGACGACCGCACGCTCGACAGGCTGCTTGCCGCCTTCGCCCGCTCCAATGGCAAGCGCCCGCGTCTTGTCCACCGCCTCGACGCCCAGACCTCAGGCGTCATCGTCGCCGGCAAGACCCAGCCCGCCGCCGCCGCCCTCAGCCGGGCTTTCGCCGAACGCCTCGTGACCAAGACCTATCTCGCCGTCGTCACCGGCTCGCCATTCCCACCAGGCGAGACGGAATTCGCTACGCCGCTCACCCGCCACATCGCGCGCCCCGGCCTCGAGCTGATGCGCGCCGCGCGCCCCGGCGACCAGGGCAGTCAATCCGCCGTAACGCGCTGGCGTGTCCTTGCCTCGTCCGGTTCGACGCATCTTCTCGCGGTAGAGCCCCAGACCGGCCGGATGCACCAGATCCGCGTCCACCTCTCCATCGAAGGCCGCCCCATCCTCGGCGATCCCTACTATGGCGGCGCGTCCACCCTGAAGGGCGAGCCCGTTACGCGCCTCATGCTCCATGCCGCCAGCCTCGACCTGCCGCATCCCACGGCAGGCGGCCGCATCGTGCTTAACGCCCCCCCGCCGGGTGATTTCCTTGCCGTCCTATCGGCCGCAGGCCTTGAAATGCCTGCCGATCTGGCCTTCGGGCCCGCTTAGCCCTATGGACGGGGCCGCAATGCTCAATTTCTCCCTTGTGGCCCTCGGCGGCGCAATCGGCGCAGCGATACGCTATGGCGTCTCGCTGGCCTTCGGCGCGCGCAGCGACGCGTGGCCGTGGGCCACGTTCAGCATCAACGTCCTCGGCAGCCTCCTCATCGGCATTCTCGCCGGCTGGCTCTCCGCCCGCGCTGATGCCGGCGAACCGTGGCGGCTGTTCCTCGGCGTAGGCGTTCTCGGCGGCTTCACCACATTCTCGGCCTACTCGCTGGAAACGCTCCGCCTGATCGAGCGGCAGGACTATACCGGCGCTGCGGCCTATTCGGCCGGCTCCGTCCTCGCCGGCCTTGCCGCCGTCGCTATCGGCATCGCCATCGCCCGCCGCGTGCTCGCATGAGCTGGAACGTAGGGCAGGTGGTCAATCTCCCCGTCTCTGACGACGAGGACGACACGCGTCTCGACCGCTGGCTGAAGCGCAAATTCCACGGCCTCACCCAGGGCCAGATCGAGAAGGCGTGCCGCACGGGAGAAGTCCGCGTCGACGGCGCCCGCGCCAAGGCCAATACGCGCGTCAAGGCCGGCCAGACCGTGCGGATCCCGCCGTTGGCCGCTCCGCACGACGCCGAGGCCGAAGGAGAACGCCCGCGCGTGTCGAAGGTCAAATCCTCCGACGCCGAGATGATGCGCTCGCTCGTCATCTACGAAGACGACCGCATCATCGCGCTCAACAAGCCGGCAGGCCTCGCCGTGCAGGGCGGCACCGGCACGACACGCCACATCGACGCGCTGTCCCGCGCGCTGGTCGACGACACCGCCGAAAAGCCGCGTCTTGTCCACCGGCTCGACCGCGACACAACCGGCGTCCTCGTCCTCGCCAAATCCGCCGGCGTCGCCAACCAGCTGGGCAAGCTGTTCCGCTCGCGCGAACTCGACAAGATCTACTGGGCCGTCACCCTTGGCGTGCCGCATCCGCAGGACGGCGACATCCGCGGCTACATGATCAAGTCGGCCGGCCCCGGCGGTGAAAAGGAAAAGATGCGCACGGCCGAGCAGAGCGAGAAGGGTTCCGTCTTCGCACTCACGCTTTACTCGGTCGTCCAGAACGCCGGCCGCAAGGCGGCGTGGGTCGCGCTGAAGCCGGAAACAGGCCGCACGCACCAGCTCCGCTTCCACATGGCCGAGATCGGTTGCGCCATCATCGGCGACAGGAAGTACACCTGCGATCGCGAAGTCCCCTCGGGCCTCGCCGACGGCCTCCATCTCCACGCCCGCGCGCTGCGCCTGCCGTCGCCGAAGGGCGGCAAGCCTATTGAAATCGTGGCGCCCCTGCCGGATCACATGCTGCAGACTTTCGAAGTGCTCGGCTTTGAAGAGGGCGCGACACCGAACTTCTTCGACCTCCGCAAGCCTCCCCGTCGCCGATAGCGAGTCCCCCCATGGTCAGTCCCAAGGGCGAAATCGATAACCGCCCCAAGCGCTTCTACAGCGAGGTCACGGTCGTGGGGCAGGGCGACAGCTGGAGCGTCCGCCTCGACGGCAAGCCGCTTCGCACGGCGGACAAGAAGACCTTGGTCGTCCCCACCGAGGCGCTGGCGAATGTCATCGCCGATGAATGGCGCGCCCAGGGCGGACGCATCGACCTGCAATCCATGTTCAACATGCGCCTTGCCAGCATCGCGCTCGATCGCACGCCGGTCACGCGCGCGGATCTCGGCAAGGAAGCCGCGCGCTACGCCCACACCGACCTCGTTTGCCACCTTGCCGAAAACCCGAAAGTCTTGCGCGAGCGCCAGGAAGCCGGCTGGGGCCCGCTGCGCGCCTGGGCAGGCCTCGAAATGGGGCTCAGCCTCATGCCCGTGCAGGGCGTCATCCCGGCGCCGCAACCGGAAGAGTCCGTCGAAGCCGTGCGCAGGCATGCCGCCTCGCTGGACGATTTCCGCCTCACCGGCCTCGTCCACGGCATCTCGATGTTCGGCTCCGCCGTCCTCGGCCTCGCCGCCGAGCGCCGCCGCATCACCGCCGCAGAGGCCTTCGAACTCTCCCGCATCGACGAGGCCTTCCAGGCCCAGCAATGGGGCGAAGACGCCGAAGCCGCCCGCCGCACCGAACGCACCCGCACAGAAGCAAGAGCGCTCGACCTGTGGTTCGACGCGCTGGGCCGTGCGGCCTGATCATCCCGCCGCCAGATACGTGAACCGCAGCACGAACAGTCCGCCCAGCACGAACAGCATCCAGTCCCCGGGCCTCGCCTTGGCCGTTACGATCTTCAGCACCGCATAAGCGGTGATGCCGAAGGCCAGCCCATTGGCGATCGAGAAGGTCAGCGGGATCATGATCACCGTCAGGAAGGCGGGCACGGCGTCCAGCGGCTCGCTCCAGTCCACCTCGCCCAGCGCGCCAACCATCATCGCGCCCACCAGTATCAGCGCCGGCGCCGTCGCTGCGTTCGGCACAAGCCCCGCCAGCGGCGCCACGAACAGCGCCAGCAGGAACAGCAGTCCCGTCACCACCGCCGTCAGTCCCGTGCGCCCGCCCACCGCGATGCCCGACGCGCTCTCGATATAGCTGGTCACCGTCGTCGTCCCGGCCACCGCGCCGATCATCGTCGCCGCCGAGTCCGTGTACAGCACGCGGTCCAGCCTCGGGATCTCGCCATCCGGCCCTTGCAGGCCTGCGCGCTTCGTCACCGCCGCCAGCGTGCCGACATTGTCGAACACATCGACGAACAGGAAGACGAAGATGATCTCCAGCAGCGCGACGCCGAACGATCCGCCGAGATTGAATGCGCCTGGAATGTCCAGCTTGAATGCGGTCTCCATCAGCGCCGCCGGGCCGAACGTCCATCCGTTCCATTGGCTGAGGCCGAAGAACGCGCCCGCCACGCTGATGACGACGATGCCGATCAGCATCGCGCCTTTCACCTTCCGCGCCTGCAGCGCCGCGATCAGCACCAGCCCCGCCAGCGTCAGCAAGGCCGTCGGTGTCTTCAGGTCGCCCAGCGCCACCGTCGTCGCCGGGTCGGATACCACCAGCCCTGCATTCCTCAGTCCGATGAAGGCGATGAACAGCCCGATCCCCGCCGCCGTCGCCGCCAGCAGCGGCCTCGGGATCGAACGGATGATCATCTGCCGTATGCCCGCCGCCGTCAGCAGCAGGAAGGCGACGCCCGAAATGAACACGCAGCCCAGCGCCGTCTGCCACGGCACGCCCATGCCCAGCACGACCGTGTAGGTGAAATACGCGTTGAGCCCCATGCCCGGCGCCAGCGCCAACGGATAGTTGGCGAACAGGCCCATCATGATGCTGGCGATCCCCGCCGACAGGCACGTCGCCGCCGCCGCCGCCGCCACGGGCAACCCGGCCGCGCTCAGGATCGCTGGGTTGACCACAATGATGTAGGCCATGGTCAGGAAGGTTGTCGCCCCGGCCAGCGCCTCCGTGCGCACATTCGTCCCGTGCACCTTCAGCCCGAACAACTTCTCCAGCATCGCGATTCCCCGCTCCGGTCCCGTCCGGCACTTAATCCGGCCCCTGGCGGCTGGCGCAAGGCTGTTTGCGGCGCGCCTTTGCGCACTGCATGCAAGTGGGTACCTGTGGATCACAATTGTTATGGAAGCCCTAATCGCGCGCAGCAATGCCGGGCAAGAGTCTCGTCCTGCTTACGCCTCGCCATTGGGTGCGATGGGAGGGCTGGCGCGTCGAGCGAAGTTCATGCTCTGGTTCAAGGTCACAACTCGGCAGGTTTCTTCATGCGGCACATCTTCATGCGTCACTTAATGCTGCTGGCTCTGGCCCTGCTGGCGGCCTGCGCGACGCCGGCGCCCGGACCCGCCGCCTCGAAAGACCCTGTCCAGCGCATCGCCGTCATTTCGGCCTTCGAGCCGGAGTTGATCGCGCTCGAAGGCCATGTCGAGGGCCGCGCCGACACTGCGATCAACGGCGTCACCTTCATTACCGGAAAGATGTCGGGCAAGGACATCGTCCTCTTCCTCAGCGGCGTCTCGATGGTCAACGCGGCCATGACCACGCAGATGGCGCTTGATCGCTTCACCATCGATCGCATCGTCGTCTCCGGAGTCGCGGGCGGCGCCGACCCAGGGCTCGATGTCGGCGATGTCGTCGTCGCCTCGCAATGGGGCCAATATCTCGAAAGCTTGATGGCGCGCGAGATGCCCGGCGGGTTCGACGCCGCCAAACTTCCCGTGCCGCATGCTGGCCTGCCCAATTTCGGCATGATGTTCGTCCGCAACATCCAGATCGCGCGCGGCGCTTTGCCTCCGGAACAGAAGCTGTGGTTCCCCACGGACCCCGCCATGCTTGACGCGGCCCGTGCGCTCTCCGGCCGTGTCGAACTCAAGCGCTGCGCCGGCGACCAGTGCCTCACGAACGCGCCCAAGCTGATCGTTGGCGGCAACGGCGTTTCCGGCGCCTCCTTCATCGACAACGCCGCGCTGCGTGAATGGGCCTTCCGGACGTTCGAGGCCCGCGTGCTCGACATGGAAACCGCCGCCGTCGCCCATGTGGCCTATGTGAACCAGACCCCCTTCATCGCTTTCCGCAGCCTGTCGGACCTCGCAGGCGGCGAGGCAGGCGCCAACCAGGCCCAGGCCTTCTACCGGCTGGCCTCCGACAATTCTGCAGCCGTAGTGCTCGCCTTTCTTGCTGCATTGCCGAAATGAGCGTCGCGTCCAGGGCGCCCTAAACGCACGTTTGCAGGCGGCAACCTGCAACGCCGCCCTTGAGTTCGCCGCCGGTTTGGGGCCGAATGCCCTGCATGTCAGTCCGGGAATGCCTGCGCTTCTCCGTTGCCGCTCTTTGTGTGTGGCTAGGCGCGATCGGCTCCGCCAGCCCTGCCTTCGCCGACCAGCGGCCGTTAACTCGCGAGGACTATGAGTCCTACTTCGCGCCTGGTCGGTTCGCGACTTTCTCGCCCTTCTACCAGAGCGACGGCACGATGGAGGTTCTCGTCAACCGCAACGCCACCATCGGCGGCCGGCACGTGCTTGAGCAGACGACGCGCTCGTTCGACGTCTCCGCCAACTACGACCTGATGAGCGAGTTCGACTACTACAAGATCGAGTCCGACCACACCGATCTGATGATGTGGGACGAGCGCCGCCAGCTCTGGGTCTACGACTATACGAACGAGGAGTTCGACAACGAGACCGCGCGTGTCTGGGAGTCGGAGGACAATGGCGTCGACATCACCGATCGCGATCTCGATCGCGGCTCGTTGCATGCATTCTATCGCGCGGCGGACAAGCGGGCGGGGCGGGACGCCGCCCTGTTTGACAAGGAGTTCCGCGGCGATGTCATCGGATTGTGGACCTGGAAATGCGCTTGGGTCAGCAACGGGAAGTTCGATGTCGAGTGCAAGGCCGCGCACGAGAAGTCGCAGCGGGTCGAAACCTATTTCTACCGCAAGCTCGACCTTATCGGCTGAACGCCGCCAGCGCTGGCCGCCTGGTTCTCGGAGAGATCGCAGTGTTAGGGACTGCCCGACAGTGCGGGGCCTCGGATCGCATAGAGTCCGTAGTCATGGCTGGGCGCGACGACCAGCGGCAGGCCGCTGGTCGATCTTGCCAGCGCCAGGTCGCCCTCGATCAGCTTGTCCGAAACATGCTCGCGTCTCAGCAGCCGTCCGGTTCCCGGATCGAGCGACAGCACGTCTCCTGATGCGGTGGCGACCACAACAGCGCGCGATCCCTTCGTGTCGAGATCGGCCAAGAGCGGGCTCGACACTACAGGCAGTCCCTCAGGCGAGCGCCAGATTTCCGCGCCGGATGCCAGGTCATAAGCTACCGCTCCGAGAAAACCCTGCGGCGCCAGGATCAGGCGGCGGCCGCCTTCCTCGAGGATCAGCGGTGAGCCAGCAGGCTTGTGGCCGCCGGCCTCCGAAGACACCCAGGCCAGCGTCCCTGTCTTGCCGTCCAGCACGTAAAGCCGGCCGCTCTGGCTCACGACCGACACCAGCGTTCCGTCGGCGCCGTTCGGTGTGATCGTCGGAGGCGCCCAGCCGCCTTCCTCGATCGGCGCCTTCCAGAGCAGCTGGCCGTCTTTCCCGCGCAGCGCATAGACATTTCCATCGAACGAGGCGGCCACGACATCGGCCAAGCCATCGCCATCGACATCGCCCGCGCTGACGCCTCCCATGTTTTGAGCATCCGTTGCGCTCCGCCATAAGGTTTCCCCCGAACGCCCGTCCACCATGACGATGCTTTGCTCATCCCACGTGCTGAATGCGACATCGCTCTTGCCAATGCCGCGATAGTCCGCCGCCACCGGCTCGGAAGACATCCAGCCTTTCACCTCCGTCGCAACCGCACGCAGCAGTGCACCATCGGTTGGGCGATAGGCCAGCAAGACTACATTCTCCCGCGGCGGCTGGCGTCCGAGGCCCACAATCATCGGCGCTCCGTAGCCGTCGAGATCCGCCAGCCTCACGCCTCGGTTGGGAGCGAATGCCTCATGCGCCGACCACACTGTCGTCCCGGTGTCGGCATCGAAGGCTCGCAGCCCCGCTCCATCGCTCCAGGCGCCGACTTCAACCACGACGTCGCGCCCGGCCTGAGTCGCGGCAACGACGGGGGTCGCCTGTAGCGGGCCTATCGCCTGGACTTTCCATTGCCGGCGCGGACCGTGGACCATGCCCAGCTTTCCCGAGCGCGAGCTGACAACAACGCCGGGCATGCGTCCGCCATTTGGCGACGGGGCGAGCATTCTGGGCGAGAGGTTTTCGTCGTCGAGCTTCAACCGCCAATGCTCCGAGCCGTCATCGTTGACGCAGACAAGGGAACCGCTCAGCGCCGCTATGATCCGCACTTGGCCCGATCCGTCACAGTCTCCCGCGAGCGCCCCGCGAACCTTTCCTGTCGATGTCCAGCGGAGCGCGCCCGTCGCCGGATCGATTGCGGCAAGTGCACCGTCGACTGCGACGACGATATCGCCGCGGGCCGTCGTCAGCATGGCGTCATCTGACGGCCCCCGCATGTGTCGTGTCGGGTCCGGTTTCGCGATCGAAGTCCACAGCGCCGCCCCGTCCGCAGCACGCACGGCGTCGATCCGGTTCAGCGGGGCGACATAAGGGATAATGAGTCCGAGGCCATGCTGGGCGAGGGTCTGAACCGCCGGCGCTCCCGCCAGCGCGCCCTCGAGCTTTCCCCGGCTGCGATCCGCCAGCGTCTGCAGGTCGATCAGCCGCCAGCCGGAGGCGCTCCATGCGATAACCGCCCGGTTGCCGTCCGCAAACCCGGCTTGCCAGCCCGCCTCGATGTTGACGCTCCCAAGCAGCGTTCCGCTTGTTGGGTCGATCGCCTTCAGGATCTGCGGCGGCCGATCCTGAACCGGTCCATCCGGATCGCCCGGCTGAATGATCACCAGCATGGCAGGACTATCGCGCACGACGCCCATTCTGAGCGTGGGCGGCTTCAGCAGCGAGCCGTCGGAAACCCCGAAATCCGCAACCAGTTCTCCGCTAGCGCCATCGAACAGATAGATCCTGCCATTCCGGCCGGCGAGACCGAGCCTCGCCGGGCCGTCCGTCGCCGAGGGAATTGCGATTGCCGCCACGCTGCTGGTCTGCGCGAACCCGCCGGCCGGCGCGCGCGCGCGCCAGAGAAACTTCGGTGGGTATTCGGCCGTTATGGCCACGGCCTCCGGGGGCCCCGACTTGGGCTCAAGACCCGAAACGATCACACGGCCCACATCTCCCCCAAGGTCGACCTGAGCGAAGGTGCGTCGCTCTCCCTCCGGGATCGGCAGTGCGCTGACCACCGCGCCGGATCGAGCGGACCAATAAGTGATCTCCGCCAGCTCGTTTGATGCGATCACGGTGTCGTCTTCCGCCTGGACCGCGATCGCGCTTTCCTGCAGGCCTTGCGACAGGTAGGGCTGACTTTCCCAGCCGTACTCCAGCCAAAATCTCGTTCGGTTCTCTTCGCCTCGGATAACGTCAATCGTTCGGTTCGACTCGAAATGGTCGGGCGCCCAAGCCTTCAAGGTCGCCTTGCCGGCTGGGAGCGGCAGTCCGACAATCCGCGAACCCAGTTCGACCCCGTCCACGGAGATGGTCGAATTCAGCGGGTCGCTCTCCGCGCTCAGCGAACCGCGGTTGTAGATATCCCACAGCCGAAGCGCTCCGGCGCCCAGGATGGCTGCGCCCAGCGTCACGGCCGCCAGTGAACGGCGCAGCCTGCGGCCATCCTCGCGCCGCTTGATGGCGTCGTAGGTCACGCCGAGGAGGCCTGCGACGACTTTCAGCTTGGAATTGCGCCGGCCGTCGCCTTGAGGCCTTGCGTCGGCGGCGATGGGCTCGGTCCGTTCGTCCGTCAGCCTGCCATTGGGCCCGATCTTGTGCCGCAAGGCATGGGGAAAGCATTCGGTTGCCGGATCGGCGCCCGCTTTGTCCGCCGCATTGGGTTCGCCGCTGACGATGACCGGAAGAATGCGGTTCTCGCGGCGGAACTTCTTGAAGTCGAGGATCTCCTGGTTCACCCACTGGCTGCGAGCCGCGTCGGGCGAGCATAGCACGATCAAGTAGGTGGATTTTCGAAGCGCCTCGGTGATTACGGCGCCAAGGTCGGCCGCTGCGGGGTTTTCAGCACGATCGCGGTAGATCCTGAACAGGTTCGACGGAACGCGGCCATCGAGTCCCATCGTTCCGCGCAGCCTTCTCGGGATGGAATAGGTCTCGAGAGCATTGTGCAGCCACGACGCGAACGCCTCATCCTTGTGGCTGTAGCTGATGAAGCCGCGAAACTCGAAGCCCTTCGACATGAGAGTTCACCGAGCACTCACCGTGCCCGCTTTTTGCGGCGGGGCCAGACGATGGACGGCGAGCACTGCTCGTTTCCGTGATCAGAAGCGGCGGTCGCCGTCCAAGGCCTGCGATTTTCTCTACTGGTCGCCAAGCGCCCCGGCGATCGCGTTGGCCGTGGCCGTGGCTTTGGCGGAGGCCTTCTCCTGCGAGGTCTTGGCCTGCGAATTCTGAGTGTTGTTGTTCGTGGTCGTCGCGCTCGTCGATTTCTGTACGTCAAAGCTCGAGCTTTGCGACTGCTGCTGAGTTGTCGTTGTCGACTTGGTGGTTTTTGACTTGCTGTCTTGAGCAACGGCCGCACCGGCGAACATTGCCGAGGCAGCGACTACGCCCGCGCCGACACGCAGAATTGCATGTAGTGTCATGTCTAACCTCCCGAATTTTGGTGAGGGGAACCGCCAGCACCACTTGTCCCCGAGTTAATCTGTATCAGCCCGCCTTTCGGGTGGCAATCGAGCTGAACATCCGTTCATGAACAGTCTGACGTTCGCGTTCAGGTTCCATTCCATTTGGGGCCCGCATTGTCATCGGATGATGAAGCACATCCGGACTATCGGTATCGCCGCCGCAGCATTGGCTGCGTCCGCGGTCGTCGTTTCCACCCCCGCCATCGCCCAGCAGGGCCGTGAGCTGGAACTCGCCGGCGCGCCCGGCAGCCAGCAGCAGACCCCCGAGCTGTTCCGCGACCAGAACCGGGATCGCGATTGGGACGACGACCGCGACGGGGACCGGGACCGCGACTGGAGCAACAATGACGACCGCCGCCGCGCGCCCGACTTCCAGCGCGCCCAGGAGAAATGCAGCCGCGCCGCCATCCAGGAAGCCTGGCGCCGCGACTTCTACAGCGCCCAGTATGACGGGCGCCCCCGCCTCGAATACGGCCGCTATGGCTGGGAACTCCGCGGCCGCATCCGCCTCCACGACCGCCGCGGCTACCACTACGTCAATACGGCCTGCGACCTTCGCGGCCGCAACGGCGCCGACATCGAATTCCTGAGGTAACGGCGTCGGTAACTAAACCTGGTCGCCCGTAAATTCTTCCTCGGTGTAAGCAAAGTAGTCCGCCAGGATTGCTGCGCGGTCATCGAGGAAGAGTTGGGTGGCGATGCCTTCAGTGAGTCGAGGAAGCGCGTAGCGGATACCGGACAGGGCGGAGGCCGACAGGCCCAGGCTCGCCAGCGCCGAATAGTTGAAGATGAACAGGCCATGCAGGCGTGCTTGGCCGCCTTCCGTCAGACCCGTGACCTCGAATCCCGGACCCAGATACGGCATTGCATCTATGTCAGCGTTGCGCTGAACCCGCGGCGCTGGGCGATTTCGCCAGGTCGCTATGTCCGGCGCGAAAACTCTCAGCTCAGGCCTGAGACAAAGATCGTTGAGAATGCCGGTCGATACGACAAGGAAATCGAAGACGTGATCGCCCTTCGGGGTAGTGACCACGGCCTGCGAGCCGTTGGAGCTTACAGCCCTCCAAGGGGCGCCGAGATGCAGGCGAAATCCGGGATAAGCCGCGGCGCGCTGAAACGTGTCGTTGGTCGGCGGCATGGCAAGCCGCAGAAAATGGTCGAGCGCCGCGTACTTTTCGTCGTCCGACAGAAGCGCATAGCGCTTCGTCAGCCCCGACCTTTCCATGTGCCGGATGACGTTGACCCGAGGGAGCTGCGAACGCCGCACGAAAACGTGCGCCTCGGCGACACCCATTGAAAGCGCGTGCTGTGCGTTGTCGAATGCCGACGCGCCGGCGCCGAGAATCCCGATGCGCTTGCCGGCAAGCCGCTCGTAGTCGATCTCCTCGCTTGTGTGGGCGTACATCTCCCGCGGCAGTGCGTTACGGATGAAGGGCGGCACATGCCATTCGCCGCCGCCCTGGATGCCCGTCGCCAGTACAACCTTGCGCGCCAGGACTGTGTCGGAACAGTCTGCAAGCCCGGCGCGGAACAACCCGTCTGGCTCGCGGATGATGGAGCTGACGCGTGCGCCGTTTCGAACAGGAAGGTCCAGCGTCCGCCGCATCCATCGCAGGTATGCCATCCATTGGTCGCGCGGGATCTTGTCGACTGCCTCCCAAGACGCTTCGCCGAACTGGGCTTCATGCCACGCGCGGAAGGTAAGCGAGGGAATCCCGGTCTCGACCCCGGTCAGGTGCTTCGGCGTGCGAAGCGTGATCATGCGGGCATAGGTAACCCACGGCCCTTCGGCGCCTTCGGCGTTCTCGTCGAGCACCAAAACATTTGTCACGCCTTCGCGGCGCAGGGCGAACACAGCGCCAAGTCCGCTCTGGCCGCCGCCAATGATCAGCGCGTCATAGACATGCCGCCCGGAAGGGTGCGTGCGCGGGCGTACCCACGATGCGCTAGGGTCGGCAAGCAGGGATAGCTCGCGCCTCACCTGCGCTTCCAGCGCCGCAAGCCCTGGCGCGTTCAAGACCGGTCCTCCAGTTTTGCAAGCAAATCGACGAGACGCAGGCGGGCAATGTCGTGGATTTGCGTCACAGCCTCGGTGATTTCCTCGTCAGGCGTTCGCTGAATGCGGAGATGCAGCGCCGCTAGGATCTCCGCTTTGGCGTGAAGTCTGACGCAAATCACGAACGGAAAGCCGAACCGTTCGCTATAGGCGGCATTGAGCCGGCGCCAGTCAGCGATTTCCGCCGGGCTGAGGCGATCGAGCCCGATGCCGGCCTGTTCCGCCATCGAGCTGTCGGTGAGTGCGCGGGCTCCGAGCTTTTCGCCGGCAAGTTCAGGGTGGGCGCGCACCAGGGCGACACGCTCCGCTTCAGGCGCTGCATCCACGGCCGCCGCCAGCGCACCGGCGAGTTCGGTCTCGTTCGTAAACGGCTTGCCCGCAAACGCTTTGTCGGCGGCCCATGGCGAGTGCTCATACAGCCCGCCGAGAAGCTCGACGAACGCGCTGCGATCCAGCGTATTGATCTTGGCTATGGCGGTGTTGGTCATGCAGCCGCGGTGTCAGGATGTTGTTCCGATGATGGAAACATGCGCCGCGACGACGCGCCAGCCTGCTCGGGCGGACTGGCGCCATGACCGGAAATGCAGCTACCGGTATGGGTGGTGGGCGAGCCAGTGGCGGGCGATGTCGATGCGCCGGGCGATCCAGACCCGGTCGCGGGCTGCAATGTGCTCAAGGAAGCGGCGCAGGCCGGGAATTCGGCCCGGCTTTGCGACGATCCGGCAGTGCAAGCCGACCGACATCATCTTCGGGGCCACCTCGCCCTCGGCATAAAGCGCATCGAAGGCGTCGATCAGATAGTCCGCGAACTGCTTGCCGGTCTGGAATCCGTTCAGCGCCACGAACTTCATGTCGTTGGCGTCGAGCGTATAGGGCACAATAAGCTGCGGCTTCCCGTGCCGGGCATCGTAGTAGGGAAGGTCGTCGGCGTAGGAGTCTGCGTCGTAGACAAAGCCGCCTTCTTCGGCCACCAGCCGCGCCGTGTTCGGACTGGTCCGGCCTTGATACCAGCCGAGCGGGCGTTCGCCGGTCAGCTTCTTATGAACTTCGACCGCCTTCGCGATATGCTCACGTTCGGTCTCCTCGGGAACGCGCTGATAGTCGATCCAGCGATAGCCGTGCGTGGCGACTTCCCACTTCGCCTCCAGCATCGCGGCGACAGCTTCCGGATTCTTCTCCATCGCGCTGGCGACGCCAAACACGGTGACCGGCATTCCAAACTCTTCGAACAGGCGATGCAGCCGCCAGAATCCCGCCCGTGATCCATACTCGTAAAGCGACTCCATCGCCATGGCGCGGGCGCCTTGCTGGCTCTGCGCGCCAACCATTTCGGACAGGAACGCTTCCGACCCCTTATCGCCGTACAAGACCGAGTTCTCGCCGCCTTCCTCGTAGTTGACCACGAGCTGCACGGCGATCTTCGCGCCGCCAGGCCAGTTTGCGTGTGGCGGATTGCGTCCATATCCGATCAGGTCCCGCGGCAGGTCGTTCATTTCCGTTGCTGCGCCGCCAACAGATCGATGAACGTCAACAATACACTCAGCGCGGCCTCGCAGTCTTCGGGCGTAACCGATTCCGCCGGATTGTGGCTGACCCCTCCGGCGCAGCGGATGAACAGCATCGCCGTCGGCGCCAGTCCGGCGACGATCATCGCATCGTGTCCTGCGCCGCTTACAAGCTCCGGGGCGGTGTGGCCGCTTGTCTCGGCTGCGCGCTTCAGCAGGCGCTGCAGTCCGGCATTCATCTTCGCGGCAGGTAGGTTCTGTACACGCTCGACCCGCGCTTTCACGCCGCGCCGCGCCGCTACCTCGCTTATCGCCGCTTCAACCTGCCGGAGCCCTTCATCGCGAACCGCATCGGTTCCCGCACGCACATCAACCGTCATTTCCGCGAGCCCCGGGATGACGTTGGGTGCGCCCGGCTTTGCTGAAATCTGCCCGACAGTGGCGACAAGATCGGCGGCGCCCTCGCTCGCAGCGCGCTCAATCGCCAGAACGGCTTCCGCGGCGGCCGCCAGCGCGTCGGCGCGAAGATGCATCGGCGTGGTTCCGGCATGCCCCGCGCGCCCCTCGAAACGCACCTTCAGGCGCCACTGCCCGGCGATCGACGTCACGACGCCCAGCGGTGCGCCCGCCGCCTCGAGCGCCGGGCCTTGTTCGATGTGCGGTTCGACGAACGCCAGCACCGTGTCGCTGTCGCGCACCGCTGCATCCATACGACTGGGATCGCGCCCAAATGCGGCCAGCGCGTCCGCAAGCGTCACGCCCTCGCGATCCCGAATGTCCAGCTTGACCTCGCCGAGCCGACCGGCAAAGGCGCGGCTGGCGTTCATCGACGCCTGAAAGCGCGAACCTTCCTCGTCGCCGAACGCCACAACTTCAACTGCAAAGGGCAGGCGCTTCCCCGACGCCGCAAGAGCCTCGACGCAGGCAAGCCCGAGCATCACGCCCAAGGGGCCGTCATAGCAGCCGGCGTCGCGAACGCTGTCGATGTGCGAGCCAAACATCAGCGCAGGCAAGCCGGGCGCTCCGCCTTCGAGCCGTCCGATCAGCGTCGCCGCCTGGTCCTCCCGCACCTGCATCCCCGCATCTCTCATCCAGTCCGCGATACGGTCCATCGCGGCGCGATGAGCCGGCGTGAGATAGGTGCGCGTCAGGGCGTTCTCATCTTCGCTGTAGGGCGGTCGCGACAGCTCGCGGCATCGCGCTTCCGCACGCGCGCCTAGTCCGGGCGTCACACCCATGCGACGCCTCCATAGGCGCGCCGCGCTATCATGCCGGCATGGCCTAGCAGATCGGAACAGTCCTCCGCCATGCGCGCAGGATGGCCTGCGTCGCGCGCGGCGTCGACGACATTTTTTGAGATTCCCCGGGGGGCGCCAGGCAAAACGCAAGACTGCCAGTTGGCGTTTGCCGTGGAGCCGGTCATCATGCTCTCAAATCGAGCGAGAGGCTGGCTTGGGAAAACTGACCACACACGTGCTGGACACCGCCGCAGGCATTCCCGCCGCCGGGATGCGCGTGTGCTTGCTGAAGGCCGGCGCGCGCGAGGCGATCCGCGAGGCGATCCGCGAGGCGCAGACCAACGCCGACGGCCGCTGCGATGCTCCGCTACTTGAGGGCGGCGCCATGGCGCCCGGGAAATATGTCCTGGCGTTTTCCGTCGGCGACTACTTCCGCGCCAGGCGCATCGAGACCGCCGACCCGCCATTTCTCGATGTTGTCGAGATCGCCTTCGGCATCGCCGACGCCAACGGCCACTATCATGTGCCGTTGCTGGTCTCGCCCTGGGCCTACAGCACCTACCGCGGCAGCTGATCAGGCCAGCGGAACGACATCCACCGCCTGCGTGCTGTCCTGCGCGCCCGCCGTGCGCACGACGCCGCGGACGGGCGCGACATCGCCATAGTCGCGGCCATGCGCCACCACGATGTGGTCTACGCCGACGAATATGCCGTTGGTGGGATCATACTCGATCCACCCGGTCTGCTCACCGCACCATGCCCGCACCCAGGCATGCATGGCGTCGGCGCCTTCGAGGCGCGGCTGTCCCGGTGGCGGACTGGTGCGCAGGAAGCCGCTGACATAGCCGGCCGGCACGCCGATAGCGCGCAGGCATCCGATCATGATGTGAGTAAAGTCCTGGCAGACGCCATGGCGCCGCGCGAAGGCCTCTTCCGGCGGCGTGTTCACATCGGTGGCGTCCGGATCGAAAGTCATGTCGCGGTTGATCGCCTGGCCGACAACTTCGAGGATGCGCAGCACGGTCATGTCCGGCGCAATGCTGTTGCGCGCGTAGGCGCCGAATTCCGGAAGCGCTCGAACGCGTGGCGAATCCGCGATGAAATGGTGCGGGGCATCCGCCGCCAGCGAGCGGTTCGCTGCGATCTCGCGGGCGAGATCGGCCAGCAGCGGCGATGTATCATTCGCTCGCGTATCTGGCAGGCGCTCGACGCGGGATCGCAGGCGGAACACGATCTCCGCATGGGGCGCGCGAAAGACGGCCTCCACGAGCGTGTTGTTGAAAAAGTCCGATCGTGCGATCCGCTCATCTGGCGGCGGCGTGATTTCCAGCAGCGACGTGATGGCGCGCTGGCGGCCGGGCAAGTCGGCAGGCGTCATGTACAGCACATGCCGGCTGCCCACGGCGGGGCTAGCGTAGGTGTAGGCGATGCGGAGGCCGACATCGTACAGCATGTTCAGCGCAGATAGGTTGAAGTGAGAAGGTCAGAGAGCCCGCCGAGCTCCGACCTGATCTGCAGCAGCGCGTTCGAGTCCAGCTGTTCCGGCTTCTTCACCGCGAGGTCGGCATGCATTTTCAGCGTCGCGCTGGACAGCGTCGAGAGCTGCTTGCCCTCCTTGGCGCCGGGAAGAAAGCCGACCTGGCTGTCGATTTCGGCCAGATGATAGTGGATCGAGCGCGGGTTGTTGGCGTCGCACGCCAGAAGATCGATGACGGTGGGCCGCGTCGTCGCGACGGCATAGAGGCGGCGATGCGACAGTACGCTGTCGCCCACTTCGACGACGAGGTCGAGCGCTCCTTCGGGCGCGTCCGGCGCTGCGAACCACGACAACAGCTGCGCCATCGCGCTGGCGCGCTCCAGCGAGCGGCCGATGGACAGGAACCGCCAGCCGGCGAAGCGGTACATGTTGTCGTGCACGAGGCCGGAGAAGCCGGTAATCTGGCGCAGCAGCGTTCCGAACGCCCGCGCAGAGGGGCTGCCCGGCTCGATCCCGGCGAGATTCTGCTTGGCGCTTACCGAAAGCTCGTTGAGCGCCGCCCAGCCATCGACCGAGAAGCGGTCGCGAACGACGGTGGCGCTGGTGGTGGCCGAGGCGATGGCCTCGAACAGGTCCTGCGGAACGCCGGAAGCCCAGTCCGCGCCGGCGAAGCCCGGAAACTCCCGTGCATAGTTGAGGAGGTCGGTGTCTGCGCGCCCTGATTCCGCAAGGCGGATGCTCATCGCGCGCAGCAGACGGATCAGTCCCTCCGCTCGCTCCACATAGCGGCCCATCCAGAAGAGGTTGTCGGCTGCCCGGCTCGGCAACACGCCGAGCTGCGCACGCACATAAGGCAAGGCCGGCGAGGGCAGCATTGTCTCGCTGCGAACGGGCTTGTCGCTGACGACCCAAACGTCCGACACCGATCCGCCGCGCTGCAGGGCGATGGCGGCCGCATCCTGCGTGCGGCCGATGCGGCCATAGCCGCCCGGCATCACGCGCCAGCCGCGCGAGGTGCGGGCAAGGAAGACGCGGAGGCTCATCGGCCGCGGCGCGAGTTTTCCGTCCGCATAGGCAGGCGTGGTGGACAGCGTCACCGCTTCCTGCCCGACCAGCAGCCGCGCCTCGGCATCGAGCAGCGTGTCGGCAATGCCTCCCGGGCCGCTCTGCAGGTTTGCGCCCAGCACGGTCGAGCCTTCAGGGTCGAACGGCATACGCGTTGAGAAAGCAGAGCCGATCATCATTCGGTGCGCATTCGCCTGCACGTGCGCCCGCTCGGACTCCTGTCCGCACCACCAGGTGGCGATGTTGGGCATCTTCAGCGGCTCCTGCATCAGCGCCTGGCAGATGCGCGGCAGGAAGGCGAGCAGGGCGCGAGTCTCCAGAATGCCTGAGCCTAGCGCGTTGACCATCGCAAGCTTGCCCCGTCGGATCGCCTCGACAAGGCCCGGTGTGCCGAGGCGCGACGTTTCATTCAACTCCAGCGGATCGGCGTAGCTCGCATCGATCCGCCGCCACAGCACGCTGACGGGCGACAGGCCGGCGATCGTGCGCACCATCACCTGCCCGTTCTCGACGGTGAGGTCCTCGCCCTCCAGCAGCATGAAACCGAGATAGCGGGCGATATAGGCGTGCTCGAAATAGGTGTCGTTGAGCCGGCCCGGCGTCAGGATGCCGACGCGACTTTCGGAGTCGCCACGCAGGTCATTCAGCGCATCGCGGAAGGCGCGGAAGAAGCCGGCGAGTCGATGCACGTTGGAATTCGCATAAAGATCGGGAAAAACCCGCGCCGTCGCTACGCGGTTCTCCAGCGCGAAGCCCGCGCCCGATGGCGCCTGCACGCGATCGCCGAGCACCCACCATTGCCCATCCGGCCCGCGGCCGATCTCGAACGCGATGAAGTTGAGGAAGTGCCCCGAGCGCGGCCTCACGCCGACCATCGGCCGCAGCCATTCCGGGCTCATCGCGATCAGCGAGGCGGGCAGGTGCCCCTCCTTCACCAGCCGCGCTTCGCCATAGAGGTCGGCGCATACGCTTTCGAGCAGGTCGGCGCGCTGGATCAGACCGTCGGAAATGGAGGCCCATTCGCTGTCGTGGATCAGCACCGGAATATGCGCGAGCGGCCAGGCCCGGTCGGTCGCATCCTTCTCGCCATACTGGCGGAAGAACACGCCGGCATCCCGCAGGTACTGGTCGCCCTGCTCGAACCGGCGGTTCAACTCCTCCGGCGCCACATTCGCGAGGCCGATGATGAAGCTGCGCCAGACCGGCCGCAGGTTGCCCGTCGAATCGACAAGCTCGTCCGACACGCCCGGCAGCGGCTGGTAGTCCGCCAAAAGGCTGGCGGCGGTATCAGGCTGCCGTTGGTTCATCGCAGACACGTCGGAAATCCCAGGAAGCGCGGGTCGTCAGGCAGGCGAAGCTTAGATACCCGCCGGCCGCCTGAGGTCCAGCGTGAAAGGAAACTCTGGGTGCGGCGACTCAGGCGCAAGCTGATACGCCCCTGGAGTATGGCCATGCGGCTCGAAACGCGCCAGCCGCCTGGCTTCGGCCTCATTTCCATTCACCGGGAAGGTCTCGTAGTTCCGTCCGCCAGGGTGCGCTACGTGGTAAACGCACCCGCTGAGCGCTCGATCCGTCCATGTGTCGAATATGTCGAACGTCAGCGGCGCATTGACCGGCAGGACCGGGTGCAAGGACATCGGCGGCTTCCACGCCTTGTAGCGTACGCCCGCCACAGCCGAACCCGAACCTGTCGGCTTCAGCGGAACGCGCCGCCGGTTGCAGGCGACGGCATAGCGTTCAGCGTCGGTCGCCGTCAGTTTCACCTGGACGCGCTCGGCGGACGAATCCGCAAAGCGCACTGTGCCGCCGATTGCGCCGGTCTCGCCCAGTACGTGCCATGGCTCGAGTGCCTGCCGGATTTCGAGATGCACGCCCTCGGCCTCCACCTCGCCACAGAACGGAAAACGGAACTCGCACTGCGCCTCATACCAGTCCGACCGCAACTCGAAGCCGTGCGCGGACAGATCGCGCAGCACGTCGAGGAAATCGTCCCACACATAGTGCGGCAGCATGAACCGGTCATGCAGCGCGGTTCCCCACCGCACCGGGGTGCCGTTCAGCGGCGACTGCCACATGCGTGCGATCAGCGCGCGGATCAGCACCTGCTGCGCCAGGCTCATGCGCGGATCCGGCGGCATCTCGAAGCCGCGGAACTCCACCAGCCCCAGCCGTCCCGTCGGGCCATCCGGCGAGAACAGCTTATCGATGCAGATTTCTGTCCGGTGCGTATTGCCCGAAACGTCGATCAGCAGGTTGCGCAGCAGTCGGTCGACCAGCCATGGCGTCGTCGCGGGTCCAGCACCCGGCGCATGGATCTGCGACAGCGCGATCTCAAGTTCGTAAAGACTGTCATGCCGCGCCTCGTCGATGCGCGGCGCCTGCGACGTCGGCCCGATGAACATGCCGGAGAAGAGATAGGAGAGGGACGGCCGCCGCTGCCACAGCAGCAGCAGGCTCTTCAGCAGGTCTGGCCGCCGCAGGAAGGGCGAATCCATCGGCGTCGCCCCGCCGACCACGACATGGTTGCCGCCGCCTGTGCCGGTGTGCCGCCCGTCGATCATGAACTTGTCGCAGCCGAGCCGGCACTGCCGCGCTTCCTCGTAGATTGCTTCCGTGGTCGCCACGCACTCCTTCCAGCTCGACGCCGGATGTATGTTCACCTCGATCACGCCTGGATCCGGCGCCACGCGGATGACGTTCATGCGCGGATCGTGCGGCGGGGCGTAGCCCTCGATATGCACCGGCATGCCGATCGTCGCCGCCGCGGTCTCGGCCGCGGACACCAGCTCCAGATAGTCCTCGATCCGCTCCACTGGGGGCATGAACACGCAGAGCCGCCCGTCTCGCGCCTCCACCGTCATCGCCGTGCGCACCGTGCCCGCGACCTCGGAAAAAGACTGTTCCTGCTGCCCCTGCTGCCCGCTTTCGGACGCCGTGAACGAAGCCTGCGCCTGCGCCGCCCGTTGCTGCGGAACATAGTCTGGCAGCGGCCCGCGCTCCTCGAATGGATCGGCCGGGTTGAGATACGGATACTGAGCAGGTGGAATATGGGGCAGCGACTCCAGCGGCAGGCGATAGCCCACGGCGCTGTCGCCCGGCGCCAGGAACATGTGCCCCCGCCGCAGCTTCCAGCGCTCGGACTTCCAGCGCTTCGGCGCAGGCATGCTGCCCGGCGTGGCGCTCTTGCCCGCGGCCCCCCCGGTGGGCGGCTTCTTTCCCTCGGTCGCCTTCGCCTGCCAGCGCTGGATCGGCAGCACATAGCCCGAAGGCTCCGTAAGCCCGCGCCCGAACACCTTGGCGATGCGGTTGCGCTCCTCCGGATCCTTCAGCTTGGAGTTCTCCGGCGTCACATTCTCTGGCAGGTTGCCTTCCTTGAGGATCCAGCTCGCTGGGTCTTCATAGGCTGGGATCACCATCTCCGCGCCGACGCCGAGCTCCTCGGCCATCGTCTTCAACAGCGCCTCGGCGTGTTTCTTCGTGGCGCCGCTTTCCTTGCCTTCCTCCGCCACCAGCGCGGGGTCGCGCCAGATCGGCTTCGCGTCGCGCCGCCAGTATAGAGAGAACGTCCAGCGCGGCAGCGTCTCGCCCGGATACCACTTGCCCTGTCCGTAGTGCAGGAACCCGCCCGGCGCGAACCGGTCGCGTAGCCGCCGGATCAGCTTGTCGGACAGCACGCGCTTGGTCGGCCCGTCAGCGCCTGTGTTCCACTCCGCGGACTCGAAATCGTCGATCGAGACGAAAGTCGGCTCTCCGCCCATGGTCAGGCGCACATCGCCTGCCTGCAACGCCGCATCCACCTTCTCGCCCAGCGCATCGAGCGCCGCCCAGCTATCGTCGGAGAAAGGCTTGGTGATGCGCGGATGCTCGGCAACCCGCTTCACGTTCATGTCGAACGCAAAGTCGACCTTGGCCGCGCTCGCTACGCCCGAGATCGGCGCGGCATTGCGATAGTGCGGCGTGGCCGCCAGCGGGATGTGGCTTTCGCCGGTCAGCAGCCCGGATGTCGGATCCAAGCCGATCCATCCCGCGCCGGGCAGGTAGACCTCGCACCAGGCGTGCAGGTCGGTGAAGTCGACGCTGGTTCCCGGCGGCCCGTCCAACGCCACAAGGTCCGGCTTCAGCTGGATCAGATAGCCCGATACGAACCGCGCCGCCAAACCCAGATGCCGCAGGGCGTTCACCAGAAGCCAGCTCGAATCCCTGCACGAGCCCGACGCTTTCTCGAATGTCTCTTCCGGCGTCTGCACCCCGGGCGCCATGCGGATCAGGTAGTTGATCTCCCGCGAAACCCGCGCATTCAGGTTGACGATGAAGTCCACCGTTCGCGTCTTCTCGCGCGGCGCGCCTGCGAGGAACTGCTTGAGATGCGGCCCAAGCGGCTCCGGCTTCAGATAGATCGCTAGGTCATCGGCGGTGTCGGCCGGGTATTCGAACGGCCATGTCTCCGCCGTCTCCTCCACGAAGAAGTCGAACGGATTGTAAACCGCCATGTCCGCGACGAGATCGACCTCGATCTTCAGCTCGCGCACCGGCTCCGGGAATACGAAGCGCGCCAGCCAGTTGCCATAGGGGTCCTGCTGGAAGTTCACGAAATGCTTGTCAGGTGCAACCTTCAGCGAATGCGAGATCACGCGCGTCCGTGAATGCGGCGCCGGGCGCAGGCGGATCACCTGCGGGCCCAGCGTTACCGGCCGGTCGTATCTGTAGTGTGTCAGATGATAGATGCTGGCTTTGATCGACATCGTCTGTGCAGGCCGCTGCGCTTAAAGGTTCGACGCTGGTTTTTTCACAGTTTGCCTGGGCTGTATGCAGGGCGCCGGCCCGCGGTCGGCATCTCGCCTGCGCGACGGCAATTTGAGCGAGTCCCCCATTGCACGAACAATATGTGGGCGCCTGAGCGGCAGCGGGTCCCGCCGATGCGCGCTCGCCGGGCGCCGGCGCTGCGTCAAACCGCTGCTGGATCGGAATGTGGCAGCGGTTGCGCCGCCCCGGTCTTACCAGCGCAGGGCGAACTTTCCGGCCAGCGCGCCCAGGGCCGCGCAGAGGGTGATCGCCATGGGGTACCACGTCGCCACGAACGCAGCCGAGTCCACAGGGCAGGTCAACGCATAGGCCATGGCGGCCAATGCGCCGGAAAGAACGCCCGCCGCCATCCCGGCCATCACGGGCTGCGTCGGCGCCTGCTTGCGCAGCCAGAGAAAGAGCGCAGCCGTGGAAGGCGCCGCGAGGGTCGGAATAACGACCGCGCAGACCGGGAAACCGCCGCCGGTAATCGCCTTGAGACGTTCTCCTTCGGCAATACTCGCCAGCGATCCGGCGACCGTCATCACGCAGCCAACGAGCAGAACGCCGAGCAGCGGCAGCCACGCGCCCGCCTTCTGACCCGGCCGGGAGAGACGCAGCAGCAAGGGCGCAGCGGCCAGCGCGAACAGCAGCGATAGTCCCGCCTTGGCGGCAACCCACGGCGCCTGCGCCGCGAAATCCGGCCGCGCGCCGGCGATGATCAGGATGGCCAGAACCGAATAGGCCAGCGCCGCAACAAGGCAGATCGCCAGCCCCACCGGCGTCGGCGGCCCTTTGACCTTCGGGTCACGCGCGAGGGTCTGGATCACCGCATCCGTTTCCATCAGCCCTCTCCATCCTTGATGATCTTCGACAGCTTCTTCATTCCTCTGTGCACCGACACCTTAACGTCTGACTCGCTGATGCCCGCCTTCGCCGCCGCTTCCCGGACCGACAGCTCCTCCAGCTTAACCAGCCGGATCGTCTGGCGCTGCTTTTCCGGCAGATGCTGCAGCAGGGTTTCGACATCCGCCGAAGCGGCGCCATCTCCCGCCTCCGCAAACAGCTCAGTTTCATCGTCGATCGGAACGGCGACGCCCCGGCGCCTGGCGCGGCGGAGATAGTCGATCAGCTTGTAGTGCGCGATCGCATAGACCCACACCGTCAGCCTCTGCGACGGGTCGAACGTGGCGCGCTTTGCGTGAATAGCCATCAGGACGTCCTGCACCAGATCCTCCGCCTCGTGCGCCTGCCGGAACAGCCTCCGGCGGAAATAGGCCCGAAGGGCCTCCGCCAGGCGTCTCAGCAACGCCGTATAGGCGGCGGAATCGCCGGCCAGCCCCCGAACCATCAGCGCGTGCAGCGCGGCTTCTTCCATTCAGCCAACCTTGGGCTTTCGGGGCTTTCTGAGGCTTTCGCCGCACCCTATGCGGCGGTTACAGGGTCCATGCAAAAAAAGAATTGGCCGGATCAGCGTAACGCCTGCGAGCCTGTCCGCGAAATCCCGGATGAAGACCCGGGTAACCCACAAGGACAAAGGATGCCGGACATGACCCCCACAGTCGCCGCCGCAAAGACCGACATAGCCGCCCTCGCCGGGAAATGGGTTCCTGTCGTCCTGACGCTTTTCGCCAGCGCCGTCTTCCTCGACAGCCTGCGCTTCAAGTTCACCGACCACGTCAACACCCAGGAGATATTCAGTGCGCTGGACGGCTGGGCCGCCAGCTTCGGCGCTTCCGGCCTCTTTGGCCACACCGGCCTCTTCAGCCAATACGTCATCGGCTCCGCCGAACTGGTCGCCAGCACGCTGCTCCTCGTCGGCCTGACGGCCCGCTTCCGCCCGCTCGGCGTGCTCGGCTCGCTGATCGGGCTTGCGGTGATGACCGGGGCAATCTCCTTCCATCTCTTCACGCCCCTTGGCGTCGATCCCAACCACAATGGCGGCGCCCTGTTCATGGCTGCCTGCGCCACCTGGCTGTCGATGGTCACGCTGCTGATCCTGCGCCGCAAGGCGCTGTTCAGACTCATTGGCGATGTCGGCATGATCGTTCAAACTCGCACCGCCTGATCCCCGACTGAACCTCCCCACGAAGATAACAGGACAAGCAACCATGCTGCGCCCAACCATGCTACGCCAAGCCATCATCGCTCTCAGTCTCGTCACCGCAGGTCTTGCCGTCACGCCCATGGCCTTTGCGGAAAAGGCGCCGATCTATCACGGCCTGTTCGATGACCTCGCTGTCGGCGGCTACGACCCCGTCGCCTACTTCACGTCCGGCAAGCCGACCGAAGGACGCAAGGCGTTCGAGTACAGGCACAAGAACGCCACCTGGCGCTTTTCAACCGCGGAAAACCTCGCCGCCTTCAAGGCCGATCCGGACAAGTACGCCCCGCAATACGGCGGCTATTGCGCTTGGGCCGCCGCGCAAGGCTACACCGCCAAGGGCGATCCCAAGGCGTGGAAGCTGGTCAACGGCAAGCTCTATCTGAACTACGACGCCAGCATCCAGAAGAAGTGGGAAGCCGACATCCCCGGCTTCATCGCCAAGGCCAACAGCAATTGGCCCGCCATTCTGAAGAAGTGATGTTTCGGACCTGGGCTGCGAGTCGGCGCGTTTTTTCGAAGGCGCAACGCCCCAAGCTTGAAAATCCAGTGCGGTGATGTTCCAACCAGCCGATGATGAATCGGTCGCCGCCAGAGATTCTCACCATCACACTGAACCCGGCGGTGGACATTTCGACCTCCGTCGATCGCATCGAGCCCGTGCGAAAACTCCGGTGCCGGGCGGAGGTGCGCTCGGCGGGCGGCGGCGGCATAAATGTGGCGCGCGTCGTGAGCCGCTTGGGTGGAAGCGTCACGGCGGTCTTCACGGCGGGCGGCGTGGTCGGCGAGCAGCTCAAGCAGCTTGTGGAAAGCGAGAACGTGCCCAGCCTTGCACTGCCCGTGGCAGGTCAGACGCGCGAATCCTTCACCGTCGTCGATGAAACGACGAATGACGAGTTCCGCTTCGTCATGCCCGGTCCTGTCCTCACCGAAGCAGAATGGCAGGCGTGCGAGGAGCAGATCGAGACCCTTGCGAAAGGCCGGACGTATGTCGTCGTAAGCGGCAGCATGCCGAACGGCGCGCCGGCGGATGCTCATGCCCGCATCGCCGCCATCGCCAGGCGAGTCGGCGCGCGATTTGTCGTTGATGCGTCGGGATCGCAGCTGAAGGCGGCGCTGGAAGCGGGCGTCTACCTCGCCAAGCCGAACCTGCGCGAACTGCAGGAAATCGTCTCCGAGGATCTCGGCGACCGGGCAAGCCAGGTGCACGCATGCCGCCGCCTCATCGAGGCCGGCAAGGTGCAGATCGTGGCGCTGACCCTCGGCTCGGCCGGCGCGCTGCTCGTGACCCGCGAGGAGGCATGGTTCAGCGATCCCCTACCCGTCAAGGTTGTAGGCACGGTAGGAGCGGGCGACAGCTTTTTGGGCGCGATGGTCTGGTCGCTGTCGGCGGGCCATTCTCTCGACAGCACGCTCCGCTTCGCCGTCGCCGCCGGGTCTGCGGCGCTCCTGTCTGAAGGCACCCAGCTCTGCCGGCCCGAGGACGTGCACCGGCTCGCGCCCCGGGTCTCCCTACACCGGCTGTGACGCCGCCCTGTCCGCCGCCCGGATCAAGCGCTCGGTTTCCGCGACGCGCTGCTTCACGGTGACGAAGCTGTCCGGGCTCACGGACATGGAATCGATCCCGCACATCACCAGGAATTCCGCGAACTCGGGATGGTCGGACGGCGCCTGTCCGCACAGGCCTACCTTGGCATAGGCCTCGTGAGCCGCCGCGATCACGTTCCGGATCATCCACTTCACCGCCTCGTCCTGCTCGTCGAACAGCTCGGCCAGGTCCTCGGAGTCGCGATCAACGCCGAGCGTTAGCTGGGTCAGGTCGTTGCTGCCGATCGAAAATCCATCGAAGCGCTGTGCGAAATCCTTCGCCAGAACCACATTGGATGGAATCTCGCACATGACGTAAACCTCAAGGCCGTTCTCCCCGCGCCGCAGGCCGTTATCAGCCATGACCTCAAGCACGCGATCCGCTTCCTGCACCGACCTGCAGAACGGAATCATGATGACGACGTTCGTGAACCCCATCTCCTCGCGCAGCCGCTTCAGCGCCCGGCACTCCAGCGCGAAGCCGGGGCGATAGCGCGGCGAGTAATAGCGCGAGGCGCCGCGGAAGCCGATCATCGGGTTCTCCTCCTGCGGCTCGAACTCCTGGCCGCCGAGAAGGTGGGCGTATTCGTTGGTCTTGAAATCGCTGGTGCGGATGATGACCGGCTTGGGATAGTAGGCCGCGGCAAGGCGGGCGAGGCCTCGCGCCAGCCTGTCGACGAAATACTCCGTACGGTCGGCATAGCCCTGCGTAAGTTCCGCGATTGCGCGCTTGGCCTCCGCGCCCTTCAGATCGTCGAACCGCACAAGGGCCATGGGGTGCACCTTGATGTGGTTGCTGATCACGAACTCCATGCGCGCCAGTCCCACGCCGTCAGCCGGCAGCCGCCACCACCGGAAGGCTGCCGCAGGATTGGCAAGGTTCAGCATCACCTTGCTTTCGGTCTCGGGGATGGAGGTTAGGTCGACATCGGCGACCTCGACTTTCGCCACGCCGTCATAGACATAGCCTTCGCCCCCTTCGGCGCATGAAACGGTGATTTCCTGCTGGTCGTGCAGGATGGCCATGGCGTTGGGCGCGCCGATGACGGCCGGTAGGCCCAACTCGCGGCTGATGATGGCGGCGTGCGACGTGCGGCCGCCATGCTCCGTAATGATGGCTGCGGCTCGCTTCATGATCGGCACCCAGTCGGGATCGGTCGTGCGCGTCACAAGGATCGACCCTTCGACGAACCGGGCAATGTCGCCGGGGCTCTCGATCAGGCAGGCGCGCCCGCTGGCCACCGCCTCGCCGATGCTGAGACCTTTAGCCAGTGTCTTGCCCTTCGAGAGCACGCGGTAAGTGCGAATGACGCCGGCATCCTTGCGCGACTGGACGGTTTCCGGGCGCGCCTGGACGATGTAGAGTTTCCCGGTGTCGCCCGCCTTCGCCCATTCGATGTCCATCGCGCAGCCATAGTGCTGCTCGATGGCGCACGCCCAGCGCGCCAGCGTCAGAATTTCCTCGTCGGAAAGGGCGAACGCTGCGCGCTCCATCCTGGATGTGGGAACGTTGCGGGTGGTTGCATCCCCCTCGCTGGCATAGATCATCTTGATGGCCTTGCCGCCGAGCTTCTTCTCGATGATGGGCTTCAACGCAGGATTGGTCAGCAGCGGCTTGAACGCCTGGTATTCGTCCGGATCGACCGCTCCCTTCACGACGTTTTCGCCCAGTCCAAGCGCGGCATTGATGACGACGACCTTGTCGAAACCGGTTTCGGTATCGACTGTGAACATCACCCCCGCTGCGCCGATGTCCGATCGCACCATCAGCTGGATGCCGATGGAAAGCGCGACCTTCATATTGTCGAAGCCCTGCGTCTTCCGATAGCTGATGGCGCGATCGGTAAACAGCGACGCCAGACACTTGCGGCACGCGGCAAGCAGATCCCGCTCGCCGCGAATGTTGAGGTAGGTTTCCTGTTGCCCGGCGAAGCTGGCATGGGGCAAGTCTTCGGCTGTCGCGCTCGAACGCACGGCGACCGCCGCATCCGGCTCGCCCGCGCGCTTGCATAGCTCGGCGTAGGCGCGCGTGATGGCCTCCGCGGTTTCCGGCGGCCATTCCCCCTGCAGGAACAGCGCGCGGATGGCCTCGCCCGCCTCGGCAAGCGTCATCTGTCCGGCATCGAGGCGGCCAAGCGCCTTGGCGATAGAGTCGCGAAGGCCATTCACCTCGACGAACCTCCAGTAGGCGTCGGTAGTGGTGGCGAAGCCGGGCGGCGTGTTGACGCCAGACTTGCCGAGCTTCTGAACCATCTCGCCGATGGATGCGTTCTTGCCGCCAACCAGTGGGACGTCCTTGCGGCCAACGGATTCGAACCAGGCGATCGGTGAAATCGTGGACTTCATTGCGTAGTCCTCCCGCGCGAATCTTCGGTCGACCCTGGGGACAGGGAGCGAACGAAGTCAGCACGGTTTGGCGGCGCCGCGGTTGTCCTGGATCAACCTGCGCGATCGTTGAAATGGCCGCCCGCCTCGCTTTTCAGCGCGCTGGCAAGCAGGTCCGCAAGGTGGACGTGGTTTGTGCTGTGCGAACAGGAGTCGCTCGAAATCACACGCTCCGCTCCGGCGGACAGCAGGCTGTCGATCACGGCATCGCCGCCCAGCGCGTGTGTCACGAAAATGGCAACGGCCCCCGCGCCCGCCGATTTCAGTTTCAGCACCGACTCCCGCAGCGTCGTTCCGCTGGAGCATATGTCGTCAACCAGCAGAACCGGTCTGCCGGACGGCGACAGGCCTTCGGGCAGTGCAATGTCCACGCTCAGGTCGCCGCGCCGGCGTTTGTCCATGACGGCGTGGTCCAGACCCAGCGGATCCGCAATGCGCTGGACCCACGGCGCGGATTCCGAATCCGGCCCGACCACGAGCCAGTTGGGAGCGTCCGCTAATGCTCGGAGATAGGCAACTAACGCGTCGCCCCCGTGAAGCAGCGTGCACTCGGCGGTAGGAAAGACATCGCTAAGTGCGTTGATGCGGTGAATGTGAGGGTCCACTGTGACGATGCGGTCGAACGCATCGTCAAGCAGGCCGGCAATGACGCGCTGGCTCAGTGGTTCGTCCGGTGCAAAGGCGGCGTCCTGCCTCATGTAAGGCAGGTACGGCGCAACCAGCACCAGCCGCTTTGCGCCGCTGCGGCGCCATCCGTCGGCCGCAAGCAGCAGCTCCACCAGCTTGTTGTTGGGATGATCGAGCGACCGGTAGACGATTGTTGTAGATGCAGGCCGCGGCACGCGCGGAAGGATTTCGCCGTCAGGAAAGACGTGCGTCCGCACCAGCGCCAACTGCAGGCGCATGGCGTCGGCGAGCCGCTGCGCCTGGACAGCTTCGTCGGGAAAGGCGTGCAGTGCGACATTCATCTGCCGGCGCTGCCGATCTTGAAGCCGGAATCCTCTTCGGCTGCGCCGCATGCGGCGGAGAAATCCGACTGGTCCGCCCCATGGACACGGTAGAGCGGCTCGCCCTTGCGGACCATATCCCCGGCTTTCTTCAGGAGATCGATGCCCGCGCCAGGGTCGCTCGGTGCGCCAGCTGTCCGAGCGATGCGGGCGATACGGAAACAGTCGATCTCGCTCACCACGCCATCCCTTGGGCAGGCGGCCTCGAATACGAGGGCGCCGATAGGCGCCGGGCGCGGCGGCGGTCCCTGTGCGTCGATCATGCGATCCAGCGCCTTGCGCGCCTCGCCGCTTTCAAGGATGTCTCGCGCCCGCTGCTCGCCGCGTCCGCCAGTCAGCAGGGGGTCATGCTCGAGCAGGCGGCCGGCGAGCCGGATCGATTTTTCGCGCAGGTCTGCGGGGGCATCCGGCTTGCCGTCCAGCACGGAGAGCACGTCGCGCGCCTCAAGCGACGGTCCAATGCCGCGGCCGATGGGCTGTGAGCCGTCCGTGATGATGATCTCCGTCACAAGCCCGAGTCGCGAGGCGACAAACTCGAAAAGCTTGCGCACGCTGTGGGCATGAATGGTCGATCGGATTTTAGCGGTCGGACCCATGGGCATGTCGATCAGCAAGTGGGTGGACCCCGCCGCTATCTTCTTGGACAGGATCGAGGCGACCATCTGTTCCGGCGTGTCGATCGAAAGCGGCCGCTCGACCGAGATCAGCACGTCGTCGGCCGGCGACAGGTTGACGTGTCCTCCCCACACGATGCAGCCATTGCAGCGGCCGACCACATCCCGCATTTCGTCCTCGGTCAGCTCCACCCTTGCGAGCACCTCCATCGTGTCCGCCGTGCCGGACGGCGAGGTGATCGCGCGCGAGGATGTCTTCGGCATGACGAGGCCGTGGGCCGCGACGATCGGCGCGACGATCATCGTCGTCCGGTTGCCGGGAATGCCGCCTATGCAGTGCTTGTCGACGACGACCGGGCTGTCCCATTTCAGCTGGGTCCCGGCAGCCGCCATGCAGCTCGTGAGGTTGAGCACCTCGCTGGTCGTCATGAAGCTGGAGGTCGCGATCAGGAAGGCCGCTACCTCCATGTCCGAATAGCGGTGCGCGGCCAGGTCCTCGACCACCGCCTGGATTTCTTCCCGGGTCAGTTCCTCCCCGCGAATCTTCGCGCGGACGGCATCGAGACTAGCCGCGAGCGGCGCAATCGAAACGTGAGCATGATCGCCTGGCTTGACCCCCAGGCGTCGCAGGGCAGGCTGCGGCAATCCAATGTCGCTGGCGCCCAGGTCCTCCAGCCCGTCCGCGATAAGCACGCTCGCCACGATGCGCGCGCCGTTGACCTGCACGTCCACTTTCCGGAAGCCGGCCAGGCGCTCGGGCCGCAGCGCGCGGCAGTCACGCGACAGCAGCACGATATTTTCGCCCATGGTGTCGAGCTTGATCGGCCGGATGGTCAGCTGCGTGCGGCTCTCATGCGACGCATCGGGCGGCGCTCCGGCCGGCAGTCTTGATTTCGTGGGTTTCGGCCGCTTGGTCATCGACCGCCTGCCCGCACAGGGTCGCCGTCCTGCAGCGTGTCTCCCGGAAACAGGACCACGCTGTCGCCTGCCGACAGTCCGTCGGTGACGACCCTGAAGCGATCATCGCCGTCGCCGATGGTCACCCGGGTCAGCCGCGCCCGTCCGCCCACGACCCGGAACACCGCCCAGCCATTGTCCTCCCGCCGGACCAGCGCATCGGTCGGCGCCCGCAGGGCGTCCTTCTCCTCGAAGACCAGCACCCGCACATCGACCCGGAACCCATGCCCCAGCTGCGGCAGCCCGTTCGGTTCCCCCCGACCCAACCTCACCACCACATTCACCCTCTGCTCCTCCACCCCCAGTGCGGACACTTTCGTGCGGGCGTATGGCTCGACTGTCTCGACGGTTGCGGCAATACGCTGGCTGCCTCCCCAGTTTTCGATGAAGGTTAGCGCTCCCTCGCGCATCAGCGCAGCGTCCTGTGACAGGAACTCCGCCACGACATCAATCTGCGTGGGGTCGCCGATTTCGAGCAGCGGCGTACCAGGCGCCACCACGGTTTCGCTTTGCTGGATGACGCTGAGGATCTTGCCTGACGCGGGGCTCCGCACGGCGGTTGGCGTTCGCGCGCGCGCGCCGGGTTTGCCAAGCGCGGCAAGCGCCCGGCTCAGCTCGGCTTTCCGTTGCCCCACGACGGCGGTTGCCACTTTCAGGCCGGCGCGGGAGCGATCGAGAGCTGCGTTGGCCGCGAACCCGCGCTCGAAAAGTTGCTTTGTTCGGGCCTCATCGCTGCGGGCAAGTTCGAGATCGGCTTCGGCCAGGGCAAGGGCCGATCGGGCCGCCGCCGCCGTTGCGTTCGCTTCTTCCGCGATGCGCGCATCGAGCAGGCTTGGATCGGCAGGCGCAATTGACGCGACGATCGCGCCCTTGGCGATATCGTCGCCGGCCTCGAGCTGGATCCGCTGGAGCAGTCCACCCACCGGCGCCGCAACCGTATAGACGTCGTGAACCCGAATGCGGCCTTCCTCTACGATCTCCCGGCGCACTTCTCCGCGATCGATCGCTGCTATCTGGACGCTGATGGCTCTGGGCCAGGCGAACCATGCGACCAGCATCACGACTGCAGCAGCAGCGGCGATCCAGAAGAGAGACACGGGCGTGAATTTCGGGAGCTTCACGTTCAATCTCTCGCCTTCAGGACGCCCACCATGTCGAGGCGGTCAATGCTGGTCCGCACCACCAGTGCGGCTACGGCGACGCAGCCCAGCGTGAACGTGATCGCGACCGCATAGCCTTCCGGGTTGAACACGTAGGGGAAGGAATACATGTCCGTCTGGAACAGTTCCATCAGCCAGTTCGCCATCAGCGTTCCTGCAACGATGCCGAGCGGGACAGCGAGGAGCGCCAGCACGGCCAGTTCACCCATCAGCACATACGACACCTCGGCGCGGGTGAATCCAAGTACTCTAAGCGTCGCCAGATCGCGCTCCTGTTCGGCCAGCGTGATCCGGGCCGCCGAAAAGGCGACGCCGCCAGCCATTATCCCCGCGAACGACATGTAGATCAGGTTCATATAACCGACCCCTTCGGCAAAACTGCGTCTCATCGAGTCTTCCGCCAGGTTCAGGAAGCTTGCGCCAGCAAGCGCGGGCGTGCGTTTCACCTCGCGGTTGAAATCTTCATACGCCGCCGGATCGAGCCTCACATTGACGCCGGTGATCTGGCCGGGTTCGCGCATCAGCCGGGCTTGTGCATCCATGTCCATGTAGGCGGACGAGCCGACCATCGGATCGACAATCGCCGCGACGCGGACAGTTGTGCGCAGCCGGCGGCCACGTGTCTGCTCGATCTCGATTTCGTCGCCCGCCTTGACGTTAAGCTTTGCCGCCAACGCGCGTGCGAGCGCGACCCCGGCTGCAGGGGGGGCGACTAGATTACGGCTTGCACCGATCAGGCGGCTGAGGCGAGCGTCTGGCCGCGAGCCGATGAGCGCCTCCTCTACGCTGCGCCCGTCATGGCGAAGTATGACGCTGTCGATCCTGGCGGGCTCCGCATAAATGACGCCGGGCAGGCGCTCGACGGCGTAGAGCGCGGCCTGTTCGCGAGCCTCGATGAAGGAAAGCGTGACGTCCTGCCGGTTGGTCTGCGTGAAATGCACGTCGAGCAGTTGGTCCATCACCGCTGGAAAGGTTCTTGCGACCACCAGCAGGCCGATGGCCAGAGCGACCCCGATGACCGTCGTCGCGGACCGGCGCGGGAAGCGCACGATGCGGCGCATGATGATCCGGCTCTTGGCGTCCAGATGCCGTCCGAGCGCCGCTGTGAGGCCGTTTGCCTGCGAGAAAGCGACCGGCTTGGGCGGGGCAAGCGCGCTGGCCGGGGCGATCCGCGCCGCCTGGAGCACGGCGGCGAGGGCGCCCGCGCCCGCGCTGGCGAATGCTGCGGCCCACGCAGCAAGATAGACCCAGAAGGGGGCGCTGAAATCGAGGCGAGGGAAGTGATAGTAGTCGCGATAGACCGAGGCCATCAGCCGGCCCAGCAGCAATCCCGCGCCTGAGCCGAGCAGCGCGCCGATGGCGCCGAGCATCAGCGCGCTCTTGGCGTAATGCCAGGCGACGGCGGCGTTGCTGTAGCCGAACGCCTTCAGCAATCCGATGTTGGAGCGCTCTGTCGCGATGATGCGCGCAAGCGCGACGTTCACCAGAAAAGCTGCAATGATCAGGAAGAAAGCTGGCAGGAACGCCGCCATGGTCGCGAGCTGCCGCAACTCCTCCACAAGGTAGCGGTCGGACGGCATCCGGTCTCGGCCGTAGGCGCCCGTCGAGCCATAGCGCTGAAGCGCAGCATCGATCGACCGCTTCGTCCGATCGGGATCCGCTCCACTCCCCAAGAGGAATACCGCCTCGTTGAACGCCCCTTCCAGGTCATAGTCGCGAGCCAGCGCTTCATGTCCCATCCAGATGACGCCATAGCGATCCGGTTGCGGAAAGAGTTCTCCCGGCGCGCTGACGAAGACGAACTCGGGCGAGTTGGCGATACCGACAACCTTGAGCGTCTGGCGGCGGCCATGCAGCGTGGCGTCGAGAGTGTCGCCCATGTCGAGGTGTAGCGCGCCGGCAAATGCTTCGTTGACGAGCACCTCGTCGGCAAGCGTTGGATCGGGCCAGCGTCCACGCGCCAGAACGAGATCGTTGATCCTCGGCCGGCCGCTGCGTGGCAGCGAGACAAGGCGCGCGGATGCCGGCTCGATCACTCCGGGCAAATCCAGCAGGGCATAGCCGGCGATCCGGATCTCGACGCTGGAGACGCCAGGCGCAGCCGCAAGTTCGGCTTCAATCCGTTCTGGCGCCCGCACGAGCGAGACTGCGAGATCGGCCATGCCTTGCGCCGCATAGTAGTCCAGCCGCGTGCGTTCCAGCGACGCTCGCATTCCGACGGCCATCACGAAGATCGAAAGTCCGCAACCCAGCACCACGGCGATTGCGATCGCATTGATCCGCATCCGCCAGAGATCCCGGAGCAGTTTTCTGTCGAGGGTCAGCATTGTCCCTCCTACCAGACCAGGTCGGCAGGGGCCGCGCGCGCGGCGTTGGTCTCGATCTGGCGAATCCCGCCGTCGAGGAAGCGAACCACGCGATCGCCGAGCCTTGCCACGTCGGCATTGTGCGTGACGAGCAGCGTCGTGGAGCGGAAGCGGGTGCTCACCTCCACGAGGGCCTCGAGCACGCGAACGCCGGTACGAACATCAAGCGCGCCGGTGGGCTCGTCGCAAAGCAGAACGGCCGGCCGCTTGGCGATGGCGCGGGCCACAGCAACACGCTGCTGTTCGCCGCCCGAGAGCTGGGCGGGAAAGTGGTCCAGCCGGTCGCCAAGTCCAACCAGACCGAGCGCCTCGGCCGCCGGCATCGGGTTCTCCGCGATCTCGTTGACCAGTTCGACATTCTCCCGGGCCGTCAGGCTGGGGATGAGATTGTAGAACTGGAAGATGAAGCCGACATGGCGTCTGCGATAGCGCGTCAGCTCCGGGTCCGGCATCGACGTCAGCGAGTGCTCGTGGTAGGCGATCTCGCCCGATGTCGCGCGGTCGAGACCGCCCAGGATGTTGAGCAGCGTGGATTTGCCGGAACCCGACGGGCCGAGCAGGACCAGCATCTCCCCCTCGGCGACATCCAGATCAACTTCCCGCAGCGCATGCACCGCGGCCGAGCCTTCGCCATACCGTTTGCTGACTTTGCGCAGCGAAAACGTCGGCGTCACCGGATTCCCTTCCCTCTCGCTCGCGAGGTCGGCTGTTCCCGCGTCTTGGCGGCTATGCTGCAGCCGGTCCGCCAGCCTCAGTCCGTTTGTCCGATGGTCGATCCCATCCGGTCAGACTGGCGACAAACTGCGCGCCTCGCTTGATATGCGTCAAACGAATACAGCTGGGAGATGCGCCTCTCGCTTGCCGGAGTTTATCCTTGGGGGAGCTGCTGGACGCGCACTCGACAATCCAGAGGTTGCCCTGCTTCTCTCTCCCCAGGTGAGGCGCGGGAGCGGCATGACTGCTGATAGGCTTCAGGGTCTGACAAACGATGAGGCCGCGCGCAGACTTGCGGCCGTCGGCCCCAATGAAATCGCGAGCACCGGGCGTAGAAAGCTTTGGCAAATCGCCTTCGAAACGATGCGCGAGCCGATGTTCCTGCTGCTGGTCGGAGCGGCGGTGCTCTATCTGTTTCTGGGCGATCTCGGCGAGGGATTGTTCCTGGCGGGCGGGGCGGGCGCAACAATCGGTCTGGTGATCCTGCAGGAGGCGCGCAGCGAAACCGCCCTGGCGGCCTTGCAGGAACTTGCCCAGCCACAAGCCCGGGTCATACGCGATGGAGTGGATCGGCGGATTCCGTCGCGGGAGATTGTGCCTGACGACATAATCCTGATCGGTGAGGGCGACCGCCTTCCAGCCGACGGCATGCTTCTTTCGGGGGACGTGCTGAGCGTGGATGAGTCCACGCTCACCGGCGAATCCGCGCCGGTCACCAAGCATCCGGCGCTCACAGGCGCCGAAGAGACGGACGAAACTCCGCCGGGAGGCGAGGGCGGCCGCCGCCTGTTTGCGGGTACCGTCGTCGTGAGGGGTCAGGGCGTCGTTCAGGTCACCCGTACGGGCGGCCTCTCGGCACTGGGAAGGATCGGCAGGTCGCTCGCTGCGATCAGGCATGAACCGACGCCGCTGCAAAAGACCGCTGGACGCGTAGTGGGCCTGCTCGGTCTGATCGCTCTGGCGTTCTGCGGCGTTGTGGCTGTGTCCTACGGCCTGCTTCGAGGCGACTGGATAGAGGGCGTTCTGGCGGGCATCACCGTCGCGATCGCGCTGATCCCGGAAGAGTTTCCGATGGTCCTCGCAGTCTTTCTTGCGCTCGGCGCCTGGAGACTCGCCAATCATCAGGTCCTTGCCCGGCGAAGCGCGGTCATCGAGACGCTTGGCGGGGCGACAATGCTTTGCGTCGACAAGACGGGCACGTTGACCGAGAATTGCATGAAGGTGGCGCGCCTCCGGAGTGTCACGGAAGATGTCGAGGTCGTGGACGGCGAACCGCTCAGCCCTGAAGTCGCCCGTCTGCTTGAGTTGGCCCGGCTCGCTTCCGCGGTTCGCCCCATCGACCCGATGGACCGAGCCGTCCACGCGCTTTCGCGCGTCATCAACGCAGGAACGGTCGAAGCCGGCGAGCAACCGGAACGCGCTTGGCCCCTTCGGCCGGAGCTGTTGGCCGTCGTTCAGGTATGGCGCGAACCCGACGGGGTCCGCATTGCCGCGGCCAAGGGCGCACCTGAAGCCGTCTTTCGCCTCTGCCGCCTTTCAGCCGATCAGATAGCGGAGTTGCAGCGGGTCATCCACGCATTCGCCGAACAGGGCCTCAGAGTGCTGGGCGTCGCATCCGCCCGTGCAGATGGCCTGTTCGCAGACGATCCACGGACGGTGGAGTTTCGCTTCGCGGGACTTGTCGGCTTCCTGGATCCGCTTCGCCCCGACGTTCCCGGCGCGCTCGAGGAGGCGCGTTCCGCGGGCATCAAGGTAGCGATGATCACCGGAGATCACCCAGCGACCGCGCTGGCTATCGCCCGCACTGCGGGGATCGACGCCTCCGCGGGTGTGCTGCTTGGAACGGAAGTGAGGGAACTGCCGTTCGCCACCCTATGCGAAAAGCTGAAAACCGCGCGGGTCTTCGCGCGCATCGCGCCGGAGCAGAAGCTGCGGCTTGTTGAGGCGTTCAAGTCCGCAGGCGAGATCGTCGCCATGACCGGAGACGGCGTCAACGACGCGCCGGCGCTCGAAACGGCTCACATCGGCATTGCGATGGGGCGCAAGGGCACCGACGTCGCCCGTGAGGCGTCAGACCTGATCCTGCTCGACGACAGCTTCGCTTCAATCGTTGGCGGCATCCGTCTGGGCCGGCGCATCTTCACCAACCTCCGGAAGGCGATGACCTACATAACAGCGATCCACGTCCCGATCGCGGGTCTCGCCCTGCTACCCATCCTGTTCGGCCTGCCGCCCTTGCTCTTTCCGATGCACATCGTCCTGCTGGAGCTGGTCATCGATCCGGTATGCTCCTTGGTATTCGAAGCGGAGCCCAGCGACCGGCGCGCCATGAAGCGTCCACCGCGACGCGCCGACGAGCCGCTCTTTGGTCCAAGGCAGATTGTCGTCGCGCTCCTTCAGGGCGCCGGCGTCCTTGCCGGCGTCCTGGCCGTCTATGTCTGGGCTCTCGAGTCTTCGACCGAACCGCAGGCGCGGGCAGCCGCGTTCGTCACGCTTGTGGTCGGCAACCTCGTCCTGGCGCTGACGGACTCGGCTTCCTCAGCCAGGGTGTTCGCGCCGCACCGGTGGATCTACTGGCTGATCGTCGCCGCCGTTGCTCTCGTGCTCAGCCTGATACTCGGCATACCCGCCCTTGCGGTCATCTTCCGGTTCGACGCCCCGGGCCTTCCGCTGCTGCTTGTTTCCCTGGCGGTCGGCGTTGTGGGCGGCAGCTGGACCAGCCTCGCAACCCCAATACTCAAACGCCTCAGGCGGCGGCAGGCGCCGCTGGGCCCGACCTGAGTTGGCGCGATCCGCCGGCGAGACGTTCGTCCACTCAAAACGAGGCGGCGACCAACCGGCGTTGCACTTGAGCCGCAAGAATTGTCATGATGGGCGCGGGACTACCCTGGAATCCCGCTCCTACTCCGCGCCGATCTTCAGGATAGGCGTCCGGGCCGCGCGCAGCGCCGGAAAAAATCCGCCGATGAGGCCGAGGATGAGCGCGAGGGTCAATCCGGCTAACAATTGCTGCGGCCCAAGCGTGAACTTGAACACCACCTGGGTGAAGTTGCCGCCCAGCGTCGAGGCCGAGATGCCGTTGAAGATCAGATAGGCGGCAAGCCCGCCGAGCAGGCCGCCGGCTGCGGCGAGCACCAGCGATTCCGTCATCGCGCCGAAGAAGGCGGGAATGCCGCCGAAGCCGATGGCGCGCAGCGTAGCCAGCTCCTTCGTCCGCGCTTCGACGGCGGCGTACATGGTGTTGAGCGCGCCGGCGAGCGCGCCGAGCGCGAGCGTTCCTGCGAGCGCCCAGCCGAAGATGATCAGAACCTGCAACGCCTCCGCCTCGTTGGCGAAGTAGTCGCGTTCGGTCTGCACATCGACGCGCAGACGCGGATCGTTCTTCACCAGCGTCTCGATGCCCGAGAGGTCCCCCGGCTTTTCGAGGCGCGCACGCATCGACTGGACCGAGTTGCCGCGGTTGAATAGCGTCTGCACGACTGGAAGGTCGGCCCAGATTTCACTGTCGAACACGGTGCCTGGCACCTCGAACGCGCCAACGACTTTCCATTTCGAGGCGCCGAAGGTGATTTCGCGATTGAGTTCGAAGCCGGTGAACTCACGCAACACGCCGGCGCCGACGATCAGTTCGTTTGTGCCGGGCTCGAACATGCGGCCTTCGGTGATGCTGAAACCCTCGCGCATCGCCATCGCGCCGGAGGTGACGCCGCGCAGCGATATGTTGGAAGGACTGCCGCCGACTTTCCGCATGGCGTCGACGACGACATAGACTTCGGGCGAGACGATCGGCTTGCCGTCCGGACCGCGCTTGATGCCCGGCGCTTCCTCGAGAAGGCGCACGGCCTCGGCTGAAAAGCCCGAATTGATCTCGGCGCCCGAGCCCGTGCCGATGATCATGGCGATGTCGGGCTGCCCGGTCCCTGCGACGGTGCGCGCAAAGCCGGTCGCCATGGCGAGAAAGGCGAGCAGCGTGGCGACGACGAGGGCGATCGAGACTATGGTGGTGACGGAGGCCCAGAACCGGCTGGGCAGGCCGGCGACGGTCATCTTCACCACGGCTGCGGTCTGGCTGAACAGCGAGGTCATCGGTCAGGTCCTCCGGAACGCAGTGATGACGTTGACGCGCATGGCGTTCCAGGCGGGGATCGCGCCGGTGAGCACGCCAAGCCCCACCATCAGCGCGACGGCGGTAAGCGCGATCTGCGGCGTCAACGCCATGGCGCCGAAGAGCTGGCCGAAACTGCGCGCGACGCCGATGAAGAAGATGGATACGGCTAGCCCGATCAGCCCGCCGATCAGGGCGATCAGCAGCGTCTCGCCGACGACGATGCCGGCAATGCGGGACGAGGTGAAGCCGACGGTCTTCATCACCGCGATCTCGCCCGTGCGCTCGCGTATGGCCCCGGCCATGGCGTTGCCGACGATGAGCAGGATGGTGACGAAGGATGCGCCCATCACGCCCAGCACGATGAGGCCGATATTGCCCTGCTGGTCGACAAAGGCGGCGTTGAAGGCTTCTTCCGTCGTAGTGCGCGTCTCGGCGCGGGAGTTGGCGAACAGCGTGTCGACCTCGCTGATGATGCGGTCGTTCTGGTCGCTGCCGGCGGTGACGATATGGATGTTGCCGATCTGGTCGTTGGCGAAGGCGCGCGCTTCATCGAAGGTTTCGTAGGGAATGAAGAGCAGTTCGGTCGAGGTCTGCGGCGTCGCGCCATCGAAGATGGCGCGAACGACGGACGGGTAGACGTTGCCGCCGTCCTGCCGCGTCCAGATGTTGGAGGACAGCGGAATCTGCTGGCCCAGCTTCCAGCCGAAGCGGTCGGCCAGCGCGCGGCCCACCATGACGCTGTCGCGGTTGTCGATGAAGGCTTTCACCTGTTCGGGTGGGGCGACGTATTCCTTGTAGATGCGCGTGTAGCTTTCCGGCTCGACTGCGAAGGCGATCAGGAAGTTGCGCTGTTCCTGGTAATAGCCGCCGAACCACATCGAATAGCTGAGGTCCTTGACGCCCTCGATCGTGGAAACGCGATTGACGTAGGCGAGCGGCAGGCTCTGCGTGAAATTGATCTTGTTGGAGACGGTGAGCCGGTTGCCGGAGGATGAACCGGCGGCGGCCGTCAGCGTCGAGCTGAACGCCGCGAGCACGGCATAGATTAGGAAGGCGATGAACACCGCGAAGATCAGGAGGCCTGTGCGCAGCTTCTTGCGCGAAAGACCCGAGAGCGAGAGGGCAAGGTCCTTCATGTCAGCCGCTCCTCGAACGTGCCTTTGTCGAGGTGCAGCTCGCGCTTGGCGTATTTCGCGGCCGCCGGGTCATGCGTGACCATTACGATTGTCTTGCCGAGATCGCGGTTCAGAGTCTGCAGCATGGAGAGGATTTCGCCCGCCGTCGTGCGGTCGAGGTCGCCGGTCGGCTCGTCGGCCAGCAGGAGTTTGGGGTCGGCCACGATCGCGCGTGCGATGGCGACGCGCTGCTGCTGGCCGCCCGACAACTCCTTGGGCCTGTGGTTCGCGCGGTCGGCAAGGCCCACGACTTCCAGCGCAGTCTTGATCCGCTCCCTGCGTTGCGCGCCATTGAGCCGCGTCAGCAGGAGCGGCAAACCCACATTCGCCGAGGCGTTCATGGTGGGCATCAGGTTGTAGAACTGGAAGATGAAACCGACATTGGCCGCGCGCCAGGCCGATAGCTTGCTTTCGGACAGGTTCTCGATGTTCTGATCGGCGAAACGGATCGTGCCGCTGCTGGGCCGGTCGAGCCCGCCGAGCATGTTGAGCAGCGTGGTCTTGCCCGAGCCAGACGGTCCCATCACGGCGACGAAATCGCCCTGCGGGATGGTGAGCGTGAGGTCGGAGAAGATCGGCAGCGTTTCGTCGCCGCGCTTGTAGCTCTTGGCGACATTCTTCAGTTCGATCAGCGTTTCACCCGCCATGTACCAGACCCTCTATTTTGTTGGTCGTCTTCTTGTTGTCGCTGCAACCGGCGCAGGGGCCGGCCTACTTCGTCTCCGATCGGTCAAACGTCACCTTGGCCGCCATCTGCGGCAGGATGCGCGGATCGCGCTCTTTGAACCCCACGCGCACCTGGATGGTCGCACGGTCCCGGTTGGCGGTCGGAATGATGGCGATCACCTCGCCGGGTATGTTCCAGTCCGTGTAGGCGTCGAGGATGATGGTCGCGCTCTGGCCCGAGCGGATGTCCGCGATCTGCCCCTCGTTGACGTCGACCTCCACCTCCAGGCTGGTCATGTCGACCAGCGTCGCCACGCCCGTGCGGGTAAACTCCCCGCCGCCCGACGACGGCGACAGGATTTCGCCCGCCTGCGCATTCTTGGCGATGATCACGCCCGCGAACGGCGCCCGGACGCGATGGCGCTCCACGAACTCGGTCTGCCGCTGCACCGCAACCTCGGCGACCTTCACGTCGGCCTGCGCCGAGGCGTAGCGCGCGTTGAGCGCGTCGATCCGCGACACCGCCGTGTCGCGCGAGGCCGCTGAAACCGCCTGGCTCTCGATCAGCCGGTCCGCGCGCTCGCGCTGGGCCTGCGCCTCGATGATCTCCGCCTTCAGCGCCTCGATCGAGGCGCGCGCCGACTGCAGCCGTCCCTGCTGCAGCCTCAGGTCATACTGCGCCAGCGTATCGTCGAGCTGGGCGAGGATCTGCCCCTTCTCGACCTCGGCGCCTTCCTCGAACAGAACCGAGGTCAGCCGCCCGGCAATGTCGGCCGACACCGTCGCCGCGCGCCGCGCCACGACATAGCCTGAAGCGACGAGCCCGCCGCGCGGGCCTGCGCTGGCCACTGCGGGTTTGACAGCGCCGTCAGCGGCCGTGGGAAGCGCCGCGGAAGCCTCGATCGGAGCGGGCGCTGTGGGCTTGGGCCCGAACAGCATCCAGCCTGCCATAAGCGCGACGGCGGCGATGGCTGCAATCGCAACAATCCGCCACGGCCCCGCGTTCAGAACAGGCGGGAGTGTCCTATCAATCGATAGGGATTTTAGCTTGTCTGCGGTGCTCATTGTTTCTGCCGTCGTCCCTTGTCCCGCGGGGACATGTCTCGAAGAGATCAGCCTCCGACAACGCCAGTTTTCTTGCAAGTAGATTGCACGAGAGGAAATGCCCGCCAGCTGAAAGCCTTCCGTCACAATGGCGATCTGGGATCGCCGGGCGCCTGCCCAACTCTTCTCTGGCGACACCCGGCCGCGCGTTAGACCGGCGTTGCGGTTTGACGGGGCGGTCGCGCTGCGGACTCAATGGATATCCTGGCCCCCCGAACAATGCTAACGCCCGGACGCAAAGCCCGCACTCCTGCCCGCCGATCTTTCAACGCAACACATGAAAACGCCGGATCGCACCTTCTCCGTCGCGCCCATGATGGATGGTGCAGAGAGCCCTTTGTTTTCAGTCGTTTGCGCATTCTCAGGCACACTACAGGCACAATGAAAACGAGCGACCGAGAGCGGAAACGTCCGGCAACGGACGGAAATCTAGAACAACACCACGAGGGGTCCGGCGTGCGATTCTTCTCGCCTGAAACCCAACCGAAACTGCAGCTGCTTCCATCGGGGTTTTAACTAGCGGTTAGCACCAGCACAGAAGCGCTTTCTGCTCTAGGCAGGCCATGTGTGGTCACATCCGAATCCGTTTCCTCTCCACTTCAAGCGCCAAGCAACCGGAGCCAAATCTCCGCCCAAGCCGCATCGACATTTGATGCGGGCATCGAGCCGGTTCAGGAGAGGCACGACGTCATACAAGGTCAAACCCGCCGCCATAACGTCATTGGTCTGGCCGATCTTGGTGCCGCTGCATGCGCCACCCCCAACAAAACCAATCCGTACGTCGGAGCTTGGTCCGGCATCTTTGGCAACACGTCGAGACGCTTGCAGATGATCCTTGATATCACAGATGGAGGCTAGTCTCGATGCACGATGGTGTTAATCCCGGTCAACCGGGCGCCAACGCCAGCGGCAAAAAAAATGGCGGCGGCGCTGTGGACGGCGCAGACAGCTCAACGCCATTCGTTGCGCAGGCTTGTGCAGATCGCGGACAAAGAAAAAGGACGAGGCGTGGGGCCTCGTCCTCTGAAGGATTCTGCGCACTGGCGGATCGCGGGGTTACCGGGAGAAGCCGTAGTGCCAGTGGCCGTCGGCGTAGGCGCCGGCGAAGCCGTTGGCGAACGGCGAGCGGGCAACCGCGCGACGCATCACCGACGCATCGACACGACGCACGCGGACATCCGCAGCTTTGCCGGCGAGGTGCTGACTCGCATCCGCCGAAGCTTTGACGGGCTTGCCGTCGGTGGCCGAGAAGATGACGCCGTTCGTGTCCTTCACGCGGTCGCCGCCGGTCACGATGAAAACGAAATCATCGTTGCCCAGGATTTCGACGATCGCTTCGAACAGGATCATCAGCGCGTCGCAGGTCTTCGGATCCTTGAAGACGTAGTCGTAAGGGTTGAGATCGCGGCCGGTCTGCGTGACGAGGTTGCAGGCGGGCGAGGAGGCGTAGACGAACTTCTTCGTATCAGCGTCAGCGGGGGACGTGGACGTGATGACGATGAGCAGCACCGCAAGAACGAAGTTCTTGATAGAGCGGCGCTTAGAGATGCATTCCTTTGCGGACGTGTTCATGTGCGGACTCCCGGCGTTACGGGTTGATCGACGACACACGACGGGTGGTTCGCTGTGTCAGGGACTCGCCTAACACGCGCGACTTTTTCGACGCTGATTGTTGCTGACCGGCGGCTTGAACGCGCGCACGTCGTGCAGCGCGCCCGCGCCTGCTGTCTTCATATTGCTGACGAATGCGAAGCCCGCGACGCGTCTGCTGAAAGCAGTGTGGTCGCAGGATCATGTCGCGGGCATCTCGGCCGGCGCCGGGTCGGTGAGGTCGATGCCGAAGACAGCAAGCCGGACCGCGCCGCCCTGCGCGTTCCCGATGTCAGCGGCGATCGCATTGAGATGAGCCACAATCTGCGCAAACGAAAGTCGCCGGCGTGATTCAGGATGAAGCCAGTATCGCTTCGCGCCGTCATACGTCAGCAGCAGACAACCCGCTCGGCAGTAAGCATGCCTCAGATACTGGCCGACCAGCTGCGTGCGTAGCGCCTCCTCGAGTTGCCGCAAGGTCCAGCGGCCGTCGGCAAGCTTCACCTCCGCGACGGCCTTCTGGTCGCCGCGCACCGCAGAAAGCCGGATGTCGGTGCGCTTCAGATCGGCCACTTCCTCCTCGCGGGCGACGATGTAGGCGCCTCGCGCCATCGCTTTCAGCCGCCATGACAAGGTCCGCTGCATCTCGACTTCATCCGTAATCGTACGGATGGTCCGACGGTCCGTGAAATCGTGCTCGCTGATGTCGTGATCGAGATCTTCAAGTCGATCCATCATCGTCCGGAACAGCGCGTCCCGGTCGCCTGGCGGAAGCTCGTAGTGCGTGTCCAGCTGCAGAAAGTCCGTCGCAGAAATGGCTGGCGGCTCCGCATCTGCGGCCGCGCGTCGCCTGGCAAGAAGCCGGAGCCTGTCAGGAAAATGCGAGAACTCCTGCTCGCCCGCCAGCTCCAGTATGATGTCGCGCGCCACCTGGCCCGGCGTCTCAAGCAGGGCAGAAAGCAGATATTCCCGCGCCTGCTGGGCATGGTCACGTGAGTCCGGGGAGTATGCGCCTTCGTGCCGCTGATCCTGTTCGCGGCGGACAAGCTTATGCGCCAGCCTTACAAGCTGGCCCAGCGCGCGGGCGCGGTCGTCGTCGCCCGCGATGTTGAGAGCAACGCCATCCCGGCTGCCGAAAGAATTGCCAAAGAACGTCACGGCCCGCTGGGTGCGCTCGTTGTCGTCCGCATCCTGCAGCGCTGCGGCGAGCACCTGTGTCGCGCGTGCTGCGTCAAGCCGGAACAGGCCAGTCAGCCAGTTTGCGCCAACCGGCCCCGAAGGCTGCCGCAAAAAGCGCTCCCCCGCCAGCGCCGTCAGCTCCTGCAGTTGTCGTTCGGTGGCAATGTCGGCGAGTGAGCGCAGCAGATGTTCAAGGTGAGCTGCCCACTGACGCTGTGCCGCCTCCGGAATTTCCGCGGGCATCCGCTCCAGAGCGGCCATGATGCGGGGCGCGAGGAGCCGCCGGAGAATTTCAGGAGACCGGGAGATATCCTGAAGGAGCGGAAGATGCATCGTTCCGGCGGCCTCCCGGAGCTCTGCATCGAGCTCGTCCCCGAGCACTTCGCCCACCTCGGCGGGGTGAGATGCAGCCAGAGCCGGAATGAAAGAAGACAGGCCGTTCAGCTCGATTGTCGCATAAGCAGCTGCGGTCCTTGCCTCGGCTGAGCTGAGGGGCGTGACCCATGCGTTGTCCGCGACTTCCGAAGCAAGGCCGCAGAGCCCGTATATGCAGATCCACAGCGTGCTGTTCCTTTCGGCGGGCTCCCGTGCACTCCACAGCGTGACGGGGTTCTCGCGCCACGCCCGGCGGAACGATGCAGCGGCAAGATCGGCGGCTTCAGTGCTGAAGCCACGCTCGATCGCGGTGCGGTCCCACACATTGTAGTGGGTGTTTCCTCCCCGCATCGAGAGCCATGAATGGATGTTCTCGCGGGTAACTCCCTCAAGCGGCGGGCAGAATTCAAACGCGGTATTGAACATCAGGCGCCGCCGCCACGCCTGCCAGTTCTCCAGCCGTCGCGCCTCCCGCTCTGCGGTCTGCCGCTCGTGCCGGCGGTCGTCTCGTCTCATGCGTCGCAGAGCAGTATCGTCCGGTGGGACGGAACGGGCGGTGACGATCGCGGAGAGCGCTTCATCCGCACCTGCAAGACGACGCAGCTCTGCGAGCTCGTCGTCCCCGCGGCCGCGCCAGACCCAGATGTCCATCAGGATATTCATGGCGACGGGCTTGCGCTGGGGCGCAGCTTCGTCGCTCAGCGCTTCGAGAACCCACGGTCTGTCTTCAGCCGACAGACGCTCGAGGAGACCCTCATTGAGAGCGTGGTAGGCTCGGTTCCAGGGATCGGTCGACGGCGCCAGCTCGTCCATGAGAGCGAGTTCGGTCCAGTAGGCTTGGGGACGCGCAGTTGCTTGGTCGCGGAAGTAGTGCTGAAGCTGCGCTTCCGCGTCTCTTCCGGCGTCGTCGTTGTTGCCGAAGCGGTTACCGATGACCGCCGCGCGGATCAGCTCCTCTGACGGAGGAACGCCTGCCGACAGCTGGCGCGTGATGAGAATGGCCAGTGGAAGCGCGAGGTGATCAAACCGTCCCCTGATCCTGTAGAATTCCTGCTGGGCGTTCCGGCCCCGCCAGATCAGATCTGCGAGCTGATTTCGCAGACTGGTCGCCTCGGCGCTGTCCGGCGTGATCTCGCGCGCGACCGTCCGCATAGCCCACCCGGATCCCGAGGTCGTGGAACGTGGCTCTGGTGTGCGCTCCAGAAGGACAATCAGGTCATCGACATTCAGGGTCCCGGGAAAGAGATCAGTGATCAGGCCTCTGACCACCCGGTCGGGCCACCGTTCCCGCTCATCGACAACCGACCGGGCAATCCGCCCGACGATGTCCTGCAGCCCCACATCCCGGAGGGCGCGCACGGCCATGATCCGGTGATACTCTCCCCACTCCGCATTGAACGCTGCCTGTTCGGCCAGATCTGCACACGTCGGAATTGGCCCCTTCCAGATCACCTCGATGAGGAGCTCCTGAACGTCAGGATTTTCAGGACCATCGCCCCACAACTCCCGCACGACAGCCGCAGGCTCGCTATGGGCAAGCCGCCTGACTTCATCGGTCGGGATGTCGAGGCCGCGCCAGCCCCCTTCTCCGTAGGACGCCGCAAACCGCCTGAGCAGGTTTGCCCGCGCAGGCATATCAAGCGATTCCGGATCGCCCATGGACAGAAGCACTTCCGGCTCGCGCCGGGCCAGCTCGTGCATGACGGCGAAATCCCAGAGCGCCAGCCACGCAGCGATGGGTCTCATCGACGGAACAACAACCTTGGCGCCATAGCGCTCTGCGAAGAGCAGCCTGAAGACCGTCTTCACTGACATTCCGGCATCGCGGAGGCTCCGCAGCCTGCAGGCGGCGAGATATTCCTGGACGGACCGGTGGTGGAAGCGCACCCGCCCGTAAGTTGCGGGGTCGAACAACGCCTTCCGCATCAGGCTCTGGCGCTGTTGCGGGGACCACTCAGTCAGAACCGAACCGGGATCAAGGACACCAGCTGACCGTTCGGGATCAAGACGCTGCGCCGGCGAACGCAGGACGCGCGTGCGGGTAAGCGCGAGCGCGAGCGCCAGACGTTCCGCGCCGGTTCTTGCCTCCTGATCGCCAAGAAGCCCCTGATCTGCCCGGTCAGGATCGTCACGAAGCTTGGCCCTGATGTTGGCTTCATGCTGTTCGCGTCGCGTGCCAAGACGTCCCGTTGCGGTCCAGGTCGCGGCGAGCTCCGACAGATCGAGAGGCCGTCTGGCAAACGTCCAGGCGTTCTGACGTCCGATCTCGGCCAGGAAGCTGTCGGCGTTCGTGATACCGGACGTTCTCGCGAACTGTCCGATCTGTCGCGAGCTCATCGGGAGGAGAATGACCGTCCTGACTGCTCCGCTGGCAACTTCGGTTTCGGAGACCAGCGGCTGGCGCTGCCCGGTCTCGCGGCGCAACGCTTCGAGGAAATACTCTTCGCCGGTGGACTCTGCTGGCGCCGCGGCAGGCTGGTCGGGCAGGAGCGATTTCATCGTCGCCATGTCGACATCGCCGCGCCAGTCGTTCGGCCGGCAGGACACGACAACTCGCGCGCGCGCGAGCTGGCCGGGAATTGACCTCGCAAAGCGCCGCAGCGCCCGCTCAAGTTTTCCGGATGTCAGCTTCAGCTCGTCGACGGCGTCGAGAAAGAACCAGCCCGGCTCGGCCGGCAGCCGCATCCACTGGTCCAGCCGCTCTTCGTCCTCGGCGGACAGCAGCCCCCCAAGCTCCTCGCGATCGAGAGACTCGAGTGCGACAAAGAATGCGTAGCGCCCTTCAGCTGTGAGGCGCGCCGCTTGGTTCTGCATCTCGGCGGTCTTGCCGGACCCGGCTTCGGCAAGCAGCAGAACTCTCGAGTGACGGCGGAGCTGAGCCCAGTCGACCGGAGACCCGAACTCGCGCTCATTGAGGTATGCGAGGTACTCGGGATCCTCGAGCTCCTTTGCCGTGAGGTCGCGAAACCGGCGATCAAGCTCGATGAATGGCATTCCCGCTCCCGAAGCGCACTGAACGCAACTTATCACACATCCTTACAGGCGCCCGTCGGGCTCCGTGGCGCGTCGCGGGGAAACGCCAGTTCTTAGGAAGCTCTGGGCAGGCACTTCGTGGAGTTTTCGGAGCTTTGGTCTCGAATCGACAGAGATGCGGATCAGTTTGAAAAACTGTATTCCGGATATCACCCGTACTCCTTCGCGCAGGTCCTCGAACCGGGCCGCCGGACCGGAGAGGCGGGCCGACGCCGCGTTGAGTCCTGCAGGAGCACATGGCAGGCAATTGCCGAGGATATTCAGTGGGTTAAACTCCGCGCTGACAGCCCGGAAAGCGTGCCGGCAAGGTCAGACGACATTCAGTCAGGGTTTTTCAGGAGGGGCCGGAAGGCATGCGATAGAGACAACAGGCAGCCGTCGCGTATCAACAGACAGACGGCTGAAATGGAGACAGAAATGGAAAGGCGCGGATTTTTCGCAGGCGCATTAGCAGCGCTGATGCTGCTGACGACCGGCTGCGGACAACAGCAGGCGGCTCCCAAGCCGGAAACGACAGTAGCGTTCGGAACATTCTCTCTCGCGATCGACTACACGCCCTACATCGTCGCGCGGGAAAAAGGCTGGTTTGATGAAGCGCTCAAACCATTTAACGCCAAAGCGACGTTCAACCAGTTCGAAGCGCTGCCGGCAATCAACGAGGCTCTGGCGAGCAATCGTCTGGACGTTATTTTCGAGGCGGAGCCGCCGGTTCTGATCGGCCGCAACGCAGGCATCGACGTGCGTGTCACCAATCTCAGCTGCACCCTGCCGGTCGACGTTCTGGTTCCGGTCAATTCACCGATCAAGACCTTCGCCGATCTTAAAGGCAAAACCATCGGCGTGCTGGCAGGAACCAGCTCGCAGTACGGCGTTCTCGTGAACGCCCGCGCCGCCGGGCTCGCCGACGGCGACCTCACGCTTGTCGACATGGCGCCGCCCGAAGGCAAGGCCGCATTTGATGCAAACCGTCTTGATGCCTGGGCGGTCTGGCCGCCGTGGGTTGAACAGGAAATCGTTGCCGGAAAGGGAAGAACACTCCCCGGCGGAGATGCAAGCATTCAGAGCCTCATGGCCATGCGCGGCGGGTTCAAGGACGAGCACCCCGACATGGCCAAAGCGATCTCGGACACGCTTGAGCGCGCAAAGGCCTGGGTTCAGGCAAATCCCGATGAAGCCATGTCCATCCTGTCCAAGGCTGCCAATCTCGATCCGGCCGTTGTGAAGCTTGCATGGTCCAAGCACCGGTTCGATGTCAGCCTCACGCCGGCTGTTCAGGACGACATCCAGAAGAAGGCGGACTTTCTCCTGGACAAAGGCCTCATCCGCGCGCGCGTTGACGTTGCAAAGGACCTGATCCGTCCATGACCAGCGCCCCCGAGCGCATCGAAACCCCGGCTGGCGGAAAAGCTGGCCGGGGAGTGGGTGGTGTCCTCTGGATTGCCGCTCCCCTTGTATTGCCTGTCGTGCTGATTGCGCTCTGGCATATTGCTGTGGCCGCTCGGTGGGTGCCCCCGACGCTTATCGCCTCGCCGGCGGATGTTCTCGCGAACCTCATCCGGCTGGCCGGCGACGGCACGCTTGCCGTTCACGTCTGGGCCAGTCTCTGGCGGCTCATTCAGGGGTTCGGGCTGGGGGCAGCGGCTGGTCTGATGATCGGATGCTGGATCGGCCTCAGCTGGAGGGCCGAACGCTTCCTTGCTCCGACGATCGGCCTGCTGGCGCCAATTCCGCCGACCGCCTGGATCCCCCTGCTTATTATCCTGCTCGGGTTCGGAGAGCCCTCGAAAATCTGGCTGATAGCGATCGGCGTATTCTTCGTCGTCGCGACAAACACGATCTCAGGCATCCGCAACGTCGACGTTCGACTGGTCGAGGTTGCCACAATCTACCGGAAGAGCCGGCTGGAAGTTCTCAGCCGCATTCTTCTGCCTGCCTCGCTTCCCTCCATCCTGATGGGGCTTCGTCTTGGACTTGGTCTTTCGTGGATCCTGCTGATCGCTGCCGAACTCATCTCTGCGCAGAAGGGCATCGGGTGGTTTGTGTATGACTTCCGCAACTTCTCCAGGCCGGCCGACATGATTTCCGGCATGGTCTGCATCGGCATCCTCGGCATGGCGAGCGACTGGATGATGGTTGCTCTGCAGAGACGCCTGCTCAGATGGCAGGCTACTTTCGGGGGGAGGTGATCACGATGACTGTTCAGCCTCTGACGCCGGCCCAGCCTGGCGCAACCGCAGCCAAGCCGCTGCTGACCGTAGACGTCGCGCGCAAGGCCTTCGGATCTCCCACGCCCCGTGTCGTTCTCGAGAACATCTCCTTCAGCGTGGCCGAGGGCGAGGTCGTCGCGCTGCTCGGAACCAGCGGGGCGGGCAAGACGACTCTGCTGCGCATGATCGCCGGCCTCGACACCTCGTTCGACGGCAGCGTGCTGCTGAGAGGCGAGCCGGTCCGGGGATCGCGCGCTGGGGCGGGGCTCGTATTTCAGGATTTGCGTCTGCTTCCCTGGGAGCGGGTGGAGGCGAACGTCGCCTTTTCCCTGCCGTCAGACATGCCGAAAGAGAAGGCCGCCGAGAGGGTACGCGAGACCCTCAGGATGGTTGGGCTGGAGGATTTCACGCGCGCGTGGCCCCGGGAACTGTCGGGCGGCATGGAAAAGCGCGTTGCCCTCGCCAGGGCGCTGGCGGGGTCGCCGGATCTGCTCCTGCTTGACGAACCATTTGGCGCGCTCGACAGCTTTACGCGCATGAATTTGCAGGCGGAACTGGCAGGTCTTCAACGGAGCGCCGAACTCTCCGTGGTCCTGGTCACACACGACATCGACGAAGCGGTTTTTCTGGCGGACAGGATCATTGTCCTAGGAGGAGCGCCCAACTCAGTTGAGGCAGAGTTCGGGGTCGACCTCCCCCCCCTGAGGGACCGGACATCGCACGCCTTTGAGACGTTGCGTCAAGCGGTGCTTGCACATGTTCTGAATTTTGCCCATCGTCGCTGAGCACAAGCTCGGCGGGGAGAGATGTGAGCGACGAAGAAAGGCACGTGAGTGCCGGACATGTTGATCTGGGAACCTGGACTGGCTGGCTTCGGACCGCAGGGGAAATACCGAAGCTAGAGCCTCTCTATGCGTCGATGCCGGTCGGTAACAGGACCGTCGGCGAGGAGGAACTGTCCGCCAACGTCATCAAGGTGGCAAAGGACTGGGCGCTTCAGTTCCAGGAAGCGGCCGACCTGTACGAACTGTCTCTGCTCGGCGTCGAGATGGCATTGATCGCTGATGAAAGGCGGCAGTCGACCGGGCAAGCACCCTTCTTCACAGGTTACGTCACTATGTTCTCAGCGGAAGCTGACGGACTGCACGCCGCTTACGCTGACTGCATCTTCCGTTCTCAAAACTTAGGTGTGAAAGGCGGTACGCCAATCGCCCTTCACAAAGACCTCTATGGGCCATCTACGGGGTTCTATCACAAAGCCATACCGGGGCCGCGGATAGCGCAGCCCGATTCGGAGTTTCAGCCGGTCCTTCGCGCCTACGGCTTTCGTATGGGTGGGCGTGAGAGTGGCGGCCGCGCGCGACATGTGTCACGGCAGATGGACGATGTGGTTCAAGTACTGACGGCGAGCGCGAAAGACAGAAATATCCTGGATCAGGTCAGTGGCGGGACTTTGGTCCTGATCCCGTTCGCGAGGCCAGAGTTTGCCCAGTCATCTAAAGTCAATACGAAACCAGGGTACATCGGAACTCCGGGTGGATGCATATTTTTCATTTTCCGCGAAAGTGTCCGTTCAGGCGACATAAAGCTGAGGTCGTTTCTCCGTGACGTCCGGTGGATTCTCGCAGAGGCCTCGGCCGCAGAGTCGCAGACGGCCTATGAGGCTGCCGCGCGTCAACGGGACTTCGCAGGGGCGATGTTCCACGGCAGCGTATCCGCGATACGGGCAATCCATACCAGTACGCTGATAGATCTGCTGATTTACAAAGACGCTCACAGGAAGCTCTTTTCAGCGAGAGACATAATTGCAGATTTTGCCGGAGAGGCCGACGTCGTCATCGGGCACAAAGGCAACGTCGCGCGCAAGCTGCGAAGCATGATGATCGCGGAAAACGTTGCGACAAGTCTCATCGGTTTTTCAGAGATGTATGCGGCTGAAGGGGGCGTTGTTCGCGACAAATTCCGCTCCGAGGATCCCTGGAGCATAAGGTCTGTTGTCGAAGAAACTTGGAAGCTGTCACGGCGGGCGGAAGACGGCAGCCAGCCGCTAGCAGCGGGAGATTCCGACGATGCAACAGCCGACTGGGACCTCCCGTCAGGATATCTAAGGGAGGATTTGATCACTGGTGTTTTGCTGGAGCTATTCCGCAACGCCATTGAACACGGCCGCGCGGCTAACCAGGACGGAAGGCCGATAAGGCTTTCGATTTTTGGAGGCCCTGACGATCTCACGGTTCAGATAGAGAATGATCTCGCTGACGGCGGGCCTCCTCCAGGGGGTCTTCCGCCCAGAAAGGTGTCGGAAAACTCCGGATTCCGTAAATCGCATCCGCGCACTGTTCGATGAAATTCCCGGGATTGATCTCAAAGTTGATCGTGTGAAAGGAGGCTCCACTTTCGTAGCCACGCTCTTCCTTGGGGAACTGATGGTGTCAGACGACGGCGCCTCCACAGTTCCGCCTCGTCCGCAAAGGCGAAAGCTGAGCAACCGATGACCAAGGTTCATTTCACCAAGCCATATGACTCTGACGGCCGCCTCAAGATCCTCTGGCTCGATGACAAGGGCCAGAAGGGCGAGATGATGATCAGTGAGGTGTTCGATCGCGTTCCGGATTCTCAACGCTATTCATCGTGGTTCTCGATCACATCGATAACGGATCTCGAGGACCTTCGTATTGTCAAGGAGCAGGCGCGTGTCGGCCCCTCCACGTACGAGTACGAATGCGCCGAGGCTCCATTCGACGTGTACATCCTGGATTTCAGGCTCTGCGACGACCGGGAAAACTGCACGGATGAGGACCACAAGACGAATGGCATGCACGTCCCGGCTGTGGAACTCGTCACAGGCATGCTGACAGCGCTCCAATGGCCATCCCATCCACAAGCCGTGATTCCGTATTCCGGATACAGCGAGGAGATCGGACCGATTTGGGAGCTCTGCTGGAAATTCCGGCCTGCGGGATTTCATATGGCGGAGCCGAAGAAGATATCCAAGGTACGTCAGGATTTCGGCGACCTGCTGACCAACAAAGTTGCGTCGGCTTACCGGATGGCGCTTCGGGATGCGTTCGCCGCGGGCACGGCCGCAATCGGGCGTGGCGAAAGAAAGACCTTGGCGCGTGCGATCAGCGCCAGTCCCAATGGTTATCTTGACGCGGCGATGGAAGTTGAGATCCAGACCGCTTATGGGCTCCGTAGCTTCGCACTCGGAGTGCTCTTTTTTGACAAGAAAGAGCGTGGCGATAATGGCCCGGTTGTTCCGGCCACCGTCGTGCAACGCGAGCTCATTGATGTCGCAGCCGTGGATGATCCGGTCGTCACGAAGGCGGCCCAGCTTGCCGACCTGTTCTGGCACTTGCGGCTCACCGAGCAATCCCACCGAGCCTATCAGGCCATTCGGCGAGATGACCCCCCGTCATTGACGACGGAGATCCCGTGGATCGGCGCCGCCTGCTGGAAGGGAGGCCGTTCGAAAATGCCCGTAGAGACTGCGCAGGTCATCCGACTGGCGATCCTGATGCTTCTCATCTGCGAGCACCGGCTTCGCGTGGCGGCCTCCAGTCTGGCGGTTGGTGAGCACGTCAAAGACGTTTTGGAGTTCATCGACCGCGTGAACTACGAAGGCTGGGATTCCGAGGCGTTGCTGGACTGGAGCGAAAACAATACCGCGGCAGGGCGGGCGCTGCAGGATGCTGTCTCGCTTCAGGCAAGTGCGACGGAGCTGGGACTTGGTTCCGCGCTTGATGTGGTCGCATTGCGGCTGCCTCTGAGCAGCGCGGACCTGATCCGTTTGTTTGACCCGCTCCCGCTGCCGATAGGCAAAGACAAGACAAAATATGCCAAAAGTCTGGACTCAGGCAATCGCGTTGGCGCAGGTCTCCCCGGGATCCTGTCCGGCGATCTGGTTGGCGATCCCAGCAAGAGCGTCGACCTCAATGTGCTTCTGCTGAGCACCGCGGCCGAAGCCCGGGCGATGCTGTTGCCGACCGAGTGGACCGCGCTTCGCAAATTCGCTGTGGGGATTTGCGGCGAGCACGAAATGCCAGGCTGGCTCTCTGTTGGTAGTAGGCTGTAACAGGACGACCCACGACAAAAGGCGCAGCTCACTGGTACGGCACAACCAACGCAGGGCAAATCAGCGCGGCACGAACTCACATAGCCGGAGCTCGGTGACGGCGGGCCCGCGCCACTGAAGCGGGCATTCTTTGCGAGAGAGAATGTTCACAGCGTAGCCCGCGTCGCGGGCAATCCGTTCGATCAGCGATACTTCGGCAAAAGTGCTCGTGCCGAGAATGAGCCTGCCACGGTCCGTCAGAAAATAATGTGCGTCCTGGATGAACCGGGTCAGTCCGCGGTACTCGTAGTCAAAACCGCAGAGCGAGAGCTCATCTTCGTGCAGGCGGGTCCCGCGGTTGAACGGGTGATTCCAGAAGATCAGGTCAAACTCTTCGCCAGCCGGAACGGCGGCATACACGTCGCCCAGGTAGACCGGGATGCTGAGCCCGAATTTCTCAAAATTGCGTCGTGCATTTTCGACGGCGTGCGGGTTGATGTCGGTGGCCACAGCGGAGGCGCCGTTGAGATGAGCAAGGAGCGCGACGATGCCGGTGCCGGTGCCTACGTCCAGCAGGCGGCCTTTACCAGCCAGCGCTGCGATGCCCGTCGCAAACCACTCACTGTCAGTGAAGTAAGCGGGCGAAAACACCTTGGGCATGACGACGATGTCGAGGCCGGCGCTGGTCGTCGAGTAGGGTTCGGCGTGCGTCGCCATGAGCGCGATCAGGCGCCGAACTTCGGCCTGCCAGATCTCCCGCTCTGCTGGAGTGACCTCGGCGTTGGGGTCGCCAAACGGATCAGGCGTTCGCTGCTTTGCCATCGCCCCGGAAGTTTCGCGTCTTGGTTCCGGGTGGGCGAGGATCGCCAGCCCGCCAGTTGCTCGGGCGTGCCCGGACATCATGGGTAAACCTAGCTTATAGCGGAACAAATGACCAATTCGATAGCGTGGCAAGCAGGCACATCTCACTGCGCGAAGACCAGGCAAAATCTCGGGTATCTGACTGAAAATTGCAGATCGCGACTGGACGTTCAGGTCTGCGGACGTCCCCGGGGGCCGCCATCGTCGTCCCAGCGCATCATGTCGAGGTCTTCCTGGGACGGGCGGTAGTCATCCGCGACCAACAAGCTTGGCGCGAGACCGGCGGGATCGCCACCCGATGCCGGGTTCCGGCCGCCGGGGGCGAAAGAGAAATCGTCATCGGTAGGGATTTTCATGTCACCTCCTGTCTGGAAAGAACCTAGCAGGCAGGCGACGCGGGCGTCTGAAGGCAGCTGAAACGATCGTTGTTGCGTTAGGCAGCAGGCGGCGGTGGCGGTACAAGTCCAAGCGCTGTCCGGAAGCCGCCTTCGCAGAAATCCGCGCAATTGGACACGCTATCGAACGTCAGCGGTATCCAGTGATTGTCGCCGAGCTTACGGCGCTCCGACTGCGCAGATTTCTGAAGGTAGGCAGACACAACCTCGGCGCTCTCGGGGCTCGCGCCCAAGTCGGCCAGGTGGCCCGCAAAGGGAGACAGTATGATGTTGATCTCACCTTCGTAGCGATCATTGAGTTCAAGACGCTCGATATGGTGCCGCAGGCGGGCACTCATCACCGGGTCGCCGACAACAGCGTCGTCAACGTCAAACGTGATCTTCACAGCGCCATTTTCCATCGCGGCTGTTGCGGTAAAGAATTGCCCCGCCGGTACTGCCTCGAGATAGGCGTGGATGAAACGCTCTTCCAGGTTGTCGCCGGCGTGAGCGTGCTTCTTTCCGTTGCAGGGGCCGCAGCTCGGCACGAGATTTCGCGGGTAAATTGCAAAGGTCTTGTAGGCGCCCTTCGGCAGGAAGTGATCGAGGTCGCTGACGGCGCTGATGGCGCAGTAGGGACAACGGCCGGCTGCAAGCATGAGCGATGATCGCAGCGCTGCCAGACGGCGCTTCTTCTGAACCTGCGAATAAGCGGAATGGACGGCAACTCGAAGAGCTTCGGTCAGCCCTGCCGGCTGCTCAAGATCCGGATGTGGGTGGCCGAGCTCCTGATCGTAACGAACATAAGCCGCACCCACTGCAAGGCGCTCACCTGCATTCAGATCGTAGTCGGTGTTGCCATCTGCGCGGGTGAAGGCAATGCCGAGCTGATTGATCGCTTCGGCAATATCTGGACTAGGCAGGGTCCACATCAGCTGACCGGCGTCTGACTGTAGAGGCAACTCATGACATACGCCCGCGCCTGATGGCTGAGCCCTTCGGGAAATACGGCCTCAATACTTTCAAGATCCTTGAACTGGTCGATCAGGCGGTCGAGATGGCGGTGGAAATCGGTCGCCTCGGACGAGAGCCCGAAGACCGAATAGGTGATCGTCCCGGCGTTCTCGCCAAAGGTCTCAAGTTCAGGACGCTGACTTGAGAACAGCTGGCCTTCCCGACGGACAATGATCACGTTCGCGGCGAGCGTTTCCTGCAGCACAACCGGCGAGTGCGTTGCGACGACCCCAAAAGCAGATCGTTCTTCGAGAAGAAAGCGCAGCGCGTGCATCAGCCCTGCAAGCAGAGGCGGGTGCAGATGAGTTTCAGGCTCATCAAACAGAACAAGCGATCGCGGCTGAATGTGCGCGGCGAGAGATGCAATAACGTGAAGGACAATCTTGTGGCCGGTGCTCCATGACATGAACGCCTGGCGGGGGTCATCGCCGAGAAGCTCTGCCAGCGTCCGCTCTGCCAGATCGTTGAACGAGGGGTCTCGAAGCAGGGGCTCCATCGCGCGAGCCAGCAGACCTTCCGACCGGTCATCGCGTACGCGTTGGACAAGTCTTGCGAACTCGTCAGCCAGACGGGACAGCGGTTTGAGCTGGGCATCGTCCCGGCGATCAGCGGGGCCAGCGTCAGTTTCGGGCGAAACATCTGTCTCTCTGGCGATATCCCGTAGGCCACAGAAGACGTAGCGGCCGTTTCCCTGATCCAGTTCGCGGATGACCTGTTTCCGCTCTTCTTCGTTTACTCCGGGAATCTCGAATGAGTCGAACGCGCTGTAAGAAATCGTGACGACGCGTGTGAAGCCAAGCCCGGCCGGCTCCATCGTTCCGATCTGCCGGTAGGCACCCAATGAACGAGCGCTTTTGCTTGCAACCGCGACGCGCGCGAGCCGCGCCAGCAGTGTGCTCTTTCCCGAACCATTGCGTCCGATGACAGCAATCAGGCGTGACGGAAGCAGATCGTGACGTGGACCGCTTTGCGGTCTCGTAGGCCACGCGCCTTGCTCGGTCTCGAAAGGCTTGAACGTGAAGTCTACCGGTTCGGCCCATCCGGAAGGATGAAACGCAAGCTGCAGATCGTGCGCGGGCAAGGCGGAATAGTCTTTCGCAATGAGCACTCGGGCGAGTTCGAAGAACCCCTCATTTTCGCTCAGATGTCGGAAGAGTGATGTTCCCCAACCTGGCTCGCTTTGGAAAACGTCACGCAGCTCGGGCATGATGACGATGTCCCTCAGGGCGCGCAGAGCCTCATCGCGAAGCGCCGAGATCAAGAGCAGCAAGCCTCTCGTAGTAGTCGAAGGACTGACCGACCGAACAGAAATCATCACCTAGTTCTGTCAGGGCTCCGCGCTGCAGCAGCGGGCTATTCGTCGCCTGCTGTCCCTTCCGGAGGATCTTTACATCACCCATCAGCTCGTGCTCGGCGCCAGGACGGAGCAAGAAAAGCTGATACTGCGTTTTGTATCCGTAGTCGTCCCACTGGTCCCTGCGCAGCGCGAACGTGGCGCTTGTCTTGGAAGGCGTGTCTCTGAGCTGAGATACAACTTCAAACATGACCCCCCCTCCGCGTCTTCGACCGGAGGCAGGTTAGCGGCCTGCCAGGCTACCGCAAGTTCGTCTTCGGAGAGTGAAGGACCGGCCAGCCTGTCAGCTGTGGACGAAGCCTTGAGGTACCCTCAGTGCAGATGGACTGGCGTCTGGTGACGAGCCCGGACAACTGCGAACGTTCGATGCCGACGAGCAGTAATTTTCGTGGAGGGGACGTTGAGTTCGATCCGCACGGTTAGCCAGCTGTGAGAGTTGAGGGGGCGATTGTTCGACTCCTGCTAGATCAACCAAGGTTTCTGAGGTACGTCACAGTCCAGTCCATAAAAGTTCTAAGTCAGCCCTGCGCCTGGCGTTCGGACGGCTGGGCCTGCGGGCACGAACAATAAAGTGAGCGCGCCCTCCAGTGCCATCATTTCCGGGAGCCAGTTCAGTTTTATACCCCGGAAAACCACTTCTTCCCGAGCGCCTCAACTTCGCGCTCATAGTAGGTGACAATTTCGCCAAGGCGTTTGGCCGCAAATGTGTCTTCTGGTGGAACGCGCGCCAATCGCGCCCGCCATTCTGCGAGCGCCTCTGTCAGCTGCTGCATGATGTAGAGCGGTGTTTCCTCGGTCGTGACGCGAAGGCGCAGGGGATAGACGCCGGACACGACGTAAGGCCGCCGCAATCCATCGCCGTAGACGGCGTTCTGCGTTGACCACAACGCATGGGCCAGCGGCTTCCCGAAATGCTTGCCCAGGATGCCGAGCGCGACGTCATGGGCTTCGCTGGTGCCGACCTCAAACAAGGTTCCGACGTAAGCGCGCGCTCCGGCGAAGAAGAAGCGGCTGGAAAGTTCATGCCAAGAGACGCAGGCATTGTTGATGATGATGGGCGTGTGCTTGTTGGCAATCGTCTGATGAATTGGCGATAAGTTGTGGTCGGACATCTTGAGCGCGGCTGAGCCCATGACCCGGGATATCGTTTCTTTCCGGGTTGGTTGAAGCTCGTCTTCTCCTCGCGTGCGCTCGATGAAGTCGAGGATCGCGGTGCCGACATGGAGGTTTTTCTTCTTCTCGAGATCGTTCCAATCGACCCCGTCCAGCGAATGAAAGCGCTGAAATTGGATCACCCGCAGCTGATCCGGATCGTCGCTGCGGCCAATGCTGAGCGCGATGTCGACCACAAGGGTTCGGTCCAGACCTTCGGTGTCCTTGTACTCATAAGTCCACCTATATCCAGGGGCATCGCCGCAATGCGTAGCGAAGATGAGCAGGTCGTAGGGAAAAAGCTCGGCCATGTCGGTTATGGCGCTGACATTTGCGCCCTTGCCCTGATAGCCCCGCACGAAGGTGCCGCGCTCTGACAGGGTCTTCGCGGCTGCGGCGATCTCCGGAGCGTCCGTCGTCTCCGGATCGACCAGAACGGCGATGTTGCAGCCGCGCGTTCGCGGCTGCTCGGCGGCGAAACCGTTGACGATCGAGATGCCGAGGTCCGGGTACTTGTAGAGGTGGGTAGACGGCACTTCGGGAAACCCGAAACCGTAGGGCAAATCCTTGGTGATGAACGTGATCGATCCTCCCGCGTGAACAGGTATGTCGCCGCACAGCTCCCGCAGCCTCGCCTTCAGGCGCTGCAGCCGGGCCGTCTGCGGCTCCTCCGAATTTCGATCATAGAGGCCATAGAAGGCCTCGGTCAGAGCTTCGCTCTCTTGGGCGCCCGGTCGCGGGATGATAACGAGCCCCGCGCCAAGGGAGTGCGCATAGTTCGCGGCGATAACTTCCGAGAGTTCCTCGCCGTCCTCACAGACAACCCAATGGCCCGACCTGGACGGAACGTGCCCGGCAGGAGACGGCACATCTTCAAACCGGATGTTTGCGCGTTGCCGGAGAGCCCTCAGAAGCCCGGCGCCAATTTGGTCCCGGCCCCACACGATGGTCTTGCGCGGCGCTCCTTCGTCCGGGAACTGTGCTTCGAGGTCTGTGTCTGGCGACACGCGAATGATCCGCTTCGCCGGTAGATGTCGCGTCAGTTCGGCATCGGCATCCTGAGGCAGCCCGGCCAGGATGACGCGCTTGGCGTTTATCCGGGCCGCCGCGTTGTTGCGGCGCACGGTTTCCGCTTCTCGGTCATGCCGGGTCATCCTGGGCCCATCAACCACTGGCAGGTAGATGCCAGGCGTTGCGAGCAGACAAGAGAGGCGCGCGGCGAGCCGCGCATCATCGCTGACGATGATTGTTGAATTGAGGGTCGGGCACTTCATGCAAACACAGATTAGCATACCGGCTGTGGCATCACGCAAGGAGCCGCGTGGCCTGGTGTCTCCCAGTGACCCGTTCAGGTGCAAACCGGCGCAGATGCCGTGGCCGATCGAATGGCGCGTTGCGCAAGATGTGGCCGGAAATGGCGAAGCGGGCGCCGAATGCGGCCCGTTCGGGAACGGCTTCAACCTTCGACCTCTGGCTGCCGCTGAGGAATCGTAACGAATCCGGATTTGTCGCGGATCGCGCGTCCTATTGCTTTTGACTCTGCTCCCGCTTCGCTATCGTCGTTTAGTAATCTGGGTCGAAAGCCATATATTTGCTATTGCTTCACCCGGATTGAGCTCAATGACGGTCGTCGCGACCGCGCGCGCGGAGCGGAAAACCTGATGACCCCTCTCGCCCTGATCAACCGCTCCAACACTTCCGAGCTGACGCGCCACGCGCTGGGCTTTTCGAACGCGCGCTCGCGTTTCTTGGGCGCAGCATGACAAAACGTATCTATGGATCGGTTCGACTGCGTCCGACGCGCATAGGATTTCTAGTTCGGCCGAGCGACAAGGCGTCGATCAGCCGGATCATGCGGTGGTCAACTTGCCTCTGGGGCGGTCGGGTGAACCCGATCATTCCGGTCGGTCGCTATCCCACATGCTGGCGGGATGAGCACAAGGCATTGCGCCGGACAGACCGCCAAGTCGCGGAAGACTACATGGAGTTCTTTGAGCCCGATGTTCTCGTGGAAGCGGAGTCTGGCCTCGCGGCGTCGATCGGTTACGGCGCGCTTGGCGAGGACAGGTTCCACAGCCAGTTGCTGACGCTCGACGAGCTGCATAGCTCGCAAGACGCCAGGCCGCCGGAGCTGCGGTTCGGCCTTCCGGTCATCGATGCCTATAGCGACATCTATGAGAGCAAGCGACAATTCGTTTTGCGCGATCCGCGTCCCACTTTCGTGTTCAACGAAACGCCGCTGACGCCGATTGTCGAGGCGGTGTTTGGCGCCTTTCCTAAGGATGCCGGGGCTGAGTACTTCGCTGAATGCTATGGGCGCGTCTTTGAGGCCAAAGCGGTCGATGTCGGTCCTGAACACTGGTTTGCCTACTTCCGCGATGGCGCCACGACGCCGTTCCTCCCGACAAACCACAAGCTCGACATCACGCCGCGCGGCAATCGCAGGCTGACGTTCTTCGTCTTTGATCACACCAAGCCGCATGACCTGATCGACTACTGGAACCGGCGCTTGTTCGAGAGCCCGGTCTATCCTGTGCCGCTCGTCTGGGCGGCGGAGTTGTCGGAGACGATGACCAAGATGGTCACCGAGAATTTCCGACCCATTCCAAACAATCCCTTTGGGACGAAGTTCACCAGCCACATTCACTTCGGCCGCAGCATGAGCCAGGAGGCAATCAACGAGTTCTTCAAAACCCACCTGTCCAATTGTCCTCAAGATGCGCTCTGGCCGGCTGGCACCTGGCATCCGAGAGTGCCGGAAGGTTCGGGCGGTCCGCACACTGAACGTCATCAGGTGGACGTGGACAAAGTCGACTTCGACGCCGAGCTGCAGGAAGATCGAGCTGTCAGTTTCAGAACATTGGCGCCGACCTTTGCTGAGCGCTACGGGCTTGGTCAGAGTTGCTGGGCCAATGTTGTCAGGCTGCAAGCATACAATTGTGAAGACGTCGCGCTCGTCCATCCGAGCAATCTCAAAGATCGGCGCACACCGCGCCTCTTCCGAAGCTTGCTGGAGCGACCAATCATCACCCGCGAGGGTCTTGTGCTTCTCCAAAAGTACGAAGGAGTCCGGGAACGGCTTGAGTTGTCTGAAGGCGAGGCGGCGATCAGCGCGTGGCTCAAGGGCTTCGGGATTGATGCGACGCTATCTGGAGCAGGGCGTATCGCCAAGCAGTTGATTGGCAGCTTGGGCGGGCTCTGGGGCGTCCACCTGATCGCTGAGGAGGAAACGATCAAACTCCTGGACAGCATGGCTGGCCAAGAGGTCGTACGCGGCGCCAAGGACGATGCGACACGCAAGCAGTTTCAGGGACGCACGGCGCAGGTTGCGCGCTGGAAGACGCTCATCGACAGACGCGCCGAGGATAGCCTGCCGTCGCTTGCGCTGGAGGACTTTCCCAAGCACGGAATCCTAAAAGCTGGCCTGGGTGTCGATTGCCCGAACTGTCAGCATAGCAACTGGTTCGGGCTCGACGAGGTCGACTATGATGTGACTTGTGAGCGTTGCCTTCGGTCCTTCCGTTTCCCGCAAGGCGGGGCGAAGCCGGACTGGAGGTATCGCGTAACGGGGCCGTTCAGCGTCCCCAACTTCGCGGAAGGCGCCTACGCGGTGGCTCTCACGCTCGCGGCGATCTCCCGCAAGTTACACGGCGCATCCGATGTGGAGATGACGTTCGCCACCGCGCTCGATCTGAAGCACGCGCGCCGGACGTGCGAAGTCGATTTTGCGCTGTGGTGCGGAGATCGCGCGATGCTCGGACAGAGCAGCGAACCCGTGTTCGTCGTCGGTGAGGCAAAAAGCTACGCTGTCGAGGCGATCACAGAAGACGACTTGAACACGCTGAAACAAGTTGCGGAGGCTGTTCCGAGAACTGTGCTCGTTGTGTCCGTGATGAAAAAGGCGTTCAGCGAGACCGAGAAGAGCCTTCTCGCAGATCTTGTTCGCTGGAGCTGGGAGCGAGCTGGCGATGGCCCGAGAGCGTTGGTTGTCCTTCTCACGGGTATCGAGCTGTTTGCGCACTACAACGTTGAGACCGCCTGGAAGGAAGCTGGCGAGCCATACCCGACCGATTCCGGTTATCACACCTTCGCTGACCTGCGAGAATTTGGCTACGCCACCCAGCGCATTCATCTTGGTCTGGATCGCTATGCCGAGTTGCGGGCGCAGACTAGTCCGGCCAAGGCTGCTAACGCACCCGCGCCCAAATCGGGGGCACGGCGCAGCAAAGCGCTTGTATCACGCCGGACGAAAGGCCCGCGTCGCCGGTCCCGGGACGCCTAGTCCAAGCCGCCGACACGTTCGAGATAGCGCTTCAGCGTGACGCGGTCGGCCGCAAGGACGTGGAAGCCCATGACTGTGAATTCTGCGCTGCCGGACTTCATCACGCGGCCGTCGGGGATCTGATCTGCAACGAGGGCCAGAGCAGGGTTGAAGCGCCGATGTGGCCAACCGGTCTTTTCGAACAGAACCTTTGCGGAAACGGCTGCCTCACCCTCCAGCGCTAGCTGGGCCAGCGTGCCGGAGTTGCGCGCGGGGTCGTGCCCCGTGGCGGCGAGATCGAACGAAGCAAACAGATCGAGTGTCGTTTGAATTCTAGGTAGTGACGGCCCGAGCACATGATGGAGTTTCACCAAGCCGTCGGCTTCCAGTTCCGCCAATGCCTCCTCCATCTCTGCCTTTGGGGTCTCTGCGAAAGCGTCAGCCAGGGCGGATGGGTTGGCTAGGCCAGTTCTTCCGTCGATGGACTGCTGGGCGAGCCACACGCCGATACGTTTGGCCAGATCGCTGATCCGCAAATGATCAAGCGGACCGGGAGCCGGCACGGCTAGCTTGGGTCTTACAGGCGGAACGCTGGGTGGCGGAGAAGTCGCAAGCGACGGCGCAGGTTTCCCGCCTGCGAGCCATGCATCGAGGTTTGCGACGACTGCCATGCAGAGGCCTGCGAAGACACGAATATCGTCGGCGATGAGTTTGGCGGTCTCGCCGACACGCGCGTCCTGGGCATGCTGTGCGAATTTGTCGTCGATGACGCCAAGATTGTGCCCGATGATATGTCGCTTCTGAACATTGAGCCGAAGCGCCGCCTGAGCGTCGGCGTCCAAACTGGAAAACGGGTTGAGCGACAGGTCGGCGAACCGGGTCGTCGCGTGATCGACGTTTTGGAAGTCGTTTTTCACCGGCTTCACCGGCGGCGATCCAGCGGGTCGTTGATTTATGCCGTAGAGGTAGATTGTCTTCTGCGTGGCCTCGAAGGCTGTCAGCACGTCCTCATGCGCGTTGCCAATCAGGCGATAGGCAAGTTCGCGCTGGGAGTTGTCGAGACCTTCTGCCAGCGTGATCTGAGCATCCACTAGCTCGGTTTCGCGCTGGAAGTGCAGGTGAACGTTGGGCGCGCCGCAGTCCGGGCAGAAGAGCGCGATGGCGTAAACGCCGTAGTCGCGCCCGCAGTGGTCGCAGACAAGTTCGCGCATGAGATCGTCGCGGACGAACCTGGGTTTGGCGGGCGGAGCAGATCGCGAGGGCTTGTAGGTGATAAAGCCCTTTGACTTGCGTGCGACGCCTTTGAGCATGTCTTGCAAGTAAGCCGCCGCATCTTGGACCACGGCGTGCTTGACGGTTTCGATGGCCGCGTCCCGATCATCTGGGTGCAGGAATTCGCCATCGGCGGCGATCGATCCGCTATAAGGGCAGACGGTCTGCGGCGAATGCGGCATCAGTTTCATTCGCGCTAGCGCGTCGGCCGTCGGCTCGAACCCTTCGAGTGTTCCACCCAGGACAAAGTGACGAGGGTGCGCCTCTTCGTTGGGTGAGTAGCGATAGACACGGCCGCCGGGTGTCAGCGGCGGCGGAATTGCGAGCCGAGGCCGGTCGGACGGGCCGCCAATTCTGTACCGATCGAGGTTCTTGAATCGCATTGGGTTTTCTTACACGATCACCAATTGCGATGGAATGAAAAGAGATTCCGGCCAACCCATTGGTGCTCAAATGCGTGGGCACCGGTCCTGATCCTTGGAAACTATTGAAACGGTCCATTCTAAACTGGTGCCGCTTCGTTTTGCGATCTGTGGGCCAGCTTACCAAGTCCACTGCTTGATGCTCGATAGCGTCCGAGATCAGCACTGTATTGTCGTGAGGTCTGCGATGGCGTTACTCAGAAGCGCGTGAGCGTCGGGATAATCATCCGGCTCCATCACGCGCGCGACGACCTCCAGCTTCGCAATCGCCTCGATGAGTGAGGAGGCGGGGAGTCCTCGGAGATCAACTACCACCTGCGCGCTCTGACGGCCGAGCTGTTCGAGTTCGTCTTCCAAGTCATAGAAAGGCTGAGCAGCCGCAAGTTGGCGTCGTTGCACTCGCGTTAGTTGGAACCAGCTATAACGGTCTGCGAGCATCACCTCCAGATCGCCGAGCAGCTCGTGGATTTCTTCCTGCCTGAGGTCAATCAATCGATGGCGCTCACAGAGCGCTGCGGATTCCGACTGCTTCGGCCGGTCATTCCAAAGTGAGTTCGACAGGGGTCGAGCGTCCTTCAGGCGTGGCTACGATTGTCTTCGGTTTCGGTTGTGGTCAAGCAGTCGTTTTGGAGCGCTTGAGGCGGCGTAGACTGTCGCCCGTGAGCGCGATGCGATGTGCGTTGTGAACGAGACGGTCGAGGATCGCGTCGGCATAGGTTGGATCGCCGATGATGTCGTGCCAGCGATCGACCGGGACCTGGCTGGTGATCAGTGTCGCGCCGCGCCCATAGCGCTCCTCGAGGATCTCCATCAGGTCATGACGCTGCTGGGCGTCGAGCGGCTCCAGGCCCCAGTCGTCGAGGATGAGCAGCTTCACTTTGCCAAGCGAGCGCATCAGGCGGGGATAGCGGCCGTCCAGATGCGCCAGCGCGAGATCGGCGAACAGTTTTGGAACGCGGGTGTAGAGCACCGACCGGTTGTCGCGGCAGGCCTGCAAGCCGATGGCGCACCCAAGCCAGCTTTTGCCGACCCCGGTCGGACCAGTCACGATCAGCGCTTCGCCGGCGTCGATCCAGTTGCCTTTCAGCAGCCCCGTGAAGAGCGCGCGATCAAGGCCGCGCGCCGTCTTCCAGTCGATGTCCTCAGGCGCCGCTGTGTGGCGCAGGTGGGCATATCGCAGCCGCGCCGTCAGACGCCGGTCCTGACGGAACGTCGTCTCACGCTCGAGCAACAACGCCAGCCACTCTCCATGGGTCAGGTTGTCGGCATCGGCGCTGGCGCCAAGCTCGGTGAACGCCTTGGCCATGCCATGCAGCCCCATGGCCGCAAGCTGGTTGGTCGTCGGGTGGGTCAGCATCGCTTCTCTCCTCAGTGGTAATAGCTTCGGCCGCGGACGTTGGGATGCGCGCCGATGGGCCGTGCATCAGCGCCCGTCTTGGCGGGGGCATGTTGATCGAGCTTGTTCTCGAGGATCGAACGGACCGAGCCATAGCTCCTCAGCCCGCTTTCCAGAGCGCGCGCGACCGCTTTCTCGAGACGCTCGGGGCCATACTGGCGAGCGAGCTGGACGATCCCCAGCCCCGTTCGGATGCCCTGAACGGGATGGTCTTTGCCCGCGATGATCAGCTGCACCAGCATGGCGGTGGAGACGCCGACCCTGTCGGCTTCGGCCGTGATCTTCTCGATCGTCCAGTTGGAGTAGGCGCGGTGGTTCTCCGGCATGTGATCGGGCTGCGTGGTGTGGCGCCCGCATGTCCCTTCGCGCCGGTGGGTGGCGATCCGCTCGCCCTTGAGGAAGATTTCTACAGTGCGCGCCGCGATACGGACGTCGACCTGAGCCCGCAGATACCGGTAGGGGACCGAGTAGTAGTGGCCGCCGATGTCGACATGATAATCAAGGCCGACACGCGCGATCTTCCATTCGGCGTAAACATAAGGCTCCGTCGGCAACGGTCTCAGCGCCGGCTTCTCGACGGTCTCGAACAGCACCGCCCGCGTCGTCCTGAGCTTGCGCATGGGACGCTCATTGAGCCGCGTCACCAACACCCTGATGGCCGCGTTCAACTCTGCAAGCGAGGTAAACCGCTGGTTCCGCAGCGCCGCCAGGATCCAGCGCTGCACCAGCTGCACGCCAGATTCGACCTTGGCCTTGTCCCGAGGACGGCGTGGCCGGGCATTGAGAACGCCGATGTTGTAGTGCGCGGCGAAGTCCGCATAGGTCCGCTGCACGCTCGGCTCGTAGAAGCACGCCTTGACGATCACAGCCTTCGGGTTGTCCGGCACGATCAGACGCGGCGCGCCGCCGAAGAAGGCCAGCGCACTGGCCTGGGCGCCTACCCAGTCGGCCGTCGTCTGCGTCCAGGTCGCCTCAGCGAAGGTGTAGGATGACGCCCCCAGCGTCGCCACGAAGATCTGTGCCTGGCGGATCTGTCCCTTCAGTCGGTCGACCAGTACAGGCACAGTCCCGCCGGCGAAGTCGACGAACAGCTTCTCGCCAGCCACGTGGACCTGACGCATCGTCGGGGCGAGCTTCTCTTCAAAGCCGCGGTAGAGCTCACAGAACCGCGAGTAGCCATAGCCCTTGGCATTCGCCCGTCGGTACTCCTCCCAGAGCAGCGCCAGCGTGACATGGGGGCGCTTCAGCTCAAGATGGATCGCCGTCCAGTCCGGCTCGACATGACGCCGCGCCCCCAGATGCGGAGAGACCGCCCCGCGCTTGAACATCGCCCCCGCCAGCGCCGCATCCGACAACGCGCCCGCTTCCGGCCAGCTCAGCCCCGCCTCCGCCGCCCGCTCGATCACGTCAGCGACCGTCGAGCGGGCGATCCCCAGACACCCGGAGATCATCCGGTTGCTGGCGCCGCCTGCCTTCTGACGCAGCACTTCCCTGATGTGGTGCATTCTGATCGGCTTTCCGCGCATGAGCCCCCTCCTGATGAAGGGGACAACCCATGCCCGAAGCCCGCTCCCCGTCACCCCGAGGGGGTGGCCGAACTCAAATCGGAATCGGTGGCCGAACTCACTTTGGATTCGGCGGCCGACCTCACTTTGGAAACCCCGGCCGAACTCATTTCGTATTGCCCGGCCGATCTACGTCGGAATCCGCACAGAGCGCCATCACCGAAGTATACTTCTCCGCGATTCCGCTCATGCTAGCGCTCCAGGCTTGCGGAGTGCGCTGGGGGCAAGAACGGGCCGGAGGCGGCTCGCACGGCCCCCAATCCGACTCGGAGCGCTCGGGTCATTCGAGGGTGCCTCCAGTCATGCTCCGGAAGTCTCGCAGCACACTCGTTATCAGGTCATGCCCCTCTGCGTTCTCGTAGGGACGAACGATAGAAGCAGCGACTGTCAGCTTGGCGGCCAGACCACGGGGTGTGGTTGCGCTGGTCTGGAGTACGACCATCAAAAGCTGCTGTTCATAGTCGGAAAGTTCGTCACGACGATCATCGATCGCGTCCAGTTCAGCTGCTTCTGGAATGGCCGCGCGCTGGCGTCTGGAAAGACTCGACCAGCTGCGGTTGCGGAAAAGGTAGGTTTCGAGCGCTTGCCAGCGTTTGGTAAGGTCTTCGTATTCGGCTTGATTGGCCTGCCATGCGTTGCACGCTTCAACCGCAGGATCGCTCTCTAGGCTAGCAGGGACCATCACAGCAGTGGCTGCGGTTCCGAGCATGATTTGGCGTCGGGATGGTCCGCGCATGCGCGCACGTGCGGTTCCCGACAGACGTGGGAATTCGTGGCATCTTGAATTGACCTTTGGTAGCAGTTGTCACCTTTTAGGCCATTCGGCGCTTTGGGTAAAACAAAAAGTGACTTGTTATACGAAAGGTGACTCTTGCTTACGGCTGGTCAGGTTCGCGCTGCACGGGGATTGCTGGACTGGAGCCAGAGCAAACTGGCTACAGCTACAAAGCTGTCGGTCCAGACGATAAAGCGCATGGAAGGCGTGCGCGGCCCCGAAGGTAGTACCCTTGCAAACGTCGAAGCGGTTCGACGCGTCTTAGAAGAGGCAGGCGTCGTCTTTTTGAAGCCGAGCGAAAAGACGGATGGTGGTGCTGGCGTACGGCTGAGAAAGTAATCAATCGTCGCGAAGGCCCGAACGCGTCATTCTAGCATTTTTAATATCTCATGTTAAAAATGCTAGGATGATCGACAGATTAGCGGAAGCAGACATTCGCGATGCGCTGGCACGTCAGGCTGCCGTCGCCATCATCGGCCCGCGCCAGGTTGGCAAAACCACGCTGGCACATGAAATCGCCGAAGGCGTTCCCTCCGTCTATCTCGATTTGGAGTCCCCGCAGGACCGGGCTCGGCTGCAGGAGCCCGAGCTCTATCTCGAGCAGCAGGCGGGGAAGCTGGTGATCCTCGATGAGATTTACCGCGTGCCTGACCTGTTCCAGCCGCTGCGGGGCGTCATCGACCGGTCGAGACGGGCAGGGCGCAGGACTGGTCTCTTTCTGATCCTTGGGTCGGCCTCGATCGATCTGCTTCGCCAGTCAGGCGAAACCCTCGCTGGAAGGATTGCCTATGTGAACCTGACGCCGGTGACTGCTCTGGAAGTCGATCCGGATCGCCGCTCGCAGGAGCGCCTGTGGCTCCGGGGCGGATTTCCCGACAGCCTGCTGGCGCGCTCCGACAACGACAGCTTCGCCTACCGCCGCGATCTGGTCCGGACCTATCTCGAACGGGATGTCCCGCAGTTCGGTCCTCGCATCCCTGCGGAGACACTTCATCGCCTCTGGACCATGCTGGCCCACAATCAGGGACAGTTGCTGAATGCCTCCCGTCTGGCAGCGTCTCTGGATGTCTCGTCACCCACGGTAAGTCGTTACATTGATCTGCTCGCGGACCTCCTGCTGGTGCGACGTCTGCCGCCGCTCGTCGGCAACGTGGGGAAACGTCTGGTCAAGTCGCCGAAAGTCTTCGTTCGCGACAGCGGCCTCGTGCATTCTTTGCTGAGCCTGCCGACCTTGAACGATGTCGTGGGTCACCCGGTTGCCGGTTCCAGCTGGGAAGGGTTCGTTATTGAGACTTTGATCGCGGCAGCTCCCGATGCATCGGCGAGCTTCTATAGAACGGCTGCCGGTGCAGAGGTTGATCTCGTTCTTGATCTCGGCGGGCGTCAGGGCAGATGGGCGATCGAGATCAAGAGAAGCGCTTCGCCCTCTGTCTCGAAGGGCCTCCACAATGCGATTGCTGATCTCAAGCCCTCGCGCACGTTCATCGTACACGCGGGCGAAGACACCTTCCCTCTGAGTGACGGCGTAGAGGCGATAGGACTGAGCGCGCTGGGTGAGCGGCTGAGGGCAAGATAAAGCACGTGCCGTGCTGCGGGCCGCTGGGCCCTGCCTGCACATAGAAGATTCCACCGCGGTTGAGCGGTCGGTGTGCGGTGCATCCACCGCTTCCTCATGCATGAGGTGCAGGCGCTGGAAGCAGCGCCGCGTAATGGCATTCTGGCCCGCATGGCGACGCGCGAGAATGAGTTCGAGCTGAAGCTGGGCCGCATCGGCCAGGACCGCGGCGTCAATCTCTCGCGCGTGCGGGCGACCGTGCGGCAGAGGTCAGGCAAGAGCAGCACGTCGGCAGCGCTTGGGCCCTCGAAGAGCGGTCTGCGCGCGCACTTCCGTAAGGGTGCACCCAAGGCGAGGCCGACGGCGGCGAACCAGCGCCGCGTCGTTGTGAAGGCGCGCTTCGCGGTTCATGGCGGCGGCCGTGGCGCACCGCTCAAGGCGCACGTCAGCTATCTTGGCCGGGAGGGAAGGAGCGCCGAACGCAGCGAGCCAGGCCTTGAGCGCGCGGTCGACTACCTGCAGCGCGAGGAAACATCCGGCAACGCGGGGCTCGCTTTCTATGACCGAGGTGAGGAGGGCGTCGATGGCAAGGCGATCACCGCCGGCTGGGCGGATGATCGGCTGCACTTCCGCCTGATCGTCAGTCCGGAGGACGGGGAGGCGCTGGGCGACCTCAAACCGTTCATCCGCGAGGTGATGGCCGGGCTGGAGCAGAAGCTCGGGACCAGGCTGGAATGGCTGGCGGTCGACCACTGGGACACCGACAACCCGCACAGCCATGTGCTGGTGCGGGGAAAGCGAGCGGACGGGCAGGACCTGTTCATTCCGTCGAAGATCCTTGTCCACGGCATCCGCGAGCATGCGCAGGAGGTAGCCACCCGCATCCTCGGACCCCGGCTGGAAGCAGATCTGGTCAGGGAGCGGTTCCGGGAGATCAGCGAGCTTGGTCCAACCGCGCTCGACCGGCAGCTGGTGGCGTCTCAGGACGTATCAGGGGTTATCATTCCGCACCGGCCAGATCTCATCGCCCGGCTGGAGCGGCTAGAAGGATGGGGGCTGGCCGAACGTGGCGACGAGGGCGGGCGCATCAGCAATGACCTGCTCGGCAAGCTGAAGGCGATGCGGGAACACGCCGAGGTCGAGCGGACCGTCTCAGGCTATCTCAGCGAGGGCCGGACGCTGCCGGTGCTGGCGGCGGATCGCAGCGAGGCGATCGAAGGCCGGCTGGTGCATCTGGGTCCCGGAGACGAGTTCGGCGACGGGTTCCTTGCCGTCATCGAGACCGGAAGCGGCGAGCTGCGCTATCAGCGCTTCGAGCGCGAGGCTGACCTTGCCGTGCTGCAGGACGCCATCCCGGGCGCGATGGTGGCGTTCGAGCCCAATGTTCCAGAGGCAAGGCCGTCAGATCACGCCATTGCCCAGGTCGCTGAACGGACCGGCGGGGTCTATTCGCTGGAGCATCATCTCACCGCAGCGCCGGGCGACAGCCGCGGTCTGGTGGAAGCCAACATCCGCCGGCTCGAAGCCATGCGCCGGATGAGCCTTGTCGCGCGCACAGCCGACGGCGTGTTCACGGTGGGAGAGAATCACCTCAAGCGGGCGCTGATGTATGAGGAGCGGATTGCCCGGCGTTACCCGGTGTCGCCCAGTGTTCTCTCCTACTGGACGCTGGAGGAACAGATCACTGCCGGGGGTCCCACACGGCTCGACCGCGTGCTGGCGGGCGAAGCCGCCCCACTTGTCGGCGAGGGCGGCTTCGCCCGCCAGCTTGGCTTAGCCCTGCAGCAGCGTCGACTGTTCCTGATCGAGCAAGGCTGGCTCAAGCCCGATGAGAAGGCGCTGTCACCGTTGGTGATGAAGCGCATGGCCGAGAACGAGCTGCGCGGCCTTGCGGTTAATGTGTCGGCGGAGATCGGCATGCCGGTGGTGGCGGTCCCGGCTGGCCAAGTGCGCGGCGTCTATGCACGCCGGATCGATCTCGCACAGGGGCGGGTCGCGCTCATTATCGGTGATCGCCATGCCAGCCTCGTCCCATGGCGTCCGGCGCTGGAGGGGTTTGCGGGCCGGCAGGTAGAGGGCGTCCTGCGCAGGCAAGGGCTATCATGGGGACTGGCGCGAGCGCCGGGGTTGGGTTTGCGTTAGGTGCGCGTTCTCACAGGGACAAGCGATCATCGCTTGGCTTGGGGATGCAGGAACCTGATGTCGCGAGACGCAGCGTCGCGTCATCCATCCTCATGTTTCCCGCCGATTTCTGCGAAGCTCTCTATATCCTGTCTCAACGAGAGCCCAAGCCAAGATGTCGTCTGGAGAGGGCGTGCGCATATTCAAGCCAAGCCAAATCTTCGCTGTCGCGTCATCAGCGGATATGGCCGCAACGCGCATGATTTCCTCTGCGGAGTTTGGCAACTTGCGATCGAGGCGTTCGATGCGCTTCATCAGAGCGTTCATGTTTTCTACTTCGGCCCACGCCTTTGTGAACGCCTCTTCGAATGGAATCCCTTCCACCTTCGCTCTCGCTGACAGGTCGCTCTCCGCAGACTGCCATCTCCTTACAAGGTCATCGCAATGGCGTCGGTCGTTGACCCATTTGGCTACCAACTCAACCAGTGATGCTGATGCTTTCCCAGGACGGGTCGGTTTTGTCTTAATCGAAGACACCGGTGAAGTATCCATGACGGCTGAGCTCCAATGACGAATACACACTATAGTACATAACACCAAAGTATGTGAACCGGCAACGTTTCTGCATGGACATGCGGAAGCTTGTGGGACGAAATTTCGCACGCCTTCGGCGGGAAAAGGGGTTCACCCAGGAACAGGTTGAGGCCCGATCGGGATTTAGCCAGCAGTATCTCAGCGGACTCGAGGTAGGGAAACGAAACCCAACCGTAGTGACCATCTACGAACTAGCGCAAGCCTTGGGCGTCTCACACGTTGAGCTGGTCATGCCGTCTGATGGGGAGAGACGAGGACCGCGCGGTCGCGAAAGGCGAAGACACGCTAGACGACATCCGTCTGCTATTCTCAGTCGCTCGTTATGGGCGCAGTTCCTCGTGTGTTTGCACCTATGGTTGCCGTGCGCACGACAAGGAGAAACGTTTGAACTAGGTCTAGAGAAACAAATGACCGGGAAGCGCACATGCTGTTCGGGACGCCGGAAGTGAACGACGAAACCCTGACCATCCTCCAGTCTATTTTTCACGGGGACGCGCCGGTGTCTTTGACGCGCTGGTACGTTCGCGAAGGCCTTCTGAGCCTTGGCCTCACGAACGGCGCAAACCCGAGTGCCGACACACTAGTGCAGCCCCGATTTGTCGCCAAAACCAAAGGAATACGCGTCGTCCAGGCTGCCTATCGGAGTGGAAGGCTGGTCTATGTTCCCGCCTCTCGACGATAGCTCATCGCTGGAGTCGCGGAGGGAAAGCCCGATGGACGCCGCAAAGAAATACTCCTTCTACACACCGCGCGAGGAACGGGACTATCGACTGTTTCCCAGCGAGTTTGAAAACGACACGAACATTTTCCTCCACGGCACGGCTGCGACGAACCTGGAGACGATACTGGCCGCAGGATTCAGGGCCGATCCTCCTCTCGAAGCGATATCGTTCGCGAGGAATAGCGGGTTGGCGCTTCGCTACGCCTGTGACGCCCGGAGCATCGAGTCGCCACAAGGATGTGTGTTGATGGTTCGCGTCGATGATCTGGGTGTGCCGGGGATCGCGAAAGAAGCTTGGGGAATTCTACGTCCACGGAACGAAAGGGCCGCGGCCAGTCATACTTGGCTACTGCGTCGTGCCTGCCTCCTATAGCTTCATCTGAATTCCCCGACGGATCGTGTCGCGTCCGCGTCGAACACCTCGACAGCGCGTGCACACTCGGGGGCACTGAGGACGCACCAACGCGAGGTGCAAAGTGGCGGCGCTTGCGGCACAGTGCCGTAACTCGTGGGGAGGGATGCGCATGGCCAACTTGCCATGGATCGACGAAGCACAGTTGGCGAGGGACGAGCCGCGGCTGTTTCACTATACCAATGCAAGTAGTCTTTCCAAAATTCTTCAGTCCAAAGCCATGTTCGCTACGCACTTCGAGGAAACGAACGACCGGCAGGAAGCAAGGATCGTCCGTGAGCCTCTGGCGAGACGTATGGCGACGGACGCTCGGACGACGTTGCTCGCAACCGCCAACGCCAGAGGCGGCATCCTGACGAGGCCAGAGGCTGAAATAGAGCAGGACCTGCTTGAGCGAGCGCGCAGGTTCTTCGACGCCTTGTTGGAATCCTATCCGACACCCTTGCACATCACCTGTTTCTCTGTGCACGCGGCCCGGCATCAGGAGAACGGCTTGCTCACGATGTGGCGACTTTACGGAAGCCTCGAAAAGGACAAGAGAAAGTGGAGAAAGAGAAACGAGGGCCAAGGTGTTGCGCTGGCGTTCAACACCGAAAAACTCCGGCTTGAGACCGAAAAAATTCTAAAGACAAAGGGGGTGAGCCACATTCACCTCGACCGGGTGTACTATGGTCAGGATCACGACGAAATTCAGCGCCGGATCGATGCCGCGCCGTCAATCTCCGATCAATTCACCCAGTTTGTGATGAACTTGGAATTGGGCGAGGAGTACAACCCGCAGATTGATCTGGACACGCTCGTCAAGTTTCCTGTGCTCGTGGTGTGCGGGAAGCACTCTGATTTCGAAGACGAGCGAGAAGTCAGACTTGTCGTCGTTCCAGAGCTCGAACAGTCCCTCAATGGTCGCGCTCCCTTGGTTGGGCCGTCTCGGCGATTGTTGGTGGGTTATCTCGACGCCCTGGAAGAAGTTATCGTTGGACCGAGCAAGCGGCAGGCTAGGTTGGAACGACTCGTGCGAAAGATTCTCAGGCAGAACGGCTTCGACCACGTTGCAGTCCGAAAGTCAGGAACTCCATTCCGATTCCTGTGAGCCACGAGAACAGACTACGACACTACAGCAACAGAGGGGTCGATGACTGAACCAACCGCGCCCGAGATACCCCTGCACAGGCATTGGGAACTAACCGACCAAAATCGGTTCGCAATCGCGTTTCATCTGAGATTCTGCGACAACAGGGACCGCGTAGACCTTGAGAATGTCGAGCGAACAATCGCGTACTTGCGGAGCGAAGGCAGGGTCGACGAGGCTGATGAACTGGACTTCAAGTCATACAGCATGATCGACGAGAAAGCTGAGCTAGCCACCTTGGATGACTTCGGCTTTGGGGAGCCCTCGAGCCCAGACGTGATCATCGCCGCCATTCAAGAGTTCCTGCCCGACGGTAGCTTTGATTGGGACGGCTTGGATGACCCGCGCGCGTCGTGGCCGGTCGACGATGCGGTCAGGCATCCATGAAGGACGTCTACGACTTGGCGTGGGAAGATAATGACGCGCAGCCCGACACGATCGCCGAAGACTACGAACCGTCTCCGTTTTCGCAGTTCATATTCAAGTTTCAGTATCGTCTCACGAAGCAGAGGGTCAGTAGAGGTCTCGATCCCCACGGCTCAAGGGACGACAAGGAATTTGACGACGATGTCCGTAGAGTCATGGACGCCATGGGTCTGCAGGGCTACAGCACACGGGCCGCGCATCAAAATCTGGTTCCAAGTGAATTTGCTTGGGGCGATATCGACGCCGCAGACGCGGAAGAAATGGCGCAAGTGCGGCCGGAAGAGTTAGCGGCCATCATTGAGTTCTTCCAAGTGTTCGGTGACACCTGACATTCGATCGCAGGTCAGATTAGGGACCCATACTTGAAGCAATCGATCCCGCTTGCAGGATGGTCTGACGCTGCCAGTTGAAGCTGGATTTACCGGCATGCATGCACGGCACCGAAGGGATCGAGTTTTCACCATTCTGATGACGAGACGCGCCGTCCGTCCTTGGAGCTGAGTTGTCGTCTGCCCAGTTTGACACGCAACGTACTGCTATTCCGCCGCGCTTTCATGTTGTGGATGAACGGGGTGGCGGAGACATTCTACAGGTCCATACTGATCCCCAAGAAATGCAGCGGCCTTAGCCGGTAACGAAGACGCGCCCAGTTGGTCGTGCAGTGTGGATAGCCGAAATGTCTCATAGGAAGGCACGCCTAATCGGGAACGCGCAGCACGATTTGTTTGCTCAATTAGAAGTATCGTCCTCGCTGCCGGCAGCAGTTGAAACGGAGTGTGTGCGTCCATCGCCCGGCGCGGCCGCGGCCGCGCCGAGGAAAGAGAAACGCACGCCGCATCTTCTGGACGTGCGTGCGGCTGCTGCCTGGCTTGGCCTGTCCAAATCAACACTCGACAAGATGCGATGCTATGGCGTGGGCCCGCGCTTCATCCGCGCTACCGGACGCGCCGTCAGATATGATCCTGCCGACCTTGCAGCATTCGCTGAGGGTCGGCGTCAGTCTCGAACCACGGATGAGCTTCCAGCCTAGGACGAGCAACGAGGCTTGGCCGCAGTTTCGCCGTGAGCGTCTAGCTTCCGACAGGCGAGGCTGGAAGGTCCAAGGGATGCGCGTCGAGCCAGCCCTGCCCAGAGATCGACGTCGCAATACCGCGCGCCTCGTCAATCTCCCAGAACTGAAGTGCGAAAGGTTCGAAGTAGCTGTATCGCTCCTCTGGTTGATCTTCCTTTTCGGCAAAACTGATCTTTGCGTGGCGAGCAGACAGGTCGACAAAATCGGCGCTTAGGGTCGCATCGATCATACGGATGCGATTGCGTATCCAGATCGCCATCGATCCCGCGTGATCTGGTTCCTTTTCCTGATGCGTCAGAACCGCCAGGAGCTTTTGCCTAGCCGCCAGCTGCGATGTGGATGGTGTCGATCATCTCTAGGCGTCGCTTTTCGCGTGCCTCATAAGCCTGCCGGCGTTGGCGCCTTGCTTCGGCGTCAGCGTGGGCGCGTGCGCGCTCGGCGTTCAGGCGCTTCTGTTCGGCCATGTAGGCGGCGTGATCAGCGAAGCCATCCAGAATCTTGGCGAACAGGTCTTCGAGCTTTTGCTTCTTGCCGTCGGCATACTTGCGGCGGATGCCCGAGTACGGGTTGGCATCAATGGTCACAGAGAGCCGGCCGAGGGAGAATAGTCATACTTCGGCCAAGGCTGAGGCGAGCCGACCCACCGGGCGTTGTCTTTCGCCCGTCTTGTTTCGTCCGGCGTTGGAGTGTGAGGCTCCGCATGACCTTCCTCCTCGATCCTGAAGGCGATGTCCGTGCCGTTGATCTTGAGGGCGAGCCCAGTTTCGATAACTGCAATTCCGCCGCCGCTGGCTTCCGAAATCGCGATTAGGGAGGAAGCAATTCGCATTGCGCGCTCAAGCTGCGGCGACGCTATCCGCAGTCCAAGCAAGCCCCGTCCTCCGACATTGATAAATCCCTGGAAATCCTGACGCGCCTTTTGAGCGGCGCGACGAGTGGTGGCCAGAGCGAGGGACTCGGTAACGTCCGATATTATTGCGTCGATGGCGGTGGAAATGGCGCGCGCTGTTTCACCGTCGTGGGCGGCCTCACTGAAACGGGGACGAGTGTCGCCTGTGATCGTGATTGTGTTGCCCGCAGAAGGCGCGCTGGACAATGGCACTTGCGTGACAGTCTTGCCGTGCGCGAGTTGTTGCCAGTAGCCGCGCGGAGGCGTCGGGATATCGTATCTCTTGCAGGTCTTCTTAAGGCCCGTGCTGGTCAGGCCGTACTCCTCGGCAACCTTGGTCATAGGTCTGGACCAAACCTGCTCGTAGAGCGTTTCGCGCGTTACTGTTATCATGGTACCTCGCCTGTTGACGAGATTTTGCCGCGACGGCTGGTCTGATCAAGCGCGACCGATCATCATGGCGCCAAGGCAGTCACACGCGTTTACTCAGAAGTGCATGAAGGTTCTCAGGGCGAAGTTGCGTGTACCGCTTCAGCATTTTCCAGTCCTTGTGCCCAGTCACGAGCGGCACCTGCTCGATGGTCAGACCGGCCTCGAACAGGCGGCTTGTCCCCTCGTGCCGCAGGTCGTGAAAGTGAAGATCCTCAATACCGAGGTCCTGGCAGGTCCGGCGGAAGTTCGTCCCAACCGATCTGCCATTGTAGGGGAAGCAGCGTCCTCTGTTGCCGCCACCGCTGCGGCGTCGTTCATCCAGAATTTCGTACGCGTCATACCCGGTGACGGCGAGAAGCGGCACGCGCTGGTTGTTGCCATCCTTGCGACGCGGGTCCTTCCGATCCTCAACCAGGATCGTACGTGAGCGCGGATCAAGGTGCCGCCATTCGATCCGTACGATTTCGTCGAGACGCATAGCAGTTGCGATTGCGAACTTTGCGATTGCCGACATCGGCATGGTGTTGCGCGTGTTGGCGTCGAACGCTGCGAACAGCTTCTCAAGCTCGTCAGTAGTCGGCCGGCGGTCGCGCTCCTCCGACCGGCCGATTGCGCCCATCCGGACGAGCGCTGTCCGCGCCAGCCTTACGCTCTCTGTGTCCACCTGCGAGGCCGTGCATGGCTGAGGCATGCGTGAGAACAGTGCCGATAAAGGAGAAGTCGATCGCCAGTGTTGCGGGACCAGCGCCTTCCTTCGACCGCTTGCGACCGTATTCGATCAGCCTTTCGCGGGTCAGTTTCGTGAGCGGCTCGGACGCCGAGCTCGCGCTTCAGGCGCGTCAGTGCAGCATCCTTGGATCGGCGCAGCTGCTTCCCGTAGGTCGTGAGGTCGTCGATGTGCTGGTCGATGAGTGATCCGAATGTCCCGTCCGCCGCGAGGCGCCGGGCCGTCGGATCCTCGCCCTTGTCGATGCGCGCTCTGTTTCGCGCACCCAGGCGTCGGCGTCGCCCTTCATGACAAAGGTCTTGCTAAGGACGTGCCCTTCGCGTCTTACCTGTGCCCGCCATTTGCCATTCGGCCGCCGGTCAATCGTCGCCATGACCTTCTCTTCCCAACCACCACTTCAAACGCCATTTCCAGGCACACCACAGGCACACTCAGAACGGAAACACGGGGAAACACGGGGAACTTTCGAGGAAACATTGTGCCAGCGAATTTGTGCCTATTGCCCTGATGTTCCAATATTTTTGATGAAAAATCAATCGCATAGGTTCTGCGGTCGCGCCCATGATGGACTGGACCGACCGGAATTGCCGGGCGTTTCACCGGCATCTGTCGCGGCATGCGCTGCTGTATACAGAGATGGTCACCGCCGACGCGGTGATGCGCGGGGATCGCGAGCGGCTGCTGGGTTTCGACAGTCTGGAGCAGCCCGTCGCGCTGCAGCTCGGCGGGTCCGAGCCGGAGAAGCTGGCCGAGGCGGCGCGCATCGGCGCGTCGCTCGGCTATTGTGAGATCAACCTCAATGTCGGCTGTCCGTCGGAGCGCGTGCAGTCCGGCGCGTTCGGCGCCTGCCTGATGCGCGAGCCGCAACTCGTCGCCGACTGCCTGGGCGCCATGCGCGAGGCCGCCAGACACGAGGGAAAGAGCGTGCCGGTCACGGTGAAGCACCGTCTCGGCGTCGACGATGACGAACCGCGCGACCGGCTCTTCTCCTTCGTCGACACCGTGGCGAGGGCGGGAATCGCCACCTTCATCGTTCACGCCCGCAAGGCGTGGCTGAAAGGACTTCAGCCCGAAAGAGAACCGCGAGCTTCCGCCGCTCGACTACGCCATCGTCGCCGACCTGAAGCTTGCGCGTCCCGATCTCGAAATCATCCTCAATGGCGGCCTCGCTGACTTCACAACCGCGACGCGCGAACTCGCCAGTGTCGACGGCGTCATGTTCGGCCGCGCCGCCTACAACACGCCCGCCTTGCTGCTCGAAGCCGACCGCCGCTTCTTCGGCTCGACCGCGCCGTCACGCACGCCCGACGAAGCCGCCGCATCCTTCCGCCCGTGGATCCTGCGCCGGCTGGGCGAGGGCGTCCCGCTGCACGCGATCACGCGGCACATGCTGGGGCTGTTCGCGGGCCGCCCCGGCGCACGGCAATGGCGGCGCATACTGTCGGAGAAAGCGCCCGGCGCGCGGGGGGTTACGGCAATTGCGATCTACGACGAAGCGCTCGCCGCAGTGCGTCCGCTGGAGACAGCTACTGCCGGATGACGATCGCGGTGGGCGTCACGTCCCAGCCGTCGAGCCGGTTGAGGAAGCTCATCCCGAGCAGCGAATGCTCGAGCCCCTTGTCGATGATCACGGCCTGGACGTTCTTCACGGTCACGCCGTCGATCTCTATCGCGTCGATCATGGTGACCGCCGCCTTCACGCGGCCGGCCGCCGTCCGCACTTCGGCGTTCTGTTCCAGCTTGTCGGTGTCGAGGCCGATCTTGCGCGCATCGCGCAGGCTCAGCGCGACGAGGCTCGCGCCCGTGTCGACCAGGAACTTCACCGGCTCGCCGTTGACATAGGCCGTCGCCCAGAAATGCCCGTCGCCTTCCTTGCGCAGGGAAGCGGTGCGGATCTGGTGGCTGCTGATGTTGGGGATGTCCTCGATTTCGGCGCTGGCGGCCAGGGCCGGTTTGGCGTCCACCGACTGCGTCATGGAATCGCGCAGCACGACCATTCCGATCGCGGCGGCCGCAAACACGGCCAAAGCCGGAAGCAGGGATTTCCTCACGTCACGCGACTCCCGGGGGAACGGTGCAGTCGACCCTCGATTACCAGAGAATGCACTAGCAAAGAACAAACGGACAGCAGGCCAACACGGTTCAACCTAACTTTCCGGCAGATTTAAGGGCGTCTATCCGGGCCGGCAGCAAGGCCATTACGTCGTCCCGCTCCTGGTCCGAAAAGCGCGCCCAGCGGGCGATTTCGCCCAAAGTACGCCCGCAACCGAGGCAATGGTTCGACTGGCCATCGACCACGCAGACCTTCACGCAGGGCGTCTCTATGGGTTGATGCATGCCGGCCAGCAGGTATCGTTTCCCAAGACTACCTCTCCTCAGCTCTCACCAGTACACGCATCCGTCGTCCGTAGAAGTGGGTTCCCTGACGGCAATGCGACCTCGCGGCCATCGGCGAAACCCCTTGACGTACCTGAGGGAAGGAGGCGCAAGCGAATTGACGAACGGGCGTGGTAATCGTCATTACGTAAGGGCAAGGGCCCAGCGCCCCCGGGAGACACTGATGGATCTTGAATTCACCCCCGAGGAAGTCGCCTTCCGGGACGAGGTCCGCACCTTTCTCGAAAAGGACTATCCAGTCGAGCTGCGGGGCAAGTTCTCACGTGATGAATACGCCAAGGAGGACTTCCTCCTCTGGCAGAAGGCGCTGTTCAAGCGCGGCTGGGGCGCCCCGGCCTGGCCAAAGCAGTATGGCGGCACAGGCTGGAGTGCGACGCAGAAATACATCTTCCAGGAAGAATGCGCCCGCGCCGAAACGCTTCCCGTCCCGCCCTTCGGCATGGCGATGCTCGCCCCCGTGCTCATGGCGTTCGGCTCCGAGACGCAGAAGGCGCACTACCTGCCGCGCATCATCAACGGCACGGACTTCTGGTGCCAGGGCTATTCCGAACCCGGCGCCGGCTCCGACCTCGCTTCTCTGAAGACGAAAGCCGAGCGGGTCGGCGACCACTACATCATCAACGGCCAGAAGACCTGGACCACGCTCGGCCACTTCGCTGACTGGATTTTCGTCCTCTGCCGCACCAACCCGCAGGCGAAGAAGCCGCAGGAAGGCATCTCCTTCATCCTCGTCGACATGAAGACGCCGGGCGTCGAAGTCCGTCCGATCATCACCATGGATGGCGGGCACGAGGTCAACGAGACGTGGTTCACAGACGTGAAGGTCCCGGTCGCCAACCTCGTCGGCAAGGAGAATGAGGGCTGGACCTACGCCAAATACCTCCTGGCGCACGAACGCTCCGGCATCGCCGGCGTCGCCCGCTCCAAGAAGGGCATCGAGCGCCTGCGCCAGATCGCGTCTGTCGAACTCGACCGGGGCGAGCCGATCATCCGCAACCCGGAATTCGCCCGGAAGATCTCGGAACTCGAGATCGATCTCTCCGCCCTCGAATACACCGAGCTGCGCACGCTCGCGCGCGAGAACCAGGGCCAGGGCCCGGGGCCTGAAAGCTCGATCCTGAAAATCAAGGGCACCGAGATCCAGCAGCGCATCACCGAGCTGACGCTCGAAGCCGTCGGCGTCTACGGCGCGCCGTACTTCCGCGGCTTCCCAACCGATGGCGACAACCAGCTCCCGATCGGGCCCGACTATGCGCACCTCACGGCGCCCAGCTACGCCAACATGCGCAAGGCTTCGATTTATGGCGGCTCCAACGAGATCCAGCACAACATCATCGCCAAGATGGTGCTTGGCCTCTAACCGCAACAGGGTGTCATCCCGGGCGAAACGAAGCCCTTCGAGACGCCGCCTGCGGCGGCTCCTCAGGGTAAACTAAGACCCGGGACCCATTCCCCGGCTTGTACAGGAATAGAAATGGGCCCCGGACAATCGCTTCGCGGTTTCCGGGATGACGATGGAGGGGAGGGAGATATGTCTGCTGCGCGTGTTGGCGGCTCCATCGCCTGGACCGTGATCATGCTCCTGTCCGTCGGCGTTGGCGGCTATGCGCTATACCTCGTCGCCACCGGCTTTGCGGCGCTGGGCCTTTCCAACCCGATGTTCGATCCGTGGGGCCTGCGCGTCCACATCGCCGCCTCGGGCGTCGCCATGCTCGTCGGCGCCTTCCAGTTCCTGAAGCCTCTGCGCCGGAAGGCGCCGGCGTTCCACCGCTGGATCGGCCGCATCTACGTCGCCGCCTGCGTCACAGGCGGCCTCGCCGGCGGAGTGATCGCCCTGTCTTCCACCGCCGGCCCCATCGCCGGCTGGGGCTTCCTTCTGCTTGCCGTGTTCTGGGTCCCGTTCACGCTCCTGGCTCTGGCGGCCGCCATGCGGAAGGATTTCGTAGCCCACGAGCGCTGGATGATCCGCTCCTTTGCGCTCACCTTCGCCGCGGTCACGCTCCGCATCTACCTGCCCGTCGCCATCATCCAGAACCAGGGCGATTTCCCGCTCGACGCCTACCGCGCCATCGCCTGGCTCGCCTGGGTTCCGAACCTGATCGTCGCCGAAATCTACATTGCGCTCGCCGGCCCGAAGCGGCGGCCCAAGCGGCCGAAAGTCGCGCCCGCGGAAGCGTCCGCCTGACACAGTTGCACGATCCCGAACCCCCGGCCTAGAAGGGTCGCAAGGAGCCTTGTTTCATGGATTTCGCCTTTACGTCCGAACAGGACATGCTGCGCGACACGGTCGCCCGCCTGGTCCGCGAACAGTACGACTTCGACACCCGCCGCAAGGTCGCAAAAAGCGAAGCCGGCTGGCGCCCCGAAATGTGGACGCAGTTCGCGGAGCTCGGCCTGCTTGGCGCCTCCTTCTCCGAAGCTGACGGCGGCTTCGGCGGCAGCCCCATCGAGGCGATGATCATCTCGGAAGAATTCGGCAAGGGTCTCGTGATCGAGCCCTACCTGCAGACCGTGGTCATCGGCGGCGGCTTCCTCCGCTATGGCGGCACGGCCGCCCAGAAGGAAGAAAACCTCGCCGAGCTCATCGGCGGCGAGCGCCGCTACGCCTTCGCCTATTCCGAACCGAAATCCCGCTTCGACCTCAGCGACGTCTCCACCACGGCCAAGAAGGACGGCAATGGCTTCGTCCTCAACGGCCACAAGGCCGTCGTCACCGGCGCCCCCTTCGCCACGCACCTCATCGTCACCGCCCGCACCTCCGGCGCCCAGCGCGATGCGGCGGGCGTCACCGTCTTCCTCCTGCCGAAGGACGCCAAGGGCGTTTCGACGCGCGACTACCCGACGGTCGACGGCCTGCGCGCCTCTGAAGTCTATTTCGAAAACGTTTCCGTCGGCGCTGACGCCGTCATCGGCGAAGTCGGCAACGGCATGCCGCTGATCGAGAAGGTCGCCGACGAGGCCATCGCCGCGCTCTGCGCCGAGGCCATCGGCTGCTTCAAGGTCCTCAACGAAGCGACCATCTCCTACGCCAAACAGCGCAAGCAGTTCGGCCAGCCCATCGCCAACTTCCAGGTGCTCCAGCACCGCATGGTCGACATGTTCATGGCGGCCGAGCAGGCCACCTCGATGACCTACATGGTCACGCTGAAACTCGGCGAGCCGGACCGCCAGCGCAAACTCGCCGCCTCCGGCGCCAAGGTGCAGATCGGCAAGGCCGGCAAGCTGATCAGCCAGGACGCCGTCCAGATCCATGGCGGCATGGGCATGACCGACGAACTCAATGTCGGCCACTTCTTCAAACGCGTCACCATGATCGAAAGCCAGTTCGGCAACACCGACTGGCACCTGCGGCGGTATACAGAGCTGTCGGGCAGGTAGAATCCGGGAGCGCCAGGCGCCTGCCTGGCACATGTCGCGCAGCGACGTATCGTGCTTTGGAGGAGAGCTATGGGATTGAGCGCTCGTATTCTCCTGGGTTGGGTAATGGCCGTTGCGCTCATCGCACCCCCACCGCTGTCATTCCAAGCGGAGCGAAGCGCACTCCGGCTGTCAGTCCGGAAGCGCGCAGCGCTATCCGGAACCTAGGGGCTGCAAGCGAGATCTCAAAACGTAGCCCCTAGGTTCCGGGTCTCCGCTTCGCTCCGCCCGGAATGACACCGTTGGTGGCCGCATGACGTGCGCGCGATACCACCACCTGCGCGCCCCTCCGCGAAAAATCTCCCGCACGATTTCAGCGCTCTAGAAAATCGCAGCAGAAAAATCCGGGAAAGTTATCCTACACTTGCCGAGCTGAGCGATAATCCCTCCATCGCCTCCGCACGGAGGGCAGTCGTGCACCTGTTCAGCGACGCGAAGGCGATGCGATCGAGCGTGAGGAGTTCCGGACGAACGCGGCGTGAAGCGCCGCCAAGCCTGGGAGATGAACCTTCTGGTTCTTGGGCCCTCTGGCCCGAAGCCAGAGCTGAGTGTCGCCGGGACCATGGGACGATGAACAGCCCAATGGCCTGCACGCCGCCGGCGACCATGCCAGGGGAGTGAACACAACTCCCTGTGCACGGGCTGGCGCACAACGGTCGCTGGGCGCGCGGGATGACGCGTTTCTCTTTGTCTGCCGGTAGCGCTGGGCAACCAGCGGTCGCCCAAATCACGCGGGGCATCCCGCGTCCCCACGCCCTCCACCTCACGGAGGCGCACCGCATCCTGGACGGCTCAGCCGGTCCGACAGCGAGCGTGCGCCTGAGAGTGGGAGTGTCCGGGGTGAGACGCGCAGCGTCGAACGCCTGGCCAAGCCTTACCGCGAGTACGATGCACGTTGACAAGTCCAGCCGGGCAGGCGCCCGGCGCTCCGCACAACTACGAACGCGCAACTTGAAACATAAAGGACTCGGGATGACAGCAGCGCGCGCCTTCGCTAGAGGCTACCCACCCAGCAGTTCAGCCCCAGACACCCACGCAGAGACCCGCTCATGATCACGCTCGAGAAAAAAGGCCCCATCGCGATCCTGACGCTCAACCGTCCGGACGCCATGAACGCGCTGGGCGAGCCGGGCGATGGCGAGGCGGTGCGCGACGCCTGCCAGCAGATCAACTCCGACAAGTCGCTGCGCTGCGCCATCCTCACCGGCGCGGGCAAGGGCTTCTCGGCCGGCGGCAATGTCAAGGCGATGCGCGATCGCGTCGGCTCCTTCGCCGGCAACCCGGCCGAAGTGCGCGACGCCTACAAGAACGGCGTCCACATGATCGTGCGTGCGCTCTACAATCTCGAAATCCCGTTGATCGCCGCCGTCAACGGCGCCGCCATCGGCCTCGGCTGCGATGTCGCCTGCATGGCCGACATCCGGATTTCTTCCGACACGGCCAAGTACGGCGTCACCTTCCTCAAGCTCGGCCTCATCCCCGGCGATGGCGGCGCCTGGCTTCTCCCGCGCGTGATCGGCATGAGCCGCGCCTGCGAGCTGCTCTTCACCGGCAACCTCATCGACGCCAACACCGCAAAGGACTGGGGCCTCGTCTCGAAAGTCGTGCCCGGCGACCAGCTGATGGCCGAAGCCATGGCGCTCGCGACTTCGATCGCCAAGCAGCCGCCGCACTCCCTGCGCGTGGCGAAACAGCTGCTGCGCCACGGCACGCAGGCGACCTATGACACGATCATGGAAATGTCCGCCGCCGCCCAGGGCCTGATGCACCACACCAAGGACCACGAGGAAGGCGTCGCCGCCATCCTGGAAAAGCGCGAACCGGTGTTTAAGGGAGAGTAGCGACTGAGCAGGAATGCGAGCATCGGAATTGCTATCGTGATCGCGAGCATCGCTCTCGGTGCTCTCGGCTATCGCGCCTTCGATCGCTACGTCTACGAACATGGAGTCAACCTCGACCTGAAGTTGATCGCCGTGGTCGCGACGGCGCTGATGCTCGGCGTGATCGGGACCTTGATTGCCCGCGCAGTGTCGCGCAGAAAACGCTCAGGATAGGGAGCGTCGGTGCGCGGGCCTGACGATAGATCGTCGTCCAATAACGATCTCACCGGCTACTGGTTTGGAGAGTACTGGTACGATGGCGGTATGGGCTCGCTGGCGCAGTTCGCCGCGCACATCGCGGATGTGGCGGGCGCCGTCGAGGGCACGACGCTGGAGACTGTAAACTGGGGCAGGGGCCTCACCGAGCTGACCGCCTGCATCAACGGCTCGCGCGACGGCGCAGCCGTGGAGTTCGTGAAGCGGTACGACGCAGGCCTCCGCGCGCATCGCGCCCCGATCTTCTACGCCGGCGTGGCGAATGCCGACCTCACAGTCATAGAAGGCCGCTGGGCGCTGAAGCAGCTCATCTTCCGCGCGACGGGCGGTTTCCGAATGCAACGCGGCTCGCAGGGCGCCAAAACGGCCGTGAAGCGCGAGGCAAAGGAGCCCGTGACGATTGACCGCTAGAAAGCCCGCTTCCGCTCAACCGGGCGTGATCGGGCCATGCTTGGCTGGGTGGAATACAAGGACTAGGTTGCTGCTACAGAGTCTCTGGGAGGAGGCGAACATGAAATTGCACCTGGCTGGTCTGATCGCACTGATGATGGCCGCTCCGGCCTTCGCTCAAACTCCAGCGTCTCAGGCCCCGGCCTACAAGGCCCCCCGCACGCCCGACGGCAAGCCCGACCTCCAGGGCTTCTGGTCCAACGTCTCGCTCACCAGCCTCGAGCGCTCCGGCCAGTTCAAGTCGCTCGCCATCCCGGAAGCCGACGCCAAGCGTCTCGAAGCGCAGCGCGCGGCGGCGGATGCGCGCGGCAATCAGCGTACCGATCCCAACTCCGGCGCCCCGCGCGCCGGGCAGGATGTCGGCGGCTACAACAGCTTCTATGTCGACGCCGGCAGCAGCTATGCCAAGATCAAGGGCGAGTATCGCTCGTCCTGGATCGTCGATCCGCCGAACGGCAGGATTCCCTATACGGTCGCGGGCAAGAAGGAGTTCGACGACAGGCTCGCTTTCGTCCGCAACACGTTCGACGGTCCCGAAACCCGCCCGATGGCCGAACGCTGCCTCGTCGGTTTCGGCTCCACCGGCGGCCCGCCGATGATCAACGTGATGTACAACAACACCTACCAGTTCGTGCAGACGCCCGACTACGTCACCATACTGGTCGAGATGAACCACGACGCGCGCATCATCCCGCTGACGGACAAGGTCGACGACAAGATCCCGCAATGGCTTGGCAACTCGAAGGGCCGCTATGAGGGCGACACGCTCGTCGTCGAGACGACCAACTTCAACCCGGGCGAAAGCCTCCGCACCTTCTTCGCCAACTCCTACCTCTTGTCGCCCGACGCCAAGGTCACCGAGCGTTTTACCCGCGTCGCCGACGACCAGATCCTCTACGAGTTTAGCGTCAACGATCCGAAGCTCTTCAGCCAGGTCTGGAAAGCCGAGATGGTCTTCAACGCCTCCAAGGGCGCGCTCTACGAATACGCCTGCCACGAAGGCAACTACGCGCTCCCTGGCATCCTCGCCGGCGCCCGCAAGAACGACACGCTCGGCCTCAAGAACTTCGCGGAAGAGGGCGAATAGGGCCTACGCCTTCTCTTCGACGACCTGATACGTCCCCGAAAGCTCCGCGTCCCATATCTCGTCATGCACGCTGCTCACGCCGGCGAACGCGCCTGCACGTCCATCGCCCAGCAGCGCGATGCGGTAGTGTTCGCGGATCAGCGGCACGTCGATCTTGTAGCCCCTGATATCGATGATTGCGCCATCCGCTGTCCCGCGCACCAGTTCGGTGCACGCAAGATCGGCAGGCGCGGTCGGCGTATCCACATTGGTCCAGAAGATGTCCCCCTGCGCCGCGCCGTCGCCCGAAGCAAAGATGGTCGCCTCCAGATGCAGCAGGCATCCAGGCAGCCGCCACTCGCCCGACAGAAGGATGATCCGCCGCCTCGGGTCGGGGGCAGGGTCCGCCGGCGCCGCCTCGGCGTCCGGCCTAGCAATCGTCAATGTATCCAGCATGGTCTGTATCCAGCCATCCGGCCTCGCCAGCATGTCTGCGAGCCTAGGCCCTCCGGGGATCGGTTGCACAGGGTCCGATGCAGGAATTACAGCGCATTCGCGCCTCGCGCGGTCTGGATTGCCACCCAGGCTGTAACCCCTATTCTACGGAAAAATGCGGAGGACACGGGGATGCTAGGCGCAGTCGCGGAAATCACGGTGAAAGAGGGCAGCCAGGCCGAGTTCGAGAAGCTCGCCATGGAAATGGAAGCCGCCGTCAACGCCAACGAGCCGGGCATCATGTTCTACCGGCTGTTCAAGGTGCAGGGCGAGACAACCAAGTACATCTTCCTCGAGCAGTACAAGGATGCCGACGCCGTCGCCGCGCATCGCGCCGCCGAGCATTTCAAGCGGATCGGCAAGCTGATGGGCGCCTATATGGACGGCGCCCCGAAGATTACCCGCATGGACAAGGTGAAGTAGGATGGATCTCGAATTCACCACCGAGGAACTGAAGTTCCGCGACGAAGTCCGCGCCTGGATCGCCGAGAACTTCACCGACGATCTCAAGAAGCGCATGACGCTCTCCAAGAACGGCTCGCTAGACGAGGTGCATCAAAAGGCCTGGCAGAAGGCGCTGGCGAAGAAGGGCTGGCTCGTTCCCAACTGGCCGGACGAGCATGGCGGCCCTGGCTGGAACCAGACGCAGAAGTACATCTTCGAGATGGAGATGTCGCTCGCCGGCTGCCCGCGCAACTCGTCCATGGGCGTACGCATGTGCGCGCCCGTCATCATGAAATTCGGCAATGACGCGCAGAAGAAGAAATTCCTTCCGCCGATCCGCAACTCTGAGGTCTGGTGGTGCCAGGGCTATTCCGAGCCCGGCTCGGGCTCCGACCTCGCCAGCCTGTCTATGAGCGCCAAGCGCGAAGGCGATCATTACATCTTGAACGGCTCCAAGACATGGACCACCTACGCGCAGTGGGCCGACTGGATATTCTGCCTCGTCCGCACCTCGAAGGAGGAGAAGAAACAGAACGGCATCTCTTTCATCCTTGTCGACATGAAGTCGCCGGGCATCACCATCCAGGCCATCAACACGCTGGACGACACGCCTGTCGGCGACCAGGAGATCAACCAGGTCTTCTTCGACAACGTCAAAGTCCCCGTCGACAACCTCGTCGGCAAGGAAGGCGAAGGCTGGACCTGCGCCAAATACCTTCTCACCTTTGAGCGCGGCTCGGCCTACGCCCCCAGCAACCGCAACGCGCTGCGCAAGGCGCGCGAGCTGGCGAAGATCGAAACCGCCGCTGGCCGTCCGCTGATCGAGGATCCCGATTTCGCGCGCAAGCTCGCCGACCTCGAAATCCAGATCGAGGCGCTGGACGCCACCGAACGCCGCATCTTCGACAAGCTATCATCCGGCCAGTCCGTCGGCGCCATGTCGTCGCTGATGAAAACCCGCGGGTCGGAGATCGGCCAGAAGGTCACGGAAATCGTGCTCGAAGCCGCCGGCGTCTACGGCAATCCGTTCGTGCAGGACACGTATGCCCACCTCGAAGGCCGCTCCAACGAACCGTTGCCGGCGCCGGAACACCTGATCACGTCCGCAGGCGCCTACTTCAACAACCGCAAGACCTCGATCTACGCCGGCTCCAACGAGATCCAGCGCAACATCATGGCGCAAATGATTATGGCTGGGTGAGGCGCGGTTGGGACGATGCGGAGCATCGGCCGGATGATTTGATCCGGTGAATCAAATCAAGCGACGAACGCCTGAGCGCAAGCGAGGGCCGGAGAGCAACAACCAATATCCGGGCTTCGGGGGCCCGAGAGCCGCTATGGGGAAGGTCAGGACTTCATCTGTCCGCGTCATCAGCACGACCCTCGCGCTGCTCGCCAGCCTGTCTCCTGCCACCGCCCAAACCCAGCCCGCCCTGCCTGATGGCTGGGAGCGCCCAACACATGCCGATCTCGCCGGCCCGAACCTCGAATTCCGCAAGAACAAGCCCGGCCGCTATCTCCGGGCCGAAGGTGATTTCGACGGCGACGGCGTCGCCGACAGCGCGGAGTTGCTCGTCAATCGCGTCGCCAAGACCTACGCGCTCTACGCCTTCGTCAGTAAGTCCGCTGCGCCGATCGAACTGACCGACGGCCGCATCGGCAATGTGCAGGCCATGGCGGTCGGCACGGCGAAGCCCGGCCGCACGCAGACAACGTGCGGCAAGGGCTATGACGAGAAGGATCCAGGCTGCAAGAAGGGCGTGCCGTTCGTCGATATCCCGCTGCCATCGATCGAATTCTTCGGCTTCGAATCCGGCGGCAGCCAATTCTACTGGACTGGCGAAAAGTTCGAACGCGTCTGGACCAGCGACTGATGGCTCTAACCAGACGCCGTAGGTCCCAGGAGGAAGCCGAAGTAACTGGTCCGCTGCGGGCGGGTTCCTCGCGCTCCGTCCTCATGCTATCGCCTGACTCGCTGGTGGGTCGTGACGCAAGATGAGGGCTGGTCTCATGCGCCGATACGTCATTCCCGGAATCGCAACTGCAGTCGCAGCTGTGGCGCTCGGCGCCTGCACGACCGCCTCCAAGCCGGCCGTCGTGCACGACATCGGCGCGATGAAGGCCGAGCGCATCTCGCCCGGCTTGCTCCGCCGCTACATCACGGCCGAAAAATCGACCATGGCGATCTACGACATGCGGAAAGGCGCCAAGGTGCCCGTCCATACCCACAGCAGCGAGCAGGTCAGCTATGTCCAGCAAGGCCGCCTTCGCTTCATCGTCGGCGGCGAGGCCCACAACCTCAGGGCAGGACAGGTGATCGTCATTCCAGCCCACGCCCCGCACTCGATCGAGGCGCTGGAAACCAGCATCGAAGTCGATTTCTTCGCCCCGCCGCGCAGCAGCTGGACCGAAGACCGCGATGAAGGAGGCGCCGACGCGCAAGATCTGGAGCTGACCGGACCTCCCGGCACGCGCCGGCCCTGAGCGGCCGCTTGAGCGTCTGGACGGCCTTCGTATTTGCCAATCCTTGCGGCCTACGCTAGCAGGCGGCAGGCAATACGAGGTCCACCATGGCCGACGATCTCAAACACCCGCCCGAAGCCGCCGCCCATGACGAACCGATGGGCCGCGCCACGTTCACCGCGTTCACCAACGCCACTGCCGAAGACTGGCAGAAGATCGCTTCAGCCAACGAGGTCTTCAAAGGCCGCCATGTCGATCGCGTCCTTGCCCACCTCAACCTGCTGAAGGGCGATTGCGGCGGCTTCCCGATAGATCGGCTCGAGCATTCGCTGCAGACCGCCACGCGCGCCCACAGGGCAGGGATGGACGAGGAGTACGTCGTCTGCGCGCTGATCCACGACATCGGCGACACGCTCGGCGTCTACAACCACCCGGATATCGGCGCGGCGATCCTCAAACCCTTCGTGTCCGAAGCCAACCACTGGATGGTGCTCAACCACGGCATCTTCCAGGGCTATTATTTCTTCCACCATCTCGGCCTCGACCGGAACATGCGCGAGCAGTTCCGAGGCCATCCGCACTTCGAATACTGCGCCCAGTTCTGCCATATGTTCGACCAGCCGGCCTTCGACAGCGCCTACGAGTCCATGCCGCTCTCAGCGTTCGAGCCGATCCTGCGCCGCGTTATGGCCGCGCCCAAGAACACAATTTACCTGAGGAAGGACGGCGACGCCGCCTGGTAACCCGCAAATGGGTTGATCAGGGTCAAAGCGGCTGCCTCACCTGCATGGCTCCCTTGCCTGGACGGTTCACGTCCATGGAGCATCGTCATGCGCCTGGTCTCAGTTGTAAGCCTGCTTCTTGCGGCGGCCCTGGGCCCCGTCGCTTTCGCCCAAGACCTCGGCAGTCCAGCTCGCGGACTGGTCTATGTGCGCGACCGGTGCGCTGAGTGCCATGCCGTGGAGGCCGCGACCAAGCAGTCGCCGGTGCGGGCAGCGCCGAGCTTCGTTACTGTTGCTAACGTTCCCGGCATGACGCCGATGGCGCTGACCGCCTGGCTCCACAGCTCGCACAAAACGATGCCGAACCTGATCGTGCACAGCGATGATCTCGGCGATGTGATAGCCTACATTCGCGGCCTGAAATCCCCGCCGCCCGCCGATAAGTGACGGCGCCTTGCTTTGACGTGGATCAAGGATCGTCCCGCCAGCGCGTCTTCCTATGCGTATGCGCCACGGGAGGACTTCAATGCTGATGAGGACATGTATCGCCGGCGTCGCAGCGCTTTCGCTTCTTGCGCCAGCGTGGGCGGATGACGGCGATCCCCTTCGCGGAAAGGCCTTCGCCCAGCAACTCTGCTCGGGCTGCCATGCGATCGAGAAGGACCAGGCTAAGTCGCCGCTCGATATGGCGCCGCCCTTCGCCCTGATTGCCAAGTCGGAGAAGCGGAACGCGGAGGTGTTCGCCAACTGGCTGGGGACGCTGCACCCCTCGATCAACGGCATTGCGATCAAGCCCGCGATCGCCAGCGACCTGCTTGCCTACGTCCACACGCTTGCGCCCCAGCAGCAGGCCGACAGCGGCAACCCGGCGCGGCGCTAGTCGCGACGTTTCAGTTCGGATTGGGGCGCCAAGCCCCAGCGCCGCTTCCCTCGTCTCCGCAGGCGTCGCGCCGCGCGTCGCTACGCGCGTCTGCAGCGTCGCAGCGACGCGCGGCGCGACGAAGATTGAGCGCAGCTGCGCCCGAAATTCGTCATCGCCCGCCTGTTCCGGCGCCTGGTCCCAGAGCCGGTTGGCGTCGGCCGAGATGCGGATCAGCTGATTGAGGTTGCCCACCCCGACCCAGGCACAGGCACAGGCGCAATTATGCGGCTCGCCGACGTCGCGCCTGCAACAGCTACCGGAATCCGGCGTTCCCGGGTGAAACCTGTGGTAATGCCCCTTCGGGGGCGGCCGGTCGCAGGCCCGGTCCGCAATGAAGCTTGAGCCAATCTAGGGCGCTGCTAGGGTCCATCGTTTGGGGTCGCAAAACTGAAGGCTCTGCTGATGCGAACACCGCTCGCGCTGGCTGCGATTGCGTCCTTTGCTTTGCCGTTTTTGGCTCCGCAGGCCGCGGCCGACGAGGGTATGTGGACGTTTGACGGCTTCCCCTCTGCGAAGGTGGGCAAGTTGTACGGCTTCGCGCCCGACCAGAAATGGCTCGACCGCGTCCGCAGAACGTCGGTGCGGCTCGATGACGGCTGTTCCGGCGCCGTAGTGTCGAAGGATGGGCTCGTCCTGACCAACCATCACTGCATCTCGGCCTGCGCCAGCGACCTTTCAAGCCCCGCCAACGACTATGTCGCCAACGGCTTCCTCGCCGCCCGTCGCCAGGACGAAAAAATCTGCCCGGGCGCCGAAGCATCCATTCTCCAGTCGATCACCGATGTCACGGGCCGCGTGAAGAAGTCGACCGCCAATGTCCCGGCCGCCGAGGCAAGCACGGTGCGCGCAACCGAGATCGCTGCAATCGAGAAGCAGGCCTGCGGCGAAGATCGTCGCAAGCGCTGCGAGGTCGTCTCGCTCTATCGTGGCGGCCAGTACAAGCTCTACACCTACGACCGGTATGACGATCTGCGGCTTGCCTTCGCCCCGGAAATCCAGGCGGCGTTCTTTGGCGGCGACCCGGACAATTTCAACTTTCCGCGCTATGCCTACGACATGGCGCTAATTCGGTTGTACCACGAGGGCAGGCCCGCCACCTTTCCCGATGCGCTCCAGCTCGATCCCGCCGGCGCGAAGGAAGGCGAACTGGTCTTCGTCTCCGGCCATCCCGCTTCGACCGAACGCCTGCTCACTGTCGCCCAGCTCGAATTCCAGCGCGACCATTTCCTGCCATACCGGGTCGAGTATCTCGCCCAGATGCGGGGGGCGCTGACCGCCGAGGGCGCCAAGGGCGAGGAGGAATCGCGACAGGTGAACGAGGCGCTGCTCAGCGTCGAGAACTCTTTGAAGGTCTATCGCGGCCAACGCGGCGCGCTGGTCGAGCCGTCCTTCTTCGCCGTCCGCGCCGCGGAGGAGAAGAAGCTCCGCGATGCGCTCGCCGCCGACGCCAAGCTGCGCTCCAAGTATGGCGATCCCTTTGCCGAAATTCAGGCGCTGATCGTTGCGCAGAAGCAGGTCTACCTGCCGCACCAGATTCTCGAAGTCCGCTTCGGCGCCGGCTCCGTTCTGCTCAACGATGCGCGCACGCTCGTTCGCGCCGCGGCGGAGCGGGCCAAGCCGGATGTTCAGCGTCTGCCTGAATTCTCGCCCTCGCGCCTTGCGTCGACCCAGCGCGCCGTCCTTGCCGAAGCGCCTGTCCACCCGGTGCTCGAGGAGCTCGCGATCCGTTTCTGGCTCGACAAGACGCGCGAATATCTCGGCGCCGACAACGCTGCGGTGAAGGCGCTGTTCGGCTCGCGCACTTCGACCGAGATCGCCAGGGAAATCCTCGCTTCGTCCCTGATCGGCGACGCTGCATTCCGCAAGAAGCTTTGGGACAACCCGGCGCTGATAGGCTCTTCCAGCGACCCGGCTATTGTCTTGGTCAAGCGCGTTGACGCGGCTGCCCGCGCCGCCCGAGCCAAGTATGAAAGCACCGTGTCTGGGCCAAGTTCCATCGCCGCAGAAAAGGTCGCTGGCCTGCGCTTCGACGTGATGGGGCAGGAGATCTATCCTGATGCCACATTCACGCTGCGTCTTTCCTATGGCGTCGTGAAGGGCTGGGTGGACCCGGTGTTCGGCCAGGTTCCGGCCTTCACCTACGTGTCCGGCCTGTGGGATCGCGCCACCGGGGCCTATCCCTTCGACCTCGGCGCCAAATGGGCCGGGGGGAAGAACAAGCTGGACGGCAAGACGCAGCAGAATTTCGTCTCCACCAACGATATCGTCGGGGGCAATTCGGGTTCACCCGTCATCGACAGCGAAGGCCGCATCGTCGGCCTCGCTTTTGACGGCAATATCCACTCGACCGGCGGCGCGTACGGCTTCGATGCGGCGCTGAACCGGTGCGTATCGCTGTCGAGCCAGCTCATTCTTGAAGGTCTGCGCAAGATCTACGGCGCCAAAGCGCTCGCCGACGAACTCGAACGAAAATCGTAGCGCTTAAAACAGGGGCAGGGCGGGCATGGGAAATCTGGAGTGGGGCTGGGACAACGCCCGCGCCGTGGTCGGCGTGTTCTTCGTCGCCGGCATTGCGTGGCTGTTGTCCGAGAACAAGCGCAAATTCCCGTGGAAGATCGTGCTCGGTGCGATCGTCATGCAATACGTGTTCACGCTGCTGCTGTTCGGCGTGCCGATCATCCGGGCCGGCCTCGCCAACGTGAACGACGGGATCGACGTGCTGATCCGCGCGACGCGCGAAGGCACCAAGTTCGTCTTCGGCCCTTTCATCGGCGATCAGGTGGCCTGGGAAAAACTCGTCGGCACGCCCGGTCCGATCTTCATCTTCCAGCTGCTGCCGCTGATCATTGTCATCGGCTCGCTGTCCGCGATCCTGTGGCACTGGGGCGTGCTGAAGGTCATCACCAACGCCTTCGCGCTGATCTTCCAGCGTACGATGGGCATGGGCGGACCGACAAGCCTTTCCGTCGCCGCCAACATCTTCATGGGCCAAACCGAAGCGCCGCTGCTGATCAAACCCTACCTAAAGATCATGACGCGCTCGGAGCTGCTAATCGTCATGGCGACCGGCTTCGCCACCATCGCGGGCTCGGTTCTGGTCGTCTATGTTTCGCTGCTGCGCGACACGCTGCCGGCCATCGCCGCCCACCTCATCACCGTGTCGATCATCGCCTCACCCGCGGCCGTCGCGCTCTCGCTGATCATCGTGCCCGAGACTGAGGAGACGTCGAAGGCGACCGCTGAAACCGACTTCAAGTATCACTCGACCATGGACGCATTCGCGACCGGCGCCACGGATGGCATCGCCATCGTCTGGAACATCGCCACGATGCTGATCGCGGCGCTGGCGCTGGTCTACATCGCCAACTCCATCCTCGGCATCGTGCCGCCGGGCTGGGTCGGCGGCGTCCCGCTGAGCCTCGACCGCATCCTTGGGTGGCTGTTCATGCCGCTCATGTACATGGCGGGCGTGCCGGTGGAGGAATCCGTCAAGGCGGGCAGCTTCGTCGGCATGAAGACGGTGTTCACCGAATTCTACGCCTTCATCGAGCTCGGCAAGGTGCCGGTCGCCGACATGACGGAGCGCACGCGCACCATCATCACCTACGCGATCTGCGGCTTCGCCAACTTCGGCTCGATGGGCATCCTGATCGGCGGCCTCTCGATCATGTGCCCTGAAAGGCGACCCGACTTCCTGTCGCTCGCCTGGAAGACGCTGTTCGCCGGCACGCTGGCGACCATCATGTCCGCATCTGTCATAGGCTCGTTGCCGTACACGCTGTTTGCGTCCGCCGATTCAGAGGCTGCGCTGAGCGCCGGACCCGCCGCCGAGCCTGTGACCGCGCCGCCACCGGCGGCCTCAAACCCAATCAACTCTCCGGCGCCAGCGCCCGCAGACCAGCCTGTAAGCCCGCCCGAGCAGGTCCCGCCCACTAGCCCGCCGCAATAGATGGCGTAAACAGCCCTGCGATGAATCGCGGCATAGCCGGGGATCATTGCATGCAGGCTGCGGAAAGCGCCTGAATAGAAACGGTACGGGAGGGACTAGCGTGCGGGGAACCTATACGGCTGCGAGCTGGATTGCGCTTGCTGCGGCGACTGCCATGTCCGCCGGTCCGGCTTTCGCCCAGGCGCCGGGGCAGCCGGCGCCGGCTGCGGCGGCTGCTGAGCCGGGCGGCGACGTCATCGTGGTCTATGGCGACCGGCTGATCGACGAGCCGGGGGCCTACTCCGTCATCGGCGCCGAAGACATCCGGGCTGTCGAAGCCAACCACCCTGCCGAGATCCTCAACATAGTTCCCGGCGTCAACGTGCAGATGAACTCCGGGCAGGAACTGCTCGTCGCCATCCGCTCGCCGGTGCTTCCGGCCGGCGCGGGGCAGGGCTCCTTCCTCATTCTCGAGAACGGCATTCCGACTCGCGCGCCCGCGTTCGGCAACGTCAATGCGCTGTTCGAAGTGCATCACGAGACCGCCGAGGCGATCGAGGTCGTGCGCGGTCCCGCCTCGGTCCGCTACGGATCCAACGCCGTCCACGGCCTGATGAACTTCATCGATCCTGAACCTGGCGGCCAGGCCGGCCAGACGCTGGTCGTCAGCGCCAACACGCTGCAGCGCGCCCGCGCGGACGCCACCGCCAACTTCACCACCAACGGCGTCGAGAACTTCGCGGCGCTGTCCGTCATGGGCGACCGGGGCTGGCGCGACGCTTCCAGCGTCGATCAGCAGAAGCTCACCCTTCGCTCGAAGGTCGAAGGCGTCGACTGGAAGGCGATCGCAACGATTGCCGCGATCAATCTCAACCAGGAAACCGCCGGCTTCATCCAGGGGCCGGAAGTCTACAAGAACGACAGCCTCACCACAGCCAACCCAAACCCCGAAGCCTATCGCGACGCGTGGGCTGCGCGCGCCAATGTCCGCTTCGAGAAGAATTTCGGGGACAGCCTGCTGACGGTGACGCCTTTCGCGATCACGCAGCGCATGATCTTCATCCAGCACTTCCTGCCCGACCAATCGACCGAGAAGAACGGCCACGACACCTATGGCCTGATGACGCGATATGATTTCGGCCCGGAAAGCGTCCGCTGGTCGCTCGGCGCCGACGTGCAGTACGCCGATGGCTATCTCAAGGAAATCCAGTCGCGCCCCAGCTTCGGCGGACCGCCGGCGAACCCCACCTTCCCGAGGGGCATCCACTACGACTATGACGTCGAGACGCTGATGATCGCGGGCTATGCCGAGCTCGACTGGGATTTCGCGCCGAACTGGAGCCTTCTCGCTGGCGTCCGCGCCGAGCAGCACACCTATGACTACGTAACCAACAAGGCGCCGGGCACTACCGGCCGCTTCCGCGTCGCGCCCAGCCGCGAGGACGAATTTAACCTGCTGACGCCCAAGGTCGGCGTGGTGTGGAAAGCCTTCGGCGACGCCGGCATGATCTACGCCAACTACGCTCGCGGCGAACGCGCGCCGCAGGCGTCTGACCAGTACCGGCTACAGAACTTGCAGGCGATCCAGAAGCTGGAAGTGGAAACACTCGACAGTTTCGAAGTCGGCGCCCGCGGTCAGCTCGGCCAGACACGCTACGACATCGCGGCCTACACGATGAAGAAGGACAACTTCTTCTTCCGCGACTCGGACGGCCTCAACGTGCCGAACGGCAAGACCGACCATGTCGGCTTCGAAGCCGGCTTCGACGGCGATCTTGTCGAAGCCGGCGACGGGATGGTCAAGTGGAACGCCAACGTCTCATGGTCCGACCAGACCTACGCCTTCAACCGCAACGTCGTCGCCGCGGGCGAGGACATTGTCGATGGCGGGCGGATCGATACCGCGCCGGAATGGCTGGGCGATGCCGGTCTTGGCTGGGAGAACGACACGTTCTCGCTGTTCGCCTCGCTGGAATGGGTCGGCGAATACTTCACCAACGCCGCCAACACGGCCAAGTATGATGGCCACGCCATTGGCCACATCCGCGGCGCCTGGCGCTTCAGCGACCGTCTCGAAGCCTTCGCCATCATTCGGAACGTCAGCGACGAGCGTTATGCCGACCGCGCCGACTTCGCCCTGGGACAAGATCGCTACTTCCCCGGCGAGCCGGCGAACGTCACGCTCGGCGTTAGGGTGCGGAATTAGGACGCGGCGAATAGGCAGTGGCGAATAGCGCGTAGTTAACGCGCCGGGCGGCGCTATTCGCTGCTGCCCATTCGCTATTCACTTGTCCGCGCTTGCCGAACCCCGCTTCCGCCGCTTATCTCGCAGCCGCAACACGGTCAGGGGCCAGCCCATGAAAGACATCGTCGCAGCGCTGGAGAAGAAGCGCGCTGAGGCCCGCCTTGGCGGCGGGGCCAAGCGCATCGAAGCCCAGCACGCCAAGGGCAAGCTTACCGCCCGCGAGCGCGTGGCGCTTTTGCTGGACGAGGGCTCGTTCGAGGAATGGGACATGTTCGTCGAGCATCGCTCCCACGATTTCGGCATGGAGCAGAACCGGATTCCTGGCGATGGCGTCGTCACCGGCTGGGGCACTATCAACGGCCGCGTCGTCTATGTGTTCTCGAAGGACTTCACGGTGTTCGGCGGCTCGCTGTCGCGGGCGCATGCCGAGAAGATCGTGAAGGTGCAAAAGGCTGCCATGAAGGTCGGCGCGCCGATCATCGGCCTGTTCGATGCCGGCGGCGCGCGCATCCAGGAGGGCGTCGAGGCGCTCGGCGGCTATGCCGACATCTTCCTCGAGAACGTGCTCTCCTCGGGCGTCATCCCGCAGATCAGCGTGATCATGGGGCCGTGCGCGGGCGGGGACGTCTATTCGCCGGCGATGACCGACTTCATCTTCATGGTGAAGGACACGTCCTACATGTATGTGACCGGTCCCGACGTGGTGAAGACCGTGACCAACGAGATCGTTTCGCATGAAGACCTCGGCGGCGCGCGCGTGCATGCGGCGAAGTCCGGCGTGGCCGACGGCGCATTCGAGAACGACATCGAGGCGCTGACGCAGATGCGCCGCCTGATCGGCTTCCTGCCGCTGTCTAATCGCGAGAAGCCGCCGAGCATTCCGACGTTCGACGATCCGGAGCGCGCAGAGCCCAGCCTCGACACGCTTGTTCCCGCCAACCCCAACACGCCCTACGACATGAAGGAGCTGATCCAGAAGGTCGCCGACGAGGGCGACTTCTTCGAGATCGGCAAGGATTTCGGCAAGAACATCCTTACCGGTTTCGGCCGCATGGAAGGCACGACGGTCGGCTTCGTCGCCAACCAGCCGATGAGCCTTGCCGGCGTGCTCGATATCGACTCATCGCGGAAGGCGGCGCGCTTCGTACGCTTCTGCGACTGCTTCAACATCCCGATCGTGACGTTCGTCGACGTGCCGGGATTCATGCCGGGCACCAAGCAGGAGTATGGCGGCCTCATCAAGCATGGCGCGAAGCTGCTGTTCGCCTATGCCGAGGCGACGGTTCCGAAAGTCACCGTCATCACGCGCAAGGCCTATGGCGGCGCCTATGACGTGATGAGCTCGAAGCATCTGCGCGGCGACGTGAACTTCGCCTGGCCCACGGCCGAGATCGCGGTGATGGGCGCGAAGGGCGCCGTCGAGATCATCTTTCGCGCCGACGCGGGGGATGCTGAAAAGCTCGCCGCCCGCACCAAGGAATACCAGGACCGCTTCGCGAACCCCTATGTCGCCGCCTCCCGCGGCTTCATCGACGACGTCATCATACCGCACAATACGCGGAAGCGGATCGTCCGGGCGCTACGGACGCTGAAGACCAAGCAGCTGTCGAACCCGGCCAAGAAGCACGACAACATTCCGCTGTAGCCATGAAGATCTTCGTTAGCTGGTCGGGTGCGCTAGGAAAGCAGTTAGCTGACGGCCTGCGAAAATTCCTTCCGTCCGCGCTGCCAGGGGCAGAGCCCTTCTTCTCTTCGCAAGATATTCGTGCGGGCGAGATCGGTCTCAATAAAATCTTGACCGAGCTGAAGACCGCGAACTTTGGGCTTATTCTGTTGACCCCAGAAAGCTACACCGCTCCATGGGTGCTCTTTGAAGCCGGGTATCTACAGGGCTCGGTGTTCAGTACGGTGATGCCGGTTCTATGCGCGCTCGATATCTCGCGCCTCCAGCACAGCCCCCTTGGTCAGCTACAGTGCACGCCCTTCAGTCGAGAGGGTTTGCGCAGCATTGTTTTGGCGGTCAACGAGAAGTCCGTCCTTGCGCGGCACAAAAGCGAGGAACTAGCCCATTGGTTTGACTCAGCCTGGGAGCGGCACGAAATGGGGAAGCTTGAGGAGTTGGTGGCCGCTCATCAACGTCGCCTTGCCGCGGCAACAACCGTCGCTGATCAGGTTGCTGCCGGCATAGTGGGTCAAGGGGATTTGGCCACAATGAATTTGGAAGACCTCAAGAAGCTGTTCGCGACTCGAGATAAGCAAAAAAGCTAACGGCTTCGGTAGCGCGGTTGGCAGAGCAAGGCCCGATGCATCGCCGCCCTCCCGCTATTCCGGCTCTGGCATGTCATTCAGCAGGTCGCCGACCTTGTCGGCGAGGTCGGGGTTGGAGGCGAGCGGCATCATCACGCCAGCCATCTTCATGCCGAAGCTGATAAATTGCGGATACGCCGAGCCGAACGCCACCTCGCGGTCGTTCTCGCTCATCGCCTTCAGCTGTGCGGCAGGTCCGGCCATTTCCGCATAGATCGCCTGCAGTTTCGGCTTCGCGGCGCTCGCGCTGGCGTCGTCCTTCACGGTGCTGATCACAGTGAAGACCTTGTCGAGTCCGGCCACATAAGAAGAAGCGGCAGGGTGAACCTGTCCGCTGGCGATTGCGCCGGTGATTGCACTGAGCTTGGCGCGGTCCTCCGCGCTCATGTTCGGGTCCGCAGCAGCGGCCAGCGCCCCGGCCTGCGCCAGCGCGGCAGCCACCTGCTCGGGGTTTTTGGAATCTCCCAGCATCTCCTTGAGAGCGGCCGCGTTGCGTTCCGCGGCGATCTCCTCCGGCGACTTCGACGGCTGACACGCCGCCACGGCCAGCGAGGCGGCAAGCAATGCAATGGCTGACGAATGGAACATGTGACCCTCCCAAGCAATGCCAGGAGTGTGCGGACAACGCGCGTCAGCTGCAACCCTCCATTGCCGTCCAGTTGCAGCTTCCGTCCGAGGAATGCGCCCTGTCTACCCTACTTCTTCGGGTTGTTCGTCGTGATGAAGTGCACGAGCGAGTCGCGATAGAGCTCCGGCGCCATGCCGGCCATGTAGCTCGACAGGTGGCCGCGGTTCTTCAGGATCACACGCTGGAAGTTGGGCGCCTCGCGCCATAGCCTGTGCGTGCGGGCGTAGGGCTGGTCGAATTCACCCACCACCGCTAGGATCGGGAAGTTGATCTTGGTAAGATCGAGCGCCGGGCGCGGAACGGCTGCCGGCACGGGTTGTGACGACAGGTTCGCCTGATCGTCCGGATCGTTGCTCACGCCGGCCTTCGCGGCCTGTTCTTTCTGGCGCGTCTCGTAGAGCCGCCGCGCCTCCGCATCGAGCGGCGCCGTGCCCTGCGGTTCTGGCGGGATCATCTTCGCGAACTCGGAGTCCGCAACCTCGCGCACGCCCGATCCGCCGAAGTGGGCGGTGATGAACCGGTCAGGCGCGCGGGCCATCAGCTGGCTAGTGATCGAGCCGCCCATCGAGAAGCCGCCGATATGCGCCTGTCGGATATTCATCGCGTCCATGAACGCAAGCACGTCGAGATCCATGTTCGGCGTGCGGCGCTGACGCTTGCCGTCGGGCCCCACCGTCTGGCCATGGCCGCGCATGTCGATGGCGTAGACCTTGTTGGTCTTGGCGAGGTTGGCGCCCAGGCCGTTGGCCATCCAGTTGACGGCCGTGCCGCCCGATCCGTGGATCAGGATCACCGGCGTGCCCAAGCCCATCTCGAGATAGTGGAACTTGGTGCCGTCGGGCCCCGTCCAGAACTTGTCAGCCCATCCGCCCGTCACTGCCGGGATGTTCGGCAGTTCCTGCACCTGCGCCGCAGCGGGCGCCTGGGCGTGGGCGAGGGCTGTCGTCGCGAACATGACAACAACCACGGCCATCAACGTCGTCAGTCTGCGCATTCTGCTTCTCCCCTAAACAGTCAGTGTTGACCATTATCGTATGGCGAACTCCGACAAAGAAAAGGAGCGGCGGCTTCCCTCACCAACATGTGCTGGCAAGATCTTCGCGGCGACGCTCGGGCGTATTGCCGGTTGCGCTCTACTATTGTGGCGGCGACGCGAGCCGTAGCCGCGCGCCATCGAGCAGCTCTCGGTAGTTGGCCGTTTGGATAGGCGACAGGCATCCGGTCGCAAGAGCCGCCTCTACTGATGCGATAAGTTCCACATCGTTCTGTAGCCGCGCGAAAGCGATGATGCGCATCCCCTCAATAGCCATCCACTCACTGCCCGTCCGCGCATATCCCGCTGCGATTTCGGCCGAGGAAATGGCATCGCTGTAGCGTCCGGTGTCCAATGCTGCCTTTGCCGCTGTGTAGGACTCGACGAAGCCTCTGGTTGATTTGGCTGGGCCGCCGTCCGTCTTCGGACAGTCGACCGCGGTCGGATGCCGATAGGCCGAAGGCGTCTTCGGTGTGACATTCACGGTGATGTCCGGCTGCTTGGGCGTTTCCTGCTCTGGCTCTCTTTGCTCGGGTGGCTTTTCCGGAATCCACGATTTTGGAATGACCTGCTGCGCATCTATCGGCGGGCGCGCTGGAGGCGAAAACCCGGTGAGCGAAAACATCGCCAACGTCGCCGCCGCCACTTTCACGCGCATGGCTGTTCCCCCTTCAGAGATCCGTCCTGCCCGTCAATTCATCGAGATGCTGCTGCCAGATCTCCCGTTCCCCGGGCACAAGGAAACAGTCCCGCGCGATCAGGCTCCGCAGCGACGCCTCGTAGCCCTGGCGGTTGCGCATCGACTTGAAGACCTGGCCTTTCAGCATGTCGATCAGGTATCGCTGCAGGTCGGACGTTGCGAGGCTGGACGCCGTCTCCACCGATTTCAAAGCGGCATCGTAGTCGCCCGTCTCATACAAGCGCTGGGCGGTATCCACCGCGTCTTTGAATTCAGGAGAGAAGTCGCCGCTTTCGAGTGTGCAGGCGCTGTGCGCGGGCGGAGCCCCGGGCAGCGGGCGCGGCTGCGGCGCCTGCCGCTCGGCCGGCGGATCGATCAGGGCCGTTATCGGGGGATCGGTACTGGGCTTTTTCTCCGGTATCCACGATTTCGGGGGCTGAAGCTGCGTCCGGTCCGGCGATTCGGGCAGGGGCTGCGGCGGAGCAAATGCCGCCAGCATAAGGGCCAGACACAAGACATTGAGCGTCCGCATGCCGGGTCACCACCAAAGGTTTCACGCGTGTGTGAGCGTTGCATGGAAACCCCCTCGGCAAAAGGTCCGGAAGGCGAGGTCTGCGGCGGCGTTTCGCCTTGCCCTTAGCGTCAGCCCGTTGCAGCTTCTGCCAAAGCGCGAGCCCGCCCGAAAAAGGGCGGCGAGGGGAGATTGCCTTAATGGAAACCGCAGCAACCGCGGGCGCGAAGCCTGCGAAGAAGGTCAATGAAACGCTGGTCATCGGCGCCTCTAGCGTCGGCACCGCGTTCGAGTGGTATGACTTCTTCCTCTATGGAACGCTGCTGCCATACATCAACCGGCACTTCTTCACGGTTCAGGGGATCGACGAGAACACCGGCTTCCTGCTGGCGCTGGGCGCCTTCTCGGCCGGCTTCGTCGTTCGACCGCTGGGGGCGCTGGTCTTCGGCTGGATCGGCGACATGGTGGGACGCAAGTCCACCTTCCTGGTGGCCATGATCATCATGGGCCTGTCGACGTTCGCGGTCGGCTTCCTGCCCAGCTTCACTCAGATGGAGGCCATGGGCGAGGGGATGGGCATTATCGCCCCTATCGCGCTGGTGGCCTTGCGTGTCCTGCAGGGCCTCGCCGTCGGCGGGCAGTATGGCGGCGCGCTGACCTATGTCGCCGAGCACGCAAAGCCCACCGGCCGCGGCTGGTCAACGAGCTGGATCCAGATCACAGCGACGGTCGGCCTGCTGGCCTCGTTGGCGCTCATCCTCGCTGTACGCGTCAATATGTCCGCTGAAGATTTCGCGGAATACGGCTGGCGCATTCCGTTCATGGTTTCCATCGGCCTACTGCTGGTCTCGATCTGGGTTCGCCTGCAGCTCACCGAGAGCCCGGTCTACGAAAAGATGAAAGCCCTCGGCCAGGGTTCGAAGGCGCCGTTCAAGGAAGCGTTCCTGAAGTGGAGCAACGTGAAGTATGTTTTCATCGCGCTCTTCGGCTGCGTCGCCGGCCAGGCGGTGATCTGGTATTCAGGTACGCTCTATGGCCTGTTCTTCCTGCAGCAGACGCTGAAGCTGCCGGATATCGATGCCTATGAGATCATGGCTATCGCGCTGACCATCGGCACGCCGGCCTATGTGCTCTTCGGCTGGCTTTCGGACAAGATCGGACGCAAGCCGCTGATCCTCGCCGGCCTGCTGTTGCCCGTGCTGAGCTATCACTTCCTGTTCCACAAGATCACCGAGTACGCCAACCCCGCCCTGGCCGAGGCCTCGTCGAGTTCGCCAGTCGTGGTGCGGGCGGACCCTGCGGCCTGCTCGCTGCAATTCGATCCGGTGGGCAAGAACAAGTTCGACACGTCGTCGTGCGACGTGGTGAAGAACTACCTGCCCAAGCAGGGTGTCAGCTATGACAACCAGTCTCTGCCGTCGGGCCAAACCGCCGAGATCGTCATCGGCACCAAGACGTTCGTCGCCCCGGACACGGCCAAGATGGCCGGCCAGGAGCGCGCCGACGCCATCGCCTCCTACCAAAAGGAAGTGAGGGCCGCGCTGAACGATGCGGGCTATCCGACGTCCGTCGATCCCGCGAGGATCAACAAGCTGATGATCATCCTGATCATTGCGCTGACGACGGTGTTCACCGCAATGGTCTACGGGCCGATGGCGGCAATGCTGGTCGAGCTGTTCCCGACGCGGATCCGCTACACCTCGCTGTCGCTGCCCTATCACATCGGCAACGGCTGGTTCGGGGGCCTGCTGCCGCCGATCGCCTTCGGCATCGTCACGGCGACCGGCAACATCTACGCGGGGATCTGGTATCCGGTGATCGTCGCGGGCATCACGTTCGTGATCGCGCTGCTCTTCCTCCCGGAGACGAAGAACCGGGATCTCAGTACCGACGCCGGCTGATCGATGAGCGGCAAGCTCGGCCGCCTTCTCGTCGGACTTCCAATGCCGCCCGCCGTCACGGCGCGGGCGGTGGCGGAGTTCGACGCCATCACTTCGGACGAGCTGCTCACGCTCGAGGACTGGGTGAAGATCGCGCATGCGCAGAAGACCGAGGCGATCCTCTCGACTTTTGGGCGGCCGCTGCGCGACAAGCATCTCGCTCTGCTTCCGGAGAGCGTGAAGATCATCGCCACGACCAGCGTCGGCTATGACCATATCGACGTCGCCTTCGCCAACTCGCGCGGCATCGTCATCGCCAACACGCCTGACGTCGTCACGGACGCGACCGCGGATATCACTCTGTTGCTGATCCTCGGCGCCTGCCGCCGCGCCAAGGAAAACATGCAGATCATGGCCGACGGCTGGACGCGGCGGAATGGCTATCGCGAGATGCTGGGCTGGGACGTCACGGGCCGCATGCTTGCCATCGTCGGCATGGGGCGGATTGGCCGCGCCGTGGCTCAGCGGGCGCGCGGCTTCAACATGCCGATCCTCTACCACAACCGCACGCGGCTCCCGCCCGAGCTGGAGCAGGGCGCAACCTACTTCTCCAGTCTGGACGAGATGCTCCCGCACGCTGCGGTGCTGAGCCTCAACCTGCCGGGCAGCGGGGCTGTGTTGATGACGCGCGAGCGCTTCGCGGCGCTACCGAAAGGCGCGATCTTCGTCAACGCCGCGCGTGGCAGCCTGGTCGATGAGGACGCGCTGTTTGACGCCCTGAAGTCCGGTCACCTGGCTGCTGCCGGCCTCGATGTCTTCAAGTCCGAACCAAAGTTCGATCTGCGCTTTCGTGAACTCGACAACGCACTCCTGATGCCGCACGCGGGCACTGCAACGGTCGAGACACGAGACGCCATGGGAATGCGCGCGCTGGACAACATCGCTGCCGTACTCAGCGGAAAGCCCGCACCGGACGAGGTGAAGGTGTAGCTTCCGCTACACGCCCTTCTTCCAGTATTCGTGCGGCTCGAGATTCGGCGGCGCCGGGTGGTGGCGGTGGGTGTTGTGGTAGGTTGCAACCGGATGCTTCGGCTCCATGCCGAACAGGCCGCGGATCCAATCTTCCATCTTCCGCTTCCACAGCCAGCTCTTTTTCAGCTGCGGCGTGTTCGGTGCATCTTCCTCGCTGCGCGGCATCTGCACGTCGTTCATGCGGGGCTTGAGGCCGCGGATCAGGTCTTCCTCAATCATGCGGCGCTCCTCTTCAGCGCCGACGCGCATCACATGGCGTTCGGTCGCGCCGAGGATCCACCAGGCCTTGCCCCACTTCTCATGCCCGAGCAGGCGGCCGCGCAGGTTGGCGGCCTTGCCGACATAGAGAGGCTGCAGGAAGAACGCGAAGTGGCGCTTCACGAAAACATAGATGCCGCCCGAATCGTCCGGGATGCCGTGCTTGGTAAGCGCGCACTTGAACAGGTAGCGCCGGCCGCTCTCGCCGCGCCAGAAATGTATGCCAAAGAACATGATCGGCAGTTTCATACTGGCGTCGCCTCCCGAAGCGTGCGGAGTTTCCTGCCGCCGTGGTTAACGAGGCCTGAAGATGGGGGCCGGCTGAGCCACCCGCCGGATGGGCAGGCCACGGGTCTAAGCGGATTGAGCCAGGACAAGGCGGGAAGGCGCCGGCTGCGAAATGATTGCGAATGCTGCTTGAGAATCTGGCAATTGCCTCTGCAATGGTGGTGGGGACGGTCAGCCTCCACTTTTTCGGGCTTGCCGGCCTGATCGCGATCCTTCGCGCGGAGTTCGCGACGCGCTGGCGCGAGGGCACGGCTTTCGAGCGTGGCGCCACAATCCTGATGACCGTGTTCGGCCTCGTCGTGCTGCACAGCGTCGAGATCTGGATCTACGCCAGCCTGTTCATCGGCCTCGGCGAATTCCAGGACCTGGAAACGGCCCTCTACTTCTCGACCACCTCGTTCAGCACGATCGGCTATGGCGATGTGATCGTCAGCCACAGCCGCCGCCTGATCGCCGCGATCGAGGGGGCCAACGGCTTCCTGCTGATCGGCTGGTCGACGGCCTTCCTGGTGTCCGTTACGGCCCGGATGGGCCTGCTGGAGGCGCAGCTGCAATCCCGCGGCGGGGTCCGCAACGGCGAGCCCTCAGATTGACCTTGACCCGGTGGCTTCAATAGTCACTTTGCCGTCACACATTTCGGGGCTGCCGGGGTAGCTGATGTTCTCTAAGATCCTGATCGCCAACCGCGGGGAAATCGCCTGCCGGGTGATCAAGACGGCCCGGCGCATGGGCGTGAAGACGGTGGTCGTCTATTCGGACGCCGACGCTGGCTCCATGGCGGTCGACATGGCGGACGAGGCCGTACACATTGGCGGCTCCCCTGCCGCCCAGAGCTATCTCGTCCAGGACAAGATCGTAGACGCCGTGCGCAAGACGGGCGCCGAAGCGGTCCACCCGGGCTTCGGCTTTCTGTCGGAGAACGCCGGCTTCGCCAAGCGGCTCGCGAAAGAGAAGATCGTCTTCATCGGCCCCAATCCTCACGCCATCGAGGCGATGGGCGACAAGATCACGTCGAAGAAGTTCGCGGCCGAGGCGGGCGTCAACACGGTCCCCGGCCATATGGGCCTGATCCAGGATCCGAAAGAGGCGGTGAAGATCGCCGACTCGATCGGCTATCCGGTGATGATCAAGGCGTCGGCCGGCGGCGGCGGCAAGGGCCTGCGCATCGCCTGGAACGCCGCTGAAGCCAGGGAAGGTTTCGAAGGCGCCCGCGCTGAAGCGATCTCCTCGTTCGGCGACGATCGCATCTTCATCGAGAAGTTCGTCGACCAGCCGCGCCACATCGAGATCCAGGTGCTCGGCGACAAGCACGGCAACATCGTCTATCTCAACGAGCGCGAATGCTCGATCCAGCGCCGCAACCAGAAAGTCTTCGAAGAGGCCCCCTCGCCCTTCCTCACGCCCGAAACCCGCAAGGCCATGGGCGAGCAGGCCATCGCACTCTCTAAGGCCGTGCAATACGACAGCGCCGGAACGGTCGAGTTCATCGTCGACGGCAACCGCAATTTCTACTTTCTCGAAATGAACACGCGTTTGCAGGTCGAGCACCCTGTCACCGAAATGACCACGGGCGTCGATCTCGTCGAACAGATGCTCCGCGTCGCCGCGGGCGAGAAGTTGGCGCTGAAGCAGAAGGACATCGGCATCAAGGGCTGGGCGCTCGAGTCCCGCATCTACGCCGAGGACCCCTATCGCGGCTTCCTGCCGTCCATCGGCCGCCTGAAGCGCATGCGCTTCCCGGCCGAGGGCAAGCTGGGCGAGGGCACGGTCCGCATCGACACCGGCGTGCGCGAAGGCGACGAGATCTCGATGTTCTACGACCCGATGATCGCCAAGCTGATCACCCACGGGAAAGATCGCGCCACCGCCATCGCCACGCACACCAAGGCGCTTGAGCGACTCGAGATCAAGGGCATCCAGGACAACTCGCCCTTCCTTGCCGCCGTGCTTGACCAGAAGCGCTTCCAGTCCGGCAAGATCACGACCGGCTACATCAAGGAAGAATTCCCGCAGGGCTTCCACGGCGCGGACATGTCGCCGGAAGTCGAGAAGGTCATCGTCGCTGCGGCGACCTACGCCAACGCCCTGATGCGCACGCGCATGTCCGGCATTTCCGGCCGCATCGAGCCGGCAAGGCCGCAGCGCAAGGACTGGGTCGCCCTCGTCGGCCGCAAGCAGGTTCCGGTGAACCTGCAGTACCAGATGGGCGAGGCTGAAATCGAATTCGTCGGCGGCAAGACGCATGTCATGAGCACGGGCTGGAAGCCAGGCTTCGGCCTGATGGAGCTGATGTTCGACAACACGACCTATGCGCTTTCCATCACGCCCGCCGAGGAAGGCTTCGTCGTTCGCCGTCTCGGCGTCGAAGCGCATGTGAAGGTCTGCACGCCCGCGCAGGCCGAAATGCACGCCCGCCTGCCTGAAAAGCAAAAGCCGGATACTTCCAAGCTGATCATGAGCCCGATGCCGGGCCTTGTGGTTTCCGTCTCTGTGGCGGTCGGCCAGGAAGTGAAATCTGGCGAGGCCGTCTGCATCGTCGAGGCCATGAAGATGCAGAACATAATCCGCGCCGAAGCCGACGGCGTGGTGAAAGCCGTCAACGCCGCCGCCGGCGCCAGCGTCGCTGCCGACGAGGTCTTGGTCGAGTTCGCCTGAGGCTGTATTCAGCCCAGCGCCACGCCCACGATCCGCCTCGCCAGCGCCGCGCCGGCGACTTCGTCCACGTGATCGGGCGGTTGCCCGGCTTTCCCCTAAGCGGGCGGTTCTGCCCGGACCGTCGCCCCGAAATTCTTCTCGAACGCGCGTTTCAGCGCCACGTCTACCTCGTGCATCGGGATCAGCTGGCCGAGATCGGCGAGGCTTGTGACGCCCAAACCAGGATCGCTCACCCCGCACGGCGTTATGCCGCCGAAGTGCGACAGGTCCGGTTCGATGTTCAGGCTGACGCCGTGATAGCTCACCCACTTTTTCAGCCGCACGCCGATCGCGGCGATCTTGTCCTCGCGCAGCGGGCCGCCCAGCCGCGTCCTGTCCACCCACACGCCGACGCGGCCCTTCCGGCGCTCACCCTTCACGTTGAACTCGGCCAGCGTGTCGATGACCCACTGTTCCAGCGAACAGACGAACTGCCGCACATCCCGACCGCGCTTCGAAAGGTCGAGCATGGCGTATGCGACCCGTTGTCCGGGTCCGTGATAGGTGAACTGCCCGCCGCGCGCCGTATCGAACACCGGGAAGCGCTCCGGGTCGAGCAAGTCGCCGTCTTTCGCGCTGGCTCCGCGCGTGTAGAGGGGAGGGTGCTCTACCAGCCACACCAGCTCCCCGGCCCGGTCTTCGGCAATGGCGGCCGCCCGCGCCTCCATGGCCGCGACGGCTTCCAGATAGCCCGTAAGCCTCGGAGATATGGCCCATTCAACCGTCATTAACCCTCAGGAAACGCAATCGGCGGACTCATAGGCTTGGCCGATCCAGCCAGTGTCGGAGCATGTAAGTGAACTCACAACTCGGCGCAGTCGAGATCGAAATCACCGTCCTTCTGGGCCGGTCCCTCATGCCGATGCAGCAGCTCCTGCGCATGGGCCGCGGCGCGGTCATCCAGCTCGACACGCAGGAAAACGACGAGGTCTGGATCCTGGCCAACAACCACCCCATTGCCCGTGGGGAACTGGTCATCGAGGGCGACCGGATTTCGGTCTCCATCACCCGGAACGCCCAGGTCGAGGACTATTTCGCCACCGAGCAATAGCCTGTTTCTCCGCAGGTGCACGGCCCCCAGTTTTCCGCCCTTCACAAGCCGTCCAACCCGGTATATCTGGCGCCCTTGCCTCGGCGTGCGGTCGTGGCGGAATTGGTAGACGCACTACCTTGAGGTGGTAGCGCCGCAAGGCGTGGAAGTTCGAGTCTTCTCGACCGCACCAGCAGGACAAAGGGTCCAATCAGCCGGAAAGAGCGCCGTTCGCGGAGAAGGGAGGTCGCCATGAATGACACCTCCGATTCCGACAAAGCGCCCGGTTCCACCCCCGAAAACGAGACCCCGACCGAGGGCGTCGAATCCGGCGTCATCGCGCCATCCTTCATTGCCCAGTTCGTCGGCGCGGTAGGCGACGGCGACCGCTATGCGCTCGTCCGCACCATCAAGGACCTCCACCCCGCCGACGCGGCCGACTTGCTGGAGCACCTGCCGTCCGACGCCTTCCGCAAGGCGATCCACCTCCTCAACAAAGACCTGCCGGCCGAGGCGGTGGCCGAACTCTCCGACGAAATGCGCCTCGAGGCTCTGCACGAGCTGACCGACCAGGCCATCGCGTCGATGACCGAGCATCTCGATTCGGACGACGCCTCCTTCCTGCTCAGCGACCTGGAAGAAGACCGTCGCGCCCGCATCCTGTCGCGCGTCTCGGCGACGGATCGCGCCGCCATCGAAAGCTCGCTGTCGTTCGACGAGGAATCCGCCGGCCGCCTGATGCAGCGCGACTTCGTCGCCGCGCCGGTGTTCTGGAATGTCGGGCAGGCGATCGACCACATGCGCAAGCTGCCTGTTGACGACCTGCCGGACACCTTCTTCGAGATCTACATCGTCGATCCGGCGTTCCGGCTGCAGGGCAGCGTTCCCGTATCGACGCTGCTGCGCGCGGCGCGCGAGACGCCGCTCAAGGACATCATGAAGGAAATTCCGGCGCACGTGACGCCGAATATGGACCAGGAGGATGTCGCTTACGTCTTCCGCCAGTACAACCTCGCCTCCGCCCCCGTGGTCGACGAAGCCGGCCGCCTCACTGGCATGATCACCATCGACGACGTCGTCGACGTCATCCAGGAAGAGGCCCAGGAAGACATCCTCGCCCTGTCTGGCGTCAGCGAGGCGGGGGTCAATCAGACCGTGTTTTCCGCCGTGAAGGCCCGCATTCCGTGGCTGGCGATCAACCTGCTGACGGCCTTCCTCGCCTCCGCCATGGTTTCGATGTTCGCCGGCGTCATCGACCGCGTGGTGGCGCTCGCCTTCCTTATGCCGGTGGTCGCCGGCCTTGGCGGAAATGCCGGCTCCCAGGCGCTGGCCGTCGCCGTGCGCGCCATCGCCGAGCGCGACCTCGAGGGGCAACTCGTCGTCCGCGCCGTGCGCCGGGAGGCGTTTACCGCCATCATCAACGGCGCCATCATCGCCTCCATAGCGGCGGCAGTGGTGCTTGTCTGGTTCCGGGACCCCACGCTCAGCTTCGTGATTCTGGTCGCCATGGCCGCCACTTTCACCTGGGCCGGCCTCGTCGGAATCCTCGCGCCGCTAACCATAAAGCGACTGGGCGCCGACCCCGCAGTCGCCTCATCGGTGTTTGTGCTTACCAGCATTGATCTGATGGGCTTTTTCGTCTTCCTCGGCTTGGCGAGTCTCATCCTTTTTTGAAGGATGAGCACTGGCGTCCGGTTTGCACCGGTTAAGCGAAAAAACGGGGAATGTGTCGGTTCAGACCAGATCGATGACAGCACGCTTGCGCACCTCCCGCGCGGGCCTCGAGCTCATCAAGAGCTTTGAAGGCTTCCGCGACGCAGCGATCCGGCTCCCCGATGGCCGATGGATGATCGGTTACGGCCATGTGCGCACCGCGCGGGAAGGCCTCCGGATTAACCTGAAGGACGCCGAGGAGCTGCTGGTCCACGACCTGAAGCCGGTCGAGGAGGCCATCGACGGCATGGTCTACGCGCCCCTCAACCAGAACCAATTCGATGCACTTGCCTCGCTGGGGCTCAACATCACGCCTGGCCGCCTCCGGGATTCCGACGTGATCCGTAACCTTAACAGCGGCAATTATCTCAGTGCTTCCAACGGCTTCGACATCTGGCGCAAAGCTCGCATCAGCGGACGGCTCATGGTTGTGGATGCGCTGGTCCGTCGGCGTTCCGCGGAGAAGGCCATGTTCATGGAGCACCCGGATGGGAGACCGGCTGCTCCAACGCCTCTGGTGACCCCGGAGGCCGACTTCGACGGGGGAGAGACAGGGATGGCGTCGCACACGCCCACCGATCCGACCGCATCGCCGGCTGCCCCTCGGGCGCCATCGATCGACATGGCCGAAGCCGTGCGCCGCCTGGCCGAGCGCACGCAGGGCGCCGCCGCTTCTGCCAATCCCGTGGTCACCACATCCGCTGAAGACGCCGACGCTGAAACCTATTCGCACAAACCGCCGCGCACGCCTGGCGAGATCGAACAGGCCCAGCGCGTGGTCGCTGAACGCCTCGCCCGTATTCTCGAGCGCGCCGAACGCTCGGTCGAACCTACGGCCCAGGCGCAGCCGGCGCGCACAGTCGCGGCTGCTGCGCCCAAGCCGGAACGCATGGCAAGGGAAACGCCGGCCCGCCGCGTCGCTATCGACGACACCGAAACATTCGACCCCGGCCGCGACCCGGCCGAGATTTTTGCTGAAGCCGAACGCAAAGCGAAGATCGTCGCCAGCCGCGCCCAGCGCATGGGCGTGTTCAACGCCCGCCTCGCCGTTGTGCTCCCGTGGGTTCTGATCCTCTTGCTCTCTATGGTGGGCTTCGGCATCGGCCTGGTAGATACGTTCCGCACATCGGCGATGGACGGCGGCATCATGCGCGGCGCCTCCACGGTTCTGGCGGTATTCGGCATGATGATGCTGATGAGCGTCTATTTCATAATCACCCGCGCCTCGTCGGAATCCGACATCTAGAGGCGTTTCCGGCTTCCCGTAGGGAACTGGCAATCCGGCAGGCAATCAGTAGATTGCCGCCATGATTTCAAATTCACGCTCCCTCGACTTCGACCTTGGCGAAACCGCGGACATGATCCGCGATCAGGTTTCCGGCTTCGCACAGTCGGAGATCGCTCCCCGCGCGGCGGAGATAGATCGCACGGATGAGTTCCCGCGCGACCTGTGGCCCCGCATGGGCGAGCTTGGCCTTCTCGGCATCACCGTGGAAGAAGAGTGGGGCGGGGCAGGGCTCGGCTATCTTGAACACGTCGTGGCGATGGAGGAGATCAGCCGCGCCTCGGCGTCGGTTGGCCTCTCCTACGGGGCGCACTCCAATCTCTGCGTCAACCAGATGCGGCGCTGGGGCACCGAAGCGCAGAAGACGAAATACCTCACCAAGCTGATCACCGGCGAGCATCTCGGCTCTCTCGCCATGTCAGAAACCGGCGCGGGTTCGGACGTCGTATCGATGAAGCTGAAAGCTGAGAAGAAGGGCGACCGCTACATCCTCAACGGCTCGAAGATGTGGATTACCAACGGTCCGTCGGCGGATACGCTGATCGTCTACGCCAAGACTGCGCCCGACAAGAATTCGCGCGGCATCTCCGCCTTCATCATTGAGAAAGGCTTCAAGGGCTTCTCGGTCGCACAGAAGCTCGACAAGCTCGGCATGCGCGGCTCGGAAACCGGCGAACTCGTCTTCCAGGATTGCGAAGTGCCGGAAGAAAACGTCATCGGCCCGCTCAATGGCGGCGTTGAAGTGCTGATGTCAGGGCTCGACTATGAGCGCTCGGTGCTGGCCGCCGGCTCCACCGGCATCGCGCAGGCCTGCCTTGATGTTGTGCTGCCCTATGTCCGCGACCGCAAGCAGTTCGGCAAATCGATCGGCGAATTCCAGCTCATCCAGGGCAAGCTCGCCGACATGTACGTGAAGATGAATGCCGCCAAGGCCTATGTGTATGCCGTCGCCAAGGCCTGCGACGCTGGCCGCACCGCACGGAAAGACGCCGCCGGCGCCATCCTCTTCGCCGCCGAGACGGCGACGCAGCTTGCCCTTGACGCCATCCAGATCCTCGGCGGCAACGGCTACATCAACGAATACCCGACCGGCCGATTGCTGCGCGACGCCAAGCTTTACGAAATCGGCGCCGGCACCAGCGAGATCAGGCGCTGGCTTATCGGCCGCGAACTGTTCGAGGAAACGGCGTAACGCGTTGGGGAGGGACGGGATGAAGGTTTTGTTGTTTGTCGCCGCGATGCTGATGCTAGGCGCATCGGCGCTGGCCCAGACGCCGCAACCCGGCGCCGATCCGGGCCCCCCGCTCAGCGGTTATCCCCGCAAGGCTCTTGGCCTGCCTACGCCCGCCGAGCTGAAGACGGCCACCTACGTCCGTGACGTCATCTACGGCCATCGCGACGGCATGGCGCTCACCTATGACGTCTTCAAGCCGTCGAAACCCATTGGCGCGCTGGTGGTGAACATGGTGTCCGCCGGCTGGCGGTCGTCGTGGGGGCCGCCGGAGGAGCGGCAGGCGCGGTATCAGTGGCTCATCGATAAGGGCTTCACCGTCGTCGCGCTTTACCACTCATCCGCGCCGCGCTTCACAGTGCCGGACGCCGTCACCGATATCCGCCTTGGCCTGCGTCACATCAAACTGCACGCGGCTGACTATGGCGCCGATCCCGCTCGCGTAGGCGTGTGGGGCGCGAGTGCAGGCGGGCATCTCTCGCTGGTCGCCGGCCTGATGGCCGATGACGGCGATCCGGCTGCGACAAATCCGCTGGAGCGGTCAGGCAATCGTGTTCGCGCCGTCGTCGCCTATTTCCCGCCCACCGATCTTGACACGCTTCTGGGCAGCCGCGCCAAATCCGGCGCAATCGATTTCGACGACAGCCTTCGCGCATCCATCTCGCCGATTCACTTCGTCGATGCTCGCGATCCGCCGACTCTGATAATTTCAGGCGGGGCGGACAGGGGCGTTCCAGTCTCGCAGTCCGAGACCATGCACGCCGCGCTCGACAAGGCAGGGGTCGAAAGCGAGCTCAAAATCTTCCCGGATGCGGATCACGACTTCTATGTCAAAGGCGATCCGGCGAAAACCGATGCCTATGCCATCGAAGCGATGAATATGATGGTCGCCTGGTTTGAGTCTCACCTGAAGAAGTAGGCTGGCACAGACAGACGACGGGACCGGCGGCCTGCCCGACGTGCGGCGCGGGCAGGCGCCCGCCGCTGCGATCCGCAGGGGCGGGCGTGCTCTATCGGGGAGGGATTACGTCAGTTCGCGGCGACCTGGGTCAAAAGACCGGGGGGCGTGTCCGCGAACAGGTCGCTCTGGCCTGGGAAGGCGAAGGGAGCGGCAATGACGACGATTACCGCGAAAGCGGCAATGATGGCGCGTTTTGCGAGCATGGGAGCGGCTCGTTCTTTTCTTTTTATTGGCCAGGCTCAATTGCCCGGTCTTCTGATGGGCCTCAGATAGTCAGCGTCGCCGTCCGAATAAAGGCGCCGATAACATAATTTTCCGGTCCGGATAACGCTACGGAATTCTGTGTCCCTGGAAGCACAGACCACCTGGCTGCCGGACCTATCCGGCTTTCGCCGTCACAATCCAGGTCCGGCCGGGAAGGGCGATGCTGCCATCCCGCGCCGCCAGCGGTTCCAGCACCTTTTCGATCGCGTCGATGATTCTGGGCGCGGATTCCGGCCCCGCCTCTCGCACGACACGCGAGACTGGTCCCATCCGCACGGCTGCTTCCGCCGCAGAACGCGCCGAGCTGCCCAGCATCATGGGGTGTTCGCCGGGCGCGGCCTCGACATCCTTGAAATCGGCTTCCAGCAGGATCGCCCGTACGCGCGTCTCGTCGGCGAAGGCGAACGGTCCCGGCGCATGCGGGTCCTGGCTTTGTTGCGTCAGCCCGAGCGCCTGCCGTCCGGCGATGACCGGCACGGACGCCCACGGATTGTCCCGGGCGGCCTGCCAGCAGACGAAAGCGAGCCGCCCGCTGTCCTTCAGGGCCCCGCGCATATGCGCAAAGGCCGGCACGGGGGCAGCAAAGAACATCACGCCAAAGCGCGAAAAGATGAGGTCGGCGCCTCGCGGCAGCGCCCCGTTGGAAGCGTCCGCCTGCTCGAAACCAAGCTGCGCCAGCCCGGCCTCGTCCGCCCTGCGCCGGGCGACATCCAGCATCACCTTGGAAATGTCGATCCCGGTCACCTGTCCGCCAGCGCCCACCGTGCGCGCCAGGGCCAGGGAGGTGTCCCCACATCCGCATCCGACGTCGATTACCCGTTCGCCGGGCCGGGCCGCGGCGGCCTTCAGCCCGTCCTCGCCGAACGGCGCGATCAGGGCGTCCAACTCCGCCTGCATTGCCGCCCAGCGCTCGCCTACCGCGCCATTCCACTCTGCAAACTGCTCTGAATTGTCGCCTGTCATTGCGGTCTCCGTTTCTGTGTTTTGTGCCGCTTTCCCCCGGTATCAGCCGGTTCACCCTGTCGCTGCGCATGGCGTCCAAGAAATACCGTCCGCCTGTTGAGGCGGGCGCTTCTCAAGGATATAGGGGCTGCCCAACCTCGATTCAGCAAGCCAATCCATCTCCCCAGGGGACGTCCAGAATGCCGGTCCAACGTACGCTTTCGATCATCAAGCCGGACGCCACCAACCGCAACCTCACCGGCGCGATCAACGCCGTGTTCGAGAAGGCCGGCCTGCGCATTGTCGCCCAGAAGCGCGTCCGCCTCACCCGCGCCCAGGCCGAAGGCTTCTATGGCGAGCACAAGGCGCGCGGCTTCTTCGGCGAGCTCGTCGACTTCATGACTTCCGCTCCGGTCGTGGTCCAGGTTCTCGAAGGCGAGAATGCGGTCGCAAAGCACCGTGAAGTGATGGGCGCGACCGACCCGGCCAAGGCCGCCGACGGTACGGTCCGCAAACTGTTCGCCCGGTCGATCGGCGAGAACTCGGTCCACGGCTCCGACAGCGAAGCCAGCGCCGAACGCGAGATCGCCTTCTTCTTCCGTCTCGACGAAATCGTAGGCTGATCCCATCACCCTCTCCATCCGCCCCGCGCGTCCTTCAGAGCGCAAAGCGCTGGAGGACTTGCAGCGCCGTGCGTCGCTCAAATGGGATGGCGACAGGCCGGAGCTGATGCACGCCCGGCACGAGCTTCCCGCCGAGCAGATCGCGGCGGGCCTGGTCATCGTGGTCGAGCACTGGGGCGCGCCGGCGGGCTTCGCGGTGGTCGTGCCGCGCGACGATGGCAATGCCGATCTCGATGGGCCGTTTGTGGAGCCCGACCTGTGGCGCGGCGGCTTCGGCCGCAAGCTGGTCGAAGAGGCCGCCCAGTTCGCCACCGTCCTCGAAGCCGGCGTTCTCTTGGCGACGGCAACGCCGCGATCCGTGCCCTTCTACGCCAAGTGCGGCTTTACCCCGGCCGGCACCACAAACAGCTCGCAGGGGCCGCTCGCGATCATGTCGCGCAGCCTGGTGTTCTAGAGGCGCCGTTACGGCGCCTGTTTCTTCCCCCGCGCACCCGCTACCTATGACTCCCGACATGGAGCGCACAGAATGACCGAACATGTGAAAGTCAGCGTCGACAACGGCGTGATGGAAATCACCTGGAACCGGCCCGAGAAGAAGAACGCCATCACCAACGCCATGTACAAGGCGGTCGGCGATGCGCTGGATAGGGCCTCTGCCGACAAGTCGATCCGCGTCGCGCTGTTCACGTCCGAAGGCGACAGCTTCTCGGCGGGCAACGACATCTCCGTCTTCGCCGCCGCCAATTCCGGCGCCGCGACCGAGGCGCCGCAGGGCCATCGGCTGATCCACACCCTCGCCAAGTTCGACAAGCCGCTGGTCGCCGGCGTGAAGGGCGTCGCGATCGGCGTGGGCACGACCATGCTGCTCCACTGCGACCTCGTCTATGTTGCGACGGATGCGAAGTTGACGACGCCCTTCGTCAATCTCGCCCTGGTTCCCGAAGCCGCCTCGTCCATTACGCTTCCCGCCCGTATCGGCCATGCGCGGGCCTTTGCGATGTTCGCGCTGGGCGAGCCCGTACTCGGCGAGCAGGCTGTGCAATGGGGCATAGCCAACGCGGCGTTCCCGGCCGACAAGGTGATCGCCGCCGCCCGCGACGGCGCCCGCAAGCTGGCGCAGCGCCCGCTCGGCGCCCTGATGGCCACCAAGAAGCTGATGCGCGACGGCGAGATGCTGCTCCAGCAGATGCACAACGAAGCCGAATATTTCAGCCGCCAGCTCAAGAGCCCCGAAGCCGCCGAGGCTTTCGCCGCCTTCGCCCAGAAACGCCAGCCGGATTTCTCGAAGCTCTAATTTCATTCGCCAGGTGACTGGGTTGCTTGGCCGTGGACGTCGCGCGGATCTGTGTCGTTGGCGTCAGATTCAGCAGGCGCCGTGTCCGGAGCGCGGGTCTGCCCGGCCTGCAGGAATTCCAGCAAGTCCGGTTTCCAGCCAGCCTTGATCGCAGTCTCGCAGGCGCGCCGCACCATGGAGAGCTTGCGCTCGGCGAGGCCGGTCCAGCGTTCCGCATCACGATAGTCGCCGCGCGCTGCAGCTTCGCAGGCGCGATCGAGGTCGGCGAGAAAGTCTATTTCGCTAGTGCTCATTGAAGTCTCCTGTCTGGATGATCGGAAATCGACGCACGTCTGCTTTCGCACGGGCTCGGTCGCCCTGCGGGATGCTGTAGCTCGTTCCCTCTTTGGACATGAGGGAGCGGGGCGCGTGGGTCAGCGCCGTGGGTAGTTCCTGTGCTGGCGTCGCCGCCAGCTGATGCGTGTTCTCACGCGCCCCGGATCGGCCGTTTTTCCCGGTGAGGGGGAGAAGAGGAGTTCAACGGACACACCGGTGAGGGACCGCCCTCCCGAGGCCTTAGCTCCAGACCCTCCGCCGGTTCCACGTGCAGGATGGGCCGAAACCATCCTGGGCCCTCCGGTTTCATGTTCCCCGGAGGCAATGCGCATCGAGGTTCGTTTCGCCTCGCAGCGAGCCCCTGCCTGAAGTCCAGCCTCAGGACAGGTCCACGGGCTGCAACTGGCTTGCTCACCAGGCCTTAAGCCTGATGCCTCGACCGCCACGCCGACCAACGCCCTGACGTCTTGAGTTTCGGACGTCTCCAAGACCTCCCTCCGTCAGGGCGAGTGCGATTATCGCTCAGGGCTGAGGGGTGTAGGATAACTTTCCCGGATTTTCGTGCAGATATTTTCTAGAGCGCTGGATTCGTTCGCAGGATTTTCGCGGGGCGCTTCAGAACACTGTTGTATTGTGACGTCGCCGACATGTTCGCCGCTGTGTGGCGACTGCCCGACAGGCCGCCGACGCTCGATCGAGAGCTTGCTTCTCTCAAGGTGTCATCCCGGAAGCGCGTAGCGCTATCCGGGACCCATGTCCCAACATCGGGACTCTCAGATCCGATCGGTCCCGGCTCTTCAGCGCTTGCGCGCTTCCGGCCGGGATGACAGCGGGGGGTCTCCGCTTCGCTTCGCCCGGAATGACAGGGATGGGCGGTCGGACCTACCCTGGCGCGTATAGCCGGATCGTATCTCCTCCCACGACCACGTCCTCGCGCACACGCGCGCCTCCGCCGCGCGCAACTGCGGCGAGGCAGCGGGGGTAGAGCAGGTGTTCGGCCTTGAGCACGCGCGCCGACAGCGTTTCTTCCGTGTCGCCCGGCTTCACATCGACTTCGGCCGAGCCGATCGCCGGGCCTTCGTCGACGCCCGCTGTCACCTGGTGGACCGTGCAGCCGTGGACGACATCGCCTGCGTCGAGGCAGCGCCTATGCGTGTCCACGCCGGGATATTTCGGCAGCAGGGCAGGATGGATGTTGATCAGGCATCCAGCCCATTCATTGACGAACCACGGCGTCAGCACGCGCATGAAACCGGCGAGGGCGACGAGTTCAACGCCTGCGCGCTTCAGTTCGGCGTCGACCGCGCGCTCGAACGCCTCGCGGTCCTTGCCGAACGGTTTGTGATCGACGGCCGCTGTCTGAACGCCAAAGCCGCGCGCTTTTTCGAGGCCCGCTGCCTCGGGCTTGTTCGAGAGGACCAGCACAGGCTCGCACGGCCATGCCGCATCCTGCGCCGCCTTGAGTAGCGCTTCCATATTGGAGCCGCGCCCCGAAATCAGGATGCCGAGCCGCTTGCGCGTCACGCGTCTGCCAGCTCGCCGATCACAAAGGGCGCTTCGCCTTCGTTGATCAGCCGCTCCATCAGTGGTCCCGCAACTGCAGGCGCAACCGCAGCCACCATGCCGACGCCGCAGTTGAAGGTGCGGCGCATCTCCTCATCCGACATCGAACCGGCGGCTTTCAGCCATTCGAATACGGGCGGCAGCTTCCATGCGGCGTAGTCGATCCGGGGGACGAGATGATCCGGACACATGCGCGGCGCATTCTCGGTGAGGCCGCCGCCGGTGATGTGCGCGAGGCCCTTGATGCGCTTGTTGCGGATCAGGGCGAGCAGGGAGCGGACATAGATCTTCGTCGGCGCCAGCAGCGCCTCGCCGAGCTTCTTTTTCTCGTCGAACGGCGCGCAATCGGTCCAGGCGAGTCCCGTGCGTTCCACGATCTTGCGGACCAGCGAGTAGCCGTTGGAGTGCGGACCCGACGACGGCAGGGCGATCAGCACGTCGCCGGCTTTCATGTCCGCCGTGTGCGGCAGGATATCCTGCCGTTCAGCCGCGCCGACCACGAAGCCAGCGAGATCGTAATGGCCTGGCGAATACATGCCCGGCATCTCGGCGGTCTCTCCGCCGATCAGCGTGCAGCCTGCCTGGCGGCAGCCTTCGGCGATGCCTTTGATGACTTTCGCTGCAACCCCGGTCTCCAACTTTCCGGTAGCGAAATAATCGAGGAAGAAGAGCGGCTCGGCGCCCTGGGCCAGCACGTCGTTGACGCACATGGCAACCAGGTCGATGCCGATCGTTTCGTGCCGGCCGGTCGCGAAGGCCAGCATCAGCTTGGTGCCGACGCCATCGGTTCCCGAGACCAGGACTGGGTCTTTGAAGCCGGCCGCCTTGAGGTCAAACAGCCCACCGAAACCGCCGAGCGACCCGTCTGCGCCGGGGCGTCTGGTGGAGGCGGCCATCGGCTTGATCGCCTCGACCAGCTGCTCGCCCGCGTCGATATCGACGCCTGCATCGCGATAGGTCAAAGACGTCTTGGAATCTGGCCCGCTCATGCCGGGCGATTAACACGTGGGGCAGGGCCAAACCAGCCTGAGGCGCTTGTGAAAAGAACCTCATGCACAACTGCCTTACAATGGCCGGAACCCGCTGCTAGTTTCCCCCCGCCATGACCCAGATCGCCAGATTCGCTGCTGTTTTTGCCGCCTCCGTCGCGCTTGTGGGGGCAGCGTTCGCCGACCCCTACAGGGTGAGGGATCTGGCCGTCGATCATACAGCGCCGACTGCAAAAGAGGCGCAGGATCAGGGGCGCGACATTGCCAAGGCCACCGGCGCCCAGCGCCTGATCGAACGCCTCACGCTTCCCGAAGACCGCAATTCGGCGCGGCAGCCACTTGTTCCGTCCGAACTTGTTCGCGCGGCTACGTCGAGCACGACTCAGGTGCAGGACAAGCGCTCAGCCGTGGCGGGAGGTTTCCGTTACACATCGGTACTCACCCTTAACTATGACCCGGCGACCGTGCGCCAGTATCTGGAATCGCATGGCGTGCCGTATGTCGACGCACAGGCTGGCAAGGCGCTGATCGTTCCCTCGGTCGCCGGCGGGCTCGATCCGGTCGCGTGGAGCAATCAGTGGACCGAGGCCGTTGCCAAGGACGGAGTGACGACGCGCGTCGGCCGGTCGGATGACACGGTGCTGACGCCCTATGTCGCCTCGATCGAATCCTGGACGCGCCGTCCGTCGTGGATGGAAGTGCAGAACGAGCTGACTTCGCAGAACGCGGACCGCGCCGTCGTCGCCGAAGCGTATGCGCAGGGCAGCGCGATCTATGTGCGCCTGATCGACCTGCGTACGGGCGCATCGGATGCGTCGGGCGCCGTTGTCGGCCCGTTCGGGGATCTTCCCACGGCCAAGGCCGCGGCCATCGCCGAGATGGAGCGGGCGTGGAAGGCCCAGTCGATCGTCCGCACGTCGGGCTCGACCAGCATGGCGATCGTGGCGACGTTCCGCGACATCGGCGAATGGGTGAAGATCCGCAAGGGTTTCGAGGGCTCGCGCCTTGTCAGCGGCTTTGCGGTGGAGTCGATCTCCGCCGCCGGGGCGGACTTGCGGTTCGCCTTCAACGGCCGGCCGGAACAGCTTGCGGCCGACCTCCGCTCGCGCGGCATCGACCTGCGCGGGGCAGGCGATGGCTGGGTCGCGCAGGTCCTGACGTCTCAATGACGGGTGGAGCGGGCGGGCAGCTTCTGCTGGACTTCCCGCGTATCGACCCCCACCAGCGTCCGCTGATCGAAACCGGCTCGTATCACAATGCGGTGGCGGCTCTGCTCCGCTGGAAGGACTGGCCCGAGCGGCAGCTGGCGCTTTCAGGAGCGGTATTCTCCGGCAAGACGCGGCTGCTGCGATGGTGGGCGGCCGAAACGGGCGCCGCGGTGGTGACCGGCGGCGCCCTGGCGGCGGCCGAGATGGACGAGATCGCGCGGCTGTCGATTTCGGCGCTGGCGGTGGACGACGCGGACACGCCGGGCGATGGCCGCGGGCTGATGGCGGCGCTGAACCTGTGCCGCGACCGCAAGGCGCCGGTGCTGCTGGCCGGGCAGGGCGAGCCGCGGGAGTGGCTGTCCCAGCCGCCCGATCTCAATTCGCGCCTGCGAGCCATGCCGGTGGCCGTGATCGAGGACCCGGACGATGACACGCTGGCGCTGCGCCTGCGCGAGGAATGCGCCCGGCGGCACCTGATCCTGCCGGATGAATCCGTGAGCTATCTGAGCCAGCGGATGGAGCGGTCCTGGGCCGCCGTCGGGGCTGGTGGCCGACCAGATCGAGCGCACCAGGGGCAGGGCCGAAACCAAGCCTTCGGCCCGGGCGGTGCTGGTGGCGCTGGGAATGGATCCGGGTTGAGGCCTGAAAAAGGCTGAAAAAGCCGGCGGTTCCGGCAACAAAGCTTCCGTAATATGTTGGTGGTATGCAGGTTTTTCAGGCTGGCGACAGACCGGCCTTTGAGACCTGGGCGATATGGTGGACCAAGCGGACATGGCTGACCGCAGCGAACGCGCGCGCGAGACCTCACCGAAAGGGCGGGAAGCGGCTGCCGCGACTGCCGCCGCAGCGCAGCTGATGCACTCGCCGGAGCGGTTCTTCAACCGCGAGCTGTCCTGGCTGAAGTTCAACATGCGCGTGCTGGAGGAGGCGGAGAACCGCCGCCATCCGCTGCTGGAGCGGCTGCGTTTCCTGTCGATCTCGGCGAACAACCTCGATGAATTCTACATGGTTCGCGTGGCAGGCCTGCGCCAGCAGGTGCGATCCAACATCACGCGGCCGAGCCAGGACGGCCTGACGCCGGCGGATCAGGTGCAGCGCATTGGCGTTGAAGCCGCCGCGCTGATGGACGAACAGCAGCGCATCTGGTCAGCGATCCGCGTTGAGATGAAGCGGGCCGGCCTGGCCGTGCTGAACGCCGAGGATCTCAGCACGCCTGACAAAGACTGGCTGCGTGCGCGCTTCCTCGAGCGCATCTTCCCGGTGCTGACGCCGCTGGCGATCGACCCGTCGCACCCGTTCCCTTTCATGCCCAACCAGGGCTTCGCGGTCGGCTTCAACCTGCACCGCACGAGCGATGGCGAGAAGTTCCGGGCGCTGGTTCCGATCCCGACACAGGTCGACCGGTTCATCGAGCTGCCGGCCGAGGGCCCGCAGGCGCGGCGGTTCATCTCGCTCGAGAACGTCATCACGCTGTTCCTCGATACACTTTTCCCGGACTGCGTCTCGAAAGGCCGCTGCATCCTGCGCGTGCTGCGCGACAGCGACATCGAGATCGAGGAAGAGGCGGAAGACCTTGTCCGCGAATTCGAGATCCTGCTGAAGCAGCGCCGCCGCGGCCGCATCGTTCGCCTGAAGATCGAGCTCGCTGCGCCGGAAGACCTGAAGGCCTTCTTCATCGAGGAAATCGGCGCCGAGCCGATCGACGTAGTCGAAGTCGACGGCGTCATCGGCATGGGACAGCTTTCGCAACTTATCACCGATGGCCGCCCCGATCTGCTGTTCAAGCCGTTCGAGCCGCGCTTTCCGGAACGGATTCGCGAGTACAATGGCGACATCTTCGCCGCCACGCGGGTGAAGGACATTCTCGTCCACCACCCGTACGAATCGTTCGACGTCGTCGCGCAGTTCCTGCGCCAGGCGGCGCGCGATCCGGACGTGGTCGCCATCAAGCAGACGCTTTACCGGACATCCAAGAACTCGCCCATCGTCGCGGCGCTGATCGAGGCGGCGGAGGCGGGCAAGAACGTCACGGCGCTGGTCGAGATCAAGGCCCGCTTCGATGAAGAGGCCAACCTGCGCCTTGCTCGCGACCTGGAGCGCTCCGGCGTGCAGGTGGTCTACGGCTTCATTGAATTGAAGACGCACGCCAAGGTGAGCCTCGTGCTGCGCCGCGAGCAGGGCTCGCTGCGCAGCTATACGCACGTCGGCACCGGCAACTACCACCCGATCACCGCGCGCATCTACGACGACCTGTCGCTGTTCACGGCGGACGAAGCCATCGGCCGGGACGCGGGCCGCCTGTTCAACTATGTGACCGGCTATTCCAGACCCAAAGAGCTGGAACGCATGATGGTCTCGCCCATCAACATGAAGCAGGGTCTGATCGCCCTGATAGAGGAAGAGATCGTCCACGCCAAAGCGGGCCGGCCGGCGGAGATCTGGGCGAAGCTCAATGCTCTTGTGGACGAATCGGTGATCGATGCTTTGTACCGCGCCAGCCAGGCCGGCGTTTCGATCCAGCTGATCGTGCGCGGCATCTGCTGCCTGCGGCCAGGTGTCCCAGGACTGTCGGACAATATCGAGGTGCGTTCCATCGTCGGGCGATTCCTCGAGCATTCGCGCATCGTGTGTTTCGGCGCAGGGCACGGCCTGCCGTCGGACAACGCCAAGGTTTACATCGCGTCGGCCGACTGGATGCAGCGCAACCTCGACCGCCGCGTCGAAGCAATGACGCCGATCACGAACCCGACTGTGCATAACCAGGTGCTCGACCAGATCATGCTCGCGAACCTCAATGATCGCGCTCAAAGCTGGACGTTGCGCCCTGATGGACGATATGTCCGTAATGCGACGGGCAAGGGTCGTCTGCCCTTCTCGGCGCACGAGTACTTCATGGAAAACCCCAGCCTGTCGGGAAGGGGCGCCGCGCTGCGGGCGACCACCCCGCCGCAGCTAAAGCCCAGAGGCTGATCCCAGCGATCCGCCTCCGCCCCAGAAGGGAACCAGAGGCCGCTGATGAGTTCTGCTCCGGCAACGCGTTCCAGAAGCAGCGGCAAGCCCGTGCGATGGCGGCGTATCGGGGTGATCGACGTCGGCTCGAACTCCGTTCGTCTCGTGGTCTACGACGTGCGCGGCCGGGCGATGCAGCCGCGCTTCAACGAAAAGGTGCTGGCCGCGCTCGGCAAGAACCTCAACGACACCGGCAAGCTCAGCAAGGACGGCGTCGAGATGACGATGAGCGCGCTGTCGCGCTTCGCATCCATCACGCGCGCCCAGAAGGTCGACTCCCTGTTTGCGTTCGCCACCGCCGCCGTGCGCGAGGCGAGCGACGGCAAGGAGTTCGTCGACAAGGTGAGGAAGGAGACAGGGATCGCGCTGCGCGTGCTCTCCGGCGCCGACGAGGCGCGCTATGCAGCGCAGGGCGTTCTGGTAGGCAGCCCCGGGACGGATGGCGTGGCGGGCGATCTTGGCGGATCGAGCCTGGAGCTGGCGCGCCTGACGAACGGGAAGTTCGACGGCGGATCGACCTATCCGCTGGGCCCCTTGGCGCTCGACAACGGCCACTCGTTCAACGAGGACAAGGTCCTGTCCAGGGCGAAGGAGGTTCTCGCGAAATCGCCCGAACTGAAGAAGTCTGGCGACGTGTTCTTCGCAGTCGGCGGCGCCTGGCGGGCGATCGGCACGCTGCACATGGAGCTGAGCCGTGCGCCGCTGCACATGCTGCAGAACTACGAGATGGACGCGAGCAGGCTCGTCGGCCTGCTGGACGAGGTGATGAGCGGCAAGAAGCATGCGGACCTTGTGCAGGAGGTCGCGCGCCGCCGCGCCTCGACGCTGCCCTATGCGGCGGCCGTGCTGAAGACCGTGATCGAGATCGGCAAGTTCAAGACGGTGATGATTTCGTCCTACGGCGTGCGCGAAGGGATCATCTTCGACAGCCTAGATGACGGCGAGCGGCTGGAAGACCCGCTGGATGCGGGCCTCGATGCGCTGGTGCCGGACGATCAGGCGGCGGAGTTCGGGCGTGCGCTAGCGGACTGGGCCAGTGAAGCTGCGCCCTACACGCTGAGCCAGCGGCTATCGTCGGCGGCATGCCGGCTGGCCGATATCGGCGCGTTGCTGCACCCGGACCATCGCGCCGATCTGGCGTTCGATCTTGTGGCGCGGGCGCCGCTGCCGGGGCTGACGCACAAGGACCGCGCGGCGCTGGCGCTGGCGGTCGCCTCGCGCTTCAAGAAGGGCGTGAAGAACGAGGTCAGCGAAAAGCTGCTGGACGCCGACACGCAGGCAAGGGCGCGGGCGCTGGGCGCCCTGATGCGGCTGGCGGCGGATTTCTCGGGGCGTTCGGCAGGGCTGCTGAAGCACGCCAAGCTCACCTGCGATGGCGACACGCTGGAGCTGAAGGTGGCGGGGCCTTATCGGGCGCTGGTGTCGGAAGCGGTTGAACGTCGCCTGCAACAGGCGGCGGACGAGCTGGGGATGGACTACGCGCTGTCGTCGTAGGACCGCCGGGCCCCCGCCCGGCAGCGCGTTGCGCAGCAACGCGACTGCGCTCTCAGCTTCGAGCAGCTTTTTCGCGGCTTTGCCGCGAACTGCCGGGCAGGGGCCCGGCGGTCCCTAAAGCTCCACAACCTTCACGCCTCGTGGCGATGCCGCCAACGCTACCTTGCCGGCCTTCAAGCGCAGCGCTTTCTCGCCGAAGACTTCGCGGCGCCAGCCGGTGAGGGCGGGGATGTCGGGCGACTCTTCGCGGGCGAGGCGTTCAATGTCGGATGCGTTGGCGATTAGGCGCGTGGCGACGCCGGCGTCGTCGGACACCTGCTTCAGAAGCACCTTCAGCAACTCGCCGACAGCGCCCGGCGGCGGGCCTGATGACTCGGGCCGCTCGATGTCCGGCGCGAACCTGTCGGGCTCATCGAGCGCCTGATTGATGGCGTGGATCAGGCCCTGGCCGTGTTTCGACCTGGCGAAACCGTTGGGCACGGCGCGCATGCGCTCAAGCGCTTCGGCGGTACGCGGCTTCTGCTGGGCGATTTCTTGGATGGCGTCGTCCTTCAGGATACGGCCGCGCGGCTTGTCGAGTTCCTGCGCCGTGCGCTCGCGCCACGCGGCGACGTTGGCCAGCACGGCGAGGTAGTCGTTCTTGTATTTGCGGACCTTGAGACGCTTCCATGCATTCTCGGGATCGAAGGCGTAGATTTCCGGGTCGAGCAGGCCGGCGTGCTCGTCCTCGATCCAGTCCGTGCGCTTCTGCTTCTCGAGCTTGTCGCGGAGGATCTTGTAGATCTTGCGCAGGTAAACGACGTCGCCGCGTGCATAGCGCAGCTGCTTTTCGGACAACGGACGGCGCGCCCAGTCGGTGAACTGCGAGGACTTGTCGACTGTGCCCTTGAGCACGCGCGAGACGAGGTTCTCATAGGAGATGCTATCGCCCAGTCCGCAGGCCATGGCGGCGATCTGGGTGTCGAAGATCGGGCCGGGCGTGTGTCCGATCATGCGGGTGAAGATTTCGAGGTCCTGCCGGGCGGCGTGGAACACCTTCACCTTGGAGGTGTCGGCCAGCAGCTTCATCAGCGGGGTAAGGTCGATCTTGGCGATCGGATCGACCAGCACGTCGTAATCGGCGTTGGCGACCTGGATCAGGCAGACTTGCGGCCAATACGTCGTTTCGCGGTGGAATTCGGTGTCGACGGCCAGAAAATCGCCTACGGCCAGTCTTTCGCAGGCCTCGGCCAGCGCGTCCGTATCGGTGATCAGCCGGATCTCGCCGGTCTCGTCGTCACTCAAGCCCGAGGTCTCCCGAATCGACGCGACCGCCGATATTGACAAGCTCGACGGCGACATGCGCTTGTCCGCCCGATCAATCAAGGAAATTCCCTGTTTTTCCGGGGAATCACGTGAGGAGGCCGCCCCCATGCACGCCTACAGGACGCACACTTGCGGCCAGCTGCGCGCGGGCGATGTCGGCAAACCGGCCCGTATTTCCGGCTGGGTGCACCGCAAGCGCGACCATGGCGGCCTGCTGTTCATCGACCTGCGGGACCATTACGGCTTGACCCAGTGCGTCATAACGCCCTCCAACCCCCAGTTCGCCAAGCTGGAACGGCTCAGGGTCGAAACGGTCGTCACTTTCACCGGCGAGGTGCTCGCCCGGGAAGCCTCGACCGTGAACCCCAACCTCGCAACCGGCGCCATCGAGCTGAAGGTCGCGGAGTACCACGTCCAGTCGGAGGCCGAAGAACTCCCGCTGCCGGTCTTCGCCGAGCCGGATTATCCGGAAGACATCCGCCTCAAATACCGTTTCCTCGACCTGCGCCGCGAGACGCTGCACAAGAACATCATCCTTCGATCGGCGGTGATTTCGTCGCTGCGCCGCCGGATGATCGAGCAGGGCTTCCAGGAATTCCAGACGCCGATCCTGACCGCTTCCTCGCCTGAGGGCGCGCGCGACTTCCTCGTTCCCTCGCGTATGCATCCGGGCAAGTTCTACGCGCTGCCGCAGGCGCCGCAGCAGTTCAAGCAGCTGCTGATGGTCGCCGGCTTCGACCGCTACTTCCAGATCGCGCCGTGCTTCCGCGACGAGGATGCGCGCGCGGACCGTTCGCCTGGCGAATTCTACCAGCTCGATTTCGAGATGAGCTTCGTCACGCAGGAAGACGTGTTCGCTGCGATCGAGCCGGTGCTCGCAGGCGTGTTCGAGGAGTTCGGCAAGGGCAAGCCGGTGACCAAGGGCGCCTTCCCGCGCATCAAGTACGCCGATGCGATCCGCACCTATGGCTCGGACAAGCCCGACCTGCGCAACCCGATCGAGATGCAGGATGTCTCGATCCATTTTGAGGGCTCGGGTTTCAAGGTGTTCGCCGGCATGCTGGCGAAGGATCCGAATGTCGAGGTGTGGGGCATTCCCGCGCCGGGCGGCGGCAGCCGCGCCTTCTGCGACAAGATGAATTCCTGGGCGCAAGGCGAAGGCCAGCCGGGCCTCGGCTACATCTTCTGGCGCGAAGGCGAAGAAGGCGGGGCGGGGCCTATCGCCAAGAATATCGGGCCCGAGCGCGCCGAGGCCATCCGCAAGCAGTTCAACCTGAAAGTGGGCGATGCGATCTTCTTCGTCGCCGGCCAGCCGTCAGCCTTCTACAAGTTCGCCGGCGAGGCCCGTAACCGCACCGGGCGCGAGCTGAACCTTACCGTCGAGAACGAATTCCGCTTCTGCTGGATCGTCGACTTCCCGATGTATGAATGGAACGAGGACGAGAAGAAGATCGACTTCTCGCACAACCCGTTCTCGATGCCGAACTACGACCATGAGCACTTCCTCAAGCTCGATCCGCACAACCGCGAAATCATCGAGGGCATCACGGCCTTCCAGTACGACATCGTCTGCAACGGCGTCGAGCTGTCCTCCGGCGCCATCCGGAACCACAAGCCGGAGATCATGATCAAGGCGTTCGAGATTGCCGGTTACGGCAAGGAAACCGTGGAGGAGAAGTTCGGCGGCATGCTGAACGCGTTCCGCTATGGCGCCCCGCCCCACGGCGGCTCGGCGCCAGGCGTGGACCGCATCGTCATGCTGCTGGCCGGGGTGACGAACTTGCGCGAAGTCATCGCTTTCCCGCTGAACCAGCAGGCGCAGGACCTGATGATGGGCGCCCCCAGCGAAGTGAGCCAGAAGCAGCTTCGCGAGCTCAACATCCGCATTAACGAGAAAAAATAGCCGCCATCCGTGGCGCCACGCGAGATTTATTCAGGTTGCATCATCGTTAACGCTGGCGGCCGTTCACCAGCGGAAATACAGGCGCGACGGGGAGTCTCGCCGTCAATTTCTGGATCATCGTTTAAGGGCCCGGCCGAAATTGGTCTGTTTGGCCTAATGCGACGCTAAATGGGCGTTGCCAGTCTCCCTCACGTCTTGCGCCGAGAAGCAGTTGGTCGCGAGCAGTAACGCTGGGAGAGGACTATGACGGAAGGCGTGCGCGTCGTCGTCTTTGCGTCGCAGAAGGGCGGGTCCGGGAAGACCACGCTTTCCGGACACATAGCCGTTGAAGCCGAGCGTACGGGCGATGGCCCGGTCGCGCTCATCGACACCGACCCGCAGGGGTCGCTAGCCAAATGGTGGAACGCTCGCGCGGCCTCGACGCCCGCGTTCGCGCACACTAAGCTCGAGGATCTCGATGCCTGCCTCGATCACCTGAAGTCGCTCGGCTTCAAGACGATCGTGGTGGATACGCCCCCGGCCGTGACGCAGACAATCGCTCACGTCGTGGCGCGCGCTGACCTCGTCGTCGTGCCGACGCGTCCCAGCCCGCACGACCTGCGCGCTGTCGGCCCTACGGTCGACATTGCTGAATCCCTGAAGAAGCCGTTGGTTTTCGTCGTCAACTCGGCGACCGCCCGCGCGCGCATCACGTCGGAAACCGCTGTCGCGCTGTCGCAGCACGGCATGGTGGCGCCGGTCACGCTGCATCATCGCGTCGACTACGCCGCTTCGATGATCGACGGCCGCACGGTCGGCGACATCCGCCCGGATTCGAAATCGGCGAAAGAGATTTCCGCCCTGTGGCTGTATCTGCGCGATCGCCTGGCCCGCCTTTACGGCCCGGATCCGCGTTGGGAGAACAAGCCGCGCACCGACTTCTCGACCACACAGCTTACGCCGGAATCGGCGTTCGAGCAGCAGGTGCAGTTCGCGGACGAAGGCGAGGACGATTGGGAGACCGATGTGCCCTCGTGGGCCAGCGTCGCGGCGACGATGTCCGTGCCGGACCCCCGCGCACGGGCCCCGCAGCCAGCGCCGCAGCCGCAAATCGATCGCCGCATCCAGGCGCCTGAGGCCGCCATCGCCGGGGCAGCCGCCAAGGCGGAGCGGAACGCGCTTGAGCGCCGGCAAGCCGATCGCGGGCCGCCGCCCGGGCACCAGGATCGCCGTCAGCCTCGCGCCTTCGGTCGCCGGCCCCATCACTGAGCACGTCCAGCCAGCGAAACAGGTTACCATGACCACCGGGTCCTTCGCCTCACTGACGTCCGGCCTCCTTGCCCGCAAGGGCGAGGCGCGCCCGAGTGCTGAGCAGAATCTCGCGACCGTGCTGCGCTCCCCGACCTATCGGCCGCCGGAACAGCAGGCGCCGATCGGACCGGCGGGCCTGGAGCATGACGCCGCTGGCGATCTCGATGCGCCGTTCGAGCCGCTGGAGCTGGTCAGCGATTCCAAGGTGCGCATCGAAGACGCGTTCGCGATGTGGCCGTCGAAGAAGCCGGCGCGTCCGGCGCCGGGCGCCGAGGACGAGATCTGGAAGCTGGATCAGCGCCTCGGCCTGCCGTCGGCTTCGCGCCATTCGGAGCGGACGTCGGTGCGCTTCACCCATGCCCAGGCGCGGGCGCTGCGTCTCGCGGCGCTGCTGCTCGACCGTCCGCAGCAGGAGCTGATCGAGGCGGGCATCGAGGGCAAGCTGCAGGACCTGGCGTGCACCGATCTCGCCAACTGCTCATGCTTCCAGACCGTGATGGCTACGCTCCAGAAACGCTAGGCTGTCTGAACCGTCGCTCCGCAGGCATCGCACAGCGCGACGCCGTCATCGGCCCGCAGCGTGAAGTGGCCGCATGACGGGCAGGCATCCGACAGGTATTCCGGACCGCGCTGGGGCGTGATCGTCGGCACGTCCGCCTGCTCGCTGCGCGTTGCGCCCTTACGGCCCTGGAACTGGACGATGTTGTCGGGCATGACGCCGCGGCTGAAGCCGCGCGAGATGAGTTGTTCGGGGCGGACAGGAACGGTCGGCTCTTCGCCCTCATTGGCGCCGCCGCCCAGGCCGTCATGGCTGACGTTCTCGATCTCGGCGAGATCGTCGCGGCCGAGATACGACACGGCGAGTTCGCGGAAGATGTAGTCGAGGATCGAGGTCGCACGGCGGATGCTATCGTTGCCGGTGACTTCGCCGGCGGGCTCGAAGCGCGTGAAGACGAAGGCGTCGACGAACTCCTCCAGCGGCACGCCGTATTGCAGCCCGATGGAGATCGCGATGGCGAAATTGTTCATCAGCGAGCGGAAGGCGGCGCCTTCCTTGTGCATGTCGATGAAAATCTCACCGAGTTCGCCATCGTCGAATTCGCCGGTGTGAAGGTAGACTTTGTGGCCGCCGACGGTGGCCTTCTGGATATAGCCCTTGCGCCTGTCCGGCAGGCGGCGGCGCTCCGCGAAGATGTATTCCGGGTCGGCGGGGACAGGCTGCTGCTGGATCGGCGGCGGATGGAAATGGTTGGACGACGGCTCGCCGCCAGTCGGATTGCGCGAGCGACGCTTGGCTTCGGCGATGCGCTGGTGCAGCTCGCCGTCGACGGCTGGGCGTCCCGCTTCGATGCGGAGGCCGAGGCCCTGCGCCATCGCGGCGCGGACGGAGGCGTGCACCGTCATGCGCGCGGTTTCCGCCTGTGCGCCGGGATCGATGGTGACGGAGGGGCGGCGGGACAGGAAAGGCGAGATCGCCTTGGCCATGCGCACACGCGCCTCGGGCGTCAGGGCGTCCGCACGCGCCAGAACGCGCGCTAGCGGGGATTTGGGATTGGAGACGGGTCTGCGGCGGCCCTGCACGGTGACGCGGGCTTCCTCGATCTCCTTCGCGGAGAGGCCGAGTGCGCGCAGCAGCGCTTCGCCGTCGGTGTCATAGGCTTCCGGGTCGAGCTTCAGGCGGTTGCGGATCAGTTCGTCGCCGATCACCCAGCGCGAGAAGGCGGAGGCGAGGCTGAGGCCCTCTTTCAGCGCCTGCTCGGCGCGATCGAGGGCGGCTTCGTCGAGCCCGCGGGCTTCGAGCCTTGCGCGCTCGAGCCCATCTATCTGATCGAGCGTGCGGGCGCCGAGGATGCGCAGCTTCACGTCTTCGGCTTCGATCTTCGATGCGGCGGTCGCCAGCGCGGCGGTGACGCAGGCAGAGAGTTCCGGCGTCTGGTCGTCCTCGTGCATTAGCAGCAGGTCGACCGGATCGACGCCGCAGCTCTCCGCCGCGATCCAGCGCAGCGCGGACGCGGATGGGTGTTCCGTCGTGACAGTGCAGCGGCCGTCGCCGATTTCCGTCGTGGGGAGTTCCAGCGCTTCGGCCTCCTTGGCGCCTTCGGGTCCGAGCGCGCCGGAGGCAATCGAGGCGAGCGCGCAGAAGCCTGCGGCGGTCGAGACGCCTTCGCCGCTGTCATAGGCGAGGCCGCGCGACATCACCGCAGCGCTGAGGCCGGCGAGGTGGATCGTGCATTCGGGCACGATGCTGGCAAGCGCGCGCAGGTCGGCGGCGAGCACTTGCTGGTCTTCTTCTCCGGCGATGGCGTAGCGGGCGAGGTTGACCGCCACGGCCGGGCTGGTTGCTTCGCCGGCTTCCTTGCCGATGCGGATCTCGATCGCGAGGCGGGTCTTGCTGACGCGATCGATCGCGGCGGCGATGTCGTTGGGCTCGAGACCGGTCCAAGCCGGAACCAGCCAGGTCTGGCGGCCCGGCTCGCGAGCGCTGGCAGCCTGTCTGCGGAGCGTGATCGCCGCGGCGCGCGGTCCGCCTGGTGTGCAAAGCGCGATCTCAACCAGCTCGGCGTCTGCCCCGGCGCGGAAGGCATCGATCAGCGCAGCGGTGGTCGGGCGGCCCTGGTCGTCCGTCTCGATGGTCAGCGTTTCGAGCGCATCGGCGACGGCGACGAAAGCCTGCGTCGCCACGGCGCGCGCGGAGGCGGCGGCGGTTGCGTCGGTGAGTGCGCCAAGAAGGTTGGCCGTCTCGATCGCCGCGCCGCGTGCGCCCTCGATCTCGCTTGTCGCGGCGATGGGGCTGATCTTGCGGGCGCGAATGGCGTTGCAGACGGTCTCGGCGGCTTCGGTTTCGCCGGCCAGTGTCTTGATCGCGGCGACATGGGCGCTGACCAGCCGCGCGGGCGGGCTGTCGGCGTCTTCGTGGCGCAGCAGGGCCGCGCCGGTTTCCAGCACCCGCGACAGATGCCGGGCGTTGGACTTGGCTCGGGGCTCCGGCATCCTCGTATCTCCAGGGCGCAACGATGGGGCGCCCACCGCGAATCGGCCACATACTGATGTGCTTCGCCGTCCCTTGCACACAGGAAAATCCCCTGCATCGGCAAGCGATTGATGCAGGGCGGCAACAACCGCCACGGACTTAACGAACGGTCGCTATCGCGCTACCGTCCCGGACTGCGGCAGGCGTCTTCGTCGCGCGCGGGCTTCGGGGAAAAGGGGACGGTTCAATGGCTGCTGAAGGAAGCAAGACCGGCTGGATTGCCAAGTACGGCGTGCCCAGCCTCGTTCTGTCGATCGCGGTGCTGGTGGTGCAGCAGCAGCAACAGACATTCGACCGGCTGCAGCGCATTCTCGAAAGCGGATACCAGTTCTATTCGAGCGGGCGCACGTCGCTGCAGTACGCAGGCGACGGCAATCGCGAGCTCTCGCTGCTCAAGATCATCGGCAATGCGTTTCCGAACGTCTACTGCGATGTCCGCCAGGACATCTACGAGCGCGCCTCCAAGGCGGACAAGCCGGGCGGCACTGACATGGAAGGCCGCAAGCTGATCGACCTGGTGGAAATCAATGCACTCTTCGAAGGGCTGGAGAACGCGCCCAAGCCGCGGCGGCGCGAGGCCGCCGACAACTTCATCGGCGCGTGGACCTCAACTTGGGCGTCGAAGAAAGAGGGCAGCGCGTGTGCGGCGTTGAACAATCCGGCTTCAGAAGGGCAACTCATCGCCGAGACAGCGCCAACTTCGCCCGCGTCGTCGGATACCGCTGCGGCGCCGACTGTGCCGCCGCCTGCGCCCGCACCTGCCAAAGAGGTTGTTGCGACAAGGGATGCGGCCGAAAAGCCTGCTACGGCTGGGACGGCAGGGGCGCCCGCTGCGTCCGCGCCGCCGCCTCCGGTCTTGTCTTCGGCGCCGGATGCGAGTTCCGCTCCGCACATGGTCGCGCTTCAGACCCCGATGCGGGTGTTTTTCCATATCCCGGCGGGGAGTCCGGAAAGCCGAGACATCGAAGTCAGCGAGGGGCCTCGCGTCGAGCTAGCGGCCTACAACTACCAGGTCATGCGCGGGGTCGCGCGGGTTCCGCTGAAGAGCTTCGCCAGCCGTCCGGAGGTCCGCTATTTCGGGGCGGAGCAGGAAGCGGCGGCCAACCAGCTCAAGGACTATCTGAACCACGAATTCAGCGCCGAGGGGCTGGACTTCAGCACCAGAGAGATCGGTTACATGTACAAGGGGATGCCTCCCCAGAACATTGAGGTCTGGGTCCCGAATCCGGTTGTAATTCAATAGGCCGGCCACATCTAAAACATGCGCCGAAACAGGCCTCCGACGCGGCCTTTAGCTGTGCTGGACCTGCCTTTGCCGCGGCGCCATATTCGCGCCGCACAAATCACCCTACGTGCTTGAATTCTGCGGAGTAACGATGCTCAAGTCGATCTTCACCTGGTGGAACGGGGCCACGATCGGCGCCCGGTTCGACATCGGCCGCAGGGCTGGCCTCGTCGGCAAGGACGACCAGGGGAACACGTATTACGAAGAGCGCAAGGCGAGCCTCGAAGGCCGCAAGCGCCGTTACGTGATCTACAAAGGCTATGCTGAACCCTCCAAGGTTCCCCCGGACTGGCATGGCTGGCTGCACCACACCTTCGACAAGCCGCCTACTGAATCTCCCCTCCCCAGGAAGAGCTGGGAAAAAGCTCACCAGCCCAATCTCACCGGCACGCCCGATGCGTGGCGGCCCAAAGGCAGCCTCGCCGAAGGCGGCGAGCGCGCCAAGAGTTCGGGCGATTACGAGGCCTGGAAACCCTGATGCGCGAAAGCCTGTTCGAGACGCTGGTTGGTTTTGTCGTCGTCGCCGTGGCGGGGACCTTCCTGTGGTTCTCGCTGCAGCAGCGCAGCGAAGCAACGCCGCGCGACAGCTACATGCTGACCGCCAAGTTCAACCGTATCGACGGCATCTCCTCCGGCAGCGACGTGCGCATGGCCGGCGTGAAGGTCGGCGCGGTCGATGACATCAAGCTCGATCCAAAAACCTACAAGGCCGTCGTCACCTTCACCATGCGCAAGGGCGTGCAGGTGCCGGACGACTCGACGGTGCAGGTGATCAGCGACGGGCTGCTTGGCGGCGCGTATCTCGGAATCCTGGTCGGCGGCTCGTTCGACTATGTGCCCGAGGGCGGCACGGTCGAATTCACGCGAGGCAGCGTCGACCTGCTTACGGTTCTCTCAGAGGTCGCCGGACGTGCGGCCGGAACCAACAACAGCGACAATGGTAATGCCGGGGGCGGCAGCGAAGAAGGCGCCACTCAATGACACGTTTCATCCGTTTTACGCTTGCGACCGCCGCCATGGCGCTTGCCTCGGCCGGCGCCCATGCACTCGAGCCGCGCTCGGGCGTCACGCTGCGCGCGCTGGACAAGATCACCGGCAACTCGAGCGATCTCAACGCCACGGTCGGCCAGACGCTGAAATTCGGCCGCCTCAGCGTGACGGTGAAAGCCTGCTTTCAGGCGCCGCCGGAAGACACGCCTGAATCCGCCGCGTTCCTGGAAATCCGTGCGCTGGCCGCCGAGAGCGCTCGCGTTTCCGCCGCCGAAAAGGCAGGCAAGGACAAGCGTGGACCGCAACCGATCGGTCCGGACGGCCTGCTGTTCTCGGGCTGGATGTTTGCGTCTTCGCCGGGGCTGAGCGCGCTGGAGCATCCGACCTACGATGTCTGGGTGATCAATTGCAGCACCTCGACGCCGGGCGGACAGTAGGAATTATCGCCAAAGTTGGCGTCGGCCTCCAGGGCCACTTCCAGGCGCGCGTGAAACTCCTCGCGGGCGATCTCCTCGACGCCGAAGCCGAGCAGGTGAGGCGTCGTGAACTGCGTGTCCAACAGCTTGAAGCCGCCGCGCCTCAGGCGCGCGACCAGATGCGCCAGCGCGACCTTCGAGGCGTCGGTGCGGCGCGAGAACATGCTCTCGCCGAAGAACGCAGCATTCAGGCATACGCCGTAAAGACCGCCGACGAGTTCATCGCCTTCCCAACATTCCACGCTGTGCGCGTGTCCAGCGCGGTAGAGCGCGCTGTAGAGGTTGAGGATAGGCGTGTTGATCCAGGTGCTCGTTCGCCCCGGGCCTGCCTTGGCGCATTGTTCCACGACGCGTGTGAAGGCCGTGTCCACGCAGATCCGGAAGCGGTCCTGCCGGATCGCCTTGCGGAGGCTTTTGGAGACATGGAATCTGTCGAGCGGCAGCACGCCGCGCAGGTCCGGATCGACAAGAAAGAGGCGAGGGTCGTCCCGTGACTCCGCCATGGGGAACACGCCGCGGCGGTAGCAGTCGAGCAGTTCGTTCGGGCCAAATACCCGGCTCACGCTGTCACTTTCCTTTTGGCCTCAAAAAGCCTTCCAGCCAGTGGATATCGTACTTGCCGGCCTGGATGTCCGCATTGTCCACAAGACGGCGGTGCAGGGGAAGCGTCGTCTCCACTCCGCCGACAACGATCTCGTCCAGCGCACGTTTCAGGCGAGCGAGCGCCTCCTTGCGCGTGGGCGCATGCACGATGAGCTTGCCGATCAGGCTGTCGTAGTAGGGCGGCACGCGATAGCCGGAATACACCGCGCTATCGAGGCGCACGCCTAGCCCGCCCGGAGCATGGAATTCCTTGATCAGGCCCGGCGAGGGGGCAAAGGTCTCCGGGTTTTCCGCGTTGATGCGGCATTCGATGGAATGGCCGTCGAGGATCACGTCCTTCTGAGTCAGCGACAGTTCCTCGCCATAGGCGATGCGGATCTGTTCCTGCACCAGGTCGACATGAGTGATCATCTCGGTCACCGGGTGTTCGACCTGCAGGCGCGTGTTCATCTCGATGAAGTAGAACTCGCCGTCCTCGTAGAGGAATTCGATCGTGCCGACGCCTAGATAGCCGAGCTTCTTGATGGCGGCGGTTACGGTCTTGCCGATCTTGGCGCGCGCTTCGGCGTCGATGACGGGCGAGGGAGCTTCCTCGAAGACTTTCTGGTGGCGGCGCTGCAGCGAGCAGTCGCGCTCGCCCAGATGGATGACGTTGCCGTGGCTGTCGGCGACGACCTGGATCTCGATGTGCCGTGGCCGGCCGAGATACTTCTCCATGTAGACGCTGTCGTTGCCGAACGCGGCCTTGGCTTCTGTGCGCGCCGTAAGGAAAGCTTCCTCGATCTCCTCGGGCGAGCGCGCGACCTTCATGCCGCGCCCGCCGCCGCCCGCGGTCGCCTTGATGAGCACGGGATAGCCGATCTTCTTAGCGACCGACTTCGCATCCTCGACGCTCTCGACGCCGCCGTCGGACCCGGGAACAACCGGCACGCCGGCGGCCTTGATGGATTCCTTGGCGGTGATCTTGTCGCCCATCATCCGGATGTGTTCCGGCTTCGGACCGATGAACGTGATCTTATGCTTCTCGACGATCTCGGCGAATTTCGCGTTCTCCGACAGGAAGCCGTAGCCGGGATGGATCGCGTCGGCGTGCGTGATCTCCGCCGCCGTCACGATGGCCGGGATGTTGAGGTAGGACTTCGGCGAGGGCGCGGGCCCGATACACACGCTCTCGTCCGCGAGGCGGACGTGCATGGCGTTGCGGTCGGCTTCGGAATGCACCGCCACCGTGCGGATGCCCATTTCCTTGCATGCGCGGAGCACGCGTAGGGCGATTTCGCCCCGGTTCGCAATGAGGATCTTCTCGAACATCGCCTGAGGCTATTCGATAATGACGAGGGGTTCGCCGAACTCCACCGGCTGCGTGTTCTTCACCAGCACCTGGGTCACCTTGCCCGCGCGCGGCGCCGGAACCGGGTTGAATGTCTTCATCGCCTCGATCAGCAGCAGCGTCTGGCCGGGGGCCACGGTGTCGCCGATCTTGACGAACACGGGCGAGTTCTCGTCGGGCTGCAGATAGATCGTGCCGACCATCGGCGACTTCACGGCGCCGGGATGGTCGGCGGCCTTGGCGGCTGGCGCAGCGACGGCGGCTGGCGCAGCGGCGGCGGCTGAAGGCGCGGGCGCATAGTTCGGCGCCGCGTAGTGGACGGTCTTGGCCTCGGGCTTAACGACCTTGATGCGCAGGTCGCCCTGTTCGACCTCGATCTCGCCTAGGTCGGCTTCGCGCAGGATCGCCGCGAGTTCGCGGATGAGCGCCGTGTCGAACTTGCCATTCTTCTCGGCCATAGCTCTCAAGCTCTCCGTTGTTCAGCAAGTTGCGCCGCAGCCTGGATGGCGAGGCGGTATCCCAGGGTTCCGAACCCGGCGATCAGGCCGGAGGCAGCGGGAGAGATCAGGCTCTTGTGCCTGAAGTCCTCCCGAATCCCGGGATTGCTGAGATGCACTTCCACGACAGGAATGGTCAACACCTTGAGCGCGTCGTGAATCGCGACCGAGGTGTGGGTATAGCCGCCCGCGTTTATGACCAGCCCCTGCGCCTGTCTACGGGCCTCCTGCACCCAGTCCACAAGCTCGCCTTCATGGTTGGACTGGCGGAAAACCAGAGTGGCGCCGACGGCTGCGGCGGCTTCATGCGACAATTTCTCAAGGTCGGCCAGCGTGCCCTTGCCGTAGATGTGCGGTTCGCGCTCACCCAGCAGGTTGAGGTTCGGGCCGTTCAGGCAGTAAATGCTCAAACTCATGGGCCGAATGAATAGGCGAATCCCGTGTCCGGGCAAATGCCAGAATCTCGCGCGCGTAGCGCGCAAATGAACGTCTTTCTGAATGGGGAGCCAAAAAGCGCGCCTGACAGCGTCACTGTGGCGGCGTTCCTGGAGGGACTGGGTTTGCCCCAGAAGGGCGTAGCCGTTGAGCGCAATCGGGAGATCGTGCCCCGCTCGGCCTACGCTCAGACCGTGCTGGCGGACGGGGACCAGATCGAGATCGTCCAGTTCGTCGGGGGTGGATGATGGCTGATACGTCCGTTTCAGCCGGCGACAAGCTGGTCATTGCTGGCAGGGCCTTCACCTCGCGCCTGATCGTGGGCACGGGGAAGTATGCGAGCTATGCGCAGAACGCCGAGGCGGCAGAGGCTGCGGGCGCGGAGATCGTCACGGTGGCGCTGCGGCGCGTGAACGTGATGGACAAGGGATCGGAGCGGTTGATCGATCATCTCGATCCGAAGCGGTTCACATATCTGCCCAATACGGCGGGCTGCTACACCGGCGAGGACGCGGTGCGCACGTTGCGTCTTGCGCGCGAAGCGGGCGGCTGGTCGCTGGTCAAGCTGGAGGTGCTGTCAAATACCGCGCACCTCTATCCCGACATGATCGAGACGCTGCGCGCGACCAAGATGCTGGTGAAGGACGGGTTCGACGTGATGGTCTACTGCACCGACGACGTCGTATTCGCTAAGCGGCTGGAAGATGCGGGTGCTGCGGCGATCATGCCGGCCGCGTCGCCGATCGGCTCCGGGTTGGGCATTCAGAACCGCGTCAACATACGACTCATCGTCGAGCAGGCCAAGGTGCCGGTGCTCGTCGACGCGGGCGTGGGCACAGCGTCGGACGCGACCATTGCGATGGAACTGGGTTGCGATGCCGTCATCGCCAACACAGCGATCGCGGCGGCGAAGGATCCCATCCGCATGGCGCGCGCGATGAAGCATGCGGTTATCGCTGGCAGGGAGGCCTATCTTGCGGGCCGCATGCCGAAGAAGCGCTACGCCGATCCTTCCTCGCCGCTGGGCGGGTTGATCTAGCCGGCGGTCTTCTTCTGGTCGCGGGCCTTGGCGATCATCTGGTCGAGCTGTTCTTCGTTGAAGCCCTGAAGCATCTGGCCGTTTACGAAGAAGCCGGGCGTCGCCTCGATGCCGGCATCGGCGGCTTCGCGGTGGACGTCATCGATCTTCACCGACAGCGCATCGCTGGCCATGTCCTTCTTGAGCTGCGCGACGTTGAGGCCGACCGACGTCGCCACGCGCTCGATCTCCTTCAGCGTGCCGTCGAGGTCTTCCTTGCCGTCTTCCGTCATCGGGGCGAGGGCGCGCGACTTCATCAGCGCAACATGCATCTCGCGATACTTGCCCTGCTTGTCGGCGGCCAGGGCCGCCTTGGCGGCGACCCTCGAGCTTTCGCGCAGGATCGGGAATTCCTTGAACACCACGCGCACCTTGCCGTTCTTGTCGCCGGCCTGGCGCAGCACCCATTCGTTGGCGGCTTTGCAGTAGCCGCAGTTGTAGTCGAAGAACTCGACGATGGTGACCGGCGCATCCTTCGGACCGATCGACGGGTCGTTGTCGTGCGAGATCAGCCTCTCGAAGGATTCCTGCGACTGGCGCCGGTCGAGCTCGGTGAAGGCCTCGACGAGGATCTCGGGGTTGTTGAGCAGGTAGTCCTTGACGATCGCCTCGACCTCCTGGCGCGCCATGCGATCGACCGCGTCGGGGGCGGCGACCTGCTTCTGACCGGAACATGCGGCCAGCGCTAAGGCGGCGGCGCAGAGGATCATGTTTCGCATCGGGAGGCTTTCCTGGATTCCGCAGCGTGTCGGGAGATTTAGGGCGTCAAACGGTTAACAGCCAGATCACTGTTTGGTGTTGCCGCTCAGCCCGGCCGGCCGCGTTGGCTACGCGCACGCGGATCGGACAGGGCGAGAATGTCGTCCGCACGTTGTGCATTGGTCGTGCCGGACGGCAGCTTTTTCACCGCCCGGCCCGCGAAGACATGCGCGCGGCCCATGTCGCCCAGCTGGTAGGCCTCTTCAGCGGTGGCGAGGTCGGCGTCTCCGATGCGGCCCTGCTTGGCGTAAACGTCGGCCAGCTGGTTCCAGGCAAAGGCGTTGTCCCGTTCCAGCGCCAGGGCGTCGATGAGAAGGTTTTCGGCTTCCGTGAGGTCTTCCGGCTTCTTGGTGGTGGCCAGCGAGCGGGCGAGGTTCACCTTCAGCAGCGGCTGGGTGGGCGCCAGTTCGACAGAGCGGCGATGCGGTTCGATCGACTCCTGCGTCCTGCCGCTCTCGAACAGGATCTGTCCCTTGAGCTCCTGGAAGTACGGATCTTCCGGCTTCGCGGCGATCAGCTCCTCCGTGCTCTTGAGAGCGCTCTTGATGTCGACGGCGCGGTAGGCGGCGATGGCGCGGGCGTACCTGCCGTAGATCGACTGATCGCTCGGCGGGTATTTCGACATCACGCGGTTGGCCGGGCCGATGAAGCCCACCAGCTTGGCCTTCATCATCGCAAGCTGATCGATCGAGCGCTCGGTCTGCGGCAGCGCGTTGACCGATGCTTCGACGGCGCGTTTGCGCAGGGCGGAGATACGATCGGTGGAGGTGGGGTGCGAGCGGAAGTAGGGGTCGCGCCGCGTCTCCGACATCAGCTCCTCGTATCGGAACTTTTCCATGAAGGCGACGAGGCCCATCGAGGACTGGCGCGTCTTCTCCATGAAGTCGACGCCGTACTGGTCGGCCGCGCTTTCTTCGACGCGCGTGAACTTGAAGGCAGTGAGCATGCCGAACGTGCTGGCGCTGCCGAACAGCGCCATGGCGGCATCCGGCGCGCCTGCGGCGAGGGCGAGGGCGCCGAGGCCGAGCGTGATGAGCGACGTTCCTGACGCCGCCTCCATCGCGCCCTGGCGCGTGACGTTGTGGCCGCCCGCGATGTGGCCGGTCTCGTGCGCGATGACGCCTTTGAGCTGCTCGGGCGTTTCCGCCTGCATGATCAGGCCGGTGTGCAGGAACACTTTCTGGCCGGCCGTGACGAACGCGTTCAGCGTGTCGTCCTGGATGAGGTAGATGTCGACGTCCGACGGCTTCAGTCCCGCCGCCTCGAAGATCGGATCGGAGTATTCCCGCAGGATCGCCTCGATCTCTGCGTCGCGGATGAATCCCTGCGCGGAGGCGGTGAACGGCAGCGCGAGCGCGAGCAGCGGCCCGGCGAGGCGGCGCAGGATTTTCCTACAAACGTCCATCACGACGCCTCCTTGGATCCGGCTGTGGCCGGCCGGGCAAACCTAGTTCCCGGCCGCGCATAAGCAATGCCGGGGTACAGGGCTGCGGCGTACAAAGCTGCAGCGTACAGGGCGTCAGCCCGTCTTGCGGCGGCTCCACCAGCCCATCTTGCGAGGGGCTTTCTCAGCGACGGGTTCGGGTTCCTCGGCTGTCCCGTGAATGGGATGGCGCCGGGTTTCGGCTGGCTCGGCTTCAACGCGCGGCTCCTCGGGGGCGGACTCGACGGGTCGAGCCTCTTCCCGGCTTGCGGCGATTTCGTGTTCGGGCTCGGCGGCTTCAGCGGGCCCGGGGGCGGGCTCGGCGGGGGTTTCCTCGGGCTCGTAGGCCGGTTCAGGCCGCCGGGTTTCGGCGGGTTCCGCGAACGTTTCGGCGGCCGGCGGAGCGTGGCTGGAGGCATCCTCCGGCTCGTCGGCTTCAGGTGCTGCGGCGGCGAGGGCGAGGAAGGGAGCGCTGGCGATGGCGTCCAGCATCTCGCCGCCGTCGGCGGCGATGTCCGGCGTGCGGTTGGGCTCGCCCCGGCCGCGGTCGCGGCCTCCACGGCGACGGCGGCGACTGCCGCGGCGGGCGCTGTCGTCGCGCTCGCTGCTGGCGCTTTCGCGGGCGCTGTCGGCGATTTCGACGCCGGTGTCGCGGCTTCCGCTGCGGCCACGGCGCTTGCCGCCCCTGCGGCCCCTGCGGCCACGGCGGCTGTCGCCGTCGTCGCCAGCATCGTCACCAGCGTCACCAGCTTCTTCACCTGCGTCGTCACGCGCGGCGTCTTCGTCGCCGCGACGCGCGGCGCGGCGCGGATGCGCATGGTCGTGGTCGCGATCCTCGTCTTCGTCCTCGTCGGATTCCTCGGAATCTTCGAGGATTTCCTCTTCTTCCTCTTCGATCTCGTCCGGTCCCGGCGGGGGCAGGGGTTTGAGCTTGCGGAGGTCGATAGGCTGCATCGGCTTGTAGGGCACGACTTCGCCGCTCGCGCGACCCTCGATGGTGAACTCGCCTATCTTGAGGTCTTCGTCGGCCTCGATGCGGACGCTGACGTGGCTGTCCAGCTCGATGCCGGCGATTGCGCCCCGCTTCTCATTGAGGAGGTAGAGTGCGACGTCGGCCGCCGCCGAGATGTGGACAGTCTCGACCCGGTCGTCGGCCGCGCGGGCCTCGATGGTGCGCAGGAGCTGGATTGCCGCGCTCTCGATGGAACGCGTCCGGCCCGTGCCGCCGCAATGGTCGCAGGGCTCGGACGAGAGTTCGAGCACGCCGGCGCGGCGGCGCTGCCGCGAGATTTCGAAGAGGCCGAACTGCGAAATCCGGCCGGTCTGAACCCGCGCCCGGTCGATCTTCAGGCAGTCTTTCATCTTCTTTTCGACAGCGCGGTTGTTCTTGTTGTCCTCCATGTCGATGAAGTCGATGACGACAAGGCCGGCCAGGTCGCGCAGCCGCATCTGGCGGCAGGCTTCGGCAGCGGCTTCAAGGTTGGTCTTGAGGGCGGTGGCTTCGACATTGCGCTCGCGCGTCGCCTTGCCGGAGTTTACGTCGATGGCGACCAGAGCTTCGGTCTGGTTGATGACGATGTAGCCGCCGGAGGGTAGCTGCACGGTCGGCGAGAAGATGCCTTCGAGCTGGTCCTCAATGCCGGTCTGCACGAACAGCGGCGGGGATTCCTCGTGCTGCACGACTTTGCGGGCGTGCGCAGGCATCAGCATCCGGACAAAGGTCTTGGCTTCGTTGTAGGCCTCGTCGCCCTCGACGATGATGCGCTCGACATCCTTGTCGTAGAGGTCGCGGACGGCGCGGAGGACAAGGTGGCCTTCCTCGTGGATGAGGGCGGGCGCCATGGATTCCATCGTCTTGCCGACGATCTGCTGCCAGAGCTTGGTGAGGTATTCGAAGTCGCGGCTGATCTCGTTCTTGGTGCGCTTGGCGCCCGCGGTGCGGACGATGAGGCCGGCGCCGCGCGGAACCTCAAACTCCGAGGTGATGGCCTTGAGGCGCTTGCGGTCGTTGGCGTTGGTGATCTTGCGGGAGATGCCGCCGCCGCGCGACGTGTTGGGCATCAGCACGCAATAGCGGCCGGCGAGGGAGAGGTAGGTGGTGAGGGCGGCGCCCTTGTTGCCGCGCTCTTCCTTGACGACCTGGACCAGCAGGACCTGCCGGCGGCGGATCACTTCCTGGATCTTGTACTTGCGCTGGAAGAGGGCGTTGCGGCGGTTCGACTTGCGCTCGTCCGCCTCTTCGGCGTCTTCGTCCTCGCTGTCGGACTCGGCGGCTTCTTCCTGCTCGGCTTCAGCGAGAAGCGCTTCGCGGTCTTCCTTTGGGATCTGGTAATAGTCGGGGTGGATCTCGGAAAAGGCGAGGAAGCCATGGCGGTTGCCGCCATAGTCGACGAACGCAGCCTGGAGCGAGGGTTCGACCCGGGTAATCTTGGCGAGATAGATGTTTCCGCGAAGCTGGCGTTTGTTCCTGGCTTCGAAGTCGAAATCCTCAATCTGGCCGTTGGCGACCACCGCCACCCGAGTTTCCTCGGGTTGGCTGGCGTCGATCAGCATGAGCTTGCTCATGTAGTAGAACCTCTTTGGTGATGCGGGCGGCGCGCGAAAGCGCGGCCACAGCCCGCGAATGGGACGTGAAAGCAGCGATAGGGGTGGGGCCTCGGCGTCCGGTCAGACCGACTGAAACTCGCGAAGACGCGTTCATAATGTCCTGACCATGGGAGCAGCGTGACCGCAAACCCCCGAGAATACGCTCGAAACCGGCTAGCGCCCTCTACGACTTCGAAATTTTCGAAAATCCGTCGCGATAGGCGCGCAGGCCTGCCGTGTCAGACAGACCACGGACTCACCATGCACAAATTGGGTGAGGAAAGGAAGAAGATTGGAACCGAAACCTCAATTATCCACAGCACGCATGGCCGCGGGGTTAAAGCACAGTGCTGATTCGTTGAGGATTTTTGATTGATAGCTGGGCACGTCATCCATTTCTGCGCGCATGAAGCCAGATTCTTGAAACGGACCATTAAATGGACCATTATGTATCCAGGAGGCCGCGATGCGCATTTCAGTCACTGACGCGAAAGCACAGCTGACGGATCTGGTTCGCCGGGCGGAAGGGGGAGAGGAAATCGTCCTTACCCGCCACGACAAGCCTGTGGTGGAGATAAGAGCGGTGAAGACTGTACTTAGCCCGGAAGAGCTGCGTGAGAAGCGCAGGAAGGCATTCGCCAATCTCGACGAAGCCCTGCGAAAGAATCCTCCCTTGCCTGGACCGGATGCCGCCTGTTCCGCCGACTTCCTTTATGACGAGTTCGGCCTGCCGAAATGATCGTGGTCGACACGTCGGCCATCCTGGCAAGGGCGCTCCGCGAACCGGGCTGGGCCGATATCCAGACGCGCATCTCGTCGGCAAGCATCCTGGCAATCTCGGCAAGCACGCTCGCTGAAACACTGATTGTGTCCCGGCGTAGGGGTATCGGCGACGCCGTCGCCAATTTCCTGACATCGCTGACCATCGAAGTCGTCCCCGTCACCGCCGACACGGCACGCGCCGTCGCCGACGCATACGACCGATGGGGTAAAGGCGTGCATCCGGCCGGACTGAATTTCGCAGACTGCTTCGCGTATGCGTTGGCGATGGAGCGGCAATGCCCGCTGGTGTTCGCCGGCGAGGATTTCGCAAAGACCGATGTCGCGGCAGCGTTGCCGCCATGATCTGCGTAGGGTGCATTAGCGAAGCGCAATGCACCTCTTTGGAGCAGCATGATGCGGCGTTTGCAGTTCAATCGGAAGGCCGGCGATTGTTGCGCTAAGGTGCATTGCGCTTCGCTTATGCAGCCTGCGTTTTTTGGGCCTAGCCTCAGCCGCCTCTACATGTCGGCGTCGACTTCAGGATGCCGACCTGGGTGACCTTGCCGCTGACATTGTCGGCCTCGAAGTAGATGTTGCCGTAGTCGTAGGCCGTCACGACATCCTTCGTCACCACGCATTTCGGCCTTCCGAATGCGGCGCGAGCGAAGATCTGCTCGACGCCGGGGGCGACGCCGCCGCTGGTGTGGAAGGTCGGGCTTGTGGCGATAATCCAATAGACCTTATCGTCGGCCGCTATGGTGAGGCCCTGGAAGGTGTAGGTCGTCGCCTTTGTGTCCTTGATCGGCGTGGTGGTGAGCGGCGCGCCCTTGAGGGCCATGAGGGTCGAGAGCGGCATGCCGAGCTCGACTTCGCCGACGCGTTCGCCTGGGATGATCATGTTGTCGTCGATGGTCAGAGGCGCTGAGGCGCAGGCCGCGGCAAAGAGAGCGGCGGAAATGGCCGCGGCGAGGGCGGGCTTCGAAAATGCGGCTTTCATGGCGGGCGTCACTCTAATTCTTACGCACCCCGCCAGCGCCACCGGGGCGTAGAACAGCGGAAATCGAGGCGGGAGTCGAGAACCCGTTGTCAGAAAGGCGTAATGGCGGGGTTTCGTGCTGGCTCCGCAGGCACACAGGCTCTGAACCAACGGTTAACGCACGCGGGGTAAGCCTTAAGCACCGGGCCAGAAGGCCCTGAAAACGCATTGAGGCTTAGGCCGGACGAAAGTGGGCGCGGGTCGTGCGGGTATTGCTCCTCTCCTTGTTGCTTGCCGGGCTTGCGCCTGCCTGGGCGGACACGCCTGCGCGCATCACCGACGTGCGCTTCGGCGGGACGGCCGAAAAGACGCGGGTGGTGGTCGATAGCGATGCGCCGCTGAAGTATCACATCTTCCTGCTGGCGGCGGGCACGCAGCGGATCGTCATCGACCTACCCAGAGTGCGCTGGTCGATCGACGGGCTGACGGCGGAATCCGGAATGGGCCAGGGCGGGGGCGTGGTCGCCGGCTATCGTTTCGCGCAGAACACGGCGAGCACGTCGCGGCTCGTGCTGGACCTCGCCAAGCCAGCGGTGGTGAGCCGCGAGTTCTTGCTGTCGCCGACAGAGAGCGACAAGACCTATCGCATCGTGATCGACCTCGAGGCGGCGACGCTGGATGCGTTCGCGGCCAGTGCGACCGGCGACAAGGCCGGGCCGCAGCCGGCGGCGCAAAGGCAGGTGCGCAAGCCGCTGATCGTCATCGACCCGGGCCATGGCGGGAAGGATCCGGGGGCGAGCTCCAAGTTCGGACTGCTCGAGAAGGACGTGACGCTGGGCGTGGCGACGGCGCTGCGCGATGTGCTGCTCAAGTCCGAGCGCTATGACGTGGCGCTGACGCGCTCGACCGACGTGTTCATCGAGCTGGAAGACCGCGTCACCAAGGCGCGGACACTGGGCGCCGACCTGTTCATCGCGCTGCATGCGGACGCCGGCCCGAAGGCGGAAACGCGCGGGGCGTCGGTCTACACGCTCTCGCCCGAAGGCGAGAAGCGGGTGGAGGCGGCGCGGCACAAGAACGACTGGGTGCTGGCGGTGGAGGTGGATTCCTCGCGGCCGCAGCAGGTGAACCAGATCCTGGCCGACCTGGTGCAGCGCGAGACCAAGAACCAGTCGGCGCGGTTCGCCCAGACGCTGGTTCCGGCGCTGGCGGAAGCGGGCTGGCCGGCGCTGGAGAATGCGCACCGGAAGCAGGGCTTCTATGTGCTGCTGAGCCCTGACGTGCCGGCCGTGCTGCTGGAGATGGGCTTCATCACCAACGACCAGGACGCGGCGATGCTAGTGTCGGCGTCGAAACGGCGGAAGCTGGTGGAGGGCGTGGCGCGCGCCATCGACAGTTTCTTCGACAGCCAGGCGAAGCTGCTGGCGGCGAAATAGGGCGGGGCGCCCGCCCCGGCCGAACTAGTTCCGCAAAGGCAACAAATCCCGTGCAGGCGTATTCGCCGAACGGGCGTTTAGGCGCGAGCGACGGCCCGTCGCAGCCGTAAACAAATGCTTCACGAAGATGGGCTGAGTTTAACGCGGATTTGGCCTGTTACGGCGCGTTTTCACGCCATAAAGTCACCGTATTGATCGGTGATTCCGGACCCGATCCGCATCCGTAGAGTCCGGCCACTTCGGCAGCTTCCGGCCCCCCGTGGCCCCCAACCGGTGAGACATGATCAAGAAAGTCCTGATCGGCGTTGCGATATTCGCCGCAGTGGTCCTCATCGGAGGAACCGGATGGTTCTTCTGGGCGACGCGCGATCTTCCGTCCGAAGACGAGCTGGCGAACTACGAGCCCCCGATCATGAGCCGCGTGCACGCGGGCGATGGACGGCTGGTGGCGGAGTTCGCGACGCAGCACCGCGTGTATGTTCCCTCCGAGGAGCTTCCCGATCCGCTGATCCAGGCCTTCATCTCGGCCGAGGACAAGACGTTCTTCGAACACTCCGGCATCAACCTGTGGGGCATGTTCCGCGGCACCGTTCTGAACGGGCTGATGGGCAAGCGCATGACGGGCGGCTCGACCATCACCCAGCAGGTGGTGAAGAACATGCTGGTCGGCTCCGAGCGTTCGCTCGACCGCAAAGTGCGCGAGGCGGTGCTCGCCATGCGCATCGAGAACAAGCTGACCAAGGACGAGATCCTCGAACTCTACATGAACGAGATCTATCTCGGCGGCCGGTCGTATGGCGTCGGCGCCGCGGCGCTGAACTATTTCGGCAAGTCGCTGGGCGACCTCACGCTGGCCGAGTGCGCGCTGCTGGCGTCGCTGCCGCAGGCCCCGGGCAAGGTGAACCCGTACGAGAACCCCGATGCCGCGGTGAACCGCCGCAACTGGGTGATCGATCGCATGGTCGTCAACGGCTATGTCGACAAGGCTGCGGCCGAGAAAGCCAAGACCGAACCGCTGACCACCGTGCAGCGTCTCGACACGGACGAGAACCAGGCGTCGGCCTACTACGTCGAAGAGCTTCGCCGCGAGATCCTGAAGCTCGGCAAGGAAGGCAAGCTCGCCGGCATGGGCGACGAGAAGGCCGCGCAGAAGGCCTTCTACGAAGGCGGCCTTTCGATCCGCTCGACGCTCGACTCCAACCTCCAGCTCGTGGCGCAGACAGCGCTGCGCGCCGGCCTCGAGACCTATGACCGCCGCCATGGCTGGCGCGGCGCGCTCGGCAACATCAAGCCGGAAGAAGACTTCGAGAACCAGCTGAAGGACTTCGCCAACTCCAAGGACGGCAAGGCCGCAATCGCCGGCGGCGGCAATACGTGGCACATCGCTCTGGTGCGTTCGACCAGCGGCGGGGTGAAGCTCGGCCTCGCCGATGGCGGCACAGGAACGCTTTCGGCCGATGACGTGAAATGGGCGGCGCCGTTCAAGCGCGAGGGCGGATCGGGGTCGGGCATCAAGACGGGCGATGTGATCTTCGTCTCGCGCGATCCGGCGCCGGATGTCACCGTGGAGGTGATCACCGACTACGCTGCGCCGAAAAAACCTGCGGGCAACGCGCCGTGGCGTCTGCGCCAGGTTCCGAACCTGCAGGGCGCGCTTGTCGCGATGGACCCGCACACAGGCCGTATCCTTGCGATGACAGGCGGCTATTCGTTCCAGCGCAGCCAGTTCAACCGCGCCATCCAGGCGATGCGCCAGCCGGGATCGTCGTTCAAGCCGTTCGTCTATGCGGCGGCGCTGGAGAATGGCTGGACGCCGTCGAGCCGCGTGCTGGATGCGCCCTACGTGTCGTGCGATCCGACGCAGAAGGAATGCTACAAACCGTCCAACTACTCCGAGAAATTCTATGGCCTGTCGACGCTGCGCTTCGGCGTGGAGACGTCGAAGAACGCGATGACGGTGCGCCTGGCCAACGACGTCGGTCTCGAAAAGGTTTCGGAGATCGGCGAACGCATGGGCATCTACGATAAGCTGCCCGCCTATGAAGCCATGGCGCTGGGCGCGGGCGAGACGACGCCGATGCGCATGGCGACCGCGTATGCAGAGGTGGTGAACGGCGGCAAGGAAGTTCGGCCCGTGATGTTCGACCGAGTGCAGAACCGTTACGGCGAGACCGTGTACCGGACCGATGCGCGCCCGTGCGAAGGCTGCTCAGCGGCCTGGCGGGACAACCTCCAGCCGCCGGCTCTGCCTGACGAGCGCAAGCAGCTGATGGACCCGGTGACGGCCTACCAGATGGTGTCGATCCTCCAGGGCGCCGTCGAGCACGCGTGGGGCACGGTGAAGACCGCGCGTTCGGTCGGCAAGCCGGTCGCGGGCAAGACGGGAACCACCAACAACTATGTCGATGCGTGGACCGTGGGCTTCAGCCCGGACCTGGTGGTCGGCGTGTGGGTCGGCTTCGATACGCCGAAGAACATGGGCGACAACGAGTCGGGCGGGCGTGTCGCCGCGCCGATCTTCCGCGACTTCATGCTGGCGGCGCTCAAGGACCGCCCGGCGCTGCCGTTCCGCATTCCGTCGGGCGTGCAGCTGGTGGAGGTCGATCTCTACAGCGGATGCCTGCCGCAGCCGAATTCGCGCGAGGTGATCCTCGAGGCCTTCAAGGTCGACAGCGGCCCGACGGAGGCTTGCCAGCCGGGCGGCGGGTCAGAGGGGTACAGCGTCGATTACTCCAACGTCGCTGCCGGCGACGAATCCGCGCCTTCGACGCCGGACGGGCAGCCGATCGCCTCGACCGTGCCGGGAGCGGATATCGCCTCGACGCAACCGGTCGACCCCAGCCAGCAGCCGCAACAGCCGCAGCAGGATTTGACAGTGAAGGACGGCATCTTCTAGGAACGGCGCGCGGCCCCCATATCGGGGGCCGCTTCGTTCTTCAGAACATGGTCCCAGGCAGCCTATGACGCCCGAACTCGAGAACATGGTTGAGACGATTCGGCAGTCCGTTGGGCTGCTGAGGAGGCGTCTTTGACTGGGGCGTCGCCGAAAAGCGCCTCGCTGAACTGAACGCGCTCTCCGAGAGCGCCGACTTCTGGAACGATCCCGCAAAAGCCCAGACGATGATGCGCGAACGCAATCGCATCGCGTCAGCCATGGACGACGTCCGAGCGCTGGAAACAGAGGCGCAGGATGCCGTCGACCTATGGGAGATGGCCGAGGCCGAGGGCGACAAGTCGATGTTCGCCGAGGTCGAGAAATCGATCCGCGCATCGCTGGAGCGGGCCAAGGCGGCGGAGCTGAAGGCGCTGTTGTCGGGCGAGGTCGACGGCAACGACTGCTACATCGAGATCAACGCCGGGGCAGGCGGCACGGAAAGCCAGGACTGGGCCTCGATGCTGCGCCGCATGTATGTGCGCTGGGCCAATGCCCACGACATGAAGGTCGAGGAGATCGACGAGCACTATGGCGACACCGCCGGCATCAAGTCGGCGACCATCCTGATCAAAGGCGAGAACGCCTATGGCTGGCTGAAGAGCGAAAGCGGCGTGCACCGGCTGGTGCGCATTTCGCCCTATGACTCGAATGCGCGACGGCACACCAGCTTTGCCAGCGTGTGGGTCTATCCGGTGATCGACGACACGATCGAGGTGGACATCCAGGAGAAGGACGTCCGCACCGATACGTACCGGGCGTCGGGCGCGGGCGGGCAGCACATCAACAAGACGGACTCGGCCGTGCGCCTGACGCACATGCCGACCGGCATTGTCGTGGCGGTGCAGGCGGAGCGTTCGCAGCACAAGAACCGTGCGCAGGCGTGGGACATGCTGCGCGCGCGGCTCTACGAGATGGAGCTGAAGAAGCGCGAGGCGTTAGCGCAGGCCGAGGCTGACTCGAAGACCGAGATCGGCTGGGGCAGGCAGATCCGCAGCTATGTGCTGCAGCCCTACCAGATGGTGAAGGACCTGCGCACGGGCGTCGAGACGTCGGACACCCAGGGCGTACTGGACGGCAAGATCGATGAGTTCCTGTCGGCGTCGCTGTCGCATAAGCTCGGACCGGAGACGGTGGTCGAGGACCTGGATTAGAAGCTGCCCGCGGCGCCAAACAAAAAGGCCGCTCCTGCGAGCGGCCTTTTCAATTCTGTCTGTCCGAGGAGATCAGTACTGCCCGTTCGGCTGGACGGGCGGGGCCTGTTCGGCCATCGGATCCTGCGCGTGTTTCACCGCGCCTTCGAAGATCGCGTTCGGTTCGATGGCGAGCGAGGCGTGGAAGATGTCGCCGCGTACTTTCGCGCCGGTGCAGAGCTGGACCTTGCGGCCGCGGATGCGGCCTTCGATCGTGCCGCGCACGACGACGGATTTCAGCGATCACTTCGCCCATGACCGCGCCGGTCTCGCCGACGGTGAGGGCGGAGGCGCGCACATCGCCTTCGATCTGGCCGAAGATCTCGAGTTCGCCCTGTGAGGCGATGGAGCCGACGATTTTCACGTCTGCGCTGATGATGGACGGGCCCGCGCGCGTGGCGGCGGAACCCTGGCGCTTGGGCGGATCAGGGAGAAGCGGCCGCGGCGCGATTGGCGGCGGGGGAGGCGCCTCAGGAGTTTTACCCTTCGTAAACATGCTTACCGGCCCTCAGGAACTTGATGGGATCATACGACTTGCCGCGGTAGTACACCTCGTAGTGGAGGTGCGGTCCCGTGCTGCGTCCCGTAGAACCCATAGTACCAATCTTTTGACCAATCGCTACTTCCGAGCCAGCTTTCACTGCAATTGAGTTCAAATGTCCGTAGCGGGTCTTGAAGCCGTTGCCGTGATCGATCTCGACCACACGGCCATAACCGCCCTTTGTGCCCGCAAAAGTGATCTTTCCGGGGGCGGTCGATGTGATCGTCGCCCCGTAGAAGGCGGCAAGGTCGGCGCCTTCGTGGAAGGCAGTCGTGCGCTTGAACGGGTCAGACCGGTACCCGAAGCCCGAGGTTTCCCGATAGGGAACTTCCAGCGGGGCGCCCAAGGGCAGGGTGTGAATCAGGTTCTCGTAGGTCTTGGCTTCCTGCAGGCGCGCCTCGACCTCGTAGACCCGGCGGCTGAAGGAATCGACCTGGGCGTTCGGGAATTCGGAGGCGTTTAGGGCGTTCACTTCGATCAGCGGGCCGCCCATGCCAGGCTGTTCAAGCACACGGGCCGCGGAGACCCCGGTCAGGCGGATCACGCCGCGAGCGCGCTCCGAGCGCTGGACGGCTTCGTCCTCGGCCGCCTCGAGAAAGTTGGCCTGCTCGCTGATCAGCTTGTCGGTGCGGGCGCGAAAGCCCGCGGTATCGTTGGCGGCGGCTGAGACGGTCTCGGCGCGGCTCTGGCGCGGGTCGCCTTCCTCGATGGACGAATCGACGAGCAGCGAAACGTTGTCGCCGTTGAGCGCGACGGCGGATGCGGTGTCCTGGCCCTGCAGGTTGGCGAGCACGCGCTTTAGCGTCTCGTGACGGCCCTCAGCTTCGCCTATGGTCTTTGTGAATTCTTCCGTGCGCGTCTCAAGCAGGGTGAGGGCGGTCTTTTCGCGGGACAGGGCCGAGCGCAGGTCGCGCTCAAGGCGGGCTGTGCGGCGGTCAGAACCTGAGGTCTGGAATTCGACAGTCGGGCCGCGCAGCAGCACAGCGATGGTCGCAAACAGGCACCAGCCGACAATCAGAGTAGCCCCGCCAGCCATCATCGCTTGGCGCCACGGTGAGATCGAGACATAGCGAACCGAGCCGCCGGAGCGGTGGTAAATCTGTCTTTCGGGGAAAGCTTTCTCGAAGAACGCTTTGGTGCGTGACTTCAGGTGCTTGACCGCCATTTACGCCGCCCGATCAATTGCTCTACGCGCCAAGTCAGCCTGTTCCCCGCCATTTTTTGATACTCGGCGGTTACAGAGATAACTCAGAAACCCGCGTCCGCGAACCCCTAGGCATGTCTTTTTCACACTATGCCACGGCACACTTAAGGCGCCGTGAATGCTGGTGTTGCAAGGACAATTTGGTTAACGCGAACCCGCCAGCGCGTCGTAAACTGCTTCGACGTGACCGGGTACACGGACGTTTCGCCACACCCGGAGAATCACCCCGTCTGGGCCGATCATGAAGGTCGACCGGATGATGCCCATGAATTTGTGTCCATAGAGCTGCTTCTGCTGCCAGACCCCGTAGGCGTTGCAGACAGTCCCATCCTCATCGGCGCCGAGGCGCACCTTAAGCTTGTGCTTGGTGATGAATTTGCGGTGATCCTCGAGGCTGTCCCGGGAAACCCCCAGCAGGGCCGCCTTCCTTCGAGTGAAGCGGGACTGCTCGCCGCTGAAGGCTACTGCTTCGCGCGTACATACCTCGGTATCGTCTTTAGGGTAGAAGAACAGGACTAGAGTCTTGCCGGCATAGTCCGCCAGACTTGCGGTCCGGCCACTGGAAGCCGGCAGTGTGAAATCAGGCGCCGGATCGCCCGCTTCCAGAGGGTGTGTCACAATCGGTCCGCAATGTTGTGGTGTTCGGAAAGAGTGTCCGAAGTGTACGTTCTTCCAGCCGGGCCGATAAGGGCTTTTCGGGCGGCCAGCTGGAGAGCTTCGCCGCACCGGATTTCGCCCTCCGGAGTTTTGCATTGAGGGTTTCTCCCAAGCTTCTGATCTTCGAGATCCTCGCCTTCCTCGTCTTTGCGATTCTGGCCGCAGCCGGCTTTCTCGCTTGGCGGCTTTCGCAGGGACCGATCGATCTCGAACTGATCCGGCCGCAGGTCGAGCGTTCGCTTTCCGAAGCGCGCGGCGGCCAGCCCGTGAAGGTCGAGGCGCTGGTGCTGGAATGGGTGCGCGGCAAGGGCCGCGTCGAGGCGGCGGCGCGGGGGCTTACAGCGCTCGATGCATCCGGCGCGAGCGTGTTCCGCGCGGAGCGGGCGGTGATCTCGCTCGACGCCCCCTCGCTGATGTCGGGCAGGTTCAAGACACGGCAGATGCGGCTGGAGAACGGCACGGCTTCGGTCGTGCGGTCGAAGGACGGCGTCTGGTCGCTCGCCGATCTGGTGATCGCGAAAGAGCCGGCGAGCGACAAGCCGTTCGATCCGCTGCGCGACATCAAGTGGGATACGCTGGCGACGCCGATGCGCGCGCTGATCTCGGCGGGATCGTTCGAGCGTGTCGAGCTTGCGAACTTCAACGTCGAAGTGACCGACCAGAAGGCGGGTACGGTATGGAAGGCCAGCCCGGTCAACGGCGTCTGGAGCGCGGGCGCAGATGGCGTGGCGCTTGATCTCGACCTGCGGCTGGTGGGGGAGGCGGAGCCGAACCGCATCGTCATCTCGCTGGCGTCCGATGGCGCGGTGAGCAAGGCGACCGGGCGCCTGACGCTTGAAGGCGTCGATCCCATGGCGCTGGCGAAAGTGTTCGGCTATGCGGGCAATGCGTTTGCCTCGGGCATGCCGGCGAATGCCGCGTTCACGGTCGAAGCGACCGAGGCGGGCGGTCTACAGAGCACGCGGGTCACGCTTTCGGATGTCACCGGCCAGATGCGGCTGGGCGACCGCAGTATCGCAATTGGCGGGCTGTCGGTCGATGCGATCTACGATCCGGCGACCAAGATCATCACGCTCGCTTCGCTGAAGGCCAACTCCGATGTCCTCGCCGGCGAGATCACCGGCTCGATGGATGTGTCCGGCATCATGTCGAGCGACATGACCAAGCCGACGGCGATCAAGCTTTCGGGCAAGGATTTCTCGCTCGGCCTGATGCCGATGTTCGAGGCGCCGTGGCCGTTCGTCTCCGCCGACGTCGAGGCCAGCCTGTCGCCGGACATGCAGAAGCTGACCATCGTCAACGCGAAGATCGTGACGGGCGGCATGACCGGAGCGGGATCCGGCGAATTCTGGCTGGATGGTCCGCCGGAAGCGCGTCAGCTGGGCGTGAAGGTCAATGCGGTGGGAACGGGCGCGATCACGCCGCAGCAGGTGACGGCGTTCTGGCCGGTGAATCTCGGCCCCGGCGCGCGGCTCTGGGTGCGCGACCGGATTCCTTCAGGCAGGGCGACCAAGGCGGTGTTCGTGATGGACATGCCGCCGGGAGGACTGGCGAAAGGCTATCTCGACAACGAACACCTTTCGCTCGACTTCACGGTCGAGGATGCGACGGTGAAGTTCCTCGACGATTTCCCGGCCGCCACGAACGTCACGGGCGTCGGACATCTCAAGGGCAACTCGCTGGTGGTGGATGTCACAGGCGGGCGGATGACGACGTGGGCGGTGGACGAGGGCAGGATCGCGCTCCCCCAGTTCGCGCCCAAGGGAAAGATGATGAACGTCGCCGTCATCGGCCGCGGCGATCTTGGCCAGATGATGCGCGTGCTCGACGCCTCGAACCTGAAGGTTGGATCGAAGTACGGACTGCAGGTCGATCAGATGCAAGGCACGGGCGGGATCGAGGTGCATGTGCAGCGCCCGATGCAGGACGTCGTGCCCAACGACGAGATTCTCTATTCGGTGAAAGGCGGGTTCCGCGAGGCGGCGGCGCCCAACCTGGTTTCCGGGTTCGGCCTTACCAGCTCCGACGTCACCTTCGATCTCAACCAGGACGGCATGCAGATCACCGGCGCCGGGCAGTTCGGGCCTGCGCCCGTGGTGTTCGACTGGAAGGAGCGCTTTGTCCACAGCGGCGACAACGGTTCGGAACTGACGGCGTCGGCGCGCGTGACGCCTGATCTCCTGAACGCGTTCGGCTTCGCGGCGCGCAACTTCATGCAGGGCGAGGCGTCGGTGGAGCTGCGCGCTTCGGGCCCGGGCGGGCGCGATTTTTCGTCCATCACGGCCAGTCTCGACCTGATGCGGGCGCAGCTCGATATTCCGGAGTTCGGTTGGCGCAAGAAGTACGATGCGCCAGCGCAGGGTTCGTTCCGCTATGGCAAGGACGAGGATGGCCGCGGCGCGGTGATGACCGGCGACATCCGCGCCGACGGGCTGGAGCTGATCGGCGAGGCCCGGATGGACGCGGCGGGCGCAATGCAGTCCGCCAATATCGAACGGATCTTCTCGCGCGACAGCGTCGACCTGCGCGGCGCCATCACCCGCCGCGTCGACGGCGGCTACAAGGTCGTGGTGTCGGGCCCGTTCTTCGACGCGAGCCCGTGGATGGACAGCTTGCTGTCGATGTCGAATGCGAACACGGACATGCATGGCGAGCCGGTGGGCGCCCCGACCCCGGGGCCGGCCGTCGACCTCCAGCTGACGGCGGACAAGCTGCGCCTGCGCGAGAACGCGGAGATGACGGCGGCGAGGGTGGTCATGCTGATCGATGCAGATGGTCCGCGTAACGGAACCGTCACGGGTCAGCTCGGCAAGGACAAGCGCCTTAACGTCACGATCGATACGGTCGACAAGATGCGCAAGGTCTCGATCAAGTCGGACGATGCGGGGTTCGGCGCGCGCGTGCTGCTGAAGACCGACTACCTGATCGGCGGCAAGCTGAATGTCGACGGCTCATTCGTCGGCGGCAAGGGCGATGCGATGGTAACGATGAGCGACGTGCGGCTGAAGGATGCGCCGTTCGTGGCGCAGCTGTTCTCGCTCGCCTCGCTGCGCGGCCTTGCGGACGTGCTTAACGGCGAGGGCGTACTGTTCACCAGCGTCGAGGCGCCGGTGAAGATGCGGGACGGGCGCATCGACCTGCCTGGCCTGCGGGCCTCCGGGCCTGCAATGGGCATCACGGCGCGCGGATGGGTGGCGCCGAAGGAGAGCGAGATCAGCCTCGATGGCGTGTTGGTGCCGTCCTTCGGGGTCAACTCGCTGCTTGGCGGCCTGCCGATCATCGGCGACCTGTTCGTATCGCGGCAGGGCGAGGGCATGTTCGCGCCGACCTATTCGGTCCGCGGCACGTTCGCCAAGGCGCGCGTGTCGCTGAACCCGGTCGCGGCGGTGACGCCTGGCGTGCTGCGCCGGATCTTCGAGAATCCCGCCGAGCCGCCGCCGGTGGCCGACATCGTGCCGGCCGCACCGCCGCCGGACACGCGGAACTAGATCGCCTTCAGCCGTGCGTGCCGCTTCTTGCCGACGGACAGTCGTGCGACGCCTTCGGCGTCGAGCGCTGCTTCGGTGAGCACAAATTTCTCGTCGGCGACCGCATCGCCGTTGAGCTTCACTGCGTTCTGCTGGATGGCGCGGCGGGCCTCGGACTTTGACTCGGCGAGCTTGGCGGCGACCAGCGCATCGGCGATCGGATAGCCGGCGGCGAGCCTGGCGCGTTCGACCTCGAATGTAGGCATGCCTTCGCCGGTGCCGCCGCTGGTGAAAACGGCGTCCGCCGCTGCGCGGGCCTTCTTCGCTTCTTCCGGACCGTGCAGCATGGCGGTCGCTTCATCGGCGAGGCGCTTCTTCACGTCGTTGACGGCGGCGCCCTGGGCTTTTTCCAGTTCGGAGATCTCGGCCAGCGGCACGTCCGTGAACAGGCGCAGGAAGCGGCCGACGTCGGCGTCTTCCGTGTTGCGCCAGAATTGCCAGTAGTCGTAAGGGCTGCGCATGTCGGCGTTGAGCCACACGGCGCCTTCGGCGGTCTTGCCCATCTTGCCGCCCGACGCCGTGGTGATCAGCGGCGTCGTGACGCCGAACACCTGCACGTCAATGATGCGGCGGGTGAGGTCGATGCCGTTGACGATGTTGCCCCACTGGTCCGAGCCGCCGAGTTGGATGCGACAGTTGTGCGTGCGGGCGAGCTCCAAGAAATCATAGGCCTGCAGCAACATGTAGTTGAACTCGAGGAAGGTGTAGGGCTCCTCATTGTCGAGGCGGCGCTTCACGGTCTCCTGCGCGATCATCTTGTTGATGGTGAAGTGCTTGCCGTAGTCGCGCAGGAACTCGATCCACTTGATCCTGTCGAGCCATTCCGCGTTGTCGATCATGACGGCGTCAGTGGGGCCTGAGCCGAACTTCAGGAACGGCTCGAAGTTTTGTCTGATCGAGGCCATGTTGGCGGCGATCTCGGCCTCGAAGAGGATCGGGCGCGATTTCTCCTTGTCGGTGGGATCGCCGACCTTCGTCGTGCCGCCGCCCATCAGGACGATCGGTTTGCCGCCGGCCTGCTGGAGGCGGCGCAGGTTCATGATCTGGACGAGCGATCCGACGTGGAGCGACTTTGCTGTGCAGTCGAAGCCGATGTAGGCGATGGGGACGCCGGCGGCGCAGTACGTGTCGAGGGCCTCGAACTCGGTGATCTGATAGACGTGGCCGCGCCCGATCATGTCCAGGAGGAACCTGGACTTCGGCTTTGCGGGAAGGTCAGAGAGGTTCACGAGAGGCTCCTAGTCATCTGTCTGACCGGAGGCCATCTCACATCGCCGCCGGCTTGGGCGGCATGCATGGTCGCACCGCCCGCTATTTCAGCGTGCGGTAGTAATACGGAGCGAGGTGGGCGCGGTGCGACATGGCGTGGTGATACGCGCGCGATCGCAACAACGTCAAGGCAGTCTGGGACCGCCGAGCGCCTGCCCGGCGATCCCGGATTACCTCCGTCGCTGCGCCAGCGCTGCGCAGGAGGAGAAACCCACCGGTCCGTGGATATCGTAAAGCCGGCATTGGCCGATGGCGACGCCTTCGGCGCTCTGGTGGTCGGTCACTTCGTAGCCGGTCCACTCGCCCACGGGCAGGCGATGCAGGTAGAGCGTCACATCAGAGTTGATGAAGTCGAGTCCGGTCTCCGCCGCGTTGGCGGTGGGGCTGGTGTAGTCGATGCCGGTCGCGATGCGGCTGAACGGCGTATAGGCCTCGCCCGCGATGAGCGGCCGCACTTCCCGCAACCATGTGCGCCGGGGGCCGGGCGCGCGAAGGTGATGGCCGGCCACGAAGCCGGGCGACAGGATGGGTCGCATTTCCCATTTCTCGGTGAAGGGCGTTTCCGGCGGCGGAACCTGCTCCGGCGGCGGAACAGTCCAGGCGGGGCGGGACCAGGTCGGCGCCTCCGGCTGCTGCGTTCGCCGCAGGAGCTGGCAGGACGCGCGCGCCGACGAGACATCGCCCGAGTACAGTTCAGCCTCGACGACCTTGATGCGTCCGCCCTGACGGACGAGGCGCGTGGCGACCGTCACCGGCGCAAGATCGGGCAGGCGATAGAGATCGACGGTGAGGCGCGCAGGCTGCAGGTCGGGCACACCATGTTGCTGCTCGATCACGTGCGCGAACAGGCCGATCATCACGCGGGCATGCAGGTTGTCCTTCGGCCCCCAGAAGCCGTTGGCCGCGCGTGTCGGCGCGAACGTGTCGCCGACGAGGTGGAAGAAAGGTTCGGGTCCGGTCGACAATTGTCCGCCTGCAATTGTAAAGTCAGCTCTGCGGCGGCTTGGGCAGCGGCTTGGCGGCTGCGGCGGCCTCTTTCGCTTCCCTGGCTTCCTTGGTCGCTTTCTCGAAGGCCTTCATGCGGCGTTTGAGATAGACCGCGGCGGTCTTCTCCAGTTCTTCGAGTTTGCCCTGGAAGAAGTGGTTGGCGCCGGCGACGGTGGCGCGCTCGATCACTTCGCCCTTCTGCACGCGGACTTTCGTAAGCGATCGATCGATGTCGGACGGCGGGGCGACGACATCCTTGTCGCCCGAGATGATGATTCCGGAAGCCGGGCAGGGCGCCAGGAAGGAGAGGTCGTAGTGATTGGCGGGCGGCGCCACGGCGACAAAGCCGTCGATCTCCGGCCGGCGCATCAGCAGCTGGAGGCAGATGTAGGCGCCGAAGGACGAGCCCGCGACCCAGCACTGGCTGGGGCTCTCGTTCAGCGACTCGAGGTGGTCGAGCACGTAAGCGGCGTCCGACAGTTCGGCGACGCCGGCGTCGAACTGTCCCTGGCTGCGCCCGACGCCGCGGAAGTTGAAGCGCATGGTGGAGAAGCCATGGGCCGAGAACAACTCGAACAGCGTGATCGTCACCGGATCCTGCATCGTGCCGCCCGCCTTGGGGTGCGGGTGGAGAATGAGCGCGATGGGCGGGTTCTCGCCCGGCGCGGGCGTGTATCGCGCCTCGATCCGGCCAGCGGGTCCGGAGATGATCAGTTCAGCCATTGGGGTACTCGCGGTCGCGCCAGAAGCGGAGGGCAATACTCGTTTACAGCGTCACTTCGGCAATAACGCTGCAAGGGCGCGACAAACACCATTTCGGTATCGAATTTCAAGTATTTCGTGCGGCCCTTAGGTGATCCGTGGGAAACTACCCGGCGTACCCAGACCGGAATAGTGCGCGTAACCGAATGAACCGGCGAAGCGTATTGAACGACAACAGTGGAGGAATACTCCGCAGGTTGGGGAAAAAGGCAGGTATTACATGCGTGTCGGGTCCAAAGGCCGTTATGCCGTAATCGCTCTTATCGATGTGGCTCGTAACTCCGACATCGGGCCCGTTCCGCTCGCGGAAGTCGCAGAGCGCCAGAAAATCTCGCTTTCCTATCTCGAACAGCTTTTTGCCATGCTGCGCCGGAGCGGCCTGGTGATCTCTTCCCGTGGCCCGGGCGGCGGTTATCGCCTGCAGAGGCCGTCGGCCGAGGTTTCCATCGGCGAGGTGTTCCGGGCGGTCGAGGAGACCGGCAGCGGCCAGGACCGCGACTGGCCAGGCATGACCGGGATCACATCCAGCCTGTGGTCGGCTCTGGACGACCATATTCGCGACTTCCTTGAGAGCGTCAGCGTCGCGGACGTGATGGCGGGCAAGTTTGCGGACATTTACCCCGATGCTTCCGCAGTCATGGCCAACGGCCTGTCGGCCCAAGCCAAACTGGCGTAGACACCACCGGGCATGAGCCCGGTACGCACCTATTGCGACTATAACGCCACCGCGCCGCTTCGTCCCGAAGCGGCCGCGGCCATGTCTGGCGCACTGCGGCTCACGGGCAACCCGTCCTCCGTCCATGCCGAGGGCCGGAAAGCCCGGGCGGCGATCGAGGGCGCGCGTGAGATGGTTGCGGCGTCGATCGGCGCCTGCCGCGATGATATCGCTTTCGTCAGCGGCGGGACGGAGGCGGTGGGGCTAGCCCTGCGCGGCGCGATGCGGGCGGCGGGCAATGCGACGTTGATTGCATCGGCCATCGAACACGATTCGGTCACGACGATTGCTGGCGATGCATCGTGCTGGCCGGCAGGCGCGGAAGGCGTCGTCGATCTTGACTGGCTGCGTGAGCGCGTTGCCGCGTTGAAGGCGGCAGGCCAGCTGCCGCTCGTCTCTCTCATGCTCGTGAACAACGAGACCGGCGTAATCCAGCCGGTGGCCGAGGCGGCGGAGGTCGTGCACGCGGCCGGCGGGCTGATCCATTGCGATGCGATCCAGGCGTTGGGCAGGATCAATGTCAGCGTCATCGATCTTGAAGTCGATTATCTTTCGCTGTCCGCACACAAGGTCGGCGGGCCGCAGGGTGTTGGCGCCGCCTATGTGAAAGCGGGCGCGCCGTTCGCATCGGTGCAGACAGGCGGCGGGCAGGAGTTTGGCCGCAGGGCGGGCACGGAGAATGTCGCCGGAGTCGTGGGGTTCGCAGCGGCGGTCGAAGCGGCGCTGAACGGCGTGTCAGCCTACACGGAACTGGCCCAGCATCGGGACCGGATGGAGCAGCGGCTGAAGGCGGCCGCATCGACGCTGCAGGTACACGGGGCGGGCGCGGCGCGTGTCGCGGGCGTTTCCTGTTTCGGCGTTGAAGGTCTGCCCTCGGAGACCCAGATAATGAACCTGGACCTGGCGGGTTTCGCCGTGTCGGCTGGCTCGGCCTGCTCGTCGGGCAAGGTTAAGCCCAGCCGCGTGTTGACGGCGATGGGTCTGAACGACGCCGCCGCCCGGTCGGCGATACGGGCCAGCTTTGGCTGGGCGAGCGACTGGCGTGATTTCGACGCGCTGGCCGAGGCCTGGATCAAGATGGCCGCACGGGCGCGACCGCAACTGGTGAAACTGGGCGCACATGTCTGAAGGCAGGGAAAACGTCGGCAAGGACACTATCGATCGAGGCACGATCGACGCCGCGCGTGCGCTCGAGGCGGACAAGTACGCTGAAGGCTTCATCACCGACATCGAGACGGAGCTCGCGCCCAAGGGGCTGAACGAGGACACGGTCCGCTTCATCTCGGGCAAGAAGGAAGAGCCGGAGTGGATGCTGCAGTGGCGGCTCGACGCCTTCGAGCGCTGGAAGCAGATGATCGAGCCGACCTGGGCGATGGTTCGCTATCCGGCCATCGACTATCAGGACGCATACTACTACGCCGCGCCGAAGAACGCCGCGAAGTACAAATCGATCGATGACGTCCCGAAAGAGATCCTGGACACCTACGCCAAGCTGGGCATTCCGCTGAGGGAGCAGGAAGTGCTGCTCGGCGTCGATGGCGCGATGGAGACGGCGGCGGCGGCGCGCGAGACGCCGCGCGTTGCGGTTGATGCGGTGTTCGATAGCATTTCGGTCGCGACGACGTTCAAGGCGGAGCTGGCGAAGGCCGGCGTCATCTTCATGTCGATCTCGGAGGCGATCCGCGAATATCCGGATCTGGTGAAGCAGTATCTCGGCAGCGTGGTGCCGGTGACGGACAATTTCTTTGCGACGCTGAACTCGGCGGTGTTTTCGGACGGGACGTTCGTCTACGTGCCCAAGGGCGTGCGCTGCCCGATGGAGCTGTCGACCTATTTCCGCATGAATGCGAAGGGAACGGGGCAGTTCGAGCGGACGCTGATCATCGCAGACGAGGGATCCTACGTTAGCTATCTCGAAGGCTGCACGGCGCCGATGCGCGACGAGAACCAGCTGCATGCGGCTGTGGTCGAGCTGGTCGCGCTGGCCGATGCCGAGATCAAGTATTCGACCGTGCAGAACTGGTGGCCGGGCGATGCCGAGGGCAAGGGCGGCATCTACAACTTCGTCACCAAGCGCGGCGACTGCCGTGGTCCGCGCTCGCGGATTTCATGGACGCAGGTCGAGACCGGCTCAGCGATCACGTGGAAATACCCGAGCTGCATCCTGCGCGGCGATGACTCGTCGGGCGAGTTCTATTCGATCGCGGTGACCAATGGCCGGCAGCAGGCGGATACCGGCACCAAGATGATCCATCTGGGCAAGAACACGCGTTCGCGGATTATCTCGAAGGGCATTTCGGCGGGCAAATCCAACAACACTTATCGCGGTCTGGTGTCGGTGCACCCGAAGGCGGCCAAGGCGCGCAACTTCACACAGTGCGACAGCCTGCTGATCGGGCGTGAGTGCGGCGCGCACACCGTTCCCTATGTCGAGAACCGGCGTGGCGATGCGCAGCTGGAACACGAAGCGACGACGACCAAGCTTTCCGACGACCAGCTGTTCTACGCTCGCCAGCGCGGGCTGGGCGAGGAAGAGGCCGTGGCCCTGCTGGTGAACGGCTTCGTGCGCGACGTGCTGCAGAAACTGCCGATGGAGTTCGCCGTCGAGGCGCAGAAGCTTCTGGAGGTCAGCCTCGAGGGGAGTGTGGGGTGACCGTTACGCACATCATTGACCTCCAGCCACAGCATGGCGCCGGGATCGAGATGTTTACGGCGTGGCAGGACGTGGGCCCCAATAGCCGTAAGACGTTCGACCGGCTCTACAGGCCCGGCGCAATGACCCCGGGCCATGGCCACAATTTTGTCTTCTACAGCAACGAGACCAAGGCCGGCGCGACCATGCTGGTCGGCGTGCTCGATCGACAGCCCGGTGCTGCCGATCCGGATGTGAAGGCGGCGCATGTTCCGGGCGGGCGGGTGATCACAGCGGCGCATATCGGCGACTACGGACAGATGCGGACGACCTATGACGCACTGCATGCGGCGGTGAAGGCGAAAGGCTTGAGGCGCGCGCCGATGTCGCTGGAGATATATGGCGACTGGAGCGACGACCCGACAAAGGTGCGCACGGATCTCTATCTCTACCTGGGCATGGCGATTTGAGCGGGAAAAGCGGGGGTGGGCGTGTTCGGGCTGGGCAAGAAGACAGATCCTGCGGAAGTGCGGGCGACGCTCGCCGGCGCGATGCGCGATTTGGGCGGAGAAGAGCTGGCGCTACGGGTGCTACATTTCTTCGATAACCGGGAGGCGTACGAAGGCTGGGCTGACCATTCGGTCGGTGAACCGGCCTGGGTAAGCGATGGCTATGAGCCTTCGCTTGCGGAAATCGCGGCGGACATTTTCCGCGAGCTGCTGATACAGGATCGGCGTGGCGTAATCATCGACTGGGCCGCAGGCGCCAGCGGTATTCTCGACGATATCGACACGTTGTTCGAACGCGCCGGCAAACCGAAGATTGATGCAGCTCGTCGCGAAGCGCTGGTTTCCCAGTACGGCCAGGTGAAACGGGGAGACGCCATCCTGAAACTGATGACGCCTGTTGAACAGGAGGCCGCCGCGCGGGGGCTCGCCATACATTGGTGGAATACGGAGGCGGATGCGCATCTGCCGTTGCTTCTGACGCCGGAAGCGCGGAAGCGATGGAGCGGCGCAAGTTTCGGCAAGAATTTTCCGGTCCTGAAGTGAACAGGGACCTCGCGCAGGTTCTGGCGAAGAGGCTCAACCGCGCGCTGCCTCGGCTGTTTCGACAACTGGCCTGAAGCGTGGTCTGGATAGGGGATGGGGCAGCTCGATCGCTTCCGGCTGGCAATGGCAGACGCTTCCGCGCCGGCGGCGCCGGACGAGATTGCGACACTGCTCGATGTCTGCGTCAGGCAGGCGTGTGCGGATCTTGGCCTGGCTGAGGCAGAGATCTATTGCGGCGGCGGGTTGGTCACGATGTTCCTGACGCCCAGGCATGCGTGGGAGGCTGTCGTCGTCGGGGCGGACGCCTACCAGCTCTATCCCGGCTTCATTCGCGAGGATGGCGAGACCATCGTCTGGCCCAACATTTGGGTCGCCGCAGATTACAGCCTTGAGACGTTCGTCGGCTTTCTCGAGGGCGAATTGAGCAGGGCTACGGAGGGCTAGGGGTTACGGGCCCGTAAGCTGGCGCGAGGCCGGCAACTGATCTATGCCGACGCCAGCACAAGGGCGGCCGACATGAAACATCATCTTGCGATCTGCGTGGCGGCCCTCGCCCTGGCGGCGTGCTCGAACGCGGGCGATGCGGGCGAGCTGCCGGGCGCCGCGGCGAAGCGCATGCCGCTGCCTGACTGCGCGACGGCGCAGACGGTCGATGCCGGCGCCGACGGGTGGAAACATCCGGATTGCCGGCTGATGCTGGGCGACGATTCAAAGCTCGCGATCGAGGCGCGCTACACGCCGGCGGAAGACGATTCCACGAAGGTGACAGTACAGGTCGTTGCGCCCGGCGATGCGACGCTGCAGACCATCGAGGAGACGATGGGCAATACGTTTGAACCGATAAGCCTCGCCGATATCGACAAGGACGGCCGCATCGACATCCGCATTCCGCTTGAGACCGGCAACGTCAACACCAGCTGGGCGCTGTGGCGGCAGAATGAAGACAACAGCTTCGTGCGGATCGGCGAGCCTTCGGGCGTTTCGATCGTCAACACGGCCAGCGGCTATATCGCGGTGCAGGCGCGCAGCAGCGCCAGCGAGTGGGAGGTCGAATTCTACAAGCTTGTGATGGATGCGCTGCAGCCGATCGCCACCGCGACGGTGACCGCGCAGGGCGAGCCCGACAAGGTTACCGGCGTGGACTGCAGCGTGACGGACGATGGCGCGCTGGCGGCCCTGGGACTGGGCGGCGAAGCGGCAAAGACCCAGTTCTGCGCCGAGCCGGTTGTCGCAGAGATCTTCAAATAGCTGGCATTAGCCGGCCCCTCTGGACATTAAGGCCCGCTGAGACGAAACACCTCGCAAGTTTCGCCGGATTGGCCTCGCGGAGGGGCGGGTCAGATCATATCTAGAGGGTTCGGGGCCGCGAAGCGCCTCGTGTTTGCAGGCTTTTTATGCTCGAGCTGTCCAATCTACATGCGCGCGTCGTTCCCGAGGACGGCCCGGCGCGCGACATCCTCAAAGGGCTTTCGCTCACCGTGCCGAAGGGCGAGGTGCATGCGGTGATGGGGCCGAATGGTTCGGGCAAGTCGACCCTGAGCTATGTGCTGACCGGCCGCGGCGGATATGAAGTCACGGCGGGCATCGGCGAAGTTCGAGGGCGAGGACCTGCTGGCGCTGCCGCCTGAAGCGCGCGCAGCGAAGGGCGTGTTCCTGTCGTTCCAGTATCCCATGGAGATCGCCGGCGTGCCGGTGATGACGTTCGTCCGCGCGGCGATGAACGCCCAGCACAAGGCGCGCGGCGAGAAGGAAGTTTCGGCCCCGGATTTCCTGCGCCTGTCGCGCGTGGCGGCGGAGCGCTTGCGGATCGATCCGGAGATGCTGAAGCGGCCGCTGAATGTCGGCTTCTCTGGCGGAGAGAAGAAGCGGCTGGAAATCTACCAGATGCTGATGCTCGAGCCGCGCTTCATGATTCTAGACGAGACGGATTCGGGGCTCGACATCGATGCGCTGAAAGTCGTCGCCGACGGCGTCAACGCGTTGCGATCGAAGGACCGCTCGATGCTGGTGATCACGCACTACCAGCGATTGCTCGACTACATAAAGCCGGATCGTGTCCATATTCTCTCCAGCGGGCGCATCGTGAAGTCCGGCGGGCCGGAGCTGGCGCATGAACTCGAGAAATCCGGCTACGACCAGTTCGCGAAGGTGAGCTGATGCAGCTTGCCGACCTGCCATCGAGGCGGACGGAAGCCTGGAAGTGGTCCGACCTGCGGCAGGCGCTGGCGGACGGCGAGGAGCAGCTTGCGCGCGTGAAGGCGCGCCCGGACGCGAGCCCGATCGCTCAACTCGCGGCCGGGCTGTCGAAAGAGAATTCTGAAACGCGGCTGATCATCGGCGACACGCCGGCAGAACAGCATCTGGCGTTCCAATATGTGTGGGATGTTCCCGGCGTCGTGCGTCGGATTGTGGCGCCTGCAGGAACGACCGGCGCTATCGTCGAGCGGATTTCGGCGCCGCCGCGGGCCGGCGCTAGACTGATGGCTGGCTACACGGTCATCGATATCGGGGAAGGCGCGACGCTGAGCCGGGTGGTTGTTCAGGAGAGCTCGCCGCTTCAGGATCAGGCGAGCTCCGCCGTGATGCTCAATGAAGCTTCTGTTCGTCTCGCGGCGGGCGCAACCTTCCGGCAGTTCGTGCTGGGCGAAGGTGGCAGGCTGGCGCGTATCGAGACGTCGGTTTCGGCCGAGGGCGAAGGCGCGACCGTCGAGCTGAATGGCGTCTATCTCGCGGGAGGCAAGCGGCACATCGATCTGACGTCGCGCGTCGAGCACAAGGTTCCGGGCGTAACGACGCGTCAGCTTGTGCGTGGCGCAGCCCGCATGCGGCGGACGCGGCGTGTTCCAGGGGAGGTTCCTGGTCGAGCGCGCGGCGCAGAAGACCGACGCGGAGATGCGGCACAATGCGCTGTTGCTGGAAGAGGGCGCGGAAGTGTTCGCCAAGCCTGAGCTGGAGATCTATGCCGACGACGTTCAGTGCGCGCATGGCAATACGGCGGGGCAGCTGAACGAGGATGCCATTTTCTATCTCCGACAGCGTGGCATTCCGGATGTCGAGGCGCGGGCGATGATCACGCGCGCCTTCCTGATCGAAGCGCTGGCGGACTGGCTGGAAGCGGGCCTGCGCGGCGACATCGAGGCGCGGATCGACCTTTGGCTCGGGTCCGCGCCATGAGCTTTCGATGTCAACGCCGTCCGCAAGGAGTTTCCGATCCTGAGCCGGCAGGTACACGGCAAGCCGCTGGTCTATTTCGACAACGCTGCGTCGGCGCAGAAGCCTGTCGCTGTGATCGAGGCGATGTCGGATGTGATGCGCGGCTCCTACGCCAATGTGCATCGCGGGCTGCACACGCTGGCGAACGAGACGACGCAGGCCTACGAGGACGCCCGCGAGGCGGCGCGGCGGTTCATCAATGCCGGATCGGTCGACGAGATCGTCTTCACCAAGGGCGGGACGGAGGCGATCAACATCGTTGCTGCAGGGATCGGGGCGTCGATCCAGCCGGGCGAGGAGATCGTGCTGTCGGTGATGGAGCACCATTCCAACATCGTGCCGTGGAACTTCCTGCGCGAGCGCAGGGGCGCGGTGCTGAAATGGGTGGAGCTGAAGCCGGATGGCTCGCTCGATATGGAAAGCCTCGGCAAGCAGTTGACGAAAAGGACAAAGCTGCTGGCGCTGACGCACATGTCGAACGTGCTGGGCACTGTGCCGGATGTAAAGCGCGCCATCGAGATGGCGCATGCCGTCGGCGCGGATGTCCTGCTCGACGGATGCCAGGCGGTGGTGAACGTGACGGTCGATGTGCGGGCGCTGGATGCGGACTACTATGCGTTCACCGGGCATAAGCTTTACGGGCCGACCGGGATCGGCGTGCTCTATGGCAAGCGCGCGAAGCTTGAAGCCCTGCCGCCGTTCGAGGGCGGGGGCGAGATGATCGAGACGGTGACGCGCGACAAGGTGACCTATAATGCGCCGCCGCATCGTTTTGAGGCGGGCACGCCGCCTATCGTCGAGGCGATCGGCCTGGGCGCGGCGATCCGCTGGATCGAGAGCCTCGACCGGCCCGCCGTCTATGCCCACAAGCAGGCGCTGCTGGACAAGGCGGTAAAGGCCCTGCACGGGATCAACGGCTTGACCATCCACGGCACGGCGCCCGGAAAGGGCCCTGTGCTCACGTTTTCGATAGAAGGCGTCCACCCGCATGACATCGCCCAGATACTGGACCGGCAGGGCGTGGCGATTCGCGCCGGCCATCATTGCGCACAGCCTTTGATGTCCCATTTAGGTGTAACTGCTACAGCCCGGGCGAGCTTTGCGTTGTACAATACGGCCGATGAAATCGACGTGTTCGCCGAGGCGCTTTCCAAGGCCCGGACAATGTTGTCTTAGGTTGGGCTGTCATAGAGTGCGTAATGGCTGACGATCTGAAGCACGAGCTGATCGACGCGAACGCCTCCCCGGCCAAGGCCGATGGGGAAGGCGGGGCGAAGCCATCCGCGATTCCGCAGGAAGAACTAGACCGCATCACCGACGAGCTGATCCAACAGATGAAGCAGGTCTACGACCCCGAAATCCCCGTCGACATCTATGAGTTGGGTCTCATCTACAAAGTCGACATCAATGACGACCGCCATGTCGATATCGAGATGACGCTGACAGCGCCGGCCTGCCCGGTGGCGGGCGAGATGCCCGGCTGGGTGGAGGACGCCGCCCGCAAGGTGGAAGGCGTCAAATCAGCCAAGGCGAACCTTGTTTTCGATCCGCCGTGGGACCCGTCGCGCATGTCGGACGAGGCCAGGCTTGCCCTCAACATGTTGTAAGCAGGTTCAGCGGTACACATCTTAAACGCATGGCCAGACGCCCCCGCCCCAAGGTTGTGACCCTTACCGACGCCGCTGCGGCGAAGGTTCGGGAGCTCATGGCCGAAAAGGGCGCTGGCTTCCTGCGCGTGGGCGTTAAGAACGCCGGATGCGCAGGCATGGAATACACGATGTCCTACGCCGATGCGGTCGATCCTAACGATGAGCGTTTGGACGACAATGGCGTCTCGATCGTGATCGACGCCAAGGCCGTGCTGTTCCTGCTCGGCTCGGTGATCGACCATGAGACGACGGCGCTGCACGCCAAGTTCACCTTCACCAACCCGAACCAGACCGACGCTTGCGGCTGCGGCGAAAGCGTCACCATCGTTCCGGCTGAGGCCGCCGCCGAGTAGGTCCGCCCCTAATTGTTCATCCAATGAGATTTCCGAATGGCGGCCCGGCGCGCGGAGCGCCGGGCCGTCTCGTTACGCGGCGGAGCGGCGGAGGGCAGGCGTGCGAGGCATCAGACTCGCGAGGCGGCGCTCCATGACCGTGTCCACCGACGTCCATGTTTCAGCGACGAGGTTTTCGACATGGCCATAGGCCATGCGCATGATCGATACCGACTCGGGATCCGCCGGGCGGCCCAGCGCTGGCGAGCAACCGGCCTTTTCGATCGGATCGAAGACCAGGCAGTCAGACTCCTCATCAGCCGCTCCGCATATCCAGACGCGACCCGCAGGCGCGACGACGTCAGCCAGCAGCATGCCGCGGGCGATCTTCGGCCCAGGGCCCGCAAGCTGTTCGATATGCCACTCTCCGCGACGCGGGGCGCCGCTGGCGATCCACACGCGCTCTCTGGCGCGGTGTTTCGCCAGATCCTCGGCCTTCCAGCGCAGCGCGCCTCGTACGACCGGGTCGGCGGGCTGGATATCCAGCCAGGCCTTCAGCTCCGGCAGCCAGAAATCGGGCGTGTAACGGGCAGAGCGGCCCGCCAGGAAGGATTTCGGCTCGTAAACATGGGCGATCCCCAGCGCATCGAGGAAGGCCGCCCATTGGGCCTTCAGCCTGGAGCGGTAGGAAACGCCGCGGTAGATCGTTGCGCACGCCGCCGGATCGGCATTCGAGCCCTGAACGTGAAAACCGCCATGAAAGTCGAACGGCATTGGCGCCCTCGCGATTTCGATCCCATAATCCCTTGGGAATCAGCTGAATTCATGTTCTCTAAATGTTCTCATTCCGTCAAGCGGGGTGGAACAGGCTATTTTCATTGGGACGAGAGGGGGCCGGAGGGATCGCATGCCGCTGTCGCCAGGTTTTTCGGATCACATCGAGGAGTTGCTGGCCGGGTTCGGCAGGGTCGAGGTGCGGCGCATGTTCGGCGGGGCGATGCTGTCCCGGGGCGGCGTCGGCTTCGCGATCCTCGATGACGACACCTTCTTCATCAAGGCGGACACCGCATTCGGCGCCGAGCTGAAAAAGCGGGGCAGCCGGCCCTGGAGCTATTCCGTCAAGAAGGACGGCACGGTGCGGGACATCGCCTACTGGAGCGTGCCTGAAACCGCGATGGACGATGGCGATGAAGCCTCGGCGCTGGCCAAACGCTCGCACCAGATCGCGGTAAAGGCAGATGCAGCCAAGGCGAAGAAGCCGAAGAAGGCGGCGAAGAAGAAGGCCGTAGCCAAGGTCGCCAGGAAGGCCCCGGCGAGGAAGGCGGCAGCGAAGAAACCGAAAGTGAAGAAGAAATGAGCGACAAGGCGACGTCGCGGGCCGTCGACGACCTTTTCCAGGAGAAGCTGGTCGGTGAAGACGCTGTGCTGATCGCGGCATTGGGCGAAAGCGCCAAGGCGGGCTGCCGCCGATCGGCGTGTCGCCCACGAAGGGCAAGCAGCTCCATCTGACGGCGCTGGCGATCGGGGCAAAGCGCATTCTCGAGGTGGGGACGCTGGGCGGATATTCGACCATCTGGATGGCCCGAGCGCTGCCGGCGGATGGCGAGCTGGTGTCGCTGGAGATCGATGCGAAGCACGCCGATGTCGCGCGGTCCAACATCGCTCGAGCGAAACCCGTCGCGAATGTAGAGGTGATCACCGGTAAGGCGATCGACACGCTGCCGAGGCCTGAAAGCCCGTTCGATCTCGCCTTCATCGACGCCGACAAGGAGAGCAACGCGGACTACTTCGCCCACGCTCTGCGCATGTCGCGCGCAAGGGCTCGACGATCATCGTCGATAATGTCGTGCGCGGCGGGGCGGTTGCGGGTCCCAAAGGCAACAGCCAGGCGCAGGGCGTGCGACGACTGCTCGACATGATCGCAAACGAAAAGCGCGTGTCAGCGACAGCCATCCAGACGGTGGGTGCGAAAGGCTATGACGGATTCCTGACAGCGGTGGTGCTGTAGGATGGCTCAGGCCGCGTTGGTTGCTACGAGCGGCGGCAAGGCTGTTTCCAGCGTCACGCGGTTACGGCCGCTGCGCTTGGACATGTAGAGACATTCGTCGGCGCGGGCGATCATGTGGGCGGGTGTGTCGCCTGGGGAATAGATCGAACCGCCGAACGACACGGTGACCGCGCCGATGGTCTCGTTGGTGGAGCGGCGAACGAGGCGCTTGGCCTCGATAGCGCTGCGGATCTGGTCGGCGATGCGGCCGGCTTCCTTCAGAGGCGTGCGCGGCATGATGACGGCGAACTCTTCACCGCCATAGCGCGCGACGAGGTGGTCGGGCAGGGCGAACTTGGCGAGCGCCGAGGCGACGAAGCGGATGACCTGGTCGCCGGTCTGGTGGCCCCAGGTGTCATTGAACGACTTGAAGTGGTCGATGTCGCAGAGCAGCAGCGACAGTTCCGTCTTCTCCTGGTCGGCCTCTTCCTTGCGCAGGCGCAGCGTCTCGTCGAACAGCTTGCGGTTGGCGATGCCGGTCAGCGCGTCGGTAAGCGCCTCTGCGCGAGCCTGGCGCAGCGAGGCGCGCAGTTTTTCCATCTCGGCCGAGGACTGCGCAAGCTTGCCGGACAGCGAGGAGTTCTGTTTCGACATTTCGGTGGTGGCGCTCGCCAGAACTGTGATGAGCCGTTTCAGCGCATCGCCATCGAGCGCGGTGCTGGAGAGGGAGTCGGCGGCGACGTTCAGGGTCGCGCCATATCGTTCCGTTGTAGCGCCGGCTTTCTGCAGGGCGTCGAGCGCATCGGCGATCTCATGCGCGATACGCGAGCCGGTCTCCATCACCTGCGTCGACAGGTGGGTCGTGGAGAAGAAGCGCTCGTACAGATCTTCCATGTCGGCGGCGGTGACGCGCTTGCCGGTGGCGAGCAGCTTGTCGACGGCGGCGCGCAGGTCGGGCGAGGAATTGGTGAGGTAGGAGAGCCAGACCTCATAATGCTGAGGGCTGACCGCGAGTTCCTGCCGGCCCATCTCGTCGACGGTCCTGTGGCCGAGCACCTGACCTTCAGGCCCGAGCAGTTGATTGTTCAGCATATCCACTGGCCCTTCGACATCGGTTGCGGCGACCGCACCGAGCGTCCCGATGGATTAGTGAACAAAAGCAGTTACGGAATGGCTAAAATCGGCAGGTTCCGTAAAGGGAACAATCGCGAAAACAAAGGAAAAGCCTAGGCGTCCTCGCGCGATCCCAGTGATCGCAAGAGAAACGCGGGGACGTGGTCGCCCATTCCCTTGAATTTGTCGTCGCCGCCCTGGGGATCGCCTGGTTCGCGCTCGCCGCGGCGGTTGCGGCCACTGCTGGTGTCCTTGGCGCGATTGCGGTCGCGGTCCCGGCCACGGGGGCCGCGGCCGGGCCGGCGCGGCTGGTCGCCGGCTGATTCCCGGGCCGGGAACTCTGCTTCGGCCGGCTCCACGTCGGGTTCTTCGGCCTGGGGAGGGATAAACGCTGGCGCGGCGTGTTCGATGCGCGGTTCATTCCTCGGTTCGTTCCGCGGACGGTCACGGCCGCCGCCGCGGCGGCCGCGGCCGCCTTTGTCGAAACGGTCCCGGCTGGGGGCGGGCCCCCGGCTGCGGGCTTCTCCGACTGCGTCTTCCAGGCCATCGGGATGGAACGGCTCGACGTCCCGGCCAATGCGCTTGAGGACGGCGTCCCAGAGACGCGCATCGCCGGGAGAAACGATGGTGAAGCTTTCGCCTGAACGCCCGGCGCGGCCCGTGCGGCCGATACGGTGGACGTAGTCGTCCGAGTTCGGCGGCGGGGCGTAGTTGAACACCTGGCTGACTTCCGGGATGTCCAGGCCGCGGGCGGCGACATCGGAGGCGACCAGCAGGCGCAGCTCGTTGTTGCGGAACTTGTCGAGCGTCGCGGTGCGCACACTCTGCGGCAGGTCGCCGTGAATGGCGGCGGCGTCGAAGCCGTGGCTCTGCAGCGACTTGGCGACAACGTCGACTTCGCGCTTGCGGTTGCAGAACACGATGGCCCGGTCCGTCAGCCGCGCCTTGATGATGGTGCGCAGAACCGCGCGCTTCACCGTGTCCTCGTTGGACGGACAGTGCGTAACGTACTGGGTGATGGTGATCGCAGCGGTCGCAGGCTTCGAGACCTCGATGCGCACCGGCTCTTTCTGGAACTGCTTGGCGAGCCTGGTGATCTCCGGCGGCATGGTGGCGGAGAACAACAGGGTCTGACGCGTCTTGGGCAGCAGGCTGCAGATCTTTTCGATGTCCGGGATGAAACCCATGTCGAGCATGCGGTCGGCTTCGTCGATGACGAGCATCTGCACGCCGGTCATCAGCAGGCCGCCGCGCCCGAAATGGTCCATGAGGCGGCCGGGCGTGGCAATCAGCACGTCGGCGCCGGCGTTGAGTTTCTTTTCCTGGTCGCCGAACGACACGCCGCCGATCAGCAACGCCATGTTCAACTTGTAGCCCGAACCGTACTTCTCGAACTGCTCGGCCACCTGGGCGGCGAGTTCGCGGGTTGGCTCGAGGATCAGCGAGCGCGGCATGCGCGCCTTGGCGCGGCCCTGGCCCAGCTTGTGGATCATCGGAAGGACGAAGGCGGCGGTCTTGCCCGTGCCGGTCTGAGCGATGCCGGTGATGTCCCTGCCGCCGAGCACGGCGGGGATACCCTGTTCCTGGATGGGAGTGGGGGTCGTGTATCCGGCGGCTTTCACGGCGGCCAGAATTCTTGGATCGAGGCTCAGCTCGTCAAACGTCATCAGGTTGGGTCTTCGTGGGCTCGATCGGCCGGGCCGCGAGCGGAACAGGTTACGCGCGCTTTACGGGAAACAGGCGCGACCAATAGGCCCGCCCCATCCCAAGTCAATCCCGCAGGCTGTCACGTATGAGCTAGCTCGATTCTGCGACGATTAAACGTCCATCGGCGCAGGCGGGCGTTTGACTCGCAGGCGCTCATTGCGCTGGCGCAAAAGCCCTGACGTTCGAAGGCGATGCGTTGAGCGAGGGCAGGTAGCTAGGAGGCGCGCGGCGGGGCGCGGCCTGCTCATAGGCGTAGCCCATGGCCAGCAAGCCGGCTTCGTCCCAGGCCTTGCCGATGAAGGAAAGCCCGACCGGAAGCCCGTTGGCGAGCCCCATCGGCACGGTCAGATGCGGATAGCCGGCAAGGGCGGGCGCCACCGTGGCCACATTGATCGCCAGCCCCCGGCTGAGCCCGGCGGCGTCGGTGAACGGCGCGGGGCCGCCGGTGATGGCGATGATCGCGTCCAGCCGGTCGGCCGAAAGAATGCGGTCGATGCCCTCCGGACCGGCGAGGCGTTTCCCGGTCGCGAGGGCTTCGAGATATTTCGGATCGTCGAGGCCGGCGCGTTCCTGCGACTGCTCGAATATTTCCTGCCCGAACAGCGGCAGCTCGGCGACGGCGCTCGCCTTGTTGAACGCGATGAGATCGGCGAGCGATCGGGACTGTACGGCGGGGGCCGCTTTCGAAAGGTATTTTCCGATACCAGTCTTGAACTCAGTCTGCATGATCGTGCCGGTGACGGCGCCAATGCCGGCTATGTCTGGCGGCTGCTTGACGTCGATGAGTTCGGCGCCTGCCGTCTTGAGATCGGCAAGCGCCTGCTCGAACAGCTTGTCGATCTCGGGATGCCCGCCCGCGCCGATGCGCAGCACGCCGAGCCGTTTGTCTTTCAGTGCGCCAGGATTGAGCGCGGCGGCATAGTCCATCTTCCGGTGGTCGGCTTCCGCGGTAGCGGGATCGGCGGCGTCGCTACCCGCGATGGCTGTCAGGACAAGCGCGGCATCCCTTACGCTGCGAGCCATCGGGCCGGGCGTGTCCATGGTGTGGGAGATAGGCACGACGCCGTCACGCGAGACGAGGCCAACGGTGGGCTTGATGCCGACGAGCCCGTTCATGCTGGATGGGCAGACAACCGAACCGGACGTCTCGGTGCCTATCGCAGCCGCAGCCAGACTGGCGGCAGCGGCAGCGCCCGATCCGGAACTGGAGCCGCAGGCATTGCGATCCAGCGCGTAAGGATTGCGGACGAGGCCGCCGACGGCGCTCCAGCCGCTGATCGAGCGGGTGGAGCGGTAGTTGGCCCATTCCGAAAGGTTGGTCTTGCCGATCAGCACGGCGCCCGCCGCACGCAGCCGAGCCGCCAGGGGGGAGTCGCGGCCGGTGGCGTTCCCGCGCAGGGCAAGCGAGCCTGCCGTCGTCGGCAGCTCCTTCGTCTCGATATTGTCCTTGATCAGGATTGGAATGCCGTGCAGCGGCCCACGCACATGGCCGGCTTTGCGTTCCGCGTCGAGCGCCTTCGCCTGCGCGATCGCTTCCGGGTTCACCGCAATGACGCTCTGCAGCTTCGGCCCGGACCGGTCGATGGCTTCGATGCGGGCGAGATAGGCTTTGACCAGCGCCGCTGATGTTGTTCGCCCTGCGGAAAGATCGTCGGCGAGCGCCGAGATCGACCGCTCCTCGACCAGTTCCGACCCTGCAGGCTTCAGAGGCATCTGCGTGGCGCACGCCGACAGCCATACCGCCGCAACCAGCGCGCTCGCGTTCCTGATCATCCAATCCCCCGGCTGCCAAACCCCAGCTATGCGCCATACGTTTAGCGCTGACTCTCGTATGAGCCTATCCGCCCGCGAACACATTCTTCGGGTGATGATTGTTCCGCCCTCTCTACGCCGTCCTCGCCCGCGGCTATTTCAGCCTTGCCGTCATGGGCGGCGTTCTCGGCGCGGCGGTGGTGGCCGCCAGCCTCGGCATGTCGTTCGGCCCTGTCGCCTGCGGCTGGCTTTTCGAAAAGTTCGGCGACTACGCGTGGATGTATCTCGGCTCCGCCGCCGGCCTCGCAGCGTTCGTGATCGCTTTCGCTTTCCCGGAACCGAAGTTCAATGTGGGGCAGGCGCAGGCGGCGTAATGGCTACTCCGCGGCGAGAACAGCACGGCGTAGCGTAGGCGTCAGCTCGATCGCGGAGAAGAAGCCCGACGGATAGAGGTAGTCCTCACCGGACTCGTCGATCACCCGCACCTGTCCATGCTTTGCCGCATCGGCATCCGGCAGAACTTCATAGATCTTCCGCAGCTCCAGCGAGGCCGGGTAGCCGTCATTCCGGACACAGACTGCAAAGGACTTTCTGGTCGCCATCGTTCAGTCCAGGTATTGCTTGATCTTGAACTCGAACTTTCGGAGTCCGCTTGCCTCATACCAGTGTAGCTCGGCCCGGCGCGTGCTGCCATCGTCTAGCTGAACAAGCGCAACGCCCTTGCGCTTTCGCCAGCGGGCCTTGCCATAGACGCGATTTAGCCTTGCAAGCTCGCGTATTCCGCGACCTGAAGCGAAGGTTTCGGCGTGTTGGACCGGGCTGATGATCTTGAACTTCACGGCCTTCCCCCAAGCCGCGGTCGCCTAGACGTCGAGCTCGTTCACGAACTTGGCGTTGTCCTGGATGTATTTGAAGCGCAGCTCGGGCTTCTTCCCCATCAGCGTCTCGACCAGCTGCTCGATCGTCTTGCCCGTCTTGGGCAGGACCACGCGCGCCATGGTGCGCGTGGCGGGGTTCATGGTGGTGTCTTTCAGCTGCGCCGGCATCATCTCGCCGAGGCCCTTGAAGCGCCCTATGTCGGGGCTCTTGCCCTTGAACTCGGTCTTCAGCAGCTGCTCCTTGTGGGCATCGTCGCGCGCATAGATCGACTTGCCGCCATGGCTGATACGGTAGAGCGGCGGCAGGGCGAGATAGAGCCGGCCCGCATCGATCAAACCCGGCGTCTGGCGATAGAAGAAGGTGATCAGCAGCGCGGCGATGTGCGCCCCGTCCACGTCGGCGTCGGTCATGATGATGATGCGTTCGTAGCGCAGGTCTTCCACGCGGAAGCGATGCGCGAGGCCGCAGCCGAGCGCCGTCGCCAGATCGCTGAGCTCCTTGTTGCCTGACAGCTTCTCGTCGCCGGCGCTGGCGACGTTGAGGATCTTGCCGCGCAGCGGAAGGACGGCCTGCGTCGCGCGATCGCGCGCCTGCTTGGCCGAACCGCCGGCCGAGTCGCCCTCGACGATGAAGAGTTCAGTGCCCTGCGCGGAGCCGTCTGAGCAATCGGCCAGCTTGCCCGGCAGGCGCAGCTTGCGTGTGGCGGACTGGCGCGCGACTTCCTTGTCCTTGCGGCGGCGTGTGCGGTCTTCGGCCTGGCCGATGGACCATTCCAGCAGGCGCGTCGCTTCCCTGGGCGATGCCGTCAGCCAGTGATCGAACCGGTCGCGCATCGCGTTTTCGGTGATGCGAAATGCGTCCGTAGTGGAGAGTTTCTCTTTCGTCTGGCCGACGAATTCCGGATTGCGGATGAAGACGGAGAGCAGGGCGCCCGCTGTGCCGAGCACGTCGTCCGCAGTGATCATTCCGGTCTTCTTGTTGTTCACCATCTCGCCATAGGCGCGCAGCGCCTTGGTCAGCGCCGAGCGCATGCCCGCCTCGTGCGTGCCGCCCTCCGTTGTCGGGATGGTGTTGCAGTAGCTGCGCGTGAACCCATCCGCCTCGCCAAAGCCGTTGGCGCTCCACACGATCGCCCATTCGACCGCCCCGCCGCCGTCGAGATCGACCCGCCCCGTGAACGCCTCGGGCAGCACCAGCGTGGCGCCTTCCGCCTCCAGCTTCATCATGTCGGCAAGGCCGTTGGGATAGTGCAGGGTCGCCTGCGCTGGCGTCTTGTCGTCATCCTTCAGCAGTTTGGGATCGCACTCCCACCGGATCTCCGCCGCGCGCGAGAGATACGCCTTAGAGCGCGCCATGGCGTAGAGCCGCGACGGCCGCCAGTGCAGCTTGTCGCCGAAGATCTGCGGATCGGGGTGGAATCGCACCTGCGTGCCGCGCCGGTTTGGCGCTGCGCCCACCGCGGAGAGCTTCGACGTCGGCTTCCCGCGCGAATAGGTCTGGCGATAGAGCTTGCGGTCGATAGCGATCTCGACCTCGACAAGGTCGGACAGGGCGTTGACCACCGAGATGCCGACGCCGTGCAGGCCGCCTGCGGTCTCGTAGGCCTTGTTCGAGAATTTGCCGCCCGAGTGCAGCATCGTCATGATGACTTCGAGGGCGGTCTTGTTCTTGAACTTGGGGTGTAGCCCGATCGGAATGCCGCGGCCGTCGTCGCGCACCGTGACAAAGCCGTCGGTGTCCAGCGTCACATCGATCTTTGAGGCGTGGCCGGCGACGGCCTCGTCGATGGCGTTGTCCAGCACTTCGGCGAACAGGTGGTGATAGGCTCGCTCGTCCGTGCCGCCGATATACATGCCCGGGCGCTTGCGCACCGGCTCGAGGCCCTCGAGGACCTCGATGTCCTTGGCCGAATAGCCCGACGAGTCGGACGACTTTCCGTCGAACAGCTTCGCCTGGTTGTTCTTCGCCATGAAGTTCCCGAATCAATGCCGGAATCGAAGCCCGGAGCTAGCCTGAAGCCACAGACATGGACAATTCCGGCGATTAACAAACTCCTGTAAACTGGGCCGGCTAGGCGCTCAAAACCCTTCGCGCAGTGGATGATCCACCACTATTGCCCGCCCGGCCGCCACCACCCGAACCGAATGGGGCGTATTCGGCGGAATGATCGCCGCCGTGCCCGGGCCGCACAGTTGGGTCTTTCCCTTGATGGTCACTTCCAGCTCGCCCTCGATCACGTGCCAGACTTCTTCCTGGTCGTGGTCATGGCGATGGATGTCCGCCCCCTCATCGAACTCCCACCAGACGAAGGTGTTGTTCACCGAATGAAACAGCTTCCCGGGCCAGCCGGGGCGCTTGTTCAGGACATCGAGCTTTGCGGTGTCGATGAAGGGCATGGGTGGAGGATATCATGGCGGGCGCCGGCGAGCACGCCCTCGTGCTTACCGACCTAGAAAATCCCGAGGAATTTCGGCTTCAGCGCCTTGCAGCCGCTGATCTGGCTTTCATAGCGTGCGGCTTGCGCGGCGACCTTGTTGGCGGTCTGCACCAGCCAGTCCTTCTTGCGCCACGTGCCCTGCAGATAGCCCGACGCGCCCTCGTGATAGGCGAGGTAGTGCGCCTTGTAGTCGTACTGGCCGAGGTTGGCGCGCTTGCCGGCGGTGTTGAAATACCAGCCGATGAAATCGGTCGCATCGTGGAAGTTGTGCCGGTCGGCGCCGCCGCGTCCGGTGTCCTTCTGGTACGTCTCCCACGTGATATCCAGCGCCTGCGCATAGCCGTAGGCGGACGACAGGCGATCGCCGCGCAGCAGGCCGAACCATTTGCGCTCGCCGTAGGGCGCCTTCGCCTTGGCGTCGAACGAGCTCTCCTGCCCGATCACCGCAAGCTGGTAGCCCATCGGCGCGCCCCATTCCTTCGACGACGCGCGGAGCGATTTGTACCAGTTCTTGTTTTCCTTGAGCATCAGGCAGGCGTCGGCGACCTCGGCGGTGGACGGCTTGGGCGCGGAGGCGCAAGCTGAAAGGCCGAGCGTCAGGACGAGCGCGAGGGAGGCGATCTTCCGACCCATGGGCCGGCCATATACCGCAACAGGGTTAAAGCTGCCTCAATCAATGGCAGTACCTCAGGAAGCTGAAATCAGTTCGCCATAGCGATCGCGTTGAGCGCGGCGTCCATGGCGGCGGTGGCTGAAGGTGTTTTCGACGGGCGGTCGTTGGCATAGGCCGAGAAGATCAGCGTTTTCCCCGATCGGGTCAGCATGAAGCCGGACAGGGCGTTCGTGCCGAACAGCGTGCCGGTCTTGGCGAACACCCGGCCCTCCAGCGAAGTTCCACCGAAGCGGCGCGACAGCGTGCCGTCCACGCCGCCAATCGGCATGGTCTCGCGGAACGCCTCGCCCCACGGCTTCTGCGTCGTCCAGCGCAGGAAGCGCGCGACCATGCGGGGCGCGAGCCGGTTGTAGACCGACATGCCGGATCCGTCGGACAGGTCCCACGCATTCCGGTCAGCGCCGGACTCCCGGATCATCGCCTCGACGATGGCGAGCCCGTCGGCGCGCGAGCCTTCCCCTTCGATCAGGCCGAGCCTGCGCAGCAGCACTTCGGCGTGCAGGTTCTGGCTCTGCTTCATGATGAAGCGGAGATCCTCGATCAGCGGCGGCGGAAGCAGTCGCGCAATCTCGCCGCCGGCTGTCTCGCCAACAGGCGCCCGGAGTTGCGCTGTACCTTCTCCGATCTCGCGGTTGCTGTCGCGCAGGGCCAGAGGGCGGTGGCGCGCCAGGTGCTGGCCTTCCACCACCACGCCGCGTTCCTGCAGCAGGCGCATGAACCGCCATGCCGCCGACAGGGCCGGGTCCTCGACCGCCAGGTTGCTCGTGTCCGGTTTCGCGCCAGCGGAAAAGGCGCCGTAGGCGCGAACGATCGACGAACCGGGCAGGCGCTCGAACCGTAGGCCCTCGTCCGAGCTGATCTCGCCTGCGACCGTCACGATTTCATTCTGCAGTTCGTAGACTTCGTCGTCCGGCCGCCACTCAGCTTTCGCAGGCGCTCCGGCTTCGCCGCCGCTGCTGACGACGAGCTGGATCTCGTTGCTGTTGACGACCAGCGCGGATGCCGGCGCCCCGGCGCGCAGGATCAGGTCGTCCTGCGTCCAGCCCGGCCCCCAGCGCTCGTCCGGAAATGCCGTGTCATCGCCGAACACGTGCCGCACGTGCTTGACGCCATTGGCCACCGTCATGTCGGCGAGATCGGAGAGGCAGTCGATCTCGCAGTCGTCGGCGTCGATCAGCATCGCATCGCCGCCGCCTACCAGCACGATGTCCGGCGGACCTTCGGTGCGAGGCTCGATTCGAACCGAAGCGCCCACGGACGGGTCAGGCTGCGTCACCTGACCGAGGCGGTGGAAGGCGGCCGCTACCGTGAAAATCTTTGTGTTGGACGCCGGCAGAAAGCGCTCGTCCGGCCGGATCGCGACAAGCTCGCGCCCATCCATCGTCATGACGACGAGTCCCCAGCTTGTTCCCTCAAGCCCCGGTGCGTTCAGCGTCGCGACCGTGCGGCTGTGCAGGGTGGAACAGGCGGCAAGCATCGCCAGCAGCACAAATGCCGCCGCCGCCCGGATGCTGAAGGTTGCGCCGCCGACTCCCATCGGCCGACCCTAGCAACCCTTTCCCAAACGGAAAGCGGCTGTTCGCGCAAAGCCATGGTCTTGTCACGCAGGATGACTAGTCTCGCGCCATGACCCAGATCGATCGCCGCCGACTGCTCGCCCTTTCCGCAGCCTCGCTCGCGCTGCCATCCGCCATCGAAAAGGCGTGGGCGATCGACGCCAACTCGAAGACCGGCACGATCAAGGATGTCGAGCATGTCGTCATCCTGATGCAGGAGAACCGCTCCTTCGATCACTACTTCGGCGCGATGAACGGCGTGCGCGGTTTCGCCGACCGCTTCCCCATCCCGCTGCCGGACAAGCGCACGGTGTGGACACAGGCCAATCCGAAAAGCGGCCCGCCGCTGATCGCGCCTTTCCCGCTCAACACGGTCCAGACATTCGCGCACATGCGCGTCGAAGGCACGCCCCACAACTGGGCGGATGCGCAATACGCCTGGGACCAGGGCCGCATGAGCCGTTGGCCGGAGTTCAAGACCGCGCACGCGATGGGCCACTATGTCGAGGCGGACATTCCTTTCCAGTTCGCGCTCGCCAACGCCTTCACGCTCTGCGACGCCTATTTCTGCTCCTTTCAGGGCGGAACGAACACCAACCGTCTCTTCCTGTGGACTGGCACAAACGATCCGCCGGGCAAGTCAGGCGGGCCATCGATCTCGAACAGTCATGACTCATTGCCGGCGAAGGGCGGGGCGAAGGACCCGTATCTCTGGACCACCTATCCAGAGCGGCTGCAGGCGGCGGGTATCAGCTGGCGCATCTACCAGGACATGTCGGACAATTTCGACGACAATCCGCTGGTCGGCTTCAAGGCTTTCCGCGACAGCCTCGCCAAGGCGCCGGGCAGCGATCCGCGTCTCGCCGAGCAGGCTCTCGTGACGCGCCATCTCGACGGCCTCCGCGAGGATGTGCTGCAGGGCAAGCTGCCGCAGGTCTCCTGGATCGTCTCGCCCGCGAAGGACTCCGAACATCCCGGCCCGTCCAGCCCGGCGCAGGGCGCGGACTACATCGCGCGCGTGCTCGATTGCCTGACAAGCAATCCCGAAGTGTGGGCGAAGACGGCGCTACTCGTCATGTTCGATGAGAATGACGGCTTTTTCGACCACATGCCGCCGCCTGCGCCGCCCGGCCGCGATGCCTCGGGCAAGCTGGCCGGTGGATCCACCGTCGATGTCTCAGGCGAGTATCACCTCGTGCGTGCGCCCAGCGAGGCGACGTCGGAGCGGGACGACCTGATGGGCCGGCCATACGGCCTCGGCCCGCGCGTGCCGGCCTATGTGATCTCGCCGTGGAGCCGCGGCGGCTGGGTCAGCAGCGAAGTGTTCGACCACACATCGGTGATCCGCTTCCTCGAAAAGCGCTTCAACGTGCTGGAGCCCAACATCTCGCCCTGGCGCCGCGCCATCTGCGGCGATCTCACCAGCTGCTTCGATTTCAAGACGCCCAACAAGGCGATCGCAAAGCTGCCGGAGACCGCCACAACCGCCCAGCGCGCCAACGCCCTGCCGGGACGCACCACGCCGCCGACGCCCCAGCAGCCCACGGCGCCCGTGCAGACCAGCGGCGTACGGCGCTCCCGCGCGCTGCCCTACGGCTTCGACGTATCCGCCAACGCAAGCGGCGCCGCTGTGCGACTGACGCTCCGCAACATCGGTTCGACCGGCGCCGTGCTGCACGTCTATGACCGCCTGCGCATCGCAGAAGCGCCGCGCCGCTATACGCTAGAGTACGGCAAGTCGCTGGAGGACGAGTGGCCTGCGGGGCCGTACGACCTGTTCGTGCTGGGCCCCAATGGCTTCCACCGGCATTTCACCAGTTTGGGCGGAGACCTATTCTCGATCAACGCCGTTGCTGTAGGCCGCAAAATTCAGCTGCGCCTGAAGAACGATGGCGCGGCGCGGACCTTTGCCGTGGCGGTGAACGCCTACACTGGCAAGCTCAAGCCGTGGACGGTCAAGCTCGCCGCCAACGGGTCATCCAATCACCTGTGGGACCTCTCCGGCACAAGCGGCTGGTACGATCTCACCGTCTCAGCGAAAGACTTGCCGGGCTGGTCGCAGCGCTTCGCCGGCCGTCTCGACAACGGCCAGCCCTCGACGAGCGATCCCGCAATGGGCGGCGCAGCGGTGATGACGCTCGACGTCTGAACGCAAAACAGAAGCGGCGCTGGATCACTCCAGCGCCGCTTCCATGTTCCGAAGGCTCTCGCCTCAGGCCTTGTAGTACATGTCGTACTCGACCGGGTGCGGATGGGTCTCCATGCGGAGCACTTCTTCCATCTTCAGGTCGATGTAGGCGTCGATGAAATCGTCGTCCATCACGCCGCCGGCTTTCACGAACTCGCGGTCGGAATCGAGGCTTTCGAGCGCCTGGCGGAGCGAGCCGCAGACGGTCGGGATGTTCTTCAGTTCTTCCGGCGGCAGCGCGTAGAGGTCCTTGTCCATCGACGGACCCGGATCGATCTTCTTCGCAATGCCGTCGAGGCCGGCCATCATCAGCGCCGTGAAGGTGAGGTAGGGGTTCGACGCCGGGTCCGGGAAGCGGACCTCGATGCGCTTGCCCTTCGGCGACGGGGTCCACGGAATACGGACCGAGGCTGAACGGTTGCGGGCCGAGTAGGCCAGCAGCACGGGAGCTTCATAGCCGGGGACGAGGCGCTTGTAGGAGTTGGTCGTCGCGTTCGAGAACGCGTTGATCGCCTTGGCGTGCTTGATGATGCCGCCGATATACCAGAGGCATTGCTGCGAGAGGTCGGCGTACTTGTCGCCGGCGAACAGCGGCTGGCCGTCCTTCCAGAGCGACTGGTGCACGTGCATGCCCGAGCCGTTGTCCTTGTAGTAGGGCTTCGGCATGAACGTCGCCGTCTTGCCGTAGGACGCAGCCACATTGTGCACGACGTATTTGTAGAGCTGCATGTTGTCGGCCATCTGGACCAACGTGTTGAACTTCATGCCCAGCTCGTGCTGCGCCGGCGCCACTTCGTGGTGGTGCTTCTCGGGCTGGAGTCCCAACTCGCCCATCAGGGTGAGCATTTCCGAGCGCATGTCCTGCAGCGAGTCGACCGGCGGAACGGGGAAGTAGCCGCCCTTCGGTCCCGGACGGTGGCCGAGGTTGCCGCCTTCATACGCCTTGCCCGTGTTGAACGGCAGTTCCGGGTCGTCGAACGAATAGCCCGTGTTGTTCGGGTCGGTGCTCCACTTCACGTCGGAGAACACGAAGAACTCGGCCTCGGGACCGAAATACGCGGTGTCGCCGAAGCCGCCCGATTTCAGATACATCTCGGCCTTCTTGGCCATGGTGCGCGGGTCGCGGTTGTAAGGCGTGTTGTCGTTCGGGTTGAGGATGTCGCACATGATCGCCAGCGTGGTCTGCTGGAAGAAGGGATCGATGCGCGCGGACGTAGGATCCGGCATCAGCAGCATGTCGAACTCGTTGATCGCCTTCCATCCGGCGATCGAGGAGCCGTCGAACATCGTGCCGTCGACGAACAGGGACTTGTCGACCATCGACAGGTCGAACGTCACGTGCTGCAGCTTGCCGCGCATGTCGGTGAAGCGCAGGTCGACGTACTGCACGTCTTTTTCTTTTATGGTCTTGAAGATTGCGTCGGACACCTAGTGTCTCCCTCCGTTTCACCCCGGCCTCCGGCGAGGCCGATCCTAAAGAAATTTCTAGCGATCAGATCGCCTGGTCGCCCGTTTCGCCCGTCCTGATGCGGATGACTTCCGTAATCTCGGACACGAATATCTTCCCGTCGCCGATCTTGCCAGTGTGCGCCGCCTTGGTGATGGCGGTCAGGGCCGCTTCAAGTTGTGCATCGCTCACGACGACTTCGATTTTCAGTTTGGGCAGGAAATCGACGATGTATTCGGCGCCCCGGTACAGCTCGGTGTGGCCGCGCTGACGGCCGAAACCCTTGGCCTCGAGGACGGTCATCCCCTGAAGTCCGACGGCGTGAAGGGCCTCCTTCACCTCGTCCAGTTTGAAAGGCTTGATGATCGCCTCGATCTTCTTCATCGCAGAAAGTCCTTGGCGGTGGTCCCGAGAGGCGCCGTTGCGGCGTCTGGAGCGCCCGTCTCCATGCACGATGATCCAGGCCGCGAGTAGGCCGGGCGCCTTAAGATCGTGCGCCGAAGGAGGGCGTGCCTGAAATCTGTGCAGCGGCGCCAGAATATCAGGCGCCGCATCTGCGGCTTATCCACAGTCTGGGTGTCTGCTAAGTCGTGGTAAAACCAAAAACCACAGCAATCACGGGCATTTCGGCGAATGATCTACCTCATCCGACATGGCGAGCCGGCCGGAAGCTGGGGCGGCCATCCAAACCCCGGTCTGACAGAACTCGGCGCCCGGCAGGCCTCCGCGGCGGCCGAGGCCCTGGCTACCGCCGGGGCAAAGCGCGCCATCGTCTCGCCCCTTCAGAGATGCCGGGAAACCGCCGCCCCGTTCGAGAAGCTGATGGAAACCCACGCCCGCATCGAGCCAGCGGTTGGCGAGATCATCACGCCGCCCGGGATCGGGGATCGCGCCGTCTGGCTGAAAGGCGTGATGGCGGGGAACTGGACCGGCGTCGGGCCGGAGTTCGATGTGTGGCGCGCCAGCGTGATGAGCGCACTCGACAGGCTGCAGGACCAGACGGCCGTCTTCTCCCACTTCGTCGCCATCAATGTCATTGTCGGCATGCTGACGGGCGACGACCGGGTAGTGGTCTTCAAGCCCGGCCACTGTTCCATCACCAAGCTCACCCGCTTCGGCGGCAAGTTCGCCATCGACGAACTCGGCAGCGAAGCCGCGACGGTGGTGATGTGAGACGATTTGGCCTCTGTCAGGCGTGATCAGCCAGCCATCTGATCTTCCGCAACAGCAGCGCGGCGTACGGTCGTGGCGTATCGACGCCTATGCTGAGCAAGCTATGCTTTCTGCATCTGACTCGGGAAAGCCGTTGATGCTCGGCCGCAACGAGGCAGCTCGACTGCTTCATGGCGCGTGTGAGGCCGGCGGCCACGTTCTCGAAGTTGCATCCGGGCCGGGCTGGGATCCGGACATCATGGAAAGCCGTGGCATCGCCGTGAGACGCACTGACTTCGGAGGCGTTCCTCGCGGTCCAGGCGGGGCGCGGTAGCCCAAACGCCAGTGTGTAGCGGCTGGACCTGGCGAAGTCGACTCTTGGCGGGCCGTATGACTGTCTCGTCGCGCTTTACTGATGCAGCACATTGCGCGGCCGCTGGTAATGGCAAGTGATCGCGCGCATGGCTGGTGCTCTTCCGTTCCAGAAGGTCTGCTGCTGTTCTCGTACCAGCTCGATGCTTATGGCGAGCGCGTCGAAGCGGAGCCACCGCGACTACCATGATCTTGATTGGCGCCCGTCGAGGAGCTCGATCGCCATTCTTTTCGCCACGGGTTTGCGTCGCCTGCGACAAGACCGAAGATGGCCGGGAAGCGCAGCCGGGTGACGCTGGTCGCGCGGCGCACATGAGTGGCCAGCGGGCGGACTTGCGAGTGATCTTTGCGTGCAATTTCTGGCGTAATGATCCGGTTCCGCCCCTTATGACATCGATCTCGCCATCCTCACCTGCGATGAAGTCCGCGCCGCCGAGCAAATGGCGGTGAAGGCCGGCATCTCGCTGTGGGACCTGATGCGCAAGGCAGGGCAAGCGTGCGCCGACGTCCTGCACGCCGAATTCCCGGAAGGCCGCGTGGTCGTGCTCGCAGGCCCCGGCAACAATGGAGGCGACGCCTTCGTGGCGGCCAGCCGCCTCGTTGATCTCGGGCGCGATGTGGCGCTCTACGAGCTCGCCGGGGCCACGCGCACCAGCGAAGGCGCCGAAGCCTCGCGCCACTGGACCGGCGGACACTCCCCGCTGGAAGACCTGCGCATCGCGCCAGACGACATTGTGCTCGACGGCCTGTTCGGCGCCGGCCTCTCGCGTCCGCTCTCCGGCGAAGCGGCTTTTGCAGCCGAGCAGGTGAACGCATCCGGCGCAAAAATCGTCGTCATCGACGTGCCGTCCGGCGTCTCGGGCGATACCGGCGCTATCGCCGGTCCCGTCATCCGCGCCGATGTCACTGTCACCTTCTGCGGCAAGAAGCCTGCCCACGTGCTGCAACCTGCCGCTTCGCTGTGCGGCGAGGTCGTCGTCGCGCAGATCGGCTTCGGCAAATTCGTCGCCGAGATCGGCGGCGGCCGCCTGATGGAAAATGCGCCCGCCCTGTGGTCGCGCTCCCTCCGTTGGCCGGAGGCGACCTCGCACAAGCACCAGCGCGGCCGTCTCGCAGTCGTCTCCGGCGGCATAGCCAACACAGGCGCCGCCCGCCTTGCCGCCCGGGCCGGGCTTCGCGCGGGCGCGGGGCTGGTGACGCTGCTTTGCCCGCCTGCCGCGCTAACGGTCGCCGCCGCCTCGCTGACCGCTGTGATGACGGCGAGCTTCGCCGATGCGATCGAACTCCTCGGCCTCACCGAAAAGTCCACCGCCGTGGTGATCGGCCCCGCCGCCGGCGTGAACCCCGGCACGCGCGCCGCCGTCGATGCGCTGGCGCGCGCCGGCCGCGCGCTGGTGCTGGATGCCGACGCGCTTACCGTCTTCGCCGGGCAGGCGGACGCGCTGCGCGCCGTGTTGCGCGCGCCCGCCGTCCTCACGCCGCACGCAGGCGAGTTCGAGCGTCTCTTCCCCGGCCTGCTGACTTCCTCCGGCGGCCGGATCGACGCCGTCCGCGCCGCGGCGAAGCAGGCTAACGCCGTCGTCCTGCTCAAGGGCCCGGACACGGTGATCGCCGGCGCCCGACGGCCGCGCCGTCGTCAACACCCACGCCACGCCCTTCCTCGCGACCGCCGGAACCGGCGATGTGCTTGCCGGCGTCATCGGCGGACTGCTGGCGCAGGGGCTCGACCCGTTCGACGCCGCCTGCGCCGCCTCATGGATGCACGGCGATGCCGGCATCCGCGTGGGGCCCGGCCTCACTGCGGAAGACCTCGACCTGTCGCTGCGGGAAACGATCGGCCTGCTCTACCGCCAACCGCCGCGCTAGCCCCGCGGACGAGCATGGCTGGTGGGCCTTTTGCCGCCCGTCATCCATCTGTGATCTAAGCAGGGCATTGCTCTCTCCACACACGTGGAGGGGTTCATGCGGAAACTGATTCCAGCCGTTCTGGTTCTTGCGATGCTCGCGCCGGCGCCGGCCGTCGCGCACGATGCGGATGTGGCGAAGGCCCGTCGCATTGCATTTCCGAAGCTCCTCGACGGCCGATCCGTGCTCGCCGTTGATCTCCACACGCATAGCGTCTTTTCCGACGGCTCGGTCTGGCCCGATGTCCGCGTCGAGGAAGCCAAGCGCGACGGCCTCTTCGCCCTGGCCGTCTCGGAGCACCTCGAATACCAGCCCAAGGCTGCCGACATCCCGCACAAGGATCGCAACCGCTCCTTCCAAGTCGCGAACCAGGCGGCTGTCGTGAAGCCCGATGCAATCGGCCCTAACAAGCAGCCGCTGATGGTCATCAACGGCTCCGAGATCACCAAGCTGGCCATCCAGCCCGGCCACATGAATGCTGTCTTCATCACAGACGCCAACGCGCTCTTGCCCAAAGCGGGCCTCAACCCGGTCGACGCCGCGCGCGAGCAACTCAAGACGGCCAACGCCCAGGGCGGCTTCACCTTCTGGAACCATCCCTACTGGACGGCGCAGACGCCGAATGGCATCGCCACGCTCGATCCCGTGCACGCTGACTTCATCAAGCAGGGCCTCCTGCACGGCATCGAAGTCGCCAACGGACTCGACATGTCGGATGAGGCTTTCAGGATCGCGCTCGACAACAATCTCACCATCCTCGGCACATCAGACGTCCACGGCCTGATCGATTGGGAATATGATCTTGCAAACGGCGGCCACCGCACCGCAACGCTGGTGCTCACCCAGTCCGAAACGGCGGATGGCCTCAAGGCCGCGCTCAAGGCCGGCGCCACGGTCGCTATCTACAACGACAATCTCGTCGGCAGACGCGAGAACGTCGAGGCTGTTGTCCGCTCGACGCTCAAGATCGAAGTCGACAAGCCGTTGCCCAACACCACGGTCGTGCCCGTCAGCGTCATCAACGACAGCCCGGTGGACTACATCCTGGAAAATGCCGGCCCCGAAGGCGCCTATGACGAAGCGCACGTCTTCACGGTTCGCGCCGGCTCGTCCTTCACGCTGCTGATCAAGAACGTGCCCGACGCCTCGAAGCTCAGCCTGACCTTCAGGGCGATGAACACCTACATCGCCCCGCGCGAGCACCTCACCGTGCAGCTCCGCGACCTGACGCCCTAGGCGGACGGGTTGGCGTCACCGGTCAACGTCCGGAACGTGTCCTCAATGCGGCCCAGCTCGTCCGCGTCCGGCGCCACCTTGGTGCAGACCAGCAGGACCCCGTCGAGGAACGGTTCGGCGCGATCGAACACGCCGCCCAGTCGCTTGATCAGTTCGGCCGGCTCCATATTGAAAGCGCGCATGCACAGCATCTTGTCGAAATAGTTCACGGCGTGGATGCGGAACACGCCGTCGCGGCCGTCCACGTCCTTGCCCGTCGATTTCGCCAGCGCCGCGATGCGCGGCCAGTCTTCCAGCGACACCGCATCGTCTTTCACCGCCGCGCGATAGGCGCCGAACGCCTCGATCAGCTGCGGGAAGACCTGGCGAGTCAGCTCGCCGAAATCGACGCCGCCGGAATCGAACTCGATGATCATGCTGTCGTCGTGGTGGGCGATGTCGCGCAGATAGTCTTTGTGCCGCAGGGGGTACGACACCTCGCCGCGCAGCCCCTTGCCGAGGGCGGGACCCAGCTTCACGAAGGCGCCGAAATCGCCGGGCTTTACCTCGGGCGACTGGTCGATGCGGCTGGTATCGCCGCGCCAGGCCGGGGGCAGGGCGTCGATTGCGGCGATCAGCCGCTTGTGCCGCGCCGCGATGGAGTCGCGCGCCGCCGCGCGGTGCCGGACTTCGAGAACTTGCCGTGCGATTGCCGCCCCCTGAGGTGGCTCGTGTGGAATCGGTTCCGCAGACTAGGCCTCGGTGCGGCCCCGGAACAGACCTGCGCAACATGCCTGAATCGCTCGGCTAACTTGCCGGAGCGCGGCGATGACAATCAGCGGGCCGGATCGTTGCAAGCGTGGAGGCTGGTGCGGATGATAGGACTTGAACCTACACGGGTTGCCCCACTGGAACCTAAATCCAGCGCGTCTACCAGTTTCGCCACATCCGCAGGCCAGCCCGGGCGATAAACTCCGAAGCGGGTTCCCGTTCAAGGCCAAACCCGCTTGTTCGGCCCGGATCCCCGGCCTCAAAAACGCCCCGAAACGGCGCGTAGACATGCCGAGACTGGCTGTGTATGAAGCCCGGCTTGCCCGCCGGCGGTCGCCGTCCGCGGGTCTCAACCATTCTCTACATCTGGGGTTCCCTGATGAACGTCACCGAGACGAAATCGGAAGGCCTTTCGCGGGAGTACCGCGTTTCCATCCCGAAGGGGGAGCTGGCGGCGAAACTCAGCGCCAAGATCGACGAAATCCAGCCCAAGGTGCAGCTCAAGGGCTTCCGGCCGGGCAAGGTGCCGCAGGCCCACATCCGCAAGATGTTCGGCAAGTCTCTGATGGGCGAAATCGTCGAGGCTGCTGTGCAGGAAACCTCGACCAAGGCGCTTGAGGACAAGTCGATCCGTCCGGCCTCGCGCCCCTCGATCCAGCTCGACGTCTCGGCCGACAAGGTGATCAACGGCGAGGCCGACCTCGACTATCACATGAACCTCGAAGTGATGCCCGAGTTCGAGCCGGCCGACGTCACCGGCATCTCGATCGAGCGCATGACGGCTGAACCGGCGGAGCAGGAAATCGCCGACGCGCTGGCGAAGATCGCCGAGAACAACAAGTCCTACGACGTCAAGGAAGGCAAAGCCGAGAAGGACGACGCGGTCGTCATCGACTTCGTCGGCTCTATCGACGGCGAGAAGTTCGAAGGCGGTTCGGCCGAAGGCGCGACGCTGGTGATCGGCTCCAACCGCTTCATCCCCGGCTTCGAGGACCAGCTGATCGGCGCCTCCGCCGGCGACGAGATCGAGGTGAAGGTCACTTTCCCGGAGGACTACCAGGTCGACACGCTGAAGGGGAAACCCGCCGTGTTCGCCACCAAGGTCAAGGAAGTGAAGGCGCCGAAGACGCCGGAAGTCGGCGAGGATTTCGCCAAGACGCTCGGTCTTGAAAACCTCGAGGCGCTCCGCAACGCCGTGAAGACCCAGCTGTCGGGCGATCTCAACTTCGCCTCGCGCCAGCAGGTCAAGCGCGTCCTGCTCGACGCCCTGGACGAGAAGCACTCCTTCGACTTGCCGCCGATGATGGTGAAGGCCGAGTTCGAGCAGATCTGGGCCCAGTTCGAGCAGGAAAAGAACGCCGGCCGCCTGTCGGACGAGGACAAGGGCAAGTCGGACGACGAGCTGAAAACGGAATACGGCAAGATCGCCGAGCGCCGCGTGCGCCTCGGCCTCGTGCTCGCCGAGATCGGCCGCCGCGCCAACATCGACATCACAAACGAGGAACTCGGTCAGGCCCTTCGCCAAGAAGCCTCGCGCTATCCCGGCCAGGAGAAGCAGGTGATCGACTTCTACCGCAACAACCCCAACGCGCTCGCCCAGCTCCGCGCGCCGATCTACGAGGAAAAGGTCGTCGACCACATCCTCGCCAAGGCTCAGGTGACCGAGAAAAAGGTCACCCGCGAAGAGCTGATGAAGGAAGTCGGCGAGGAATAGGGGATTCCCGCTCGGAGGAGCGCCAGGCGCCCGCCTGGCTCTTTCCATCCCCAACTCCCGCAGTTTAAGGCCGCTTGGCGGCCGGTGCCGGGCCGGCGCCCGGCGCTCCTCCATGCTACCCCTTGCGCCAGCGCCTCCGCGTTCGGATATTGTTAGCCCAACCCGTGATCTGAGTCTGACCGGCCCCTGATGGGCCTGAGGAAGAAGAACCCGCCATGGACGACATGATTACCAGAGGGATGAACCTCGTTCCCATGGTGGTGGAGCAATCCAGCCGCGGTGAGCGCGCCTACGATATCTTTTCCCGCCTTCTCAAGGACCGGATCGTCTTTGTTACGGGCCCGATCGAGGACGGCCTGGCCAGCCTGATCACCGCCCAATTGCTCTTCCTGGAGTCCGAAAACCCCAAGAAAGAGATCGCGATGTACATCAACAGCCCGGGCGGCCACGTCCATTCCGGCCTCGCGATCTACGACACCATGCAGTACATCCGCAGCCCCGTTTCTACGGCCTGCATCGGCATGGCGGCGTCCATGGGCTCCCTCCTGCTGACCGCCGGGGAGAAGGGGATGCGCTTCGCTACCCCCAACTCCCGGATCATGGTCCACCAGCCCTCAGGCGGATTCCGGGGCGTCGCCTCGGATATCGAGCGCCACGCCCTGGACATGCTGCAGGTCAAAAAGAGGCTTAACGAGATCTATGTTAAGCACACCGGGCAGCCCTACGAGGTCGTAGAGAGAACGCTTGATCGTGATTCGTTCATGACCGCGAGCGAGGCCCAGGCCTTTGGAATCGTGGACAAGGTTTACGAGAAGCGGGCCGCTCCGGCAGACTGATCAGCCGCCAAACCGGCGTTTAGCTGGGTTTTTGGCGGTATCCGCCATCGCCAGGCGCAGTCCATAACCTTGCGGCGCCCTGCTTGCTATGATCGGATGGGTTGCCTTGAACCTATCGGAAACAATTGAAATATAACGTTCAAGGCTTGTGCAATGCGGAGTGACTCTCCGCGGGTGATGCGCCCGGGCGTTTCGAGGTGTCGATGAGCAAGACCACTTCCGGCGGCGACAGTAAGAACACGCTGTATTGCTCGTTCTGCGGAAAGTCGCAGCACGAGGTCAAAAAGCTGATCGCCGGCCCGACCGTATTCATCTGCGATGAGTGCGTCGAACTCTGCATGGACATCATCCGCGAAGAGTCGAAAACGGCTCTCGTGAAGTCGCGCGACGGCGTTCCGACGCCGCGCGAAATCTGCGACGTGCTCGACGACTACGTCATCGGCCAGTTCAAGGCCAAGCGCGTCCTCTCGGTGGCGGTCCACAACCACTACAAGCGCCTAAACCACGCCGCCAAGAATTCCGACGTCGAACTGTCGAAGTCGAACATCCTGCTGATCGGCCCCACCGGCTGCGGCAAGACGCTGCTCGCCCAGACGCTGGCGCGCATCATCGACGTTCCGTTCACGATGGCCGACGCAACGACGCTCACCGAAGCCGGCTATGTCGGCGAGGACGTCGAGAACATCATCCTCAAACTGCTCCAGGCCTCCGACTACAACGTCGAGCGGGCGCAGCGCGGCATCGTCTATATCGACGAGATCGACAAGATCAGCCGCAAGTCCGACAACCCGTCCATCACCCGCGACGTGTCGGGCGAGGGCGTGCAGCAGGCGCTCCTGAAGATCATGGAGGGCACGATCGCCTCCGTGCCCCCGCAGGGCGGCCGCAAGCATCCGCAGCAGGAATTCCTGCAGGTCGACACCACGAACATGCTGTTCATCTGCGGCGGCGCGTTCTCGGGCCTCGACAAGCTGATCTCCGACCGCGGCCGTGGAACCTCCATCGGCTTCGGCGCCAACGTTGTCGATCCGGATGACCGCCGCACCGGCAAGGTGCTCGAAGCCGTCGAGCCGGAAGATCTGGTCAAGTTCGGCCTGATCCCGGAATTCATCGGCCGCCTGCCGGTCATCGCCACGCTGGAAGACCTCGACGAGAAGGCTCTGATCGAGATCCTCACCGAACCGAAGAACGCGCTGCTCAAGCAGTACCAGCGCCTCTTCGAAATGGAGAACGTGACGCTCACCTTCACGGAAGACGCCCTGGCGGCGGTCGCTCGCCGCGCGATCCAGCGTAAGACGGGCGCCCGCGGCCTGCGTTCAATCATGGAGGGCATCCTGCTCGACACCATGTTCGAGCTGCCCAATCTCCGCGGCGTCGAAGAGGTGGCGATCAACGCCGAAGTGGTCGAAGGGCGGGCCCGCCCGCTCTACGTCCACTCCGCCGAAAGCGCCTCCGCCAGCGCTTCGTAAGTCAGAACGACTCAACGTTTCCGAGATGTCGCCAGGCCTATGCGGGCCTCAACTTCGCCTATCCGCAGCGGTCAGGTGGTTTGCCGGAAGCGCGCAACATGCCGGTGCGGGACTGTTTTTGCTGGATTTCCCGCTCAATTGCCCCACTTGCTGTTGAGCGACAATTCAACGGGTTGAAGGTCGCCCATCGGCGGGCCACTTTCACCCTCAAGCGAATGTCCGGCCCGATAATTCCGTCATGGGCCGGCCTTCGTCCCGCTCCCGAGCTTCACAGAAGGCGGGTGCGGCGATGAAAGGAGAAACTACTATGGCAAACGTCCTCCCCGTCCTGCCGCTGCGCGATATCGTGGTGTTCCCCCGAATGGTCGCCCCACTCTTCGTGGGCCGAGACAAGTCCGTACGCGCGCTCGAGGAAGTCGAGAAAGGCGGCGGCGAGATTCTGCTCGTCGCCCAGAAGGAAGCCGGCGTCGATGACCCGGCTGAGGAAGACCTCTATTCCGTTGGCGTCGTCGCCACGATCTTGCAGTTGCTCAAGCTGCCCGACGGCACCGTGAAAGTGCTGGTCGAAGGCAAGCACCGCGCTCGCCTCGAAAAGCTGATCGACAGGGGCGACTACTACGCCGCCGAGCACGGCCCGATCGCTGAGAAGACTGCCGACTCGGAAGAGTCCGCCGCCCTCATGCGCGCGGTGATCGAGCAGTTCGACGGATATGTGAAGCTGAACCGCAAGATTCCGTCCGAAACCGTCGGCACGGTCAGCGCCATCACCGACCCCGGTCATCTGGCCGACGCCGTGGCGGCCCAACTCTCCATCAAGCTGGAAGACAAGGAACAGCTGCTCGAACTCATCGACGTCACCGAGCGCCTGGAAAAGGTCTTTTCCCTCATGGAGGGGGAAATCGGCATGCTCCAGATGGAGCGTAAGATCCGCAACCGCGTGAAGCGGCAGATGGAGAAGACGCAGCGCGAATACTATCTCAACGAGCAGATGAAGGCGATCCAGCGCGAGCTTGGCGACAGCGACCAGGGCGAGCGTGACGAGATCAGCGAGCTGGAAGAGAAGATCGCCAATACGCCGATGTCGGATGAGGCGCGGGCCAAGGCCGAAACCGAGGTGAAGAAGCTGCGGCAGATGTCGCCGATGTCGGCCGAATCCACGGTCGTGCGCAACTACCTCGACTGGATCGTCTCGCTCCCCTGGGGCAAGAAGAAGGAAGTCGTGAAGGACCTTCAGGTTGCTGAAGACATCCTCAACGCCGACCATTACGGCCTCGAGAAGGTGAAAGAGCGGATCCTCGAATACCTCGCGGTGCAGACCCGCACCGAGAAACTGCGCGGACCGATCCTGTGCCTTGTCGGGCCTCCGGGCGTCGGCAAGACCTCGCTCGGCAAGTCGATCGCCAGGGCCACGAACCGCGACTTCGTTCGCGTGTCGCTCGGCGGCGTGCGGGACGAAGCCGAGATCCGCGGCCACCGCCGCACCTACATCGGCTCCATGCCGGGCCGTGTGATCCAGTCGATGAAGAAGGCGAAGACCGGCAACCCGCTCTTCCTGCTCGACGAGATCGACAAGCTCGGCCAGGACTATCGCGGCGATCCGTCATCGGCCCTGCTGGAGGTCCTCGATCCCGAGCAGAACGTCAACTTCAACGACCACTATCTCGAAGTCGACTACGACCTGTCGGACGTGATGTTCATCACCACAGCCAACAGCCTCAACATGCCTCAGCCGCTTCTCGATCGGATGGAGATCATCCGTCTCGAAGGCTATACAGAGGATGAGAAGATCGAGATCGCCAAGCGCCACCTCGTTCCCAAGGTCGTGGAAAACCACTCCCTGAAGCAAGGCGAATGGAAGGTTGAAGACTCGGCCCTGCGCGACCTCGTGCGCTACTACACCCGCGAGAGCGGCGTGCGGTCGCTCGAGCGTGAAATCGCGAAACTGGCCCGCAAGGCCGTCCGCGAGATCGAGCTCAAGAAAGCCACGACCGTCACGGTCAACGCCGACAACCTCGACAAGTACGCCGGCGTCCGGAAATACCGGTACGGCATGGCGGACCGCGAGGATCAGGTCGGCGTCGTTACGGGCCTCGCCTGGACCGAAGTCGGCGGCGAGCTGCTCACCGTCGAAGCTGTCCAGATGTCCGGCCGCGGCCGCACCACGGTCACCGGCAACCTGAAGGATGTGATGAAGGAGTCCATCTCGGCGGCGCAGAGCCTCGTTCGCTCGCGCGCTGTCCAGTACGGCATCCGGCCTCCCATCTTCGACATAACGGACATCCACGTGCACGTGCCGGAAGGGGCTACGCCCAAGGACGGCCCCTCGGCGGGTATCGCGATGACGACAGCCATCGTCTCGCTGCTCACCGGCAACCCGATCTCCAAGGATGTCGCCATGACCGGCGAGATCACTCTGCGCGGTCGCGTCCTGCCGATCGGCGGCCTGAAGGAGAAACTGCTCGCGGCCCTGCGTGGCGGCATCAAGACGGTGCTGATCCCGGAGGAGAACGAGAAGGATCTCGTCGACCTGCCGGCCAGCGTGAGGGAAGGCCTGACCATCGTTCCGGTCTCGACCATTGACCAGGTGCTCGCGCGCGCCCTCGTGCGCCCGCTCACACCCGTGCAGTGGACCGAAACCGACGAAGCCGCTTACCGCGCCGAACTCGGCCGCGGCAGCGGCCCGAAAGGCTCGGAAGCCCCGCTTCAGCACTGACCGGTTGAACACTGAAATGAGAGGCCCGGCTGGCAACAGCTGGGCCTTTTGTTTTGCGTGGATCTCGCGGTTGGGAGCGCCGGGCGCCTGCCCGGCCAGGGCGGATCAACACTCACTGTGCTAGGCGATAGGCTTGGCCGGGCAGGCGCCCGGCGCTCCCCTCAGCGTCTTTCCGGCCTTCATCGAACAGCCTACGCTCAAGCAATGAATCGCCTAATCATCGCCGCCGCATTCCCCTTCGCGCTCTCCGACCCGGCCCTCGCGCAGACGCCAACCCCCTACGACGCTCGCGGCCCCTACACAGTGAAGCAGACGCAGGCAGCTCCTGGCTGCCACGTCTTCCGCCCCATCAAGCCTGAGCCGAAACCGTCCCCCGTCATCCTCTGGGGCAACGGCACGAACACCATGGCGGCGATCTATTCGCCGATGCTGGTCCAGTGGGCGAGCCATGGCTTCGTTGTCGCCGCCTCGATGGACGGCAATGCCGGAACCGGCAAGCCGCTGCTCGACTGCCTCGACTATCTCGACGAAGGAGAACGCGCGCGAGCGCAGCGTGTTGAAAGGCGCGGTCGACCTCTCCCGCGTCGGCGCCGCAGGCCACAGTCAGGGCGCAGCCGGCGCCATCATGGCCGGACGTGATCCACGCATCACCGCGACCGCCCCGATTCAGCCCTACACGGCCGGCAGCCGCTCCTACGAGCCCGGCGCGGAGACACAGCAGCACGGCCCCATGCTGCTCCTCTCCGGCAGTGCAGACAGCGTCGCTGATCCCGCGACGCACCAGCAGCCTATCTTCGGCAAGGCCAACGTCCCCGTCTTCTGGTCCACGCTCATCGCAGCCGGACACAGCGCGCCCTCGACCGGAACCAACGGCCCCTACCGCCCTGCAACCACCGCCTGGTTCCTCTGGCAGCTCGCCGGAGACGAAAAGGCAGGCGAAATGTTCATAGGCGCCAGCTGCGGCTATTGCGCCACCCCTGCCTGGACGATCCAGAAGAAGGGCGTGGAGTAGAGCGGGGCTCACCCGCCTTTGCTACCCCCCCCCGCTGTCATCCCGGCCGGAAGCGCGTAAGCGCTGGAGAGCCCGGACCCATGGACCTGCGAGTCCCGATGTCGGGACATGGGTCCCGGCTCTCCGCTGCGCTCCGGCCGGGATGACAGCGTCGGAATTGCATCGCCGTCCGACACCATCCGGGACACAATCCGACAATCTTCCCAATGATTCCAAAGCCCGGAGAAAAATCTCTGGGAAAGTTATCCTACACGTCCAGCCCTGAGCGATAATGGCACTCGCCCTGACGGAGGGAGGTCTTGGAGACGTCCGAAACTCAAGACGTCAGGGCGTTGGTCGGCGTGGCGCTCGAGGCATCAGGCTTAAGGCCTGGTGAGCAAGCCAGTTGCAGCCCGTGAACCTGTCCTGAGGCTGGACTTCAGGCAGGGGCTCGCTGCGAGGCGAAACGAACCTCGATGCGCATTGCCTCCGGGGATCATGAAACCGGAGGGCCCAGGATGGTTTCGGCCCATCCTGCACGCGGAACCGGCGGAGGGTCTGGAGCTAAGGCCTCGGGAGGGCGGTCCCTCACCGGTGTGTCCGTTGAACTCCTCTTCTCCCCCTCACCGGGAAAAACGGCCGATCCGGGGCGCGTGAAGACGCGCATCAGCTGGCGGCGACGCCAGCACAGGAACTACCCACGGCGCTGACCCACGCGCCCCGCTCCCTCATGTCCAAAGAGGGAGAGAACGACAGCGAACCTCCAGGCGCTCACGCGCCGTGGAGCATTCGCTGTTTCAGTCGTCGAAAGGAAAGGGGACTACCGGCCGAAGAACTTGCCGAACATGCCTTTGGCGGCAGCCATGCCTTGCTCTTTCATCGCACCGACCGCCTGGTCCTTGGCGTTGTCGAGCAACTTCACGATCATCGCGCTCAGCACTTCCTTGCCGATGCCGGTTTCTTTCGCCGCGGCGTTGATCGCATCGTCCTTGTTGCCGGTGAAGTTCTCGGCGAGCGAGCGCGCTGCCTTCATCGACTGTTCCTTGCTGAGTTCAAGCGGCTCGCCGATTTCCGCAATCGTTTGCTCGCCGAGGGAAGAGACGATCTGGCCGAGGTCTACCATCGAAGACTCCATGCAACTGGGACTGATCTGTCAGGAACGCTGACGATTCGACCTAGCAAAATTCGCAGGGCGAAATCATGACATCGAGGTCAGGTGACGGTGTCCGGTCATTCGGTGGTGCGACGCTCTCACATTGCTCTGGCGGAACATTTTCGGACAGTCGGTCTGGCAAATCGCACGGCGACGCCAGCTGTCTGATGCGGCCAGCTAACCGGAGGCACGTCAGATGCGGCTTCCATCGAGGTGGTCCTTGGTTTGCTAGATAACTGCGATGAAACGCAGGTTCGGGCGCGGGAATGGATAACACGGGCATCGGACAGCGACCGCCATGGCTTGAATGGCTGGTGCGCAGCAAACTCACTCTGTTGACCATTCTCTGGCTGCTGGTCGGCTTCGCGCTGTACATGTCTCAGACATGGCTTTTCAAGACGATTGAGGGTCCGTGGGCGATGGCCCCGATACTGGTTCACGCCGGATGGGGAGCGCTTCAGGCCTTTGTCTTGCTCGGTTATATTTTCGAACGCCGCGACGTGCGCATCCTGCTGCCAATGATGCTGATCGCGGCGGTGATGTTCTTCTTCGGCATCGGTCTGTTCCGTCGGGTCGGCGATCAGATCGCCTTCAGCTTTGTCCGCGGTCCCTACGATCAAGCGGTCGCCGTAGCGACTGCTCCAAGGGACAAGCCGGTCCTGATTGCTTTTCCATGGGCCGATCGCATGGATCCGAGCGAGCGCCCTGGCGGCGCCGGAGATGTCGATCAAGTGGGACCAACTGGCAGGGCAATCGTCTACGACGAAACCGACGCCATCAACCTCATCAACGCCTACACTTGGCAAAAAGCCAGTCCGACGCTCGGCAAACTACTGAGCGGGAAGCCGGCGCGATGCATTCGTTTCGCTGAGCCGCACTATTATCTCTGCAGCTTTAGCTGAATCGCGCACTGCTGTATGTCCTCGCTTAGGCGATCCTGAGTCGAGGCGGCAATGTCTGAAGACTGGTGGCGGGGCGCGGTTCTCTATCAGATCTATCCGCGCTCCTTCATGGACTCGGACGGCGACGGCATCGGCGATCTCAAGGGCGTCACGTCGAAGCTCGATTACGTCAAATCCCTCGGCGTCGATGGGATATGGCTGTCGCCCTTCTTCAAAAGCCCCATGCGCGACTTTGGCTATGACGTCTCCGACTATCGCGACGTCGATCCGATGTTTGGCAAGCTCGCCGATTTCGAAGCGCTGCTGAAAGCCGCTCACAGCCGCGACCTGAAGGTGATTATCGACCAGGTCTGGTCGCACACCTCGTCCGATCACGACTGGTTCCAGGCGAGCCGCATGGACCGCACCAACGACAAGGCCGACTGGTATGTCTGGGCCGACGCAAGGCCGGACGGCTCGCCGCCCAACAACTGGCAGGCCTGGTTCGGCGGCCCTGCATGGACGTGGGATCCGCGACGCCGTCAATACTACCTGCACAACTTCCTGCCGACCCAGCCCGACCTGAACTTCCGCAATGACGGCGTGCGCTCGGCCATCCACGAGATCGCCCGCTTCTGGCTCGACCTCGGCGTCGATGGCTTTCGCCTGGACGTGGCCAACTACTACGTCCACGACGCCAAACTGCGCGACAATCCTCCGTCAGGCGATCCCAATCCCGCGCTGCCGCGCAACATGCAGGTCCACCAGTTCAACTCCAACCAGCCCGAAACGCTGGAGTTCATCATCCGCCTGCGCGACCTGATGGACGGCCGCGGCGCCAGGATGACCGTCGGCGAACTCGCGCCTGGCTCCTACGAGCTGATGCTCGACTACACGCGCGGCCATAACCGCCTGCACACCGCCTACGCTTTCGACTTCCTCTCCGCCTGGCCCGGCGTCGAAGCCATGGCGCAGATCCTGTCGCGCTGGGGCGAGGGGCCCGAAGATGGCTGGCCGAGCTGGGCCTTCTCCAACCACGACGTCACCCGCGTCGCCACGCGCTGGGGCGAGGCAATCGGCGCGCCTTACGGTCGTGCGGCGCCGCTTTTCCTGTCGCTGCTGGTCTGCCTGCGCGGAACCATCTTCCTCTACCAGGGCGAAGAGCTCGGCCTGCCCGAAGCCGAAGTCCCGTTCGAGCGGCTTCAGGATCCGTGGGGCATCAATGGCTGGCCGGCCACCAAAGGCCGCGACGGCTGCCGCACGCCCATGCCGTGGAAGAACGCCATCAACGCCGGCTTCACCAAGGCGAAAGACCCCTGGCTTCCGATCGATCCGCGCCACCGCATGTTGGCTGCCGAGGAACAGGATGAACTCGCAGAGTCCATGCTGTCCACCTCGCGCAAGCTCATCGCCCTGCGCCATTCCAGCGCCGCGTTGAGGGACGGGGTGTTCTTCGTTAGCGAGCCCTTGAGCGTCCACTTAGGCAGGGCATGGGTCTCGCAGCCCGGCGCGCCCGCGATTACACCGGAAGAGCGCGCGATGCTTGGGGCCGCTCGTGCCGCACCCCCGCAGCTGTCGGCAGACGAAATGGCGGCGCGCCAGCGGTCGCTCGATGAACTTCGACAAAAAGGCGACGCGAGCCAAATACCTCACGTGAAAGACGAAGGCGTGTTGGCCTTCCTTCGCAGCGTTCCCGGCGAGACTGTATTGTGCATGTTCAATTTCACCAGCCGGCCTGTGACCCGCGCAATAGATAGCGGTATCTCTTCTGTTCTTTGGGCTTCGGACGCGGTTCTTTCCGGCAGCAAGCTGATGATGGAGCCGTTCGGCTCCGCCATCCTGAAGCTTTCCTGATCCCCCGCCGCCCGATAGCCTGCCGCCCATGATCCGCGTCCAGACCGAACCCTTCGACCCGCACGCCGAAACCGCCGCCTTCCAGCGCGGTAGGGCCGACGCCGGGGCGCTCGCGTCTTTCATCGGCTCCGTCCGCGAAACCGCCCACGGGGACGACGTCGTCGCGCTCGAGCTCGAAGGCTATCCCGGCTTTACCGAGAAACAGATCGCTCAGATCGAGGCCGACGCTCGCGCCCGCTTCGACGTCATCGACACGCTGGTGATCCACCGCTATGGCCGCATGGCGCCGGGCGAGGCGATCGTGCTGGTGGCGGCGCTGTCCAGACACCGCCGCGAAGCCCTGCAGGCCGTCGACTACCTGATGGACCGCCTCAAGACCGAGGCGCCCTTCTGGAAAAAGGAAATGCGCCCAAGCGGCGCCGAATGGATCGAACCGCGCAGCGATGATCGCGCCTCGCGCGCCAAATGGGACGAAGGAAAGACGTCATGACCGGACCCGCCTACCCCCCGCTCACCGCCCCGGGCGGCAAGATGGTCGCTGACGCCCCCTTCAAACAGCTCCGCATCTGCGTGATGACGATCTCGGACACCCGCACCGACGAGACGGACACTTCCGGCCATCTCCTCGCAGAGCGCGTGAGGGAAGGCGGCCACGAGTTTGCCGACAAGGCCATCGTACCGGACGAGGTCAACGCCATCCGCGCCGTCATGCGCAAATGGATCGCCGACCCGCAGGTCGACGCCGTGATCACCACCGGCGGCACGGGTCTCACCGGCCGCGACGTCACCCCCGAGGCCGTCCGGCCGCTGTTCGACAAGGAGATCGACGGCTTCAACGTCGTCTGGCACCTCGTCTCGTTCCAGAGCGTCGGCACATCCACGCTGCAGTCGCGCGCCTGCGCAGGCGTCGCCAACGGCACCTTCATCTTCTGCCTGCCGGGCTCCAACGGCGCCGTGAAGGACGGCTGGGACAAGCTCATCCGCTGGCAACTCGACAGCCGCCACATGCCCTGCAACATGGTCGAACTGATGCCGCGTTTGATGGAGAGCTGAAAGGGATCGCTATTTCTGTATAGCGTTGGATCGCGAATGCTGGACCAGCAAGGCTTGCGTCGCTTCAATGCTGACTGGCTCGAAGATTGCCTCCTCCAGCATTTGATTTCGAACGTGTGCAGTTAGGCTGCCAATCAGGCGCCAGCCGAAGATCGCGACAAACACGAGAACGCAGATCAACAATGGCATACTTTTCGTCGCCGCCGGCAACGCCGCAGCCATCGCGGTGAGCACCGTCGAGTTGAACATCATCTCGGAGCTGCTCTTCTTTAGGAGAGTTCTGAAGGTAGTTCTGGAACGTTAGCTTCGCGATTCCATCAGAAGCGATGTATCGGCTCACCGCCACGCGAATAGTCTCAAGGTGATGCTCTGAAGTGCTTTTCGCACGCCTGACGGCGAATCGGCCGAGCCGCGTAAGCGACCAGATTAGCGGCGCGGCCAGCAGCGCGGAAATAATCCCGTCCGCGATGGCCGAACCCGAAAAGGCGGTTGACCAGTTTTCCAACGTTTGAGCTCCCTTGTGTGCCCGCATGATAGAATAGGCTCGTCTTCAGGCAACGTCAGCAGAATTAGGCAGAAGTCTTGTGAGCGCCCGCTCACGCCGCTATCTCTGACGGCGACAACAGGGGAGCCATCATGAAAACCCGCCGCCTCGGCCGCAGCGCACTCCACGTGTCCGAAATCTGCATGGGCACGATGACGTTCGGCAATCAGGCCGACGAGGCAATGAGCCATCGCATTCTCGACAAGTCGTTCGACGCGGGCATTACCTTCTACGACACGGCGGAAAACTATCCCGTCCCGCCCGATCCGAAATACGCCGGCCTCACCGAAGAGATCGTCGGCCGCTGGATGAATACCAAGCCGCGCGACGCCTTGCTGATCGCCACCAAGGTCTCCGGTCCCTCACATGGCTGGATCAAGTCGGCCCAGCGCGAAGGCATGACGGCGATGGACCGCCACAACATCGTCCGCGCAGTGGAAGCCAGCCTCAAGCGCCTGCAGACGGACTATGTCGATCTCTACCAGACCCACTGGCCCGACCACGGCACAAGCTACGAAGAGCCGATGCGCGCCCTCGACGACCTGGTGAAGGCCGGCAAGGTGCGCGTCCTCGGCTGCTCGAACGAGACCACCTGGGGCCTGATGAAGAGCCTCGCCGCTTCTGAAAAGCATGGGCTGGCCCGCCATGAGTTGATCCAGAACAATTTCAGCCTGAACAACCGCCGCTTTGAGGACGAGATGGCGCAGGCCGCCCGCCAGGAAGGCGTCAGCCTAATCCCTTACTCGCCGCTCGCCGGCGGTGTGCTGACCGGCAAGTACCAGAACGGCCAGTGGCCAGAAGGCGCCCGCTTCACCAAATACAAGGACCTGCCCGCCCGCCAGGCGCCCATGGCGCGCCGCTTCGTGAACGAGAAGACCTTGGCCTCAACCGACCGCTGGATCGGCTTCGCCCGGGAAGCCGGCATGTCCGTCACCACCTTCGCCACGGCCTGGAGCAAGCAGCACGACTTTGTCGCCTCGACCATTGTCGGCGTCACCCACGAAGACCATCTGCCGGATATCCTCAAGGCGGCGGACGTGACACTGGATGCGGACATGCTCAAGAAGATCGACGCGGTTTCCAAAGAAATCCGGTATCCGATGGGGTGAGCCCCGGCGCCGCAGGCGCGATTTGGTCCAGTGGACCAAATCGAGGGGCGAACGCCCGTAGCGTAAGCGCAGGGCCGGGCGGCAACGTGAACGGGCGCCTATCAACTGGCGCCAGAACGACCGCTCGACTTCACCAACTATAACGCTATTCTGCGGACGAAATGGCTTACACGCTCATCAACGCACGCCCGGTCGGCCGTACTGCCGCCGATAGCGCCTCGCCCACCGCTCTGGCGGCCGGGCAGGGCGGGCTGGTCGATTCGTATCGGCGCCGCGTCACCTATCTCCGCCTCTCGATCACCGACCGCTGCGATCTGCGCTGCACCTACTGCATGCCGGAGCGCATGACCTTCCTGCCGCGCAAGGATGTGCTTTCGTTCGAGGAACTGGACGAGCTGGTCACGGCCTTCGCCTCCTTCGGCGTCGACAAGCTGCGCATCACCGGGGGCGAGCCGCTGGTGCGCAAGGACGTCATGGAGCTGATGGCGCGTTTCTCGCGCCACCTCGGCAACGGCCTCAACGAACTGACGATGACGACCAACGGCACCCTCCTGGCGAAATACGCGGGCGAACTCTCGGCCATCGGCGTGCGCCGCATCAATGTATCGCTCGATACGCTGAAGCGGGATCTTTTCGAGAAGATCTCGCGTCGCGACATGCTGAACGATGTGCTGAAGGGAATCGATACGGCGATCGCTGCTGGCCTAAAGGTGAAGATCAACACGGTGGCGCTGGCCGGCACGAATGAAGACGAGATCCCCGACCTGATCCGTTTCGCACACGATCGCGGCGCTGACATCACGCTGATCGAGACCATGCCGATGGGCGAGGCCGAGACCGATCGTGTCGAGGACTTCCTGTCGCTCAAGAAGGTCCGCGCCGATCTGTCGGAGCGTTTCACGCTCACGGACATCAACTACACCGCCGGCGGCCCGGCCCGCTATGTCCGCGTCGAGGAAACCGGCGGCCGTCTCGGCTTCATCACGCCGCTCACCCACAATTTCTGCGAAAGCTGCAACCGCGTGCGCGTCACCTGCACCGGCCGGCTCTATACCTGCCTCGGCCGCGAAGACGGCGCCGATCTGCGCGAAGCGATGCGCAGCGATCCAGTCCGGAGCGAAACTTCGCGAAACCATCCTCGGCGCCATTGAACGCAAGCCCAAGGGTCACGACTTCCATCAAGCATCGGCTGGCCTCGCCCGCTTCGCCGCGGACGATGTCGCACACGGGCGGCTAACGCGCCGGAGACGCAGCATGCCGGATCTCTCGGGTATCAAGGTTCTGTTCGTCGCCGGCTTCGGTCCGGTCTCGGCTAACCCGGCCGAAAGCAAGAAGCTTTATGTCGACACGCTGAAGCTGCCGCTCGAGGCGATGCCGCACGACAATACCTACTGGCATGGCGAGGGCATGGAAGGTGTGAAGCACTTTGCTATCTGGCCCCTCCACGCCGCGGCGCAGGCTGTGTTCGGAAAGGACGCATGGCCGGCTGATCTTCCAGTGCCGAGCGCCTGGCTGGAGTTCGATGTTGAGGACATCAACTCCGCCACGAAGACGCTCAAGGACCGCGGCTATAGGTTGCTGGTGGAGGCGCGAGAGGAACCGTGGGGGCAGACCGTCACGCGCATGCTCAGCCCCGAAGGCGTATTGCTCGGTCTCACCATCACGCCATGGCTGCGGAAGCAATGACGGGGCAGGTTCTCCTGTTCGGCCGACTGAAGGATGCTTTTGGCGCCACGTCCATTCCATTGCCCGATGGCGTCGCCACGGCAGCCGCGCTAAGGACAGAACTGGCTGACGCCAATCCAGATCTCTCCGACATGCTGCGCTCCAAGGCGGTGCGCATTGCCGTCAACCAGACGCTGGTCACTGATGAGGCCGCGACGCCGATTTCGGCAAAAGACGAGATCGCCCTCCTGCCGCCCCTCAGCGGCGGCTGATCCACGCTGGTTTTTTCGGTTTTCCCTCCGTCGCGTTTAAGAGGACACTCCGGCATCGTGGGGGTTAGGAGGTATGCGCCATGACCGCCCATAGAGTCGAAGACCATTTCGAGCTGAACGAGGAAGACGCGCGCTCCGGCCAGACCGGCGTGCACCTGCGCTATATGCCGCTGGCGTCACTGTTGCTCGTACTGGCTGGCGTCGGGATCGTCGCCGTCCTCAGCTGAGGTCGGCTGGCTAAGACGGACTCCGGGCAGGCCGCACCCGCCGCAGCACCGCCCACAGCACAGCCGCGAACACTGGGACGATGACGACGGTCGCTGTCAACGCGCCCGGCATTATGGTTGACGTCATGACGCTCAGAACGATGTGACTCACCGCGTTCACCAGCATCACGATTGCAAACGCGACCAGCGCCCAACCGCCCCACCGCGGCGCCGTTGTCATCGCATAGAGCGCCAGCGCTCCCACGGCCAATGTCAGAACGCCTACGGCTGTCGTGAACAATCCCGCCGGCGCCATCCAGCCGAACCATGGCAGAACCGGATGCTCCGCGACCCACCCCGGCAGGTCGGAGACGATTTCCTCTACATTGTGAACCAGGAACGCCGCCATCGCCGCAGCCCACGCCCGTCCGTGCGAAGTACGATACTCGGGCGTGGCATCGGCCGAAAAGTCCGACTGTTCGGTCATAACCGCACGCTAGCCTGCCGCCGCCATGCGAGCCATCCTCCAAAAGTCGCGCAGAACGCGGCATCGCCTGCATGAAGAGCGACAGCGCGGGAGCGAAAAAGCGGTCGACAGGAAGTCCGTCAAAGCCTTGCGCCGGCAATTCTCCAGCGCTTCTGCCAAGAACAAGCCGGTGGCCAAAGCAAGAGCGCAGAAGCTGGACAGCGCGTCCGCTGTTCGCCTATTTCACCGCATGGCCGCCATATATGTCGACGCAGACGCGTGTCCCGTGAAGGACGAGATCTACAAGGTCGCGCGCCGCGTCGCGATGGACGTCTTTGTCGTCGCCAACTCCTTTATCCGCACGCCCGCCGAGCCGCGCATCAAGTTCGTGCTAGTCGACGCCGGCCCGGACCTGGCTGACGACTGGATCGCCGAGCGCGCGTGCCCTGGCGATATCGTCGTCACCAACGACATTCCATTGGCCGGCCGCGTTCTGGAAAAGAACGCCGAGGCTATCTCACCCACCGCTAAGGTCTTTACCTCGGACATGATCGGCTCGGCGCTCGCTACGCGCGGCCTGATGGAACACCTACGCTCGCTCGGGGAAATAACATCGGGCCCCAGACCTTTCTCGCCGAAGGATCGCTCCGCTTTCCTGTCGGCGCTCGACGCCGCTGTTAACCGCGCAAGGAAAAGACGGGCAGCTGACGAATAGCAAACGCCGTCAAGCAGCCAGCGGCGAGAGGGTACAAAACGCTTTCATTGTTTCGAGGAAACCGAAATGGACGCGATCGGAAAGGCGCTCTGGTACATCGAAGCCCATTCCGCGAGTCCTGTAACGCTCGACGAGGTCGCCAAGGCGAGCGGACTTTCCCGCTTTCACTTTTCCCGCACATTCAGCGTACTCGTCGGTCGTTCGCCGACTGCCTATCTGCGTGCGCGACGCCTCACAGAGGCTGCCCGCAGGCTTGCCAACGGCGCTCCGGATATCCTGTCCGTTGCGCTCGATGCCGGTTACGGCTCCCACGAAGCATTCACCCGCGCCTTTCGCGACCAGTTCGGGGCAACACCCGAGGACGTGCGCGCGAGCCGCTCAACCGAACCCCTGAAACTTGTGGAGCCGCCTGTCATGAACACTGCACCCGTCGCGACCATCGCCGATCCTCGGATCGAAGAAGCAGGCCCACACTTCATCGCTGGACTGCGCCAGCGTTTCACGCCTGAAACCCGTGGCGCCATTCCCGCCCTGTGGCAGCGCTTCGTTCCTTATATCGGCTCGATCCCTGCGGAGAAAAAGGAAGCAACCTACGGCGTCGTGTTGTGCGAGGCGGAGGAGGAAGGCGACGGGTTCGATTACATGGCCGGCATCGGCGCGTCATCGCTCGATGAACTGCCGGAGGATCTCGCCGGCCTGCGCCTGCCGAAACGCAGATACGCCGTATTCCAGCACGCAGGTCACGTCTCGGCGATCGGTGCGACCTGCGCAGCTATCTTCGGCTCGTGGCTGCCGCGCTCCGGCAACCACCTGGCAAAGGGCGCCCTGCAGCTTGTCGAGCGCTACGATGCCTCAAAGTTCGATCCGCGCGCCGGCCTGGGCGGTCTCGAGATATGGATTCCGTTGGAAGGCTGAGCTGTTCAGCAACCCAATTCACGCAGGCGGTAATCATCGTCTCCGGGCGCCGCTACGTCACTCTCCCACGCGAACCGTGGCGGAGGCCAACGGAAATTCGAGACGAAGCTGGGGCAGTAAGGAACTCGCGCGTTGTCCCGTTGTCACAAAAATGAAGTTGCGACCGCGGCGATGCGCAGATTGGCGAATCAGAAATCCATTGCCGATCCCAAGTTGACGGCTGGTTTTGCGCCAGTTTTCGCTGCTGGATCATTTCATAACGGAAACCATGTTGCTTTGCAGTCCCTTACGCGCCGAAAAAGCAGTGTATTTTGATCTTCGGACCTAGGTTCGTATGGCCACCCCAAAAAAAAGCGTGTAACGCGGGATCAGAATGCGGGGCGACCGCGTTCCACACTTCGGCGACCGCTGTTCCGGCGCCGGGGAAGACCTTTGGACAAGGGGAACGGTATGAAAAAAGCACTTTTGTGCGCCACCGCGGCCGCCACCATGGCTGCAGGCGCAGCAGCTCATGCACAAACAGGATGGTACGGCACCGGCAAGATCGGTGCAGTCGTCGATGGCATTCAGGATATCGATAGCGTCAGCGGGGCGAATGGCAGTCTCGACAACCGCGCCAGCCCGGATGTTGATCCGGTGTTTGGCCTCGGTCTCGGCTACGGCCTAGCGAACGGCATCCGCATCGAAGGCAACGTTGACTATCGCAACGTCGAACTGAGCGTGCCTGACACGTTCATCGGCACCCGGCCTGCGGGCCGCGCTGGCCCGATTGGCGCGGGTTCCACCCGAGTGACCACGGCGATGATCAACGCCATCAAAGACTTCAACACCAGCGCCAAAGTCAGCCCGTATCTCGGCGTCGGCGTCGGCGGCGCGCGCGTCGATACACGAGCTGCTTCACTCTACACCACACCGGGCGGCGCCCAGGCTAACGGCTTCGATGACAACGATACCGCGTTCGCGTGGAACGTCCTCGCCGGCCTCGGCATCAAACTCTCGGAGCAGCTGACCGCCGACATCGGCTACGCTTACCTGAGCGCCGAAGACCTCAATTACACCGGCGTCGATGGTGCATACGAGAGCGCCTATCAGGACCACGTCGTGTCGATGGGACTGCGTTGGCAGTTTGCGGCGCCTCCGCCGCCGGCTCCGCCTCCGGCGCCTCCGCCGCCCCCTCCGCCTCCGCCGCCCCCTCCGCCTCCGCCGCCTCCGCCGCCTTCAACGGAGCAGACCGTGGCTCAGACCTGCGCTGCGCAGCCGGAACCGTTCACGGTCTACTTCGAATGGGACCGTTCGGACCTCACGGCCAACAACCGCGAGATCATCAATCAGGCCGTGCAACGCGCGCGTACTGGCGGATGCTCGATCACGGTCACGTCGGTCAACGGCTACACCGACTCGTCGGGTGGCGCGGCCTACAACGACAAGCTGTCGGCGCGTCGTGCTGACACTGTTAAAGGCGCTTTGGTCGCCGGCGGTATCGCGGCAGCCGCGATCACCACTGCTGCTCGCGGCGAGAACGACATGGCCAAGCCGACTGCGGACGGCGTGCGCGAGCCGCTGAACCGCCGTGCGGTGGTCACCATCACGATCGGTCGCTAAAACGGACCATCGTGTCCAAAGGACGAGGCAGCCCGGTCGAAAGACCGGGCTGTTCCTTTTCGTGCTCGCGTCAACTGCTGCTCAGCTGGTTCAGTGATGTGCGTTCACAAGGCGGGTTGTGGCCGCGACACGGCGGGCGGTGATGGCGTAGCTGCAGGCGCGCGTTCCGCTTCTTCGAGCACCGAGCTTGAGGCTTCGAACAGGCGGTTGGCTGCGGTACCGGCGTGAATCACGACGGGCATCCCCAAACACGGTCGCCAAGAAACCCGCCGAGAGAATCGGCGGTCGTCAAGACAAATAGCGCCGCTGAATATGCGTGCGACAAGTCCACTACAACTTGAAGCGAAATATGCCGCGCCTACCTGCGATACTTGATGAAAGGTGTAGCGGTCGCGACCTGGTCGTAAAGCCTACGCGCGGTGACATTGAAGTCTTGCGTCAGCCAGTAGACTTGATCCGCGCCACGTGCGTCAGCCGCGCCGTATACCGCTTCGATCAGGGCGCGCCCAACACCCTTGCCACGCGCGTCGGGCGACGTGAACAGGTCTTCAAGATATCAGCGCGGCCCCGCCGACCACGTCACCGGATGGAAGAGATAGTGCGCGATGCCCAGCAGCTTGCCGTCATCCTGCGCGGCGCAGAACCCAAGCACAGGCGACTCAGGGTCGAGCAACCGCCGCCAGGTCAATTCGGTTACGTCTTCCGGGACGTTGGTCTTGTAGAATTCGAGATAGCCCCTCCAGAGCTCTGCCCATTGTGGACGGTCAGCGGAGGCGAATGTGCGTATCGAGAACGTCATGACCGCAGGTTGAGCGTGTCGCGCGCGGGCAGGCAAGAGAGAGCGTTACCGGCTCTGGCCGCGGTAGAAAATTCGCAAATGGCGCCAAAGCTAACAAGCGTAGCGCACCGAGCCGCTGTCTCGAAAGCCGTTTGACAGACCTATTTCGACTTCGCCGTCGCCTCCTGCGCCGCCTTCTCGTCGTTGGCGCGCTTGATGACGTAGGCGAGGATTGCATCGGTCGTTTCCTGGCTCAGCGTGGCCGCAAAGCCAGGCATGCCGCGCGTCGCGCGGTCGCCATCGCGCACCGTGGGGTTCCAACCATTGCGGATCGGCAGCAGGCCGCTGTAGCGCAGGTCCGGCGCGATCGAGCCAGCGCCCGGAATGGCGGTCGGACCATGGCAGACCGCGCAGTTGGCCGCGTAGGCCTGCTCGCCGGCGAAGACCGTCTCATTGCTAGCGGTCAGCAGCGGCGGGTCGATCTTGACGCTTTGCGCCCCGATCGTCGCGGGCATCGCCACGGGCAGGGCCGCGCCGCCGCCGGGCTTGAACACGAGGATACGAGAGTTGTTGGCGCTGGTCGGGTTGGTGCGTTTGACGTCGTTCGGCAGGCCGCGCGCGCCGACAAGGATCGCGACGTGCTGCTGTCCGTCGACCAGATAGGTCGAAGCCGCGGCCACTACCCGCGCCTGCGTTGGCGCCGACCAGAGCTTGGCGCCTGCCGTGGCGTTGTAGGCGTTGAACTCGCCCTTGTGGTTGCCGGAGAAGATCAGGTTGCCCGACGTCGCGAGAATGCCGGATGAGCCATAGATCTCGTTCTTGATGCGCCAGACTTCCTTCGCCTTCACGGGATCCCAGGCGAGAATGTAGGTTTCGAGGTTGCCGCACTTCGCGCCTGGCGCTTGGCATAGCGCCTGGCCGCCAGAGAAGTCAGTGCCGGTATTCGTGCCCTGAAGGTTGAGCTTGAATTCCTTTGGCGCGGCGTACGGCGCGGCCGCGACCTGGACCGGGATGTAGACGAGGCCGGTCTCTGGGCTGAACGCCATCGGATGCCAGTTGTGCATACCCAGAGCGCCGGGAGAGATGATGATCGGTTTGCCGGTGATCTCGTAACGAGCTTCCGGATACTCGACCGGCCGGCCCGTCTTCATGTCGACATGGCTGGCCCAGGTAAGCGGAGCAAATTTCTCGGCCGACAGGAGTTTGCCGGTCTTTGCGTCAAGCACGTAGAAGAACCCGTTCTTCGGCGCCTGCATGACGACGCGGCGTTTCCCCTCCGGGTAGGCGAGGTCGGCGATCATGATTGGCTGTGTCGCCGTATAGTCCCAGGTCTCGCCCGGCGTGGTCTGATAGTGCCACTTGTACTTGCCGGTGTTGGGATCGAGCGCGACGACCGATGAAAGGTAGAGGTTGTCGCCGCCGCCCGGCGAGCGGATCGCCTGGTTCCATGGATTGCCATTGCCGGTGCCGACATAGATCGTATCCAGGTCGGCGTCGTAGGCCATGCCATCCCACACGGTGCCGCCGCCGCCGATCTTCCAGTAGTTGTCGCCTTTCCAGGTCTTCGCGGCTTCGGCGAGCTCAGGCTGCTCGTAGGGTTTCGACGGGTCGCCAGGTACGGCCCACCAGCGCCACAGCTGCCTGCCATCTTCGGCGTCATAGGCAGTCACATAACCGCGCACGCGATATTCCGCGCCGCCATTGCCGATGATCACCTTGCCTTTGACGATGCGCGGCACGCCGGTGATCGTGTAGGGCAGGTTGATGTCTGTGGTCTGAACCGACCAGACTTCCTTGCCTGTCTTGCCGTTCAAAGCGATCAGGCGTCCGTCGAGCGCGCCGAGATAGATCTTGCCGTTCCACGCCGCGACGCCGCGGTTGACGACGTCACAGCAGGCGTCTGCCGCCTTGTTCTTCTGTACGTCGGGATCGTACTCCCACAGCTTCGCGCCGGTCTTGATGTCGTAGGCTTTCACCATGCTCCATGCGGTGGTGAGATACATGACGCCATCGAGGACGATCGGCGTCGATTCCTGGCCGCGTTCTGTGTCGATGTCGGCATACCAGGCGAGGCCGAGATTCGAGACGTTGGTGTCGTTGATCTGGTCGAGCGGACTGAAGCGCTGTTCCTCATAGTTGCGTCCGGTTGCGAGCCACGAACCGGGCTCCGCGTCGGCGGCCAGCAGGCGCGCCATGTCCACCTCCGCTGCCCCAGTCGCGTGAACCGGCGCTGCGGCCACTTCTGTCGGTGCGGCGGCATTCTGGCTTGTGCAACCAACCAGCAATGCAGGGGCGGCTAAAGCCAGCGACAACAGGTAAGTACGCATCGGAGTCCTCCCGTGCGCGGCACGTTAGAAGTGCGCCAGTCTTGAGGCAATGCCCTCGACGACGCGGCTTCCTAACCTATGCGTGCACTGCAATCGCCCCTTCTAGCTGCCAGCTTGCGGGCCGTTCGTGGCGGAGCTGGCGGTTGGCGGCGGCTCGGGCTGCGAAGGCGGCGATGACGGCGTCGAGCGCGTCAGGTGAGGTGAGCATCGTCCTGCGGAAGCCGGGCTCGATATCGAGATGCTGCTTCTTTTCGAGTGTCGCCACGATCTTGGCGCGAAGCGGCTTGCCTTCGGGCTCGGAATAGCCGGCGTTTGGCAGGTCCCAGGCGCGCAACTGCGCGGCTGGAAATGCTTCGACCAGCATCCCATGCGCGTCTTTCCACGGCCAGATCGGTCGGTGTGCGCGATGCAGCAGAGTAAGACTGGCAGCCGTGAAGGGCGCGCCGGGCCGGGCGCCGTTCCACAGCGTCGAACGGGCGCGTGCGCCGCACGATCGTTCGGTCTCGCGCCAGGCCTTGATCGCCGGGTTGAACGGCCGGATCGACTGCGCGAAATCAATGATCGCCTGTCCGCGGGGAAAGGGGCGGTCATCCGCCAACGGCATCATCGCGATGCTCTCTAGCAGCTCTGGATGACCGCCGGACGGCATGTGCGCTTCGGGTAGAGAGAAGGGCGCATCTATCGCAGCAGCGCGGTAGCGGCCTTCGCGAAGCAAGGCCACGAGGCGATCAAATGGGGGCCCGTCGCCGGGCAAATCCTGAACTGGCTGAAGCTCCACCAGGCGAAACGCTTCGAGCGTAGCGATCCAGACCGTGGGCCGAGCGCACACAGTCCTCCACGGCGCAGCGCCGCCGGAAAAGTCGATGCCCAGGAAGCGCGCCTCGCTCATGGCGCGAAGTGACACGGGATTCGCCTGCGCGCCAATCGCCGCAAAAGCTTGACAGGCCTCGCTCTTGCGGGCGGTCTGGCGCGATGAACCCGACTGCCCCTTCCACTGCGGGCGCCGCCACCCGCGAGCGCCTGATGCGCGCCGCGGCCGGTATCGTCGCGCGCGATGGTATGGAAGCCGCGACTACAGCCGCCATCGCGGCAGAGGCGGGGGTGGCTGAGGGCACGCTCTATCGTCATTTCGAGAGCAAGGACGACCTGCTGATCGCGGCCTACCGTCAGATGAAGCAGGAAGTATTCCTGGATGCCGCCGGCGCGGTGGATACGGACGCGGCCCCACCGGACCGGCTGAAGCGCACCTGGAAGGGGATCTATCTGGCCTACCGGGCAAACCGCGATGCTTTTGTCTTCGGCCAACGCTTCGCCGAGTCGGCCTTGGCCGAGCGCGAGGGCGGCGAGGCGGCGCGCGCCATCGGGCGCTTGGTCAGCGATCTGCGCCGCATTGGCATTGCGTCCGGAGACTTCAAGAACCTCCCCGTGGACCTTCTGGGCAATCTCTTCCTCGCGCCGATAAACTATCTGCTCAAGTCCGAGATCAAGGGCCGCAAATGGACGGACGCCGAGCTCGAGGCGGCAGCGACGGCGGTGTTGGCGGGCTGGCGCAAATAGCTATCTGACGTCGCAAGCTCGACCACACATTCGGCGTTGCTTCCAAGCAGCGCCGAATGTGTGGTCGAGCAACAATCTCGGGGGGTCTAATGGTGAAGGCGTCGCGCGCCTTTACGGCCGCAGCACGACTTTCCCGACCAGCCGCCGGTCTCGCATCAGCTCGAACGCCTCGCGCCATCGATCCAGCGGAAGCTCGGCAAACACGGTGGGGTGGGTTTTCCCTTCTGCGGCCCAGCGCCAGATCTGGTCTCGAACCGCGCGGCCTTCTTCGGGGAGCTGCCGGCAGTATTCGCCGGCGCGAACGCCAATCACCGAAAAGCCTTTTATGAGGGCGATGTTGGTCTTGAGGTCCGCGATGCGGCCGCCGGCGAAACCGATAACCAGCAGCCGCCCATTGAAGGCAATGCACCGCGTGGACTCGTCGAACAGGTCGCCGCCCACAGGATCGAAGACCACGTCCGCGCCGCGTCCGCCCGTCAGCTGCTTAACCCGATCGCGGAAGGCGTCGCCTGGCTTGTCGCCGAGCACGATAACCTCGTGCGCGCCAGCGGTCTTCAGCATCTGCGTCTTCTGGGCGGAGGCGGTGGTGGCGATCACCCTTGCGCCGAGAAGACGGCCGACATTGATCGCCGCCATGCCGACACCACCTGATGCCCCGTGCACGAGCAGGGTCTCGCCACTCTGGAGCCGTGCGCGGCTTACCAACGAGACGTAGGCCGTCGTGTAGGCAGCGGGATAGGCGGCGGCGAGCGGGGCCGCCATGCCATCTGGTACGGCGTGAAGTGAGGAGGCGGGGCACACCGCATATTCGGCGAAAGCGCCTGTCTTGGCCCCGCCAGCGACCCGCGTGTAGGGTGTGAAAGTGGTGACGCCGGGGCCGGTCGCATCGACGACCCCGGCTAGGTCCATGCCGACCACGAAGGGCGGTTCGGGTTTGAACTGGTACTGGCCCTTGAGCATCAACAGGTCAGGGAAGTTGAGGCTGGCGGCCTCAACTCTTACTCGGACTTCCCCAGGGCCGGGCTGGGGCTGGGGCGTGTCTTTCAGCGCAACGCGGGAGAAATCCTCCGCCAGCGCCTCGCACACAACCGCCCGCATTCGCCCAGCTCCTGATCAGGGCTGCACGCTGCACCGGCAAACCCGTCCAGTCACGCTTCCGTAGCGTAGACTTCTCCGCGCCCTCGTTTGTTTGCGCTTCACGCGACTCGGTCGTGTCGACTGTGCTCGCAGCGCGTTAAGCCGACCCAAAATAGAGTTTGAAGAACGCCCGGAGGAAAGCCTCCGGGCGTTTTCATTGGGTTTTTGTACATCGATGGCAACGGCTGCCCAGAAAGAGCCCCATTTGCTCCATTGACAAGACATATTGTTTTTCGATAAAAGAACATCGACTTTCGAGATGGCAGGTCAGGGCTACTCAAAAGGGACGAAACACCAGAAGACGCCCCGAAAAATCGGAGAAAGACTATGAAAACAGCTCTCTCGGCAACCCACCTGATCGCTGCCGGCGTGATTGCCGCTGGATTCCTGTCCGGACCGGCGCTTGCTGTAGAGCCGCAGGCCCCCATCGGCAAGTTCCAGTTTAAATTCCACTACGAGCCGTCCGAACTCAGCAGTTCCGAAGGCGCGAAAAAACTGCTGAAGCGGCTTGAAGCGCAGGTCGAGCGTAGGTGCAGCGGAGACGCGGTAGTGCCGCAGACCCAGCGCAACCTCGTGCGGGACTGCATCGAAGATACGATGGCCAAGGCGATAGTGGGCTTCGGCTCCTCGATCGTCGCCGAGGCCTACAAAGCGCGTACTGGCGGCTGATCCCCCGATTTCACGCCGGTACACGGAGGCCGGACCCTTCCGACGGGTCCGGCCTCGCCTTTTAGTGGAGGCTCTCTTTTGTCTCTCTCCACCTCCGTCTCGCGGCCCACCTCCGCGATCCGTGAGGACCGGCAACGGGCGTCAGGTTGACCGCCCTGACACTCACTCACCCAGGACGCCGGTCCGTTAAGGGCGCCCGCTCCCCAGCGGGTGGACGGTGGAGGGCCCCTCCAGGCGCCATCGGTTCACGATCGCCCGCTAGGGGTAACCATTCGACACCCCGCAACAGAAGGTCGAGCAATCGTCTCGGGGGGTATCGTGGTGAAGATTTCCGGCTGGCGCCGTCGCTAGGCAGCGAGTTCGGCCACGCTCGATGCGCCTTCAGCGGTCATGATGTCGAGTAGCTCGGCCTTGAGACGGGCGATAATGCCTGGCCCCTCATAGACCATCGCCGAATAGAGTTGCACGGCCTGGGCGCCGGCGCGGAGCTTGGCGAGGATGTCAACTCCACTGGCGATGCCGCCCACGCCGATGAGGTCGACTGCGCCTTTCAGCTCCGAAAAAAAGTCGCCCAGCACACGAGTGGATTTTTCCATCAGCGGCGCTCCGGAAAGTCCGCCGGTCTCGCCTTTCAGGGGACTCATAAGGGAGCGGGGGCGATCGATTGTGGTGTTGGACACGATGAGGCCGGCGAGCCAGCCCTGGGTTTTCACCACATCCGCAATGTCGGCGATTGCCTTGTCGTCGAGATCGGGCGCGACCTTCAGGAAGACCGGGCGGTTCCTGACGGCGGTATCGAGATTCTTAGCCGCAGCGCCCACGCGGCCGAGGAGCTCCTCCAACGCACCGCGATCCTGCAGCCCGCGTAGGCCGGGTGTATTGGGCGATGATACGTTGATGGTGAGGTAGGTGCAGTGTGGCCACACAGCCCGCACACCCGCCACATAGTCGGCTATGCGGTCGTCGCTGTCCTTGTTGGCGCCGACATTCGCCCCGATCACCCCAAGATTTCGTGCAGCGGCGAGGCGACGGACAAAGGGGCCGATGCCTTCATTGTTGAAACCCATCCGGTTGATGACCGCGTGGTCTTCCGAAAGACGGAACAAGCGGGGGCGCGGGTTGCCGGGCTGAGGGCGGGGCGTCACCGTCCCGCACTCCACGAAGCCGAAGCCGAAGGCCAGCATCGGCGCAATGACCTCGGCGTCCTTGTCGAAGCCGGCTGCGAGGCCGATGGGGCTGGGAAGTTTGAGGCCCGAGCGCTTTAGCGTGACCGCCAGGCGCGGGTCGTCCGGCGCATAGGTGGGGCGGGCAAGGCCCATCTTCAGGGCTTCGATAGTGAAGCGGTGGGCGGATTCGGCCGGGAGCAGCCGCACGGCGCGCGCGGCCAGATCATATAGGCTCACGAAATCAGGCTCGGCTTTGCTTCAGCCTTGTGGCGGGCTTTGGTCGCGGCGGGGGCCAGCGTCACCTCATCCGGGGCCAGCGGCGCGCCGTCCTCGCCCATCTCCAGCAGCCACAGAGAGCGGACCTGCCAGGCCCGAACATCGCCGTAGACATGGGGAAAAAGATCGCTGCCGCGGGATTTTTCCCATTTCAGCTCAGGCCCGAAATCGTCGATGTCGAACGAGGCGAGGACGCAGTCCTTCTGCCCCTTGAACCACCTGCTCAGGGTCTCCTGCAGCTGGTCGCTGGTCGAGAAGTGGACGTAGCCATCCTTCACATCGACTGGCGCCTGCACCGGTCCGCCCAATTCGGCGGCGGCCCACTGCTCGCTGGTCAGAACCTTGTAGATCATGCGGCCCATGAGCGGACACATGCTCCCGTTGGCGTACAAGCGCAAGTCTAGCACGAGTCGCGGCGCTTGACCTGACGGGCTCGCAGCGCCATCGAAAACCGATGAGCGATCAATCCGCCCTCGTGCTCTTCTCCGGCGGCCAGGACTCGACCGTGTGCCTGGCTTGGGCGCTTTCGCGCTTCGATCGCGTGGAGACGATCGGCTTCGACTATCGCCAGCGACATCGCGTTGAACTCGATTGCCGCGGTCGCGTTCTGGCTTGCATCCGGGAGCGGTTTCCGGCCTGGGGCGCAAGGCTCGGCGAGGACCGAGTGCTTGATCTCAGCGTGCTGGGCGAGGTCTCCGACACCGCGCTCACGCGCGACCGAGCGATAGCCTTCGAGGCAAGCGGCCTGCCGTCCACCTTCGTGCCGGGACGCAATCTGGTGTTCCTCGTTTTCGCCGGCGCCGTGGCCTATCGGCGTGGACTGGGCCGGCTGGTCGGCGGAATGTGCGAGACGGACTATTCCGGCTACCCCGACTGCCGTCGCGCGACGATGGATGCGATGGACGAGGCCATGTCGCTGGGGCTGGACCGGCCAACGCCGGTCGACACGCCGCTGATGTATCTCGACAAAGCGGCGACCTGGGCGCTGGCGGAAGAACTGGGCGGCGAGGCGCTGGTCGACCTGATCGTGGAAGAGACGCACACCTGCTATCTCGGCGACCGTTCGCACCGCCATGCGTGGGGCTACGGCTGCGGGACCTGCCCGGCCTGCGAGCTTCGCGCCAAGGGCTGGGAGACGTGGCGCGCGGGTTCGTCGCCATGACTTATTCGGTCAAGGAATGCTTCTACACGCTGCAAGGCGAGGGCGCGCAGACCGGGCGCGCCGCCGTTTTCCTGCGTTTTACCGGGTGCAATCTATGGTCTGGCCTGGAGCGCGATCGCGCTAGCGCCGTGTGCACGTTCTGCGACACGGATTTCGTTGGCGTCGATGGATCAGGCGGCGGCAAGTTCGCTGACGCACCGGCACTTGCAGCGCACGTCGCGGCGAGATGGCAGGGCGAGCAAGGAAGGCCCTACGTAGTCTGCACCGGCGGCGAGCCATTGTTGCAGCTCGACGAGGATCTGATCGTCGCACTGCACGCGCGCGGGTTTGAAGTGGCGGTCGAAACCAACGGCACGATCGAAGCGCCGAAATTGCTCGACTGGATCTGCGTCAGCCCGAAATCGACTGCCGAACTCAAGCAACTATCGGGCGACGAACTGAAGCTGGTCTATCCGCAGGCGGATGCGTCTCCGGACAAGTTTGCGAGTTTTGCCTTCCGCAACTTCTTCCTGCAGCCGATGGACGGGCCTCAGCGCCAGGCCTCGCAGGACGCGTGCATCGCCTACTGCCTGGCACACCCGCAATGGCGGCTCAGCCTGCAGACGCACAAGCTGACCGGCATTCCCTGAAACGAAAAACGCCGCTCTCTTGCGAAAGCGGCGTCCGTCGAGGAGGGAAGTCCGTAGTCCGAAATCTTAGCTCAACTTGTCCGCGAAACGACGAGCAAAGCGGTCTATGCTCCAACGCGCATCAGTCCAGGTCGTCGACGCGATGGTGTTCTCAAGACTGGTTTCGTACCAATCATAGTCGAGCGTGCCGATTTCCTTGCCTGATGCATCGTATGCAATACCCGTGATGTGAGCGCCGCCAAGGCTAATGCTGCGGATTGGATCGAGGCCCGGCTTCTCCGAGACCTGCTCGAAGGTCGGGCGGTTGGGCTTGGCGTCCTCAATCGTCACGACGACGCGGTCGGCCTTTACGCCCTGACGCGTAAAGTGACTCTCGATCTTGGAGGTAAGATAGCTGGTCAGAACCTTGGTTTCGCGGACGCCATAGTCCTTGTCCAGTTTCTCCTGGAAGGCGGGCGAGATCTTCGCCTCGATGGTCAGCGCCGATGCGGCGGGCGCGGCGGCGAGGGCGAGGCCTGCAAGTGCGGCGAGTACACAGCGCATCTGGCTGCTCCTGTATTTCTGCTCCGGCGCCGGAAATGGATCGGCTCGCCAGAATGGGAATTAGTCTACCGTAACATGAAGCTGGGATGAACGAGAGCGTATTGAAAGGGGCAAACGGGTTGAGTTCCGCTCAACCCTTGTTTTGACGCTTCAATTCCTCGTTCTCTTTTTTGAGCTTCTCGTTGTCCTTCCTCATCTGCTCGTCCTTGGACGTGGTCACGAGATCGACCCCGGCGCCGACCGCTGCTCCGGTAGCGCCGACAACCGCGCCTGCAGCCCCGAGGACAAGACAGCCCGAAAGCGCGGGAAGCGCTGCGAGACAAGCGAAAATCGCGAGTGCTTTCGACATGATCCGTCCTGCTCCTGGCCCCGCGCCTGCCCTCCGGAATGCGATTCCCGCAAGCCGGAAGACGGTAACACTAGACCATCACAGGGCCTGACAGAATGCGCCGCACGTTCATCCGGACAGATCTTTTACAGCGTATCGGTCAGAACGATCTCGGCCGGGCCTTCAATAGCCTTGAAAATCACGGTGGTATTCTCGATCGCCACGCCGTCGCGCGCCTGCACGCGCTGTTCGTTGACGTCAACTGCCCCGGTGGCGAGCACTGCGTAGACGTGCCGGCCCGGCGCAGCCTCGTAGGCGATCTCCTGGCCTTGTTCGAGTGTGACGCCAAGCACGCGTGCGTCAGCGCGAATGTCGAGCGCATCGCTATCGCCCATGCCGGATGCGAGCACGGACCACCTGCCGGAGCGGTCCGCTTTCGGAAACTGCTTCGCCCCCCAGCTTGGCGGCTGACCCACGCGATCGGGTTCGATCCAGATCTGGAAGATGGTCGTCGCCTCGTCCTCAAGATTGTACTCGGCGTGCCGAACGCCCGTACCGGCCGACATCACCTGGACGTCGCCGGCGGCTGTGCGGCCTTTGTTGCCCATCGAGTCCTGGTGCGTGATCGCGCCGGTGCGGACATAGGTGATGATCTCCATGTCGCGGTGCGGATGCGGCGGGAAGCCGGACTTCGGCGCGATGATGTCATCGTTCCACACGCGCAGGCGCCCCCAGCTCGTGCGCTTGGGGTCGTAGTATTCCGCGAACGAGAAGTGATGGTGGGCGTCCAGCCAACCATGGTTGGCGCCGCCGAGGGAGGAAAAAGGCCGGACTTCGATCATTGGAAACTCTAGCGAGAAGTTGGTGCGCCCCATATATAGTTGCATTTGCAACAAGAAGCAAGAAGCACGAAAAAGGGCGCATCGAGATGCGCCCCCGTCCGTATTCATAGAGGCAGGCTATTTCAGTGGCGAATAGTCGGTCGGGTGCATCTGCACCGAGACAACGCCGCCAGGCGAAATGAGTATCGGTCCGTTCTTTTGGCTGTCGGCGGCGACCTTCTTCCATTCGGCGTCGGCGCTGAACGCCGTCCACGATGCGTTGCGAGCCTCCACGCTTGGATAGGCCATCAGGTAGACCATCTTGTTGTCCATCTGCGGCTGACCGCCCGTCGGACGCCAATACAGCACACTCGTCATGCCGTGCTTCGCGAAGATGCGGAGAGTGTGATCGCGGAAGCGCGAATGCAGGTCCTCGAGCTTGCCATCATTAGCGGTGTAGGTACGTAGCTCAAACACGCGTGCATTCATTGCCGAATTTCGATTGAGGCGCGGCGAGTAGTCGGTGGCGGTAAAGAAGGCGTTTTCGATCTTGCTGGTCAGCGAGCCATCCTTCTGGCTGTCGGCGTAGACCTGCTTCCACTCGGGGTCGTTCGCGAACGCAACCCACTGCGCATCGCGCGTTGCGCGGTCCTTGTAGCCCATCAGGTAGATCAGGCGGTTGTCCGCCGGGGCGCCAGGCTGGGCGATCGGATGGAAGAAAGCGATCGGCGTCATGCCATGACGCTTGAAGAGGTTGATCGTGTGATCGCGGAAGCGAGCATCGAGCGCGGCCATCTTGCCTTCGGCGGCGGTGTAGGTTCGCAACTCGTAGAGGCCCACGTCGGGCGCTTTGGCCGGCAGGCTTGCGGTCATCGTTTCACAGGCGGCCAGCAGGGCTGTTCCAGCAACGGCGATAAGGGCGGCAAGCCTGCGGAACATGGGTTGGCGGGCGCGCGCGGCGGCAAGAGTAGACATTGTTTCCTACCTGTTTCTCAACCTGTGTTTGCGGGACCCTTCTGGGCCCGTTTTCCACCCAGTTAGCGCAAGCCAGCGCCCAGCAACAGGCGTGCTGCGCACAACTAATAGAGAAGGTCGGCGGCGGAGCCCTGCTTTTCTGCGTCGGAGACGGGCGAGTTGACCCCTCCGAACGCAAAGGCGTCCATGCGCAGGATGCCGTAGGTCGTGCTTGTATGGAGATGATCTACGGGCGCGGATCCAGCGCCCAGCGCTACGTAAAGCGGCAGGAGATGCTCTTCCGTCGGGTGATTGTGGGCCGCTTCCGGGGCCAGGGACCGATAGTTGAGCAGGTCGTTGATCCGGCCTTCCTTCAGCGCTGACGACATCCACTCCGCAAAGACATGCACCCATTCCGCCTCCGGCGCATTGATCTGGCCGCCTGAAATCCGGAAGCTGGAAAGGTCGTGGGTGAAGTTTCCGGAGCCGACGATCAGCACGCCATCGTTGCGAAGCGGCGCCAGGAGCTGGCCGAGCCGATAGTGATGCTCCGGTCCGAGGCGCGTCTGCACCGAGAGTTGCACGACCGGAATGTCGGCGCGCGGCCATGCCAGGATCAGCGGCGCCCAGGCGCCGTGGTCCAGCCCGCGTCGTGTATCGACATCGGTCGGCAGGCCGCCTGCGCGAAGCAAGTCGGCGACCCGCTTCGCCAATGGCCCAGAAGGCGGCGCCGGATAGGTGATATCGAACAAAGCCTGCGGGAAGCCGCCGAAGTCGTGGATGGTCTCGTTACGCGGCGGCGCGTTGACCGTGGGGCGAAGGCATTCCCAGTGGGCCGAGACCATCAGAATAGCTTTCGGCCGCTCCGGCAGGAGGCCGGGCAGGCCCTGCAGGAAGCGGCGCGCCTCGGCGTCCTCGATGGCGAGCATGGGTGAGCCATGGGAGACGAAGATCGCAGGAAGCATGTCCGCAAGGTGGCCACGTCCTGCGCATCTATCAAGTAGCTGCTAGATCCGCTCGCCGCGTGCGGAGGTGACCAGCCCCGCCCCTTAGAATGTTCCAGACCAGAAGCCGCTTCCGATTATTCGCCACAACACATCGTCCGCCATCGCTTCAACGTAGGGCAGGCCATTGCCTTTCGCGGTTTCAGCAAAGATGGCGGTGACGATTTCCTTGTTGGCGCGCATGGCGACTACCTTCAACCATTCACCGCCCGCATTCCCGATTCGTCGTACCGTTCGCCCTTCACCTTCGACGCCAGCGTATCGAGCTTGGCTACGGCGGAGGGAGAGAGTCCCACCTCGGCCGAGGCAAGGTTCGACTTGAGATTGGCGAGCTTGGTCGTGCCGGGAATGGTCACGATGTTGTCGGCGCGCTGCAGCACCCAGGCCAGCGCAACTTGGTTGGGTGTAACGCCTGCTTCTCTTGCGACGCGCCCGATCTCTTCCACCAGCGCGAGGTTGTTCGCCAGCGACTCGCCTTGGAAACGCGGCGCCATCGCGGCGCGGAAGTCCGGCCCGTTGGGTTTCCAGTCCGTGGTGAACGAACCCGTCAGCATTCCGCGGCCTAGCGGAGAGTACGCGACCAACGTCGCTCCTACATCCTTGCAGGCCGCAAGAACGCCTTCATCCTCCACGAAGCGCGTGAAAATCGAGAACTCGGACTGAACGGCCGCAATTGGATGAACCGCGGCGGCCTTGCGCAGCGTGCCGGCGGAGACCTCCGAAAGGCCGATCGCCTTCACCTTGCCGGCTTTCACCGCCTTCGCCATCGCGCCGACGGTCTCCTCGATCGGGCGCTTGAGATCGCGGCGGTGAAGGTACCAGAGGTCGACATGATCGGTGCGCAGGAATTTCAACGATTGCTCCAGCGCGCGGACCGCATTTTCTTCGGAGCCATCGACGCCAAGGCGCGCCATGGTCTTCGGATCGACCAGCGGCCCGAATTTGGTTGCGACGAACGCCTTGTCGCGCCGGTCGTGAAACGCGGACCCCAGAAGCCGCTCGTTGTGGCCGAAACCATACATCTCCGCGGTATCGAAATGATCGACGCCGAGGTCGAGCGCCTGATGGAGCAGGGCGACAGCATCTTTTTCCTCCATCTGCGGCCCATAGGCGAACGACATGCCCATGCAGCCGAGACCGATTGCGTTGACGGTGCGGCCATTGCGGCCGATTGCGCGACGGATCATGGAAGGCTCCTGTTACACGTGTTGGGCAAGCAGATGTGAGCGTTCACTCACATATTGGGTTCGGCCAGCAAAAGCGTCAAGGTCGATGACTGACGATATTGCGCCGGAAGCCGAAGGCCAGCATCGACAACAAATGACCGCGCCGCAAGATGCCTGGCCGGGCGTCTTCCGGCATTGAAGGATCGCCTTACGCTTGCTCAAATGAAAGGCGAGGCGCCGATCAGCAAGGCTGAACTCGGAAGGGCCCAGAGGAATCGCCATGCTCACCATCCACCATCTCAATGAATCGCGGTCACAGCGGGTGGTCTGGCTGGTGGAGGAGCTGGGCATTCCCTACGAGATCAAGACCTACCAGCGCGATGCGCAGACACGGCTAGCCCCGCCGGAACTGAAAGCGGTCCACCCGCTGGGCAAGTCGCCAGTGATCACCGACGATGGGCGCGCTGTGCACGAAACCGGTGCGATCATCGACTACATTATCCGTCGTCACGGCGGCGGGCGGCTTCAGCCCGATCCGAAGTCGGCTGACTACGATGTCTATCAACAGTGGCTGCACTATGCGGAGGGCTCTGCGATGCTCCCTCATATGCTGAACATGCATGTCGGGCGGCTCAAGGAGGCCGGCGCGCCGCTTCATCCGCGTATTGAAAGCGAGATCGCCAATCATGACGGCTATGTCGATGCGTATCTGAAGGGACGGGAATTCTTCGTCGGCGTCGGTCTCACTGGCGCAGACATCGCCATGAGCTTTGTTGGGGAAGTGGCGCGGGCGCAGCAGAAGCTGGCGAGCTATCCCAACTTCAACGCCTGGCTCGACCGCATGCACGCACGGACGGCGTGGAAGAAGGCCATCGAAAAGACCGGGCCGTACGCGCTTGGGCGCTGAGCCTTCCGGCCGCTATTCCGGCGCCGCGATCTGCTTCTTGATCTCCGCAACGCCGCGGATGACCGACTTGATTCCTTCGCCCGGCGTTTTGGTAAGCGCACCGCGATAAGCCTCGATGGTGAGGTCAGGGCCCACCAGCAGATAGGCCGGCGTGCTGACGATGCCAAATGTATCGACCAGTGCTGCATCGCCCGTTACTGTGGGCCACGCCTCTGCGCCCGAACCCCATTTCTGCAAGTCAAAACTGCCGTCGCCTGGCAGGTAGATGGACATGAAGTCGAGATCGGGATCCTGGTTGGCCGCCGAGTTCAGCGCACCGATGTAACGCATCTCTTCCTTTACGCCTTCGCCTGATCCGTTCCAGAAGCCGAGGATCGTCCAGTGATTGCGGAGGTCGTTCTGCGTCGCCTCGCCGCCGCCGACACGCTTGGCTGCGAACTCGGGAAGCGTCGCGCCGAGCAAGGGATGGGCCGAGCGCCCGGTCTCCCAGCCTTCTACCGGAGCAATCTCGCCAATCAGGGCCGGCGGAGGACCAGCATCCGCGGCGGGCGAAGCTGGGAGCGAAGCGGCTTTGGAACTTTCCTGTGCTGGCTCTCTCTGGCAGGCGGCCAAGACGAGAATGGCGGCGACGGCAGCAATACGCATGACACTACTCCCGATTCCCCAAAGACTCGAACGCGAACTTGGCGCGAAGATGGCCGCGCGCAAACTCAGGGCAGGCGCACTTGCTCATAGGCGCCGCAGGGCTCTTCATATGGCTTGCGCCACTCCGTCTTTGATTTGGCGATAGCCGCGGCGACATCCTTTTCCGCGCCGGCGATCAGCGCCGCGGAATCTACGCCCTTCGCAACACTTTGCAGATAACTTTTCCACGCCTGCCCACGCAACGTTTCCTCGAAGGACGCATTCGGCTGACGTTGCAGCTTCGCCTCCGCGCGATAATACGCAACGCAATGCGCGGCTTCCGCAGCCGTCGGAGATTTTCCGGCCTTTGCGGCGATAGCGACCTCCTGCGCGAGGGCCGGAGCAGCGGTCAGGGCGCAAACGGCCGCGATGACAATCGATTTCATGAGCGGTCTCCCTCGGGGATTTGGGTGCAGCCTTCCGACCAAATCGGGCGGCGATGTGGCTGGCGTACAGATCATCCAAAAACGCGGCTGCAAGCTGAACAGTCATTCATATACGACTGATATTGTTACATTTTTCGACAATTTCGCTCTGAACCGACATGCGCACGGGACGTTCTTCCGCTGCACTGTCGCGGAGGGACCCATCTGAAGGAGTTTCGTTATGAAGAGCGTGACCAAACGGATTATCAGATCTGGCCTCGTCGCCGTGGGCCTTATGACCCTCGTACCCGTTGGTGCGGCTGTCGCCGGCGAATGGCGCATCGACGCCGGCAAATGCCCAGACCTTCGGGAAGACCGTCGCGACGCCTGGCACAGCGACGGCTGGCGCGATCGCCGCGAGGACAGGCACGACCAGCGCATCGTCAACTGTCCTGCCGGCGCCTGGTACTACGTGCCCGCCCGAGGGAAGTGATCATCCTTCGTGGCGGCCACCGGTACTACCGCGACTATCGCGGCGGCCTCGTCAGTCTCGGCATCAACCTGCGGCTCTAATTCCCGCCCGGCGGTAGTCGCAGACGAGGACGCCCGCCTCACCTGGGGCGGGCGTTGTCTTAGGAATTCCACTACGTCATGGGCCTGAGGCCCGCAGGACAGGCTTCTCCAGATCAATCGACCGCCTGCCACTCCGATAGCAGTGTGGAAGAACCTGGTGCATGAGGCCCGCGCAGGGCCTATGTTGACGACACTGGCTAACGAGGGCGGGTTTATGCTTCAGCGATCATTCTTCGTACCAGCCATTGTTGCGTTGGGACTCTCCGTGGCGGGCGTCGCGAACGCGCAGGAAGGCCTGAGCACCGGGCCTGACTACGATCTGATCGACAAGGCGGCACGGATCGACGATAGCGCCCAGATCGCGTTCTCATTGCTGTATCGGACTGGGGCCGAGGCGCTGCAGAATAAGAACTACGCGGTTGCCGAAGGGATTTTCACCGAGCTGCTGCGCCGGAGTCCAGGCAACGCCGACGCCAACTTCCTGATGGGGCTCGCCAAGATCGGCCTTGAGAACTGGGCGGAGGCGAAGAGGTATCTTGAGGTCGCGGTAAGGCTGGATCCGAAGCGGCCCGAGGCCAGGACCCGGCTGGGCCTGACGTATGTAAGACTTGACGACTTAGACTCTGCCAGCAGGCAGCGCGCCGAACTCGCGAACATGGACAGGGACTGCAAGCGTGCGTGTGAGGACGCGGTGTGGATTGCCGACGGCCTGGTGTTGCTCGATCAGGCGCTGTCGCCGAACCGGCAAGTCGCCAACGCTGCGCCGGTCAATGCGCCGCTAAGCTCGGCGCCATCGCCTGCGGCTACCGCTGCATCGGCATCCAAGGACTTCAACCCTTCAGACTACAGCCTGGTGGCGTTCGACGATCTGCGCGACCTCTACAAACTGCTCACCGAGGAAGGCCGCTGCCCGCCAAACAAGCTGGCCGAGCCGAGGCAACCGTGCGCGCTCATCCTCTACACTCGCGTGGATGATGCCAGCAATGGCCGCCAGTCGAACTTCAAGCCGGTCTTCAAGGTCGTGTCGAAGGACGCGATCTGGGCCATTCACGACAAGAAACTGCAGAAGATCGGGATCGAGAATCTGTATCACGATGAAGAGAAAATCATCGGGAAGAAGGATAACTCATACAGGTCGGTCGCGCTGATCGGGAATGCCGAGAACAAGGCCAACTGCGAGCAAGCGCGTCCGTGTCTCGCCGGTCTGGTCTCTCAGGACATGTTCCGTATGTACTCGAACATGCCGGACTCGGTCGTCGAAGTGATCTGGGGCTCAGGCATGAAAGACCCGGGCACTGTTCGAATCAGGTGACGACACTGCTCAAATGAAAACGGCCCGGCATTGCTGCCAGGCCGTTCGCGTTTGGATGGCTGTTCAGATCAGTTGTAGATCTCGAACAGGCCGGCAGCTCCTTGTCCGCCGCCGATGCACATCGTCACGACGCCATACTTCGCCTTACGGCGGCGGCCTTCGAGCAGCAGGTGGCCAGTGCAGCGAGCACCGGTGACGCCATAAGGATGGCCGATCGAGATGGAACCGCCATTGACGTTATACTTCGCGGGATCGATGCCCAGCTTGTCGCGGCAGTAAAGGCACTGCGAAGCGAACGCTTCGTTGAGCTCCCACAGGTCGATGTCGTCGACCTTGAGGCCGTGGCGTTTCAGGAGGCGCGGGATTGCGAACACCGGGCCGATGCCCATTTCATCCGGCTCGCAGCCGTGAACGGCGAAGCCGCGGAATGCGCCGAGCGGCTTCAGGCCGCGCTTCTCGGCTTCCTTCGCCTCCATCAGCACCAGCGCCGCGCCGCCGTCCGAAAACTGCGAGGCGTTGCCGGCGGTGATGTATTTGCCTTCGGCGACCTTCTGGCCGCCCTTGAACACCGGCGGAAGTTTCTGAAGGTCCGCAAGCGTCGTCTGCGGACGGTTGCACTCGTCTTTCGTTACCGTGTAGTCGACGATCGTCGTCTCGCCGGTCTCCTTATTCACCTGCGCCATCTTGGTCGCCATCGGGACGATCTCGTCCTTGTAGAGACCCGCCGCCTGGGCAGCAGCAGTGCGCTGCTGCGATTGCAGGGCGTACTCGTCCTGGTACTCGCGGCTAATGTTGTAGCGATCGGCGACGATCTCGGCGGTCTCGATCATCGTCATGTAGATCGCGGGGATCTTCTTCATCAGCTTTTCGTCGATGGCGCGGTTGCGGCCGTCCTTGTCCGGGGCCGCGCGTGGCCCGAGTTGGACCAGCGAGATCGACTCGACGCCGCCGCCGACCATGATGTCCGCGCCGTCGCGGATCTGGTGAGCGGCGAGCGCGATCGCATTAAGACCCGAGGAGCAGAAGCGGTTGATCGTCCCGCCCGCGACGGAGACGGGCAGGTCGGCCCACAGCGCAGCCTGGCGGGCGATGTTGCCGCCGGTTGCGCCTTCAGGGTTCGCACAGCCGAGATAGACGTCTTCGACTTCACCCGGCTCGAGCCCGGCACGCTGGACGGCATGTTTCACGGCATGGCCGCCGAGAGCTGCCCCGTGCGTCAGGTTGAATCCGCCGCGCGCCGATTTTGCCAACCCTGTGCGAGCCGTCGAAACGATTACCGCCTCACGCATGTAGTCCTCCGTACCCTGCTTCCATCCAATAGCGGTACGTTTAAGCGCCAGATTTTCGGGGAATGCAACAGAACGCGCCCGGCAGTCAGAGTTGGGCTGCCGGGCGTGATTGCTTCGGGCGTGTCGGCCGCGGCCTCTAGGTCGTTCAGCCCCGCCCGGCGGGGTCGTGATGGTGGTTGTGGTGGTCGCCGCCGGCTCGCCTGACGTAGGGTGCGGTTCATGAGTCGCGACCCCGCCAGCCTCAAGCTCAAACCGGTTCCTAACTCCGCCAGGGAGCTGGAGCGGAAACGGGGCTATCGCGAACACACGCCGATCGCCTTCGATGCGCCGATGTCGGACGAGCCTTGCGTGGAGGTTCGTTCGCTCGGCCTCATCGGCGCCAACCACTACAGCACGCCGCTGAACCCGCCCTACTACATCACGGTGCCGGGCTCTATTCCGAACCTCTTCCTGCGCAGGTCGGTCGCGGCAAAGCTTGTCGAGGTGAATGCGTGGCTGGCCTCGCTCGGGGTGGAACTCTGGCTATTCGATGCCTGGCGGCCTCAGGCCATCCAGCGTTACTTCCACGATGTATGGTTTCCCGATTGGCTGAAGCAGCGCAACCCGCACCTCGAAGACCAGGCGCTGGTCGACGAAGTCGAGAAATACTGGGCCGCCCCAACGGCTGGCCGCAATTCGCCCTCGCCGCATTCGACGGGCGGCGCCGTCGATCTGACGCTGGTGTTCCGCGGCACTCGCCAGCCTCTCTACATGGGCGGGATATTCGACGACCTCACACCGACCGCATGGACCGATGGCTACGAGCACGGCGAACCCGCCTCCATGTCGGAGGAAGAGGCGAGGGCGAACCGGCGCCTGCTCTACTGGTCAATGACGGAAGCAGGCTTTGCCAACAACCCGACCGAATGGTGGCACTATTCCTGGGGCGATCAACTCTGGGCGCGACTTATGGGAAACCTCGCCGCACACTACGGCGCATGCGTTCCTGACGGCGTTTTGGACGCTTAAGGGCTCGGCAACCATCGCAAGGCACACTCCGGGTCTCAGCCGGAGTGGAGTTACGATGCTGTCGGAGTTCATCACCCACGTCGCCTCTGATACCGGCCTGTCGCAATCCAAGGCGAAGGCCGCCCTGGGCGTCGTGCTCAATGCCGCCGACCGGCAGGGAACTCCTTTCGCAGCCGAGATTTTCGAGCGGGTCCCCGGCGCGCGCACCCTGGCCGCCAGCATGGGCGCGCAGGTCGGCGCGGCCACCGGCGTCATCGCCCGCCTCATCGAACAGACGCCGGGCGGCAAGCGCGCCGTGACCGAGCAGACAATTCGCAACCTCCAGAAGGAGGGGTTGGGCAACATGGAGATCGCGGCGCTGTTTCCGGCGATCGGCGCTTTCATATCAACTGCGTTCGGCATTTCCGGCGTCGGCCATCTCGGCGACGTGTTCGGCCAGCTCGGCGCAGCCAAGGCTAGTGGAGTACGCGTAGCTTAGGAATATGGGTTCGTTGTTTCGCGGGCGGCGCTGGGTTTTTCCCAGCGCCGCCCGTTGTTTTTTCGAGGTTTGTCCGGAGCTCACTGCGCTGTGAAGACGCGCCTCTTTTATTCGGCAAAAAGATCACCACGTCAGAGGAACCAAACAAGACGCATGGCGTTTTGTGGTTAGTCTTCCCGGCGGTGGTGGTCTTATCCGTCCCCCCGACCCCCCGAGATCGCCCGCCGGGAAGATACCTTCACTTAGTAGAGTTGTGTTTGGAGCGCGTTCCATCTGCGGTGCGAGTGCAATGCCTGTGCATTGCTCCCAAGCGGGCTCGAATTCGTGGATGCGCAATGTCTTATGGCGTATCGTCGTAAGCGGTTGCCAATTTTACAACGCTCAGCATGTTGGCAATCGCAGCGCGGATCGCATCGCTAGGCGCCAGGGACGCCGCGGTGCTGTATCCGATCTCTGCGTTGCTAAGATCGCCCTTTTCAGCCGCCAGCGCCGCTCGCCCCAGCGCCACCCGCCAGTCCTCCGGCGCAAACGCCGCGAGCTGTTCCAGCTTGCCGCTGGCTTCCTTCGTCTTGCCCTGATCGAGCAGGCACAGCGCGTGATCGCCTAGCGCTGCGATCATCCAGGGATCTTTGCCCAAATCCGCCGCCGCAGCCGAACATCGCGCCGCATCGATATTCGCGAGCGCCGTTGCTGACGCCGTCGCCACAACCGGAGCGGCTGGCGGCGGCGCCGTTGCAACTACCGGCGCTGACGGCGTCGCAATCACCGGCGCCGGGCGCGACTCCAGTCTCTTCGTCAGATCGATCGGCTTGTCCGGATGCGGATCCGGCGCAGACACCTTGAGCGGCGCGGGTTCCACAGGCGCTGGCTTCTCCGCAGACGCCGACGGCTTCACCGGCGCGGGCGTCGCCGACGCCATCAGGGATGCACCCCGCAATTTCGGATCGGCAAGCGTCGCCTCGATCAGCACCGCGTTGCGGTAGATCACCGTCGACGCCTTCCCGAACGCCGCCCCCGACAGCGCCAATTTGCGTCCGCCGGCCTCGACATGGCTCACCAGCGACCCGGCAGGCGGATCGAGCGCCAGCTTCGAGAGATCCACGCCGTCGATTTCGATCAGCAGGTAATCGCCTGAAGCTTTGGCCGATGCCGCCGCGGGTTGCTGCGACAGCTTCACAAGGATCGAAACGCTTTCGCCTTCGCGGCTCACCTGGATGTCGTCGATGCGCGCCAAAGGAGCGGATAGAGCCTGCGCGTGCGCGGGCAAGGCGGCGCCTGCCGTCAACCCAACGGCCATTGCGACCGTCGCGAGATGGAATCGCATACGCATCATGCATCCAGCCGGTAACGCCGCGGTGGTTAATCAGTGGTTAGCATTGCTTAACGGCCGGCAGCGCCCTAGCGTCCGCGCCCGATGAGCGATGCTTTGACAGCCGAAACGAAGAAGCTCCCCGCCGCGAGCCTAGGCGGGCCTGGCCGGCCTGATCCTGCGCGCTGTTCGCTGGCCGCAATCGAAGCGCTCACCGCCGTCGCGGGTAACGACACGGCGCTCACCCAAATCCAGCTCGATGTTTCCTCACGCGTCCTTGGGCCAGGCGACGTCTGCGTCCGCCCGAAAGTCGACAAACGCACCCGCTCCATCGTCTTCGCCTCGGTCGAGGCGTTGACCGGCGAGGAAATGGTGTTCCGCGCCCAGGCGCTGTTCAGCCGGAAACGCGATCAGACCTAGAGCGGCTTGTCCTTCAACGGCAGCAGATCCGGGAACGCCGTGTCGCGCTTCTCCGCCTTCGCCGTGAACGTCTCGCGCATCTGGGCGCGCGACAGCATCCCAGCGTTCCACACGCCGATATAGTCGAGCGCATCCGCAATCGAATGATCGCGCGCATAGTTTATCATCGCCTTCGAGCCGGTGATCGCGAGCGGGCTCTTGGTCGCTATCTCGCGCGCGATGGACATGGCGTGGTCCAGCATTGCGGCCTGCGTGTCGAACACCTCGTTGACGAGGCCGAGCCTCATCGCCTTCTCGGCGGGCAGGCGTTCGCCCGTGTAAGCGATCTGGCGCACCCAGCCTTCGGGCATCAGCTTGCACAGGCGAGGGAAGGTGCCGACGTCGGCAGTCATCCCGATATTGATCTCCTGGATGCAGAAGAACGCATCTTTCGTCGCGAACCTGAAATCGCACGCCGAGACCATGTCGACGCCCGCGCCGATACATCCGCCCTGTACCGCGGCGATCACCGGCATGCGCGCCTGCTCGAGGCAGTTGAATGCCTGCTGCAGCACCTTCAGGTCGGCGCGGAATTTCTCGGCCCGGATGCTCGGGTCGTTGACCGCGCCCAACAGGCCATCGGGTCGCTGGAAGACGGCAAGGTCCATTCCAGCAGTGAAATGCTTGCCCGTCGAGGAGATCACGATCGCCCGCGCTTTCGCATTGCGGTCGATGTCCTCAACGATCTGCGGAAGGTCGACCCAGGCCTGTGGCGTGAATGTGTTCAGCTCGGCCCCTCGCGATAGGACGACGTGCGCAACGCCAGCCTCGATCGAAACCTGGAAGCACGGCGAGGACGACGACATGGCGGTTTCTCCGGAAAGGACGCCCGACTCTAACGCCAGCGGCATCAGCAGGCGACAGGTTTGACGGGAGGGTACAATCCGGGTCCTATCCGCCCGAGCAATTCCGGCTGGCCGAAACCGACCGGCCAGAGCGGCCAGACAATGCGGGGAGGCCACACCGATGCGCGCCTGGCTGACGGGACTTTGCATCGCACTTGCCGTAACGGCGCCCGCGCCTCTAGCGTCGGCGCAGAATTTCAACAAGCAGGACCTCGGCAAGATCGCGTCCGACATCCTGCATCAGAGAGTGCCTGGCGACACCACAGCCCTGTCCAAGGGCGACGTGACGTCGGGTCTTAAGGAGGCGCTGACCATCGCCAGCGACCTCGCCGGCAAGCGGCTGTCAGTGAAGGATGGCTTCTTCGGCGACCCCGCCGTGCGAATCCCGCTGCCAGGCGTTCTAGGCGACGCGCAGAAGCGGCTGCAGCCATTCGGCATGTCCGGTCCGCTGGACGATCTTCAGGTGAAAGTGAACCGCGCCGCTGAATCCGCGACGCCGACAGCAAAGAAACTTGTGGTCGACGCCGTGAAGTCGATGACGTTCGAGGACGCCATAGGCGTTCTCCGCGGCGGCGACACAGCCGCCACCGACTTCCTGCGCAAAAAGACCGAGGCGGGTCTTAGAAAGGCCTTTCGGCCCTATTTCGATGACGCCCTGAACACATCCGGCGCGCTTGTCGCGGTCGATGGCGTGGTTGCGAAATACGGCGCCGGGCTTGTGAAGACCGATGCAAAGACTTGGCTGGCGGACACTGCGACGACTGGCGCCCTCAACGGATTGTTCTATTACGTCGCTCGCGAGGAGCAGGCGATTCGGCGCGATCCGGTGAAACGGACGACCGCATTGCTTCGCAAGGTATTCGGAGGCTAGCGGCGGGCAATGCGCCGGTTTCGCGTCAACATCAAGGACGGCGAAATGGCCGGGATCGCGTTCGGCGATCCTGTGAAGCCGATCGAGATCCTGTTCCTGCACGCCACCGGCTTCAACGCCATCACCTACCAGTCTCTGCTCGAGCCGTTGGGCGGGCAGGCGCATGCGGCGGCGCTCGACATGCGCGGTCACGGCCGCACCAAGCTTCCCGCAAATCCGAACCGGATGCATTCATGGAATCGCTTCCGCGACGATGTCATCCAGGCGCTCGAACAGACAGCGCCCGGCGGCACTGTGCTGGGCGGCCATTCGATGGGCGCGACCGTGGCGCTGCTGGTCGCCGGCAAGCGGCCCGATCTCGTGCGCGGTCTGGTGCTTGTTGATCCGGTGCTGCTGAAACCGGTGCAGTACCGCTGGCTCAACATCCCATTGATCAACATGGCGATCCCGAAGAATACGCTGTCCAAGGGCGCACTGCGCCGCCGCCGCGAGTTTGGCTCTCCAGGTGAAGCCGCGGATGCGCTCCGCGGACGCGGCGCCTTCAAGACATGGCGCCAGCCCTTCCTCGACGACTATGTCGTCGACGGCGTGCTGCGCCAGGACGACGGCGCCTATCAACTCTCCTGCACGCCGGAATACGAGTCCGCCACCTTCGCCGCGCACCGCTACCGGCCGTGGAGCGCGTTCCACAAGCTGCGCAAGAAGCGCATTCCGATCGTCATCCTGCAGGCCGACAAGGAATCCACGGCGCAGCCGGATACCGACGGCAAGGTCCATCGCATCCGCCCCGACGCCGCCATCACCCGTGTGCCTGGCACGACGCACTTCGTCCCCATGGAGCGCCCCTACGTCGTGCGCGACGCACTGAAACTTGTGTTCGAAGCGACCGTCGAGGGCCATGGCGACGTCGACTATGTTGGCGCCGTCCGCCGCACCATCGACGACAGCATCGGGATCATGGGCTGATCGTCAGGGCGCTACATCACCCCGGCCTTGACCCACTCTTCCTTCGGCCAGCGGTGGTGCATCCAGAACCACTGGTCCGGCGCCTCGCGGATGCGATCTTCCACGAACCGGTTGATGCGCAGCACGGTGTTGTAGATCGCTGTTTTTTCATCCGGATCGGCGTCCGGCATGAACGGCTCAAAGACCGTTACCTTGTAGCGCGCCGGTCCTACACGCAGGGTCGACATAGGCTGCATCGGTGCGCCGTACTTCATGGCCAGCCGCGTCGGCCCAGGCGCCGTCATCGCGTCATGTCCGAAGAAGGGCACGGCGATGCCCTGGTTGAATTTCTGGTCGTTCATCAGCGCCACCGATTGTCCGCCGCCCAACGCCCGCATCAGTTCGCGCGTGCCCGCGCCTTTAGGCGTCAGCTTCTCGATGCCGCTCGAAAACCGCGCCTCGCTGATCCGCTTGTCGATGTGCGGGTTGTTCATCATGCGATAGGTGATGTGGCAGTCGACGCCCCGGTTCACGATCGCCGGTGACAAGTGCTCCCAATTGCCGACATGTCCCGCAAAGAACACCGCCGGCCTACCGCTGGCCTTGATCGCATCCAGTCGCTCGACATTGACCACCTCGATGCGTCCGCCATCATAGGGGTGCATCTCGCCGAGGTGCGGCATCTCGCCCGCGATATGGCCCAGCGTCGCCCAAGCGCCGTCCGCAATTTCGGCCAGCTCTTTCTCGCCTGCCTTCGGCATCGCCATGCGCAGGTTGCGCATCATCGTGCGATGCGCGCCCGACATCGGCCCCAGACGGCGCAGCATGCTCGCGCCGAGATTGGATGCGCCCTCGATTGACATGGACTTCAGCGGGAACCAGTAGATCCAGTCCCACAGGAAGCTCTCCAACCCCCACATCGCGCGCTGGGCAAACCCAGCGCGATTGTCGATGTCTTTCGGCCGGATGTAGCGGTTCTCGTGTCTGGGCGCGTCGCTCATGGTCGCACCCGGTCGAGCAAGGCAGCGAACGCGGCCTCATCCTCGAACTTCGCCTCGACGGACGCGCGCACCACCTTCGCCTTCATCTCCGGCGACAAGCGCACATGATCCTTGTCCGTACTAATGAGGCGCGCTTCACGTTCCGAAGCAAGCTTCATCAGATAGGCCAGGTCCTGCGGCCCGAACACGTGATGGTCTGGATAGGGCACAGCATCTGCAAGTTCCACGCCCTCCATGGCCTGCAGGCTGTCAAAGAACCGCTCCGGCCGCCCGATGCCGGCGAACGCCACATAGCGCCCGGGAGGCAGCTTCACCAGCGGGGCAAGGCGTGCGCGCAGCACAGGCCTATTGAACCCCTTCAGCGCCTCGATTGGCTCGCCCTCGCCCATCAGCACGACCGCGTCCGCCCGCGCCAGCCCCCGCGCCACCGGCTCCCGCAGCGGTCCCTTGGGAAACACATGCCCATTCCCGAATGGCTCGGCCGCATCGATCACCACAATAGATAACGATTTCTTCAGAACTGGATTCTGATGGCCGTCGTCCATCACGACGACATCAACCCCCGCCAGCTTCATCGCCTTCGCGCCTGCCAGCCTGTCCTTCGATATCCACGCCTCACCCGACGCAGCCAGCATTAGCGGCTCGTCGCCGACTTCCTTTGATGAGTGCTTCGAGGCGTCCACCTTCAGCGGCCCTTCCTCGCTGCCGCCATAGCCGCGCGAGAGCGACGCGACATGTAGCTCCTTCGTCGCCAGATATTTCCGCACCGCAGCCGTCACCGGCGTCTTGCCCGCGCCGCCCAGCGTCAGATTGCCAACGCAGATCACCGGCAACCCCGCATCCGCTGGCTCGGCTTTTTCGATCCGCCGCTTGCCCGCCCACGCGTACGCCATCGCGAACGGCGTCAGCAGAAGCCGCAGCACCGGCGCGCTGTCGCGCGATCGCGGATCATAGCTCCGCCAGAAATGCGGTTCACGCATCGGCGTGCGCTTTCGGCAGCATCGCGATCACCGCGTCGATCGTCTGCTCGAACGGCTCCTGCGCGCTGGAGAAAAACGAGCCCAGCGCCGGCGCTGGCTGCGCCGCGTTCAGCTCGCCCAGCCACCAGTCCGCCAGCTCCCCATGCGTCGCGCCGATTCTCAATCCGCCAGCTTTCTCCAGCGCCTCGAAAGTCTCGCGGAAGTTGAACCCGTAGGGCCCAGTGAACACGCGCTTGCCGAGTTGCGCCGGCTCCACCGGATTATGCCCGCCAATGCCTTCCACCGTCGCCCCGCCGAGATAGACCGCATCTGCCGCCGCATACCAGAACAGCAGCTCGCCGATCGTATCCGCGATCAGAACGTCGATCTCCGCGCCCGGCGCCGACTTGTCCTTCGACCATTGCTGCGCCGTCATCCCGCGCCCGCGCATCAACTCGACGATGGCGTCGCCACGGGCAGGGTGGCGCGGCACGACGATCATCAGCACGTCAGGATGGCGCATCCGCACTTCCGCGAACGCTTCGAGCGCAACCTCATCCTCGCCTGGATGCGTGGAAGCCGCCAGCACGATGGGCCGCCCGTTGACGGCTTCGCGGAACTTCGCGACATCCGCCGACGAAGGTCCCTGCACCTCGGTTGCCGTCTTCAAATTGCCGACGACGCCGATACGGCGACCGGTCGCCTCCTGCAGGCCTTCCGCTGTCGCCTGGTCCGCCGCGCCGATGAAGCCGAATACCGACAGCACTTCGCGAGCCGCGCCCGCGCGCCGTTTCCAGCTCCTGATCGTCTTCTCCGTCATGCGCGCGTTGACCAGCGCCGCCGGCACGCGATGCGCTTTCAGTCCCGCCAGCATGTTCGGCCAGATCTCGCCCTCGGCGAACACCGCTGCATCCGGCTTCCAGTATTGCAGGAACCTCCCGACCGCACCCGGCCCGTCCACCGGCGCCATCTGGTGGATGACATTTGCTGCACCCGACGAGCCGATCATGTCGGCCGATGTCAGCGTCTGGCTGGTCACCAGCGCGTGCAGATCCGGCCGTCGCCTGCGCATGGCTGCGACTACATCGAGCAGCAGGCGGCATTCGCCCACGCTCGCGCCATGCATCCATACGAGAACGCCTTGCGGCCGCTTCGCTTCCGTGAGCCCGAACCGCTCGCGGACGCGCTCGGGCCGCTCTTTGCCGCTCTTGATCCGCTGCTCGACCAACCAAGGGGCGACAGGTTCAAGAAGGCGGGTGCCGAAACGATAGAGCGACAGCGATGCGGTCACGAGCCGCCATGCTCCATCGCCGCCTGATGCGTGGCTTCGGAGGTTTCTGCAATCGGCGCTTTCGCGGCTGCGGTCGGCCTTGAGGCGGGCATTGTCTCTGTGTCCGGCGCCAGCCCGGCGAGTTCGTCCGCCCGCCGTGTCGCCTCCTTCAACGCCGTCTCGACCCGCTGGCGCAGTTCCTCCGAGTCCATGCTCTTCGACGTCTCGATCGGCTCGGGGATCACGATGGCGCCGCGGGCGAATGGCGGAGGAAAGAGCAGGCGGTCCCATGTGTTCAGGCGCTTCGCCTGCGCCGAAAGGCCATAGATGACGATCGGCGCGCCCATCTGCTGCGCCAGCTTGATCGTGCCTATGCCGACGACTTCGCGCGGGCCCCTCGGCCCGTCGATCGTCATCACGATGCCGCCGCCTTTCTTCATCACTTCCATCGCCTCGCGCGCCGCGAGCATGCCGCGCTTGTCCTTGTCCTTCCTACCGGAAGAGGAGCCGCGGATGATGTGAAGGCCGAGCCACTTGCCCGAGCGGTTGGTGTATTCGCCGTCGCGCGAGGGCGACACCATCAACGTTGCGGGATGCGGGGGCTTGGCCCATTTCGGCCGGTAGATGATCTGCATCACCGGCATCAGCAGGATGCGCGAATGCCAGGTCGCCAGCACCCAGCCCTGCGGGTTTTCCCAGTACTTGCGCGCATGCTCGATGCCCTCCACGCGCCAGCGAATGGTGTGCGACAGAATGGACATGTAGGCCCACAGCAGCGTTCCGCCCACGAAGGGAATCACGGGTGAATGGGTCAGTCGCTTGGGCATGAAGCGCTATATACTCCCTGCTGCGCGGCCCGCCAGACTTTGCGCCAGCCCGGCCACACTGCGGCCTATTCCGCTCGCGGCGCCCCTGCTGCTTGCATTCCGGCCCGGAAACGGCATCTAGCAGCCATGTCCACGGGCGCCGCCACAGCCATGCCTATCGACCTGTCGACCCCGGCCGGCCGCCGTCGGGCCCGGCGTGAGCTCGTCTGGGGCGATCACGGCTTCCTGCGCGCCAACTTTCGCAACCTGCATCGCATCTCCGACGAGATGTATCGCGCCAACCAGCCGTCGCCGGAACACATCGCCCGCTACGCGAAAGAGCTGGGCCTCAAGACCATCCTCAATCTGCGCGGGGCGAGCCCCAAGGGCTATTATCTGCTCGAGAAAGAGGCCTGCCAGCGCAACGGAATCGACCTGGTCGATTTCCAGGTCTTCTCCCGCGAGGCCCCCAGCCGGGAAAGCATCCTCGAGGCGCGCGATCTGTTCGGCCGGATCGCCTATCCTGCCCTGATGCATTGCAAGTCCGGGGCGGACCGGGCAGGGGTCATGTCTGTGCTCTATCTGCATTTCCGCAGGGGCCAACCGGTCGAGCAGGCGGTGGAACAGCTGTCCCGCAAATACCTCCACATCCGCGAAGGCAAGACCGGCGTTCTCGATTTCGTCTTCGAAACATACTTGGCCGAGGGCCAAGCCAAGGGTCTGACCTTCGCTGACTGGGTTTCGACCGACTATGACGCCAAGGCCCTGAAAGCCCGATTCCTCAAGACCTGGAAGTCGAAGCTGAAGTCTTGATCAGTTGCTGCAACGCGAATAGCAGCTGCTAGCTGCATTTGCAGTAACTTTGAAAGCTCACGGAAAAAACTGTTCGCGTGTTGTCTTGCCGCGAGCTAGACATAAGTCCGGACGGAGTGGAGGGGTACCCAATGAAGTTCTTCATCATCAACAGTTTCCGCTTTATCGTGTACATCGCTTACTTCGCGATCATCGCGCTGTACGCATTCGGTTCGTACATTCAGCGCGCGCAGGTCAATGAAGTCTTCTACCAGCTGACCGGCAGCCATCTTCAGGATTCCGGCGTCGCCGCGCTTGCTATCGTTGTTGGCCTGATCACCGGCTGGTTCGCCTCCACCATCATCTGCGGCGTGCTGGTTACGCTCCTGGACATCCGGGACGACATCAACGACCGCCTGCCCAACGCCCGCGCGAAGTAGCGCCGGACCGCAGCAAACAGCTTTCAGGGCGCCGGTCTTCTTGCCGGCGCCCTTATCGTTTCCCATAACCGGTTCATGACCTCCTCCAACGAAGGCCTTCTCCACTCGCTCATTCAAGCGACGTTGCGCGCAGGCGCTGACGCCGCCGACGCTCGCGTTTCCGAAAGCGCCAGCCTCTCCGTCGAAGTCCGCAATGGCGAGCTGGAGAATGTCGAGCGGGAGGAGTCCCGCGGCCTGTCGCTCCGTGCGCTGGTCGGCCGCCGCCAGGCGCACGTCTCGGGGACCGACCTTTCGCCCGACGCCCTCAAGGCGATGAGCGACCGCGTTGTCGCCATGGCCCGGCTCGCGCCCGAAGACAAATGGTGTGGCGTGCCAGACGCGTCCGAAGTCACCTCCGCGCGTCCCGATCTCCAGCTCGACTGCGACGACACGCCCGAAGCGCCCGAACTCGAACGCCGCGCCATCGCCATGGAAGCCGCCATGCTCGCCGTGCCCGGCGTCAAGCAAAGCTCGCACTCCGGCGCCTCATGGAACACGAGCAGGTCGTGGCTCGCCGCCTCCAACGGGTTCGTCGCGAAGAAATCCTCCGGCATGTCCGGCATCACCGCCGTCGCCATCGCCGAGCGCGACGGCGCGATGGAGCGCGACTATGAGAATTCCAGCGAACGCCGCCGCGCCAAATTGCGTACGCCGGAGGAAGTCGGCCGCGACGCCGGCCTGCGCGCCGCTGCGCGCCTCGGCCCGCGCAAGATCGACAGCCAGACCGCCCCGGTCATCTTCGAGAACCGCCTCGCCAACCGCCTGCTCAGCGCCTTTGTGGGCGCCATTTCCGGGCCGGCTATCGCGCGCGGCGTCTCATTCCTTAAGGACAGGATGGGAAAGCCCGTCTTCGCCCCAGGCGTCGACATCATCGACGACCCCACGATTATTGGCGGCTTCGGCTCGCGCGGCTTCGACGGCGAGGGCAGGGCTGTCCAGCGCACCGCGCTCGTCAAGGACGGCGTGCTCACGCAATGGCTGCTCAACGGCCCCTCCGCCCGCCAGCTCGGCCTCACGCCTAACGGCTTTTCCAGCATGGGCTTCGGCGACCCGCCCGGCGTCACCACCTCCAACCTCGACATCCAGCCCGGCAAGCGCACGCTTGCCCAGCTCATGGCCGACGCGAAGACCGGCCTCCTCGTCACCGACATGTTTGGCCCGTCGCTCAACTCGAACACCGGCGACTACTCCGTAGGCGTCTCCGGCTTCTGGTTCGTGAATGGCGAGCGCGCCTATCCGGTCTCCGAAGTCACCGTGGCCGGCGATCTCCCATCCATGTTTCTGCGCGCCGTCCCGGGATCGGACCTCGATGTCCGCTCCTCCGCCAATTCACCCAGCCTGCTGATCGACGGACTCGCCCTTGCCGGACGCTGAAGCCGAGCTTGACGCTGAACTCTCCTTGCTGGTCGATGTGGCGCGCGAGGCCGGCAAGCTCTCGCTCGAATGGCTGGAGAAGGGCGCGAAGTCCTGGGACAAATCGCCTGGCAACCCGGTCACCGAAGCTGACATCGCCATCAACGACCTGATCTCGAAGCGCCTTCGCCAGGCGCATCCCGGCTATGGCTGGCTGTCGGAAGAAACCAAGGACAATCCGCTCGACCGCGAGCAGGACCGCGTCTGGGTGGTCGATCCCATCGACGGCACCAAGGACTTCGTGAAGGGCGTGCCGGGCTTCTGCGTCTCCATCGCCCGCCTCGAGGGCCGCCAGCCGGCGGCAGGCGTCGTCTACAACCCCGTGCTCGACGAACTCTTCGCCGCCCGCGTTGGCGGCGGCGCGACGATGAACGGCAAGCCAGTCCGCGTCACGGCTCAGAGCGATCTGTCTTGCCGCATGGTGGGTCAGCCGGACGTCTTCGTCCGGGGCGGGGCCGCCAGGTACTGGCCCGGCATCGAGATACTCACTCCTATCCCCAACTCCATCGCCTGGCGGATGTGCCTTGTCGCCTCGGGCCGCTGGGACGCGGCCGTCGCCCTCAACTCCAAGAGCGATTGGGATCTGGCCGCCGCCGTCCTGCTCATCAGCGAGGCAGGCGGCGTAACGACCGACCGTTTCGGCAAGCCTTTGGAATTCAACCAGTCGTCCGTCATCCAGAACGGGGTTGTCACCGCTGGCGCGGCTCTTCACCCGCTGATAATGGGAAGGCTTCAGGTTTTGCTGCAGGACTATCAGCGCAGCCGGAGCCAGCAATGACCGCGTCTACGCCCGACAAGCAACTGCTTCACCTCGTCATCGGCGGCGAGCTGAAACAGATCGGCAAGCTGGAGTTCAAGGATCTTGGCGAGATCCATTTCGTCGGCGCCTATCCCAACTACCGCGCGGCGTTCGATGCGTGGAAGAGCGCCGCCCAGCGCACGGTCGACAACGCTCACATGCGCTACTTCATTCTCCACGCCCACCGCCTGCTCGATCCGCAAACCGGCAAGAGCCACGATGCCTGATCAGTTTGGGCCTGACCGATCTGGTCCAGAGGCGCCCGGGACGCATGCCTGACACCCACAAAGGACTCTCAGGGCGCTTCATGCGCGACTGGCTGGCGCCTCAATGGCGTTGGTTCGGCCTCGGCCTGATCTTCGCGGCCGCCGCCGCCGCGTGCGCGTGGGGCTACTCGCAGATCACCACTCTTTCCATCGATTGGATCAACACCACCGACCCGCGCGTCTTCACCGTGACGCCCGTCGTCATCATCGCGCTGGTGCTTCTTCGCGCCCCGGCGATGTACTGGCAGACCCAGACCAACAACCGCGGCGTCCAGAATGCCGTCGTCAGGCTGCAGGAAGCCCTGTTCGGAAGCCTGATCCAGGGCGACTTCGCCCGCCTTCAGTCGAAGAATTCCGGCGAATACGTCTCCCAGTTCGCCAACGACATGGTGCTGGTGCGCGAAGCCTCGCTTCGCGTCGCCACCAACCTCGCCAAGTCGACGCTCACCATCATCGCCAACGTCATCTTCATGGCGATGACAGACTGGGCGCTGACGCTCCTGCTGCTGGTCGTCTATCCGCTGGCCTTCTGGCCCGTCGCCAGGCTTGGCGACCGCGTCCGCAAATCTTCGCGGCGCGCACAGGAACAGGCCGGTGAACTCACCTCCGTCCTCGGCGAAGCCTTCCAGGGCGCCCGCACGGTGAAGGCGTACCGCCTCGAGGGCTGGCAGCGCGGTCGCGCCTCCGCCGGCTTCCTCGAACGCGCACGTCTCTACATGAAGGTTTTGCGCGCCAAGGCGCTGGTCGATCCGCTGCTCGAGATTTTCGGCGGCATTGCGCTCGCAGGCCTCTTCGTCTTCGCCGGCTGGCGCGCGCTGTCGGGGGCCATCACCATCGGCGAACTCGTGGGCATCATCACCGCCATCGGCATCGCCTCGCCGGAAGTTCGCGCTCTTGGCACGCTCAATGCCGTCGTCAACGAAGGCCTTGCCGCCGCGGCCCGAATCTACGCCGCCATCGACGCCAGACCCGCCGTCAACGACAAGCCCGGCGCGGCAGTACTGGAGCGGGCAGAAGGCCGCATCTTATTTGATGACGTCCGCTTCAGCTATGGCGAAGAGCCAACCCTCAACGGCCTCACCTTCGAGGCAAGACCCGGCCAAACCATAGCGCTTGTCGGCCCCTCGGGGGCCGGCAAGACCACTGTCTTTAACATGCTGCTGCGTCTCTATGACGTCAGCGCTGGCGCTGTGCGCATCGACGGCAAGGACATTCGTGATGTTACGCTCGCCTCGCTACGCTGCAATCTCGCGCTGGTCTCACAGGACGCCTTCATGTTCGACGCCAGCATCCGCCAGAACATCGCGCTCGCCCAGCCGGGCGCCAGCGACGCCGAAATCAAGGCTGCCGCCGCTGCCGCCGCTTGCGACTTCATCGACGCTCTGCCCGGCGGCTGGAACGCGCCGGCAGGCGAGGGCGGACGCAACCTGTCCGGCGGCCAGCGCCAGCGCATCGCGCTCGCCCGTGCGCTTCTCTCTGACGCGCCGGTCCTCCTGCTCGACGAAGCCACCAGCGCCCTCGATAGCGCCAACGAGGCGAAGGTGCAGCAGGCCATCGCCGCCCTGGCCGGCAAGCGCACCATCATCGTCATAGCCCACCGGCTTTCCACCGTCCGCCGGGCCGATCGCATTTACTTCCTGGATCAAGGACGCGTGACCGAGTCCGGCACGCACGACGAGTTGGTGAGGAAAAACGGCGGCTATTCGCTGCTTGCCGCGCACCAGCTCACCTGACCGGCCGCCAAAAGTTACCTAAACGTAGGCTTGCGTTAACATCCTGCCGCTATCCCTGAGCAAGGCAGGGGGGAATCGAATGCTTCCGGCGGAATTGAACGTCATCATCGTTTCAAAGGAACAGGGCGTCGCGCGTACGCTGCGCATGGCGCTCCGCGGCGTCAACGTTCGCAACATCAATCTCGCCGTCGCCCAGCAGCAGATGCTCGGGTTCTTTGGCTCCGTCGAACCGCATGCCTTGCTCGTCCATGTCGAAGCGCCCGAGAACGACGAAGGTCTCGACCTGATGCGCTTCGTCCGGCGCTCGCCTCAGAGTCCCAATCCGCGCGTGCCGATCATCGCCTGCTCGCCGCGCCGCGATCTCGCCACTGTCCGCGCCGTGCTCAACGCCGGCGGCCACGAATACGTGCTGTTCCCCGCCTCGGGCGACGTGCTGCTCAAAAAGATCACCGCCGCACGCACCTCCGACCGCCCCTTCATCGAGCAGCCGGATTACGCCGGCCCCGACCGTCGCCGCCGCGATGAAAAGGCCTTTGCCGGCCCTGAACGCCGCGCCGACCGCTTGAAACCGGCCGCCCAAGCCGGCTGAACTGCGGAGCGGCTGCAAAGCCCTCGATCCGTCCGCCCCGAACCTGCTAGTGTTCGAGCCTCTCCAGAGGGAGTCGCTTATGCGAATTTTGTTGGCGCCCGCCGTCCTGATGCTTGCCGCTTGCCAGCCACAGCAGCAATCCGCCGCCACGCCGCCCGCTGAACCCGCCGCTCCCACGACCCGGTCCGAACCGCTCGATCCTTTCGTCGTTTCTATCGATGCCCAGCGCTGGAGCATTATCATCGACAAGGCGCTTGGTGGCGTACGCGAAGCGCAAGGCGTGGATGCGCTCTACGACAACGAACTCTACCGCGCCGACATCGCGCTGAAATCCGGCGCCGCTAACCTCATCGAGCTGCGCAACGAAATCTGCGGCAAGGGTCTGCTCACGGGCGACGCCTGCAGGCTCCCAGACTTCCCCGCCTGGACCCGCGAGCCTCCCTCGCTCGACGTCACGGTTCAGCAGATCGACGAACGCAGCCAGTGGCTCAGCACAGCTAGCGATCCCTTCACCAGCCTCGGCTGCGAAGCTGGCCGCAAGTCAACGAAAGACGACCTGTTTTGTTCGGTGGAGTAGGGGAACGCCAGACCTCTGCCTGGCAGTCGCCGCGCAGCCGCGAACTTGTTGATCGATAACTCACGTCTCGCGTGACGATAGACGGTGCCGGGCAGGCGCCCGGCGCTCCCTATCCGAGATACCCCCATGCCCCGCGGGCCAGATAGACTACGCCCGTCAACGTCACGAGCCACTTCGTCCATTCTCGGAAGCTGATGTCAGTCATCCGGTCCAGCACGCGTCCACCCAGCCACGTCCCCAGCAGCGATAGCGGGATCACCGCCGCGAACACCCACGGCGGCGGGAAGTGGGAATTCTGCGCCTCTGGCGATGACAGCATCCCCAGCAGCGGCCAGCCCCAGAAGCCGATCTTCACGGCGTGCGCCATCACTTGGGTGGCCGCCTTCGTCGCCACCACCGTCTGGCGCGGCAGCATCGTCTTGGCGAAAAACAGGTCCAGCAGCGGCCCCGCCACCCCCGCGATCGTGTTCAGCGTCTGGACAAGAAAGCCGCACAGTTCCGCCTGCCAGGGGCGGCCGACATCGATGTCGACCAGCGTCCTGGGGATCCACACCAGCATGGCGGTCAGCCCCAGCATGAGGAAGACAGCCGGTTGAGTCGGCCGCCAGGCGATGGCGGCGATCAGGGCCAGCGCCCCGCCTATCCCGAGCGCATAGCGGCCCACGAGTGACCAGGAAATGTGCTTCCAAAGAAAAGCTGCGCGCGAGAAATTCGAGATGATCTGGATGAAACCATGCATCACCATGGCGGTCGCCACAGGCACGAACGCCGCCAACACGCCCATCAGCAACAGCCCGCCCGCCATGCCGAACACGCCGGATATCGCAGCGGTTATCAGCGTTGCAGCCAGGATGACGGCGATGACGGGGGCGGACATCGGTGGGAGGGAACCCGGGAAGGCGAATCAAAACAGGAACGAAAACGTGCGCGTGCGGTCACATAGCAGCGGCATACGCGCACTGTCGAACCTGGGGCGCCTTGCGAAACGCTTCAGCGCACATCAGAGTTGTCGAGTCGGAAGGAGGCGAGGGATGATCCACATTCGCACGGCCCGCCGCACGGATGCTCCCGGTATCGCGCGCGTCCACGAACGCACTTGGAAGGAAGCCTACAAGGGCTTGCTGGACGGCGCGTATCTGGAAAGCCTCACCGAGCGCCGCCTCACCCCGCGCTGGCGCTCCAATCTCGACCGCCGCTCTGAAGATCTTGACGAGGCGATCTATGTCGCCGCTTCCGGCAAGGACATCGTCGGTTTCGCCATGGTCGGCGCGACACGGGAAGCTTTCGCCCCGTGGGACGCCGAAGTGAGCATGGTCTATGTGCTGAAGGAACACCGCGGCGCCGGCGTCGGCCGGGCGCTGATGAAAACCGCCGCCGACCACTGCATCCGCCGCGGCATGTTCTCCGGCGGCCTTTGGGTGCTGCGCGACAATGGCGCGGCCCGTGATTTCTACGAGGCTCTCAAGGGCGAACACGCCGGCCGCAAGGTCGACAGCGTCGGCGGGCAGGTGGTTCCGCTGGTCGGCTACTGGTGGAAGGACCTGGCCGCGCTCGCCGAACGTTCCGTGTCCGCCAGCCCCCTGGGCCGCGCGTAACAGCGTCTCCGCCGGTCGTTCCGGCCGCCAGGGAAGACGCCAGAGCGCCTTCCTGACGCATCAAATCCCAGGTGAATCCGAGGGGCGGACCATTGCCTTGCCCTTGGGGCCCCGCTACGCAAGTTTTCACCAAAAGGTAAAACGCCGCGCCGCTGCGCGTCCGGACGGGCAAGGGCCCGGCGTCGGAGCGCGGCGCTGAGACGGGCGGCAGGGAAACGAGGAAAAACCCATGGATTTCGAATACAGCGCAAAATCTAAGGACTGGATCAAACGCGTCTCGGCGTTCATGGACAGACACATCTATCCCAACGTCGAGACCTTCCAGAAACAGCACGACGCCGGCGACCGCTGGGTCACGCCGCAGATCGTGCACGACCTCAAGGCCATCGCGAAGAAGGAAGGCCTCTGGAACATGTTCATGCCTCCGCACAAGGAGCATGACAAAGGCGAGTGGCACGGCGCCGGCCTCACCAACCTCGAATACGCTCCGCTGGCCGAGATCATGGGCCGCGTTTCGTTCGCGTCCGAAGTCTTCAACTGCTCCGCGCCCGACACCGGCAACATGGAAGTGCTGCATTACTACGGCAGCGAAGAGCAGAAGGTGAAATGGCTGCGCCCGCTGATGAACGGCGAGATCCGCTCGGCGTTCCTCATGACCGAACCGGCCGTCGGCTCGTCCGACGCGACCAACATCGAGACGCGCATCGAGCGCAAGGGCGACGAGTACGTCATCAACGGCCGCAAATGGTGGTCGTCGGGCGTCGGCGACAGCCACTGCAAGATCGCGATCGTCATGGGCAAGTCGGATCCCAACGCCGAGAAGCATAAGCAGCAGTCGCAGATCCTCGTGCCGCTCGACACGCCCGGCGTAAAGATCATCCGCATGCTGCCGGTGTTCGGCTATGACGACGCCCCGCACGGCCACGCCGAAGTCCTCCTCGACAACGTGCGCGTGCCGGCCTCGAACATGCTGCTCGGCGAAGGCCGTGGCTTCGAGATCGCCCAGGGCCGCCTCGGACCGGGCCGCATCCACCACTGCATGCGCACCGTCGGCTCAGCGGAAGTCGCGCTGGAGAAAATGTGCAGGCGTCTCCTCTCTCGCACCGTCTTCGGCAAGAAGATCGCCGAACACTCCGTGTGGGAAGAGCGGATCGCCGAAGCCCGCATGGACATCGAGATGACGCGTCTGCTCTGCCTCAAGGCGTCGGACATGATGGACAAGGTCGGCAACAAGGGCGCGCAGAACGAGATCGCCATGATCAAGGTCGCCGGTCCCCGCGCCGCGCTCAAGATCATCGACAACGCGATCCAGGCTCACGGCGCCGCCGGCGTCACTACCGATTTCGGCCTCGCCAAGCAGTACGCCTCGATGCGCACCATGCGCCTCGCGGACGGCCCGGACGAAGTTCACAACCGCGCTATCGCCCGCAACGAGTTCAAGAAGTACCGGGACAACGAGTACGCCGCGAAAGTCGAAGCGGAACGGAAAACCGAAGGCGTCCGCTCGTAACGCTTACGGCATGGTCAACGATCAACGGCGGCGCCTCAAAAGCGCCGCCGTTTGCTTTCTGGCGCCGCCACGCCTGCAACGCAACATGCGCGAAGCCGCTGGCAGGCGCCGCCCCGCCATGCTTGGATCGGGATGTCGTTCGTGGAGGGACAGATGCTGAAATGGATGGCTGGCGCGCTGTTGGCGATCTCGCTCTTTCCGTGCGCGGCCTACGCCCAGGTCGACAAAGACATGATCGTCGTCACCGGGCAGCGGATCCAGAGTGAGTCCGACGAGAGCGCGGTAGTGCTGCCTGAGTATGCCGCCGGCGGCGGCCCGCCCTACGTCTCGATCGCCGTCCCCGCCGACTACGTCATCTTCACCGTCAGCCTCGAAACCGGCACCCGCGCGGTCGATGAACGCCAGCGCGAGCTCGAACGCACCTTCGCCGCGCTCACACTCCGTGTCTCACGCGCGCAGGGCATCACGCTTGAAGTCGGCGAACCCGGCGAGTCGGCGCCCGTGCAGACCACCGTCGCCAAGGAAGCAATCCAGGACTATGGCGAGCGCTCGTCCATCCCGCTGGTCTTCAAGTTCGCCACCCAGCGCAACGACACGTTCGAGACCGTCCGCGCCCGCGCCGAGAAGTTCATCTCCGAAATCCAGCTCACCGGCCGCGCCGAAGCGACCACCGGCGACCTGCAATACATCGGCGTCACCGAGCCGAAAAAGCATCGCGAGGAACTGCTCCGCAAGATCGCTGAAGACACACGCCTCCTGCAGACCATCTTCACCGGCCCGCCGACCATGGGCGCCACGCCCGCCGTTATCTCGCTCACCGGTTTGCAGGGCAGGGTGAAGACGCGCCCCAGCGGCCCGCTCGAGCTTGAAATGTATATTCCCTACGCGATCGTCCTGGGCACGCCCTCGCGCTAGCTCGCCGTATCGTGACTGCCTGCGCCCGCTGGTCCCGCCGCCAGCCGTGCGATCGTTGAAGCCGGGCGGTAAGAGGGACGCCAACATGAAACGCGCCTTGCTCCTGGCCGCCGCTATCACGGCCATCGCCATTTCCGCCGCTCCTGCCTCCGCGCAGCAGATCGTCGCCCAAAGCAACTTCGTGAACCGCCAGCAGCAGACGGCGATCCCGCAGGTGTCCATCACCGTGCGCGCCGACTTCGTGCTCTTCAGCATCCGCTACGAAACCGGCACGCGCGCCGCCGAGGCCCGCGAGGATGAACTCGCGAAAACCTTCGCCGCCGTGAACCAGCGCGCCTCCCGCGCCGAGGGCATGAGCATCGAGGTCGGCCAGCCCGGCATGTCCGCCGCCATCGAGACCGCCGCCATCAAGGAAATGATCCAGGACCGCGGCAACGACCGCTCCGGCATCGACATTGTCCTGAAAGTGCTGGTCCGCCCCAATGACACGTTCGAGACCATCCGCGCCCGCGCCGAGAAGTTCGTGAAGGACACCCCGCTCACCGGCCGCGTCGAGGCGATCATCGGCGACAGCCAGTTCCTCGGCGTCTCCGAGCCCAAGAAGCACCGCGACACGCTCATCAAGGCCATAGCAGAGGACGTGAAGCTGATGCAGGCCTCCTTCGGCGGCGCCGGCAATGTCGATGTTAACCTTTCCGGCATGCACTCCAGCACCCAGTCGAGGCCCGTCGGCCCGCTCGAGCTGGAGATCTACATCCCCTACACCATGTCCGTCCGCTCCGGCCCGCCGCAATAGTCCGGGACTGTCAGGCCAAGCGCGCCGCCCCGCTTCTCAGGCGCTCTTTGCTTTCTTCTTCGCGGGGGCAGAGCCAGCGGCAGCCCGCTTCGAGGTGTTCAGCGCCGCGGCATCGCGAACAAGCGCCTTGAACGCCTTCTCGTTGATCTTGTCGCCCTGGCGGAAATCGATGGCGCGCCTTGTGCCGCCGCCGAGGCCGGAATTGAACAGGCCCGAAGGATCGTCCAGCGCTGCGCCCTTGGCGAAGGTCGCCTTCACATACTCCTTGTAGGTCTCGCCGGTGCAGATGATGCCGCTATGCTCCCATATCGGCACGCCGCGCCATTTCCACTCTTCGACCACGTCCGGCACAGCCTGATGGATAAGGGCGCGGATCTTGGCGAGCGTCTCACCTCGCCAGTCACCCAGCTCCTTGATCTTCGCATCGACCAGCTTCGAGGGAGAGGCCGTCGCCTTCGCCTTGGTCGCCGCGCCCTGTGATTTCTTCATCGGGGACTTGGCCATTGTTTCTGCTCCTTGTCCGGCCCGGGTTCAGGCGCCGAGTCGTCGATGGATATCCTTGTAGGCTGCAACGATCAGCCCGTTCAGCGCCTCATCGTCCAGCTCTTTGCCGTGGCGCAGCTTGATGTGCCGCATACGCTTGCCATTGCCTTCCAGCAGGCCGGCTGGGTCGGCGAGCGTGGCGCCATGATAGAAGCCGACGCTCGCATGCGCCTTGAACGCGTTGACGTATGCGAACGGAGCATCGCCCACGCAGGCGATAGGACATCCGTCGTGCAGCAGCTCGCGAACGTCAGGGCCACAGGCGCGCATGCGTTCGAACCACGGGCGCACCATCAGGCGGAACGGGTCGGTGATGCCGGTGAACCAGGCTTCGATCCGTGGATCGCGTCTGACCGTGCCCGTGTATGTTAGGATGTCATCCATCGTCCGCCGCTCACATCTTCTCTCCCGGCAGCTTGCTGGCCTGCTTCACCCAGTCCGCAAACTGCGCGTCGTCGAGCTCTCCCTCGTAGATGTCGAGATAGCGAACATTCTTCTGCTTGGATTTGCCGGGCGGCACAGGATCCAGCTGCGCGCCCATGAAGAATGCCACCTTGATATACTTCTCGAAGACATGGACGCCGAGGAACCAGTGGTCTTTTTCTCCCACGCCATACATGGGCGAGTTCCATTTCACGGCCTTGTTCAAGCCCGGTACGGTCCGCTCGATCAGCTTGTCGAGCCGGCGCCAGACCTTGCTCTTCCAGTCCGGCATCCCCGCGATGTAGGCCTGCACGGGCGCATCGCCATAGCCCTTCGCGATCTGGGGATTGCCGCCTGAAAGCAGGACGACTCCATTGGCGCCAGGCTTCAGCGCCTTGCGCGGTCTGGACGCCTTTGCAGCGGGTGTCTTGCCAGCGGCCTTCCTTGCGGGGGCTTTCTTCGCAACTGTCGCCGGCTTCTTCGCCATTGCGTTCGCTCCTATCCCTCGGTGCGCCGCCCGCCGCGCCATTTTGCGGCGTACGGCGGCACGAACAAGTGGAGGCCCGTCAGGAAAAGCAAGGCAAGCGGCGGAAGCTGCACATTAGACACCCAGACGATGGGCTCCTTCTGCGCCAGGGCGGCGGCGGTAGCCACGACAGCCAGGGTAAACGCGATCGACAGCCAGCGATGAATCTGACGGATCCATTTATTGGAAGTCATTTCACCCTCCTAGATTTGACCTGTGTCGGCAGGCTTCAACCTTCCTTCGCGACGACCTGTTCCAGCTTGTCGAAGAACTGCTTCCACCCGGCATGGGCGCCGCCATAGGCCTGCTTCTGAGTGGGCCGAAAGCCCGACTGCTCCACGCGCAGGCGGGTGCCCGCGGCGGTCGGCGTGAGCGTGAAGGTCACCACGCTCTTGAGATTGTAGGCCGCATCGTCGTGCTTGAAGTCCCAGGTGTAGGACAGCGTCTTGTGCGGCTCGACGGCGAGGACTTCGCAGTCGAGAACGCCGCCCCAGTCTCCGCGAAGGTTGAAGCGGTGGCCCACATCGGGCTTGAAGTCGTTCTTCATCAGCCACTCTTCCATCAGGTGCGGTTGCGTCAGCGCACGCCACAGCTTTTCCGGCGGATGAGCGATCTCCCGTTCGACGACGACGGAGCGCATTTCGGATGCGTTGGTCACTGGTCCATCCTTTTGAGCAGATCCTCGAGCTTGTCGAACCGGCTTTCCCAGAACCCGGCCATCTGGCTTGTCCAGTCGATCAGCGGAGCAAGAGCGCCGAGCTGCGCGCTGTAGTGCGTCAGCCGGCCGTTGGGGCGGGCGCGCACCAGCCTGGCCTGCTTCAGGACGCCGAGATGCTTCGAGACGACCGGCTGCGAGACCCCGGCCCGAGCCGTCAGTGCCCCGACCGTCTGCTCGCCCTCGCGGCAAAGCCGCTCGAAAATGGCCCGCCGCGTTGGATCGGCAAGCGTCCTGAAGATCATATCATGAGCCTTCGACATCTGGTATCCATACCCCGTTGGCTATGGGTCAACATATAGCCACAGAGCTATGTGTCGTCAAGCGGGTGAGCGACGGCGCCGAAGGCGCGATTTGGTCCAGTGGACCAAATCGAGGAGCGAACGCCGGAGCGTAGGCGACGGCCTGCGAGCCACATCCACCACTGTCATCCCGGGCGGAGCAGCGAAGCTGCGCAGACGCGAGAATCTTTCTGGAAGCGGACCTTCAGGTCCGCGTTCCCCGCGCAGGCGGGGGCAAGCCATGGCGCCACAGGCGCGGTTTGATCCGGTGGATCAAACCGAATGGTGAACGCCCGGAGCGACAGCGAAGGGCCCCAGTCCTCTTCGGAAAAATGCGCGCGCAGCGCTCCAAAGCCTGAAGCCCGAATTCAGGACAAGCCTGGCGGTCGGCGCTGGACCCCCGCCTTCGTGGGGACACGGCCGATAGAGCAGTCCAACGCAGTCGGATAACTCTGCAGTTTCGAAAAATCTTCAGCCCCCAAATCCCAGCATTTGCGGCTCAGAGTTCATCTCGGCGCTGGGCGATACTGGGGTCATGTTTGCGCCGCTGATCCTCTCTGTGCTCCTGCCCCTGAACCCGGCTCTGTTTTTGAGAGAGCTGGTCTCCTGGTTCATCGGCTACCTCGCCCGGACGCTGGCGGACCAAGAGACGCGGGCCTGGATCAAGGCGAACCCCAAGGACCGCTCTGTCCGCCTCGATCTCCTGGGCTCGCTCATCATGATCGAGGACATGATCGCGGCCCTGACCCATATCCGGGCCCGTCAGATGCTGGGCCACACGCCCAAGCGCGGGCGCAGGAAAGGCCGCCGTCCCGGCTACGCCCTTACCGGCCATCCCCCCTCCCTTGAAGAGATCGAGCGGCGCTTTGAGCGCGCCCTCCAGCGTCTCGACGCGGTCGAGAGACATTCCGCCCATCTGGTCGTGAAGCTGGCCCGCCTCCTGACGAACGCCGTATCGCAGCTTCAGCGCCCGCCGCATCCGGCCGGGCCGTCGTCGACGACGACGACGATTTTTCGAGGGGTGCGACAAAAATCGTCGGCGGCCAGCCCCAGGGCCGGCCAGCGCATCCGTGGGCCGCCTTAGCTCGGACGAATTCCCCGAAAACTCAGCCGACCCAACCTGCAGGCCTTGCCTGCGAGAACGAGACGCCATGCCCGAGAGAGCAGGGCGCAAAACCGCAATCGCCGCAGCCTTTAAATCAGACCCCGCCACAATGGTTACCGTGTTGTTTACTAAAAAGTTCTGCCGACAATCTTGCATGAGAACAAAAAGGGAATATAACAGTCGAACCAGAACGGAGAGTGAACAATGTTTGGGGCTGTCAACTTCTGCGGCGCTAGCGGCGCCTCCTACCAATTCGAGCGCATGGGCATGGACCACGACTGGGCGAAAGTCGCCGGCGTCGTGCTGTTCGCGGTGGCCGAGGGCCGCACATGGCGCATCATCCGCGTCGGCGACCAGGGCGGCGTCAGCGGCGACATCAACGCCTTCTGGCGCTGGCGCGAAGCCCGCCGTTACGGTGCGACCACCGTCTTTGTCCGCCGCAATGCGGACTTCACCAAGCGCCGCGAAGAAGTAGCCGACCTCGAAATGGGTCTTGATCCGGTCTGCGCTTCGGGCAGCGAACTCGACCGCATCGCCGCCTAGGGGTTTCGAAAGACCAGAACCTCGTCCTCCGGCGCCAAGCGGTCGCGATGCCCCTCAAGACCGCGCGCCGGTCCGCCCAGACGAGAAGCGGGCCTGCGGCGCGAACCGCAGGCCCGATCTGTTTTCAGGTCAGGTGAAAAGCGAGGGGCTACTGCCCGCTCACCCCGCCGCCCTGCCGCTCAAGCGTCGCCTGAGTGGCGGCCGTCTTGGCGAGGCGAGCAAGCTGGATGAACTCGGACCGATAGCCGAACTCGTCCTTGCCCTTGGCCCCGTTGGCCAGCTCGATCACGGAGTCCCAGGTGAACGACTTGTCGATATAGGGATCGCCGCGCAGCATCGACCCGTAAGCTGCAACCGCAGTCGCAAACCGCGTCGCCTCCGGCGCCTGTTTGATATCGGCAACCTGGTCGCTCGCCGTGATCGGACGATCGACAAGCTTCGATTTGTCCTCGCCGGGGATCTTGTAACGCAGCTTCAGGAACGCGAACTCATTGCCGTTCGCGGTCTTGTCCGAAACCGGCGTCTGATAACGGCTCGGATCGACCAGCGTGGCGCTCGATCCCACCGGCGTCAGTTCGTAGACCGCCGTCACCGAAGTCCCCGCGCCGATCTCGCCGGCATCGACCTTGTCGTTGTTGAAGTCTTCTTTGTTCAGGATCCGCGTTTCGTAGCCGATCAGGCGGTATTCCGCGATTTTCGCGGGGTTAAACTCCACCTGGATCTTCACGTCGTTCGCGATCGAGAACATCGATCCCGAAAGATCGTCGTTCAGAACCTTGCGGGCTTCATTCAGCGTATCGATGTAAGCCGCCATCCCGTTGCCGTTCTGGGCGAGCTTCTGCATCAGCAGGTCGTTGTAATTGCCTTCGCCGAAACCCAGCACCGACAGGTAGACGCCCGTCTCGCGCTTGCGGCTGACGAAGTCTTCCAGCTGCTGCGGATTGCTGATGCCGACGTTGAAGTCGCCGTCGGTCAGCAGCATCACCCGATTGACGCTCTTCTTGTCGAAGTTCTGCTCGGCAAGGCTGTAGGCCAGCCGAAGCCCTTCGCCGCCCGCCGTCGATCCGCCCGCGCTCAGCTTGTCGAGCGCCGCATTGATCTTCGCCTTGTCAGCCCCGCTGGTCGGCTCCAGCACCATCCCCGCCGCGCCGGCATAGACCGCGATCGAGATGTGGTCCTTCGCGCTCATCTGGTCGATCAGCATCTTCAACGACTTGACCGCCAGCGGCAGCTTGTTCTCGTCGCTCATCGAACCCGAGACGTCGATCAGCAGCGTGAGATTGAGCGGCGGTCGGCTGTCCCGGTTGATGTCATACCCCTGCACGCCGATATGCATCAGCTGTTTACCCTTGCCCCAGGGCGAGGGCACAACCTTCACCGTCGTCTCGAACGGCTGGTCCTTCGATTTCGGCAGGGCGTAGTCGTAGTCAAAATAGTTTATCAGCTCCTCGATCCGCACCGCATCCTTCGGCGGCAAGTGGCCGGCATTCAGCATGCGGCGGACGTTGGCGTAGCTGGCGGTGTCGACGTCGATCGAGAAGGTCGAAACCGGCTCCTGCGCGGTCACCTTCACGGTGTTGATCTTCACGTCCTCATAGTTCTCGCGATTCACATCGCCAGGGCGGGGCTGGGGCGAGGATTGGGCGATATTCCCCTGGCCGCCGACATACGCTTTCAGATCGGCGCGTCCGGCATAGGCGGCCGAGGGCGGCGGAGGGGCCATCGGTATGGGTTGCGCATAGGCCTCGACCGGCTTGGCGGCGCCCCGGTCGCGGCTCTCTGCGAGCTGGCCGGTAACGATCACACCATCCTTCTCGTCCGCCTCCTTCTTGGGCTCGCTGCGGACGCGTTCGTTATCGGCGACCTGCTTGTCCCTGCCGTCCGCGACCGTAGTCGTCGGGCTAGCGCATGCGGCAAGCGTCAATACGGACACAGCCGCACTGAGATAGATGCGTGAGCGTTTCATTGTCTGTCCCCAAGGTCAGGCGCGAGCCGTCGCGCCAATGCGAGGCATCCCGCGCGCCGATTAGGGCGGGTTTGCGTCTGGCTGGAGACGCAGTGGCGACTTGAAAAAGCTATTCCGTAGGCGCCGCAGGCCGCCGCGCCGCGACCCACTCGTCGATATCGGCCTCCAGAACGGGCAGGGGGCGAGGCCCCGCTCCGAGGATCGCATCATGAAAACTGCGCAGGTCGAACGCCTGTCCCAGCTCCCGTTGGGCCGAAGTTCTCAAGCGGCGGATCGTTTCGCGTCCGGCCATGTAGGCGCACGCCTGACCGGGCCAGATCGTATAACGGTCGACCTCGTTTTCCATCCGCGCGCGAGGCATTCCGGTCGTGTCGACGAGGTAGGTGATCGCTTCCTCCCGGCTCCACCGCTCGGCATGGATGCCGGTGTCAGCCACGAGGCGCGCAGCGCGGAACAATAGCGACTGCAGATACCCCAGCTTCGCCAGCTTGTCGGTCTCGTAAGCCCCAAGCTCGTTGGCGAGATCCTCGGCATAGACCGCCCAGCCCTCGCTGAATGCCGGACTCGAGATCGCGAAGTTCAGCACCGGCTGGTCCGGCTTCTCCCGGGCAAGCCCCGCCTGCACGTGATGGCCGGGTGCAGCTTCGTGGTAGGTAAGCGTCGGCAGCGCCCAGGCCGGAAAATCCAGCGTCGAGCGGATGTTGAGGTTGTACGTGGCAGGACGCGACCCATCGAGCGCGACGGCCTTATAATAGGCCCCCGGCGCGGTGTCCTGCGAGATCGTCGGCGCCTGTCGCACCTCGACCTTGCCCTTGGGGCCAACCGAAATCACGCGCGACAGCCGTGTCTCGGCCCATTTGATCTGGCCGTCGATCGCCTCGATCATCGCCGTGCGGCCTTCGGGCGTATCGGGGAAGAGATAGGCTGGGTCCGTGCTCATCACATGCAGGCGCTGACCCACCGTGCCCTCTTCCTGGCCGAGCTCGAGAAGTAGAGGCTCGATCTCAGCCGTTATGCCGGCGACCAGCTTCTCTCCTGCCTCGTGCATCTGGGCGGGAGTAAGGTCGGTCGTCGTGTAGAGCCTCAGCGCATCCGCGTAGAAATTCTCGGCGCCCTTGATGCGCCACACGCCCGGATCGTCCGACGGTTTGACCAGCGCCTTCTCGAGATCCTTGGCGAGCAGGCGGTACTCTTCCTTGATGGCGCCGCCGACCATCTCGGCGGCCCGGTCGACCATCTTCCTGATGTCTGCCTCTGGCAGGTCCGGAATCTGCGCCAGCGATTCCGTGAAGTAGAGGATCAGAAAATGCTCGCGCGGGCTCGCCGGCGTCAGCGCGTGCACCTTGTCGAGCGTCCGCTGCAGGATCGCGCGGGGCGGGGCGCCGCCCGTCTCGATGTCGGTCTCGAACCTGCGACGCTCGTCGCGCATCGCATCGTCCATCTGGCCCAATCGATCGAGCCAAGCCTCGGCGTCGGCGCGAGAGCGTACCGTGTGAATCTTGGTCAGGAACTTGACGAGGTCGGTGTAGGCGCCGTCCGACTGATTGATAAGGTAAGGGCTCGCCCAGCCAAGATTGACATAGCCATGACCGTGACGATCCACCGCCGCAGCCGCCCGGTAGACAAATAGTGCGCTGTCGAGCGCGCGCTTGCCGTCACGGCTGAGACTTGTGCGGTCGATCTTCTCGAGCTCGCCAAGAAAGCCGAGCCGCAACGTTCGGGCCCGCTCATTGCCTGCCATCGATCGATCATTGAGGAGAGACGTATAGGGGCGACCGAATGTCTCAGCCGACAGGCCGGCCATGTCGGCTTCTTCCGGCGTCCGGGAAATTTCGTACTGGCCTATGCGCTGGATCAGAGCCTGGAGGGCCGGGTCGGAGCTGGGTTTGGTTTGTGAACAACCTGCAACCCCCGCGGCAAGGATAGCCGTAGCGGCAAACAGCGGTCTGAAAGAGAAAAACCAGTCCCGGACGGGCATATGATTCGCGTTGGTTGAGGCTTCGAGGGTTTTCCGATAATGACCGCCCAGCATCAAGTTAGGAGCGAGTAAATGAGCACTCCCGCACAGGGTGGCCAACCTGAGCTGACCGGCCAGGTAATGTTCTACAAAAGGCCAGAGCCGCTTTCGCTCGAACGCCATCGGAATCTTGGCGTCAAACAGATCCCCGCTCCGTTCTCCTTCCTCAAGGGATCCCACGCGGTTCCGATCACGGTAAGCGAGTTCGGCGTCGTGGCCACCTGCTTTCCGATCATCTTTGTCGGCGCCGACAAGACGCCCGTCGCGGTGATGGGCGTGCGCCAGAACGAAAACGAGTATGTCGACGCGGCCGGCCAGCCCGACCCGGACACCTACATCCCCGCCTTCGTGCGCCGTTATCCGTTTGTGTTCGCCTCCGATCCGAAGAGCGACAAGCTGCTGCTTTGCGTTGATACCGAGGCCTCGATGGTCTCTTCCACGCCTGATGTTCCGTTCTTCGACGGCGACAAGGCTTCCAAATTCACCGAGGACGCGATCGAATTCTGCAAGGAGTTCGAGCGCCAGCGTCGCGCGACGCTCGAGTTCGTTGAAATGCTCGACAAGGCGTCGCTGTTCGAACAGAAGTCCGTCGCCTTTACTCCCCGCGACGCGCAGGGGAATGCCGGCCCAACCCAGAAGATTGCCGACTACTGGGCGATCTCCGAGGAAGGCCTCAACGCCTTGCCGGAAGGCAAATTCCAGGACATCCGCAATACCGGAGCGCTCGCTGCGGTTTACGCGCACATGGTGTCGCTGATGAACTGGCAGCGCGTGATCCAGCGCACAATGCGCCGCCTGGCGACGGTGCCTCAGCCGAACTGACGCCGGCGTTATAAAGCGGGACCAAAGGCTCACGTTACGGGGAGGGGGATGGACCTCTCCCCGTACGCAGCCTTACTTCCTGCCATGTGCTCGTCCGCCCCGCCGTCCATGCGGCTGGCATGCGCTGGCGGGCCAGGATCGAATGTTGCGAGGTCTGGGAGTGCGCGGACTAATGTCGCGGACGGGGGAATTAGCCAGGACCGCCGCGCTGGGGGCGCTCGGCCTCGCTGCCATGGCCGGCGCCGCCGCGCAGATGCCCGAGAGACATGCTCAGCCCAGCCTGATCGCTGAGCACGCGGCCGTCTACCCGGGGGACAAGTTTCTAGGCGCGCTCCGGCTGAAGCTCGACGACACTTGGCATGTTTACTGGAAGAACCCTGGCGACAGCGGACTGCCGCCGGTCGCGAAGTGGTCGCTGCCCGAGGGTGTAACCGTCGGCAACTTCCAGTGGCCGGCTCCAGAGGCCATCAAGATCGCCACCTTGATGAACTACGGTTACGAGCACGAACTGGTCCTGCCGGCCGAATTTTCCATTCCCGCAACTGCAAAGCCGGGAGACAGCATCACGATCGCCGGCAAGTTCGACTGGCTGATCTGCCAAGAGGTCTGCATTCCGGAAGCAGCGGATCTCTCGTTGACGATACCAGTTGAGGCGGCCCCGCGGATCGATCAAGCGGCAAGCGACGCCATCGGCGCTTCGATCGCAACATCGCCTGCGCCACTGGCTGGCGCCGCAACCGCCGAGCGTACGAAGGACGGATTCAAGGTTGCCGCACTCGATCCCGATTTGGCTGAGGCCGCCAAGACCGCCAAGTCGATCCGGTTCTTCCCCAACGGTCAGGAGATCGACAACTTTGCAGACCAGCCGGTTCGTCGTGGAGACGCTGGCGTCTCACTCACTCTGACGGCCTCTGAATACGCTACAGCCGGCGATCAACCCCTGCCAGGTATCATCGTTGTGACGGCCGGCGATGGCACGCGACGGTCGTGGGACGTACCTGCACAGCCTGGGGCAGTTCCGCCGGGTGTCACGAATACGGCCGTGGGCGCTGCCGGCGGTGGAACCGGGGCGCCGCTGTCTCTCGCTCAGCTGGGCCTGATGTTTGGCGGCGCCTTCCTCGGCGGCCTGCTGCTCAACTTGATGCCGTGCGTGTTGCCGGTGCTGGCGATCAAGGCGGCCGGTCTGGCGCATACAGCGCACGATCCGAAAGAGTCGCGCGCTCACGGAATCGCCTATCTCGGCGGCGTGCTGACATGCTTTGCGGCGATCGCGGCGATCATCATTGCCGCCAAGCTGGTGGCGGGCGTCGGCCTTGGGCTTGGCTTCCAGCTTCAGTACCCGCCAATCGTTGCGTTCTTCGCGCTGGTGGTGTTTGCCATCGGCCTCAACCTGCTGGGCGTGTTCGAGGTTGGTTCGTCAGTCATGGGCGTTGGGGGCAATTTGGCGTCGCAGGGCGGCCGCTCCGGCTCCTACTTTACCGGACTCCTGGCTGCGTTTGTGGGCGCGCCGTGTACGGCGCCCTTCATGGCAGTGGCGCTCGGCGTTGCGTTGACGCAGTCGCCACCGGTCATTGTCGCGACTTTCCTTGTAATCGGCCTCGGCCTTGCCGCCCCATTCGTGGTGCTCAGCTTCACGCCTGCATTGGCGAAGGTCATTCCCAAACCCGGCGCGTGGATGGTCACATTCCGGCAGGTGCTGGCTTTCCCGATGTTCGCCACGATGCTGTGGCTGCTCTGGGTGGTCGCCGGACAGGCCGGATCCGACGGCGCACTGATCGTGCTCGGCGGCGCCATTCTGCTCGGCTTCGGCATTTGGCTCGCAACCAAGATCGGCAAGGGCGTCATGGGCAAGGTGGTCGCGGGTCTCGTGATCTTGTTCGCGTTCATTGCCCCCTCGATTGCAACCGCCGGGATAAAGGCGCCAGCCAATGGAGAGAGCAGCCTTGCCGCCGAGGCAGGCGTCGAACCCTGGTCCGAAGCGCGCGTTTCCGAACTCCGCGCCGAGGGCAGGGTGATCTTCGTCGATTTCACGGCGCGCTGGTGTGTTACCTGCCAGGTCAACAAGAAGGTCGCCATTGAATCGGACACAGCCCGCAAGGCTTTTGCTGACTATAACGTCGCCTTCCTGGTTGCCGACTGGACCAATCAAGACAGTGTGATTGCCGCCGCACTTGCGGAACACGGTCGCGCCGGGGTTCCACTTTACCTTGTCTATCCTGCCTCTGGCGGCGAGCCTGTAGTTCTGCCGCAGGTGCTCACCCCGGGGATGGTCGCAAAGGCAGTAGCCGATGCGGCTGCGGGCCAGCGGGATTCTGGTTCGCTCTAGAAACTTTGACTCGTAACAGGGTTTGAACCGGGAGAAGCGAGATGGCCTTTTTTGGCAAGGACAAGATCACTCTCATGGCGGCCGCCGGCGTCGCGGCGATGCTGACCGCAGGCGCGCTGCTGGTCACCAGCGCCAGCGCCGCGCCGGTTGGGGACGCTGCCCCGGCTTTCAAGGAGGTCGACACGACCGGCAAGCTGGTCCAGCTCTCGGACTTCGCCGGCAAAACCGTGATCCTCGAATGGACCAATGACGGCTGCCCCTTCGTGCAGAAGCACTACAACTCCAGGAACATGCAGAAGACGCAGGAGGCCGCTACCAAGGACGGCGCCGTGTGGCTGACGGTGATTTCCTCCAAGCCTGGCTCGCAGGGCGCCGTGAACCCGAAGCAGGCCGACAAGCTGACCGCCGATCGCGGCGCTCACCCCACTGCGGTCCTGCTCGATCCGGATGGTTCGATGGGCAAGGCCTACGGCGCAAAGACGACGCCGCACATGTACATCATCACGCCGGACGGGAAGATCGCTTACAACGGCGCGATCGACTCCATCAAATCGAGCGACGTCGACGATGTTCCGAAAGCGAAGAACTACGTGCTCGCGGCCCTGGACGCCGTGGAGGCTGGCAGAAAGCCGGATCCCGCGCTGACGGTCCCGTATGGCTGCAGCGTGAAATACTAGGTCGCACCAGATCGACACGATCCGACCGCCGCGAGCCTAAGGCTCGCAGCGGTTTTCGTTCTGCGGCCATGGCGCCGCCGTTAATCCTTTCCGGTCATCCCCTTGGCGGGAAGGGGCGCTGCGAGGTTGCGGCTGCGGTACCAATGGGGTATCCCCCGCGCATGTCGGATGGCCATCATGTCAACGGACCCGAACCAGCGACCGGAGGCCCGCAAGCCGCGGGGATTTCCGGACAGGACGGCGGCGGTCATCGCCGCCGAACGACGGCTCGTTGACGCCATAAGCGCGGTCTACGCACGCTGGGGCTTCGAGGCCCTGGACACCGGCCCCTTCGAATATGTCGACGTGCTGGGCAAGTTCCTGCCGGACACCGATCGTCCGAACGCGGGCGTGTTCGCCCTGCAGGACGATGATGAGCAGTGGATCGCGCTGCGCTACGATCATACCGCTCCGCTGGCCCGCTACGTCGCCGAGAACTGGGAGCGCATCCCCAAGCCCTTCCGTCGGTATTCAGCCGGGCCTGTGTGGCGCAATGAAAAGCCGGGGCCGTTTCGGTTTCGCGAGTTCATCCAGTGTGACGCTGATAGCGTTGGCGTTGCCGGCCCTGCCGCTGATGCCGAGATGATCGCTATCGCTGCCGGCGCGATGGAAGCCGCCGGCGCCGGGAAGGGGGAATATGTCATCCGGGTCAACAGCCGCCAGCTTCTGGATGGCGTCATGGAAACCGCCGGGGTGGCTGACTCTGCGCAGCGCGGAACCGTGCTGCGTGCGCTCGACAAGTTCGACAAGTTCGGCGTCGAGGGCGTCACGCTTCTGCTCGGTAAGGGCAGAAGGGATGAGTCCGGAGATTTCACCAAGGGTGCGGGCCTCGTTGGCAATCAGATCGATACATTGCTGGAATTCACCACGGCCCGGTCGGTCACTCGCGCCGAGACCGTGCGCAAGCTCGCCAATTCGGTAGGCATGACGGCGACAGGCATGCAGGGCGTACGAGATCTCGACGAGATCGACTCCATTCTCAATGCGCTTGGCATCGGCGAGGGCGATGTGGCGTTCGACCCCGGCATCGTGCGTGGCCTCGAATACTACACCGGGCCCGTCTTCGAGGCTGAATTCCTGCGCGAGTTCCGGGATGCTGAGGGCAATCCGATGCGCTTCGGCTCGGTCGGCGGCGGCGGTCGTTACGACGGCCTCGTTGCCCGCTTCCGAGGCGAAACAGCACCCGCAACTGGCTTTTCTGTGGGCGTCAGCCGCTTGGCGGCTGCGATGGCTGCCGGCGAGGGGCAGGCAGCGGCCGGCCCGGTGCTCATCCTCGTCTTGGATAAGGATAAGGTCGGGGACTACTTCGCCATGGCTGACGAGCTGCGGAAGGCTGGCATTCGCGCTGAGGCCTATCTTGGCGCTGCCGGCATGAAGGCGCAGATGAAATACGCTGATCGCCGCGGCTCGCCCGCCGTCGTGATCGTCGGCGGAAACGAGCGCGAAAAAGGCGTGGTTACGATCAAGGACCTCAATGCAGGCGCCGCGGCCGCCAAAGGCGTCACCGACAATGAGGCTTGGCGTAGCGAGCGCCCCGGTCAGTTCGAAGCCCCTCGCGCCGACCTCGTTGCCAGCATCAAGCGCATTGTGGGCCAGCCGTGACAGGAACGGCCCAGGCATCAGCGGTGCTCGCCCGGATCGCCGGCGTGAGTGGCCAGCGGGTCGATCCGCCGACGCTGATGCCGGCGGAGATCATCCTCGAACTGTCCGGCGAAGCCGTCCGCTCGCGCCTCTGCACCTTCACAGATGCGGCGGGGCAAGAGCTGTGTCTCCGGCCTGATCTTACCACGCCGATTGCTCAACAAGTGGCCTCCGGCGATCTCCTCGTGGCGCGCTACCACTCCTCCGGTCCGGTCTACCGATTGCCGCCGCGGGGCTCCAACGACCCCGTCGAACACCTGCAAATCGGGTTCGAATGGTTCGGTCAGGCCGGCGCCGGCGGCTCAGCCCAGGAAGACGCCGAAGCTCTCGCGACAGCGCTGGAGGCAGCGAAAGCTGGCGGGGCAACCGGCGCTTCCCTTCGCTTTGGCGATGTCGCTCTCTATCACGCAGTTACGGCGGCGTTGCCATTCTCCGCCAAGTGGAAGGACCGTCTGCGGCGCGCCTTCACTCGCCGCAAGGGTCCACGCGAACTGCTGGCCGATGTCGCGAAAGGCGGATCGGCAATTCCCCCGCTGGCCACCAGCATCGCCGCCATGCCCGCCGCCGATGGCGTGCGCGCGGTCGAGAGGATGCTGGCCGACATCGGCGCGCAGTTGATCGGCGAGCGCGGCGCCGAGGACATCGCCGAACGCCTCCGCGACAAAGCCGGTGAACGGTGGCCGGATGCCGAAACCGCCGCCAAGCTTGTGCGCTATCTCGATCTCGCTGCGCCGATGGCCGGCTGCATGGCGGCGCTCGAGAGCTTTGTGAAGGACGCCGGCGTCAACATTAGCCCGGCACTCGAGGTCTTTCGCAGTCGGTTCGATCTCGTCGCCCGACTGAAACCGCCATTCTGGAACGACGCTGTGTTCAGCGCCGAGGCAGGCCGCCGGTTCGAATATTACGACGGCTTCGTTTTCGAGCTGGCGCGCGATCCAACGTTCGAGCGTCCTATTGTATCCGGCGGCCGTTATGATGGCCTGATTGCGCGTCTCAGCGGCGGCAAGCGCAAAGCAAGCGCAATTGGCGCGGCGCTGCGTGTGGATCGGCTGACCGGGGGAGGGCGGGCATGAGCGTGCTCAAGCTTGGCGTTCCATCCAAGGGCCGTCTTAAGGAACAGACCGAGGCGTTCTTCGCCGGTGCGGGTTTCGCCATCGAACCGCTGGGCGGTGCGCGTGGCTATTTCGCGCGGCTTGCCGGCTTGCCGGACGTCGAAGTGCGGCTGCTGTCCGCTTCAGAAATCGCCTCCGGCGTGCTCTCGGGCGACATCCATGTCGGTGTCAGCGGCGAGGATCTGCTGCGAGAGCAGGTTGGCGACCTCGAACGCTTGGCTCACTTGCTGGCGCCCCTCGGGTTCGGCTTCGCTAATCTGGTCGTTGCTGTGCCGAAGAGCTGGATCGATGTCGAAACAATGGCGGACCTCGACGATGTTGGAGCTCGTCTAGAGGCGCGAACGGGACGCAAACTTCGCGTAGCTACCAAATACGTCCGCTCCACGCGGCGCTTTTTCACGGCAGAAGGCGTTGGGCACTACCGGATCGTGGAGAGCTCTGGGGCGACTGAAGGAGCTCCAGCAGCCGGCGTAGCCGAGCTTGTGGTGGACATCACCACTACCGGCGCAACGCTCGAGAGCAACGGTTTGAAGATCCTCCACGACGGCCTCGTCCTGGCCAGCCAGGCCCAACTCGTCGCCAGTCTTGGTGGTTGCTGGTCGCCTCAGGCAGTTGACGCTCTCGAAATGCTGATGGCGGGAATCGAGTCGAAGACCGGACAGGAGACGGGGAGGTTCGAAAGATTCGTGTCAGCACTGAACCATACGCCCGCGTGAACTGCGTTTGATCGCCGTGCCTGATACCGGCAAGTATGCGCTGCCGATTGATGCAAATTTACGCCGCAACGCTAAAAACCTACTGTTTGGAACCGGAAAATAGCCAGGTGCGGGAAGATTCGTGCTGGCTGTGTATAACAGAGTCGTAAGAACCCGCTTGACTTAAACCCGGCTTCGGGCAAACCTTCTTTCTGAACTGCTTCGGCGGTTTGGCGTTTCGGGGAGGAAACGCTCGTATCAGACCCTTTCAGTGGCGGCGCGTTTATCGCGCCGCCCTTTTTTCTTTCCGGATCTAGCTTTTCAAGCGTTGGGCGAGCGGTCTACCGCGCAGTTTCGGCCGCGGTGGGTTTCGGCAGCGCTGCATGGAGATTCGGCGCCCGGGGTGCCCAAGGCCCAAAAAGAAGTCGGGGCGGCCTGCAAGCAGACCGCCCCGTTATACGTGGCATTCTGAAGTTCTGTTGTCGCTGGCTCGCCCGGGGTCAGGAAGGGCGGCCAAGTGAACTTCTCGAAAAACAATAATTGGATATCGATTGCCGCTCAATCCCATAAGAGAAATTATACAACGGAATATTCAGGTATTTGAGAGTGAGGTGCTTTTTCTGCCCGGACCCTCGTTCGCGGCAGAACCTTTCCCGAGGTCAGGGATTGGCCGCCGCCACTTCCACTAAGCGTTTCGTTTTTCGACTTTCGAGCCTCGTTACCCCGCTGCACTGCAGGGCCCCTGAAAGGCGAGTTACAGCATAAAAGAAAAGGCGGCTCCCCCTCGGGAGCCGCCTAGTCCATTTTTGCAACCGACTCAGGCGCGGACTTAGAAGTCCATGCCGCCCATGTCCGGCATGCCGCCCCCGCCATGCCCATGGCCCCCGCCGGCTTCCTTCTTCGGAGCTTCCGCGATTGCGGCTTCTGTCGTGATCAGCAGGCCGGCCACCGAAGCGGCGTTCTGCAGGGCGACGCGAACCACTTTGGCCGGGTCGATGATGCCCATCTCGACCAGGTCGCCGTACTCTTCCGTTTGAGCGTTGAAGCCGAAATTCTTGTTGCCTTTTTCGGCTTTGATGCGACCGACAACGATCGATCCTTCGACGCCCGAGTTTTCCGCGATCTGACGGATCGGGGCCTCGAGAGCCTTGCGGACGATGTCGATGCCGGCCTGTTGGTCTTCGTTGTCGCCGACCGACTTGATCGCCATTGCAGCGCGAAGGAGAGCGGTGCCGCCGCCGGCGACAATACCTTCCTCGACCGCTGCGCGTGTAGCATTGAGAGCGTCGTCAACGCGGTCCTTGCGTTCCTTGACTTCCACTTCAGTCGCGCCGCCGACCTTGATCACCGCAACACCGCCCGCGAGTTTCGCGAGACGCTCTTGCAGCTTCTCCTTGTCGTAGTCGGAGGTGGTCTCTTCGATCTGTTTCCGGATCTGCGAGATGCGACCTTCGATGTCCTTTTTCTTGCCGCCGCCGTCGACGATCGTGGTGTTCTCCTTGGAGATGGTGACGCGCTTGGCCTTGCCGAGCATGTCGATCGTGACGTTCTCCAGCTTGATGCCGAGATCTTCGGAGATCACCGTGCCGCCCGTGAGGATGGCGATGTCTTCAAGCATTGCTTTCCGGCGATCGCCGAAGCCTGGGGCTTTCACGGCAGCGACTTTCAGGCCGCCGCGCAGTTTGTTGACCACGAGAGTCGCCAACGCTTCGCCTTCAACATCTTCCGAGATTATCAGCAGCGGACGGGCGGTCTGGACGACCGATTCCAGCACCGGGAGCAGCGGCTGGAGCGACGCCAGTTTCTTCTCGTGCAGCAGGATCAGGGCGTCCTCGAGGTTCGCCTCCATCTTGTCCGCGTTGGTGATGAAGTAGGCCGAGAGATAACCGCGATCGAACTGCATGCCTTCGACGACGTCGAGTTCGGTTTCGAGCGATTTGGCTTCTTCGACCGTGATGACGCCTTCGTTGCCGACTTTTTCCATTGCCTGGGCGATCATGTTGCCGATGTCGGATTCACCGTTGGCTGAGATGGTGCCGACTTGGGCGATCTCCTGATTAGTGGAGACTTTCTTCGACTGCTTCTTCAGGCTCTCGACGACTTCCAGAACGGCTCTCTCGACGCCACGCTTCAGGTCCATCGGGTTCATGCCGGCTGCAACGCGCTTCAGGCCTTCGCGTACGATCGCGGCGGCCAGGACGGTAGCAGTCGTGGTGCCGTCGCCCGCGACGTCGTTCGCCTTGGAAGCGACTTCGCGGATCATCTGCGCGCCCATGTTCTCGAACTTGTCAGCGAGTTCGATTTCCTTGGCGACGGTGACGCCGTCCTTGGTCGAGCGGGGTGCGCCGAAGGATTTCTCGATGATCACGTTGCGGCCCTTGGGGCCGAGAGTGACGCGTACGGCGTTGTTGAGGACGTCGACGCCGCGCATCATGCGCTCACGGGCGTCGGCTGCGAATTGAACGTGTTTGGCTGCCATTGGTCAGGATCTCTTCAGTGAATGGATGGGGATTGGCGCGCGTTACTTCTTCGCGGGCGTCTTTTCGACCACGCCGAGGATGTCGCTCTCTTTCATGATGATCAGCTCTTCGCCGTCGATCGTGACTTCCGTGCCCGACCATTTGCCGAACAGGATGCGATCACCGGCTTTAACGTCCAGTGGCGTGATCTTGCCGTCTTCGCCCCGGGCGCCCGAGCCGACGGCTACGATTTTACCTTCCTGGGGTTTTTCCTTGACGGTGTCGGGGATGATAATCCCGCCCTTGGTTTTTTCTTCCTCCTTCACGCGGCGGACCAGCACGCGGTCATGAAGCGGCCGAAAGCTCATGTTTGCCCTCTGTCTTTTGGTGACTGCGAACGCCCAAGGCGCCCGCCAAATAAGCTCCGCTAGCAGTCACGTCAGGTGAGTGCCAGCGCGGACGGACATAGGAGCAGGGGCCTTGGCCCGTCAAGCGCTGCGGGCCCGAAATTGTTGATTTAAGCAGCCATCACAGGGCGTTCGCCTCGCAGGTTAACGTTCTGCTATCGCAACGATACGGACAGTTGAGGTTGAGTTGCGGGCAGAACGGGAGCGCGGGCGGTAATGAAATCGGTCGTTCCGGTGACCGGCACGGGCTTCCAGCCAAGATCCTGCGTGATTGCGGCCTGGACCTGGTTGGCCATGAACTGGTGGGCGTCGATCCCGGGATGCCAGTCGCAGCCATAGCGCCGGCCTGCGGAGGGGGGTGTGAACTCAATGAAGTGGGTTTTCTTGTCCCCCGTGTTCCGCACGGTCTCTACGGCCCCGAAAATCGAGAACTTGGCTGACTTGTAAGCGCCGCCATAGAGCAATCCACCGATGGCGCCGTAAATCTCCGCGTCCGGCCAAGCGTAGCGGATCTTGCGTAGCAGGCTGACGTAGGCCGCATCGAATTCGTCGCCCGGGTCGCCCGCGTTGAAGTCGTTTGTGCCTACGTTAATCACGACGACCTGCGGTTTCCATGACGCAACCGGCCACGGCGTTTCGTCGTCCTGCAGGCTCTGCCAGGCGAGCGTCTTCATGGTGGCGTCGTCGCCGGAATAGTTCCGGATCAGCCCGCGGCCGTCGACCGACACCGACTGCAGGTCGGCGCCCATAGCCCGAGCCACCAGCCCGGGGTAAGCCAGATCAGCATTGTGGGTATCGTAGGAATAACTACAGGTTCGATCCACGCCCTCAACGCCGAAACCCGAGGTGATGGAGTTGCCTATCACGAGGATCCGGCGCGCGGCTTCGTCGGTCTTCACCAGCTTATCGGCGCGAATATTCGCAAGGCGGGTCGGTCCTGTAGTCGAGCCGGTGCGGCGGGTTACCTTGATCGTGTGCCCTCCCGATGCGCCGGAGAACAGCGTGTAGTTGTGAATGCCTTCCTCAAGGTCGACCCGAGTAACGACACCGTCCACTTCGACGTTGAGCCAGTTGTCGCCGTAATCATCGATCGTCGCGCGCAGCGACTTTCCCTCGAAGCGAGCCTCGAAGCCGCTGCCAGGCCATTGGATGGAGAAGCCGCCCTCGGTGTCGGCAACTGACCGTCCCAGTATGCGGACGTTCTGGGCTTCGGCGGCGCCAACAGCGGCAGCCATCAAGCTGAGAGAGGCGACGATGCGGGAAAAGTGTTTCATAATCATGGCGGGAGCAAGAACAGCGCCAAATCGTGCAAAGCGAGGCGGTAAATGCAGTCACCAGTTCGCGCAGCAGGCGACGGCCGAACGTTGACAGTGCTTTGGCTATTCCCGAAGACAGCCGCGGCTGGCTTGCTGGCGCGGAATTATGTCCGGCTAACCGTGATCGTCATTCGCGCTGCGCGAAGCTCTCAGCTGGCCGGATCGCTTTCCAGGAGAGGACTTTGGCGGCAATCTTTCCGTTGGGCAGCCGCCACTCTGCCTCGACATAACCGGTTGTCCTCGAACGGTTCACGACCTTTGCCTCGATTTCTATTTCGGCTCCGGAGACGGGGCGAAACATCTTCACCTGCAGATCTAGCGTGGTGAATCCTTCGCCAGGCTCGAGCGCAGTAACCATGCACAGCGAGACAATGTTGTCCGACAGGGCGGCGATCCAGCCACCGAAAACACGACCGTCGTTGATGTCCCGCGAGCCGTCATTTGGCCAACGGAAGAGTACGCGGCCGACCGACGCCTCCTTGCACCACAGGTCCGGCCGAATGCCCATGTTGCGGTGGGCGGGCGGCAGGTCGCCGGACATGAAGGTCGAGATGCGCGTGTTCACGTGCGCCGGCAGGCCGGGAAAGCCATCGAAGCTCATGCTTGGTCCGTTTGGGAGGCGCGGGGCTAGGTCCCCGCTGGTGTGAAATTCAAAGCCACGCCGTTAATGCAGTAGCGTAGGCCGGTGGGCGGCGGGCCATCCGGAAAGACGTGGCCGAGGTGGCTGCCGCACGTTGCGCAGTGCACCTCGGTGCGGATCATTCCGTAGCTGCGGTCAACTGATTCCTGCACTGAGCCTTCAACCGGCACGGTGAAGCTAGGCCAGCCCGTGCCGCTTTCGAACTTGAGCTTGGACTGGAACAGCGGTTGGTCGCATCCCGCGCAGGCAAACGCGCCAGCCCGCTTTTCGTGGAGCAGGGCGCAGCTGTTGGGCGCCTCGGTCCCGTGCTTGCGCATAACCAGATACTGCTCCGGCGTCAGGCGAGCGCGCCATTCGGCGTCGGTGCGGACAACGGGGAAAGCATGTGGCGCCATGATCGATTCTCCAGGCGAATGGGGCGGCCGGATGCCCCCTCGTCTGCCTTATATAGGTGGCCCTAGACCGCCGTGACCCCGCCATCGACCACGATGTTCTGGCCGGTAAGCCAGGCGCCCGCGCGCGAAGCCAACATGACGGCTGCGCCGGCGATGTCGTTCGGCTCGCCCAGGCGCCGGAGCGGTGTCTCTTCTTCGCGCTGTTCGCGTGTATTGTCGTCTTCCCACAGGGCTTTGGCGAAGTCGGTCTTCACGAGGCCCGGCGAAATGCAGTTCACGCGGATGCCGCTCGGCCCGAGTTCGGCGGCGAGGTTGCGGGCGAGCTGGACGTCGGCCGCCTTCGAGATGCAGTACGCGCCGATGACGGTCGAGGCGCGCAGTCCGCCGATAGATGAAATGATGATGATAGCGCCGTCCTTCCGCTGCGCCATCTGCGGTGCGACCATGCTGACCAGCGTATTGTTGGAGATGATGTTGTTGGAGAGGATCTTGACGAACGCGTCGTCCTGGATGCCCGACATCGGACCGTAATATGGGTTCGAGGCGGCATTGCAGACGAGAATGTCGATCTTGCCGAAGGCGGCGTTGGACTCGTCGACCAAGCGCTTGAGGTCATCCTTGGACGAGATATTGGCCGGGCAGGCGATAGCCGTGCCGGCGCCGTGCCTCTTGTTGATTTCTGCGGCGACCTCTTCGCACGGGCCGGGTTTGCGCGAGGATATGGCGACGCGCGCGCCGTGGGTTGCGAACTGTTCGGCGATAGCCTTGCCGATGCCCTTGGTGGATCCGGTGATGACGGCGGATTTGCCGGTGAGATCAAACAGGGTGCCGGTGGCGGACATGGGCGGTTCCTTCAATCGGGCCGCTTGGCCCGTGCTTATTGCGCAATGATCTTTCGTTCATAGCGCCGGTTTCTGGGATTGGAAGCTGGACTTGACCCGAACCCGCCTGCCGCGTTGGGTCGATCAAACAGACATGAAAGGGAGGACTGCATGGCGGGCAGGCTGGATGGCCGACGGGCGATCGTAACGGGCGGCGCCTCTGGCATTGGAAAGGCGGCAGCCGAACTCTTCGCCCGTGAAGGAGCGGAGGTGCTGTCCGTGGATTTGCCTGGAAAAGGGCTAGCCGCGGGTGAACGCATCCATTCCCTCGAGATCGATATTGCGGATGATGATGCTCCCGACTGGGTCGTATCAGCCGCCGTGAAGTCCTTCGGCGGGATCGATATCCTGTTCAACAACGCCGGGGTCAGTGGCCGCTGGAAGATCGAGGAGATAACGGACGCCCAGTGGGATCGCACTTTTGCCGTCAATGTCCGCGCTCCGTTTCGTATGGTCCGCGCCGCCGTCCCGGAGCTGAAGAAATCTCCCGCCGGCAGGATCATTAACACAGCGTCGGTCATGGCGGAGTCTGCCGATCTCGGCCTGGCCGCGTATTGCGGCTCCAAGGCCGGCGTCGCAGGGCTGACGCGTGTGCTGGCGCTGGAGCTTGGCAAGCATGGCGTCACCGCCAACTACATCATGCCAGGCGCGATCCGCACCGGAATGACGTCCCCGCTTTGGGACGAGCGTCCGGACATCGCCGAGATCTGGGCGAAGAAGTCTCCGCTGCGTCGTCTCGGTACACCGGAGGATATGGCGCGCGTGGCGTTGTTCCTTGCGTCAGATGACGGCGGCTTCGTCACGGGCCATGGCCTCTGCGCAGACGGCGGGTTGACGCTACGCTGCTGAGGCGAGAGGTCGCCGGCGGCCTCCTCCAGCACCGGACGGCGGCTTTCATCTGTTAGTCAGACGGCAGGGGCGAGTAGGGATTCTTCTTCACCCACCGCCACCGGTCGACGATCACATAGATGAAGAGCGCCCAGCTTGCAGCGAGAACGCCGAAACCCGCCATCAGCGCCCACGCGGGCGCCCGATCGGGAGTTGTGCGGGCCCAAATCACCAATGCGGCGCCGAGGACGATGCCGCCGAAGCCGATCATCCGCTTGTTGCGATGCATCCGGCGCACCCTGGTGATCCAGGCCACGCGGTGCTCGTGTTCCGGATCCGCGGGCGCAGGTGATGGCGTGCCTTCAGCTTTGTGCCGGGCAGGCTTGTACTGCGACGGGTTGATCATTTGGGCGCGTCCGGATTAGGCATCTTGCCGTCTTCGAGGAACGGCAGGTAGTATTTTTCGTGACAGGCGACGCAAGCCTGGTAGAGGTCGCCGCCTGCCCGGAACATTTTCTCCTTGTCGCGCGCCGCGGTCGCGGCCTTAACGGCCAGAGCCTGTTTCGTCATTCCAAGTGCGAACTTCGTCCAGTCGCCACCGTCGATTTCCGGATCAGGTTGACCGGCCTTGTTCTTGATGACGCGGACGCGCGAGGGGATGATCAACAGATTGCCGGCTTCCGCCACAATGGCAGCCTCGCTCTCTGCCGCCGCCCATTCTTCCACAGTGTCGGGCGCAAGGTCTTCGACCCCGGCTTCCGTTGTTACGTCGCCGGCGCGGCCCCAGACCGCTACGGCGGTCGGATCGATCACGTACAGCATCAACTGCTGTGTCGATAACGTCGTGTCGAACCGGGTAGAAGCTGCTTGTTCCCTTGAGCATGCAGCCGGCAGGAGAGCGGCGAGGTTCGCTAAGGTCCAGACGAGCCTCGCTCTCATGCTATTTGCTCTTGTCGGTCAGCGCGTCATAGACGGCCTTGTAGGATATCGCGCGCGTCGGCGGCGTGCCGCCGTCGGGGCGTGAGCCGTTGAGATTCTGGATCATGCCGACAAAGACCAGATCGTTGGCTGGGTCGATCCAGAACCAGGTGCCGAAGGCGCCGCCCCAGTAGAAGCTGTCCTTGCCCTGCTGCGTGCTGGCGGCGGCCGGATCCATGATGATCGCGAAGTCCATGCCGAAGCCGACACCTTCCATGCTTGGCCCGTAGAGGTCGACCTTGACGCCCGGCTGCAAGACGTTGGTGCGCATCAGCTTGACGGTGTCGGCCTTGAGGACGCGTTTGCCGTTGAGCTGGCCGCCATTTCCGACGGCCTGGGCGAAGCGCCAGTAGTCCTTCGCGGTCGACATAAGACCGCCCGAGCCCGAGACGAATGCCGGTAGTGATGTGCGGACATTCTGCGTGGGCTGGGCGATGATCTTGCCTGCGCTGTCATATGCGTGGACCGCGACGACGCGGCTCGCTTTTGACTCCGGCATCCAGAAGCCGGTGTCGACCATGCCGAGCGGTTCGAACACATGCTTTGCCATGTACTGGTCGAGCGGTTCGCCGGAGAGCTTCTGGACGACGTAACCCTGGATGTCGACGCTGGGGCCATAGCGCCAGTCCGTGCCCGGCTGATAGGCGAGCGGCATCTTAGCCAGCCTGTCGATCATGCCTTGCAGATTGCCCGACTGCAGGCCGGCATCGGTATAGCCCGCGCTGACGTCGAAGCCGGCGGAGTGGCTCATGAGTTGGGCCATCGTCATCTTGGTCTTCATCGGCTCGGTCCCGCCGCTCGCCGTCTTGACCTGCAGGTTGGCGAATTCGGGAATGTACTTCTCGACCGGATCCTCAAGCTTCCACTTGCCCTGTTCCCAGAGCTGCATCATTGCGACGCCAATGGTCGGTTTGGTCATCGAGGCGATGCGGAAAATGCTGTCGGCGCTCAGCGGAGCGCCCGTCGTGGCGTTCGCTTTGCCGTAGGTGTCGAAATAGACGACCTTGCCGTGCCGCGCGATCATGGTGGTGACGCCCGCAAGCTTCTGCTGGTCGACCAGGTCCCGGAAGGTCTTGCGGACATTGTCCAGGCCGGCGGGGGAGAAGCCCTGCGACTCGGGCGAGGCGGTCGGCATGCCGAGATCACTGGCGGGGGCGGAATAGGTGGAGACGGCATAATCACCCTCTCCGGTCATCGAGCAGCCGGTGACAGATATTGCGGCGCCAAGGGCAGTCGCAGCGAGCATGCGAATTGCGAGTCTGGTCATGTCTGTCTCCCCAAGTCGGCCGATTCCGGCCTTGTCGTTGTTGGAGAGAGCTTCGCTCGGGGGCATGCGAGCGTCAACGCGCGGAGCGGCTGGAAACCCTAGAGGCTCCAGTCCTTTACCAGATGCTCGATCAATTGATCGCGACGGACACGGACGTCATCCGGGGTCCATCGGCTGCGGTCCTTCAGGTCGTTGGTGAGGGCAAAGGAAGCCGAGCCCGTCCGGAAGTAGATGGCGAGTTTGTCGGCGAATGACTTGCGGTCCGCTTCTTGGTTTTCGGCATGGGTGAGCAGGGTGAAGTTGCCGATGCATTCAGTGAGTTCGTCGCGGTCGCGAGCCTTCGACCATTCGTCATACCAGTCCGAGCCCTTGGGCGGTGTGCGGGGCAGGATATGTTCGACCGTCGCGTCGGCAGAGGGCTCAATGGCTTCGCCGCCGGGAACCGAAGCGCTGAAACGCATTAGCAGGGCACGGCGCTGCTTGAAATTCGGAAAGCGTCCACGCAGGCGCTCAATGAATTCAGAGCGCTCGTTGGCTGACAGGTCCAATGGGGAGTCCGGCTCGAACAGCTCGCCGGGCCGCTCCATGGCGTCCAGCACCTTGCGATAGCGACGCTGGCGGAATTCGCGGTCTTTGATCGAGTACTGGAGCATGTAGGCGAGGCGATCCAGCGCCCAGAAGAAACGGTCGGCGGTCTCGGGGTCCTGCGGATCGAGCGGACTGTCGACCAGGAACAGGATCGCAGGCGCGCGCCAGCTCTCGTGATGGATCGAGCGGAGGAAGGTGATGCGCTTCAGCGCCTCCGGTCCCAGCTTGATGCCCTGCGTATTGCCATTGACCACCGCATCGTAGGCATCGACAAAGCGCGGCAGTTTCTCGTTCAGGAAGACGCCGACGGGCATGCGCTGCATGATCGATTGCAACAGACCATCGACAAGTTCGCCGACCTGGTTGCGATCGTAGATCGCGCGCACTTGCTTCAGCATGTCGCCGAAGCCCTTGTCGCTGAGCCGGTTGGTGTAGGTGTTCCACCGCACCGATTGTTCGATCGCTTCATCTGGCGTGAAGCCTGCGCGCTCGAACAGCGCAGACTTGAGGATGTCGTGGTCAGACAGCGGCTTGCCGCGATGGTTCAGCGACTGGAAAACTTTGTAGGCGATCGAATACTCCGAGACGCGCACGCGAACGATGGTGACTTCGTCCAGCAGCCACTGCGCGAAGCGCGAGCGCTCCTCGTCCGACATGTCGGACAGCTCATCGTAGATATAGTTGACAGCGGCGGCGAGGCGAGCCTGACTCTCCGAACGGCTGTCGCGGGCCGCTTCGCGGATGCGGTCCTGATCGTTGGTGGAGCCGCGCGCTTGCACGTTCATGCGAAAGAAGGGCGTGTCGAGCGTGTTGAGCGTGACGCGCCAGCGCTGGCCGCCGCCGAACATCATGCCCATCGTCTCGTGGCCGATCATGGTGTGGAGCAGGGCCGCCTCGTCGGACGACTTGGCGAGATCGCGCAAGACGGCGAGGATAATGGTAAGAGTCGTTAGCCGCTGCTGGCCGTCGACCACATCGGACGGGCCCCGGCCGCGGGGGCGGATGACGACGGTGGCGCCCAGAAAGTAGATGACCGTGTTGCGGAATGCGTCGAGAAGGTCCTTGATGAGTACGCCGGTTTCTTCGTCTCCCCAGGCAAAGCTTCGCTGAAAGGGCGGCACGCGGATGTCGTTGGCCGCGCTGAAAACATCGCGGATCCGTAAGACCTCGGCATTGATTGCCATAAAGAACGCGTCCCGAACTGTACGTTGCGTAACTACCGACTCATTGAGGCCGGGTCCAATCACCCGGCGGAGATTTATTCAGAGGGCGTGATGCGACTGTGTTCATTTGAGGCTGGCGGCGCTCTGGGCGTTGGGCTGGTGCTGGGCGAAGACGTGGCCGACCTGCGCAAGGCGGACCCTGCGCTTCCCTTGAATCCTGTGGATATTCTGGCCGGGGGACCGCAGCTGGCGGCTGCTGTTGAAAAGGCCGGCAAGGCCGCGCCGAGGCTGCGGCTTAAGGATTTGAAGCTGCGCGCACCGGTCGGGCGACCCGGGAAGATACTCGGTATCGGGCTCAACTATCGCGACCATGCCAAGGAGACCGGACGGGAGCCGCCGACGACGCAGATGTGGTTCAACAAGCAGACCACTTCGCTGCACGATCCCTTTGCAAACGTATTGATGCCGGCGGTTTCGAGTGCCCTCGACTATGAGGTGGAGCTGGTCGTGGTGATCGCCAAGCGGGGCCGGCATGTTCCGAAGGAGCGGGCTCAGGAGATAATCGGCGGCTACATGACCGGGTGCGACTATTCGGTGCGCGACTGGCAGCGCGCGACCCAGACCATGATTATGGGAAAGGGCTTCGACACGCACGCGCCGGTAGGGCCTTGGATCACCACGCCTGACGAGGCGGGTGATGTCTCCTCGATGAAGCTCAAATGCTGGGTCAATGGCGAGCTGCGGCAGGACGGGAATGCCGGCGACATGATCTTCAACATCGCCGAGCAGATCGAGCACGTGACCAAGGCGTTCCCGCTCGAGCCCGGCGATCTGTTGTTCACCGGCACGCCGGCGGGCGTGGGCGCAGGGTTCGATCCGCCAAAATTCGTGAAGGTCGGCGACAAGGTGCGCGTGGAAATCGACAGGCTCGGCGCGATCGAGGCGACGATCGAGCAGGAAGTCGCGCAGACACGCATTGGCTGACCAGCCGGGAGAAATGCTGTGAAGCGGGGCAGGCTGATTGTGGGTCTGGTCGCTGCGGCGCTTGTGATAGGCATAGGCGTCTGGGCTAGCGGCGTGTTGCAGACAGGCGGGGGTCTCGGCCGTTTCGAGCGCGATGCAAAGGCGCGCGCAGAGGCGGCCAGGCCGCAACGAGCGACCGCGGGGATGTTTCGCGCTACGGTGTGCGCGCATGGTCCATGCGTATTGGTCGAGGCTGGCGGGATGGCGTTTCTTGTCGGCGCCGGAACAGGATCGGCCGAAGGGCTGGTGTCGCGCGGATTGATGCGCGCCGATCTCGACGGCGTCCTGCTCAACGATTTCGCCCTTGGCTCGATCGAAGGCCTGCCGGGCTTGCGGAAGGCTAGCCTCGCAGCGGGCCGCGCGGAGCCCTTGCCGGTGTTCGGGCCGGAAGGCGTCTTGCCGGTGATTGACGGCGCCAACCTGATGCTGACGGGCACGACCAATGACAGCGCGCGGCTGACGGTCGGTGTTGAAGGCGAGGATCAGGGCCTCGAAGGCAAATTGGTGTTCGACAGCGGAGTCGTTGCGATACGCGCATTTCCAGTGTCGGAGGCTGACGCCCGCATCTATCGCATCGACTTTTCTGGCAAGTCGCTGCTCGTCGCCGGGTGTTCCGCCAAGCCGGACGATCTGATCGCCGCGGCGCGGGGCGCCAGGCAGGCGTCGGCGATCGTTGCGGCTTCGTCTGGCAAAATGCTTGAAATCGAGAGGAAAGCGGCGAGGACCACAGGCGCTCCGCTGCGCGATGAAACGGAATCCTGCACGAGTGCGGAGGGCGTTATCGATGCGGCGCAACAGGCCCGGCTTTCGGCGGGGCTGTTTTCGCCGGTCGTTCCGGCAGCGACCGATTCTCTTCTCAGGCGTACCTGGGCGGAAAGCGCCACAATTCCGCCGGGCGTCCTTTTTGCGCTCGGCGAACCAGGAACGGTGCTCGATCTGACAGCGCAGACGCCTGTTATCATCCACCCGCGATAAGGACAGCGCCTGTTGTTTTATAAGGGATTCCGAGGTTTGAAACGACAGGCGGGGTTTCGACCCTAGCCGAAACCCCGCACTCCCCGGTCGCCCCCGCTGCCGCCCGATAAGCCAATCGGCTCCCCTTGGGCGGCACGTCGAATTGTGGCGAGTTAGGGGCAACTCGTTACCACTGTCTACGAGAGAAGGCGCCGCATCTGCTGGACTCACCGCGGATGTGTCCGAAAGACCACATTAGTTGCGCAGCCGGGTCGATGTGGCCAGAAAGGGCCCTAAATAGCGGCGAAGTCGAAGGGCGCTACCGGCAGCTACGAACAGCCGCTGTGGTGCGTTAGACTGATGGCTTGTCATTCTATGCGGATGCCAACAAAACCAATGACGTGTGACGGGTAGAGTCCACACCCGAGGGGCTGCTCAGGGTCAAAATGCCGGTTATCGCGCACATCATGCTGGCGCTGGTCTACGTTACCGCGTCGGCGGTCGGCGCAGTTGCGCTGCACCAGTATTACGCTGTGGAGCCGCTGACGGCTGCGCTGATCGGCGCAGCGTCGGGTCTCGCCATGATCCAGCTGCATATGGCGGTGTCGCGCCTGAATGGCGGGAATAACGAAAAAGAGCTGTTCGAGATCCGGCAGGAGATGCGCAGGCTGACGACGCGCCTGTCGCAGGCCGAACTGCATACCGAAGAACTCAAGGTCTCGTTCGACAAGGAAGTCACGGCGCGCCGCGAGACCATCGTCAACGAGATGCGCGGGCTGGAGGACATGATCTCCAAGCTCGGCAAGAAGTTTGAATCGCGCCTGCAGGTGGTGCGCTCGCAGACCACCGATCCGACGATGGACGGCGCCTCGATTCTGGATGCGGTGCGCGATGCGCTGCGCGAAAACCGCGTCGACCTGCACCTGCAGCCGATCGTGAACCTGCCGCAGCGCAGGGTCTGTTTCTATGAGGGCTTCACGCGCCTGCGCCGCGCCGACGGCCAGGTGATCATGCCCAACGAGTTCATGGGCGCGGCCGAGCGCGCCAACCTGATGGGCGTCATCGACAACATGCTGCTGTTCCGCTGCGTGCAGATCGTTCGGCGCCTGTCCGAGCGCGACCGGCGCGTAGGCGTGTTCTGCAACATCTCGATGGCGTCGCTGGAGGACGAGCACTTCTTTCCGTCCTTCCTGGAGTTCATGCGCGAGAACCGCGACCTTGCCGGCGCCATGATCTTCGAGCTGGGCGTGCGCAACTTCAACCAGCGCTCCGATGTGGCCTCGCGCAACATGGGCCGCCTGCGCGACCTCGGGTTCCGCTTCTCGCTGGACAAGGGCGACGGGCTCAACTTTGACCTGCCGGAGCTGCAAGCTGCGGGCGTGAAGTTCGTGAAGATCCAGGGCGAGCGCCTGCTTGAGGAGCTGACGCCGGGCGGCGAGCGGCCGATCTCGTCCATCTCGCGCGACATCGCGCCGGAAGACGTGCCGGCGGTGTTCGTGCGGTATGGGATCGACCTGATCGCCGAAAAGGTCGAGAGCGAAAAATCGGTGATCGAGATTCTCGAGTTCGAGATTCCGTACGGCCAGGGCCATGTGTTCGGCGCGCCGCGTCCGATCAAAGGCTCGCTGCTCGAGGAAACCGCGCCGCCGCCGGACTTCGTGCGCCGCGTCAGCGCGCAGGCGATGTAGGCTGTGACTGCTCCCAAACTGCTGCAAGGCCTGTCGTCCGTAGCGGGCGACTACGACGCCGTGCTCTGCGATGTGTGGGGCGTGATCCATGACGGCAAGCGGGCGTTTGCCGGGGCTGTCGAGGCGCTGCGGGAATTCCGCAAGTCGCGCGGGCCGGTGGTGCTGATCACCAATGCGCCTGTGCCGAAAGACCGCGTGACGCGGTTGTTTCCGAAATTCGGGATCGGCGCGGACAGCTATGACGATGTGGTGACGTCCGGCGATGCGACACGCAACGAGCTGAAGCGGCTGGCGCCAGGGCCGGTCTATCGGATCGGACTGGGCGAGGACATGGGCGTCTATGCAGGGCTGCCGCTGGAGTTCACGGATGATCCGGCCGTGGCGAAGGTGGTGAGTTGCACCAGCCTGCGCGAATATCCGAACGGGAAGCCGGAGCCGTATCGCGATGAGCTGAAACGGCTGGCGGCGCATGGGCTGCCGATGATCTGCGCCAATCCCGACGTTCAGTTCCGGCATGGCGATACGCTGGTGTGGTCGGCAGGCGCGCTGGCGGCGATCTACGAGCAGGAGGGCGGGCAGGTGGTGCGGCCGGGCAAGCCGGACGACCCGATCTATCGCCTTGCCATGGAGCGGGTTACGGCGATCGCGGGCAGGACTGTGGCGCGGACGCGCGTGATCGGCATCGGGGATGGGCCGGCGACCGACGTTCTGGGCGCCAATCGCCAGGAGATCGACGCGCTGTTCATCGGCAGCGGCATTCATGGCCATGTGATGCGCTCGGGCGATGGCTTTCTCGGCTCGGCGGCGAAGGTGCTGGAGGCGGATGGCGTCGTGGCGAAGTACGCGATGCCGGAGTTGAGCTGGTAGGCGCACACTCTCGTTCGGACCGACCTGAGCCGTCCGGGATGCATGCGCCTCCAATCATGTGGAGGGCGTGGGGACGCGGGATGCCCCGCGTGGTTTGGGCGACCGCCGTTGCCCAGCGGCTGCCGGCAGACAGAAGGAGAAACGCGTCATCCGTCGACGAATGCGTCGACCCCCAGCGACCGTTGTGCGCCAGCCCGTGCACAGGGAGCTGTGTTCACTCCCCTGGCATGGTCGCCGGCGGCGTGCAGGCCATTGGGCTGTTCATCGTCCCATGGTCCCGGCGACACTCGGCTCTGGCTTCGGGCCAGAAGGCCCAAGAACCAGAAGGTTCATCTCCCAGGCTTGGCGGCGCTTCACGCCGCGTTCGTCCGGAACTCCTCACGCTCGATCGCATCGCCCTCGCGTCGCTGAACAGTGTGCACGACTGCCCTCCATGCGGAGGCGATAAGGGAATTATCGCTCAGGTCGGCAAGTGTAGGATAACTTTCCCGAAGATTTTTCTTCGAGCTCTGAATTTGCTGGGAAGATTGTCGGATTGTGTCCCGGATGGTGTCGGACGGCGATGCAAGTTCCCGACGCTGTCATCCCGGCCGGAAGCGCGTGAGCGCTGAAGAGCCGGGACCCATGGGTCTGCGAGTCCCGTTGTCGAGGGATGGGTCCCGGGCTCTCCGCTTCGCTCCGGCCGGGATGACAGCGGGGGGTGTTGCTCTCCGGCCCTGCGCTGTCGCTCCGGGCGTTCGGCGCTCGGATCGATCCCCGCCCTTCGCAATGGCTCGGGCCAATTCGTCCGCTTCGCGGACCGCTACTCACGGTTCCGGCTCTCCAGCGCTGACGCGCTTCCGGCCGGGATGATAGGGGGATGGGTGCGCAGCACGCAGACGGAGAGGCTGCGGTTCAGCGCTGCCCGAAGAAGAAGTTTACCCACATCACTGGCAGCACGATGTTCGAAACCGCAAAGAAGGTGAGGCGGACGAGGACGTGGTTGAAGGTGAGGTGGACGAGACTGTGCGCGGCACGAAGGGCGACGTAGCCCCACGCGAGATAGAGCTGAAGCTGGGTGACTTGTTCGGACACGAAGAGCGTGAGACAGGCGACGTAGAAGAGGACCGGCAGCTCGAGCAGGTTCATCAGGTTGCGGTTGGGGATCGAGACGTGGCCCGGAACGTTCGGCGACTCGCCGTACTTGAAGTCGTCGCGTTTCACCTTTCCGCTGAAGGCCGCCTGGAAGCGGCGGAAGGGCACAAAGCCGAGCACCAGGAAGGTGAGCGCCACCAGCGCGCCCATGGGCTGGAAGATCAAAGTCTGGTCCATGACGTTCCCCCAAATCGTTCTGCCTGACACGCAGGTTGATCGAAGCATGATCTAGACACTGTCTAGAATGTCAATCTACTGGGGAGCGCTACAGGGAATGCCAAATAACAGGTGAACCTTGACCCGGCTTGCCCTAAGCGTTCGCCGCGAATAGCGGCCGGGGGCGCCGGAATCACGGACTGCGAGAAGGCCTCGGCCTCAAGAAGGATTGGGTATGAAGAAGGGCAAGACGTTCGCGGATCTGGCCGTGGGGATGACCGTCTCCATCCAGAACACCGTCACCGAACAGGACGTGATCGACTTCGCCCGCGTGTCCGGCGACCACAATCCGCTTCACCTGGATGAAGCTTACGCCAAGACGACCCAGTTCGGCGGGCGTATCGCACATGGCGCGCTGACGGCGTCGTATATCTCGGCCGTGATTGGCAATGACCTGCCGGGACCGGGCGCGGTGTTCCTGGAACTCAACTTGAAATTCGTCCGTCCCGTGCGCATCGGCGACACGGTAACGTCGACCGCCGAGGTCTCGGAAATGATCGAGCGCGGATGCCGTGTGAGGCTGACGGTAAAGGGCGAGGCCGGAGGCAAGACCGTGATGCGCGGCGAGGCCACGGTCATGGTGCCTTCGGGCAAGCCCGCCTGAGATGAGCAAAGGCGCGGCCATAGCGCTGGGCAATTTCGACGGGCTGCATGCCGGCCATCGCGCCGTGATCGAAAGCGCGCGCGAAGCAGCGAAGCGCCTGAAGGTAAAGCTGGGCGTTGCGACCTTCGAGCCGCCGCCGCGCAGATACTTCCATCCGGACGCGCCGCCTTTCCGCCTGATGACAGCGAAGAGGCGGGCGATCGCGCTCGATGCGCTAGGCGTAGAGGAAACGCACCTGCTGAAGTTCGACGCAGCGATGGCGGCGATGACGGATCGTGAGTTCTGCGGAGAGGTGTTGCGCGACGATGTCGGCGCGGCGTCGGTAAGCGTGGGGTTCGACTTCCGGTTCGGCAAGGACCGCATGGGCGATGCAGCGAGCCTGAAGAAGCTGGGCAAGGACCTCGGCTTCGAAGTGAAGGTGGTGCCAGAAGTGGCGAGCGAGGGCGAGAAGGTGTCGTCTTCGCGCATCCGGGAGGCGATTGAGCGCGGGCAGATGGACGACGCGGCGCGGGCGCTGGGCGAATACTGGGTCACCGACGCAGTCGTCGAGCACGGCGAGAAGCGGGGGCGCACGCTCGGCTTTCCCACCGCCAATATGAAGCTCGGCGAGATCGTGCATCCGGCGCATGGCGTCTATGCCGTGTGGGCGCGCGAGGACAGCGAGGCGGGCTGGCGCCAAGGTGTTGCGAGTTTCGGGCGGACGCCGACGACGGGCGTGCGCGACCCGCTGCTGGAAGTGGCGATATTCGACTTCGACGGCGAGCTTTACGGCAAGCGGCTGCATACGGCGTTTGCAAGGCGCCTGCGGGACGAGCAGAAGTTCAACGGGCTGGATGAGCTGGTCGCCGCGATGAAGCAGGATGCGGCGCAGGCGAAAGCAGTACTTACCGGCTTGAAGCCGCCTGCACTTTAGAGGAGTTGCCGTCATGGTTCGTGGTGTTGTCGCCGGTCTGGCCCTGCTGCTTGGCGCCTGCGCGAGTGCGCCGGCAACCGGTCCTTCGTCATCTGCCGCGGCGCCGGGCGGGCTGATCACGCGCTATGACGAGGCGGCGCTGAAGAAGGTCGTGGCCGATCTCGGCTATTCGCTGGTCGACACGGATGTGAGCTCTACCGGCAAGCCTTTCATGTCGGTCGAGGCGGGCGACGATGTCGCCTTCCGGATCATGGGCGAAAGCTGCGTGGGAGAGGGCAAGCAGCAGGTCTGCCAGGGCATCCAGCTATCGACGCAGTTCGGCGAGACGGCGGCGGACCTCGACGTGATCATCGAGCAGGGCAACCGCACCCTGCGGCCGGCCAAGCTGTTCCGGGTCGATTCCGGCATGGCGTATGAGCGCTATCTGATCATGGACGGCGGAATCACAGCGGAAAACCTGTCGACCAACATCTCTGTGTTCGTGGAAGTCCTGCAGATCGTGCTGGAACGGCTGTGAACCCAGCTCCCGGCGTTTGGGGCTCTTGGCGATTGGGTGCGGGCGCTGCTATCAGCCATGCCATGGAACTGGCCATGAAACGGGTCGCGAACATTCGAATTATGGGCCCGGCGCGCGCCTTCTAGGTCGCGACCGCCGGGAAAGTCGTATCCGCCCCAGGCATCAACAGACACGCGACACCCAGACCTGAACATGACCACGCCAGACAAAGCAGACAAACCGAAGGACGACGCAGCGAACCCGTACAAGGACACGCTGTTCCTTCCCAAGACCGACTTCCCGATGCGCGGGGGGCTGCCTAGCCAAGAGCCGGCGCGGGTGGCGAAGTGGGAGCAGGACAAGCTCTACGAACAGCTGCGCGCCGACGCGAAGAAGCGCGGGGCGAAGGCTTTCATGCTGCATGACGGCCCTCCTTACGCGAACGGGCATATCCACATCGGCACCTCGATGAACAAGATCCTGAAGGATCTGGTCGTGCGCACGCGGCAGATGACCGGGTTCGACGCCGACTACATTCCGGGATGGGACTGCCACGGCCTGCCTATCGAGTGGAAGGTCGAGGAAGAGTATCGCGCCGCGGGCAAGCAGAAGCGCGACGTGCCGATGGCGGAGTTCCGCAAGGCGTGCCGCGACTATGCGCAGAAGTGGATCGACGTTCAGCGTACAGAGTTCAAGCGGCTGGGCATCACCGGCAACTGGGACAACCCCTACCTAACGATGGCCTATCCGTCGGAAGCGGCGACCGTGAAAGAGTTCCTGAAGGTCGCGATGAGCGGGCAGCTGAAGCGCGGAGCAAAGCCCGTGATGTGGTCGCCCGTGGAGCAGACGGCGCTGGCGGAAGCGGAGATCGAATACGCCGACCGCAAGGCGACGATGATCTGGGTGAAGTTTCCGGTATCGGGATATCGGACGGCGAAGCTCGACCCCAACGGACTCTATGAGCACGAGGTAGACGTCACGAAGGAAAACGAGCGGCGTACGATCTCTTTTGAGAAGTTGCGAAATGCTTCGGTCGTCATCTGGACGACGACGCCTTGGACAATCCCAGCAAATCGCGCCGTCTCTTACAGCCCGAATACAAGATACGTTCTATACGAAGTTACCGAGTTGCAGTCCGATCTTGCTTTCACTCCTTGGGTGAAGCCAGGCGATAGGCTCGTGATCGCTGAAAACCTTGCAGAGAGCGTTCTTGAGAACGCCAAAGCGGAAAACTGGATCGCGCACGATTCTGTCGATCTTGACTGGTTGGTGTGTAGCCACCCGTTCCGAGACATGGGCCTTGGTGGCTACGAGTTCAGCGTTCCTTTGCTGTCGGGAGGCCATGTAACGGAAGAGGCTGGCACTGGCTTTGTGCATACCGCTCCCAGCCATGGTGAAGACGATTTCGAAGTCTGGAGTTTCTATCAGAAGCGCTTGCGCGAGACGGTTTCGACACCGCAATCCCAGATACCGTTGATGGTTTCGGGCGGTACACCAACCAGTGCCCCGGGTTCGAGGGGCTTGAGATCATCACGCTTGAAGGAAAGAAGCGGGGTGAGGATGGGCCGGCGAACAAGGCGGTGATGGAGAAACTGATCGCGGCCGGAGCGTTGCTTGCTCGGGGCCAGACGACCGTGCGCGATGCGCATTCGTGGCGGTCCAAGGCGCCGGTGATCCGGCGCGGAACGCCGCAATGGTTCATCGCGATGGACCAGCCGCTAAATCATCTCAAAGGCAAGGAAGGCAAGTCGCTGCGCGATCTGTGCCTCGAGGCGATCGATGCGACGGTGTTCACCCCCGAGCGCGGGCGCGAGCGCCTGCGGTCCATGGTTGCGGAGCGGCCGGACTGGCTGATCTCGCGCCAGCGTGCGTGGGGCGTGCCGCTGACGCTTGTTCATCAATCGCGACACCGCCGAGATCCTGAAGGACGAAGCCGTGAATAAGCGGATCGTCGACGCCGTCGAGAAGGGCGGGGCGGATGCCTGGTTCGGCGGGGAGGCGGCGAGCTTCCTCGGCAATGGATATGACGCGAGAAGTACGAGAAGATGAACGACATTCTCGATGTGTGGTTCGATAGCGGGACGACGCATGCGTTCACGCTGGAGGACCGCAAGCTGAAATGGCCGGCGGATCTCTATCTCGAAGGGTCGGATCAGCATCGCGGCTGGTTCCAGTCTTCGCTGCTGGAGAGCTGCGCGACGCGCGGGCGGGCGCCTTACGACGGCATCGTCACGCATGGCTTCGTGCAGGCCGAGGACGGCGAGAAGATGTCCAAGTCGCTGGGCAATGTGATCTCGCCGATGGAAGTGTGCGACAAGTTCGGCGCGGACATCCTGCGCATCTGGGTGGCGTCGTCGGACTACTGGGACGATCCGAGCTTTGGCTGGAACCTGTTCAACGCGAACAGCGACATCTATCGCAAGCTGCGCAACACGATGCGCTACCTGCTCGGGCGCGCTGGACGGGTTCTCTGACAAGGAGCGTGTCGAGCTCAAGGACATGCCGGGGCTGGAGCGGTGGGTTCTGCACCGGCTGGCCGAGCTCGATAAAGTCGTGACCGAAGCTTACCACGCTTATGACTTCAAGGTGGCGTTCCACGCGCTGGTGAATTTCTGCGTAGTCGATCTCTCGGCAGTCTACTTCGACATCCGCAAGGACAGTCTCTACTGCGATGCGCCGTCTTCGGTGCGGCGGCGGGCGTGCCGGACGGTGATGGACGAGATCTTCCAGCGCCTGACGATCTGGTTTGCGCCGATCATGGTGTTCACCTGCGAGGAGGCTTGGGAGCTGCGTTATCCGGGCAAGGGCTCGGTCCACCTGCAGCAATTCCCGAACACGCCGGAGGGTTGGCTCGATGCGGACCTTGCGCAAAATGGGATGCAGTCTTCAAGATACGCCGAGATGTTACCGAAGCGCCTGGAGGTCGAGCGCCGAGAGAAGCGGATCGGCTCCTCACTTGAAGCCTCTGTAACCATCCTGGCTCCAGGACGTAGCGCAACTGAAGGCGTTTGAGGGTGAGGATCCGGCTGAACTATTCATCACCTCCGGGGCAAGTTTTGTAACCGATCTGACTCCCGAAGCGGTCGAGGGCGATTCGTCGGCGTCGCGGTTGTCCGGTCGTGTGCCAACGCGCGCCGGGCATGAAGTGCGCCCGGTCGTGGAAGTACTTTGATCCGAAGGCGGCCGATCCGGAGTTTCCGGACATCACGCCGCGAGACGCAAAAGCGGTACGCGAGTATCGTGGCAAATAGAGTGGGCGTGGCGAGGCAGGGATGACCGTGACAGCGATGGACTGGTTCTCGCGGGAAAAGATGACGCGCGAATGGCGCTGGGGCGTGCCGCTGATCATCGCTATCATCGTGCTCGACCAGATCTCCAAGGCATGGATCCTCGGCTCGTCCGCGTTCAACGCATATGGGCTGTCTGCCGGACACGACGATGTGCCGCAGGATGGAGGTGTCGGGCATTTTCGACCTGACCATGACGTGGAACCGCGGCGTGAGCTTTGGCGCCTTCCAGGCGGAGGGACTCGCCCGCTGGGGGCTGTTCCTGATGATCGGGACGATCGCCGTCGGTTTCTCCATCTGGCTGCTGCGGGCCGAGCGGTGGATGACAGCCCTGGCGCTGGCTATGGTGGTCGGCGGGGCGGTCGGAAACCTGATCGATCGCGCGCGTTTTGGCGCGGTGGTTGATTTTATCGACTTCAGTGGCCCGTGGTTCATGCTTGGGGACCTGAAAGTCGGATTTCCCTGGATTTTCAATGTTGCCGACGCTTCCATCTCGGTGGGAGCTGCGGCATTGCTGCTGGATCAGCTTCTGGCCGGGCGCAAGCGACCGGGCTAGATTGGACGGACTCGGGCCCGTATGGGGCTGCTGGGCCCGCGCCCGAAGGAGGAATTTGGTGAAGCGTTTCGAGACCCTTGGGGTGATCGTCGTTCTGGCTGCGCTGGGCGCGGGGGCATGCGCTTCCGGCTCGAATGCGCCGGATGAGTTCCGCGTGCTGCGCAAGGCGCCGCTGACGGTTCCGCCCGACTACCAGCTTCGTCCGCCGGCGCCGGGCGAAGCGCGCCCGCAGGAACTGATGCCCGACGCCCAGGCGCGTGTCGCGGTGTTCGGCACGGATATCGCGCGTGGCGCCAGCGAGGGCGAGAAGGCCTTTATCGCGAAAGCTGGCGGCGATGCGGTCGATCGGGCCGTGCGCAACCAGGTCGATTTCGACAACGCGCAGATCCTGCGCAAGAACCGCAGCTTCGCGGACTCGATCCTCAACTTCGGCAGAAGCGGCGGCGAGCCGATCATCGATGCAGCGGCCGAGGCGGAGCGGCTTCGCTCCGAGCGTGAGTCGCTGAAGGAAGTGGTCGGCGCCGGCAACGTGCTGATCAGGCAGAAGAACACAAGCAAGCTGCCGGGGCTCTGATCCCGCCCGTGCACGCGTTCTATCAGGCAGTGAGGGGGGCGCTGGCCGCTGTTGCGCTCGCCATGGCGGCGTCTGCTTTTGCGCAGGCGCCCAGGCAGGCGTCTGAGTGGAAGCCTGAGACATTCGATCTTGCCAATGGAATGAAGGTCGTCGTGCTGCCGGACCATCGTTCGCCGGTGGTGACGCACATGTTGTGGTATCGCGTCGGCTCAGCGGATGAGGTTAAGGGAAAGTCGGGCCTCGCCCACTTCCTCGAGCATCTGATGTTCAAGGCGACCGACAAGATTCCGGCGGGCGAGTATTCGAAGATCGTTGCGCGCAACGGCGGGCAGGACAACGCCAGCACGTACTACGATTATACAAATTATTTCTTCCGGGTGGCCAAGGACCGGCTGCCTCAGATGATGGAGATGGAAGCGAACCGGATGGTGAATCTCCAGCTCGGGGAGGAGGAGGTCGTCTCCGAACTGAAGGTGGTTCAGGAAGAGCGGCGCCAGAATGTCGACAGCAATCCCGGCCAGCTGCTGACCGAGAAGGTTTTCGCAGCGATGTATCCCGGCCACCCCTACAGCGTGCCGGTGATCGGGCGCATGGATGAGGTCGCCAAGCTGACCCGCGCGGATGCGGCCGACTGGTACAAGCGCTGGTACGGGCCGGAAAACTCCATCCTGATCGTGGCCGGCGACACGACGGCGGCGGACCTGAGGCCGCTGGTCGAGAAGGTCTATGGCGGAATACCGCGGCGGGGCGATCTCACCGTTCGCAATTGGCCGGAAGTAAAGCCGATCGCGAAGCCGGTCGAGCTTGTCCACTCCGACGCCAAGGTGCGTCAACCGGACTGGACGCGTTACTGGCTGGGCGTCGCCTCGGGCGATCCTGACAGCGAAGCCCTGCAGGTCGGTGTGGAGATACTGGGTGGCGGGCGGACCAGCCGGCTCTATCGCGAGCTGATCGAGAAGGGTGTGGCGGTAAACGCTTATGCCTACAGCATGGAGACCGAGGCGCCGGGCATGATCGGCGTCAGCGGTTCGCCGATGCAGGGCGTGACCATCGCCCAGCTCGAGAAGGCGATACTCGAGGTGACCGAAAAATTCCTCAAGGAAGGCCCGACGCAGCAGGAGCTCGACCGCGCCAAGCGGATGATCGTCGCATCCGAAGTGTTCGCGCGCGACAACCAGATGGGCATGGCCGACTGGTACGGCTCGATGCTGATCAACGGGGAGTCGCTCGACTATATCGAAGGCTGGGACGAGCGCGTGAAGGCCGTGACCGCCGCGCAGGTTGTTGCGGCGATGAACAAATACATGACGGGCAAGCAGTACGTTGACGCTACGCTGCTGCCGGAGACGCGATGATGCGCCGCTGGTTTGCTGCATCCGCCGCGCTGCTCGTTCTTGGAGCGTGCGGGAAGGCTGAAGAGAAGGCTGCCGTCAAGGATACGTCGGCGCTGGCCGATATCCAGGTGGTGACGTCGCCGGGCGGCGTGACGGCGTGGCTGGTGTCGGAGAATTTTGTGCCGATCGTCGCCATGGAGATGGCGTGGAGGGGCGGCAGCGCGGTAGAGCCGCCGGGCAAGGATGGGCTCGGCTGGGTGCTCGGCTACATGATGAATGAGGGCGCGGGCGAACTCGATACGTCGGCATACGGCGCGCGCATGGCCGACCTCAACATGAAGTTCGCCTGCAGCGTGATGACCGACTGGACCGGGTGCGGCATGACCACGCTGCGCGAAACGATGGACGAGAGTTTCGATATGTTGCGGCTGGCGTTCGCCGAGCCGCGTTTCGACCAGGAGCCGATCGACCGCGCCAAGAGCGAACTCAGCATCGGCCTGTTGCAGGCCGAGACTGAGTCCAAGACGTTGTCCAGCCGGGCGATGATGAAAACCCTGGCGCCGGGGCATCCCTATGCGCGCTATGCGACGCCGGATACGGTGGCGACCGTCACGAAGGGCGACATCTCCGCGCTGATGAAGAGCCTGATGACCAAGGATCGCCTGATCGTGGTCGTCGTCGGGGACATCACGGCGGAAGAGCTGAAGCCCAAGTTGGATGACGTGTTCGGTTCGCTGCCTGCGACATCGACTCTGCCGGATGTGGCGGATGTTGCGCCTGCAGCGGCGCCGGCTGAGCCCGTCGTGGTGGACCTGCCAATCCCGCAGACCCTGGTGACGTTCTCGGGGCCGGGTCTCAGGCGCAGCGATCCGGATTTCTACGCAGCCTATGTGCTGAACTACATTCTCGGCGGCGGCGGGTTCGCCTCTCGTCTGGTCGACGACATCCGCGAGCAGAAGGGCCTCACCTACGGCATCGGCACCGAACTTTCGATTCAGCGGCACCTGTGGCGCTGGAGCGGTGCGGGCTCGACCATGAACGACAAGGCGGGCGAGGTGGTTCGGCTGGTGAAGGAGCACATCGGCAGGCTCGGCAAGGAAGGCCCCACGGAGAAGGAGTTGGAGGACGCCAAGGCGTATCTCACCGGCGCGTTCCCGCTGAACTTCGACTTCAACGCCAAGATCGCGAGGAACCTCATGGCTTTCCGGCAGGACGAACTCGGTGTCGACTATGTGGCGCAGCGCAATGACCTGATCAACGCCGTCACCATGGACGACATGAAGCGAGTGGCGGCGACCTACATGAAGCCGGAGAACTTCACCTTCGTTCTGGTTGGCCAGCCGAAATAGCCCGGTCGCGACCGCCGAGCGTCAGTTCGGCTTGCCGATATGCCTCGCCAGGAATTCCTGCAGATTGGTCAGCACCACACGTCGGCTCTCGTTCGAGACGAGGTAGTGGTCGTCGCCCTTGATGCGAACGAATTCGACCTGCTTGCCCGCGGTCTTGAGAGCCTGGCTCATGCGCTCGCTCTGGCGGATCGGGACCGTCAGGTCGTCCGCGCCGTGCATCAGCAGGATCGGCATCTTGACCCGATCCACCAGCTTTATCGGCGAGACGGCGTCTATGCCTTCGCGGTCCTTGTCGGGATTGCCAATCAGCTTGAGCCAATATGAATACGAAAGGCTCTGGCTGCCGTTTTCCCTTCGCTCGCTCGCCAGCATGTCGCGAAGATCCCCGACGCCGGCGATCGACACGGCGCATTTGTACTGATCGGGCGTTAGCGTAGCGCCGGCCAGCGCGGCATAGCCGCCATAGCTCGCCCCGACGATGCACATGCGCGCCGGATCGGCCCAGCCCATCCTGACCATCGCATTTGCCGCGTCGGTGACGTCGTCCTGCATCTTTCGGCCCCACTCGCCATAGCCCGCCTCGCGGAAGCTGGCGCCGAATCCGGCCGAGCCGCGGAAGTTGGCCTGAATGATCGCGTAGCCTTCGTTAGCGAGAAACTGCGCGAGCCAGTCGAAGCCGACAGAGTCGTATGACGCTGGGCCGCCATGCGGCATCACGATGAAGGGCAGGTTCTTGCGCTGGTCGGCGGGAATGCCGGTAGGCCAGGTGACCAGGCCATTGATCTTGAGGCCGTCGCGCGCCTTGAACTCGACGGTGACGACCTCGCCGACATCTTCTTCCTTGATGGAAGGGCGAGCATAGGAGACTTCCTTCAGGGTCTTCGCAGAGCGATCGAACACAACATAACGCGACGCCTTGGCGCCGCCTTCGACGAGGAGAAGAACCTTTGACCAGTCGGCAGACCAGGAGTTGATGAAGACGGCGGAGGCGGTGAAGCGGTTGACGACAGCCTTGATGTCCCTGTTGAGGTCGGCGTCGAACATCTCGTAACTCGGATACATGCCGGAGAAGCGCACGCCGTAGACGACGCGATTGCTGTCGGTAAGGACGCCTTGCACTTCGGCATCCTCGCGCTGAAGGATCGTTCCTTTCACCTCGCCGTCTGCAAGCACCATCTCGTGAAGGGAAAAGAAGTCGGCGTCGCTTTCATCGCCGACGATCAAGCGATCGCCTTTCGAGGAAACACCGACCAACGAGATGCCGAGCGCAGCCCCCTGGCTCGAGAATATCTCGCGAACATTCCGGCCTGCGAAGGCGCGGATACTGTGTTCCTGGCGCTTCTCGCTGAAGTCCTCGCGCACGAGGATGGCGCCCTTGCTATCGGTGATCCAATCGATCGTTGCGTGGCTCGCGCCGCGGCCGACGGGCGTTCCGCGGCCAGTGTCGAGATTGACCTTGAAAAGCTCCAGCGGCGGCGACTGCATGCTCTCGTTCGTAAAGGCGGGCATGTAGACGTGCAGGCCATCCGGATCGACGCCGACGATGTTGCCGATGCCGGATTGCGCGGGGAAAAGGCCCTTCGTGTTCGAAAGCAGCTGGACGAACTTGCCCGTGGTTAGGTTGTAGGAAAAGGCCGCCGACATCTCGAACCGCCCGCGGAAGCCGAACTGCTTGGTCGTCTTCGAAGCGATCATCAGGACGTGGTCGTTGCCGACGAATTCGAGTGCTCGCGCCCGAAGCTGGGCTGCGCGCAGAAGCGCCCTGGCTGTCTGCGTCTCAAAGTCGTACATCGCGAGATAGTCTTTGCCGTCGATCCGCTGAAGGAAGGCGACGCGCTTGCCGTCGGGCGAAAGCGCGGCGGCGCGGATGCCCGGGAGGTCGCTGAAGGCCTCCATTGGCGGCTTGGCCCAGGATTGGCCAATGGCGGAGAGCGCCAGCGCGGCGCACAGCACACAAAATTTCCGGATTTTCATGGACGCCCCCCAACACCCTGAACTGATCACAGAGTATCTTTCCGGTAGCGCCAGCCAAGGCAAAAAACGCCTGCGTAAATCAGTGAGTTTGATCCAGACGGGCGCTGCTTCGCATCGCAGGCCGGGATAGGGTCTGCCCATGGCCGACTCGCCCCGCTTGCCCGTTTCCCGGATTCGCCGGCTGCCGCCGGAAGCGGTGAACCGTATTGCGGCGGGCGAGGTGGTGGAGCGGCCGGCGGCCGCGGCGAAGGAGCTGATCGAGAATGCGCTGGACGCCGGTGCGCGGTCGATCCGGGTGCGGATCGAAGGCGGCGGGCTGACGCGCCTGATGGTCGAGGACGATGGGCACGGCATGTCGGCGGGGGAGTTGCCGCTGGCGATCGAGCGGCATGCGACATCGAAGCTGGCGGCGGACGAAGACGGTCAGGTCGACCTGCTCGACATCCGCACCATGGGATTCCGCGGCGAGGCGTTGCCGTCGATCGGATCGGTGTCGCGGCTGGCGATCCTGTCGCGCGCGAAGGGCGCGGATGGCGCGTTCGAGATCAATGTCGATGGCGGGCGGGTCGAGGGGCCGAAGCCGGCGGCGTGGAGCGGGCTGACGAGCAATGGCACGCGCGTGGACGTGCGCGATCTTTTCTATGCGACGCCGGCGCGGCTGAAGTTCATGAAGACGGAGCGGGCGGAGTCGCAGGCGATCGCGGATGCGGTGCGGCGGCTGGCGCTGGCGCGGCCGGATGTGGCGTTCCACCTGGAGAGCGAAGAGCGGGCGATCATCAAGCTGCAGGCGGAGCAGGGCGAGCCGGCAGAGGCGCGGCTGAAGCGCCTTGGGGCGGTGCTGGGGCGCGAGTTCCGCGAGAATGCGGTCGAGATCGAGGCGGAGCGCGAGGGCGTGCGCGTGTCCGGCTTTGCCGGACTGCCGACGTTCAACCGTGGCAGCGCGCAGCACCAGTATCTGTTCGTCAACGGGCGGCCGGTGAAAGACAGGCTGCTGGTAGGCGTGATCCGCGCAGCGTACCAGGATTTCCTGGCGCGCGACCGGCATCCGATGGCGGTGCTGTTCGTGGAACTGGATACAGCGTTCGTGGATGTGAATGTGCATCCGGCGAAGACCGAGGTGCGCTTCCGCGATGCGGCGATGGTGCGCGGGTTGATGATCGGGGCGTTGCGTCATGCGCTGGCGGCGGCGGGGCATCGGGCGAGCACAACGGTGGCTGGCGCGGCGCTGGGGGCGGCGACGAGCCATGTAGCGCCGTCGCTGCCGTGGAACTCGCAGAGGCCCTCCTGGTCGCCGGCAAGGCCGGTGATGGGGACGCCGCACTATGACGCGTTCAGCGAGCCGCGGCCTGCGATGTTCGAGGCGTTCGGCAACGCGCCAAGCGGGCGGGTGGAGCCTGCGCCGGACCAGCAGGTGGAGACGCCGCCGCTGGGCGTGGCGCGGGCGCAGGTGCACGAGACCTACATCATCGCGCAGACGGGCGACGGTATGGTGATCGTCGACCAGCACGCGGCGCACGAGCGGCTGGTCTATGAGCGCATGAAGGCCGACATGGCGGGCGCGGGCGTGAAGCGCCAGGCGCTGCTGATCCCGGAGATTGTGGAGCTGTCGGAGGAAGAGGCCGAGCGCGTGCTGGCGCGGGCGGCGGAATTAATGGACCTGGGGCTGGAGATCGAGCCGTTCGGCCGCGGGGCGGTGGCCGTGCGGGCGACGCCAGCGCTGTTCGGAACGATGGATGCGAAGGGGCTGGTGCGAGACCTCGCCGACGACTTCGCGGAGTATGAGGCGGGGCTATCGCTGAAGGAGCGCATGGAAGAGGTGATGGGCAACATGGCCTGTCGCGGATCCGTGCGCGCAGGACGGCGGCTGACGGCGGAGGAGATGAACGCCCTGCTGCGCCAGATGGAGGCGACGCCGCACTCCGGCCAGTGCAATCACGGCCGGCCGACTTATGTCGAGCTGAAGCTGGCGGACATCGAGAAGCTGTTCGGCCGGCGGTAGGGTGAATTTTGCCGCGCGTGTTGCGCCCTACAAGTCGAGTGGGGCCTGCTGAAGTTTCTCCACGCCGCCGCCGTCGGTGAGACCCATCGACTCGCGCACCGGGCGGAAGCTGCGGCGGTGGATGGGGCTGGGACCGAGGCGGCGCAAGGCTTCGAGATGGGCGGCTGAGCCATAGCCCTTGTGTTGTGAGAAGCCGTAGCCGGGGTATTGGGCGCAGAATTCCACCATGGCGGCATCGCGCGCCGTCTTGGCGAGGATGGAGGCGGCGGAGATGCAGGCCTCCAGCGCGTCGCCGCCGATGATGCAGGTGATCTTGCAGTTAAGCGGCGGCGGGTCGTTGCCATCGACCAGGGCATGGGTGGGCTTCACCGACAGCGCCTCGAAGGCGCGGCGCATGGCGAGAAAATTGGCCTGACGGATGTTGAGGGCGTCGATCTCTTCGTGGGTCGCCCAGCCTATACCCCAGGCGATCGCGCGTTCCTTGATGCGGAGGGCGAGGATGTCGCGGCGTTCCTCGGTGAGCTGCTTGGAGTCGCTGAGGCCGTTGATGCGGCGTTTCTTGTCGAGGATGACGGCGGCGGCGCAGACGGGGCCGGCGAGGGGGCCGCGGCCGGCCTCGTCGATCCCGCAGACGATCTGGACCGCCCCGGCGTCTGGTCCCTCGAACAAGTCCATCGGACGGGTTAGACATGAGTCCAGAGCCACACCGCAACCCGGGAACCAGAATGTCCACAGGGCCATCCACCGCTAGACGTCATCCGCATCCTCAAGCATGGCGGGCCGGAGGAAATGCGCTTTGAAAGCATCGAACTGCCGCCGCCGGGACCGGGGCAGGTGCGCCTGAGGCAGACGGCGATCGGGCTGAACTTCATCGATGTCTACACGCGGACGGGCCTTTATCCCGGTCAGACGCCGGCAGTGCTGGGGGTCGAGGCAGCGGGCGTGGTGGAGGCCGTGGGCGAGGGCGTGGAGCCGGCGACGCTGAAGGCGGGCGACCGGGTAGTCTACAATGGCGTCGGCGGGGCGTACGCGTCGCACAGGAACGCCCCGGCGGACCGGATGGTCCAGATACCGGCGGCGGTGAAGGACGAGGATGCGGCGGCGCTGTTCCTGAAGGGGCTGACCGTCTGGATGCTGATCTTCGAGATCAGGCGGCTGGAGCCGGGCGAGACGATACTGGTGTGGGCGGCGGCGGGCGGGGTGGGTTCGATTCTTGTGCCGTGGGCCAATGCGCTTGGCGCGCGGGTGATCGGGGTGGTTTCGACGCCGGAGAAGGCGGAGCTGGCGAAGGCCTATGGCTGCGCCGAGACAATCCTGGCGAACGAAGACGTACCGACACGCGTGAAGGAGCTGAATGGCGGCAAGGGCGTGCCGGTTGTCTATGACAGCGTCGGCAAGACGTCGGCGGAGGCGAGCATGAAGTCGCTGCGGCCGCGCGGGTGGTTCATCACCTATGGCAATGCGTCGGGACCCGTTGATCCTATTCCGCCGGCGCGGCTGAACCAAGGCGGGTCGCTGATCATGACGCGGCCGGGCCTGTTCCACTTCACGCACAGGCGGGAAGACCTGGAGCGGGGCGCGGCGGCGCTGTGGGGCGCGATGCGGTCGGGCGCGGTGAAGGCCGATGTGCGCCAGCGCTATGCGCTGAAGGATGCGGCGGATGCGCACCGGGCGCTGGAGGCGCGAAAGACGAGCGGCGCGACGATCCTAACGCCATGACGGATAGCGGCGCGGAAAACGCAACAGAAGCCGACGGCGGTGATGCGACGACGCCTTTCGAGCGCTGGGTGCAACCGGCCCGGCGGAAGGCCGCTTTGTGGCGGGTTGTGCTTGGCACGATCATCGTGATGGTGATCTGGGGGATCTGGACATTGACGGTCCTATTTCTCTACGCGGTCGGCATTAAGTTCTGGGGCGATATTCCAAGCGCGCAAATTGCGATCGAACAGCTTGTCGATGGTAGGACGCCACTCGCAACGATGACGCTGCTTGCCAGCTTTGCCGGGCTTTGGCTTGGCGTATGGCTGGTTATGAAAATACAGCACTGGCAGAGATTCTGGACGGTCGTTTCGCCAGAACGCAAAATCCGCTGGCGTGAGTTCGGCATCGGCATTCTCGTGATTGCCGCCTATAGCGCTCTCAACACCGCTTTCAGCCTTATGATCGGCTTGCCGCCCGGACGGCGAAGCGATCTTTCGATCTTGGAATGGGCAGTCATTGCTGCGCCGGTGTGCTTCCTAGTGTTTATTCAGGCGTCTGGCGAAGAGCTGTTATTCCGGGGCTATATCACGCAGCAGCTCGCCGCGCGGTTTCGCAGTCCGCTCATTTGGGGCTTTCTGCCGGCGGTGTTGTTCGGGTTGTTCCACTATTCGAACGGGACATTTCCGGAATACAGCGCCTACTACACGATCGCGACGACGCTGTTTGCGCTGGCGGCGACGGTATCCATCTGGCGGACGGGCAGCCTTTCGATGGCGATGGGCATGCACACGGCGAACAATATCGGCAGCTTCCTGGTCACCGGTACGGACGATGCGATGAACTCCACGCAGCTGTGGTTGTGGAGCACGGACGATCTGATGAGAGCTGCTCCGTACGACATGACGCTGCTGACGCTGCTGGTGGTGTTCCTGCTGTCGCCTTGGGCGCCGCTGCCGAAGCGTCAGCTGCGGGTTTTCAGGAAAGAGACGCGCGCGGCGCCGTAGAGCCGCTCGTCCAACAATTCCCAACCAGGGGTTTCGGGCGCGGCCTCGTCGGCGCCGGTTTCGGCGACCACGAGCGCGTCGGGCGTAATCCAGGCGCCTTTGATGAGCTGGTCCAGCGCGGGCGGCACGAGGCTGTAGGCGTAGGGCGGGTCCATGAAGACGAGGTCGAAGGGTGCGCCGAGGCCGGCAGGCTTCGAGCCGAGGTCGATGGCCGAGCGCCGATGGATGCGCGTGGTTCCGAAGAGCTGGAGCGTTTCAATATTGTCGCGTATGCAGCCGCGTGCGGCGCTGTCGGTTTCGACGAAGAGGCAAAAGGCGCCGCCGCGCGACATGGCTTCGAGGCCTAGCGCGCCGGAGCCAGCGAACGCATCGATGATGCGGGCGCCTTCGAGCGGGGCGGCCCAGGAGGCGTGAGCCAGCACGTTGAAGATGGATTCGCGCGTGCGGTCAGCGGTGGGCCGCGTGGTGCGGCCTTCGGGGGCCTTGATGGCCCTGCCTTTGAACTTTCCGCCGACGATGCGCATGGCCAGCCGTCTAGCATCGGGATCAGGAAATGCTATGGGGCGGCATGGCGAGCGAGTTCGACCTAAGAATGATGCGGCGGGCGCTGGAGCTGGCGCGCGAGGCCGAGGAGGCGAACGAGGCGCCGATCGGCGCCCTGGTCGCCGATCCCGCGACGGGCGAGATCGTGGCGGAAGCGCACAACCGGCCGATCGGGCTCAGCGATCCGACGGGGCATGCCGAGATACTGGCGATGCGGGCTGCGGCTCTGAAGCTGGGCAATTACCGGCTGACGGGGCTGTCGCTCTACGTGACGCTCGAGCCGTGCGCGATGTGCGCCGGCGCTATCTCGCATGCGCGCATCGGGCGTCTGGTCTATGGCGCTGCGGATGAGAAGGGCGGGGCGGTGGCGAACGGTCCGAAATTCTTCGGTCAGCCAACCTGCCATTCGCGGCCTGAAGTGGAGGCGGGTGTGATGGCGGAAGAGGCCTCGACGATGCTCAAGGCGTTCTTCAAGGCAAGGCGCTAAAGGACCGGGGCTTCCCCGGCGAACAGTTTCCTGAATTGGGGTTTGAGATCTTCGGCGAAGATTTCCTGCTGGACGGTAAGACGGTAGGGGCCTTCGGAGTAAGCGCCGACGGCGTAGGGTTCGTAGTAGGCATAGAGGCCGCCGAAACGGTCCGGCTGGTTCGACGGGGCGAGAGCGATCTTCGCGACGTCCGTCTTGGCGTTGGCATCCGGGCCGGCACAAATAATTGGCTCGTCGAAGATGGTCGCGGACTTCACCCCGCTCGTCTTGGCGGCCTTGAGCGCTTCGCACATGGCGATGGTCATCGCGGGGGATGGCGAGCGCTTGAAGGTGAGCATGTCGCCCATCTTCAGCTGCTCGCCGGTGTCGCGGCCGATAAAGGTATCGAACATCAGCATCGGGTGGGCGCCGCCATTGTATTCGCTGGCCTCCCCCACGAGGCTGACGATGTCGCCCGCCTTGGCGGTGTAGGTCCACTTGGCGCGGACTTCCCATGGATACGGCTTCACGCCGGACGCCTTCAGCCGGTTGAAGTCGGCGCGGGCGTTGGCTTTCACCTTGGCCAGATAGTTCTCGCTGTCTTTTCGCAGACGGGTGAGCACGGGATCATTTTCCGGGCCGGCAGGCAGAACAACGCTAAACGAGAGCGACTCGTCTTCGAATGCGATTGCCGTTTGAGTTGCGAAGGCGGCCGAGACGACAGGATCGGCTGCGGTTGTCACGGTTGCGGGTGTTGCTGGGTCAGCCGGCGCAGTGGACGCCATGTCCGGGCCCATTTCGGGTGGAGGCGAGTTCAGGTCAGCGCCTTGGGGGCGAGTGAGCCAGATCGCGGCGGCGGCTGCGATCAGCAGGGCGACTACGGCGGCAATGATCGGTATGGGCGATCGCTTCTTCTTCTCGCCTTCAGCCATGGTTTTCCTCCGGTTTCGAGCGGCGCTGCCGGTAGTATTGGCTAGATTGCCACTGCGATCAAAGCCCAACCGCCAAACAGCAGGAGACCGGCGTCGCGATTGGCGCGGAACAGGCTGAGGGCAAGGCCTCCATCATTCGGGTCGAGGCGGATGGCCTGTTGCAGGAGGTGCAACGCGAAGGGCGCTGTTGCGGCTGCGCCCACCCATCCGGCGGTGAACCAGCCGGCGATGGCGGCCAGCGTGGCGCACAGCGCGTAGATGACCGCCACCGCTTGCTTGATGTGCGAGCCGAAGCGGCGGGCCGTCGACTTCACGCCGATCAGTGCGTCGTCCTCGCGGTCCTGGATGGCGTAGATCGTGTCGTAACCGAGGGTCCACAGGATAAGCGCGCCGTAGAGCAGCGCGTCGGCCTGAGTGATCGCGCCTTGTGTTGCGGCTGCAGCGACCAGCACGCCCCAGTTGAAGGTAAGGCCGAGCCAGACTTGCGGCCACCAGGTGATGCGTTTCATCAGCGGATAGAGCGCGACCATCGGGATTGAGCCGAGCGCGACGAACTTGGCGAAGTCGGGCAGCGCGAGCAGGACGGCGAAGCCGACGGCGCATTGCGCGAGGAGCCATGCCCAGGCCTGCTTCAGGGAGACGGCGCCGGAGGGTAGCGGGCGCAACGCAGTGCGGGCGACCTTGGCGTCGATATCGCGGTCGAGAATGTCGTTGTAGGTGCAGCCGGCGCCGCGCATGGCGACGGCGCCAATCATAAAGAGGACGGCGAGGATCGCGTCCGATGGTGCGAAGTCCGTTGGTGTTCGCGCGAGGGCGAGGCCGATGAGGCAGGGAAGGCCGAGCAGCCAAAAGCCGGCGGGACGGTCGTAGCGGGAGAGTTGGAGATAGGGGCGAGCAAAGGCCGGTGCGCGCGCAACCCAGCTGCCGCGGACGGCGTCGGCCGGTGCGGCGGGAGCTGTTGATGTGGCGGGGTCAGTCACGCCGGCCTTTCATGATGCTTGCGCCAATGTACTTGCGCCAACGGGCTCGCCCGATATAGCGCAGAGCCATGAGCGCGACACCCCGTCTCTATGTCGCCCCCGACCTTGCCGGGGGGCTGGAAATAGCCGTCGACAGCGATCAGGCGCATTACCTGACGCGCGTCATGCGTCTAGCTGTTGGCGCGCCGGTGCGGGTGTTCAACGGGCGGGATGGGGAGTTCGACGCGAGCCTTGCTGCATCCACCAAGTCGACTGCCACGCTGAAGATAGGCTCGCGTACGCGGGTGCAGCTTGCGCCGCCGGACCTGTGGTTGCTGTTTGCGCCGCTGAAGAAGGCGCGGACGGATTTCGTGGTCGAGAAGGCAACGGAGCTCGGCGCATCGGAAATCCATCCGGTGTTCACGGAGAGGACGGACGCAGACACGGTTCGCACCGACCGATTGCATCGTATTGCGATCGAAGCGGCGGAGCAGACCGAGCGGCTGGATGTCCCGGCTGTGAAGGAGGCCGCGAAGCTCGAATCGTTGCTTGCGAAATGGGATCCCAGGCGCACGCTGATCTATGCAGATGAGGCGGGCGACGATGGCGGCAAGCCATGGGGCGGCGAGACCGGCCGCGCGCCACCTGTCGCTGGAAGGCTGCTAGCGGGCCAGGGTGGGCCTGCAGCCATCCTGATCGGGCCGGAAGGCGGGTTCAGCCCGACCGAGCGCAAACGTCTCCGTGCGCTTCCCTATGTGCAACCGATCAGCCTGGGGCCGCGAATCCTGAGGGCGGAGACGGCTGCCGTAGCGGCGCTTGCCATCTATCAGGCGCTTGCGGGTGACTGGTGGGGAGGGCGGGCCGCTCCTTAAACAAACGGCTTCTTGTAGAATTCCTTCACATACATGTATTTGACCTGTCCGGCTGGCGCACCTAAGCGGGCATACCTATCTGGCTGGTGAGGACCAAGCCGCTTCGGAAACGCGCATGACGACACCCACTCGCGACATCGACGAGTCCGCGCCGCGTATTCGCAGCAAGCGTGAACTGGTCGAGCGGCTGGAAGGCGGTGCAAAACCCGCCGCGCAGTGGCGTATCGGCACCGAGCACGAGAAATTCGGCTTCATCGAAAAGACGCTGAAACCTCTGCCGTATGACGGCCCGACCTCGATCCGGAAGCTGCTCGAAGGCATGTCGATGCAATTCGGCTGGGCGCCGATTCTCGAGGGCGAGAACATCATCGGCGGCAAGAAGGGGCTTGCGAGCCTGAGCCTTGAGCCGGGCGGTCAGTTCGAGCTTTCGGGCGCGCCGCTGGAGACGATCCACGAGACCTGCAAGGAAATCACCGACCACTTGCGCGAGACGCGCGCGGTCGCCGAGCCGATGGGCGCGGAGTTCCTCGGTCTCGGCTTCTCGCCAATCTGGTCGCTGGAAGAGACGCCGATGATGCCCAAGGGGCGCTATGGCATCATGAAAGCCTACATGGAGAAGGTCGGCAGGCTGGGGCGTCAGATGATGTTCCGCTCGTGCACTGTGCAGACCAATCTCGATTTCGGATCCGAGGCGGACATGGTGAAGAAGATGCGGGTGAGCCTCGCACTTCAGCCCATCGTCACCGCGTTGTTCGCCAATTCGCCGTTTGCCGAGGGGCGCACGAACGGATTCCTGTCATATCGCTCGCATGTGTGGACTGACACGGATCCGGATCGCAGCGGCATGCTGCCTTTCGCGTTCGACGAGGGGTATGGGTTCGAGCAGTATGTCGACTATGCGCTCGATGTGCCGATGTATTTCGCCCGGCGCGACGGCAAGTATATCGACTGTTCGGGGCTGTCATTCCGCGATTTCATGGCGGGCAGGCTGCCGACGCTGCCCGGCGAGCTGCCAGCGATGGACGATTTCGACGATCACCTGTCGACGATCTTCCCGGAAGTGCGGCTGAAGACCTTCCTGGAAATGCGCGGCGCCGATGCGGGCCCGCAGGCGCGGCTGTGTGCGCTGTCGGCGCTGTGGACCGGCATTCTCTATGACGCGACCTCGCTCGATGGCGCGTGGGAGCTGGTAAAGAGCTGGACGGCGGCGGAGCGTCAGGCCTTGCGGTCGGCTGTGCCGATGCTTGGGCTGAAAGCGCCGATCCGCAATACGACGGCCCAGAAGATCGCGCGCGAGATGGTGGCGCTGGCGCGCGCTGGCTTGTCGCGTCGGGGCAGGCTTAACGGCGCAGGGGACAATGAGACGATTTTTCTCTCGGAGCTGGAGACGATTGCCGAGACGGGCGTTAGCCCGGCCGAGCAGTTGCTCTCGCTTTATCGCGGCGCCTGGAAGGGCGACCTGAAACGCGCCTTCGTGGACGTGCGATTCTAGAACTTTCCTGAAACTTGGACGATGCTTTGCTTGCGGCTGCCGTCGTGGCGGCGCAGACGGGGCCATGGTTTTCGCCCCCGGTAATTCCCGACATTTGGCCCCGCACTGAGATTGTGAGGTAAGTCCTTGCTCGCGCAGGGCGATTCCGGGGCTTGAGCCTGCCTAGACGCCGTGTTGATCATGACACCGCAGCCGTTGCTGGCAGTCTTTGCGGGGAAGCGATGACCATCATCCTGACGATCGGGCTCGTGATCACTATCGTCATGGGCATCCCGGTGTTTTTGCAGCTGCGCAAACACCCGAAGGGCATGCACGTGCTGTTCTTCGCCGAGATGTGGGAACGGTTCTCTTACTACGGCATGCGCACGATCCTCGTCGCTTACATGACCCAGCACTTCCTGTTCCCTGACACAGTCGCGTCAGGGCAGTACGGGGCCTACACCTCGCTCGTCTACCTGCTGCCGCTGATCGGCGGGATGCTGGCCGACCGCTATCTCGGCACCAAGAAGGCCGTTGCATTCGGCGCGCTGCTGCTGGTCGCGGGCCATATCTCGATGGCGATCGAGCAGGCGCCGGCCCGTGCGGTCATCACCTATCAGGGCGTCGACTACCAGGTTGAAGCCGAGGGCAGGCAGGATCAGCGCAGGTCGTGGATCGTCGTCGACGGCCAGCGCTATGACATGGGGCCTGCCGAGGGCGGTCTGGTGATCAAGAACCTGCCGGCGACGGCGTCGCTGCCGGGCACGCTGCTGCGCGACAATCCCGAAACGCCCGATGTCGATGGATACGTGCAGCGCGTTGAAGGCCGCCAGCCGCTGTTCATGAACATCTTCTACCTGGCGATGGCCTTCATCATCATGGGCGTGGGGTTCCTGAAGGCCAACATCTCCACCATGGTCGGGCAGCTCTACGCCAAGAACGATCCCAGGCGGGACGCGGGTTTCACGCTCTATTATTTCGGCATCAACGTCGGCGCGTTCTGGTCGCAAGCGCTGTGTGCTGTGGTTGGCGCGCGCTATGGCTGGAGCTGGGGCTTTGGCCTCGCAGGCGCAGGCATGCTCCTGGGCTGGCTGGTGTTCACGCGCGGGCGGTTCCTGTGGTTCACGCCGGGACCGAGGCAGCTTCCGCCTGAAATCGGCAATCCGCCTGAGCCGGAGAAACTGCGGCAGCCGCTGTTTGGCCCGATCAACCGCGAGTGGCTGATCTATATCTGTGCGCTGCTGGGCGTGGGCGTGGTTTTCTTCCTCGTGCAGCGCGAGCCGATCGTGAACACGGCGCTCACCATTGCGACGGCGGGGATGCTGGCCTTCTTCATCCAGTACATGATCCGGAAATGCACCTGGGCGGAATCCCAGAAACTCATCCTCGCCCTCGTGTTCGTGTTCGGAGCGACGGTGTTCTTCACATTGTTCGAGCTGGCTGGCTCTGCGCTGGCGCAGTTCTCGGAGCGGTCGACCCAGCTTCCCAACAATGGCGCGTTCTGGACAATTTCGTCGGGCGAGACGCAGAGCTTCAACGGCGCCTTTATCCTGCTGCTCGCGCCCTTCTTCGCAGCGCTGTGGAGCTGGCTGGATCGCAACAAGCGTGACCCCGGCGATGCCGCGAAGTTCGCGTTGGCGCTGATCCAGGTCGGCGCGGGATTCCTGGTGGTCGTCTGGGGCGCCGCGTATGCGGATGAGGCTTTCAAGGTTCCGCTCATCTTCCTTGTCCTGCTGTTCCTGCTGCACACGACAGGCGAGCTTTGCCTGTCGCCAGTCGGCCTTTCTGCAATGACCAAGCTTGCCCCAGTGGCGATTGGTTCAACGATGATGGCGACCTGGTTCCTTGGTCAGTCTTTGGGGCAGATGCTGCAGGCGCAGGTCGCCAAGCTGACCGCGCAGGAGACGATCGGCGGCGAAGTGCTCGATTTGCAGCTGGCGCTAAGCACTTATGTGGAGGTGTTTACCCAGATCGGTTTGGTCGCGATCGCCATTGGCCTAGCTTTCGGCATCATGGCGCCGACGCTGAACCGGTTAGCGAACGCCGACGAGGTAAAGCTGATCCCCGCCCGGTTCGATCCGCTCGGCTCGGGGTTGCTGGCGCTGGGGGTCGTTGGCGCGGTGGTAGCGTATGCCTATCGAGCCAACATCATCGCCGGTTTGGAGAAGGCGGTGATCCCTCTGGACTGGGTGCATTTTGCAATGGCGTTCAGCGGGCTGGGCGCCGTGGGCATCCTGCTGGTGATACTGCGCTTGCCCAGGACGCCGAAAGGGCCTGCGCCGCAGGCTGCGGAGTAGGGCTTACTGTGCCGCAGCCGCAACCGCATAGGCCGCGGTCGGCAGGCTCGCAGCGAGCCAGCCCTTGCCCACGCCGTCACGCCCCATCATGCCGTCGCCGATGTTGGTAACATTGGTGAAACCCGCGGCGGTCAGCTGCTGGGCCGCTTTTGCAGAGCGGCTTCCGGATCGGCAGATCACGGCCACTGGCTTCGACTTGTCGCCGCCATTCATCGCGAGCACGCGGGCCACGAAGTCGCCGCCGCTGATCGGGACGCCTTTGGCGTTGGCGGGCATGCCTGTCTGCGCCCATTCGGAGGGCTCGCGCACATCGACGAGTGTTGCGCCGACGGTCGCTTTCGAGAACGCTTCGCTGGAAACGGTTTGATAGGCAGTTGCAATGTTCTGTTCCTGCTGCGCGAGTACAGGAGCTGAAGCGACGCCAGCCAGCAGGGCGCAGGCAATGAGGGCACCCGAAACCTTCATCACGTCTAAACTCCCGCTCCGCCAACAGTGATCGAGTTTATCTTGATCGAGGGTTGGCCGACGCCCACGGGCACCGACTGACCGCTCTTGCCGCAGGTGCCGACGCCATCGTCCATCGCGAAGTCGTTGCCGATCATCGATATCGAGTTCATGACCGTCGGGCCGTGACCGATCAGCGTGGCGTTCTTCACTGGTGCGCCGACCTTGCCGTTCTCGACCATGTAGGCCTCGGTGCACTGGAACACGAACTGGCCATTGGTAATGTCGACCTGGCCGCCGCCAAAATCCACCGCCCAGATGCCGCGCTTGATGGAGCGGACGATCTCTTCCGGGTCGTGGTTGCCGCCAGTCATGAAGGTGTTGGTCATGCGGGGCATGACGACGCTGGCGTAGCTTTCACGACGGCCATTGCCGGTGGGTGCGACGCCCATGAGGCGCGAGTTCATACGATCCTGCATGTAGCCGACAAGGCGGCCGTCCTCGACCAGCACGTTGCGCTGGGTCTGGGTGCCTTCATCGTCGAAGGAGAGCGAACCGCGGCGGCTGGCGATCGTGCCGTCATCGACGATGGTCACGCCCCTGGCCATCACCTGCTCTCCGACTTTGCCGGAATAGACGGACGAGCCCTTGCGGTTGAAGTCGCCTTCGAGGCCGTGGCCGACAGCTTCGTGCAGCAGAACGCCAGTCCAGCCCGGCCCGAGCGCCACCTCCATTTCCCCGGCGGGGGCGGGGACGGCGTCAAGGTTGATCTCGGCCTTGCGGAGCGCGCGCTGGGCCAGAGCCTTCCAGCGATCCGGCTGGATCCATTCGTCGTAGGCGGCGCGTCCGCCAGCGCCGGCGGAGCCGGTTTCACGGCGGCCGTCCTTCTCCATGGTGATGGAGATGTTGAGGCGAACGAGCGGGCGGGCGTCGGTTACGCTGGCGCCGCCGGCGCGGATGATCTCGACAGCGGTGCGCGAACCGGCGAGCGACACAGATACTTGCACGACACGCGGATCCTTAGCGCGGCACCAGGCATCGATCTCGGCCAGCAGGCCGGTCTTGGTCACGAAGTCAGGGGAGGCGGTGGGATCGACATCTGCATAGAGGCGGCGGTTGACCGGCGTCGGTCCGACGGCGAGTGCGCCGGAGCGGCCGCGCTTAGCGGCTGATGCAGCAGAGGCGGCGCGGCGCAGGGCGGCCTCCGACACTTCGCTGGCGTGGGCGTAGCCGGTGGTCTCGCCGGAGACGACGCGCAGGCCGAAACCCTGGCCTGAATCGTAGGAGGCCGACTTTAGGCGCCCGTCATCGAACAGGAAACTCTCGGAGCGGACTGACTCGACATAGATCTCGCCATCTTCGGCGCCGGTCAGAGCTTCATCGAGGATAGCGGCGGCTTTGGACACGCCCGGCCCGATTTCCTCGATCAGGCTGCGATCTTTCATGGCGCTACCTTTGCCGGCTAGGGGAATTGACGCGGGCGCAAAACGCCCTTGCGCCCTAGATAGGGCGGGGCGATGGCAAAAGACAGCACGAAGACTGCCGTACGCGTCAGCCGTCGGCACCGACGACCGTGAAGCGCTGAAGCTGCTTAGCGGCTTGGGCGAAGTCCGGCTTGGTTTCCAGCGCCGAGCGGAAATCGTCATACGCCGCCTGGACGTTGCCGAGTTTCTCGTGGGTCAGCGCCCGGTTATAGAAGCCGGTGGCCCGGGCATCGGCCGAGTTGGTCGCAACACCCTCATTGAGAACGCTAAGCGCCTCGGGATACCGTTTAAGGCCATAGAGGGCTGCGCCGAGATTTACCTTGGTCTCGAGTAGCGGCATCAGCGACAGGCTTTTCTCGTAGTCGATGAGCGCCCGTTCGTTCCGGCCGATGCGCATATAAAGGATACCGCGGTTGGTGTAGGTGGCCGCCTTGTTGCGCCGCGTCATCATTTCCTGCTCGAGCGCCATGTCGCAAATCTTGATCGCATCGCTGGTCCCGACTCGGGCGTATTCGACCGCCTCGTAGCAACCTCTGGCGAGCCCTCCGCCCACAACCGTCACAGCCCCCTGGGCGGGCATAGCGACAGCGATTGCGGCCACAGCGACAATTGCCGAAATCCCCAATCGAAACTGGACGTTCATCTTCCCAACTCCTTGCCGCTCTGATAGCGACCTCGCGCCTAACCAATCGAATCGTTCGCCTGCGACACTATGCTCCCGGCGGTCGGGAACGGAGTGGTGGCGGTCGGGAGCATATCACGGTAAAGCCCCGATTTCACGCATCTTGCGGAGGAATACGACGAGCATGCGCGGAGGGGCTTGGAAGCACTGGGCGCTTGGGCTCGCGAGCCTGATCGCAACGGGTTCAGCGTCGGCTACGCCGACGCCCGGCGGCATCGATTTTCAGACCCCGGTTACCGACACAGCGAAGGCCGTTCACGCCTTCCACGTCGAGGTGCTGATCATCATCACCATCATCACTGTGATCGTCACGGCGCTGCTGCTGTGGGTTATTATCCGCTACAACAAGCGGGCGAATCCCACGCCGCGGAAATTCAGCCACAATACGCTTGTGGAGATTCTCTGGACCGTTGTTCCCGTTATCATTCTTGTTTTCATCGCCTACAAGTCGTTCCCGCTACTATACGATCAGGACGTGATGCCGGACGTGGCCGAGGAAGAGGTCGTGGACATCAAAGTCTACGGCCGCCAGTGGTTCTGGAGCTATATCTACGGCGAGGGCGACAACACGGTCGAATACGACTCGAACATGATCCCTGACGCCAACATCGACGCCAGCAAGGGCCAGCTCACCCGGCTGTCGACCGACGTGCCGATGGTTGCGCCGGCCGGCCGCTATGTGCGTCTGACGATCACCGCTTCGGACGTCATTCACGCCTGGGCGATGCCGCAGTTCGCGCTCAAGGTCGACGCGGTGCCGGGGCGCATCAACCACCTCTGGTTCAAGGTTGACCAGCCGGGCCCCTACTACGGTCAGTGCTCCGAACTGTGCGGAGCCAGCCACTCGGCCATGCCGATCGAACTCAGGATTTTGCCGCAAGACCAGTATGACGAGTTTCTGAGGCGCGCCGCGACCTCGACCTCGGAGGCGCGGGCCTACCTCGAGCAAGTGCAGCCGCTCGGGCCGACCCGGGTCGCCGCGGCGCACTAGAACTTCAGGGAGCCAGTACAGATGGCTGACGCGAAGACCGCCCATGATCACGGACATGGCCACGACCATGACCATGCGCACGATCACGGCCATGATGATCACCACGATCCGAAGTGGTACAGCCCCGCGCGCTGGCTGTTCTCGACCAACCACAAGGACATCGGCACGCTGTATCTGGTCTTCGCACTGTGCGCGGGCACGGTGGGGATGATCTTCTCGGGCATCATGCGCTACGAGCTGGCCGAGCCGGGCCTGCAGCTTTTCAACGGCACGGCTTTCGGCGGCCTCTTCGGCCACGAGCACAACTACAACGTCATCACCACGATGCACGGCCTGATCATGATCTTCTTCATGGTCATGCCCGCCCTGATCGGCGGGTTCGGCAACTGGTTCGTGCCGCTCATGATCGGCGCGCCGGACATGGCGATGCCGCGCATGAACAACATCTCGTTCTGGCTGCTGCCGGTGTCGTTCACGCTCCTGATCCTGTCGATGTTTGTGCCGGCGCAGGCCACGGGCGCGGCGACTGGTTTCGGCGGCGGCTGGGTGCTTTATCCACCCTTGTCAGGAGCTGCGGGCCATTCGGGCCTGGCGATGGACCTCGTGATCTTCTCGCTGCACGTGGCGGGCATGTCGTCCATCCTCGGCGCCATCAACTTCATCGTCACCATCCTCAACATGCGCGCCCCCGGCATGACGCTGCACAAGATGCCGCTGTTCGCCTGGTCGGTGCTAGTGACCGCGCTCCTGCTGGTGCTTGCGCTGCCGGTTCTCGCCGGCGCACTGACCATGCTGCTGACCGACCGCAACTTCGGTTCGAAGTTCTTCGTGCCGGCTGGCGGCGGCGACCCGATCATGTTCCAGCACCTGTTCTGGTTCTTCGGGCACCCTGAAGTCTACATCATGATCCTGCCGGGCTTCGGCATTGTCAGTCACGTCATCTCGACATTCTCGAAGAAGCCCATCTTCGGCTATCTCGGGATGGCCTACGCCATGGTTGCGATCGGCTTCATAGGCTTCATCGTCTGGGCCCACCACATGTACACCGTGGGCATGAACGTGAACCTGAAGGCGTACTTCGTCGCCGCCACGATGGTCATCGCGGTTCCAACAGGCATCAAGATCTTCAGCTGGATCGCCACGATGTGGGGTGGCTCGCTCGACTTTAAGGTGCCGATGCTGTGGGCGATCGGTTTCATCTTCCTGTTCACCGTAGGCGGCGTCACGGGCGTCGTACTTGCGAACGCCGGCGTCGATCATGCGCTGCATGACACCTATTATGTCGTCGCGCACTTCCACTATGTGCTGTCGCTGGGTGCGGTCTTCACATTGTTCTGCGGCTGGTACTACTGGTTCGAGAAGATGTGGGGGGTGAAGTACAATGGCTTCATCGGAGGTCTGCACTTCTGGTTCATGTTCATCGGTTCGAACATGGTCTTCTTCCCGCAGCATTTCCTCGGCCTCAACGGCATGCCGCGCCGCTATGTCGATTACGCGCCGGCGTTCCGCGAGTGGCACCATTGGTCGACGATCGGCTACTATGTCGTTCTCGTCGGCATGGCGTTCTTCTTCATCGGCCTGATCGAGGCGATGATCCGTCGCCGCAAGGCCGAAGCGAACCCGTGGGGCGAGGGCGCAACGACGCTGGAGTGGACGCTGTCCTCTCCTCCGCCATTCCACCAGTACAACGACCTTCCGCGGGTCAGGTAACAGGGCCCGCTGGCTCCGGCCGCGGCCGGAGCGGCGACGCAGAGGCAAATGTCGGACGCAACGATAGCCGCCCCATCCACCGCGCCCGTTTCGGCGAGCGCGATGGACTATGTCCGGCTGATGAAGCCGCGGGTGATGTCGCTCGTGGTGTTCACGGCGCTGGCCGGCCTTGTCGCGGCGCCGGTGGACATGAACCCCATCACCGCAGCGGCTTCTATTCTCGCGGTGGCGCTGGGCGCTGGCGCGGCCGGCGCGCTCAACATGTGGTACGACGCCGACATCGACGCGATGATGGCGCGCACCATATCGCGGCCGGTTCCCGCCGGCCTTATCCGTCCTGATGAGGCGCGGTCGTTCGGCCTCATCATGTCTGCCCTGTCGGTGACACTGATGGCGCTGGCGGCGACGCCGGTCGCCGCGCTGCTGCTGGCCTTCTCGATCTTCTTCTACGCAGTCGTCTATACGATGTGGCTCAAACGCTCGACGGCGCAGAACATCGTCATTGGCGGCGCGGCGGGCGCCTTTCCGCCGGTGATCGGATGGGCCGCCGCGACCGGATCGGCGCCGCTCGACGCCTGGCTGCTGTTTGGTCTGATCTTTCTCTGGACGCCGCCGCACTTCTGGGCGTTGTCGCTGTGGACCTCGAAAGAGTACGCGCGGGCAGGGGTGCCCATGCTGCCGGTCACCAAGGGTGCGGCGGAAACCCGCCGGCAGATCCTGGTCTACACGCTGATCTTCGTGCCGTTCGCGCTTGTCCCCGTAGCGACAGGCCTCGGCGGCGCGATCTATCTTGCCGCTGCGGCGGCCGGCGGCGTCGCGTTCCTGTGGGCCGCCATTCGTGTCTTCCTCAGCAAAGCGGGCGATGCGGACGGCAAGGCCGACCTGCGCCACGCCAAGTCGCTGTTCGGCGTCTCTATCCTCTACCTCTTCGCGCTGTTTGCCGCTTTGTTGGTTGAGCGTGCGCTTCCCCTCTATTGGCCGGTGGCGTCATGAGCGAACCAAACATTCCACCGACGCCTGAGTATGTTCCGCTGACGCCTGAGCAGGCAAAAGCCCGCCAACGTCGCGGCCAGTGGATCGCCCTTGGCCTGTTCGCCTTCGTGATCATCGTCTTCGTGCTGACCATGACCAAGATGGGCGCGAACATCCTGGTGCGCGACCTATGAACAAGAACGCCCGCCGCACCACCTGGATCATTTCCGGCGTCGCCGTCGGCATGCTGGGACTGAGCTTTGCCGCCGAACCGCTCTATTCAACCTTCTGCAGGCTGACCGGTTTCGGCGGTACGACGCAGATTGCGACAGCCCCGGCCCGGCGAATTCTCGACCGCATGGTTCGCGTGCGTTTCGACGCCAATGTCGATCCCGACACGCCCTTAGAGTTCAAGCCAACCCAGCCTTTTGTCGACGCGCGGCTCGGCGAGACGATTCTGGCATTCTACGAGGTCACCAACACCTCCGCTGAACCGGTGAAGGCACAGGCGGCCTACAACGTCGCGCCGGACAAGGCCGGGATCTATTTCGAAAAGCTCGAATGCTTCTGCTTCAAAGAGAAGGTGTTCGAGCCAGGCGCGACGGAGCGACTGCCGGTGATTTTCTACGTTTCCCCGGACATGGCCGACGATCCGTTGGCCATAGACGTCAAGGGAATCACGCTTTCGTACACCTACTACCGGTCGGGCGCGCTCAAGGCCTCTGCGCGGCTTGAGGACGCATCCGCGGTCAACTAGACCCGGGTTAGAAAATCGAAGGACTCGCGGGGCAAAAACCCCTGCAAATCGAGGGACTGGACCATGGCAGACGGCGCCGCAGTCAAGCACGACTACCATCTGGTGAAACCCAGCCCGTGGCCGCTATTGGGCTCGCTCGCCATAATGGTCATGGTGCTCGGTACGGCCGGCATGCTGAAGGGTCTGTGGTTCGTTCCCAAGGGCGCCTGGTGGGGTCCGGTGCCCGGCTTCATCGCCCTCGTCTTCGTACTGATCGGCTGGTGGGGCGACGTCCTCAAGGAAAGCCGCGGCGGGGATCACAAGGAGGTCGTCCAGATCTCCCTGCGCTACGGCATGGTGCTCTTCATCGCGTCAGAAGTGATGTTCTTCGTCGCCTGGTTCTGGGGCTTCTTTGAAGGCGCGATTTTCCACGAGCTTCGCGCCAGCGCCCATTTCGACCTGGCGAACCCGGATCTGGAAAACCTCAAGGGCTGGGCTCAGTGGCCGGTTACCGAAATCAAAAAAACGGCTGAAGGCGCGACCGAGTTCGTCAAGACCCGGCCGTTCGACCCTTTCCATCTGCCGCTGGTCAACACGCTGATCCTGCTGCTCTCGGGTACGACGGTAACCTGGGCGCACCACGCCCTGCAGACTGGCGACCGCAACGGCGCCAAGTGGGGCCTGCTGCTCACCATTATCCTCGGCATTTCGTTCACCGCGCTTCAGGCGATCGAGTATGGAGAGGCTGGCTTCTCGTATGACGGCTCGCTCTATGGCTCGGCCTTCTTCATGGCGACTGGCTTTCACGGCGCACACGTCATCATCGGAACGCTGTTCCTGATCGTCTGCCTGCTGCGCCTGCTGTCAGGCGGCATGAAGCCCGACAAGCACCTCGGTTTCGAGTTCGCCGCCTGGTACTGGCACTTCGTCGACGTGGTGTGGCTCTTCCTCTTCGCGTTCGTCTATGTCGCCCCGTATCTGGTGTGGGGCGCCGGGCCGGCCGGCGGCCACGGCGGCTGACGAGGTCGAGAACATGCGTGGGAAGACGGCGTTAATCGGCTTCCTTGTTCTGGAGGCGGCGGTCATCGGCATCTGGGTGATGTCGCTTGGACCAATATTGGGCGCGGGCGCCCAGTTCATCTCGACCGACGCGCATATCTTTACCGGCGGCGTATACGGTATCGAGACCTCGAACTTCCGCATGAGGACGAGCACGCTCTCTGCCGCGCCATTCAAGGCCTACGGATTTCTACTGTGGGCGACGCTGCTTATGGCGTCGTCGGGGATTGTCGGCTGGTTCGCAAGCGGGGCTTTTCAGAAAGCGCGGCCCTGGCTGTCGGCGGGATTGTCGTTATTGGCCCTGGCCCTGGCGGCCGGCGCGGCCTATTTCATCGTCGAGCAGTGGTCGGGCGACACCCTTTTTCAGCCTGGCATGGTCAACGACCAGGTCCTCTACATGGCCACCCGCGCGTTCATGATCCAGCTCTTGGCTGGCTGGGTGCTTCTGGCCGTCTACACCGTGCTGACGATCGCCGGGCTCGCGACGGCGGACAAACCGCTGGGCTATCATCTTGCCGCACTGAACTGGCTGATCATTGCCGTGGTGTGGGTGGTTGCCTATCTCGGCCTGTACGTGGCGCCTTCGCTTCTTGCGCCGTCCTGACTATCGCCTGAGCCCCAGAAGGGGACACACATGGCTGTCTCGCCCATTTCCGCCGGACTTCGCTGCCGGTGTCCCAGTTGCGGCGAGGGGCGCGTCTATCGCGCGTATCTGAAGTTCAAGGACCGGTGCGAGGCCTGCGAGGCCGACCTCACGGCCGCAGATACCGGCGATGGAGCATCCTTCTTCGTCATGTTCGTGGCGCTGATCCTGATCGCGCCGACAGCCATGCTGTTCGAGATGGCTTTCCGTCCGCCGGGATGGGTGCATGCCCTCATCTGGCCGCCTGTCATCGTGGTCTTCTGCATGATGCTCCTGCCGCCCTTCAAGGCCGTGCTTTTTGCCTTGCAGTGGAAGCACAGTGCGGGGCAGGCCAAGCTTGACGACTAGCGCCGCCGCTTCAGAAGGCTCTACATCCCGTCCATGGTATTCAGGCCCTATCCCGTCCTTACAGTCATTGCGATCCCGCTGCTGGCCGCGCTGATTGCGCTCGGCTTCTGGCAAATGCAGCGGGCGGAATGGAAGGAAGGCCTGATCGCAGACTACGAGCGCGCGGCCGCGGCTGCCCCTGTGCCGCCAGACGAGGCCTTCTGCGGCGATGGCAGCCCGGTGGGCAGGATCGTTACGCTTCCCGAGGCCAAGGGCCTCCAGCTCCGCGTCTTCGGCCACAATGCAGCGGGCAATGTTGGCTGGCGGTTGTTCCAGGCGATGAAACCCGGCTGTGCCGGCCCCGCCGGCGGTGTGCTGGCCGAAACTGGCTTCGAGCCGCTTAGCAACGGCGGCATCGAGATGCCAGCGCCGATGCCGATGGCGGCCACGGACCGGTTCATGGTCGAGGAATGGCCTGCCAAACAGTTGATGGCCAACATCAACTCGCCAGAGCGCAACGAGTGGCACTGGTTCGACGCCCCGGCGATGGCGGCGTTCCTGGGAGCGGGGGCGATCGAGAACCGCTACATCCTCGCAAGGGTCGAGGGCATGCCAGACCATCTGACCCGCACGCCGCCCTCGGGCCACATCGGATACGCCGTCACATGGTTCGGGATGGCGATCGCTTTCGTCGTGATATACGCCCTGTTCCACGTGCAGGCGGGCCGCCTGCGCTTCGGTAGACAAGGTCCGCGGCGCCGATGAAATACATCTCCACTCGTGGCAATGCAGCGCCCGTCGGCTTTGTCGCAGCGAGCGTTATGGGCCTTGCGCCGGACGGCGGGCTTTTCAGCCCAGAGGCCTTCCCGCAGATCGAGCGGCCGAGCCTTGGGGCAACCTATGTCGAGACGGCGACACGCGTGTTGTCGGCTTTTGCCGGCGCAGACCTCCCGGAAAGCGCGATCCGCGAGATGGCCAAGAAAGCCTATGCGCCATTCGCTCATCAGTCCGTCGCGCCGCTTGTCGAAGTCGGTCCTGGCCGGTGGATGCTAGAGCTGCATCACGGACCGACGCTGGCGTTCAAGGACGTTGCGATGCGCCTGATCGCGCAGCTCTACGATCATATTCTGAGCCTGCGCGGCGAGCGCATGACCATTCTGTGCGCCACATCGGGCGACACGGGCGGAGCTGCCGCTTCGGCTTTCGCCGGGTCGAAACATGTCGATATCGTGATCCTGCATCCGCTGAACCGCGTGTCGCCAACCCAGCGGCTTTTCATGACTGCGACGGGCGCAAGCAATGTGCACAATCTCGCGCTCGAAGGCGATTTCGACGGGGCGCAGGCGATCCTGAAGCAACTTCTTGCGGACGATCAATTCCGGCAGAAGACGCATCTTGCCGCTGTGAACTCGATCAACTGGACGCGGGTCGCTGCGCAGAGCGTCTACTTCGCGCAGGCGCAGGCCCAGCTCGGCCGCGACCGGCTGATACACTTCGTGGTTCCGACAGGGAATTTCGGCGACGCGTTAGCCGGATATGCCGCCTCGCGCTGCGGGCTGTTGAACCGCTTGGAGATCGTGGCGGCTGTGAACGCCAACGACGCGATGGCGCGGCTTCTTTCCGGCATGCCGCTGACAAAGGGCAAGACGATCGCAACGCTCAGTCCGGCAATGGACATCCAGCTGCCCAGCAATTTCGAGCGTCTGCTGTTTGAAGCTTCCGGCCGTGATGGGGCGGCCGTCGCCAGTGCGTATGCAACGCTCGCTGCGAAAGGCGAGGCGCCGTTACCGAAGATCGCGGCCGCGAAGCTCGGCGATATGGGCCTTTCGGCCGAACGCGTCAGTGATCAGGAAACCATGGACGAGATGAAGCGCACCTACGCCGAGACCGGTTGGGTCGTCTGCCCCCACACCGCCGTCGGCCTCGCCGCCGCGCGTCGCAATCGGACCGCCGATGGTCCTGTGGTTACGTTCGCGACCGCTCACGCAGCCAAGTTCCCAGAGACTGTGGAGCGGGTGCTGGGCCTCAAGATAGGCCTGCCGGATCGCGCTGCCGAGTTCGCGTTGCGCAAGGAAAAGTTTGACACCGGCCCGATGAGCGCCGACTTCGTGCGCAAGCGGATCGAAGCCATCGCCGCGCGGGCCTGATCCATGACGGAAACCCGCGAGGTCATCCACCTGCCCAACGGCGCGCGCATCGTGTTCGATGCCATGCCGCAGCTGCGGACAGCGTCCGTCGGCGTCTTCCTTAGCGCCGGCGCCCGCCACGAGCCGGCCGAACGCAACGGTCTGGCCCACTTTCTCGAGCACATGGCGTTCAAGGGCGCCGCTGGCCGCAACGCCCGTGAAATCGCGGAGGTCGTTGAGGCCAGCGGCGCCGTGATGAACGCCGCCACCGACTATGAGCGGACCAGCTATTTCGTTCGCTGCCTCAGCGCAGATGCGCCAGCGATGCTGGATGTCGCGCTGTCTCTGGTGTTCGCGCCGGATCACCCGCCTGAGGAGATAGAACGCGAGAAGGGCGTCGTCCTGCAGGAAATCGGCGAAGCCGCAGACCAGCCCGACGATCTGGTCTTCGAGTTGGCGCAGGCGGCCAGCTGGGCCGGCCATCCGCTCGGCCTGCCTGTCCTCGGCACGGAAAAGACACTCAAGCGCGTCACGCGCGACGATCTGATCGGCTTCGCAAGCGACAGCTATTCGCCGCGCCGTACGGTCGTTTCCGTCGCCGGCGGCTATGATCGCGCCGCCATCGAAAGAGTTGCGCGCCGCTGGCTGGAGAAGCGCCCGCCAAGCAACACCCCGCCGTCTCCGGCGCCGGCCGCATCCGTGAGCGGTGTCCGCGCCGCCGCGCGCGATCTCGAACAGCTGCATCTCGTTCTGGCCCGCACAGCGCCATCAGCCACTTCCGACGACCGTTTCGCGGCGCGTATTTTCGCCGAAGTATTTGGCGGCGGCATGGCCTCGCGGTTGTTCCAGGATGTGCGCGAGAGCAGGGGGCTCGCTTACACGATCGACGCATCCTGCGATCAATATTCCGATGCGGGCCGCATCTCCGTTTATGCCGGATGCGATCCAAAGGATGCGGCCGAAGTGGCGCGGATCACCTCGGACATCTGGGCCGCGCTGGCTGCCGATGGCCCTACGGAAGCAGAACTCGCGCGCGCCCGGGCCATCGCAGCAGCTCAATTCGCCATGGCCGCAGAGGCGCCTGCTGCGCGCGCCGGCTCTGCGGCCTATGAGCTCCTCACTTTCGACAAGCTGATCGATGTCGAGGACGTGCTCGCGCAGATCAACGCCGTGACCGCTGCGGACGTGCGCCGGATCGGCGCTGCGGCGCTTGCAGGCCCCGCCATCGCCGCCGCCGTAGGTCCCAAGACTGGACTTGGCGCCGCCGAGGCGTTTGTCTCGGGTGCCTGACTCAGGATGCCACATACGGCAATGACACAGTTTTCTGCAGATACCGCCGTCACGGCCGCACGCGCTGCGCTGTGGACGTGGAACGCAGCCGAGGGCGCCATCGCCATACGCGCCGAAGCCGGCGGCCCGCTGGCCTCGTTGGACGGTCGCTGGGTTCTCGGTGCGCTGCTGGAACAGGTCGACGGGCTCGCGCGCGCCACCATCGCAGCGCGTCTAGTTGAGGGCCGCCCAGGCGACCGCGTGGACGTTCGTGTCACATTGGCGGATGGACGGCCTGCGCACTTCGTTGGCTCATTCCACGATCTTGGTATGGCGCGCGGTCTTCTTGTTTCGGCCGAAGCCGGCGCTCGCCTTGTCCATGGTGAGAGCAATGTGGAGCCGGTGTTCCAGCCGATCCGGCGTCTGGATGATCTGTCGGTTGCTGGGTTCGAGGCGCTTGCCCGTTTCCGCTCACCCGACGGCCAGCTCGTCGGCCCCGACACGCTGCTTGGCATGGGCGGCGATACGGACTGGACCGCCATCGCGCCTGTCATGCTGTTGAAGTCGGCGCAGACGCTCGCCGCGCTGCGTGCTGATGGGCGCGACGTCTTCATGCAGGTAAACCTCTCTGCGGCGGAGATCGCACGGCCCCTGCTGGTCGAAGAGATTGCCGCAATCGTGCGCGAGGCGGGCCTGCCGCATGGCGTGCTCCGCATCGAGTTGACCGAGCAGGCGGCGCTGCGCGATTTCGATGGCGCTCTTGGCGCCCTGGCGGCGTTTCGTGCGGCGGGGGCGGGAATCGTGCTGGACGACTTCGGGGCGGGGCACTCATCTTTCGCCTGGTTGGCGGAGATACCCGCAGACGGCGTGAAGCTAGATCCCAAGCTGTCGCGCATGATCCGCCATCCGCGCGCCTGTCGCATCGTAACCTCTCTGACCGGCCTGATCCGCAGCCTCGGCATGACGGTCACGGCCGAAGGCATCGAGGACGTGGAGGTGCGTGGCGAGCTCCATGCGATTGGTTGCGACTATGTGCAGGGCTTCGCCTATGACCTGCCGATTAGGCTGCCGGATATCGCCGTCGCCTTTGATCCGCTCCCGCGATGAGGCCGTCCAGGCCGGGATGACGGCTTCTTGTCCACGCCGGGCATTGATTTCGCTCTTCAACCTGCCTTTGGTCGGCGGCAAGCGTCCACGAAGCCGGCAAAGTGATTCAGCATGCGATACCTCTCCAAGCCGTCTTTCGATGGCGTCCGCTTCCGCCAGCTCGGCGGGGTTGTAGGCGCTGTCTTACTTGCCTGCGCTGCAGCTCCCTCTTCTCTCGCGCAAGCTGCTGTAGTGCCGAGAACGGCTGAAGGCCGCCCTGATTTTCAGGGAATCTGGTCGAGCCAGTGGCTTTCGCCGGTGGAACGCTCCGCCGGGGTCAGCAAGCTGGTGCTGAACGAAGCGGAGGCCGCCAAGCTGACATCGGACATTTTGGCGCGGGCGGAAAAGAACAACCCGCTGGACCCGGAATTGGCGGCCCCCGATGCGAAATCGCTCGCCATCGTGCGTGGAGAGTTCAGATCGTCGCTGATCATCGATCCGCCCGATGGCAAGCTTCCCTATACGGATAAGGGCCGAGCCGCCGCGCGAAACTACATTACCGGTCTCGACGGGCCCGAGCAGCGCATGACGACCGAGCGCTGCATCGGCGGCGTTGGCTGGGCGCCGCTGCAAATCCGCAGCGCTTCGATGCTGCACAGGATCGTTCAGACCCCCGGTTTCGTGGTATTCCATACCGAAGCGTATGACGACACGAGAATCATTCCCGTCGGCGCTCCACACAAACCTGCCTCGCTCTTGCAGCAGGGTGGCGATTCCGTTGCTCGCTGGGAGGGCGACGTTCTCGAAGTCGAGACGAAACACCTCGATCCGGAAACCTCCACGCACGGCATCGTCACAGTGAAGAGCCCGGACGCCGTCATCGTCGAGCGCTTTGAACTCGTCGCGCCGGATGAGCTTCTGTACCGCTACACGATTACCGATCCGGCATACTATTCGGCGCCCTGGACTGCCGAGTATTCCATGGTCCGGACAGGCGAACGGATGTACGAGTTCGCGTGTCACGAGGGCAACTACTCGATGGGAGGGATGCTGTCCGGCGCGCGGCGGCAGCAAGCTGCTGCGGCTGGCGAGAACTGAACGTCCAGCTAGGCGGCAGGGTGGAAGACGCCTCTGCCGTCGAAGTTTGAACCGGGGTGACGCCCCGGCCAAAGCCCGCTAGAAGGCGCGTTCCACCCGCATAGAGGACCGCATGACCACCCGCACCCCATATCTGATTTCAGGCCGCACCGGCGACTGGGAGATCGTCATGGGGCTCGAAGTCCATGCGCAGGTGGCATCCAACTCCAAGCTGTTCTCGGGTGCGCCCACAGCGTTCGGGTCAGATCCCAATACCAACGTTTCGCTGGTCGATGCAGCGATGCCGGGCATGCTGCCGGTGATCAACAAGTTCTGCGTGGAGCAGGCGGTCAAGACAGGCCTTGGGCTCAATGCAAAGATCAACCATTTCTCGCGTTTCGATCGGAAGAACTATTTCTATCCCGACCTGCCGCAGGGCTATCAGATTTCGCAGTTCGCGCATCCGATCGTCGGCGAAGGCCGGATCGATGTCGAAGCCGACGAGGGCTACACCTTCACCGTCGGCATCGAGCGGTTGCACCTGGAGCAGGACGCGGGCAAGTCGATCCACGACCTCGATCCCAACGCGACGTATGTGGACCTCAACCGGTCGGGCGTGGCGCTGATGGAGATCGTCTCCAAGCCGGACATCCGCTCGCCGGCGGAAGCTGCCGCTTACGTCAAGAAGCTTCGTTCGATCCTCATCGCTCTCGGCACATGCGATGGCGACATGGAGAAGGGCAATCTGCGGGCCGACGTCAACGTCTCGGTTTGCCGCCCCGGCGGCTATGACGACTACGCGCAGACCGGCAGCTTCAAGAAGCTAGGCACGCGCTGCGAGATCAAGAACGTCAACTCGTTCCGCTTTATCCAGCTCGCCGCCGAGTACGAGGCCCGGCGCCAGATCGAAATCCTGGAAGATGGCGGCAAGATCGATCAGGAGACGCGGCTCTACAACGCTGACAAGAACGTGACGCGCTCCATGCGCTCGAAGGAAGACGCGCATGACTATCGCTACTTCCCCGATCCGGATCTTCTTCCGCTGGAGCTGTCGGGCGCGTTCGTCGAGAGCATCAAAGCCAAGCTGCCGGAACTGCCGGACCAGAAGCGTGCGCGTTTTGTGAAGGACTACGGGCTCAAAGACTACGACGCCGGCGTGCTTGCGGGCGACGCCGAGAAGGCTGCCTATTTCGAGGCGGTCGCCAAAGGCCGCGATGCGCGCCTCGCCGCCAATTGGGTGACGCAGGAGTTGTTCGGATATCTGAACAAGGAAGGGTTGGAGCTTGCGGCCTCGCCGGTCAGTGCGGAACAGCTCGGCGGGCTTGTCGGCCTGATCGCGGACAACACCATCTCCGGCAAGATCGCCAAGGATGTGTTCGCCAAGATGATCGCCACTGGCGATACGGCCGCGAAGATCGTCGAGCGCGAGGGGCTGAAGCAGGTCACCGACACTGGCGCGATCGAGAAGGTGGTCGACGACGTCATCGCCGCCAATCCCAAGCAGGTTGATGAGGTGAAGGCGCAGCGTGCGGCTGGGCACGAGAAGCCCAAAACGCTCGGCTGGTTCGTCGGTCAGATCATGAAGGCTTCCGGCGGCAAGGCTAATCCTGCCGCCGTCAACGAGATCCTGCTGAAGAAGCTTGGTCTCTAGCTTCGTCGTCTCAGTCTTCCTCGTCTTCCTCGTCACGCGCGTCGGCGTCGTCGCAGCGACGCGCGGCGCGGCGCCGATGCGCGGGGGGATTGTTAATTCGCGGTAGGGAGCTGCGCCGGCGCTAGCTGGTCGTCGATCGCGGATTTCACCTTGTCCGGCCAGTCGTCGTCCGTGCCGACGCAATCGCGTTTGAAGCTGGTTGTCACCTCTTCGACCATACCTTTGTCGGCTGTGGAGGCGATCTCCCAGTCGAACTGGCAGGCCCGGGTGGCGAAGCTCTTTGTGCAGACCGCCATAGGGTCGGGATAGTCCTGATGCGCCTCGCCATAAGTGCACTCGAAGCCCGCCTCATTCTGCGCCGTAATGATATTCGGCCGCGTCATCTTGCCGAGGATCGCCTTGGCGCCCGCCTCGAAATCGGCATTGAGCTTTTCACCGGGCTCATTCTGCCAGTCGTGCGCGGCCTCCAGCGCCTTCAGGTCGGCAGGTTGCGCCGGGGCCGCCGGTTCGCCAGGCGCAGATGCAGTTTGAGAGGCGGGCGTGCAAGCGGCCAGAGCCAGCACGGCGATCAGGGCAAGGCGTTTCATAGGTCGGTCCTCCCGCCATGAGCATACCCTGAATCACGGCGCGGCAAGGGCGGACTGGCGCCCAGCACAGTTACCGGCTATCGCGCCCGGAAAGCTGGAAACGCCATGCTGCTGTCCGATTTCGACTTCGAGCTTCCCGAGGAGCTGATCGCGTTGCGGCCAGCCACCCCGCGGGATTTCGCCCGGCTCCTGGTCGTGCGCGGGCCGGAGGGCAAGCTCGAAGACCGGAGCGTCCGCCACCTGCCGGCGCTGCTGAATGAAGGCGATATCCTGGTCGCGAACGACACACGGGTGCTTCGAGCCGCCCTGCTGGGAAAGCGCGCCTCACGGGGCGACGGCCCAGACGTGGAGATCGAGGTCAATCTCAACAGCCGGCTGTCGCCGTCCGAATGGTCGGCGTTCGCCCGCCCCGGCAAGCGGCTAAAGGAAGGCGACACGATCGTCTTTGCGCATGGGTTGGAGGCCATTGTTTCCACGAAGTCCGAGGCGGAGATCAGGCTGGCGTTCAATGCAGAGGGCGATGGGCTGGATGTCGCTATCGAGAAGGCAGGCGCCATGCCGCTACCGCCCTACATCGCGTCCAAGCGGGCGCCGGACGAGAAGGATGCGACCGACTACCAGACTATGTTCGCGCGCGAGACTGGCTCGGTCGCAGCGCCGACCGCTGGCCTTCATTTCACGCCGAGGCTTCTGGACGAGCTGACGGCGGCCGGAGTGCAGCGGACCAGCGTCACGCTGCACGTCAACGCCGGAACATTCCTGCCGGTGAAGACGGATCGCGTGGAAGATCACCGCATGCACGCGGAGCACGCGGAGCTGTCGACGGCAGCTGTCGAAGCTGTCACGGCCGCGAGGGCGGCAGGCGGCCGGTGCATCCCGATTGGCACCACCGCCCTGCGTACGCTCGAAAGCGCAGGCGCTTCCGGCGAGCTGAAGCCGTTCAACGCAGGCACGTCGATCTTCATCACGCCCGGCTACAGATTCCGCATCGCCGACGGGCTGATGACCAATTTCCACTTGCCGAAGTCGACGCTCTTCATGCTGGTGAGCGCCATGATGGGTCTCGATGTGATGAAACGCGCCTACGCGCACGCCGTGAAGGAGCGCTATCGCTTCTTCTCGTATGGCGACGCCTGCCTGTTGCTGCCCAATGGCTGAGTTCCCGTTTCATATCCATGCCACCGATGGCCAAGCGCGAGCCGGACGCCTGGCGAGCCCGCGTGGCGATATCGCGACGCCGGCCTTCATGCCGGTGGGAACGGCAGGCACGGTGAAGGCGCTCTATCTCGATCAGGTGCGCAGGGCCGGCACGGACATCATCCTGGGCAACACCTATCACCTGATGCTGCGGCCAACGGCGGAACGGGTGCAACGGCTCGGCGGCCTGCACCGCTTCATGGGCTGGGCGCATCCCATCCTGACGGACTCCGGCGGGTTTCAGGTTTTCTCGCTATCGGATCTCCGAAGGATGAAAGAAGAGGGCGTCGAATTCCGCTCGCATCTCGACGGGTCGAAGCATTTCCTGTCTCCGGAGCGCTCGATCGAGATCCAGGCGGACCTTCTGGGCGCGGACATCTCGATGCAGCTCGACGAATGCGTGGGCAATCCCTGCGAGCATGCCGAAGCCGCCAATGCGATGCGCCTTTCCGCCCGCTGGGGCGACAGGTCGAAGGCGTACTTCGGGGAACGCGACCGGCAGGCGCTGTTCGGCATCGTTCAGGGATCGACCCATGCCGACCTGCGGAGGGAAAGCGCGCAGCGCGTGGTCGAGACGGGTTTCGACGGCTACGCCATTGGCGGTCTTGCGGTGGGCGAGGGCCATCAGGCAATGTGCGACACGATCAGTCTGACCGCTCCGCTGTTGCCCGCCGGCCGGCCGCGCTATCTGATGGGTGTCGGCAAGCCGATCGATATCGTGGAGGCCGTGGCGCGCGGCATCGACATGTTCGACTGCGTGCTGCCAACCCGATCCGGACGTCACGGGCAGGCGTGGACCTGGGATGGGCCGCTCAATCTCAAGAACGCGCGGTTCGTGGAGGATGACACGCCGCTTGACCCCGGCTCATCCTGTCCGGCGAGCCGCGATTATTCGAGGGCTTACCTGCATCATCTTTTCAAAGCGGGAGAGTATCTCGGGCCCATGCTGCTCTCCTGGCACAACATCGCGTTCTTCCAGGCGATGATGGCGGCAATGCGCACGGCAATCACCGAAGGTCGCTTCGAGGCATGGCGCAAGGATGTGGCAGGGCGCTGGCGCGATACGGCGTCCGAACAGGACGCGGGTCAGGGCGAAGGTTGAACCTTGCCGCGATACTCGATCGGCGGCGGAGACGGCAGGGCGCCTGCGCCCGGCTCCGGCGCCGCCGGAGGGGCGCAGCCCATCGAGGCGCCGACGCCTTTCAGGTAAGCGCGGCGGGCGACGCCACGCTCATAGGCGGCGCGCAACCTCCGCTCGTGCGCGGACGCCCCGGTCGCTTCGCGTACGACGGAGCGGAACGGTATGAAATCCGTCGCCGCACTGGCTACGCCGCCCAACGCGAGATCGGCTGCGCCTTCGCCGGCCCTCACGCCGAGGCTTTCCTTCGGCGGAGGAGGGGCGTCCGAATCCGGTCCCAGTATCTTCGTCAGTTCGTCGACCTCGGCGGCCACCGCCGGACACGTCTTCGCGGACAGCGGCACGTAGGGCGAGGCCAGAGCCTCCAGCCGCGCCGGTATTTCGACGCGACGAAGATTGAAGTCGTTGAGCGGGGTCAGGGCCGCGTCATCGATGCCCTGCGAGGTCTTGTGAACCGCGCGGCTGAGCCCGCCGTCTTCCTTGGGCTTGGAGGCGCATCCGGCCAGCCAAAGCGCGGCGGCAGCTCCCAATATTATCCCCAGCAAACGCATCATCCGAAGCTCCAGATCATCAGTCGAAACAGTGTCCTACACAGCATTGCGGCCCAATCCCGGCGGCGCGGTGAAAATCCTGCGCCGCGGCTATATCCTTCGTTGACCCGGGCGGAATCGGACACTAGGTTCCGCCGCTCTTGAGAGAGCCCGTAGCTCAGTCGGTAGAGCAGCTGACTTTTAATCAGCGGGTCGCAAGTTCGATTCTTGCCGGGCTCACCATTTCTTTGATCGTCATCACGGATCTACCTCTCGCCCCACCGGGTAGAGCAGGTAGCGGTCGTCGTAGAACGGGCTGCGTTCGTAGAAGAACTGCAGGCGGCGGAGCGGGGAGGCAGCGAAAGCTGCGTCGTCCTTGAGGCGCTTTTCGAACTCGGCTTTGAGCTTCGGATCGTTAGCCAGCATCTGCTCGGACATCGGGGCAATGGCGTAGGGCTCCATGTATTCGACACGCTGCAGTATCTCCAAGAAGAAACCCCATGCGAAAAAGGAGTCTTCGCATTCCGGCTCCAGCAGATAAGCCGCGAGTGCGCCGTGTGGCTGGTCGGTGGAAACGCGGACAGAGCCGGGTGGAAAAGTCACACTGCGCTTTTCATGAGTGAGGCCTGTGGCCGATACCGGCACGCGACCTTCACTGGGCATGGCTGCCTTGAAGCCGGTGAGGCGGATCATGTCGACCTCGACTGCCTGAGCCTTCTTGATCGTCTCCAGCTTGACGCCATGCGCTTTCAGTCGGGCGATCACGTCCGGCTTGGTCGAAGGGACCCAGTAGGCTTTCGGGACAGAGAGTTTGAGCCCGGGCTTCGAGCCATAGACCGGCGTCTTGACGGTTGGGCCCGGCTTGCCGTTGAAGCGCGTGGCCTGGGCGCCGGAAGCAGGCGAGGCGATGTGCTCGGACTGGATGGTAAGAAAGTCCCACGTCGCAATCGGCGTGGTCGTTGTCTGCCAGTTGGCGTCGACAGTCGCCGGGCGCAAAGCGCGGTCGGCCTTGATCGCGGCCTTGAGCTCCTTGCCGTTCGAGGCGAGCGCCTTCAGCGTCGCTTCCAGTAGAGCATAAGTGCCAAGCACGCGCTGGCGATACGGCTTCAGCGAGTGGTTCTCCACGAGCACGGTCGGCAGGCGGCGAAGGTCGCCATAGCCGTGCGAGAAGCGTGGCGCGAAGGCGTTGAAGTCGATGCCCTTTGAAAGGTCGCTTTCATCGCGCGCGAAGATCAGCGGGCCGGGAATGTGGCCGCCTGCCTTCAGGGCGGCGTCCGCCTTTGGCCGGAAGACATCGTTCAGCCATTTGCCGATCGCGGGGCTGTCTGCGTAAAGCCCATCCCAACCGTCGAAGCCGTAGGTGATGTCGTACTGGTAATCCATGCCATCGGTGACGTGGAGATCGATGTAGAAAGCGGGGTCGTATTTCGCGATCAGGCCGAGCAGGCCGATCATCTCCGGCGCATCGGCCTTCATGTAATCGCGGTTGAGGTTGAGGTTTTGCGCCGTGTTGCGCCAGCCCATGTTAGCCGGCCCACGCTGGTTCGGCCGGCTATAGCGCGTCGAGCGTTCGTGTCCGTCTGCATTCAAGATCGGGACGAAGACGATGTTCACCTTGTCGATCAGATCGTCGCGGCCGTTGAAGCAGATGTCGCGGATCAGCATCAGGCCCGCGTCCTTGCCATCGATCTCACCCGAATGGATGCCGGCCTGGATCAGGAAGATGGGCTTCGTCGGGCTGAGCTTGTCTCCGTCCTTCGTGATGAGGACGTTGAGTAGAGGGCGGCCTTGTGGCGTAGTCGCGAATGTCTCGATGCGGACGAGGGCGGACGCTTTGTCGATCTTCTTCAGGAAGGCGACGGTCTCGTCATACGTCGGCGTAGCGGCGAGGCCGGTCTTCTCGCTCGGCGTGATCCATGTGTGAGTTGATGGAACGATCAGCTTTTCGGTTGCGCCGCTCCACTGTGGCGCGGGCGGAAGGAAGGTTTCGGGATCTAGGCTGGCCGGAGGCCTCTGCGCGCTTGCCATGGACATTGCTCCGAGAAAAATGAGAGCGGCGGATAGGGCGCCCAGGACATGATTTCGCACAATCATTTCAGGTCGCCGCTCCAGCCGTGGACTTGCTGGCCGTTCTAGCATCAGCCTAGCATCCGCCCGCAACCCGTTGGGCAAAAGAGGGATCGTAGCGATGAAAGCTGGATTTGCGACGCTGCTTCTTGCATGCGCCCTCGGCGCAGGATGCGCCATGATGTCCCCAGAAGGGGCGCCAAAGACCGCAGCGTCGCCTGCGGCGGTTTCCTCCGCACTCGCTTCGATAGCCGTCGAGGTAAGCGAGACCAGCCAGCGTGGGTTCGTCGAGAAAATGGTGAGCTTCGGCACGCGCTCAACGATCTCGGATGCAACTTCAAACACTCGAGGAATTGGCGCTGCCCGCCGGTGGGTTGAATCCGAATTCAGAGGCATGAGCTCGGCATGCGGCGGCTGCCTCGAAATCGTGACGCCGTCGGATACCGTAACCGGCGCGCGCTATCCGCAGCCGACTTTGGTGGTGAACGTTGTCGCTATCCAACGCGGAACGACAGATCCGAACCGGGTGATCATCATCCAGGGGCACCTGGATAGCCGCAACAGTACGAACGAGAACGTCACCGACGATGCGCCCGGCGCGAATGACGATGCCTCAGGCGTTGCCGCAGTGATGGAGTCGGCCCGCATCCTGTCGAAGCGGAAGTTTGCCGGAACGATCGTCTACGCGGCACTCTCTGGAGAAGAGCAGGGCCTGAGCGGCGGTACGATTTTCGCCGCCTACGCCAAGGCGCAGGGCTGGCAGGTTGAAGCCGTTCTAAATAACGACATCGTCGGCAACTCCAAGGGCTTCAACGGCAAGATCGACGACAAGACTGTGCGCGTCTTTTCCGAAGGCGTGCGCGCCGCCGAGACGCCGGAGATGGCCGCCGCCCGGAAGACGAATGGCGGCGAGGTCGACAGTCCCTCGCGCAATCTTGCGCGCTACGTGGCGAATATTGCCGAACAGCACATGAAGGATTTTCGCGTCCGCATGATCTATCGCCGCGACCGCTATGGCCGCGGCGGCGACCAGACGCCGTTCCAGGATGCAGGTTATCCTGCCGTGCGTGTCACCGAAGGCGCGGAAAACTGGAACCATCAGCACCAGAACGTCCGCATCGAGAACGGGGTCTTCTACGGCGACACGATCGAGTACGTCGATTTTGCCTATCTCGCGCGCGTAACGCGCCTTAACGCGATGACGCTCGCGAGCCTTGCGTCGGCCCCTCCGCCGCCTCTGGAAGTAAGTGTTCAGGGAGCGTTGTCCGATGACACGACGGTGCGGTGGACCGCGTCACCGGGCGCCGCAGGGTATCGCATATGGTGGCGCGATACGGTCGCGCCACACTGGCAGTCGAGCATCGATATTCCGGCCGGCGCGACAGAGTTTGTGGTGAAAGATGTTGTGCTCGACGATCATTTCTTCGGCGTCTCCGCGATTTCAGCGGAAGGCTATGCCAGTCCGATCCAGTACGCCGGGCTCGTCGGCGCTTTCTTCCCGCCGCCCAAGCCCGCGAACTGAGAATTCTCAGCGCGCTCTCAGGATGTCGTCGAGGTAGGCCAGCTTGTTGGGAATGCGCTCGAGGTTCGGATAGCGCAGCCCGCCCTTGTAATCGATCTTCACCGTCTTGATGGCCTCGCCGGTCTTCACCAGCAGCTCTACGGCTGGGCCATTGCCCTTGGTCGCAGCAACAGCGCTGCGCAAGCGATCCGGGCTGAATGCCTCTCCATTGACGCCGGTGATTGTTCCCGCCGTTGTGAGACCCGCCTTGAAGGCCGGCCCGTCCCATTGCACCAGCGTGATCTTGCCGGCGGGGTCAGCCGAGAGGCCGATCGAGTAGATCAGGTTCGCGCCGCGAGAGCGGCCTTCGGCATCCCTTGTGATTTTGTTCGGCGCATCGGTCCAGATGAGGCGATAGCCGCCACGCTCAAGGCCAGCGAGCGGCGCTTGCGGCGCTACCTGGTCGACGCGGGCCTTTAGGAAGCTTTCCCAATCATAGGGTTCGATCCTGTTGAGCGCGGCGACGAGATCTCTGCGGGTGTAGGTAAGTTGCCCCCAATCGCCATCGTTCACGCCGAAGAAGGCCTTGGCGAAATCGTCGAGCGAGCGCTTGTTGCCCGATCTCTCGCGGATGAGGGTATCCGCATCCATCCAGATCAGCTGCCCCTCGGAGTAATAGTCCTCGCTGCGCTGCCAGTTACTCCAAGGCAGGGAGCGGCGGGCGGCGACGATCGGGTCCATGGTGGTGTCGGCCAGCGGCCGCCAGTTACGGCCGGTGCGCGTGTCGTAGACGGCGGCGTTGTTGGCGATGAGGTCGAGCGCTTCCTGCTTAGTGACGAAACCAGCGCGAGCGGCGAGCACATGACCCCAGTACTGCGTCTGGCCCTCGTAGACCCATAGCAGGCTGTTGCGCATGGGTACGTTGAAATTCGGCGTCCAAAGGTCGGCGGGGCGGCGGTACTTGCCGTTCCATGAATGCGTGTACTCGTGCGCCAGCAGGTCCTTGCTCGCGAACCCCGTTTCCCACGATTTGAAGTAGCCGCTGCCAACGCCGTTGTCGCTTGACCGCTGGTGCTCGATACCGGCTCCAGCGAGCCGATCGCTGACTGAGAGCAGGAAGTCATAGTGGTCGTAGTGGCGCGCGCCGAAAAGCATATCGGCCTGCTTCACCAGATTGCGCATCACTTCGATGATCTCGGGCCCGGGGTCCACCTGGCCGGCTTCATCGCCCATCGTATTCAGCGTCACGCGCGAGCGGCCGCCCGGGTCGAGGTCGAATTTGCGCATGTGCTTCCCGGCGAACAGCGGCGAGTCAATCACGACGTCCCACGGCGCCGTCTTGAACTTGATGGTGGCGCCGCTGCTCGAAGCCGTCTCAAGCGCAGTTGCGTAGCCCCAGCCCTGCGGCAGCTTCACCGTGACATCGAAATTCACGCGACGCGCAAAGTGGCCCGCGGGGTAGAGCGCCGCGATGTACCAGTTCAGTCGAAGCATTTCGGGCGTCATCATGATCGGGCCCTGCGCGGGCTCGACGGCGGACAGGAACTGGGCCTCGATATCCAGCGACTTGGCGCCGGCCGGCACGTCGACATGGAAAGCGTAGACGTCCGCCGCATCGCGCGTCCACGGCACCGCCTTGCCGTTGGCGGTGATTTTCAGGCCGGCATAATTGTAGATCGGCCCGCGCGGCGCATGATTGCCCATGATCCACTCGGAGTAGAGCAGGGTGAGCGGCCCCGAATGGGCGACAGGGATTTTCTGGGTGATCCGGAAGATGCGCCGGTCAAGATCGGTGGCGTCAACATTGAGAGTGAGGGTCCCCGGGTAGGCTACATCCCGTGGCGCCGGAGTGGCAGGCGCCGCCGCGATTGGCTGGGGCGCGGAGCGCGCCGCCTGGGCCATGGCGGGCGTCGTAAGAAGAGCTGCGGCGAGTAGCAGGCTGAGCGCATGTTTCACTGGCGATTCCGCATCAGTTGAGTGTTCTCGCCGGAGTTAGAACGAGGCTCCGTCGAAAGACAACTGCCACCACGAAAACAAGGCGGTGCGAAAACTCAATCACGCGCTGGTTGGATGAACAGGCTCTGGCGGCGAACGCCAAAGTGGTGCACCTCTCGGGCGCAAGAATGGGCCAGGGAGGGCCGGGATGGAAACTGCCGCAGCCGCAGCGCCGCAGAAGCACGCAACGCCTATGCGGACGGTGGTGTTGGCCTCCTCGACCGGCACAGCGTTCGAGTGGTATGACTTCTTCGTCTATGGCGCCGTAGCGCCGGTCATCGCCCGCAACTTCTTCTCCCAGCTTGACGAAACTGCGGGCCTCATTGCGTCACTGGCGCTGTTCGCGACGGGGTTCCTGTTCCGGCCCCTTGGCGCGCTAATCTTTGGCTGGCTCGGCGATCGATTCGGCCGCAAGGGCGCTTTCCTCGCGACCGTCGTCATTATGGGCGGCGCGACGTTCTCCATCGGCCTGCTGCCGACCTATGCGCAGGCCGGGCCGCTGGGCACGGTTCTGCTGATCATCGTGCGCATCCTCCAGGGGCTCGCACTAGGTGGCGAATACGGCGGCGCGGCGATCTACGTAGCTGAACACGCAACGCCAGAGCGTCGCGGACTTTCGACAGGATGGATCCAGTCGTCGGCGGCATTCGGTCTCCTGGGAGCGCAGGGCATCGTCCTGGTGACGCGCATGAACCTCGGCGAAGAGGCGTTCATCGCCTGGGGATGGCGCATCCCATTTCTCCTGTCGCTTGGCCTGCTTGCGGTTTCCATCTGGATGCGCAGCCAGCTGAAGGAGAGTCCAGAGTTCGAGCGCGCTCGTGCTGAGAAGCGCCTCAGCGCGGCGCCTTTCAGCGATGTGTTCCTGAAGTGGTCGAACCTCAAGATCGTTCTGATAGCGCTGTTTTCGATCACCGGCGCGCAGGGCGCCATCTGGTGGTGCACCTTCTCGTACTCGCAGGTCTTCCTCGAGAGCACGATGAAGTTCGAGCCGCTCCTGACCAACCTGGTGCTCGGCGCCGCTACATTGATAAGTATTCCGCTCTACATCTTCTTCGCCTGGTTGTCGGACAAGATAGGGCGCAAGCCGATCATCGCTTTCGGCATCGGCCTGGCTCTTCTTGCGGTCTTCCCGTCCTTCCACATGATGGCGCGAGGAGCGAACCCCTTGCTGTTCCAGGCCGTCGAACAGGCGCCGGTGAAGATCCACGCCGAGCCGGGTACGTGCTCGTTCCAGTTCGACATACTCGGAAGGGCTCGCTACGAGACTGCGTGTGACATCGCACGAGCGTCGCTCACGCGCGTGGGAGTGGCCTATGGCACGGAAGACGCTGCTCCAGGACAGACAACAAGCGTGCGCGTCGGCGGCGCCATCGTTCCAATCGCGGATGGCAGCGGCCTTGCGCCCAAGGATCTGCAGAAGCTGTCGGCCGATACTTCGGCCTCAATCCAAGGCGCACTCAAAGCCGCCGGCTATCCGGCGACGGCGCGGGAGGGTGAGGCGAACTGGTGGCTTATCGCGGCCGGCCTGGCGGCGATGGTCATCGCAGCCACAGCATTGTATGGACCTCAGGCCGCCACCCTGGTCGAACTTTTCCCGACCAACATCCGGTATACGGCCTTGTCGGTACCCTACCATGTGGGCGTTGGCTGGGTGGGCGGGTTCATGCCGGTTACAGCCTTTGCGATTGCCGCGGCGACGGGAGATATATTCTCGGGCCTCTGGTATCTGGTGTTCTTCGCTGGGATCAGCTTCGCATGCTGCATCTTCTTCCTGCCAGAGACGAAAGGCAGGCCGCTGAACTAGGCCAGCGGAGCAGGGGATGCTTGCGCGAGCGGCAAGCGTATCGTCGCGGCTAGTCCGTTAGGCTTCCGGTTTTCGAGCGTTAGTGTTCCGCCATGCGACTTCGCGATGGCGTCCGCGAGCGTGAGGCCGAGACCTGCGCCGCCGGTAGCTCGATTACGCGAGGCATCACCGCGCACGAACGGGTGTGTGGCCAACTTGAGCGCCCCCTCGGACATGCCCGGACCATCATCTTCGATGCGGACCAGCACTTCGCGGCCGGATTTGACTACCGATAGACGAGCCCGCTCGCCATAAGACACCGCGTTGTCAATCAGATTGCGTAGCGCCCTGCGAAACAGAGCGGGGCGGCAGGCGACTGACGCCTTCTCCACGTCGCCAAGCGTCACAGGCGCTCCCGTTTCGGAATAGTCCTCGGCGATATCCTGGACGAGCACTGAGATGTCGATGATCTGCACCGGCTCGCCTGAGCGGCCCTGACGAGCCAGCTCGAGGATGTCTTCAAGCAGCCGATTGGCTTCCTCGATGGTGCGGATTGCTTTCTGACGCTCGGCTTCGGGCTCCATCGTCTCGATGCGGATGCGCAGGGAAGCGAGAGGGGTGCGCAGGTCATGACCGAGTGCGCCGAGCATGACATCCTTCTCGCCAATGAGCTGGCTCACGCGGCGGCTCATGGCGTTGAACGCTTCGAGGGTTTGGCGGACATCGCCAGGGCCGCGGATCTCGACTTCTTCCGGCTGCGAGGCTGAGCCAACGCGCGCCGCCGCCTTGGTTAGATCGTTGAGCGGCCGCGAAAGCCGGCTGGCGATCCAAAGCGCCGCCGCCAGCACGAAAGCGAATGTCACCAGCGTTCCTGCCCCCAGCCGCCAGATCTCGCCTGCAGGAGGCTGAGGCGAGATGACTGAGCCGTTGAGCCATCGGCCGTCCGGAAGCTGGGCAGCGAGCATGATCTCGCGAGCCTCCCGGGGCCTCAAATCAGGCGGCGGCGCCATCGCAGGGCCGCCGCCGATCCGCATGCGCCCTGCGCCAAGTCCGGATGGGCCGGCTCGGATGCGTTCGGTTGGAGAAATGGTTCGGGTCGAAGCTCGAATCTCCGAAACATCCACTTCAGCTTCAGTTAGCGCATGGCGCAGACGCTGTTCCAGCCCGCCGTCGCGGCGAATGCCGCGCCTGTCTATGGGATTCTCCGGCGCGAGCTGATAGCGGCCGCCGCCCTGTGGACGCCCGATCTGAAAGGTGCGTAAGCGCAGCGGCCCCGAGGCGGTCGCGGGCGATGCGGAGATTTCGGACACAACGTCAACGAAGCGCGCAATGGCGGGGCCGCTCTGCTCGTTGATGCCCGCCCGATAGCGTTCGCCGAGCAGAATGACGAAGTTGACGGCGCTGGCCACAAGCAGAGCGCCTGCCATGACTAGAGCGATTTGTCCGGACAGTGAGCGCGGGACAAGCTTCACAGCTTCCTTACCTCCGCCGCGAAGGAGTAGCCGCCGCCCCAGACTGTCTTGATGTATTTTGGCGCCTTGGGATCATCTTCGATTTTGCGGCGCAGACGGCTGATCTGGTTGTCGATCGAGCGATCGAACACACCGGCTTCGCGGCCCTGAGTGAGATCGAGAAGCTGGTCGCGCGTGAGAACCAGACGGGGCCGCTCCACCAGGACAAGCAGCAGCGCATATTCGCCCGTCGATAGGGGTACGTTGAGCCCATCCGCGCCGACGAGTTCGCGCTCGCCCGTCTTCAGCACCCAGTCGCCGAAGGCGTAGCGCTCCGTATCGGGCGCCGCCTGGCGCGGGGGCAGGCTGTTGGCGCGGCGTAGCACGGCCTTCACGCGCGCAAGCAACTCGCGCGGGCTGAATGGTTTGACCACATAGTCGTCGGCCCCGACCTCAAGGCCGAGAATTCGGTCCAGCTCCTCGCTTTTCGCCGTGAGCAGGATGACGGGCAAATTGCTGGTCGAGCGAATATGCCGGCATAGGCTCAGCCCATCTTCGCCGGGCATCATGATGTCCGAGATGACGAGGTCGAACGCGTGCGCGGTAAGCAGGGTTCGCGCTTCGGCGGCCCCCTTCGCTTCCTTCACGCGAAACTGGTTGCGTTCGAAATAGCTGACCAGCGGCTCCCGGATGGAGGCCTCGTCTTCGACAATCAGGAGGCTCTGGGACATCGGCTTTGCGAGCTGTTTCAAACGACGGCAGCCTGCTGCATCGGGGCGACCCGATGCAACAGGCCGTTGGGGGTCGTCAGGATCACCGCCTGTTCGGGGGAGAGAGGCGCCGACGACCACAGGGGCCGCTAGCGCGGGCCCGACATCGCCTGAAGTTCGGCGATGGTCACCGTACCGTCCTTGTTGCCGTCGGCTCGGGTGAAGGCTTCATTAGAGCGGACGGTGAACTCGGCGAAGGTAAGCTTGCCGTCGCCATCCGTATCAGCCGGGCCAGCTCGCAGCTGAGTATTGGCTGGCTGTGCACCGGGCTGCGGAGGGCCGCCAGCGCCTGGCGGTCCGTCCGAGCGAGGTCCGCCGGGGCCGCGCATGCGTTCGCCGCGCGGACCGCCGGGGCCGCCGGGACCGCCGAACATCATCATCGAACCCGGGCCGCGGCCATTGCGCATGCCGGGGCTACGGTCTCCAGTTTCGGCCGCCAGGAATTCGGCCTGGCTGATCTGGCCGTTCTTGTCCTTGTCGAGTTCGGTGAAGCGCGCCTTCTGGGCCGCGTCATGACGCGCCTTGGCCTGGACCTCCATGCCGGTGCGGATCTCTTCGGGCGTCGCGGAGCCGTCCATATTGGCGTCGAGCTGGTTGAAGCGGGTGCGCTGGGCCGCATCGAACTCGGTCTTGGTCAGCCGGCCGTCGGCGTTGGTGTCGAATTCCAGCAGGCCGAAGCCGCGGGCGCCGCCCGGACCCGGCATCTGAGCCGTGGCGGGTCCGGCCAGCGCCAGGAGGGATACAATGACGAGCAATTCGCTTTTCATCAGTCTGGTTCTCCGGCGCACTGAATCGGCGCTATAGAGCCAGACTGAAGCCGGGCTGTCGCAAGAGTACGCCCGGCAACAGCCGCATTTGTCGCAAAGTGTCCGGGTGAGGCGCGTTGAAACCCTAAAAGCCCAAGCTTCTCATGAGCCAGTCGATGAAACCCGGCAGGGACTGGATGAAAAGTGAGGTTACTACCCAGACAGCCGCGGTCGCGGCGATCGAGGCGATCAGCCCGACCAGGACGATGACTCCGTCTCGTTCGGCCAGTCCCATGCCGAGGACGGCGCAGGCGACGGCGGGGGGGAAGTTGCCTCCGGGCGGAAGGGGTAGAATCAGCACCAGCGCCATGAACAGGACCACCAGGCCGATCATGATCGTGCCGATGCGTCCCGTCAGGAACAAAAGCCGGGGGCTGGCTATCCGCTCGACCGCCTCCAGCCGCGGTGCAAATTTCTCCATCGCCGAGACCAGCGCCGCGCGGGAGAAGCTGCGCTTCGTGAGGAAGCCAGGCAACCACAGCTCATAACGACCGATGACCATCTGCACGGAGACGATCAGAAGAGCGATGCCAACCACGGTAGGGACGCCGGGGGGCATGGGGATAATTGAAGGGATCGAGAAGATCAGGGTCGCCAGGCCGAACGCACGCGCGTCCAGAGCATCCAGAATCTCGCCTACAGTGATCCGATCGCCATCGCCGCGCACAGCCTGCAGCAGCAGGCTCGAGGTTCGTGCACCCGCCTCTGGGCCTGGATGTACGTTCGCGGCTACCGGCATATCCCTTAGTTTCCCGCCCAAAAAGCGGGCCATTGGGGTCAAATTGAAGGGTCAATCTCCCCTCGCGCCGCCTGCACGGCGCAAGCGATAGGTCGCTACCGGGTACCCTCAAGTCCATACGCAGCGGCACAAAAATTTTGAATGGCGCTTTTGAGCCTCAACTGCTAGCGCAGGGCGATCCGCCGACCCCCTGAAAACAAGGGTTCGGCAAAGACAATTTCGTGCGTGAGGCCGGCATGTGGTGGGATAAACCAAGCGCGACAAAGGTGCAGGCGAGGGAGCCTGAACCTTTCCCCTTCATGAAGCTGAGATTCGTCGGGTTCGTCGTCACCGGAATAATCACCGTCGTGACGACCGTGTCGCTGATGACCCAGGGCCTCAACATGGGCCTCGACTTTACCGGCGGCGTGCAGGTCGAGGCGGCGCAGGCAACACCGTTCGATGTCGACCGCGTACGTGGCGAAATCGCGAAGGCGGGCTTCACCGAGAGCAACGTCACCACCGCCGATGACGGCACCACCGTGCTGATCCGTGTGCCTCTGGAAGAGGGCGCGAATATCGAAGATACGACCCGTAAGGTCACCGACGCGCTGGACGATGGAGTCACTATCCGGGAGACAGGTTCGGTTAGCGGCAAGGTCAGCGCAGAGCTGTTTCAGAGCGGTATCATCGCCGCGATCTTGGCCGTCGTCGGGATCGGTCTCTATGTGTGGTTCCGTTTCGAGTCGAAATTCGGCTGGGGCGCCTTCATCACGACATTCCACGACGTCTATGCGTGCGTTGGGATGTTTTCGATCACGCAGATGACATTCGACCTGACCATCGTGGCCGGCGTGCTGACCGTCGCGGGGTATTCCATCAACGACACGGTTGTGGTGTTCGACCGCATCCGCGAGATGCTTAAGAAGTATAAGAAGCTGTCCCTGTCCAGGATCATCGACATTTCGATCACTGCGACGCTCTCGCGTACATTGATCACCTCGCTGGCGACGATGCTCGCGGCGGGAACGATGCTGTTCTTGGGCGGACCGGTGCTGTTCGGGTTCGCAGCCTCGATCGTGTTCGGCATCATCATCGGCACCTATTCGTCGATCTTTGTTGCCGCGCCGCTGCTGCTGTACCTGCCGGGCCGCATTCCGGGCTCGAAACTGGCAGGCGTCGATCGGGACGCTGCGGAGGCGGCCTCGTAAGCACCTCCGGAAAAAGCTGGCCCTCTTTCCGAAGCAACGTAAACTGCCCTTGGGTCAGACGATGCGTTCGCCGCCGGCTGGCGCGCGGCAGGGGCGGAGGGACGAGGAATGGTCGCGATAGGTGCGCCCGCCGACGAGAAGCGGCGCAAGGGGCCATTTTACACCCAGCTCTACTTCCAGGTGCTGTTCGCGATCTTTGCGGGCGGGCTGATCGGCCATTTCTATCGCGGCGAGCCGTGGATAGCCGAGTACCTGAATCCGCTCGGCCTCGCCTTCGTGAAGCTGGTGAAGATGATCATCGCTCCGGTGATCTTTCTCACAATTGTCATCGGCATCGCCGGCATGCGCGATATGGGCAAGCTGGGTCGCGTAGCGCTTAAGGCGTTTGCGTATTTCATCTTCTTCTCGACGCTGGCGCTGATCGTCGGCCTCATCGTCGGCAATGTGTTCCAGCCGGGTGCCGGGATGAATGTGGACATCGCCACGCTCGACCCAGGCCAGGTCGAGCGCGTGCAGGGTTACGAGAAGCAATCCCACGACATCACCGTTGTAGGCTTTCTGTCCGACATCATTCCCACGACATTCGTCGGCGCCTTCACAGGCGCGAGCATTCTTCCGGTGCTGTTTCTCGCCATTGTGTTCGGCGTTTCGCTGGCCCTGGCCGGCGAGAAAGCGCAACCCGCGATCGACGTGCTGAACGCCTTCAGCATCGGCGTCTTCAAGATGGTCGCGATTCTGATGAGGGCGGCGCCTATCGGCGCTTTCGGCGCCTTTGCATTCCTGATTTCGAGTCAAGGCCTCGATGCAATCGTTCAGCTTGCCAAGCTGCTTCTGGCTGTCTGGGTCACATCGTTCGTCTTTATCGTGGTCGTCCTGGGCGCCGTTGGACTTTGGGCTGGCTTCAGCATTTTCAGCCTGCTAAAATATCTGAAGGAGGAGCTGTTCCTGGTGCTTGGCACGTCCTCTTCGGAATCGGCGCTGCCGGCGCTGATGGAGAAGATGGAGCGGGCGGGGTGTGCGCGGCCGGTTGTCGGCCTGGTGATCCCAACTGGCTATTCCTTCAACCTCGATGGGACCAACATCTACATGACGATGGCGGCGCTGTTCATCGCGCAGGCCACCAACACGCCGCTGAGCTTGGGCGATCAGGTCATCCTGTTGCTTGTCGCCATGCTGAGCTCCAAGGGCGCCGCGGGCGTCACGGGCGCGGGCTTCATAACGCTGGCGGCGACGCTGGCCGTGCTGCCCTCCATTCCCGTGGCCGGCATGGCGATCATTCTAGGCGTCGACCGGTTCCTGTCGGAATGCCGGGCGCTTACCAATTTCATTGGCAATGCGGTGGCGACAATCGCGGTGAGCCGTTGGGAAGGCGCGCTTGATCGGGACAAACTCAAGCTCGCTATGGCGGGCAAGGCGCCGCCGCTCGCAGCCCAGCCAATCGAACAGGACCCCGACTAGCCGAACAGCTGCTGCACCAGCAGCCCGGGCCGGTCTTCACCAGGCGTACACGATCAACGGGTAGAATCCCGCAAGGCTCACGAACGCGATCCAAAGAATCGCCGAAGCTTGGAAACGGTGCGCGAAACAGCCCGAAATAATATCTGCATATTCCGATATGTGGGCTATCGATGCAGCGCTTGAGCACATTTTGGAACGTTCTCCCCTAAACGCTCGAGTTTTTGTTTCCCAAATGTCACAGCACCGTTCCGATTGTGTCATGAATCGGGCAGGGCCGTTGAAGTGCCAGAACGCGCTGTGTGAGATGCCAACAACGTCGGAGTCAGGACCGGCGCACTAGCAATCGGCATTCTGGGGTCAAAAAATCATGTCCATCAAAAGCGCAGGGATGCGCAAACTTTTCTTTGGCGGCGCCGCGCTTGGAGCGATGACGATCGCCATGGGGTCCGCGGGCGCGCAAACCCCCGGAGCAGCGCCACAGGCTGCGCCTGCCGTCGATGCGACTCAGCCAACCGAACAGGATGTGGTTGTTATTACCGGTTCGCTGATCCCGAGGACCGCAGAAACCGCGCCGACTCCTGTCATCCAGATCCAGCAAGAAGACATTCTAATCTCGGGCGAACAGAACATTGTCGACTTCCTTGCCGACATCCCGGCGCTGCAGAACAGCCAGGTCTATGAAGACACCACTGGCGGCTTCGTCGGCATCGGCGGTCTGGCCTTCCTTAACCTGCGAAACCTTGGCTCCGCGCGTACGCTGGTCCTCGTTGACGGCCGTCGCCATGTCGCTGGCGACCCGGCGGGTGCACGGGTCGACGTCGACACGATCCCGACTGATCTTGTGGAACGCGTCGAGATCGTGACCGGCGGCGCTTCGGCGCTCTACGGCGCGGACGCCGTCTCGGGCGTCGTCAACTTCATCATGAAGGACGACTATGAGGGCCTCAACCTCGACCTCGCGATGGGTCAGCTCGCCGAAGGCACGGACGCCTTCAACAAGCGCGTGAGCCTGATCGCTGGCACCAACCTGCTGGACGATCGCCTGAACCTGTATGGCTTCGCCGAGTATCAGACCTCGGACGTCGTCAACGACAAGGACCTCCAGATCGACTGGGTTGAGCACGAGCAGCGTATCATCACTGTCGACGCCGATCCCGCGAGCGCCCTCAGCGACGGCGTGTTCGATGCGCAGGTTGTCTCGCACCTTCGCACTCTGAATCGTCCTCGCGGCGGCATCATCGTGCTGGCCAACGGCACGCGCGCGACGCCTGCCAGCGATCCCGATATTCCGATCGGCTCCTGCACGGCGGCCAACGCCGTCAGCACTGCGTTCCAGGCCAACTGCTTCGCGACGAATCCCGGGACAGCCTATCAATTCTCGGCCGACGGTACGCCCTTCCTGGCGGATTTCGGCTCGAGCAGGAACGCCGGCGCGCTCAACCGCGTCACCACGGTGGGCGGCAGCGGCGACTCGCTGGTTGCGGTCGAAACCAACCGCTTGCCTGAACAGGAGGCCTATCGCTTCCAGGCTGGCGCCAACTTCGACTTGACGGACAACGTTCGGCTGTACGCAGAAGCCAAGTACATCGACGAGACCAACATCGACGTGTTCCAGCCGCACTTCGCGAACATCGGTATCCGGTCGTTCGCCGGCGCCGGCGCAACCGGCACGACGGGTTCCAACCCGTTCGGAGCACAGTCAGCGACCTTCAACTACACGAACGCGCTGGCCTACACGTCCATCACCTCGTTCAACATCGGCCTCGACAACGCGTATCTGCCGACGGCGCTGCGTAACGCGATCATCGCCAACACGCGTGAGAACATCGATACAGCTGGCTTGCCTGCCGGCACGGTAAACGACCAGCGCGGCCAGTTCCGCCTGTTCAGCTACGATCTGGGTTTCCGCCCGTCGGTCGCTGAGCGGACTACGGAACGCTATGTCGCCGGCGCCAAGGGCAGCTTTGATCAGCTCGCCTTTGTCAACAACGTCAAATGGGACATCGGCTACACCTACGGCAAGATGGAAGCCCTCGGCACCGAGCCGGACACCATCGACGTCGAGCGCTATGCCTACTCGGCTGACGCTGTGGTCGATACGGGCGGTGTCGTTGGGCCGGCCGGCAACATTGTTTGCCGCGTGCGGATCCTGGCTGCCCAGGGCCGCGCCATCGTCAACCCGAACACCGGCGCCACCTACGCGGCCAACGATCCGCGCATCACTGGCTGCGTCCCGTCGCGCATCTTCGGCACCGGCGGTTTCAGCCAAGCCGCGCAGGACTACATCACGACCGAAATCATCACGAAGGAAATGAACGAACAGCACGACGTTCGCGGCATTGCTTCGGGCAACCTCTGGGACTTCTGGGGCGCAGGTCCGATCGGCATCGCGGTGGGCGGCGAATACCGCAAGGAAACGACGTCGGCCGATCTCACCGACTTCGGCGACCGGACGCTCTTTGGAAACTCGGGCGGCGACCTGCCGGAAACGTCTTTCGACGTGACCGAGTTCTTCGCCGAGGTGGCCATCCCGCTCGTCAAGGACGTTTTCCTGATCGACTCGCTCGAACTGAGCGGCGCCGCACGCACGTCGAACTATTCCTCGATCGGCGTGACAGACACATGGAGCATCGCCGGCTTCTGGCGGGTCAACGACGACATCGCATTCCGCGGTACGAAAGGTACGTCAGTGCGCGCGCCGACCATGGGCGAGCTGTACTCGCCGCCGTTCGACACGTTCCCCAACCTGAACGACGGCTGCTCCGCGCCGATCATCGCCGCAACGGCCAGCACAACCATCCGACAGAACCGGATTCGGAACTGCGCTCAGCTGGGTATTCCGGTCACTTACGTCGACCCGAACCCCACCTTCTCGAACCAGGGCCTGAGCGGTAGCAACCCGCTCCTGAAACCGGAGGAGTCGGACAGCTGGACGGCTTCGGCGATCTTTACGCCGCAGGTCGTTCCGGGCCTGTCGGTTGTGCTTGACTGGTATGACATCGAGATCACCAACGCGATCGCGACACTGTCGGCCCAGACGCTGCTCAACCTCTGCACGGACAGCGACGCCTTCAACGCTCAGGCTTGTGGCGTCTTCACCCGCGCGCCGTCGACGGACCCGAACGCTTTCGAGGTCATCAGCTTCATCGAAGGCCCGTTCAACTTCGCCGCCCTGCGCGCGAAGGGCATGGACTTCGACATCAAGTACGGCTTCGAGACGTCGGACGTTCTGGGATCTGACATGGGCCGCATTGACCTGTCGGTCACCGGCAACTATCTCGTCAAACGTCAGGACTTCACCAACCCGACGACGACGTACATACCGACCCAGATTGACACCACGCTCAACAACCCGCGCGTTCGTTTCCGCACGGCTGCTGCGTGGAGCCAGGGCCCGCTGACGCTGACCTGGCGCATGGACTTCCAGGAAGCCCAGGAGCTCGTGAACCCGGCCACCATCGGCCTCAACGTCGATACACGTCCGTCTAACCTGTTCACCACCGAGGATTTCTACCAGCACGACTTTGCGGTTCGTTACGACGTGACGGACAACATCGTGATCCGAGGCGGCGTCAACAACGTCTTCGACGCGGAGCCGAATGTCCAAACCGGCTTCGCCGACAACTTCGACCTGTGGGGCCGCCGCTTCTTCGCGTCGGTCAACGTCGACTTCTAATCGCTTTACTGAACAGCCTGACCTTGAAGGGCGCGCTTCGGCGCGCCCTTCTTGTTTGGCTTGGGCGCCGTTACTTGCAATCCGCGAGCGGATGCCGGAGCGTCGATCGTCGCAAAGCGCACTGCTAAATACTCTTTGACCGGCCTTTCCAGTACGGCGCGCGGACCTGGGCTCTGAGCACTTTGCCGGCGGCGTTGCGGGGCAGGGCGTCGACGAAATCGACGGTGCGGGGGCGCTGGAAGCCGGGAAGTTTGTCTCTGGCGAAGTCGAGGATGGACTGGGTGGTTTCCGGGCCGGGCTTCCATCCGGGCTTCAGCTCGACGACGGCTTTTATCTCTTCACCCCAGTCCTCGTTGGGAACGCCCACCACGGCGGCATCGGCGATGCCTTCATGGCGGATCAGCACCTCATCGATCTCGACGGGGTAGATGTTGACGCCACCCGAGATGATCAGCTCGGCCGTGCGGCCGGTCAGGAACAGGTCGCCGTCGGCATCCTGGCGGCCCATGTCGCCCAACGTGAACCAGTCGCCGCGATAGCTCGACTCCGTCTTGGCCGGCTCCTTGTAGTATTCGAACCGCCCGGTGGGCGGCGCCTTCACATAGATGAGGCCTTCCTGTCCCGGCTGCACTGGATTGCCTTCGGCATCCAAGAGCTTGATCTCGACGCCGGCGACGGCCTTGCCGACTGCGCCCGGCTTCTTCAGCCACTCGTGCGGGCCGATGAAAACGCCGCCGCCTTCGGTCGATGAGTAGTATTCGTAAATGACAGGGCCGAACCAATCCATCATGGCCTGCTTGACATGCGCAGGACAGGGCGCGGCGCCATGTATGATCCAGCGCATGGAGCTGACATCGTACTTCTTCCGCGTCTCCTCAGGCAGTTGAAGCATGCGGTGCATCATCGTCGGCACGACGTGAGTGTGCGTCGCCTTGTACCTGTCGATTAGGCGCAGCGTTTCTTCGGCGTCCCATTTGTCCATCAGCAGGACGGTGACGCCCGCGTTGATGGGGATGACGAGATTTATTCCGAGCGGCGCCGCGTGATAGAGCGGGCCGGTGACTAGCGCAACGTCTTCGCCCGGCCTCCACATCGCAGTGTCGTTGGCGACATTGGTCAGCTGGGAAACGACGGGCCGGTTTCGCCGGTAGACGCCCTTGGGGCGACCGGTCGTGCCGGAGGTATAGAGCATGGTCGAGCCAGCTTCGGGATTGTCGATATTCTCAGTGGACTCGGCCGCCAGCGCCCTTTCGTAATCATCGAAGCCATCGATGGCGCCGGCGAAGCTCAGCTTGACGGTCAGCTCGCCTGACAGGATTGCCGCTTCGACAGCTGCGGCCGCGAAACGACTGCTGGCGACCAGCGCCTTGGCATCGCAGTTGTCGACTACGTAAGCGACGAGCTCGGAAGACTGGTGCCAGTTGACCGCCGTCAGGCGCAGGCCCGCACGCTGGGCCGCCGCCCACACCTCCACGAATTCGGGGCCGTTATGCGCCAGCAAGGCCACGCCGTCGCCCGACCGTAGGCCGCGCTTCCGGAACGCCCGCACCAGCTGGTTGGCTCGGTCGTTGAGTTCGCACCATGTGCGGCTGCCGGACGGCGAGATGAGCGCCAGCCTGTCGGGGGTCCGGCGAGCATGCATCGCCACGGTCATGCCGCTGGCGATCAGCTGCTCGTCCGTCGGTTGTCCGCCCAGGCTCATGTTTCGTTCCCTCGCCCTTTTTGGCGGACCATAAAGCGCCGGGCAGGGCGGGGGCAATGTCGCCAGGGAAGGCATGGCGCGGGGCCGCTGGATGGGTATCCTCACATCAGAGCGCAATAGTCGCCCGATTGGGGAGATAACGATGATCAGGGTCCTGCGAGCTGCTGTTCCTGCGCTTTTGTTCGCCGCCTGCGGCGCGCCGGACAAGCCGGCGACCTACGAAGTGAGTGAGTTCATCGGCCCATCGCCTTTCCACGGCCTGCACGGCCTGGCGATCGAGCCTGACGGCACGATCCTGGCGGGCAGCGTCGTTGGGCAAGCCATCTATGCGGTCAATCCAGCGACAGGCGAGGTAACGACGCGGCTAGGCCCGCCGGATGGCATGGCGGACGATATCGCCTTCGGACCAGACGGCGTGATGGCGTGGACGGGCTATCTAACCGGAAAAGTGTTCGTTCAGGAAAAGGGCGGTCAGCCGAAGATGGTATCTTCCGGCCTGCCAGGCGCCAACTCGCTGGCCTTCACGCCAGACGGCAGGCTCTACTTCACGCAAGTCTTTCTCGGCGATGCTCTCTATGAAGCGGACTGGAGGGGAACGGGTGGGGCGCGCCTGATCCGCAAGGACCTCGGCGGCTTCAACGGCTTTGAGGTCGGGCCGGACGGCATGCTCTACGGTCCGCTCTGGTTCAAGAACGCCATCGTGAAGGTCGATCCCAAGACAGGCGCGGACACCGTCGTAGCCGCTGGCTTCCAGATTCCGGCAGCAGCGAATTTCGGGCCGGATGGAAATCTATACGCCATCGACACCAAGACCGGTGAAGTGAAGCGCATCGACATGAAAACGAAGGCCGTGTCTGTGGTGGCGACGCTGAAGCCGGCGCTGGACAATCTCGCGATCGCGCCGAACGGGATGATCTATGTGTCGAACATGACGGACGCGACGATCTATGAAGTGAATCCAGCGGACGGCGCCGTGCGCACGGTCGTGAGCGGCTTGCTCGCCACGCCGACCGATCTTGCGATCACCGACGGCCCGGAAGGCGAGAAGCTGCACGTAGCGGATATCTTCGCCTACCGCGTCATCGACACCGGCACGAAAGCCATCACTGATCCTCTTCGCATGTACCGGGACGAAACCGAGAACCAACTCGGCGTGGGCGCCGGCAAGTCGAAGATTCTGATTGCCAGCTGGGCCGCAGGCATGGTGCAGGTGGTGGACCGGGCAACGGGCGCCGCTGTGATTCATCGCGGCTTCGCTGCGCCAACCGACGCGCTGGAGCTTTCCGATGGCCGCTTGATCGCTCTGGAGGCAGCGGCTGGCGCCATTCGAGCCGTTGTCGATGGCGCCGCGCCTGGCGAGCCATTGGTCTCGGGTCTCAACTTCCCGGTGGCGATGGCTGAGGCGGCCGACGGTAAGCTCTATGTTACAGAGTCCAATGGAGCGCTGGCCAGCGTCGATCTCGCAACGAGGGACGTGGTCCGGGTGCTCCAGGGCCTGGCGGGGCCGGAAGGCATCGACATCGGCGCAGATGGCCGTGTCTACCTGGCCGAGGCCGGCGCAGGCCGTCTGATCGCTTTCGATCCGAAGGACAAGTCGACGACGGTGATCGCCGAAGGCCTCAAGACGGGCCTTCCGGCCGCCGAAGGAACGCTGCCGGCCTATACGACGACCGGCGTAGCGGTGTCGAAGAGGGACGGGGCGATCTACGTTTCGTCGGATATCACAAACGCGATATACAGGATCGCGCCGAAAGCGAAGTAGAGTTCAGGCCTTCTGCGCCTTGAACCCGTCACGCAGCTCGCGCTTCAGTACCTTGCCGATCGGTGAGCGCGGCAGGGCGTCAACGATGTTGAGCCAGGTAAGCCGCTGCGTTTTGCCGACGCGGGCATTCATCCACTGGCGCAGCTCTTCGGAATCGATCGATTGGCCGGGCCGCAGCACGACGAACGCTGCTGGCGTCTCGCCCCATTCGCGGGACGGGATGCCGACGACTGCGGACTCGGCCACAGCCAGATGCTTTGCAAGTTCGGCCTCGAGGTCGCTTGGATAAACGTTGAAGCCGCCGGTGATGATCATGTCCTTCTTCCGGTCGCCCAGGACCAGGAATCCATCCTCATCGAAGCGGGCGACGTCGCCCGTGCGGATGAAGCGCAGACCATCGGGGCTGCGCCATTCGGCCTCGGCCGTCTTCTTTGGTTGGTTATGATAGCCGGTCATGATCGACATCGAGCGGCCGACAACTTCGCCGAGCTCGCCGCGCGCGACCTCTTTGCCGTCCTCGCCGATGATGCGGATGTCGTGACCCTGCGCAGGCTGTCCGACCGTATGCAGCTTATGCGGAAACTCGTGCGCGCGGAGCAGGCAGGATCCGCCGCCTTCTGTCATGCCGTAGATTTCGACCAGACCGCCGGGCCAGCGCTTCAGGACATCCGCCTTCAGATCGGCGCCGAACGGCGCGCTGGTGCAGGTCTTCATGCGATAGGAGGACAAGTCGAAACTGTCGAAGTCAGGCAGGTCCATCAAGCGGCGGTACTGCACCGGCACCAGCATGGCGTGTGTGGCGCGGTGCTTCTGCGACAGCTCGAGGAAGCCGCGCGCGTCGAACTTGCGCATCAGCACGACCGCGCCGCCGCGCACCAGCGCGGGTATGAGGCTGACCAAAGTCGTGTTGGAGTAGAGCGGCGTCGATACGACGGTGGTTGCGTCGGGCCCGTAGCCCAGCGCCTCGGCGCGGCGTATGTGACCCCAGCGCATGCGGTGCGGTTGGACGATCCCTTTCGGCGTGCCGGTCGTACCTGACGAATAGATGATGTTGAAAACCTGTTCCGGATCGATCGCAGCCGCAACAGGTTTGGCGCCGGCCGGCGCAAGCCATGACTCGAACGAAGGGTTGGATAAGCCCTCCAGCGCGATGCGCTTCACGGTCAATCTGTCCGTCATCGCGTCGAGCGCCGCGGACACGCCGTCATCGACAAACAGGAGGCTGGCGCCGCAGTCCCGCACCATCGCCGCGAGCTGTTCCGGCGTCGATGAAGGCGCTAGCGGGCAGGCCGCGGCGCCCACTCGCAGGGCCGCTACAAACACGGTGACGTATTCGATCGAAGATGGCCCGCAGATCGCCGCCGCCCCGCGATTGCCGACGCCGTCGCGTTGCAGGGCGGCAGCCGCTCGATCAATCAACGCATCGAACTTCGCGAAGGTCACGGTGCGGTCACCATCGATCACCGCGGGATGATCAGGACGCTCCTTCGCATGCGCGCGGATCATGTCCGGCATGGTTGAAAAGTCCTGTTCGAGAAGCTGGGCGGCGGTCGTCATGTTGATTCCTGTAGGCAGCCGTTCGAAAACGCATCCAGGAAGATCCGGCAGCCCGTTGCGTTGACCCCCGGAGCCAAGCTGGCTACGAAATTGTCGAGGAAGCGCTATGCCCGATGCCGCCGGGGAGGCAAGGGGCGCGAACGCCGCGCGAAGACAAAACAGAGCGACATGACCGAACGCGCCCTCCCGCCCGGGCTTAATGGCGATCTAGACGTACTGGCTTTCGCGGAGGCGGAGCTTGCTTCGGGCCGACCAGCCGCTCTGGTCACCATAACAAGCCTCGACGGCCCGTTCTCGAGACCGCTTGGCGCTCAGCTGGCCGTGGCCGGCGACAAGCGGTTTGCGGGCAGCATTTCCGGGGGGTGCCTCGAACAGGCGCTGACCGAGGAAGCCCAGATCGCCATGAAGGATGGCGCCAACCGGACGCTACGGTATGGCCGCGGTTCGCCTTATCTCGATGTTCGCCTGCCGTGCGGTGGCGGCATCGATCTTTATGTCGACGTTGGCGTTGACCGCGCCGTACTGCAACACGCGATTGCGCTGGGCCACTCGCGCAAGTCATTCTCCATGTCGTTCGATCCAACCTCCACGCGATCGACCATTCGCGTCGAGCAAGGTGAAGCGAAGGCCGGGCCTGGGGAGTTCGCCCGCCGGTTCGAGCCGAAACTGAGAATTCTGTTGGCGGGGCGTGGATGGGAGATCGTGGCGATGAGCCAGCTGGCTCGCACTGCTGACGCTGAGATTGTCGTTGTGAGTCAGGAACCCGCGACGCTGGAGTTCTGTAAGCCGCACGCGCACGAGCTCATCCAGCTGACGACGCCGCGCTCGACGCCGAAACTCCCGCTCGATGCGCACACGGCGGTTGCATGTCTCTTCCACGAACACGAATGGGAAGCGCCGCTGCTGCTAGACGCTTTGCGGAGTGACGCCTTCTACGTCGGCGCGCTGGGTTCGCGGCAGACGCATGAGCGCCGCGTGGAGACACTGCGGGCACTTGGCGCAGGGCCAGACGACATTGCGCGCCTCAAGGGGCCAATCGGATTGTTCGCTTCGCGCGATCCTCGTACGCTCGCGGTATCTGCGCTCGCAGAGATCCTCGCGGTCTATACAGGTCGGACGGTGGCGGGATGAGCATTGCGATGAACCGCACGGCGGTCATCCTGCTAGCTTCGGGCCTGTCGCGCCGCTATGGACGGCGGGACAAGCTGTTGGCGATGCTGGGCAACAAGCCGCTGGTCGAGCATGCGGCCAGGATTGCCGCCGGCCTGGATGCGCTGGTGAAAGTTGCGGTGTGCCCTTCGGACCGGAAAGAGATTGGCGAGCGTCTGATCGACCGCTTCGTGATCGCGCTGAACAAGAAGCCGAAGGATGGGCTAGGGCATTCGATCGCCGTCGGTGTGCAGGTCGCGCTGCAGTTCAAGCCTGATGCGATGCTGTTGGTCATGGCCGACATGCCATTCGTCGAGGAGCGCCTGTTGCGCGATACGGTGGCGCGGCTAGGCGTCCGCGGCGCCGGGCCGGACATCGTGCATTCAGGCGGTACGGATGGCGTGCGCCCGCCGACAGCGTTCAACTCCGCCTGCTTCGACTCGCTGGCGTTGCTCCGGGGCGATGATGGCGCGAAGGCCGTCGTGCGCAGTGGGCAATTCGACGTCGTTGGACTGGAGACGCCGGCGCCGCTGCTGTTCGACATCGACACCAAGGAAGATCTCGACATTGCGCGTGGCCAGATCACAATTCGCAGCCGGTATGCTCATCAGGCTCCGTTGCTGAGCACGAACCATTCTCCGTCCGATCCAATCGATCTCAGAACATATCGGGCAGGGCCAAGAAAGCGGGCCGGCGGCCACTAGGCGGGCTTTCGGGAGGCGGGCCTTCAGGCGAGCGCTATCGCCCGGCTCGCTCCGCGACCTTCACGGCTGTCCAGAGCGCTTCCTGCTCGTCTAGAGAGAGCTTGGCGAAGTCGAGCCCACGAGACCGGGCTAACTGTTCCATACCAGCAAACCGTTTCACAAACTTTGCGTTGGCTGAACGAAGCGCCTCCTCTGGATCGACCTGCAGCTTGCGGCACAGGTTGGCCACCACGAACAGGATATCGCCCAATTCCTCGGCTACGTGGGCCTGATCCGGCTTCGGTTCAGCGATTGCTTCCTTCAGCTCGCCAATCTCTTCCTGCAGCTTGTCCAGCACCGGTTCCGGCGATGGCCAGTCGAAACCGACCCTCGCAGCTCGCTTGGTGAGCTTCTCAGCCCGCATCAAGGCCGGCAGAGCCAGCGCGACCCCATCCAGGGCGCTTACCGGGCCGCCCTTCGCCTTCTCGGCCCGCTCAGCCGCCTTCATGACCTCCCAGGCGCCGGTCTGGGCTTCAGCGCCGTCTATGGCGGCTTCGCCGAACACATGGGGGTGCCGGTCGATCATCTTGGAGACAAGGCCGCGGACCACGTCATCGATATCGAAGTGTCCAGCTTCCTCGGCCATACGGGCGTGGAAGACTGACTGGAACAGCAGGTCGCCCAGCTCGGCCTTCAGCTCGCCCATGTCTCGGCGCTGGATGGCGTCTGCGACCTCGTAGGCTTCCTCGATCGTGTACGGCGCGATGGTCTCAAAGGTCTGCTCGAGGTCCCACGGGCATCCGGTCCCAGGCGTCCGCAGCCGAGCCATTAACGCTACGAGGTCCCTGAATGGCTCTCCCGAGCGGGGGAGGGAGCGGTCGCCAGACGGCTGGCCGCCGGCGTCAGATTCCGTCCCGACGAGATCCGCCATCGCCGTCACTCCTCCATACGCAAGTCGCATAATCAACATTATGCGCAATTGGAAATTGAATAAGATCAGCCAGTTGGGCTGATTTCGAGTTCCAGCCCGTCGTACGCGACCTCTACCCCCTTCGGCAGCTCCGAGCTCAGCGTGGCGTAGTCCAGATCGACATGCAGGTTCGTCAGGATCGCCCGACGTGGCCTCAGGAGCTCGATCCAGGCCAGCGCCTGGTCAACGTGCGCATGGGTCGGATGCGGTTTGTAGCGCAGCGCATCGACCACCAGCGTGTCCAGCCCGCCCAGCTCCGCCAGGCTGGCGTCAGGCATGCGGACGACGTCGTTACAATAGGCAAAGGATCCGACGCGGAAGCCCATCGACGGCTGGCCGTTGCCATGGTCCTGGGCCAGCGGCAGGAACTCGGCCTGACCCCCCGGACCTCCGATCCGCATGGGCTGCCCGGCCTCCAGGTCCACAAGACCCTCCAGGATGGCGGGGTATGAGCCAGCGCCCTGGAAGCAGTAGTCGAACCGCCTCAGCAGGATCTGGCCGGTCGGCCGGTCCATGTGGACCGGCATGCGCCGGCGGTGACGAATAACCAGCGCCCGGAGGTCGTCGATCCCATGGCACTGATCGGCGTGCTCGTGGGTCAGGATCACGGCGTCCAGCCGGTCGATCCGGGCCGCCAGAAGCTGGTTGCGCATGTCCGGCGACGTATCGATCAGCACCAGGGTCGGCTCAGGCGAACCAGGGTCCCAGTGGCGGACCAGGATCGCGCACCGCGACCGCCGGTTCCTGGGCTCCGCCGGGTCGCAAGCGCCCCAGTCGTTCCCGATACGCGGAACGCCGCCGGACGAGCCGCAGCCCAGGATCCGGACCTGCAGCCTGCTCGCACCCGCGCTCATGCGGCAGACCCAAACAGGTCGATGGCGTTTCGTGTGGTGAGTTGGGCGGCATCCTCGAAAGTCATGCCGCGATGTTCGGCGAAGGCGCGGCAAACGTCCACCAGATAAGCCGGTTCGTTGCGCCGGCCGCGATGTGGAACCGGCGCAAGATACGGACAGTCGGTCTCGAGAACGATCCGGTCGAGCGGCACATGGGCCATCACGCCGCGCACGTCGGCGGCCGCCTTGAACGACAGAATGCCCGAGACCGAGAAACGCGCGCCGAGATCGAGCGCGCGCTTCGCCAGCCGCTCGCCGCCTGTGTAGCAATGCATCAGAATCCTGAACGCGCCGCGCCTGTACTCCCGCTCTAGAATGTCGCCGGTCAGATCGTCGGCCTCACGCGTGTGGACCACGAGCACGAGTCCGGTCTCACGCGCGGCTTGGATGTGTTCAACGAAACTACGTTCCTGCAGGACGATGTCGCTGTAGCCATAGTGCTGGTCGAGGCCGGTCTCGCCGATAGCGCGCACCTTTGGATCGCGCGCTTCCTCAATCAGCGTCGTCGCTTCGAGCGACCAAAAGTCCTTCGCATAGTGCGGATGAACGCCGACGCTGCAGGTGATGTCAGCGTTAGCGTGAGCAATCGCCTTCACTGCCGGAAACCTGTCGAGCCGGTCGCAGATGGCTAGGAACCGTGTGACGCCGGCGGCGCGAGCGCGGGCCAGCACGTCCGGCAGGTCTTCAGCGTACTGCTCGGCGTGCAGGTTCACATGGGTGTCGAACAGCATCGACCTAGCTCGGACCAGGCCGCGCGAGGCGCGACACGCGCGACAATGCTGCCGCGATCGTCTGCGCGCGATCCTGGTTCAGCGCCTGCGCTTCGCTGTCAAGCCGCATGACGTCGAGCGCGGCCTCGGCCCAGTCGCCGGCGAGCACAGGATCGCTCTCGCGCACCGCCCGCCGCTGCAGGCTGGCCCGGAGCGATTCCATCGCCGCCGCCATGGCCGTCTCGGACTTGGCGCCCGCACTGAGCGCCGCATGCAGGCTGCGCGCGTCCGAGCCGCCCAGATTGCGCAACGCCTGCAGCATCGCATCGCTAGCCGCAGTCGCATCAGCGCCCTGAAGCTCCAGCGCGCGGCCAGGCCGGCCTGGCGCAAGATGCGAGACCTGCTCTGCTTCAGAAGTCGACAAGCCAGTCATCGTTAGAGCCGACAGCGTGTCGTGCTCGTTGAGCGAGCCGAAACGCAGCACGCGACAGCGGCTACGTATGGTGGGCAGCACCATCTGCTCGCCATGCGAAATCAGGAACAGCACGGCGCGCGCCGGCGGCTCTTCGAGCGTCTTGAGGATCGCGTTCGCGCCGAAGCGATTGAGCTCGTCGACCGCATCGATCACTGCAATGCGCCAGCCGCCCATCGCGGGACGCAGCGAGAAGAACTCCGCCAGCTCGCGAATGCTGTCGACCGGGATTTCAGATTTCTGCTTGCCTTTGTCGTCAATAGGCCGGCGGACGATGCGCAGGTCGGGATGATTGCCCGCCGCAATGAGATGACCGACCTGCGTCTCGGCGTTTGTCGCCAGCTGCTCATCGGCGCCGCCAAGCAGAAAAGCAGCGAACTGCAATGCCAGTCGCGCCTTGCCGACGCCGCGCGGTCCGCGCAGCAGCCATCCATGGTGTAGCTTGTCCGACTGCGCCGACGCCAGCCATTCGCGCTTCACCGCCGCGTGGCCCATGACCGGTCCGAGCTCGCTGGTCGCGATTTCCATCACGATCTCCCGAGGCGCTGGTCGACGATCTTCATCGCAGCGTCCGCGAGCGCGTCAGGCGCAAGCGCCGCATCCAGTACGGCACAGCGCTGCGGACTGGCTCTGGCAATGTCTAGGAAGGCCTGACGCACACGCTCATGATACTCCGCTCCGCGCAACTCGATGGCGTCCTCTTTCGCCGCGCGCGCCGTCATCCGGGCGCGCGCCGCCGACAGCGGCAGGTCGAGCACCAGAGTCAGATCCGGTCCGTTCGCGCCCACACAGATGCGCTCCAGTGCCTCGATCTCGTCGCGCACGACGCCGCCCGCCGCAGCCTGGTACGCACGCGTTGAATCAGAGAACCGGTCACAGATCACCCACGCGCCGGACTCCAGCGCCGGCCGGATCAGCTTCTCGAGATGATCACGGCGTGCGGCATAGAACATCAGCGCTTCGGTCAGCGGGCCCCAGGCGTCGAGTTCCGGCGGCGGCGTCAGGATCAGCCTGCGAAGCGCCTCGGCGCCGGGCGATCCGCCGGGCTCGCGCGTTCGAACGGTTTTCACGCCACGATCGGCAAGCCGCGATACGAGGGCCGCAGCCAGGGTTGATTTCCCGACGCCCTCGCCGCCTTCAAGCGTTATGAACCGGCCTTTCGCAGCCAAAACCCTATTCGCCTCTCAGACCCACCATGGCCCGGCCGACAAGACCGAGCTTCTTCACAGAAGCTCCGGCGGCCACGGGGATCTTGATGTCTGGCGAGCCGGGCGCGGAGATCTGCAACTCGCCCACGATATCGCCTTCCTTCACCGGCGCCGACAGGGGTCCCTTGTAAACAACAGTGGATTTGACCTGTTTCAGCGCCGCGACATGCAGGCCAACGCTGGCATCTGCCGTCGCAACCAGGGGAACCGTCTTCTTTTCGCCCAACCATACGTCCGCGGTTGCGACTTGCGCGCCCTTGTCGACCAGCTTGGCGGACGTGAAATCGACGAACGCCGCGCGCATCACACGGGGCGCTTCCTTTCTGCGTTCCGCCTCGCTCGCCAATCCCTGCAGCACTATGATCCGGCGTTTGCCATCGCGAACGGCCGAGCCGACCAGGCCGAAACCTGCCGCTTCCAGGTGACCGGTCTTCACCCCATCCGCTCCCGGCAACTCTTTCAACAACGGGTTGCGGTTGGGCTGGGTGATCCTGTTGAACGTGAAAGAGGGCTCCGAGAACATCGGATAGTATTGCGGGAAGTCCTTGATGAGGCGGTGTGCAATGATCGCGATGTCATGCGCGCTCATCCGCTGCCCCGGATCTTCAAGGCCGGTCGCGTTCGCGAAGCTGGAGTTGTTCATGCCTAGCTCTTTCGCCCGCGCCGTGGCCTCGCGCGCGAAAGCTTCCTCGCTGCCGGCAATTCCCTCGGCCAGCGTGATGCAGGCGTCGTTGCCCGAAACGATGATGGCGCCGCGCAGCAGGTTCTCGACGCTGACTTTGGAGTGCACCGGCAGAAACATGGTCGAGCCATCCGTGCCGGCGCCGCCATTCTTCCATGCATATTCGCTGACCGTGAACTCGTCTTCCATCTTCAGGCGGCCGTCACGGATACGCTCGAAGACAATGTAATAGAGCATCAGCTTCGACATCGAAGCCGGGATCATCGGCTCGTCGCCGCGCTTCGAGTAGAGCGGCAGGCCGGTGTCGCCATCGAGGATGTAGGCGAAGGTCGCGTTGGTGTTGAGCGGATCGGCCGCGAACTGCGCAACCGGGTCCGGCGTTGCTGGAGGCGTCTGCGGCGCCGGCGTCTGGGCGATCGCCGCCGATGCGCAGAGCGCTACGGCGAGCAAGGTTCCGGCGATGAGGCGCATGCAGGCAGACTCCCTCGATATTCCCGCAACAAAACGGCGGTTCGGGCCCACACGTCAACCGCTCTGACAGATGGAAAGCCGCGGCGATTTCAGCTTATCCGGCTCTATGCGAGGATCGCCGGCGGATATCGGCGGTCAGGAGCAGCAGGATGAAGGCGAACAGGATCGGGAATCAGGTCTTCCGGTCGATCGTCATGGCGGCGGCTGTCCTCGCTGCGGCGTGCGCGGCGACGCCCCCTGCCGCCTTCGACTCGCCAATCGCATCCGGCCCAAAGCCCTGGACCGGCCAGCCAATCGATGACGCTCCCGACTCGTTCGCCTTTGCTGTGGTGACGGATCTGGAGTCCGGCTACCGGCCCGGCGTGTTCGAAGTGGCGGCGGCTCAACTCGCCCTCATGCGCCCGGCCTTGATCCTGACGGTCGGCGACATGATCGATGGCGGAACCGAGGACAAGGCCGAACTCACGCGTCAGTGGGACGGGTTCGACCGACGCCTCGGCGTCCTGCAGGCGCCTTTCTTCCACGTCGCCGGCAATCACGACATGACGAACCTTACCCAGCGCGCCGTCTGGGAAGCGCGCTATGGCCGCCGGTACTACCACTTTCGATACAAGGACGTCCTCTTCCTCGTGCTCGACACCGAGGACTATTCGGACGCGGAGATGAAGGAGATCTACGAACAGCGAGCGGCCTACATCGAGGCGCGGCGCAAGGATCCGGCGGAAGCGCAGAAACTTCCATACGCATCACGGCTTGAAGCGAAGCTTGGGGAAATCGGACCAACGCAGAACGCATATTTCGAGAAGGCGATCGCCGACAATGCCGAAGTGCGCTGGACATTCCTTCTCTTCCACAAGCCGGTCTACCAGCGCGACGACAATGGCGGGCTGAACCGGATCGAGAAGGCGTTGGGCGACCGGCCGTACACCGTCCTCAACGGCCACCTCCATCGCTACAGCCATGCCGAGCGAAACGGCCGCGACTACATCATGCTGGGCACAACTGGCGGCGAGCGCGGGTTCGACGGCTCCGAGGGCGCAATCGACCATTTCATGTGGATCACGATGACGAAGGACGGTCCCTCGATCGCCAACCTCAGGCTCGATGGCGTGCTGGACAAGACGGCCAGGGTGCCAGCGAACGGCGCCGCGCTCTGCCTCGACTACGGCAAGCCGCCCTGCCCTGCTCCGCCCGCTCGATAGACTAACAGCTAGTCAACGCGGGCTAGGACGATCCCTTTGCCGCCGGTCTGAGCGAGCTGGCCCTGCGCCCTTTCGGCCTCAGCGCGGGACGGCCAGGGGCCGACCATCACGCGATAGAATTCGGCGCCGTTGATCTGCACAGCAGTGATGGACGTCTGTCCGAGATCGCGCAGCTTGTCGCGCAGGGCGTGAGCGTTGCCGAGGTCGGCGAACGAGCCGGCCTGGAGGAAATAGCTGCGTTGCGCGCTGACCTGCGCCGGCTGGGCGACCGCCATGCGGACGGGCGCCGTGACAAGCAGGGCGAGAGGCTGGCCGCCGACAAAGCTCGGCGTCGGTTCGGACGCAGGCTGGGTGGGGATAGCCGGGAAGGCGCCGGGCGTCTCGATAGCCTCGGGCCGCACCTGGATTGGCCGGCTGAGCAGCGAGTTCGCCTCGGCCGGCGCGGGTCCGACATACTGCACGCGAACCTTGGCCGTGCCTTTGGCCTGCATGCCGAGGACGGCGCCGGCTTTCTTGGACATGTCGATGATGCGGTCGTCGACGAACGGCCCGCGATCATTGAGGCGCACGATGACGGACTTGCCGCTCTCGAGGCTCGTTACGCGAACGAGCGAGGGGATCGGCAGTGTCGGATGCGCTGCGGTCATGGCGTTCTCGTCGAACTTTTCGCCGGACGCGGAATCCTTGCCGTGGAAGGTCGGGCCATACCACGAGGCGATGCCCACCTCGTCATAGTTGGGCTCGTAGGCCGGCACATACCATTTGCCGTCGACCTGGTAAGGAGGGCCGGCATACGGTTCGGCCGAGACGACGGGCTTGCTGGATTCAAGGCGCGAAACCGGCGGCAGCGCCGATCCGAAGCTCGCTCTGACGGCGCCCGGGCGCAGGTCGATCGCGCTGGTGTCGGGCGAGGGCGCGCGGCCCTGGAATTGGTCGAATGTGAGCGACGCATTCGGCGCGGCAGGCGACGTCAGCGCCTTGGCATAGACGATCGGCGCGGGCGTTTGCGCGTGGGCGCGCTGTGCGCCTCCTGCGAGGAACACTGCCGCGATGATCGCCATGCCGGAGAGGGTCCGCGCACCGATATTCGCACGCGTTTTGCCTGCGCCTGCCATCATCACCAAACACCCATCATCGCCAAGCACCATGGCTGAGATCGGATGCGGTGCTGGCCCCGCGTCCGGCCGCTCTTCTGGCGACGGTCCGGACCATAGCGGGCGACGGTCTTCACACGGTGAATGGCGATGCGTCGATTTTTATCAATCTGTCCGAACTGCAACCCATGGTTACTGGAAAGCACCGGTTTGCTGCCATTTGCGCACCGGGCGCTAGCGAAAAACCTCGCGAAATCGCGATTGGCGCTTCTCAGCCAGCCTGCCCGGCCCGGTCAGGACCTGCGGTCCCGTAAACCATTTTCTTTCCGCCGCGCTGCGCATAAAGGTCTGCGCGCGGGAAAGGTGGCCGAGTGGTTTAAGGCACCGGTCTTGAAAACCGGCGTGGGGGAAACTCCACCGTGGGTTCGAATCCCACCCTTTCCGCCATCTAGCTCTTTTTCATACCTTGAGATTTGGGGCCTAGCCGTTCACGGCGCCCACCACTCCGCATCCCCCCTCAAACGACCTCGACCATCCGGCCGCTCAAGCCTATTCGCGAGCAAGATCTGGCGGCGGGACCGCGACCGCGGCTGGACCAGTGCCGGCGTGCTTTGAGGGCCAGAAAGATCCGCGTCGTGCCGAGAGCTGCGCACCAAGCCGGATCATTGGCCGCTCGACAAACCTATACAGCACCTCAGAAGCGACGAGCGTTAGCGCGATCCCAAGAGCGCCGACTCCCACAAGCGCCTGTTCTTGGGTCATGGTGCGCAAGGGCAGCAGCATCAGCGCGAGCTTCAGCATGGGCATGTGGATGATGTAGACTGAATAGGACCGCTGGCCGAGCATCGTCGCGAGCCGCGACCCGATCAGCGCGTTCGACGCTTTCCGGACGGCGCCATCGATATGGCCCTGGGCCAGTTTGCCGGTCTGCGACAGGTAGGCAAGAAAAGCGATCCACACCGAGAATGGGAGCAGTTCTTTTTCCAGGATCGCCGCGCCAAAGGCCGCCAAGGTTATCGCTGCAACCGGGAGAGCCAGAGTTCGAAGCGCCGGGAGTGCAAGGCGGCTCGCAATGCCAATCACAAACAGCCACAAGCCGCCGGGAAGCGTTGAATAGCTGTTGTATGAGCCGAGCGCTCCCCACTTGTAGAGCGCAGCGCACACGATGGCGACGAGGACGACGCCTGCGGCCCATTTGCGCGACCTCATCGCCCATATCAGAGCGGGGGCCACGAGGTAGAATTGCCATTCAAGGCTGAGCGTCCAAGCCGGTCCGAGGAACGTGACCGACGACCAAGGCAGCGCGCTGTCCGGCACGACGCCCTGCAGCAGGGCAATGTGAAGAAGCCAATGCGTCCAGGGGTGTGCGGCGATGCTCTCCTGCCCGCCCTGAAGCGATTTGATGAAATAGGATTCCGGATCGGCGCCCCATTGCGCATTCGCCAAGGCCAGGAGAACAGGCGCGGTCGTCACGGCGCCGACGAGCAGCGCGACCCAGTACGCGGGAAAAATGCGGAAAGCGCGCCGCAGGATATATCTCGGCCAGGACTCATTGCGCTCGGTGACCAGTCCCGTGATAACGAAGCCACTCACCATGACGAACACTGCTACTGCGTGCGCGCCAGCCATGGGCGCCAACTCCCCCGCCCGGAAACCCCAGTAGTTTAGGACGATGAACACGTGGCTGAACATCACCGCCCAGGCTAACCACGCCCGCAGGCCGTCGATCTCTGGGAACCTTGTCATGTCCGCGCCACCGCATGCACAAGTTGCCAGGCCATTGGGCGGCCTTGTGCCGGCGGCGCAAAAAGTCACGCCGCAAAGACACCGCAAGCAAACAGGTATGAAATTTCAAACGAGAAGTCGCGGATTTTGTGGAGCCACAGTCCGGCTCGCCTGCGGCGCGAGAAGTTATTGCGCTCGACATCGCCGGATTCGAGGCGGGCGACGGGTTGCTGGTTCCCGGCCGTTGCGCTTCGCCCCTCGCCCATTACCATCGGCGTTTCCGGGAAGATAATCGGCATGTGGCTCGACAATCTGGCGACGTTCATCGAGCTCGGCTTCCGGCACATCCTGCCGCTCGGGCTCGACCACATCCTGTTCATCGTGGCGATCTTCCTGAACGCTCGCAGTTGGCAGTCCCTGCTGCTCCAGGCGACTACCTTCACCCTCGCCCACACACTCACCCTGGGCCTCGCCGCAGCCGGCCTGGTCAGCGCCCCGGCCAGCCTGGTCGAACCGCTGATCGCGCTTTCCATCGCCGTGCTCGCGATCGAGGCGATAGTCTTCAAGCAGGCCAACAAATGGCGCCTGCCGGTGATCTTCGGCTTCGGCCTGTTCCACGGCCTCGGCTTCGGCGAGATCATGAAATCCTATCTGGAGAGCGCCGATTTCGCTGTCGGCCTTACCGGCTTCACCATCGGCGTGGAACTCGGCCAGCTGGTCGTGCTCGCCGCTTCCGCCGCTGTCGCCTTCGCCGTCAGCTTCATCCCCAAGGCGATGGGCAAGCCGGAACTCTACCGGCCGATATTCGTCCAGCCCGTCGCTGCCATCATCGCGCTGGTCGGGCTGTACTGGGTTGTGGAACGGGTCGGCCTCGTCGGCGGAGCCTGACAAGGCCGATGGCGCCAGGGCCGGAATCCAGAAACGCTAAAACTGCGCGGTTGGCGGTCTTTTCGAATCCTCGTACCAACACCCGTACCGTTGTCAGCGCTGCGCAGCGCCCGACGGAGCCGATGGTGCCCAGGGCCGGAATTGAACCAGCGACACGCGGATTTTCAATCCGCTGCTCTACCAACTGAGCTACCTGGGCGTACCGTCGTGACGAAGAGGCGCGATGTATAGGGAAACAGCTATTCCCTGTCCATGGGCCTATTGTCAGTCCTCCAATGGCCGTTTTTGCGGGCTTTTTGCGGCGGCGGGACCATCCGCCTCGTCCTCGTCGACCACCGGGCGGCCGGGGATGGCGTAGCCTCCCTTCAGCCAGCGGGAGAGGTCTACATCGGCGCAGCGGCGCGAGCAGAACGGCTTGAACTTGGCCTCCGCCGGCTTCGAACAGATCGGGCACCTGGCCTCGCTCATCCTGCACTCCATACTTCAGGGCGCCCTGGCGGACGGCTGACGCCTTCCAGCGTCCAGCGTGCGCCGATCCGGCCGGCCAGCGCTTCCTTCCAGCCGATATAGTCGGCCTCGAGCCACTTCGCAGCTTCCTCGGCTACCCTGGCGCTGATCCGGGCGCCGCGCGCGGCCCAACCGGCGCTCTCGATCAGGCGTAGCGCCTCCAGCGCTTCACGCTCCGCGGCCGGCGCCGTCAGCGCATCGCGAATCGGGCGCGCCCGCCGGGCGATCGCCGCCTCGCAAACGCCGAGCTTGGAAAGTTCCAGCACCTCGCTGGCCCGGCCGAGCCATCCGGCCAGAGACTTCTTGAACACGTCGCTTGTCGCGCGCCGATCACGCTTTTGCTCCATTGAGACGAAGTCGACGGCGACCAGCCCGCCGACACCGCGCAGACCGATCTGCCGCGCCGCCGCGTCGGCGGCGGCGAGATTGAGATCCAGCGCAAAGGCATCCACGTCGGGGTCACCGACGCGATCCGCGGAATCCACGTCGATCACCGTCATGGCCCGCGTCGTCTCTACGGCGATATTTCCCCCGCCCTCGATCGTGACCACACGCTGCTGGGCTTCCTCGATCGCCGCTTCGATCTGTGGTCGCGCCACTTTCCCGTCGATGGTTGCAACGACGACAACGCTGCGAAGGAATGGATCGTCGGAAGGCCCCGCGTGCTTGCCTGGCCGATCCGGCCGGACGATGTCCGCCTTCATGTCGGCAAGGCTCAGTATCGGGCCCTTGTCCGAGTAGGCCTCCGACTTCACCCGCACCGGGATCAAAGCCCCTTCGGTAACCGCGCCGGCGCGCGTTGCGTCTATGACGCCGTCCTCGGCGAGCCCGATATCAACGAACCAGCCTCGGGCGCCGGGCATCCGCCCGCGCACCCTGCCCCACCACACCTCGTCCAGCTTCGCCCGCTTACCGCGCTCGCTCCAGCGTTCGATCTCCAGACGGAAGGGCTTGCCGCAGGGATCGAGCAAGGCGCGGCGGTGCTCGCCGACAGCGTCATCGATGCACAGCGTCGCGCGCATCAGCCCCCGTCCCCGGCTTTGTCCCAGCGCCGCCCGACAGGATAGCCGAGCCCTTCGAGCAGGCACACCGTCTCGTAGAGCGGCAGGCCCATCACGGAGGGATGCGAGCCGCTGATCTCGCTGACGAAAGCGCCGGCCAGGCCCTGGATGCCATAGCCGCCCGCCTTGCCACGCCACTCGCCGCTGGCGATGTAGCCTTCGAACTCCACAGGCGAGAGCCGCTTGAAGCTCACCCGTGTTTCCATCACGCGAGACGCCTCGCGCCCGTCCGGCGCCAGAACCGCCACCCCGGTCAGCACGTCATGGGCCCGGCCCGAGATGAGATCGAGGCAGGCGCGCGCCTGCTCCTCGGTTTCCGCTTTGGGAAGGATGCGCCGGCCGCATGCTACTACAGTGTCTGCGCTCAGGATGTGGTAGTAGCCGTACTGTTTCGCATGCGCGGCGCGCCCCTTTTCGACGGCGAGGCGCAGCGCCAGCTGCCGCGGCCGTTCGTCCTTCAGGGGCGTTTCGTCGATGTCGGTCGGCGCGACAAGGTCGGGCTTGAACCCAGCCAGCTCCAGCAGCGCAAGGCGGCGCGGGCTGGCGCTGGCCAGCAAGAGGCGCGGCCGGCCATTTTCTGTGGGGGTCACTTGAAGCGGCCCACGGCGGATGCCGTTACTTGAAGCGATAAGTGATGCGCCCTTTGGTGAGGTCGTAAGGCGTCATCTCGACGAGCACTTTGTCGCCCGTGAGCACGCGGATACGATTTTTCCGCATCTTTCCAGCGGTGTGCGCAATGATTTCATGGTCGTTGGCGAGCTTCACCCGGAATGTGGCGTTGGGCAAAAGTTCAACGATAGTGCCTTCAAACTCGATAAGTTCTTCCTTCGCCATGCAACTCCCTTTGCGGCGGTTGGTCTCGGGGCGTCCCTATACACGCATTCCACGGGATTAGTCGATTCCGTGCGAATCCACAGGGGTTTTCGGGGGATATCCCTCCTCAGCCCCGCGCGTGCAGCGCGCAGACCAGCGTAAACAGCCGCCGCGAGGTATCGAAATCGACCTCGACCTTGTCCGCCAGCTTCTCCGAAAGGATCTGCGATCCCTCATTGTGCAACCCCCGCCGGCCCATATCGATCGCCTCGATCTGCGATGGCGTCGAACTCCGGATGGCGTCGTAATAGCTGTCGCAGATCATGAAATAGTCCTTGATCACCCGCCGCAGCGTGGTGAGCGACAGCATCAGCTTGCGCACCGGCGTTCCGTCGGCTTCAGCGACATCAAATACCAGCCGGTTGTCGGTGAGCGACAGCACGACATTGTACGGCCCGCCATCATGGCCAACCAGATTGAACCGGTTGCCTTCCAGTATGTCGAAGATCGCGACCTTGCGTTCATGGTCCGCATCGGGCCCTGCCGGAGCGAGACTCTTCTCGTCGATCTCGATCGAAGCGATGCGGCCCTTGTCGCTCATCCGCCGCCTCGCCGGATAGAGACAGACAGCCCGTGCGCCGGCAGCCCTTCGCTTCTCGCCAACGTCTCGGCGGCGCCGGCAAGCGCGTTGAACCCCTGCTCCGAGATGCGCTGGATCGACGTGCGCTTCATGAAGTCGAGCACGGACAAGCCCGATGCGAACCGCGCAGCGCCCGAGGTCGGCAGGACGTGGTTCGAGCCGGTGACGTAGTCACCCAGCGCCTCAGGCGCCCAGCGGCCGAGGAAAATGGCGCCGGCATGCCTCACGCCCCGCGCAATGGCGTCCGGGTCCTCGGTCGCGATCTCGACGTGCTCCGGCGCGATCTGGTTGACGATAGCCGCCGCGCTGTCGAGCGGCGCGATGACAGCAGCCGAATAGTCACGCCAGGCGTCTGCGGCCGCAGGCGAAAGCTTGCCCAGCATGGCGGCTGCCGCTTCGAACACGTTCTCCGCGAACGCAACGTCGTCCGTGATCAGGATCGATTGCGCCATCGGGTCGTGCTCGGCTTGCGACAGCAGGTCGGCCGCAATCCATTCTGGCTTGTTGCGATTGTCGGCGACGACCGTGATCTCGGATGGTCCCGCGATAGTGTCGATCCCGACATCGCCGAACACGATGCGCTTCGCCGCCGCCACATAAGCGTTCCCCGGCCCCACGATCTTGTCGACTGGCTTGAGGCGCCCCGCGCCGTAGGCCAACGCCGCAACCGCCTGCGCGCCACCGATCGGGTAGAACTCGCTGACCCCCGCCCTTACCGCGGCATACGCGACCGCCGGGTTGAGTTCCCCGCCGGGAACCGGCGCCACCATCGCCAGCCGCGACACACCTGCAGTCTTTGCCGGTATCGCATTCATCAACACCGAACTCGGATAGCTGGCGCGACCGCCAGGCACGTACAGGCCAACGGCGTCGATGGCGCTCCAACGCCAGCCGAGCTCGAGGCCTTCCTCGTCCTTGAAACTGTGATCCTGCGGGCGCTGCTGGGCGTGATACGCCTCGATCCGCTTGGCGGCGAAGTCGAGCGCTTCGCGTACGTCGGTCGGGCAGCGTGCGGCTGCCTCGAACAGGTCGACCCCCTTGGCGGTCAGCGCCTCGGGGTCGACGGCGACCCGGTCGAATTTCTGCGTGTACGCTGCAACCGCTTCGCCGCCTCTTGCCCGCACATCCTTCACGATGGCGGCCGCTGCCGCGAATACGTCCTCCGACCCTTGCGCGCGGCGCAGCGACAGGAACTTCGCGAATGCATCCGCAAAACCCGGCTCGCCCGAATCGAAGCGACGAAAGCTCATGGGCGCTTCTCGTGGTCTGGCTTGCGCCGCGTTGGCCACGCCGCGCCGGTGTCGATCAGCGTCACGTCGATGCATTCGACATCCAGCTGTATCTGCGCGCCGTTGGCGAACAGCAGCGTCACCGATCCGCCCGGCGGCTCGGCGGCCGGGCTGAACCTGATGTCCATGAGCCCGAGCACGTCGTCCACGCCGCGCGGCATTTTTTGCGATTTCACTCCGAGAACGCTCGAAAACGCCAGCACGGCTCGAGACCGAAAGAAGGGCGGCCGCTTGCCGGCCTTCTCCCACTGGAAGCGGTTAATCTCGAGCCCGAAGGCCCGCGCCTGCTTGTCGTATTTGATGACCTGCGGCTTCACCAGACAGTCCTGAACGGCAGCCGCGAGGATCCCGAGACCATCGGAATCCTCAGCCAGCAGCTTGAGAACGCTCGCCTCCATATGTGCTTGACCGCTCCTTGGCCCATGGGGCGCCGCGCCCTGTGAAAGGGGATTTCACTAGACCAGATTGCCGGAAGGCTCCAGCGGCCCGATTGACGGGCTTTCCGTCAGTCCGAACCGGGCTGGCGGGTGATCTTGGCGCCGCAGCGGCCAAGTTTTTCCTCCAGTCGCTCGAAGCCGCGGTCGAGGTGATAAATCCTGTTCACCGTGGTCTCGCCGTCGGCCACCAGGGCGGCGATGACGAGGCTGACCGAGGCCCGCAGGTCCGTCGCCATGACAGGCGCCCCATGCAGCCTGGGAACTCCGCGAACGATCGCCTCGTTGCCTCTCACCGTGATGTCGGCGCCGAGCCGGTTGAGCTCCGGCGCATGCATGAAGCGGTTCTCGAAGATGTTTTCGCGAATGGTGCTGGTCCCATCCGCGATCGTCATCAGAGCCATGAACTGGGCCTGCAAGTCGGTTGGGAACCCCGGGTGCGGTCGGGTCTCGATATCCACCGCCTTCAGCCGGCCGTCGTTACGCTTGATCCGGATGCCTTTGTTTTCGACCTCGACCGTCACGCCGGCATGGCGCAGGCAATCGATCAATGCCCCGAGGTCGTCCGCCCGCGCCCCTTCGAGCAACACGTTGCCGCCCGTCGCGGCGACAGCGATGGCGAAAGTTCCCGCCTCGATCCGGTCGGCGATGACATTATGACGAGCGCCGGTAAGCTTCGCTACGCCCTCAATGCGGATGGTTGGCGTGCCATAGCCCTTGATCCGGGCGCCGCAAGCATTGAGGCAGATGGCCAGATCACCGATCTCCGGCTCGCACGCCGCGTTCTCGAGGATCGTCTCGCCATCCGCCAGGACCGCCGCCAGCATGGCGTGCTCGGTGGCGCCGACCGAGACGAAGGGGAAGTTGATGTGTGCGCCCTTAAGGCCGCGCAGCGCCGCCGCCTTTACATAGCCCTGCTCGATGACGATGTCGGCGCCCATCGCCTCGAACGCTTTGAGGTGGAGGTCCACCGGCCGCGCCCCGATCGCGCATCCGCCCGGCAGCGAGACCGTCGCGTGCCCGACGCGAGCCAGCAGCGGGCCCAGAACGTTGAACGTTGCGCGCATCTTCCGGACGAGATCGTAGGGCGCGATGGTGGAGGAGATGTTCTCGGCGTGCAGGCGGCACAGCGCCTCGCCAGTCGGCCACTCCACGACGACGCCAAGGCTCTGCAGCAGCTTCGCCATGAACCGCGTGTCGGCGAGATTCGGCATGGATGTGAGGACAAGCGGCTCTTCGCATAGCAGCGATGCCGCCATGAGCTTGAGCGCGGAGTTCTTGGCGCCTGAAATGGGAATGCGACCCTCCAGCGGGCCGTTTCCAAGAATTGAAAGCTTGTCCATGGCGTGAGGTTATGGGCCCGATTTCGGCGGCGGCAAGGCGCTGGTCCGGCTAGTCCTCGTCGCTCGAAGGTTTTCCCGAGGCATAGGGGGCTACCGGCGCCCCGGCGGCCTTCCGGCGCTTAAGATTGGCGCGCAGGGCCTTGGCCAGCCGCTGCTTGCGCAACTCCGCGGCGCTGGGCTGTTTACCGGGCTTTTCGGGGGTCTTCCGCGGCATACTGGCCTCAGCTGATACTCTCTCGTTCGTCCCCTTCCCATGGCGAGGGGTTTCCGTTATGCGGACGCCTTCGCTTTTCGGCGAAAACGCTGCCGTAGCTCAGTGGTAGAGCGCATCCTTGGTAAGGCTGAGGTCGGGAGTTCAATCCTCCCCGGCAGCACCAGCCTCTTTCATTCAGTGCCTATCATTCCGTGACTGTAACGTCGGGCGACATGGCCCGCAGGCGCGCGACGTCGTCGTCGGTCATGAAGACCTCCAAGTTCAACTCGCTGTCGCCCGACAGTACGTCCGAGGCAACCTCGCAGTTCTTGTGCAGCCAGGCATGGAGCCTTCCGTCCGCCGCTGGGATGGTGACATGCCGAGGCCGGCGGTTGCGGAACAGCGCCGCCTCAATCGCGAACAGCAATTCGTCAGCCCCCTGCCCGGTCAGCGCCGAGACCATCAGCGCAGGCGGATTATGACCGGCAGCACGCGAAGCCAGCACTGAACGGGTCTCCGGGCCCAGCGCGTCGGCCTTGTTCCAGACCTCCAGCACAGGCGGTCGCTCCAATCCGGTCTGCTCCGAAAGCTGTTCCAGGATGGTGTAGACGTCGTTGGCCTGATGCTCGGTGTCGATATGGGCGATGTCGCGCACATGGATCAGCAGGTCGGCCGCCATGGCCTCTTCAAGCGTACCACGGAACGCCGCCACCAGGTGCGTCGGCAGGTCGGTGATGAACCCGACGGTGTCGACCAGCGCGATGCGACGTCCCGACGCCGCCACGATCTCCCGCGCGGTAGGATCCAGCGTCGCGAACGGCATGTCCGCCGCCAGCACGTCGGATGACGTCAGCCGGTTGAACAGCGTCGACTTGCCGGCGTTGGTGTAGCCGACGATGGCGGCGACTGGCGCGCCGCGCCGCGCCCTGCCCTCGCGCTGCAGCCGCCGTGTGCGGCGCACGTCGTCCAGTTCGCGCCTGAAGCCCGCGATCCGCTTGTCGAGCAGGCGTCTGTCGACCTCCAGCTGCGCTTCACCGGGGCCGCCAAGGAAGCCGAAACCGCCGCGCTGGCGTTCAAGGTGGGTCCAGGTCCGTACGAGGCGCGAGCGCTCGTACAGCGATCGCGCCATCTCGACCTGCAGGCGGCCTTCCGCCGTCCGCGCGCGAAGCCCGAAGATCTCGAGAATAAGCCCCGTCCGATCCACCACCTTCAGCTTGAGTTCGGTTTCGAGGTTGCGCTGCTGGACCGGCGTCAGAGCGCCATCGACGATGAATAGCGTAACGCCATCGTCCTTCATCCTGCGCCCGAGCGCTTCGAGCTGCCCGGAGCCGAACAGCCTTGCCGGATGAGGCTCGCGAACAATGACCCGTTCTGTGAAAGCCAACTTCACGCCCAACGCTTCCGCCAGTCCCTGGCTCTCTTCCAGCCTGGACCGGGCAACCTCTGAGGCGCCGATGATGGGCAGAACGACCGCGGCCGTGTCTTCAGGCGGCCGGCGATCGATCAGTTCTTTGGGCAATCAGTCCTCGTCTTCTTCGTTCTCGAACAGATTGACCGGCGCGTTGGGCGCGATCGTCGAGATGGCGTGCTTGTACACGAGCTGGGGCGGACGTCCTTCGCCCTTCAGCAGCACACAGAAATTGTCGAACCAGGTCACGATGCCCTGGAGCTTGACGCCGTTCACAAGGAAAACCGTAAGGGGGGTTTTGCCCTTACGTACGGCATTAAGGAAAATGTCCTGAAGGTTTTGTTTTTTATCCGACGACATGTCTGTTCTCTCGAGCCTTCTTGATGTTGGGGCCTTGCTTCACGTTTAACGCTTCCAGCATGCAAGGAGCAATGGCCCGCGATGTCGGGTTGAGGGCGGAAATAGGCCCGCTTGATTAGGCATCAAAAGGCCCGCGAAGCGCCCGAACGACCGGCGCCGGCCGGGGTAATCCCGGATACTCGTGGGTATCCCGCTTCAGCTCTGAGGCTCTTTCTGACCCATGCTGGTATCGACGCCCAGCGCCTTGAGCTTGCGGTGCAGCGCCGATCGCTCCATGCCGATGAACTGGGCCGTGCGCGAGACGTTGCCGCCGAAGCGGGTGATCTGCATTGCAAGGTATTCCCTCTCGAAATGCTCCCGCGCGTCACGCAGGGACATCGAAATCATCTGCATCGAACCGGTGGCCGAAGCGCCGCCGCCCTTTGCATCGCCCGGCAGGTGCTGGGCGGTGATGGGGCCTGGCGGTTCGCCATTGGTGAGGATCAACAGGCGCTCAACCACGTTGCGGAGCTGGCGCACGTTGCCGGGCCATTCGCTCGCCTGGAGAACGGCCACCGCATCCTCGCTGAACGGTCGCGGCTGAAGCCCGGTCGCATCGGCGACCCGGCGCACGAAATAGTTGACCAGGTCGGGAATATCTTCCCGACGGCGATCGAGCGCAGGCACATCCACCGGCACGACGTTGAGGCGATAGTAGAGATCCTCGCGGAACCTGCCGGCAGAGATCTCCGCGCGCAGATCCCGGGCGCTGGTCGAGATCACCCGCACATCGACCGTAACGTCGTCGCGGCCATTGCGGCGCCGGAAACGCTGGTCGACCAGAACACGCAAGATGCGGGTCTGAACCGCCATCGGCATGTCGGAGATTTCGTCCAGCAGCAGCGTGCCGGTGTGGGCCTGTTCGAACAGGCCGATCTTGGGCGCCTTGCCGTCGCTCTCTTCGCCGAACAACTCGGACTCGACGCGATCCGGGTCCATCGCTGCGGCGCTGACGACGACGAACGGACCAGAAGCGCGGTTGGAGCGCTCATGGATCAGCCGCGCAACCAGCTCCTTTCCCGAGCCAGGCGGGCCGGAGATCAGGATGCGGCTGTTGGTCGGAGCGACTTTCTCGATTGAGCCGGTGAGCTGCGCCAGCACGCTGGAGCGCCCCACGACCTCGTTGGACGAGGCCGAGCGCGTGCGCAGATGCGAATTTTCACGTTTGAGAGCTGCATTTTCCAGGGCGCGCTGTACGGTGAGGATGAGCTTGTCCGTGTGGAAAGGCTTCTCCAGATAATCATACGCCCCGCGGCGAATGGCGGTGACCGCCGTCTCGACCGTGCCGTGGCCGGAAATGACAACCACAGGCAGCAGCGGGTCCATTTCCTTGAGGATCGACAGGATTTCAAGCCCGTCGAGCTCCGACCCCTTGAGCCAGACGTCGAGCACGACCAGGCGCGGCGCCCTTACCCGCATGGCAGCGAGCGCGTCGGTCGAGTTGCCCGCCGTTCGGACCGAGTATCCCTCGTCCTGCAGGATCCCTCCAACCAGTTCGCGGATATCCAGTTCGTCGTCGACAACCAGGATCTCAGCAGTCATCACGCTGCTCCTTCATCTGCATACGCCATATGTTCTTCGGAAAGCCTAGGCTGCATCGGCATGCGGATATCGACGCGGGCGCCGTTGGGCGCGAGGTCGTTGTCGCCAAGCCAGATGCGGCCGCCGTGATCTTCGACGATGCGCGTCACGATGGCGAGGCCGAGCCCAACGCCGTTCTTGCGCGTCGTCACATAGGGTTCGAGCAAGCGATCGCGGTCCTCGACCGGAAAGCCCGGCCCATTGTCGCGCACCGTCACCTGCACTTCATCGCCGTCTTCGTAAACGTCGATCGTCACCGAGCCGGCCTTGACGCTGCCCGCCTCGATCTGGCGCTCGACCGCCTCTGCGGCGTTTTTGACCACATTGGTCAATGCCTGCGCCAGCATGCGCTCGTCGCCCAGCATGGTGATGGGCGCGTTGGGCGCGTTAACCGGCACGTTGATCGCCGGCGTCGCCATCCGCTGGGCGAAGGCGACCGACTGGACCATGTCGACAATGTTGAACGAGCCGAAAGTTGGCTTCGGCATGCGCGCGAAGCCGGAGAATTCCTCGACCATCCGTCCGATATCGGCGACCTGCCGCGTGATCGTGTCGGTGCACCGCTCGAACGTCTCGCGGTCGGTCGTGATCTGGCTGGAGAACCGCCGGCGCAGACGTTCCGCCGAGAGCTGGATCGGCGTCAGCGGGTTCCTGATCTCGTGCGCGATGCGGCGGGCGACGTCGCGCCAGGCGGCCTGACGCTGGCCGAGCACGAGCCTGGTCGTGTCGTGGAAGGTGATCACCGCGCCCGCTCCGTCATACTCGGGCGCGACACGGATTTGGAAATGCATCACGCCGTCGGCCGTGGCGCGCTTGAAGCTGGTGTCGACCGACTGCCCGGTCTCGATGGCGCGGCTGGCAGCGACCACGAACTCAGGCGCGACCTCCGACAGGTCCGTCGACGTTCCAGAACGATGCGTGAAGTCCAGTAGAGTCTGCGCCGAAGCATTGGCGATGGTGACTTTCAGCTTTTCGTCGATGCGGATCACGCCGGCTTCGACGCCCGCCAGCACTGCCTCGATAAAGGCCGAGCGTGTCTCGGCGTCGATCCTTGCGCGATCTAGCGCCTGGGTCTGGCGCGAGAGCCGCTCGGTCATCTGGTTGAAGGCGTCGGCCAGGTCGGCGATCTCGTCCCGAACACTCGGCTTGAGCATCCGCACCGAAAGATCGCCGTCGCGAACCGCGCGGGCGGCGCCGGCAAGTGCGCCGACCGGCATGGCGATGCGCTCGGCAGCCGTCATGCCCAGCCAGGCCGTGCCCAGCAGCATGAGCAAGGCAGCTTCCACATAAGAGAGAGTCAGCACAGTGGCGAGGTCATTCCGGCGGAGCTGGGCCTCGTTGAAGGCAGTCAGCGAGGTGGACGCCTGTGCAAAGCGGGCCATCACGCGCTCGGGAATCGTTCGCGCAACCTGCACATAGACATTGTCGAATTTCGGCATCTTGAAGAAGCCGCGGATAGCGTCTGGATCCTCCCGCATCTTGAGATCGCCAGCGTCGGCAGTCCGCCAATCATCTTCCGTCGGCGCTTTTGCCTGCGCGGCTTGTTCTGGAGCGATAAGCTGAAACCGCACATTGCCGGCGCGATCGAACGCCTCGATCCGCCTGAAGATGCCGCGAGCCTCGCTGCGCTGCTGCAGGTACTGCTCGAGCAGTTTGATCGCCTCGGGCCCCTGCACAGGCTGGCTGGCTGCGATGTCGGAGATGATCCCCTTGGCTTCCGCCTCGGCCTCCAATCGCAAATCGTCCATCGTGGCGCGCGCCGCCTGCGCGCCGCCTTCGACGATATTGGTGACCGGCTGGCTGAACCAGTTCTCGACGCTTCGATTGATCGTGACCGCGAGGAAGCCCGCGACCACCACCGTCGGGATCGCCGCCGCGAGCGAGAACAGGAAGATGATCCGAAGACGCAGACGCGCCCCGCCCTGCGTTTCCCGGTTCTCGCGGATGAGGCTGAGCACGCGAGAGCCAAGCACGCCCCCGACGCCGGCAATGATGATGAGGTTGGCGATCAGCAGCCAGAACAGGCCGGGCTGGGCAGCGGCGCGTGGGCTGGTGTCGGTAACGGCGAGATAGGTCGCGCCGGCCGCGATAACCGTGGCCAGGGCAAACAGGACCTTAAATGCGTTCGAGGTAGCTCTCCCGAGCCTAGACCTCGCGTCGACGGCCTGCTCAGCCATGCACTCAACCCGCTGGCCCTACCGGCGCCTCCCTCCCCTCCCATGGCCAACAGGGGCGGCATCCAGTTAGGGCGACTACATCACCCGGTCGCCAAATGCCGTCTGTGAGTAAGTTCGCGGCAGATGTGCAACACCTGTGACAACCAGAGCACACCGCGGTGCAGGAATGCAACAGCTTTGAGCTGTGACCGAACGGCTGCCTCGCGTGGAAGGCGAACTCAGTCTGCCGGGTCGACCCCTAGCCCGTTGATCTTCGACCGCAGCGTATTGCGATTCAGCCCAAGCAAAGCGGCCGCACGCACCTTGTTTCCACTGGTCGCCGCTAGCGCCAGTTTGATTAGAGGACGCTCCACCTGCTCGATCACTGTCTGGTAAATCTGTCCGGCATCCGGGTCCCTGGCCGGATCAGCCGACAACGCCGAGATAAAGTGGCGCGACAGCAGCGCCTCGATTTCCACTTCGAACTCGCGCTCGCCTGATTTGGTGCTGCTGTTGGAGCGCAGCTCGCGCTCCACCTCGCGCGCCGAAATGATTGGCTCCGGGCTCAGCGCCGAAAGACGGCGAATGACGTTCTCCAACTCACGCACATTGCCCGGCCAGTCATAGGCGACCAGCAGGTCGTACGCGCTCTTGTCGAGTTGCTTCTCGGGCAGGCCTTCCTTCTTTGCGCGCACCAGGAACGCCGAAGCCAAATCGGGAATGTCTTCCTTGCGCTCGCGCAGAGGCGGCAGTTGCAATGCCACGACGTTGAGCCGGTAATAGAGATCCTCGCGGAACAGCCCCTGATCCACGAGCGCGCGCAGGTTGTGTTTGGTCGAAGCGACGATGCGTACGTCGAGATCATCGCCGCCAGACGCGAAACGTCCGTCCTGCAGGAAACGCACGAGGCGCGTCTGCGCCTCCAGCGGCATGTCGCCGACCTCGTCGAGAAACAGCGTGCCTCCGTCCGCCTCGCTCACCCTGCCCTTGCGACGGCCATTGGCGTCTTTCAGCGTCCCGAACAGCTCTTCCTCAACCTGCTCACGCTGGATCGCCGCGAGGCTCACGGCCACGAATGGCCCGCCCTTGCGCTTGCCGAGCTGGTGAATCGCCCGCGCCGCCAGATCCTTGCCTGTGCCGCTCTCGCCTTCGATCAGCACGGTGAGATCGTTGTTCATAACCCGCGCGATCACGCGATAGACCGACTGCATCGGCTTGGACCGGCCGATCAGCGGCAGCGCCTCGTCCTTTTCGGCCCGGCGACCGCCTGTATCCATCGTGCGCACCGGCTTCTTCTGCAGGGCGCGCCTTACGGTCTCTGCCAGCTTGTCGATGTCGAACGGCTTTGGAAGGTAGTCATAGGCGCCATGGTCCGACGCCAGCGCAGCGGTCAGCACGGTCGACTGCGCTGAGATCACGATGACCGGCAGATCTGGCCGAGCGCGTCGTATCTGCGGCAGCAGGTCAAAGATCGACTCGTCGGGCATGTAGACGTCGGTGATCAACAGGTCGCCCTCGCCCGCCTGGATCCAGCGCCACAGCGCCGACATCGTGTTGGTGGAGCGTACGTGATAGCCCTCTTGCGCCAGGGTCTGGCTTATCACCAGCCTCACGCTGGCATCGTCATCAGCAACAAGGATCGTGGGTCCGCTCATTTGGCAGCTCCCTTTTTGCGCGCGATCGGAAAGAGAAGGCGCAGGGAGGCGCCAGTCGCGCTGTTGTCCAGAACCACGAACCCGCCATGCGCCTGCATGATCTCAGCAACGACAGCGAGGCCGATGCCCGCCCCGTTCGCCTTGGTCGTGAAGAACGGCTCGAACACGCGGGCCACCGATGTTTCTGGCACCCCCGGCCCGTTGTCCGTAACTGAAATTTCGAGCGCGCCGCGCGCCCTTGGCAGGTCGCGCCCCGCAAAGCGGAAGCCGGCGCGATAGCGTGTCGAGATCGAGATGCGCGCCTGTCGCGCCCCGATGCTCGCCGCTTCGACCGCATTCTTGACTAGGTTCAGCGCCGCCTCGTGCAAGTGATCTGGATCGACCTCGATCTCCGGCAACGATGGATCGTACAGCAGCTCGAATCGGGCATTCGCGCCGAAGCTCGCCTTGGCGAGGTCGATCACGCTGTCGAGCACAATGTGCACATTGGTGATCCGCGTGCGCGGGGCGAAGAATGTCTCAAACGCCACGAAACGGTCGACGATGCGCTGGATGCGTGCGCCTTCTTCCCGGATCAGCGAAAGCAGAGGTTGCTGCTCGTCCCGAGCCTGCCGCGCCAGAAGCTGGGCCGCGCCGACGATGCCTGCGAGCGGGTTCTTTACCTCGTGCCCAAGCATCCGCGCGATCTGCGCGAAGGCGGTCACTTCAGCGTTGGTTTCTTCCTGTCCTGCCCGGGACGACTGTTGGAAGGTCAGCACCAGTCCGCCATCCTCGCCATCCGGCGAAGCCGAGACGTCGAGATCGACCGGAGAGATATGCGGGCTGGCGAGGCGAATGGAGCGGGCCGACATCACCCCGCCTTCGCGCCGTGCGCGCTGGATGAAATCCAGCAGCGGCGAGTCTTGGGTGAGGATGTCCGTTACGGGCCGTCCGCGCAGCAGCGGCGCCGAGCGCGCCAGCAGCGTTTCCGCCGCGGGGTTCACAAAGATCACCGTGTCGCGCCGTGAAAGTCCGATAACCGCGAAGGGCATGGCATCGAGGATGCGGCCCGCAATCGCGGAAGGATCCTGTATGGCCGTGATCATGCGGCGACTCTCCGCCCAGACAGCGCAGCGGCCAATTGGTCCGCCAGCGCTGAGGAGCTCTCGATGCGGCAGAGCGCGATGCGTGTCTCGGCCATCGGAGCGAGCCCATGATCCTCGCACCAGGCATCCACGAACGCGGCGATGTGCTTGCGGACCACGCGCACACCCAGCCGCTCGCCATACAGGGCGGCCGAGTTTGCAATCTGGTCGAGCATCGATTGCAGTTTCTGGTCGGCCGTTGGCGGTGCGTAAGTCGTACCGAAAATCGCATGGGCGATCTGCGCCGGTCGCCACGGCCGCCCCTCGGCGCCGCGCCCTATCATTACGCCGACCGCGCCGGATTTCGACAGCGCCTCGCGGGCCGACGCTTCGTCATCGATATCGCCATTGGCGATCACCGGCAGCTTCACCGCCTCGACGACCGCTGCGATGCGCGACCAGTTCGCTTCGCCGGTATAGAGCTGTTGGCGCGTGCGCCCGTGCACTGTGATCATCTGTGCGCCTTCGCCCTCGGCGATGCGCGCGATCTCCGGCGCGTTCAGCGATCCGTCGTCCCAACCGAGCCGCATCTTCACCGTCACCGGGCGCGACGTGCCCGCGACCGTCGCCGCGATCAGTTCGCGCGCCAGCCCCGGCTCCCGCATCAGCGCGCAGCCCGACTGACCGCCGGTGACTCGCTTCGCGGGGCAGCCCATGTTGATGTCGATGATGTCCGCGCCCGCCGCTTCCGACAGCTCTGCGCCCGCGCGCATCCACTGCGGCTCGCGGCCGGCGAGCTGGACGATGAAAGGACCTGATCCATTGTGCGGCGCAGCGCGACGAACGAATTCTTCTGTTTCACGCGCCAGTTCAGCGCCGGCGACCATCTCGGTTACCACTGCGGGCGCACCAAATTTGTCGGCTTCCTTACGGAACGGGGCATCTGTAACCCCAGACATCGGGGCCAGAAAAACCGGCGCAGCAATCCGGACATCACCGACCTTGAACACGAAACGAGTCTCCGCCGCCCACCCCGAACATGCCTAACTTTTGGGCATATTGAAGCTTACACTTAGAGTCCACCCTGCGAAGGCGTCAAGAATGCACAATCAGGAGGCGTTTCCCCGGGGCAACACAGGCGCTGTGGTGGTTGCGGGCGGCTCTGGCTCGCGGATGGTAACGCGGATTCCCAAGCAGTTTCAGGCCCTCGGGGGCCGTCCGGTGCTGCTGTGGAGTGTGGAAGCCCTGCTGCAGTGCGAAGAAATCGTCGCCATCGCGGTCGTAGTCCCCCCCTCGGAACGCGCCCGGGCGCGGGCATTTCTCCCCAGCAATTCCCGGATTCTCCTGGTCGACGGCGGCCCGGCCCGCACCGAGTCGGTCCGTAACGGCCTGAAAGCGCTCGAGGGCCGCGGGCTCAATAACGTCCTGATCCACGACGCCGCCCGCCCCGGCCTGTCGCAGTCAGTTGTCCGCGAACTCATCGCCGCGCTGGCCGATGCAGACGCCGCCGCACCCGCCCTGCCCATCACCGACGCCCTCAAGGACAACCGCGCCGGCCTCAAGTCCGTCAGCCGCGACGGCCTCGTCCGCGTGCAGACCCCGCAGGCCTTTCGTTTCGACGTGATCTCCAGAGCGATCGCCAGCGCAACGGATGCTGCCGTCGACGATCTCGCGCTGGTCGAAGCCATCGGCGCGCGTGTGATGCTGACGCCGGGCCGGGCCGAGCTTATGAAGATCACCTATCCGGAGGACATGGCCATCGCAGAAAAGCTGATCTCGGGGCCCGCCATGCGCGTCGGCACAGGCTTCGATGTCCACGGCTTTGTCGCCGGCGATGGCGTCACGATTTGCGGAGTCCGCATCCCGCACACAAAGAAGCTGGAAGGCCATTCCGATGCAGACGTCGGCTGGCACGCCCTCACCGACGCCATCCTCGGCGCCGCAGCCCTGGGCGATATCGGCGACCACTTCCCGCCATCCGATCCGGAATGGAAGGGCGCCAGCTCGCTGGTCTTTCTTCAACACGCCGCGAAACTTGCGGCCGAGCGCGGCCTGCGCGTCGTCAATGCCGATGTCACCCTGATGTGCGAGAAGCCGAAGGTCTCCCCGCACCGCGAAGCCATGCGCGCCGCGACCGCGGAAGCCCTCGCCATCTCGCTCGATGCCATCAGCATCAAAGCCACCACCACCGAAAAACTGGGCTTCCTGGGCCGCGAAGAAGGTATCGCCGCGCAGGCCATCGTTCTGTTGTCGAGGTGACGTGAGCATCATTGCGGGTAGCCTCATCCTCGTCCTGACCGCTCTTGCCGGCTTGCATCTGTATTGGGGCTTCGGCGGCTTTTGGCCCGGAACCGATGCCGTCTCGCTAAGCCGGAATGTCGCCGGCGTCAGCCGTCCCGTCGCCTCGAAGCTTTCATCCTGCGCAATGGTGGCCGCCGCGCTGGTTACGGCGGGCGCCATCGTATTCGCCGGCCAGCGATCGATCGGTGACGGCTTTCCATCGCTGGTCGTTTACGGCGGCTACGTCGTGCTGATCCTGGTCTTCAGCCTACGCGGCCTGGCGCCGTACCTGACGCCAGCCTTCGACTACGCGCGCATGACGCCGTTCTTCGACCTCAACCGCCGCTACTACTCCCCGCTCTGCCTGCTGATCGCGCTGGGCTTGATCCTAACCCTTCCGATCGGCCTTGGCCGAGCCGTATCGAAACTCTTCGGCGTCGGCTGAGCGAGGCGACAAGACTCGTCAGGCCCGGTAGCATCCAGCCCGACCCCGGAGGCGCATATGTTCGACGAACAGCTCTTGATGCTCGCCCGCCTCACGCTCGATGAGTTGCAGCAGCGCCGGCTGAAGATCGCGACCGCTGAAAGCTGCACGGGCGGCCTCATCGCCGGTCTGCTGACGGAAATTCCCGGCTCGTCCGCCACGGTCGAGCGGGGTTTTATCGTCTATTCCAACCGAGCCAAGGAAGAGATGCTCGGCGTGCCCGGCGATCTCATCGCCGACGCCGGCGCCGTCTCCGAGCCCGTCGCGCGCGCCATGGCCGAAGGCGCTCTTGAGGAATCCCGCGCCAATCTTGCGGTCGCCGTAACCGGCGTCGCCGGCCCCGGCGGCGGCACTCCTCTGAAACCTGTCGGCCTCGTCCACATCGCCGTCGCGCGCGAGAACAAGCCGATCTTCCATCAGGCCATGCGCTTCGGCGACATCGGCCGCGACAAGATCCGCCGCGAAACCATCGTCACTGCGCTGGAGATGGTGCGGAAGATGATCCCCTAGCCATTCCCTTGCCCTGTTTAGGCCACGAACGCCTCCGACCTATGCGGCAGTTGGCTCTTCCACCTGGCCTGCTGCCGATTTGGAGACGTCGATGCGCGCCTTCTTCCTGTCCGCAATTGCTCTGGTGGCTATAAGTGCCTGCCAGGTCGCGAAGCCGGACGAGCCTGCATCCGCCCTGCTGAACGGCAATGACTGCGCGGTCATGGCTGCGGTCGCCAGGGAGCACTACAAGTTCGGCCCGGACAACAAGCCGCCCCCGCTGCGCGGCCTAGGCGAACCCGGCTGGCGGCCGCAATGTGACTGGTCGAAGTACGACCTCGAATTTTCCGACTACAACAACGTTCCGGAAGCCGCCGACCCGCGCGAGCGCATGAAATGGGTCGAGTTCAAGCAGCCGAGATATGATGGCCAGGGCGCCCTTATCGAAACCGGCATCATGCACGGGCCATTGGCCGGGATCGGCTATGAATGCCGCGTGCGCTCCGGTGTCGCGGGATGGACGGTCGGCGAGTGCAGGACGACCTGGATATCATAGGGAAGTTTCGTGCTAGGGAATCGCCGGGGGGCCGTTGAATGGACTTTCGAAGGGGTTTGCCTATGAAGCGTCTTGTCCTTCTCGCCGGCGCTGCGCTGGCGGCCACGAGCTGCTTCGGCGGCCCGAAGGAAATCCCGCCGCTCGAGGCGAAGTTCGTGACAGACGATTGCGCCCTCATCCGCGCCATCGGTCGCGACCACTACAAGTTCATGCGCGACGACCCGCCGCTTCGCGCCATGATGGTCGGTGAAGACCTGGTTTGGCGTCCCGGCTGCGACTACCGGTCGATGGGCTTCAACCTTACCGAGGTCACCGGTCCCGAAGGCGTCGCCGCCACCCAGGGGATGGGCGAAGTCTCCTTCCGCCGCCCGAAGTACGACAATAACGGCGCCGAAATGCGCACGTCGCTGGAGCGCGCGCCTGGCACCGCAGTTCGGGTGCTGTGCCGTCTGACCCGCGAAGGCAATGCATGGTCGGTCGAGACCTGTGGTCCGGACCCCAAGGAAACGCAGCCGCGTCCGCCTGCGCCCAACCCGGCCGACGTGACGCCGGATTCCAAGATACCGGTCCCCGCCGATCGCCCGCCGACGGCGCGCGACGTCGCTATCCCGCAGCCGGATCCGGGCGCCCCGCCGACCAGGCAGTAGCGCAATCTACATTCCCGGCCCCGCTACTTTCTCGTAGCGCCTGGCCGCCTCGACGACGAATGCGTCGATCAGGCGCTTGATCGCATAGGTCTTGTTGGCGTCGGCCAAGGTCTGCAGGACGAAGTTGCGGAATTCGAATGCGATGGAAAAGTCCACACGCGTCCCGGCGACGATCGGCGCGAAGCGCCAGCTGTTGGACAGTTTCCTGAACGGGCCCCGGACGAGGCCTACATCTATGGCAAGCTCGTTTCGCCGCGCATCTACATCGGTGATGAATGTCTCGGTGAAGGCCTGAAAACCCACCGTCGTCTCAGCGCGGCAGCGGAAGTTTCCGCCCTGTTCCTGCTCGGAAATGCACTTCAGGGAGCGGATCCATTTGACGAATTCCGGATACCGGCCGACGTCCGACACGAGGTCGAACAGATCCTCCGGCCGGTAAGGCAAATCCATCGTCTGTTTGTATGTCGTCACGGGTCAGCGGCTCAGCTGCGCCTCGCGGGCGGCGCGCAGCCGCGCGAAGTTCTCGTCCGCATGGTAGGATGAGCGGGTCAGCGGCGAAGACGACACCATCAGGAATCCCTTCGACCGCGCGATGGTCTCAAGCGTCTGAAACTCCTCCGGCGTCACGAAGCGATCCACCGCCGCGTGCTTGCGCGTCGGCTGCAGATACTGGCCGATGGTCAGGAAGTCGACGCTGGCGGACCGCATATCGTCCATCACCTGCATCACCTCTTCCCTGCTCTCGCCAAGCCCCACCATCAGCCCAGACTTGGTGAACTGCGAGGCATCGCGCTCCTTCACGCGCTCAAGCAGCCGAAGCGAGTGATAATAACGCGAGCCCGGGCGGATCGAGAGGTAAAGCCGCGGCACCGTCTCGAGATTGTGGTTGAACACGTCGGGCTTCGCATCGATCACAATGTCCGCTGCATTACCCTTTCTCAGGAAGTCCGGCGTCAGGATTTCGATGGTCGCTTTCGACGCGCCGCGGATCGCCTGAACGACCGCCGCGAAGTGCGCGGCGCCGCCATCGTCGAGATCGTCGCGGTCGACGGACGTGATCACCACATGGCCTAGGCCCATCGCCGCGACAGCTTCCGCCACGCGGCGCGGTTCATCCGCGTCCAGCGCGCCCGGCAATCCGGTCTTCACGTTGCAGAACGAACAGGCGCGCGTGCACGTGTCGCCCATGATCATCAAGGTCGCGTGCTTCTTGGCCCAGCACTCGCCGATGTTCGGGCAGCCCGCTTCCTCGCACACCGTTGTCAGCCGGCCCTCGCGCACGATCCGCTTGGTTTCGAGATAACCCTCAGACGTCGGAGCCTTGACGCGAATCCAGCTCGGCTTGCGCTGCAGCGGCGTATCCGGCCGGTTCTGCTTTTCCGGATGACGCGCGGCGCGCGAGTCGGCGGCCTCGCCCCTGGGGGGGCCTTCTGGACCGCCTTTGTTGTCGAGCAGCGTGGGCATGGGCCCTGTTATCCTGAATTAGGCCGGGGAGAAATCGCCGTAACGGCGAACGAATCTGACGAGTGGGTCTGTCGTTTGTGCTTTGCGCGCCACAGGGTATATTAACTCAAAGACATAAGTGGGCGCCCCAAGAGCCGCCGCCAACGGTGGCCATGGGTGAGGCGGGCGCAAGAGGGAGGCTTACTGATGGCGTCGTTACGCTCCGCCTACGACCCCCGCAATGCTGAGATCGCGGTTTTTCAGGCCCTCCTTGCGGCTCGCAAGGAATATGGGGGCAAGAAGATCGCCTTGCATGATGCGGACGACCGCAAGCTTTCCTACGACGATATCGTGCGCGCCGCCTTTGCGCTCGGGCACGCCCTCAAGAAGGGCACCAAACGCGGCGAGGCTCTCGGGCTGATGCTGCCGACCGGCGCGGGCGCGGTGATCACTTTCTTCGCCATCAACGCCTATGGCCGCGTGCCCGCGATGCTCAACTTCACGGCCGGCGCCCGCAACATCAGATCGGCGCTCGCAACCGGCAAGGTGAAACGCATCGTCACAGCGCACGCTTTTATCGAGAAGGCCGAACTCGGCGAACTCGTCCGCGAACTCGAAGCCGATGCTGATTTCATCTACCTCGAAGACGTCCGCGCTGCGCTCGGCGCGGGCGACAAGGCGGCCGGCGCGCTCGGCCCGGTTATGCCATGGGCGTTCGCCGCGCATCCCGACCCTAAATCGCCAGCAGTGCTCCTGTTCACCTCCGGCACGGAGGGTGATCCCAAGGGTGTTGTCCTCTCGCATTTCAACATCGTCGCCAATGTGCACCAGATCCTGGCTCATGTGCCGGAGGCGCTCACCGTCGACGACGTGCTGTTCAACCCGCTGCCGACCTTCCACTGCTTCGGACTTACCGCCGGCGCCCTCCTGCCGCTCCTCGGCGGTATGAAGTCGGTCCTGCACCCTTCGCCGCTGCAGACGAAGGTAATCCCCAAGCGCGTCGAAGACACCGGCGCGACCATCCTCTTCGCCACCGACACCTTCCTCAACCAGTACATTCGCGCCTGTCAGGGCAACGAGCTGGGCAAGCTGCGCTTCGCCGTCTGCGGCGCCGAACGCGTGCGCGACGAAACCCGCCAGCTTGTGCGCAAGCGTTTCGACGTCGAGCTTCTCGAAGGCTACGGCGCAACCGAGGCCTCTCCGGTGATCGCCGTCAACCAGCCTGGTCGCAACCGCCACGGCACCGTCGGCCGTCCTCTGCCCGGCATGGAGCTCAAGTTCGAATCTGTTGCCGGCATCGAAAGCGGCGGGCGCATGCTGGTGCGCGGGCCCAACGTGATGCAGGGCTATCTTTCCGCCGCCAAGCCCGGCGAACTGCAGATCCTCAATGGAGGCTGGCACGATACGGGCGACGTCGTCAGCCAGGACGACGAAGGCTGCCTCACCATCAAGGGCCGCCTCAAGCGCTTCGCCAAGATTGGCGGCGAGATGGTCTCCCTCGCCGTCGTCGAGAACTGCGCCTCCACCCTGTGGCGCGAACACGACCACGCCGCCGCTGTGCTGCCTGACAAGCGCAAGGGCGAGCAAATCGTCCTCCTCACCACCTATCCGAAAGCCGACCGCACGGATCTACAGCGCTGGGCGCAGGACCATGGCGTCAACGAGCTGTCCCTGCCCCGCAAGATCTTCCAGGTGCCCGCCATCCCCGTACTCGGCACCGGCAAGATGGATATCGGCGCCGTGCAGAAGCTGGCCGCCGAAATCGCCGCCCGAGCGGAATCGGGCGGCGGAGCGCGGGCTGCCGAATAGCGCCTATTCCTAAGTCTCGTTAGGAATAGGCCTATTTCCTAAACCCGCTTAACGATTGTGCGCATTCAAATATGCAGCGGCCGCCCGTAAGCCGCGAGCACGCTCTCATGCATCATCTCGCTTAGCGTCGGATGCGGGAAGATCGTTTCCATCAGCTCCGCCTCGGTCAGCTCGCCCTGCCGCGCGATCGCATAGCCCTGGATCAACTCGGTCACGCCCTCGCCTGCCATATGGGCGCCCAGCAGCTCGCCCGTGTCCGCATCGAAGATCGTCTTCACGATGCCTTCCGGCTCGCCCAGCGCGATCGCCTTGCCGTTGCCGATGAAGGGGAACTTGCCGACCTTCAGTTTCTTGCCCGTCTTCTTCGCCGCCTCTTCCGTCAGCCCCACCGACGCCACCTGCGGGTGCGAGTAGGTGCAGCCCGGCACATTCCACGGGTCGAACTTGTGGCTCGGCGCCTTGCCGGAAATGCCCTCGACCACCACCACGCCCTCATGCATCGCCTTGTGCGCCAGCCAGGGCGGTCCGGTGACATCGCCGATTGCATAAAGCCCCGGCACGTTCGTCTTGCCGAAACCGTCGACCACAATGTGTGTCTTGTCCACTTTCACGCCTAGCGCCTCGAGCCCGAGATTCTCGACATTGCCGACGATCCCGACGGCAAGGATCACCTTGTCCGCCTTCAGCGTCTGCGCGCCATCCTTCGCCTGCACCTCCGCCGTCGCCACGCCCTTGTCGACCTTCAGCGACTTCACCTGCGCCGAGGTGATGAACTTGATCCCCTGCTTGCCCAGCTGCTTCAGCATGAATGCAGAAATCTCGGCATCCTCGACCGGCAGAATGCGATCCAGCGCCTCCACCACAGTCACCTCGACGCCCAGCGTGCGATAGAAGCTTGCAAACTCGATCCCGATCGCGCCAGAGCCGATCACCAGCAACTGCTTCGGCATCTCGATCGGAACCATCGCCTCGCGATAGGCCCACACCGTCTTGCCATCGACCTTCAGACCCGCATCCGGAATCTCCCGGGCCCGCGCGCCCGTCGCCAGCATCACGTTCTTCGCCTGATACGTCCCCTCGCCCTTGCCTTGTCCGACGATCACCCTCGGAGAGGGCGACCCCTTCTCCAGGCTCTTTTCCAATCTGGCCGTCCCCTCCAGCACATCGATCTTGTGCTTCTTCATCAGGAAGGTGACGCCGTTCGATAACTGCTTCGCCACCGCCCGCGACCGTTTCACGATCGCATCCAGCATCACCGTCGGATTCTCGACGCTGAAGCCGTAGTCCTTCGCATGCGTGATGAGATGCCAGACCTCGCTCGAGCGCAGCAGCGCCTTGGTCGGAATACACCCCCAGTTGAGGCAGATCCCGCCGATCTCCGCCCGCTCGACAATCGCTGTCTTCATACCGAGCTGCGAGGCGCGGATAGCGGCGACATAGCCGCCAGGCCCGGAGCCGATGACGATGAGATCGTAGGCAGGTTTGGCGTCAGCCATGTCGGGCGCTCACGATTTCGATTTCTTGAGTTCAGTCCATGCCGCCTGCGCGGCGGCGGCATTCCTCTCGGTGCTTTCGAACAGCTCGACCGTGCAGACATACTCGTTCGGCGTGTCGCGCTCGGCGGCTTCGATGTCATGAGCCGCCGCTCTGGTCTGAGCGAGCAGCTCCGCCGAGGCTCCTGCAGCCCTGAGGTCTGCGAGGAATGCCGTCTTCACCTTCATGCCCGGCGCTCCGCATTTCCTGCCGAGAAGCTCCCGATAAACCAGCGGCTCAATGATCGGCTGAATGTCAGCCACCGCCAGATGCGACGCCGGTCCTGTCTGCGGGGCAGTCGCGCAGCATGCCAGCGCAAAGCAGAGGGCCGCCGCCACGCACCTCACAGCAGCATCGCCTCTGGCGTCTCAACAAACTGCTTGAAGTGCTGCAGCCACTTTGCCCCCGTCGCGCCATCCACCACCCGGTGATCGCAAGTCAGCGTCACCGTCATCATCGTGGCGATCTCGATCTTGTCGCCGCGCACGACGGGCCGTTTCTCGCCGGCGCCGACCGACAGGATCATTCCCTCCGGCTGGTTGATGATCGAGGCGAACGCCTTGACGCCAAACATGCCGAGGTTCGAGATCGAGAACGTGCCGCCCATGTATTCCTGCGGTTTCAGCTTCCGCTCGCGGGCCCGCGCCGCGAGGTCCTTCATCTCCGCCGCGATCTGCGCCAGGCCCTTGGTCTGCGCATCGCGCACCACCGGCGTGATCAGCCCGCCCTCGATCGCAACGGCCACGGAAACATGCGCCGACTTGTGCCGCGCGATGCCCTTGTCGGTGAAGCTCGCATTGGCGTCCGGCTGCGCCATCAGCGCCATGGCGCACGCCTTGATCAGCATGTCGTTGACCGACACCTTCACGCCCGCCGCCGCGCCCGCCTCGTTGATCCGCACCCGAGCCGACAGCAGGTGGTCGATCTCGAGGTCGATCGTCAGCGGGAAGTGCGGCACCTGCATGAAGCTCTGCGTCAGGCGTTTTGCAGTGACGCGTCGCACGCCATCCAGCGGCGTCAGCTCGAACGTGTCCGGCAGATAGACGCGCTCATCCAGCATCGCCGGCTCGATCAGGCTCGGCGGCGGAGCGCCGCCCGGCTTGGCAACCGCGCTGCCCCCATTCCTGGCGCTTGGCGGCGCCTTCAGCACATCCGCCTTGATGATCCGCCCATGCGGCCCCGACCCTTTCAGAGCGAGAAGATCGACGCCCTCCGCCTTCGCGAGTTGCTTCGCGAGAGGCGATGCCTTGATGCGCTGGCCCGTGACGAAGGGAGCGCCGGGCGCCTGCCCGGCATTCTGCGACCCGACAGCCGCCAGCTGCTGTCGAGCCATCCCTGCCTGGCGGGCGCCCGGCGCTCCATCAGAAGGCACCTTGGCCTCAGATTTCGCCGCCACCGGTTCTGGCTCCTTCGCGGCAGACTCACTCTTGGGAGTCTCTTTCGCGCCTTCGCCATCGCCCTTTGCCGGCGCCTCGCCCTCGCCGCTCAGCTCCGCGATCACGGCGTTGACCTTCACGCCCTGTGCGCCCTCGGCCACCAGCAGCCTTGCCACGACGCCTTCATCGACCGCCTCGACCTCCATCGTCGCCTTGTCGGTCTCGATCTCCGCCAGCACGTCGCCGGGCTTCACCTTGTCGCCGACCTTCACATGCCATTTGACGAGGTTCCCCTCCTCCATGGTTGGCGACAGCGCAGGCATGGTGATGGATATGGGCATCGCGATTCAGGCCGCTTTCATGATGCGTGCAAAGTCGCTCGATTTGAGCGCATAGCGGCTGACCATGCGTTGCCCCTTCGTTTCCCGCTTGGCGAGGTCCGCGCCGATCTTCCGGCAGATATCGTCCGCGTTTTTCTTGAACGTCTCCTTGGCTGCTCCCTTCGCACCATAGAAGTCCTCGACAGCCGCCCCGGACACCCGGACCCAGACGATCTCTTCCTGGATTCGATACTTGATATCAAAATCCGCACCGTTGATCTGGTAGCTCTCGCACTCAGGCGACATAACAAACCTTCTTCGCCGCTTCGACGATGTCAGCGGCATTCGGCAGCGACAGCTTCTCGAGATTGGCCGCATAGGGCAGCGGCACGTCCTTCTGGTGAACACGCATCGGCGGGGCGTCGAGATAGTCGAACGCCTCTTCCGTCACCGCCGCCGCGATCTCCGCGCCGACGCCAAAGAAGCGCCAACCCTCTTCGCACGTCACAAGCCGGTTGGTCTTCTTGACGCTCTCGACCACGGTCGCGGTATCCAGCGGCCGCAGCGTGCGCAAGTCGACCACCTCCGCCTCAATACCCAGCCCGGCCAGTTCTTCGGCGGCCTCCAGCGCGAACTTCACCATCCGCGAATGCGCCACCAGCGTCACGTCCGTTCCTTCGCGCCGGATACGCGCCTTGCCGATCGGCAGCACGAAATCCTCGACATTCGGCACGTCGAACTCAACGCCATACATCAGCTCGTGCTCGAGGAAGACTACCGGATTCGGATCGCGGATGGCGGCCTTCAGCAGGCCCTTGGCGTCCGCCGCATCGTAAGGCGCGATCACTTTCAGGCCGGGTATGTGGCCATACCAGCTCGAATAGTCCTGGCTGTGCTGGGCCGCCACGCGGCTCGCCGCGCCGTTCGGCCCGCGGAACACGATCGGGCACCCCATCTGCCCGCCGGACATGTAGAGCGTCTTGGCTGCCGAATTGATGATATGGTCGATGGCCTGCATCGCGAAGTTGAACGTCATGAACTCGACGATCGGCCGCAATCCGCCGAACGCCGCGCCCACGCCCAGCCCGGCAAAGCCATATTCCGTGATCGGCGTATCGATGATGCGCCGGTCGCCGAATTCCTCCAGCAGTCCGCGGCTCACCTTGTAGGCGCCCTGGTACTGGCCGACTTCCTCGCCCATCAGGAAGACGCTTTCGTCGCGCCGCATTTCCTCGGCGATGGCGTCGCGCAGCGCATCCCGGATCGAGGTCTTGGTGTAGGTCACGCCCTCCGGCAGCGTCGGATCGTGCAGCCCCTCTGAAGCCGCCGTCTTCTGCTCCGGCGCACGCAGCCTGTGTCCGTCATTGCGCGCCTTGGCTTCCGGAGCCTCGGACATGGGAGCGCCGGGCGCCTGCCCGGCAGCCGGCCGCAGGGCCGGAGTCTGCTTGCCATTACCCTTCGGCGCCGGGGCAGCATCCCCGCCTCCCAAAACGGCGATCACCGCGTTCACCTTCACGCCTTCGGTCCCCGCTGAAATCATCAGCTTCGAGATCACGCCCTCGTCGACCGCTTCGACTTCCATCGTCGCCTTGTCGGTCTCTATCTCGGCGATCACATCGCCGGGCTTCACCGTGTCGCCTTCCTTCACCAGCCACTTGGCCAGCTTGCCCTCCTCCATGGTGGGCGACAGCGCGGGCATCAGGATATCGGTCATACGCCTGCCTTCGGATCGTTCTGATAAAGCCCGACAATGTTGCCGTCGGGGTCTTTCACATAGGCGACCCACCCCGTCATCGGAATCGCTTGCTTGGCCAGCGCCTCGCGCCCGCCGAGCTTCAGCGCCTTGGCGAACGCCTCATCGACATTGGCGACATCGACGGTAACCACCCACGCATTCACCGGCGAGCCGTCCACCGGCGGAGGACCCATGCGCTGCATCAGCCCGCCATTGATCCCCGGCGTCTTATCGTCGCCCGTAATCACGCCCCAGTAGGGCATCGGCATCGGATACTTGTCGAACCGCCACCCGAACAGCGCCTGATAGAACGCGATCGACTTTTCCGGGTCACTTGCGTGGATCTCGAAGTGTACGGGACGGTTTGACATCACCGGCTCTCCACCAGCACATCCGTCCAAAGCTCTTCCGTCGCAGGCTCCGGACTATCCTGCGCGAACTGCGCAGAGTCATTCACGACGTCCCGGATTTCCTTCTCGATCGCCTTCAGATCGTCTTCGGTGACGTGCTTCGCATCCAGCAGCTTCTTCTTCAGCATCTCGATCGGATCGTGATGCTCGCGCATCTCCTGCACTTCCTCGCGCGTCCGGTACTTCGCCGGGTCAGACATCGAGTGGCCGCGATAGCGGTACGTCTTCATCTCGAGGATGGTCGGACCCTCACCCTCGCGCGCACGGTCAATGGCCTTGGCCGCCGCCTTGCGCACGGCGATCACGTCCATGCCGTCCACTTCCTCGCCCGGTATCTCGAACGAGATGCCGCGCTTGAACAGCTCCGTCTCGGCCGACGCCCGCGCGATCGAAGTGCCCATCGCATACTGGTTGTTCTCGATCACATAGACGACCGGCAGCTTCCACAGCGACGCCATGTTGAACGCTTCGTAGACCTGCCCCTGGTTCGATGCGCCATCGCCGAAATAGGCGATGCACACCGCGTCCGATCCCTTGTAGCGGTTGGAGAAGGCGAGGCCCGTCCCGATCGGAACCTGCGCGCCGACAATGCCGTGGCCGCCGAAGAAATTCTTCTCGCGGCTGAACATGTGCATCGAGCCGCCCTTGCCGCGCGCATAGCCGCCCTCGCGTCCGGTAAGCTCCGCCATCACGCCGCGCGCGGTCATGCCCGTCGCCAGCATGTGCCCGTGGTCGCGATATCCGGTGATCACCTGATCGTCCGGATCGAGCACTGACTGCACGCCGACGACGACAGCTTCCTGGCCGATATAGAGATGGCAGAACCCCGCGATCAAACCCATACCGTAAAGCTGGCCGGCCTTCTCCTCGAAGCGCCGGATCAGCAGCATGTCGCGGTAGTAGCCGATCATTTCGGCCTTGCCCGCCTCGCCGATCTTCTTGCGGCCAACCGCTTTTCCGGGACCGGAAGCGGCTTTCTTGGTTGCCATCGCGTGTCTTCCCTTGGACCCAGAGAGATAAGGGCGAATCCTTGCCTCTCCCACCCTAACGGCGAGATCAGTCAGCCTGTTTCACACCTAATTCGGGAAAGGTTCAACGCACTGCGACGAGAACTTCGTCCGGCCGCACGTAAGACAGCTTCGTACGCGCGATTTCCTCGACATAGTCGAGGTCCATCGTCTTGTCGCGCAAGCGCACGAGCGATGCCTCCAGCTCGTCCCGCTCGGCCTTCAGGCGCACGATTTGGCCTTCAAGCTGTTCCTGTTCGCCCTGCAGCTTGGTCCAGCGGGCAAGGCCCTGGTCGCCAGCCAGCGCGTGATACGAAAAATAGAGGATCAGGGCGCCGATAGCGCCCGGGAGCAGTATGGCTTGGGCCGCCTTTACCATCCCTGATTCCGCTTCCCGCGGTCCTTTTCCTTCACCCGGCACGACGTGACGTGCGGTTGGTTAATGAGAAATGAATCGACCGGTCTGGAAAGGCCGAGTCTTGAGGCGAAGTGTGCGGCTTTCGGTCCTGCGGCCCCGCGATTGCATTTCGTACCCCGGGGGCGAACGGGGAAGTTCGCAGAATGGCACATTGGGTTGAATCGAACATGACCAAGGCCGCTTCTCCTACACGGGTCGAGCACGACGTTCCGACCTATCTGTCGTCGGATGACGCACTGGTTCACATCCTGAACCGCTATCCCACCGAGCTTCTGGAGATCAGCCGCTACGATTTCGGCGAGAACGGCAAGGTTACCCTGACGCCGGGCAAGCGCGGTCGTGCCGGCGGCGAAACGGTCCTGGACGCCGTCAAGAACGGGCAGCTCTGCATTACCCTCAAGGAAATCGAAAAGGCCCACCCCGGCCTCTGGGGCGAAATCCACAGGGCCTTCTCTCAACTCGCCCCCACCATCGGCGTCACCCGCGCCTCGAAGATGACCGGTCAGATGATCCTGTCATCGGCCACCGCTCGTTTCCCCTACCATTTCGACGTCGCCAACACGGCGGTGTTCCACCTGCGCGGCGTGCGCCGCGTCTGGGTCTATCCGACCAGTGAGACCTATCTGGCGCAGGCTGAAGCCGAAAAGGCGATCATGGGCGTCTCCAATGGCGAACTCACCCACATCCGCACCGGCGAAAACGCGGCCTGGCGCTTCGACATCGTGCCTGGCGAAGCTCTCGCCCTGCCCCTTCACGCCCCGCACCGCGTCGAAAATGACAAGGGTCTCTGCGTCTCGGTTGTACTGAGCTACGAGACCGTTCACAGCCAGATCACCAACGGCGCCCACATCGCCAACGGCGTGTTCCGCCGCTGGGGCCGAAAGGTGCGCCGGATGGAGCAGACCTCCTACCTCGCACGTTCTTTCCTGTGGCTGGCGTCCCTCGCCTTCACCACGACCGGCGTCGTGAAGCGCGAGCCTCCAATGATCCGCCGCGGCCCCGACATGGCCCGCTGCGCCATCGAACAGGACTGGCAGATCGACCGCCGCAGCCTCGCGGCGTAGTCAGCGGTCCAGCCGATCCGGCGCCCACAATTGTCATTCCGGAAACGCGCAGCGTTATCCGGAAGCCAGGGGCCACGCGTTGAGACCTCGCATCGAGCGCCTGGGTTCCGGATCTCTGCTTCGCTACGCCCGCAATGACGCCGTTGGTGTGGGATAAGTGCGTTACCGGGCCCACACCTGGGGGCTGGTTCGAGAAAAATCTCCCGAGTGAATCCAGCGCTCTAGAAAAAAGAGTGAGACATCTTCAGGAGAGTTTTCCTACGCCCTCCGGGCCGGGCGCATAATGCCGATCATGACCACGGCACACCCGCGCGCAAACTGGATTCGGCCCCCTTCGCTCACCGAGCTTTGGCTCGAGGCGCTGCTGCGTGCGTTTGCGATGCTCTGGTCGAACCTCGCGGACATCGTCCGGATGCGACCCAGCCGCCCGCTCAGTGATTGGCACACCGAAGCAGCGCCTGCGTCTCTGCCCCAACAGGACCGCGACCCAATCGAGGAGCCCGCCCCCGGCCCGCCCTCGTCCCGTCGACGACGACGACGACGATGACGATGACGAGCGGATGCCGAACCGCCGCTGCAAACGCAAGCAGCCGCGAGACGACCGAAGATCCTCCCGCCGAGGAGTGAGGCGCACCCGCAGCCCGAGGACGGCCTTGCCGTACATCGCTGTGAGTCATGCTCGGGCCCAACCCGGGCAACTTGTCGGAAGCGGACTTCAGTCCGCGCCTCCCGCGAAGGCGGGAGTCCAGTCCCTAGGGAAAGAAGCGCGCGAATGCGCACGAAATCCCTTCGTGGCTGCTCTGGATTCCCGCCTGCGCGGGAAACACGGCCGAGAAAGTTGCGCCTCGCATCGAGGACGGCTGCCTCAGCCTGAGACGAACTCAACCCAACCTTAACCGCTCCGAAGCGCCAGCTTCCGGAGCCGCCGGCATATGCGCCTATGCCCGAATGGCCGCGCGCCCGAGATACCGCGCCGCCGTATCAAGCTCTTCCTCGATCCGCAGCAGCTGGTTGTACTTAGCCAGCCGGTCCGACCGCGCCAGCGAGCCTGTTTTGATCTGCCCGCAGTTCGTGGCCACAGCGAGGTCCGCGATCGTCGAGTCTTCCGTCTCGCCAGACCGGTGAGACATCACGGCGCCATAGCGGTTGATCTGCGCCAGGCTCACGGATTCCAGCGTCTCGGTCAGCGATCCGATCTGGTTGACCTTGACCAAAATCGCATTCGCCGCACCGCGCTCGATGCCCTGGGCAAGACGCGCCGTGTTGGTCACAAACAGGTCGTCGCCGACCAGCTGGCACGTGTCGCCGATCGCTTTGGTCAGCGCGATCCAGCCGTCCCAGTCGTCTTCCGACATCCCATCTTCGATCGACACGATGGGGAAGCGCTTGACGAGATCGGCCCAGTAGGCGGTCATCTGGTCGGACGACAGCGACTTGCCCTCGCCTTCCAGCTCGTACTTACCCTTTTTGTAGAACTCGGTCGCCGCTGCATCGAGCGCCAGAACCACATCCTCGCCCGGCTGGTAACCCGCCGCCTCGATCGACTTCATGATGAAGCCCAGCGCGTCATCGGTCGATTTCAGGTTCGGCGCAAACCCACCCTCATCGCCCACGCCCGTATTGTGGCCGGCGGCCGACAGGCCCTTCTTCAGCGCGTGGAACACCTCGGCCCCGCAACGCAGGGCGTCGGCGAAGGTCGAAGCCCCCACCGGCATGATCATGAATTCCTGGATGTCGATCGGGTTGTCCGCATGCGCGCCGCCATTGATGATGTTCATCATCGGCGTCGGCAACACATGAGCATTGGCGCCGCCGACATAGCGATAGAGCGGCAGGCTCGCCGCATTGGCTGCAGCCTTCGCGACCGCCAACGACACGCCAAGGATCGCATTGGCGCCGAGGCGCGACTTGTTCGCCGTGCCGTCCAGCTCGATCAGCGCAGCATCGATCTGCCGCTGCTCTTCGGCGTCCATTCCCATGATCGCCGGATAGATCTCGTCGTTGACCGCCGCGACCGCTTTCAGGACGCCCTTGCCGCCGTAGCGCGACGTGTCGCCATCCCGCAGTTCGACCGCCTCGTGCGCTCCGGTCGATGCGCCCGACGGCACCGCCGCCCGCCCCGAGGAGCCGTCCGCCAGAGTGACTTCCGCCTCGACCGTGGGGTTGCCCCGGCTATCGAGGATTTCCCGCGCGAATACGTCGACGATCTCGGTCACTGTCCGGTCCTTGCTGGTTGGAAACACAAACGCCAAAGGCGCAACGGACCTGCCGCTGCGCTATTCCGCGCCTGCTATGTCTTGAACCGCCGCCGCATGCAATCGTGCGGCCACCAGGAAAGGCGAGCGCCTATTCCTCGTCCTTCGGCGTCAGCACCTGCTTGCCGCGATACATGCCGGTTTTCGGGTCGACATGGTGCGGACGGCGCAGTTCGCCGGTCTCCTTGTCCTCCGTCCAGGTCGAGCCCGGGAGGCGATCGTGGCTACGGCGCATGCCGCGCTTGGAAGGGGATGTTTTGCGCTTTGGGACGGCCATAGAAGCCTCGAAATACCTGTAGATGCGTGAAAGACGGCACTTCCCCGTCCTTGCGAGCCGGCGTCATACGCGCTTCGATGGGAGGCCGCAAGACTAACCTCTGCGGCCAGCTCTGGGGTCAGAAACCGGCTGTGACATCGCAGGACGCCACCATGCTCATGCGCGAAGCGCATGTGCTGAAGGCTGCTGGCCGTCTCGACGAGGCGATCCTGCGGTATGGCGAAGCCGTGGCCGCAAACCCCCGGTCTGGGGTGGCCGAGCATAACCTCGCCGGGGCGCTGGGCGACGCGGGCCGCTGGGGGGAGGCCGAGCCCCATATTCGCGCCGCCTTCGCCAAGGGGATCGATGCGCCCGAGACCTGGCTGGTCCTCGCCCGCTGCGAGCAGGCGCTCGGCCGTCTGGACGCCTCCGAGACGGCCTTTCGCGAGGCGCTAAGACGCCGCCCCGATCTTTACGAAGCGCAGAGGGAGCTGGCGCAGCTGCGCTGGATGCGGTCGGGCGATGCAAATGCGGCGCTGGAGGATCTGGAAAAAGCGATCCAGGCGGCGCCCGGCGACCCGCGGCTTTCTGTCATCAAGGCGCAGGCGTTGGAATTCGCCGGGCAGCCCAGCGAGGCGTTCGCTCTGGTCAGCGGACTCGCGAAGAACAACCCGTCCGACATCGGCCTGACCCTGCGCGCCGCGCAGCTGGCGGCGAGTCTCGGCTTGGCGCAGGACGCGCTCGCCCTGGCCGAGCGGGCCTATGCGGCGGCCGCGAACGAGATGTCGACGCAGATCACGCTTACCGAGGCCTTGCTCGGCGTAGGCGAAGCGCGGCGCGCATCCGACATGGCGGCTGGTCTCCGGCGGCGCTGGTCGGCCAACCAGCATGCGATCGCGCTTCAGGCGACTGCGTGGCGGCTGCTCGGCGACAAGCAATACCGCGAACTCTACGACTATGACCGGCTGGTCTGGAGTTCGGCGCTCGATACGCCGCCGGGCTGGGCCAGCCTCGAGGCCTATGTGGCGGACGTCGCGGTCGCGCTGAAAGCGGCGCACGCTTTCAGGGAGCATCCGTTCAACCAGTCGCTGCGCCATGGCAGCCAGGCGACCGACATCCTCCAGAACCCGCACCCTGCCCTTCAGGCTTTGCCGGCCGCGCTCGATGGTCCGATCCGCCGGCGACTTGCGGAGCTTGGCCATGGCGATGGTCCGGTCAGCAGCCGCAATCGTGGAACCTACACATTCCAGGGCATGTGGTCGGTGAAGCTGCGGCCGGGCGGATATCACATCGACCACGTCCATCCGCAGGGATGGCTGTCGTCCGCCTGCTACATCGAGACCGTCGAGCCGCGCGGACGGGAAGGCTGGATCAGGTTCGGCCAGCCGGGGGTGAAGACCGACCCGCCGCTTGGGCCGGAGCATTTCGTCGAGCCGAAGCCCGGCTTGCTGGTGCTGTTCCCGTCATACATGTGGCACGGGACAGTCCCGTTCTCGGGAGACAAGCCGAGGCTGACCTTCGCTTTCGACCTAGTGCCCTCGAGCGTGCCGCCGGGCGAAGACTAAACCAGCCTGCTCTTGTCCCGAGCCGCTGCGATGAAGCTCGCAAACAGCGGGTGCGGGTCGAAGGGCCGGGACTTCAGCTCCGGATGGAACTGGACTCCGATGAACCAGGGGTGGTTCGTCAATTCGAGGATTTCCGGTAACTTGCCGTCAGGCGACATGCCGGAGAACACCACGCCGTGCGGCGCCAGCTTGGCGATGATGTCGGTGTTCACTTCGTAGCGGTGGCGGTGGCGTTCGGAGATATGCTCCGTGCCGTAAATCGCTGCGACCCGGCTGCCCTTGGCAAGCGTGGCGGGATAGGCCCCGAGACGCATAGTACCGCCAAGATCCCCGTCGGCTGTCCGTACTTCGCGCGTATTGCCGCGGATCCATTCACCCATCAGGCCCACCGCCGGGTAGTCCGGATTGCCGAACTCGGTTGTGCCCGCGCCGGGAATGTTGGCGAGGTTGCGCGCCAGCTCGATCACCGCGAGCTGCATGCCGTAGCAGATGCCGAAGCACGGCAGCTTGTGGCGGCGTGCGTATCCCGCCGCACGCATCTTGCCGAGAGCGCCGCGCTCGCCGAAGCCGCCGGGAAGCAGGACTCCATCGACGCTGTCGAGCTCCGACAGGTCAGCGTCCGGGTCGTCATACCGGTCGCTGGGAATCCAAGTGAGGTTCACCTTCACCTTGTTGGCGAGGCCGCCATGGCCCAGCGCCTCGACCACAGACTTGTAGGCGTCGTGGAGCGCCACATACTTGCCAACGATGGCAATGCGCACCTCACCATCGGGATTGCGCAGCGTCTGCGAGGTCTGCACCCAGTGCTTCAGGTCCGGCGTCGTTTCCTTCTCCAGCCCGAAATGGCGGAGCACTTCGCGGTCCAGCCCGCGCGCGTGGTATTCCAGCGGCACTTCGTAGATGTGCTGGGCGTCAAGCGCCTCGATCACGGCCTCGGGGCGCACGTTGCAGAACAGCGCGATCTTTCGGCGTTCTTCCGGCGGGATCGGCATAGGCGCGCGGCACAGCAGAATGTCGGGCTGGATGCCGATCGAGCGAAGCTCCTTCACGGAGTGTTGGGTCGGCTTGGTTTTCATCTCGCCGGCGGTAGCGATGTACGGCAGCAGCGTGAGGTGGATGAACAGGCTGGCTTCGCGGCCCAGTTCCTGGCTCAGCTGCCGGATGGCTTCGAAGAACGGCAGGCCCTCGATGTCGCCGACAGTGCCGCCCACCTCCACGAGGATGAAATCAACGTCGTCCGTGTCGGCCTTCACGAATTCCTTGATGGCGTCGGTGACGTGCGGGATGACCTGCAGCGTCGCGCCGAGATAGTCGCCTTTGCGTTCGCGCTCGAGGATGGACTTGTAGATGCGCCCCGTCGTCGTGTTGTCGGTCTTGCGCGCCGAGACGCCAGTAAAGCGCTCGTAATGGCCTAGGTCGAGATCGGTCTCGGCGCCGTCATCGGTGACGAAGACTTCGCCATGCTGCGTCGGCGACATCGTGCCCGGATCGACGTTGAGATAGGGGTCCAACTTGCGCAGGCGCACACGATAGCCGCGCGCCTGAAGCAGCGCGCCAAGCGCTGCCGAGGCAATGCCCTTCCCGAGGGAGGACACAACGCCTCCCGTGATGAAGATAAATCGCTTCATGACGGATAACCGCTCTAGCTCCGCTTTTGCCCGAGGTCGAGTCGCGGACGAAACCGTGCGTGTTTCCTAGGGGATCGCGCGGGGCGGCTGAGGTGAACAGGCCGCCTGCGCCTGTGGATAGTGCTGCGATTCGCGAAGCTAGGGGTTGTTTGCGCCGCCGTTTTGGGCTGGCGCCGGCTGAACCGGGGCCGGTTGCGCGGGAGCAGGCGCCGGAGTCGGCGTCGTCGCGGCCGACGGGGTGACCGTAGTTGTGGATGGCGTTGGCGCGGGCGCGGACGCCGGCGGCGTCGTCACGGGCGCCAGCGGATCGGGCGTCGTCGTCACCGGCGCGGGCGGCGGCGTCGTCGCACCGACGCGCGGCGCGGCGCCGAGGGGATTCGTGTTCGCCCCACCGGCGAGCGGATCGACGGTCTGCTGCTGGATCTGGCGCTCCAGGTCGGTCGGCCGGCGGACGTTCTCTGCGTTGAGGCGCGTCATGGTGATGCTGGTGACAAAGAAAACGGCCGCCAGAACCATGGTGGTCCTGACCAGCACGTTAGCTGCGCCCCGGCCGGAGATGATACCGCCCGTTCCGCCACCGCTCATCCCAAGGGCGCCGCCCTCCGAACGTTGCAGCATCACTGCAATCACAAGCGCGATGCAGGCGAAAAGGTGGACGACGAGCAGGACCGTCTGCATGGAAAAATGCGCCCCGGAACAAGGATCGACCGCCTAAGAGCACGCCGCGAGGGCGCGGCCAAGCCCTATAGGCACATTTCATATGGGTGCGACGACGCGGCCGCGCTAAGCGCAGGCCCGAGCGATCGCCAGAAAGTCCACGGATTTCAAGCTGGCGCCGCCTACGAGAGCCCCGTCGACGTCCGGGACATGCATCAGCTCGCGGGCGTTGTCCGGCTTTACCGAGCCGCCATAGAGCAGCTTGACTGCATCCGCCGCCGCTCCGAACCGGCCCCTGAGCTCGGCCCTCATGGCGGCGTGGACTTCGGCGACCTGGGCGGTGGTGGGGGTGCGGCCGGTGCCGATTGCCCAGATGGGCTCGTAGGCAATGACGAAGGGTGCATTGGCGGCGGAAGCCGGCGCCGACCCGGCAAGCTGGCGGCTGACGATTTCCAGCGTCTTGCCGGCATCCCGCTCGGCCAGGCTTTCGCCGAGGCAGATGATGGGGGTGAGCCCCGCCCGGATTGCCGCGGCCGCCTTGGCGGAGACGATGGCGTCCGTCTCCCCGTGCATGGCGCGGCGCTCGGAATGGCCGACGATCACATAGCGGGCGTCGAGATCCGCCCACATTTCGGCGCTGATATCGCCGGTATAGGCCCCGGACTTCTCGGCATGGCAGTCCTGCCCGCCAAGGGCGACGAGGCCGTCCGAAAGGAATTCCGCGGCAAGCGCCGCCATGGTTGCGGGAGGGCAGACGGCCAGTTCGACAGACGGCGGCAGTTGCTCGGCGCCAGCGACTATCTCCTCGATCTCGGCCAGCGAGGCGATCAGCCCGTTCATTTTCCAGTTGCCGGCTACCAGTTTACCGCGTGCGCTCATGCCGTATTCGGTCCCCATCTGGCAGACAGCGCGGCCAGGTCAGGGGTCTTTCGACAACTGCTCCCGAAACCTGTTCCAAATTGCCGTATTGTCGCATTTTCCTGCGGCAAAGCGGTTTCCCCTTCGCCGGAAAATGCTCTAGCAAGCCGTGTTCCAGCGGACAACCCAAACAGGGGCGCCGCCAAAAAGTCTTCGGGAGTGCCGCCAATGCTCGGCTTCATGCGAAAGTTCGTGAAGTCCAAATGGTCGATCGGCCTGTTCGCGCTGCTGATCATCAGCTTCGGCGTTTTCGGCTTTTCGGACCCGTTCAGCGGGGTGACCGGCGGCGGATTCATCCAGGTCGGCGACCGCGAGGTGCGCCCCGCGGACGTCAACAAGCAGGTCGATGTGGTGCTGGAACAGTACCGGCGCGAAAAGGGCGAGATACTCTCGGCGCGCGATGCCGCCAAGCAGGGCGTGACGCGCGAAGTCATGCTACGCGAAGTAAACCGCATCAGGATTGCCGAGTTCGGCCGGAAGATCGGCGCCGTCGCCAGCGAGGCCTCGGTTACAAGCATGATCAGCACGGCCGACGGCTTCAAGGATTCGCTTGGCCGCCTGAGCATGGATGCGATCCGGTCCGAGGCGCAGTTCCGCAAGATCACCGTTGCTGAATACGTGCAGTTCCTGCGCGATGTGCGGACAGCCGACTATATCGAGCGGTCGGTCGATGCCGCCCTGGTCACGCCTGACATTCTCACCAGGCCGCTGCTCAGCTTTAACGGCGAGACGCGAACCCTTTCGGTGGCGCGCGTGGCGCCCGAGGCTATCCCGCAGCCCAAGACGCCGCCCGACGAAGAGCTGCGCGCCTTCTACGGCAAGAATTCGGTCCGCTTCCAGCAGCCAGAACGCCGGCGCATTTCCATGCTGTCCTATTCGCCAGCCGACTACACCGACAAGGTGGAGCTGAAACAGGACGAGATCCGCGCGGAGTATGAGCGCCGCATCAAGCAGTACTCCTCGCCCGAAACACGACAGGTGGCGCAGTACACGTCCGACAACCGCAACGCGCTCCAGACCTTCATCGACCTTGTGAAGGGCGGAAAGAGCGCCGACGAGGCTTTGAAGCAGGCGCCGGGCGTAACGCCAATGGACCTTATGTTGAAGCCCGGCGACCTGACCGAGAAGCAGTATGACGCGCTGGTCTTCTCCATGCCGATTGGTCAACTGCAGGGTCCGTTCGCGATCCAGGAGCAGTTCTACGCGGTCGAGGTGAAGTCGATAACACCAGGCGTGCCCACGCCGTTCGAACAGGTGGCGGACGCCGTGCGCAACGATCTAGCGCAGTCTGCGGCCGTGCGGCTGTTCGAGAATTCCGAAGAGGGTTTCTACGACATGGCGGGCGGCATCTCGCTGGAGGAGATCGCAAAGAACATCGGCGCGCCGGTCATCCAGCTCGACGCGATTGACGCCAACGCGACGACCAAAGACCGCCTGCAATCGAGTCTGCTGGCCAAGTATCCCGAAGCCGTACGGACGCTGTTCAGTGTTTCCGCCGGGCAGACGACCGACGTGATCGAAGGCGACAACGAGCGGGCGCTCTTCCGCGTCGATGAAATCCTGCCGGCGCATACGCTGGCCTATGAAGAAGTCGCGGTCGATGTCCGGGGATTGTATCTCCAGGAACAGATGCATGAGGCGGCCGACAAGATGGCGAACGACATGGTCGCGTCGCTAAAGGGCGGCATGGCGTTCGACAAGGCTGCAACAACGCACAAGCTGGCCGCTCTCGCCGGGATCGAGATCATGCGGGCCGCCAATTCACAGATCGACCCGAACGTGCTCGCGCTCGCCTTCAGCCTGCCGCAGGGCGAAGCTGGCGTTGCGCACGACCAGCAGGGCAATCCTTGGGTGGTGAAGATCGACAAGATCGCGCCCATCAAGCCCGAGCTCGAGGCCACCCTGAAATCGCAGATCGACCGGAGCGTCGCCGAGACGCTGACCGCGGACATCCGTGAAGTCTTCGCGCGCGGCGTTGACAAGATCGTGGCGGTGAAGCCGAACCAGAAGGCAGTGGACGCCTTCTTCGAGAACCTCACCAAAGACGAGGCGCAATGAGCTCTGCCCTGCCCCGGCTTATCGTCCGGCGCCGGGTCGACGACACGGAGTCGCCTGTATCGGCGATGCTGAAGCTCGGCCCGATGCAGCCTGGCCTGGTGCTGTTCGAGAGCGTGATGGGCGGCGAGAGCCGCGGCCGTTACTCGTTCATCGGCATGGCGCCGGACCTGTGGTGGCGCGTGCGCCGCGGAAAGGCGGAAACTTCGCTCACCGGCGACTTTGGCAAGATCGAGTCGACTTCGACCGATCCGATGGCCTCGCTCCGCGGGTTCATCGACGCATGCAAAGTATCCGGCCTTGAAGGCCTGCCCCCTATGGCGGCGGGCGCGTTCGGCTTCCTCGGCTATGACATGGTCCGCTATGTCGAGAAACTGCCCGATCCGAAGCCCGATCCATCGGGCGTGCCCGAAGCAATGCTGATGCGGCCCGGCGTGGTGCTGATCTTCGACGGTGTGCGGCAGGAGATCATCCTCGCAGCGCCCGAACGCGGCGGCGAGGCGGCGACGCTCGCCCGGCTCGATGCCGTAGAGGCCAAGCTCGACGAGGCTGCTCCGCCCTCACGGCCCAACGACGCGCCGACGGAGAAGATCGCCTTCCAGTCGAACACCGAGAAGTCGCGCTACCTCGAGATGGTCGAGCAGGCTAAGAAGTACATATGCGCCGGCGACATCTTCCAGGTCGTGCCCAGCCAGCGCTTTTCGGCGAAGTTCGAGCGGTCTCCGTTTGCTTTCTATCGGGCGTTGAGAAGGCTCAACCCGTCTCCCTTCATGTTCTACGTGAACTTCGGCGAGTTCCAGATTTCTGGGTCGAGTCCGGAGATCCTGGTGCGCGTGCGCGATGGGCTGGTTACCGTGCGCCCAATCGCCGGCACGCTGCCGCGCGGAGCCGATCCGGAAGCGGACAAGGCCAATGAAACGCGACTGCTGGCCGATCCCAAGGAGCGGGCGGAGCACCTGATGCTGCTCGACCTCGGCCGCAACGATGTCGGCAGGGTCGCGGCGCGCGGGACGGTGGAAGTGACCGAGAGCTTCAAGGTGGAGCGCTACAGCCATGTGATGCACATCGTCTCCAACGTGCAGGGGCGGCTGAAGGACGGCGAAGATATGGTCTCCGCGCTGACGGCAGGCTTCCCGGCAGGCACGACGTCGGGCGCGCCGAAAATCCGCGCGATGCAGATCATCTCCGAACTCGAGCCGCATGCGCGCGGCGTCTATGCCGGCGCCGTCGGTTATTTTGGCGCGGGCGGCGACATGGACACCTGCATCGCGCTGCGCACGGCGGTGTTCAAGGACGGCAGGATCCACGTTCAGGCGGGCGGCGGGGTCGTCTACGACTCCAATCCCGAAAGCGAATTCCAGGAGACGGTGCACAAGGCCAGCGCCCTGTTCCGCGCGGCCGAGGAAGCGGCGCGATACGACCGGGGGAACAGGTGATGCTCGGCGCGGGCAACAGCGGCTGGCGGGCGGCAGGCTGGCGATGGCGCATGCCATCGGCCCGCTCGCCGTCCCAGCCCCTCAACCTGTCTGGCGCCGCATCATGACCAAATCTCTCAAAGTTCTCATCGTCGATAACTATGACAGCTTCACCTACAACCTCGTCCACTACCTGCAGGACGTCGGCGCCGACGTGGAAGTCGTGCGCAATGATGCGCTGACGGCGAAGGAAGCACTGGCGAAAGGCGCGGACGCCATCGTGCTGTCGCCGGGACCGTGCACGCCCAACGAAGCTGGCATCTGCCTCGACGTGATCAGCCAAGCGCCAGACGACCTGCCGATCCTCGGCGTGTGCCTTGGCCATCAGGCGATCGGCCAGGCGATGGGCGGCGTGGTGGAAAGCGCGCACGACATCGTCCACGGCAAGGTTTGGAACGTGAAGGTTCTTGGCGGCAAGCTGTTCGAGGGCGTGCCGGAGACGTTCAAAGCCGTGCGCTATCACTCGCTGGCGGTGCGCCGGAGCGGATTGCCGTCCGTGCTGAAAGTGGATGCCGAAACCGCTGATGGCGAGATCATGGCGGTGAGCCACAAGACCCGCCCAGTATTCGGCGTGCAGTTCCATCCGGAGTCGATCGGCTCCGAACACGGCAAGACCATGCTCGCCAACTTCCTGAAACACGTCAAAAGCAGATGAGCGACGCTGTCCGCAGTGCGGTGAACAAGCTCGCCGCCGGCGAGCGTCCGGGCCAGGCCGAGATCGGCAAGGCGTTCGAGGATATCCTTGGCGGCATAGCCGAACCGTCGCTGATCGCGGCTTTCCTCATGGGATTGCGCACGCGCGGCGAAACCGTGGACGACATCATCGCCGGCGCCCGTGTGCTGCGCGCCAATGTGCGGCCGGTGAAGGCGCCCGAAGGCGCCATCGATACGTGCGGCACAGGAGGGCTGGGCTGGACGTCGCTCAACACGTCGACCGCGGCGGCGTTCGTCGCGGCCGGCGCCGGGGCAAAGGTCGCCAAGCATGGCAACAGATCGAAGAGCAAAGCGGGATCGGCCGACGTGCTGGAGGCGCTGGGCGTCAACCTCTCGCCGACAGATGCGCAGATGGAGGCGAGCTTCCGCGACGCCGGCCTCGCCTTCATGTTTGCGCCGGCGCATCATTCGGCGATGAAGCACGTCGCGCCGGTGCGGGCGGCGCTGGGCATACGAACCATCTTCAACATGCTCGGGCCGCTGGCGAACCCAGCCGGCGTGAAGCGGCAGGTGCTTGGCGTATTCGCGCCCGAATGGGTTGAGCCGTTCGCCAAGGCGCTGCAGGGCCTCGGATCGGAGACCGCTTTCGTGGTGCATGGCCGCGACGGGCTGGACGAGATTTCAACCACGGGGCCGACCGTGGTCGGCGAGCTGAGGAACGGCCTGGTGCGGGTCTACGAGATCACGCCGGAGAACCTCGGCCTCAAGCGTGCCAGCCTCGATGCGCTGCGTGGCGGCACGGTATCCGAGAATGCAGCGGCGGTGTTGCGCGTGCTGGACAACGAGCAAGGTCCGTTCGCGGACCTGGTGGTCGCCAACGTGGCAGGCGCGCTGGTGGTGGCGGGGCTTGCCGCCAATCTTTGGGATGGCGCGGAAGCAGCGCGAGCAGCGATCAGGAGCGGTAAGGCGGCCGCGGCGCTGGAAGCCCTGAGGCGCGCATCCAATGGCTAGCGGTGTTCCAGACAGGCTGAGGGTGATCCTCGACTACAAGAAGGATGAAGTTGCGGCGCTGCGGCGGTCGCGGTCGATCTCTTCCCTGGAGGCGGATGCAAAGACTGCGTCCCGGCCGAGAGGCTTCGCGGAGAGCCTGATCCGTATCGCCAAGACGGACGGCAACGCCCTCATCTGCGAAGTGAAGCGGAAGAGCCCGTCAGCCGGCGAGATCAACGCGGTGCGGGCGCCGGAGAAGGCGGCCCGGGCCTATGAAGCTGGCGGCGCAGCCTGCATTTCGGTGCTCACCGACGGGCCGAGCTTTGGCGGCTCGCTGCAGGACATGCAGACCGTCCGGGCGGCGGTCGCCATCCCCGTCTTGCGCAAGGACTTCATGATCGACCCGATCCAGGTGGTGGAGGCGCGGGCGGCCGGGGCCGATGCGATCCTCATCATCATGGCCGCCGTCGACAACGCTCTCGCCGAGGAACTCCACGCCACCGCGGACAGCCTGGGCATGTCGGTTCTGCTGGAGGCGCATGACGAGGCCGAGTTCGTCCGGTCGCTGGGCCTGCCCTCGCCCCTGATGGGCGTGAACAACCGCGACTTGCGCACCTTCACGACTGACCTTGGCGTCACCGAGCGCCTGTCGGACATGATGCCGGAAGGCCGGCTGCTGATTTCGGAAAGCGGCGTCCGGACCGCCGGGGACATCTCTCGGCTGCGGGCCTGCGGCGCCCGGGGTTTCCTCGTCGGCGAAAGCCTGATGAGGGCGGAAAATCCTGAGGAATCCGTGCGGTTACTTGTCCGGGCACGGTAAATGGGTTGTTGCCGGATTTGACCCATAACGTGAACGATAGTAGAACTATCTGCGACTCAACAGTTGTGGAGGCGGGAGACCGCGATGCTCACCAAGAAACAGCGCGAACTGCTCCTGTTCATCAACGACAGGATCAAGGAAACCGGGGTTTCCCCGTCCTTTGATGAAATGAAGGAGGCCCTGGACCTGGCCTCCAAGTCCGGAATCCATCGTCTGATCACGGCTCTGGAAGAGCGCGGCTTCCTCCGCCGCCTCGCCCACCGGGCACGGGCCCTCGAGGTGCTGAAACTGCCCGAAAGCGCCGTGCCTCAGCAGGGTGCGGGTCGCGCGCCCTTCCGGCCCAGCGTCGTCAGCGGCGAAGGCCGTAGCGGCCGGTCGGCTGCCGGCGCCGCCATCCGCGCCTCGATGATCTCCGTCATGGGCCGGATCGCCGCTGGCACGGCGATCGAGGCGATCGAGCACGAAACCCATAAGGTCAGCGCCCCGGACGACGATTTCGATCCGGATACGCATTTCGCCTTGGAAGTCTCGGGCGAGAGCATGATCAACGCCGGCATTCTCGACGGAGATACGGTGATCCTGAAGAAGACCGACCACGCCCAGTCGGGCGATATTGTCGTGGCGCTGATCAACGAAGAGACCGCGACGCTGAAGCGCTTCCGCAAGAAGGGCGGCTCTATCGCCCTCGAGGCGGCCAACCCGGCCTTCGGCACTCAGATCTTCGGACCCGACCGCGTGCGCATCCAGGGCAAGCTGGTCGCGCTGGTTCGCAAATATCACTGACCGGGCTTTGAACGCGCCGCCCTTGGCGGCCTTTCGTAGAGCGGCTGGGTCCATGCCCGGCCGCTTTGCATTTGGGCGGCGCGGATGCGCGGCGGGCCGAAGCCAGCCTCAATCACGGCGCCGCCCTTGCCGACATAGGCGCAGGGGTCGAACGTCAGCGGAGGCCCGACTTTCGGCGCGAAGGTGAGCGCGGCGCCGCTCGGACACGGTCTCGCGGGCGGCGGAGCTGCGGGCGCGATGTTGAAGCGGCCGGACGGAAGATCGAGCGCGCAGGCGGCGGCTTTGCCCGGGCACGGGCTCTTGGCGATCTCGTCGCCGATGATCAGTGGATTGAGGCCGTTGTCCGCGCGCCAGTCGCTCAGCTCCAGCCAACCCTTCTGTGCTTTCAGAAACACCGATCCGTCAGCTGCAACATAGCCGATGGCTTGCGGCGCGGTGAGCCACAACGCCACGGCCGTCGCAAACGGGATCAGCACCAGCACGCGGCCCCGGCGGCTGGCGAGGCAGAACATGGCAATGGCCGTAGCCGACCACGCCAGGGCGTCAGCGCTCATCCGCGGCAGGTCGAAGTCGGGCGAGGCCTCGACCGACCAGCGGGCGATGGCGAGCACCACCTCAACGCTCTTGCCCATCAGGGCCAGGAAAGGCTCCTCCAGCCCGAATGGCGCGGCGATGGCCGACGCAGCCGCCGCCGGAGTTGTCCATAGCGTGATGACCGGCGTCGAGACGATATTCGCGATGACGCTGAAAAGCGCCGCCCGGTCGAAATGGTGAAGGGCGAACGGCATCGTCGCGGCTGACGCTGTCAGCGACGTCGCCGCCGTGCCCACGACCCATGGGGGAAGATGCGCGCCAAAACCCCAGGCCGGTCCGGGCGATCGAGCTTCGGCCACACCTCGTAGAGCGCGATCAGCGCGCCCGGGGCTGCAAACGACATCTGGAAGCCAGGCGTGACCACGGATTCCGGCTGCAGCAGCACCACAACAAACAACGCGACGGCGATAGACCTTAGCGACAGCGCTGGCCGGTCGAGCAGCTTCGCGCCGAATGCGATCAGCGCCATCACGTAGGCGCGCTGGGTCGCCACCTCCATGCAAGAGATGATGAAGTAAAGCGTGCACGCCACCACCGCCCCGAATGCCGCCGCCTTGACGGACGGAACCCGCAGCGCAAGCGGCTCGGCCAGCGGCCAGAGAAAGCAGATGATGAAGAACACGATCCCGCCCGCCAGCACCATGTGCACGCCGGAAATCGACAGCAGGTGGGCAAGGCCGGACAGGCGCAGCGCTTCCGAGTCGTCCGGGGTGATGAAGCTGCGATCGCCTGCGACCATCGCGGCGGACATTCCGCCGCCACTCTCTCCGGTTTGTTCGAACACGTGGGCCGAGATCGCGCGACGAACCGCCGGCACCCAGTAGAATGCCTTGTCGGCAAGCGTAACCGGCGGCGGCGTCGGAAGCGGCTCGCACTTGCCCGTCGAAAATCCGACGGCGCCGAGCTGCTGGAAGTAGGCGTCACGATGGAATTCGTAGTCTCCCGGCACCACAGGCCGGGGTGGCGGCGACAAGATAGCGCTGCAGGCCACAGCCCTGCCGGGGCCGAACGGGATGTCGCCCTTGTAGCTGAAGCGCACGTATTTCGGCGTCTGTTCCGGCGCCAGTCCTTCTATGGCGCGGACATGAATGCGGATGCGCCGGCTGCGTTCGCTGGCATCGATCTCCGCGATCACGCCTTCGATGCGGACCGGGCCAATCTCCTGGCTGAGGACCGGCGCGGACACGAGCGCTGTCCGCACCGTACCGGCCAGGGCGCCCAGACAAGCGCAGGCCAGCAGACCAAATAGGAGGGCGAGCCAGCCGCCGCCTCTCCGCCGTAGGATCGCCCACATCACCACGGCCGGCAGGGTGACGCCGGCGACTACACGCCAGTCTGGTTCGAACGAGGCGGTCATGTAGAGGGCAGCGCCCATCGCCAGGGCCAGCGGCAGCAGGAGGGGCCAGCGCAAGGACTGATCGTTTACGGCGCCTGCCAGAAAGCGACCCAACGACGTCAGAATCGCGCCCTTGGCGGGCCTGGCGGCGGGGGTTGCTAGCGCGGGGGCGGATGTGGTCTTCAGGGCCCGCGCTCCGCCAGAGCCGCGTCCACGCTAGCTGACCACTGGAAATTGATGACGGTTGTCACCCGTTTTGCCCCCTCCCCGACCGGCTACCTCCATATCGGAGGCGCCCGGACGGCCCTGTTCTGCTGGCTATACGCCCGGGCGAAGGGCGGCAAGTTCTTGCTTCGCATCGAGGATACCGACAGGGAGCGCTCGACCAAGCAGGCGGTGGATGCGATCTATGATGGCTTGGGCTGGCTGGGTCTCGCCGGAGACGAGCCAGCTCTTGTTCAAAGCACACGCGCCGACCGGCATCGCGAGATCGCGCTCGAGCTGGTGAAGCGCGGCGCCGCCTATCGCTGCCCCGTGACGGCGGAAGAACTTACAGCTCGGCGCGCCCGCGCCGATGAACTGAAGGCCGAACTCGACGCATCACCTGACATGCCGGCGCAGGACCGCGCCCAGAAGCAGGCCGAGCGCGAGGATCTGCTGCGCCCGTTCCGCTCGCCCTGGCGTGATCCGAAGAGGCCGCTGCCGGCGGGGAAACCCACCGTCATACGGCTCCGCATGCCGGATAGCGGCGACCTCGCTGTCGACGACAAGGTCCAGGGCCGCGTGAAGGTCGCCGCGAGAGACCTCGACGATCTCATCCTGCTTCGCTCCGACGGCAATCCGACTTACATGCTGGCGGTAGTTGTCGATGATCACGACATGGGCGTCACCCACGTGATCCGCGGCGACGACCACCTCAACAACACCTTCCGCCAGGCGCCGATCTTTCAGGGCATGGGGTGGGATGTGCCCACCTACGCCCACATCCCGCTGATCCACGGGCCTGATGGAAAGAAGCTGTCTAAGCGCCACGGCGCCACCGGTGTCGACGCTTATCGCGACGAGCTGGGCTACCTGCCCGAAGGGCTCAAGAACTATCTGCTGCGGCTCGGCTGGAGCCACGGCGACGACGAGATCATCAGCGAGAAGCAGGCGATCGAGTGGTTCGACCTCGACGGCCTGAACAAAGCGCCGGCCCGGCTTGATTTCGCCAAGCTCAACGCCGTCAACCAGCACTACATGGCGCGGGCCGACGACCAGCGGCTCTACGACCTGTTCCTCGCCCGCCCGGAGGCGAAGGGGTTATCCTCTGCCGCCCTGGCGCGTATCCGCGCCGCCATGCCGGTCCTGAAGACCCGGTCGCCTACGCTTGTCGCACTCGCCGATCAGGCCAGATTCCTGACCGATATCCGGCCGATCGCCCTGTCGGGGAAGGCGGCCGATTTGGTCAGCGAGGAAGCAAGGGGGCGACTCGCTGGATTCGCGGGCCGGCTGGACAAGCTGGGCGAATGGACCGAGCCGGCCATCAAGGAAGAACTGACGCAGTATTGCGCTCAAATCGGCATCGGACTCGGCAAAATCGGCCCGGTTTTGAGGGCGGTGCTTACCGGTGGCGTGCATGCGCCCGATATTGCCCTTGTGCTTGCTTTGCTAGGTCGTAATGAAGGCCTCGCGCGCCTCAAGGATCATGCGGGCGTCGGGGGCTGAGGCGGCCGGAAACCGCTGGGAATTGAGGAGACTGCGTCGATGGAAAACAAGGTAAGGCCGAACGGCAAAGCGACGATCACGGCCGGCGGCAAAACGACCGAGATGCCGGTCTATAGCGGCTCGGTCGGTCCCGACGTCATCGACATCGGCAAGCTCTACGCCAACACCGGCATGTTCACGCTGGATCCGGGCTTCACCTCGACCGCCAGCTGCGAAAGCCAGATCACCTACATCGATGGCGATGCAGGCATCCTGCTGCACCGCGGCTATCCGATCGACCAGCTGGCCGAGAAGTCGACCTTCCTTGAGGTCTGCTACCTGCTGCTGAAGGGCGAGCTGCCGAACGCCGCCCAACACAAGGAATTCACCTCGACCATCACCAGGCACACGATGCTGCATGCGCAGTTCGACCGCTTCTTCGAGGGCTTCCGTCGCGACGCCCACCCGATGGCGATCATGTGCGGCACGGTCGGCGCGCTCTCGGCCTTCTACCACGACTCGACCAACGTCGATGATCCGGTCCAGCGCAAGGTCGCCCAGCATCGCATGATCGCAAAGATGCCGACCATCGCGGCGCGCGCGTTCAAGTACTCCGCCGGCCAGCCCTTCGTCAGCCCGCGCAACGAGCTCGACTACGCGTCGAACTTCCTGCGCATGTGCTTCGCTGTGCCGGCGGAGGACTACAAGATCAACCCCGTCCTCGCCCGCGCGATGGACCGCATCTTCATCCTCCACGCCGACCACGAGCAGAACGCGTCGACCTCGACCGTGCGCCTCGCCGGCTCGTCGGGCGCCAACCCGTTCGCGTGCATCGCGGCCGGCATCGCCTGCCTCTGGGGCCCAGCACATGGCGGCGCCAACGAAGCGGCGCTGCAGATGCTGCAGGAGATCGGCACGGTCGAGAACGTGGCCAAGCACGTCGAGAAGGTGAAGAACAAGGTCGCCGGCGTCCGCCTCATGGGCTTCGGCCACCGCGTCTACAAGAACTACGATCCGCGCGCGAAGGTCATGGCGCAGACCTGCCGCGAAGTGCTGAAGGAAGTCGGCATCAATCGACCCGCTGCTGCAAGTCGCGATGGAGCTCGAGCGGTTCGCGCTGTCAGGATGAATACTTCATCGAGAAGAAGCTCTACCCGAACGTCGATTTCTATTCGGGCATCACGCTCAAGGCGATGGGCTTCCCGACCTCGATGTTCACCGTGCTGTTCGCCCTCGCCCGCACCGTGGGCTGGATCGCGCAGTGGGAAGAGATGACCACCGACAACACCCAGCGCATCGGCCGCCCGCGCCAGATCTACACCGGCGCTCCGCAGCGCGACTACGTACCGATGGGCCAGCGGAAGTAGCGCTCGTTGTTGAAGGCGTAGCGCGAGCGCGGATCTGGAACGCTGAACGGGCCTCCGGAACGTTGAGCCACCCCCCACCTGCCCTCCCCCCTTCGGGGGGGGAGGACAGGTGGGGGGTGGTGCACCTTGTTCAGCGGCTAGTTTTAGCCAACGCTTATTACGCCAAGCGCAGGATCGTCTCGGCGGCAATCTCCGCTGCTGGCCTTCCCGGCCCCGCCATGAGTTTCAACGCCTCGGCCTGGCGCTTGCGCTGCGTCGCCAATGCGGCGGGGTCGGACAACAGGCGCTCCGCCGCGCCGGCAAGGTTCGCCGCCGTCAGCCGCGTCTGCACGAATTCCGGCGCTATCTCGCGCCCGGCCGCCACGTTCAGCAGCGTGATGAATTTCGACCGCATCAGGAAGGCGCGCGCCAAGGCCCAGGTGATCCAACCAAGCTTGTAGCCGACGACCACTGCAGCGCCTTGGCTAGCCAGCTCGGTTGTCACCGTGCCTGAACATGCCATCGCGACATCCATCGCGGCGAAAGCGTCAGCCTTCTCGGCCTCATCCCGCACGAGCACGAAGGCGGCGCCTCGATCCCGCGCCAACGCTTCGACATCTGACGCGACACTTGGCGCGACCATGCAGACAGTCTTTCGGCCGGCGTCCCTACCCGAAACGCGTTTCGCCGCTTCGAATAGGGCGGGCGCAACGCGCCTGATCTCGGACTTGCGGCTGCCGGGCATAAGTCCAACGACGGGCGCGTCCGCAGGCAAGCCGTGCCGCCGCCTGAATGCCGCGCCATCGCCCTTGGGCAGGCGATGTAGGGCCGGGTTCCCGATCACGGTCGTCGGCAATCCCCACCGCTCGTAGAAGGGCTGCTCGAACGCGTGGATGCACAGCAGGTGATCGCACCACTGCGCCAGCACGCGCGCGCGGCCGGGGCGGGTCGCCCAGACCTGCGGACCGACCAGCTTGATGCGCGTTGCGCGATGGCCGCGCTCCTTCAGGAAGCGCGCCAGGCGCCACATGAAGCCCCAGCTGTCGATGAGAACCACGCATCCGGATCGACCTTGATGACCGCTTCGCCTGCCGCCTCGACCGCGCGCTTCACGCGGCCAAACGCCTTGATGCCGTCGACAAAGCCGAGCACGGCGAGGCCAGACATATCGACATCCGAAGATATGCCCCGCTCGCCCATCTTGCTGGCGCCGATGCCGGATATGCGCACCACAGGATCCGCCGCGCGCAGCGCATCGATCACATCGGCGCCGAGGGCGTCGCCTGAATCCTCCGCGGCAACGAGAAAGACGTGGCTCACATCGCCTCCGCGGCGGTGAAGCCATAGACGAATATGCCGAGCTGGTCGGCGAGTTCCGCTACCTGCTTCCGATCCACGACAAGCGCGCCGCCCGCCTCGATCGCGATACCAGCAAGGCCGGCAGCGGATGCGCCGCGCACGGTGTTGGCGCCAATGGTTGGCAGATCTATCCGGCGTTCCTGCTGCGGCTTCGGGCGCTTCACCAGTACGCCACTTGGACTGTCGGGCGCGGGCGCGATCCGCCTCAACATCGCATCCGTGCCGTCCTGCGCCTCGGTGGCGATTACCGCGCCATTGCGGGCGACGGCGCCCTGCCCGATGTCCTGGGCGCCGACCCTCGAAGCGGCGTCTGCGGCGCAGCGGATATCGATCCAGTGCTGCTGCGTGGGAGCGAGGCTTCCGATTGCGCCGGCAGGCGCCAGCAGAGCGCCCAGTATGTCGTCCGCGCCTAGCACTCGGAATCCTGCCTTCTCGAATGCGCTTAGCACCACTCGCAGCAGCGCGTCATCGCCCCTCGCCGCGGCCACAGCCAGCTCCGGCAACAATGCAGCGCCGCGCATGTCGAACTGCAGGGCGGACAGGTCCGGGCGTTTCACGGTTCCGGCGAAGACGACCTCGTTACACCCGGCATCCTTCAGCAGGCGGATGCCCTTGCCGACCTCGCCCATGGCCGCCTCTGAGCCGCCGAACTCGGCCGTAAGCTTGGGATCGGCAAAACCCTTCAGGCCGAGGACGAACACCTCGCGGCCATTGGCCCGCGCGTGCTCGGCCAGCCTGCGCGGCAGGTCGCCGCCGCCTGCGATGACGCCCAGCCGGGTCATCAGCCGCGTCTCGGCAGGCATAGCCCGCGCTTCTGCCCGGCGTTGATGAAGTCGACGATCATCATCACTTCCGGCGACCCGGCAAAACGCTCCGAAACGGCAGCGAACCTGTCTTCGAAATGCCCCTCGGCCTCGAACAGCTCGCGGTAGACAGCGCGCAGATCGTTGATCGTCTCCCGGCTGAATCCCCGCCGCTTCAGCCCGATCAGATTCAGTCCGTGCAGATTGCCATGATTGTCGACCATCCCGAACGGAATGACATCGCCTACCACCGGCGCGCCGCCGCCGATGAACGCAAACTTCCCGACCCGCCCGAACTGGTGGATGGCCGCATTGCCGCCGAGGATGACGAAATCCTCGACCACCGCCATACCGCCGCAGCGGCGTGTTGTTGCCCATCACCACGCCGTTGCCGACGATGCAGTCATGCCCGACATGGCTGCACGCCATGAAGAACCCCTTGTCGCCGACCACGGTCTGCTGGCGGCCGGTGACGGTGCCGAGGTGGAAGGTGGCGCACTCGCGGATGACGTTGTCGGCGCCGATGATGAGGCGGGTATCCTCGCCCTTGAACTTCAGGTCCTGCGGCGGCTGGCCGAGCGCTGCGCACGGGATAGACGGTAGTGCGGGCGCCGACGCTGGTGTTGCCGGCGACCGTGACGTGGCTGACCAGCCGCACGCCTTCGGCGAGCTTCACCTTCGCCCCGATAGTGCAGAAAGGGCCGATCTCGACGCCGTCGGCGATCTGCGCGCCTGGCTCGACAATCGATGAGGAGTGGATTTTCGTGGCCATGTCCGCCGGTCCGCCGAGGCCGGGCAATCCGGCTACTCTTCCTTGGCGGAACGCTTTTGCGCTGCCCTGCCCAGCCACGCAAGCTCGCGCATCCAGGTGCGGATGGGCTTGGCGGGATAGCCGGCCCAGGTCTCGCCGGCGGGGACGTCCGAGAGCACGGCCGCCCCGGCGGCGATACGGGCGCCCGTTCCCACGAGGACATGATCCTTGAGGCCAACGCGGCCGCCGAACTGAACGCCGTCGCCGACCTCGCTGGAGCCCGAAACACCCGCGAACGCCGCCATCACCACGCGGGAGCCGATGCGGCAGTTGTGACCGATGTGACAGAGATTATCGATGTGTGATCCCTCGCCGATCACGGTGTCGTCGAACAGGCCACGATCGATGCAAGAGTTGGCGCCCAGCGAGACGCGGCTCTGCATGATGACGCGGCCGAAATGGGGGGATAGCGCAACGCCCCCACCGCCTGCCGCCAGACCAAAGCCGGCCTCGCCGATGATCGCCCCAGGGAAGATCCTGACGCCGTCGCCGATCAGCGCGCAGCGGATGACTGTGTTGGCGCCGACAGTCGTGTGCATGCCTATCTGGACGCCAGGGCCGATGACGGCGTTCGCGCCAATGCGCGCGTGTGGGCCTATGGCGGCGCCGGCGCCGATCACGCAGCCGGGCTCGATCACAGCGGATGGTGCGATACGAGCAGCGGCATCTATCGCGGCGCCGGGATGCAATTCGCGCAGCTTGATAAGGCCCTGCGCGGCTTTCGCGAAAGCCGCGCGAGGATGCGCAACCTCGATGACCGTGACGCTAGCTGGCAGATGCTTTGCCGCGGCTGGAGACGCGATGCAGACTCCCGCTGCAACTTTCGCGGCTGCTTCATCATCGTCGTCTTCGAGAAAGGTAAGATCGGCGGGGCCGGCGCCGGAAGCGGATGCTACGGACGTGACTGTCCGCCCATCATCGCCTCTTACGCTGGAAGCGCCAACAAGGCCGGCGATGTCCGAAGCCTTAAGCGGTCCTGAGACCTCGTAGAACCTCGGATCGATCACCGCCCCGCCTTCGTCTCTAGAGGGCTACTGGCCGCCTTAAGGCTGCTTGGCCGGAGTTGCCGCCGGCTTCGCGCCGCCTGCTGGTTGCAGGGCGGATTGCAGTGCAGCCATGGTCGGGATCGTGGCATCCAGACGCTCGATGACCTTCGGTGTGATGTCGATCGCGTCCTTCACATACCAGGTCGAGCCGTAGGTCAGCACGACATCGGCCCCGACCTGTTTGGCCACATGCGTGACGGCGGGCTCAAGCGCAGCCATGAAGGCGCCGTTGAAGTTGCCGCTCTGCTGCTCGAGACCCTGCTGCAGGCTGGATGATTTCTGCATGTATTCGTTGGTCTTCTTGTTCAGCGCATCGACCTTGGCCTTGAGCGTCGGGTTGGCTTTGATCGCTTCCGGCGTCAGCGATTGCGTCTGCGGCTTCAGCGCATCCGCTTCGGTCTTGATCTCGGTCTCAAGCGTCTTGAGGCCAAGCTTTTCGGCGCCCTGGTTGGCGACGCCGCTGAGCGTGGCGCTCATTTCCTTGCCGACCTTGCTTTCGCGGCGGATTTTTTCTTCGTTGATCACGAAGATCTTGGTCTGGGCGACAGCGGCGCCGACGAAGTTGGTAAGGCCGATCATGACCGCGGCGGCCAGCGCGAGATTGCGGAGTTTCATGGCACTAGAACCTTGTATTGGTGCTGAATCGGAAAGTCTCTGTCCTGTCGTACTCTTCCTTGGCCAGGATCTGAGAGAAGTCGAAGCGGATAGGACCGAAAGGAGAATCCCAGAAGATGCTGACCCCGGCGCTGGCGCGCAGGCTGGCAGAATCGTCAACACGGAAGGAGTTGAATGTGTCATCGAATTTCCGATCCCGGTCCGCATCGTCCAGCAAGCCAAGGGTTCCCACCTCGGCAAACAGCGCCCCATCGATCCCGAGCTCCTCCGGAGCATACGGTATCGGGAAGGACAATTCCAAGGATCCGATCGCATATGCCTTGCCGCCCAGCGCGTTGAATGCGGTGAGTGTGGGTTCCAACACGTTGCCAGCATCGTCCCTGGCCGCAGTTTTGTAGAGCAGCTGGCCAGCCGAGTTCGTCTGGTGGACACCGTCAACCAAGACCGGGGCCGAAAACGCAGGCGGCGGAACGCCCGGGTCGAGGGCGAGATCTTCGGTTGCGAATGAGTACTGAATCTCACGCGGGCCCAGGCCGGCTACGTCGAAACCTCGGAAGGAGTTGCCGCCCTTGAAGAAGCGGTTGTTGATCCGGATGCCCTCGTCGCCCCAGCTCTCGATGAAGCCTGCCTCGAGGTGAGCACTCGCTACGATACCCGGCCAAAGGCCGCGATACATCGAGCCACGGAACTCATTGCGCAGATAGTTCACATCGCCACCGAGGCCGGCGACATCCTGGCTGAAGTTGACCTCCCAGCCGCGCGTGGGCTCAAGGTAGTCGTTGGTGCGGTTCATTGTCACCGTGTAGCCGAACGACGACGTTAGCCTGCTGCCTTGCTGGTCGCACAGCGAGGAGCGGAAGAAGCCCGTCTCGCAATCGCCGAGTCCTCCGAACGAGCTCGTGGTTTGGGAGATCTTCAGGTCGTCGTTGCGCAGGTTATAGCGCAGGCCGATCTGGTCGGTGTCCGACAGCGGAAACAGCAACCGGCCGCCGGCCCCCACGATCGAGTTGGAGAAGCCCGCTTCTTGTTCGAAGTCAGACTGCGTCAGGAACAGGTCGAAACCAAGCGCGAGATTGCGGTCCTGGAATTTCGGCTCGGTGAAACGGAATTCGATGTCCTGCTGGCGCGACGTCGCCTGGATGCGCGCCGACAGGAACTGACCACGGCCACGGAAGTTGCGCTGCTGCGCACTGACGCTGAACAGGAAGGCGTCTGCGGACGAGAAACCTGCCGAGAAGGCGAGTTCGCCGGTGGCCTCTTCTTCGACTTTGACCTTGAGGATCGTACGATCGTCGGTCGTCCCTGGCTCGTCCGTCACTTCGACTTTGTCAGGGTCAAAAAAGCCGAGCGCACGGATGCGGTTCTTGGCGTTGTCGAGCAGGACCGGATTGTACGCGTCGCCCTCCGCCACGCGGATTTCGCGGCGGATGACGCGATCGAGCGTCTGGGTGTTGCCCTGGATGTCGATGCGCTCGACGTAGACGCGCGGGCCTTCGTCGACCTGAAAGGTGATGCCGATGGTGTGCCCGGCTGCGTCGCGCTTTTCGACAGGACGGATATCGACGTTCGCATAGCCGGCGGTGCCAGCTGCAAAGGTCAGCGTATCGATTGCATCCTCGATGCTCTTCGAGCGGAAGAGGTCGCCCTTTTTCATCGGCAGGATGAGCGAGAGACGCTCCCCGGACAGCTTTTCAAGTTCGGTTTCGACCTTGAGATCGCTGAAATAGTACTGTTCGCCCTCGTCGATCGAGAACGTCATGTAGAAATCGCGGCGATCAGGCGTCAGCTCAGCCACGGCGGAGACGACGCGGAAATCCGCGTAGCCTTCGTTCATGTAGAATTCGCGAAGCTGCTGCTGGTCGAATTCGATCTGACCAGGGTTGTAGTTGTCCCGCTTCTCGAAGAAGCGCCACCAGCGCGATTGCCGCGTGGTGATCTCACGGCGCAGCCGGCTGTCGGAGAAACGGTCGTTGCCGAGGAAGTTGATGGAGCGGACGCCGGTGGTCGGGCCCTCCTCGATCACGAAGATCAGGTCGGCGCGGTTCTGCGGCAACACCTTGTACTGCGGCGTCACGGTCGCCGCGAAGCGGCCGGCGCGACGATAGACTTCCAGAATACGCTGCACGTCCTGCTCGACGCGCGACAGGGTGAATGTCTGGCGGGGTTCGGCTTCGGTTTCTTCTTCGAGGCGTTCGGTCGTGACCGCGTTGTTGCCCTCGAAGATGATGCGGTTGATGATCGGGTTCTCGATCACGCGCACCACCAGTTCATTCGTTCCAGTGCGCCACTGGATGTCCACGTCCTGGAAGAGACCGGTTGCGAACACCGCGTTGAACGACAGGGCGATACGATCCGGATCGTAGACGTCGCCGGCCCTGATCAGCATGTAGGAAAGGATCGTGCGGGACTCGATTCGCTGGTTGCCCTCGACGACGATGCGGGAAATCACATCGACGCCAGGCTGCTGCGCCGACGCCTTCCCCAAAGGCGCGTACGCCTGGGCGGCGACGATGGCGCCAGCCGACGCTGTCAGCGCCAGAGCGCTCGCGAACCAAGACCGCATCACCTACCCCTCACAATACTGGACCGCCGGACGCAGTCTCTTTGGGCGTCTTAAGACAACATGCCGCTCAAAAGCTCAAGCGGCGGACTGATCAGGATTCAGGGCCCGCCGGGCCAGCCCGGCACGAGCCGGCCGATGTCCTGCCAGGTGATCACCAGAGCAAAGCTGACTAGACATGCAACACCGATTGTCAGCCCGACTCTTTGCACTTTTTCGGGCACTTCGCGGCCGGTTATGGCTTCCGCGACACACATTACAGCCGCGCCACCATCCAGCACAGGAATCGGCAGGAGATTGAAGAAACCGACGCCGATGGATAGCAGCGCCGCGAGCTGCAGCCAGCTCAGGAAGAGCTCGAACAGCTTCTTGTCGAGGCTGACGCCCTCCTGCTTCATATGCATGTCGGTGACGTTGTCGGCCAGGCTGAAGATGCCGAGCGGGCCGCTGAGTTTGTCCAGGCCATCCTTGCCCGTGATCAAACGCCGCAGCACGTTAACCGTGCTGCCAATAGCATCGCCCGTTGACGACACGCCATAGCCCATCGCCTCGACGGGATTGAGCTTGCGGATTTCGACGCCGCGATGGCCGAGGCTGAGGCCGATACGGCCAAGCTTCTCGGTGACTTTGAGCTGCGCGTTGGTCTCGATCTGCTCCACAGGGGTCGCAACGAGATCCACAGTCGCGCCGTTGCGGAGCACGGTGTAGGTGACCGGCTCTCCGGCGCTCAGCACCGTTGCGCGGGTGATGTCGTCGCTGGTGCGGACCGTCTTGCCTGCCGCGGAGGTGACGATGTCGTCGGGCTGGAATCCGGCGCGGGCCGCTGCCCCGTCGGCAACGACGCTGGTGACGTAGACTTCCTTTGCCTGCGGAACGCCCAGGCCCATGGCCATGCCGGCGAAGACGAAGATCGCAAAGACGAAGTTGGCGAACGGACCACCGAGCGACACAGCAAGGCGTTGCAGTGGACCAAGCGCGGTGTAGGGCTTGCCGACAAGCTTAACGGCCGGCTCTTCAGCCGTGGCGCCTTCAATGACCGTAATGCCCTGTTTGGACGCTTCCGCAGGCGGTTCACGATGATCCGTGGGCGCCTGGATCTCGCCGACGAATTTCACGAAGCCGCCGAGCGGCAGCCAGTTGACGCGCCAGCGCGTGCCGCGCTTGTCCCTGACTTCGAAGATCGGCTTGCCAAACCCGACGGAGAAGGACTCCGCAGCGGCGTCGAACAGGCGCCCGACCCAGTAGTGCCCCAACTCGTGAACCGTGATCACGATCGAGATGAGGACGATGCCTGACAACGGCCAGAACAGAGTCGAGATCAGGGTATCCATCAACCGGCGCCTCTCATGGTCCTACCTGATTGCTCGTTCACGCGGCGAGGCGAAGTTTTTCGAGTGTGCGCTCGCGCGCCACGCGATCGGTTTCGTATACGGCCTCGAAGCTTTCTGGCTCGGCGGCGCTCTTGCGGCTGTTGAGGAACTCGTCGAGCACTTCGCCTGCCACCTGCGCTATCGTCAGAAACCCTATTCGACGCTGCAAGAAGGCCGCCACTGCGACCTCGTTTGCCCCGTTTAGCACTATCGGCGCGCCGCCACCTTCGGAAACCGCCTTCCGCGCGATCTCGAGGGCCGGAAAGCGCTGGGGATCAGGCGGTAGAAAATCCAGCCTTCCGATCTTGGCGAGATCAAGGCGCTCCAGTCCCGGCAGGGGCATCCGGTCCGGCCAGGCCAGGGCGTAGGAGATCGGCGTTCGCATATCCGGCAGGCCGAGCTGGGCGAGAACCGACCCGTCATCATAGGCCACCAGGCTGTGCACAATGGACTGCGGGTGGACCAGAACCTCGATCCGGGGCTCGGGAACATCGAACAGGTAGGCGGCCTCGATCAGCTCCAGCCCCTTGTTCATCATGGTTGCGCAATCAACCGAGATCTTGGCGCCCATCATCCAGTTGGGATGGGCGCAAGCCTGCTCCGGGGTAACGCCGGCCATTTCGGCGATCGACATGGTCCGGAACGGCCCGCCCGAGGCCGTGAGAATCAACTTCTCGACCCGGGCCGGGCGATCCAGCACCTGGAAGATGGCGTTGTGCTCTGAGTCGATCGGCAGGAGGCGGGCCCCGGCGCGGCGAGCCTCCTCGGTCAGCAGCGGACCTGCGCAGACAAGGCTTTCCTTGTTGGCGAAGGCCACGGTGGCCCCCTGGCGCACGGCGGCCAGCGTGGCTGGCAGGCCAGCTATGCCGACGATGGCGGCGACGATGCGATCGGCAGGGCGGCGGGCGGCCTCCACGACGGCATCATGGCCGGCTGCGGCTTCGATGCCGGTGTCGGCCAGCAGAGACTTGAGCTTCGCATAGAGCGACGCATCCGCGATCACCGCCAGCTCCGCGCGCGTCTCGATGGCGGCCGCGGCCAGCGCCTCGACATTGGTGTTTGCGGTGAGCGCGACAACCTGGAACTCCGGAGCGCCGGGCGCCCGGCGCCTCAGGACGTCGAGCGTGGAGTCGCCGACGGAACCGGTGGCCCCGAGGACCGAAACGCGCATTGTCCTGTTCATCAGCCGCCCACCGAGGAAAACCCGGGAGCGAGCGCGGGAAGAAAACGCAGCGTCAGCGCAGCGACGACCGAAGCGGCCATAAGCGCATCCAGCCGGTCGAGCACCCCGCCATGGCCCGGGATGATGCCGGATGTGTCCTTGACGCCGTAGAGACGCTTGAACCGCGACTCGAGAAGATCGCCTGCTTGAGCCACAACCGATAGGGCAAGGCTAGCGAACAGCCAATGCATGAAGTCGCCGCCGATGGCGCGCGCGACGGCGCCGCCGGCGAGGCCGGCGCATACCAGCGCGCCGATGGCGCCGGTCCACGTCTTGTTGGGGCTATCCTTCGGACTGAGCAGCGGGCCGCCGAACCCCCTGCCCGCGAAATATGCGGCGATATCCGTCGCCCAGACGATCGCCAGCAGCGCGATAAGCGTGAAGCGGCCCTCTGGGGTATCCTCGCGGATCCACACGAAGGCGCCGAACGGCAGGCTGGTGTAGATGGCGCCGAACGCCATCGAGCTGACGGAGCCCCTGCCCAACCAGACGATTCCGGCCGCGAGCGCGCAGCCGGCGAGCGCGACGAGGGCGACGAGCTCGATCCCCTCGGGCGCAATGTAGACCGCGCCCGCAGCCGTTGCCGCCATCACGATGTGCAACAGGAACTTTGCCCACAGCGCATCAGTCTGCGCCGCCATGCGCGTCCATTCGCCGGACGCAAGCACGGCGCATGCGCCGGTCGCCACAATCAGCGGAAGGCCGCCGACCCAGCACGCCCACGCGCCCAAGGGCGCAAGAATGAGAGCGGTCACGACGCGGAGCACGATCTCGCGCCGACCGCCGCCCTTTCCGCGTGGCTGCCCGTCAGGCGCCAAGGCCGCCAAATCGTCTGTCGCGACGTCTGAACGCATCAATCGCCTTTTCCATGCTCTCCCGGTTGAAGTCCGGCCACCACAGATCCAGGAACATCAGTTCCGCGTAGGCCCCGCTCCATAGCAGGAAATTGCTGAGGCGCAGCTCGCCGCTGGTCCGGATCACGAGGTCGGGGTCCGGCGATTCAGCGGTCCACAGCATGCGGGAAATCATCGCTTCGTCGACCTGCTCGGGCTTGAGGCGACCCTCCTGCACCGCGCGCGCGATCTCCTTAACAGCGGCGACGATCTCTCCGCGCCCGCCATAGTTGAATGCGATGTTGAGCGTGAGGCGCGTGTTTCCCTTGGTCAGTTCGACGGCCTCGTCGATGAGTTGAAGAATGTCGGCGCCGAGACCTTCGCGCGAGCCGATGATCCGGATGCGCACGCCATCCTTGTGCAGGCGCGCCAGGTCGCGCTTCACAAACATGCGCAGCAGGTCGAATAGCGCGTCGATCTCGGCCTGAGGGCGGTTCCAGTTCTCAGTCGAGAACGCATAAACGCTCAAGTGACCAATCCCGAGATCCTTGCTCGCCTCAACAGCGCGGCGCAGCGCCTCCACGCCTTCTTTGTGGCCCATTGCACGCGGAAGGCCGCGAGCTTTCGCCCAGCGGCCATTGCCGTCCATGATGATGGCTACGTGGCGCGGCGGCGGCCTCAGCGTGGCGACGCCCGCGTCTGTTATGGAGGCTTTGGGCTCGCTCACACCTGCATGATCTCTTCGGCTTTGTGTTTCAGCGCTTCGTCGATCATCTGCACGTGCTTGTCGGTGATCTTCTGGATGTCGTTGGAGCGGCCCTTGACCTGGTCCTCGCTCAGCTCGTGCGCCTTTTCCAGCCGCTTCAGCAGGTCGTTGCCGTCGCGACGAATGTTGCGTACGGCCACGCGGGCGCTTTCTGCAAACTGGCCGGCAAGCTTCTGCAGCTCCTTGCGGCGCTCTTCCGAAAGAGGCGGGATCGGGATGCGCAGGGTCTGGCCATCCGTGATGGGGTTCAGGCCCAGAGGCGCTTCGCGGATCGCGCGGTCGGTGGCGCCGACAAGGCCTTTGTCCCACACGCTGACGCTGAGCATGCGCGCATCGACGGCGTTGACCGACGCCACCTGGTTGAGCGGCATCGACGAACCGTAAGCCTGGACATGAATCGTATCGAGCAGGTGGACCGAAGCGCGGCCCGTGCGCAGGCCGCTGAACTCGGTCTTCAGCGCCGCCAGCGCGCCGTCCATCCGTTTCTCGAGCGCCTTGATATCGAAGGTTTCCGCCATCGTGGGCTCCCTCTCTCTGGTTCTATTTCTTGCGGTTGCCGATCAAGGTCGACACGCCCTGACCAGTCAGCACTCTGGCGAGGCCGCCCTTGTCGCGGATGCGGAACACCACGATCGGAATCTTGTTTTCCTTGAGCAGGCTGATGGCGGTGGCGTCCATCACCTTCAGCTCTTTCGACAGCACTTCCATGTAGTCGAGCGTGTCGAAGCGTGTCGCCGCCGAGTCGAGTTTCGGATCGGCCGTGTAGACGCCATCGACCTGCGTGCCCTTCAGCATGGCGTCGCAGTTCATCTCGGCTGCGCGCAGCGCGGCGCCGGTATCGGTGGTGAAAAACGGGTTGCCGGTGCCGGCGGCGAAGATCACCACACGGTTCTTCTCCATGTGGCGGATGGCGCGGCGGCGAATGAAAGGCTCGCAGATCGACTGCATGGGAATTCCGGACTGCACGCGAGTCGGCACGCCGATGCTCTCGAGCGAGTTCTGCATCACCAGCGCGTTCATCACGGTCGCCAGCATGCCCATGTGGTCGGCCTGCGCACGCTCCATGCCGGCATCGACGCCCCACTTGCCGCGCCAAATATTGCCGCCGCCTATGACGAGGCAGATCTGGCAGCCCAGCTCGATGGCGGATTTAACTTCCTCGGCGTAGTTGGTGCAGGCTTTGACGTCGATGCCGTAGCCCTGCTCTCCCATCAGCGCTTCGCCGGAAATCTTCAGCAGGACGCGCTTGAACTTGAGGGGATGCTGACCCGTCATTGCGCCATCCTTCAAACTGGCGGCCCCGCGCAGGGTGCGCCGGGCCGCCAAAGTCTACCTACGAATCCTTAGGCTCCGCAAAGCCTAAACCGTCACTTCTTCTGGAAGGAGGCTACTTCAGCTGCAAAATCGCTTGCAGCCTTCTCGATGCCTTCGCCCACTTCGAACTTCACGAAACCCTTGAGTTTCACAGGGACCTTGAGCTCGGTTGCATGTTTCTCGATGAACTTGCCGACCGTGGTGTCGGGGTCCATCACGAAAGCCTGCTCGACGAGCACGGACTCCTGATAGAATTTACGAAGGCGGCCCTCGACCATCTTTTCTATGACGTTGGCCGGCTTGCCGGATTCGGCAGCCTGCGCGGTCAGGATCTGACGCTCTTTCTCGACGACTGCCGGATCGAGATCAGCCGTCGTCGCGGCCAGCGGCTTGGCCGCCGCGATGTGCATCGCAATCTTGCGGCCGAGGTCCGTCAGGCGCGACTTGTCGCCCGAGGACTCGAGCGCGACCAGCACGCCGATCTTGCCGAGGCCGTCGGACACCGTGTTGTGGACGTAGGTCGCCACGACGCCTTCGGAAACCGAAAGCGCAGCCGAACGGCGGAGCGTCATGTTCTCGCCGACCGTAGCAACGAGGCGCTGCAGCATCTCGTTGACGGTGCCTTCGCCATCCGGCGAGGCGGCGTGAGCCACTTTGGTGACGTCGCCACTGTTCTTCAGCGCAACGCCTGCAATGCCGCGAACGGCTTTCTGGAAGCCGTCATTGCGAGCAACGAAGTCGGTCTCGGAGTTGACCTCAACCAGTGCAGCTGTGTTGCCGGACGTGGCGACGCCGACAAGGCCTTCCGCGGCGATGCGGTCGGCTTTCTTGGCGGCTTTAAGGATGCCCTTCTCGCGCAGCCAGTCCGCAGCGGCGTCGATGTCGCCGTTGTTCTCAGCCAGCGCCTTCTTGCAATCCATCATGCCTGCGCCGGTCTTCTCGCGCAGCTCTTTCACGAGCGCGGCAGTGATCTCGGCCATTTTAACCTCCTGGACTCTTCATCCCGCCGCGGCCGGAGAGCGTGTCTCGGACGCGGAGCGGGCCAGTTTTACGCGATTCCCGGCCTTGGCCGGACTGCAGGCAGATAGGTATTGCCGGCGTCCAAACCAATGGCGGGCCCTAGGCCTGCGCGGCGGCGTCCGCCGTCGCAGCCAGCGCCGGTTCACGAACGACATCGCTCGCGCCCGGATCGTTGCCCTGAGCCATAGAGCTCTCCGACAGGCCGTCGAGAACGGCGTCAGCTATCAGGTTGCAGTAGAGCTGGATGGCGCGGGCGGCGTCGTCATTGCCCGGGATCGGAAAGTCGACTTCCTGCGGGTCGCAGTTGGTGTCGACGATCGCGACAACGGGGATGCCCAGCTTGCGGGCTTCCTTGACGGCGATCGCTTCCTTGTTGGTGTCGATCACGAACATCAGGTCCGGCAGGCCGCCCATGTTACGGATGCCGCCCAGCACGCGCTGCAGTTTCACCTGCTCGCGCTGGAGCTGCAGCAGCTCCTTCTTCGTGAGGCCGGTCGATTCGCCCGCTTCGATCATCTCGTCGAGTTCGCGAAGGCGCTTGATCGAGTTGGAAACGGTCGCCCAGTTGGTGAGCGTGCCGCCGAGCCAGCGATCGTTCATGAAGTACTGGGCGCAGCGGCCAGCAGCCTCGGCGACGGCTTCAGCCGCCTGGCGCTTGGTGCCGACGAACAGCACGCGTCCGCCCTTGCCGGCTGTCTCACGCACTTTCACCAGCGCCTGGTGAAGCAGCGGAACGGTCTGCGAGAGATCGAGGATGTGGATGCCGGAACGTTCGCCGAAGATGAACCCCTTCATTTTGGGGTTCCAGCGGTGGACCTGGTGTCCGAAGTGCACGCCAGCTTCGAGCAGCTGACGCATAGAAAAGTCGGGTAGCGCCACGAGTATCTCCTGATCCGGTTGGCCGCCGCGGACAGAACGAGCTTTCGCCCGCACCGGAATGGGTCCGCGTGTCGGAATGGCGCGGGTTATACGCGGTTTTTCACAGGGCGCAAGCCGACCGGGGCGCCGGGAAACCCTTGAAAATCAGGGCCTACGCGGCGGCCGGACGGACCTGATCGACGCCCGGCACCGACTTGAACGCCGACATGGCCCCGAAATCGACCGGATAGCGGCCATCTAGAGCGATCGTGACGACCTTTCCCTCAACCGGGATCTCGATGTGGATCTCGCCCAGCGCGTTCTGGGTGGGGCTCTTCCTAAGACCCAGCGCCACCTTGGCGATCCGGTCCAGCGGCGCATCGGCGCTGACCCGGACGAGCAGCGCCTCGTGATTGCCGATCGCAGCCTTGCTCAGCTCCTTCACGCTATCCATCGAGAAGCGCAACTCCTCATCCACCTTGCGCACTTTCACACGGCAGATGACGCGACCGCCGACCTCCAGCTTGTCACGGGTGTTTTCCAGCAGGTCGCCGTTGACGAACAGCTCGTATTCGCCCGACGGGTCCGACAGGGTGACGATGGCGAATTTGCCGCCGGCCTTGGACGGCTTCTCGACCCGGGCGCGCACAACGCCGATCATTTCGAGCATCTGCCTATCAGCGCCGACGACTTCGCGTTCAGCCGCCAGCGTGATCCGGCTCCGCATGCCGCCGTTGAGCAGGTCGTCGAGCGGGTGGCCCGACAGGAAGAAGCCGATGCTGGCGAGCTCGTTGTCCAGCCGGTCAGACTCGCCCCAGGCGGAAGCCACAGGCAGCCGAAGGCGCTGCTTGGGCTGGTCGTCGAACAAGCTCGATTGGTTCGAGTTGCGCTGTTCCTCAGCCGCCGACGCAATGGCCGACAGCACGCCGGCGCTAGCGAACGCCTTGGCGCGATTGGGTTCGACGGGATGAAACGCGCCCGCCTTGGCGAGAGCCTCGAAGCAGCGGCGATTGACCAGCCGCGCGTCGATACGCTCCGAGAAGTCCTGCAGGTCCTTGAACAGGCCGTCCCTGCGCGCCGTTTCCACGGACAGCATCGCAGGTTTGCCGACGCCCTTGATGGCGCCGAGCGCATAGCGCACTGCCCCCTCCTCCACGGTGAAGTCGGCGCCCGAAGCGTTGATGTCCGGCGGGCGCACCTCGACGCCCATGCGCCGGGCTTCCTGGAAGAACACGGCCAACTTGTCGGTGTTGCCGGCGTCGAGGCTCATCGAGGCGGTAAGGAATTCGACCGGATGGTTCGCCTTGAGCCAGGCGGTCTGGTAGGTCAGCAGCGCGTAGGGCGCGGAGTGGGACTTGTTGAATCCGTAGTCGGCGAACTTGGCGCAGGCTTCGAATGTCTGGTGCGCATCGGCTTCTGAGATGCCCTTCTCTTGCGCGCCTTCCATGAAACGCACGCGCTGCTTGTCCATCTCGGCGCGGATCTTCTTGCCCATGGCGCGGCGTAACAGGTCGGCTTCGCCGAACGAGTAGCCGGCAAGGTCGCGCGCGATCTGCATCACCTGCTCCTGGTAGGTGATGATGCCAAAGGTCGGCTCCAGGATCGGCTTCAGCCATGGCGTCAGCGCGTCGGTAAAGTAGTTGACCTCCTCGAATCCCTTCTTGCGGTTGCAATAGGTGGGGATGTTCGCCATCGGGCCGGGGCGATAGAGCGCCACGAGCACGATCAGGTCCTCGAACCGGTCGGGAATCATGTCGACCAGCGCCCGGCGCATGCCCTGGCTTTCAACCTGGAACACGCCAACCACTTCGCCGCGCTGGAGCATTTCGTAGGTCGGCTTGTCGTCCAGGGGCAGCTTGTGGATATCGATCTCGACGCCCTTCTTGCGGATCAGCCCGACCGCGCGGTCGATCACCGTAAGGGTCTTGAGGCCGAGGAAGTCGAACTTCACGAGCCCGGCCGCCTCGGCCCATTTCATGTTGAATTGGGTGGCCGGAATATCCGATTTCGGATCGCGGTAGAGGCCGACCAGCTCAACCAGCGGCCGGTCCCCGATGACAATACCCGCCGCGTGGGTGGAGGCGTTGCGGTACAAGCCTTCGAGTTGCTGGGCCGTCTCGAAAAGTGCGGCAACCGCTTCGTCTTCCTCGATCGCCTCCTCGAGTTTGGGCTCCATCTCAAGCGACTCAGCCAGCGTAGGCGGGTTGGCCGGATTAAACGGAACGAGCTTGGCGAGCTTGTCGACCTGATGGAATGGCAGCTGCAGCACGCGCCCGACATCACGCAGCACGGCGCGCGCCTGCAGGGTGCCAAACGTGATGATCTGCGCCACACGGTCGGGGCCGTACTTCTCGCGGACGTATTCGATCACTTCACCGCGCCGTTCTTGGCAGAAGTCGACATCGAAGTCGGGCATCGAGACGCGTTCGGGATTGAGGAATCTCTCGAACAGCAGGCCGAAGCGAATGGGGTCGAGATCGGTGATGGTCAGCGACCAGGCGACAACCGAACCGGCGCCCGAACCCCGGCCGGGCCCCACCGGAATGCCGTGCGCCTTCGCCCATTTGATGAAGTCGGCGACGATGAGGAAGTAGCCGGGGAAACCCATCTTCTCGATGACGCCCAGCTCATAGGCGAGGCGGTCCTCGTAGACCTTCACCTCAGCCGCAGGCCTTACCTGCTTCAAACGCTCCTTCAAGCCGGCTTTGGCCTGCGCCGTCAGTTCTGCCGCCTCGTCGCGTCCGCGCTTGGTGTCGAAAGGCGGCAGGATCGGTTTCGCTTTCCTCGGCCGGAAGGCGCAGCGGCGCGCGATCTCTACCGTCGAAGCCAGCGCTTCGGGTAGGTCAGCGAACGTCGCAATCATTTCCGCCGGCGACTTCAGATACTGTTGCGGCGAGGCGCGCGGGCGATCCGCCTGACTGACATAGGTCGAGTTGGCGATGCAGAGCAGCACGTCATGGGTTGCGTGCTGTTCAGGCTTGGTGAACCGCGCGTCGCAAGTCGCCACCAGGGGCAGATTCATCGCGTAAGCCAGCTCGATCAGCATACCCTCGGCGGCCGCTTCCTCCGGCCGCCCATGGCGCTGCAGCTCGACATAAAGCCGGTCGCCGAATGCCTCGGCCAGCTTCTCCAGCCCCGCTCGAACCTCTTCCGTACGGCCGGCGCCGGCGCGGCGGTTGAACAATCCACCATGGCCGCCGGTCAGGCAGATCAGCCCGTCGGCATGCTTCAGCACGTCGGCAAACGTGACCTCACGGCCATTGCCAGCCGGCGCCACGAACGAAGCCGAGGACAGCTCCATCAGGTTGCGATAGCCAGCCTCGTTCTGGGCCAGCAGCGCCAGCTTGCCCTGCTCGCCCGTGACGCTGGGCTCGATCACGTCCAGCGTCAGCCCCGTGATCGCCTGCACCCCTGCGTCGCTGAGACTCTCGGCCAGCTCCAGCGCTGCGAACAGGTTGTCGTCCGTCACGCCCACAGCGGGCGCGCCTGTGGATGCCGCCCACTTCGCCAGATCCTTGGGGCGGATCATGCTTTGCAGCAGCGACAATGCCGTGCGCACGCGCAGATGGATGAAACGGGGCGTTTCCGCGGTCATGCTTCCACTCTTGTAGCAGCCTCGAAAGGCTCGTTTCGACCCTAGACCGAGTCGCCGCCGCCGCGCGGGGGCGCAATCGACAGCCGGCCTTCATGCAGGGCCAGGACGCGGTCCATATAGGTCGTCAGCTCGAGATTATGGGTGGCGACGAGGACGGCCACCCCTTCCTGCCGGGCGATGTCGAAAAGGCTCTGGAAAACCACCATGGACGTGCCGGGATCGAGGTTTCCTGTGGGTTCGTCCGCGATCAGCACCTTGGGCCGGTTGGCGAGCGAGCGAGCGATCGCGACCCGCTGCTGTTCGCCGCCGGATAGCTGGCCCGGCCTGTGGTGGTCGCGCTCCTTGAGGCCCATCAGGCGCAACAGCTCCTGGCCGCGCTTGCGGGCCTTGGAGCGGGACATGCCGTTGATCATCAGCGGCGCCGCCACATTGTCGACGGCATTGAGTTCCGGCAGCAGGTGGTGGAACTGATAGACGAAGCCAAGTTGCAGGCGGCGCGCCATCGTGCGATCGCGGTCGCTCATCTTGAGCGCATCCCTGCCGTTGATTTCCACCGTTCCGGAATCCGGCTTTTCCAGCAGCCCTGCCACGTGCAGCAGCGTCGACTTGCCCGAACCCGACGGCCCGACCAGCCCGGTCACCTCCCCCGGCCGTAGCTCGAGATCGACGCCGCGCAGAACCTCCAGCGTACGGTCACCCGACCGATAGCTGCGCGTTACATTGCCCAGCGACAGCACGGGCGCTTTCGACGAGATCGCCACCGCTTCCATCATTCGAACCTGAGCGCCTCGACCGGATTGAGACGCGCCGCCCAGAGCGACGGGATGATCGACATCAGAAGCGTAACGACAAATGCGGCGCCGCCAACCCACGCCACTTCGCTCCACTCCAGCTTCGCCGGCAGGGAATCGAGCATGTAGATGTCGGGCGGGAATAGCCGCACGCGCAGCAGATTCTCGAGGAAATGCTGGATCGGCGCGATGAAGATCGCGCACAGCACGCCCAGCATCACGCCCGTCGCGACACCCGCCATACCAAGGATCGTGCCGGTCATCATGAATATACGCACCACGCCGCCGCGCGTGGCGCCTATGGTTCGCAAGATGGCGACGTCTCGCGCCTTGTTCTTCACCAGCATCAGCACGCCAGTGATGATGTTGAGCGCGGTGATGATCACCACGATAAACAGGATCAACCGCATCACATTGCGTTCGACGATCAGCGCGGTGACGTAGGTTCCGTTGCGCTGGATCCAGCTTGAAATCGGAAGCGCTTTCTTGGCCGTGAGATCCCTGACAAACGTATCTGCAGAGTCAGGATCGGCCAGGCGGATGCCGACAATTGGATAGCCTTCGTCGTCGCCAAAGAACGACTTCGCCGCTTCGATCGGCAGAAAGGCCACATAGCGGTCGTAGCGCTCGTTGCCGACATGATAGACCGCAGCGATAGTGTAGTGCACAGTTCGCGGCGATGTGCCGAACGGCGTGCGGGCGCCGTTGGCCTGAGTAAGTTGAAGCGTGTCGCCGACGCTGACGCCGAGCGCGTTGGCGAACATATCGCCGATGACGATCTGCTTCGGCAGCCCATACTCCGCCGTTCCGAACGTATCCAGCGTGCCGTCGCCCAGCGGCCGTCGCCAGTAATCGTCGCCCTGCTCCGAAGGCGGCAAGGCGCGAACGCGGGCGCCTTCCGAGATGCTCTTGGCGATCAGCTCATTGGCGCGAAGGTCTTCAGGCCGCACACCGCGGACCTGAATGCCGTCGCTGCGATCATAGGCCGAAGCAAGCGCCGTGCCCTCCGACATCGGCTCCACGGAGATCACGCCCGGCTCGGTGCGGACTTCCTCGATAATCGTATCGACCTGCGGCTTGGGCAGGCCGCGCGTATCGATGAACGCATGCGGTTCGAAGCCAATGATTTTGGAGATCAGCTCGAGCCGGAATCCGTTCATGATCGACATGGTGAGAATCAGCGCCCAGACGCCGAGCGTGATGCCGATCACCGACACGATCGAGATAAAGGCGAGGCCGCCATGCTCGCGCTTGGCGCCCAGATATCGCAGAGCGAGCATGCGCTCGAACGGGCCAAAAGGCCGCTCGATGATCCGTGTTTCTCGTGGCGCGTCCGCGGCCGTTGCCATGGGCTATTCTGCTTTCGCTGCAAGGCAGCGTTTGACGGCGGCGTCGAGGCCCATCTCCTCGGTCATGCCCGTCTTGCGGTCGCGTACTTCCACCAGGCCCGCCTTCACGCCCTTGGGGCCAACGACCAGCACGACCGGCACGCCGATCAGCTCCATGGTCGAGAACTTCGCGCCCGGCCGTTCTGACGTGTCGTCAAAAAGAACGTCGACGCCCGCTTTCCTCAGCTGACCATAGGCGCTCTCGCAGACCTTGGTTACTTCCGCATCGTCATTACGCAGGCTCACCACGGCGACCTCGAAAGGCGCAACAGCGGCAGGCCAGATCACGCCCTTGTCGTCATGGCTCGCCTCGATGATGGCGCCGACCAGACGTGAGACGCCGATGCCGTAGGAGCCCATTTCGACGGGCGCATTCTTGCCGTCCGGCCCCGTCACCTCGGCTTTCATCGGCGCAGAGTACTTCGTTCCGAAATAGAAGATGTGGCCAACCTCAATGCCCCGCGCGGAAAGGCGACGCTCTGCCGGCACTTCCTTTTCGAAGCGGGCGGCGTCGTGCATCTCTTCGGTGGCGGCGTAAAGCCTGGTGCGCTTCTCAATTTCGGGCAGCAGGTCCTGGTAGAAATCGAGATTGGCGCCCGGCGCCGGCATGTCGACCAGGGCGCTGTCGCAGAACACGGCGCTTTCGCCCGTTTCCGCCAGCACGATGAACTCGTGGCTCAAGTCGCCTCCGATCGGCCCTGTGTCGGCGCGCATCGGCACCGCCTTCAACCCCATGCGGCTGAACGTGTTCAGGTAGGCGCAGAACATCCGGTAATAGGACTGCTTCGCCGCTTCGACGGACACGTCGAAGGAGTAGGCATCCTTCATCAGGAACTCGCGGCCGCGCATCACGCCGAAACGCGGACGGACCTCGTCCCGGAACTTCCACTGGATGTGATAGAGGTTGAGCGGCAGTTGCTTGTAGGAGCGTACGAACGTCCGGAAGATGTCGGTGATCATTTCCTCGTTCGTCGGGCCGTACAGCATCTCGCGCTCATGACGGTCGACGATGCGAAGCATCTCCTTGCCATAGGCGTCGTAGCGGCCACTTTCTTTCCAGAGGTCGGCTGACTGAATCGTTGGCATCAGCAGCTCGACCGCCCCCGCACGCTCCTGCTCTTCTCGCACGATCTTCTCGATCTTGTGCAGCACGCGCATGCCCAGCGGCAGCCAGGAATAGATGCCGGCGCCATTCTGCTTGATCATGCCCGCGCGCAGCATAAGCTGGTGCGACACAATCTGTGCATCGGCAGGCGCCTCTTTGAGGACCGGCAGAAAATAGCGGGAAAGGCGCATCAGAGGCCCTGTTCAGGCAGCGGACATTGCAGGCTGGATACAAGCCCCGAAGCATGGGCGCAATGTGGCGAACGCCGCCTAGTGCTTTGGAACGATGAAGGCCAGCCACCCGAAACGCAGAGTCAGCCAGATCAGTAACGTAATGATGGTCGCCCCGACTGTCGCGATGATGAATTTCGGCCGCCAGGAGATTCGCTCGGGCGCTGCGCGCTCCGTGCCGGGCAGAACATCGCCCGCCTCGTGCTGGCTGCGCGTGCCCGCAGACAGGATCGGCAAGAACACCAGCCACCATGAGCAGGCAAAGACGACGATGATCTCGAAGACGCCCATGTAGAGACCCTAGTGGCGTCCCTTGGGCTCTTCCATGAGTTCAATCAGCACACCGTCTGAATCCTTGGGGTGGATGAAGATCACCAGCGTGCCGTGGGCGCCGATGCGCGGCTCACCCAGCACCTTAGCGCCTTTCCTCTCCATTTCCGCCTTGGCTTCATGGATGTCCTTTACCTCGAAGCAGACATGGTGCTGTCCGCCCTTCGGGTTCTTCTCCAGGAAGTTGATGATCGGCGACTTCTCGCCCAGCGGCTCGATGATTTCGAGCTGGGTGTTGGGCAGGTTGACGAAACCCACGCGGACGCCCTGCGCCGGCATGTCGAATGGCTGCACGAAGTCAGTTGCGCCGTAGAGCGTGCGATAGGTTTCGAAGGCTTTCTCGACCGAAGGCACCGCTATGCCGATATGGTTCATCCGTCCGATGGTCATTGCGGAGCTCCCGAAGGCTAGACCCTGTGTATGGTGATATCGACCAGCGGCCGCTTGCCGAAAGCGATTTCGGCCGCCCGGCGAACCGCTTTGGTCAGCACGCGCTCGATCTTCTCGTCGTCGGCGAAATCCGCTTTCTTGAGCGCGTCGATCGCGGCTTCCGCCGCATCATCGATCGGCTCCATGGATTCATCCGCCGGACGACCATCCGGCTCCGAGAACCCGCGCGCCACGATGATCGGCCCATCCTCGACTCGGCCCTTGCCGACAACGAGGCTCACCGACAGGTGGCCGTTGTAGGCCATCTTGCGCCGCTCCCACATGCCGCCGGCCTTGTCCGACGTCAGCACTTCGCCGTCGACGTGCAGGCGGCCCACCGGAACCTGGTCGATGACCTGTACTGGCCCCGGCGCCAAGCGGATCACATCGCCATTGTCCGGCGTGATCGCCTCGGGCACCTGCAGCGAGCGGGCATAGCGCGCGTGCTCGAAGATATGCCGGCGCTCGCCATGCACCGGCACGCTGATCTTCGGCTTCGCCCACATGTACATGCGGCGCAGCTCGTCGCGGCACGGATGCCCTGAAACGTGAATGTCGAACTGCCGCGACGTGACAAGGCGTATGTTCCGCTCAGCCAGCTGATTCTGGATCTCGCCGATCGCCCGCTCGTTGCCGGGAATAACGCGCGAGGAAAAGATCACCGTGTCGCCATCACCCATCTTCACCACCGGATGGTCGCCGCGCGCGATGCGCGACAGCGCCGCGTTCGGCTCGCCCTGCGATCCGGTGCAAAGATAGAGCACATGCGCGTGCGGCAGATCCGCCGCATCCTCTGGCTCGATGAAGTTGTAGCCCTTGAGCAGGCCCACCGACTGGGCCGCGCCGACAATGCGCAGCATCGAACGACCGACAAGGCAGACAGACCTGTCATTCGCCCGCGCCGCCTCGCACGCCGACTGCACACGCGCTACGTTTGACGCAAAGCTCGTGATAGCCACACGGCCGGTCTGTTCGGCGACCGCCTGGATGAGAGCCAGCCGCGCGCTGCCTTCCGATCCCGCCTCGCCCTCCTCGAATACGTTGGTCGAATCGCAGACCATCGCGAGAATGCCTTCGCGCCCAAGCTGCTCGATCTTCGCCTGGTCGAAATCCTCGCCGATCAGCGGATCGGGGTCGATCTTCCAGTCGCCGGTGTGCAGGATAGTTCCCAGCGGCGTGCGGATGGCGAGGCCGTTGGGCTCCGGGATCGAGTGGGTCAGCGTGATGAGCTCGACCTCGAAAGGTCCGAATTGCCGTGTCTCCTGCAGCTGCATGATGTGCAGCTCCGCCTCGTCAGCGAGGCCGCGCTCCTTCAGCTTCTCTGCCACCAGATACGCCGTGAACGGCGTCGCGTAGATCGGGGCGCGCAGCTTGGGCCACAGCCAGCCGATGGCGCCGATGTGGTCCTCGTGCGCATGCGTCAGGATGATCGCCTCGATCTGGTCGGCGAAGCTTTCTAGATAGACCGGGTCCGGCATGATGAGATCGACGCCCGGCGTCGAGTCGTTGCCAAACGTCACGCCCACATCGACCACGATCCAGCGTCGGTTCTCGGGCGGGCCATAACCATAGGCATTGAGGTTCATGCCGATTTCCCGGCATCCGCCGAGAGGCGCAAAAATGAGTTCCGCGCCCTTCACTTCAGCTCACGTGCTGAATTGGCAATGTTGCGCTCGTAGAGGATGCGCAGACCGCGAATGGTGATGTCGCTGTCGAAGTGGTCGATCTTGCTCGCCGCGCCTTCGAAGAGGGACGCGACGCCGCCTGTGGCAATGACTGTCATGGGCTTGCCGTACTCGGCCTTGATGCGTTCGACCAGCCCATCAATGAGATCAATGTAACCCCAGAACACGCCGGACTGCATCGCAACGACCGTATCTCTGCCGATGACCTGCGGCGGACGCTGGATCGCCACCCGCGGCAACTTGGCCGCCGCCTCGTGCAGCGCCTTCATCGACAGGTTGATGCCGGGAGCGATGATGCCGCCCTCGAACGAGCCTTCGCCGTCGACGACATCGAATGTCGTCGCCGTGCCGCTATCGATCACGATCAGCGGCCCGGGATAGGTCTCGTGCGCCCCCACTGCGTTCACCAGACGGTCAGCGCCCACTTCGCTGGGCTTGGGGATCAGCACCTTGACGCCCAGCTCGACGTTTTCGCCGATCACAAAGGGCTCCACCTTGAGATACCGGCGCGCGAAATTCCGTTGGTTGAAAAGCGACTGCGGCACGACGGTTGAGATAATGCAGTCGTCAATCTGCTCGAGCTTGAGACCATTTATGCCCATGAGGGTCGACAGCCACACCGCATAGTCGTCCGCGGTCTTGGTCATGTCCGTGGCGCTGCGCCATTGCGCCCGCCAGTCCTTGCCGTCATGGACGGCAAAGAGCGTGTTGGTGTTGCCCGTGTCGATCGCCAGCAGCATGGCCGCGGCTCCTCCAGCTCAAGATATTATCCCAATAGCGAGATTTCACCCGCCCGAACATGGGTCAGAGTCCCGCCATCGAGCTCGACGATCAAAGCCCCATCATCGGCCAGGCCTTTCAGCACACCCTCGACGCGCCCGGAGGCAGGCGTCAGTTCGACGCGTTTACCGAGATGCGCGGCATGGGCCAGCCACGCCTCGCGCGTCGGCCCAAATCCCTCGCCCAACAGACGCGCCAACCGCGAGCGAAAAGCGACATCTAACGACGCCAGGATCCGGTCCGCTGTCACGCCCTGCCCGCCGGGCATCTGCGCCAGGCAGGCCGTGGCGCGATCCGAACGCTTGGGGGCCGAGGCGACGTTCACGCCGAAGCCGGCCGCCATCCATAGCTGCCCACCCCTCAGTCCGGTCTCGATCAGAATGCCGGCGAGTTTGGCCTCGCCCGCCAGCACATCGTTGGGCCATTTCAGCTTCAGCCTGGACGCATCGACGCCCGCGCCCTTCACGGCATCGAGCACGGCAAGCCCCGCCGAATAGCTTGCCAGCACAGCCTCGGCGGACGGGCGCGGGAGGACAAACAGGGCCGTGGCGAAAAGGTTGCCCGCGGGCGAGTCCCACTGCCGTCCGAGCCTGCCCCTGCCCGCAGTCTGTATCTGCGCCATCAGCCAGCACGGTCCGACATCGCCCAACTGCGCGCGGCGGCGCGCCTCTTCATTGGTCGAGTCAATTTCGCCGAACCGGATGACCGGCCAGGCGTCCGAGAAGTCGGTCGTGGCCATTCCGCTCTAGCCAGCCGATGCGAAGGCAGCTGCGTCGAGCAATAGCTGGATGCCGATCGTCAGCACCGGGAACGATATCGCAGCGGAGGCGAACACAGTCGCTGACACGCTGAGGTCGGTGCGGTCCAGCGCTTCGCCGGGGGGCTTCATCATCATCGCCCAGACAAGGCGCAGGTAGTAGCCCAGCGACACGACGCTGGAGAGAGCGCCCACCAGGACCAGCCAGAGCATGTCCGCACGCAGGCCTGCCTCGAACACCTGCAGCTTGCCCCAGAACCCTGCAGCCGGCGGAATGCCCGCCACCGAGAAGATCAGGACAACCAGGCCCAGCGTCATGCCGGGCTTCAGCTTCGACAGACCGTTAAGGTCCGACACATCGTCGATTGCGACGCCCTTCCGTCGCAGCGCCAGAACGCCCCCGAACATGCCCAGCGTCGCGATGACGTAGAGGGTCATGTAGACCAGCACCGCCGATGCGCCGTCCTCGACGCCCGCGGCGATGGCGATCAGCGCGAAGCCGACGTTGGAGATCGAGGAATAGGCGAGGATCCGCTTGATGCTGCTTTGCGCCAGCGCGCCGAACGCGCCGATCAGCATCGATGCGGCGGCGATGATCGCAATCACCATCCGCCACGACTGCTGGTGCGGGCCAAAAGTGGTGAACATAACATGCGCCAGCACAACGACCGCGGCGATCTTCGGAGCGGTTGCAAAGAAGGCGACCACCGGCGCCGGCGCGCCTTCGTAAACGTCCGGCGTCCAGACATGGAACGGCGCGGCGGACGCCTTGAAGGCAAGGCCGCAGATGATCAGCACAAGACCGAAGATCAACCCCACAGAATTGTCCGCTGCCGCGATCACCGCATAGTTGGTGCCGCCAGCGAAGCCGTAGACCAGCGACGATCCGTAAAGCAGCAGGCCTGACGCGAGCGCGCCGAGCACGAAGTATTTGAGGCCCGCCTCGGCGGACTTCAGGCTGTCGCGCCGGAACGCAGCGAGGACGTAGGACGACAGGCTCAGCGTCTCGATCCCGACATAGAGCGTCATCAAGTCGTTGGCTGACAGCATCACGCCTGCGCCCATGGCGGCAAAGACAATGAGCAGCGAGTATTCGTACCGCTCCATCGATGCAGCTCTCAGGAATCCGCCGGACATGAACAGCGCCAACGCGGCCAGCGCATACGTCGCGCCCTTGGCGAAGAGCACGAACGGCGTCACGCGATAGAGGCCGTTGAACGCCTCCGCATCGCCCTGCGGGAACTGGATGAAGGCAAACACCGCCGCTGCGGCGAGTGCGAACGACGTGAGAACGCGCAGCAGGACAGAGATGCGGTCGCCGCCAATGGCGGCCAACAGCAGCGCCGCGAGGCCATAGGCGGCGAGCAGCGCGTCCGGCAGGGCAACCTGGAGATCGGCGAGAAGGTTCATGGCCTGCCCCTACTTCCCGATCATCTGGAGGATTGCATCGCTCGACCCTTTAGTGAGGTCGAAGACAAGCGACGGCATCACGCCGAACACCAGCGCGCCGATGGCGAGCAGGCCGAGAATGAAGAACTCCGCGGCGGTGACGTCTTTGATATCGAACAGCTTCTCGTTGGTCATCTCGCCGAACACCGCACGGCGGTAGAGCGTGAGCATGTAGACCGCAGACAGGATGACGCCAAGCGCGGCGCCCGCCGCCGCCCAGGTCGAGGCCTGGAAGCCTCCAACCATCGTCAGGATCTCGCCGACGAACCCGCTGGTTCCCGGCAGGCCGACATTGGCCATCGAGAACAGCATGAACAACGCGGCATAGACCGGCATGCGATGAACGAGGCCGCCATAGAACGCGATCTCGCGCGTGTGCATCCGGTCGTAGATCACGCCGACGCAGAAGAAGAGAGCCCCGGAGATGATGCCGTGCGAGATCATCTGGAAGATCGCGCCCTGGATGCCCGCCTCGTTGAAAGCGAAAATTCCCAGCGTAACAAAGCCCATGTGCGCGACGGACGAGTACGCCACCAGCTTCTTGATGTCGGTCTGCCGGAAGGCGACCAGCGAGGCATAGATGATGGCGATGACGCTGAGCGCGAACATCAGCGGCTGGAACAGCAGCGAGGCGTCCGGGAACATCGGCAGCGAGAACCGCAGGAAGCCATAGCCGCCCATCTTCAGCAGCACGGCGGCCAGAACTACGGAGCCGGCCGTCGGGGCCTCGACGTGCGCATCGGGCAGCCACGTGTGCACCGGCCACATCGGCAGCTTGACCGAGAACGACGCGAAGAACGCCAGCCACAACCACGTCTGCACTTCGGGCGCGAATGGATATTGCTGCAGCGCCTCGACATCGGTCGTGCCGGTGAGGATGTACATGTAGATCAGCGCCGCCAGCAGCAGCAGCGAGCCGAGCAGCGTATAGAGGAAGAACTTGAAGGCGGCGTAGAGCCGGTTCTTGCCGCCCCAGATCCCGATGATGAGGAACATCGGGATCAGGCCGCCCTCGAAGAACACGTAGAACAGCATCAGGTCGAGCGCGCAGAACACGCCGATCATGAGGCATTCCAGGATCAGGAAGGCGACCATGTAGTCGGCCAGCCGGTCCTTGATCGAAGTCATCGACTGCAGCACGCAGAGCGGCGTCAGCGCCGTCGTCAGCACGATCAGCGCCAGCGACATGCCGTCGACGCCGAGCTTGTAGGACGACCCGCCAAACCACGGCACGCTTTCGACAAGCTGGTAGCCCGCCGCATTCGGGTTGAACTGCAGCAACGCCAGGATCGAGGCGACGAACGCCGCGATCGAAATGATCAACGCGATGCCCTTCGACGCGCCGGCCGCGAAATTCGCCCCCGCCAGAACACGGAAGCCGAGGATCAGCAGCGCGCCGAGCAGCGGGAGAAAGGTGACTAGGGAAAGGATGGGCAGGCTGGCCATGGATCAGCGCCTCTGCCCGAGAAGGACGAAGGCCGAAAACACGACGGCCGCCAGCAGGATCACGAGCGCGTAGTGGAACAGGAAGCCGGTGTGCAGCCTCGACAGACCGCCGGCGCCGGCCTTGGCGATGCCGGTCACGCCGTCAGGGCCGAGGCCGTCGATAATCTTCTTGTCGCCGACCTTCCAGAACAGGTCGCCCAGCAGCGCCGCGCCGCGCACGAAGACGAAGTGATAGATCTCGTCGAAATACCACTTGTGCGACAGGAACGAGTGCATCGGCCCGCCATTGCGCGCCATCCCGCGCGGCACAGACGGCGCCAGCAGGTAGAAGATGATGGCGAACGCGAGCCCGCTGATCCACGCCGCCGCCGGCGCAACCAGCACCCAGAACGGAACCTCGTGCCGGTCGTGCAGCACATGGTTCTCCGATCCGGTATAGATCGCCGAACCCCAGAAATCCGCCTGATGATGGTCGACCATCGCATCGTAGAAGACGAGACCGGAAGCCGCCGCCCCAACCGCCAGCAGGATCAGCGGTATTGCCATGACCCAGGGCGGATCGTGCGCGTGATCGAAGGTGTGATGATCCGCGCGTGTCTTGCCCTCGAACGTCATGAACATCAGGCGCCATGAGTAGAACGACGTCAGGAAGGCTGCGCCGATCGAAAGCCAGAACGCGAGTTGCGCGTACGCGTCATGCGAAGCGTAGGCGCTCTCGATGATGGCGTCCTTGGAGAAGAAGCCAGCGAAGCCGATATGGAGGCCCTCCACGCCCGGTATCCCCACGCCCGTGAGAGCAAGCGTGCCGATCAGCATCATCGCCCAGGTCAGCGGCATCTTCTTTCGCAGGCCGCCCATGTTCCGCATGTCCTGCTCGTGGTGCATGCCGTGGATGACTGCACCGGCCGAGAGGAACAGCAACGCCTTGAAGAAGGCGTGGGTGAACAGGTGGAACATCGCCGCCTGATAAGCGCCAACGCCGGCGGCGAAGAACATGTAGCCAAGCTGCGAACACGTCGAATACGCAACCACGCGCTTGATGTCGTTCTGAGCCAGACCGACCGTCGCCGCGAAGAAGCAGGTGACGGCCCCGATGATCGTCACGACGTTCGCAGCGATCACCGTGTGCTCGTAAAGGTAGGAGCATCGGCAGACAAGGAACACTCCGGCAGTCACCATGGTAGCGGCGTGGATCAGCGCGGAGACCGGCGTCGGGCCTTCCATGGCGTCCGGCAACCAGGTGTGCAGGAAGAATTGCGCCGACTTGCCCATCGCGCCAATGAACAGCAGCACGCCCGCGATCTCGAGACCCCAGACATGCTGGCCGAGGAAGTCGAACGTCACTGACTGGATCGGAATCGCGGCCACAGCCCCGATCGGCTGCACCGGCACGTTGTTTACGATGATGTTGAAGACCGTATCGAACCCGACGCTGGAGAATTGCGTCACGCCCACCTGCTGCAGGTAGGCCGCAACCGGCTTGCCGTCGGCGCCCAGGAACTCGGCCGGAACCTGGATCATGAACACCAGTGCCATGATGCCGAGCGCGAAGCCGAAGTCGCCGACGCGGTTGACCACGAACGCCTTGATGGCTGCGTCGTTGGCTGAAGGCTTCTTGTACCAGAAGCCGATCAGCAGGTAGGAGGCAAGCCCCACGCCTTCCCAGCCGAAAAACAGCTGGATGAAGTTGTCCGCCGTCACCAGCATCAGCATCGCGAAGGTGAACAGCGAGAGATAGGCGAAGAAGCGCGCGCGATGCGGATCGTCAGCCATGTAGCCTATGGAGTAGATGTGCACGAGCGCCGAAACGCTGGTCACCACGAACATCATGACGACCGACAGCGTGTCGACGCGCACCGCCCAGTTGGCGGCGAACGTGCCTACGTCGAACCAGCGTGCGAGGACCAGCGTGTGGCCATGGGCCGGGCCTTCGTGATCGCCGAACACCTGGTTGAAGAACAGGAAGCCGGCGAGGCCCGCGCAGGCGACGAGAATGCCGGTCGTGATCGCCATCGAGCCCTTGTCGCCGAGCATGCGCTGGCCAAGGCCCGCGATCGCCGCGGCAATGCCGGGCGCGAGCACGATGAAGATCGCCGCGAGGTCCTGGAAAGCCACGTCCCCGTTTCCCTTCCCTAACCGCGAAGCACGTTGACGTCCTCAACCGCGATTTCGCCGCGGTTGCGGAAGTAGACGACCAGGATTGCAAGCCCCACCGCCGCCTCGGCGGCGGCGACCGTCAGCACCAGCATGGCGAAAACCTGCCCCATGATGGTGCCGTTGAAGACCGAGAAGGCGATGAGATTGATATTAACCGACAGCAGGATCAGCTCGATCGCCATCAGGATGACGATGATGTTTTTGCGGTTCACGAAGATGCCGAACACGCCGATGGTGAACAGCGCCGCCGAGACTGCGAGGTAGTGGCCGATGCCGAGCGTCATGCCATCCATGGTCAGATCCCCTGCCCCGGACGCACGTCTTTGAGCTCGACGGCGTCCTTGCGTTTGCGGCCGGTCTGTTTCGCAATGTCCTGCCGCTTTACCTTCGGCCGGCTGCGCAGCGTCAGCACGATGGCGCCCATCATGGCGACCAGCAGCACGATGCCCGACATCTGGAACAGCAGCAGATAGTCCGTATAGAGCACCTTCGACAGCGCCTCGGCGTTGGTCGGCGCATCGGGGCTCGGGTTGAAGTCCGCGCTGCTCCTGACGGTGAGCGATGCCGCCACAACGCCGATCTCGGCGAGCAGGACCCCTGCTATCAGCGCGCCCTGCACAAGGTAATCGGTGAAGCCCTGCTTCAGTTCGACGAAGTCGATGTCGAGCATCATCACGACGAACAGGAACAGCACCGCCACCGCGCCAACATAGACGACCACCAGGATCATCGCGAGAAACTCCGCGCCGATCAGAACGAGCAATCCGGACGACGTGAAGAACGCGCAGATCAGCCACAACACGGAGTGAACCGGGTTGCGGGCGGCAATCACGAACAGGGCCGACAGAACGACCACCGTCGAGAGGATGTAGAAAGCTATCAGCTGCACGCGCCTAGCCTTCCTTTCCTTTGGTCCAAAGCGCCCCGGACGGGGCTGTGAGACGTCCAACGAGCCCGACTCGCCCCCCGCGAGCCGCGCCCTTCTATCGGTAGCGGGCGTCCAGTTCCAGATTTCGTGCGATCTCGCGTTCCCAGCGGTCGCCGTTCTCCAGCAGACGGTCCTTGTCGTAGTAGAGTTCCTCGCGGGTTTCCGTGGCGAACTCGAAATTCGGGCCTTCGACGATGGCGTCCACCGGGCACGCTTCCTGGCAGAAGCCGCAGTAGATGCATTTCACCATATCGATGTCGTAGCGGGTGGTGCGGCGCGATCCGTCTTCGCGCGGCTCGGCCTCGATCGTGATGGCCTGCGCCGGGCAGATCGCCTCGCAGAGCTTGCAGGCGATGCAGCGCTCTTCGCCGTTAGCATAGCGGCGCAGCGCATGCTCGCCGCGGAAGCGTGGGGAGAGCGGGCCCTTCTCGAACGGGTAGTTCAGCGTCGCTTTGCGGGTGAAGAACTGCCGCATGGACAGGATGAAGGCGGACCCGAAGTCCGTCAGCATCGCTCCCCTCAAAGCCTGAACGATCGACATGAGCTCTCCTAGCCTCCCGCGCCGTTGCGCACGAAGACCACGTAGGCGGATACCAGAACGACAGCGACCAGCGACGTCGGCAGGAATATCTTCCAGCCCAGACGCATCAGCTGGTCATAGCGGTAACGCGGCACGATCGCCTTCACCATGGCGAACATGAAGAAGAAGAAGATCACCTTGACCGCGAATACCAGGAAGCCGCCAAGGCTGATCAGCCATTCCGGGAAGCCATCCGCAGGGATCGGGATCGGCGCATGCCATCCGCCGAAGAACAGGATGGTCATCATCGCGCACATCAGCACGATGGAGACGTATTCGCCAATCATGAACATGAGGTACGGGCTGGACGAGTATTCCACCTGATAGCCGGCCACGAGTTCCGATTCCGCCTCCGGCAGGTCGAAGGGCGGCCGGTTAGTCTCGGCCAGCGCCGAGATGAAGAAGATCACGAACATCACGAACATGACCGGGAACATCACGATCTTGTCCGGCGTCAGCAGGAAAGCGTGCCAGTTCCAGATGCCGCCCGCCTGCGCATTGACGATGTCTGTGAGGTTCAGCGAACCGACCAGAAGCAGCACGGTGATGATCACGAAACCGATGGAGACTTCGTACGACACCATCTGCGCTGCGGACCGCAAGCCACCGAGGAACGGATATTTGGAGTTCGACGCCCAGCCCCCCATGATGATGCCGTAGACGCCCAGCGACGAGATCGCGAACAGGTACAGCACGCCGACATTTAGGTCGGCGATCACCCAGCCGGGCGCCACCGGAATCACCGCCCAACCGACAAGCGCTAGCGTCAGTGTCACGATCGGCGCCAGCAGGAACACCGTCTTGTTGGCGCCTGCCGGGATGATGACTTCCTTGATGACGAACTTGATCAGGTCGGCGAACGACTGGAACAAACCGAACGGGCCCACCACGTTGGGCCCCTTGCGCAACTGCACCGCCGCCCAGACCTTGCGGTCCATCAGCAGCAGGAAGGCGATCGACACCAGAAGGATGACGACAAAGGCAAGGATCTGCAGCACGGCAAGGCCGATGCCGCCCCACATCCCGCCGCCCCAATCGAAGAGCTGTTGCATGTCGCTCTCCTATTCCGCCGCAACGGCGGGCTTGGCGCCCGCCGCGAGTTCGGCGCATTCCGCCATGGTGCGCGATGCGCGCGCGATCGGGTTGGTCAGGTGGAACGCCTTGATCGGCGTGGCGAACGGCGCCGGCTGAAGCTGGCCCGCCAAGCCATAAGGCGGCGCCTTGCTGTCGCCCGTCCTACCCGGCGCGAAATCGAGGCCGAGGAAGGTCGGATGGTCCTGACCGAGCTTGGCGCGAAGCTGCGCCAGCGTGTCGTAAGGCAGCGTCTTGCCAGCATAGGCCGACAGCGCCCGCAGGATCGCCCAGTCCTCGCGCGCTTCGCCCTTCGGCGGCACGGCGCGCTGGGTCCGTTGCACTCGGCCTTCGGTGTTCACATATGTCGCGGATTTCTCGGTATAGGCGGCCGCCGGCAGGATCACGTCGGCGCGGTGAGCGCCATTGTCGCCGTGGCTGCCAATGTAGATGACGTTGGCTTTGCCCAGCTTCGACGTGTCGATCTCGTCCGCGCCGAGCAGCAGCACCGTCTTGATCTCGCCCGACTGCGCGCCGGCGATGATGCCCGCAACATCCTTGCCGCCCCCTGCTTGACCGTACGAGGCCGGCAGGAAGCCCAAGTCGAGCCCGCCCACACGCGAGGCTGCAGTGTGCAGCACGCTGAAGCCGTTCCAGCCATCCTTGAACGCGCCGACCGCCGCGGCGAACGCCGAGACGGCATTCAGCACGGCAGCGCCGTCGCCGCGCGTCAGCGCGCCCTGGCCGAGGATGATCAGCGGACGCTTGGCGTTGGCCAGCTGGTCGAACACCGGATGTCCGGCCTTGAGCTCTTTCAGGCTGTCGGGGCCAGGGCCCAGATAGCGATAGTCGAACGTCAGGTCGACGCGCTCGCCCATCAGGGCGACCGGAACCATGCGCAGCCACGCCTTGCGCAGCCGCGCGTTCAACACCGCCGCTTCCTTGCGCGGATCGACGCCGACCAGCACGATCGAGTTGGCTTCATCGATGCCCATGATCGTCGAATTGAACAGCCAGCTCTCGCGCGGCAGCTTCGAGCCGTCTGCAGCCAGCCCAAGCCTGGCGCCATCCTGGCGGCAGTCGATCGACTTCACGCCCAGCGCATTGGCGAGGTCCATCGCCGCTTTCATGCCTTCAGCGCAGGCGAGATCGCCCGCGATGACGCCGATCGAGTCCGCCGGCGTCTTGAGCATCTCTGCCGCACGCTTCAGCGCTTCGTCCCACGTCACGGCCTTCAGCGCGCCATTTTCGCGCACATACGGCTTGTCCAGGCGCTGGCGGCCGAGGCCATCCCAGACGAAGCGCGTCTTGTCGGAGATCCACTCCTCGTTGATCTCTTCGTTCACGCGCGGAAGGATGCGCATCACCGCCGGACCGCGGGCATCGACGCGGATGTTCGAGCCCAGCGCATCCATCACATCGATGCTCTCGGTCTTGCGCAGCTCCCATGGGCGGGCGTTGAAAGCATACGGCTTCGACGTCAGCGCGCCGACCGGGCACAGGTCGATCACATTGCCCGACAGTTCCGACGTCAGCGACTTTTCCAGATAGGTGGTGATTTCGGCGTCCTCGCCGCGATTGGCGAGACCGATCTCGTCGACGCCCGCAACTTCCGAGGCGAAGCGGACGCAACGTGTGCATTGGATGCAGCGCGTCATGATCGTCTTCACCAGCGGACCCATATACTTGTCGTCGACGGCCCGCTTGTTCTCGTTATAGCGCGAGGCGGCGCGGCCATAGCCCATCGCCTGGTCCTGCAGGTCGCATTCGCCCCCCTGGTCGCAGATCGGGCAATCCAGCGGGTGGTTGATCAGCAGGAATTCCATCACGCCATTGCGCGCCTTGATCGCGCGCGGCGAGCGTGTCTGGATTTTCGGCGGCGTGCCATCCGGGTCCGGCCGCATGTCGCCCACCGTCTGCGCACAGCTTGCGATCGGCTTCGGCGCGCCGACCCAGTCGACCAGGCACATGCGGCAGTTGCCGGCGATCGACAGCCGCTCGTGGTAGCAGAAGCGCGGGATCTCGGCGCCAGCCTCTTCGCACGCCTGCAGCAGCGTATAGCTCTTCGGCACGTCCACTTCGACGCCGTCGACGATGAGCTTGAAGGTGTCAGCCATCCCCTACTCCGCCGCCGTCAGTGTTACGCCCTGCACGTGCGGACGGCCCTGACGATAGTTCACGATGCGATCCTCGATCTCCTGCCGGAAATGGCGGATCAGCCCCTGGATCGGCCAGGCCGCCGCATCGCCCAGTGCGCAGATCGTGTGGCCTTCGACTTGGCTCGCAACATCAAGAAGCGTGTCGATCTCCGACGTCTCGCTTTCGCCCTTCGCCATCCGTTCCAGCACGCGCCACATCCAACCGGTGCCTTCGCGGCACGGGGTGCACTGTCCGCAGCTCTCATGCTTGTAGAAGTAGGCGATGCGGGCGATCGCCTTGATCAGGTCCGTCGACTTGTCCATCACGATGACGGCCGCCGTGCCGAGGCCAGATCTCACATCGCGCAGCGCATCGAAATCCATCAGCACCGTGTCGCAGACATCCTTCGGGATCATCGGCACCGACGATCCGCCGGGGATGACGGCCTTGAGGTTGTTCCAGCCGCCACGCACGCCGCCGCAATGCTCTTCGATCAGCGTCTTCAGTGGGATCGACATCTCTTCTTCGACGTTGCACGGCCGCTCGACGTGCCCGGAGATGCAGAAGATCTTCGTCCCCGTGTTGTTCGGCCGGCCGAAACCCGCGAACCAGCTCGCGCCGCGGCGCAGGATGGTCGGCGCAACAGCGATCGACTCGACATTGTTCACGGTGGTCGGGCAGCCGTAGAGGCCGGCGTTGGCCGGGAAAGGCGGCTTCAGGCGCGGCTGGCCCTTCTTGCCTTCCAGGCTTTCGAGCAGTGCGGTCTCCTCGCCGCAGATGTAGGCGCCCGCGCCGTGGTGGCAAAAGATGTCGAAATCCCAGCCCGAACCGCAGGCGTTCTTGCCGACCAGGCCGGCCGCGTAGGCCTCCTTGATGGCTTCTTCCAGGCACTCGCGCTCGTAGATGTATTCGCCGCGCAGGTAGATGTAGCAGGCGTGCGCCCGCATCGCGAACGACGCGATCAGGCAGCCCTCGATCAGCAGGTGCGGATCGTGGCGCATGATGTCCCGGTCCTTGCAGGTGCCGGGTTCGGACTCGTCCGCATTGACGACCAGATAGTGCGGCCGGTCGCCGACCTTCTTGGGCATGAAGGTCCATTTGAGGCCGGTGGGGAATCCCGCCCCGCCCCGTCCGCGCAGGCCCGACGCCTTGATCTGGTCGCAGATCCACTCCGGGCCGAACTGCATCAGCTCTTTCGTGGAGTTCCACGCGCCACGCTTCTTCGCCGCTTCCAGGCGGAAATCGTGACGGCCGTAGAGGTTCGTGAAAATGCGATCCCTATCGAGAAGCACGATCGCGCTCCTTTGCCTCTCGAACGAACATGATCACCGCCGGGATGCTGAAGCCCAGCCCCGCGAGAACGCCCATCACGATCCAGATGACCTTGTCCGTCGCAAAATATCCGATCACGCCCGCGCCGATGCACAGGGCCTCGAAAATGCCCGCCTTGACCAGCGCGCCGATCATCTTTGGCGTGGGTTTGTTGTCGGCCATCGCTCGCCTCATGCCTTGGCCGCCGGAGCAGCGGCAGGCGCATTGGGGTCCACGGGCTTGGGCGCGTTCGGGATGGCCGCCAGCGGCTGGGCTTTCGAGCCGTCGAACAGCGCTTCATCGGTCAGCGACGTTGGCGGCCCCTGTGGCGCGGACGTTTGCCGCTCCACATACGTGCCAGGTTTCGGGTCCTTGCCCGCCGCCAGATCCTCGATGATCCGCTCGAGCGACTCCACCGTCAGGTCTTCATAAAAGTAATCGTTGATCTGAATCATCGGCGCATTCACGCACGCGCCCAGGCATTCCACCTCGACCCACGAGAACGTGCCGCCGGATGAGACCTCGCCCTTCGGCCCGATTTTGCGCTCGCAGAAGCCTTTCAGCTTCTCCGCGCCGCGCAGCATGCACGGCGTCGTGCCGCAGACCTGCAGGTGGTACTTGCCCACCGGCTCGAGATTGAACATCGTGTAAAAAGTCGCGACCTCGTAGACGCGGATGTAGTTCATGCCGAGCCTGTCGGCGACGGCGCGCAGCGCGGGCTCGGACAACCAGCCATCGTTCTGCTTCTGCGTCACCCACAATGCCGGGATGACGGCGGACCAGCGGCGCTCGGCAGGATACTTCCGCTCCCACCACGAAATCTGGTCTTCCGTCGCCTGGCTGAAGCTGAACGGCCGGTGGTGAGCTGGATCGTGGAAACGGCGATGGCTCAACGGTCGATCTCCCCGAACACGATGTCCAGCGAACCGAGAATGGCCGACACGTCGGCCAGCATGTGGCCGCGGCACAGATGATCCATCGCGTGAAGGTGGGCAAAGCCCGGCGCCTTGATTTTCAGGCGATAGGGCCGGTTGCCGCCGTCGGTCACCAGATAGACGCCGAACTCGCCTTTCGGCGCCTCGACACAGGCATAGGTCTCGCCCGCCGGGACGCGGAAGCCTTCGGTATAAAGCTTGAAGTGATGGATCAACGCTTCCATCGACGTCTTCATCTCGCCTCGGCGCGGCGGGGCATATTTCGAATGCTCGGGCAGCACGGGCCCAACCGGCATCCTGTCGATGCACTGCCTGATGATCTTGATGCTCTCGCGCATCTCCTCGATGCGGCAGAGATAGCGGTCCCAGCAGTCGCCGTTCTTGCCGACCGGAATCTTGAAGTCGAGTTCCGAATAGACTTCGTACGGCTCGGCGCGGCGCAGGTCCCAGGGAAGGCCCGACCCGCGCACCATCACGCCGGAAAAACCCCAGGCCTGCGCGTCTTCCACGGACACCACGCCGATGTCGACGTTGCGCTGCTTGAAGATCCGGTTTTCAGTGACGAGGTTTTCGAGGTCGTCCATGAACTTCAGGAACGGATCGCAGAACTTGTGAATGTCCTCCACCAGCTCCGGCGGCAGGTCTTGATGCACGCCGCCCGGCCGGAAATAAGCGGCGTGCATCCGCGATCCGGACGCGCGCTCGTAGAACACCATCAGTTTCTCGCGCTCCTCGAAGCCCCACAGCGGCGGGGTCAGCGCGCCGACATCCAGGGCCTGCGTGGTGACGTTGAGGATGTGCGACAGCAGCCGGCCGATCTCGGAGAAGATCACGCGAATGTACTTCGCGCGCATCGGAACCTCGATGCCCGCCAGCTTTTCGATGGCGAGGCAGTACGCGTGCTCCTGATTCATCGGCGCGACATAGTCGAGCCGGTCGAAGTAAGGCAGCGCCTGAAGGAAGGTCTTGTACTCGATCAGCTTCTCGGTGCCGCGGTGAAGCAAGCCGATATGCGGATCGACGCGATCGACGATCTCGCCGTCGAGATCCAGGACCAGCCTCAGAACGCCGTGCGCTGCGGGGTGTTGAGGTCCGAAGTTGATCGTGAACTTGCGGTCGTCGAGATCGAAAGTATCGGCGTGCGGGCTGGTTTTAGCGTCGTCGGCCATGACTACTTCTTGGCCTCCGTCGCTTTCTCATCACCGGGGATAACCGACTGCATGCCTTCCCACGGCGAGAGGAAGTCGAAGTTGCGGTATTCCTGGACCAGCTTCACAGGCTCATAGACCACGCGCTTCTGCGCTTCGTCATAGCGAACCTCGACGCGGCCGGTCAGCGGGAAGTCCTTGCGCAGCGGATAGCCCTCGAACCCGTAGTCAGTGAGGATGCGGCGCAGGTCCGGGTGATCGGAGAACAGCACGCCATACATGTCGAACGCCTCGCGCTCGTACCAGTTGGCGACCGGGAACACGGCCGTGGCGCTCGGGACCGACGTCATTTCGTCGGTGCGCACCTTCACGCGGATGCGCTGGTTCAGCCGCATCGACAACAGGTGATAGACCACCTCGAATCGCTCCGGGTCGGTCGGGTAGTCGCACGCGCAGATATCCACCAGCGTTTCGAACCGGCACTGGCTGTCGTCGCGCAGGAAAGTCAGCAGCTTGACGATCCCATCGCGTGGCGCTGCCAGCGTCAGTTCGCCCAGCGTCACCGACATCGACGTGATCGCCTTGCCCTGCACGCCTTCGAGATGGATTTTCAGCTCCGAGGTCATGGCGGAGCGGGTGGGAAGCGCGCTCATCGCTCGATGCTCCCCTCACGCCGGATCTTCTTCTGAAGCTGCAGCACGCCATAGACCAGCGCCTCGGCGGTCGGCGGACAGCCCGGCACGTATATGTCCACCGGCACGATACGGTCACACCCGCGCACCACGGCGTATGAATAGTGATAGTAGCCGCCGCCATTGGCGCACGAGCCCATAGAGATCACGTAGCGCGGCTCCGGCATCTGGTCGTAGACCTTGCGGAGCGCGGGGGCCATCTTGTTGGTAAGCGTGCCGGCGACGATCATCACGTCGCTCTGGCGCGGGCTCGCGCGCGGCGCAAAGCCGAAGCGCTCGAGGTCATACCGCGGCATCGACGCCTGCATCATCTCGACCGCGCAGCAAGCAAGCCCGAACGTCATCCACATCAGCGAGCCGGTGCGCGCCCAGGTGATCAAATCGTCAGCGGCCGCGACGATAAAGCCCTTGTCCGCGAGTTCGTCCGACAGGCCGGAGAAGAAAGGGTCGTTCGGCTTGATGATCGCGCCGCCTTCCGGGCGCGCGACCTTCCCGGCAGAACCAGCTGGCGCAGCAGGATCAGCCATTACTGCCACTCCAGCGCGCCGCGGCGCCATTCATAGATGAACCCGATAGTGAGAACGCCGAGAAACACCATCATCGACCAGAAGGCCGCGACATTCCCGTCCGCCACCTGAAAGATCCAGGGAAACAGAAACGCCACTTCGAGGTCGAAGATGATGAAGAGTATGGAGACCAGATAGAAGCGCACGTCGAACTTCATGCGGGCGTCGTCGAATGCGTTGAAGCCGCACTCATAGGCCGACAGCTTCTCGGGATCGGGCTTCTTCGGCGCGAACAGGGTCGACATCACGATGAACAGGCAGCTCAAGGCCGCCGCAATCCCGAGGAAAAGCACGACCGGCAGATATTCGACGACAAGCGTCTGCGCGCCTTCCATATTAACCCTCGGTCATCGTTTGTGCGGACGGCCTAGTCCGCTTTCATGCGTGAGGCAATAGAGCCCTCCGGCGCGACGCCAAAACTGTACCCGAGAGCGACTTTCCCGCCATGAATCCGGTCTCTAGGAGCCTGCAGCGTGTGCGATGGAACGTCGCAATACGCAGCGGACTGACGCTCCCCTGCACACGATCCAGCACTCGCCGCGAGAGCGGCCATTTGTGAGCGCGAGTCACGGCAGCCCAGCATGCAGGTTCAGCGGGTCCGGCTGCCTGCTCGACGTGACGTTCGCGAAGACCGACGCCCCGTCCGTCCCACCTCTTGAACTGCCTTCCAACCTTTCGGAAGGCAGTCTCCCCCGAAGTCGCGCCTCTCATCGAGGCATATGGGACAGGTCGCGACCGGCTGGCGCGTCATTAACAACGATTGCGCGAAAGCCGGAGAGGCCGGTCGCGCCCCGATGGCGGACAAATTTCGAAAGCCGGTGAAATAGCCGATTTCGAAAGACGCGGACGGCTGGCCGCTAACCCCTTGAAACCAGTGGCGCGAGTGACGGGGCTCGAACCCGCGACCTCCGGCGTGACAGGCCGGCACTCTAACCAACTGAGCTACACCCGCACTGGTCTGGGAGGACGAGGGTTTAGGCGCCTCGGCCCCCCCGGTCAAGCGCGTTCCTGCCTGATTTCGCCAGCGATTCCCGCCGCACTCCTAGGATCCGATAGCCTGGCGGATAACCAGGGCGTTGCCCTCCGGCTTGAAGCCCATGTCGGTGAAGGCCGCCGCCGCCGGTCCCTGTGCGTTCATGACGCTCGCGGTCACTTCCATGTCCAGCCTGGGCGTGACGGTCATCACCGCGGTCACGTCTTCGCCGGCAGGCGCCTTGCCGGTCGCCTCGACCTGCACCTTGCCGTTCGTGCAGGATACCGGCCCGCGCAGGTCGGGCCCGACCCAGCCCTTGTAGTTCACCTTGGCCAGCGCATCGGTCCACACCTCGCCTTTCGCGCTCGTACAAACATCGCCGGCGAACTTCAGGCTTTTCAGCTCCAGCGTGAACGTACCCCCGCCGACGGCCACGACCTGGGGAATGCCCGGCGCCATGCCGATCGGGCCTCCGACCTTCACATTGGTCAGCGCCACTTCCCTGCCGCCGATCGGCCAGGCGATATCCGCGCTTCCTGTCAGCTTGTCGCGGGCGAAGCCGACACTGGCCGCCGCCTTTCCCGTGAACGCCTGCAGCAGGTCCGCCTTCACGGACAGATCGCCGATCTTCTGCGTTCCGTAGACGACCTTCGTCAGCTTGCCGTCCCAGACGCTGCCCGTGGCATCGGCATACTTGAGCGCCGGGACGTGCTTTGCCGCGAACTCGGCCGCCATCGACATCGGAAGCATGGAGACCGCTGCGCCGCCGCCGACCAGCAGCGCAAGCAGGAGGAAAATGATGATCCTCTTCATGGCAGGCTTCCCTTTGGTCGGGTCCGCTAGGACCCCGGCCCCCGCCGTATCTGCATTCCTAATTGAGGCGGCCCGCGGGCGCCAGACGACGGCTCAGACTACTGCAGCAGATCCTTCGCCCGCTTCGCGCCGTCCTTGCCGACGAAGATCAGCGTGCGGGTCCGTTGCGCCATGCGAACATTCACCAGGTTGGTCTGCTGATCGAACACATCTCGCAGGATCTGGTTGTCGATCACCAGCTCGGCCGGCGGCGCCGGCAGCCTGGCTTCCTGGTAGACGAGAATTGCCTCGGACTCGAGCTCGGCGCCCAGCGGCGCCAGCTTGATCGGACCCTTCGCATCAGCCAGCGAGAAACGCTTCTCTATATAAAGCATCAGCTTGGCCTGATTGGCGACGACCGAGATGTCCACCGCCGGCGCGTTGGCGTCGCCCGTCGATTGCGCCAGCCCCACCTCCGCATCGTGCGCATGCATGCGGTGCGAGACTTCCAGCATTGACCTATCGGGATTCCAGGTCACGACCGTCAGTACGGATTGCGACCGGTGGGCGAAGGCCGCGGGCGCTGCAGCCAGCATACAGGCGCCGGCGATCGCCAGCCTGCGCGTCAGCTGCAGCGCCCGCGCCGTCATTGCGGCGGCGCCGGCGTGATCGGCGCGGGCGGGCTGGCAGGCGCTTCCTTGGCCTTCAGCTCGACCAGCGCGTCTGCCATCTGGTTGCGCGCCTGGGGCTGCGTCTGGCGGAAGATTTCGAGACGGCTCGGCGCCACCTTTTGCGGGAAGGCGTTGTTGGACTTGTTCGCGTCCGCGATCTGATGGCGCGCGTCCAGTTCCACTGAGACGATCCTTTTCGACTCCACGAACAGTTTTGTGACTTTCTGGTTGTTCTTCCGCCAGATCTCGGCCGGAATGATCTGTTCCTTCGCCGAGCCGTCCTCATAGGTGATCTTGAGCGGCAGCGGCGAGACCAGCCCGCCAATGTTCTGGAAGTCCACGAAGTAGATGTACGGGTTTTCGCGCAGCGCCCGCTCCATCGCCGACTTGTCCGGCTCCTTGAGGCCTTCCTTGTACGTCTCGAAGTCGTTCAGGTCCTTGTTGTTGACCGCGAACTCGTCGTTCTCGTTGTAGAAGTCCTTCGCGTCGGGATGTTTGTCCATATAGGTCTGCAGTCCCTGCGCCTTGTTGCCGGTCACCGTCGGCGGCTCGGGCTGCCTTACCGCCTTGCGCTCGCGCGAAAGCTGAGCCTCGACGTTCGGATCCTTCGTGGAAAGCCGGTACTCCCGCACGCTGGTCAGCGCGATGTCGACATGGTCGGTCGTGTAGAACCAGCCGCGCCAGAACCAGTCGAGATCGACGCCCGAAGCGTCTTCCATGGTGCGGAAGAAGTCCGACGGCGTCGGCCGCTTGAACATCCAGCGTTTTGCGTATTCCTTGAACGCAAAGTCGAACAACTCGCGCCCCATCACCGTTTCGCGCAGCACAGTGAGCGCCGCCGTCGGCTTCGAATAGGCGTTCGGCCCGAACTGCTTGACCGATTCCGAGTTGGTCATGATCGGAACCTGCTCTTCGCTCATCATATAGTCGGTGATCGAATCCAGCACGTTCGGCACGCCGGGCGCGCCCGCCGGGAACTCCTCTTCCCAGCGGTATTCGGCCTGCGCTTCGAGGAACGAGTTCAGCCCCTCGTCCATCCAGGTCCACTGCCGCTCGTCCGAGTTCACGACCATCGGGAAATAGTTGTGCCCGACCTCGTGGATCACCACGCCGATCAGGCCGTACTTGGCGTTGCGCGTATACGTCTTCTTGCCCGTCTTCTCGTCCTTCACCGGCCGATAGCCGTTGAAGGAGATCATCGGATATTCCATCCCGCCGCTCAGCCAGGTGTTGACCGACAGTGCGTTGGGATAAGGATACGGGAACGAGAACTGCGAATAGACGTCGATCGTGTGCGCGACCGCGCGCGTCGAATACAGCGACCACAGCGGATCAGCCTCGGTCGGGAAGAAAGACTGCGCCAGCACATCCGGCCCCACGGGCTGGTCGACGCCCATCGCATCCCAGATGAACTTGCGCGACGAGGCCCACGCGAAGTCACGAACATTGTCGGCCTTCCAGCGCCACGTCTTGGTCGCCGCCGTGCCTTCCCTCTCGTTGGCCAGCGCTTCATCCGGCGTCACGATGTAGACGGGCTTCGATTTCGAAGCACGCGCCTGCGCCAGGCGACTGCGCTGTTCGGCGCTCAGCACCTGCCCCGGATTCTGCAGCGCGCCCGTCGCGCCCATGATGTGGTCGGCCGGTACGGTGATCGACACATCATAGTTGCCGAATTCCAGTGTGAACTCGCCATTGCCCAGAAACTGCTTGTGCTGCCAACCGGTGTAATCGGTGTAGGCCGCAAGCCGCGGAAACCATTGCGCCTGGAAGAAAATGTAGGTGTCGTTCTCCCGGAAATGCTCGTAGCCCGCACGCCCGCCGAAAACGTTGTTGTCGACGATGTTGAACGCCCAGGAAATCTTGAACACCTGGGTTTTGCCCGGCGCGAGTCCGCGCGGCAGGTCGACCCGCATCATCGTGTCGTTGATCACGTAGTTCAGCGCATTGCCCGCCCCATCGGTCACCGACTTGATCTCGAAGCCGTGCGGCGTCTGCGAATAGGACTGAAGCTGGCGCAGCGTTCCGACGCTGATCAAGTCGCCGCCGCTGGGCGTGGTCGACGCCGTCGCCGTCTGGCGCGTGACCGAATTCTCCTTGAACTGGTTCTGGTCGAGCTGGAACCAGGCGTAGGTCAGGTTGTGCGGGGAGTTGTTCTTGTAAGTGACCGTCTCGCTGGCCGTGATCCGCTTGGCGTTCTCGTCCAGCGTCGCCGTGATGACGTGGTCGGCCTGCTGCTGCCAGTAGGATTCTGCCGGAGCGCCGGAAGCCGCGCGGTAGGTGTTAGGCGTCGGCAGGTCCACCTCAAGCTGGCGGAACTTGTCCTCATACGCGCCCTTCTGCTTGATCGCATCGGCGGCGGCGGGGCCGCAGGCAAGAATCGCTGCCGCTGCAGCGGCAAACCACGCAAACTTCATCCACAGGCTCCCCGGAATCTTCTGGTTCCTGTTTTAGCGATAAACGATGAGATGTCACCGCGACCTTACGGGCGAGGACGAGATTCTCCTGAACGGTGAGCTGCTCCAGACGTGAAATGGCCGGCGCCTTGGGAGCGCCGGCCGAGTACACAGGAACAGACACCGGTGAGAACCATCGAGGGACTTCAAGGCGTCCCACCGGTATGCGTTCCTTGTATAGGAGTGAGTTTGAACGCGGACTGTGGCGGTTGTTGTCCATAATTCAGGTTGAACAAAAACAGCGAAGCCACTGACTTCACGCCACATTTCAGGCCGAATCGCTGGCTAACCGGCAGACCCTCACAGGCGCAATCAGGGCTTAGCCGACAGCGCCGTCCTTGAGAAATGCGGCCGCGCGTTCAGCATCGACGCCCCAGCTCTCAAGCACGTTGGCCGAATGCTCCCCGACTTTCGCGGGCGGACCATTGATCGCTCCCGCCGTGCGCGAAAAGCGCGGCGCTGGCCCGGGCTGAATCACGCCTTGCACGCTCTGAAAAGTATTGCGCGCTGCATTGTGTGGATGCTTCGGCGCCTCCTCCATGGTTAGGACCGGCGCGACGCAGGCGTCCGTTCCGTCGAACACCTTCATCCAGTCGTCGCGCGTGCGGGATTTCACGACCGCAGCGACCTTCTTCGAATAGGCGGGCCACTGCGCGCGATCCAGCCGCTTGGGAAAATCCGCCTCGCTCAGTCCGAGCCCCTGCACAAACACCGTATGAAACTGCGGCTCGATCGCCCCGATCGCCAGCAGCTTGCCGTCCGCACACTCATACGTGTCGTAGAAGTGCGCGCCGCCATCCAGCATGTTCTCTTCGCGATTGTCGGTCCAGAACCCGATGCCGCGCATCGCATAGAACATCGTCATCAGCGACGCCGCGCCGTCGACCATCGCGCAGTCGATCACCTGCCCTTTGCCCGACGCTTTCGCCTCGATGACGCCGGCGAGCAGACCGAACGCGAGATAGAGCGCGCCCCCGCCATAGTCGCCCACCAGATTGAGCGGCGGCGGCGTTGTCTCGCCTCGCCTGCCCATCGCATGCAGAGCGCCCGTAACGGCGATGTAGTCGATGTCGTGCCCGGCCATGCTGGCCCACGGGCCCGTCTGGCCCCAGCCCGTCATGCGCCCATAGACAACGCGCGGATTGCGCTTCAGCGCAATTTCAGGTCCCAGCCCCAGCCGCTCCATCACGCCCGGCCGGAATCCCTCGAACAGCGCATCCGCCTTTTCGATGATGGCCAACGCCGCCTCGACGCCGTCCTTGTGCTTGAGGTCGATCGCGATCGACCGCTTGCCGCGGCCCATCAGATGGTCCGCACCCGGCTGCGCGCCCTTGCGATCGATGCGCACCACATCCGCGCCCATATCGGCCAGCAGCATGCCGCAGAACGGCGCGGGCCCGATGCCCGCGAACTCGACGATCTTCAGGCCGCGCAAAGGACCACTGGCCATAGCTCACCTCACAGACCTAACCCCGCTCATCCCGACGAAAGTCGGGACCCAGGGATCGCGTTGAACCTTGTTCAGAATTGAAGCGGCGGCCGCAAGCCAGAACAAGCCTTGAAGCCGGCCCTGGATCCCGACTTTCGTCGGGATGAGCGGCTGTGGTGGTTACATAGACTGCGCATCATCGACGAGGAGATCTGTCCCCGTGACGAACTTTGCGCCGTCCGAACAGAGGAACAGGATCGCCTCGTCGAGGCTTTCCGGATCCATGATCCGCCGGCGCGGCGATTTGCCGATAGTCTTCTGCCCGCCCTCGCCGTTCAACCACTCCTCGGTGAGTTCCGTTGCGACATACCCCGGCGACAGGGCGTTCACATTAACCCCATAGCGCGCCCACTCCCGCGCCAGCGAGCGCGTGAGATGCGCGCAGGCCGCTTTTGAAGCGCAATACGCCGCCACGTTCGGGAGCACATGCCGCGCCGCCATGCTGGCGATGTTGACGATCCGCCCGCGCGAAGACTTCTCCGGACCTGCCTTGATCAGCCGCCGCGCGCCCTCGCGCGCCACCATCCACACCGACGTCACGTTGAGATCCATAATCCGGCGGAACTCGTTCACGTCCTGCGTCAGCGCATTGTCCGAATGGGTCATGCCGGCATTGTTGACGATGGTATCGACCAGTCCAAATCTCTTCTCGGCAGCGTTGTATACAGCGACGACCGCCGCCTCATCCGTCACATCGCACCCGACCGCGAACGCCTTGTCCGCGCCGATCTCCTTCACCAGATCGTCCAGCCGCTCCTTGCGCCGCGCCGCAACGATCACCTTCGCGCCCTCGGCCGCGATCACCGTCGCGAACCGCCGCCCCAGCCCGCTGGATGCGCCCGTGACCAGCGCAACGCGCCCCTCAAGTCTGCCTGCCATCGCCAGGTCCCTTACTCAGAGAAGTCCGCTCATGTCCTTGAGCAAATTCTTGACCGCAGCAAGCCTCTGCGGCGCATCCGGCCATGTCCCGCCGGCCACCAGTTTCATGTCGGGCCGCAGTTTCAGGGCGTTCGGCCGCTTCTGCACGTAAGCGATCAGCTTCGCGCCATCCAGCGGCGCATTCGGCCTGAACGCCAGCAGCGCGCCCTTCGGCCCGGCCGACACCTTCGCCACGCCAAGCTGCTTGCACAGGATCTTCACCGCCGTGATCTCCAGCAGCTGCCTGGTCTCGTCCGGCAGCGGTCCGAACCGGTCGATCAGCTCCGCCGCAAACGCCTCGCGGTCGCCCTCCTCCGTCAGGTCGGCCAGGCGCCGGTATAGAGACAGCCGTGTCGACAGGTCCTCGACATAGCCTTCCGGGATCAGCACGGCCGCGCCGATGTCGATCTGCGGCGACCAATCGTCGGCCACCTCATCGCCGTCCAGCGTCTCGCCCGAACGAAGCGCCTTCACTGCATCCTCCAGCATCTGCTGGTAAAGCTCGACGCCGACTTCGCGGATATGCCCGCTCTGCTCCTCACCGAGCAGGTTGCCGCCGCCGCGCATGTCGAGGTCGTGGCTCGCCAGCATGAAGCCCGCGCCAAGACTGTCGAGCGACTGCAACACCTTCAATCGCTTCGCCGCGCCCTCCGTCAGCGCCTCTTCCTCCGGCGTCGTCAGGTAGGCGTACGCGCGAAGCTTGGCCCGCCCCACGCGCCCTCGCAGTTGGTACAGCTGCGCCAGCCCGAACATGTCCGCACGGTGTACGATCAGCGTGTTGGCCCGCGGAATATCCAGGCCCGACTCGACAATGGTCGTCGACAGCAACACATCCGCCTGCCCGTCGTAGAACGCCGACATCGCGTCTTCCAGCTCGGTCGGCGTCATCTGCCCGTGCGCCACCAGCATCTTCACCTCGGGAACCTGCTCGCGCAGGAAGCGTTCGAGGAAAGGCAGGTCAGCCACGCGCGGCGCCACGAAATATGCCTGCCCGCCGCGATAGTGCTCGCGCAGCAACGCCTCGCGGATGGTCACCGGATCGAACTCGACCACGTAGGTCCGCACCGCCAGCCGGTCGACCGGCGGCGTCGCGATGATCGACAGATCGCGTATGCCGGTCAGCGCCATCTGCAGCGTGCGCGGTATGGGCGTCGCCGACAGCGTCAGCACATGCACGTCCGCCTTGAGCTCCTTCAGCCGCTCCTTGTGCTTCACGCCAAAGCGTTGCTCTTCGTCGACCACGATCAGCCCCAGCCGCTTGAAGTCGATCGTCTTGGCGAGCAGGGCGTGAGTCCCGATCACCACATCGCACTCGCCATTGTTGATCTCTTCGCGCGTCTGCACCGCGTCCTTGGCGGTCACGAATCTCGACAGGTGCCGCACCTTGATCGGCCAGCCGGCGAACCGCTCCGAGAATGTCTGGAAATGCTGGCGCGACAGTAGTGTCGTCGGCGCAATCACCGCCACCTGCAGCCCGCTCATCGCCACCAGGAACGCCGCCCGCAACGCCACTTCCGTCTTGCCGAAGCCGACATCGCCGCAGATCAGCCTGTCCATCGGCTTGCCCGATGCCAGGTCCTTCACCACGTCCTCGATGGCTGAAAGCTGGTCGTCCGTCTCCTCGTAGGGGAAGCGCGCCGCAAACTCCCGGAGCACGCCGTCCGCGGTGTCTGTCTTCGGCGCCCGCTTCATCTCGCGCTCGGCGGCGAGCCTGATCAGCTCGTCCGCCATGTCCATGATCTTCTTCTTGGCCCGCGCCTTTCGCGCCTGCCATCCGCCGCCGCCCAGCCTGTCGAGCGCGCCCTCGCCGCTCTCCGAGCCATAGCGCGAGATCAGTTCGACGTTCTCGACCGGCAACAGGATCTTGTCCCCGCCCGCATAGATCAGCTCGAGACAGTCGTGCGGCGCCTCGTTCACCGTCACGGTCTTGAGGCCGTCATACCGCCCCACGCCGTGCTCCACGTGCACGATCAGGTCGCCCGCCGACAGCGCCGCCGCCTCGGCAATGACAGCCGCCGACGACTTGCGCTTTTTCGGGCGCGCCAGCTTGTCGCCCAGCATGTCCTGCTCGGAGATCAGGACGAGGTCGTCATCCTCGAACCCAGTCTCGACCGCCAGCTCGGCCACCGACACGGTGTTAAGCTCGGCCTCTGGCCAGCCATTTATCGACCGCGCGCCCTTGATCCCGTGATCGTCCAGGATGCCTGTCAGCCTGCTCGCCGACCCGCCGCTCCACGCGGCGATGACGACCTTCTTGCCCGCCTTCTGGCGATCCTTCACATGCGCCGCGACCGCATCGAACAGGTTCGCCTTGGGATCGGCGCGCTCCAGCACGAAGCTGCGACCCTGCTTGGCCCGGCCATGCAGCCCGTCGGCCTTCTCAGGCGCGTTCTGCGTCGTGAACGTCACCGTTGCTCGCGCATTCAGCGCCTCGCCCAGCTCCTTCGGCGACAGGTACAACCGCTCCGGCGGCAGAACATGGACCGTCGTCCCGCCCGGCGATGCGGACTTCCGCACCTCATAGTATTCCTGCGCTTGCGCGATCCGCTCGCTCGCCGCTTCCGCAGCCGACGGATCGATCCCGATCAGCGCCTTGTCGCCGACATAGTCGAACACCGTTTCCATTTGCTCGTAGAACAGCGGCAGCCACTGCTCCACGCCCTGCCGCCGTATCCGGTCGCGCGCGGCTTCGTAAGTCGGATCGCCGCCTGGCGAGCCAAACGCCGACATGAAGTTCTTCCTCAGCGTCGCCAGAGCATTGTCCGAGAAATCCACCTCGCTCACCGGCGCGAGCACGATCTCTTTCAACTCCACCGTGGAGCGCTGCGTCTCGGGATCGAAATATCGCGCGGTCTCCAGTTCGTCGCCAAAGAAGTCGAGCCGCACCGGCTCCACCATGCTGGCCGGAAAAATATCGACAATGCCGCCGCGGATCGAATACTCGCCCCGCTCCCGCACCGTAGATGCGCGCTGATAGCCGTTCATCAGCAGATAGCGGTTGATCTTGTCGACTGGCACAGTCCCGCCAACCTGCGTCACGAACGCCGCGCTCGACATGTGCGACCGTGGCGGCACGCGCTGCACCACCGACGAGGCCGTCGTCACCGCCAGCATCGGCGCCCCCCCTGACTTGGAAGAGCCGCGCCCGGCCAGCTTGGCCAGCGCCGCGCACCTCTGCGCCGCCACGCCGGGACTCGGGCTCACCCGGTCATAAGGAAGACAGTCCCAGGCCGGCAGGTTCACTACATCCAGCCCGGGTGCGAAGAACCGGGCCGCCGCGGCCGCCATGAAAGCGTGCCGGTCATCCCGGGCGATGTAGAGAGACGCCCCGCCCCGGGCTTTTGCCGCTTCAGCAAGAAGACGTACGTCCGCTATGAACGGGGTCTCGAACACCCGAACCGGTTTCGTCTGGCTGGCGATCGCGTCCCAGACTCTCAACGGATGGCCCGCATTCAACTCACGCTCAAAGGAATTGCTTGCCCTCCGGGCGCTCTGTCGAGCGTCCGGAACGCGCTAGGGTTCCGTCATGTGAGGGGTGAATATCGGAAGGACAACAGGAGGTCGAGCACTTCCGAACGCAGATTTTCAGGCGGCTCGCCGCGCCCCATGATCCAGTCGAAAACATGCTGATCCGGAATATCGAGAACCGCCTCGAACTGATCGAGCTGATCCTCGCTGAAAGCGCCCAGATGCGCCGTCGTAAATTGCTGCAAATAGAGGTCCAGCTCGCGAAATCCCCTCCGGGCGGCGCGGAACTGAAGCTTGCGGCGGCGGGTCTCGACATCGCTCATGCGGCTGTGTAGGGCGCCCGATCGGCGGGCGAAAGGCGCCGAACTCACCCCATCCTTCGAGACGATCGCTTCGCGATCCCTCCGGACAAGGGCTTAAGCAAAATGCCAAAGCTGAGAGAGGCCTCATGCTGAGGGCCGGCGAAGCCGGCGTCTCGAAGCACGAGGCCGGGCTCCCGGACATATCTGTCTGGCCCCAAACCAAATGCGCGACTATCATCCCCAACCAGGCCGGGGCGGGATAGTGTCATCATTCGAATTCTTCACCGTCCTGCTGTCTTTCGTCGTCTCTATCGGCGTGGCGAACCTTTTGCAGACCGTCGCCCAGCTCATGCAGGCGCAGGAGCGGGTGCGCTTCTCGCTCACCTGGGCGCTTTGGGCCGGCGCGATCTTCAACCTGCAGATCACTTACTGGCTGAGGTCGTGGACCTACCACGAGAACTTCACGCTGCGCACAGAGACGTCCGCGCCGCCGCTCGTACTCGCCATCATCGCGTTCATGACTTGCGGCCTTGCATCGCCCCGTATTCCTGACACGGGCGAGATCGACCTGCGGGCCTTCCACAATGACGACGGAAGGAAGTACCAGATCGCCTACGCCGCCTTCATGCTGGTGGCGATCGTGCAGGGCCTCCTTATGGCCGATATCGCGAGCGAGGCGCTGCCGCCGAGCAAGCTGCTGGAGGACTCTATCTTCCAGGGCGCGTTTGCCGTCATGGCGATCCTCGCCGCTGTCTTTCATAAGGTCCGCTGGCTGCAAGTCAGCGTCCCCGCACTGTTTATCATCTTCGGCCTGGGCTTCTATGGGCAGATGATGGAGCAGTAGGAGCAGCAAGATCACTCTGCCCCGACTTTCCCAACTGCGCTACCCTCGGCAAAGATGCGCGATCCCGTCCTCTATCCCTTCTACGCCGACATCGGCAGCCTTCCGGGCGTTGGGCCGAAGGTGAAGCCCGTGCTCGCCCGCCTGATCGGCGGCGAAACTCTGCTCGACCTTATCTTCCACCTACCCGTCTCTTGGATCGACCGCCGCAACCGCGCCACCATCGAACTCGGTGCAGGTCGGCGAAGTCGCCACCGTCACCGGCATCGTCGATAAGCTCGACCACGCCCGCAACAAGCTGCCCGCCCGCGTCCGCCTGCGCGACGACACTGGCTTCATCACGCTTTCCTATTTCCACGCCAACAAGCAGTGGCTTGAGCGCACCTTCAAGATCGGCGAAGCCGTCATCGCCTCCGGCACGGTCAGCGAATACATGGGCGCCCGCCAGATGGCGCACCCCGACCACATCGTCGCCGCCGACAAGGAGACGGATCTCCCGGAAGTCGAACCCGTCTATCCGATGACCGCCAGCCTCACGCCCAAGGCGCTGCGCAAGTTCATGGCCGCCGCATTGGAAAAGGTCCCCGACCTGGACGAATGGATCGACCCGCATCTTCTCAAGAAGGAAAAGTGGCCCGGCTTTCGCGAGGCCCTGTTCCTGCTTCACCAGCCCCCCGCCTACGATCCCGACGCTTTCCACATAGCCCGCACGCGTCTTGCCTACGACGAAGCCTTTGCTCGCGAGATGGCCATCGGCCAGGCGCGCCTGGCGCGAGAGCGGCGCACGGCGCCGCCGGTCGCCCGCATCCTCGGCGCCGAGCGCGCGATCCTCGAAGGCCTGCCTTTCAAGCCGACCAAGGCGCAGATGGACGCCCACGCCGACGTCGCGTCCGACCTTGCGCGCACCGTTCCTATGCGCCGGATGATCCAGGGCGATGTCGGCTCGGGCAAAACGCTGGTCGCCGCGCTGGCCGCAGCCCAGGTCGCCACCTCCGGCGGCTTCACGGCTCTCATGTCGCCCACCGAAGTCCTCGCGCGCCAGCAGGCCGAAGCCATCGGCAAATTCCTCGCCCCCGCCGGCATCCGCGTCGCCGCTCTCACCGGCCGCGACAAGGGCGCCGCGCGCAACCAGATTCTCGACGACATCCGCCGCCGCAGGATCCAGGTGATCTCCGGCACGCAGGCGCTCTACCAGTCCGACGTCGATCTGCCCGGCCTCGCCCTCGTCGTCATCGACGAACAGCACCGCTTCGGAGTCGCCGACCGCCTCAAGCTCACCGCCAAAGGCCAGTCGCCCCACATGCTGGTGATGAGCGCAACGCCCATCCCCCGCACCATGGAGCTCGCGGTCCACGGCGATCTCGACATGTCCGTCATCCGCGAAAAGCCCGCCAACCGTCAGGAGGTGAAAACCGCCGCGCTGCCCGACACCCGCACCGACGAAGTGATGGAAGCCGTCTCCCGCGCCGTCGAACGCGGCGAGCGCGCCTTCTGGATCTGCCCCGCCGTCGATTCAGAAGATGCGGGCGACGCTTCCGCCATCGCGCGCCGCGACGTGCTCGCCAACTATGTCCGCGCCAAGGTTGAACTTGTCCACGGCCGCATGCCCGCCGAAGACCGTGACGCCGCGCTCGAAAGCTTCCGCGCCGGCGAGGCGCCGGTGCTGGTCGCCACCACCGTCGTCGAAGTCGGCGTCGACGTTCCTGAGGCCACCATCATGGTGATCGAGCACGCCGAGAAGTTCGGCCTCGCCCAGCTCCACCAGCTGCGCGGCCGCGTCGGCCGCGGCGACAAGCCGTCGAGCTGCGTCCTGCTCTACCAGCCGCCGCTTACCGACGCCGGCAAGGAACGCCTCGATATCCTGCGCAAGAGCACCGATGGTTTCGAAATCGCCGAAGCCGATTTCCGCCTGCGCGGCCCTGGCGACCTGCTCGGCCTGCGCCAATCCGGCCTGCCCACCTTCCGCGTGCTGGACTTCACGCAGGACACGCACCTGATCGAAACCGCCCGCACCGATGCGAAGTCGATCCTCGCCCGCGACCCAGCCCTCACGGCGCCCCGAGGCCAGGCCGTCAAGCGCGCCCGCGACCTCTTCGCCCCACGCATCGCCTCGATGATCAGCGAGACGGAGTAAGCCCGCCCGCATGGTTCGACGGACGGCCCTTCGAGCCTGCTCACCATGAGGGCTTGGATACACTCGCGATGTTGGGATAGCCCTCATGGTGAGCAGCGAGCGAAGCTCGCGCCCGTCGAACCACGAGGGCGGACTCACCACCCCCTACTTCCCCTCAATCGTCCGCGTAGCATCCGCCATCTGCTCGGTGCTCAGAACGCCGAACGAGATCACCAGCTTCGCGGCCTTGTCGATCGACATGTCGAGCTTCCGGATCCGGCTCGGCTCAACATAGACGAGATGCCCCATTGCCGGGTTGGGCGAGGTCGGAAGCATCACGCCGATGGCGCCTGGAATCTTGTCGGTGATCTCCGTTCCTGGATTGCGGCTGGTGATGAAGCCGATCGCCCACAGCCCCGGCCCCGGATATTCGATCAGCACCGCTTCCTTGAACGAAGACGCCTCGCTCGAGGCGAACGTCTCGAACACCTGCTTCACCGCCGAGTAGATCGATCGCACCAGCGGCACGCGCGCCAGCACCCGCTCGCCGAACCGCAGGAAGGACTGGCCGAGAATATTGGCCGTCAGCGCCCCGAGCAGCGTGAGCCCCGCCACCGCCACCACAATGCCGAGCCCAGGCAGCGCGAACTTCAGATAGGTCTCGGGATTCCATCCGGCCGGGATCAGCGGTTTGATCTGCTTGTCGATAAAGCTGACGAAGCTCCACACCAGCCAGATCGTAATGCCGATAGGCGCACCCACCACGACGCCCGTGAAGAACCAGTTGCGCAGCGCCTCCAGCGCCTTGCGGCGCGAAACGCTTACCGTCTCCTGGGCTCTCTTTCGTAGCGACATCGCCGCCCCTGATGGCTTCCAGTCTCCCGGCGCGAATCCTCTTGTCGCGCGATTCCGTCTTGGTTTCGCCTTCAATATGGCGCGGTGTTTCCATCGTTACAGCGTCTCCATACTCCGGGGCGGGCATGGACCCGCCGGGGCAATGCCACTAACGCTTTGGCGGCAAAACCGGGACGGGCTGACCCTTCATGCGCAAGGATCCTAAACAGCGGCGCATCATTCTTGCCGCGGCAGGCGGCGGCCTCATCGTCATGGCGGCCGGATGGCTGCTGTTGCAGGAGCCGCTGTTTCGCATGGCGGTTCATCCGTCCGGCCGGTTCGCCACGCGACCTGCCCCGCCGGCGCCCGATTATTCCAAAGCCGAAAGCTGGGCCGTGCGCCCCACGCAGCTCATGCCCGGCGGCTGGGAAAAGCCATGGGGCGTCGACATCTTTTTCATCCACCCCGCCTCCGCCTATGCTGGCGACGACTGGAACGCGCCCATCGACGACAAGGCCGCCGCTGCGCGCCTGACGGATCGCATCCTCCCCAACCAGGCCGGCCCCTTCCTGCAGGCCGGGCCCGTCTACGCCCCGCGCTATCGCCAGGCCGCGCTGCATTCCGAGATCGATGTCGGCGGACAGGGCGATGGCGCCTTCCTGCTGGCCTACAACGACGTGCTGGCCGCCTTCGACCACTACATGGCCAACGACAATCGCCATCGCGGCGTCGTTCTCGTCGGCGTCGGCCAGGGCGGCCTCTACGCCCAGAGGCTTCTCGCCGACCGCTTTCAGCAAGAGCCGCTGCGCGACCGCCTCGCCGCAGCCTACATTATCGACGCCGCCCTTCCCGCCGATGCGCCGGAAAAGATGTTCATCCAGCCCGTCTGCAAGGATCGCTCGGCGATCCAGTGCGTCGTCGCGTGGAAGTCGATCAGCAGCAATGGCGACGCCCAGCGCTTCCGCGGCGCCTCGCCGATCTGGACCGCCGACGGCAAGATCGCGAAGTCAAAGGGCCACGAACTCGTCTGCGTAAACCCGATCACCTGGACCACCAGCCCCGATCTCGCTCCGCGCAACGACCATCGCGGCGGCGCCCGCGCCTCCGGCGCTGCAGACCTCACCCCGCCGATCCTCGCCCACACAGTCTCCGCCCGCTGCGACAATGGCGTGCTCAGCGTCGAGCGTCCTTCCGCGCCACAACTCCAGGCGGATGGCGGCTGGGGCGGCAAGTACAAGACGCCTGAATACAATCTGTTCTACGCCGACATCCTCGCCAACGTCACCGAGCGCTCCCTCGCCGAGAGCGCTTGGCTCGACGAGTTCAGCCCCAAACCGGCCGAACCTCTGCCTCCGGCGACAACGCTGGACGACGAACCTATCCACCGCCCCAACGGCGAACCGCTGCTGGTTCCGGCGAACTGAGGCAGCGCCTCAAGCGTCCGTCGCCACCTTCATCGAGACTATCTTGCCGGGCGTTTTCGGCGGCTCGCCTTTCGGCAGCTTGTCGACATTCTCCATGCCGCTCGCGACCTTGCCCCACGCGGTGTACTGCTTGTCGAGGAAGCGCGCGTCGTCGAAGCAGATGAAGAACTGGCTGTTGGCCGAGTTCGGATCGCTGGAGCGCGCCATCGAGCACACGCCGCGCACGTGCTGCACGTCGTTGAACTCCGCCTTCAGGTTCGACTTTTTCGAGCCGCCCATGCCCGTGCCGGTCGGATCGCCGCCCTGCGCCATGAAGCCGTCGATCACGCGGTGGAAGACTACGCCGTCATAGAAGCCCTCGCGCGCCAGCTCCTTGATGCGCGCCACGTGTCCAGGCGCTTTGTCCGGCAACAGCTGGATCGTCACCGGCCCAGTGCTGAGCTCCAGAAGGAGTGTGTTTTCCTTGATCGTAGCGTCGCTCACTGGCCTGGCCTTTCAACTACTGCTTCCACGGGCGGCAGGTTGCACGCCTGGTCTGGGTCTGTCGCATTCGCGGCCACGGCGGCCGCAAGTTGCGATGCGAATTCGGGTCCGTCCGTGCGGCGCACATAGACGGTCGGGCGCTTGGCCGCCGGCATGTCAGCGACGATCACCGCCTTGTTGAGCTTGTCCGCCTGGCCGGGCGGCAGGCGCCCGTCGGTTTCTTCCGGCCCCACCTTGATCGAGCGGATCACGTCGAGCCCAGTCAGCGCGCGCCCCCACACCGTGTACTTGGCGTCGAGCCCCGTCGGCCCCGTGCGCGGATGACGCATCAGGAAAAACTGCGTGTCGGCCGAGTCCGGATCGTCCGTCCGCGCCATCGACGCGATGCCGGAGCAGTGCAGCGCCCAGGTCTTCGCCACCGGCGGATCGGAAATCGTCGCCACCTCGTCCGGCTGACCCTGCACGGCAAAGCCATCGAAGAAGCCGAGCTTCTCGCCCTCCGGCGTCTTGCCGAACCATTGCACCTTCTGTTTCGACGGATTGCGCGCGAACGTGAATTCCTGCTTCAGCAGCGGATAGCGCGGATAGATCTGGTAGATCGCATAGACCTCGCCGCCCTGCGCCATGAAGTCGTCGATGACGCGATGGAACGGCAGGTTGTCGTAATTGGTGTCGCGGGTGATCTTCTTCACCTGCTCGACATGTTTGGGCGCAAAGTCGGGACGCAGCTCGATCAGAACTTCCTGCCTTTTGATGGTCAGCATCAGCAGGTTCTCGGGGTCGACCATCCGCCAGTTGACAGGATCCTCCGCCGGCCCCGCCCACGCGACCGCCGTAGCCGCAACCGACGCAGCCGCCGCCGCTGCACTCAACAACATTCTTCGGAACATGCTACCTGCCCTTTTTCGTTCCAAACTTTGCCGCGAGGCGCTCATTCACCTCCGGCGGAACGAATAATTCGGCTTTCCCGCCAAGCCGCGCAATCTCTTTCACCAGCTTGGAAGACACCGCCTGATGCACGGGATCCGCCATCAGAAAGACCGTCTCGATATCGTCGTTCATCTTCTGGTTCATCGCCACCATCTGGAATTCGTACTCGAAATCCGAAACGGCGCGCAGCCCACGTATGATCACCTGCGCCCCGCACTCCTCAGCGAAATGCATCAGCAGGTTGTCGAACGGCCGCGCCTCGATCTCGGTTCCATTGGCTAAGGGCTTCACCTGGTTCATCACCATCTCGACCCGCTCGTCCAGCGTGAACAGCGGTCCCTTCCCGTCATTGATCGCAACGCCGATGATCAGCTTGTCGACCAGCTTCACGGCGCGGCCGATGATGTCGAGATGCCCGTTGGTGATGGGGTCGAACGTGCCGGGATAGAGTCCGATCCGCTTCACATTGCGGCCCGGAGCTCCCCGAGCGACAACCGTTCCGCGCACCGGCCTCGGCTCACCCGCCGCCCGTCTTTCCGGACGTCTCGTCACCGTTCTGGTCCTCCAGTCTTTCGACGGAGACGACCCGCTCGCCAGCCGCCACCCTCAACACGCGAACGCCCTGCGTCGCCCGCCCTGCAATGCGGATCTGATCGACGGCGCAACGTATCAATTGCCCCGCGTCTGTCACCACCATGATTTCGTCCGCCTCGGCGACGGGGAAGGACGCGACGAGGCGCCCGTCCTTCGGCAACCGGTGGGCGATCAGCCCCTTCCCGCCACGTCCTGTCCGGCGATAATCGAAGGCCGAAGCGCGCTTGCCCATGCCTTCCTGCGTCAGGGTGAGGATGAACTGCTCGGCCGCCAAGAGCTGCGCGAAGCGCTCCTCGCTGAGCTCCACTTCGCCCGTGGCGTCGGCCTCGGCGGCAGGCGCAGCTTCCTCGCCGTCCCCGCCGGCATCGGCCTCTTCCTCGACCTCTTCAGTGACGTCTTCGCCCTCCGCACGGCGCGCAGCATTCGCGCGCTTCAGGAAGGCGCGCGCCTCCGCCGGCGTCACGTCGATCTTGCCGAGCACGCTCATCGCGATCAGCTCGTCGCCCGCGCCCAGCTTGATGCCGCGCACGCCTGTCGACGTCCGTCCGGTGAACACGCGCACCTGCTCCACCGGGAAGCGGATGCACTGCGCCATGGCTGTCGTCAGCAGCACGTCGTCTTCCGGCGAGCACAGCTGCACGTCGACGATCGAATCCGACTCGTCCTCGAGCTTCATGGCGATCTTGCCGGACCGGTTCACCGAGGTGAAATCCGCCAGCATGTTTCGCCTTACGCCGCCCGACCGCGTGGCGAACAGGATGTTGAGCTTCGCCCGCTCCTCCTCGTCCTGCGGTAGAGGCATCACGGATGTGATGCGCTCGCCCGCCTGCAGCGGCAGGATGTTGACCAGCGCCTTGCCCCGCGCGTTCGGCGCGCCCAGCGGCAGCCGCCAGACCTTGTGCTTGTAGGCCATGCCGGTCGAAGAGAAGAACAGTATCTCGGTGTGCGTATCGGCAGCAAAGAGGCGAATGACGAAATCGTCCTCCTTCGTCTCCATGCCGCCCCTGCCCTTGCCGCCCCGGTTCTGCGTCCGATAGGCCGACAGCGCCGTGCGCTTCACATAGCCGCCATGCGTCACCATCACGACCATGTCTTCGCGCTCGATGAACGCCTCGTCCTCGAGATCGAGGTCGGCTTCCACGAATTCAGACCGCCGCGGAACGGCGTACTTCGTGCGAAACGTCGTCAGTTCGTCCTTGATGATCTGCTGGATGCGCCCGCGCGAACTCAGGATGCCGAGATAGTCCTTGATCGCTTCAGCGAGGCCCGAAGCCTCCTTGCCGATCTCCTCGCGTCCGAGATTGGTGAGGCGCGAGAGCTGCAGCGCCAGGATCGCGCGCGCCTGCTCGTCCGAAAGCTTGATCTCGCCCTTGTCGTTCATGACGGTGCGGCGATCGGCAATCAGCCCGATCATCGGCCCCATGTCGGCCGCCGGCCACGACCGCTCCAGCAACGCCAGGCGCGCCGAATCCGGATCAGGCGAATACCGGATGATGCGGATGATCTCGTCGATGTTGGCGACGGCCAGCGCGAGGCCGATCAGCACGTGCGCCCGGTCGCGCGCCTTGTTCAGCTCGAACTTGGTGCGCCGCGCCACTACTTCCTCGCGGAAGCGCAGGAAGGCCTGCAGCATGGCGCGCAGGTTCATCAACTCCGGCCGGCCGCCATTCAGCGCAAGCATGTTGGCGCCGAACGATGTCTGCATCGGCGTCAGGCGATAGAGGTTGTTCAGCACGATGTCGGCGGATGAATCCCGCTTGATCTCGATCACCACGCGGATGCCCGTGCGGTCGCTCTCGTCGCGCAGGTCGGCGATGCCTTCGACCTTCTTGTCGCGCACCAGCTCCGCGATCTTCTCGACCATCGAGGCTTTGTTTACCTGATACGGCACTTCGGTGACGATGATGGCTTCGCGCCCGGCCTTGCCGGTCTCGATATTCGTCTTGGCGCGCATGATGATCGAGCCGCGCCCCGTCATCAGCGCATTGCGCGAACCCGCCCGGCCGATGATCTGCCCGCCCGTTGGGAAGTCAGGCCCCGGCACGATGTCCAGGAGCGCCATGTCCTCGATCGCCGGATTGTCGATCAACGTGATCGCCGCCTCGATCACCTCGCCCAGATTGTGCGGCGGCACGTTCGTCGCCATGCCCACGGCGATGCCGCCCGCGCCGTTGACCAGGAGGTTGGGGAACTGCGCCGGAAGAACCGTCGGCTCCTGTTCCTTGCCGTCGTAGTTGTCGACGAAGTCGACCGCATCCTGCCGGATGTCCGCCATCAGGCTCATGGCGGCCTTGGTCATGCGGCATTCGGTGTAGCGCATGGCCGCCGGCGGATCGTTGTCGATCGAGCCGAAATTGCCTTGCCCGTCGATCAGCGTCAGGCCCATCGAGAAGGGCTGCGCCATCCGCACCAGCGCGTCGTACACCGACGCATCGCCGTGCGGGTGGAAGCGCGCCAGCACGTCGCCGACCGCGCGCGCGGATTTCGAATACGACTTGTCCGCGGTCATCCCGATGTCGAACATCGAATACAGGATGCGGCGGTGAACGGGCTTCAGGCCGTCGCGCACGTCCGGCAGCGCGCGGCTCACGATCACGCTCATCGCGTAGTCGAGGTAGGATTTCTTCAGCTCGTCGGAGATGGAAATGGTCGAAACATCGCCACGTCCGTCTGCCCCCGCTGAGGCCGGTTGATCAGGGGTATCGGTCAAGAAAAACTCGTAACGGGAAGGACGGCCCAGCCGCCGGGATTCGCTACGTCTTTTCTAGCCTATTTGTGCGCCGCGGCACAAACGTTCCGGCAGGTTTTCCACAGCCGTCCGGCCTGTTTTTCATGCCAAAATCAAGCTTTCTGTCCACCCTTCGCCGAAGCAGCAAAATTGCCGCACGAAACGACGATTTCAGAGGCGAATTTCTGCCTCGGGGGAGCGAGGGAAGCGTGTCGAGGACGACGTCCGCGAGCGCCCCGCGACGGCGGGAGGCGGGTCGGAAAGGGCAGAAACACGGTCGGATAACTCGGTCGTTTCGAAGATTCTTCAGCGCCAAGAGCCCTGCAAAACAGCGCGAACCTCAACTCTGCCGCTGTAGAAAAACTTTTAAGTTACGCCTACCCACCTCTCGCGGGCGGATAATGCCCGCATGATCATTCCACTCGTCACTCCCTTCGCCTCGCCCGACTTCGACCGGAACTGGTTCTCCGAGCCCGGCAAGCGCACGAACCTCACCAATCTCTGGTGCGCCGCCAGGCACATGTATGTGCGCATCACGACGCGCATCACGAGCGCCGCCGAGCTGGCGCGCCGCACCCGCTTCGGCTATCGCGAACGTCGTGACCTTCTCAACTGGCTTGAGCCTATCGAGAAACTCGTCCGCGTCATCCTCGTGACGCGTGCGATCACCTACCTCCTGATGACCGTCGAAGGCCGCAAGCTCCTGCGCGACACGCCCAAGATCGCGCCGCCCGAGCCGCCAAAACCTCCGCCCCGCCCGAACCCCCATTGCATCACCATCCCGCATCCCGGCTGGCACACCATCTGGCAGCCGCCTGTGCTGACGCCAGCGCCCGCGCCCGAAGAGAAGCCGGAAGCGCCGCCGAAATCCCCCTTCGATCCTGGCGCCTGGGCCTGCCGCTTCGCCATGCCCCCTTGGCAGCTGCTGCAGGGGGACGACCCGCGCGAGCCGACGCGCAAATCGACGCTCCCCAGGAAATTCCTGCTGATGAGGGAAGGCCTGCCCGACCCTCACCTCCGCTACGCGCCAAGGCCCGAAAAGAAGATCGTGGAAAAACCACCCGGCCACGCCGGCGCCCGCGTCATCGCCAAGCGCATCGAAGCGCTTGGCCGCGTCATCGCGAACCCCGACCGCTACATGATGCGCCTCGCCCGCTTCCTCGCGAGCCTTCCCCGCGGCGCCCTTTTCCAGGAAGCGCCGCCGGTCGCCATCGCCCCCTGGGCCCAGGCGCGCCGCGAATTCCGCGACGCGGTCGCCCTCATGCTTCTCGCCATAGCTGCTTACTACCGGACGATCGAAGGCGGATAGGCGATAGCGGATGAGAATTCACACCACCCGCCTCGCTCGCGCCGCGAGCGGGAACGCGAAGACGCGCCTTGCCGCAATCAACCGCTTTCGTTCGATGATCCAGCAACTGGACCTTCGTAACCTTGAATGGCCTTCAGCGCTTTTTCCAAATCCGTCGCGCAATAGTGCTCGCAGCCGAAGCCGCTGCGGTATTCGCAACGCCCTTAAGCGCAGCGCCTAGAACGGGATCTCGTCGTCGAACTCCGGACCGCGGGAGAAGTCCTCCTGCGCGCCCTTGCCGCCTTTGGCCTTGCCGCCCGCGCCGCGCGCCGGAGCGCGGTCCTGGTCGAACTCGCCGCCGCGCGCGCCGCCGCCTTCGCTCTTGCCGTCGAGCATGGTCAGCGTCGAGTTGAAGTTACGCAGCACGACTTCGGTCGAGTATTTGTCGTTGCCGTCCTTGTCCTGCCACTTCCGCGTTTCGAGCTGGCCCTCGATGTAAACCTTGGCGCCCTTCTTCAGGTACTGCTCGACGATGCGCACCAGGCCCTCGTTGAACACCACCACGCGGTGCCACTCGGTTTTCTCCTTGCGCTCGCCAGACGCTTTGTCGCGCCAGCTTTCCGAGGTCGCGATCGACAGGTTGGCGATCGAGGACCCGCTAGGCATCGACTTGATCTCCGGATCGCGTCCGAGATTGCCTACGAGGATCACCTTGTTGACCGAGCCGGCCATGTTCGTCTCCGCTTTTCCATTCCGGCCCCGGCCCGCTTTCTCGGGCCGCTCCGGTTCCTGACACAGTTTCCAAGTCCGCAGTCCAAATTCGCGGGCACGCTAGGCCGGCCTATCCGCCGGCGCGACCCGAGAACCATGCCAAACATGTGGGCGGTCGTGGCATCCACAACAAACGGCGTCCGCAGCGCGTCATATGTTCGCTTTTTGTTCTTTCACGAAACTGCCGCCGATGCAAGCCATATCTCCGCGCACGACCGGCCCCCGCCCTGCCCTCCGGCGTCTGCCTCCGAGCCTCCCGTTGCCGGCAGTCTCCGGCCAGGTTCGCCGGACCGCGGAGGTGGGCGGGGGCTTCGGTCGCCACCCCTTGTGATTGGCGTTCTGCGGCGGAAGGCTCTTCGGCTACGCGGCCTCGTAAGCCTGCTTCAGCCATGCCTTCAGCTCCGTATCGACTTCGCTGATCTTCTCGATCCGCACGCGATGCGTGACCATGCCGTTCCAGCTGCCCGCTGCTTCCAGCCGTCCCTTCGGCGCCACGTCTTTCAGCTTGATGCCCAGGTCCACGCGCGTCGCTGTCGAAGGATGGATCGTCGCGAACTGTTTCGAGCGGCGCAGGCTGACATAGCCCTTCTTCGGCGACAGCTCGACATCCTTGCCGAAGCCTTCGCAGATCGAAACCAGCTTGTCGTAGATCGGCTTCAGCGCAGCCTTCGCGCCATCATACTGCCCGGCCGCCGGATTGCCGTCCGGCGCCGTGGTCTCGAGCGAGCCACGCGCGTGATGCGCAACCAGGTTAGCGAAACCATGGCCAAGCCCATGATCGGCCTTCAGCATGCGCACGATCTCGCCATGCTTCTCCAGCTTCGACTTCGCGGCGATCTTCAGCCATTCGTCGAGCGATTTCCCCGTGTTCGCCTTCATGTTGGCGATCATTGTTTCGATTTGCTGCTCCGGCGTCGACGCCATAGTCGTGTCTCCCTATTTCTCGAGCGGCCAGTTTTCGATGCGCGAAACCTTCGGCGTCATGAACCCCATCAGCGGGTTCATCGCCATGATCATCTTGGCGGTGAAGTTCGGTTTGCCCGTCTCGATGAGCAGTTTGAGGTTGTCGGCGATGAACGAACCGCCGGCGACCATCTTGCCGGTCTTGGTTCCAGGGATGCACTCCGTCGTCAGCGTGAACTCCGTCCCGCCCGGAACCTCCTTCAGGTCGTAGGTCGTAAACGCCGGCTCCTCGCCTTCGTTCTGGGTGAACGACATAGTGTGCGAATAGCGGTGCGGCGGGTTGAATTCCTTCACCTCGCCGAACACCACGGCGAATTTTCCGTCGGCCGAAGCCATTCGCATCTTGCGGCCGGGCTTCAGCCCGTCCTTCGTCTGGCACACCGCGCCGAAGAAGAAGGGCAGCACCTCGTCCGTCTTCACCAGCGTGTTCCACACCGTCTCGATCGGCGCGTTGATCGTGACCTTCCAGACGAACTTCTCGGGCTTGCCGGTCACAGCCGCGCCTTTTGTTTTCTTCCCGCCTTGATCCGTCATGCTCGACCCTTACCTGTCTTTCTTCTTCGCGGCGGTAGACTCCGCCGCATACTTGATGCCTGTGAGTTTGCGCGCCCAGTGCGCGGAATAGTCCGACATCCAGCGGTCGTTGATCATCTGGATGGGAGTTGAGTTGAGGTAGAGCCGGCGCGTGCGGCCGTCCTTCTCGCTGATGACCAGCCCCGCCTCTTCCAGCACGGCGAGATGGTTCATCACCGCGATGCGGCTGACATCGAATTCGAGCGCCATCTCGCCGACGGAAATCCCCGGACGCGCCTTCAGCACGTCCATGATCTTCCGCCTGCTCTCATGAGCGAGGGCATGGAAGACCGCGGTCATTTCGTCTTCTGTAGTCATGTAATTACATTATTACATATTGAGGCGTAGGTCAAGCGTCGCTGGGGCCGGCGTTCGCGACATCATGCTGCCAGTTCCCTGTCAGCAATGAGTTAGCGGAGCGGTTGTGCGCCCCGCCCTGTGGCCCATATTCCCCGCGCGGGTGAAAGATTGGGCGGCAGGGCTGACAGCGGAGAATGTTCCGCTTATGTTCTTGCGGCAGCAATCGACTCGTCGCATCCCGACTGCAAAGTTCGAGCAAGCCACCAACTCCCCGGGTCAGCATGTCCTCTGAGCCTTCCGCAATCCGTGTGCGCGGCGCCCGCGAGCACAACCTCAAGAACATTGACGTGGATATTCCGCGCAACGAGCTGGTGGTGATCACCGGCCTGTCGGGCTCGGGCAAGTCGTCGCTTGCGTTCGACACCATCTACGCCGAGGGCCAGCGGCGCTACGTTGAATTGCTCTCCGCCTACGCTCGGCAATTCCTCGAGCTTATGCAGAAGCCGGATGTCGAGCGGATCGACGGTCTTTCCCCCGCCATCTCGATCGAGCAGAAAACCACCTCGCGCAACCCGCGCTCAACCGTCGGCACGGTCACCGAGATCTATGACTATATGCGCCTGCTCTGGGCGCGCGTCGGCATTCCCTATTCGCCCGCCACGGGCCTGCCCATCGAGGCGCAGACCGTCAGCCAGATGGTCGACAAGGCGATGGCCTTCGGCGAAGGCGCCCGCTTCCACCTGCTCGCCCCGATGATCCGCGGGCGCAAGGGCGAATACCGGAAAGAGTTCGCCGAGCTGCTGAAGCGCGGCTTCGCGCGCGTGAAGGTCGATGGCGAATACCACGAGCTCGAAGACCCGCCGAAGCTCGACAAGAAGCTGAAGCACGACATCGACGTTGTGGTGGACCGCATCGTCATCAAGGCCGGCATGGAACAGCGCCTGGCCGAAAGCTTCGAGACGGCGCTCGGCCTTGCCGACGGCATCTCGGTCGCTGAATTCGTCGAAAAGGAAGGCAGCGGAAAGGAGCCGAGACGCGTCACTTTCTCGGCCAAGTTCGCCTGCCCCGTTTCAGGCTTCACCATTCAGGAGATCGAGCCGCGTCTGTTCTCGTTCAACAACCCCTTCGGCGCCTGCCCGGCCTGCGATGGCCTCGGCGAGCAGCTGAAAGTCGATCCAGCGCTGGTCGTGCCAGAGACGGACAAGAGCCTCAGCCAGGGCGCCATCGCGCCATGGGGCAAGTCCGCCTCGCCACTGCAGGAACAGACGCTCAAAGCCCTCGCCAAGAAGTACAAGTTCTCGCTCGACACCGCCTGGTCGAAACTGTCGGACAAGGTCCGCGATCTCATTCTCAACGGGACCGGCGAGGAGGAGGTCGACTTCGTGTTCGACGACGGCATGCGCCGTTACGAGGTCACCAAACCGTTCGAAGGCGTGGTCGGCAATCTCGAGCGCCGCTTCCGCGAAACCGACAGCCAGTGGATGCGCGAGGAGATTGGCCGCTACCAGTCCGCCGCGCCCTGCCCGACCTGCAAGGGCGAACGCCTGCGCCCCGAGGCGCTGAGCGTAAAGGTCTCCGAGAGCACGATCTCGGACGCCGGCAAGCTCTCGATCAAGAGCGCCCGCGACTGGTTCGAGGCGCTGCCCAAGCGTCTCACCAAGAAGCAGAACGAGATCGCCGTCCGCATCCTGAAAGAGATCCGTGACCGGCTGCAGTTCCTCAACGATGTCGGCCTCGACTATCTGACCCTGTCCCGCGCCTCCGGCACTCTGTCCGGCGGCGAAAGCCAGCGCATCCGGCTCGCCTCGCAGATCGGCTCCGGCCTATCAGGGGTGCTCTATGTGCTCGACGAGCCGTCCATCGGCCTGCACCAGCGCGACAACGCCCGCCTGCTCGACACGCTGCGCCGCCTGCGCGATCTCGGCAACTCGGTCATCGTTGTCGAACACGACGAGGACGCGATCCTGTCGGCGGACCACGTCATCGACATGGGCCCGCGCGCCGGCGTGCTCGGCGGACAAGTGATCGCCTATGGCAAGCCCGAAGACCTGATGGCGAACCCGCAGAGCATCACCGGCAAATACCTGTCGGGCGAGGAAGAGATCAAAGTTCCCGATCGCCGCCGCTGGACCAACAAGACCAAGTCCGTGAAGGTCATCGGCGCGACCGGCAACAACCTCAAGAACGTCACGGCGGAAATCCCGCTCGGCGTCCTCACCTGCGTCACTGGCGTCTCCGGCGGCGGCAAATCCACGCTGGTGATCGAAACACTCTACAAGGCCCTCGCTCGCCGTCTCAACGGCGCGAGCGACACGCCGGCCGCGTACGAGAAGATCGAAGGCGTCGAACACCTCGACAAGATCATCGACATCGACCAGTCGCCCATCGGCCGCACGCCGCGCTCCAACCCCGCCACCTACACCGGCGCCTTCGGCCCGATCCGCGACTGGTACACCGGCCTGCCAGAATCGAAAGCGCGCGGCTACCAGGCCGGCCGCTTCTCCTTCAACGTGAAGGGGGGCCGCTGCGAGGCCTGCCAGGGCGACGGCGTCGTGAAGATCGAGATGCACTTCTTGCCCGACGTCTACGTCACCTGCGATGTCTGCAAGGGCAAGCGCTACAACCGCGAAACGCTCGAAGTGCTCTACAAGGGCAAGTCGATCGCCGACGTGCTCGACATGACGGTCGACGAAGCCAAGGTGTTCTTCGGCGCCGTGCCGGGCATCCGTGGCAAGATGGAAACGCTCGCCCGCGTCGGCCTCGGCTATGTGAAGGTCGGCCAGCAGGCGACGACGCTGTCAGGCGGCGAAGCGCAGCGGGTGAAGCTCGCCAAGGAACTGTCCAAGCGCGCCACCGGCCGCACCATGTACATCCTCGACGAGCCTACCACGGGCCTGCACTTCGACGACGTGCGAGCGCTGCTCGAAGTGCTGCAGGAGCTGGTCGACAACGGCAACACCATGGTGGTGATCGAGCACAATCTCGACGTCATCAAGACCGCCGACTGGATCATCGACCTCGGTCCGGACGGCGGCGACGGCGGCGGCGAAGTGGTCGCCGTCGGCACGCCCGAGGAAGTCGCGAAGAACAAGAAAAGCTGGACCGGCAAATTCCTGGTCCAGACTTTCCAGCGCCAGGCCGAACGTCAGGAACGACAGAGGAGCAAACCGAAGCCCGCTGCGGTGAAGACCAACGGCAAGGCGAAGAAATCGACGACCGCTGCGCAGGCGGCGGAATAGCGCAGTCTACTTCGCGACAAACTCCGGCGGGCGCAGGCCTTTGTAGAGCTGCGCGCCCAGCGCGATCGACGGAATGCTGCCCAGCACGGCGATGATCGAGATGGCGCTATCGACTACGACAGCCGCAATCAGGTTCTGCGCGGCGCCCGTCTCGGCAATGATCGAACCGATGACAAGATTGAGCAGCCACACCGGCAGCGCGGTAAGGATCATCGCCGCGATGATCCGGAACACATTGCCCTTAGACCAGCTCCAGGTCTGGAAAAACACGATTCGCCCTTCGCCGATGGCCGCCGCGTTGACCATGATCAGCCGCGCCGAAACGATGATGAGGACCGCAAGGAACACCACACCAAGCAGCTGGATCATCACGCCGGTCGGCGTCGACAACGCGTCGGCGATCGCCTTGCTCATCGCCGCCTCGTCGGCCATCAGCGCCTCGAGCTGCTCGGGGGACGATGCGATGCGCCCGAAGAGAACGACTACCAGCACGATCGAAAACAGGAATACTGGCGGCATGAACAGCAGGACCATCGCGCCCAGGACGCCCAGCAGCCGCGTCTCGTCCGACCCGAACGCGAGCCCCGTCGGCGACTGATACTCGTCGCGCACCGCCTTGCGCAGCACCGCTGCAGCGAAGAACACCCCCGCCACCGCCGTCACCACGAACACCACGAAATTGGCGGTCACATTCTGCGCGCCCGGCGGGCCGGAAGCAGCCAGGACCGGTATGGCGCCCGAAACCACGCCGACGATCACCGCCGCGGGCAGGAAGCGCTGCCAGTTCGCCAGAAAGAAGCGCCACGCCCCGACCACGCATTCCGCGACCGGAACCTTGCCTGACGGTATGTCGGTCATGAAGCTGCGTCTCTCCTTCCCCCCTGCGCTTGGAAATGGACGCCGGGCACGGCCTCCCTAGTTCAGGGAAAGCGACGCGGCAAGCGCGTCCTAGCTCAAGACGGAACGTCGAATTGGAAGGCCAGATAATAGTACACCGGCAGCCGGCAGCCGGGCGGCCGGGCGGGCCCCGCGAACTGCCAGCGCCAGTCCCTGATAGCCACGCCCACGGTGCCGGCAAGATCCGTATGCGGCGCGGCGCCCATCAGCTTCACTTCGCTGAACCGTCCGCCCTCGCCGAGCGTCAGGCGGTAGGTGGCAAAGCCCGGCCACCCCTGGAATTTCTTGTTCGCCGGAAAATCGGGTTGCTTCGCGCCCGGCACGCGCGTGACCTGGCACTCGGGCAAAGACAGGTTGCCCGGCGCCGGCGTCAGCCGCGAAGGTATGGTGGGATCGGGCCTGTCGGCCGGGATCCCCTTCTTGCCTTGCTGCTGCAGCCGAAGGCTGGTCGCCTCCGCCCAGGCATCCACCGCAAAAAAGGTATTGATCAGCCGCTCGCGCATTCCAGGATCGGTCGTGATGATCGCATCGCCATAGATGCGCTTGGCCAGCTCCTTCAGGTACAGCGCAGCCTCCGGCGTCGCCCGGTCGACGAACGAGGCGGCAAGCCTTCCCAGCTCGAGCTGATAGAAGGTGTCGACAAATCCCTGGCCGAAATCGCGCGCGACATGCGCCCCGCTCCCGGCGACAGCCGACGCATCGCGCCACAGGCCGGCATTCCACTGATCGCGGAACAGCGCCTGCGCTGCGCGCAGCGAGATCAGGTCCTTGCCGACAACCGCCGTGCGCATCTGCAAGGCATCCTGCAGCGCCCGGCGCGATGCGCTCGTCGGCCGCACCGCGAACGTCGCCCATGCATCGAGTACACGCCATGTGACGATGGCCGGATCGTCCGGCCGCAGCATCGAAGCCTTGCCGATGAGGAAGCTCGTATAGGCCTGCGCCCGGCCCGGCTCGCCCGCCAGCATCGACGCCCAGGCGAACTCCCGCGCCACCACAGTGATGTCCGGGTCCGCCTTCGAAAGCTGGGGCCAGGTCTCCGCCGCAACAGTGGAAGCCGTCCTGAAATCGCCTGCGCTGACGGCCGCATTGAACGCGCGCAGATCGGCATGGGCGGGCGCGGCCACAAGGCCCAGCGCGAGGACGGCATAGCCGACCAAACGCCGAAGAACGCCACGCCAGTCAACGAGCATGAACTCAACGTCTCCGCATTTCGAAATCGAAGCTAACCACGTACACCGACGGCCGGCGGCAGTCACCGCCCGGATTCTTCTTGCCCATCTTCCACTTCCATGCCGGCATTATCTCGGCCAGCGTTTCCGTGAACATGTCGTGCGGCGCCGAGCCCAGCACCCGCGCGGATTTCAGGTTGCCGCCGTCACCCACCTCGAAAGCGTAGATCGCAAAGCCGGGAAGCTGCTTGGACTGGGCCTCCTTCGGATACTTCGGCCGCACGCCCGCCAGGTCCACATCGAGATCGCAGACCGGGATCGAAGGATCGCCAGGCGTCGGAAACCACGTTTCGTCTTTTTCGCCATCGTCGTCCTTGCGCGGCTCGCTGACGGCTTGCCCAGCATACTGCAGCACGTTGCGTTCGACGCCGCTCCACGCCAACGTCTTCGCGATCTCGCCGATCAGGCGCTCGCGGAATTTCGGATCCTTCTCCCGCGCAAGTCGAGTCTCGATTTCTTCCACCAGAGCATCCAGCGCCGTCACATTGCTTCGCTTTCGGTTGTCGAGAAACTTCGCCACCAGTTCGTTGCGGCGCATGGCGAAGTGAAGGTCGATCAGCGGATCGCCGAAGTGCTCGAGTAGTCGCACGCCGGTCGCGGCTGTCCGCGCCGCATCATCGAACTTGTCGTGCTCCCACTCATAGAGGAACAGCTCCTGACCTGCGAGGATCGAGATGTTCTCTGCGCTGCCAGCCTTGGCGCGCGCGTCGAGCGCATCCAGCAGCGCCTTGCGAGACCGGTCGTCGGGCTTGGCTACGAAACTCGCCCAAGTCACCAGCACGGCAGTGAGTTCTGGCTTGGTGTCGGTGACCTTGGCCTCCGCCATCGACCCGAGGATCGCGCTGGCGATTTCGGGCTTCTTCGCCCGCATGGCCGTCCACGCGAATTCCTGAGCGATGGTCACGATGTCCGGGCGGGCCTTGTCGAGCGTCGGCCACGTAGCGGCCGCCTCAGTTGCGGCGGCGGCAAAGTCTCCCTTCGTCGCCGCCTCGTTGTACGCCTTGATGTCCGCGGCTGAAGGCGAGGACAGTGCTACGACCGGCCAAACCGCCAGCGCTAGCGCTCGCAAACGGGCGGCAATCCTCATGTGACCTATCCCCCTGTCATCACAGCGCCAATTTAGCCTATACGGAGCCCATGACAATCGAACCCATCCACATCGTCGGCGGCGGAATGGCCGGGTCGGAAGCGGCCTGGCAGGCGGCCAGTGCGGGCGTTCCTGTCGTGCTGCACGAGATGCGGCCGCTTCGGAAAACCGATGCGCACCAGACCGATGGGTTGGCGGAGCTGGTGTGCTCCAACTCCTTCCGGTCGGACGACTGGGAGCACAACGCGGTCGGTCTGCTGCATGAGGAAATGCGGCGCGCCGGCGGCCTGATCATTTCGATGGGGGATCGACACAAGGTTCCCGCCGGCTCGGCGCTGGCGGTGGATCGCGACGGATTTTCGGCCGACGTCACCGCCACGCTGAAAGCCCATCCGCTGATCACCATCGAGCGCGACGAAGTCGACGGCTGGCCGCCGGAAGCCTGGCGGAGCGTCATCATCGCCACCGGCCCGCTGACGTCCGACAATCTCGCCAAGGCCATCCTCGCCAAGACCGGCGAGACGTCCCTCGCTTTCTTCGACGCCATAGCGCCGATCGTACATCTTGAATCCGTCGACATGAGCAAGGCGTGGAAGCAGTCGCGCTACGACAAGCCGGGGCCGGGCGGCGACGGCGCGGAGGCCTACATCAACTGCCCGATGGACAAGCAGCAGTACGAAGCGTTCATCGCCGCATTGCTCGCCGCGCCCAAGACCGAGTTCAAGGAATGGGAAGGCACGCCCTATTTCGAAGGCTGCCTGCCGATCGAGGTGATGGCCGAGCGCGGGGCGGAGACGCTGCGCTACGGTCCGATGAAACCCGTCGGCCTCACCAACGCGCACACGCCCGGCGTGAAAGCGTGGGCCGTCGTCCAGCTGCGGCAGGACAACCGCCTCGGCACGCTGTGGAATATGGTCGGCTTCCAGACCAAGCTGAAGCATGGCGCCCAGACCGAAATCTTCCGCATGATCCCGGGGCTGGAAAACGCGCAGTTCGCGCGCCTCGGCGGCATTCACCGCAACACCTTCCTCAATTCGCCTGTCCTGCTGGACGACCAGCTGCGATTGAAGTCCGACAAGCGGGTGCGCTTCGCCGGACAGGTCACCGGCGTCGAAGGCTATGTCGAGAGCGCAGCCACGGGTCTCGTCGCAGGGCGAATGGCGGCCGCCGAGGCGCTGGGCCGCCGCATCGAGACGCCGCCTGCAACCACGGCATTGGGCGCGCTGGTGAACCACATCACTGGGGGCCATATCGCAGAGGCAGCGGACAAGAGCTCTGCGCGCACCTTCCAGCCGATGAATGTGAACTACGGCCTCTTCCCGGAGATAGCCGAGACCGAGTTCAGGGGGGCGGACGGCAAACGCCTGAAAGGCGCCGATCGCACGCGCGCCAAGAAGCGCGAGATGTCGCTGCGCGCGCTGAAGGACATCGACGTCTGGCTGAAGGGCCAGATGAGCGAGGTTGTCTAAGCCTAGGACGGATCGGGCGTCTCGCCGCGCATCAGCTTCCGGAACTGTTCCTGGTTGCTGAGCTTTTCGGTCGCCTTGTCCAGACCGACCTCGGCGCCGAAACGCTTCGAGTTGGACATGATGCCCCACGCCGCGCGGAACAGAATCAGCGCGAGTACGCCCGCCATCGGCTGGCCCAGCAGGAACAACGCGCCTGCGCCCACGAAGATGCCGAAGTGCAGAAGGACGATGCGGCCGTAGGGCGCGTTCATCTCGTCGCCAGGATTGGAGCGCTTCCATTCGCCCTTCCAGATGAATTCGAGAAAAAACACCAGCACCTGGAAGACAACGATGGCGTAGATCAGCCAGTCGACATGCAGACCGCTGTTCATGCCAAACAGGAAGATGCCGAGGATGTCTCCCATCGCGATCGAGCCCATCGCCTGCGGATTGTTGAATGAGGCAAACGCGACAAGAAACGTGCCGTGCACAAAGCAGAACATACCGTAGTGGACGACGAAGAAAGCCGACATGAACACGCCGCCAATTACGCCGCCGACGCCGAAATTGGCGCCCGAGACCAGCAGCCGGGGGATGGTCATCACGCCCACGATGACGTTCTCCATCCAGTACAGCATCACCAGCGGGACGGCGTTCCAGCCCCACGCAATGACGGCGTAGACCGGCAGCAAGTCGATTGCGAAGCCCAGCGCCACCATCGGGTTCGACAGCGCGCGGCGCCAGTACCCTGGATCGAGAAGTTTCTTCACCGGCCGCCCTGCCCCAATCTCGCCCCTGGACACCAGACAGGGTTGCGGGCGGTTTGGCCAGAGGCAGGGCCACGTGTGACATCAGAGCCGCCGAACGCTCATGGCCCAGAAGATGCGCCAGCGTTTCAGGAACGGCGCCTTTCCGCTTGCTGTCTCCCCGGCGGCCAGATGCAGAATCGCGGGCCATAGGGGGGCCGGCACACTGCGCGCATCGCGCCGCGCCTTGTTCCAAGTCGAGTCCGCGTCCGGCAGCGACGCCCTCACGGCAAGATACTCTGACGCGCAGGCGCCCAGCAGGTCGAGCTGTTCCCGTGTGGCCGTCGGATGGAGCGCGAGGCCGGCAAGGCGCACTGCAGCGCGTTCGGCCGCGCGATGCCGGTCTTCGTGCTCGCCGCCGCCCTCGTGCCCGCCGGCGTGGAGGTGGTCGTCGATGATGTCGTCATAGCGGTCGACGAGATCGTTCATCGGCGCGATCAGGTCAGGCCGGCCGGCCATCACCCGCGCCAGTTCCTCGGCGAGGTCGTGACGGCGGACCGGGCCCTTGCCTGCTACCTGTTCCAGCGTCTCGCGCCACCATTGGACGCGGATCTTGCCGAGCATCGGCTCCCGGGTCGCCAGCGCCCGCCGCAGTTCCTGGTCCATCAGGTAGAGCGCCACCAGCAATTCCCGCGCGGCGCCAGGCGCATAGCGGGTGGCCAGCCAGCGGTCCTCGTCCGTGCGCTTCAGGCGGGCGTCGAACTCCGCGGCGCCGGCGAGGGGCGCGCTTGCAAGTTTTACCGGATTGGCCGTATCGCTCATGGTTCAAATTCAGACCAGGGGCCCTATTTCAGACCCTGCACCGCCAAGACAGATAAACCAGAGAGGGTATTCCATGGCTTTCACGCTTCCCGCACTGCCTTATGCGCGTAACGCCCTGGCGCCGCACATTTCCGAAAACACGCTCAACTTCCACTATGGCAAGCATCATCAGGCCTATGTCGACAACCTGAACAAGCTGGTCGCCGGCACGCCGCTGGAGAAAGAGCCTCTCGAGGAAGTGGTCAAGCAGAGCTGGGCGGAAAAGAAAATGCCGGTGTTCAACAACTCCGGCCAGGTCTGGAACCACACCTTCTACTGGCATTCGATGAAGCCGAATGGCGGCGGCCAGCCGACGGGCCTTGCGGCCGACAAGATCAACCAAGCGTTTGGCGACCTCGAAGGCTTCAAGAAAGCCTTCACCGAAGCGGGCGCGACGCAGTTCGGCTCGGGCTGGGCCTGGCTCGTCCTGAACAACGGCAAGCTGGAAGTGCGCAAGACCGGCAATGCCGAAACCCCGCTTACCGAGAAGGGGGTGACCCCGATCCTGACCATGGATGTGTGGGAGCATGCCTATTACCTCGACTTCCAGAACGCCCGGCCGAAATACATCGAGACCTTCCTGGGCGAGCTGGTGAATTGGGATTTCGCTAACCAAAATCTTTCGGACGCCAAATAGCGTTTGCACTCTGGAAACCGTGCAATTCGCGCAGTTTGACCGGCGCGGGTTAGCGGTTTCGAGAGATTCCTGTGGCGTAGTTGCACCGTCGGGTCATGGTCCTTTCGAAGGGCCAGACGGTTGGTTGCGAGTACGCTGCGATGTCGCCTAGCGCTTCCAAAGAAGCATCCACGACGCGCCGTGGTCCGGCGCCAAATCTCAGCCTGCTGGAAGCCGCGATCGAGCGCGGCGGCCTGCATCCCTTTTTCCATGCCAAGGTCTCGGTGCAGACAGGCCGCATCGCCGGCGCCGAAGCGCTGGCGCGCATCGCCGGTCCGCGCGCGTCCCTTGTCGCGCCCGGTCCCTATGTCGAACTGGCGGAGCGCAACAACCGCATCGACGGGCTGACGCTTGCAATGGCGCGCGGCGTTGCAAAGCATGTCGCCGCCTTCAACGCGATCGCCGACCTGCCCTGCGCCATCAACATCAGCCCCGTCTCGCTCAACCGGCCGGAGTTCGCTGATCAGATCACCAGCGTGATCCTGGAATCGGGCCTGCGCTGCAACCAGTTCACGCTGGAGATCACCGAGGGGCACGACGCCGTCTATGGAGCGCGCGCTTTCGAGACGATGTCGGCTCTGCGCGCGAAGGGCTTCGGCCTGGCGGTGGACGACTTTGGCGCCGGCACGACCAGCATCGACCGGTTGCGCCAGTACCCCTTCACCGAGGTCAAGATCGATCCCAGCTTTACCCGGCACGCCATGAAGGAAGCCTTCGCCAAGGCCGCGCTGGTGAGCTGTGTGAAGCTGGCGCGGGAGCTTGGCCTGCGCGTCGTCGCCGAGGGCGTCGAGACGCAGGCGATGTGGGACTTCATGAAGTGGCTGGGCGTCGATGAGGCGCAGGGCTTCTTCCTGTCGAAACCGCTGCCGCCGGCAGAGTTCGCCGACCTGCTTAGGCGAGGCTAATCCCTCACTTTTCCCAGCGGCGCCTTGCGGCGCGCGGGCAATCGGCTTTCTATCGGGCAAGCACCGAGGAAAGCCCCCATGGCCGCTGTCGAATACAAGACCATCACCGTGAAGCCGCTGTCGCCGATGCTGGGCGCGGAGATCGAGGGCGTCGATCTTTCGAAGCCGCTCAGCAACGCGCAGTTCGACGACATCCACACCGCTTTCCTGAAGCACCACGTGATCTTCTTCCGCGACCAGAAGCTGACGCCGGAGCAGCATCTCGCTTTTGGGAAGCGCTGGGGAACGCTGAACGTGCATCCCTATGTGAAGGGCATGGCGGGCTATCCCGAGATACTCGAGATCATCAAGGAGCCGCGCGAGAAGATAAACTTCGGCGGCGGCTGGCATTCGGACATGAGCTTCCTCGAGGAGCCGGCGCTGGGGTCGATCCTGCACGCCATCGAGGTTCCCGAAGTCGGCGGCGACACGCTGTTCGCGAGCCAGTATGCGGCTTGGGATGCGCTGTCGCCGGGACTGCGGAAAACGCTGGAGAGCCTGCGCGCGATCCACTCCGCCGCCGAAGAGTATGGCGCGCAGGGCGCATCGTCGAAGAAGCGTGCGTCGATGGATAGCGAAGTCGTCGGCGACGACGTGCCGGAGTATGAGCATCCCGTGGTGCGCACGCACCCCGAGACCTGCCGCAAGGGTCTTTATGTGAACCCCGCCTTCACGTTGCGCTTCGCGGGATGGACGAAGAAGGAAAGCCGTCCGCTGCTGGAATATCTCTTCGAGGTCTGCCGGCGAGAGGCCTTCACGTGCCGGTTCAGGTGGCGCCCTGGCTCCCTCGCCTTCTGGGACAATCGCTGCGTCTGGCATTTCGCACTGAACGACTATCACGGGCATCGCAGACATATGCGCCGCGTGACGGTGAACGGCGACAAGGTGCGGTAGACGCGGCCGGCGCGCTCATGGCGCTGGAGCGTCCTTGCAGACGCAGGCAGCTGGACGCCGCATTCGCTAGACGACCGGATTGCGATAGCCGGGGACGTCGCGCGGATCCTTCTCTTTCCTGGCGCGGGATCGGGCGGGGGGCGGTGGCGACGGCGGAGTTGGCTCGGGTCTGGGCGGCAAAGGCCGGGGGCGATGCCTGTGGCCGTGAAGATCCGATACGCGCGTGGCTGTGGCCGCCAGTCGGTCGACGATGAACATCCAGCGAAACGCGTCGTCGAGGTCACCGCGCTGGATTGCCTTGGCTGCGTGCCTGAGCGCGCGGAAGCCGCTCTGCTTGAAATTGGTCATGCTTGGTCCTCTGATGTGATCTCTCGTTCGGACCGGCGCGCGCCGTCCGGGATGCCGTAGCTCTCTCCCTCTTTGGACATGAGGGAGCGGGGCGCGTGGGTCAGCGCCGTGGGTAGTGCCTGTGCTGGCGTTGCCGCCAGCTGATGCGCGTCTTCACGCGCCCCGTCATCGGTCGTTTTCCCCGGCTAGGTCTGCGAGGAGTTCGCGTGCTCACCAGGCAGCTTGTGCGCCAGGGGCCTTAGCTCCATCACCACGTCGCCGGTTCCATCGTGCAGGAAGGCTCTCCGATGCCCTTCCTGGGCCCTCCGGTTTCATGTCCCCGGAGGCACTGCGTCTCGAGGTTCGTTTCGCCTCGCAACCGGATGCGGGTCTGCGGGGACTTACCCGCTGGGCCGCGCCCCAGTCGCAACTGGCTTCCTCGTCGGCACTCGAAAGAGCCATGCTCTTCGTGTCCCGATGCCTCGACCGCCACGCCGACCAACGCCCTGACGTCTTGAGTTTCGGACGTCTCCAAGACCTCCCTCCGTCAGGACGAGTGCATTATGCGGGAGGCCTGGAGCTGTAGGATAACTTTCCCGGATTTTCGTGCAGATATTTTCTAGAGCGCTGGATTCGTTCGCGGGATTTTCGCGGGGCGCTTCAGAACACTGTTGTATTGCGACGTCGCCGACATGTTCGCCGCTGTGTGGCGACTGCCCGACAGGCCGCCGACGCTCGATCGAGAGCTTGCTTCTCTCAAGGTGTCATCCCGGAAGCGCGTAGCGCTATCCGGGACCCATTTCCCAACATCGGGACTCGCAGGTCCATGGGTCCCGGGTCTACGGCGCTTCGCGCCTTCGCCCGGGATGACAGCGGGGGAATGCGCTGCGCTCCGGCCGGAAAAACGACGACAGATTTGCGCTCCACCCAGATGGCGGACTTCGGCGCCGGTCCTGACGATCGACGACGTGGTTGCGAATGAACGTCCCTGACCCTACGGGTCGCGTGAGACGGAATTGCCGTTTCACCGGCAGCCAGGCTATCTAGGCGTCCGGCGGAGGCGCTGCGATGAGCCACGGTTCGAGATTTAGTCGCAGGACGGTGATCGGCACAGGTTCGGTGACCATCGGTACGTTGGCGCTCTCTGAGGGCTGCTCTTCACCTCAGCAGGCGGCGGAAGAACCAACGGCTCGTGCTTCAGACCCCTTCTCGGGCTCACGCGGCGGCGAACAGCACGCCCTTGGCGGCATCGCCATGTGCTGGTGTCCGCCGGGGAGATTCCGGATGGGCAGTCCGGCGACAGAACCCGAGCGCCGTTCGGATGAGAACCAGATCGACGTGACGCTGAGCCGCGGCTTCTGGATCGGCAAGTTCTCGGTCACGCAGGCGCAATGGCGCGAGACAGCGGGACAACTTCCCGGAGACCTGAGCGCGGGCGCCGGTGACAACTTTCCGCTGTACAACGTCAACTTCCCCGAAGCTGAAAGCTTTTGCGATCGCCTCACTGCCCTGGCGCGCGCCGCGGGCGACTTGCCGGCGGCCTGGGCCATTCGTCTACCGACCGAGGCGCAGTGGGAGCATGCGTGCCGGGCAGGTACGACGACCGCGACTTGCTTCGGCGACAGCCTCAGCAGCTTTCAGGCGAATTTCCGCGGCGACAAGCCCTATAACGGCGCTGCTGCTGGCCCCGTACTTGGACATACCGAGCGCGTCGGCGCCTATCCCGCCAACGCCTGGGGCGTGCACGACATGCACGGCAACGTCTTCGACTGGTGCCGGGACTGGTTCCACACCCGCTATCCGGGCGGGAAAGACCCTGACCTGTGGGCAGCGCGGGACACGGCGGCGCGCAATGGCGACGGCAGCCTGTCGCGGTCGCGTCGCGGCGGATGCTGGTCCGACGAAGGGTGGGCGTGCCGATCGGCCTTCCGGCTGAAGTACGAACCGGAGCGCCGCGCCGATCACATAGGCTTTCGCATCGTCGCCGTCGCGCTGTAAGGAGCAGCGCGCTGACGGCTGGCCCGCGAAGGCTTACTCGCCGTCTCGACCCGCTCGCCTGAGGACCTATCGCGTGGAGCGGCTGACTGCCTTCGCGGCTTCGGCTTCCTTGAGGCGCGCGCCTGCGAGAATGCCGGGGATGGAATAGTTGCCTTCATGGCAGGCGTATTCGTAGATCACGCCTTTGGCAGGTTTGAAGCCGTACTCGCCGGACCACGCCTGGCTGTAGTGCACCGGATCATCGACTCGGAACTGATAGAGCAGTTCGCCCTCGCCGATCCGCGTGAAGCGTTCGGTGACCGTGCCTTCGGGCGACAGCGGCGTCGACGTTCGCGATTCCTGCACGGGATGGACGTTGCGGGTTTCAGAGACGAGCGTGTCGCCTTCCCACCACGCCACTGAATCTCCCAGCCACGGCTTGATGACGGCGGGTTTGTGCGCGGCGCGCGCTTTTTCGGCGGAAGCGTAGATCGGGATGACGCGCGCATCGTGCACCATCTCGACCTCTATCACGAGGTGACCGGAGGTGAGGCGGAATCCGTAATTGTTGTTGTAGAGGCCGTTCAGCATCACCGGCCCGCCGCCGTCGCTCTGCGCGATGAGGCAACGCTCGCGAAGAGGCAGATCTTCCGGCCCCTCATACGCGCCCTTGCCCGACCGGTATTCGACGCCTTCGCGGATGGGCAGCGCCAGGGACTTCGCGCGGTCCTTGAACGGGATACGGCCGTTTTCGGGATCGGTGATGTAGGAGGACCGCGCTTCGCCGCGGACTTTCATGAGGCTGACGCCGGGGTCGGTCCAGAATGCATTATATCCGGCCTGGCTGTTGCTGTCCTTGAACGCGCCCTTGCTGAGATCCGAGGGAGCGTTTGCACGCTTGGCGCCTTCGACTGCAGCCCTCTCCATCGCGTCCGCCTGGTCCGCGGGAACGATGAGCTGGCTGAAATTCTGCGGGCGCTCGAGCCTGGTGGAGGAGGCGTTGGTCCAGACGCCATCGAAGCTGGGCCGGTTGGCCGACGACTGCGCGAGCGCCGGGCTGGCGAGAGCTGTCGCCAGAGCCGCAATAGCCAGAGACCTTGCAAACGCAGCCATGTCCGAGCTCCGCATGTCGTCGATGATTCTCGCACTGCAACCCCTATGCGAGCGTTCCAGCCGACGCAATCGCTGCTCGCCCCGAAATGGAGGCCCTCCCCCGGCGGATTCGGCTCGGCGCCTCTTTGCGGCGCCCGATGACAAGCCCGCACGATTGGCTCATATCTTCTGCACAAAAGGCGCGGCGAAACGATCGCGCGACATGGACGGAAAGCACGAACTCCATCGGTCTGAAGATGGAGCGAAGGCTGACTGCACGGGGAGGACAGAATGAGTGTGAAGTCGGCGGCGTATCGCGGCCGGATGAAGCTGGTTGCTGCAAGCGGCCTTGCCGCAGTCTTGCTTGGCGGCGTCGCCATCGCGCAGGCGCCGCCGGCGCCGGCCGAGGCCCTGTTCCAGAGCCGCTGCGCGGCGTGCCACGATCCGAGCATCGAACGCGCGCCGTCGCGAGCCATGCTCGCCCAGATGTCGCCGGCGCAGATCGCCGGCGCTCTTGAGAGCGGCGTCATGGCGCCGATGGCTGCGGGGTTGTCGAAGGCGGATGTCCAGATGCTGGCCGGCCATCTGGGCGGGTCCGCTTCGTCGCTGGCGAGTTCGACCGCGGCATCTGCGCCAGCCCCAGCCCCCGCGGTAGCTGCAAAGCCGATTCCCGCCGCGAAGCCGGCTGAATGGCGCGCCTATAACGGCAACTACGCCAGCGCGCGTTACTCGCCGCTCGAACAGATCGACAAGGACACGATCGGGACCCTCCACATCGCCTGGCGCCAGTCGCTGACGCCGGATGTTCCAAGGGACTCAGGCGTGAAGGCACCTCCTCCCTCCAGCAACAATCAGACGACGCCGCTCATGATCGGCGGGCTGGTCTATTTCAGCACCGGGATCGGCGGCGTCGCTGCGCTCGATGCGGCGAGCGGCAAGGTGGTGTGGAATGTGGATCCAGTTGCCGCCGAAGACGGCGTTGCGGCGGATGATTCATCGCGACGCACTGGCGGCGCGACGCGCGCCATCTCCTATTATGCGGACGGCGGCGATGGGCGCATCATTGCGCTTGTCGGCGGTCGGTATCTCACGGCCCTGAATGCGAAGACCGGCAAGCGCGTCCAGAGCTTCGGCGACAAGGGACAAGTCGACCTTCGCAAGGGGCAGGAGCGCAGCGACAGCTTCACCTGGCGGACCGGGCCGACGGTGATCGTGCGTGGCGTCATCATCATCGGCTCGGTTGTGAACGACATCAACGCGGCGCGTGGGCCGCAGCTGAAGACGGCGATACCGGGCAATGTGCGCGGCATCGATGTGAAGACCGGCAAGCAACTGTGGATCTGGCATTCCATCCCGCATCCGGGCGAAGCCGGCAACGAGACGTGGCTGGACAAGTCCTGGGAATACACCGGCCACACCAATGTGTGGGGCGCGATGAGCGCGGACGAGGAGCTCGGGCTTGTCTACATGCCCGAGACCACGCCGACCAACGACTGGTATGGCGGCAAGCGTCCGGGCGACAACCTGTTCGCCGAGAGCATCGTCGCGCTGGATGCGCGGACGGGCAAGCGCGCCTGGCACTTCCAGGGCGTGCATCATGGCCTGTGGGATTACGACTTCCCGTGTGCGCCCGTGCTGGTCGACATCACGGTGAAGGGCAAGAAGATCAAGGCAATCGCCCAGCCCTCGAAACAGTCCCTGCTCTACGTGCTCGATCGCAAGACCGGAAAGCCGGTGTGGCCGATCGAGGAGCGTCCTGTGCCGAAGGGCGACGCGCCGGGCGAATGGTATGCGCCGACCCAGCCCATGCCGCTCAACGGACAGGGCAAGCCGTTCGCTTACGATCAGCTGGGCGTCACGGTGGACGACCTGATCGACTTCACGCCCGAGCTTCGCGCGGAAGCGGTGAAGATGCTGGAGCAATACGCCTACGGCCCGGTGTTCTATCCCATCGTCGTGCAGGGCCAGGGCAATGGCGCGGGCAAGAAGGGCTCGATCCATATGCCAGGCTCGTATGGCGGCACCAACTGGCCCGGCGCCGCATTCGATCCGGAGACGAGCACGCTGTATGTGCCGTCATCCCACACGCCGGTCGTCGCCTCGCTGGTGCCTTCGCCGGCTGGTTCGGACACCGGCTATACCCGCGAGCGCTACGAGCCGGTCAGAGGCCCGCAGGGACTTCCGCTGTTCAAGCCGCCCTATGGCCGGCTTGTAGCGATCGATCTCAACAAGGGCGAGATCAAGTGGACGGTCGCGAACGGCGACGGGCCGCGCGACCACCCGGCGCTGAAGGGGCTCAATCTTCCTCCGCTTGGCGTGCCGGGCCGCGTCGGGCCTCTGGTCACCAAGAGTCTCGTCTTCATGGGCGAAGGCTTCCCGCAAGACCCGCCCGGCTCAGGCGGCAAGAAGTTCCGCGCCTTCGACAAGGCAACCGGAGCGGTGGTGTGGGAGACGACGCTCGACGGCGCGGTCACCGGAGTTCCGATGACCTACTCATGGCAGGGCAAGCAATACCTGATCGTGCCGATCGGGTTTGCGGGACATCCGGGGGAGTTCGTGGCGCTGACGGTGGACTAGGGCCGGCAGCGCCCTATCCGCGATCCCGCAGCAGCCTGCCCTTCTGTCTGTCCCAGTCGCGCTTCTTCTCGACATCGCGTTTGTCGGGAGCTTTGCGGCCGGTGGCAAGGGCGAGCTTGATCTTGGCCATTCCGGTCGAGCCGAAATAAAGTTCGAGCGGCACGAGCGTGCGGCCTTCGCGCTCGACGGCGCCCATCAGGCGGTTGAACTCGCGCTTCTTCACGAGAAGCACGCGCTTGCGGTTGGGGTCGTGGTTGTTCTGTGCGGCGGGCGGATAGATCGGGATGGTGGAGTTGATCATCACGATCTGGCCGTCTTCCTCGCGCGCGTACGCCTCGGCGATGTTGGCTCGGCCTTCGCGCAGGGATTTGACCTCTGTGCCTCTCAGCACGACGCCGACTTCCAGAGTGTCGATGATCTCGTAATTGCGGCGCGCCTGCCGGTTTTCGGCGACGAGCTTGCGCGCAAGCTCCCGCCGGGTCTTGTTTTTCGGATTCTGGCCGCTGCTCTTGGGAGGCTGCGCCATCAGAGCACGCCGGCCTCCTTCATAGCGGCGGCGATCTCCTGTCTGTGCGCGTCGCTGCCGACCGGGACGAGCGGCAGGCGGACTTCCTCGGTGCAGAGACCCAGCAGGGACAGCGCGTACTTGGCCGGCGCCGGGCTCGCTTCGAGGAACAGGGCGCGGTGGAGGCGGGCGAGCGTGTCGTTGATCTTGCGGGCGAGGCCGTAATCGCCCTGCAGCGCGGCGTTCTGCATCGCCGCGCATTGCTGCGGCGCGACATTGGCGGTGACCGAAATGCAGCCGACGCCGCCGAGGGCGTTGAACCCGACCGCCGTAGGGTCTTCGCCCGATATCTGGACGAAATCCTTGCCGCAGAGCGCCGTGTGCCGGGCGACCCGGGATAGGTCTGCTGACGCATCCTTGATGCCAATGACATTAGGCAAACCGGACAGTCGCCCGATAAGCTCGGGAGACATATCGGAGCCGGTTCGAACGGGCACATTGTAGAGGAAAATCGGGAGTTGAACGGCTTCGGTCAAAGTTTTGTAGTGGGCGTAAACCCCGTCTTGAGTGGGCCGGTTGTAGTAGGGGTTAACGACCAGGGCTGCATGCGCCCCGACCTGTTTCGCGTGCTGGAGGAGGCCGATGGCCTCTTCCGTGGAATTGGAGCCTGCACCAGCGATGACCGGGACACGCCCCGCAGCCGTCTTAACGCAGAGCTCGACCACGTGCCGGTGCTCCTCGTGCGAGAGCGTGGTGGCCTCGCCAGTGGTTCCGCAGGGAACCAGCCCGTGCGTGCCGCTGGCGATCTGGCGCTCGACCAGGGCCACGAACGCCTTGTCGTCGACTTTCCCGTTCCGGAAAGGCGTGACCAAGGCGGGAATGGACCCCTTAAAGATCATGACTGGCTCCAAAACGCGGGAATGTGGCCGCGACTCGCGGGATAATCATTTCATGGAGCGGTTTGGCAAGCAGATGTCTCGTATGAGCCCTGCACACACAGCGAAGGCCCTTCTTGCGGCGGCGGCGGTCGGCGCGCTGGGCGTGGCGGCGGCGCACGCCCTGCCGACGGCGCCTTCGCTCAAGCCGGTGGAAAACGTCCAGTCATCCTGGATGGAAAAGGGCGAGTTCACCCTGCTCTCCCGTGCGCTGGACGCGGCCGACGACAACCGCTGGAGCGAGGTGCGCTCGGCGCTGGGCCGCGTGGCTGATCCGGGCGCGCAGGCGCTGCTGCGCTGGCGCATGGCGACGGACGCCAATGCGGGGCTGGGCTTCTCGGACCTCATCAAGGCGCTGGAAGAGTTCAAGGGCTGGCCGGACGAGAGCAAGATCCGAGAACAGGCCGAGGCGACCATCACACGGTCCAGCCTGACGGCGGATGAGCGGGTTGCGTGGCTGAAGGCCAGCGGGCCGCGGACGGGCGACGGCGTGCTGGCGCTGGCGGATGCGTTCAACTCCGCCGGCAAGCGGGACGAGATGCTGGCGACGATCCGCAATGCATGGCGCTCGCGGCCGATGTCGTTCCCGGCTGCGGCGACGGTGCAGACGCTCTATGGCAGCGAACTGTCGGCAGAGGATCACTGGGCGCGCGCGGACATGTTCCTGTGGCGCTCTGATGTCAGCAGCACGAAGGCCCTGCTGCCCAAGCTGAGCGCGGGCCGAAGCAAGCTGATCGAGGCGCGCATCGCGCTGATTCACAACAAGAAGAATGTCGACGCGTTGGTCGATGCCGTGCCGGCCGAGTACGCGGAAGACCCGGGCCTGTCCTTCGAGCGCGCGCGCTGGAGCGAGCGGCGCGGTCGCGAGCAGTTCGAGCTCGACATGCTGCTGAGGATCCACGGCGAGAATTCGCCGGAAGTGGCGCGTGAGGAAATCTGGAGCGAGAAGCAGTCGGTCATGCGCCGCATGATCCGAGAGCAGAACTTCCAGACGGCCTACCAGCTTGCGGCGGGACACGGGCTGAGTTCGGGCGAGGCGTTCCGCGATGCGGAATGGACGGCGGGCTGGATCGCGCTGTCGAAGCTGAAGGATGCGAAGAAGGCGGAAGAGCATTTCCGTGTTTTTCTGGCGGGCGTGAACACGCCGATCAGTCTGTCGCGCGCCAACTACTGGCTGGGCGAGGCGCTGACGGCGCAGCAACGGATTCCGGAGGCGCAGCTCGCCTACGAGGCGGCTGCGAAATTCGGCTATGTGTTCTATGGCCAGCTTGCGGCCGAGAAGGTGCGCCAGCAATGGCCGGATGCGGTGAGGATCGCGTTCGAGCCGCATGCCGCGCCGACGGACGAGGAGCGCGCGGCGTTCGCCAAGACGCCTGTGGTGCGGGCGGCGATCCTGCTGGCGGAGACGGGGCGGCTGGCTTCGTTCGAGCGCTTCTCCTACGCGATCGACGATTTGCTGCAGACGGCCGCCGAACATCAGATGCTGTTCGACATCGCGGCGGGTTATCTCGAAATGCGCGCGGCGGTGCGGGGGGCGAAGGCCGGGCTGGGCCGTGGCCTCGTGGCGCCAGATGCGGTGTTTCCGCTGATGCCGCTGCCGAACTCGCCGCGTACGGGGTCGGCGGAGCCGGCGCTGGTGCTTGCGCTGTCGCGGCAGGAGAGCGAGTTCAATCCGCGGGCCGTGTCGTCTGCGGATGCGCGCGGCCTGATGCAGCTGGTGCCGCGCTATGCGCAGGCCGAGGCGCGCTTGGTCGGGCTTCCGTTCAAGTCGAGCTGGCTGACGGACGATCCAACCTACAACCTGCGGCTGGGGCGCGGCTTTCTCGACGACCTCGTCGATGAGTTCAACGGCTCGTACATTCTCGCCGCCGCCGCCTACAATGCCGGTCCGTCGCGGGCGCGGCAGTGGATCCGCGATTTCGGCGACCCGCGCGGACAGGTCGATGTCGTCGACTGGATCGAGAGCGTGCCGTTCGCCGAGACGCGCAACTACATCCAGCGCGTGCTGGAGAACACGCAGGTCTACCGCCACCGCCTCACCGGCCAGCCGGCGGAAATCACGCTGCTGAAGGACCTGAAGCGCGGAAGCCCGTAGGGCGCATTGAGGGCAAAGCCCGAAATGCGCCGTCTTGCCGCCTGCGCCGAACGGTGCATTTCGCTCCGCTCAATGCACCCTACGCGTTCGGGCTTCGCGCGATCGCCTGGCTGAACAGGTCGGCATCGACATTGCCGCCGCTGAGGATGATCAGGACAGGACCCCGAGCGGCAAAGTGAGCGCGGTTGGCGAGCAGGACGGCGAGCGAGCAGCCGCCGCCGGGCTCGACCACTAGCTTCAGGTGATGGAAGGCAAACGACATCGCATCGAGCAACTGGTCATTGGTCGCGGCGAAGCCGCCCTTCACGCGACGCTTGTGAATCTCGAACGGCAAAACGCCGGGCTCGGGCGTCAGCAGTGCATCCGCGATGGAGCGATAGCCCGGCTCGTTGGAGACGATCTTTCCCGCCGCGAGTGAGCGGATGAGATCGTCGTGGCCAGCGGGCTCGGCGGCCCAGACTTCGGTTGAGGGCGACAGCGCCTCGAACGCGACGGCGACGCCGGCCAGGAGGCCGCCGCCGGAGGCGTTGCAGATCAGACTGCCGAACGTGACGCCTTCCGCTTTCGCATCCTGCGCAGCTTCGAGGCCGGACGTTCCCTGCCCGGCCATGATCCAGGCATCGTCGAACGGGCGGACGGTGGTGGCCCCGGATTTCTTTGCGATCTCGGCGGCGATGGCCTCGCGGCTTTCCTTGACGCGGTCGTAGAGGCGGATTTCGGCGCCGCGGCCGCGGGCAGCTTCGATCTTCGCCCTTGGCGCGTCGGCCGGCATGACGATGGTGGCCTTCAGGCCGAGGATCTTCGCGCTTTCGGCGACGCCCTGCGCGTGGTTGCCGGAGGAGAAGGCGACGACGCCTTTTGGCTTATCCTCTTCCGGAATGCGGCTGATGCGGTTCCAGGCGCCGCGCATCTTGAACGAGCCGGTGCGCTGGAGCGTTTCCGGCTTGATCCAGACAGGCGCGCCGACAAGACGATCGAGCAGTTCGTAGCGCAGCAGCGGCGTGTGCACGGTGACGCCTTCGAGGCGCTTTGCTGCGTCCTCGACGTCTTCGAACGCGGGCAGGTCTTTCAGCGGATCGGCGATCATGGTGCAGGTATGCGCAAAGCCGGCGCGTGAAACAACCGAGGTTATCTAACCGATTGCTGAGGTTTTCAGCGCGCTGGCGATGGAGATGCTCCCAGCGTCAGCCGCGCCTTCGCCGCCTCGTATTCGCGCTTGAGCTGCGCGATATATTGTGCAGCCGGCACGCGCGCCTTTACGGCGCCGATGCCCTGGCCGGAACCCCAGACGTCTTTCCATGCCTTTGCTTTCGAGCTTTCGCCGGCCTGGAAATTCATAGTCGCCTTGTCGCCTTCCGGAAGATTGTTCGGGTCCATACCGGCTGCGGCGATGGAGGGCGCGAGATAGTTGCCGTGCACGCCGGTGAACAGGCTGGAATAGACGATGTCCTTCGCGGCGGAAGCCACGATCATGTCCTTGTAGTTGCTGGGAGCGCGCGCTTCGTCGGTGGCGATGAAGGCAGTGCCGATATAGGCGAAGTCGGCGCCCATGGCTTGTGCAGCGAGAACCTGCGCGCCGGTGGAGATGGCGCCCGAGAGCGCCAGCGGGCCGTCAAAGAACTCGCGGATCTCGGAGACGAGCGCGAAGGGCGAGAGCACGCCGGCATGGCCGCCCGCGCCCGCGCACACCGCGATCAAGCCGTCCGCGCCCTTTTCCAGCGCCTTGTGCGCGAAGACGATGTTGATGATGTCGTGCAGGACGATGCCGCCATAGGAATGGATCGCCTCGTTAACTTCGGGTCGCGCGCCCAGCGATGTGATGACGATCGGAACCTTGTGCTTCACGCAGAGGGCGAGGTCTTGCTCGATGCGGGTGTTTGACTTGTGGACGATGAGGTTGACGGCGTAGGGCGCGATCTTCGCCTTGGGATCGGCGCGGCGGGCGGCCGCCAGCTCCTCGTTGATGCGGGTCAGCCATTCGTCGAGCTGTTCGATCGGGCGCGCGTTGAGCGAGGGGAAGGAGCCGATGACGCCGGCCTTGCACTGGGCCAGCACGAGGTCCGGGTTCGAGATGATGAACAGCGGCGAGCCGATCACGGGTATGGAAAGCTGGCTCGCAAGCGCGGCGGGAATCGCCATCTGACATCCTGAAAACAGAAACGGCGGGATCGTCCCGCCCCTTGAAACCAAGCATAGCGGCCCCGCCCGGCAGGGCAACGGAATCCAGCGCCGCAGCCTTGCCATTAGGGAAACCTGCCCGCATCCGGCTCTTGCGGCTCGGCATTGGCAAGAATGTGCCGGGGTTTGGCGGGATGGCTGCGCCTGCAATACGGTGCGCCGCAATTCGCAATCTACGTCGGGGTTTCCGAATGAAGTCGATGTTCCTTCGCCTGGCTGCCGCCGGCGCCTTTGCGCTGGCCCTTGGCCCTGTCGCGGACGCCAAACCGTTCACGGCGCGGGACATGGCGACGCTGGACCGGCTGAGCGATCCGCGCATATCGCCGGACGGGCGCTATGTGATCTATGCGCGCCGCGTGGCCGACTATCAGGCCAACAAGGCGGTAAGCGAGCTCTGGGTGGTCGACCTCAACGAGAAGACGCCCAGCCCGAAAAGGCTGACGACCCCGAACGCCGAGATCAATGGCGCGAGCATGAGCGGCGCGCGCTGGGCGCCGGACGGCAGCAGCATCTACTTCACGTCGGCGCAGGGCGGCTCCACCCAGCTATGGCGCACCGATGTATCGGGCAAGGTCGTGACCAAAGTGACCGACCTGCCCTTCGATGTGGGATCGTTCCGCATCTCGCCGGATGGAAAGACGCTAGCGGTGAGCCTAGCCGTCTTCCCGGATTGCGCGACGCTGGAGTGCACCAAGGAGCGCAAGGCCGCCAAGGCGATTGCGGCGGGCGACAAGGCGAGCGGCGTCGTGTTCGACAAGCTGTTCATTCGCCATTGGGACGAGTGGGCGGACGGCACGCGCAACCAGTTGTTCGCGTTCGATCTCGAAGCAAATGGCAAGGCGACTAGCCCGAAGCCTCTGATGAAGGGCTTTGACGGGGATGCGCACACCAAGCCGTTCGGCGACGAGACGGACTATGCGTTCTCGGCCGACGGCAAGTCGGTGATTTTTTCGGCGCGCGTCGCCGGCAAGACCGAGCCGTGGAGCACGAACTACGATCTCTTCCGGGTTTCCGCCGCGGGCTCGGGCGCGCCGCAGAACGTGACTGAGCAGAACAAGGCGTGGGACGCTCAACCCGTGCCCGCGCCGGGCGGCAGGTTCATGGCGTATCGCGCGATGAAGCGGCCGACGTTCGAGGCCGACCGGTTCGGCATCATCATCCGCGAGGAGGACCAAGGCGGCTGGAAGGATCGCGAGCTGGCGCCGGGCTGGGACCGCTCGGCAAATACCATAGTGTGGTCGGCGGACGGCAAGACGATCTACACGACGGCGGAAGATATCGGGCAGACCAAGCTGTTCGCAATCGACGTACGGTCGGGCAAGGTTACGGCGCTGACGGGGCAAGGCCATGTCAGCGCGTTCGACGTCGGCCCCAAAGGCATCGTCTATGCGCAGGACAACCTGTCGAGCCCCAGCCAAATCTTCTTCCTGCCGGCAAAGGCGGGATCGAAGCCGGTGCAGCTGACCAGGGCCAATGCGGAGAAGCTGACGGATCTCGAGTTCGGCGCGTATGAACAGTTCTCGTTCCCGGGCTGGAACAACGAGACGGTCTACGGCTATCTCGTGAAGCCCGTCGGATTCGATCCGCTGAAGAAGTATCCGGTAGCTTTCCTGATCCATGGCGGGCCGCAGGGCACCTTCGGCAATCTGTTCCACTATCGCTGGAACGCACAGACCTATGCGGGCGCGGGCTATGCGGTGGTGATGATCGATTTCCATGGCTCAACCGGCTACGGCCAGGCGTTCACCGATGCGGTGAGCAGGCACTGGGGCGACCGGCCGCTGGAGGACCTGCAGAAGGGATGGGCATTTGCGCTGTCGAAGTATTCCTTCCTCGACGGCGGACGCGCATGCGCGCTGGGCGGATCGTATGGCGGCTACATGGTCAACTGGATCGCCGGAAAGTGGAACGAGCCGTGGAAGTGCCTTGTCAGCCATGACGGCATTTTCGACACGCGCTTCATGGCGTATTCGACCGAGGAGCTGTGGTTCACCGAGTGGGAGAATGGCGGCACGCCTTGGACGCCAGGCACGACCTATGAAACGTTCAACCCGGCGAACCACGTGCAGAACTGGTCCAAGCCGACGCTGGTGATCCAGGGCGGGCAGGATTTCCGGGTGCCGCCGGAACAAGGCATCGCGACCTTCACCGCCCTGCAGCGCAGGGACGTGGAATCAAAGCTGCTCTACTATCCGGACGAGAACCACTGGGTGCTGAAAGCCCAGAACTCCGTGCAGTGGCATGACGAGGTGCTGGGCTGGCTGAAGAAGTATGCGCCGGTGAACTAGGACCGGGCCGGGCCCGGGTCTTGACGCAGGGCAACGCCAATGCCTGATGGCCCGCGAAGCGTAGGCCAGAGAGCGTAGGATTCGTCGAGTCATGCCGGACGAGCTGTCCCTTTCAGCGGATTTTCCCCCGGGGGACGAGGCTCAGTGGCGCGCCTTGGCCGAAAAGGCGATGGACGGGGCGCCTCTCTCCAAGCTGACCACCCGGACCGAGCACGGCGTACCGGTGAAACCGCTCTATCGCTCGCCGGACTGGGCAGCCGATGCTTCCGGCCTGCCCGGCGTGACGCCGTTCATCCGCGGCGGCCGCGCGACGCACGACCCATATCTGCCTTGGGACATCCGCCAGGTGGTCTCGCACCCGGACCCGGCTATCGCGGCGGACCAGGTGATCGAGGCGCTGGAGGGCGGCGTATCGTCAATCGAGCTTCGCGTGGACGCGGCAGGCGAACATGGCGCGGTGGCGCGCTCGGCCGTCGATATCGCGCGCATCCTGAAGGGCGCGCAGCTCGACTTGGCGGGCATCGGCCTGGAAGCGGCGGGCGCATCTTCGACGCATGGCGTCGAGCTGGCGGCTCTGCTGGCGGCGGCGCTGGACGCCAAAACATCGCAGACCGCGCTGATCGCATTCAACGTCGATCCGATCGGAGCGCTGGCGCGCACAGGCGCCCTGCCCGGCCCGGCCGACGAAGAACTGGCGCAGGCTGCGTCGTTCGCGCGCGACATGGCGGGCGAGTTTCCGAAAGCAAGTGCGCTGCGCGCCGACTCTCGGCCCGTGCATGAGGCCGGCGGCACCGAAGTGCAGGAGCTGGCCTTCTTGATTGCGGCGGGGGCCGAGTATGCGCGCGCGCTGGTGACTGCGGGGCTTATGCCGTTGGCGGCGTGTCGCACCATTCTGTTCACGTGCAGCGTCGGCGCCGACTATCAGGTCGAGATGGCGAAGCTGCGCGCGGCGCGGCGGATGTGGGCGCGTGTTTCGGAAGCATTCGGCGCCAAGGGACCGGCGGCTGGCATGAAGCTGCAGGCCGTGACCTCGCGGCGCATGCTGACACGACGCGACCCATGGGTGAACATCTTGCGCAACACGGCGGCGTGCTTTGCGGCTGGCGTCGGCGGCGCGGACATCGTGACCGTGCGAGCATTCACCGATGCGATGGGCCTGCCGGGCAAGCTGGCGCGGCGGCTGGCGCGCAACACGCAGATAATCGCGCAGGAAGAGTCCAGCCTCGGCAAGGTGGTGGATGCCCCAGGCGGATCGTGGGCGATCGAGAAGCTGGGCGATGATCTGGCGAACGCTGCCTGGCCGGTGTTTCAGCAGATCGAGCGCGAGGGCGGCATTGTGAAGGCGCTGCAACTTGGCAATTTCCAGGCTGGGGTCGCCACGGCGCGCGCCACGCGGCTGGCGGCGGCGGCGAAGCGCACGGAACTGATTACCGGCGTTACCGACTTCCCGTTGATCGACGAGGAAGTGCCCAGCGTCGAGGTGGTGAACCTGCCGAACATCGTTCGCCGCGCGGCCGAGGCTTCAGGCCGGGCGCCGGCGGCGCGGTCCTGGTTCTCCCTGAAGACTGCGGCGGCGGACAAGGCGACGCTGGCGGACATTTCCCGCACGGGGGACACGGGCGCCGAAGCCGAGCCGTTCTGGCCTATCCGTCTTGCCGAGCCGTTCGAGCGTCTGCGCGATCTCGCCGCCCAGCGCACGGCGGCGGGTCGTGCGCCGAAAATCTTTCTCGCCGCGGTCGGCCCGCTGGCGGAACATTCCGCGAGGCTGATGTATGCGCAGAACTTCTTTGCAGCGGGCGGGATAGGCGCTGTAACGAATGCGGGCGATGCAGCTGCGCTGGCGCGGGCGTTCCCGGCTTCGGGATGCGAGCTGGCCTGCATTTGCGGATCAGACAAGCGCTATGCCGAGGAAGCGGCTGCGACCGCTGCGACGCTGAAGACCGTCGGGGTCTCGCGGCTTTATCTCGCGGGCAAGCCGGGTGAGCGCGAGCAGGAATTCCGTGCTGCGGGAATTGACGAATTCATCCATGTTGGCGTCGATGTGCTGGCGAGCCTTGAGCTGGCGCACGCGGAGCTTGGGCTTACAACCTGAGCGGCTTCCCGTTGGGCTCGCCCCGAATGCGCCCTATCTGCCGGCTAGGGATACGCCAACGGGAGGCCTTTCAATGCGGATGCTTGCGGCGATTCTGATTCCCTTCACGCTGGCGCTTTCGGCCTGCGAGCCGCAGAAGCAAGCGGCCGCGGAGCAGACGCCGACCGTTACGGCCGGCGCGCCGGTGCAGCAGAGCGCGGCGAACAAGCGGGACGCCACGCCCGCCTTCCCCGGACAGACGCGCGCGCCTGAATCGCGATCCAACGTCACGCTGAAAGTGCAGACCGTGGCGGATGGCATCGATCATCCATGGGGCTCGGCGCTGCTGCCCGACGGAACGCTGCTGGTGACGTCGCGGTCGGGCAAGCTGTGGCTGCTCGATCCGGGCCAGAACAAGGCGGAGGTGACCGGCGTGCCGCCCGTCGATGCGCGCGGACAGGGCGGCCTGCTCGACATTTCGTTGGCGTCTGACTTTGCGACCAGCCGTACAGTGTACTTCTCATTCTCGGAGCCGCGTGGCGATGGCGCGAACGGGACGACCTTGGCGAGCGCCGCGCTGTCGGCGGATCGCAAGAAGCTCGAGAACGTGAAGATCGTCTTCCAGCAACAGCCCGCCTGGAAGTCGACGCTGCACTTCGGTTCGAACATAGAGTGGGACGGCGCGGGATATATCTACCTCACCGTCGGCGAGCGCTCCCAGCCCGAGCCGCGTCAGCTGGCGCAGGATCTCACCAAAGGTCTCGGCAAGGTCTTTCGCATCAAGCCGGATGGGTCGCCGGCGGAGGGCAATCCGTTTCTTGGCCGCGCCGACGCGCAACCCGCGATCTGGTCCTACGGCCATCGCAACGTGCAGGGCGCGGCGATCCATCCCGAGACCGGCAAGCTGTGGACGATCGAGCACGGGCCGCGCGGCGGCGATGAGATCAACGTGCCGGAGGCCGGCAAGAACTATGGCTGGCCGGTGATCTGCTATTGCATCGACTATCCGGGCGGGCCGATCGGCGCAGGCATTACCGCCAAGGAGGGCATGGAGCAGCCGGTCTACTACTGGGACCCCGTGATCGCGCCGGGCGACATGATCTTCTATCGCGGCGACATGTTCCCGTGGCGGGGCGACATTCTCGCCTCCTCGCTCGCCGGCGCCATCGTGCGGCTGGAGCTCGATGGCGAGAAGGTGGTCGGCGAGGAGCGGCTGCTGAAGGATCAGGGCCGTATCCGCGACATTACCGAAGCGCCGGACGGGTCGCTCTACGTGCTGGTCGATGACGCCGGCAAGGTGCTGAAGCTGACGCTCGGCCAGCCCTGATTGCTTCGCGCCCGGCGAGCTAGCCCTTTCTAGGCGGAACGACGTCCTTGAACATGTCGCTCGACTTCCACTTCGGCTCGACAGGCGCCTCGCCGGCCTTGGGCAGGTAGGGCGAAGCCTTGGCGGCCGCGGGATCCGGGATGTAGCGCGGGCAGTTCGGGAAGATGTCGATCGGCTCGACTTTGACAAGCATCTGCGCGCCGGGAAACTCTTCCATCATCGGATCGTCGAGTGCGATCTGAGCGCGGCCGTTGACGCGCAGCCGCTTTGGCGTCTCGCCCATGCGGATGAACAGCAGGCCGACCGAGGGGTTCACTGCGATGTTGCCGAGGCTCTTGAACATGCCGTTGCCGTCATAGTCCGGCCAGACCAGCAAGTCAGGCTGCACCACGCGCACGAAGCCCGGCGCGCCGCCCTTGAAGGAGCAGTCGGGCCGGCCGACGGGGTCGGAGGTCGCCAGGAAGAAGTATTCCAGCGAGTGAATGAAAACGGCGTCGTCGTCCGTCAGCACGGAGCGGTGAAGGCGCTCGACCAGGCGATCCGCGAGCGCCCTGGAGCCGAACATCTCCTGCAGCTCGCGATTGCCGTTATGGTACATGGGCATGGGACGTCTCCCGGTCGCGGGTAGCCTAGCCCGGATGGCCGGAGCAGCGAAAGACCGGCGTACTACCTCGCCCGCAGCGGCGCGAAGCCGAGGTGCATGCCGGCGTCGACGATGATGAACTCGCCTGTGACGTGGCGGCTTTCGGGACCGGCGAAGAACAATATCGTTTCGGCGATGTCTTCCGGCGACGAGGCGACCTTCAGCGGCGTGGTCTGGGCGACGCGTTCAGCGGTCTGGTCCTCGACGGCGGAGCCCTGGTATTTCGTGAACCAGCCGGACGAGATGTAGCCGGGGCACACGGCGTTGACGCGGATGCTGGGGGCGAGCGCGCGGGCAAGCGACAGGGTCATGGTGTTGAGCGCGCCCTTGGTCGAGGCGTAGGCGATCGACGAGCCGATGCCGGTGACGCCCGCGATGGATGAGACGATCACGACGCTTGCCTTACCGGACTTGTCGAGATGCGGCCGCGCGGCGCGGGTCATCTGGTAGGTGCCGACGACATTGACCTTGTAAAGGCGCATGAAGTCCTCGGCGTCGAGCGCGTCGAGGTCAGCGTGGCTGGCGAACTTGGTGATGCCGGCATTGTTGACCAGCACATCGATGCCGCCAAACGTCCTGGCGGCGGCTTCGGCCAGGGCGCGGCAATCGGCATCCTCCGCGACGTTGGCTTTCACCGCAAAAGCTTCGACGCCCAACTTGCGACATTCGGCGACCACTTCCTCGGCGGCGTTGGCGCTGGAGTTGTAGTTGATGCAGACATGCACGCCGCGCCGGGCGAGGCCCATGGCTGTCGCAGCGCCAAGGCCGGTGCCGCCGCCGGTGACGATGGCTCGCTTGCCCCTCATGCTGTTGACGTCGGCCATCCTGATCGCTCCTCATTGTCTGTCACGAGGGCATAGCAAGGCAGGCAGGGAAATGGAAACGGGTCCAGTCGGCGCTATTCCAGCCCCGCGGCCTCCCTCCTCCGCGCAGCGAGCAGCATGGCCGGGAGGGACACCTCACCTTCGCGGCAGGCGTATTCCTCGATGGGACCGGTGGATGGGCGGAATTCGTATTCGCCGCCCCAGGGCTGATCCCATTTGGCGAGGTCCTCGACGGTGAAGCGATAGAGCAGCCGGTCCGCGCGGACGCGGGTAAAGCGCTCGGTGACTTTCAGGTTGATCCACGAGCCGCGAAACATCTGTTCCGGCGGGAAATTGGTGGTCTCGACGACAAGCGTCTCGCCTTCCCACCAGCCGATGGAGTCGCCGAGATAAGGTCGAATCCCGTCCGCGCGGTGGCCGGAGTTCATGCGCACGATACGGGCGTCGTGGATCATCTCCACCAGGATGACCACGTAGTCCCTGGTCTGGACGATCTGATAGTTCGAGTTGTTGGGCAGCGGCAGCATCACCGGGCCCGCGTTGAAGCCGATGGGCAGGATGCAACGATCGTCGACGGCCTGCAGCTCCGGTCCGTCTGTCGCCTTCTCGCCGGGCTTGAGTGTGTAATAGCGATGATCGGGCGCAGCGCCGGGCCTCATCGACGGCACGCGGCCGTTCAATGGGTTGGTGATGAAGCTGGTGCGCGGCTGGCCATTGACCCGCATGGCCGGGCGGAAGAGCGATCCCTTGTCGGCCTCTCTGGTTTCCGCCTCCGTCAGTAACAGGCGGTCGCCCATTTCCAGTGGTCGTTCGAGCCGCGTCACGCTCTCATTGGTCCAGCTCCCTTGCAGGTCGGGCTGGCCGAGCCGGGTGCGAGGCGCCTTGTAGACGCTTTGGGCGTCGGCAGTTGCTGCGGCGAACCCCGCAATGATCGAGATGATTGCGATCAGGGTTCTCACGAGCAGCAGCCTCCCTGCTGTGCGCCACGGGAACGATGCCATGCCCAGGGCAGAAAACGAAACGGCCGGCGATGGATGTCGCCGGCCGCTCCGAGAACCCATAGGTTTCTTGTTATTGCGGTGGGCGCGGGCCCATGCGGAGCGCGAGATACTGCTCCTTGGTCACCGAGCCGTCGCCGTCGGCGTCGACGCGGCCCCAGATCTGGTCGGCCATCGCCTGAGCCTGCTCAGGCAGCGTGGTCGTCCATTCAGCCTTGTCGAGCTTGCCGTCCTTGTTCTTGTCGGCCGCATCGAAGCGGGCCGCACGCTCTTCCGGCGTGGGAGGCGTCTGGGCTAGCGCCGGGACGGCCAGGGCCGTGGCTACGATCGCAAGGGTTGCGAGTTTGCGTTTCACTGAGCGTCTCCCTCGGGCGCGTGCAGTTATTGGGGACGCTGCATCGGCGCGGTGAATTCGGCTTTCGTGAGGCTGCCGTCCTTGTCCGCGTCGCGGCGCTCGAACATCATGCCGAGCCGAGCCTCGTCTACGTTCGCGGCCATCTCGGCCGGGATTGTCGCCTTGAACTCGACCTTGTCGAGCTTGCCGTCCTTGTTGGCGTCGCCCTTGTCGAAAGCGGCTGCGCGCTGCTCGGGCGTCATGCGCATGCCGCCGCCGCCGCCCGGGACCTGAGCGAGGGCCGGGGCGGCCATGATCGCGGCGAGGGCGGTCGCCGTAACAAGCATCTTGATGGTCATGTATTCCTCTCCGGTGGACCCGAGCGCGGGCCTGTGATTGTCCCTGTCATCGCCTCGTTGTCCGGGCGATTGCAAGTTTCAACGACAGCCGGCAGTCCATCCGTCGCGGCGGCCTGTACATGACGCTGATGTAAGGGGCATGTAATGGTTGTGACGGACTTCCCTTCGCACTTGCGAAGGCTTCATCCTTAGCCCGCTTGCGTGTTAGAAAAATCAGCCGAATCCGAGTGCTGGAGAGCGTATGGCTGCGTCCTTCCCCGATTTCACCACCCTGGCGCTTGGGGATGCGAAGCCGTCGGCCGGCGGCCCCGACGTTGCGGCCTGGGCGAAGCTGGCGGGCGATGGGGCCAAGCAAACCTGGGAGACGCCCGAAGGCCTGCCGGTGAAACCGGTCTATGCGGCCGGGGATCTGGCCGGGCTGGACTTCGTGGACGACTGGCCGGGCATCGCGCCGTTCGGCCGGGGCCCCTACCCCACCATGTACACCAACCAGCCATGGACCATCCGGCAGTATGCCGGGTTCTCCACGGCTGAGGATTCCAATGCCTTCTATCGCCGCAATCTCGCCGCCGGACAGAAGGGCCTGTCGGTTGCGTTCGATCTTGCGACCCACCGTGGCTATGACAGCGACCATCCGCGCGTTACGGGCGATGTCGGCATGGCCGGCGTGGCGATCGACTCGATCTACGACATGCGCACGCTGTTTGCAGGCATCCCGCTCGACCAGATGAGCGTGTCGATGACGATGAACGGCGCCGTGCTGCCGATCATGTCGCTCTACATCGTGGCCGCCGAGGAACAGGGCGTCGCGCCCGCCAAGTTGTCGGGCACGATCCAAAACGATATCCTCAAGGAGTTCATGGTCCGGAACACGTATATCTACCCGCCCCGGCCTTCGATGCGGATCATCTCGGACATCTTCGCCTACGCCTCGCAGAACATGCCGAAGTACAACTCGATCTCGATCTCCGGCTATCACATGCAGGAAGCGGGCGCGACGGCGGACCTCGAACTCGCTTACACGCTCGCCGACGGCGTCGAATACATCCGTGCGGGCATGGCCGCAGGGCTCGACGTGGACAAGTTCGCGCCGCGCCTGTCCTTCTTCTGGGCCATCGGCATGAACTACTTCATGGAAGTGGCGAAGATGCGCGCCGCGCGCCTTTTGTGGGCGAAGCTGGTGAAGCGCTTCCATCCGAAGAGTGACAAGTCGCTGTCGCTGCGCACCCACTGCCAGACATCCGGCTGGTCGCTTACCGCGCAGGACGTCTACAACAACGCCATCCGCACCTGCTTCGAGGCGATGGCCGCGGCGGGCGGGCAAACACAATCGCTGCACACCAATTCGTTCGACGAGGCGCTTGCGCTGCCGACAGACTTCTCGGCGCGCATTTCCCGCAACACGCAGATCTTCCTGCAGCAGGAAGCGGGCGTCTGCCGCACGATCGATCCGTGGGGCGGCTCCTACTATGTCGAGCGGCTGACCTATGACCTCGCCCGCAAGGCCTGGGAGCATATCGAGGAAGTCGAAGCCATGGGCGGCATGGCAAAGGCCATCGAGGAAGGCCTGCCCAAGCTGCGCATCGAGGAAGCAGCCGCCAAGACGCAGGCGCGCATCGATAGCGGCGTGCAGACCATTGTGGGCGTCAACAAGTTCCGGCTCAACGAGGCCGAGGACGTGCCGGTGCTGAAGGTCGACAACGCCAAGGTGCGGCAGCTGCAGCTCGACAAACTCAAGAGGCTAAGGTCGGAGCGCGACGAGACCGCAGTTGCGGCCGCGCTTGATGCGATCACCAATGCGACGGAGTCCGGCGGCGGAAACCTGCTGGAGCTTGGCGTCGCAGCGGCGCGCGCCAAGGCGACGGTGGGGGAGATTTCCTACGCCATCGAGAAAGTGGTCGGCCGCCATCAGGCGGTGATCAGGTCGATCCAGGGAGTGTATGCTCAGGGCATGAACGCGAAATCCGACAAGGTGGCGACCGCGCGCGCCATGGCCGACGCCTTCGAGAAATCCGAGGGCCGCCGTCCCCGCATCCTGATCGCCAAGATGGGCCAGGACGGCCACGACCGCGGCCAGAAGGTGGTCGCCTCGGGCTTTGCCGATCTCGGCTGGGACGTCGATATCGGCCCGCTGTTCCAGACGCCGGCCGAGGCCGCGCGGCAAGCCGTGGAGAACGACGTTCACGTCGTGGCCGCGTCTTCCCTCGCCGCCGGGCACCTGACGCTGGTGCCGGAGCTTCGCGGCGCGCTGGACAAACAGGGACGCGGCGACATTACGGTGGTGGTGGGCGGCGTGGTGCCCCCGCAGGATTATGAACAGCTCTACGCGGCGGGCGCCGCGGCGATCTTCCCGCCGGGGACGGTGATCGCGGATGCGGCCGTGGAGCTGCTCGACAAGGTGCGGGCGCGGCTGGGTCATAATTCACGCAACGCCGCCGCGGGCTGATAGCCCAGCGGGCTATCGGGATGCTTAACCCCTGATGCTGTGTGGTGGCGCGCCCCGAAAATCGCGCTAGGTTTGGACAAGGGAGAACCGCGCCATGAATCGCATCCTTGCTGCCGGCCTGATCGCACTTTCGCTCGGCGCCTGCGTTTCGCCGCCAACCGTCTACCAGCCCGCCGCCACGACGCAGGACATGGGCTGGCGCGCGACAAGGATCGAGAGCGATCGCTATCGCGTTTCCTTCCGCGCCAATCCGGACCTGAGAGGGCCGCAGGTGGAAGACATGGCGCTGCGCCGGGCCGCAGAGTTGACGCTGGCTGATGGCTATCAGTGGTTCCGCGTTGTCAGCCGTAACACCGAGCAGGTCGGCGGACGCGCGTCGGGCGGCACGAGCGTCGGCGTCGGCGGATCGACCGGCTCCTATGGATCAGGCGTGGGCGTCGGGATCGGCTTCGACCTGTCGCCGGACTCGCGCAAATACGAGACGACGCTGGAGGTGGTGCTCGGCAAGGGCGCCAAGCCGGATGGCGCTGACACCTATGACGCCCGCTCCGTGCTGACGCGCACGGGCGGATAGGCGGTTGCCCCGCCTGCCGTCATCGTAGTAACCGCCACTCATGACGCCAGACGACCTATCCACCCGCGCAGGCCTCGCACGCGCTATCACGCTGGTGGAATCGCGCCGCGCGGACCATCAGGCGCAAGCGCGCGAGCTGCTTACGGCGATCATGCCGAAGACAGGCGGCGCACAGCGGGTCGGCATCACGGGCGTGCCGGGCGTCGGCAAGTCCACCTTCATCGATGCCTTCGGGATGATGCTGGTCGAACGGGGGCATCGCGTGGCCGTGCTGGCGGTCGATCCCACCTCTCGGCGTTCGGGCGGATCGATTCTTGGCGACAAGACCCGGATGGCGCGGCTGTCGATGGACGAGCGCGCCTTCATCCGCCCCTCGCCCGCTGGCGAGACGCTCGGTGGCGTGTCGCGCAAGACTCGGGAGACGATCCTGCTGACCGAGGCGGCCGGTTACGATGTGGTGCTGGTCGAGACCGTCGGCGTAGGCCAGTCGGAGACGGTTGTCGCCGACATGGTGGACTTCTTCCTCGTCCTGATGCTGCCCAACGCAGGAGACGAGCTGCAGGGCATCAAGAAGGGCGTTCTGGAAGTCGCCGACCTGATCGCGGTGAACAAGGCGGACATCGACGCCAAGGCCGCCAAGCGCGCCGCACGCGCATACGAAGTGGCGCTGCACATCATGGAGCCGGCCGACCCCGACTGGTCCCCTCCGGTGCATACCATCTCAGGTCATACCGGCGACGGGCTGCCTGAACTGTGGACGGCGATTGAGCTGCACCGGAAGAAAACCGAGGCGTCGGGCTCAAGGGCAAAACGTCGCGCCGGGCAGCAGGTGCGCTGGCTGGACGCCCTGATCGAGGAAGGCCTCGCCCGCGGTTTCGCGAACAAGCCCGGAATCGCTGCAAAGCTAAGGACGGCGCGCGATGGCGTAGCGGCCGGAATCATTCCGGCCTCGACGGCCGCAGACGATCTGCTGGCGCTTTTTTTCGGGGCAGAGGCCGGTTCCTGATCAAGTGATCGCCGCTCGCTTATTGTGCCCCCGCCGGGCTGCGATACATCTTGCGGCGTTCGATTCGGGGAGCGGCCTCATGGCCGGGTCAGATCGGGGATGGGCTAACCGGCTCGCCGCCTTGGCGGCAGCGGCGCTGTTTTGGCCGGCGGCAGCGCATGCCGACAACGCCGGCAGGCCGATGACGTTCGAATGGGGAACGGTCGGCACGCCAAATGGCGAGGTCCAGGCCATATTCGCGGACGGCGACTTCACGCTCGACACGCCACAGGCCCTTCGCGCCTTTCTGAAGCGCAGCGTCTACTCGCCCGACACCGTCATCTATCTCAACTCGCTGGGCGGCGATCTCGGCGCCGGAATGGACGTTGGCAAGATCATTCGCGAGGCCCACTTGAACACCGGCGTCGCCAAGAACACGCGCGATCCGTCCGAAGCCAACACGATCGACCTCTACGCCTATAGCCGGCTCTATCCGGGTTATTGCGTCTCGGCCTGCTCCCTCGCCTTCCTGGGCGGCGTCTCGCGCGAGGTGACCAAGACGGCGACCTTCGCGGTTCACCAGCTCAGCATGAACTGCGTCGACAAGCGCAAGGCGCGCTCGCAGTTCCCGTGGCTCGCCATGCCGAACGTCAACTACTGCCCGGAGCTCGACGAAGCGCTGTCGATGGTCCAGAGCGCAAGTGGAGCGGTGGTCGAGTATGTCCGATCGATGGGCGCGGATCCGATCTTCCTCACCGAAATGTCGAAGGCCGGGCCCAACACGATCAACGCTCTCACCGAAGAACAGCTCAACGCGTATCGCATCAACTTCACCATGCGGACGGAAAGCTGGTCGTACGAGACGGACGCGCAGGGGCAGTTCTTCCTGCAGTACCGCCAGGGAGACGAGTGGAAAGAGGACCGCGTCGAGTTCTACTGCAACCGCACCGGAGCGCCCCGGCTCTATTTGTGGCTGGTGCATGATACCCGGCGCAGCACGAACCGCGAAGACGCCAGGCGGATCGTGGAGCTGGCGGAAAAAGGCCTGTCGGCATTCTGGCAGCTCGATGCGCCGCGGTCAGACGGGTTCGCCGACATCCGAAGCGTCATGCTGCAGCCCTACGAGGTCATCGAGCCGCCCAAGATGACCGAACACGAGAATGTCACGCTGACCATCGACGTGTCGCAACGCTTTCTCGACATCCTCAGCGGGGCGACCCGCTTCCAGATCGCCACCACAGAGCCGGAGGCGGGCAGCGCGTCGGGGTTCAGCCTGATCTCGCTCAACCTCGACCGCGACAAGGTGGCCGGAATTGTGCGATCCTGCCGCTAGCTTCTGAGCGGGAGACGAACATGCCCGAGCACATGACCTGGCGCGGCGGCGGCTGCCATTGCGGCGCCGTACGTTTCGAAATTCTGACGCCCGACGTCATCGAGGTGGAAGACTGCAACTGCTCGATATGCTCGCGCACGGGATTCCTGCATATCATCGTGCCAGCCTCGCGGTTCCGCCTGCTATCGGGTGTGGATCACCTAGCGACATACACATTCAACACCGGCGTTGCGAAGCACTTGTTCTGCGCCGTGTGCGGGGTGAAGTCGTTCTATGTGCCGCGCTCCAATCCTGACGGCTTCAGCGTCAACCTGCGCTGCCTCGACGATCCGCGCGGCTTCGAGGAAGTCCGGATCGTCAATTTCGATGGGCACGGAGACTGGGACGCGCAGGCTCAGGCGCTGGCCTACAAGTCGAAGGCCTAGACGCCGTTGCTTTCGGAGGCGCGCTCGAGATTGCCGGGCTGACCGCGCTCCAGAAGCGCAATGGCCTGACTCACCCACTTCTCGCGCTCGACGCGGCCGCGGAAGGAAATCGTGGCGTTGACCCAGTCGATCTCCTTCGGGGTCCACGAAGCGATCTGCGCCCAGTGCCAGATGCCGATACTGTTCAGCTTCTGCTCCAGCTTGGGGCCGATGCCCGAAATCATCTTGAGGTCGTCGGCGCGTCCATCGCGGGGCTGTTCGAACAATTCCGGCTTGTCTTCCTCGGGCGGCTTCTGGCCGACCGTGGACTGAGGCACGGCGATCATCGTGGTGACGGGCGTCAGGCCGCCGGTGCGAACCAGCTCTTCCTCCAGATACTTCACCCGGCCTTCGAGATAGCGGTTGCGCCAGCGCAGGCGAGTCGCTTCGTCATTCTGGTCATCGGTTGGGCGCGCCGCGCCGGCATCGGCTTCGATATCGGCGAGCTTCCCTTCGAGGAAGCGCACGCGCGATTCAAGGATGCGGTTGCGCCAGGCCAGGGAGCCCTCGGGCGGCTGGCCGCGATGGCCCAGCGGCATGATGCCGGACTTGCGGCGCAGGTCGTCCGTCTCGGCCTCCGCCTTGGCGAGCTTGGCTTCGAGTTCCGCGATGCGATCGCGGCCGTCCGGACCGGTGATCAGCGCGGAGTTAGCAGGCGCCGGCGCCAGGGTGCGGCGGCTGTAGAATTTGTGCAGCAGCCAGCCGACGCCTCCGCCAATCGCCGCAGCGATGAGCAGTTCAACCCAGATCTGCAACGACAGCCAGGACATCAGTGCGTCTCTCCCCGGAGAACCCGGAACTCAATTCGGCGGTTCTTCGCCCGGCCGTTTTCGGTGCTGTTGGAGGCGACCGGGCGATCCGGGCCGAATCCTACAGTAACCAGCCTATCGGCGGACAGACCCCGTTCGACGAGATAGTCCTTGACGGCGTCGGCCCGCTCGCGGCTTAACGCAAGATTGGCCGATCTGCGGCCCCTGGCGTCGGTGTAGCCTTGAATTTCGATAGTCAGATCGGCGCAAGCCCGCACGACGGCAACCAGCTTGTCGAGCGAAGCGCCGCTGACCCGGGCGATCTCGGCCCGGTTGTTTGCGAACACGATGCGATTTACGTCGGCTACCCGGTTGAAGGCGGACTGGCAGGCTTCCGGCTTACCCTTGCCTGTCGTCGAGAGATCGAGACCGGCGAAATCTGAAAGGTTGGCTTCGGCTTCACTGACGTCGAACTCGACGGAATAGCCGTCTTTGATTTCGGCCATGTCCTCACGCAGGTAGCGGATCACGCTGCCTGGCGCTTCGCCTTTGATGCGGACGACATCGGCTTGGACGGCGATTTCTCCGCGCTCGAACTGAGCCAGCGACGGCAGCGCTTTGACCATCCGCTCCTGCCAGGCGCCCACCGGCGCGACATAGGTGCGATCGACTGCGGAGCGTGGCGCATTTGCGGCGCGAACGAGCGCTCGCTGGGCGTCAAGGGACGCGGCCTTGCCCTGCAGGACGACCCTGTGATCCTCGACCGTCGCCAGGAACTCCGGCGGCCCGACGATCTCCGCTTTCGGCTTCGCGCCGCCCGCTACGCGCATGACCCAGCTCGTTGCAGCCCGTGCGTCAGCCTCGCTGGCGGCAAGGCCGGTGACGACCAGCTCCTTGCCCGACAATGTCACCGTGCCGCGCTGCATCTTCACCAGCGCTTCCAACCCATGGACGGCGGCGGCGCCCCAGTCGACGCCCCGCGGGGCGCCGGAAGCTAGCGTGGTCCGGTCGACCATCCTCGAGGAATAGAATTTCGTGGCGGCGTCATGGATCGCGACCAAGGCCTGGCGGCTGGGCGCCACGCCTTCGATCGTGACGAAGCCGTTTTCCTTGCGCGCCGTCCAGACGAATGGATCGACCGCCCGCGCTAGCACGACCTTGTCCGCCCGCACGCCGGCGCCGGTTGCTGCCTCCAGTGTGGCGACCACTTCGCGCTTGTCATCTTCGGATGCGGCGACGCCTTCCAGGTCGAGCGCGGCGCCTCGGGCATGAGCGTTCCAGGAGGTAAGATTGGCGGACTGCAGGGCCGCATCGGCGGCCGCCTGCAGGCGCGCTTCCAGCTGAGAAGCCGAGTTGGGGCCGAGCCACGCGGTGAAGACGGCAAGCAGCACAAAGCTCGCGCCTCCAGCCGACAGCAGCCGCCAGGGGAGTTTTTGGCTCTCCATGGTCCCGCGTTAACCCTCCATTGCAACGGCGCGTCTTCCATCGCGGCTGCAACGCCAATAGAGCTAATTCCGTTCCAACCCCGGGCGACGGCGCGTGACCCAAGACTTGTCAGAAAAACCTCGAATGCACCCGGATTCTCCAAGGGGACGATCCGGCGACGTCGCGTTCGAGCACATTTCATCGACGGCCAACGATACAGTGAAGCTGCTGAAGTCGCTCGACAGGAAGAAGGCGCGTGCCGAAACGGGATTGTTCTTGGCCGAAGGCGCGCGTCTGGCCGAGGAAGCGCTTAGTCATGGTTGGGCGCCAGCCTATGTGCTTGCCGGGGCGGCGGCCCTCGACCGCCCCCAGACGGCGGCGCTGCTCGCGCGGATGAAGAAAGCCGGGGCGCGCGTTCTGACCGCAAGCGAAAAGGTGCTCGGCTCGGTCTCGCGTAAGGACAACCCGCAAACGGTGATCGCGGCGTTCAAGCAGAAGCTGTCGAGGCTGGCCGACCTGCCGATGGACGGCGCCCGTCGCTGGGTAGCTCTCTACGAAGTGCGTGATCCTGGCAATCTCGGCGCCATCGTGCGGACGGCGGATGCCGCCGGCGTGGATGGCATAGTTCTGATCGGCCAGTGCTGCGATCCTTTCTCCGTGGAAGCCGTGCGCGCGACTATGGGTTCGGTGTTTGCGATGCGGCTTGTCGAAGCGGAGTTCACGGACTTCAACGCCTGGCGCAAGAAGGCCGGCGCGCGAATGCTGGCGGCGTCAATGCGCGGCGCGCACGCGCACGACAAGGCGACGTACGGCCAGAGAAGCGTCGTTCTGATGGGCAATGAGCAGGCGGGTCTTCCCATCGACATCGAGGCCGAATGCGACGAGCTGGTACGCATTCCCATGATGGGCGCCGCCGACAGCCTTAACCTCGCTTCCGCCGCTAGCGTGATGATCTACGAAGTCTGGCGCAGCCAGGGCTATGCCGGGGCGCGCAAGCCGTGAGCAACGATTTCCAGCTTCTCGTCAGCGACGACTGGCGCGACTACGAACTGCTCGACAGCGGCGATATGCGAAAGCTCGAACGCTTCGGCAGGGTTCGCGTCAACCGCCCGGACCCGCAGGCGCTGTGGAAACCGAAGCAGCCGGTGGAGACCTGGAAGGCCGACGCCATGTTTGCTTCCAAGGATGATGAAGACGAGCGCGGCGCGTGGACGTTCTCCGGCAAGCCGCCGCCCGGCGAATGGCCGATCGCGTGGCAGGATCTGAAGTTGAACGCCCGCCTCGCCGCCTTCCGGCATATGGGCGTCTTCCCCGAGCACTCGGTTCACTGGCGCTGGGCGATCGAGCGGGTGCGCGCCGCGAAGCGGCCGGTGAAGGCGCTGAACCTGTTCGGGTATACCGGCATGATGTCGCTTGCGCTGGCCAAGGCGGGAGCAGAAGTGGTCCATCTCGACGCCTCGCCCAAATCCATCGCGCAAGGCCGCGAGAACCAGGCGCTGTCGGACCTGTCCGAGAAGCCGATCCGCTGGATCTGCGACGACGCCATGAAGTTCATGGAGCGCGAGATGAGGCGCGGATCGAAGTACGAGGCTATCGTGCTCGACCCGCCAAAGTTCGGCCGTGGGCCGAAGAACGAGGTCTGGCGGTTCCAGACCGACTTCCCGACACTGCTGGAACACGCCCGCACGCTGTTGAGCGACAAGCCGCTGTTCGTCATCGCAACGGTCTACGCCGTGCGGTTGTCCTATGCCGCTGTGGGCCAGTCGCTGGCCGGCGCCATGCCGACCGGAAAGACCGAGTGCGGGGAAATGGCGATTCGCGAGACGGGCCGCGACCTCATCCTGCCGACAGGTCTGTTCGCGCGCTGGCAGCCTTAGAGCTTGCGGCTCACGCGGGTGATTACCGAGGTGAAGCTTAGGCACGGCTTGCCGTTGGCAGTGACGATGCCGCGGACATAGAGCAGCCTGCCGCCGGCTCGCGTTACCTCGCCGGTCGCTTCCATCATGTCGCCCGCCTGTGCCGACGACAGAAAATCGCCGGACAGATTGACGGTCACGCTGGGCCCGCCGAGCACTTCGTCCGCGATCGAGAAGCAGGCGAAATCCGCGAAGGTTAGGAAACAGCCGCCGTGCATGAAGCCGCCGCCATTCATGTGACGCGGCTCGGCGATGAAACGGCACACGGTCCGCCCGGTTTCGTCCTTGCGCGCGTAGAAAGGCCCCGTCCCGGTCTCGAACTTGTCCTCCGGCCAGGTCTTCCAGCCCGCCCAGGGGCCGGTTTCGATGACGGTGGCGGTGCTCATGTTAACGTGTCCGGGAGGCAGGTTTTACCTGTCCCTATCGGGCTCTTGGAAGCTTGTCATGCCCCGCCTTGAACTGGCCCCGCCGTTCGCGTATCTGCCTGTCTCCTGGCCAATAGGGGTGTAGCTCAGTTGGTAGAGTACCGGTCTCCAAAACCGGGTGTCGTGGGTTCGAGTCCCTCCGCCCCTGCCAGGCCCTGCGATCAGATAGCGCTTAGCTAGCCGAGACCCGGCCGCGCCAGCATGCGCTCGCGCCAGGCGTTGAGGTTGGCGTGCTCCTCCCACGGGCGGAACTTCACGATGCGCCCGAGGCCCATCGCCACGTGCAGCGTGATGTCGGCGATGGTGAAGCGGTTTCCGGCCACGAAGGGCGCCTCACCCAGCCGTTTGTCGAAGAATGCGATCTTCTCTCTCGCCCGGCCTGAGCAGATATCGGCCCATTCCTTCGACTGCGGCTTTTCGAGCTCAGCCATGGCGGGGTGCGAGTTGCGGAACCAGCCGGCGATCTGGAACAGGTAAGACAACTCCACGCGGCGATCCCACATCTCGATGAAGGCGCGTTCCCGGGCATCGACGCCCATCAGGTTGGGCTCTGGGTAGACGCCCTCGAAGTAGGTGCAGATCGCGCGGCTTTCAGTGAGCGCGGTTCCGTCGTCGAACTCCAACGCGGGCACCTGGTTGAGCGGGCTCACCGCCAGATAGCCGGGCTGTTTGTGCTCGTTCTTGATGATGCTGAGTTCCGCCTTCGGAACCTGGTCCCAGACGCCCTTCTCCTGGAGGAAGAAGCGGACGCGGTCCGGATTGGGCGCCATAGGCGCGTGGTGGAGTTTCATCGGTCACTCCGTTTGCTGCGGAAGGCTTTGGGCTTGCGGCTGGGCGGGCGATGGCTGGCGCGGTTGTCCGGCTTGCTGTGCTCGATCCGCGACGCGAACTTCTCGCCGGGCTTCCGGTCGCCTGGCTTTCTGTCGCGAGGGCTCTGGCCGGCAGGCTTGGGTTTCTGGGCTTTCGACCGGTCCGGCCTGCGGTCGCGGAAGGGATCGGGCCGACGGCCCTCGGGGATCAGGTCCGAAAACTCCGCCAGCAATTCAGCGGCGGACACCTCCGCCACGTCGCCGGGCGCGAGATCGAGAAGTTCGATGGGGCCGTAGGAGACGCGAATCAGACGGTTCACTTTGAAGCCCAGGCTTTCGAGCGCACGCCGCGCCTCGCGCTTCTTGCCCTCGGTCAGCGTGAGATCGATCCACGAATTGGCCCCCTGAATACGATCGACCGTCGCGATAATGGAGCGATATTCGACGCCTTCGTAGACGATGCCGTCGCGAAGCTTGTCGAGATCCTTCTGCTGCGCACGGCCATAGGCGCGTGCGCGATACTTCCGCTCGAGGCCTGTCGCTGGCAGCTCCAGCGCCCGCGCGAGCTCGCCATCATTCGTAAGCAGCAGGAGGCCCTCGGTGTTGAGGTCGAGACGGCCGATGGTGACGACGCGCGGCATCGTCTTTGGCAGAGCATCGAAGATGGTCGGACGGCCCTCGGGATCGCGGTTGCTGGTCACAAGGCCGGCGGGCTTGTGATAGCGCCACAACCGCGTCGATTCGGGGCGGCTCACAGGCTGGCCGTCGAGCAGGATCTTCTCCCTGCCCGTCACCTTGAACGCAGGTGTGTCGAGCTTCCTGCCATCGACCGTGATGCGGCCCTCGACGATCAACTTCTCAGCGTCGCGACGCGAGGCGACGCCCGCGCTGGCGAGGTATTTGGCGATCCGCTCGCCGCCGGCGGTAAATTCACGGCCCGTCTCGCGACGCTCCGTCATGGCAATGTCCTATCCGAGTACGAGAGGCGCCAGCAGCAACGCGCCGAGCAGCGCCTCAAAGGCAACGTTAAACCAGTTCAACGACGTGACCGCCTTGTCCAGCGCCAAAGAGACCAGGCGGCCAATTCCCGAGCCTAGCCAGCCGGAACCTATCGCAGCGGCGGCGAGCTCCGCTCCCGGCTGCGCGGTTGCCAGCGCCCAGGCGGCGAAGGCGTGTCCCAGCAGGAAAAGCCCGCCATAGGTGGCCCGGAACTCGGACTTGCCCTCGACCTTGCCCTCGACGGGAACCAGCCGAACCAGCTTGGACGCCCAGACCGGATTGATCAGGGCGTAGCCGCCAAGGCCACCGCCAATAGCACAGGCGATCAGGGCGCAGATATCTGTCCATTCCATTACGCTTTCTCCTTCGCCTGGCGGAGGCCCCGCGTGAAGCGGTGGACCAGAAGGACGACGCCGAACAGGACGGTCGACAGTGCGAGGACGGCCAGCGCGATTGTCCAGGGGCTGTTGGCGTTCTCGTGGTCCGTGTAGTCCATCAGATGCAGCCCGTAAAAGAAATCATAGGTCCGCCAGAGATCGGTGCGCGGCGCACTGACCTGGCCATTGACGGCGGAGATGTAGACTGTGCGGTTGCCCTCGCCGTCGAAATGAGCCGCCCAGGCTTCGCCGGAGAGTCCAGATTCGCGCGGGGCCCGCTCCAGCAGTTCGATCGATTTCAATCCGCCGGTTCCCGCCCAGACGCTGTTCGCGATGCCGCGGGCCAGATCTTCGGACAGGGGCGACATGATCGACCCGGTTTCAGCAGACACCAGGAACACGCCGATTTCGGCGCGAATCTCATAGACCGGTATGCCGGCTAGCGGGCGGAGCGTCACCAGGTAGGGCCGGTCCTCCGCCACGGCTTTCAATGCATCGGCGGACGTCAGCTTCACCTTCGCCATATCGACCGGGCCGAGATGGCTTGCCGGGTGGATCAGCTTTTCGCCGCGGACGTCCGCGAGGTGAAACGAAGCCATAAACAGGCCGGTGCCTGTCCAGATCAGCAACTGGATCGCAACGAACAGCCCCAGCCATTTATGGATCAAGGCGACGAAACGGGCCGTGCGTGGGGAGATCATGTCAGGCGATTACGCTCAGGGCGGCGACCCGGCAAGCAGGGACCGAACGCAAACGGCCCGCTCGTTGGAGCGGGCCGCTGCAGTATTCAGGCGAAGCAATCGCGTTAGGCGATCAGATCGCTTCCTTGAGTTCCTTCGAAGCACGGAAGGCCACTTTCTTCGAGGCCTTGATCTGAACGGGTTCGCCCGTCGCCGGGTTGCGGCCCATGCGGGCGGCGCGCTTGCGCACGACGAGAACGCCAAGGCCAACAAGGCGGATGCGGTCGCCTTTCTTGAGGTGCTTGGTGAGCATCGTCACGAGATCATTCAGCATGGCCTCGGTCTGCTTTTTCGGCAGTTCGTGGCTTTCGGCCAAAGCGGCGGCGAGGTGCTTCAGGCTGACTGTGTTCTGTTTAGCTTTAGCAGCGGTGGCCATGTGTTGAGACTCCCTTTGAAAAGTCCGCCTCTGAATACACGGAATCCGGGGGGTCAGAAGTGAAAAACACCCGGTTTTAAAGCCAAACCGGTGCTTTTCACAGGGAAAAAGCCCATTTTTCGGGCTTTTCCAGATTTGGAACGTCAGGTTGAGCCCGTTTTTCAAGGTTTTCGGCGACTCAGTCGCCAAAGTGAGTCGGGGCGTTTTCGCCTCATGGATCAAGCCGCTTTGGTGGTCTTGTGCCACTGCTCCAGGCAGCCGACATTGCGCATATGTCTCACGCCCATCTCGCCTGTGCGCCCGTAGCGGTTGCTGACTCGCTCCGCGAAGCCGAGACGCTCTGCGAGCAGCGCGGCGGAAAGCTGACGCCGTTGCGCAAGAAAGTCCTGACGCTGCTGCTTGAGTCCGAAGGGCCTGCAAAAGCCTATGACCTGCTTGGGCAATTGGGAGACGATGGCGCAGCGAAACCGCCATCCGTCTACCGCTCCCTCGATTTCCTACTGGAAATGGGGCTCGCGCACCGCATAGAGAGCCTGAACGCCTTTGTCGCATGCGGGCACTGGAAACATGGCCACGCGGCCGTGTTCCTGATCTGCGACAGCTGCGGCTCGGCGGGCGAACTCCACGCCGGCGACAGCATCAGGAAACTGACCCAGGAGGTCGAAGGCGTGAAGTTCAAGATGCGCAGCGCCGTTATCGAGGTGCGCGGCCTGTGCGCCGACTGCGGCTGAGCCCTCCGCCATGATCGAAGTCTATCGCGGCAGCATCAATACCTGGGAATGCGACGAGATGGGGCACATGAACGTGCGCTTCTACGTCGCCAAGATGATGGAGGGGCTGGCTGAGTTCGCGCATGTCGCGGGCCTCACCAACGCCTTCAGTCCCCGCGCCCGGTCTACACTTGCCCCACGCGACCAGCATATCCGCTTCATCAAGGAGGCGCATGCCGGCAAGCCCTTCACGATGAAGGCGTGCGTGCTGGAGGTTACCGAGAACTCGCTGCTGCTTTTCCAGCAGATCGACCACGCCACCGGAGAACCTTGCGCGGCTTATCGAACCTGGATCGACCATATCGATATTGACAGCCGTGCGCCCTTTCCGTGGTCGGAACACACCCGCGCGGAGCTCGAGAAACTGCGGGGCAAGCCTCCCGCCGAAACCGCCCCTCGCTCTCTAGATCTGAGCATCCCGCCGAGAGCCAGCGCGACCATGGCCGACGCCAACAAGGTCGGCGCGCCGGTCATAGGGCGCGGCGTGGTTCTGCCTGCCCACTGCGACCTCTCCGGCCGGATGATGCCGGAATACTTCCTTGGCCGGGTGTCGGACTCAGTCGGCCACCTGCTGCGGCCATGGCGCGAACAGGTCGGCGCCGAGGCGCGGGCGCGCGGCGAGACCGTGCGAATGGGCGGCGCGGTGTTGGAATACCGGCTCGCCTACCGCCGCTGGCCCAAGCCTGGCGACAGGTTCGTGATCCGGTCCGGTCGCGGCTTCCAGAAGGAGAAGGTGCATTCCTTCGTCCACTGGGTGATCGATCCCGAAAGCGGCGAGGCCTGGGCGACGACAGAGGCGGTCGCCGTCGCACTTAACCTCGAAACCCGGAAGATCATGCCGGCGACGCCGGCGCTGGCGGACGCGCTTGCAAAAGTGGCGCCGGCCGGCCTGACGATCTGATCTCGACCGTCCAGCCGGTTTGAGAGAGCTTCCCTCCGACGATAGACCGCGCCAGAAGCCGCCAACTCATGGAGACAGACGTGATGAAACTGTTCCGGGCGGTGCAGTGATCAGACCGGGCTGATCGGCCAGCCTTTGGCTTTCGCCGTCTTCTGCATGTTGGCGACGCCAGCCTTGATGAGCTTTTCGAGCGCGGCCATGTCCGCGTCCTCAAGCTCATTGATGTAGAGGCAGCCCTTGCCGGTCTTGTACTTGCCGAGCGCCTTCAGGTAGGGCGCTGCCTCCGGCTCGCCGGCGTACATGCCGCCATAGATCGACAGGCTGGACGCGCGCGGGCTGAAGCCCACGACGCACATCTTGCCGCTGTGGCCGCTGTCATAGGTGTAGGCATAGCTACCATAGCCAACGATCGTCGGTCCCCACATCTGCGGCTTCCAGCCGGTGACCTTCTCGAACAGCTCGAGCAACGCCAGCGCATCCTTGCGCCGCGTCTCGTTCGGGACCTTCGCGATGAAGTCCTTGACGCTGACTTTCGTCGCCTTGGTTTTCGTTTCCGCCATGAACGCTGCCCCTCGCTGTTCAGGCAAGAATGCCCGTGCGGCGCGCAGTTGTCATCGGGGGCGCCGTCTACTGACCTGCGGGCGCGGCAGCCGGCTCTGCCACAGCAGGTGCAGGCGGCTGGCTGTTAAGTCCCAGCAGCAGCACGGGATCAAGCCAAGTGTCCGTGCCGCGATCGGCGGAGAGGACGTTGCGGTATTTGATCGCCCAGTGCAGGTGCGGGCCGGTGACGCGGCCAGTCGAGCCCGAAAGGCCGAGCAGTTGCCCCTGCTCCACCTTGTCGCCGGCTTTCACGTCGACGCGGCTAAGATGCATCGTCACAGAGACAAGACCGCGGCCCATGTCGAGGAACACGCAACCGCCTTCGTAGAAGAGGTCAGGATCGGCGAGGATCACGGTGCCCGCCATGGGGGCGCGCACTTCGGTTCCCGTGCCGATGGCGATGTCTTGGCCGTTGTGGACGCTGGTTGAGCCCTCGCAATCTTTCGTCTTCGGCACATAGGTGCGCGTTGCGCCGAATGGGCTGGAATAAGCGCCGCTCGCCGGCTTCACCAGCGCAACGGGCCCCAGCGGTTCCGAGAAGATCTTGAGAGCTTTGTCCTTCTTCACCCACGAAACTTCGGCCTTGCGCTTGTCCTCGGGCGACTGCGGCGCGATCTTTGTGCATTCCATCTCGAACCTGGCGACCGTGTCCTTGCGGGCGAGGACTTCGACCGAGACCGCCGCCTTGTCGCGGCCGTCCGCCGAAGGCGCAGCGGCTGAAACGTCGCCGAACGAAATGCGCGCGGGAGATGTTTGCGAGCGCGTCAGGCCGATGACGGCGAGGCCATCCTTGTCCGCCACCGCGATCTGCTTGCCATCGAGCGACAGGATCGAGCCAGGGTCCGTGCGGCACAGGATTGCGCCGCCCTGTGTGGTGGGACCGGCGCAGTCGAGATGATTGGTGAGAACCGGCTGGGCTGGCGCAGGCGTCTCTGCAACCGGCGCAGGAGGAGCGACCGGCGGTGCAGCCTGGCCAACTTGGGGAACAGGAGCTTCAGGATCGGCAACGGCGGGCACAGCGCAAGCGGCAAGAATCAGCAGGATACCCGCTATCCCCAGACGCATCACCGCCTCCCGTTGAGCTCTTTCCATCTTTTCAGCGCCGTCTCGGCGTCGAAATAGGCTTCCTGCGTTTCCACATTCCAGTAGCGCAGGTCCTCGAGCGCGATCTTGCGGCGCGTGATGGCGCACGCGACAAAGCGTCCAGGGCGGATGACCTCGAAATCCGCATCGAGATATCTGAGCTTGGCCTCGCCGGGCGAGGCGCCGGGGGTAAGGGCATCCATGCCGCATATATGCACCGCGGAAGGGGCGAAGTTAAGGCGCCCGCCATGGTGAATCAGCCCGCGCCCATATGCTCGACTTCGATGACGTTCCGGCCGGCCGATTTGGCCCGGTAAAGCGCCTCGTCGGCCCGCCTGAGCAGTGTGTCCAGCATGTCGTCAGGGGCGATCACGGTGGCGACCCCGCCGCTCATCGTGACGTTCAGCGCGTCGCCCCGCCCGATCATGAAGGGATCATCCGCGATAATGTGGCGGATCCGTTCGGATGCGGAATGAGCGAGTTGCTGCGACGTTTCCGGCATGATGATCACGAACTCTTCCCCGCCATAGCGGCAGGCAAGGTCGATCGGGCGGATGTTGTCGCGTAGACGGCGGCCGAACTCGCGCAGGACGTCGTCGCCGGCGCTGTGGCCGTGGATGTCGTTGATCTTCTTGAAGTGGTCGATATCACACAGAAGGATCGACACGGCCGAACCGCCCATGTTGGCGCGCTTCACGAATTGCTCCAGCTGCACCCGCATGTAGCGGCGGTTGTGCAGGCCAGTGAGCTGGTCGGTGACGGCCAGCTCCATCGACTGGTCGAGCCGCGCCCGCAGCGCATCGAGATAGCGCTTCTTGCGCACCTGGGTTTTCACCCGCGCGCTCAATTCCTCGCTGTCGATCGGCTTGATGACGATGTCCGACGCACCGAGGTCGAGCGCGCGAACGGCTTTCTTCTCATCGTCCGGCTCGGCGATCACCAAGATCGGCAGGTCGCGCGTGGATTCCAGCGATCGCAAATAGGCGCAGAGTCTCAGGCCATCCAGCTTCTCGTTTGAAAGAGAAATGATCATCAGGTCGACCATCGAGCCGGAAATTCCCAGCTGGGTCGCTTCCGAATGCGAGATCGGGCGGTGCAGGCCTTCGAGATAACGACAGATACGCCGCGCCTGGCGTTCGTTCTCGTCGACCACGAGGATGCGCGCAGGCTCTGATGCGCGCCCGGCCGTCACGGAGTCGATCACGCCGATGCGCTTGCCGCTAGCTTCGCGTTTGCGCAGCTCGTCGGCGACCATCTTGTACTTGGTCAGCGCCCGCACGCGCGACAGAAGGTGCAGGTCGTTCACCGGCTTGTTGAGGAAGTCGTCCGCGCCCGCGCCGAGGCCGCGCAGGCGATCCTCGCGCTCGTTCAGCGCCGTGACCAGAACGATCGGAATATGCTCAGTGCGCGGATCCATCTTCAGCTGGCGGCACGCCTCGACGCCGTTCAGCTTCGGCATCATCACGTCCATCAGAATAACGTCCGGCTCTTCCGCCCGCGCCTTCTCGATCGCGTCTTCGCCGTCCACCGCCGTGATGACGTGGAAGTATTCGTTCTTCAGCTTGTCCTGAAGAAGCTTTCGGTTGGCTTCATTGTCATCGACGACGAGGACGCGTGCGCTCATCGCATCGCCCTCCGCGGGGCGGGCGGCGCATTGCGCGGCGGCGGGGCCGAGCGCGGCGACGTCAGCTTCTTCACCGTGTCGATGAAGGGCATCATTTGGATCGGCTTGGACATGTAGGCTTCGCAGCCGGCCTCGCGCACCAGACGCTCGTCCTGGCGCATGGCGAAGGCGGTGACGGCCATGATCGGGATGGCGTTGATCGAGGTGTCGTCCTTGATCCAGCGCGTGAGATCCAGGCCGGACACTTCCGGAAGCTGGATGTCCATGATGATGAGATCGGGCTTGTGCTCGCGCGCCAGATCTACGGCCTTCAGCCCATCGCGGCTCTCGACCGTCTGGAAGCCGAAAGCGTCCAGCAAGTCGCAGAAGAGCTTCATGTTGAGCTCGTTGTCCTCGACTACGAGAACTTTCTTTGCTGGCGACGTCGCCATCAGCACATCACGCTCAAACGGCGCGGGTTGATTCCCGCCTCGGCGTTCTTGTTAGACCTGATAGTGTTAATTGCGTTTTGACAACACGCGGAAGCACACCGCCAAATACAGTTTGAGGCTAGAGCAAAACTCCGGGCTTTACAGTCGCTTCGGGTCGGAATTGAACCTTGCGCGAAAAGATTGCTTCCAGCAAAGTAATTTCACCGGCCGCTTGCAGGGATTGCTTCAGCCGTTACCCCGCCCGAACGGCGAAGTGTTCGAAGTGCGGATCGGTCCGGCTGGTGTCGCACCCGCGGCTTTTTGAGTTGTCCGTAGCGCATGTCGATTGTGACGCTTTCTACGCCGCCATCGAGAAGCGGGACCGGCCGGAACTGGCCGGTCTTCCCGTCATCGTTGGCGGCGGAAAGCGGGGTGTCGTCTCTACCTGCTGCTATATCGCCCGCACTTTCGGCGTGCGGTCGGCCATGCCGATGTTCAAGGCGCTGAAAGCTTGCCCAGACGCCGTGGTGATCAAGCCGCGTATGGACGTCTATGTCGCCGAAGGCCATCGGATCCGCGACATGATGCGAGACCTGACGCCCCAGGTGGAGCCCGTCTCGATCGATGAGGCCTATCTGGACCTTTCGGGCACAGATGCCTTGCATGGAGCACCGCCCGCGATCAGCATGATGAAGCTGCAGAAGCGGGTGGAAGACGAACTCCTGCTCACCGTGTCCGTCGGACTCGCCAGCAACAAGTTCCTCGCCAAGACCGCGTCGGAAGCGGACAAGCCGCGCGGCTTCTTCGCCCTGTCGATCGACGAGGCGCCAGCCTATCTCGCCCCGCGCTCGGTGCGTGTCATTGGCGGCGTCGGCGCGCAGTTCGAGAAGAAGTTGGCGCTGGATGGCATCCAGACGGTCGGCGACATCCAGAAGATAGACGTAAAGACGCTGGTGCGGGGTTACGGCGAGACAGGACTTTGGCTGCACAACTGCGCCTTCGGGCGCCATGAGCGGAAAGTGGACCCCGACGGCGAACGCAAGAGCGTTTCAGCTGAGACTACCTTTCATCAGGACCTGTCCGACCCGCGTGTGCTGGAAGACATTCTCTGGCGCCAATGCCAGCGCGTGGCGGACCGAGCCAAAGGGTCCGGCGTTGAGGGCCGCGTCGTCACCCTGAAGCTCAAGACCGCCGACTTCCGCACGATCACCCGCCGCGCCTCGCTGGGCGAGGCGACGCAACTGGCGCAGGTCATCTTCCGGACCGGCAAGGCGATGTTGGCCCGCGAAACCAATGGCGGCCGCTATCGCCTGCTGGGCATTGGCATTTCCGAACTGGTCGACGCCCGCGCCGACGCAGCCGACCTCGCCGATCCCACGGCGCTCAAGCGCGCCAAGGCCGAACGCGCCTCCGACAAGGCCCGCGACCGCTTCGGCGACGACGCCGTGATGACAGGGCGAAGCGCGCGCATCCGCAAAGAGCGAGAGGGGGACTAGAGCGGCTTGCGGGCCCAGCCCAGCACACCGGGCGGCTGCAAGATCGCTCCGTGCGCGGGCGCATTCCGCCACCACTGCTCGAATGCCGCAAGGTCCGCGTCGCCCTGGCCGGCGACGCGTCTGTGATTGCGCGCGACCTCCAATACGCGCTGCATGCCTTCCTTGCGCGCCGTCATCGGCGCGATGGGCGCCGCGCCTTCGAACCCCCAGTCTGAGATATCGAGCCCGGCGAGCGCAAATACCTCCGGCAGGCGCACGCCCATGTGGTTCTGTACGTTTTTCAGTAGCTCGCCGCCAATCGTCTGCGCCGCATCCCCGCCGCCGCCAGGAGGTTTCGGCCAAATATCGCCCTTCGCGCCATCATGCATGTTAAGTTCATGGAATGCGATCGAGCCGCCCGGCCGGATCGCGCGGGCGATGCCGCGCACCGTCGCAACGGGATCAGACTGATACATCAGCACATAACGGCCAATAGCGACGTCGAACGGCGGATCGATGGGCGGCGTCGTGATGTCGCTCTCGAGAAAAGTAACATTCGAGAAACCGGCATCAGTTGCGCGCTTGCGCGCATGGGCAAGGTGGCTGGCGTCGCGATCCATGCTGACGACGCGCCCCTTTGGTCCCACGACTTCCGCGGCCAGCAGCGCCACATCGCCCGCGCCTGTTCCCAGATCGAGGACCGCCGATCCCGCACGCGCGCCGGCATTGCGCAGCAGGCGTTCCGTGTAGGGCCGAAGAACCTGCGCCTGACTTGAAAGTCTGGCGCGCTCGCGATCCGAGCTTTCGAGAGGGTAGGCGTTCATGAAACCTCACGCGGCCGTGGGAAACCCAGCCTATTACACGTCCGACCTCATCTCCAACGCCCTAGCCTAGCTTCAGCAGGGAGCAGGAAAAGGATTAGGTCCGGTGCATTCCGCTCGCGCCCAAACCGCCCTACAAGGCCGCCAGATCAAGGAGCTCCCCATGTCCGTACTCGAACGTCTCAAGGCCGCCGGCGTGAACCTGCCGGAGCCGCGCTCGCCAGTCGCCAACTACGTGCCCTTCGTCATCACTGGGAACCTCCTGTTCATCTCGGGCCAGGTCAGCGCGGCGCCAGATGGCCTGATCAAAGGCCGCATTGGCGAGGACATGACGCTCGAGCAAGGCCAAGCCGCCGCCAAAGTCTGCGCCATCAACCTCATCGCCCAGATGAAGGCAGCCCTCGGCGATCTCGAGCGGGTCAAACGCATCGTGAAGCTCGGCGGCTTCGTCAACGCCGCTGCCGATTTCGTCGAAATCCCGAAGGTGGTGAACGGCTGCTCGGACCTGATGGTCGAGGCGTTCGGCGACAGGGGCCGGCACGCGCGCTCCGCCGTCGCCTGCCCGGTCCTGCCGATGGGGGCCGCTGTCGAAGTCGATGCGGTGGTCGAATTTGCCTGAGGCAAAGCAGTTCTTCGACGTTTCCGCTTTCGTCTATGGCCATCGCGGCCTTTGGGGCGGCAGCGTCCCGGAGAACTCGCTGGCTGCCTTCCAGGAGGCGCGCACGCGCCAGATCGGCGTCGAACTCGATGTGCGCCTGACGGCCGACGGCGTGCCCGTTGTCTTTCATGACGCGACGCTGGAACGGATGTGTGGTGATCCACGATCGCTCGCCGACGTGATCGCCAAGGACCTTGAGGCTATCCTGCTTCCGAATGGCTTCCCGATCCCAACGCTGGATCAGGTCCTCGTTGTCATGGACGGCCTCCCGGTCCTCCTCGAACTCAAGGTGGATGCGCCGGGCGATTCCGCCATCGCCGACACGATCGTCAGTTTTCTGAAAGACCAAGCAGGCATGCTGGCCGTCATGAGTTTCGATGAGATCACCGTCGCCCGGCTCTGCCAGTTGGCCGAAGACCGGCCTATCGGCCTGCTGATAGACGGCGAGACGCGCATCGGCGCGGCGACCGTCGCGGCCAAGGCTGCCAAAGCCCGAGCCATGGGTTGCGACTATCTCGGGCCTCACCTGTCGTCGCTGGACACGGCCAGCCAGCATTCTGGCGGTTTGCCGCTCGTCACATGGACGCTGCGCGCGCCATCCGATCTCGACCTGGCGCAAAAACACGCTGCGGCGCCAATTTTCGAAGGCTTTAGCCCTTCGCTGGCCTCCGGCCTCGCAAAGCCGCCCGGAACACCGATATAGTCATCCGGGGCCGGACATCTATCTGGAGCAGATTTGGCCGACGATTCCGCAGAACGGATCGAACTTTCGCTATCCATCGCCGATGGGATGGCGCAGGTCGATCGCGCCGCTTGGAACGCCATCGCCAACCCGCTGGGCGAACCCTACGACCCTTTTCTCGACTGGGACTTTCTCGAAGCCTGCGAAGCTTCGGGCTGCGCCGCGCCGGATACCGGCTGGGGGCCGCGCCACATCCTGGCCCACGACACAAGGGGCAGCCTGGTTGGCGGCGCGCCGCTCTATTTCAAGTCGCACTCGCGCGGCGAGTTCGTGTTCGATCATTCCTGGGCCGACGCCCTGCACCGCGCCGGCGGCCGCTACTACCCCAAACTGCTCTGCGCCGTCCCGTTTACGCCCGTCACGGGTCGCCGGCTGCTCGCCGCCGGGCCACATGCCGCCGGCATCCGCCGCACGCTCGCACGCGCCATCGTCGAAATGGCGGCCGACGCGAAGGTCTCATCCGCGCACTTCAACTTCCTGCAGGAAGACGAATGGCGAGCGCTGGGCAAGGAAGGCTTGCTTCTGCGCGAGGATCAGCAGTTCCACTGGATCAACCGCGGCTACAAGACATTCGACGATTTCCTGGCCGCTCTCGCCTCCCGAAAGCGCAAGATGCTTAAGCGGGAAAGGCGCGAGGCGCAGGAAGGCCTCGCCATCGAGCGTGTGACCGGGGCCGATCTCACCAAACAGCATTGGGACGCTTTCTTCCATTTCTACATGGACACGGGCGGCCGCAAATGGGGCTCGCCCTACCTCAACCGCAAATTCTTCGCCCTGCTCAACGAACGCATGGCCGACAAATGCCTGCTGATCATCGCGCGGCGGAACGGCGAGCCCATCGCCGGCGCGCTCAACATGATCGGGTCAGATACTCTCTACGGCCGATATTGGGGCCGCTCGGAAGAGCGCCCTTTCCTGCATTTCGAAATCTGCTACTATCAAGCCATCGACTTCGCCATCGAACGCGGCCTTACGCGCGTCGAGGCCGGCGCCCAGGGCGAGCACAAGCTGGCGCGCGGCTACGAACCCTCCCTCACCCGCTCCGCCCACTGGATCGCTCACGGCGGTTTACGGAAGGCTGTTGCCTCCTATCTCGACAGGGAGCGCGAGGCAGTCGAGGAAGGTATCGACGAACTGAACGCCTATTCGCCCTTCCGGAAGGGCAGTCGGCCGGACGACCAATGCGACGAGGAGAGCTTCTGATGAGCCTTGTTGGCGAATACGACGGCAGCAACATCTTCGCGAAGATCCTGCGCGGCGAAGCGCCCTGCGTGAAGATCTACGAGGACAATGAGGTCCTGTGCTTCATGGATATCTTCCCGCAGAGCCAGGGGCACTGCCTGGTCGTCCCGAAGAACACCCACGCCCGTAACCTCACCGATTTCGACCCGAAGCGCGTCGGCGCCGTGTTCGGCGCGGCGCAAAAGCTGACGAGGGCGATCATCAAAGCGCTGAAGCCCGATGGCGTGATCGTCACGCAGTTCAATGGCGCGCCTGCCGGGCAGACGATCTTCCACCTGCACGTCCACGTCATCCCGACCTACGACAACCTGCCGCTGCAGCGTCACCACGGCGGCAAGCCGGCCGACATGGATACGCTACGCGAACAAGCAGCGCGCATCGCCGCTGCTTTGGAGAAGTAGCCTTCAGGCTACCTTCGAGGCCCGGATCTGATCTATCGTCAGCTTGCCGCGCACTAGCTGGCTGTAGTCGTCGGCCAGCGTGCCGGTAATGTTGCCGGGGCGATAGTGATGCCCGGCCATTTCCGCCACCGGCGTCACTTCCGCAGCCGACCCTGTGATGAAGCACTCCGAGAAGGTCGACAGCTCCTCCGGCGTGATGTGCCGCTCGATCACCTCGAAGCCTCGCGCGCGCGCCAGCTCGATCACCGTTTGACGCGTCAGGCCGTTGAGAAAGCAGTCCGGTGTCGGCGTATGGATCACGCCGTCGCGGATCAGGAACACGTTGGCCCCCGTCAGTTCCGCCACATAGCCGCGATAGTCCAGCATCAGCGCGTCGGAGAAGCCCTCGGCTTCCGCCTTGTGCTTCGACATAGTGCAGATCATGTAGAGGCCAGCCGCCTTGGCGGCCGACGGGATCGTCTCCGGCGAGGGACGCTTCCAATCGGACATCGTCACGCGGATGCCCTTCATCTTGTCGGCGAAATAGTTGCCCCACTCCCACACCGCCACGCAGGTGCGGATCGAGGCCTGCTGGGCCGACACGCCCATCATTTCCGATCCCCGCCAAGAGAAGGCGCGGACATAACAGTTGTCGAAGCCGTTCTTTTTCATCAGCTCAAGCTTGATGCCGTCCAGCTCGGCAATCGGGACCGGGCACTTGTAGCCCACCAGCTCCGCCGACTTGTGCAGCCGCTTAGAGTGATCATTGCTACGGAATACGACGCCGTCATAGGCCCGCTCGCCCTCGAACACGCAGGACCCATAATGCAGGCTGTGGGTCAGCACGTGGATCCTGGCGTCGCGCCACGGCGTCATCTTGCCGTCCAGCCAAATCCAGCCGTCGCGGTCGTCATAGGGAACAAAGTTAGCGCTAGGGGCAGCCATGATTTCCGTCCTGGAAGACGATGTATTGGGAGGGTTCAAGGGTTGAGTTTCGCGTCTCGCTCTCCCATTGTCGGGGTGTGGCCATGCCTGTCAACCGACCCCAGCCGATCCCTCCCCCGCCGGTGAACACCTCTGCCGGCGCCGACGGCCGGCTGTATCTGCGCGACCAGGATCTGAACGAGGGCGCAGCCTTGATCCGCGCGGGCGCCCGGCGGCTGGCGCAACTGGTGGAATCCGCGGGCGTCCCCGCCAGCCTGTCGGCGCCCGAGATGGAAATTCTGCAGGAAATCTTCGACCGCGGTCCGATGGATGTGGGTGATCTTCGTTCCCGCCTCGCCTCGCCAAAGCAATCGCTTGCCCGCAATCTCAACCAGCTCGAAGCTCGGTCGCTGGTAAAGCGCGAGATGGACCCGCGCGACCGCCGCCGGCGGCTGGTTACCCTCACTCAGGACGGCATGACCTTCGCGAGCGAGGCGACCGAACGCCGCCGCAACGCCTTGCGCCAGGCCTTCGCCAGCTCCGGTCCCGAGGACGTCGCCGGCGCGCGCCGCGTGTTGTCCGAACTGCTGAGGGTCCGGGGCGAGTCTTGAGCGAACACAAGAGCCACATACTTGTCGTCGATGACGACGACCGGCTGCGCGATCTGCTGAAGCGCTTCCTGTCGCGCGAAGGCCACGACGTGACCGTGGCGAAAGACGCCGCGTCCGCCCGTCGCTTCCTGCAGACAATGTCGTTTGACCTACTTGTGTTCGATGTGATGATGCCAGGTGAGGACGGGTTCTCCCTACTCAAAGGCATCCGCCAGACCGTGGATACGCCCGTCATCTTCCTCACCGCCCGCGGCCTGCCCAGTGAACGCATCGGGGGCCTGAAACTCGGCGCCGACGATTACCTACCCAAGCCGTTCGAACCGGAAGAACTCAGTCTACGCATCGGCGCCATCCTCAAGCGCGCTGCGCCCGAACGGCCGCCCGAAGAGATCCGCCTGTCTGGCATGATCTTCCATGTCGGCAAGAACGAGCTGCGGAAAGACGGCCGCCTCGTACGCCTCACCGAAAGCGAAGCGCAGCTGCTCGCCATTCTCGCCGGCCGAGCCGGCGCCCCGTTACGCGGCAGGAACTCGCCGCCCTCACCGCCGCAGGCGTCGAGCGCTCTGTCGACGTCCAGGTCACGCGCCTGCGCCGCAAGATTGAACGTGACCCGCGCGAGCCTGTGCATCTGCAAACAGTGCGCGGCGTCGGCTACCGGCTGACCGGGGACTAGGCCCATGCGCCTGCGCGACTATACCCCGCGCGGCTACAATGCCCGCCACATCCTGATCCTGATCGTCCCGATGATGGTTTTCGTCATCTCGATGACGCTGTTCTTCTTCAACACCCACGTCCAGCAAGTGAATGCCAAGCTCTCCCGCAGCTTCGCACAGGAACTTGCCTTCGCCGCCGAGCAGCACCGCGAGCATCCCGAAAGTTGGGCCGATTTCACGGCCGCTATGCGCCGTAACCAGATCATGCAGGTCGGCTTTTCTACAGACCCCGCAATGGCGGCAAAGCCGCCCGGCCAGTATTGCTGCGAGCAGCTGGAGCGCGAGCTGACCATCGCCATCGGCCCGGGGTTCTCCTACGCCTTCCAACCGACGGACGACATGATCGAAGTACGTATGCCCGCCGGGGAAGGCACGCTGACGGCGCGGCTTGATCGCAAGCGTGTCGTGATGGTCACCTCGCCGCAATTTGTGGGCTGGTCGATCGCTTTCTCGATCCTGCTTCTGACGGCGTCCTACATGTTCCTGCGCAATCAGGTTCGGTCCATCCTCCAGCTGTCATGGGCCGCCGACGCGTTCGGCCGCGGCGAGGAAGCGCCCGACTTCAAGCCCTCCGGCGCCCTTGAAGTCCGCCGCGCCGCGCGGTCGCTGATCCGCATGAAGAATCGTATCCGGCGCTATGCCGACCAGCGCACCGCCATGCTCGCCGGCGTCAGCCATGATCTGCGTACACCGCTCGCGCGTCTCAAACTCGAACTCGCCCTCTTGCCCAAGGATTACGACTCCACCGCCGCAAAGGCGGACATCTCGGAGATGGAGCGGATGCTAGACGGCTATCTTGCCTTCGCGCGCGGCGAGGAAGGCGAGCAACCCGTCGAGGCCAACCTCGCCGGCATTGCCCAGGACGCGACCAGCCACGCCGCCGGCCGCACACAACTCGAATTCTCCGCGCCCATGCCCGTCCCGATGCGCCTGCGCCCGCTAGCGATGAAGCGCGCCATCGCCAACCTCGCCAACAACGCGGCGGACTACGGCAAGAAGGTTCGGGTCACCGTCGGCCGCAACGCAGGCGAAGCCGTCGTGACCGTGGAGGACGACGGCCCCGGCATTCCGCCCAACATGTACGAAGACGCCTTCCGCCCCTTCAGCCGCCTGGACGCAGCGCGCAATCAGAACGTCTCCGGCGTCGGCCTCGGCCTCACCATCGCCCGCGATACGGCAAGAGCCCATGGCGGCGACGTCGTTCTTGGGAAATCAGACCTGGGCGGCCTCCGCGCAGTCCTGCGGCTGCCCTTCGACATCGACCCGAAGAAGGCGTTGATGCGCGAGCAGGACGACGACGAGGACTAGCTGTTGAGAGTCCACAACTAGCTCTTCTCCTCCGCCTCGCGCGAAAGCTCCTCGCCGCGCTTCGCAGCTGCTTCAACGGCCTTCCGCATCAGGTCCGGCAGGCCGCCGGGCGCCATTAGCACGTCGAGCGCTGCAGCAGTGGCGCCGCCGGGCGAGGTAACCGCCTTGCGCAGCTCCATCGGCGAGTCTGCAATTTGCCCGAGCAGCGCACCCGCCCCTACGATCGTCTTGCGCGCCAGCGCATCGGCGACGGCCTGTCCAAGCCCAGCCGCCTTGCCGGCCGCAGCGAGCGTTTCGGCCAACAGGAACACATAGGCAGGCCCCGAGCCGGAGACCGCCGTCACCGCATCCATCTGCGATTCATCCAGAGGCCCGATAACCAGTCCCAGCGGCTCGAGCAGTTTCTCTGTTGCCAGATTTTCGGCATCGCCGCATGCCCCAGACAGCGCAAAGCCAGTGACACCTGCACCGATAGCGCCCGGCGTGTTCGGCATCGCGCGCGCCACTTTCTTCGATCCGAACGCCGCCGAAATCCGCTCGATCGTCACGCCCGCCATGATCGAGACGATCAGCGTATCCTTGCCCACCCAGCCCTGCAGTGCCGGCGCGGCAGCGGCAAAGCCCTGCGGCTTGATCGCCAGCACGACGATATCGGCGGGTGCGGCTTTCGGATTGAGCGTGATCAGCTTCTCGTTCGCAGCTTCGAGAACGTCCGGACCGGGCTGAGGCTCGAGGACGATCAGATCGCTGATGCCGGCCGCACGTGGATCCCGCAGCCACCCGCGCGCCATGGCGAAGCCCATACGGCCCGCGCCAATCAGAACGGCTTGCTTCAGCCGCGCACCCTTTTGGGCGGCGGGCACGGGATCACGCCTCGCCGGCGGTCTCGAAGACCACGGCGGCGACGGCTTCCTCGGCCGACTTGCCTGCCCACACGACGAAGTTGAACGCGGGCAGGAACTGATCGGCGGCGTCGAGCGCGGCGGCCAGAACCGCGGCGATCTCGCCCGGGTCCGGCGCGATGCGGTCGAGCATCGGGATGGCATGACGGAAGACGGCGACGCCTTCATCGTTCCAGTAGTCGAAATGGCCGAGCCACAGGCGCTCGTTCATCTTGCGAAGCAGGTCGGAGATCTGCGGCTGCTTTGCGTTGGGCGCGCGCAGGTCGAGCGTCAGCGAGAAGTTGAGCGACGGCGGCTCGCTGCGCCAGACGAACATGCCGCCGAACTCACCCCACTTGGTCATCGACGCGCACTGGATCACGCCCTCTTCCGAACGCTCGCACGCCCAGTCCGCCGCAAGCAGCGTCTGTTCGACGACTTCCATCGTCCGGTCGGTGAAGTCAGGGGAGTGAGAGTCGAGTTGCGACATCCGGTCCTCCGAGAATCGCGGGCAAGTGGGCACCCGATGAAAGAACGCTATGGAGCGTTGCTGGGTCTGACAATGGCGTCATGGTTAAGGAGTTAGAAGGAAGAATCAGGCGCCTTCAGGGCTTCCTGCCCGCCGGCTCGCCTGCGCCCAGACGCGCTTCGAGTTCAGCGACACGCTTTTCCAGAGCTTCCGCCCTCTCTGTCGCCGAGCGCGCCAGGGTCTTGAGAGCCTCGATCTCGTCCCGCCGAGCCAGGTCCATGTCTGCGACAAGACGCTCCACAGCCGACTTGAACAGCGCCTTTGCCTCATCATTGGCCGCCTGCGCCATGCCGGCAGCGCCCTGCATCAAGCGGGAAATATCGTCCATTACTGGGTTTCGCGTCTGCATATCACGGCGCCTCTGCGCTGGACCCCGCCACCGGAGCCGGTATCTATATGGCCCGGGACACTCGGGATTTCAAAGTAGGGACGCATGACCATTCCGTTTGAAATCCCGTTCCCCCGGATCGATCCGGCGGCGTTCACGATCCCGATTCCGGAATTGGACCTCGGCTTCCTGCACCTTGGGCCGTTTCCCATCCGCTGGTACGCGCTCGGTTACATCTTCGGCCTGCTGCTCGGCTGGTGGTACGCCACGCGCATCGTCACGCGCCCGCAGCTCTTCGGCGAGACCGAGAAGTCGCCCGTCACCAAGACCGACATCGACGACTTCGCCTTCTGGGCCATGATCGGCATCCTGCTCGGCGGCCGTATCGGTTACATCGTGTTCTACACTCTGCCCTTCGAGCCGGAGAAGATCGGCAGCGACCCTCTGTTCATCCTGCGCATGTGGGAAGGCGGCATGTCGTTCCACGGCGGCCTGATCGGCGCGTTGCTCGCCGTGGTCTACACCGCCTGGTCGCGGAAGATCTCACTGATCCGCCTGGGAGACGTCGCCTGCGCCTCAGCGCCCATCGGCATCTTCCTTGTCCGCATCGCCAACTTCATCAATGGCGAACTCTACGGCCGCGAGACCGACGCGCCGTGGGGCATGCGTTTCCCCGCCTATGACTGGAACACGCGCCAGTGGGGTTCGGTCGACGGGCTGCCGACTGTCCACCCAAGCCAGCTTTACGAAGCCGCGCTCGAAGGCCTCCTGCTCTTCATCGTGTGCGCCGTCGCGGTCTGGAAGTTCAAGGCGCTGAAGAAGCCAGGCATGGTCGCTGGCATCTTCCTCATCGGCTACGCGCTGTGCCGCACTTTCGTAGAAAACTTCCGCCAGCCGGACTCCTTCGTCCAGGGCCTTCCGCCCTTCCTCACCATGGGCATGCTGCTGTCGATCCCGATGATCCTCGGCGGCGCGTGGCTGATCTGGCGCTCCAGGCGTGAGGCAACGCCGGCGTGAGCGAGCTGCGTACGCGCATAGCAGAAGCCATCCGCATCAACGGGCCGATGCCCGTGTCGCTCTATATGCTGATGTGCCTGCACGATCCGCGCGCCGGCTACTACGCGACGCGTCCGGGCTTCAACGCCGACTTCACCACCGCCCCGGAAACCAGCCAGGTCTTCGGCGAGCTGTTGGGCCTGTGGGCGGCGCACGAATGGATGCGTCTTGGCCGCCCCCGGAAGTTCTGGATCATCGAGATGGGCCCCGGCCGCGGCGACATGATGGCCGACATGATGCGCGCCGCCGACAGCGTGCGCGGCTTCTCCCAAGCCGCCGAGATCGCGCTCATCGAGGCCAGCCCCGCCCTGCAGCGCGAACAGGTCCAGCGCCTCGCCCCGCGCCAGGTGCGGCATTTCGACGAGTTAGGCGACGTGCCGCCCGGCCCCTCGCTCATCTTCGGCAACGAATTCCTGGACTGCATGGCCGTTCGCCAGCTCGTGCGCGACGGCAATGGCTGGCGCGAACGCCAGGTTGGCCTTTCCAGCGATCAGCTCATTTTCGGCATCGGCCCGGCAGCGGACTTGCCCGCCAATGTCATTCCCGTAGGCGACCAGGTCGAAGTTGCGCCAGCGCTCGACACGCTTGCCGAAACCATCGCCCGCCGCTTCCGCCAGAATCCCGGCCGCGCGCTGTTCATCGACTATGGCCCGGACGACCGCTCGCCCGGCGACACGCTGCGCGCTTTCCGCGCCGGCCGGCAGATCGACCCGCTCGATGCTCCGGGCCTCAGCGACCTCACTGCCGACGTCGATTTCCCGCGCCTCACGCGCATCTGCGAGAGCGAGGGGCTGATGGTCCACGGGCCGATCCGGCAGGGCTATTTTCTCACCCGCCTCGGCGCGCGTGAACGCGCGCAGTCTCTGGCCAACGCCAATCCGGGCCGGGCCGCCGAGATCAAGGCGGCCGTCCAAAAGCTGGTGGCGCCGGAAGACATGGGCGCCCGGTTCAAGGCAATCTGCCTCTCGCCCTACGGCACCGAGACGCCGCCGGGCTTCTGAGCCCTATGTTACGAGGCTAGTGTCTCCGGAACTACCGCAAGAGCGAGGATGCGTTGAGCGACACCCGCCCGCCATTCGAAGAAGCGCCCGCGATCAAGCGCTTCAGCATGCATGTCCGCCATGGCTATTTCGGATCGAAGGGCGGCGTCTCGTCCGGCGTTTACAAGAGCCTCAACTGCGGCCCCGGATCGGGCGATGAACCGGAGAGGGTCTCAGAGAACCGCAAGCGCGTCTGCCTCGCCCTCGGCGCCTCGCCCGACCGCCTCGCCTCCCCACGCCAGATTCACTCCTTCCGCGCCGTCGCCACCGACAAACCGTTCGCACCCAACGAGCGTCCCGAAGCCGATGCTCTCGTCACCCGTACGCCCGGCCTTGTACTCGGCGTACTGGCGGCTGACTGTGCGCCGATCCTGCTGTGCGATCCACATGCTGGCGTCATTGCCGCGATCCACGCTGGCTGGCGCGGCGCCGTCGGCGGCGTCATCGAAAGCGCGGTGGAGATCATGACTGCGTTGGGCGCCGATCCCGGCAACACCGCAGCGGGCATAGGTCCATGCCTGTCACAACCATCTTTCGAAGTTGGCCCCGACCTGGAAGAAGCCGTTCTCGCCGCTAGCCCTTGGGCCGATTACCTGTTCGAACCCGGCGCGGGCGACCGCCAGTTCTTCGATTTCAAGCGCTATTGCATGGGCCGTCTCACCCGTCTCGGCGTCGCCCACATGGACGCCCTCGCCGACGACACGCTCACCCAGCCGGACGCTTATTTCAGCCACCGGCGCGCCGTAAAAGCAGGCGACCGCGACTGCGGGCGCAACATGTCCGCCATCGTTCTTATTGCCTGATTGTACCGATCAGGGCCGGAATTCCCCCGGAAACTCGCGAGGAAAATTCATGCGCTGTGGACAGTGCGGCATTTCCGCAGTCATCCGCAGGATTTACGTCTTCCGCGATTGCTCGCGAAACGATTCTGCGACAGAAGCGTGACGCCGAAGCGAGCCCCTACCCCTGGGGCGGCGACATGGGAGAGCGCGTCAGATGAAACTGATCTCGTGCAATTCCAACCGGCCCCTTGCCGCGCGCATCGCGGCCTATCTCGACATGCGGCTGACGGATGCGGAGGTCAAAACCTTCAAGGACCGCGAAGTCTTCGTGAAGGTGAACGAGAACGTTCGCGGCCAGGACGTCTACGTCATCCAGTCTACCTCCGCCCCGGCCAATGACCACCTGATGGAGTTGCTGATCACGATGGATGCGCTGGTCCGCGCCAGCGCCCGCCGCATCACCGCCGTCATCCCCTATTTCGGCTACGCCCGTCAGGATCGTAAGACCGATGGGCGCACGCCGATCTCGGCCAAGCTGGTCGCCAACCTAATCACTACCGCCGGTTGCGACCGCGTGGTCACGGTCGACCTCCACGCCGCCCAGATCCAGGGTTTCTTCGACAAGCCGACCGACAACCTCTTCGCCCAGCCTGAGATGGCCGAGGACATCCTCAAGAAGTATGGCCACAAGGACCTGATGGTCATCTCGCCGGACATCGGCGGCGTCGTCCGCGCCCGCGCGCTGGCCAAGCGCCTCGAGGTCGATCTCGCTATCGTCGACAAGCGTCGCGAGAAGGCGGGCGAGTCCGAAGTCATGAACATCATCGGTGAAGTCGAAGGCCGGAAGTGCATCCTGGTCGACGACATGACAGACTCAGGCGGCACGCTGATCAACGCCGCCGATGCCCTGTTGAAAAAGGGCGCAAAGGAAGTCGCCGCCTATGTCACCCATGGCGTGCTATCGAACGGCTCTGCCGGAAACATCGACAAGTCTCAGCTCAAGGAACTGGTCATCACCGACACCATCAACCCGTCGGACTCCGTCACGAAATCCAAGAAGATTCGCACGCTCTCCATGGCGCCCATGATCGGCGAAGCCATCCGCCGCATCGCCAACGACGAGTTGATCTCGAAGATGTTCGACTAAGAGACAAGGCCGCAGACCTTTCAACCCCGCGAAGCGAAGAAAAATGGATCGGCGCGGATCACGCGCTACTCCTCTTCGTCTTCGTCTTCGTCCTCATCCTCATCCTCATCCTCGTCGTCGTCTTCAGCTTCGTCCTCGTCTTCGCTGTCTTCTTCCTCGTCATCGCCTTCGTCATCGTCTTCGTCGGCCATATCGAAGCCGGCCGGCATGTGGAACGCCGGAACGCTTTGCTCCAGCGGCCTGTCGGGCTGTCCGTCCAGTGACTTCTGCAGGGTCATGTACTGCTCCTCTATTTTGCCTCGGCGTATCCAGCGCGGACTGCGCCGTCGAGTCGCGCCTTGCGCGGGTACTGATTTGACATTTCGTCCGTGATGATTTGCACCGGCGGAAACCGGGGTGAGCAGTGCTGGGGACGCTAGGCCCATGTCGATCCTCCCAGTGTCTCCGGAAGATGGGACGCGAAACGCCGGATTATAGAAAGTCAGCTTTCAGCGAGGCCTGAAGCGCTGGGGTTCGGGACGGAATCAGGCCGACTGGCGCATCGCGCCGGGGCGGTAGGACGAGTCCGCCTTCAGCTGCCAGGCAAAATCGAAGAAGGCGCGCTCCGAATTGAATTCGCGGAACAGCTCGTAATACAGCGCATTCTTGTCCGTCGCGGACGCCGGCGCCGCCCCTCCGAAGAGTTCCTCGTCCATCGGCTCGGTCGCCAGAGACTTGGTCTGGTGAGTCATCGCCACCTCCACAACGCCTGTGGAAGTATGTCGCCGGAGGCGGGTTAACGAGTCCCTGAATCGCGCCTTTCAGGCGATGATGAAAACGCTGTTCGGTCGTGTCGGCGCCGAGACCTACCGCTGCTGAAACGGCCTCACTCTTCGGTACCGGCGTCTTCCAGCGCGCGGCCATCCCGCTCCCGCGCACGTGCGCCGCTGAGAATGTTGAATAGGCCGTAGTTGCCCTCGTGGCATGCGTACTCGTAGACGCTTTGCTGCAGCTTCCTCCAGGCGATCTCGCCTCTCCACACCTGCGTGTAGACCTCCGGGTCCTCGACGATGAACTCGTAGACGATGTCGCCCGGGCCCACCCTGGTCAGCCGCTCGGTCAGCGTTCCGGTGTCCGAAATGAAGACCTGCCCCGCCTGCTGGCGGTTGAAGTTTCGGCTGCGGATCACCAGCGTGTCGCCTTCATACCAGCCGACAGAATCGCCCAGCCATTTCTCCATCGACCCTTTCCGGTAGTGTGCGTCCGCCGCCGCCGCATCCTTCACGATCGGGATGATGCGCGCATCGTGGATCATCTCGATGTCAATCAGCACATGGCCTGGCGTCTGCACAACCTGGAAGTTGTTGTTGTAGAGGCCGTTCAGCATCACCGGCCCGCCGCCATTGCCCATCACCACGCACCGCTCGCCCGTGCCGCGCGATTCCGGGCCGAGATAGGCGCTTGCCGCCCCGCCGCCATTGGCCGAGCGCGGCGCCTCAACGAGATCGACAAACGGCTTGGGACTGGATGCATCCGCCTTGACCGGCATAGATTTCGATTTGGCCACGGGCGCTTCCGCCTTCGCAGCGGGCTTGGCCGGCGCGGCAACGAGCTCAGGCTTGTATGTTCCATCCCGCGTCGCATCCGGCCGCCACGTCGCCAGCTTGCGGCGCCCGGCCTCCGACATCGGCACTCGCCCGCTCGGCGGATCGACGATCCACGACGAGCGCAGCTCGCCTCTCACGCTGGCGATTTTCGACCCGGGATCCACCCACACCGCATTGTAGTTGCCCACGCTCGGCAGCGGCTTGCCCTTCTCCGGCGCGCCTGCGGACTGGTCCGTGGGTTGTTTCTCGATCGCCGTCCGTGCGTTGTTGAAGTCCTTCTGCTCCAGGGCGTTCGCCTCGGCCGGCGTCAGCAGCAGCTTGTCGACGCCCGCCGGCCGCGTCAGCTTGGTCACCGACGCGTGGCTCCACACGCCCTCCAGGTCCGGCGCCCCCCAGCTGGTTTTCGGCGTCACATAGCTCGCCGCCTGCGCCATCGCCACCGGGCTCGCCGCCAGCACCAACGCCGCAAGTCCCATTGCGAGTATCGACTTCATCACCTGCTCCCAACGCCTCACCGGCGAGTGTCGAGCCTACTCCGTTTCGTTTCTCCGCCAAGTTCGCGATAGGTCAGCCTTCCGTGCACGTCAGGGCTTCGGCGGCAGCATCCGCTTCGGGCGTTTGCGTCCCAGCTTCGTCGGCGCCGTCGCCGTCAGCGTCTTCGCAGGCGTCGCAGCGCGCGTCGTCGCGCGCGTCGTCATCTTCACCGCGCCGCGCGGCGCGGCGCCGCACAAGGAAAACTTCCCGATTTCACGAAAAAGGCCTGCCGGACGCAAACCGCCCCAGACAGGAGGCGATGGCGGAACTCTTTCGGTGCGGTAGACTTTACTCCCAAGCTCAACACCCGCCCCGCCCATGCCCCGCCCCACGCAGACCGAAATCAGGATGCGTCTTGTCGTCGGGAACCCGGCTCCCGGCGTCGCGTACAGCCTGCAGGACAAGGCAGGCGCGCCGGTCGATGCGAAGACGTCGAAAGGCGCGGCCCTGTCCTTCGACTTTCCCATCCGCATCGCCGCCGGTCCGAAATTCTACGGCGACCAGGTGCGCAGCGAAGGGCCCGAGCGGCGCTTCGTCTACATCGCCGTCGGCGAACAGGCCGGCCAAAAAGGCTCGTCCTGGAGCCGCCGCATGAAGATCGACATCCACACGCTTTCACCGGCCCTGCTCGACAAGGCCAGGGCGGGGAAAGTGCTTCAGGGCATGGTCGCCGGAACTGGAAAAGACGGGACGCCCGCCTGCGCAACCGTCCAGGCGAAAGCCTGGCGCGCAATCTGACGCCGGACAGGCGCCGTAAGTCACAGCCTGGCGCTTCGCAGCCTCAGGGAATTCACAATGACGCTGAGGGAACTTGCGGCCATGGCGGCCGCGGCGATGACTGGCGAGAGGAGCCAACCGAAGGCGGGGTAGAGCACGCCTGCTGCGATCGGCACGCCGGCGGCGTTGTAGACGAAGGCGAAAACTAGGTTCTGGCGGATGTTGCGCATGGTTGCCTGGCTGAGACGGCGGGCCCGGAGGATGCCGGTAAGGTCGCCCCTAAGCAGGGTGACGCCCGCGCTTTCGATCGCCACATCCGTGCCCGAGCCCATCGCTATGCCGACATCGGCGGCGGCGAGGGCGGGCGCATCGTTGACGCCGTCCCCGGCCATCGCAACGACGCTGCCCTCCGATCTCAGCCTGGCGACGACCGCGCTCTTCTGGTCGGGCAGGACGTCGGCTTCGACGTTGGCAATGCCGAGCCGGCGCGCTACCGCTTCCGCCGTCACGCGGTTGTCGCCGGTGAGCATGATGACGCGGATGCCTGCCTGCTTCAGCGTGTTCAGCGCCTCCGGCGTAGAGGCCTTCACTGGATCGGCAATGCCGATAACGCCGGCGGCTTTGCCGTCTATGCCAACATAAATGGCGGTTGCGCCGTCGAGCCGCAGCGCTTCGGCAGGCGCCTGAAGCAGGTCCGTCGCAATTCCCTGCTCGCCGAGAAAGCGCGCATTGCCGATCACCACGAGACGCCCGCCGGCGCGGCCGAACACGCCTTTGCCCACTGGGGAATCGACGCCTTCGGGTTCGGACAGGGCCAGCTTCCGTTCGGCGGCGGCGTTGACGATCGCCTGGGCCAGCGGATGTTCGCTTGCCCGCTCGACGCTGGCGGCGAGCTGCAGCAGATCATCATCAATCCAGCCGGCGGCCGTGCGAATGGCGACGACTTTCGGCTTGCCCTCGGTCAGCGTGCCGGTCTTGTCGACCACCAGCGTGTCGACCTTCTCCATGCGCTCGAGGGCCTCTGCGTTCTTGATCAGCACGCCGGTCTGTGCACCGCGGCCGACGCCGACCATGATCGACATCGGGGTCGCAAGACCAAGCGCACAGGGACAGGCGATGATCAGCACCGAGACGGCCGCGATCAGGCCGAAACTCATCGCGGGTTGCGGACCAAAGATCGACCATACGACAAATGCAGCGAGCGCGATCACGATCACGGCTGGAACGAAGTAGCCCGACACCTGGTCGGCGAGCCGCTGGATCGGCGCGCGGCTGCGCTGGGCGTCCGCCACCATGTGGACGATGCGCGATAGCATCGTATCCCTGCCGACCCTGTCGGCGCGCATGACCAGGCCGCCGCTCTGGTTGATCGTGCCGCCGATGAGCCTGTCGCCCGCCTGCTTGGTCACCGGCATAGACTCACCCGTCACCATGCTTTCATCGACGGCGCCGCGGCCTTCGGCGACGACGCCATCGACTGGGATCTTCTCGCCGGGACGCACGCGCAGCACATCGCCGACGACGACCGTATCGAGGGCGACTTCCTCGTCAGCGCCGTCGGCGCGCACCCGCCGCGCCAGTTTTGGCGCAAGATCGAGCAGCGCGCGGATGGCGCCGCCTGTCGTCTCCCTCGCCCGCAGCTCGAGCACCTGGCCAAGGAGAACCAGGACAGTGACTACGGCGGCCGCCTCAAAATAGACCGGCACGGCGCCGCCATGCGTGCGGAAAGCTTCCGGGAACGCCTGCGGCGTCAGGGTCGCGGCGATGCTGTAGATCCAGGCGACTCCGGTCCCCATCGCTATCAGCGTGAACATGTTGAGACTGCGATTGCGCAGCGACGCCCACGCCCGCTCGAAGAACGGCCAGCCGGCCCAGAGCACGACAGGGGTCGCCAGCGCCAGCTGGATCCAGTTCGATGTCTGCTGGTCGAGCCATTGGTGCAAGTCGATCAGGTGGCCGCCCATTTCGAGCACGAGCACGGGCAGCGCGAGTGCAAGACCGACCCAGAAGCGCCGCGTCATGTCGGCAAGCTCGGGATTGGGCGCCGAGCCTGCGGCCGGCATCATCGGCTCGAGCGCCATTCCGCAGATGGGGCACGAACCCGGTCCGTCGCGCACGATCTGCGGGTGCATGGGGCACGTCCACTTCGTCCCCGTTGCGGAGACTGCGGAGGGAGACGCTGCAGCCTTCGTGTGTGACGCGGGCATGTGCGCGCGGCCGTGCGAGGCTTCGTGGCCGCCTGTTCGCTCGTCTTCGCGAGATGTCAGATATTTCGCAGGATCAGCCGCGAACTTTGCCCGGCAGGCCGCGCTGCAGAACAGGTGCTCGCGAGCGTCGTGGACAAGCCGGTGCGGCGTGTCGGCGCTCACGGCCATTCCACAGACTGGATCGCGCAATTTGGCTCCGCTGATTGCGTTTTCGCCGGAGCAGGTTGTGCTGCTCGCCACGGCGGCTTGCCTTGCGCCAGCGCAAACGTGCTCTTGAGCCGCTTTTGGTAGCGCACAATCGTATGTGGCGGCGAGAGCCGGACACGACGACACGCCCGCTTGCGCGAGCGTGCCGCCTGCGAGGGCTAGGCGCACAGTCTGATCGGCTCAGTCCGGCGCAGTCAGGTTGAGGCCCTCGACTTTCTCGGGATCCACCGCGCGCCCGCCCGCGCGATATTCAAGATGCAGGTGCGGCCCGGTCGTGAACTCGTCGTCGCCCACCGTGCCGATCACCGCCCCTGCCTGCACGGTCTCGCCGGCAGAGACCTTCATCTCCTCCAGATGCGAGAAGCGCAGCACATGGCCGTTTTCGAGCTTCAGTTCGATCGTGTTGCCGTATTTGCCCTTGTCGGCCGCAAAGACCACTGTCGCGGGTCCAGGCGAGTGCACCGGCGTGCCGAGGCGCGCGGCGAGATCGACGCCTTCATGCAGCCCGGTCTTGCCAGTCTCCAGGTTGGCGACAATCCCGAAGCCGCTTGTCTTGCGCGCTTTCGTGGCGAGCACCGGATGAGGCGCCCCCTCCAGCTTCGGCGATGACCCAGCGAGCTGGTTCAGGGGCTCAAGCTCCACCGCCCGGACCTCTATCGAAGCGAGGGGTCCTATCCTCAAGCGCGGCGCGTTGACGACCACGGCGCGCGAGCGCTCGATCGCCCTCGCCAGCTGGGCCGCATCGACGTCGGTCTTGTCTGCCTTTTTTACTTTGGAGATCGTCTTTATCGTCTGGCACGAGATCGTCGTGTGCGAGTCCTCGCCCACGACGCCGACCGGCGCGCCGGCTGGGATCTTCTGGTCCGCCGTGACGCGGATGTCCGTCATCCCCGTCAGGCGCGCCGTGCAGCCTTCCATCGAGGGGATGGCTTCCGTCTGCACCAGCTTTATCGCGTAGGCGCCGGGCTGGTCCTTGTCGGGCTGCAGCGCCACGACCTGCGCCGGGAACCAGATGTGCAGCATCTCGCCGGTTTTCGCCTTGATGATCGCAGGCGGCGCGGGCGGCGCCGGGGCAAGCATCGGCGCCGGCGCTGGATTGGGCGCGGGCGCAACCGCCGCCACAGCAGGCGCCGGGGGCGTATGCGGCACAAGCATAAGCACCGGCGCCGGACGCTCATATGGCGTATGTGGCGCAAGCATAAGTACCGGGGCTGGCGGCGTCTTCGGCGGCAGCGGCGCGCGCGTCTGCGTCGCGCGCGGCGTCGTCGTCGCAGCGACGCGCGGCGCGACGCTTATTAAGCGCGACGCTTGCGTCTTCGCGGCGGCGGGAGGCGCGGGGGGCGCCACAAGAACCTCAAGCAGATTCAATGGCTTCGGGAGGTTCGGGGGTTCGGGGTTCGGGCGCCTCAGATGCTTCAGGCGCTTCGGGCGCCTCCGGCGTCTCAGGCAGAGGGGGAGTTTCGGGCGCCGGGGGCGGTTCCGGCGGCTGGACGGCTTCGATCAGAAGGGCCTGAGCGATCGCAACAGGCGCAGCCGCAAATGCGAGGAGGATGGCGCCGACAATCGCTGCGCGACCCGGAGCGCGACCGGCGGTGGCGAGCGTCCGCTTCATGCGCATGGCGAGAACCAGGCCCCCGCCGCCGATGGACATGGCGGTGGCTGGCGCGTCCGGGGAAAGGCCGGACACCATGCCGGCGACATCGCGCAGGGTGCGGGCATAGGCGCGACGCGAGGACGACGCGGCGACGACGGCCTCATCGCAGGCAAGCTCGCGCGCAAGATCGAGTTCGCGGCGGATGGTCCAGGCGAAGGGGTTGAACCAGAGGACGTCCGCGATGGCGCGCTCGGCCGGGCGCCACCATCCGTCGCCACGGGCGACGTGGATGCATTCGTGGCCGACGATCAGCCCGAGCGCCTCAGGGCGGACGCGCTGTTCGATGCCTCTGGGCAGGCCGATGACCGGACGCAGGGCGCCGGAGGAGAAAGGCGACATGCCGCCATCTATCACGCGCAGGTCTGGCTTGCGGCGCAGGAGAAGACGGTGTGACCAGGCGTTGAGCGCATCGCGGCTCGGCCCTTCGGGCGCGGGCGTGGCCGATTGCAGGAGGCGGTGCATGCGGAACGCGGCGAACTGTGCGACGCCGAAACGCAGCAGCCAGCCGGCCACGATGACGGCGACAAGAATTTCGACCCAGGGCAGGACGATGCCGGGCTCGTCCGCAAAAACAGGCTCAAGACCTGAGGCTTCCAGAGGCATGCTGGTGACCACCACGTCCGCCGCTCCTGCGGGCGGGATTACTGCGGTTTCAGCTGCCGGCGCCAGCGACAGCGCAAGGCCCGGCGCGAGCACGTCGATCAGCGGAACCGCAAGCCATGGCAGGACCAGCAGCATCGCTGCGCCGCGCCACATCCACTGACGCGCGCGTCCGGAAAGCTCGCTGCGGCTCTGCAGCGCGATCACCGCGCCGACCAGAACCGCGCCCCACACCAGAGAAGAAGCTGCAAGCCAGAGAAGCGTCGTCATTGCGCATCCCCTTCTTCGTCAGCATTCAGGATTGCATCGAGTTCCGCCATATCCTCTTCGGACAAATGTGGACTGTCGGCGAACATGGAGGCCGGCAGCGCGCCCTTGATGTCGAACACGCCGCGGGTGAGTTCGCGGGCCATGGCGCCGAGCACCTGCACCCGGGTCAGCGAGGGCAGATAGACAGCGACGCCATGGACCTCCGAACGCTCGACCAGCCCCTTCTCTTCCATGCGAGTGAGGACGGTGCGCGTCGTCGAATAGCTCCAGCCGGTTTCGGCGGTGATGGAGTCGTGAACTTCGCGGGCGCTGGAGCGACCGGCTTGCCACAGATGTTTGAGAACGGTGAGTTCGGTCTTGGTTGCGGTGGCGGACATGCGGCCTCGCGACAGAAAGAGTGAACGTGCTACATCTGTAGCGTAGCGGCTACGGGTGTCAACTGCGCGTTTGGAGTGGGGTGGCGTCGGGCAGCAACGGCGGAACTAGGTGAGCCACCCCAACCTGTCGTTCGTCACTCGAATTGGTCCACCGGACCAATTCGCTCGCTTCGCGAACCGCTCCTCACCCCTTCGGGCGGGAGGGACCCTGTGGCTCGGGCTTACAATCAGTCTAGCGCCTACTGCTGCACCAAGAGTCACTGTTCGCTGAATTAAGTGAGTGACCGCCCGGCCCCAACGGGATCGCCTGCAGTAGGCGCCCGCACCTGTTTTGCACATTCATTGTGCAAACGGCCGATTTTGCGCCTGAGTCTTAGGCGCCTCACAGGAGGGTTCAGGGGGGCCGCCGGTTTTGTGAGCAGAATCGGCCCACTCCGCCTAGGCAATAGGCAGCGCCGCGCAGTCGGCGGACCGGAAACACTGAGGACCCCATGATCACGCTGAAAACCGGCCGCCGCGCGGCCGCTGCTTTCCTGTGCGCGCTCGTCGCCGCCCCTGCCGCGTTTGCCGAGACGAATTCCGGCGATACGGCCTGGGTGCTGACCGCAACCGCGCTTGTGCTGATGATGACCCTGCCCGCGCTGGCGTTGTTCTATGGCGGACTGGTGCAGGCAAAGAACGTGCTGTCGGTGCTGAGCCAGTGCGTGGTGATCGCCTGCCTGATGTCGGTCTTGTGGTTCGCGGCAGGGTATTCGATCGCGTTCGGCGATGGCGGCGAGGCCAATGCCTGGTGGGGCGGCCTCGACAAGATGTTCCTCAACGGCGTGACCGCTACGAGCGAGGTCGGCACGCTGCCCGAGACCGTATTCTTCATGTTCCAGATGACGTTCGCGATCATCACCCCGGCGCTGATTGTGGGGGCGTATCCGGAGCGGACGACGTTCGCCTCGGTGCTGGTGTTCTCTGCGCTGTGGATGCTGCTGGTCTATGCGCCGGTGGCGCACTGGGTGTGGGGCGGCGGCTGGCTGATGGATTACGAAATGGTGGTCGGGAACGGCAAGGTATGGGTTCCCGTGCGTGACTTTGCCGGCGGCCTTGTCGTTCACGCAACAGCGGGCTCGTCGGCGGTGGTGTTCGCCATACTGGTCGGCAAGCGCAAGCATTTCCCGCACGAGATGCGCCCGCCGCACAGCCCCGTTCTGGTGATGATCGGCGCAGGCTTACTGTGGGTGGGCTGGTACGGCTTCAACGCGGGCTCGGCGCTGTCGGCCGGGCAGTCGGCGGGGAACGCCATGCTGGTGACGCACCTGTCGGCCTCGACGGCGGCGCTGGTGTGGATGGGGATCGAGTGGGTGAAGTTCGGCCGGCCGGGCCTGGTCGGCACGGTGACCGGGCTGGTCGCGGGCCTTGCGACCATTACCCCGGCGGCCGGATCGGTGGGCCCGCTGGGCGCGGTGATCATCGGCGCCGTGGCTTCGGTGGTCTGCTATTACGCAGTCAGCTTTGTCCGGAACAGGCTGAAGATCGACGACAGTCTTGACGTGTTCGCGGTCCACGGCGTGGGCGGCGTGCTCGGCACGCTGATCATCCCGCTGCTGGCGACCGCGGGGCCGCTGGCGCCGGGGCTTGGCGAGGTCAGCATGGGCCAGCAGGCCTGGGTGCAGGCGCAGGGCGTTCTCGCCGTGGTGGCATGGTCGGTCGGCATGACGTTTGTCATCGTCAAGGCGATGGGCCTCGTGATGCCCGTCCGCGTCAAACCGGAAGCCGAGACCGAGGGCCTCGACATGCACGCGCACGGCGAGCGAGCGTATCACACGGGCTGAATGGCCTGAATTTGCTGGAAAATCCGCCGTGGCGGGCCTCTCTTGCCCCGTCACGGCCCTTCCCTTATAAGCCCCGCTTCCCGAAAGGCGGCGATTGGCGCTGCCTGTGTAGCCAGGGTGTGCGGACAGGGTCCGCGGACATCAGGGCGAAACGGAGAGCAAAATGGCTAAGCCCGAAATCGTACTCAGTGTCGACGTGCGCGAGCGCACCGGCCGCGGCGGCGCGCGTGAAGTCCGCCGCGCCGGCAAGGTGCCCGGCATCCTCTATGGCGGCGAGAAAGGCCCGGTCGCCATCGCGATCGACAAGAAGACCGTCAGCCAGGCCCTGAAGTCGGGCAAGTTCATTTCCCACACCGTGACGCTCGAGCACAAAGGCGAGCGTCAGCTGGTGTTCGCGCAGGACATCCAGTTCCATCCGGTCACCGACGAGCCGGAACATCTCGACCTCTATCGCGTCGAGAAGGGCCAGATGATCCGCGTGGCCGTGCACGTGCGCTTCACCGGCCAGGGCGTGTCGCCCGGCATCAAGCGCGGCGGCGCTCTCAACATCGTTCGCCACGAGGTCTGGCTGATCGCCCCGGCGGACGAGATTCCGGAAGAGCTGGTGTGCGACGTGTCCGAGCTCGACATCGGCGACGCCGTAAAGATCTCGGCGATCAAGCTGCCGGAAGGCACGCGCCCCACGATCGCGGGCCGTGACTTCACGGTTGCGACCATCGCCGGCCGCAGCGCCAAGGACGAGGTCATCGACGAGAAACCCGCAACAGCAGCCGTCGAAGGCGTGGAGGGCGCCGCCCCCGCCGCCGAAGGCGCTGCTCCCGCCGCTGGCGCAGCCCCGGCCAAGGGCGCCTCCGCTCCGGCCGCCGGCGCGAAAGCCGCTCCGGCCAAGCCGGCTGGCGACAAGAAGAAGTAGGATCGAGAGCCGGCGCATCGCCTTGATGCGTCGGCCGCCTACTCGGGATAACTCCCATGCTGCTCCTGGTGGGCCTTGGAAATCCGGGTCCTCAATACGAGGGCAACCGGCACAATATCGGCTTTCGCGTCGTCGAGGAGATCGCGGCCGCGAACCGGTTTTCGCCGTGGCAGATGCAATCGAAGTTCGAGGCCCAGGTCTGCGAAGGCCAGCTGAAAACAGCCGACGGGGGCGGGGTGAAGGCCATGCTCGCCAAGCCGCAGACCTACATGAATGACAGCGGGCGCTCGGTTGCGGCCATCATGCGCAAGCACTACCTGCAGCCTTCCGACATCGTGGTGTTCCACGACGAAATCGACATGGCGCTGGGGCGCTTCCGCATGGCGGTGGGGCGCAGCGCGGCGGGGCACAACGGCATCCGTTCGATCTATGCGCTGGCTTCGACCGAAGTGCGGCGCGGGCGGATGGGCGTGGGGCATCCGGGCGAGAAGAGCGCGGTGAAGAGTTCGGTGCTCGGCGACTTCCATCCGGCGGAGCGCCCGGCGGTGGATGCGCTGCTGAAGGCCTGCGTCGACGCCCTGCCCTTTCTCGCGAGCGGCGCCGACGAACGATACCAGACAGAAGTGATGCGCCTTGCGCCGGCGCCGAAGGGCGATCCGCGCAAGCCAGCCGACAAGGACAACGACTGATGGGCTTCAAGGCTGGAATCGTGGGTCTGCCGAATGTCGGCAAGTCGACCCTTTTCAACGCGCTGACCCGCACGGCGGCGGCGCAGGCGGCGAACTATCCGTTCTGCACCATCGAGCCCAATGTCGGCGACGTGGCGATGCCCGAGCCGCGCCTCGACGTTCTGGCCAAGATCGCCGGATCGAAGGAGATCATCCCGACGCGCATGAACTTCGTCGACATCGCCGGACTGGTGAAGGGCGCGAGCAAGGGCGAAGGCCTCGGCAACCAATTCCTCGCCACCATCCGGGAAGTGGACGCCGTCGCCTATGTGCTGCGCTGCTTCGAGGACGACGACATCACGCACGTGTCGGGCAAGATCGACCCTCTGGCCGACTTCGAGGTTGTCGAAACCGAGCTGATGCTCGCCGACATGGAATCGCTGGAGAAACGCCGCCTCAACGTCGAGAAGAAGGCCAAGGGCGGCGACAAGGAAGCGATCCAGACGCTTGGCTTGATCAAGCTGGCGCTCGAGCAGCTGAACGCCGGCCAGCCTGCGCGCCGCGCCAAGGTCGCGGCCGAGGACCAGAAGGCGTGGAAGATGCTGCAGCTGCTGACGTCCAAGCCGGTCTTCTACATCTGCAATGTCGATGAAGCGTCAGCGAGCACCGGCAACAGTTTCTCCGACGCCGTGGTCAAGCACGCGAAGGCCGAAGGCTCGGCCGCCGTGGTGATCTCGGCCAAGATCGAGAGCGAGGTCGCGGTGCTGAGCGATGAGGAGCAGAAGGAGTTCCTCGAAAGCCTCGGCCTCAAGGAGCCCGGCCTCAACCGCGTGATCCGCGCCGGCTACGAACTGCTTGGTCTTCAGACTTACTTTACCGTAGGGCCCAAGGAAGCCCGCGCCTGGACCATCAAGCAGGGCACGACGGCGCCGCAGGCCGCCGGCGTCATCCACGGCGATTTCGAGAAAGGCTTCATCAAGGCCGAGACGATCGCCTACGACGACTATGTCAGATACAAAGGCGAAGCCGGCGCCAAAGAAGCCGGCAAGGCGCGACAGGAAGGCAAGGAATACATCGTCCAGGACGGCGACGTGATGCACTTCCGTTTCAATGTGTGACACGAGACTTCGAGTTTCCCCCTACCGCGCTGCGCCAAACGTCTGTAAACCCCCCCGCTCAACTCCTGATGTGAGCGTTCGCCCCGTGCCCGACTCCACACAACAGTCGGTATCGCCGCCGCCTATTCGCAGGCTGCCGCTTGCGGAGTTCGTGGCGTTGACGGCGATGCTGATGGCGCTGAATGCGCTGGCGATCGACATCATGCTGCCGGCCCTGCCGCAGATGGGGGCCGATTTCGCGGTGGCGCAAGAGAACGACCGCCAGCTGATCATCGTCGCCTACATGCTGGGCTTCGGCGTCTCGCAGCTTTTCTATGGGCCGCTGACCGACCGCTTCGGGCGGCGCAGCGTGCTGTTCATTTCGTTGGGCTTCTACACGCTCGCCGCCGTGCTGTGCGTGTTTGCGCCGACCTTCGACCTTCTGATCGCCGCGCGCGTCTTCATGGGGGCCAGCGCAGGCGGCAGTCGCGTGATTGCGGTGTCGGCTGCGCGCGACCTCTATGTCGGGCGCGAGATGGCGAAGGTGATGTCGCTGGTGATGATCGTCTTCATGTCGGCGCCGATCCTGGCGCCGTTCTTCGGCCAGATGATGCTGAAGGTGATGACCTGGCACGGCATCTTCTGGTTCCTGGCGGCGTTCGGCGTCGTCATGTTCGTGTGGGTTTACGTCCGGCTGCCGGAGACGCTGCCGAAGGAGCGGCGCGTGCCGCTGAACGCGCCGACCATGTTCCGCAACTACTGGAAGGTGATCAAGACGCGCGAGGCGTTCGGCTACACCATCGCGTCCGGCTTCCTGTTCGGCGGGCTGATGAGCTACATCTCGGCGTCCGAGCAGCTCTATCACGAAGTCTACAAGACCGGCGACATGTTCGCGCTGTGGTTCGCCGGCGCGGCGATCGCCATGTCGATCTCGAACGTGATCAATTCCCGGCTGGTCGAGCGGTTCGGCATGCGGCGCATGTCGCACGGGGCGCTGATCGGCTTCGTGATCGTCAGCGCCGTGCATGCGCTGATCGCGCTGCAGGGGCCGGTGCCTTTCGAGATATTCTACACGCTGGTGATCCTCGCCTTCTTCGCGATCGGCTTCCAGGGGCCCAACTACAACGCCATCGCAATGGAGCCGCTGGGCGCGCTGGCGGGATCGGGCGCCGCGCTGATCGGCTTTGCATCGTCGTTCGTGTCGGCCACGATAGGCGGGTTCATCGCGCGGCAGTTCGACGGAACAGTGACGCCGATCTTCATCGGGCATTTCGTGCTGGGCATGGGCGCCTTGCTGGCGATCTCGATAACCGAGCGCGGCAAGCTGATGCAGTCGCACGCGCAGCCGGCGCGGTAGCTATTCCGGAAGCGTCAACGCGACAATCTCAGCGGCGTTCCTGCCGTCGCCTACCGACATGACGATGTACTGGCGGCCGCCCCAGACATAGGCGATGGGCAGGCCTGTCTGCGCGCCCGGCAGCTTGATCTCGGCCAGTATCTCCCCGGTGGCCTTGTCGTGGGTGCGGAGCACGGGCGAGCCGCCCTCGCCTTCGCCGGCGAACAGCAGCGTCCTCGTCGCCAGCAGGCCGGCGCGCGAAGCGATGCCTGTTCGCGGCACGGCGACGCCGCGCAGGGCGGGATTGTCCGTCACTGCCTTTGGCGTGTCGGCGTTGGCCATCATCCAGGCGTGCTGGCCGGTTTTCATGTCGATGGCGGTGATGCGGCCCCAGGGCGGCTTGACGAGCGGCATGCCCATTACGCCAGGCGCCTGGCCACCGGCGAACTGGTAGGCGATCTCCGATCCTGGCGGCGCGGGCGAAAGCGAGGTCGCCTGCACCTGCGTCATCGAGCCGATATAGAGCAGGCCGGTGTCGGGGTCGTAGGCGCCGCCTTCCCAATTGCCGCCGCCAAGCGCGTGCGGCAACCGCAATATGCCTCGCGTGCCGTCGGCTGCGCCCTGCACAGAGGGCGGCGTGTAGAGTTCGGTCAGCCGCCAGCCTTTCACGGCTTCAAGAGCGGCCGCTTTCAGTGCAGGCGTGAAGTCGATGAGGTCGTCCTCGCGGAGGCCCTGACGGTCGAACGGGAGAGGCAAAGTCGGGTGCGGCTGGGTCGGCCACGCCTCTTCGCCGGGCACGTCGGACTTCGGGACCGGGCGCTCTTCGATAGGCCAGAGCGGCTGGCCCGTGTTGCGGTCGAAGGCGAAGAGGAAGCCCTGCTTGGTGATCTGCAGGACGGCTTTTTTCGATCCGCCAGCTGCCGGGATATCGGCAAGGATCGGGATGGCGGGGACGTCCCAGTCCCAGATGTCGTGATGCACGAGCTGTTGCGCCCAGCGCATCCTGCCGGTCTTCGCATCGAGGCTGACCAGGCTCGATGTGTGGAGGTTCGATCCCAGCCGCGCGCCGCCATAGAGGTCGGACGTGGCCGCTTCGACGGGCAGGAAGATCGCGCCGGTTTCGGGATCCGCGGAGATCGGCGCCCAGACGCCGCCATTGCCGGTCCTCTCGGCTGCGCCTTTGGCCCAGGTCTCGTAGCCGGGATCGCCCGGCGAAGGGATGGTGCGGAACGTCCACAGCAGCTTGCCGGTGCGGGCGTCGAAACCGCGGACGTCGCCCTTCACATTGGCGCCGGTGCGCGGGCGGAAGCTGAGCGCATGCGCAGGGCCCGCCACGACGACATTGCCAAGCACCAGCGGAGGCGATTGCGATCCGACATCCGGCAAGCCAGTCTTGGGCGCGTTGCGCAGGCCCTGCATCAGGTCGACGACGCCGTTCTTTCCGAAGGTTGCGATCGGGCGGCCGGTCTTTGCGTCGAGCGCGGCGAGGTTGAAGCCCGGAGTGACAGTGAAGATGCGGGCGGACTTGCCGTCGCTCCAGTAAGAAACGCCCCGGCCGGCGCCCTTGCGCGGCGCGTTTTCCAGCCGGGCTGGGTCTTCCTGCGGGCGCCACATCCACAGCGTCTCGCCGGTGGCGGGATCGATGGCGACGACGTTGCGGGCGTTGCCGGCCGTCGCGTAGAGCACGCCGTCGACCATCAGCGGCGAGGTGATGTTGCGGACTTCGGGCTGCGGGCCGAAATTCGCGCCGCTCCAGCGCCAGGCGATCTTCAGGTTCTTCACATTGTTGCGGTCGATCAGGTCGGCCGGCGAATAGCCGAGGCCGCGCGTGTCGCCGCGATAGGCTTTCCACTCCATCGCAGGACGTGCGGGCGCAAGCGCCGCCTGCGTTGCGGAGCGGAGCGTCGTCGGGAGGACGCTCGCCTCGCGCCATGCAGCGTCGGCGTAGACCGCATCGGTCTGGCCGAGCGCCGACAGGTTGCGGCTGGCCAGGTGAGCGATGATGTCGAGATAGCCCTGCGCGTTCGGCTTCACCGTGCTCTGCGGCGGCATGAGCTGCGCGAGCTTGGCGTAGTAGTCGCCGAGCTTCTCGCCCTGCCCGCGCTCCGCCATCAGCTGGGCGGCCTGCGCGTCGCTGTGGCAGGCAGCGCAATGAGCGGTGAAGAGCTGCTGGCCTCGGGCGGCCTGGCCGCGCGAGAACATGCCGGGCGTCTGGGCGCCAGCGTTCGCCGCAAGCAACAGCGCAACGCAAACTCGAGCTGCCGCCGCAATCACTTGCATCCCGATCTCCTCCTGCTTCGCATGGCTATCAGCGGTGCTGACTCGCGTGAAGTCTCCCCCACGGCAAGTTGACTTGGCGCGCGGTTACCGGCCTCGTTCGCCCGGAGAACAGAGAGGCTGTCGGCATGATCGCGGTACATCACCTCAACAACTCGCGTTCCCAGCGCGTGCTGTGGCTGCTGGAAGAGCTCGGCCTGCCGTACGAGGTGAAGCGGTACCAGCGCGACGCGAAGACGATGCTGGCGCCGCCGGAGCTGAGGCAGGTTCATCCGCTCGGAAAATCGCCGGTCATCACGGATCAGGGCAGGACGATCGCGGAGACCGGAGCGATCATCGAGTATCTGCTGGAGCGTTACGACAATGGCCGGCTGATCCCGCCGCCGGGAAGCGACGAGCGGCTTCGATACACCTACTGGCTGCACTATGCCGAAGGGTCGGCGATGACGCCGCTGCTACTGCGTCTTCTGTTCACGCGCATTCCAATGAGCGCGCCGGGCCTGATGCGCCCTCTTCTCAAAGGCGTGTTCCGGCAAGCCGATGCGCGGATCGTGGAGCCGGCGCTCAAGGCGCACCTGGCGCTGTGGGAGGCAGAGCTGACGATGTCTGAATGGTTCGCCGGCTCGCAGTTCACCGCGGCGGACATCATGATGAGCTTCCCATGCGAGGCGGCCGCCATGCGTGCCGGCGCGAAGGAGAAGCCGAAGATCGCGGCGTTCCTCACCAAGATCCATGCGCGACCGGCCTATCAGGCTGCGCTGAAGACCGGCGGGCCTTACGACTTCGCGAGTTAGGGTTCCACGCTCGGCGTCTGCAGCCGCCAGCCGGCGGTGGAGGGTTCTTCGTCGGGCGTCTGGTCCATCAGGTTGGAGAGCCAAGGCAGGACGACCTTGAGGTGAGCCGACACGCCGAAAGGCGGGTTTGCGATGACGATGCCGGCGCCAGTCAAGGGTCCCTGCCCGATGGCGCGCACCCAGAGGTCGGCCACCAGTAGTTTTTCGGGAGCCATGCCGCCTTCCTCGATCAGCACGGTCGCGAGGTCGGCGTCGAAGGCTTCGACCGCTTCGACATCCTTGATCGGGCGCCAGAACATGTAGGTCCCCTGCGGCCAGCGCCGGACGCTCTTCTGCGCGACGCGGAGCATCCAGTCGAAATCGAGCTTGCGGGTCGATGTTCCTTCCTCGAAGGGCGGATCGATGAGCACAAGGCCGCGGCGTTCGGGCGGCGGCAGGTAGGCGGCCAGCGCCTCGAAGCCGTCGCGTTGCTCGATCTTGACGCGGCGGTCGCGGCCGATCGCTTGGCGCAGCAGTGCGGCGCTGGGTTCATGCAGTTCGCACAGGCGCAGGCTGTCGCCGCGGCGCATGATCCCGGCGGCGAGCAGCGGCGAGCCGGGATAGATGCGGAGGCCGCCGCGGTTCATGCCGCGGATGACGTTGAGCCATGGCGCGAGCGCCGCGCGGACGTCCTGCGGGGCGCCGCGTTCGGCCTCCCACACGCGCGCGACGCCGTCGCGCCATTCCGGGCTGCGGGCGGCTTCATCGCCTTCGAGATCGTAGAGACCGATGCCGGCGTGGGTATCGATATAGCGGTAAGGCGCCTCCTTGGCGTTCAGCCGGTCGAGGCACAGGGCCAGCGCCACGTGCTTGACGACGTCGGCGAAGTTCCCGGCGTGAAAGGCGTGGCGGTAGTTCAAGTCTCTCTCCGGCTATTGGCCCCGGCCCAATGCGAAGGCGCGCTTGCGAGTCACGCAATTATCATCCGTCTTTACCTGATGAAACTTTATGCAACGGCGACCACGTCCTACCTGCTTGCAGAGTACAGCAACAGGAGATTCGCGTGCCGCTTTTCCTCTGCCCGAACGACAACTCGGAGATGCAGAAGATCACCCGGGAAGGCATCGATATCGACATCTGCCCCAGCTGCAGGGGCGTCTGGCTGGACCGGGGCGAGCTCGACAAGCTTCTGACCAAGGAGCGCGAAGAATCCGAAAGGCAGCTTCAGGCCCACCAGCGATTCCAGGGCGAGGTGGAAAGCTTCCGGCGCGATCCGGAACAGTGGCGCAAGCAACACCCGTGGGACGAGCAGAAGCAGCGCCACCGGTATGACGACGACGATGATGACGACTATCGCCGGGGCCGGCGCCGTCGCGGCGGTTTCGACCTGTTCGACATTTTCGACTAATCGCCGAAGCCAGGATCGGTATGATCCGGATTGAAGCCCAGGCGTTCCGTGAGCTCATTGATGCCGCCGAGGCCGCCAGCGCCGCTCATCATCGGCGAGCCGCGGGAGTTGAAGACGCTGCGCGTCCCATTGTTGAGCTTGCCTTCGGGGAGGCCATCGCAGCCGACCTTAAAGCGGCACGGCAGGACGATGCCCGGATACATGGCCTGAAGCTGGCGGGCGGTCGGCTTCTCGAGCAGGTGGCTCTGCGCGAGTCTTTCTTTCCAGCTCAGGCCGCAATCGCCGCGCGGCAGTCCCTTTTCCGGCTTGCAGGGGTCGGTTTCAAGCAGGCTGCGCAGGCCGAGCGGCACGCCGGACCGGGCCGCGACGGAGTTGCCGAGATAGACGCCGCCCTCTTCGTCTGACTTGGCGCCGCCGGCGATGGCGGGCGCCGCGGCGGCCTGTTGCTGTTTCTGGTCCTTGCTGGGATCCCGCTTCACCGGCGGTGCGCTGGGCAGCGGAACTGACTTGGGATCGGAGCGCGGCGGCGCCTTGGGCGCATCAGGCGGCGTCGGGCGGATGCCGCGCGGAGGCGGCGTCTCGGCGACAAGCGTCACTTCCAACTGGCGCAGCGGAACGCGGACGCCCATCGGCAGCGGCTTGCCGGTGGCCGCGAGCATGGCGAACACCGCCATGCCGATGAACAGGTGAGCCACCAGCGACCCGGCGGCCGGCGCATAACGCCGCCAGCCCGGCCAGCGCGACCAACCTGCGATGCGCTCCCTCAGCTCCATGGCGCGCAACTATGCACGTCGCGGCGGCCAAGCGAACCCCAGGAATCAGACCGAGGTCAGCCGATTTCTTTGCTGGAAGTCACAATCTTGCCCACAAGGCCGTACTCCTGGGCTTCCTTGGCGGACATCCAGTAGTCGCGGTCGGTGTCCTTCTTGATCCGCTCCAGCGTCTGGCCGGTGGCTTCGGCGAAGATCTTGTTCAGGCGCTCGCGCATGCGGATGATCTCGCGGGCCTGGATCTCGACGTCGGACGCCTGGCCGCCCACGCCGCCGCGGGGCTCGTGCAGCAGGAAGCGGGTGTTGGGCAGCGCATAGCGGTTCTCGCGCTTGGCCGCGGAGTAGATCAGCGCGCCGGCGGAGGCGCACCAGCCTGTGCCAAGCACGCGCACGGGCGAGCGGACGAATTTGATCATGTCGTGGATCATGTCGCCGCTTTCGACGTGGCCGCCAGGCGAGGACAGGACGAGCAGGATCGGCTTGTCGTTGACGGCCGAATAGGCGAGCAGCTGGGTGCAGACGGATTTGGCCTGCTTGTCGTTGATGTCGCCGGTGAGAAGGATGGTGCGGGCGTCAAACAGCGCCTTTTCCATCAGCGATGAGGGAGACTCGTCCTTCTTGTCGGGGGTCTCTTCATCGTCTTCATCGTCGAACCGAATCGTCATGGCCGCTCCAGGAGGTGTATGGGGCAATAGGTGGCTGTCCTGCCCCGCCGGGTCAATGGCTGGGTATCCTGTTGAATGCGCTCGGTTAATGCCCGGCGAACCAGACCAGATAGGACACTTCCACGCCGGTATTGGCGAGTTTGGTGTCGCCTTGCAGCTCCGGCAGGCAGACGAGGAAGGCGGCGCCGGCGACTTTGGCCCCTGCCTTGCGCAGCAGTTTGAGGGCCGCCATGGCCGTGCCGCCGGTGGCGATCAGGTCGTCCACAAGCAGGACGCGGTCGCCGGGCGAGATGGCGTCGGTGTGCATCTCCATGGAATCCGCGCCGTATTCGAGGTCGTAGCTTTCGGTGATGACGTTGTGGGGCAGCTTGCCCTTCTTGCGCAGCGGCACGAAGCCGGCGGACAGCTGGTGGGCGACCGCGCCGCCGAGGATGAAGCCCCTCGCCTCGATGCCCGCCACCTTGTCGATCTTGGCGCCGGCGAAGGGCTGGACGAGTTCATCCACTGCCTGGCGGAAAGCCCGCGGGTTGCCCATCAGGGTGGTGACATCCCGGAACATAATTCCCTTCTTCGGGAAGTCGGGAATGGTGCGGATGGTGTCTTTCAGGTCCATCAGGCGCGTCCTCGCGGGCAGGCTCGTGTTCGGGCGGCTGGCAGCTTTGCCAGAGGCGTGTGACTAGGCAATGTCCACCCGCGGAAGCGTGCGGGTTTCCGTCTCGGCCGCCGCAATCCACGCCGCCATGTGCGGCTCTGCGACCATGGTCTGGATGTATCGTTCGGCTTCGGCCGAGCGCGGGATGGCGTAGGTGACGAAGCGGGTGACGGCGGGGGCGTACATGGCGTCGGCAATCGAGTAGTCGCCGAACAGGAACGGACCGCTGGAGCGCTTGAGCCAGTCGCGCCAGAGGCTGTCCATCTTTTCGGCGTCGGCGAGGCCGTCGGGCGTCATGCGGCTGGCCTCGGTGCGGCGGCGGATGTTCATCGGGGCGTCGGTGCGCAGCGCCGCGAAGCCGGAGTGCATGATCGCAGCGGCAGAGCGCGCGAGGGCGCGCGTCGTCTTGTCCTTCGGCCACAGCTTCGGCGTCTGTTCGGCCGCCCATTCGCAGATCGCGAGGCTTTCGGCGATGGCGACCCCATCGACTTCGAGCGCCGGAACGCGGGCGGTGGGCGAGATCGCGCCGAACATGGGCTTGCCGCCCATCTCCGGCAGGGCGTGCATCACTTCCTCGAATTCGATGCCGCCATGGCGCAGCGCCAGCCACGGGCGCACCGACCAGGACGAGTAGTTCTTGTCGCCGATATGCAGGCGTGGCGCGGACATCAGCACGATCCCTCTTCAGCCCGAGTGAGACAGCGCCACCACCAGCGCCAGCCCCATGAAAACCATTCCCAAACCGCGCTCGAACCAGCGGCGGATGTCCGGCTTGGCGAGCACGCGCGACAGCGCGCCGCCTGCATACACGTAAAGCCATTGCACGGCGACATCGATCACCGTGCCGACGGCCGCGATCGTCATCGTCTGCGCAAAGACATCCCTATCCTTGTTGATGAACTGGGGCAGGAGCGTGAGGAACCAGATGATCGTCTTGGGATTGCCGATGCCGATCATCAACCCGTCGAGATAGGCGCCGTGGCTAGACCGGACGGTGGGAACCTCGGTGACGGGCGGCAGGACATCCTTGCGAAAGGAACGCACGAACGCCAGCACGCCGAGGATAGACAGATAAAGCGCGCCGCCCCACTTCAGCACGTCGAACACGACCTCCGAGGCCGACACGACGGTCGCAAGGCCGAAGGCGACGAGCAGGAAGTAGAAGACGTTCGCAGTCTCGATGCCGAGGCCGGCCGCGATGCCGGCGCGCCGGCCGCGCAGGGCGGCCTGCGACATGACGAACATGGTATTGGCGCCCGGCGCGAGGCTCACCAGCGTGGTGATCCCCATGAAGGCGATAAAATTGTCGGGAAACATGGCGCTCCGTCAGGCGAATACGGGGATGTCGGCGGGCGGGGCGTGCTGCGTCAAGCCCTTAGCGCCCTTCCGGCGACGGCGTCGAGTTTGGCGAGCAGGGCGGGATCGCGCGCATCCGGCGCGGTTATGATCGCGTGGTCGAGGCAGGTGTCGATTCCATCCGGATCCGGCGTGCGCGGCGATGCGCCAAGGCGGCGCGCGATGCGCCTTATCAACTCCCCTGCCCGGTCTGCATTGGCGTGGAGAACCTGCAGCACGTCGGTGACGGAGACTGCTTCGATCTCTTCCCGCCAGCAGTCATAGTCGGTGACCATTGCGACTGTGGCGTAGGGCAGCTCCGCTTCGCGTGCGAGCTTGGCCTCGGGCATGTTGGTCATGCCGATCACGGCGCAGCCCCAGGCGCGATAGAGCTTGGATTCGGCGAGCGAGGAGAATTGCGGACCTTCCATTGCGAGGTAGGCTCCGCCGCGGTGGACTTTGACGCCAAGCGCTTCGGCTTCATCGCCCGCCATGCTGGCGAGACGCGACGATACCGGGTGCGCCATCGAAACGTGGGCGGCGATGCCTTCGCCGAAGAAGCTTTTCTCGCGGGCGAAGGTGCGGTCGATGAACTGGTCGACGATGACGAAGTCGCCGGGCGCCATGTCTTCCTTCAACGAGCCGCAGGCCGATATCGACAAGAGATCGGTGCAGCCGGCCCGTTTCAGCACGTCGATGTTAGCGCGGTAGTTGACCTGGGTGGGGCCGAGCCGGTGGCCGCGCCCGTGACGCGGAAGGAAGATCAGTTCGATGCCATGCATGCTGCCGCGATAGATCTGGTCCGACGGCGCGCCCCACGGCGAGGCGACGGTTTCCCAGCGGCCGCCTTCAAGGCCCGCGACCTGGTAGAGGCCTGAGCCGCCGATGATGCCGAGAACCCAGCCCGTCATGCCCGCCCCTGATCGCTGCGCGCCACTGAACCGTCGCCGCCCCATTTTGGCAACCACAGATCATGCGCCGAACCGCTTTCGCGTCGTGACCGGCGGCAACGTCAGCGAATTGACTGCGCGCATCTGGACGTCGCCGGCGAGCACGTAGCCGGGCGAATACCAGAACGCGACGACAGGCCCGGCCTACGCCTCGCGGCGCATCACGGAAGGCCTGAAGGCTGCAGCGCCTGTGGGCCGGATGTCAGGATTGAACGGACGAGGCGCGTCACCCCGACGCGAGACGATGGCGACGGGATGACGCGGCGAATGCTTCGTTGGCGGTCGAGCCTAGTGTTCGACGTTCCGCCAGATGCGGCGGTACGAGACGTAGGCCAGCAGGGCGAGGATCGCGAGGTAAGCAAGCACCGCGATGCCCATCTGCTTGCGGTTCTGCATCTTCGGATCGGACGCCCAGGCGAGGAATACCCCCACGTCCTTGGCCATCTGAGCCCGGGTTGACGGAGTGTCGTCGTCGAAGGTGACGAGGCCGTCCTGCGGCAGCGGCGACGCCATGGCGAGGAAGCCGCCCGCCGGTTTGTGGCGCGGGTCGCCGGTCCACTGCGCGGCGGTGTCGCCGGCGAAATAGGCGTTGTAGTGCTGGCCCGGCGCGACGTTGAGGCCCGGGGGCGGCTCAACGAAGCCCAGCATCAGCGAGTAGATGTAGCCCGCCCCGCCGTGGCGGGCCTTGGCGATCACCGAGAAGTCGGGCGGATAGGCGCCGCCATTGCCGGCGCGGCCCGCTGCCTCGTTCGCGAACGGGCTGGGCAGGCGGTCGGACGGCTTGCCGGGAAAAGTGGTCGCATCGCCCGTTTCCTGATCGATGCCCACGATCTGGTATTCGGCGGCCAGCGCCTTGATTTTCGGGTTGTCGGTCGGGTTCGGGAACTCGGCCATGTAGAACGGCCCGCCCTTCTCGCCGAGGTGGCGGAACGACAGCAGCTTCATGCTGTGGCAGGACGAACAGACCTCGCGATAGACCTTGAAGCCGCGCTGCAGCGCGTTCTGGTCGTAAACGCCGAAATAGCCTTCGTGCTGCCAGCCGCCTGCGGGCTCGAGCAGGTCATGACCGCCAGCGGCATGCTCTTTCGCGCCGGCGGCAGCAGCGTGTTCCTGGGCGATCACGGGCGCTGCGATGAATGCAGCGGCCAGTGCGGCGAGGCCAGCGAGAGCGAGTTTGTTGAAGTGCATCTTGCTCTCCCTACTCGGCGGCTTGCGGCGCGGCGCCGGCGACAGGCGTTGACGACTTCGAGCCATGCTTCTTACGCACGCTGTCCGCGATCGACGCCGGCCGTGGCTTGGGCTTCTCGATCACGCCGAGCACCGGAAGAATGAAAAGGAAATATAGGAAATAATAGGCCCCGAGGATCTGCGAGAGCCACAGCCACTTGAAGCCGGACGCCGAGATTTCGATCGAGGCGCCTGCAGTAGGCGGCAGGGCGGTCTGGCGCGCGCGGGCTTCGTTGAAATCGTCGAACAGCTCGGTCGCCGCCTTGCCGTCGGTCGTGGTGTAGCTGACCGCTAGCCTGTCTTCGCGGAACTTGAACAGCAGGTCGTCCGGATTGTTGGCGCCGCAGAAGCCGAGGCCGATGCAGGCCACGACGAACACCAGGAAGAGCTGGCGCGCGAAGGGGCGGTAGCGCATCGAGCGGACCTTGGATGTATCCAGCCAGGGCAGCACGAACAGGATCAGGATCGAGCCGAACATGGCGGTGACGCCGATCAGCTTCGCGGGGATCGGTCCGATGTCGAACGTTACGGCGCGCAGGATCGCGTAGAACGGCAAGAGGTACCATTCCGGCACGATGTGCGCCGGCGTCACCAGCGGGTTGGCCTCGATCGAGTTGTCGGCGTGGCCGAGCGCGTTCGGGTAGTAGAAAACGAACACCGCGAACACTATCAGGAAGAGGATGATCGCGAAGCCGTCCTTCACCGTGTAGTACGGGTGGAACGGAACGGTGTCCTTCTTCACGTCCTTGACCGACACGCCGGTCGGGTTGCCGTTGCCGGGCACGTGCAGCGCCCAGATGTGCAGGATCACGACGCCGGCGATCACGAACGGCAGCAGGTAGTGCAGCGAGAAGAAGCGGTTGAGGGTCGGATCGCCGATCGCCGGGCCGCCCATCAGGTAGGTCTTCACCGCCGGCCCGACCAGCGGGATCGCGCCAATCAGATTGGTGATCACCGCCGAGCCGTGGAACGACATCTGGCCCCAGGGCAGCACATAGCCCATGAACGCCGTCGCCATCATCAGGCCATAGATCACCACGCCGAGGATCCAGAGGATCTCGCGCGGCTGCTTGTACGAACCGTAGTACATGCCGCGGAACATGTGCACGTAGACGGCGAGGAAGAACATCGAAGCGCCGGTGGCGTGGATGTTGCGGATCAGATCGCCGTATTCGACGTCGCGCATGATGCGCTCGACGCTGTTGAACGCGGTCGCGGTCGAAGCGGTATAGTGCATCGCCAGCACAACGCCGGTGACGATCTGGATGACCAGGCAGACGGCGAGAATGCCGCCGAACGTCCACCAGTAGTTGAGGTTCTTCGGCGTCGGGAAATCGACGAAGCTGTCATACGCCAGCCGGACGACAGGCAAGCGCGTATCCAGCCACTTCGTGAAGCCGGTCTTGGGTTCGTAGGCTGACGGTCCGCTCAAGCGCCAATCCCCTACAGCGTGATCTTGATGATGGTGTCGGACGCATACGTGTAGTTCGGCACCGGCAGGTTAAGCGGCGCCGGACCTTTGCGGATGCGGCCGGACGTATCGTAGTGCGAACCGTGGCATGGGCAGTACCAGCCCCCGAAGTCGCCGACCGTGCCCTGAGACGGGCCGACGGGAACGCAGCCGAGGTGCGTGCAGGTGCCGGAGGTGACCAGGATGGTCGGGTTGAGCACGCCCTGGGCATTGGGACGGAGGCGTTCGTCGTCCGTCTGCGGGTCGCGCAGGGTGGCGACGTTGACGTTGCGGGCTTCCTGAATCTCGTTGGCCGTGCGGTGGCGGATGAAAAACGGCATGCCGCCGATCAGCACGCGGATCTCGCCGCCTTCCGGCACTTTGCTGATGTCGACTTCGGCGCTCGACAGGGCGCGCGTGTCGCCTGCCGGCGCAAGCTGCTGGATGAAGGGCCAGGCGACCGCGGCGACGCCGCCGGCGGCGACAGTCGCTGCGGCAATGTGAATGAAATCCCGTCGGGTCTCACCGGCGTGTGCGCTATCAGCGGTAGCGGCGTTCGAACCGGGTTTCGACACACGAGTCTCCCATGGTATCCGAGGCTTGGACGCCTTATTACCGGGCCGTGGGGAACCCCCCACGCGGCGTGGTGTCGCAAGAAAGCCCCCTGCGTGCCGGACCCCTCTAAAGTGCGACTCGCATTCCTACAACCCGACATCCCCCAGAATCTTGGGGCAAGCTTGCGGTTGGCAGCGTGCTTTGGCGTCGCAGTCGACATTATCGAGCCTTGCAGCTTCCCATTAACGGATAAGGCGCTGCGCCGGGCGGCCATGGACTATGGCGAAAAGGTCGAGGTTTCCCGGCATGACGGCTGGGCGTCGTTCCTGGAATCCCGGCGAAAGATTTCCGGCCGGCTGATCCTTTTCTCGACCCGCGGAGCCCAAAGCCTCGCCAGCTTTGCCTTCGAGGCGGGCGATTGCCTGCTGTTCGGACGTGAGTCGGCAGGCGCGCCCGAGGCCGTTCACGCGGCCGCCGACGCCGTCGTGCGCATTCCGCTCGCGAGCGGTGCGAGGTCGCTCAACGTGTCGATGTCGGCGGGCGTGGCGTTGTGGGAGGCGTTGCGGCAGACCGGCGGCCTGCCCCGCGCCTAGCCGCCCGCGAGATATCCCTCGGCGCCGCAGCCGCGGATGATCTGCTGCATCGCTGCCGAAAAGCGCGTCTGACGCTCGGGCGTCAGCGCCTTCATGCGAGCGTCGGTTTCCTTTTCCTCGCCCTGGGCGCCGAGAACGACGAGTTCGAACATCTCGCCGTCGAGCTGGCGGGAGGATTGGTCCGCAAGGCATTTGCAGATTTCGGGGTTCTCTCCGCCGGCGACACAGCGATCCGTGATCACGGTGCGGCCGGGGCCGTTCTGGCTGCACGCGGCGAGCAATACCAGCATGCCTGCGGTTGGCATCCAGCGAGCCATGGCGGTCAATCGGTTTGTCCCTGTCGCGAGCATGGCGGGTCCGTTCTAGCCGCGCCCGCGCCCACGTTCAACACGGATGCACCGCGCCCCGGAAGCGCGAACTTCCGGGGCGCATTTCGATTTCGAATGCCCAGTCCGACTAGCTCGCGCCGCCCGGCGCGCACTTCATCATCACGCCCATGGCGGCGGTGGCCATCGCCATCTGCTTGTCCATCGGCAGCGCGTTCATGATCTTGTCGGCTTCCGCTTCCTTGCCCGACGCACCGAGCGCCATGGCGTGGAATGCATCCTTGTCGAGGGTCTTCTCGAATTCGGCCGCGACGCACTCGCAGTTCTTCTGGCTCTCACCTTCCTTGGTGCAGGCGGCGATGATCGCGGCCTTGTCGCCTCCGCCCACAGCGCCGCACGCAGACGCCAGTACGGCCGCAGCCGTGGCAGCCATCACGATCCTGATCATTTTATTCCCCAAGTTGATGTTGCGCGCGCGCGTGATTGCGTGCGCTCGGCCGTCCGTCCGGAAGAGCCTAGGCCTGATCCTCCCGGTCTGAAAAGCCTTTTATACCTGCGTCCGCATGGCGCCGCGGCGCCGGGACCGCTAGACGTCCGCCTGCCGCTGCGGTTAGCAAGGCCCATGGCACAGGCTCAACCAGCGTTCGATTCCGGCGTCCTCGAAGACCGCAAGGCCCTGGCGCGAGCCTGGTTCGAGAGCCTGCAGGCGTCGCTCATCTCGAAGTTCGAGGCGCTGGAGGATGAAGCCTCGCCGCCTCTCTACAAGGGCCCTGCCGGGCGCTTCGAGAAGACGCCGTGGCGGCGCGGCGATGGCGGGCAGGACCTCGGCGGCGGCACGATGGCGGTGATGCGCGGCCGGCTGTTCGAAAAAGTCGGCGTGCATGTCAGCTGTGTCTATGGCGAGTTCGCGCCGGAGTTCGCGCGGACCATTCCGGGCGCCGAAAAGTCGGGCGGGCGTTTCTGGGCCAGCGGCATCTCGCTGATCGCGCACCTGCACAGTCCGCGCGTTCCGGCCGTGCACATGAACACGCGCATGCTGGTGACGTCGGAGACGTGGTTTGGCGGCGGCGCCGATCTGACGCCGCTGCTCGATGTCGATCGCAGGCAGGATGCGCCGGATGCGATCGCCTTCCATGATGCGATGCGAGCCGCATGCGCCGATCATCCTGGCGCGAACTACGAGGCGTTCAGGAAACACTGCGACGACTATTTCTACCTGCCCCATCGCAACGAGCCGCGCGGCGTAGGCGGCATCTTCTATGACCGGCACAATACGGGCGACTGGGAAGCGGACTTTGCCTTTACGCGCGATGTCGGCGAGGCGTTCCGGCGCGTGTACCCAAAGATCGTGCGGCGGCGAATGGCGGAAAGCTGGGCCAGCGCAGAGCGCGAGGAGCAGTTGGTGCGACGCGGCCGCTATGTCGAGTTCAACCTGCTCTACGACCGCGGGACGACGTTCGGGCTGAAGACCGGCGGCAATGTCGCCAGCATCCTGTCGTCCATGCCGCCCGTGGTTAAGTGGCCCTGAATCCGGCGGGCGCGGGCTTTCGCGAGCCATGATATGCTTGGGGAGGTTCCGGCGGGCGAGTTCGTCGCCTCGAGGTCTGGGCTGGACTGCGGGCGGGACAATCCTACCTGAGTTGGACCGGCCAACCTGAAGAGGCGCGCCATGACCGACCCGATGACCCAACCGGCGCCTGAGGCGGAGCGCCCTGTCGAGGCGACTGTCCTCGCCTTCATCGCCATTATCGCGGCAACCGCCCTGGTCGCGGCGCTGGGCGGGCTGGTGTCGGCGGGCGGCGCCGATCCCTGGTACCAGCAGCTCGACAAGGCCCCAGGAACGCCGCCCGGCTTTGTGTTCGGAGTGGCGTGGCCGACGCTCTACACGCTGATGGCGATCGGCGCCTGCATGGTATGGCGCGCAGCCGGGAGCTGGAAGCGCGCCGATGCGGCGCTCGGACTCTTCTTCTTCCAGCTGGCGCCGAACCTTGGCTGGAGCCTGCTGTTCTTCCGCTATCACTTGCCCGTGCTCGCGTTGATCGACATCGTCGCTCTCTGGGTGACGGTCGCCATGATGATCCGGGAATTCCACCGCCACAGCAGGATCGCCGCGCAGCTTCAGTATCCCTATCTCGCCTGGCTGACCTTCGCCGCGTATCTCAACGCCTGGGTCGTGTTCGCGAACTAGCGGGCGCTAACGCTTGATCTTCGACAGCAGGTCGTCGCGGGTGAGCGTGAAGTCGGAATCGACCCAGTAGGTTTCGAGTTTGCGGAGGCCGGCGCCGACGGGGGGGCCTTCGGGGATGCCGCGTTCGAGGAGGTCTTCGCCGGTGATAGGTAGAACGGGGCGCTGCCAGCCGCTGGCCTCGTCGTAGAGCTGGCGCCACGCGGCGGATGAGGCGAGATCCTGCGCCCATTGCAGCAAGACGCGATCGCGAAAGACGCCTGTCCCGCTCTTGTAGAGCGCGCCGCGCATGGCGGCGGGCGTCATGCCGGCGCGGATCGGCGCATCGTTCTGGACGGCCCAGCGCAGACGCTGGCTTTCTTCGTTCGACATCTTGAGATCGGCGGTGACGCTGACGACAGCCTTGGCGTCCTTCCAGAACAGCGCGAGGAAACGCACCATCGGCTCGGGCGCCAGGTTCGCGGCGTTTTCGAGAGCGACGAGCTGGCGCAGCAGGTCGAGGCCCCGTGACTGCGGGAAGAGCTGGCCAAGGACGCCGCTCTCCTCCATCGCCGCCATGGACTGCATGGGATCGGGAGCGCCGAGCAGCTTCTTTGTTTCCATCCAGATGCGTTCGACGGAAATGTCGGCGAGGCCTTGCTTCAGCTTTTCGCAAGCCGCGAGGCCGACCGGGTCGGGCGCGCCCTGCCCGTACCATGCGAAGAAGCGGAAAAAGCGGAGGATGCGGAGATAGTCTTCGCGGATGCGGGTTTGAGCATCACCCACGAACACGATGCGCCGCTGCGCGATGTCGTCGAGGCCGCCGCCGGTGGGATCGAACAGCTCCCCATCGGGCGCGGTGTAGAGCGCGTTCATGCGGAAGTCGCGGCGCTGGGCGTCTTCGGCCCAGTCTTCGGTGAAGGCGACGACAGCGCGGCGGCCGTCGGTCTCGACGTCGCGGCGCAGCGTGGTGACTTCGAAGGGCTGGTGGTCGGCGACGACGGTGAGCGTGCCGTGCTCGATGCCGGTGGCATGCACGGCGATGCCGGCGGCGAGCATCGCCTTCTCGACGCGGTCAGGCGTAAGGCTGGTGGCGATGTCGATGTCGGCGACGGGCTGGCCGAGCAGCGCGTTGCGCACGCAACCGCCGACGAAGCGCGCGCTGCCGGGCTTTGCGCCTTCGAGGGCCGTCATCACGCGCCGCGCAGATGAGGACGTCATCCAGGGCTGGGGGTCCAGCCGCTGCATGTCAGTTGGGTCCCCTGTCCCGCGGGGCGATCGGCGCCGGAGACTGTGGCGCGGCAGGGCTCTCCTGGACGGCCGGCGGCTTCACCTCGGCGCACGGGATTTCCTTCGCCGGGATCGTCTTGCCGTCGACGTACTGCGCAGCCTGGAAGCACTTGCCCCGCTCGTTCGGCTCAAGCAGCGGCGGGACGATCAGGCCGAGCACCGCGATGCCGGCGCCGATGAGCACCAGCGTGGTCAACGGCCAGCGGTCGCGGATCATCATGTCGCGCGAAGCCGCCCGATAGACGAGGAACACCACGAATGGCGTCAGGAAAAGCAGCAGTTCGATGAAGACGCGCTGGGCCATGCCTTACCACTCCCCGGGACCGTATAGCCGGTCATACAGCGACTTAATCATTCCGGCTGTCGCGCCCCATATATAGCGTCCGTTGTGAGGCATGGCGTAATAGGCGCGCAAGGCCCCTTTGTATTCCCGCTCGTGGCGCTGGTGGTTGGCGGGATTCATCAGGAAGCTCAGAGGCGTCTCGAAGACATCGGCGACTTCCCGGGGGTGCGGCTGAGGGGTGAAGCCCGGCGGCAGCACGCCAACGAAGGGAGAAATCGCAAAGCCCGTTCCGGTGAGGTAGGGATCGCCCTGGCCGAGCATGGTTATCGAGACGGGATCGACGCCCACCTCCTCGCTCGCTTCGCGAAGAGCGGCCGCCAGCGGCGTGACGTCGTCCGGCTCGATGCGGCCGCCCGGAAACGCCACCTGCCCGGCGTGGTTGGTCATCGATTCCGGGCGAAGCGTCAGCAGCACGCCGTAATCGTCTCCGCGGTCGATCAGTCCGATGAGGACAGCAGCCTTGCGATAGGTCCTCTTCTCCGGCGCGGACCAGTCGGGATTGAGGTCGTAGTCGGTGCGGACGATCTCCGCGAAGGCGGCATCGGTTGCGGCGAGCCGCGTCGCAGCCCGCTGATCGAAATCGGCGCGCGTGGTAAATGGCATCAGCCCATCAATCCCGCGGAGCGAGATCTGCGATCACAAGCGATAACCCGCCTGGGACTCCGAGCGGCGCATCGAAAGCCACGGACTCGGGCTCGCCGTAGGCTCGATCCTTGCCGAGACGATGCAGCAGAGTCCGCCGCGCCTCGACATCGACGACCCAATACTCGCGGACGCCATGTTCGGCGTAGATTGGCGCTTTGACCTTCAGATCGCAATCCAGGCTGGAGCGCGCGATTCCGACAACGAGCAAGACGTCGGGACCACGAACGTCATTTACCCTGATGCCATCTGGAAAGACAAAGAATTCGGGCTCGGGCTCGTGATAGTCGCTCAGTCTTAACGGACCTTGAGAGGCCACACCAAGATCCTCGGGGAGATGTTTACGAAACCAGCGAGAGATCGCGTAGGTCACATCCCAATGCAGCGGCTCCTGCGGCGACATCTCGACCAATTCCCCCCCGATCAGTTCAACCTTCTCGCCATCCTTGATGACGCCGGCCTCAAGCATGGCCTGCACGTCCATCGACGAAAATCGCCGCCGGCGGACTTCTACGGGTTGGGTGCTTTGCGAACCATCCATGCGGGCAGCCTACCATACCAACCTAGCGGCGCGAACAGGATCAGGCCGCCTCGCCGATGGGAAAGCGGACGCCGGAAGAGGCGACGCTCATGGTCTTTTTCCCTCCGCCGTCGGGCTCGGCCCAGCCGACAAGCTCGTAGTAGGGCGGGCGCGCCAGCCTTGCCTCGAGCCCGCCGCGAACCAGAACGTAGGTTGAAGGCTCGCCCGTATGGCGATCAATGTCCACGCGCAGCGGATGGGCGGCATCCACCGCCACGACATCGCCCACATTGGTCGTGACCAATATCACCGGCTGCCCGTCCGACTCATGGCGGTCCGCCCGGACCCCCAGAAACGGGGCATCCTCCACTTTCACCACCACTTTTTCGTGAGGGGTGACCAGATAGTAGCCGTCGGAATCCTTGCGCAGTATCGTTGAAAACAGGCGGACAAGCTTGTCCCTGCTGAAACGCACGCCGTTTTGCCACCAGGAGCCGTCCCGGCGGATTTCGAGGCCGATGTCTCCGCAGTGGGCGGGGTTCCACAAATGCACGGGAGGAAGGGAACGGGGCTTTTCCAAACCCGCTTCCACCTGCAAGGTGGCGATCAGGTCCATTAGCGGCGTCGCTTTCGGGTCTTTGGAGTTCGACATTGGGCGGCCTGACGGTCGGGTTTGCCCCAGACATAGGTAAATGCCCAGCATGAGTGAAGCCGCAATCGCCGACGCCCCGAACTCCGACATCGTAAAGGAGGCGGACGCCGCAGTAGAAGTGCTCGCCAAAGTGCGCGCGGAGATCGGCAAGGTGGTCTTCGGGCAGGACCGCGTGGTGGAGCTTGTGCTCGCCGCGATCCTGGGCGGAGGCCATGCCCTGCTGATCGGCGCGCCGGGCCTTGCAAAGACCAAGCTGGTCGAGACATCGGCGCGGGCGCTGGGCCTCGACTGGGGCCGTGTGCAGTTCACGCCGGACCTGATGCCGTCCGACATCCTCGGATCCGAGATCCTGGACGAAAGCGCATCGGGCCGTTCGTTCCGCTTCGTGAAGGGACCGATCTTCACTTCGCTGCTGATGGCCGACGAGATCAACCGCGCCAGCCCGCGCACGCAGTCCGCTCTCCTGCAGGCGATGCAGGAGCGGCACGTGACGATTGCGGGGGCGAGCTATGACCTGCCCAAGCCGTTCATCGTGCTGGCGACGCAGAACCCGATCGAGCAGGAAGGCACCTACCCGCTGCCGGAAGCGCAGCTCGACCGCTTCCTGCTGAAGGTCGACGTCGATTATCCGGACGCTGAGACCGAACGCCGCATTCTCGTCGAGACAACCGGCATGGTCGACCAGGTCGTCAAGCCGGTGCTGGATGCGCAGCGTCTCATCGCCCTGCAGAACCTCGTGCGCCGCATGCCGGTTCCGGAGAAAGTTCTCGAAGCCATCATCCGCCTCGTGCGGTCGGCGCGGCCGGAACAGTCGGATCATGCGGGCGTCAAGAAGCGCGTGGAGTGGGGCCCCTCGCCTCGCGCCGGCCAGGCGCTGATGCTCGCGGCGCGCTCGCGGGCGCTGCTGCGCGGCCGCCTTGCTCCTTCGCTCGACGACATCGAAGCGCTGGCGGAGCCGGCTCTCGGCCACCGCATGGCGCTCGCCTACGACCCCACCGGACAAGGTGGAACGCTTGGATCGCTGATTCAGGAACTCGCTTCAAAAGCCGCCTAAGGACCTCCCCTTGCCACAGGCGCCGCTCAGTCAGTTGAAAGCCGAAGCCGCAGCGCTCGCCGGCGACCTCGGGACGTTGACGACGCGTGCGCGCGCCGCCAGCGCCGCGCATCTGGGGTCAGCGGGGCGCAGACGGTCGGGTACGGGCGAGAACTTCTGGCAGTACCGCAGGCACACGCAAGAAGACGGCGCGGAGCGGATCGACTGGCGCAGGTCGGCGCGTGAAGAACACCTTTTCGTGCGCGAGACCGAGCTGGAGACGGCGCGGACCTTCCTGTTCTGGGTGGATCCCAGCCCGGGCTTCAACTGGTCGAGCGACCCTAAAATCATCCACAAAGCCGATCGCGCGCTGTTGCTGTCGATGGCGCTGGCGGGGGCGCTGTCGCGCTCGGGCGAGCGTTGCGGGGCGTTGGGCGCGGGACGCGGAGCGGTTTCAGGCGCACGGGCGCCGTCGCGGGTCGGCGAAGGCGTGCGCGAGCTTTCGCCGCAATCGCCTTTTCCCCGTCCGCCGCGCGACACTGCCGCCGTGGTGATCTGCAGCGACTTCTATTCTCCGCTCCCCGAGTGGCGCGAGAGACTTCGGCCGCTGGCGGCAAAGTGCCGAGACGGCGCGCTGCTGCAGGTATGCGATCCGATCGAGGAGGCCTATCCGTTCAACGGACGCGTTCGCTTCTTCCGGCCGGGACAGGACCGCGAGCGGCTGATCGGCCGGGCGGAGTCGATCCGCGACGGCTATCTCGACAAGTTTGCCCAGCGCCGTAAGGACATGGTGGATCTCGCGGCCGAACTCGGCTGGCGCTTCACCAGCCATGTGACGTCTGAAGAGCCGCGTACGCCGCTCGGCATTCTCGCTCACGGCTTCACCGTGACTGGAGTTGCGGCGTGAACCTTGGCCCCATCCTCTTCCTGCAGCCCTGGGCCCTGATCGGCCTGCTTGCGCTGCCGCTGCTGTGGCTGCTGCTGCGCGCCACGCCGCCGGAGCCGAAGCGCTTTGCCCTGCCCTCGCTCGCCCTGCTCGACGACCTGAAGCCGGATGAAGAGACGCCGGCGCGAACGCCCTGGTGGCTGCTGTTGCTACGCATGATAGCGCTGGCGCTGGCGATCTTCGGCTTTGCGCGGCCGACCTGGGCGCCGAACCAGCAGGTGAATGCGGGCGGCGGCACGCTGATCGTGGTCGACGATGGCTGGACCAGCGCCGAACGCTGGCGCGACATGGTTCGCTCGGCGACGGCGGCGGTGGATGAAAGCTCGCAGGCCGGCGGACCGATCCATGTGATGTTCACCAGCCCGCGCGAAGTGACGCGAGATCCTTCCGAAGCGCTGGACGCGGAATCCGCACGGCAGCTGCTCCGCAATGCGCGGCCGGCGCCGTGGCTGCCGGACCGCATGGCGGCGCTGGCGAAGCTGGACGAGACCAAGCTGAAGCCTGGGCGCATTGTCTGGGCCAGCGACGGGTTCGACCACGACAGCGCCGCGCCGTTCGCCAAGGGGTTGGCGGCCAAGGGCGCGACCGAAGTGCGGATCACGCGGCCGAAGAACGCTTTTGCGATCACGTCGGCGGATTCTTCTGCGGAGGGCGCGAAGGTCGCCGTCGTGCGCTCGCAGGCCGTGCCGGGCTCGACTGCGGATATCATCGCCGAGACGGCCGAGGGCGCATCGATCGCCTCGACGCGGCTGACGTTCGATACGGGCGCCACCACTGCTGAGGCGCTGTTCGCCATTCCGGCGGCGGCGCTGAACCGGATCGCGCGCTTCCGCATCGCTGGATCGCCGTCTTCAGGCGGCGTCTGGCTGTGGGACGACACGGCGCGGCGGCCGCATGTGGGACTTGCGGACACGCGCGATGAGGCGCAGCCGCTGCTGTCCGAACACTATTATGTGCGCAAGGCGCTGCAGCCCTATGCGCAGCTGACCGAGAAGAAGCTGTCCGACCTGCTGGATGCGCCGATCGACGCGATCATCATGGGCGACCGGGGCACGATTTCGGAATCTGACAACGAACGCCTGACGACATGGATCGAGAAGGGCGGCGTGCTGATCCGGTTTGCGGGACCGCGTCTCGCAGCGCAGGCCGATCCGATGGCGCCGACGGCGCTGCGCCCGACGTCGCGCAGTCTCGGCAGCTCGCTGTCCTGGGAGACGCCGCAGCGCATCGCCGAGTTCGCGACCACCTCGCCCTTCTTCGGCATTCCGAGGCCAACCGACGCGGTAGTGCGCCAGCAGGTGCTGGCGCAACCTTCGGCGGAGCTCGACAGCCTGACCTGGGCGCGTCTTGAGGACGACACGCCGCTGGTGACAGCTTCGCGCATGGGACGCGGCGAGCTGATCCTGTTCCACGTCACCGCCGACCCGGACTGGTCCGACCTGCCCTACACCGGCGCGTTCGTCGAGATGCTGCGCCGGTCCGTCGTTTCCGGCGGCGAGCGCAACCGGTCGAGCGTTGCATCCGAAGGCGCGTTGACGCCGATGCGGACGCTGGACGGTTTCGGCGTGCTCGGCCCGCCGCCGAGCAATGCGACGCCGATCGCAGCGGCAGATTTCATGAAAACCCGTCCGAGCCCGACGACGCCTCCTGGCCTCTACTCAGGCCCCGGCGGCGAGCGTGCGCTGAATGCCGGCGCACCTGCGCCGCAGCCGGTGGCGACGTGGCCGCTGGAGGTTCAAGTGACGGAACAAGCCGCCGTGGTGGAGCGCAGCGGGCTGGGCGGATGGCTGATCGCCTTCGCGCTGTCGATCGTCGCCATCGACCTGATGATCGCGCTGGCGTTCGCCGGCCGCTTCCCGCGCCTCGGCAAGGCGGCGGGCATGGTCGCGATCTTCTTCCTCGCCGCAGCGGCGCTGCAGCAACCGCCTGCTATGGCGCAGACATCGGACCAGCTGGCGCGCGAGGCGGCGTCCAAGCTGCGCTTTGCCTATGTGAAGACCGCGGACAGGCGACTGGACGATGTCACCAAGGCAGGGCTGTTCGGACTTTCCTACCAGCTCGGCCTGCGCACGTCGGTCGAACCGGACATGCCGCACGGCGTCGATCTGGCGAAGGACGCGCTCGAACTCTACCCGATGATCTACTACGCCGTGCCGCGCGATGCGAAAGCGCTGCCGCCGGCGGCGGTCGCCAAGGTCAACGCGTATCTGCGCTCGGGCGGCGCTTTCGTTGTCGACACGCGCGATGCGGCGCCTGGCCGCGACGTTTCGGCGAACCTGCAGCAGCTTCTGGCGGGGATCGATGCGCCGCCGCTGCAGCCCGCGCCCACCAACCATGTGCTGACCAAGAGCTATTACCTGATCAAGAGCTTCCCGGGCCGCCTCAACGGGCGGCTGTGGATCGAGAGCGGCGCGGCTGACCGCGATACGCGGCGTGGCGATGGCGTGTCGGGCCTCTTCATCGGCGGATCGGACTGGGCCGGCGCCTGGGCGATCGACAGCCAGAGCGGCAAGCCGTTGCTGACGATGGATGGCGGCGAGCCGGCGCGCGAGTTTGCCTACCGGTTCGGCATCAACCTCGTAATGTACATCCTCACGGGCAACTACAAGGAAGACCAGGTTCACGTTCCGGATCTCCTTGAACGTCTCGGCACTGACCGCGACAGGGGCTCGACGGACTAGGCATGTTTGAAGCGTCCCGCCTTGCGTTCGATCCTCTCATTCCCTGGACCCTGTTGTGGGTGCTCGTCGGCGGCGCCGTCGTGCTTTGGGGCGTCTATCTGTTCCTGCGCGGCCGCGCCTGGCTGATGCGCGCGCTGGCGCTCAGCGTGCTGGCGCTGGCGCTGGCCAACCCGCTGTGGATCGAGGAGCAGCGCGAGCCGCTGAAGGATATCGTAGCGCTGGTGATGGATCGCTCGGAGAGCATGAACTTCCGCGGCCGGACCGAAACGGCGCAGGCAGCCTATGATGCGCTGAAGCAGCAGATCGACGCAGACGACACCCTGGAACTGCGCGTCGCGGAGACTGACCCGGGTGCGGACGGCACCGATCTTTATGTCGCGCTGCAGTCGGCGCTGTCGGATGCGCCACGCGATCGCATTGCCGGCGCCATCCTGATCACGGACGGCCAAATCCACGACATGCCGGCGGACCCGAAGGACGCGGCGCAGCTTGGCCCGATCCACGGACTGATCGTGGGCGGCGAGGATGAGATCGACCGCAATATCGAAATCCAGTCGGCGCCTTCGTTCGGCATAATCGACCAGAAGGTCGAGATGCGCGTGCAGGTGAATGATCCGGCCGCGGAAACGGTGAATGTCGGCGTCAGCATCAATGGCGAACCGCAATCACCCCAACAGGTGAAGGTTGGCGAGCCGGCCATGGTGTCGCTGACGCTGAAGCGGCGCGGCGACAATCTGGTTGTGCTGTCGGTGGACGGCATCGAGAACGAGCTGACACTCGCCAATAACCTCGCCTCAGCGCAGATTTCCGGCGTGCAGGACCGGCTGCGCGTTCTGCTGGTGACGGGCGAGCCGCACGCGGGCGCGCGGGTGTGGCGTGATCTGTTGAAGTCGGACCCGGCGGTCGACCTCGTCCACTTTACTATCCTTCGACCGCCGCAGAAGTCGGACAACGTGCCGATCGAAGAGATTGCGCTGATCGCCTTCCCGAAACCGCAGCTGTTCCGCGAGAAGCTGGACCAGTTCGACCTCGTGATCTTCGATCACGAGCTGCGCCCGGCGGTTCTTGAAGAGCAGTATCTCGACCGCGTGGCGCGCTATGTCGAAAAGGGCGGCGCACTGCTGATCGCGTCGGGCCCGCCCTATCCGGGCGCGTACATCCTCTACAACACGCCGCTGGGCGGGGTTCTGCCCGGCCGGGCGACCGGCGAAATGGTGTCGGGCAAGTTCGTCCCGCAGCTCACCGCGCTCGGCAAACGCCACTCCGTCACCGCCACCCTGCCCACGGACGGCTGGGGGCCGTGGATGAGCTACATGAAGATGGATCCGGGCGCGGAGTCCGAAGCTCTGATGCAGACGCCGGACGGGCATCCGTTGCTGCTGCTCAACCGCGTCGGCGAAGGACGCGTCGCCAGCGTGATGTCCGACCAGCTCTGGCTGTGGGCGCGCGGCTACGAAGGCGGCGGGCCGTATGCGGAGTTGATCCGCCGTACGGCGCACTGGCTGATGAAGGAGCCGGAACTCGAGGAAGAGCTGCTGACGCTGCAGACCGGCGCGGAGCCGGAAGTGACGGCGCACCTGCGTACGCTGTCAGACAGCCCGTCGCCGCTGTCGGTCAAGGGGCCGGACGGGACCGAGCAGACGGCGCCGTGGACGCTGGCGACCCCCGGCAATTACCAGGCGACGCTGCCGGCGAAGGACCTTGGGCTCTACATCGCATCGAGCGGCGAGCTGAAAGGCGTGACCCTGCGCGGGCCGACGCATCCGCGCGAATATCTCGACCTGCGGGCGACGACGGAGAAGGTGCAGCCGCTGACCGTCGAAACGCTGGGCGGCATCTTTAAGCTGGGCGCGGACGGCACGCCGAGCATGCCGGAACTGCGCCGGATCGGCGAGCGCGGAAACGCGGCGGGCTCAAACTGGATGGGCCTGCGCAAGCGCGAGGCGTATGCGGTGCGCGCGACAGACTCCACCACGCTGCTCCCGGGCGTCGTCGGCATGCTGCTGGCCTGCCTGTTCATGATGCTGGCCTGGCGCCGCGAGGGCCGCTGATCAGACTTTCTTCGCGGTAGGTTGGCGCCGCGGAACCGCGAGCTCGCCCTTGAGCTTGGCGGCGGCGGGCGACAGGTCGCGGATCAGGACGCGGTTCTGATCGACGGGACCGGGCAGCAGGAAGCGTCCGGCGCCGGCCTGCTTGAAGCCAAAGCGGTCGTAATAGTCGTGATCCCCCACGAGGATGACGGCGGCATAGCCCTGCTCCCGGCAGACGCCGATTGCGCGCTCCATCAGCTTGAAGGCGACGCCGTTGCCTCTGCGACGTTCCGCGACAGCGATAGGCCCGAGGAAGGCCGCGCGATCCTTCCCGCCTACGGTGACCGGCCAGACGCGGACGACGCCGGTGACGCCTTCGGCATCGACGGCGACGAGGCTGGCGTCGGCGATTTTGGAATTGCCTTCGCGCAGGCGCTCGGCGGTCTTGGCGAACCGGCCGGGGCCGAAAACATCGTCATACAGGGCTTCGACCGCGTCGGCGTGCTCGGGCGAGTCGGGAATGATTTCATAGGCAGGAATGGAAATAGCGTTCACGGGGCTCTGGCTCCGAAGACGAGAGTGACGAACCAACGACCGCAGCTTCGGCTTTTTGCCTCAGCCCAGGTCAGTGCATCACCGCTGGTCGCCGTCTTCCTCCGCCTTCAAGTGGCGGGGCCCTTCGCGCAGCCGGTACAGGGCGATGCAGATAGGGTCGTTCGCCCCCCTGCGCAAGAAGAAATCTCTTCATCTCCCGGCAAGGAATCGGCAACCGCCGGGACGCACGCCCTCGTGGTTCGACGGGCGCCGCCTTCGGCGGCTGCTCACCATGAGGGCCACGAGAGAGCTGCTGATGTCGAGGAGCCCTCATGGTGAGCAGGCCGCGCAGCGGCCGGCTGTCGAACCGCGAGGGCGAGCTTCCATACGGCGCCTTCCCTCCGGCCTTCGGCTGTGCTGATAGAGCTTGAAAACCTGAGGAGACAGTCATGGGCGTTCTGGACGGCAAGGTCGTTCTCATCACCGGCGGCGGCAACGGCATCGGCAAGGAAACCGCCCTGCTGCTGGCTCGCGAAGGCGCGAAGGTGGTCGTCAACGACCTCGGCGGCGCGCTGACGGGCGGGGACGAAGGCTCGGCGGGGCCGGCGGAACAGGTGGCGCAGCAGATCAAGGCGGCGGGCGGACAGGCCGTCTCCAACTCCGAGAGCGTCGCCGACTACAAGGCCGTCGCTCGGATGATCGAACAGGCGAAAGATACCTTCGGCGGGCTGCATGCGATCGTGAACCCGGCCGGCATCCTGCGAGACGGCATGTTCCACAAGATGACCGAGGAAGACTGGGACAAGGTGATCGCCGTTCACCTTCGCGGCTCCTTCAACGTCACGCGCGCCTCGATCGAGCTGTTCCGCGAGCAGAAGGACGGGGCCTATGTCCTCTTCACCTCGACCTCGGGCCTGATCGGCAATATCGGCCAGGCGAACTACGCGGCGGCCAAGATGGGCATCGCCGGCCTCTCGCGTATCGTCGCCATGGAAGGCGTGCGGAACAACGTTCGCTCCAACGTCATCGCGCCGTTCGCCTGGACGCGCATGATCGAGTCGATCCCGGTGAAGGACGAAGAAAGCGCCAAGCGCGTCGGCCGGATGAAGGCCGCGATGCGCGCCGACCAGGTCGCGCAGCTTGCCGTAGCGCTGTGCGCGGCGGCGGCCTCGAAGGTTTCGGGGCAGATTTTCGGCGTGCGCGGCAACGAGATCATCCTGTTCGACCAGCCGCGCCCGATCCGCCAGATCGCCGACCTGTCGGGCTGGAACCCGCAGAAGATCCTCGACAACTGCCTGCCCGCCATGGCGAACGACTTCTTCGATCTCGGCGCCTCGGCCGAAGTGTTCCCTTACGATCCGGTCTGAGGAGCTTCGGGCTCAGCCCGTCAGATCTTCGTCGACGGGTTCGAGCTTGTGGACAAGGACCTTGTCGACGCGGCGGCCGTCCATGTCGACGACTTCGAAAGTGAGCGGGTGACGCTCGGCCTTGTCGCCCGTGGTAGGGACGGTGCGCAGCAGGTGCATCACGAGGCCGGCGACCGTCGAATAGCCTTCCTCGTCGTGGAGGCCGCGTACGCCGACAAGCTGTTCGAATTCGTCGACCGGCGTCATGCCGTCGACCAGCCATGAACCGTCGTCGCGCTGCACAGGCGGCGTGAGGCCCTCGTCCTCGCTGAGCGCTGAATCGCCGACGATGGATTCCAGCAGATCCGCAGCCGTCACCAGGCCAAGCACCGCGCCATACTCGTCCGAGACCATCACCATGCGAACGGGATTGCCGCGCATGGATTCCAGCAGCTTCAGCACCGGCATGGTTTCAGGCACGAAGGCGGGCGGGTGCATCACTGCTTTGACGTCGATGGATCCAGTGTCGGCAAGGTAGGCCAGAAGCTCCTTCGTCTGAACGACGCCGACGATCTTGTCGGCGTCGCCGTCGCCGACCGGAAAGCGGGAATGGCCGCTGTCCTTGATTTCCTTCAGCAACTCGGCGCGCGTCTGTTCGGTGTCGAGCCAGACCATTTCCGTGCGCGGCGTCATGATCGCTTTCACCGAGCGGTCGCCGAGGCGCATGACGCCTTCGATCATCTCGCGCTCTTCTTCCTCGATGATGCCGACCTTCTCACCCTCGACGATGAGGGACTGGAGCTCTTCTTCCGTCACGTCTTCCTGACGGGTGCGGTGGAGGCCAAGCACGCGCACAACGCCTTCGGTGACGGTGCGCAGCATCCAGACCAGCGGCGACGTCATCGTCTCGATCAGCGACATGGCGGGGGCCATCAGCGCGGCCAGGGGCTCCGGCGCCGAGAGAGCAATACGCTTGGGGATCAGCTCGCCGAGCACCAGCGACAGGAAGGTAGTGATGACGATGACCGTGCCGAAAGCGATGCCAGCAGCGTACCGTTCAAGCCCAGGCAGAAGGCTGACAACTACGGGCTTGAAATTGTCCGACAGCGAGGTCGCGCCATAGGCGCCGGCGATGACGCCGATGGCGGTGATGCCGATCTGCACCGTCGAGAGCAGCTTGGAGGGATCTTCCAGCAGGCGCAGGGCGGTTTTCGCGCCAAGGTTGCCGCGGTCGGCCATGGCCTTCAGCCGCGGCTTGCGGGAGGAAACGATCGCCATCTCCGACAGCGCGAACACGCCGTTGAGGAGGATCAGCAGGACTAGAAACAGGAATTCCATCTATTGCGTGAGGCCGCGGGGCGCTCCGAGACACCGGGGAGCCCGGCGGGGAGATACCTTCTGCGATACTTGGTCCCCCGGTTCAACGCTCGATTTGGGGAAGTGATCCACAGCCTTGGCGCCTGCCTCCAAAATGATGAAAATGCTGGCGTATCAGCGGGATAGGCGTGCGGGACATGGGCAAAGACAGGCGGCCGGAAACCGGCGGCGCTTTCCAGTATTCGGCGTTCATCAGCTACAGCCGCAAGGATGCGCCCTTCGCGCTGTGGCTGCACCGCAGGCTCGAAGGCCTCCGTTTCCCCGTCAAGGACGGCCGCCAAGCGATCCGCGACCTGAAGCATCCGCTGCGCCCGGCCTTCCGCGATATCGACGAACTGGCGGCGTCCGGCGACCTCGGCGAGTCGATCCGCAAGGGGCTGGAGGCTTCCGGCGCGATCATCGTGCTTTGCTCGCCTGCAGCGGCGACCTCGCCTTGGGTCAACAAGGAGATCCAGCATTTCCAGTCGCTCGGCCGGCGCGAGCGCATTCTGCCGGTGCTGCTCGACGGTTCGCCGGCGCATGCCGGGCCGGGCGCGCCCGCAAACGCAGCCTTCCCAGCTGCGCTGAAGGAGAGCCCAAGCGAGCCGTTGTGGATCGACGCGCGCAAGGGAACGGAAAGTCGCGAACGCGTGTTCGCGCGTATTGCCGCCGGGCTGCTGGGCGTATCGTTCGACCAGATCTGGAAACGCCGCCAGCGCGCAGCGCGGCGCAATGCGGTCGGCGCGACGCTGGCCGGGCTTCTGGTGGGCGTGCCGATGGTCGCCTTCGCCTGGGATTTCTCACAGCCGATCAACATGAACGCCTGCCCGCTCGACAAGCTGACGTTCGAGGACAGCTGGCTGAAGGGCACGCCAGACGCGCAGAAGCTGGTGGTGCGCCGCGTCGGGCAGACGTCGTGGAACATCTGCGATGGCGAGATGACGCCGTGGAAGAAGGAGCAGATCACGGATCCGAACTGCGGTCCGTCAGGGCCATATGGCGACACCGTGTTCGAGGGCGACTTCACGCCCCAGGGCCAGCCCCAGCCGGTGAAGGACGTCTACATCACCTATCACATCGAGTCGGGCGCGCCGTGCTGCATGTGGAACGTGCACACCAAGGAGACCGCCGAGGACATCTTTGCCGACGAGACGTTCCGTTGGCTGAAGCCGAGCGAGGCGCCGCCGCTGTCGAGCATGCCGTTCAACGAGATAAAGACGGACATGTATTCGGCGGTGAATTATGCGGACTATGCCGAGGACAAGACGATGTCGGCGGCGGAATGCAGGGTCGATTTCGGCGGACGGCTGCAGATGTTCGGATCGCGTGTCGCGGGATGGTTCACCCCGGCGCCTTCCGGGGACGATGTTCCGGAAGATGTGATTCAGTAGACCTTACACCCGGTTTGGCTTGGCTTGCGTATAGGATCGTTTTCCTATATAGGCATCCCGTCCTATCAGGAACGGGGAGTGCGATGCGCCATACCGACATCTGGAAGGCTGTCGATGCGCTGGCCGAGCAGAACGGCCTGTCGCCTTCGGGGCTGGCCAAGCGCGCGGGGCTAGACCCGACGGCCTTCAACAAGTCTAAGCGCATGCAGCCGGATGGCAGCCCGCGCTGGCTGTCTACCGAAAGCCTGATCAAGGCGCTCGCAGCAGTCGGCTCGTCGCTGGAGGATTTCGCGGCGTTGGCCGAGGGACGGCAGGGCCACAGCGCGCCCCTGCTCGGCTTCGCCAAGGCGGGCAATGACGGCTATTTCGACGACGCCGGATTTCCGGTCGGAGACGGCTGGGAGGAAGTGCGCTTCCCTGGCCTCGAGACCGAGAACGTCTATGCGCTGGAGATCACCGGCGATTCCATGGAGCCGGTCTACCGGCGCGGCGACCGCATCGTGGTCGCCCCCGGCGTACAGGTTCGCAAAGGCGACCGCGTGGTGGCGCGGACCAAGGATGGCGAGGTGCTCGCCAAGGTGCTGGGCCGGCAGACGGAACGGATGATCGAGCTGATTTCGCTCAATCCGGCCTACCAGCCGCGCGAACTGCCGCGCGCGGATCTGGCGTGGATGGCGCGCATTCTCTGGGCGAGCCAGTAAACGTCACTGCGTCATCGCCTGCAGCTCGGCGGCGGTCTGCGCCGCAGCCGCACGATGGCCTGAACACCTATCTAGCCGTCTCGCGCCTTCCTGCCCCTCCGGTTCGCCGGAGGGGTTTCTGTTTCAAGCGACGTCGAGCGCCATCAGATGGTCCAGAACACAGGCCAGCCGCTTTGCCGGGACGGGGCACTGCATCGCCTCATTCGCCGCCCAGCAAAGATACGCCTCGACCTCCGCGCGGTCGGCGTTGCGTTTCAGCAGCGCCAGCACCGGCCAGGCGTAGCTGTCGTACTCGTCTTCCGGCACGCCGCAGCCGATCGGGTCCCACTCGCCATGCAGAATGGCGCGAACCCTATCGAAGGCTGCTTTGGCCTGCGCCAGCTCAGGGCGGCTCACAGCATCTTCCGCGCGAGTTTCTGGGCGGCGGCGCGATCGGTTTTCAGCACTTCCGCGAGCTCGACAGCCCTCGCCTGCATCACCTTCTCGACGTAATCGCCCGCGGTCGCCGCCGTTGCGCGCGCAAGGGCTTCGGCCGCCTCGTCGCCATACTTGACCGCATCCAGCGCCGCCAGCGCGCGGCCATACTGCCAGTGGATGCCGACATCGTCGGCCGCCAACGATGCAGCCGCGTCATAGTGCTTCCGCGCGGCGTCGAGGCTTGCGCCCATGATGCTGGCGCCGACCGGACCGCCGCGACGCCTCACTTCCACATTCCAGACGGCAAGGAAGCCGTGCGCATAGTAGCTCTGCGGGTCAGACTTGAGCACGTCGTCCGCCAGCCTGCGGCCCTTGTCGCCATAGCCCTTGCTCCAGGCGTCAATAGGATCCATCACGCGGCTCTTGAGCGACACGGCGATGGCAAGCTGCAACCGGCCTTCCTCGTGGCCGGGATCGATTTTCAGGGCGGCTTCGGCGTCCTTGAAAGCCCGATCGACGATGGCGGCTTCAGGCTCCCCGTTGCTCGTCATGCAGTGCGCCAGGAGGGAGCGGGCGGCGAAGGCGAGATCATCCGCGCCGGCCGCGGCTTCCGCTTCGCGGGCGGCTTCCATGTACTCGCCGCGCGTGAACCTGCCCTGCAGCGCGGCGGAGCTAGGGTGCGACAGGGCGGGGGCCGCAAGGGCGGCCGCCGTCACAATCCACACTACTGCGCTGCACGCCATGCGCATCGCGGACACTCCAACCGGATTTGTGATCATGACGCGCACATCCCCTCTTGCGCAACGGTTCGAACTGAGCGCCTAAGGGGCAAATGCAGTTTGCGCGGTTCCTTACAAGGTAAGTCGAGAGCGCGGCGCGGCCAAAGGAGCGGACGTGCGTAACTTGCTGGCTTTGGTTGTGGTTGCCGCGCTGGCGGCCGGCTGCGGCGCGCCGGCTGGCGGCGACAAAGACTCTCCCTCGGCCGGCACACCGGTCACCGATCCCAACACATTCCGTGCGGAAATCGACGCGGCCCGTCCGTATGCCGGCGAGTGGGCTGCGGCGAAGAGCCAGTGCGGCGACGAGAAGAAGATCTGGACGATCGAGCCGCATCGCATGGCTATCGTTCCCTCGATGCGCTTCTGCGTGTTCGACGACGACGTCTATGTCAGCGCCGGACCCGGCAGCGCGCCGGCGACTTGGTCGACCAGCGCCAAATGCCTCGCCGAAGGGCGCGAGAGCCACGACTTTCTGTTCTTCCGCGTCAAGGACAATCTCCGCGAGATGCGGGTGACCTTCAACGACACATCGTCCGTTGAACTGGTCCGCTGCCCGATGAAGAGCTGATCCGATCGCCGGCGCCATTGCCCAGAACCTCGCTTTGCCGGATGACGATGCGCGAGGTTGATCCGGCGCGGTTGTCGCCCTATCCCGCATGCGTGGGAGGGCTTTCATGACAGACACGCTGCTCATCTTTCATTTCATTGGGCTGATGATGGGCGCCGGCGGAGGCCTCGGCAGCACGATTGCGATGCGGCACGCCCTGTCGCTGCCGCCGGAGCAGGCAGGCGTCATCCGCGCGCTGGGGCCGAGACTGTCCAAGCTGTCGCTCACGGGGCTGGCGCTGATGCTGCTGACGGGCGTTGCGCTGGTTGCGTACAGGTTTGGCGGCTTCGATGCGATGCCGGTGATGTTCTGGGTGAAGATGGTCTTTGTCGGTACGCTGACGCTGGCGGCGATCCTGATCGAGGCCACTCATGCGCAGGTGAAGAAGGGCAATGCGAAGGCGGCGGCGAACCTGCCGAGGTTGGGGCCCATGGCGGGGATATCCTCCCTGCTGGCGGTCATCTTCGCGACGTTGGCGTTTCACTGATCCAGGACCTGTTGCTCGTGCTCGCGGCTGCCTCTATGCCCGCCGCGGGAGGGCTGCATGGACACCGTTCTGCTGATCGTTCATTTCGCCGGGCTGATGCTGGGCGTCACCGGCAGCCTCGGCGGCGCTGCGACCCTGGCCTATTCGCGCCCCGCGCAGAAGCAGAAGGGCGGCCCGCTGCGCGGCGTCGGCCCGGCATTCGCCCGCATGTCGACCATGGGACTGCTGATGCTGTGGCCCACGGGCATCGCGATGATGGTGACGAGAAAGGGCGCGGGCGCAACCGAGCCGATGTTCGTGATGAAATCGCTGTTCGTGGTTCTCCTGACCTTCGCCACCTTCATGATCGAGATGGCCTACGCGCGGGCGAAGCGCGACCCGCAACTGCCCCGCCTGTTGCCGAGCCTTGGGCCGCTGTCCGTGTTGTCCTACCTGATGGCGATGATCTTTTCGGTGCTGGCGTTTCATTGAGATGAACCGATGAGCGAGATGGTGGCGGCTGCGCTGCCGTAGGGTGGATTGAGCGGAGCGAAATCCACTGCCCGGTGCGTGGAGAGCGACGGTGCATTTCGCTGCGCTCAATGCACCCTACCCGAGCTTCCCAGCCAGTGCGTCGCGGATGAGGTGGGCCGACTCCTTCACGCCGTAGAGCGCGATGAAGCCGCCGAAGCGGGGGCCCTGGCTCTGGCCGAGGCAGACTTCGTAGATGGCGGTGAACCAGGCGCGAAGGGGCTCGAACTGGCGTTCGGTCCCGACGGCGAAGACCATGGTCTGCAGGCTCTCGCCATCGAGAGCGCCGGTCCAGCTTTCGAGGCGCGTCGCAAGGTCTTCCAGCGCGGCGCGTTCCTTGTCGTCGGGCGCCCGATAGGTTTTCGCCGGCTTCACGAAGTCGGCGTAGTATTTGAGCGCGTAGCCGACGAGGTGGTCGAGCAGTGGGTCGGATTCCGGTGTGGCGTGATGCGCCTCGCGCTTGATGAAGCCCCAGAGCACTTCCTTGGTATGAGCGTTGGCGGCCGAGACGAGGTTGAGCAGCATGGCGAATGACACGGGCGAAGATTTCGCCGGCGGCTTTCCGCCATGGATGTGCCAGACAGGATTTTCGAGCTGCTGCTCGGGCGTCTGCTTGGGATAGGCGTCGAGGAAGGTGAGGTACTCGTCCACTGCCTTTGGGATAACGTCGAAGTAGAGCTTCTTGGCCGTCTTCGGCTTCTGCCACTGGTAGAGCGACAGGCTTTCGGCCGGCGCGTAGGCGAGCCACTGCTCCACCGAAATGCCATTGCCTTTCGACTTCGAGATCTTCTCGCCTTTTTCGTCGAGGAAGAGTTCGTAGACGAACTGGTGCGGCGGCTCGGCGCCGAGGATGCGGCAGATCTTCGAGTAGATCGGCGCGTTGGCCTGGTGGTCCTTGCCGAACATCTCGAAGTCGACGCCGAGGGCGGCCCAGCGCATGCCGAAGTCGGGCTTCCACTGCAGCTTCACATGGCCGCCGGTGACGGGGACGGTGGTATCCTTGCCGTTCTCATCCTCGAAAGTGACGGTTCCGGCTTTAGCGTCGACCTTTTTCATCGGCACATAGAGGACCCGGCCGGTAGTCGGCGAGATCGGCAGGAAGGGCGAGTAGGTTTCGCGGCGCTCGTCGCCCAGCGTCGGCAGCATCACTTTCATGATGTCGTCGTACTTCTCGGCGGCGCGCTTGAGCATCGCATCGAACTTGCCGGACTTGTACAAGTCGGTGGCGGAGGCGAATTCGTACTGGAAACCGAAACCGTCGAGGAAGGCCTGCAGCCGCGCATTCATGTGTGCGCCATAGCTTTCGTGCGTGCCGAACGGATCGGGCACGACGGTCAGCGGCTTCTGCAGGTAGCCCGACAGCATCTCCTGGTTCGGCAGGTTGTCCGGCACCTTGCGCATGCCGTCCATGTCGTCGGAGACGCAGATCAGGCGGGTCTTGTACCTGCCATCCGTCAGCGCCTCGAAGGCGCGGCGGACCATGGTGGTGCGAACGACTTCGCCGAAGGTGCCGATATGCGGCAGGCCCGAAGGACCGTAGCCGGTCTCGAACACCACCGGCGCGTCTTTGGAGCGTCCCGCCTTCTCCAGCTTTTCGATACGCGCCTTGAGTTCGCGCGCCTGCTCGAACGGCCAGGCTTTGGCGGCTTCGGCGAGGGCGGCGACGGACATGAGGAACTCCTGTGCCGTTCCGCCTAGGCGGCGGCTGTAAGCGGGTCAAGCTTGGGGCCAGCGTAGGCTGTGAGCGCTGGATGCAGCTTTAGCCGGCGGCCGCGACGCATCAGGCGCCCGGTGTTCGCAGGCCCGCCCGGTCAAGCCTTTGCTGGTTGAGACGCCAGTTGGGAATGCCGCTGGGCGAGAAGCCGTCAGGGTCAAGCATCACAGGGCCCGAGGGAGCAGACTGCCTCTGCGGGGGCGGGTTTCGCAGCTGATCAAGCCGCGCTGCGTTTTCAAGGCAGAGGCGCTCGAGACGGGTCCAGCGTTCTGCGGCATCGAGATCGCCGGTGCGGAAGGCTCTGCGAGCGTGGTTACAGGCCCGGTGGAAGTTGAAGCAAGGTGCGAACAAGGGTTTCTCCTTTGTTGGGTTGGTGGGCCAGGAGCGTAGTCATAACGATGGGCGTCACCTCTCGTTCGCACGGGCGGGATTGCCCTGCGGCATGCCTTCGCTCTGGCCCCATCTGGAGGGCCGGGGACGCGGGACAGCCCGCGTTGTGTGGCTTGCGCTGCTTGTGGCAGCGCGCCGGCAGAAGAAGTCTGACGCGATGATCCCGCGTCCCCGCGATCGTTTGGTCGCCAGCCCTGGCACAGGGAGCTGTGTTCACTCCCCTGACCAAGTCGCCGACGGCGGCTAGGGCCGGACGTGTTCGCCTCCGGTCCCCTGCACACTCCCGGCCTTGGCGGCGCTTCACGCCGCGTTCCCCGGGACTTACCCGCTCGATCGCATCACCCCCGCGCCGTTGAACGTCGCGACTGCCCTCCATGCGGAGGTGATGCGCGCATTATCGCTCAGCTCGGCAAGTGTAGGATAACTTTCCCGAAGATTTTTCTTCGGGCTCTGAATTTGCTGGAAAGATTTCGCGATTGCGTCCCGGATGGTGTCGGACGGCGATGCAATTCCCAACGCTGTCATCCCGGCCTTGTGCCGAGGATCCCGGCTGGTGAGGCTCGGGGACTGATCGCTCTTCCCGCTGCTGATCCAACCGGGATTCTCGGGATGCGCTTCGCTTACCCGAGAATGACTCGTGGAGAGATGCGTTGATCACACCACAGCTGTCATCCCGGCCGGAGCGTAGCGGAGAGCCGGGACCCATTCGTCGGCTTGAACAATCGGATGAATGGCTCCCGGCCATCCTTGTCTGGGAATGGGCTTCGCGCTTCCGGGATGACAACGGTGAGTGTTGAAAGACCAGCTCTCTCGACGAGTCATCCTCGGCCGGCGCCGAAGGCGCAGAGCCGAGGATCTTTCTCTGGCGCGGCGCGGACGCTCTCTGACATTCCGCTCGCGGATGGACAGAAAGATCCTCGGGTCGCGCTTCGCTTGCCCGAGGATGACTCGCGGAGAGAGACGAGCAGAAACCCACCTCCCCCTACCCGCAACCAGGAGACCCACATGTTCATCAGACTGCCCGATGACTTCTACCGCGCGCTCACCCAGGCGCGAAAAGCCGTGAACCGCGGCGACCTGCCCGCTTGAAGTACTGCACTTCGCGCTCGTGCTTTTCGGCCGCCGCGCGCGTCTTGAACGTGCCGAGGTTCCTGCGCTTGCCGGTCTTTGCATCGGGCTTGCGGGAATAGAGGCGGTACTCGCCGGATTTGAGCTTGCGGATCATGGCCTTGCTCCTCTCGAGACGGGACAACGCTCGAAGGCCGGCTCGCTCCCGGGCGACGGGCCAGGTTTTCGGCCCAACCGGCGGGCCTTCCGGCTGCGACTTCCCGCCTCGGGCACGGCTGTTGCAACGCGATTGACAATCGTTCGCAAACTGCTGCAAATGGTTCGCATGATCATCTGTGTCTGCCGGGGATTGAATACGTCGAAAGTGAGCGACGCCATTGCGGCGGGCGCCCGATCGCCTGCGCAGGTGCACCGGCACCACGAAACCACGATAAACTGCGGAAAATGCAGCGAAACCGTGTGCGGGATGATCCGCGAGCAGGGCGGAAACGCCTGCCAGCCGCAGGAAATGCTGGTTGCGGCCGAGTAGGACGCCTTCGCGAACGCGACGTCTTCTCATTCTCAAAAAATCCAATAAAAACAACTTGAAAAACAGGGTGAGTCGGCGTCTTTGATGCTGTCTTGCGCGTCATGGTTTCCGGAGCGCTTTCTGGAGCCGCGCGGCCCTCCCTTTGCCTCCTTTGGAGGCCGGATTTTCAAGGAGCCAGCCTCATGAAGGGCGATCCCAAGGTCATCGAGTTCCTGAACCAGGCGCTCAAGAACGAGCTGACGGCCATCAACCAGTACTTCCTGCATTCCCGGATGCTCAAGGACTGGGGCGTCAGCGAACTGGCGGCGAAGGAACACAAGGAATCGATCGAGGAGATGGAGCACGCCGACTGGCTGATCGAGCGCATCCTGTTCCTCGAAGGCCTGCCGAACCTGCAGGACCTCGGCAAACTGTTCATCGGCGAGAACGTGACCGAGATCCTGGAGTGCGATCTCAAGACCGAGCAGATGGCCGTGCCGGTGCTGAAGGACGGCATCGCGTATTGCGAGACGGTGCGCGACTACGGCTCGCGCGACCTGCTCGACAAGATCCTGCGCAACGAGGAAGAGCACATCGACTATCTCGAGACGCAGTTCGACCTGATCTCGCAGATGGGCATCCAGAACTATGTGCAGCTTCAGTCGAAGCCGAATGGATCGCAGGCGCTCGACAAGTAGGCTGGCGGCGCTCGGCTTTGCTTTGGCCGTATCGGCTTGCGCCGGCGTGACGGAACAGTCGCTGGACAAGCCGGCGGCGAGCGGTTCTGATCGCACCATGATCCGCAAGTTCAATCCGCCCGGCGTCGCCGCGCCCTTGTCGCCCTACAGCCATGGCGTGAGCGTTCCTGCCGGCATGCGCCTTGTCACTACTGCAGGACAGGTCGGCATCACGAAGGACGGCGTCGTGCCGCCGACGGTCGAGGAACAGCTCGAGCTGATCTGGACCAACACGGCGGCGATCCTCGCCGAGGACGGCCTCGAGCTCGCGGACATCACCAGCATTCGCGGCTATATCGTGAGCCGGGATTCGCTGTCGGCCTATCGCGCCGCGTTCCGCAAATATCTCGGCGACGTGAACCCGACATCGACGCTGGTCGTCGTGAAGGAGCTGGTGGCGCCGCAGCTCCTGGTCGAGATCGAAGTGGTCGCTGCGGGAAAATGACCTCGATGCGCCGATGGACTACCTCGGCTACGGCAAGGGCAATACGCCGTATTCTTTCACGCCTGTTCTCCTAAGGCAGGCTAAGCACTTTCTTCCCCGCCTTATCAACGATGTTGATTTTCGGGTCGTCGTTCTCGGCGAGGAGTTGGACGTAGGACAGGCCCTTGCCGTCGGTGAAGGAGAAGCCTGAGCCGGTCGTCATGGCCGCGAGCTTTACGCTCGGCCGGCCGTCAGGCGTGATGAGGCGCAGCAGGACGGTTTCGGGATAGGTCGAGCCGTCGGCCAGCTTCTGCGAGGGGAGGATTTCGATCGTGGCGCGGGCCTTTCCCTTGTCGTCGACAATCTGCAGTCCCTTGCCGCGAAGGATTCCATCGTCGCCCGGCGCGGCCTGGGCCGCCTGATGCGAGATCATGTAGCCGAACATGCCGGCGTTGAGCAGGGTGAGCACAAGAAGCAAAGGCTGGAGTTTGAGTTTCACGGCGTTCCTCCCAACGAAAGCTGGCCGCAAGGCGCGGGACGCCATCTAGGGTGAACCTCGGGTCTAGGAGAGGCAACATGCGCGGACGCGTCCATCACCTGGATTTGACGGTAAGCGATCCGGAGGCGTCGAGGTCGCTTTACGCACTTTTCCTCAAGCACATGGGCTATGCGGAAGTCGGCCGGAAGGCGAATGGCGGGACGGAGTGGGACCTGCCGGGCGGAGGCTTCATGTCTGTCGGCATCGTGAAATCGCGCGGCGCGAACGCGGATCGCGGCCACGACCGGTATTCGCCCGGCATGCATCACGCCGCATGGACAGCTTCTTCGCGCGAGGATGTCGATGCGCTGTTCGCCAAGCTGCAGGCGCTGGGCGCGACCATTCTCGATCCGCCGAACGACTATCCGGAACACAATCAGGGCCGCGGATACTACGCCGTCTTCTTCGCCGATCCGGACGGGCTGAAGCTGGAATATGTCTGGACGCCCTGAAGTCCCTGCCCTCACGGCAGCCTTGCAGAAACTCGAAATTGCCCGAACCATGCCTTCAGGCGATGGCAGTCAGCCGCGAGGGAGCGACGATGCTCACGATCGAACAGCTCAGGGCTAAGGTCGCATCGCAGCGGGAAAAGCTGCCGGCGCTGTATGGCGATGTCGATTTCTCGATCAAGCCGGAGCGGTTCGCCGACGAGCCGGTGATCACGGGGCCGGACAAGAGCCGGAGCGATCATCTGCGGCCGGAGATCATGAAGAATGTGGGCCTGGTCGAGCGCATGCGCGCCTACACCATGCTCGGCGACACGGTGGCCGACGCCTATGCGGCGCTGATGCCGAAATACGGGTTCAAGAAGACGGTGAGCATGCTGACGGAGGCGTGCGATCGCGGCGTCGAGAACGTGGCCGATGCGCCGCCGGAGCTGGTTAGTTTCATCCGCGCGATGGAGGCGACGCCGGACTGGGTCGACATGAAGCTGGTGGAGGAAGGCGCGCGGCAAAGCCGGGAGGACTCGGCGAACTATTCTCCTTTCGTGATCCGCGGCGCGTTCATCGCGACCTTCATGAACAAATACTCCGCCCTGCCCATGGCGCTGACCGGCACGCTGTCGAACGAGACGGCGGGGCGGCGCGTGAAGGATACGGCGAGCTTCTTCATCACCTCGGTGCTGCCGGGCGCGCTGGAGCGCTACGGGCCGGGGTTCAAGTCGGCGGCGATGGTGCGCCTGATGCACTCGATGGTGCGGTTCAACGCGCTGAAGCGGTCGACCATGTGGGACGTGAAGACGTTCGGCATTCCGATCCCGCAAGTGGACCAGATGCCGGCGGGACTGATCGGCACCTTCCTGCTGGCGTTCAAGATCACCGCCAAGGGACGGTTCGCGTACACCGAAGCCGAGCGGGCGCGGGTGGAGCTGGCGCGGTATCGCTGCTTCCTGCTGGGGCTGCCGGAGGAGCTGTTGCCGGAGACGCCGAAGGAAATGGTCGATATCATGATGATGTACGACCAGACGCTGCGCAAAGGTTTCGACGATGCAACCTGCGGCGAGCTGGTGCGCGCGACGCTGGCGGCCTACCTGCCGGCGGACGAGAAGCTGGGATCGAAGATATTCGACCGCATCGAGCGCAGCTTCTCGAAGATCTTCTTCCTGCTGAGCTTCCTCGCTGGCGACAGCAAGAAAGCGCGCGAGATGGGCGTCAAGATCGGCGCGCGCGACTGGGCCGTGTTCATCGCCTGCAGCCTGTTCATCGGCGTGCGGAAGGGGCTCTATGCGATCGCCGCGCGGACGCCGGGACTGCGCGAGGCCACAGGCCGGATGCTGGTGCGCAAGCTGGAGCAGATGCTGAGGGACTACGGCCATGCCGAGTTCACCAGCGATGCGGCGGCCTACCGGCCGGCGAAGCTGCAGCAGCAGGCGGCGGAATAGCGGCGATCGCGCATCTGACGTTTTAGGCGCCCTAGCCGCCATCCTCCGCTGTCTGCCTCGCCATTCTGACAGGCGCCGCCGCCCGCGCTTCGAGCCAGTCGCGATACATGCCGTGGGCGCGGCGGGTGAGCTCGGGATCGTAGCGCACGCGCAGGTCTTTGGCCTCGACTTCGTCGAAGGCGTGTGTCGCGCCTTCCAGCAGCGTGACGTCGATCGGCGTCGAGGGTGTCGCCATCCTGCGCAACGTGCGCGCCAGGCTCTTGTTGCCGACGACAACGTCGGCCGTACCGACAAGCGCCGTTACCGGGGCGTCGAAGCCGAGGCCGCGCGTCCACGCGATCGATCCAGGGCCGACATAAGGATAGACAACAAATGCGCCGATGAGCCCTTTCAGCGGTTCGTCGCCGAGGCCGTCAAGCCGTGTGGCGCTGGCCATTTCGGCGCCGGGGCGCAGGCTCATGGCGTCGAGCGCAGTCCAGCCGCCATGGCTCCAGCCGGCGACGGCGATGCGCGTGGAGTCGGCCCAGCTCTGCGCCCTCGCCCATTCCATCATGGCGTAGAGATCGCCGGCGCGCTCCCTGCCCCACAGGCGCACGCCGGTGCAAACCGTGGCGTAGGCCTGCAGGCTCGAAATGTTGCGGTGGCGGTAGCTGTCGACGACGATGACGGCCCAGCCGGCGGTTTTCGCCTGCTCCGCCCAGTGCGCCTGGAACGGCTTCTTGCCGCCGCAACCGTGCAACTGGATCACGACCGGGAATGGACCCTCGCCCTCGGGCATTACGACGTCTGCGCCGGGCAGCAGCGCCGCGATACGCTGCTGGACGGATTCGCGGACCGAGGCTGCGGGAGCGGTCGCCATCATGAATCCTGAAAGGAGGACGAGCGCGGCGATGGCGCGAGCAAGCCGTGCGAGGCGCGGTGCTGGTCTGTGCGGTTCATGGCGACGCGGAGGGCGATGCGGAGGGCGATGCGGGAGCGGCCGGCTGGTCCTCGCCCGCACGCTTTCGAAGCTCGGCGAGAAGTGCGCGATCGAAGTCGGGGCCGGACAGCATGTTCCACGCGCGGATTTCCGTATCCAGCTTCGCTTGCCGCTTCGCCGTGGCGAAATCAGGGCCGGGAATGTACTTCGTATTGTAGAGATGCTGGGGCGAATAGCCGGTCAGGATAAAGGAATAGTGCCATGGGATGCGGGCGACCTTGGCCAGCTCGTTCGTGCAGTTGGACGTGAAGGTGTTGTAGAAGCGCGGCTTCGTTTCGAGCCTTTCCGTCTGCTGCAACAGGGCCTTCAGGAAGTCCGTCTTCTGTTGTTCCGTCAGCCTCAGCGGATAGACGTAGACCTCCTTCTTCAGATAGACCGCGCGGCGCGTCAGCAGCTCCTTCGCCGTCGACCAGATGTAGGCAAGCTCAAACTTGTTGAAGAGACCCTGGAAGGCGTCGTATTCTTCATTTGCCTCACGCCGAGCCTCCACAGTGATGCCGATGATGCGGTCGCCGGCGAACTCGAACAGCAGCAGCGTATGCGCCGCATAGCCGCCGCCGGGCTGCGGCTCGACCATGAACCAGACATTCTTGAGGTCATCGAATTTCGCTGCGAAGTCGACGGTGTTCTTCGCTGTCGGGCCTTCCGCGCCATAGGCCCAGTCGGTGGCGGGGCCGAGCGAGAAACCGCTTTCGTCCATCTTGATATCCGGCATGCGGGCAAGATGTTCAGTCCAGTTGCGATCCAGCCGCGGCGTCTTCGTGACGACCGAGAGCACAAACAGCAGCAGCGCGACCGCGAGAAGCAGCCCGGCGCTCGCCCAAGGATGCGCCCTGATCCACTCCATGACGACCATCTCCCATCCTTTCCGCTTTCCACAGAAGCATGATCCGGGTCCTGACGGAAAGATGGCTTTGGTTGTTGCGAGTGGCGCCGATAGTCTCGAAGACCGGATGCGGCTCCCGCGGGGGCGACGTGGACCGGCAACAAACGCTGCAACAGGGGTCTATCTACATGAAGTCCAGCATTTTTGTGTCGGCGATAGCGTTTGCCGCGGCCGCGTCGCCCATTGCGTTCGCTCAAGATGCGACGACGTTCGTCCGTCCGTATTGGTGGGACAAGCCGGTGGTGGAAGGGCTCGGCCGCGCCATGATGGACGTGTCGCCCAACCGCGCCCGATTCGATCTCGCTTTCGTAGAGACCGACAGCCAGTCCGACGCAGCGACGAAGAAAGCCGTCGCCAGGGCCAAGATCGCCTACGACGCCATCCGCAAGGCGGCTGGCGACAAGGCGCGCGTGACCACGAGCGTGAACGTAACGGCGTTCTACGAGCAGTATCGCGACAAGGACGGGAACATCCAGACCAACACGCGCGAAGACAAGGTGAAGGGCTATGAGGCGCGAGCTTCAATGACCGTCGTCCTCACCGACGCCAATCTCGGCGGCCGGGCCCGCGCCGCGGCGCTCGCGCTGGGACCGCAGGAGTCGGGTCGCATCAGCATTTATCTGGAACAGACCGCCGAAATGCAGCGCGCGATTCTCGAGGAAGCCGCGAAGGATGCGCGTCAGCGTGCGATGCTCACCGCGGTTGCAGCCGGCGGCAAGCTTGGCGATTTGCTGGTGGTCGAGGAAGGAACCGAGTCCTGCATGGGCAACTGGTCGTCGAGCCAGGTGGCGCGCGTTGTCGGCGGCAACAACGCCTATCGGTACTCTCCTTCGATGTCGGCCCCGCCGCCTCCGCCGCCGCCGCCAGCGCCGCCTCCCGTGGCGAGCGGAACGGTTGGCGGCCGCACGATCACAATCACCGAGAAGGATCTCGCTGCGCTCGACCTGCCGAGCGATCCAAGCCCGCAACAAATCGAGGGATCCGTCTGCGTGATCTACACGCTGGCGAAGTAGCGGAATGAAATCCGGAAGGATGCCGCGGCGCCTTGACGTCGCCGCATTCTTCCGTCATTCACCCGCGCCTTGGACCAACCTTCTGTCGAGCGACTCCGATGAAACGGAACTACGACACCAGAACAGCAACCGCCGCCCCAGACGGGATGTACGGTTGCGTCTGCATGGAGGATTAGGTCCAGAGGTCGGCACAAGCCGGCTGAACCGAACCCTCCGCGCACTTCGCCGGAGGGTTTTTTGTTGTCCGATGCCGGGTGACATACGCTCCGGGATGCGCGGAGGCGAGCGCAAGAAGGAGACGTGTCATGGACACGTTCGAAGTATTCGAGACGGCCAACGGCGGCCGCATCAAGGCCTGGGTGAAAGGCGTGCCCGTCGAGGACGCGGCGCGCACGCAGCTCGAAAATGTGGCGGGATTGCCGTTCGTGCACTCCCACCTCGCCGTCATGCCAGACGTCCACTTCGGACGCGGAGCGACCGTTGGCTCGGTGATCCCGACCAGGGGCGCGATCATCCCGGCCGCGGTCGGCGTCGACATCGGCTGCGGGATGATGGCGATCGAAACCACGCTCACCGCGTCGCAGCTGCCGGATTCGCTGGCGAGACTCCGTTCGGAGATCGAACGGAAAGTGCCAGCGGGCAATGGCGGGGGCGGCGAGCACAAGCTGATCCCGGACTCGGTGGTCTCGCGCTACCGCGACTCTGATCTCGATGCGCGGCTGGAGCGCATCCGGGCGAAGCACAAGCGGATTCCGTCGCACAAGGTCGGAGGCCAGCTCGGCACGCTCGGCGGCGGCAACCACTTCATCGAGGTTTGCCTCGACGAGCGGGACCGTGTGTGGGTGATGCTGCACTCGGGCTCGCGCGGCACGGGCAACCAGATCGGGCAGTACTTCATCGAGGAGGCCCGCAAGGCTCTCGAGAAGCGCGTGCTCGGCTATCACGTGCCGGACCGGGATCTCGCCTTCTTCGTCGAGGGCGAGCCGATCTTCGAGGACTACATCGAAGCGGTCGGCTGGGCGCAGGACTATGCGCGCCAGAACCGGGAAGCGATGATGGAACGGACGCTGCAGGCGATGCGCGAGCATCTGCCGAAGTTCAAGCTCGGCGCAATGGCGGTGAACTGCCACCACAACTATGTGGAGCAGGAACACCACTTCGGCGCCGACGTCTGGGTCACCCGCAAGGGCGCCGTCCGCGCGAGGCTCGACGAGCTCGGGATCATCCCGGGCTCGATGGGCGCCAAGTCCTTCATCGTGCGCGGCAAGGGCAATGCGGACTCGTTCTGCTCCTGCTCCCACGGCGCGGGCCGCGCGATGTCGCGCACGATGGCGAAGGAGACGTTCACGCTGAAGGATCACCGCGAGGCGACGACAGGCGTGGAATGCCGGAAAGACCAGGGCGTGATCGACGAAACGCCGATGGCCTACAAGGACATCGACGCCGTCATCGCGGCCCAGTCGGACCTGATCGAGGTGGTGCACACACTGAAGCAGGTGGTGTGCGTGAAGGGGTGAGATGCGGTGAAGGGCGATGCAAGCATCGCCCTTCACGAACTCTTCCCTCGCTTACGCGGAACAGAACTCAAACCGCCCCGATCTCCATGGCGATGCCCTGCCCCGCCGCCGACGCATTGGGTGGCGAGGCGGGCGATGTTGCTGCCCTGCCCGTCTGCCGGACGGGCAACGCCGAGGGCCACATCCTCGGGCGATTTCGGATCGATGGCCGTGCGCTCGACCAGCCCCATGACGGCAATGGCGGCGAAATCGTCCGGCGGTCAGGCCTTGGGGCGGAAAACCAGGATGCGGGCGCCCAGATAGTTGATCAGGAGGGCGCTGGCCGAGCCCGCCGCGACCGCGGCGGTGAGCTCAACTTGCGTCGTTGCGCTTGTCGTCGCGACGACGACGCTGAAGACGACGAAGCTGACGACGCCGCCGGTGAGCTGGACGCCGCAATAGCCGAGGAACTCCGCGCCAATGCCGCGCATGGTCTTGCCGGCGGAGGTCGAGCGGAAGGTCCACAGCCGATTGATCAGCCAGGTGGCCACCAGCGCGACAGGGATGGAAACCGCTCGCGCGGCGAGAGGCGCCCAGCCGGCGTTGACGAGGGCGAGAAGCGTCAGGTTGTCGATGGCGAAGCCCAGCGCGCCCACGACTACGAAGCGCGGGAAGTCGGCAGGCAGTTTCACGGGCGCTGAAAGCTTCATCTGCGACTCTTCACGTTCGGAAGAAGTTTTGCAGCGGCGATGGTTAAGCTATTGGCAACGCCGTAGCCGATGCGGCAAATGCTTGGTTTACCTGGCCTGTATACAAGGCCTGCGGGTCAGACTGCCGGGACAAGATGCGTCAGCTCATTCTCCTACGCCATGCCAAGGCCGCCGCGGCGGCCGATGACGATTTCGAGCGCGCGCTTGCCGCCGAGGGGCGCGAGGCGGCGCCGCGCGTGGCGGCTGCGCTGGCGGCGGCTGGAGCTGCGCCGGAGATAGCTCTGGTCTCCGACGCCAAGCGGACGCGTGAGACCTGGGAGCTGGCCAAGCCCTCGTTCGGCAAGGCCGAGGAGAAGTTCCTGCACTCGCTCTACCACGCGCCGGCCGAGACGCTGATGCAGGAGGCCGAGCGCACGGGCGCCGAGGCCGTCCTGTTGGTAGGGCACAATCCGGGGCTGCACGATCTCGCCAGCCGCCTCGCCCACCGCAACGACGAGCTGGACATCAAGTTGCGCTCGAAATTCCCGCCGGGCGGCGGCGCGATCTTCGCGCGCAAGGACGAGAATTCGTCATGGAAGCTGCAGACCTTCGTGACGCCCAAAGACCTCTAGGGCCGGCGTCAGGGTGCGGGCGATACAGGCGCGACGGGCCGCTCGATGATCGAATAGACTAGATCGTCGAGCGACCAGTTCAACACCAGACCGGCGATATAGACCGCATAGAGCGCAAGGAAGAACAGGCCGGTAATGATGCCCACCCGCCTGTGCAGGAACACCACCACCGTGATCGTCAGCGCGGCAAGGCCCATCGCCCAGTTGCTGTAGCCGGTGAAATCCGCCGCCAGCGACTGGTAGGGCGCGAGAAAGGCGACCACTCCGCCGACGCCAAGAACGTTGAAGATGTTGGCGCCGAGGATATTGCCCATCGCGACATCGCTCTGCTTGCGCACGGCCGCCGCGATGCCGGCGCCAAGTTCTGGCAAAGACGAACCGACGGCCAGCAGCGTCAGGCCGACGATCTCCTCGCGCATGCCGGTGTCCTTGGCGAGCGAGATGCCGCCGTCAACCAGCAGCTTCGCTCCGAGCGGCAGGCCGACGAGGCCGATCAGGATCAGCACGACCATGCGCCACGCCGGCGTATGCATGATCTTGAGGTCTGCCGGCGTGTCTTCCGTGCGGTCCACGCGGTTGATGAACCACACCACCAGCGTGTAGACCGCCAGCACAACCAGGAAGGCGAAGCCGATCAGCGGGTTGAGTCCGAACACCAGCGTGACGCCGATCCATGCCGCGGTAACCAGCAGCATGAAAGTCGCCGTGAGGCGCATGCGCGGAGCTGCGGTCGCGATGGGGAAGATCAGCGCAGGCAGGGCGAGCACCAGCCAGATGTTGGCGATGTTCGAGCCGATGATGTTTCCATGCGCCAGGCCGGGCTTGCCCGCGAGCGTCGCCTGAACGCCGATCAGGAATTCCGGCATCGACGTGCCGAAGCCGACAATGAGGATGCCGACCATCAGGGGCGAGACGTTCGTCTTGAAGGCGGCGGCAAGAGCGCCACGCACGAGGCAATCGCCTGAATAGATCAGGATTGCGAACCCGACGACAAGGAATGCGATCGAGCCGACCAGCACTGTCCAGCTCCGGTCAGTCGATGCGGCGGTATTCGATAAGGTTCAATATGGCGAACAGCGCAACAACGCCCGCGATCGCGTAAACAGCAGCCATGACTTACTCCCTCGATCCCACCACCCCAGGTTGACCGCAGGGGCGCAACTTGAGTCTGCTTCAGCCTCTTCTATCGCGCTTCCGCGCCTGAAGCTATGTCATGGCGACGCACCTTTTCAGAGGTCGGATTCTTGAGAAAACGCACGCTCCGCGACCGGGCCTTCCAGTCCTTCTGGAGGATGCGGCGGCCAGCGACGCTAGGCGTTCGCGGCGTCGTTGTGGATAGCGAGGGGCGCGTCCTGCTGCTTCGCCACACCTATACGCCTGGCTGGCATTTTCCGGGCGGCGGCGTCGAGCGCGGCGAGACGTGCGGGCTGGCGCTGCGGCGCGAGTTGCTGGAGGAAGCTGGCGTGGCCACGGAGGAATCCGCGCTGGAGCTAGCGTCAGTCCACGCCAACCACGCGTTTTTCCCCAACGACCACGTACTTGTGTACCGCGTTCGCGCGTGGACGCAGGGTGAGGCCACGCAACGGGGCGAGATCGCCGAAGTCCGCTTCGTCGATCCGCTGAATCCTCCCGACGGCGTGTCGAAGGGAACGAAAAACCGGCTGGATGAGCTTTTTGGCGGAAAACCGGGGAGTGAGTTCTGGTAGCAGGAGTCGCCCAACCGCAGTTTGTCCGCCGGGATGCCATTGATTTGCGGTAATGTTTGGTGATGACTGCCGCACCGGCAAGTGGAGGACGCGATGCGCCTGGCTAAATTCGCCCCGATGGTTCTCGGGCTGGCGCTCGCCGGCTGCGGCGGAACCACGCCGGGCAAGCCTGCGGCGAATGCGGCCACCGGACTCGAAGGCGACAGCGCCCTCATCGCCGCCGCGCAGACCGTGAGCGACGCCATCGGCGGATGCGTGCGTCCGGCAAATGCGACGAGCGAAGTCGAATCGAAAGTCGTGAGCCTTGAGAAAAGCACCATCGTGATGCTGGCGTGCAGCCAGAGCGCGTACGCCTACACGCATCGCCTGTTTGCGATCCGCTCGGGCGAGCCGCCGCAGCTCCTGCCTGTGCCCGACTACGATACCGCCGGCTGGTATGCGACCGACCAGGCCAGCATGGCGGAGATCGACGCCGGCACGGGCGTACTAACGACGCTGCGCCGAGGCAATGAGAAAGAGACCTGCGGATCCGAAGGCCGCTATCAGTGGGACGGCGCGCGCTTCATCGTGCAGGAGATGCACTGGCAGGACTGTAAGGGCACCACACTCTCCGGCCCGCCCTTCCCGGTGCTGTGGCCGACACAGGTCGGCGCGGAAGTCGACCCCAACGGCGCGACGCCGGCGCCGTAGCCCAGGAGCGCCAGGCGCCTGCCTGGCAAACCGGCCGAAGGCCGGTCATCGGCTGAAAAGAACAAGGGCGGCTCGGCGAGCCGCCCTTTTTTGTTGTCGTGGAGAGCAAGAGCCGGGCAGGCGCCCGGCGCTCCCTTATTCTTATTCGACCGCTTCCGGTTCGGGCTTTTCCTTGGCCGTGGGCTTCGGATCGGCGACGAATTTGAACGACAGCTTCTCGGGGTCGTTCTTATCGACGTCGATCTTTACCCCGCCGCCTTTGGCGAGCGAGCCGAAGAGAAGTTCGTCGGCCATCGGCTTCTTGATGTGCTCCTGGATGAGCCTGCCGAGCGGGCGCGCGCCGAACGCCTCGTCATAGCCGCGGATAGCCAGCCATTTGCGGGCCTTGGTGGTGAGCGCGATGGTCACGTTGCGGTCCGCCAGCTGGGCTTCGAGCTGCAGGATGAACTTGTCCACCACCTGCTCGATGATCGCCGGCGTGAGGGCGCCGAAGGTGATCGTGGCGTCGAGACGGTTGCGGAATTCCGGCGTGAAGAGACGCTTGATGGCTTCCTCGTCCTCGCCTTCCCGCTTGCCGCGGCCGAAGCCGATGGATTCCTTGGCGGCGTCGGAGGCGCCCGCGTTCGTGGTCATGATCAGGATCACGTTCCGGAAATCGACCTTCTTGCCGTTGGCGTCCGTCAGCGCGCCGTTGTCCATCACCTGCAGCAGGATGTTGAACAGGTCGGGGTGCGCCTTCTCGATCTCGTCGAGCAGGAGCACGCTGTGCGGATGCTGGTCGACGCCGTCGGTCAGCAGGCCGCCCTGGTCGTAGCCGACATAGCCCGGAGGCGCGCCGATCAGGCGGCTCACCGTGTGGCGCTCCATATACTCCGACATGTCGAAGCGCAGGAGTTCGACGCCCTGCAGAGAAGCAAGCTGCTTGGCGACTTCCGTCTTGCCGACGCCGGTGGGTCCGGAGAACAGGTAGCAGCCGATCGGCTTGTTGGGCTCGCGCAGGCCCGCTCGCGCCATCTTGATGGCGGTGGCGAGCGCGCCGATGGCGGCGTCCTGGCCGTAGACCACGCGCTTGAGATCGGTCTCGAGCGAGCGGAGCTGTTCGGCGTCCGACTTGTTGACCTGCTTCGAGGGGATGCGGGCCATCTTGGATATGACGATCTCGATCTCGCGCGCCCCGATCTGCTTGCGCCGCTTGGCTTCAGGAACCAGCCACTGGCTAGCGCCCGCCTCGTCGATCACGTCGATCGCCTTGTCCGGCAGTTTCCGGTCGGTGATGTATTTCGCCGACAGGTCGACCGCCGTGCGGATCGCCTCGTTGGTGTATTTCAGGCCGTGGAACTCCTCGAAATACGGCTTGAGGCCCATCACGATCTTGATCGAGTCCTCGATCGTCGGCTCGACCACATCGATCTTCTGGAAGCGGCGAGCGAGCGCCCGGTCCTTTTCGAAGTGCTGGCGGTATTCCTTGTAGGTGGTCGAGCCCATGCAGCGCAGCTGGCCCGATTGAAGCGCCGGCTTCAGCAGGTTGGACGCATCCATCGCGCCGCCGGAGGTGGCCCCGGCGCCGATGACGGTGTGGATCTCGTCAATGAACAGCACGGCTTTGGGCTGCTCCTCGAGCTCCTTCACGACGGCCTTGAGGCGCTCCTCGAAGTCGCCGCGATAGCGGGTGCCGGCGAGCAGCGCGCCCATGTCGAGCGAGAAGATGACGGCGTCCGCCAGGATCGCAGGCGCTTCGCCGTCGACGATCTTCTTGGCGAGGCCTTCGGCGATCGCGGTCTTGCCCACGCCCGGATCACCCACCAGCAGGGGGTTGTTCTTGCGACGGCGGCAGAGCACCTGGATGGCGCGCTCGACCTCGGCATGGCGGCCGATCAGCGGATCGGTCTTGCCCTGACGGGCCTTCTCGTTGAGGTCGACGCAGTAGGCGCTCAGCGCCTCGCCGACCGGCTTGGTTGCGTCGTCTTCTTTCTCACCAGCTCCTTCGACAGGCTTGGGTTTCGACATGCCCGGCTTCTTGGCGACGCCGTGTGAGATGTAATTGACCGCATCATACCGCGTCATGTCCTGCTCCTGCAGGAAATAGGCGGCATGGCTGTCGCGTTCGGCGAAGATCGAGACGAGCACGTTCGCGCCGGTCACTTCGTCCTTGGACGAGCTCTCGACATGGAGAACGGCCCGCTGGACAACGCGCTGGAAGGCGGCGGTAGGATGCACCTGCCCGCCGTCTTCAACCACGAACGAGGCGCAGTCATTGTCCAGATAGTTGGCGAGGTCGCGGCGCAGCTTCTCGATGTCGAGCTTGCAGGCCGTCATCACCTCGGCTGCATCCTCGTCCTCGGTAAGGGCGAGCAGCAGGTGTTCGAGGGTTGCGTATTCGTGCTTTCGATCAGCGGCCTGCTGGAGGGCGCGTTCGAGGGCACGTTCGAGGGAGGGAGTCAGAGATGGCATTTAGGGCGCCTAATCCTCACGTTCCATAGTGCATTGAAGGGGGTGTTCGTTGCGGCGCGCAAGGTCGAGGACCTGCGCCACTTTCGTCTCGGCGACGTCGTATGGATAGACGCCGCAAACGCCGACCCCGTAGTTGTGTACGTGCAGCATTATCCGAGTCGCCTCTTCGCGCGACTTTTGGAAGAAATGCTCCAGCACAAGCACCACGAACTCCATAGGCGTGTAGTCGTCGTTCAGAAGCAGGACACGGTAGAGCGACGGCTTCTTCGTCTTCGGCTTCGCCTTGGTGGCGACGCCGAGCTCCTTGTTCGTGCCCGGGGTTGAACGCTTGTCCGTCATGAAACCCTGTATTGCCGGCGGGAATCGCCCAGCCGCCGGGATCGTAAACGGCGGCTGTACGAGCTCTATTAGATATTAATCCGGCAGCCGTGTGAAAGGGTCCAGGCCAAGAAGGGTCGCAACCGGCCTGTTGAAAGGCAGTTTTGAGGCGTGTGATCCGCTGCCAGTCCATGGGCGACCCCATTTTTGGCTTGCAACTGCCTTGCACGGTTCATGCACGATTAAGCGAACAACGCTTCTACTGGCGTCACTACTGGTGTTTTTAGAGACTAACTACCAAGCGGCGGGAGTGGAAAATTGCCCCGCCGTGTAATTCAGGGGTGACGACGGTTAAAGATTGGGTAAGTTCGCGGGTGGACCCTCAATCTGTCTTTGTATGTGCTTGAAAGAGGATTCCGTCCCGTATGAAGACGTTCTCCCCGATCTCCTGGATCCGCAAGGCAGCCCTTGTGCTTGCCGTCGGCCTCTTCGCCGCGGTTCCTGCCCATGCAGGCAAGTACGCTTCGATCGTCGTCGATCTCGACAGCCACCAGGTCCTGCATGCGCGGGATGCTGATGAAACGCGCTATCCGGCGTCCCTTACGAAGGTCATGACGCTGTACCTGGTGTTCGATGCGGTCGAGAGCGGTAAACTCAAGCTTAACGAGCGGATGACGGTCTCCAAGACCGCTTCCCGCCAGCAGCCCTCCAAACTGGGTCTCAAGGCCGGCTCGACCATCAAGGTCGAGGACGCGATTCGGGCTTTGGTGACCAAGTCAGCCAACGACGTGGCCGTGGTTTTTGCCGAAAGACTGGCCGGATCCGAAGCCAAGTTCGTGGCCAAGATGAACGCCAAGGCCCGCGAGCTGGGCCTTAAGAAGACCACGTTCAAGAACGCCTCCGGCCTGCCCAACCGGGCCCAGATCACGACCGCCCGCGACATGGCCAAGCTGGCCGAGGCGATGGTCCTCGACCACACGGACCGGTACAAATACTTCTCCCTGCCCTCGTTCACCTGGGGCAGGCGGAAGTACGAAAACCACAACACGCTGCTCAAGAAGGTTGAGGGCGTGGATGGCATCAAGACCGGGTATACCAACGCTTCCGGCTACAATCTGATGGCTTCGGCCAACCGAGACGGCCATCGCGTGATCGCGATCATGCTCGGCGGATCGTCCGGCCGGTCGCGCGACCAGCACGTCGCCGACCTTCTGGAAGCCGCTTTCCTCGAGATTTCAGGCGCCCCCCTTACCGCCCTGGCTGACCTGCGCGAGCGGATATCGTTCGGCGAGCGCGGCAACGCCTCGGCGGACGACCTGGCCCTCGCCGCCCTCCGCAAGATGACGGATCCGACCCTGGTCGCCGCCCTGTCGGACGAGGCTGACGAAGCCTCAGGCTCGACTGAAGAAGGCGATGAGCAAGGTGTGGAAGTGGCGGAGGGCGATGGCGAAGGCGCATCCTCGGAAGCTCCTGCGGCGGATACGGCGGCGGTGGCCGCCCAGCCGATCTTGGCCGCCCCGGCCGTGGCCCCGTCGAGCGCCGTGCTGGTTACCAGCGAGTTCACGGGCGACAGCGCCGTGGGCGTCATCGACCCGCTAGGCGTCGGCCTCAACTAGGTTTCCGGCTACTTTACCTTCCGCCAGCGCAACGGCTTCCCGCCATCGCGGACGACCTCCCCGCGCGCCTCGGCGTCGAGCTGGACGGTCTTCATCCACCACCCTGACGTCGAGCCGAACGCCGGCAGCGCCTTGCGCATAGCTTCGAACATCTCGGTCTGGGTGAGCCCGGGCGCCTTCGTGGGCATGAGCGCCAGGAAGGCCTTGCGCGCGGCCTGATACTTCACCGCATCCCGCGTGTAGGTCTTGCCGGGCGCATTGACGTTCAGGACATCCACCGTCCTGGCGCCAGCGGGCTTCGCCGCCTTCTTCACCGCCTTCTCAGTCTTCGTCACCTTCTTCACCGTCTTCGTCACCTTCTTCACCGTCTTCGTCACCTTCGTCGCCGCGACGCGCACCGCGACGCGTCTTCGTCACCGCGGCGCGCGTCTTCACCATGGAGACAGGGAAACATGGGCCTATCCGGCTGTCATGTGACAGGCGAGTGAGCGCGACGGCGCCTGGCTGACAGGCGGGAAGCTGGATTTCGGAAGATACGGCAATCGCAATGGGGGTCTTTCGGGTGCGGCGCCTTCGGCGATCTGGCGCTTCCGCTCGCCCTTCGGAAGACCCCCGCTCTCTACTTGGGAACTACCCATCAACGCTAACAGGCGAGCGGCACTACCGGAACGTTACTTCGGATGCCGCGCCAGGCCGTCAGGACTGCGAACGCGCCGAAGATTCGGCTGACGCACGTTGGCGCCAACCGGCATCGGCCGCGTCCATGCTGTGTTTGCAGTCTTTAGCACCCCGCCGCTGTGCCGGAACGGTACGGAAGGCCTCTTGAAATGTCTGACCTTCGTTGGCGCCAACCTGGTTCGGGCGTTTTCAGCATGCGTTCGCAGGCCAGGACGGCCGGTCGCGACCGTTGCCGGAGTGCGGAGCGCCCATGGAATCGTCTGATGGCGGTTGGCGCCAACGTGGATGGGGCGCTTTCAGCCTGCGTTCGCAAGCCGGGACGGCTGTCGCGGGTCTCCGCAGGGCTGCGAAGAGACCGTGGGATCGCTTGATGGGGTGTTGGCGCCAACACGCATCGGGCCATTTCACAGGACACCTTCACCCGCTCGTCCCGGCGAAAGCCGGGATCCAGGTACCGTGTTGAGCCTTGTTCTGACCTGGGGCTGCAGCCCCAAGCCTGAACAAGCCTTGGCGTCAGCCCTAGGTCCCGACTTTCGTCGGGATGAGCGGTTGTGGAGGTGGTGGTGGGACGTGCTGGCGCCAGAGTGGGTTGGCGTGCCGATCCTAGAAGTTCATCTCGCGGCCTTCGAGGCCGGGGAGTTTCAGGACGATCATCAGGTCGCGGATTTCCTGGCGGGCGGCGACGTGGCTCATCGTGAAGGGAACGCCGGAGCCGGCGTCGGTTAGATCCAGCAGGCTGAGGCCCATCGGGAACAGTTCACGGTAAATGACGCGTTCACTGAGGCCGGGCGCGATGCGGAAGCCGATGCGGCGCGACAGGTTTTCGAGCGCTTCACCAACCCGCTGCTTGTTCTTGGCGTCGAGCGGCGACATGCGGTTGCGCATGACAACCCAGTCGATCGGCTTGCGGGTCGCCTGCGCCTTCTTCTTCCGGCAGTCCCAGACCAGCTCGGCGTAATAGCTCGGCCGCGCGACTTCGAGGGTGTGCGGATCGACATCGCCCAGGAGGTCGAAGTCTACGAAGCTATCGTTAAGCGGCGTTATCAATGTGTCGGCCGCCGAATGGGCGGTGCGCGACAGGAAGGTGTCGCCGCCCGGGGCGTCGATGATGATGAAATTGCACTTGGCGGACAGGCGCCGAAGACTGTCGTGGAAGTGCTTGGCCTCCTCGGCCTCCGCGGCGTCCAGGTCGCGGGCCTGGCTGGCGTCGATACGGACCATCTCCGGGATAGGCAGGGAGGCGCCAGTGTTGCGCACCCAGCGCGAGCGGTTCTCGAGGTAACGGGCCAGGGAGCGCTGGCGCACGTCGAGATCCATGATCCCGACCTTCATCCCCATGCGCAGCAGAGCGATGGAGAGGTGCATGGCGACCGTAGATTTGCCGGCGCCGCCCTTCTCGTTGCCGATGACTATGGCGTGGGCCAGGCGGGTGCTGGCTGTGGAGTCGCCTTCCAGGACGGCGCCGGACGCTGTGGCGGTCATGATTCCCTCGGCCATACGATCAATACGCCCGCACCGGCGCCGTCACACGGCACGCGCCGGCCAGAGCCGAGAGATCAACACACAATACGTCCACTGCCGCCTCGCTGGCGAAAGGCCCAACCGACAGCCTTGTTTCGGCGCCAGTTTCGGTAAACCGGGGGTTAACGCCGGACATTCCGGCCTCCCCGGCAATGCGGCGCCAGCCGGCCTCGGCCGCCGGCCTGGAGCGGAACGAGCCCAGCTCGGCCTCGTAGAACAGCGACCTGCCGCCCTCGCCCATCTCGGGCGCCGGAGCATACAGACGCGCCGACGCCGCCATCCGGCCGCCAGCGGGCTTGGCGGCTTCGGGGAAAGTGGCCTGGACCAGCCCGGCGCCAGGGTCTGGCAGCGGCCCCATCACGGCCAGGGCGGTGCGGATATTGGCCACATCGGCGCTCAGCATGGCCATCTGGGCCTCGAGCTTCTCGATCCGCTCGGCTTCGCTCTCCACGGGTTGGGGGGCAGTCGCCATGGCGCCCGCTTCGGGCGGATCGCCGAACATCGGCTCGATCGCGAACTGGGTGGGATCGGACAGCTGCATGCGGGCGCAGGCGGAAAGCCCCAGTGCAGCAACACTGAACGCTACAAACTTTAGATAGCTAACGAGCTGCCAACGCATCCACCCAAGATCGGCTCCGCCGGTTAAGGACCAATAAAGCATCACGCAACGCCACGCTGATCTAACGCCATTGTCTGGCACGATTGATCTGGCCGGCCGTAACGGCTTAGAAGCGCGCTCCTGAAATCCGCTTGCGGAACGATTCCCAGGAGGCCGTCGAGGCCGGAATAGACAATACGAGACGAGGTCGAACTTGCCGAAGCGCCCGCCGATCACAGTCGCGAGGACGCGCGCCGAGGCCAGAGATTGGTATAGGTCAGTTCGCGCGTCTGGTAAACGAATTGCGTTTGCGCCGACGATGGGCGCGCTTCACGACGGGCACACCAGCCTCATTCGTATCGGACTCGAAAAGGCGGACGTCGCCTGCTCTTCCATTTTCGTTAACCCCACGCAGTTTGCGGCGCACGAAGACCTCGCCACCTATCCGCGCGACGAAGACAGCGACCTCAGGAAACTCGCGGAAGCCGGCTGCACGTTCTGCTACTGCCCTTCCGCATCCGAAATGTATCCGCCGGGCGATTCAACGCGCGTGCTGGTGAAAGACCTGTCGCACATTCTCGAGGGCGAAGTGCGGCCGCACTTCTTCGAAGGCGTCGCCAGCGTGGTTAGCAGATTGTTTCTGCACGTCAGCCCTGACGTGGCTGTATTTGGAGAAAAGGATTACCAGCAGCTGCTCGTCATTAAGCGCATGTCGCAGGACCTCGGCTTCGGCATCGAGATCCTGGGCGGGCCGACGGTGCGCGAGGCGGATGGTTTGGCGATGTCGTCACGCAACGCGTACCTCTCCACCGAAGAGCGCGCCCAGGCTGTCGAGGTCTCGCGTGTGATGCGCAAGGCGGCGGTGAAGATCGAGGCCGGAGAGACGATCCGCGTCGCCACCGACGCCGCGAAGGCTGCGCTGATGGCGGCGGGCTATGCGAGCGTCGACTATGTCGAAGCGCGCCGCGCCGACACGCTTGCACCGTTTGGCGCGGAGACCGCGCCGCCGGGCATCAGCGGGCGGCTGCTGGTTGCGGCTCGGTTGGGCAAGACGCGGCTGATCGACAATATGGGGTTTCAGAGGAAGTAAGCGTATCGCACCTAAGAGGCGGCGCCTTGAGTCGCGCCTAATGTTCGGCATCGGCGCAGCCCGGTTGCTGTCGGCTTGACCAGCCGACTAGCTTGATGGCTGGCGAAAATGATGCGCGCGGATGTTCTTGGCAGCCTTTTCTGTTGTCTCAGCGATCCGCCGCGCGCGCATCGGGCCCCTTTGCGGAATTGATCCATTCGAGAATGATCCGCTTTGAGGATGGCGGAAAAGAATCGAAATTGCGCTTCGCTATCGGGTTTGCCGACAGCGCCTTCGCAAGATTGGCCGGTAGGCGCCCGCTCTCGGCTGCAGATGTTCGCCTCCAATTGCCGTTGCGCTTGGCCAGTTCGACCTTGGCAAGCCCGGCGGGGTGCATCAGGCCAGCGGCTAGAAGCTTGTCGATCCGGCCCCGGTTGGCTAGCGACGAGGTGCTGCCAGGCTTTCGAGGCGAAAGCCGTCTCATCGACCTTTCCTCGTCAAGGACACGCGGCAGACTGTCCACCCAGCCAAATGCCAGCGCTTCTTCGACGATGTCATCGTACGGCAGATAGCTGCGTCCTGCAGTCTTCTTGTAGGTGACCAGCCAGATACCCTCGGATTGGTTGTGGTTCGCCTTCAACCACGCCCGTAATGCGCCGCGCGATTTCACTTCGACACGCTCGAGGTCTCTTATGTCGTCAGCTTGCCGAAGAAGCTTCGTAAATCGTTGGCGACGATTGCTGGCTGTTCCCATTCGAGAAAATGTCCGCCGTTCTCGGTCTCGGTCCAGTGAATCACCGGTCCCTGACGTTCGATCCAGCTTCGCGGCGTCGGGAACATGTCATGCTTCGGCATCAGGTAGCCAACGGGCGCCTTTGGCTGCGCCCAGCCGCCTTGATCGCGAACAGCTTCGTAGTAGAGGCGCATAGACGAGCCGATCGTCTGGGTCACCCAGTAGATCGTCAGATTCGTCAGAAGTGCATCCCTCGCAATCACGCTTTCGATCGTCCCGCCATTGTCGGTCCATTTCTGGAACTTTTCGACAACCCAGGACGCAAGGCCGGCGGGCGAGTCGTTCAAACCTACCGCAAGCGTCTGCGGCTTGGTGGAATGAAGCTGCGCATACGCCATTTCCTGCTGCATCCACGCTTGCGCGGCGGCGACGAACGTCTTCTCGTCCGCGGTCAAGTCTTTTGGAATCTCGCCCTGCAGCCACGGATTGGTGCCGCCCGTATGAGAACCAATGATCGAAGCGGGGAAATTCGCGGCCATCGACGCTGCAACGCCGGCGCCGAGATCGCTGGACCGAATGCCGTATCGTTGATAGCCGAGAACGTCGGTCATCAGCTTGTGCATCAAGGGCGCGATGGCGCTGGGGCTCATACCGGGTTTGGTGGGAATTTCGGAAAAGCCGTAACCCGGAAGTGACGCCACGACGACGTCGAAGGAAGGCCCCTCGCCCGATCGGGTTACCAATAGCGGAATGATGTCCATCATCTGCACGAAGCTGGACGGCCATCCATGCAACATCAGCAGCGGGATCCCATTCGGATCGCCCGATTTCGCATGCAGGAAATGAATCTTCAGGCCATCGATGCTCGCCCTGAAATGATCGCGTTCGTTCAACCGCGCCTGTTGCGCCTCCCAGTTGAAACCCTTGCCCCAGTAATCGACAAGGTCTTTGAGATAGGCGATGTCGGCGCCGTAGCTCCAGCCCGATCCTGCGATCTGATCGGGAAATCGCGTGGCGGAAAGCCTGCGCTTCAGCTCAGCGATGGCGGCAGGCGCTACATCTATATCGAATCTTTCTACGGCCATCGCGCCTGGTCCTCCGGTGCCCAATGCATCAACATGTGAACAAGCAGCAGCTGCGCCCGCAAACAGGATCGCGTGTCGGCGATCAATGCCATGTGGTCTATTGTGATCGTTTGCGCGAACCATCGGCGCCCACTTGTCCGCATACACAGCGCAAAGCTAAATTAGCGTCACGGCCAAGCAAGTACTGGCAAACTTGTCTGTGCCCTGGAGTGCGCGATGCAACACCAGACGGAGTGTCCGATTCAATCCGCTATCGGCGTGCTCGGTGGAAAATGGAAATCAGGGATTCTTTTCCGCCTTGCCCAAGGCACGTACCGGTTCGGTGAGCTCAAGCGTCGCATGCCCTGGATCTCGGAAAAAGTTCTGGTGCGGCAGCTGAAGGAACTGGAACGCGATGGTGTCGTCCAGCGGAAGGACTATGGCGAAACACCCCCACGAGTTGAATACTCACTGACTCCCTACGGAGAAACTGTGCAGCCGGTGCTTGAACGTATTGCTGATTGGGGGCGTGTGCATTTGAAGCGGTCTTCAATGCGCGAGTGACAACCTTCGACGATACTGCGCCCGTACATGCCTGCATCGGAGCGTCTGCCTAGCCCTTCACCAGGCCAGTGCTTCCTTCAGCGCAGCTTCCAGATCCGCCGACAGCGCCGGGCCCTTGCCGTCGAGGTCTGACGGAGCGTCGCCCGGCTCGAGATAGCGCCAGCCTTGGAAGGGGCGCTTCTTGCGCGGCCTGGTGCGGACCAGTTCAGGGTCGAGGTGGATGCGGCACATGGGCTTGCCGTCCTTGTCCTTCACCGTCTCGAAGCCGATCAGCTTCTGACGCACGATAGTGAAGTGCTTCACCACCCAGTAGAGCGAGCCGCCGTCGAGCATCTCTTCGGCGCGCTTGGGATGCATGCGGGTGTCGTGGAACGGATTGGGCGACTTGCCCTTTTTCTTGCGTTCAGCGGCGCGCTTGTCCTGCCACTCGGCAAGTTCCTCGACGTTTTCCACGCCGACGCACAGCTTGATCATGTGAAGCGCCATGGGCGGAAGCTGCCCGCGACTCAGCGCGCTCGCAACCCTCTAGCGAAGGTTGGCTGTTAGTCCCGGGCCGTAGGGGGCGGCCTTGGACGCGATTTCCTGCTTCGCATCGCCGGCGAGACCGAATGCCACATCGGTGAGCGTGACGCGGATGGTGCGGCTTTCACTCATGCCCCACTGCCCGCCGCGGGCTTCCAGCGCGTACGACTTCACGTAGGAAACGCCCCAGCGCTCCGAATAGCCGAAGTCATAGGTCTGGTCGTAGTTGGTCAGCGTCGTGCCGTCGTCGAGCCTCACCGGCTTCACGATGTGGTACTGCACCTGGCTGAGATAGCCGTTCGCCGGATCGAGCGTCAGCCGCCCTGCCATGCGCGAGGAAATCTGCGCGTCCACCGGACCATCGTTCGCCGAGATCTGGTGGCGGAAGTCGATCGCCATCGCATTGCCGCTGGACGATACGCGCGCTTCACCCAGGCTGACCCGAAGGTCGTCGGCGAACAGGCGGCAATCAGCCTGGCCCTCGTCGCGCCAGCCGGCCACGACAGCGTCGAGCTCTTCGTCCCTGCCATACTCCATCGTGACCTTGAATCGCTCGGCGGGCTCGGCATAGGGATCGTACTCGATCTGGCGCACGGCGCTGCCGCTGGCGAGCGTGGCGCGGAAGGTGGCGCGCAGGGCCGGCGGCGGCTCGACGGCGTCCAGAGCCCGCTCCAGAGCGACCTCGGGCGCGAGCCCGCCAAACGTAACTGCAAAAAGGAAAAACGTGGCCGGCATGGCGCTAATCCGTCCCGGAACCGTTACGCTTCGTCGGATCCAACGTTGCGACGGAATGTGGCCGGATTGCGCTTCGGCGCATTAATTCGGGTTGTTTACTGCTGAAGCCAGAGTGGCCGACCAGATTGTACAGAATGGGGTGAACAATTCCCGAATGCGCTGCATTATTCCGGCAACGGTTCGAGCCGGACAAGGACGAAGCCCTCGGCGGTCTGCGCGCCCGAAACGGCGGCCACTTCGGCGATCTTGCCATCGCGTGGCGCAGTCAGCGTGTGCTCCATCTTCATCGCTTCCATGACGACGAGGGGATCGCCCTTCTTCACGTCCGCTCCCGCTTTGGCTTTCACCTCGAGCACCTTGCCCGGCATCGGCGCGCGGATGTCGTCGCCGGCCGCGAGGCCTTCGAGCATGTGGCTGTATTCAGGACGGCGCAAAGCGATGGCGCGGCCCCGCGCGAAGAGAACCGGCCCGGTTTCGAGATTGCGCACGATGCCGAGAACTTCTCCACCATCGATGGCGCCCGAGACGATCACGCCGGTCGGGATGATGGCGGCCTCGAGGTCGATCTCGAATGACTCGGGGCCGACATGGGCGTGCGCCACGTTGTGCTCATCGAGGTCGAGCTTCACGGTGCGCGCTTCGCCGGCCATGTCGAACTCGAAGCTCGTCCGCGGCGAGGCGTTGATGCGGAAGCCGTCTGCAATGTCCCACGGGTCGGCGCCGCCGCTCGACAAGCCCTGAAGCCCCGCAGCTCCAAGGATGAGCGCGTCGGCAAGCTCCTGATCGTCGAGGTCGGCGAGTTCGTGGATGTTGGCCTCGACGAGGTTGGTGGTGGCGATGCCTTCGCGGAACTCCGGGTGGTCGAGCAGGTTGGCGAGCATCGCCGTGTTGGCAGCGACCGGCCAGATTTCGGCGGAGCGCAGCGCCTCGCCCAGCGCATCCATGGCGCCATCGCGCGTCGGGGCATGGGCGATCGCCTTGGCGATCATGCTGTCATAGGCGGCGGGGATCGTGTCGCCCACCTCCACCGCGCTGTCGAGCCGCAACGTCGCGCCGCCGCCGGGATCGTCGGCGAAGGCGGAGAGGTCGAAGGCTTCGAGATGGCCGGACGAGGGCAGGAAACCCCGCGCCGGATCCTCGGCGCACAGGCGCGCTTCCACGGCATGCCCGTTGAGCTTGATGTCGGACTGCGCCGGAAGCTTCTCGCCGGCGGCGACGCGAAGCTGCAGCTCGACGAGATCGAGGCCGGTGATCATCTCGGTGACCGGATGCTCGACCTGCAGGCGCGTGTTCATCTCCATGAACCAGAAACCGTCAGGCCGCAGCACGCCGGACCCATCGACGATGAACTCGACCGTGCCGGCATTGCGATAGCCGACCGCCTTGGCCGCCATCAGCGCCGCGCCCGTCATCGCCTCGCGGACCTTGAGGCTCATGCCCGGCGCGGGCGCTTCCTCGATCACTTTCTGCCTGCGTCTCTGCAGCGAGCAGTCGCGCTCGAACAGGTGGATGTAATTGCCGTGATTGTCGCCGAAGACCTGCACCTCGATATGGCGCGGGCTTGCGATGAATTTCTCGACCAGCACGCGATCGTCGCCGAAGCTCGCCTTGGCTTCGCGCTGCGCGCTGGTGAGGGCCGCATCGAACTGTGCAGCGTCGTCGACGCGCCGCATGCCGCGACCGCCGCCGCCGGCGATCGCTTTGATGAGAACCGGATAGCGGACCTTCTTCGCCTCGGCCTTCAGCGTCTTCACGCTCTGGTCATCGCCGTGATAGCCGGGCGTGACGGGCACGCCGTGCTTCTGCATCAGCGCCTTGGCGGCGTCCTTGAGGCCCATCGCGCGAATGGCGTCGGGCGGCGGTCCGATCCAGGTCAGGCCCGCCTTGCCGACCGCTTCCGCAAAGCCGGCGTTTTCCGACAGGAAGCCATAGCCGGGGTGGATCGACTCCGCGCCGGTATCGAGCGCCGCCTCGATGATGCGCTCGCCCTTGAGATAGCTTTCGCTGGCGGGGGCCGCGCCGATCCACACAGCCTCGTCGGCCTCGCGCGTGAAGGCGGCTTCCGCATCGGCGTCTGAATAGACCGCAATCGTCCGAAGGCCGAGCCTTCGGGCTGTCCGCATAATGCGCCGGGAGATTTCGCCGCGGTTGGCGATCAGGATCGAAGAGAACATGGCGCGGACCCTAGAGGGCGGGCCTTGTCCTCACAAGGTCTCACCCGACGCTAGCCGACCAGCCCCAGAATCACGATCACCAGCACGAAAATCGCAAGCGCAATCGCCGAGAACAGCAGCTGCACCGGCAACCGCCAAAGCGCAGAGAACCAGCCAAGTCCGTAGCCGCCCTTGAGATGGAAGAAGGAGTGCGCCAGCGCGCCCAGCAGCAGCGGCTGCAGGGCAAACCCCACTGCGCCGGGAATCATCGCCATAAGCGCCATGACGACGAGGAGGATCGACACGAATGACAGCGAATAGAGGATGTAGACCGTGTGGTCGAACAGGGTGACGCCGCGCTTCCAGAAGAACATCAGCCAGATGAAAGGCAACGAGATCGGCACGAGCAGGAAGGCGAAGTTGTCCGCGGTGTTCTGGATCTTGTAGATGGCGAGTTCCGGGTTGAGCAGCTTCTCCCTGATCTTCTGGTCCAGCATCGGCCAGCCCGTGTTGGCCTTGAGCTCCCCGCTCTCTGTCGAGGCGCGAATCTGATCGTAGAAGGCTGCCTCTTTTTCGGCGCCGCCCTCCTGCGCGCCCGCGGCCGGCGAGGCATCCGCATCGGCGCTGCGCCTGAGGCTCGCCGCCTGCAGCGCGATGCGCAGCCCGCCAAGCTCCGCCTCCGCATCGCCGACACCATCGCGTGCTTCGTCGATATCGTCCGCATCGGCGCCTGCGGCCTCGAGCTCGGCCACCTTGGCGCGCGCCGTAGCGAGCGCGGCCTCGACGTCGCTGATCTGAGAGCTGATTTCCCCGACCGCGTCTTTCTGGTCTCCAACGCCGATGCGCGAGCCGCCCACGGCTTCGAACACCAGGATCATCGTGAAGACGGAAAGCAGGAACATCGCCAGCGGCGAGATGTAGCGGGCCCGCTTGCCGTGGATGTAGTCGTGCGTCAGCTTGCCCGGCCGGAACAGCAAGAGCGGAAGCGTGCGCCACGCGCGCGTGTCAAGATGGAAAAGGTTGTGCAGGAACTCGCCAGCCATGTGCGCGAGCTTGCGATGGACGTGCGCAGGCTGGCCGCATTTGGCGCAGTAGGTCCCGGCCAGCGCAGCCCCGCAGTTGACGCATTGCCCGTGCGCGGGCTTGCGCGCCTCGGCGCCCTCGACTGCGGACGAGACAAGGCCAGCTGTGATCGCAGCGCCGACGGCTTCAGCCTCTCCGCCCATCGCCCTGCCCCTTCTTTCCGTCGCCATCGTGCATGGCCGCGACCAGCACGAAGCTGATGATCATCAGGAGATACCACGAGCCAAGCTTTTCCAGCGAGACGATACGCCAGCCCGTTTCCTGACCCGGATACATCCACGCCCGCGCGAACGTGCCGAGATTCTCGGCAAACCAGATGAACAATGCAACCAGCACCAGGCTCGGCGCCAGCGGCAGCCATCGATCCTTCAGGTCGGGCCGGAAATGGACCAGGCTGGGGCCATAGATCAGCACGCTGGCGACGAACAGGCCGATACGGATGTCCGGCAGGTAGTGGTGCGTGAAGAAGTTTATGTAGACCGCGACTGCGAGCAGGCCCTGCAGCCAGATCGGGGGGAAACGCGTGAAGCGGAAATCGAGGATGCGCCAGACGCGCGCGATGAAGCTGCCGACCGAGGCATACATGAAGCCGGAGAACAGCGGCACGCCGGCGACACGCAGGAACGACTCCTCCGGATAGATCCACGAGCCGACATTCGTCTTGAATATCTCCATGATCGTGCCGACGACATGGAAGACGAGAATGACGCGCGCCTCCTCCCACGTCTCCAGCTTCGTCGCCAGCATCGCCGCCTGTATCGCGAGCGCAGCAAGCGTCAGGAAATCGTAGCGGGCGAGCGGCGCGTCGGCGGGATAGAACAAGTACGTCGCCAGCAGCAACGCGAGCATCAACCCGCCGAACAGGCATGCCCAGGCCTGCTTCACGCCGAACGACACGAACTCGAACAGGAACGCCGTGAACGGCCCGCGCACGAAGGCGGCGCGCCACGCTTCGCGCCGGGCGTGCAGCCAGGCCTCCAGCTTCAGCCGATGCGACATCGTCCCCGGTTCAATGTCCCCGCTCAGGCGCGTCCTACCTTGCCCAGTGCGGCTTCCGCTTCTCGAGGAAGGCCGAAAGACCTTCCTTGCCCTGTGCGCTCACGCGCCGGTGCGCCAGACGTTTGGCGGTCTTGTGGCTAAGGCTGGCGTCGATGATCTCGCCCGTCACGTCTGAAACCAGCGCCTTGGCGTCTGCGATGGCGGCGGGCGAGGCGGCATAGACCAGATCGGCATAGTGCTCGGCCAGCTTTTCCATCTCGGTCTCGTCCTCGACGACATGATGGACGAGGCCGAGCCGGGCGGCGACGTCGGCGTCGAAGCGCTCGGCGGTGACGAACAGCGCGCGGGCCCAGCGCGGGCCGATCGCGTTGACGATGTAGGGCGAGATCGTGGCCGGGATGATGCCCAGCTTCACTTCGGAGAAGGAGAAGATCGTGCCCTTACGTGCAATGGCGATGTCAGCGGCGGCGGCAAGCCCACACGCGCCCGCCATGGCGGCGCCGTGCAGCATCGCGATGGTGACCTGCGGCAGCTCGTAAAGCCTGCGCAGCATCTCGGCCATGGCGTAGGCGTCTTCCTCGTTTTCCTTTTCCGAGTAGTCGGAAGCGGCCTTCATCCATTCGAGATCGGCGCCGGCGGAAAACACCGGCCCTGCGCCGCGGATCAGCACCAGCCGGCATTCGGGATTCTTCGACAGCGTCTCGAAGGCGTCGGTCAGCTCCTCGATCACCTCGGCGTTGAAGGCGTTGCGCTTCTGCGGGCGGTTGAGCAGCAGGGCGGCGGTGCCATCCGCCGAAACGTCGAGCTCGATATACTCATAGGCCATTGGGAGACTCCGGATGTTGTCCGTTGATAGACCCGCAAAACCCGTCCGTCACCCGGCCGTCTAAGCTGAAATTGGGCGAACTTCCGTAACATTGCGGCGGGCGTCGAGCTGGATCTCGATGTCGGCGCGGCGCGCGCCCGCCATCATCGCCCGGGTTATGCGCTCATAGTGCTGGATGAACCGGGCGATGCGGACGCGGTCGCCCTCGCTTAGCGGATGGCCGAGCAGGCTTTCCTCCTGCTCGCAGCGCCAGTCGAGCACGATCTCGAACGATGGTGCGCGGAGATAGAGGATGGCGTCGAGCCGCGCGAAGGCGTCCTGGTATCCGCCGCCGAGATTCTGATTCACTTCCTGCCGCCAGACGCCGGCAGCGTCTTCCTTCGCCTCAAGGTCGTTGACGGGCGTCGACAGCGCGGCATCGGCCTGCGGCAGGGCGCCGAGACACCAGCCATCAAGCAGGATCACGGATGGCCTGCCCTTGAAGACCGGCTTGCGGGATGCGTGGACGGGATTGTCGGCGACCTTGTCGAAGGCGGGCAGGAAGGTCTGCGCGCCCTCGCCTGCTTCCAGCAGTTCGTCGAGCGTTTCGTTGAGCTGAACAAGATTGTGCGTGCCGGGCGGTCCGCGCGTTTCGAACAAGGGATGGAAGCTCTGTGCGAGCAGGCGCCGGTAACCGGCGGGAAGGTAGACGTCGTCGAGGGAGAAGTGAGCAGCGCCGCGATGGGCGGAGGCATGGGCAGCGACCAGCGTCGTCTTGCCCGAGCCCTGCGGGCCTGCGACGCCGACAACCGGGATGCGCTCGCCGGCGCGCGCGCGGGCGATGGCCAGGGTCTGGTCGAGAGCGTTGAGGGCGTCGCGGTTCATGGCGGGTACTATTGCGTCTTCGGAAGGCGACGTCACGTGCGGCGGTTTTCAGAGCGCTTGTTCTATGATATACATGGACCATGGTGTATATCCATGGAGGTGTTGATGCGCGTTGCTAAGTGGGGAAACAGCCTGGCCATCCGCCTGCCCCAAGCGGTGGTCGATGTCTTGGATCTCAAGGAAGGCGATGAAATCGACATCAACGTGACAGGAAAACGCACCGTAGACGTGGAAAAGAAGCCCTCGCGAAAGGAGTTGTTTGACCGCCTTGAAAAATATCGTGGCTCGCTCCCCAAGGATTTCAAGTTCGACCGGATGGAAGCCAACAAGCGTGGCAAGTGATTTCTTCGACTCCAACGTGGTCATCTATCTGACATCGATCGACCCCGCCAAGGCAGTCAGGGCTCGTGCGCTGCTGGAAGCGGGCGGGACGATCAGCGTGCAAGCGCTCAACGAAAGCGTGTCCGTTCTCCGCAACAAGGCCAGGCTGGGGTGGACGGACATATCGGCGATCCTGGCGGCGGTTCGCGATAGCTGCGAAATAGCGCCGCTGACTGCGGAAACTCATGATCTCGCAGTGAGGATTGCGCAGAAGTTCAGCTTCCACATCTATGACGCTTCTATCGTTGCCGCTGCCAAGCTGGCCGGGTGCAAGACGCTGTGGTCGGAAGACCTGCAAGATGGACAGAATGTAGAAGGCGTCCGGATCAGGAATCCGTTCTGATCACATCCTGAAAACGCCGAATCCTGTGTCCTGATCGGCAGGCCTTCCGTGCGGCGCATTGAGCGAAGCCGAGAGCGCCAGCCCCAGCACACGACGGGTGTCGGCCGGCGCGATCACGCCGTCGTCCCATAGCCTGGCCGTCGAGAAATAGGGCGAGCCTTCGCGTTCGTAGAGGTCGCGGATCGGCTGCTTGAACTTCGCTTCTTCGTCGGCCGCCCATGTCTGGCCCTTAGCCTCCATGGCGTCGCGCTTGACGGTCGCGAGCACGCTGGCGGCCTGTTCGCCGCCCATCACGGAGATGCGGGCGTTGGGCCACATGAAGAGGAAGCGAGGCGAGTAAGCGCGGCCGCACATGCCATAATTGCCCGCGCCATAGCTGCCACCGATCACCACGGTAAATTTCGGCACGCGGGCGGTGGCGACCGCCGTCACCATCTTCGCGCCGTCCTTGGCGATGCCGCCGGCTTCGTATTTCGAGCCGACCATGAAGCCGGTGATGTTCTGCAGGAACACCAGCGGGATGCCGCGCTGGTCGCAGAGCTGGATGAAGTGCCCCGCTTTCTGCGCGCTTTCGGAGAACAGGATGCCGTTATTGGCGAGAATGCCGATCGGCAGGCCGTGCAGGCGGGCAAAGCCGGTGACTAAGGTCTCGCCGAACAGTTTCTTGAACTCGTCGAACTCGGAGGCGTCGACGATGCGGGCGATCACCTCGCGCACGTCATAGGGCTCGCGCGGGTCGAGCGGCACGACGCCGGCAAGCTCGTCCGGATCGAACACCGGATCGCGGGAAGGCTGGGCGTCGAGCATGACGCGCTTCGGGCGGTTGAGGTTGCGGACGATGTCGCGAACCATCTCCAGCGCATGGGCGTCGTTGGCTGCGTAGTGGTCAGCCACGCCCGAGCGGCGGGCGTGGACGTCCGCGCCGCCGAGGTCTTCGGCCGAAATGATCTCGCCCGTCGCCGCCTTCACCAGCGGCGGGCCGCCGAGGAAGATGGTGCCCTGCTTCCTGACAATGACGGTCTCGTCCGACATGGCCGGCACATAGGCGCCGCCGGCGGTGCACGAGCCCATGACGGCGGCGACCTGCGGAATGCCCCGCGCGCTCATATTGGCCTGGTTGTAGAAGATGCGGCCGAAATGCTCGCGGTCGGGGAAGACTTCCGACTGGTGCGGCAGGTTCGCGCCGCCGCTATCGACCAGGTAGATGCACGGCAGGTGGTTCTCGAGAGCTACTTCCTGGGCGCGCAGATGCTTTTTCACCGTTATCGGGAAGTAGACGCCGCCCTTCACCGTGGCGTCGTTGCAGACGATGACGCATTCGCGGCCAGACACCCGGCCGATGCCGGTGATGACGCCGGCGCCAGGCGCCTCGCCGTCATACATGCCGTCCGCCGCCAGCGGAGAAAGCTCAAGGAAAGGCGATGCGGGATCGACCAGCCGCTCCACCCGTTCGCGCGGAAGCAGCTTGCCGCGACCCGAATGTCGGGTGCGTGAGGCTTCCGGGCCACCGAGCGCAGCCACTGCCGATTTGTCACGCAGCTGCGATACAAGGCGCTGCATTGCAGCAGCATTGCCTTGAAAGCGCTCGGAAGAAGCACTTACCTGAGAGTGTAGTCGCGCCATGCGCCCCGCCTTGTCTGCCGATTCCGGGCATTAAGGTCCGATGGGGTTGTGGTGGCAAGGCGCGATCGAAACGCCATATGAGATGAATGCTGCCCACACCTTTCCTTCAGGTTTCAGCGTTAATGTGAGGGTGGAGCAAGAAAGAAATTGGGTCGTGTCCTCCCCATGCCTGTGACTATGAAATCAAAGGATGCGGAAAGCCCCGCGCCCTTGCCGCCGACCCTCAAGTCGGTGCCGTTCCTCCGCGACGCTCCGGCGAAGGCGCTGAAGGCGGCGGAAGCGGAGACGCGCTATTTCGGCCTGCCGGGCGGCTGGAAGCTGTTCGACATCGGCGAGCCTTCCGATCAGATCTATTTCGTCCTGTCCGGTTCGCTGGGCGCTTTCCGTCATTCGCAGGACGGCAAGATGGAGCTGGTGGGCCACATCCGCTCGGGCGAGCCGGTCGGCGAGATGTCGATGATCGCCGGCGAAGCGCACGAGCACGCCGTCTATGCGCTGCGGGATACTGAACTTCTGTCCATGTCGCGTACAGGCTTCATGGCGCTGGTTCGATCGGACCCCCGGATTATGGAACGGCTGACGCGGACGATCATGATCCGCATGCGCCAGTCGCGGAAAAAGGTCACGCGTTCGGCAGAGCCGCGCGTATTCGGACTCATCGCCACGTCGCCGACCATCGACCTGAAGCTGCGCGCCCGCACGCTGGCGGCCGCGCTGCAGGCCATGGGGCTGCGGGTGGCGATCGTCGGCGACGAAGCCGTCGGCATGCCCAGCAGCTATTTCGACGAGCTGGAGGCCCGCAACGACATCGTCCTGCTGCTGGCCACCATCGGCGATACGCCCTGGTTCAAGCTGACCCAGCGGCACTCCGACCGTATCTGGCTGTTCGCCCGCGCCGACGCCCGGCCCTCCTCGCCCCTGCTGCCCGACGACCCCTCCCCTGCGCGCCAATTTCGGCTGGTGGACGTCGTACTTGTCCACCACGCCGCCGAAAGACGCGGCGCCTCCACTGCCGAATGGCGCGCAGCGGCGGACGCGGCCCGTATCTTCCACTGGAAAGGCGTCGATGAGGCCGACAGCCGCCGGCTTGCGCGCGTGATATCCGGCAAGTCCGTCGGCCTTGTGCTGTCGGGTGGCGGGGCGCGCGCCTATGCGCATATCGGCGTCATCCGGGCGCTGCGTGAAGTAGGCTGTCCGATCGACTTCATCGGCGGCGCCTCGATGGGTGCAATCATCGGCGCAGGCATCGCCTGCGGGTGGTCTGACGAAGAACTGGACCGCCGAATCCGCAAGGCCTTTGTCGAAAGCAACCCGCTGTCGGACTATCGCCTTCCCGTCGTGGCGCTGGTGAAGGGCCACAAAGTCGATGCGCGGCTGAAAGAACACTTCGACGACCTTCTGATCGAGGAACTGGCGCTGCCTTATTTCGCGGTGTCGACCAACCTGACCCAGGGCACGTTCCGCGTTCACACCCAGGGCCTGCTGCGCGAGGCGCTGCGCGCCACGATTTCGTTGCCCGGCATCCTGCCGCCGGTGGTGTCGGAGAACCAGGTCTTGGTCGACGGCGCCGTGCTCAACAACTTCCCCGTCGACGTGATGCGCGATGTGCATCGCGGCAGGATCATCGGCGTCGATGTGGCCCAGGCCCCCGAGGGCCTGTCAGCGGACGATTTCATCAATCCGCCCGGCTTCTTCGGCTGGACGAGCCAGCACGGGTTCAAGAACCCGCCGCCCATCGCCAACCTGCTGATGCGCGCCGCCACGATCAGCATCAACCCGAACGCCCACCGGGGCCTCACCGACCTTCTGATCGCCCCGGAAATGTCCGGGATCGAGCTGCGCGACTGGCAGGACTACGAGCCCGCCGTGGAAGCCGGCTACACCTCGATGAAGCAGGCGCTGTCCGAGCTGAAAGGCCCGCTCGCCGCCATCATCCGCGGCAATGCGGCGGTGGTAGACTAGGCTAGCCGTCTTCGCGGAGTTTCGCAGCGGATTCCGGCCAGACGAATTCTGGCTCCTTCTCTGCCTTTGCTTCGGAGACCAGCTTCTTGGCGAACGCGCCGTCCTTGTCATGCGAGTCTGCAACCTGCGGCTTGAGAACAGCAATCGCTTCCTGAAAGTTCTTGCGTTGCATAAGAGCCATGGCGAGTGCTTGGGCGTAGGCGTCCACCTGCGGCGCCAGCTGGTAGACCATCGACAGCACGTCAGCATTATGCTGATCGATCCGGCCACCCTGTTCGCGAACGCCACACTCCGCGTAGCGGAACAAGGAACTGGCGCGCGTGCCGTCAATCCGGTGAGCCGTCGCAAATCCCAGCCGAGCCCGCTTGAACAGCGAGGCGTCGTTCGTCGCGTAGGCCGCCCGCAAATCGCACAAGCCGCTCAGGTGCTGGGTTTCCGCATTCTGTGCATCGGCGACGAGCAGCCCGTTGAGCAGCTTTCTGGCCTCGCCAAGATCGCCGTACCAGATTTCGGCGAGGGCGCGGGCGCGGATGGCGAACGTGTCCGTTTCGAATTTCTTGTGTTGAGCCTTGATGCTGGCGACCGATTTTTCCGCCCGTTTGAGAGGCGGGATGCTACGCAGGTATGACAGAGGCATCAGCATCTCGTCGGCGGATAGAGGCAGGCGCTCCGCCTTTATGGCAATCGAAGGATCCGCGGTGATCCCCGCTACCTTTCCCTGCTTGATCGCATCGCTCTTGTAGTCGCGCAGCTCGCTGTCGAAGGCCTGCGGCGTAATCCCAAAAGCCGGCTCGAACGCGGCAATCGGATCAGCGCCCTCGTGAAGCGCTGTTATGTATTTGTCGAAGCCGACTGCGCGATCCGACTTCGTGGACAGATAGTGAGCTGCAAGCCAGGCCTGAGCGTAGAACTGCGCATTCTGGTAGCCGGAAAGCTCGCCAGGATTGGCCGTCAGGAACGTGTTGATGCCCAGCCAGCCAGACTCCACCAGCCACGTGGCCCGCGCCGCCGTGAATTTTCCGACGACCACGCCATCGTCTTCGAAGTCAGCCGTAGAAAGAAACTCGGCGATGCCTTCATTATACCAGGCCGGGTACGTTACCCGGCTGTTCGCCATGACGTAGTGGTGGGTATACTCGTGCAGCAGGACAACACGCGCATCCATTGCCCGGACGTTTCTGGGCATGCTGCCTTGCCGCTCGACGCTTCGATGCAGGGTCGAAACCGCCCTGATCTGTTCAACTGACGATTGCCAGAAGCCGTACACGGAATCACCCGACCCCGGAGCGGTGGCGTCAAGATCGCGATCGTTACCAGTGAGATACAGAGGAAGCTTGAGCGCGCTTGGTTGTTTTCGCGGGATCAGCTTGACCAGCAATTTGTGGAAGCCCTCGAGCGCCGCCAGCTCCTTGCGCGTGCGGTCTTCGCTGCCCGCTGAAAACACAACGAAGTTATCTGTTTCCAGCCTAAGCCACCGGCCCTGCCTAGCCTTCTGCGCTCCGGCCGGCCAGGCGGCGGCCAAGCCAGCGCCCGCCGCTACACCCTTGATGACAGTTCGGCGAAGCACGTCGCCCCCTTGGACTGCTTGTTGAATCCTATGTCACGGAAGCCGACAACGCTCAACATCATCAGGAAGACGGCGGATCGGCATCCTTCGTGAATTCCTTCCAGCCGCCGGCGCGTTCCTGCTGGAAATAGCGCGCCTTGCCGCCGCCATCGCTTGCCGCCTTGTACTGCTGGCGCGCCTTGGCGCGCGCAGCCTCATCGCCGCCGTCGAACACCACCATCATGCGCTCGAACTGCGAGGCGTCGGCATCTGATCCATCCAGCAGCAGCGCAACCTTCGCGTTGTTGGCGGAATGCGGCTCGGTTGAAAGCAGGACGGGATGCTTCGAGGCGTCCGTGCGTGCGCGACCGTGCGGCAGGAAGCTGTCGTCGCGAAACGTCCACAGCGCGCGGTCGAGGCGCGCCAGCGTTTCTTCGTGGCCCACGACGAGCACGCGCCACTTCCGTTCGAGGCATTTCTCGATCAGCGGGGCGATCGCCGCGTCGAGTGAGGTATGCTCGATGTGGTAGAACCACCACTCCGCAGCGCCAGCCGCCATGCCTAGTCCTCGTAACTGTCGGCGACGAGCCGGTCGAGGATGCGCACCCCCCAGCCCGTGGCCCAGGTCGGCTCGGTCGGATTGTCATGCCCCGGACGCCAGGCCGTTCCGGCGATGTCGAGGTGGGCCCAGGCGCGGCCTTCGTCGACGAAGCGCTGGAGGAACTGAGCGGCCGTGATCGAACCGGCATTGCCCGCCTGTCCGATGTTCTTCATGTCGGCGACTTCGCTGTCGATCTGCTTGTCATAGCCGGGCCCGAGCGGCAAACGCCACACCGGCTCGCCTTCGGCCTTGCCCGCGGCGGTCAGCTTGCCGACCAGATCGTCATTGTTGGAGAACAGGCCGGCATGCTCGTTGCCGAGCGAGATGATGATCGCGCCGGTCAACGTAGCGAGGTCCACCATCGCCTTCGGATTGAACTTCTTCTGCGCGTACCAGAGCACATCCGCCAACACGAGACGGCCTTCCGCGTCCGTGTTCTGGATCTCGATGGTCTTGCCAGCCGCAGACTTGACGATGTCGCCCGGGCGCTGGGCGTTGCCGTCCGGCATGTTCTCGACCAGTCCCACGAGGCCGACGACATTCGCCTTGGCCTTGCGCTTGGCGAGCGCCACCATCGCGCCGACGACCGCAGCCGAGCCGCCCATGTCGCCCTTCATGTCCTGCATGCCAGGACCGGGCTTTATCGAGATGCCGCCGGTATCGAACGTTACGCCCTTGCCGATCAGCGCGAGCGGAGCGGCCTTCTTGTCCTTCGATCCCATCCATTTGAGGACGCACAGGCGCGATCCGCGGACGCTGCCCTGGCCCACGCCGAGCAGCGATCCCATGCCGAGCTTTTCCATCGCCGGAACATCCAGCACGTCGATGTCCAGGCCGATATCCGCCAGCTCCTGGATGCGTACGGCATAGCTTTCCGGATGCAGCACGTTCGGCGGCTCGGACACGAGATTGCGCGCCAGTTCGATGCCCTCCGCGCGTGCAGCAAGCGGCGCGTAGTCCGAGCGAGCGCCGGCGGCGCTGTCGGTGACGATGGAGACCGCGCCGAGCGTCGGCTTCTTTTCCGCCTTCAGCGTCGGCCGGTAGTTGTCGAAGCGATATGCGGCGAGACGAGCGCCGAAAGCCAGGTGCGCGGCGACGCCGCGATCCGGCGCGCCGACGATCGCGAGCGACTTGGCGCCGCTGACCAGCAGCCGCTTCACCAGCCCGGCTGCAGCCCGCTGCCAGCCGACTTCCGTCAGGGCCGATTTCTTGCCCACGCCGACAAGCAACGCCCTCGGCGCGTCGCTCCACTCCGCCGCCAGGATTTCAAGAATCTGGCCAGTCGCGCCTTTGAACGTGCCGGCCGCAGCCGCGCGGCGGAATGCCGCCTCGCCCGCTGTCTCGAGCCCACCGCCGAACTCGAACCCCTTGTCACCCTCGTAGGCCAGATAGGCCACAGCATCGCCCGTGGGTTCGGCGGAAAACTTGATCTGCATGGAGGTATTAGGGTCCTGAGGTCTGGCTACATATGGTCATCGACGAAACCGCCGGACGCCGCTAGCACTGCGCCAGGGCCTTCCGGCCTTGCCGCGGGCGCGAAGCGCCGTCTTCAGGTTTCCGCATGTCAGGGTTTCAGCGCTATCTCTTCCGGAACGTGTTGAGAACCCTGCTGGCGATCGTCGGCGGTCTTGCTCTGATCGCCCTGCTCACGCAAGGCCTAACGCAGTTAGGACTGATCGTCGAGAATCGTCAGTCGATGCTGGTTTACCTCTGGGTGTCTGTTCTGGCGGCGCCCCAGATCGTCTCCCTGCTGATGCCGATCGCCCTGTTCATCGCCACGGCGGGCGCCCTCAACGTTTCCCACAGGGAGAACGAGATTGTCGTCGCGCAGGCCTCAGGCATGTCGAACTGGCAGGTCGCCTCCCCCGTGATGCGGCTGGCGGCCCTGGCGGCGATCCTCCATCTGGGCCTCAACCTCTGGATCCAGCCGGCGGCGTCGCGCGAACTCCGCGAAACGGTCAGCGCGGCCTCGACAGACCTCGCGGCGTCGCTGGTGCGCGAAGGCATGTTCATGCAGCACGGCGACGGCCTCACCACTTTCGCGCGTCGGGTGAATGGCGCGGAAATGCTGGATCTGCTCGTTAGCGATGCGCGCAATCCCGGGGAGGTCGTTACCTTCATCTCGAAGACGGCCTTCCTCGCGGAGATGGAAGGCTCGCCCGTGCTGGTGCTGCGCGACGGCCAGCGCCAGACCTTGCGCGACAACGGCGCACTGGAGGTTTTGACCTTCGACCAATCGCCCTTCGATCTCGCCCCGTTCGTCAACGACCGGAAGGCGGTGATCCTGGAGGAGTCGGATCGGTATCTGCCGGAGCTCTTCTTCCCGGACATGAACAATTATTACGACTATGCAAACGTGAACATGCTGGCTGCGGAGGGGCATGCGCGGGTTTCGGCGCCGTTGTTGAACTTTGCGATGGCAATGCTGGGGATATTCGCGGTGCTGGGCGGGGACTTCAGCCGGCGGGGGTATGCGAAGCGGATTGCGCTGGCGTCGGGGGCGGCGGTCGTGCTGAGACTGCTGGCGTTCGGGGCCGTCTCGGCGGGGCGGGACGATCCGGCCTTGAATGTGCTGCAGTATCTGCTGCCGATCTTCGTGATCGCAGCAATCTCATTCTTCTACTTCATGAAGCCCGGAAAAGGCCGGCGCAGAAATCCGTTTCCCGTGAACGCACAAGCGCAGGCGGCATGACATGGTCATAGCAGGCCGTATCCAGCGCTACATCTTCCGCGAATGCCTGATGTCATTGGCGTTGACGCTTGGCGTTATCATCATGGCGATCGTGCTGGTGGACGTGGTCGAGCAGATGCGGACCATCGGCAGCCGCACCCAGATCACCATCGCCACCGCCTTCCAGCTGACGCTGATGAAGACGCCGGGGCTGATCCTGGAGACCCTGCCTTTCGCCATGCTGGTCGGCTCGATCATGACGTTCTCGCAGCTCAGCCGCCGCAGCGAGATTCCGGCGATCCGCGCCTGCGGCGTGTCGGCCTGGCGTTTCCTGGGGCCGGCAATGGTCCTGGCGCTGGTGATCGGCGTGGTGATGGTGACGATCCTCGATCCGCTCGCCACCCGGTTGAGCGCCTCGTTCGAGGCCGAACGCGAACGCCTGATCAATCCGCGCGCCGCCGCCGCAGCGGCGGCAGCCAAGCCGGGAGCGAGCGGCAGCATCTGGATGAGCCAGGGCGACCTTGCCGCCGGCGCCGGAGACCCCGGCGCGTCGGAAAACCCGGACGCCCAGGCGATCATCAGCGCACGCCGGGTCGTCGGCCGCGCCGAAGCGCTGGAGGATGTAACATTCTACTACTTCCGGCCGGGCGCCAAAGGCCGCGAGGATCGCGAGTTCACCCATCGTATCGACGCCAAGCGGGCGGAGCTGAAATCGGGGTTCTGGCAGCTTCAGGACGTCGTCGAGAATCGCATTGGCGGCAATCCCGTCCGGTTCGAGACGCTTGGCCTGCCGACCAACCTGCGCAGCGACACGCTGCTGTCGCGCTTCGCCTCCGCCAAAACCATTCCTTTCTGGGACCTTCCAGGCTTTATCCGCGATGGCCGCGCCGCCGGGATGGAGGTCGACACCTATGTGCTGAAACTCCACACGCTGCTGGCGACGCCGGTATTCATGCTGGCGATGGCGCTGATCGGGGCGGTGGTCTGCCTTCGCCTGGCGCGGTCGGGCGGCCTGTCCAAGCTGATCGGGGCAGGCGCGCTTGCAGGCTTCGTGCTGTTCTTCGTGACGCGGCTGGCGGCCGGCATGGCCTCCTCAGGCGCAACGCCGCCCGAAGCGGCCGCCTGGTGTCCGCCGCTGTTTGCCCTGTTTGCGGTACTTACGCTGCTGGCGCACGCTGAAGACGGCTGAACATCCAGGAACACAATCCTGTCGCAAGCGTAATCCGCTGTTGCTCCGGCGCCGCTTTGCCGGTGCGGCTGCCGTTGGGACAACTTGAATGCCGTTCCGTCTCTGGACGCTAACCTTCCCTTTGCGTATCGGTTCCAAGGCTGGGAGTCGCTCGCAACCAGTGCGCGAGGGGAGACGGATGGTGCTGCGGCTAACCTGCCTCGCGTCGGCGATGGTCGCCCTGTCCGCGGGGACGACCGCCGCGGCGCAGACCCCGCAGAACCCTGCACCGCCGGCGCCCACCCCGACAACCGCTCCCGCCGAAGGCGAAGAGGTCATGCTGCGTGCAGACCTGATCACCGACGACGTCAAGAACCTGATCACGACCGCCGAGGGCAATGTCGAAGTCCGCGTCGGCCAGCGCGTGCTGCGCGCCGACCGGCTGGTCTACGACAAGAACAAGCAGACGATGCGGGCGCAGGGCCATGTCCAGATCGTCGACGAGGACGGCGGCGTTCAATTCGCAGACGAGGTTGAGGCCGACGAGAATTTCCGCAACGGTTTCGCCACGCGCTTTTCCACGCGCCTGACCGGCAACGCCATGCTCACCGCCTCGTCCGCCGTCCGCACCGACGGAACGCGCAACGCGCTTGAGCAGGTCGTCTACACCGGCTGTCCGGTATGCGAGGCGAACGGCAACGAGCCGACCTGGTCGCTGCGCGCCCGTCGCGCCGTGCAGAACTCAGAAACGCAGATGATCTCGTACCAGGACGCCGTCCTCGAGATCAAAGGCGTGCCTGTCGTCTACATCCCCTGGTTCGCCCATCCCGATCCGAGTTCGAAACGCCGCTCCGGCCTGCTTACGCCGGACGGCGGCGTGTCGTCCAAGATCGGCCCCTTTTACGAGCAACCCTACTACTGGGCGATATCGCCCTCGCAGGACATGACCATCGCGCCGATGGTCTCTGCCAACGTCAATCCGCTGATCAAGGTCGACTACCGGAAGCGCTTCTTCTCCGGCTACGTAGCCGCCGAGGGCAGCTTCACCTACGAGCAGGACTTCAACAGCGACGGCGACAAGTTCGACGAGGAGACATGGCGCAGCCACCTCTATGCCGGCGGCCGCTTCAACATAAACCAGGACTGGCAGTGGGGCTTCGGCATCGAGCGCCAGACCGACGACCTCTATGACCAGCGCTACGACATCGACGGCGAGGACGACCTTCGCGGCCTGGTGGCGAGCCAGCCGCGACAACTGCTGAGCCAAGTTTTCACAACCGGCCAGAAAGACGATTTCTATTTCGAGGCCGGCGCTTTCGTGTTCCAGGGCCTGCGCGCGGGGGATGATGACGCAAAGTTTCCCAAGGTTGCCCCCTCGATCTACGCCCAGAAAGTCTTCGACCTCGGTAAGAACGGCCAGGTCGCCACCGACTTCAGCGCGGTGGGGCTGTTCCGCGATCTCTCCACGACCCTGCCGAATGGCGATATTGCCCTCGACACAGCGCGCTCGACCCTCTCCGCCGACTGGCGCGCGCAATACATTGTCGGCCCTGGCCTGGTGGTCGAACCCTTCGCTCTCGGCCGCGGCGACCTGTACCGCGTAGATGACGGCTCCGCCGCCGGCGCAAGAAACATATCGCGCGTCCTCGGCGTCGCCGGCGCGCAGGTCAGCTATCCCTTCATCCGGCGCGGCGATTTCGTCGACGTCATCGTCGAGCCGGTCGCGATGGTCGCCTATGGCAGCGAAGGCGCCAATGACGAGGGCATCCCGAACGAGGACTCGCAGGTCTTCGAGGCCGACGAAAGCAATCTGTTCAAGCCCAACTCCGTCTCCAACTACGACTTGTGGGAAGGCGGCGGCCGCACTGCCCTCGGCGTGAGCACGACCGCGAAGATCGGCAGGGACATTGAGCTTTCGACCCTTATCGGCAAGCGCTGGCGGCAGGAAAGCGATCCGGCCTTCAACCAGCTCAGCAACCTCAGCGGCACAGAGTCGGACTATGTGGCCTCGGTGAAGGCCGAGTTCGGATCGGCGTTGCGCACCGGCGCGCGTATCCGCATGGACCAGAACTTCAAGGTCAACCGGCTGGACCTCGACACCAACGTGAACTGGTGGCGCCTGAGCGGCAGCGCCCGTTACTTCAAGGTCGACCAGAATGCATCGGGGGTTAAGGACGAGGGGCTGATCTGGCGCGGCGAATTCCGCGCCACCGACCGCTGGTCGGCCGTCATCGCCCAGCAGCGCAATATCGCCCTGAAAGAGAATATCGGCCTCAGCATAGGCATCGGCTATCGCGACGAATGCTCGTTCTTCCTGCTGTCGTACGAGCGCTCGGGCGGGCGCGACAGGACGCTGGGACCGTCCGAATCGATCCGATTCACCTTCACCCTGACCGGCCTGGGCGGGCTGTCGGATTCAAACTTCGATTAGGCGGGCGGGGCTATTTGCCCCTGGCTGCGCTGCCCGGCTCGCATTTTGGCCTATCCTTCGTGTATATCGCGCCTGACGCCATTTTTTCGCCCAGACCTGCCAGCAGGTTCGGGCGCTCTGCCGGGTGACTTGATGAAACGTCTGCTTGCACTTTGCCTTGCCGCCGCCGGGGTTTCCGGCGGCCTTGCCTGGGCCCAGACCCCCGCTCCGCCGGCCGCCCCGCCGGCGGGAACTGCCTCGCTGGCGTCCTCGCCCTCCCGCGGGCAGACCATCGAGGGCGTGGTCGCGATCGTGAACGGGCAGGTGATTTCCCAGTCCGACGTCCGCAACCGCATGCGCTGGATCCTGCTGAGCTTCTCCGGCCAGCCAGACGAAGCGATCCTGCGCGAAGCGCAGGCGCGCGCCATTGACCAGCTGGTCGACGAGCGTATCCAGCTCCAGGAATTCAAGAAGCTGGTCAAAGAACAGAAGATCGGCGCCGACGAGATCGACGCCCGCATCAGCGACCTCGCCCGCCAGAACCGCATGACGGGCGAACAGTTCCTGGGCGAACTCACCAAGGCCGGGATCAACACGCAGTCGCTTCGCGACCAGATGGAGGCGGACATTGCGTGGACCTCGCTGATCCGCGGCCGCTACGGCCGGACGATCCGCGTGTCCGACCTGCGCATCGACGAGATGCTGAACCGCATCAAGAGCAGCCTCGACAAGCCGCAATACCGCGTCGCTGAAATCTTCCTCTACGCGCCCGACCAGGCCTCGCGCGCGAACGCCAGGACGCGCGCCGACAGCCTGATCTCCGAGATCAATCGCGGCGCTGACTTCCAGCAGGTTGCGCAGCAGTTCTCGGCCGCTCCGTCCGCTTCGACCGGCGGCGACATGGGCTGGCTGTCGCCCGGCGACATGCGCCCTGAAGTCTGGAACGCCGTGCAGGCTGCGCCTACGCCGCCGACCCTGCTTCAGCCGATCGAAAGCGAGGGCGGCGTCTACATCGTCGCACTGACCGGCAAGCGCGAGCCGAGCAAGCCGGGCGATGCGATGCTCAACCTGAAACAGGTTGTGGCGCGCGGCGACGGCGCGGCCGCCAAGCTCGAGCAGGTCAAGGCGAAGGCCAAGACGTGCGGCGAGGTAGCTGCCGCGACAACAGGCGTCGACGGCATCACTCCGGTCGACCTGAACGATGTCGCGGTGACCCAGCTCGCAGCGGCCTATCGTTCGTCGCTCGAAAACCTTCAGGCCGGCGACGCAACCGGCGTGATGGATCTGGGCGATGACGGAAAGGTCGTTTTCTACGTCTGCGAACGCAAGGCAGGCTCGGCCGAAATGCCGTCGCGCGACGATATCCATGACCGCCTGTTCCAGTCGGAGCTCGCCATGATCGCCGACCGCTATCTTCGCGATCTCAAGCGCGAGGCGACGATCGAACGGCGCTAGGGCCATGGCCGGGCGCGCTCTTCCACTTGCAGTAACGATGGGCGATCCGGCGGGCGTCGGGCCGATCATTACCTGGAAAGCCTACGAGGCCTTCCGCTCGCGTTCGCGCTCGTCCTTCTACGCGGTGGCCGATCCGCGCGTGCTGGATGCGGCGCGGCCCGCCTCCAGCCTGCACTATCCGATCAAGCTCATCGCCTCGCCCTCCGACGCGCCGGCTGTCTTTCAGGAAGGCCTGCCGGTGATGCCGATCACTTCGCCGGCGCCAAAACCGGGCGAGCCCGATCCCGCCACGGCGACAGCGGTGCTGGACTCGATCCGGCTCGCCGTCATGCACGTGCAGTCCGGCAAGGCGGCGGCAGTCGTCACCAATCCCATTTCCAAGGCGCTGCTCTATCGTGCTGGTTTCAAGCATCCCGGGCATACCGAATTCCTTGCCGAACTTGCGGCCGGCGATGGGCCCGCCCCGCATCCCGTGATGATGCTGGTGGGCGGGGGGCTGCGTGTGGCGCTGGCGACCATCCACCAGCCGCTGGCCAGCGTGGCGGGAGCGATCACGACGGATCTGGTGGCCACGGTGGGCCGCATCGTCAATGGCGCGATGAAGCGCGATTTCCGCATACGCGAGCCGCGCATCGGGCTGTGCGGCGTCAACCCGCACGCGGGCGAGGACGGCGAGATCGGGCGGGAGGAGATCGAGACGATCGATCCGGCCGCCGCGCTCCTGCGCGCGGAGGGCATCGACTGCACGAACGCGCGGCCGGGGGACACGATATTCCGCGAGGCGCTGGATGGGCGGTTCGATGCGGTGATCGCGATGTTCCACGACCAGGGGCTGATCCCGGTGAAGACGCTGGACATGTGGGGCGGGGTCAACGTGACGCTCGGCCTGCCTTTTATCCGCACATCGCCGGACCATGGCGTGGCCTATGATGCGGCCGCGACGGGCAGGGCGAGGCCGGACAGCCTGATCGCCGCTCTCGACCTTGCGGACAGCATGGCGATGGCGCGGGCAAGCGCATGACCGGGCTGACGCCTGGGGCGCCGAAGAAGGCGCTGGGCCAGCATTTCCTGTTCGACGCCGCGCTGCTGAAGCGCATCGCCGCAGCGGGCGGGCCAGTGGAAGGCAAGACCATCATCGAGGTAGGCCCCGGCCCCGGCGGCCTGACACGCGCCCTGCTGGATGCGGGCGTGGGCAAGCTGATCGCAGTAGAGCTGGATGATCGGTTTGCCGACGGGCTGGAGGCGTGGCCGGAGGCTACGTCCGGGCGGCTGCACGTGGTGCGGGGCGATGCGCGCGTGTTCGACGAACGGCGTGTGATCGCCAAGGCAGGCGGCGAGACGCCGGTGATGATCGTCGCCAACCTGCCCTACAATGTCGGCACGCCGCTGATGGTGAAATGGCTGAAGGCGGGAGACTGGCGCGGGGACATGGTGCTGATGTTCCAGAAGGAGGTGGCGCTGCGCATCTGCGCCGCCCCGGACGAGGAGCACTATGGCCGCCTTGCCGTGCTGACTCGGGCCGTGATGCGCCCGCGCATAGCGATGACGCTGCCGCCGGGCGCATTTCGACCGCCGCCGAAGGTGGACAGCGCGGTCGTGGTTCTGACGCCGCTGCCGCCGGCCGAAGCATTCAGCGATCTCGAAGCGATGGAGACGATAACCGCCGCCGCGTTCGGTCAGCGCCGCAAGATGCTGCGTGCGGCGCTCAGATCCCTGGATGGCGGCGTCGAGGCGCTGGCGGCCGCCGGGATCGATGCGACGCGGCGGGCCGAAACGCTGACGCAGGACGAGTTCAGGCTATTGGCTGGGGCGTGGCGGAAAACACAGGCCTAGCGTTCGGGAGCGCCGGGCGCCTGCCCGGCAAGAACCTCACTGCATGCACCGTACTTGTTGTGAGGCTTGGCCGGGCAGGCACCCGGCGCTCCCCCCGCGCTACGAGGTAGCGCTGCCGCTCTGGGTCTTGGTCGCGAGGCCGACATCCTTGAGCAGCTGGTCGACCATGATGCCCATCGAGGCGCGCGTGCGGCGGATGCGCTCCGTCATCAGGATGGCGCGCAGCTCAGCGAAAGCCGTGTCGAGATTGTCGTTGATGATGGCGTAGTCGTATTCGCCCCAGCGCAGGATGTCCTGCCCGGCGCCGTCGAGGCGCGACTGCACGGTCTTGACGTCCGATCCCGGTCGGCCTTCCAGCCGCTGCTTCAGTTGCGAGATGGACGGCGGCAGGATGAACACCGAGCAGACGTCGCCCGGGCGGATGGTCTTGAGCGCGCGGGCGCCTTGCCAGTCGACGTCGAACACGACGTCGACGCCGCTCATCAGCCGGTTTTCGACTTCGCTGCGCGGCGTGCCGTAGAAATTCTTGAAGACCTTCGCCCACTCCAGGAACTCGTCCCGGTCGATCATGCCCTGGAATTGGTCCTGCGTGCGGAAATGATAGTCGACGCCGTTGACCTCGCCCGGGCGCACCGTGCGCGTCGTCGCCGATATCGAAAGCTGCACGCCCGGCACTTCGGAGATCAGGCGGCGGCACAGCGTGGTCTTCCCGGCGCCCGACGGGCTGGAGATCACGAACATCACGCCGCGGCGCGGGCGCTGGGGAGAGCGGTCATTCGACATTCTGCACCTGCTCCCGGAACTGATCGATCAGGGACTTTAGCGCCAATCCCGTGTTCGTCAGCTCCAGACTGGCTGATTTGGAGCACAGGGTGTTTGCCTCCCGGTTAAGCTCCTGACAAAGGAAATCGAGCTTACGGCCGGCGGCCTCTCCGGCTTTCAGGATGCTCCGCGCCGTTTCGATATGCGCCGCCAGCCGGTCCAGCTCCTCGCGCACATCGGCGCGGCTGGCCATCAGCATGACTTCCTGGGCGATGCGGTCCTGGTCGATGGCCGGGTCCTTGCCCATTTCCGCCAGCCGGGCGCGCAGGCGTTCGCGCACGAGATCGGGCTGGGTCGCGGCCAGCTCGCCGGCCTTTTTCACCAGCGCCTCGGTCTCGCCCATCATCCTGCCGAAGAGGGCGGACAGCCCCTCGCCTTCCTTGGCCCGCGCCGCCGCAAGCACGTCGAGCGCCTGGTCCAGTCCCGCCAGCAGATCCTTCGCAATGCCTTCGTCGACGCTGGAGTTGGCGCGCGATGCGCCGCGGATGACGCCGTTGGTGTTGATGAGGCCGTTGAAGCTGGCGGGCGCGACGCGGGCGCTGGCCCAGTTGCGCGACAGCCGCGCCAGCCGCGCCAGCTCGCGCGTGTCGATGCTCGTGGCGCTGGCGTCCTTGGCGAAATCGATGCGGAGCTGAAGCTGGAAGCTGCCGCGCTGGAAGCGGTCCTTGACGCGACGCCGCGCTTCGAAATCCACCGCCTCGCAGCCGGGCGGGAGATTGGTGCGCAGGTCCACGGCCTTGCCGTTGACCGAGCGGACTTCCCACGCCCATGCGCCCCAGGGCGCCTGGCCCTGCGCGCGCCCGAAACCTGTCATCCCCCGGATCATGCCCCGCCCCGATCTTTCATCGCGGCTGGGCGCCGCGCTTGGGCGCATTGCGCTGCTTTTCGATTTCGCGCCAGCGGGTGACGTTGGCATTGTGCTCGCCCAACGTAGCTGCGAAGGCGTGGCCGCCTGAACCGTCGGCGACGAAGTATAGGTAGTTGGTGACCGCAGGGTTCAGGACGGCCTTGATCGACTCCGCGCCCGGATTGCAGATCGGCGTCTTAGGAAGGCCGTCGATCTGATAGGTGTTCCACTCGGTCTTGCGGGCGATCTCGCTCACCATCAGGCCGTGGCCCAGCGGCACGCCCCGCGTCAGTCCATAGACGATGGTGGGATCGCTCTGCAGCCGCATGGGCTTGCGCAAGCGATTGATGAACAGGGAAGCGACCTGGGGCCGCTCCTCGGGAACGCCGGTCTCGCTCTCGACGATCGAGGCCAGATTGATGGCTTCGTCAGGCGTCTTGAGCGGCAGGCCCTGCTGCCGGTTCGGCCAGAGTTCGGCCATCAGATCCTGCTGCGCCTTGATAGACCGTGCGATCACGGATTCGATTGTGTCGCCGCGCTGGACTGCATAATCGCCGGGCAGCAGGACGCCTTCGGCAGGCGTCGGCGGCGGTTCGCCGGCAAGCTTGTAGGTTTCCGGCGCGCCGGTGGTCGACTTCCATTCCTTTTCCGCGAGCAGCTTCATGATCATCGCACTCGTCAGGCCCTCGGGGATGATCACCGCGTACTGCAGCGACTTGCCGCTGGAGAGCAGCGCTACGATCTCCTTCATGCTGGCGCCTGAGGGCACTGCATACTCGCCCGCTTTGAGCGCAAGATCGCCTTCGTAGCCGGGAAGCAGATCCAGCAGACGCACGGCTGTGCGGAAATGAAGCTCGTCCTTGATCGCGCCGCTGTAGAGAAGCGACTGGGCGATCGTCCCCGCGCTAGCGCCCTTGGGCACCATTACGACGCGCGGCGCGCCGTCTTCCGTCGCCGGGCCAGGTTCTGAATAGACGTGCTGCAGGTAAAACCAGCCGCCGGCGGCGGCGACGACAAGCAGCAAGAGAAGGGCGCCGAAAAGCTTTCCCACGAACGACTCCACTGCTGCGGTAGGACTAGTCTACCGCTTTGAGAACCAGGGCTGCGTTGGTTCCCCCGAAGCCAAACGAGTTGGACAGAGCAGCGCGCACCTTCTTCTTCACCGCCTTGTGGGGCGTGAGGTTGATGGGCGTCTCGAAACTCGGATTGTCGAGGTTCAGCGTCGGCGGGATGACGCCATCGCGGATCGCCAACACGCAGAAGATCGCCTCCACCGAACCGGCCGCGCCGAGCAGGTGGCCGATGGCGGACTTGGTGGACGAGAGGTGCGCGGTAGACGCAGCGTTGCCGAGCACACGCTCGACGGCGCGGACCTCGATCTCGTCGCCCGCCGGCGTCGATGTGCCATGGGCGTTGACATAGTCGATCTCCGAAGCATCGAGACCCGAACGCTGCAGCGCCGTGCGCATCGCGCGCTCGCCGCCATCGCCGCTTTCATCGGGCGACGTGATGTGGAAGGCGTCGCCCGTCAGCCCGTAGCCGACGACTTCTGCGTAGATTTTCGCGCCGCGCGCCTTTGCGTGCTCATACTCCTCGAGCACGACAATGCCTGCGCCCTCGCCCATCACGAAACCGTCGCGGTCCTTGTCATAGGGGCGCGACGCCTTTTCGGGCGTGTCGTTGTAGCCGGTCGACATGGCGCGGCAGGCGATGAAGCCGGCATAGCCGATGCGACAGATCGAGGCCTCGGTGCCGCCGGCCACCATCACGTCGGCATCGCCCCACTGGATCAGCCGCACGCTGTCGCCGATGGCGTGGGCGCCGGTGGCGCACGCAGTCACGACCGCATGGTTCGGTCCCTTGAGGCCGTACTTGATAGAGACCTGTCCGGAGGCGAGGTTTATCAGCGCGCTCGGAATGAAGAACGGCGAAACCTTACGCGGTCCTTTCTCGTGCAACTCGACCGCCGTCGCGGCGATGGTCGCAAGGCCGCCGATGCCTGAACCGATCAGAACGCCGGTCCGGCACCTGTCCTCATAGCTTTCGGGCTTCCATCCGGAATCGCCGATGGCTTCGTCAGCCGCCGCCATTGCGTAGAGAATGAACTCATCGACGCGCCGCTGTTCTTTCGGCGACATCGTCTTTTCGGGATTGAACGAGCCCGGATCGTCGGCCGAACCGCCGCCGCGCCCCGTCACCCACGGCATCTGCCCGCCGATCTTGCAGGCAAGATCCGACGTGTCGAACAGGTCGACTTTCTTGAGCCCCGACTGACCGGCGATCAGCTTCTTCCAGGAAGCCTCGCGGCCATTGGCCAGAGGCGTCACGAGTCCCATGCCGGTAATGACGACGCGCCGCATGATGTGGCTCCGAGCCGAGGCGCGCGCGGGTTAGACGCGTTCCTTGATGAAGCGGACCGCGTCGCCGACGGTTCCGATCTGCTCCTGGACGTCGTCGGGGATCTCGATGCCGAACTCTTCTTCGAACGCCATGACCAGCTCGACGAGGTCGAGCGAGTCCGCGCCGAGGTCGTCGATGAAGCTGGCCTTCTCGTTGACCTTCTCGGCGTCGACTTCCAGGCGCTCGACCACGATTTTCTTCACGCGCTCGATAACGTCGGACATATCATTCCCTTCCAGTATCTCGGCCAGCCAAAACCGGCGGAATCCTCGTTGCGGCGCGGTAACACGCCTGAATTTTTTTGACCATAGGCCTCTACTATAGAGAGACCCTATATCATCGCCATCCCGCCATTTACGTGCAGGGTCTGCCCTGTAACGTAAGCGGATTCATCCGAAGCCAGATAGAGCGCGGCGGCGGCAATGTCAGCCCCGGATCCCAGCCGTCCGGCGGGAATTCCCTTGAGCAAAGCCTCTTTCTGGTCGTCCTTCAGGACATCGGTCATGGCCGTGGCGATCAACCCCGGGGCGATGCAGTTGGCCGTGATGTTCCTACTGCCGACTTCGGCCGCCAGCGACTTGGTGAACCCGATCATCCCGGCCTTCGAGGCGGCATAGTTGGTCTGGCCGGCATTGCCGGTCACGCCCACCACGGAGGTGATTCCGATGATGCGGCCGTGGCGGCGCTTCATCATTCCGCGCATGGCCGCACGCGACAGCCGGAAATAGGCGCCCAGGTTGACGTTGAGCACCTGCTCCCAGTCCTCGTCCTTCATCCGCATCAGCAGGCCGTCCCGGGTGAGGCCCGCATTCGACACGAGGATGTCGAGTCCGCCCAGCGCCGCCTCCGCCTGCCCCACCAGCGCGGCCGTCGCCGCCGGATCGGACAGGTTGCACGGCAGGATCACCGGCGAGCCGCCGATCTCCGCCGCCGTCTTCTCGAGAGCTTCCACCCGCGTACCCGACAGCGCGACCTTGGCGCCCGCGTCCGACAGCGCCTTGGCGATGGCGCCGCCAATGCCGCCCGATGCGCCGGTGACGAGGGCGAACCGGCCAGACAAGTTGAACATCTACCGTCTCCTTTTGGGGAGTCATCCTCGGGCTTGTCCCGAGGATCTCGGTTCCCGCCGCGAAGGAACTCCTGGAATTCCACACTCGCTCTATCCGGGATTCTCGGGGTGCGCTTCGCTTACCCGAGAATGACTCCGGTAATCAATCAATCGACTTCGCAAACGCTTCGAGATCAGCGGGCGCGTTCAGCGCGACTGTCTCGGCATCGGGCGCATTGCGCTTCACCATGCCGGAGAGCTGCTTGCCCGCGCCCGTCTCGACGAATTTCGTCACGCCGCCACCGGCTCCGCTTTGCGGGCTCGCCATCCATTGCACGCTCTCGCGCCAGCGCACGCGGCCGGTGACCTGCTCCACAAGAAGCCGTCGGATGTCGGCGGGCTCGTCGATCGGTCGCGCCGTAACGTTTGCGACCAAGGGGACGATGGGCTTGGAAATCTTCGCGGTTCCGAGCGCTTGTTCCATCACGACGGCCGCCGGCGCCATCAGCGGCGAATGGAAGGGCGCGGAGACCGGCAGCGAAATCGCCCGCACGCCCTTTGCCTTCGCCGCCGCGATAGCCGCCTCGACCCCAGCCTTGCTGCCCGAAATCACCACATTGCCGGCATTGTTGTCGTTTGCGACCACGACCGTTCCGGCTGCCGAACCCTCAAGCGCGATCTGTTCGGCGATCTCGACATCGACCTTGCCGATCAAGGCCGCCATGGCGCCCGTGCCGGCCGGCGCCGCCGCCTGCATCGCCTGCCCGCGCTTGCGCAGCAGCTTCGCAGCGTCCGCGACAGAGATAGCTCCCGCCGCCGCCAACGCCGAATATTCGCCCAGGGAGTGGCCCGCCACGAAGGCGGCCTGCGAGATTTTCACGCCGAACCCGGCTTCCAGCGCCCGCACCGTCGCAAGGCTGACCGCCATCAGCGCCGGCTGCGCATTGGCCGTCAGGGTGAGGTCGGCTTCCGCGCCTTCCCAGATCAGCGTCGACAGCTTCTCGCCCAGCGCCGCATCCACTTCGTCGAACACCGCCTTTGCCGCCGGAAAAGCATCCGCCAGGTCCTTGCCCATGCCGACGGCCTGGCTGCCCTGGCCGGGGAAGATAAAGGCGATGCGGGACATGGAGGCCTCGGGGAATCGGGCTTGAGGGATCGGCCTTCCTAGAAACTAGGGTCCACCCGCGCAAGGGACATGGATTTTGGAGCCTATGAGGCCGCCGCACCCAGCAGGACCAGACGTTTCCGCCGATTCGCCATCCTGGCGGCCAGGGCAAGGTTTTCTGCTTTCAGCAGGCGCCGGGACAAACCGGACCTGCGATGAGAACGCTTCGCGGAAGGGCAGGCTCAGCTTCCCAGGCTGAATCTGCCGCCTTTCAGCCTGCGGGCTTGATTCCGTCGGGTTTTCGGGTATTGACCCCCCTTCGCAAAGAGAGGCGGTCCCAAGGCCCATCCGGGCGCGAGGGATCCATCGTGGCTGGTCCGCCCTTCGGACCCGCTGCGCCGCCCCTCGCTGAAGGGATAAAAAATGGCACTGTACGAACACGTGGTCGTCACGCGACCCGATATTTCCCCACAACAGGTCGACGCGCTGGTGGAAGACATCACCAAGGTCGTCACTGAACTCAAAGGCAAGATCGGCAAGACCGAATACTGGGGTCTGCGCAACCTTGCCTATCCGATCAAGAAATCGCGCAAGGCGCACTACTCGCTTCTGAACATCGAAGGTCCGGGCGAGGTGATCCACGAAGTGGAGCGCCGTCACCGCATTAACGAGGACGTGCTGCGCTTCCTCACCGTGAAGGTCGAGGAATTCTCCGCAGAGCCCTCGCCCGTCATCGCCCGCAAGGATCGTGACGATCGCGGCAAGCGCGACGAAGGCTTCGGCGGCGGCTTCGGCGGCGGCGGTCGTGACCGCGGCTTCGGCGGCGGCGACCGTGATCGCGGCGATCGCCCGCCGCGCGGCCCCCGTCCGGATCGCGGCTAGGAGCAACGAACATGGCACAAGTCAAAATCAACATCGCCAACCTGCCCTCGCGCCGTCCGTTCGGCCGCCGGCGCAAGGTCTGCCCGTTCTCGGGCGCCAATGCTCCGCCGCTCGACTACAAGGACGTGAAGCTGCTGCAGCGCTACATCTCAGAGAAGGGCAAGATCGTTCCTGCCCGGATCACCGCCGTCTCGGCCAAGAAGCAGCGTCTTCTCGGCCAGGCCATCAAGCGCGCGCGCCATCTGGCGCTGCTGCCCTACATCGTCGCGTAAGGAAGACAGTCCCATGGAAGTCATCCTTCTCGAACGCGTCGAAAAGCTCGGCGCCATTGGCGATGTGGTCAAGGTGAAGAACGGGTTCGCCCGCAACTTCCTCCTGCCGCAACACAAGGCTCTCCTTGCCACCGACGCCAACAAGGCCCGGTTCGAGCGCGAGCGCGTCGCCATCGAAGCCCGCAACGAAAAAGCCAAGGCTGCGGCCGAAGCTGACGGCAAGGCGATCGACGGCACGACCTACGTGCTGATCCGTCAGGCCGGCGAAACCGGCCAGCTCTACGGTTCGGTCGCCGCCCGCGACATCGCGGCCGCCGCCGCCGAAGCCGGCCACGGCCATGTCGAGCGCAAGCACGTCGTCCTCAACCAGCCGATCAAGACGATCGGCGTGCACGAGGTCATCATCCGGCTTCACCCGGAAGTGTCGATGAAGATCACCGTCAACGTCGCACGCTCGCCCGACGAGGCCGAGCGTCAGGCGAAAGGCGAGAACGTCATCGCGGCGAGCCAGGCCGCCGACAAGGCCCAGGCGAACGAAGCGGCGAAGGAGTTCTCCGACGCCGCCAACGCCGCCGAACGCGAGCGCGGCCCGGCCGACGCCTGATCCTGTCCGTATTGCAACGCATCAAGGGAAGCCGGAAGGCTTCCCTTTTTGTTTGTCGCGCCGCACAGGGGCGATCACGTTTGGGGCATGCCCGGAATACCCCGCAAACCCGGGATTTCCTCATGTCCATGCACAGCGACAAGGAATGCGGGGATATCCTAGAATCAAGTCGCGATTCACGGGAATGATGGGGCTAGAGAAAGCCCATGGCTAAAGACCACGATCTTCCACAGCCGGCGTCGCCGCCGCACAACCTCGCCGCCGAGATGGCCGTGCTTGGCGCGATTCTGTTCGACAACAACGCGCAGCAGCGCGTCTCCGATATTCTGAAGCCGAGCGATTTCTACGCGCAGTCCAACGCGTCGATCTTCAAGGTGCTCGACAGTCTGATCTCGAACGGCAAGGTCGCCGACGGCGTGACCCTGCGCGAGCATTTCGAGCGCGACGGACACCTCTCCGAAATCGGCGGCGCGCGCTATCTCGCCGACCTGCTCGACAGCGCGGCGTTCGGCCCGGAGATTCTCGACTATGCGCGGCTGATCCACGATCTCGCACTGCGCCGCGAGCTGATCCAGATCGGCGCGGAGATCGTCCAAAAGGCGACCAAGTCCGACATCGAAGAACCGGGCGAGAAGCAGATCGAAGCCGCCGAGAAGAACCTTTTCGCGCTCGCCGAACGCGGCGCGGGCCAGCAGGGCTTCCAGACCTTCTCTTCCGCCCTCGCCCAGTCGATCAAGACGGCGACGCTCGCCTACAAGCGCGACGGCAAGATCGCCGGCGTGCCGACCGGCCTTTCTGATCTCGACCGGCTGCTCGGCGGCCTGCACAAGTCCGATCTCGTCATCCTCGCCGCCCGCCCCTCGATGGGCAAGACCGCGCTCGCCACCAACATCGCCTATCACGCGGCGAAGGCGTGCAAACGCTCGATGGGCCCGAACGGCCAGATGAAGACGGACGAAGGCGCCGTCGTCGGCTTCTTCTCGCTCGAGATGTCATCGGATCAGCTCGCCAACCGCGTGCTCGCCGACATCGCCAGCGTGCCTTCCGACAAGATCCGCGGCGGCGACCTCACGCCGCGCGACTACGAACAGATCCGCGAAGCGGCGCAGGAGCTCGAAGGCCTGCCGCTCTACATCGACGACATGGGCGCGATCTCGATCTCGCAGATCGCCGCGCGCGCGCGCCGCCTGCAGCGCACGTCGGGCCTCGATCTCCTGATCATCGACTACCTCCAGCTTATCACCCCGTCGGGCAACCGCAGGACCGATGGCCGCGTGCAGGAAGTGACCGAGATAACCAAGTCGCTGAAGGCGCTCGCCAAGGAGCTGCAGATTCCGGTGCTCGCCCTGTCGCAGCTTTCGCGCCAGGTGGAAAACCGCGAGGACAAGCGGCCGCAGCTCTCCGATCTGCGGGAATCCGGCTCCATCGAGCAGGACGCCGACGTCGTCATGTTCATCTACCGCGAGGCCTACTATCTCGAACGCCTCGAGCCCGGCGAAGGCGATCCGCGCCACGGCGAGTGGAAAGACCAGATGGCGGCGAAATACAATGTCGCCGAGGTCATCATCTCGAAACAGCGCCACGGCGCGATCGGCAAGGTCGAGGTCGGCTTCAATCCTTCTCGCGTCCGCTTCTCCAACCTCGACCGCCGCTATGGCATTGACGATGGCCCGCCGGTGGGCGGCGGCGGCGGCAAGGGCTTCCTGCCCGACGGCCGCGAGTAGCGGCGCCTTTTCGGCCCCGCCAAAACCCTTTAGCCAAGGCGCATGTCCGGACCCCGCGTTCAGATCGATCTTCGCGCCATCGTCGCCAACTGGCGCATGTTCGCCGCGCGCTCCCCACGTGCGCAGGCCTCCGCCGTTGTGAAGGCCGACGCCTACGGCCTCGGCGCGGCGCAGGTCGCCCCCGTCCTGGCGGATGCCGGCTGCACGCGCTTCTACGTCGCCTGGCCCGCCGAAGGCGCCCGCTTGCGCGACGTGCTGGGCCCCGCGCCCGAGATCGCCGTCTTCCATGGGCCCACGCCTGACACGCTCCCCGCTTTCGAAAAGCACCAGCTCGAACCCGTGCTGAACTCGATTCCCCAGGTCGATCTCTGGCAGGCCAGCCCGCTTGCCCAACGCCGCGCCTCGCTGCATCTCGATACCGGCATGAACCGCCTTGGCGTTCCGCGCGCCGACTGGGCCGAAGCCGCCCAGAAACTCCCCCACCCGCGCCGCCTCCTCAGCCACCTGGCCTGCGGCGACGAGTTCGGCCATCCTATGAACCAGAAGCAGCTCGACCTGTTCGACGTCGCCCGTCCGCTCTGGCCTGGTGCACGCCGTAGCCTCTCCGCTACCGGCGGCGCCTTCCAGAGCGGCAGCTACACGCTGGACGAAATCCGCCCCGGCATCGGCCTCTATGGCGGCGGGCCGACACCGCCCACGGGCGATGCTCCTGCAACCGTCGTCACGCTCACCTCGCCGATACTTCAGATTCGTGACGTGAAGGCCGGCGAAACCGTGGGCTATGGCGCGACCTTCACGGCGCCGAGCGACATGACATTGGCGACCGTCGGCCTCGGCTATGCCGACGGTTTCTTGCGCGCCGCCTCGAACCGGGGCATGGCCGTTATCGCGGGGCAGAAACGCCTCATCGTGGGCCGCGTGTCGATGGATCTGATCGTGGTGGACGTCACCCATACAAAAGCGTCGGTGGGGGATGAAATCGAGTTCCTCGGACCCAACATGCCCTTGGCGGAGGTCGCCGGCGCCATGGGAACGATCGACTACGAACTCCTCTCCCGCCTGGGGTCGCGCATAGAACGCGTCTATCTGGGGGGCGAATGACCTCTCTCTCCGAAAGACAGCCGGTTCCGGCGATCGTCCGCCCGTTCCAGCTCATCGGCCGCACCGTGCTGACGGCGTTCCGCGAAGTCGGGCGCATCGCCGTGTTTTCCGTGCAGGTCCTCACCGCCTGCGTGACGCCGACGATCTACATCCGCGAATTCTTCCGCCAGTGCATGAGGATCGGCTTCTACTCTCTGCCTGTCGTCGGCCTCACCGCCGTCTTCATCGGCGCGGCGCTGGCGCTCAACATCTATGTCGGCGGGTCCCGCTTCAACGCCGAACAGTTCGTGCCCAACATCGTCGTGCTCGGCATCACGCGCGAACTCGGCCCGGTCCTCGCGGGCCTGATGCTGGCCGGCCGGGTGAGCGCCGGCATCGCGGCCGAAATCGGCGCCATGCGCGTCACCGAGCAGATCGATGCACTCCTTACCCTCTCCGCCAAGCCGTCGCGCTATCTTTACGCGCCGCGCGTCCTCGCCGCGACGCTCACACTTCCCGCGCTTGTCCTGGTCGCCGACACGATCGGCGTGATGGGCGGATATCTGGTCGGCGTCGGCTCGCTCGATTTCAGCGGGGCTGTCTATCTCAAGAATACCTGGCAGTTCGTCACCGCGAACGACATCTGGTCCGGCGTCATCAAGGCCGCCTTCTTCGGCGCCATCATCGCGATCATGGGCTGCTATCAGGGCGACCGCTCCAAGGGCGGCGCGGGCGGCGTCGGCCGCGCGGCGACGCTGGCCGTGGTCGGCGCGGCGGTGCTGATCCTCGCCTCGAACTACATCCTCACCTCCATCTTCACGACGATCGGGCTGTGAGAAGATGATGAGCGAACCCATCACCCACTCGCCGATCCTCGAGCTGCGCGGCGTTCACAAGACCTTCGCCGACAAGGAAGTCCTGCGCGGCGTCGATCTCACGGTTGCGCCAGGTCAGTCTCTGGTCGTCATCGGCGGCTCCGGCGTCGGCAAGTCGGTCACCATCAAATGTGCGCTGGGCCTGATGACGCCGGAACGCGGCGAAGTCCTGTTCGACGGCCAGAAAGTCGAAGGCGGCAAGGCTATCGACGCCGTGCGGCGCCGCACAGGCATGCTGTTTCAGGGCGGCGCGCTGTTCGACAGCCTCGCCGTCTGGGAAAATGTCGCCTTCGCCCTGATGTATCGCGACGGCGTCGGCCGCGGCGAAGCGAAGAAGCTCGCCATCGAAACGCTGGCTAAGGTCCGCCTCGGCGCCTCCGCCGCCGACCTGCGCCCCGCCGAGCTTTCCGGCGGCATGCAGAAGCGCGTGGCGCTGGCCCGCGCCATCATCGCCAAGCCCGACCTGATCTTCTTCGACGAGCCCACCACCGGCCTCGACCCGATCACCGCCGACGCCGTCAACAACCTTATCGTCGAGCAAGTGAAAGCGCTGGGCGCCGCCGCCATCACCATCACGCACGACATGGCCAGCGTCCGGAAGATCGCAGACGAGGTCGCCATGCTGCATGAGGGGAAGATCGTCTGGCGCGGCAGCGTATCGGCGCTCGACCAATCCGGCAGCGCCCATGTCGACCAGTTCGTGCACGGCCGCGCCGAAGGCCCAATCCAGCCCGCGATCTGAAATGCGCTTGACGAGGAAACAGGTTGTGTCGCCTTTTGAGGACAGAAGCATGCCGAAGGCCGCCGCCCATAGGGCCGCTTGGTTGCGCTGTCGTTTCCCCGGCGACGGCGCCTCGCCTGTCCGATAATCTGCGGGCCGGCGCAGCGCGCCGGCTTTAGAGGCGTCCATGGACACCAGCGAACTCCAGACTCTCCTGCAAGGCATCGCCACTTACGCTGCCTCGCGGCGCGACCAGGACGCAGAGCGCGTCCATCGCCCGATCGCCCCCTATTCCGAACAACTCGAACGCTTCCGCCTGAACCTGCAGGACGAAGGCGTATCAGCCGAGCAGGTCATCGCAGAACTCATCGCGCATACCGAACCCGGGCTCGCTGCGATGACCGGACCGCGTTTCCATGGCTGGGTGATCGGCGGCAGCAGTCCGACGGGCGTCGCCGCCGACTGGCTCACCAGCGTGTGGGGCCAGAACACCGCCAACCATCTCGCCACGCCCTCCGCTTCGGCTGCGGAGGAAACATCGGCCAACGCCCTGCTGGACCTGCTCTACCTGCCGGCTAAGTCCTCCGTCGGGTTCACCACCGGCGCCACCATGGCCAACTTCACCTGCCTCGCCGCGGCGCGCAGCGAAGTCCTCCGCCGCGCCGGATGGGATGTGGAGGCCGACGGCCTGTTCGGCGCGCCGCCCATCACCGTGCTGCTGGGAGAGGAAGCCCACTCCACCGTCTTCGCCGCCCTGAAATATCTCGGCCTCGGCGCTGGCCGTGTCGTGAAAGTTGCGGTCGACAGCGAAGGCGCCATCCTGCCCGCCGCTTTCCACGCCGCGATCGCCAAAGCCTCCGGCCCTATCATCGCCATCGCGCAGGCTGGCCAGATCAACACCGGCGCCTGCGATCCTTTCTCCGAAATCGCCAGCGCCGCTCGCGAGAAGAACGCTTGGGTGCATGTCGACGGCGCCTTCGGCCTCTGGGCGCGCGCAACGCCGACCCATGCCGCGCTCGGCCACGGACTGGAGCTTTGCGACTCTTGGGCCGTCGATGGGCATAAATGGCTGCAGACGCCGTATGACTGCGGCTACGCCATCGTGCGCGACAGCGAGGCGCACCGCCGCTCAATGATCATCTCAGCTAGCTACCTCCCTGGCGCGGGCGACGGCAGTCGCAACCCGTCAGACTATGTGCCGGAGCTCTCCCGCCGCGCGCGCGGCTTTGCGACCTGGGCGATGATCCGCCACCTCGGCCGCAGACGCATCGCCGAGATGATCACGCGGCATTGCGCCTTCGCGGTTCGTTTCGCCGAGCGCCTCGCGACGGAGCCCGGCGTCGAGATCGTCAACAGGGTCGTGCTCAACCAGGTCATCGTGCGCTTCGGCGGCGACGACGAGCTTACCCGCCGCACTATCGCCCGCATCCAGTCCGACGGCGTCTGCTTCGCCGCCGGCTCGGACTGGCGCGGCCAGTGGGTCATGCGCATCTCGGTGATCAACGATGCGGCCACGCTTGAAGACGTGGACCGCTCCGCTGACGCCATGATCTCCGCCTGGCGCGCCGTCCGCGGCCACAACTAGGCAGCTGGCGGATTGGCGTAGGGCGTCGACTTCAGGATCGCGGCCTCTTCTTCCGTCATGTCAGCCGGAACATTGGCGAACAGCGGCGTCGACAGATAACGCTCACCGGTATCCGGCAGCATGGCGAGGATGTTGGCGCCCTTGGGCGCTTCCTTTGCGATCGCCAGCGCGGCCGCGAACGTCGCGCCGGACGTAATGCCGACGAAAATGCCCTCCTTTGCCGCCAGGTCCTGGCTGCACTTCATCGCTTCGGCCGTAGTGACCGTCAGGATCTTATGCACCTTCGACAGGTCCACCTCGCCCGTCAGCTTCGGAATGAAGTCGGGCGCCCAGCCCTGCATCGGGTGCGGCTTCCATGCCGAATGCCCGGCCGCGGGCGTGCCATCCGCATTGCGCGCCTGCGGCGCGCCGCTCGTCAGCATCGGCGCGTCGGCCGGCTCGCACACCACGATCTTGGTGTTCGGGCTTTCCCTGGTCAGCACGCGCGCCACGCCGTTCAGCGTGCCGCCGGTGCCGTATCCGGTCACCCAGTAGTCGAGCTTGTCGACCTCGAAATCGTCGATGATCTCGCGCGCCGTCGTGCGCTCGTGATAGGCGGGGTTCGCCTCGTTCTCGAACTGACGCGTCATGAACCAGCCGTGCGCCTTCGCCAGCTCGATCGTCTTTGTGATCGCGCCGGTCGCCCGAAGCGCGGCAGGCGTCAGCACCACTTTGGCGCCGAGGAACCGCATCAGCTTCCGCCGCTCGACGCTGAAGCTCTCCGGCATGGTCACGACGAGCGGATAGCCCTTGGCTGCGCACACCATGGCGAGCCCGATGCCGGTATTGCCGCTGGTCATCTCCACCACGGTCTGCCCCGGTTTCAGTTCGCCAGACTTTTCCGCCGCCTCAATCACGCCCAGCGCCAGCCTGTCCTTCACCGAGCCGAGCGGGTTGAACGCCTCGACCTTGACCCAGAGATTCACATGCGGCGGCGCCAGCCTGTTGACCCTCACAACGGGCGTCCGGCCCACGGTTCCGAGAATGCTGTCATAGCGCGCCATCTCTTGTCCTTTCAGGATCTGCCTGTGTTTGGCGCGGAAGCTATGCTTGGCGCGGCCAGATTCCAACTGCTTGACGATACCGTTTCTGAAGCGCCGGGTGTGATGATCAGGCCCGCGGCAGGAGGCGTCGGCGCCGCGACCGTCAGGGCGATGCCGCGATCGTCGTGCGGTGCAGGACACGGTCATGCCCGTCATATCCGCCTGTTGCTGCATGCAGCACCGAGCGGTTGTCCCACATCAGCAGCATGCCGGGCTTCCACTTGTGGCGGTACTGGAACTCCTCGCGGCTCTGCCACTGGTACAGCTCCAGCAGCAGCGGCGTTGATTCCTCGGGCGGCATGCCTTCGATGCCGATGATGTAGCCGAAGCAGCTGAACACGCCTTCGCGCCCCGTCTCCGGATGCCGGCGGATGATCGGATGAAGCTGCGTCGCTTCCGCCGCCGTCGACGGCCTGATATCCATCGACCGGTCCTTGTCGCCTGCGCCGTATGTTCCCTCCGGCGCATAGGCCCGCTTGGCGGAATGGATCCCCATCCTTCCTTCAAGACGCGAGCGCAACGCCTTCGGCATCGCATCAAGCGCCGCGTGCTGGTTAGCGAACAGCGTGTCGCCGCCCACCGGCGGGATGGTGATCCCATAAAGACACGTGCCCGCTGGCGGCCGCGCCTGAAAACTCCAGTCGCTGTGCCAGTTCTCTGCGAACAGTTTGGAGCGCTCGTCCGCGCGCCGCTGCACCGCGATGATGTGGCTGCGCCCCGGTATCGGCGCGATGAACGGGTCGTCGCCGAACCCGCCGAACGCCATCGTGAATCGCTCGAGATCGTCGTCGCTCATCTGCTGGTCGGGAAAGGCCAGCACATGATGCTTCAGCCAAGCCGCGCGGATATCGGCCACGTCGCCTGGCGACAGCGGCCGCGTCAGGTCGACGCCTGTAACCACGGCGCCGCAGGCCTGGCCAGAAGGTTGAACCGAAATCATGCCCACACAGCTTCCCACGAGCCCCGGCTTGCCGCTAGCTTGCCCGAAACAAGAAACGGCCGGGCGGGAGACACCTATGAAACTGCATCTGCCTCTGGCGGCAATAGCCGCCCTGGCGCTCGGCTCCTGCAATCATGACGGCCCCGCGGGCGCCGCTACGGCAAAGACCGAAACCGCCCAGCAGGCGCTGGCGAAAGGCGAATGGCCCTATTGGGGCGGCGATCCGCAATCGACCCGCTTTTCTCCCCTGAAAGACATCAGCGCAAAGAACGTCGGCAAGCTGGAAATCGTTTGGCGCTGGAGCGCGGACACGACCGGCTCGTCCGCCTCCGCCAACTTCAAGTCGACGCCACTGATGGATGACGGCGTGCTCTACATGCCCTGGCTCGACCATGGCGCCGCCGCCATCGATGCGGCGGCCGGCAAGACGCTGTGGACCTACTTGCCCGAACAGCGCGACATCGGCGGCCGCGCCGCGAACCTCGCCCCCCGCTCGCTCGCCTACTGGACCGACGGAACGTCGAAGCGGCTCTATCACAACTCGGTCGACGGCCGCCTCTTCGCCATCGACGCGCGCACCGGCAAGGCCGCCGCCGAGTTCGGCGCCAAAGGCGTCATCGACCTGCGCACGAACCTCACTGAAGGCCGCGCCGTCAGCGATGTCGGCTCGGTTTCGCCCGCGCTCGTCGTCGGCGATGTCGTCGTGGTGCAGGTCGTGCCCGGCGGAGCGCGCAACAAGGAATCCACGCCCGGCCACGTCCGCGGCTACGATGTCCGCACCGGCAAGCTCCTCTGGACCTTCCACACCGTTCCGCAGAAGGGCGAGGCCGGTTACGAAAGTTGGCAGAACAACGCCGCCGACTACATCGGCAATGCCGGCGTCTGGTCGATGCTCAGCGCCGATCCCGAGACCGGCTACATCTACATGCCGACCGATACGCCCTCGAACGATTTCTACGGCGGCCATCGCCTCGGCGATGGCCTCTACGGCGAAAGCCTGATCTGTCTTGACTCGAAAACCGGCAAGAAGATCTGGCACTTCCAGACCGTGCACCATGGCGTCTGGGACTACGACAACCCGACGGCGCCGATCATCCACGAGATCACCAAGGACGGAAAGCGCCGCATGGTCGTGACGCTGCTCACCAAGATGAGCCTCGTCTTCGTGTTCGACGCCAAGACCGGCGAGCCCATCTGGCCGATCGAGGAGCGCCCGGTTCCGCCCTCGAAAATCCCCGGCGAAAAACTCTCACCCACCCAGCCCTTCCCGACCGTTCCCGGCCCGCTGGCCAAGCTCGGCTATCACGAGGAAGACCTGATCGACTTCACGCCGGAGCTTCGCGCCGAAGCGCTGAAGATGATGGAGCAGTATGAGAAGGGAGGCCTCTACACTCCGATCACGGAAGTCGGTCCCGGCAAGCGCGGCACGCTGATCTATCCGGGCTATGGCGGCGGCGCCAACTGGAACGGCGCGTCGATCGACCCGGCGACGCACATCATGTACGTGCCCGTCCGGCACCGCCCGAATGCGGCAGGCCTCACCAAGGGCGACCCGGCGCGCACCAACAACGCCTACGTCCAGTCCGGCAACCACGTCCTTATGGGCCCGAAGGGCCTGCCGATGTTCAAGCCGCCATGGAGCGAACTGGTCGCCGTCAACATGGACAAGGGCGAACAGCTCTGGCGCGTGCCTATCGGCCCAGCCTCTCCCTTGGTCGCCAACCATCCGGCGCTGCAGGGCCTGGGCCTCGATTTCTCGAAGATGGGCCGCTGGGACATCAAGCCCGCGCCGCTGCTGATGTCGGACGTCATCTTCCTCGGCGAATCCGGCAACATCTCCGACGGCACCGGCGGCCCGATGTTCCGCGCCTATGACAAGCGCAACGGCAAGGTCGTCTGGGAGAAAGAGCTGCCCGGCTTCGTCACGGGCGCGCCGATGACCTACCGCTACAATGGCAAGCAGGTGATCGTCGTCGCCGTCTCCACGCGCGGCAAGCCCGCCGAGCTGATCGCGCTCGCGCTCGGCGATGGCGTCGATGATGCCTCCGTCGCCTCACCCTCGCCCATGCCGCCCGGCGCGTCCGTCGCCGCAGCCGCCGCCGTGAACGCAACGCGCGAAGAACTTGCGACCGGGCGCACGGCATACGCGCGCGTTTGCTCTGTCTGTCATGGCCCAACAGGCGCCGGCGGCGCCGGCCCCACGCTGTCCGGCCAGAGCAACGTCGCCGAGATCGCCCGCGTCGCGACCTCGGGCAAGGGCGAGATGCCGTCTATGGCCTCGCAGCTCAAGCCCGAGGAGATCGAGGCGATCGCCAAATACGTCGGCTCCGGCTTCCCGCGCGCTGCCGGCGGAGGGCCTGCTGGAGATGCTGGATAAGCTGACGCCGGTCGCTCGCGTTCGGCGCTGGCATCTGCCAGTTTGGCCGCGTTGATTCGACAGGAACGAATGGCCAAGTCCAACACCGCCTATGTCTGCCAGTCCTGCGGCGCCGCCCATGCCAAATGGGCCGGGCGCTGCGAGGCGTGCGGCGGCTGGAACACGCTGGTCGAGGAAACCGTCTCGGCCCCGCCTGGCGGACTTTCGGCGCCTGAAGCGGGCAAGAAGACGCGCGTCGCCAATGTCGACTTCTCACCGCTAGATTCCGCCGATCCTCCGCCGCCCCGCCTCTCCACCGGCATCCCCGAACTCGACCGCGTCTTCGGCGGCGGCATAGCACGCTCCTCCGCCGTGCTCGTCGGCGGCGACCCCGGCATCGGCAAGTCGACCCTTCTGCTCCAAGCCGCCGCCTCCATGGGCAAGGCCGGCGTGAAGTGCGTCTACATCTCTGGCGAGGAGGCCATCTCGCAGATCCAGTCGCGCGCCCAGCGCCTCGGCGTCGCCGCCTCCCCGGTCCAGCTCGCCGCCGAGACAGACCTGCGCTCCATCCTGAAAGCGCTCAAGGCTGCATCGCCTGAACTCATCGTCATCGACAGCGTGCAGACGCTCTGGTCCGACAATCTCGAAGCCGCCCCCGGCTCCGTCGCCCAGGTCCGCGCCTGCGCGCAGGAACTCACCCGCTTCGCCAAGAAGACCGGGGCCGCCGTCATCCTCGTGGGCCACGTCACCAAGGATGGACAGATCGCCGGCCCCCGTGTGCTCGAGCACATGGTCGACGCCGTCTTCTATTTCGAAGGCGAGCGCGGCCACCAGTTCCGTATCCTGCGCTCGGTCAAGAACCGCTTCGGCCCTACCGACGAGATCGGCGTGTTCGAGATGGGCGAGATCGGCCTCACCGCCGCGCGCGATCCCTCCGCGCTCTTCCTCGCCGGCAGCGAGGCGGATGCATCCGGCCGCGCCGTCTTCGCCGCGATGGAAGGCTCGCGCCCCGTGCTCGCCGAAGTACAGGCGCTCGCCGGCCCCGAAGCGGCAGGCAACCCGCGCCGCTCCATCGTTGGTTGGGACTCATCGCGCCTGGCCATGCTGCTCGCCGTGTTCGATGCGCGCTGCGGCCTCCGCTTCGGCGCGCGCGACGTCTACTTGAGTGTTACCGGCGGATATCGCATCGCTGAACCGGCCGGAGACCTCGCCGCCGCCGCCGCCCTCGCCTCCGCGCTGATGGACAAGCCCTTCCCGACCGGCTCGGTCTTCTTTGGCGAGGTCGCCCTGTCGGGGGCGATTCGCCCCGTCGGACGCATCGAGCCCCGGCTGCGGGAAGCGGCCCGCCTCGGATTTACGCAGGCCTGGGCCCCTCCGGGGGCGCCAACAACAGTCGACGGCATGGCCGTCCATGGGATATCCAGACTGCAAGACCTCGTGGATTGTCTTGCCGGGGACTAAATATTGTCAGCTTTGTTCGAGGGACCTGTGACCTGGTTCGATATCATCGTACTGGCCGTGATCGTGGTGTCTGCGGTGATGTCGCTGGGGCGCGGACTGATTCGCGAAGCCTTCTCGGTCATTTCCTTTGTCATCGGCGGCCTCGCGGCATTCTACGCCCTCGCCTTCTTCGAGAAGCCGCTCAAAGGGCTGATCTCGCCCAACGATGAATCCATGATCCCGGCGGCCATCCTGGTCGTGGTGGGATTCCTGGCTGCCTATTCGCTGGCCGCCTTCGCCGGCGGGCGCCTGTCCAAGCTGATTCACTCCTCGCCCGAGATCGGCGTGGTCGACCGGATCGCAGGCGCCGTTTTCGGGATCGCCCGTGGCGCGCTGGCCGCAATTCTCTTCATTCTGTTGATGCAACAGGTGCTCCCTGACAATGCGACGCCGCAAGACATTGCAAAAGCGCGCAGCTACCCGTACCTGAGCGGCGCGGCTTCCTGGATCCGCTCCACCGTCCCCGGATTCGTGAAAAGCGCGACCGAAGCGATCAAGGAGCCGGCGGAAGCCGGCAGATAGTTCTGGCCACACGATTTGTGGCTTAGGAGGCAGGCTTGGCTGGCCCTGACACCTTCGACGCCTACCGGACCGACGACAACGATTTTGGTCCTGGCTCGAAAGATGGAATGCGCCACAAGTGCGGAGTGTTCGGCGTCTTCGGACGCGAGGACGCCGCCGTCCTCACCGCCCTCGGCCTCCACGCCCTCCAGCATCGCGGCCAGGAAGCCGCCGGCATCGTCACCTTCGACGACAAGGGCGGCACCTTCCGGTCCGAGCGCCATATGGGCCTCGTCGGCGACAGCTTTTCGGAAGAGACCGGCGCCATCTCGCGCCTGCCCGGCCGCATCGCCATCGGCCACAACCGCTATTCCACCTCCGGCCGTGTCGTGCTGCGCAACATCCAGCCGATCTATGCCGACCTCGCCTTCGGCGGCTTCGCCATCGCCCACAACGGCAACCTGACGAACGCCCGCGCCATCCACCGCGAGCTGGTGATGAACGGCGCAATCTTCCAGTCGACCATGGACACCGAAGTCGTCCTTCAGCTCACCGCCCGCTCCCAGCGCAACCGCATCGAAGACCGCTTCATCGACGCGCTGCGCCAGCTCGACGGCGGCTACGCCTTCGTCGCCCTCACCAACGGCAAGCTGATCGGCGCCCGCGACCCCTGGGGCCTGCGGCCTCTTGTTCTGGGCTCCTTGGACGACGGCTCGCCCGTCCTCTGCTCGGAAACCTGCGCCCTCGACGCCATTGGCGCGAGCTTCGTGCGCGACATCGAAGCCGGCGAAGTCGTGGTGATCGACAAGACCGGCGTCGAGAGCATGACGCCCTTCCCCTCGCGCGCCGCATCCCCGTGCGTCTTCGAATACGTCTACTTTGCCCGCCCGGACAGCATCATGCACGGCCGCTCGATCTACGAAGTGCGCCAGCGCTTCGGCCGCGTGCTGGCGCGCGAACAGCCCGTCCCGGCCGACCTCATCTGCCCGGTGCCCGATGGCGGCAGCCCGGCGGCGCTGGGCTATGCCGAACACTCCGGCATCCCCTTCGGCTTCGGCATCATCCGCAACCACTATGTCGGCCGCACCTTCATCCAGCCGACCCAGACCGGCCGCCAGCGCTCCGTCTCGCGCAAGCACGCCGCCAACAAGCCGATCCTCGATGGCAAGCGCGTCGTGCTGGTCGATGACTCCATCGTGCGCGGCAATACCTCGGCCAAGATCGTTCAGATGGTGCGCGACGCCGGCGCCGCTGAAATCCACTTCCGCGTCGCTAGCCCGCCGATCAAGCACCCGGACTTCTACGGCATCGACATGCCGTCCAAGGAAGAGCTCATCGCCTCCTCCATGAACATCGAGCAGATGAAGCGGTACCTGAAGGTCGACAGCCTCGCCTTCATCTCCCTGCCCGGCTTCTACGAGGCCCTCGGCGCCGGCAAGCGCAACGACAGCGCGCCGCAGTTCGCCGACCACTGCTTCACGGGCGACTATCCCACGCGCCTTGTTGACCGTGATCACGATATGGCCGCCAAGGAGCAGCAACTCTCGCTGCTCGACGACTAGGGACCTCGCATGGATCGCCGCATCGTCCTCGTAACCGGCGCCTCCCGGGGGATCGGCCGTGCAGCTGCGCTGGCCCTGGCGAAGGCCGGCAACCACGTCATCGCAACAGCGCGCTCCGCCAAAGCGCTCGAGAAACTCGACGACGAAATCAAGGCCATGACCGGCCACAGCGCCACGCTGATCCCGCTCGACCTGCGCGACATGCCCGGCATCGACAAGCTCGCCTCCGCCCTGCTGGAGCGCTTCGGCCGCCTCGATGGCCTGCTTGGCAATGCCGGCGTCCTCGGCACGCTCGGCCCTCTGGAACAGGTAACCCCCGCCGCCTTCCAGGAAACGCTCGACGTCAACTTCAGCGCCAACTGGCGCCTCATCCGCGCCGTCCACCCGCTGCTGCGCGTCAGCGAAGCCGGCCGCGCGCTGTTCATCACCAGCGGCATCGTTCCGCGTCCCCGCGCCTACTGGGGCGTCTATGGCGCGACCAAGGCCGCGCTCGAAACCATGATCGCCTGCTATGCCGACGAGACCGAGAAGACGCCCATCCGCGTCAACCTCTTCGATCCCGGCGGAACCCGCACCGAAATGCGCTTCAAGGCCATGCCCGGCGAAGACCAGGCGGCGCTCCCCGCGCCCGAACAGGTCGCCGCAAAAATCCCCTTCTTCCTCTCTCCCGAATGCGAAATGCACGGCGAGCGGATTGAATACCGGGACATCGCGTAGCCGAAGACGGCGCTCGCCGAGCCATTCTCGGGCAAGCGAAGCGCGACCCGAGAATCCTGTCCTGAGTTCTTGGAACCGCCCGTCCCACCACCGCTCATCCCGACGAAAGTCGGGACCCAGGGCTGACGCTGAGGCTTGTTCCGGCTTGAAGCTTCAAGCGCGTACAATGCTCGACACGATTCCTGGATCCCGACTTTCGTCGGGAGTTGATGCGTAGCATCAACGGTGAGAGGGCAGCGCTGAGAACATTAACTCCGCCGCCCGCTACCACCACTTTCGGGCTCTTTTTGACGAGCGCTGAAAAAATCTTCGCCGCACTTTCAGCGCTCTAGAAAAAGCTTCGCAGAAAAAGCGCCGCAACAATCCGGCAGTCACCCAAACCTCCCGCATAATGGTCTGGCTTCCTCCGGGCAGGCGTCGCGTCATGACCGGGGCACGATCGGAGGGAGTGCAGGGAACTACAGGTCTGGGCTGGCGGCGGCGTCAGTCCGGATCGACGGACAGGCTTGACGCTTGGGGAGCGGGACCAAAAAGCCCGTAGGAAAAACCTCCTGGCCTTAAGGACACACGCGCCAGTCCTAAGCTGGCGCCTGGAAGGCGAACCGCGATGCCGGAACGCCTGCCGAAGACCGGGTCATGAGGATGCTGCGCCTCACTACAGCGGCATCCGAAGATTTCGGAGAGAGGCAGGATGGACCGGCGGGAAAAAGGCCAAGCCCGAACGCCTGTCTGAACGAGCCCTGCGCGCGGAGGCGGCGACGCTTCACCGTGAACACGCGTGACGGACGACCCAACCGAGGCGATGCCCGCCTCCGCGCAGCCTGCTGCTTATACCAGCCGCCATAAATCATGACGCGGTCGCCCACTTGCGCTGGGTGATGGAGGTGAGACGGGCCGGCGTTGCGATGAGACCGTTCCAGGCGGTGCAGCAAGCATCGACGATGGCGTCGTAAGTCTCGTAGATTCGCAGCGCGAGATTGTTGGCGCGCAGGAACTCCCAGACGTTTTCGACCGGGTTCAACTCGGGCGCGTAGGGCGGCAGGTAGATGAGCGTGACATTGCTCGGCGGACGTATGGCGGTCGGGGAATGCCAGCCGGCCCCGTCGATCACCAAGGCGGCGTGGGCGTCGGGAGCGATGCTGCGGCCGATTTCCTCAAGATGCAGGTTCATGGCCTCGGCGTTGACCTGAGGCAGCACCAGGGCGGCGCCGACGCCGCGTTCAGGACAGACCGCGCCGAACAGATAGGCCCATTCATAGCGGGTGTCGCGCCGGGCCCGCGGCCGCGAGCCGCGCTTGGCCCAGATGCGCGTCAGTGTTCCCTTCTGGCCGATGCGCGCTTCATCCTGGAACCAGATCTCCAGCGGCTTGTCTTGGGCTTCGGCTGGCAGCGCCGCCTTCACGAGGGCCGGGAACTTTTTTTAAACGCCTCTTGCGCGGCCTCGTCGGCTTTGGGGTGGCGTGGGCGCACCGACAAGCGTGTGAAGTCGAGCTGCTTCAAGACCCGTTCGACCTGGCGCTCAGAGAGGTCGACGCCAAAGCGCACCTTGATCTCACCCTGAAGATCGACACAACGCCAGCGCACCATGCCGGTGACGGCGACATCAGGACCCTCCTCGACGAGTTCGGCCAACTCGGCCTTCTGCTCCTCGCTCAACCGCGAGGGCCGGCCCGGCCGCTGCCGGTCGCTCAAGCCCTCGATGCCTTCCTCATTGTAGCGGTGAACCCAATCGCGCAGCGTCTGGCGGTCCATCCCCGCCGCCTCAGCCGCCTCGGTCCGCGACGCCCCTTCCAGCACCAGCGCGAGCGCCAACAGACGCCGAGCCTGAGCCACGTCCTTCGACCGCCGCGCCGCCGCTCGCAACTCCCCGGCCGACAACTCGTCCCGCTCGATCGCAACCGCCATCGCCTCCCTCCATGCGACTCAATCGCTTGAAGGAATCACGCTCGCCTCGACCCGGGAATCCCCCCGAGTCAGAATTTCAGACGGCTGGTATTACTCCATGCCTCAGGGCAGTGGAGCGCGAAGCTTTGATGTTTGACATCGGGAGCGCCAGGGTGAGACGCGAAGCGTCGAACGCCTGGCCAAGCCCATCAACGTGCGTCGTGCTCGCGGTTAAGCCTTGCCGGGCAGGCGCCCGGCGCTCCCCAGAACTTAGGGCGGCGCTCCCCCGAACACTACTCCTTGTCCGCGAACGGGTTCTTCCCCTGCCGCAGCACCAGCCTGATCGGCACGCCCGGCAGGTCGAACGCCTCGCGCAGCTCGTTGAGCAGATAGCGCTTGTAGGTCTCCGGCATCTCGTTGGCGCGGCTGGCCATCAGCACGAAGGTCGGCGGGCGGGTCTTCATCTGCGCCATGTAGCGCGGCTTGATGCGCTTGCCGTTCGGCGCCGGCGGCGGATGCTTCTGCGTGACGTAGAGCAGCCAGTCGTTGAGATCGCGCGTCTTCACACGGGCCGACCAGTCCTTGTGGACCTTGACGCAGGCATCCATCAGCTTGTCGAGGTTCTTGCGCGTGACGCCGGACACCGGAACCAGCGGCGTTCCTGCGGCGTGCGGCAGGTGCGCGAACGCCTGGTGGTCCATCTCCTTGCGCGCTTCGGACGGGTTATCGACCGTGTCCCACTTGGTGATCGCAAAGACGAGCCCCCGGCCCTCGCGGATCACCAGGTTGGCGATCTGCACGTCCTGCTTCTCGAATGCGTCGCGCGGATCCATCACCAGCACGACCACATCCGCAAAGCGGATGGAGTGCGTCGTCTCCATGGTGGACGCGCGCTCGAGCTTGTCCTGCACCTTGGCGCGCTTGCGCAGGCCCGCCGTATCGACGAGGCGAATTTCCTTGTCCTTCCAGCGCCACGCCACCGTCACGCTGTCGCGCGTGATGCCAGCTTCGGGACCGGTGATGAAGCGCTCATCCTCAAGGATGCCGTTGAGCAGCGTGGACTTGCCGGCATTGGGACGGCCGACAAAGGCGATGCGGATTGGCTTGTCCGGTTCGGGTGGCGCCTCCACGTCCGGATCGAACGGCTCTTCGTCCTCCGGCGCGGGATCGAGCGAGATCAGCTGGCCGGAGCGCTCCAGCTTCTCCTGAACCGCGGCGAGACCCTCATAGAGGTCCGACATGCCCTCGCCGTGTTCGGCCGAAATAGGCGCGGGATCGCCAAGGCCGAGACGCCAAGCCTCCATCAGGCCTTCGTCGCCCTGCTTGCCCTCGCACTTGTTGGCCGCCAGCACCACCGGCTTGCCCGACTTGCGCAGGACTTGCGCGAAACGCTCGTCGACCGGCGTTACTCCGTCGCGGGCGTCGTAGAGGAAGATCGAGACGTCGGCCTCGTTGATCGCAACTTCGGTCTGCCGGCGCATGCGGGTTTCGAGCGAGTCGTCATTGACGTCCTCGAAGCCGGCCGTGTCGATGAGGACGAGGTCGAGATCGCCGAGACGGCCTGTCGTTTCCTTGCGGTCGCGCGTGACGCCGGGCTGGTCGTCGACGATCGCAATTTTGCGGCCCGCGAGCCGGTTGAACAGCGTCGACTTGCCGACATTCGGGCGACCGACAATGGCCACCTTCAGCGTCATTTCAGGAACTCCAATAGTCCGCGTCAGGCCGCGCGGCCGGCCTAGCGGATAGCGACGAGTCCACCCTTGTCGGTGAGCACGAAGATCTTTCCGGCGGCTGCGATCGGCTCGATGTAGATGGGCTGTCCCACCTTCACTTCGCCCACCGTCTCGCCGTTCTGCGGGGAAAGCGCAACCACATTTCCTTCGGACGACACGACAATCAGCCGGTTCGAGACGATGATCGGCCCGGTCCAGACGATGCGATCCTTCTTTTCCCTTGCATTCTTGAACTCGGGCAGATCGCGGATCCACACCACTTTGCCGTCGATCCGGTTGAAGCAGACCACGCGGCTGTTCGTCGAAACGATGAAGAGGAACGTGCCGCCGATCACCGGCCCCTGGCGCGAACCGATCGTCGTCGCCCACTGCCGCGCGCCGCTGCGCGCATCGATGGCGGCGAGAACGCCCGAATGGCTGGCGGCATAGACCGTGCCGTCGATGATGGAAGGGCGCCCGGCGATGTCGTTGATCACCGACAGAGGCGTGTAGCGGCCCAGCGTCGTCAGCGTATCCGACCACAGGCGGCGCCCGTTGGCCGGCAGGTAGGCGATCAACTCGCCGGAGGAATACGGGACCGCGAGAATGTCCGCGTTCGCCGCCGGGCTGGGCGAGGACAGCACGCGCGCCGATTCCGCGATCGCCTGGTCGTTCCAGATGATCTCGCCGGTGTCGGTGTCGAGCGCATAGAATTCGTTGTTGGTCGAGGTGACGAAGGCGCGGTTGCCCATGATGGCGGGCGATCCCGACATCGGGCTGTCGACGCGACGGTGCCAGACGGTCTTGCCGTCGCTGAGCGACATGGCTTCGACATAGGCATAGCCCGAAGCCACGATCAGCTTGTCGCCCGCGATCGCAAGACCGCCGCCGATGGCGTGGTTGTCGCGCTTCTCGTTGGGCGATTCCAGGTCGCGCTCCCACAGGCGCCGGCCATTGCCCGCGTCGAAGGCGAAGACCTTCTGGTTCGCGTCGATCACATAGATCCGGTTGTCCTTGACCACCGGCGCCGCAACAATCCGCTTGTTCTCGCTCGACCCGCCGACGCTGGCGCGCCAGTCGACTTTGAAGTCCGGCGCGGCCTGCAGGTGGCCGGAGACTTTCGTGGCGATGACGCCGGACTGCGTCCAGTCCGTCGCGGGGGTCGCCTCGGGCAACACCACCGGCGTCGCCGCCAGCTCGGCGTCCGGCTTCAGGTTCTCGTCCTGCGGATTGATCGTGACGCGCGCCGCGATCTCTTCGGGCGACAGCTCCTTCTTGCTGTTGCCGAATAGCCCGCAGCCGGCGAGCAGCGCACAGGCCGAAAGGGTCAGAACAAGGGTACGCGAGACAGACATCATAGGATCACTGGCCGGGCTGAGCTGGAGGTTGCGCCGGAGCAGCAGGCGCGGACGCAGGCGCAGATGCAGCGGAAGCTGCAGCTGCTTGCGGCGGGAAAGTGAGCAGGGTCTGTTGCACGCGGATCTTCATCGCCTGAGGCGCTTCGATCTCGAACGAAAGAGCCTGGTATTCGGTGCGCGCACGCTCGACCTGCCCGGTGGCGAGCGCCTTCGCGGCGACAAGCTCCCGGCCCAGCGCCCCCGCATAGCCGCCCTTGGCGATCAGCGGAGCGACGCTCTTCTCGACCTCGGCAAGATCGGCGGCGTCAGCCTTGGCGTAGGCGAGCTTCAGCAGGGCAAGATCGCCCATCACGCCATTGTCGCCCTTGGCCGCGGCGGCAAGCTGCTGCTCAATGGCGGCCCTGTCGCTGGTGAGATCCTTCTCGATGCCAGCGAGCATGTGGCTGGAAAGCGAAGCGAAGCCGCCCTTGCCGGTCGCAAGCTGGCTGAACGCTGTCTTGGCGCCCTGCAGGTCCTTCTTCTCCAGCGCGGCGGTGGCCGTATCGAAGACAAGGCTCTGCTTGTCGATCTCCTGGCTGCGCTGCCACCGCATGAACTCGTAGCCGCCGACGCCCGCGAGAATCAGGATGCCTGCGGCGATCAGGAAAGGCAGCGCCCGCTTCCACCACGTCAGGACGGTGTCCTGCCGCAGGCTCTCGTCGACTTCTTCAAAGATATCCGTCACGCGGCAGGGGCTCCCGAAAGGTTGGGCAACCTAGCCGGTCCGCCAGTTGCCCGCAATTCGACAACGCCGCTGGAATTATGGCTGTTTTTTGAGGGTGTAGGTCTCTTTTTCCCCGGGGAAGCGGCGCGCCCTTACATCGGAGGCATATCCATCCACAGCCTTGCCGACGACATCCCTCAGGTCGGCATAGCGGCGCACGAATTTGGGGGTCCAGTCGAACATCCCCAAAAGGTCGTCCGTCACCAGGATCTGGCCGTCGCAAGACGCCGAAGCGCCGATTCCGATGGTCGGACAGGACACCTGCTTGGTGATCTGCGCCGCCACGTCCTCGGCCACGCCCTCGATCACCATGGCGAAACAACCCGCCTCGTCGGCCGCAACAGCCTCGGAAATGGTTCGGGCGCGCTCTTTCTCGGTGCGGCCCTTGGCCTTGAAGCCGCCATCGACATTGGTCGCCTGAGGACGCAGCCCGACATGCGCCATCACCGGAATGCCGCGATCGACGAGATAGCGGACCGTGGCCGCGGCATATTCGCCCGCCTCGATCTTTACGGCCTGGCAGCCGGTCTGCTTCATGATCCTTGCGGCGTTCATGAAGGCCTGCTCGACGCTCGCTTCGTAAGAGCCGAATGGCATGTCGACGACGACGAACGCTTGTCTGGACGTCCGCATCACCGCCTGCCCGTGCAGGATCATCATCTCGAGCGTGACGCCGACCGTGGTCGGCAGGCCATGCACCACCATGCCCACGCTGTCGCCGACCAGCAGCACGTCGCAGCGGTTATCCAGCAGCTCGGCCATCGGCGCCGTATAGGCCGTCAGGCACACCAGCGGCGTTGCGCCCTTGGCGGCGGCGATATCCTTGACCGTCTTGCGGGCTGACTGGACCTGGGCGGACATGGGAGCGCCCTCCTTTATGATGCAGCGTCGCGCTCCTTAGAGCGCAAACCTGTCTCGTGCAATGTTGGGGCCTGCCGCCGGAACTAGCCGTCCGAGACGATCACCGGCACGGCGAAGAGAAGCGGGTGAAGATAGAAGACGATCGCCGCATAAAGCGCGCCGCCTACCGCCAGCGAAATGAGGTCGCCGAGAATGTTCGGATTGGCGTTGGCTGCGCCAACATCGCCCCGGCGCTTGACCGCGATCCGGTCGACCACGCCGTAAACAAGGAAAGACGCGAACAGGATCATCGAGGCGAGATCGCCATTGGCGACCAGGTGCGCCAGCGCCCACAGCTTCACGGATGTAAGCATGGGATGCCTTACAGCCTTCTTGATGAAGCCGGTCGGCGCATAGGCGGAAACGATCAGCACCACCGCCGGCAACATCAGCAGCATGGCGATGTGACGGGTCCAGCCCGGCGGCGTCCAGATCGGGATCCATGGCTTGAGGTTGCCGTAGCCCCACACCATCAGGACGAAGCCGACGATGGTCAGCAGCGAATAGAGGCCCATATACCGGCCGCGCCCCAGCCGATGGGCGAGCCCGCTCTCATCGCGCGCGCGGAAAGCCGAGAAGTAGTGCGTGGCGAAAAAGGTCGCCATGCCCACGAGAAAGGCGGCCAGATACATGATCTACCCCGACTCTTATCCCCGCCCCGATCAGATCAAAGGCGAGCGCCGGGCGCAATGCCGTCGGAAGGATCGCCACCCGGGGGCGGTCAGCGATTCTGCAGCGTTACCGCGGTAATCAGGAAGGTGATGCCGGCGAGCACGGCAACGATCGCCAGCTGCGTGCCGTCCGAGGCGCCGCGAACCGCTTCTTCCACGCTGGTCGCGGTCAGGGCGCTGGCCATGCTATCTGCCCAGCCTACCGACAGTTTCGGGAGATGCGGGGCCATCTCGAATATGCCGCCGACGGCGAACCCCGCGCCGGCGAGTCCGGCGCCGTAGATCGCGGTCCGGCGAAGCATCACGCCCTTGTCCGCCTGCTCGGCGCGCTCCAGGACCAGCTGCGTAAAGCCGTCATCGCGGATCGCCGCTTCCTCCGCGGCGAACATCCGTTCCAGCTTGTCTTCCGGCTCCTGGGACATCGGACCATCCTTGTACATGTACACTCTCACGCTCCCGAGTAGGCGGCCAGCGCCTTCTGTAGTTTGGCCCGACCCCTGAGAACCCAGGACTTAACCGATCCTAGCGGGGCGCCCATCGCCAGCGCCGCCTCGCCGTGGCTCAGCCCTGCGCCAAGGCACAAGGCGACGGCCGAGCGTTCGGATGCTTCCAGGGCGCCCATGGCGCGCATCAGGTCCAGCCGCTCGCCGCCCTGCCCGCCCTCGCCCGGCATGTCTTCGACCTCGGCCTCCGCGGCCACGCCGCGCCGGCCGTTGAGGAATTCGCGGTAGGCGATGCTGGAGACCCAGCTCCGGAACGACCCGCCCCGCCATGTCGAGCGCCGGCGCCACGCCGTAAGAAATGCTGCCTGTGCAATGTCGTCTCCGTCGCTGGCCGAGCGGGCAAGGCGGCGCGCCAGCGCGCGGATGCTCGCCTGGTGTCGGGCGACCAGTTGGCCAAAGGCCTTCCGGTCGCCCGCCATCGCAGCTCGTGTCAGGTCAGGATCGTTGGGGTCAGCAACGGGCACGAAGCTTAGCCTTGCCGGCGTTTGGACTCGTTGGCGAAGACGTGCAGGCCAAGGAAGGCCAGGCCGATGAACAGCGGGAAGGTCGCGACGCCGTAGAGGCCGCGGACGACATCCCGGAATTCGCCGGTCGCGTTCCAGCCGATGATGGTAGAGAACGAGGCGAAGCCGGCGGCGATGGCGACGAAGACGATGCCGCGCCTAAGGTCGGCGATCGGGCTCGACAGGCGCGCCATCGACTCCAGCGTCTCTGGCGTCAGCGGCTGGCCCTTCTCGATGGCGAGGCTCAGAACCTTGAAGGCCTCGATCCGCTTGCGCAGGCCGAAATACTGGAACAGCCAGATCACGACCGCGATCACGGCAAAGAAGGTAATGGGGATGAAAACTTCGTCCATGGACGTCCGGGCTCCATAAGCCGGTCCTGTGCCGGCGATACAGAGCTTAGAGGACCATCGACCCCAAAACGGATGCGGCCCCCGGAAAGATTTTTCCGGAGGCCGCTGAAATCATGGAAAACGTTGCGTCAGGCGCTAGGCGCGGCGGCGTTCGCGGCCACCACGCTCGAGGCTGGCGATATAGCGCTTGTGCTCCTCGAAGGGATCGACCACGCGCTCTTCCTTCGGACCTGCCGGCCGGCCGACCGACCGCACTTCCTTCTTGAGCTTGGCCATCTCCTTGACCTCTTTCTTGCGAGCCTTGCGCTCGGCCCGTTTCTGGGCGTCGCTCATGTGCTCGGCTTCGAGGCGAGCGCGTTCGGCGGCTTCAGCAGCCTCGATCCGCGCGCGTTCAGCGGCGGCGGCGGCTTCTTCGCGGGCGCGTTGCTTGGCTTCCTTTTCCTCCTGGCGCTGGGCGCGCACAGCCTCGAGACGCCGAAGGCGTTCGGCCTCGTGGTTGATCGGCGCTTCGGCGACCACCATTGGCTTTGGCTTGAATTTTTCGAGAAGGGCTTTCTTGGCGGCGACCGATGCGGCCTGCCGGTCAGAGAAGGTCGAGTTTTTGGGTTGCATCTAGGCTTTCGGAATCAACGCTGAGTCGTTGGTTGGGATGGCGCGTACATAGGGGCGCCGGCAGGTTTCGTCCATAGCCTGCGGCATTACGCCAATGTCATTCGCCGCAAACGTTCTCGGCGCCACATAGCGCATAGCCCTGATCCGCATAGTCCTGGTTAGGCTGGCGTTGCACATAATTGGTCCGGGCAAACAACAGGACGGCTGAGGTCCGGTTCCCGCCGACGGCGACCTGGCTTACCTCTCCCACCGCCCTGACTCGGCGGTCTGGCCGTCATCCGGGACGGCCTCGACGCTGATACATGGCGGCCAGCTCAATCCGCGCGGGATTGAAGGTGCTTTCGCGGTAGACGCGCCACCTGCCCCCTATCGCACCGCCGCCGGACGCAGCGTTGTCCAGCGCCGGCGGGCCGGCCCACAACTCTTTCCTGTCCCAGCGCAGCGACCCCTTGGGCGTCAGGATCGTCCAGTCCATGGAGCCGAACCGGTCGACAAAAACCTGCGCCGCAGCCTCGACAATGAAGTGCTCCGGCTCGAACCACGCCACGAACCGCTCGTCGCCCTTGGCGTCATCGGCCTGCCGGAAGCGGACGAGATCGTGCATCCGCTTCAGGTCGCGCTTCACATCCGCTTCCATGAGCGCAAGGCGTTGGATCACCGCCTCGCCGGGCGCGAGCAGCTGGTGCTCCTTCCTCATTACCCGCCAGACCAGGCGGTAGAGCTGGTCGTACTTGTCCGGATCGCTGTGGCAGACCACCAGGCTGATCGTCTCGGCGATATGGCGCGGCAACGTGATGGGCTTCCCCGCCGCCCCATAGGCCGCCGGCGCCTGATTGCCGAAAAGACCCTGCCCCGCCTGCGTGCTCCAGCTGATCTGCTCCGGCGCGATATCGCACCAGGTCATGATGCGGGCCGCCTGCCGGAAGCCCTGCAGGTCGGCGCCGGAATTGAGTTGCACATGCTGGTGTGCGGTCGGGTCCATGGGAACGGTCGTGATTTTTGTTCACTATATGTTCTTAACGCCAGAAAGCAATCTCACCCTGTCTGTTGATGTGTGGATCGGGAAAATGCCGCGTCGTACGCCGCTGGCTTGAAGCCCAACATCAGCTCCCCGCCGCGGTCGAGCACGGGACGCTTCGCCAGCGTCGGATGCGCCAACAGAAGCGCGATCGCCTTCTTGCCGTCCACCCCGGCCTTCTCATTCTCAGAAAGCTCGCGCCAGGTCGTGCTCGCCTTGTTGAGCACTTTCTCCCAGCCGAGCTCCTTGACCCAGCCTTCGACCAGCGCCCTGGTCAGCCCATCCTCGCGCACGTCGTGGAATGTGTGCGCGATCTTGCGCGCGTCCAGCCATTTCCGCGCCGCACGCGTCGTATCGCAGGTCGCAAGACCATAGATCGTGACGGACTTTGCGGGCATTGCGGGCTCCGGGAGGAGATTTCAAAAAACCTCGACACCGAAAGGCGGGCCATGTCCAGATAGCCCCGGCTCGCGCGTCACTGTGCAGGCGATGCATGATGCGCGCCCCAAAGCGAGGGAGACGAGGATGCAGTACCTCTTGATGATTTACGGAGAAGAAGGCGCCTGGAACAAAATGCCCGAGGCAGCGCAGAGAGAAGGCATTGCGGCCTACATGGCCTATGGCGAGGCGCTCCAGAAAGCCGGCAAGCTAGTCAATTCCAACAGGCTGCGGGACTCGGTCGACGCCACGCGCGTCACTGTGGCAAACGGCAAGACAAAGGTGCAGGACGGCCCCTATGCCGACACCAAGGAACAGCTCGGCGGCTACTACCTGATCGAGGCCAAAGACCTCGACGAGGCGATTTCATGGGCGGCGCGCTGCCCCGGCGCCTCGCACGGCATCATGGAAGTGCGGCCGGTCTGGGAAATGTAGCGATGGCCGGTGAGCAAGGCGATGCGCAGACTACGGCCGAGGCGGTCGCCCGCCGCAGCTATGGCAAGCTCGTCGCCTTTCTCGCCGCCCGCACGCGCGATGTCGCCGCGGCTGAAGACGCGCTGGCGGAAGCCTTCGCCGCCGCCCTCGCCGACTGGCCGGGCGCCGGCACGCCCGCCAATCCCGAAGGCTGGCTGATCACCGTCGCCCGCCGCAAGCTGATCGACGCCTCGCGCCGCGAGAAGACGAGCGCCAGTTCCGAGCCCCAGCTTCAGCTGATCGCGGAGGAACTGCACGCCTCCGAAGCCATGGATATTCCCGACCAGCGCCTCGCCCTGATGTTCGCCTGCGCGCACCCGGCGATCGAGGAAAGCTTGCGCGCGCCGCTGATCCTGCAGGTCGTGCTCGGCCTCAGCGCCGAAACGATCGCATCCAGCTTCCTCACCTCGCCCTCTGCGATGTCGAAACGTCTCGTCCGCGCCAAGGACAAGATCCGCCGGGCCGGCATCCCGTTCGCGGTTCCCGCGCGCGAAGACCTGCCCGAGCGTCTCTCCGCAGCGCTCGACGCCATCTACGCCGCCTTCACCGAAGGCTGGACGGATCCCGCCGGAACCGACGCCGCGCGCCGCGACCTCACCGGCGAAACGCTCTTCCTCGCCAACCTCACAGCCGAGCTGATGCCAGACGAACCTGAAGCGCTCAGCCTCGCCGCGCTGATGTTCCACGCCGAAGCCCGCCGCCCCGCCCGCCGCAACGCCGCCGGAGACTTCGTGCCCCTCGCCGAGCAGGACGTCGACCAGTGGAACACCCGCCTGATCGACCAGGCGAACGCCCTCATCCGCCGCGCCGGCGCGAAGCGGAGCCTTGGCCGCTACGAACTCGAAGCCGCCCTTCAGTCCGCCCACGCCCACCGCCGCCTCACCGGCCGCAGCAACTGGCCGGACATCATCGCTCTTTATGACGCCCTGCAGATGATCGCCGCCTCGCCCGTCGTCGCCATCAACCGCGCGCTCGCGATCGCCGAACTCGAAGGCCCCGGCGCCGCGCTCGACGCCATGCCCGATGCCGAAACAGACCCGCGCCTGGCGAGCTACCAGCCCTACTGGGCCGCCCGCGCCGACCTCCTCGCCCGCTGGGGCGCAACCTCTGAAGCCGCCCAGGCCTACGACATGGCAATCGGCCTTGAACGCGATCCCGCCGTGCGAAGGTTCCTGCAGAAGCGGAAAGCCATGGCGACGAGCGCACCGCGCACTGAACCCTGAAGAAGCCCCGGAATGCCGAGGGGATTTGCGCATCATCTGCCGATTGCGAAACTGCGCCGGCAGGCGCACGCTCTCGCGAAAGAAAAGGGAGAACGCCCATGCAAGCCAGCCTGTGGATCAGCGCCACAGTCCTCACGCTCGCAACCTGCCTGTCAGGCTGCACATCCCCTTCGCCGCCGCCGTCGCGCAGCATTCAGGACTCGTGCATCAATCCCACCAAGATCACGAAGCAGACGATCGTCAGCGACCAGGAAATCCAGTTCGAACTGGGCAATGGCGAGACCTGGGTCAACAAGCTTCCCCGCGCCTGCTCCGGCCTTAAGCTGTCCGGCGGATTCAGCTGGGAAGTGCACGGCACGCTGGTCTGCTCCAACCAGGAGCGGATCACCGTCAAGGAAATCGGCACGCTCTGCATGATCGGCGAGTTCTCGCGCGTGGCGGCGAAGTAGGCGTCAGCCTTCATCCTCGCGATGTTTCGGCTGGGCGAGCAGGAAGTCCTCGACCTCGTCCAGGGTGGCTGAGAACCCGTAGCCCTTGTCGCCGAACACGATTTTCCGCGTGTCGTCATCACGCAGCATGTAGCCGCCGTGCTCGAGGACTTTTCCGAAGGGCTTCTGCGCCTTCATGAGATTGAGCCCGTAACGCACCGCAACCCGCCGGACACGGCGCTCGTGCGAAGCGATGGCATGGCGCCCCTTACCCATTCCGTCTGCTCCCTGTTGCGATGCGGCCCCGGAGCGTGAGGCAATTGCACAACGATACCGATAGGCGCAGATTCGGCTTCAATGTGAAGGAGACCCCATGAAACCAACCCTCCTGATTGCAAGCGCTGCAATGGCGTTGGCGAGCACCCTGTCCGCCTGCACCTCTCCGGCCCCCTCGACGAAAACGGCGGCAAAGCCGGTCAGCATGCAGAACTCCTGTATCGACCCGGCGCGTATCCGCGAGCAGAAAGTCGTCAGCGACGAGGAGATACAGTTCACGCTCGCCGGCGGAGAGGTGTGGACCAACCGCCTGACCCGCTCTTGTCCCGGTCTGAAATCCCAGGGCGGATTTTCGTGGGATGTGGGCTCGCTGGCCTGCTCCAACCGGCAGACGATTTTCGTGCTGGACCGGGACACGCCCTGCCAGCTCGGCGAGTTCACCCGCTCTTCGGCGCCAGCCAAGAGCTAGCTAGTCGTCGCGCGCGGGGTGCGCGCCTATCCCCACTCGATCGTCGTCGACACTGTCGTCACCTATTGCCGTAGCTCGCTGAGCTAGCGTGATTTTACGCGACGCCGTCAAGAACACCGCCAAGACTTTTTGCTACACACCGCGCCGCTGATCGCGATGTCATGCCATAGTGTCGTTCGCGCTTCTCAGGATACCACGCATCGCTCCGGCACCAACCTAAGATCGATCGACGTTGCGATTGGCTCTTCCGCTGCGCATGAACGTGCATAAGTCCTTCAGAGAGGAAATCACAACTCATGAGAGACCAAGCGCTCGAGGACGCTTACGCCTACGCCGCTGAAATTCAGGCGCGACACTCTCCATTGCCGCGCTACGTCCGGCGAAGCCAACTTCGACAGATCGTACCGTTGGCGGACTCCACCATCTATCAGATGGAGCTGCGCAATGACTTCCCTCGTCGCATTTGTCTCACGCCGCGCGTCGTGGTTTGGAGCTTAACCGAGGTGGAGGCATGGATCGAACAGCGGCGACGCGACAGCGAGTCAGGAAAGGTAAGAACTGTGGCCGTTCCAAAGATGCGGAGGCGCGTCGCACGCCGGCCGCGCCGCAGCCGGAAAGTCCAGAGCGGCGCGTCAGAATAGATCGAGCTGCTCACTGCGCGACTGCAGGGAACGCTTCTGGCGGCTTCCACTGAGCCGCGACCGAACGAGTTCTGCATTCCGCCTGGTCCTTGTCCGATCCCGCTCGAATTTCCCGCGTCCTTCAAATCTCATCAACGCATCCTCGAGGTGCTCGACGTCGGCCTTACGCCAGAACACCATGTTCCGGATGACGACCGGCTCAGGGAAACCGGAGATGCCGCTCCGCCGTGCGCGCCACAGCGTGACGAGACTCACGCACAGATCGCTCGCAATAACTTTTTGAGGAACGAGGTCAGGCGGAAACTTCATCAAACGTTGGCGGCCCCGGCCGAGTTGATACTTCTACATCCGCATCGCGTGGGTTGAGACGTGGTGAGCTGCGCGATCTCGCCTGCTCTCCTATGAGTATGCCGTACGCTGACGCCATCGCCACCTCTTGCTCCCTGAACAGGAATTCGGTGAGCAGCTTCGTCGCGCCGATCAGAATCCACGGTGGAATTTCCAAAGCCGATTGAACGCATAGGCGTCTGATGCACGGCGTTCTGAATTCGCGCGGGACGCGCTATCCCATTCCCAGCCCCAGCCCCGGCCCACGTCCGCGCGACAAGCCCCACGATATCCCCTCCCCGCGCATCACACCCTCGACCTGCCGCCCCGCAAACCGCTCCATCACCGGCCGCCACGGGACGAGGCTTGCCTGCCTGTCGCCCACGATCAGCGCCACGCGCCCCTGCGCCAGATCGATCCGGCGCGCATAGACACCATTGATGTGATTGAGCCTCACTGTCAGCACCGGCTTGCCGATCTCTTTCTCGAGATCATCGGCTGCAGTGCGCAACTCGTTCGTCGCCATCCAGCTGAGCGTCGACTGCGGCAGCAAGGTCTGGTCCCTGCCCAGCCATCCCTGCTCGATCAGGAACAGCCTGCGTTGCTGGAGCGCTGCAGCGTGCTGGCGGGCGAAGACGCCTTCGCCCTGCGGTTGGGCGGCTTCGCCCGCCAGGACGCGGTCGAGCCGCGTGGGACCGAGAGCATTCACCTGCTCATCCAGCGTCCATGATGAGGCCACGCCGGCAATCAGCGGGTAACGCCGGGAAACCCGCTCATCGAATAGGGTCGCCCGCTTGAGGTGATCGTGCCCGACCAGGAAGACGCCATCTGCATTGCGGGAGACGAGACTCATCCGGCGCATAGCTTCGAGCCGGCGGATGTTGGCCTCGACGAGGCTACGGCTGACACCGGGCGTCTCGGCCAGGTGATGCTCGGCGGAATAGAGCCCACCCGTCCGCTCCGCGATCGCGGCGATGGCGTGGTCCGCCGGCTTCGGCGCCGGCACGTTCGGCTCCAGCGTGACGATGGACCCAGGAATGGCACCATCCAGCGTCACAAGATCCGCCTCCCGCGCAATACGCACATAGCGAAGCTCGCCCCGGCCCGTCTCGACAACAGCGATGAACTCGCCGCCGAGATCGTCAGCCGGTCCGTAGTGGACGAGCTGACCCTCGATCGCCTGTGCCGGGTCGGCCGCCAGCAGTGGCAGCAGCTCGTCCGGCCTGCGATGGATTGAGACGGCCTGCTCAACCGCCTGATGCTTATCCATAGCCTTGAGCCTGCCGAACAGGTCGCCGGCGATGCGCCAGCCCCGGGTTCCGCGCTCCGCGAGCCCCCAGCCCTCAAGCCGCTCCAGCCGCGCGATCAGGTCCGGCCGATAGACATTGATGACACCCTGCCCGTCCTGGGCCGCAACCAGCTGGCGGTCCAGCGAGGTCACCGCCATATGGCTGATCTCGCGCCAGCGCTCCTGTCTCAGGTCTGCCTCAAGCATGGGACCTAGCACGCGCGTCACGATCTCCTGCGCATGCTCGCGGATACCCGACGAGATCAGCTTTGAGGGAATAAACAAGTCCTGGCCGTCGGAGCGTTTCCCACGCACCAGCACATGGGTGTGCAGGTTGTCCGTGTCCCAGTGGTCGACCGCTAGCCATTCCAGCTTCGTCCCGAGCTTGCGCTCCAGACCCGCCATCACCTCCCGGATGAACGGCTTGAGGTCGCCGAGCGCCTCGCCATCCTCGGCCGACACGATCAGCCGGAAATGCAACCGGTCAGCAGCCCAACCTGCCGTAGCCGCGTTGCTGTCGACGCCCACATCGGACCGATCATAGAAACTGAACTCGTTTCCCGGCGTTTCCGCGCGTTGCAGATAATCGACCGAGCGCTCGAGGCCCGGCTCGCCGCGCTCAGCCGCCTTCCCCTCCCGCGCCAGATAGCTCACATGGGCCCGCAGCGGCGCGCCCTTGCCCGAGCCGTGCATCGCAAAGCGCGCTTTCACGACGACGCGGCGCTGGGTCGGGATCACGGGTCTCGCCTTCCCCGCCGATCCCATCCGGAAGTGCGCGCGGATGCCTGACTTCGGCGCCAGACGTGTTTTCGGTCCAGCCTTCAGGCCCGCACGCTGACGCACCGTCGCGCGCACGCGCGCCAGGTTCGACGACCGCTCGTGACCTATGCGGCCCAACCTCAGTTCGAACTCGTTCTCACCGTTCGCCATGACGACGAGAATGCCGACTCCTCGCATGACTTCCAGCGCTTGCAACCCGCGCCTGAAGCCCGATCACACGCACCGCAAGCGTTACGCGAAGATGCGGTGGAAACTTCTATGTGCAGACAGGGCCCTAAGGCCCGACGCACCGCAGGTGCTTTATCTTGCAGTAGTGGGTGGATCTGACTCTGCCCGAGCATCATGCTCTCATCTGAACATCCTTCAATCTGCAATCGATCATCGTCGTCGGGTGGCGAAGCGAGCATCCAGGGCCATGCAGTAGTTCGCGCTCGGATGATGCAAACAGCGTCAGCGGCGCATGCCGTCATCGGGTCGGCGGGGCTCAGGCCTCAGGCACTCCAGCGTCGTGCTGTCGATCGGGTGAGGATCGGGACGACATGCAAAATAGCGAACTCACCGCCGGTCTTTTGCTCCTGGTCGCTCGTCTGCCGGACAGGCCGGGACGAAATTCGATTGGTGAAAGCGAAGGCTGAGTTATGCCGACGGCAGCTCAGCCTGGCGCATGAAGCAGAACGCCGAGCCATCCAGCCACATCCGGTGCAGGATCGCGGCAAGCTTGCGGGCGACTGCAATGGCAGCCCGCTTCATGCCGCGCTTCTTCGCCAGTCTTAGGCCCCAGGATTTCAACGCGGAGTTGAGCTTGTAGCGTATCATCATGGATCGCGCCGCCTCAAACAGCAGGACGCGAACCTCTCCATCGCCGCGCTTGGAGATCGATCCCTGGATGTCGATGGCTCCCGACTGGTAGCGTTGAGGCGTCAGTGCGACGGCGATCCCGACGCTTCCTGCGGTGTATGAATCCGGCGATTGGTCCACCGTCGGTGTACCAAAAGACAGGCTGTCAAACCGTCGGCCGTGTACCAAGCCCTTCCCGCAGGGCGTTACGAAAACTAGGCACTTGTTTACATATACCTAGTTATTGTAACATCCCCGCCATGTCTGTCCTGACCACATCACGCAATCGCGCGCTGGCCTTCGCCCGCAAAACCGGCCTGGCCCGCGCCCGCGACTTTGAAGCGATCGGCGTGCCGCGCATGACGCTCGCGCGCCTCGTCGAAGAAGGAGTGCTGGTGCGCCCGACTCGCGGCTTCTATGAGCTGGCCGACGCCGACATGTCAGCCAGCCGAAGCCTCGCCGAAGCGGCGCTGGCTGCCCCCAAGGGGGTGATCGCCCTTCTCTCGGCCCTGCAATTCCATGGGCTGACGACGCAGCTGCCGCACGAGGTGTGGATGCTGCTGCCGTCGAAAGCCTGGGCGCCGACATCGCCCCCGGTCAAGCTGCGCATCCTGCGCGCCGGTGAAGCGGCGCTGCGGGCCGGGGTTGAGCTTCACGCCGTCGATGGCGTCTCCGTGCCGATCACCTCGTCCGCCAAGACCATTGTCGACTGCTTCAAATACCGCAGCCGTATCGGCTCTGACGTTGCGATCGAGGCCCTGCGCGACGGTCTCAGATCGCGCAAGGCGACACATGCCGAAATCGGCCGCCTCGCCAAGATCTGCCGCGTCGAGAACGTCATGCGCCCGCATCTTGAGACGCTGACATGACCCGCAAGCCCGTCAGCGATGTCGCCGCCTCGGTGCGCCAGCGCCTTCTCAACGCCGCCCGCAAGGAGGGAACCGACTTCCAGCGTCTGCTGGTCCGCTACGCGGTCGAGCGCTTGCTCTACCGCCTGTCGCGTTCGCCCATGCGCGACCGCTTCATCCTCAAGGGCGCGATGCTGTTCACGACCTGGACCGATGCGCCTTTCCGGGCGACCGGCGATCTCGACCTGCTCGGCGTCGGCGACAACGACGTGGCGACGGCCGCCGCCTTTTTCACCGGTCTGTGCGCCACTGACGGAGCTGGCGATGATGATCATCATGCTGATGGACTTCTCTTCGACGCCGACAGCGTCGGCGTCGAACCGATGCGGGAAGAGGACCAGTATCCTGGTCTGCGCGTGAAGCTGGAGGCGCGGCTCAAGACGACACGTATCCCGGTCCAGATCGACATCGGCTATGGCGACGCCGTTCATCCGCAGCCGCTGGACATCGCATTTCCCACACTTCTTCTCGAACTGCCGGCGGCGAGCATCCGCGCCTATCCGCCCGAAACCGTCGTCGCCGAGAAGTTCGAAGCCATGGTGCGGTTCGACGCACTCACCGGCCGACTCAAGGACCATTATGATCTCTGGGCGATCTCCTGCACCTTCCCGTTCAAGCGCGCCGAGCTGGCTGCTGCGATCTCCAAGACCTTCGAACGGCGCAAGACGGCGCTCCCCGCCGACTGGCCCGGCTGCCTGACGGCGGACTTCGCCGCACGTGCTGACAAACTGGCGCAGTGGAACGCGTTTCTCACGCGGACGCAGCCGACGCTGGTTCCGCCGTCATTTCCAGACCTGCTGGAGGCGCTGCGCCGCTTCCTCATGCCGGTCGGCCTCAGCGCGACGAACGCGGCAGCGGCGGCAGGCGACTGGTCACCAAACAAAGGCTGGGGCTGAAGGTTGCTGTCCGAAGGTTATGAGCTCCCGGCCTAACCGGGCAAAAACCGAAGTCCAAGAGCTTAGCCGAAGTGCCGGGCTGTTGGGGTCTGGTGCAGGCCGCGGGCGGAACCGAGCCGACAGCCTAAACTCGCACGTATCCTGGATTTAGCGCACTGAAATTTGCCTCATGCGGCTGCTCACTGCGCGACTGCAGGGGACACTTCTGGCGACTTCCACGGAGCCGCGACCGAACGAGCTCTGCATTCCGCCTGGTCCTACCCGCATGACTCCACTAGGTTGGAGCAACATACGACTTGTCAGCGGCCGATCGCGCTTTGCTCACGACTGCCAGCTGCTAAGCAGACTCGCGCTGCAATGCCTTTCTAACGTGCTCCGGATCTCTCGCGATCACCGTCAGATAGGCTCGCGCGGGTTGATCCGGAGAAGATCGTCCCTGCTCCCAATCACGCAGCGTTCCGAGCGGAATATGGTAGCGCGCAGCAAATTCCTGCTGCGTCAACGAGAGTGCTCGGCGGAGCGTCTGGACGCGCGGCACGCGCTTCAGGAGTTGAACGCTCTTCCTCGCCAGTGGTGGATTATCCGGATCTGATCTGGCAGCGGCCAGCAGTTCGGCCTCAGTCATTTCGCGCGGCCTGGCGGGCTTGATCAGCTTTTTCCTGCCAGCAACAACGCGGGTAAGCGTGCCATCACGCTCCATTCTCACGGTAGTAGATGTCTTTTTCATCTCGGAGCGCCTTGCGAGCGGAAATCAGTCGGATGCGTTCATCGCGTTCGGTGTAAACGACAACAAGGATGGTACCGTCGGTCATGCCAAGCAGGATTGTCCGCTCTTCGCCGTAGTCTTCGCGCTGATCGATCCATTCAACAGCCAAAGGGTCCCTAAAGGCCTTGGCCGCAAGTTCGAAACTCACGCCATGCTTGCGACGGTTCTCAAAGGCCTTTTCGTCATCCCATTCAAACTCGATCATGATGTACTGATTACCCGTAGCAACGTCAAGATCGAAGTGGGCGCAATGATCTCAGCAAATCGAACACACTAAACGACCAGCACCGCGTGATCGTCGTCAATCTGATGAACGTGGACGATGCGGGATGGTCAGGCCGTGACGCTCGCCTTGCTGCGACTTAGCTCAAGAACGTCACAGCTGCGCTTCAACTCGCCAGTCTCCCCATTTGCTGAAGTATCCAGCGGAGTCCCTCAGCGTTTCCGCGGGCATCATCGACCGGATTATGGGTGTGCTTGGTGACACGCTGCTTCTTCCAGCCAGAGGCGTTGAACGGATCATTCCTGCGACCGGCATCAAGATCACCAATTCGGCGGGCACTGAAGCCGGCCGGATTTGCCCCCATGTATTTGTGGCAGTACCAGTTCCAGAATTGCCAATCGAAGGCGGGATTGTCCGACCAGAATACCGGGAGTCTTCCCTTCGTTATCTCGTCCAGCCATTTCACCGCGGCTGCCATCACCGCCCCCGGTTCAGCGAAGGCTTTCTGTGCATCGAAGGATATGCCGCTGACCGCGCGCGCTCGCGGAATACCCGGCGAGTTCGATCGCTGGCGCCACGTCGCCGAGAAAGCTGCGGGAAGGATCCGCCACGGAGACAAGACCAAACGAGATCATGTTGTACAGGCCAGGGCACGGCCCATCAGCCTCCACGTCGAAAACGAAGTGCTGTGTCCAATCCGACATCATCTCCCCCAAAAGAATGCTGCTCTCGACGGATGCTCGCCGCCGATCCGCGCGCCGGTCGCCGGCTGAACACTGTTGGATCAGGGCATCACCGCACGCAGGCTCTTTCTATAAGTCGTTCGAGATCGCGTCTTCCCTACCCGGCGATGCCACAATGTCTGTGAAGAAAGCGCAGCGCCAACTGTGCCTGCAGTGTGCCTAGGTCGCGCCAAATAATTGATCTTCATGGAGTTGCGATCCGAAGCACAACTGGCGAGACCGGCGATGAAGGGTTTCCGCCGGAATGCGGGGGCCGAACTGTGGGTCGTCCCGTTCGAGATAGGTCCGGACCAGATCGCGCCGGTATCCGTCGCGTGCCTGACTTGACTGAAGGCGCGTCACTCGTATTTCGTTGCGTCGGTCTCGGGGACCGGCGTGTCGTCCGGCCCGGCTTCCCCTTCCTCTCGCGAATTGCGGGTGACCGTGCGTGCGCGCTCCACGATGGCTTCGGCGAAGACGTCGAGCAAGACGCCCGGGCCGGCCGGCATGGCGGCGACCTCGTCGCGGGCGGCCGGAAGCTCGGCGAGGATACGGTCGGCGAGCTGGCCCACCCTTCGCACGCTCGCCGTGGCGGCGAGGCCCGCGGCCTCGGCCATGCGTCGCCAGTGGCGGCCGTAGATATATCGGCCGCGTCTTTTGCCGCCGACGTCCTGCGCGTGGTTCTGGGTGATGTTGGCCCATGCCAGGCCTGTCATCAGGTCGTAGAGCGGCGCCAGCTCGGCCCGGTTGGGCGACAAGAGGATCGAATAGTTCTTGGCGTGAGAGTCAACATTACCGATCGCGATGTTGAAGATCACCGCGTCGAGCAGGCGCGTGATGTCGCGGGCGGTCATGTTCGCGCGGACCAGCGCGAACATTTCGGCGAGCGACGGTCCCTTGATGCCGGAGCCGTTGTGCTCGTACTTCGCCGCCGGCGGACGGCCGAGCGCCTGACAAAAGTCCTCCTGATGAAGCCGCGTCACCCGATCGCCGTCGCCGACCCGGTCGTAACGCTGCACCAGGAGATAGCTGCGCGCGCCGGCGACACCCGTGGTCGTTTCGGCGACAGGTAACCCGCAACGTCGTGCGAGCACCATGCACAACGCCTCGTTTTGGACACTGCCGGCAAGGCGGGGATTATCGGGCTTGAGGATATGCCGGGAAGGTGCGCCGTTCACCGGCACCGCCAGCTTGCCGTCAATGATCGCTAGCGGCAGCTTTTCCTGCGCGCCCGCGAGGCTCATCGAGACGCCGTCGTCACCCACAAGGAAGGGCTTGGCCGGCAGCTCCTCGATGATCCGTTCGAGGCTGTCGGGGCCGTCGATCGGCAGGTAGGCGGGCTCGCCGCCGTCCCTCTCCTCAAAAATGGTCAGCGCTCCCGCGAGGTCGCGGCCCGCGCGCGAGATCAGCCCGACGATGTCCTCAGCGGCGATGCCGAGAGCGCGGGTCATCGCGCGAAGCGGGTCGCCCTCAGGAAGAAGGTTCATCAGCCAAGGCATAGCGATTTCGGGGTCCCACTGCTCGCCGGTCAACGGCATAGTCAGCGAAATCGGAAAGGCCTCGCCCGATTTACGCCAGCTCGCCTCGTAGCGAATCAGCGGCCCCTGCGGCGTCGTCTCGATCGCGCCGACCGGCGTCCCTTCGGCGGCGATCGACAGTATCATGAAGACGCCGACCTAGGGAGCGCGCCGCGCGGCCGGTCGGAGACATCCTCCAGCCGGATCCCGGCAGCCTTCGCTGCGGCGAGCGCCTTGCCGAGCTGAGCGGTCGGCTTGCCGGCTTCCAAATCGACAATGAAGCGCTCGCCGGTATTGATGGCGAGTGCGAGATCGCGTTGGGTGATCCCAAGCACCTTGCGGGCTTGCGCCACCATTTCTCCGAATTCCCTTGCGTCACTAATCATGGCTCACCTTCCCGCTCGGTAAGATATGACCATAAAATCGTTTTCGCAAGGATAATCTTACCGCTCGGTATGATTTGGCCTGCAACAAGGTCTCATACCAGCCGTCTGAAATTCTGACTCGGGGGGATTCCCGGGTCGAGGCGAGCGTGATTCCTTCAAGCGATTGAGTCGCATGGAGGGAGGCGATGGCGGTTGCGATCGAGCGGGACGAGTTGTCGGCCGGGGAGTTGCGAGCGGCGGCGCGGCGGTCGAAGGACGTGGCTCAGGCTCGGCGTCTGTTGGCGCTCGCGCTGGTGCTGGAAGGGGCGTCGCGGACCGAGGCGGCTGAGGCGGCGGGGATGGACCGCCAGACGCTGCGCGATTGGGTTCACCGCTACAATGAGGAAGGCATCGAGGGCTTGAGCGACCGGCAGCGGCCGGGCCGGCCCTCGCGGTTGAGCGAGGAGCAGAAGGCCGAGTTGGCCGAACTCGTCGAGGAGGGTCCTGATGTCGCCGTCACCGGCATGGTGCGCTGGCGTTGTGTCGATCTTCAGGGTGAGATCAAGGTGCGCTTTGGCGTCGACCTCTCTGAGCGCCAGGTCGAACGGGTCTTGAAGCAGCTCGACTTCACACGCTTGTCGGTGCGCCCACGCCACCCCAAAGCCGACGAGGCCGCGCAAGAGGCGTTTAAAAAAAGTTCCCGGCCCTCGTGAAGGCGGCGCTGCCAGCCGAAGCCCAAGACAAGCCGCTGGAGATCTGGTTCCAGATGCTATGAGAGCGGACACCGCCAGGGCTAATCGTTCAAACTGGCAGGCATCCGCAACCAGCTGAAGGAGCCTGCCATTATGCGATCCGAGAACACCATACACATCGCTATCGAACTCAGCCTCTCGACGTGGCTGGTCGCAGCGCAATTGCCTGGCGCCCCGAAGGCGCGATTGCACCGGATCGAGGGCGGCGACAAGGAAGCGCTGCTGGCGCTGATCGGCGAGCTGCGATCACGCGCATCGACTACTCTCGAGCGACCTGTGGAAGTCGTCTGCTGTTTCGAGGCCGGTCGAGACGGTTTCTGGCTGCACCGATTGCTCGCCGCGCATGGAGTTACCGCCTATGTGCTCGAGCCGACCAGCATCCTCGTGAACCGACGCGCACGCAGGGCGAAGACTGACCGGCTCGATGCCGAAGGCATGTTGCGTGTGCTGGCAACCTGGCTAAACGGTGACCGAGAGGTCTGCAGCATGGTGCGCGTACCCACTCCTGCGGAAGAGGATGCCAAGCGCCCGCACCGCGAGCGCGAGCACCTCGTACAAGAAAGGCTGCGCATCGAGAACAGAATCGAGGCGTTGCTGTTCACACAGGGCATCCGGGGAAGGCCGTCGCTACGCTCATGGGAGCGCGACATGGCTGAGCTACGAACCGGTGATGGCCGCGCGTTGCCTTCCCTGATGCAGGCCGAGATCAACCGCCTGCGCCGCCGGCTTATGCTGGTTATGGAGCTGATCCGCGAACTGGAAAACGAGCGCGCCGAGACAATGGCTGCAACGGCCAACGACGAGATAACTCAAAAGATCGCAGACTTGCAGCGCATCCGCGGCATCGGAGCGAACTTCGCCGCCGTGCTGGTTCGCGAGGTGCTCTACCGCCCCTTCGCCAATCGCCGGCAACTCGCCAGCTACGTCGGCATTGCGCCAATGCCTTTTCAGAGTGGAGGCATTGACCGAGACCGAAGCATCAGTCGTGCGGGCAACCCGCGGGCGCGCAAGACCTTAATCCAACTCGCTTGGCTATGGCTGCGTTACCAGCCCGATAGCGCACTCGCCGCATGGTTTCGCGAGCGTGTTGGCGTGCTCCAGGGACGCACGCGGCGAATCGCCATCGTGGCGATGGCAAGACGGCTTCTCATTGCGCTCTGGCGCTACGTCGAAACCGGCGTAGTTCCGGACGGCGTGCATATCGGAGCGCCGACGCAAGTGACCGCATGATCTGAGGAGATTGTCGCAAAAGGCTGAATCAGCGTCGGCGACGATACGGGAAGCACGACCGTCTTCTTCTTTGGTAGCGTATTGCTGCCGCGTTTCAGGTTGGTCGCGCTCACCCCGGGCAACGCCTCGTGTATGAGGCATTATGGTGCGGGCTTCCTTCACAGGACCCGACCGCATGTAAGGTTACGCAGCTGTTGCTGCCACAGGGAACTCGCCCGGGGGCCCGAGACGAACGTCACTGACCTCATATCCCAACGGAGGACCCGATGTAGAAACGACATTGACAGCCGAACCCTCATGTAAGGATGAAGCGCGCATCGGCCAGAAGGGAACACTGACGCGCATCTGGGCCAAGCGCGGCTCGCGGCCGCGGGCCCGGCGCGACACCCGCTATGAATGGGCCTATCTGTTCGGCGCGGTCTGTCCTGAACGCGGCGTCGGCGCCGCCCTGGTGCTGCCTCAGGTCAACGCCGAGGCCATGAACCTGCATCTTGAGGAAATCGGCCGCAGCATCGCTCCCGACGCCCACGCCGCCTTGGTGATCGACGGGGCCGGCTGGCATTCCCCGACCGCCATACGTCCGCCGAGCAATGTCACGCTCATCTACCTGCCGCCCTACGCGCCCGAGTTGAACCCGGTCGAAAACGTCTGGGAGTTCCTGCGCGCCAACAATCTCGCGCTGCGAATCTACGAGACTTACGACGCCATCGTCGATGCTTGCTGCACCGCCTGGAACGGTCTCATCGCAACGCCGGCCCGTCTCACCTCCATCACCCAGCGCAAGTGGGCGACCGCGTCATGATTTATGGCGGCTGGTATCAAACGCCGGGTTCTTACCGCTCGGGCAGATTAGAGCGACCCTCTTAGACCCCGTTTCGCTGCGGCACATCCATTGAAATAGCTCCGCTCGCAGCCTGGCGCCCATCCCGACAGTCAGGTCGCGATCCTCTGGTTGCTCGATCCGCGTCGGTTTTCCGCTTCAGCACCAGATAGTCGTTGAGATCAGAGCCCATCGGGACTTTCTTCTCGATCGCCTTGCCGCCAACCCTCTCAAGATCGACGATAAACGCCTTCAACATTGCCGCGCCTGCGGGGTCGTTATCGGGAACGACAAAGACCGTTCGCCGGGCAAGCACGTTCAATAGATCAGGCGCAACTCTTGATGCGCTTCCCAGGAGCCCGATCGCGGACACGCCAAGCTCGTGCGCCGACAAAACATCCGTTGCCCCTTCGCAGACGTAAATTGTCTTGGTGTTTTGGATGACATCACTGTTGAATACCGGCTTCTTGATGCCGCTGAGCCCCATCCATCTTGGCCCCTTGGCGTCGGGCATCAGCCGGCATTGCAAATAGTTGACATGTTGCCCGCTCAGAAAAGGAAAGACGATGCTGTTTGAAGGCAGCGCCAATCGCGCTGCACGCCGGCTTGACAGAAGACCGGCCCGATGGAGCCGCGATCGTCCGAACAGGCGGATTAAATCGAATAAGACGGACGGCGCAGTGGCGAGGTAGCCGAGCTGGAAATGCGCAATCGTGGCGTCAGAAAAACCGCGGCTATGCAGATAGTCGCGCGCCGCTCGAGACAAAGGGCTCATCGAGAGCAGCGCTCGATAGATTTGAGGATCAGGAGTTGACGACGCGCAATCAGAAAAGCCAGTGTCGTCCATGATTTGCCCTGCAGGGTTTGCGATCAGAAAGCGATCCTGTCCGCTATCAAGCCAGTTTGCGGCCTCCGCCACAGAACATCCGAGCACGGCGGCAACGAGGTCGATCGCGCTCCCGCCTCTCCCGCAGCCAAAACATTTCCACGTGTTGGTCTGAAAGAAGAAGGCAAAGGAGGGATGGCGATCTTCATGGCCAGGCAATGGGCACCGCATGGATTTTGCGGGGCGCTTAATGCCAAGCTTCATCGCCACATCACGAATAGGCATAGCGCGAAGCTGCGCAAACCGATCGCCTCGACGCCTGGACGCCATCGAGCCGACGGTAGCGATGCTGGTTTTGGCGAAAAGCTGACTCATATGGCGCCGACAGAAGACTTGCGACACTAGAACAGATCGACTGATTTGGGAATCCAGGGCGCTCACTCGAAGGTGCGCCTCCGGCAGCGCTCTTGCCTTTCGACCTGACGCATTGCTTTTACGCTTGGTCGCACACTTCCCGATCCCAGGGGCGCTATCGCGGGATGGCGATTGCTGCTCCAACTCGGCCATAGATGTCTCCTTGAACAACTGATTGCACGGCGTGAGGGGAAACCTACCTTCGACCTGTGCTTCGCGATCCCGTTCGCGATGATCCTAAAGAGCGCTTCAGGCGCCGTTGCTCACAACCGCTTGGTGCGCCGCGAAATTGCTTCGTGTTTTCCCGAATTTCAATGACGTCCGCTCGATTTCAGTGTGCCTGCGGTGTGCCTGAGAACGTGCAAATTACTGAAAACAAACGGCTCTCTGCACCGTCCATCATTTGCCATTCGGCGGACCTGTCGGGTGTTCTCCTGAGAAGCATCAGGGTTTCGCTCTCCGATTGGGCGAGCGTTGCTTTTCCTACCATTTCCGGCCATTTCCGGCTCGATTCCCGCTCCATCTAGCCGGCGCAAGCATCATCGCATCTACCGAGGAGACTGATCATGCTTGCCGCCCTAGCCGTTGAAATGGTCGAAGCCAAACCCGTTGTCCGTCGCCAGCAACTGCGCGAACTCGTGCCGCTTGCCGACACCACGATCTATGAGATGGAACAGCGGGGAGAGTTTCCGAAACGCTTCTACCTAACACCGCGTTGCCCCGTCTGGGACCTCAGTGAAATCAATCTTTGGCTCGCCGCACGACGCGCGGCGACTGGCCTCGTCCCGCCGCCGCACCCTGACGTGCGGCGGCGGAGGTCGCGGCCGGTGCGGTCCTAGGCCTGCGGATCGTGCGCCACCAGCTCCAGCGCCGGCGGCATCAGTACCGGCGCGGATTTGTCTCCCTTGATCCAGGCGTCGACCATATTCGCCCATTGCTGAAGCATGTGGCGTCGCTGCGGCTCGTACTCGGCTTTGTTATAGACGCCACGCGAGGAGCGTCCGTCCTCGTGAGCTAAGCACTTCTCGATCCAATCGCTGTTGAAGCCTACCTCGTTGAGCAACGTCGAGCCCGTGCGACGCAGGTCGTGCACCGTGAAAGGACAAAGCGGCAGCTCATCCTTCTTCGCCAATTCAACGATCGCAGAGGTCACGCGGTTAAAGGTCGCTCGCGACATCGGCTCGTCCGCATCGTAACGCGACGGCAGCAGGTAGCGTGAATTGCCGGAGCAGGTCTTGAGAGCGATCAGGATGTCGATCGCCTGCTGCGACAGATAGACGTTGTGCGCCTTGGATCGCTTCATCCGTTCCTTCGGAATGGACCACACTCGGTTCTCGAAATCGACTTCGTTCCAGGTCGCATCCTGCAACTCGCTCTTGCGCACCATCGTGAGCAGGATGAGCCTCAGACCCAGGCGGATGGTCGGGAGCGTTGCGACACGCTCGATCAGCCGAAACGCGATCCTAATTTCGCTGGGAGACAGCGCCCTGTCGCGAACTTCGAACGTCGCGATCGATGCCGGACCAACAGCGTCGGCTGGATTTTCAACTCTCTCGCCATGGAGAATGGCGAAGCCGAAGATCTGTTTGACGATGTCCCGGACATGGATGGCGGTCGCGGGGGCGCCGCGGTCCTTCACCCTCTTGCAGAGGCCTCTCAGGTCCTCCGGCGTAATCTCAGCCAGAAGCCGCTTTTTCCACGTCGGCGCGATGTCGCGATCATAGACGTGCCGGCGCATTGCTCGCGTCGACTCCGCCATCTTGGACTCTTTGAAGTACGCTTCTCCGAACTCGTCGAAGGTGTTCGCGGCGGCGAGCCTGCGTTTCTCGCGCTGCTTATTCTGCGCAGGCGATAATCCGTTCTTCACGGCCTTGCGGGCCTCGATGCACCGCTCGCGCGCTTGAGCGAGTGTGATCCCATCCCGGCCGTACTGGCCCAGCGTCAGCGTTTCGCGCCTCCCGTGTAGACGGTAGTCGAAACGGAACACCGTCGTGCCGGTTGGTCTAACCTCGGCGTACATACCGTCACGGTCGGCTGCCTTATACGTTTTGTCCTTTGGTTTCAGGTTTTTCAGTGCTGTGTCGGTCAACATTTTTTAGCTCCGCGGGATGCGGGAGGGCGCGAAACTCGGCTCAAGATACCGTCAGGCAAGATACCGTCAGAACACGCCCATCCACTTGGTTTTACATTCTATTTTGGTCGAAACGCGCGGAAATGGCGGGAAATGGCGTGACGGTATCGCGTCCGAGCGGCTTTCGCCGTTCTCGCCATGCCGTCACGTGCACCGTCAAACCGACGCGCTGTTCGGCGAACGGAGACGATAGATGTCGATTAGATTTTTGAGGGTTTTCAGAGCGCTAGGTTAGATTTCCGATAGGCGGCGAACCGCCCGGAAGAGCTCTGAATCATTCCCACTCGATCGTGCCCGGCGGCTTGCTCGTGACGTCGTAGACCACGCGGCTGACGCCCTTCACTTCGTTGATGATGCGCGTCGCCGTGCGGCCAAGGAAATTCATGTCGAACGGGTAGAAGTCCGCCGTCATGCCGTCGGTCGACGTCACCGCACGCAGCGCCAGCACGGATTCATACGTCCGCGCATCGCCCATCACGCCCACCGAGCGCACCGGCAGCAGCACGGCGAAGGCCTGCCAGATCTTGTCGTACAATCCCGCCTTGCGGATCTCGTCGAGATAGATGGCGTCAGCCTTCTGCAGGATCGCCACGCGCTCCGGCGTGATTTCGCCCGGAATGCGGATAGCAAGACCCGGCCCCGGGAACGGATGCCGCCCCACGAAGGTTTCCGGCAGCCCCAGCTCGCGCCCCAGCGCCCGCACCTCGTCCTTGAACAGTTCGCGCAAGGGCTCGACCAGCTTCATGTGCATCCGCTCGGGCAGCCCGCCGACATTGTGGTGCGACTTGATCGTCACCGAAGGTCCGCCGTCGAACGACACGCTCTCGATCACGTCCGGATAGAGCGTCCCTTGCGCCAGGAAGCCCGCTCCGCCGATCTTCTTGGCTTCCCGCTCGAATATCTCGACAAACGTCTTGCCGATGAATTTCCTCTTGGCTTCCGGATCGCTCACGCCCGCCAGCCCGCCGAGAAACTCCTTGGCTGCGTCCACATGCACCAGCGGAATGTTGTAGTGGCCGCGGAACAGCTTCACGACCTCGTCCGCCTCGTTGGCGCGCATCAGCCCGGTGTCGACGAACACGCACGTCAGCTGGTCGCCGATCGCCTCGTGGATCAGCACCGCCGCGACGGATGAATCCACCCCGCCCGAAAGCCCGCAGATCACCCTGCCCCTGCCGACCTGCGCGCGGATCTTCTCCACCTGCTCCGCCCGCAGCGCCGCCATCGTCCAGTCGCCCTTCAGCCCGGCGACCTTCTTGACAAAATTCTCGAGCAGCTTCGCCCCGTCCGGCGTGTGCACCACCTCGGGATGGAACATGGTCGTGTAGTAGCGCCGCCTTTCGTCCACCGCGATCGCGAACGGCGCGTTCTCTGACGTGCCGACAACCTTGAAGCCCTCGGGCAGCCGCGTGACGCGATCGCCATGGCTCATCCACACCGGATATTTGGCCCCGACCTTCCAGAACCCGTCGAACAGCGGGCTGGCTTCCCTGATCTCGACATCCGCCCGGCCGAACTCCGCCGCGTGCCCGCCCTCGACCTCGCCGCCAAGCTGCACCGCCATGGTCTGCTGGCCGTAGCAGATGGCGAGTATCGGCACGTCGAGATCGAACGCCGCCTTGGGCGCGCGCGGGCTCTTGTCCGCCGTCACGCTGGCCGGCCCGCCAGAGAAGATGACCGCCTTGGGATTGAACCCGCCCGCAATCACCGCCTCGGCGCGATTGTAGGGATGCACCTCGCAATAGACGCCCATTTCCCGAAGGCGGCGCGCAATCAGCTGCGTCACCTGGCTGCCGAAATCGACAATCAGGACGCGTTCATGCTGCGGGGTGGAGGACGTGTGACTCGCCATGGCGTCAGATGAAGACGTTCGCGCGCGCCGTCAATTGGCCGGCCTCGCAATCCGCAAGCGGGGGCTCTAGCGTCCGGGAGCGCCGGGCGCCTGCCCGGCCAAGCCCATCCGTGAGCACTCTGAATGTTGATAGGCTTGGCCGGGCAGGCGCCCGGCGCTCCCCTCCACTAGCTCCCGCGCAACGCCGCCAGCGCAACTCGCTCAACACGCACCAGCCGCGTACTCCCGCCACGTCCGGCGCGTATTCCTGCCCCAGCGCAGGATGGTGAAGCCTTCCTGATCGAGCTCCAGCCCGCCAACGCCCAACAACCCAGGCAAGCTGGCGAACACGCCGATGCCGAAGAACCCCACCGTGAGCCAGCGCATCGTCTGGTCCTCCTCCGGCGGAATCACGAACAGCCCGATCGCGCCGAAGGCCAGGCATATGACCAGCACGACCGCCCACTTCAGCCTCGACGGCTTCAGCATCATCCTGGCCGGCAGCGCTTCACCGGTATTCACCCCGCCCTCCGCATCACCGCGACAAAGAACCCGTCGCTCCCCGCACTTCGCGGCGTCAGCCGCATCGACCCGTCCGGCCGCCGGCATTTGCGCACCAGCTTCGCGCCCGCATCCGTCAACTGGCCCGAGCGCACGGCCGCCTCCGCTGCGTCTTCCTGCGTGAAATCATCGCGGTCGATCAGGAAGCTCGCCACCTGGTCCTCATTCTCCTCCATCAGGAAGGAGCACGTCACATAAACCAGCCGCCCGCCCGGCTTCACGTATGTGCAAGCCGTACGCAGGATCGTCGCCTGATCCTCGATACGCTTCCGCAGGGCGCCTTCGCTCACCCGCCATTTCGCATCGGGCTTGCGCCGCCACGTGCCGACGCCCGTGCACGGCGCATCGATCATCACCAGGTCCATCTTGCCGACGAGGTCGTCCAGCGACGCGTTCTCCTTCGGATGCCTCAGCTGCACATTGCGGATGCCCGCCCGGTCTATGCGCGGGATCAGGGCCGACAAACGCCGCCCGTCCACATCGTGCGCAAATATCTGACCCTTGTTCTCCATCATCGCCGCCATGGCGATCGTCTTGCCGCCGCCGCCCGCGCAATAGTCGAGAACCTGCTCGCCGGGCTTGGCGCTGCTCGCCGCCGCCGCGATCTGGCTCCCCATGTCCTGCACTTCCACCCAGCCCTTGGAATAGGCCGGTATCGCCTCGACGCTCTCGCCGCGGTCGATCGCGTCCGGCGCCGGAATGCGGAAACCGTTCACCAGCTCCGCCATCGGCTTGGCCTTCACGCTCTCCAGCGCACGCCCTGCCTTCTCGGCATCCGCCTTCAGCGTGTTGACCCGCAGGTCGACCGGCGCTCGCAGCGCCATCGCCATCGCCTCGGCCACCGTATCCGGCCCGAACGCCCGCGCCATGTGCGTCGCCAGCCATTCCGGATAATCGCCCCGCACATGCGCCGGCGCGGACGGATCCGGCGCCAACAGAATTCCTTCGCGCTCCTTGCCCGTCATCGCGGCGGGCGCGTGCTCGTCCTTGAACGCTTCCTCGATCTTGCGAACGTCCCAGCCCCAGGCGTGCTTCAGCGCGCCGATGGCCAGCGCACGCGGCCCCGTCGCCTCCATCGAATGCTCGATCGAACTCCGCTTGCGCAGCGCATCCAGCACCAGCCCGGAAATCCACGCCCGGTCCCGCGCGCCGGCGAAGCGATGCCGCTTGCCCCAGTCGCGCACCGCCTCCTTCACCGGCGTCCGCCGCTCCAGCACGTCCTGCAGCACAAGGATCGCCGCATCGATCTTGCCGCCTTCTCTCATTGAAAAATGGCTCTCATGGATGCGGCGCCACGCCGCCATGGCGCGAGGCCAGAGCGCGGCCGATGGCGCGAATGTCCTTCAGCACCGCGAACTCGCCGATGCGTTCGGCGTCTCCCGGCGCATTGTGGGCGTCCATCACCAGCATCGGCAGGCCCTGATGCTCTTCTCCCACCAGCTCGATCACTTCCCGCCTCGGGCGGGGAAAGCCGATGCGCCGCACGTCGATCTTTGTTGCCCAGTGCGGATTGACCAGCAGCGCGCCTTCCAGCGTCGCGCAGTCATTGCAGTACCAGTCGAAGCCCCCGTCCACGAACGGCGCCTTGAGGATAAAAAGTTGATCTTTCATGACGCCCTCTTACCTCCGCCCAGGCCGCCTGTCTTCAGGCGCGAGAACCCGCCCAGCAACACCCCCCGCTGTCATCCCGGCCCACGCGAAGCGCACCCAACGCTGTCATTCCGGGCGGAGGCGCGAGAGCGCCGTAGACCCGGGACCGTGAGTAGCGGTCCACGAAGCGGACGGATCGGCCCGAGCCATTGCGAAGGGCGGGGATCGATCCGAGCGCCTAACGCCCGGAGCGACAGCGAAGGGCCGGAGAGCAACACCCCCCGCTGTCATCCCGGCCGGAGCGAAGCGGAGAGCCGGGACCCATCCCTGGACAACGGGACTCGCAGACCCATGGGTCCCGGCTCTTCAGCGCTCACGCGCTTCCGGCCGGGATGACAGCGTCGGGACTTGCATCGCCGTCCGACACCATCCGGGACACAATCTAGAAATCTTCCCAGCAAATTCAGAGCTCGAAGAAAACTCTTCGGGAAAGTTATCCTACACTTTCAGACCTGAGCGATAATCCCCTCCATCGCCTCCGCACGGAGGGCAGTCGTACGCTGTTCAGCGACGCAGGGGCGATGCGATCGAGCGTGAGGAGTCCCGGACGAACGCGGCGTGAAGCGCCGCCAAGCCTGGGAGATGAACCTTCTGGTTCTTGGGCCTTCTGGCCCGAAGCCAGAGCTGAGTGTCGCCGGGACCATGGGACGATGAACAGCCCAATGGCCTGCACGCCGCCGGCGACCATGCCAGGGGAGTGAACACAGCTCCCTGTGCACAGGCTGGCGAATAACGGTCGCTGGGGGTCGACGCATTCGTCGACGGATGCCGCGTTTCTCTTTGACTACCGGTAGCGCTGGGCAACCAGCGACGCCCAACTCACGCGGGGCATCCCGCGTCCCCACGCCCTCCATCTTACGGAGGCGCACCGCATCCCGCAGGAACTCAGGCCGGTCCGAAGGAGTAGGTGCGTCCTAAGAAAAGCTATACCGCCGCCAGCGCCTTGCCGATCGCCGCCGACCGGTCGGCCTCAGGCAGCTTGTAAAGCTCCAACCACTGCACTCCGGCGAAGAAGTACTCGAAGTCCTCCGGCGGCCGCGCATCCTCCAGGAACACCGGCGCCATCGGCTTCTTGTAACGGTCCGCCAGATAAAGCTCGCGCTTCACATGGTCACTCTCGAACGCCCGCTGCGAACACATCACCATCAGGCCGCGCGCGCTCTTGATCGCGCGCACGATCTCGCCGGCCCAGCCCTCGCCCGTCTGGATGCCCGACTTGTCGATCCATACCTCGCGGCCATTGTCGCGCGCCGCCTTCACCACCGGCTCCACCGCGGCGTTGTCGGCGTGGGAGTAGGACACGAACACGGCCGTCCCCGGCTTCTCCTCTTCCGGCTCGATCGGCGCCGCCGCCAGCTCGTCGCGTATCGCCGTGACGCTCCGGCTCTTCGGCGAGGCGATCGCCTTCGCCCGCCGCTTGCTCTCGCCCGCAGAAACCGTCTGGCTCAGGAAGGAGATCACCGCAAACGGCAATCCGACGTGCGCGACGGCCGCCCCGATCATCGCCAGCGACTGCAACTCGGCCGACGCCCACGGAAACTGCCAGTGATAGTACCAGGTTGCGCCGATCCCGCCGGCCAGAAGCAGCGTTACGAATCCCAGCGCCACGACGCCGCCCCCGCTGGGACCTGCGCCGCGCTTCGAGGGCGCAGCCACGCGCGGCAACGCTTCCTTGCGCGCAATCGTTATCTGGGCCGGCCCTGCCTGCGGCGGTGCGCCATTCGCCGACCCGTTGGCCTTGTGCGCCACTGCTTCATTCATCGCGACGCGCACCGCACGCTCAGTGTGCGACCAGCCGTTGAGATCGCGCGCCTGCTCGAAGCTCGCATCGACCGTGGGGAGATCGCGCACGCCTACCGGCAGTATCGAATGATCCAGCTTCACCAGCACAAGCCGCGCATCGGCCCACGCATCCAGCATCCGGCGCTCGAGCAGCATGCGATGCGTGTCGAACACGCTCTTCTGCGACCACAGCCCGACGACCACATCGGTCTTCTGCAGATACCGGAAGCCGTGCGTGCCGTTCTCCGTCTCGGCAACCATGCCTCGACGCTTGAGAAACGCTTTCAGTTCATCGGCAGCCGCCTGATCGGCCTCGGCGTGCGCGATAAAAACGAACATGCGGCTTCCTCGCCCCCCGGCGCCCCGCAACGATACGAAATGTTGATACGTCTAACCGTTAGGCAAAGAGTAGTTCGGCGCCTCGCGAGTCATCTTCACGTCGTGGACGTGCGACTCTCTCAGCCCCGCACCGGTTATCTGAATGAACTTTGCCTTGCGGTGCAACTCTTCAACCGTTCTGGCGCCGACATAACCCATCGCCGCCCGGAGGCCGCCAGCCATCTGGTGAAGGATCGGACCGACCGGTCCCTTGAATGGAACCTGCCCCTCAATCCCCTCAGGCACGAGTTTCTGGGCGGCCACTTCCTTCTGGAAATACCTGTCCGCAGAGCCCCGCGCCATCGCGCCGATCGAGCCCATGCCGCGATAATCCTTGTAGGCGCGGCCCTCGTAAAGGAACACTTCTCCTGGCGCTTCCTCGGTTCCCGCCAGCATGGACCCCATCATGGCGGACGATGCCCCTGCGGCAAGCGCCTTGGCGAAATCGCCCGAAAACTTTATCCCGCCATCGGCGATTACCGGCGTCCTGGTAGACGCTGCCGCCCTCGCGCAATCGGCGATTGCTGTGAGTTGCGGCACGCCCACGCCGGCCACGATCCGGGTCGTGCAGATCGATCCGGGACCGATACCAACTTTCACCGCATCCGCCCCCGCATCGATCAACGCCTTGCAACCGTCCGCCGTGGCGACGTTGCCGGCCACAACCTGCACGCGATTCGAATGCTTCTTTACTCGCTCGACCGCCTGCAGCACGGCGAGCGAATGGCCGTGCGCCGTGTCGATCACCAGCGCATCGACGCCAGCGTCGATCAGCGCCTGACTACGCTCGAACCCCGCATCGCCCACCGTCGAAGCTGCCGCGACCCGCAACCTGCCCTGCTCGTCCTTGCACGCATTGGGATTGGACTGGCTCTTGTCCATGTCCTTGACGGTCAGCAGGCCGACGCAACGGCCTTCCTCGTCCACCACGATGAGCCGCTCGATCCGGTGCTTGTGCAGCAGGCGGCGCGCCTCGGCCTGGTCGGCGCCTTCGCGCACGGTCACGACCTTGCGGGTCATCAGGTCGGCGACCGGCTGGCTGTCATCGTCCGCAAAGCGCACGTCGCGGTTGGTGATGATGCCGAGCAGTTTGCGCGGCACGCCTTCCGGTCCCGGCTCGACCACGGGGATCCCCGAAATCTTCAGCCGCTCCTTCAGCACCCGCAGCTGCCTCAGCGTGACATCGGGCGTCACGGTGATGGGGTTCACCACCATGCCGCTCTCGAACCGCTTCACCTGGCGGACCTGCTCGGCCTGTTCCTCGATCGACAGGTTGCGGTGGATCACGCCGATGCCGCCGAACTGGGCCATCGCTATGGCCAGATGCGTTTCGGTCACCGTGTCCATGGCGGCGGAAATGATCGGCGAGTTGAGCGAGATCGCCCGCGTCAGCCGCGTACGGATATCAACATCGCCGGGTATGACCTCGGACGGACCTGGTTCAAGCAGCACGTCGTCGAACGTGATGGCCTGGCGAATCTGAATTGAGGGAGTGTGCTGTTCCATAGACCCGTCTATCGATTCTTCCCCGATTTGGGAAGTGGCCCCGGACGCACAAAAAGCGTCGTCCGATCAAGGTAAACGTGAGTGACGCGACTGAGGTTTATCGGCAACGGGATCGCCACAGAGAGCGACCATGGGGTAATTGCGATGGCGGTTACGCCCGTGGTCATCTGCACTTTCGGCATGTTGATGCCGATCCTCGGCGTTGCGGGCCCGCAACGCCAGATCGACCTCTGGACCGCTACCTTGGAGAAGAAACGATGCGCGCTCTCCTTCCACTAGCTGCGATTGCGATCTTCGCTTCGCCCGTGCTGGCGCAGGCGCCGAAGTCCGCCTTCCCCGATGCGGCCGCGTTGACGAAGATTCTGAAGGATCGCGTCGAGGACGGCCGCGCCACCGGCCTCGTCGTCGGCGTGATGGAGGCCGATGGGTCGACGCGCATTGCCTCGTACGGCAGCGCCGGTCCGGGCGCGGCGCCGCTCGGGCCCAACAGCGTGTTCGAGATCGGTTCGATCACGAAGGTCTTCACCTCGACCATCCTCGCCGACATGGTGCAGACAGGCGAAGTAAAGCTCGACATTCCCGCACAGACTTATGCGCCTGCTGGGATGGTTCTGCCGAAGCGCGGCGACAGGGAAATCACCCTCGCCAATCTCTCGGAGCAGAATTCCGGCCTGCCGCGCATGCCGTCGAACTTCCGGCCCGCCAGCATGTCGAACCCCTACGCGGACTACAGCGTCGGGCAGCTCAATGAATTTCTTGCCGGTTACCAGCTCCCGCGCGACATCGGCGCCACGGTCGAATACTCCAATGTCGGCGTCGGGGTGCTTGGTGCGATCCTCGCCAACAAGGCAGGCGAGAGCTACGAGGCGATGGTGAAGGAACGGGTGCTCCAGCCGCTCGGCATGACCATGACAGGCGTTACGCTTTCGCCGGCGATGCAGAAGGTGTTGGCCAAGGGCCACGACGAGTCCGGGGCCGCGACTGCCAACTGGGACCTGCCCACGCTCGCGGGTGCAGGCGCGCTGCGTTCCAACATGACCGACATGCTGAAATTCCTGGACGCCAACATCGGTCCGCCAAAGACCGCACTGGAACGCGCGATGCGCGATGCGCAGAAGCCTCGGGCGCCCATGGGTCCCGGCGCCCAGATCGGGTTCAACTGGATCACGACGAAAACAAAGAGCGGCGCAGAGTTCGTCTGGCACAATGGCGGGACCGGCGGCTATCGCACTTTCATCGGCTTCGACCCCATCCGCAGCGTTGGAGTTGTTGTGCTGTCCAACCGGTCAGTGTCTGCGGACGATATCGGCATCCACCTGCTCGATCCGGCAACCCCGCTGGCGCCGAAGCCGGCCCCTCCGGTTCAGCGCGTGGCGATCGACCTACCCGCTAGCGCGATGAGCAAGTTCGTCGGCGTCTATGCGCTCAACACGATGCCTGACTTCAAGGTGACGGTTACGCTGGAGAACGGCGCGCTGTTCGCGCAGGCGGCGGGCCAGGGCAAGGCGCCCGTCTTTCCGGAGTCGGAAACGAAGGTCTTCTTCCGCATTGTCGACGCCCAGCTCGAATTCACCAGCGATGCGACGGGCGCGATCACCGGCCTGGTGCTTCACCAGATGGGCGCGAAGCAGCCTTTCACGAGGACCAGCCAGGCGCCGCAGTAACGGCGCCTGGCTTCGCGTCCTATTGTGTGACGTAGCACTTGCCGACGGCGTCAGCGAATTTCTGTTGGCCGGCTGAATCGATGCCGTTGTCAGTGAACCACTTCTTCGAACGGACCTGGCCCATGCCGGAGCGCTGGACATAGCCTTCCCAAACCCAGGTGTAGAGACCTTTTACGCCGATCTCCTTGACGGTGGCCTTCACCACGCAGTCGCAGATGCCGGCGTCGATCTTCGCTTCGCCCGTGCAGCCCGCCAACCATTCAGCCTCGGTGGCGAAGGGAACGGACAGGCCCGGCATGGCGGTCACGGCCGGCGCGGGAGGTGGAGGCGGTGGAGGCGGCGGCGGTGAAGCGGCCGGCGCTGGCGTCGCCGCTGTTGTGGCGCCGCCTCCGCCGCTGTCGCAAGCCGTTGCGGCAAGCGAGGCGACGGCCAAGGCTATCGCGACTGTTGTCTTCATGGGTGTGCCCTCCCTGGACTGAAAAAGACCGGACGTGAATCGTCTCTGGCCGCTGTTCTAGCTTATTTCGGGAAGGATTTCAGCGCCCTTTGAAGCCTGTCGCGATAACAAAAGTCTCGGGACTTTCCGGCCGGCTGGATGGCGGTTTCCAGTGCCGGACATCGCCGAAATTGGCCTTCAACATTTCCAGAAGCTCGCCCTGCGCCCCGCCCTGGAAGACCTTGGCGACGAATGTGCCGCCCTTTGTCAGGCGGTCGATAGCGAACTGCGCCGCAAACTCCGCCAGGCCAATGGTGCGGATGTGATCGGTCTGCCTGTGGCCGGTGGTATTCTCCGCCATGTCGGACAAGATCAGCGTCGGCGGGCCGCCGATCGCGGCAAGCAGCTTCTCGACCATGCCCTTCTCAGCGACATCGCCGATGAACAGATGCGCCTCGCCGATCGGATCGACGGGCAGGAGATCGACGCCGGCGATTGCCGCAGCGCCCTTCTCGAACGCCACCTGAGTCCACCCGCCCGGCGCACAGCCAAGATCGATGACGCGCGCGCCGCGTTTGAGGACATGGAACTTCTCGTCGATCTCCAGGAGCTTGTAGGCGGCGCGGGCCCGATACCCCGCCTCCTGCGCGCGACGCACATAAGGGTCGCGCAGCTGCCGGTCGACCCACTCGCGTGACGACTTGCCCAGCGTCTTCTTTCGCACCTTTTCGCGCTTGGCCATGGTGCGGCCGCCCGGCTGCGGCCTGCCGTCCTGCGGCGGTTTCCACCGGCGCTTGCCATCCTTGTCTTCATCGCTCATGGCGCAGCGCCTTCCGTTGATGGCGCAGGCAACTGGATCTGCCCGCCGCGTTTGCCGCCACGACGCTTGCGCCGCGCGCGGCTCGTTCCGACGCCGTGCATCATCGACAACAATATGCCTTCGCGCAGTCCGCGATCGCCGACGCGCAGTCGCTCCGCCGGCCACACCGACCAGACGGCGTCGAGAATCGCACAGCCCGCCAGGACCAGCTCCGCGCGCTCGGGCCCGATGCATGGCTCCGCCGCGCGCTCTTCAGGCGTCGCATCGTGCAACCGCTGGCGCGCCTCAGCCGCGCCCTCGCGCGACAGCCACACGCCGTCCACCGCCGAGCGCACATATCGTTCGAGCCGCAGATGCACGCCGGCCAGCGACGTCACCGTGCCCGAATTCCCGATCAGCTGCCCTCGCCCCGCCGCAAACAGCGGGCCGAAGCGTGTCGCCGCATCGTTTGCCGTCAGCAGGCCCCGGACATGCTCCACCATCCGGGCGTACCAGCCGTGAGCCCGGTCTTCGAAGCTTTCAGCCAACGTCACCACGCCTACCGGGAATGACGCCCATCCCAGGATAGGCGGACGCACGGCGCATCCTTCGACGCCGCGCCCCACCGCTGCCCTGGCGTCGATCCAGCACAGCTCGGTCGAGCCGCCGCCGATGTCGATCACTAGCGCGAAGTCGTGTGATGGATCGACCAGGTCGAGCGACCCCAGCAGAGCGTACTTGGCTTCTTCCTTGGGCGTGATGGTCTCCATGCGCAGGCCCAGCGTGCGGTGAACCTGATTGAGAAAGGCTTTGCCGTTGCTGGCGGCTCGGCACGCCTGCGTCGCGATATAGCGTGCATCGACTGGTCGATGCTTGTTCACTTTGTCGACGCAGCGGCGCAGGGCTTCCACAGCCCGAGCCATCGCCTTGTCGGAGAGCTGTCCGGTTTTGGCGAGGCCTTCGCCAAGCCGCACGATCTGCGAGAACGAATCGACCACGCGCAGCCCGCCCGAGGCTGAGCGCTCGGCGATCAGAAGGCGACAGTTGTTCGTGCCCAGGTCGAGCGCCGCGTAGAGTTTCGACGCGCCGCCTGGCCTGCCGCGCGAGTTTCCGCGCCGCGGGCGGTTAGGCTTCGCCATGTAAGCGATCCGTGATCTTGTTGTGACAACCATAGCCTCACTTGCAGTTATTGGCACGCGGAATGCCGTAACTACTGCAAGCCTTGGTTGCGGGCCTGTTAGGATTGGGCCAAATGGGGGTGTCGTGCGCTTCGGCTTCGGCGCGGCCATCGGCCCGCTTGAGAGTCGTTTGCGTCTGACGGGGCATTTAACCAGGGCAATAGGCAAGGGGCGCCGCGGCCATGGACGTCAACAGATCGGCCAAATTCGCAATTGGCCAGCAGGTCCGTCATCGCTTTTTCCCGTTCCGGGGAATCATATTCGATGTCGATCCCGAATTCGCCAACACGGAGGAATGGTGGACCTCCATCCCGGAGGAAATCCGCCCGGTAAAGACACAGCCATTTTATCACCTTCTCGCCGAGAATGAGTCCTCGTATTACGTAGCGTACGTCTCGGAACAGAACCTGTTGCCGGACGATGCGCCCGAGCCGGTGAACCACCCGCAGATACCCGAAATGTTCGAGATCGACGATCACGGCATCTACAAGATCCGCACGACCGCCGCGCATTGACGACCTCGTGACGGCGGCCGCGACGCGTCCTACATTCAGGGCATGACAACTCACATCACAGTGCGGGACGATGACTATGTCATCGATCAAAACTGGGCCGGCTACACCGCCGATGAACACGCCGTCTGGGATTTCCTCTACCGCCGCCAGCGCGACATCCTCGCGGACCGCGCTGATACGGCGATGCTGCAAGGCCTCGAAACGCTGAACCTCAATCGCGGCGGTATTCCTGACTTCGCGGTGATCAATGAGGAACTTAAGGCGCGCACCGGCTTCGCCGTCGTTGCGGTGCCGGGCCTCGTGCCGGACGAGGTATTCTTCACGCACCTCGCCAATCGTCGCTTCCCCGCCGGGCAGTTCATTCGCACGCGCAGCCAGCTCGACTATCTGCAGGAACCCGACATCTTCCACGACGTCTTCGGACACGTGCCGCTGCTGACCAATCCGGTGTTCGCCGACTATATGGAGGCCTACGGCAAGGGCGGCCTGCGCGCGATGAAGTTCGGGCGGCTCAAGAACCTCGCCGCGCTCTATTGGTACACCGTTGAGTTTGGGTTGATCGAAACGCCGAAAGGCGTTCGCATCTATGGCGCAGGCATTTCTTCTTCCAAGGACGAATCGATTTTCGCCCTGGAAGACCCCTCGCCCAATCGCTTGCGCTTCGACCTCGAACGCGTGATGCGCACCCAATACCGGATCGACGATTTCCAGCAGACCTACTTCGTAGTCCGCTCCTATGACGAGCTGTTCCGTGCAACCGTCGATACCGACTTCGCCCCTCTTTACGCCCGCCTGGCCGACGGCGTCAGCTATCCGCCAGAGGCGGTGCTGGGGCCGGACCAGACGCTGACCAAAGGCACTCAGGCCTATGCCAGGGCGAAAGCCCCGCATTAGCGGCGGCCGCTTCTTGGCGGTTTATCGAGCCTTCCCGGCGCCAAAGCCGCGACTCGCCACATTTCTGATCCATACCCCTTCCGCGCGCGTAGATAGGGCAACAAAGCCTCAACCGCGCGAGCAGCCTTGCCTGACCGTCCCGTCCTTTTCTGGTTTCGCGACGATCTCCGGCTTGCGGACAATCCCGGGCTTGCGGCTGCCCACGCCACCGGAAAGGCGCTGGTTCTCCTCTATGTCCTCGACGAAATAAGCCCGGGCGCACGCCCCTACGGCGGCGCCTCCAAATGGTGGCTCGACAAGTCGCTTCGCTCGCTCGCCCAACGGATCGCCGACAAGGGCGGACGATTGATTCTTCGCAAAGGCCCAGCTGAAGCCGAACTCGCCAAGTTGGTGGCGGAAACCCAACCTTCCGCTGTGTTCTGGAACCGCCGCTATGGCCCGGCTCGCCGGATCGACGAACGCATCAAGAAGTCGCTGAAGGCTGACGGCGTCGCCGCGGAGAGCTTCAACGCCTCGCTGCTCGTTGAACCCCTCGACCTGCGGACCGGCTCCGGCGACAGCTACCAGGTCTTCACGCCGTTCTGGAAAGCGCTCCAGCAAAGCTACGTCTCACCCGAGGCCAGTCCCGAACCGCACACTTTCGAGAGCTTCGGCAATCCTAAGTGCGACGACATCGGCGACTGGAGGCTCCACCCATCGAAGCCAGACTGGTCAGACGGCTTCGACAGGGAATGGACGCCCGGCGAACCCGGCGCACGCAAACGGCTGCGCGATTTCCTGAAGAACCAGATCGCCGGTTACGCCAACGGCCGCGACCATCCCGCCCACGATCACACCTCGCGCCTCAGCCCGCATCTGCGTTTCGGCGAGATCGGCCCGCATCAGGTCTGGCGCGCCGCGCGGCACGCGCAGGACGCAGGCAATGCGCCGGCGCGCGACATCCAGAAATTCCTCTCCGAACTCGCCTGGCGCGATTTCTCCTGGCGCCTGCTCTATCACGACCCGCAGATGGGCCACCTGTCGTGGCGCCGCCAGTTCGAGCAAGTCGAATGGCGCGCCGGCTCCAAGAAGGAACTCGAAGCCTGGCGGCGCGGCCGCACCGGCTATCCCATCGTCGACGCCGGCATGCGCCAGCTCTGGGCCACCGGCTACATGCACAACCGCGTCCGGATGATCGTCGCCTCCTTCCTTGCCAAGGACCTTCTGGTCCACTGGCGCAAGGGCGAGCAGTGGTTTTGGGATACGCTGGTCGACGCCGACGAAGCCAGCAATGCCAACGGCTGGCAGTGGACCGCCGGAACCGGCGCCGACGCTGCGCCCTATTTCCGCGTCTTCAACCCCGTGCTGCAAGGCGAGAAGTTCGACCCGGATGGCGACTACATCCGCGCGTGGGTTCCCGAACTCGTCGGGCTTCCCGAAAAATGGATCCACCAGCCATGGCGCGCGCCTGAAGCAGTTCTCGCCGATGCCGATGTGACGATCGGCGAGACCTACCCCGCCCCCATTATCGACCATGTCTTCGCGCGGCAACGCGCGCTCGACACGTATGGCGTCGCCAAATCCAGCCCCCAGGAACATTCGGCATGATCTCGCGTCGCAAACGTGTTGCGGTTGTCGGCGGCGGCGTCGCCGGCCTGGGCGCAGCCTGGGCGCTGCGTCACAGCGCCGACCTCGTCGTCTATGATCGCGCCCCGCGCTTCGGCGGTCACGCGTGGACGGTCGACATCGACTACGAAGGCGCGCCCATGTCGGTCGACATCGGCTTCATCTGCTTCAATCGCCCCAACTATCCCAACTTCACCAATCTGCTTCAGCATCTCGACGTGAAGACGGTGATGACCGACATGAGCTTCTCGGTCTCCGATCCCCACGGCTATGAGTGGTCGTCCGATCCTTGGGGCCTGTTTGCCTGGAAGCGCAACCTGCTCGACCGGCGTTTCCGCGGCCTGCTCGGCGAGATCGTCCACTTCAACAGCATCGCTCGAAAGCAACTCGTCGCCGACGCGATTCCTGAAATGTCGCTAGGCGACTGGCTCGACACCCACGGCTTTTCCGAGATCTTCCGCATAGCTTACCTTCTGCCGATGAGCGCGGCGATCTGGTCGACACCCGAACGGCTGATGCTCGACTATCCGGTGGCGAGCTTCCTCACCTTCTTCGACAATCACCGCCTGATGCACGCCGTGCGGCCGATCTGGCGCACCGTCGCCGGCGGCAGCCGCGCCTATGTCAGCGAGCTTCTGACCGACCTGCGCCCGGCCCTTCGTCCGGGCGCGATCATCGATTCGATCCGCCCCGTCGATCAGGGCCGCGCGCAAATCGTTGAGCGCAACCGTCCGCCGCAGATCTTCGACGCCGTCATCATGGCCAGTCACGGCGACCAATCGATGCACATGCTCGACCGCAGCTATGAAGAACAACGCCTAGCACTGGGTTCGCTGCGCTTCTCCCCGAATGTCGCCTATCTCCACCGCGACGTTTCGCTGATGCCTTCGCGCCGCGCGGCCTGGGCGTCTTGGAACGTGTTGAAGGGCGAGGACGACCGCGTCTGTGTCACCTACTGGATGAACCGCCTGCAGAAACTGCCGGGCGACAAGCCCATGTTCGTGACGCTCAACCCTGCCCGCGCTCCGGCGAAAGACAAGACTTTCGGCGTCTACGAGTTTGACCATCCCATGTACGATGCGCCGTCTGCAGCCGCGCGCCGCTCAGTCCAGCGCATCCAGGGCCGCGACGGCCTCTTCTTCGCCGGCGCCTGGCTGGGCGATGGCTTCCATGAAGCCGGCCTCCGGACCGGACTAGAGGCGGCCTTTGCCCTTGGCGGGTCGGTTCCGTGGGAAGCGACGACGCAACACAAGCATGCCCTGTCGCACAGCTTCCGCGCCGAACAGCCGATGGCCGCAGCCCTGTGACCGAGCCCGCCGCACAGCTCTGGTTTGGCCGCACGGTCCACCGCCGCGAGCAACCGTTCGTGCGCGCGTTCAGCTACCGCATCGCCATGCTGGAGCTCGACATTGACCAGCTGGATACGGCCGGCGCCATATGCAAATTGTTCTCGGTCGAAACCGGCAACGCCATTTCCTTCCGCGCGAGCGACCATGGCGGCCGCAACGCATCTATACCTCTGCGCCTGTGGGCCGAGGCGCGTTTTGCCGAGGCAGGCGTAGAGCTCGATGGCGGCGCCATACGCCTTCTCACCTTTCCCCGTGTGCTCGGCTACGGCTTTGCGCCGATCTCGCTCTGGTTCGGCCACGGTCCGGATGGCGCAGCGCGTGGCGTCATCTACGAGGTCCACAACACGTTCGGCGAAGCCCATTGCTATGTCGGGGCCGTCAGCTCTGAAGCCGAGCACGCCCTGGCGGGCGAAACCGGACGCCAGCTGGCGGAAAAGGAGTTCTTCGTCTCACCCTTCTTCGACGTAACTGGAATCTACCGTTTCACCTTACGTAAGGCGAAAGGGCGGCTGGAGCTGGTCGTGGAGAACCTCGGCGCGGAGGGCCGCAATCACGTCGCCTCGATGGTCCTGAGATGCCGAGAGCTAACCAGCACCGCCATCCTACGCTGGCTCGTTTCGATGCCTATATCAGGGCTAGGCGTGGTTTTTGCGATTTACTCGCAGGCGCTGGGTCTTTGGCTGAAAGGCGCCCGATACCATGTTAAACTCCCGCAGCGGGCGAAACGCACAACGCTCGCCAGGCCGGAAGAAGCGCCGGCCGACACTCATAAGGACTTGAGGAAAAGCGCATGACCCGTATGGACAGAATGGTCCAGGAGGTTGGCTCCGCGGATCTCCACAAGCTCGACCGGCTGCCGGCGAGCCTCAGCCTCGCGGCAATGTTTCTCACGCGTCTGAAAAAGGGCCGGCTCGATATGCTGCTGCCCGATGGACGCACCTTGCGCTTCGCCGGCCAGCAAGCTGGGCCGCATGCCGAAATTATCGTTCACGATCTGACCTTCGCACGTCCCGTCCTCGACCGTGGCGACATCGGCTTTGCCGAGTCCTTCATGGACCAGAAGTTCGACACGCCGGACCTCGCTACCCTGCTCGAATACTTCACCGCCAATTTCGACGACGCAGGTCCGCTTGCTGCCGGCGGAACGATCGCACGCTTCCTCAATCGGCTGCGCCACGCATTCCGCGCCAACACGAAAAAGGGTTCGAAGCGCAACATCCTGGCGCACTACGACCTGGGCAATGATTTTTACGCCCGTTGGCTCGATCCTTCGATGACGTATTCTTCGGCCCTCTTCTCGGCGCCGGACCAATCTCTGCAGGACGCCCAGATCGCAAAATACCGCTCGATCGCGCGCAACCTCCAGCTCAAGCCCGGCGATCGCGTACTCGAGATCGGATCAGGCTGGGGCGGCTTTGCGGAAACCGCGGCCAGGGAATATGGCGCCAGGGTCACGTCGATCACCATTTCCGACGCCCAGCACGCCTACGCTGCCAAGCGGATCGCAGACGCCGGCCTCGCGGATCAGGTCGAAATCGTGCTGCGCGACTATCGGGACGTGCAGGGCCAGTTCGACGCCGTCGCATCGATCGAAATGTTCGAGGCGGTCGGCGAGGACTACTGGCCTAGTTACTTTGGCAAGATCGCCGAAGTCCTGAAGCCCGGCGGCCGCGCTGCCCTGCAGATCATTACGATCGAGGACCACGAGTTCGAAAACTACAAGAAGCGCGCCGACTTCATCCAGCACTACATTTTCCCCGGTGGAATGCTGCCTTCGATCAAGCGCCTGCGCGAGGAAACCCAGCGCGCAGGTCTCGGCTTCGAGATCGACGCGATGTTCGGGCAATCCTATGCCCGCACGGTGAACGAGTGGGCCAAGCGTTTCGAAAGGGCGTGGGACCAGATCAGGGGCGGCAAGTTCGACGAAGGCTTCCGCCGCCTGTGGCTCTATTACCTCGCCTATTGCGAAGCAGGCTTCCGCACCGGCCGCATCGACGTCGGCCAGTTCGTGCTCACCAAGCCGGCCTAAAAAAGGCGCGCAAAAATTGCTTGGAATATCCTCGTAGGCGACATGGCGCGCACGAAATTTGCGCGTCGCTCGCTCGTGAGTCTATTTCCGCTCGCCGAAACGTCGCCCGCGATCATCACAAGACGCACGGCGGTCGAGAAACGTCCCGGCTCTTGTAGGGTTATTTACGCGCGTAATTTTCTACGGCCCATGTTGACGAACATCCCACGCAGGCGTTGGTTTGACACAGGAACGTCGCAATCTATGGGGGCTGTTGTGACTGGCATTTCACAACTCTCCTTTGCGGCGCTCAGGGTCAGCATCGCGGAGGCGTAATTTCATGACATCAGGATTGTTGGCCGCCCGGCTTCGCCGGTCAGCGGCTATTGGAGCGATGCTGACGGCGTTGGCCGGCTCCGCATTTGCCCAGCAAACGCCAGCGCCGGGTCAGACCGTGGAAACGGTCCAGCCCTCCGAACCAACAGATGGGCAGGCTGAAAGCCGCGACGTTGTCGTGGTGACAGGCACCCGCCTGGGCAACCAGTTCAGCAGCGCCGCGCCGATGGACATAATCTCGGCAAGCGAAGCCACCGTTCAAGGCATTGGCGATGTGGCCTCCCTTCTCCGGTCCTCGACTGTGGCAGCCGGTTCGCCACAGATCACCGCCATCACCTCCACCGCCTTCGTCCAAGACGGCGGCATCGGCGTTGAGTTCGATCTCGCTTCGCGGCCTTGGCGCGAACCGCACGCTTGTTCTGCTCGATGGACGTCGTGCGGGACCGGCCGGCACGCGCGGCGCTGTCGGCGCTTTTGACTTCAACGTTCTTCCGCTTTCCGCGATCGATCGCGTCGAAATCCTCAAAGACGGCGCGTCCTCGATCTACGGATCGGACGCTGTGGCTGGGGTCGTCAACATCATCACCAAGAAGGGCGACGGCGCCAACATCGACGCGTTCTACAAGGCGCCGCTGAATGGCGGCGGCGATGAGCTGCGCATCAACGGTTCGTGGGGAGAGACCTTCAACAATCTCCACGTCCGTGTCACCGCCGACTACTACAAACAGACGGAGTTGGCGCGAGGCGATCGTGACTTCCTCGCCTGCGCCCAGCCCTACGTGTTCAATACAAACGGCAGCCGCGCCGACCTCGTCGATCCGCGCACGGGCGATTATGTCTGCAGCAGCGACCTGCCTTGGGGCCATGTATGGTTCTATGACTATAACGAACCCGGCGCGATTTCGCGGCCATGGCAGGCGCGGCCGCAGCTCATCCAGTACAATTACGACAACAATCTGCAGAACTACCTGCCTGGCTTCGGGCCGACGACAAATCCGGCGGCCTTCCCGCCCGGCTGGTTCCCCGTCGGGTACGGCGAACTTACGCGGCCCGGAGCGCCGGCCGACGCATTCTACGGCCCTTCTGCGCGAATCTCGGAGGCTTTAGTCAACACCAACCATCCGTTCCAGAAACTGGTCTCGCTCCAGCCTGAAGTTGAGCGCATGACCGTGTTCGGACAGGGCGAATACGACGTCAACGACGGCATGCAGCTCTATGGCGAGGTGCTGCTGAACCGCCGCATGACCAAGTCGAACGGCTACCGCCAGTTCTGGACATACCAATACGTCTACGACTATGGCGGCGGCGTTTTCGGCGGCGATCCGGTAGCTGTCGCCAACGGTTGGACCGGCAGCTTTGTCGGCTACAGCCCTACCGCGATCACCGACCATTCTGACGACACGATCAGCGTGGACTATCTCCGCGCCGTTGTCGGCGCCCGTGGCGACCTGCCGTGGGGCGACTGGCGTTGGGATATCGCGGCGCAATTCTCCCGCTCGGACGGCGACTACAAATCGGACATCATCTGGGATGACGCGATCACACCCTACGAATTCCGCAGCTCGCTGTGCGCCGGAACGCTGACCGACTATCGCAAGACCCCGTGCGTCGACATCAACTGGTACGGGCAGGAATTCCTGCGCGGCAACTTCACTTCTGCAGAACGCGCATTCCTGTTCGGCAGCGTCACAGGCAACACGATCTACGAGCAGACGTCGGTGGAGGGTTACGTCACCGGCGAGGTATTCAACCTTCCAGCTGGGCCCATCGGCGTGGTGTTGGGCGCCCTCTACCAGGAGGATTCGATCGACGACCAGCCGGCGCAGGAGATCCAGGACGGACAAGCCTGGGGCAGTTCGAGCGCACAGATTACCCAGGGGGAGGACGCAACCACTGCCGTCTACGTCGAGCTTGGCGTACCGCTACTTAAGGGTCTGCCGTTCGCCGACGAACTGACCTTTACGGCATCCGGCCGCTACAATGATGTGGACTCCTACGGCTCCGAGTTCGACCTACAAGGTCGGGCTGAACTGGCAGATCACGCCATCCTTCCGTGCGCGCGCATCGCAGGGCACGTCCTTCCGGTCGCCGGCGCTGTTCGAGCTATTCCTAGCCGGACAGACCGCATTCCTCGGACAGCGCGTTATCGATCCATGCGTCAACTGGGGCGCTAACCTCGCTACTGGGGCTATCACTCAGCGCATAGCGGACAACTGCGCTGCAGACGGCATCCCGAACAACCACAACGGCGCCGGATCGAGCGCCACGGTGACCACCTCTGGCGGTTTCGGCACACTTGCAGCCGAAACATCCACATCGAAGAGCTTCGGCGTGATCTGGACGCCGAAATTCGCCGATCTGTCCGTCTCAGTCGACTATTTCGACATCGAGGTGGAGGACGAGGTCACGCTGCTCGGCGCGCAAAACATCATGTTGGGTTGCTATGACTCGCTCAACTTCGCGACCGAACCGCTGTGCAATCTCTTCACGCGCAGCCCGGCAGGATCGGCAACACAGTTCCTGGTCCAGGATGTCACGGACAATTACCTCAACATTTCGGCGCAGCAGAACCGCGGCATCGACGTCGAGGCCATCTACAGGATGGACCTCGGCAATGGCAGATTCACGCTGCGTGGACAGGCCTCTTACCAGCTCGAGGATGAGATCAAGTTGCTTCCGACCAGTTTGCCGGACGATTTCAACGGCGAGATCGGCGATCCGGAATGGGTCGCCAATTTGGACGCCACCTATGACATCGGGCCGTTCTCGTTCTTCTACGGCTTGCGATATGTAGGAGAGACATCGAACGTTGAAAGCTATGGCTCGCAGCCGCAGACCTATCTGTTTCAGCCCGTGCGCTATGTGCTGGAGACGGACGCCATCGTATACCACAACGTCTCGGTGGAGATCGAACCCGACGACGGTCTTACAGTTCGGGTAGGCATGTCGAACGTTCTGGACGAGAAACCGCCGGAAGTTACCAACATCAGCGGCGAATACCAGACCATCGGAAACGTGCCCTTAGTGTCGAACTACGACTTCCTCGGCAGAACCTTGTTCCTGAACATCAGCAAAGAGTTCTGACACCGGTCCGAGAATCAGATCCGGGGAGGGCAGCGGAGTGATCCGTCGCCCTCCTTTTTTGCCACTTTGCGGCCGCCTGGAATTGTTCCCGCATCATACGTGGCGGACAGGTCACAACTTATCGAAAATCCAAGAGTTGGGTTGGAGATTACCAGATAATTGCATATTCAGACAATATTGCTCCGCTGAACGGCGCGCTGACGGCATTCGGCGTTCCCGCGAGGAGTGCAGCTTGAAGGGGTCTTTCATGGTCATGATTGTGGAGAGACTTCATGCACTCGGCATCTCTGGCCGTCCGGCTCCGCCGGTCGGCTGCAGTCGGCGCTTTGATCACCGTTATCGGACTACCGGCCGCTTTTGCCCAGCAGACGCCAGCGGTTCAAACTGTTGAGACCACCCAGCCGGCCGAGCCGGAACCCGCCGGCGACAGCGACAGGGTTATCGTCACTGGAACGCGCCTGGCGAACCAGTTCACCTCCGCCTCGCCGATGGACGTCATCACCACGGAACAGGCGTCGTCTCGCGGCTTCTCGGATGTCGCCGCCCTGCTGCGCAACAGCACGGTTGCCGCCGGCTCGCCACAGATCACCGCCGTAACCTCTACAGCCTTCGTGACGGATGGCGGAACGGGCGCCGAGACACTGTCGCTGCGCGGCTTGGGCGCCAACCGCACACTGGTGCTGCTGGATGGACGCCGCGCCGGCCCGGCCGGCACGCGGGGCTCTGTCGGCGCGTTCGACCTCAACGTCATTCCCTTGTCCACGATCGAGCGGGTGGAAATCCTGAAGGAAGGCGCATCCTCGATCTACGGATCGGACGCAGTCGCCGGCGTCGTGAACATCATCACCAAGAAGGACGACGGCGGCAATGTGGACGCCTTCTATTCGGCGCCGCTCGCCGGAGGCGGCGACGAGCTGCGCATCAGCGGGTCATGGGGCGAAACGTTCAACAACCTGCACGTTCGTCTTACCGGCGACTATTATCGGCAAGAGGAACTGCAGCGCGGCGACCGCGACTTCTTCCAGTGCGCCTCAGCCTATGTGTTCGACGCCAATGGCCGGCGCGCAGACATGGTCGACCCGCGTACCGGCAAGATCGCTTGCGAGAACGACAGCGCCTGGGGGCATGTCTGGTTCTATGACTACAACGAGCCTGGCTTCATCTCGCGTCCGTGGCAGGCCCGGCCGCAACTCATCCAGTTCAACCGCGGCAACAACCTGCAGAACTTCCTGCCGGGCTTCGGCCCGACCACGAACCCGGCCACCTTCCCCGCGGGCTGGTTCCCCGTCGGCTATGGCGAGATCGTGCGGCCCGGCGGCACACCCGATTCGTTCTATGGTCCTTCGGCGAATGTTTCGGATGCGGTGGTGGACTCGTTCCATCCGTTCCAGAACTTGGTGTCGCTGTCGCCGCAGATTGAGCGGATGACGGCGTTCGGGCAGCTGGAATATGACGTAAACGATACAATGCAGCTGTATGCCGAGGCGCTGCTGAACCGGCGCACGACCATCCGGCACGCCTATCGCCAGTTCTGGACGTATCAGTATGTCTACGACGACGGCGCAGGCGGCTTTGGCGGCGACCCCATCGCGATTGCGCAGGGCTGGACCGGCAACAATGTCGGCTACAGCCCGCTGTCGATCACCGACCATGCGGGCGAGACCGTCACGGTCGACTACATGCGCTTCGTGGCCGGCGCCAAGGGCGAGCTGCCCGTCCTCAACGGCTGGCAGTGGGATGCATCGCTCCAGTACTCGCACTCAGACGGCGACTACAAGGACGCGGTCATCTTCGCCGACGCCGTTACCGACCAGGAGTTCCGCTCCTCTCTCTGCGCGGGAACACTGACCCGTTATCGCCGCGCCCCCTGCGTCGACATCAACTGGTACGACCCGAACTTCCTGGCCGGCAATTTCACCGACCAGCAGCGCGCCTTCCTGTTCGGCACGGTGAAGGGCAACACGACATACGAACAGATCTCGTTCGAAGCCTATGCCACGGGAGACCTCTTCCAGCTGCCAGCCGGGCCGGTCAGCGCCGTGTTCGGCGGCCTCTACCAGGAGGATTCGATCGAGGATGTGCCCAGCCAGGTCATCCAGGACGCCGAAGCCTGGGGCGACTCGACAGCGGGCATCACCGTGGGCGAGGACACAACGAAGGCCGCCTATGTCGAGCTCGGCATCCCGCTTCTCGCCAACCTGCCGCTGGTCGACAAGCTCTCGCTCAACCTGTCGGGCCGCTACAACGACGTGGAATCCTACGGCCAGAAATCGACTTACAAGGCCGGCCTCAACTGGCAGGTGACGCCCACCTTCCGGCTGCGGGCGGCCCAAGGCACATCCTTCCGCTCGCCGGCGTTGTTCGAACTGTTCCTTGCGAGCGAAACCGGCTTCCAGCGGCAGACGGACATCGATCCGTGCGTCCAATGGGGCGCCAACCTCGCGTCAGGCGGCATCACACAGCGCACCGCAGACAACTGCGCCGCTGACGGTATTCCGAACAACTACAATGGAGCGGGCGCAACCGCGACCGTCACGTCGTCCGGCGGGTTCGGCACGCTCGAGGCCGAAACGTCGGAGTCAAAAAGCATCGGCCTCATCTGGACGCCCGACTTCATCAATCTCCAGATGTCGCTCGACTACTACGACATCGAGGTCGTGGATGAAGTGACCAAGCTCGGCGAGAACAACATCCTGATTGGATGCTATGACTCCCTGAACTTCGCCGCCGAGCCGCTGTGCAATCTCTTCATACGTTCGCCGGCGGGTCAGAGCGATCAGTTCAACGTGCTCACCGTCACCGACAACTACCTCAACATCGCGACGCAGAAGACCCGCGGCGTCGATCTGGATGTGCAGTACACCCACACGCTGCCGTGGGGAGACCTGTCGCTCCATGGCCAGGTTTCGCACCAGCTCGAAGACGAGCAGGTGCTGCTGGCGACCAGCGAGCCGCTCGACCTCAACGGCCTGATCGGCGATCCCAAATGGGTGGGCAATTTCGACGCAACGTTCGACATGGCGCCCTTCTCGTTCTTCTACGGGCTTCGCTATGTCGGGGAGACGTCGAACGAGGACAGCTATGGCGCCCAACCGCAGACCTACCGCGGCGCCAACGTTCGCTACGTGCTGAGCACCGATGCGGTCGTGTATCACGACGTGTCGGTTTCGGTGGAGCCAGTGGACGGGCTGACCGTGCGGTTCGGCATATCGAACCTCTTCGATGAAGAGCCGCCGCAAGTCACCGGCGATCTGAGCGGCGAATACGACACGGTGGGCAACGTACCGGTCGGCGACGCCAGCCAGTACGACTACTTCGGACGCACGATGTTCCTGAACATCGCGAAATCGTTCTAGGGACGGGCTAGAATCGGAGAGCGGCGGAGCGATCCGCCGCTCTTTTCTTTTGGTGGACGGCGGCTGCAGGCGCTAGACTGGGGCCGCCGCTCAGGGAGACCCGCCTTGCCTCGCATCACAATGCGCCCCGACAATCTGAATGAGCGCAATAGCGAGTTCGCGCAGACGCCGCTCGCGGCGCCGGTCTTTCTCAACTCGGTGCCGAAATGCGGCACGCACCTGATCCGCAACATCATGCGGATGTTCGTCCCCGTAGCCCAGCAATACCACGCGACCTTCGTGCAGCATCCGCTGCTGCGCCAGCACGGGCCCGTAGCGTTCGATCCCGCACAAGCCAAAGCTGTCCTGGGGCCACCTGCTGTTCTCGGACGATGCCGCCATCATGCTGCGGCCGTGCCGTCACATACTGATGGTGCGCGACCCCTATGACTGGGTGCTCGCCCGCGCGCGCTTCTTCGCTTCGGAAAATTTCGACGGGGCGATGGACAACCTGAAGGGCGGCCGCATCGACGTGAACGACCTGCTCAACCTGATGATCTTCGGCATCCACCAGAAGGCGCCGACGCTGGAGGAAATCTTCCGGTTCAACGCCGTGGCCTGGCTCGGCACGACGACCTACCTTGTCCGCTACGAAGAGATGGTGGCGCATCTCAAGAAGCTGGAGTCGAAAGACGCCGAATTCTATTTCGCGAAACTCTTCCACGCCTGCGGCATCGATGCTCCCGCCGACTGGCGCGACCGGGTGGCGGTCGGTTCGGACCGCAAGCAAAGCGCAACCGCGCGCGAGAACCTTGCCGGCGGCGAAAAGGACCTTCCCGACGTGCTGCCGGATATCCAGAAACGGCTGGTGAACTACGCGGCGCCAGGCCTGCGCGAGCTGCTGGGATACGGGCCGGGCTAACGGGCTATCCCGTCACATTCTCGACGAACTGTTCGACCTGATAGGTCATGCCATCCCAGTCCAGCGTCCGGACCTCACGCGGCAGAATGGTCGGGTCGAGCGCAACTGCTACGCCGCCGGCAACCGCAAGGACCAGTACGAGCTGCAGCATCAGCCCGCCCTTTTTCGGCTCCTTGAATTCCTTCGCCCGGTTGTTCTTCGGCCTGGATTTCAGAAGCGACGTCGTGTGATGAATCTGCGCGAGCCGCTCGGCCTTTTCAGCGTGAAGGTCGCGACGGTCCTTGGCTTCGTCCGGGTGCGATCCGCCCCTGGACGGTTGCTTGTCGTGGTCGCCATGATTCCGGATAGCAGGTTTCTTCACATGCTTGGCGGATCTCGACGGCTTGGCAGGCTTCGACGCCGCGCGGAACTGCTCCCGCAGGTCGGTTACCTTCGTCTGTGACCCTTCACGTGCCGATTGCCGTTCACCGCGCATGCGCAACCCCAGTCGCAACGCATTACAATTAGCGTAAATTGGCTAATTCGAGCCTTTGGACAGGCGGGCAATTGGCGCGCGGGCGGTAACCTCTTCGCAAGACCTGGCCGAAGATCAGACGTCGAAATCGAGGCCCAGAGCCGAAAACCGCTCGCGGTTCTCCTGCCAGCGCTCGGACACTTTTACGCGCAGAAAGAGATGCACGGGCCGGCCCAGCATGTCGCCCAACTCCTTGCGGGCAGCCATGCCGATCTCCTTGATCGTCTGGCCGCCCTTGCCTAGCACGATGCTGCGATGGCCTTCGCGGCTGACGTGGATCATCTGCTCGACCTTCACTGCGCCGTTCTTGTGCTGCTCCCACGTCTCTGTCTCGACGGTGAGCTGGTAGGGAATCTCCTGGTGAAGCCGCAGCATCAGCTTCTCGCGCGTCACCTCCGCCGCCAGCAGCCGCACCGGCAGGTCGGCCGCCTGATCCTCCGGGAACAGATACGGCCCGGTCGGCATACGCTCGCCCAGCAGGTCCGCCAGCTGGTCGACGCCGTCGCCGTTGAGGCCGGAGATCATCAACGCATCGGTATAGACGCCCGTGTCGAACAGCCGCTTCGCCGCAATCAGCAGCGCGGGCCGATCCACCAGATCGATCTTGTTGAGCGCGAGGATCGCCTTTTTACCGAGCTGCTTCATTCGCGCGATGATGGCGGCATCATCCGATTCATTTGCCTGGGCGCCGGCGGCCTCATCGCCTACCCAGCCGCGCGCATCGACGAGATGCACCACCGCATCGGCATCCGTCGCGCCATCCCAGGCCGAGCGCACCATTGCGCGATCCAGCCGCCGTCTTGGCGCGAAGATGCCCGGCGTATCGACAAGCACGACCTGCGACTGGCCGCGCATCATCACGCCGCGTACGGGAAAGCGCGTCGTCTGCACCTTGTGCGTGACGATAGAGACTTTCGAACCGACCAGACGGTTGACCAGCGTGGACTTGCCGGCATTGGGCGCGCCGATGATCGCCGCAAAGCCTGCGCGCGTGTCGATGATCATGAATGGCCTCCGATGACGGCGAGCATGGCCTTCGCCGCCTCGCGTTCGGCATCCTGCTTGGATGGGCCAGTCCCTACAGCAGGATCGCGGCCCTGCACATGCACCGTGGCAGTGAATACCGGCGCGTGATCCGGCCCCGCGCGGCTGTCGTGGCGATAGCTGGGGGTGGGAAGGCCTTCGCCCTGCACCCATTCCTGCAGGGCGGACTTGGGATCGCGCGGCTTTTCGGTCGCAGCCTTGAGCATCGCCGCCCACTGCCCGAGCACAAATTTCTCGGCGGCCTTCATGCCAGTGTCGAGGTAGATGGCGCCGATCACCGCCTCGGCGGCGTTGGCCAGGAGAGTCGGCTTGTTCGGCCCGCCGGTCGCGCGCTCGGACTTGTCGACAATGAGAAAGCGCGCGAGGCCGAGTTCCGCGCCGATGACCGCGCATGTCTCGCGGCTGACAAGGGCGTTGAGGCGCGGCGCCAGATCGCCCTCGCGGGCGCCCGGATGGCGCTCCATCAGCGTCTCGACCATGATCAGGCCCAATACGCGGTCGCCGAGGAATTCGAGGCGTTCATTGCTCCACTGAGCGGCCATGCCCTGCGCGGCGCTGCGATGCGTCATCGCGCGGTCGAGCAGTTCCGGCGTCTTGAACTTGTGGCCGAGCACGGCCTCGCATTCGGCGCGCAGCTCCTTTGTCAGGCTCGGCGCGGCATCGCCCCGCGCGCGGTTGCGGCGGCGCTTGCCGGTATTGCTGGAGTTCGGGCGCGTCACGGCGTTGCCGCCTGGGGATGCGCCTCGATGATCACCTGCGCCTGCGCGTAGGGGTATTCGTCGGTGATGGTGAGATGGATCACCGCCGTCATGCCCGGAGGCGTCAGCTTCGCCAGCCGTTCCGCCGCGCCGCCGGTGAGCGCGAAAGTCGGCTTGCCGCTCGGCATGTTGACCACGCCCATGTGCTGCCAGTGCACGCCGCGCCTCGGCACGCCCGTGCCCAGCGCCTTGGCGCAGGCTTCCTTGGCGGCGAAACGCTTGGCGTAGGTGGCGGCGCGCTGCTTGCGCCGGTCCGCCGTGCGGCGCTCCACCTCGGTGAAGACGCGGTTGGTGAACCGCTCGCCGAACCGCTCCAGCGATTTCTCGATCCGCCGGATGTCGCACATGTCATGGCCGAGCCCGATGATCATGCGCGTCCGCGCGCCGTATCGATCTCCTGGCGCATGCGCTTTACCGCCGCGTCCAGACCGACGAACAGCGCCTCGCCCATGATGAAGTGGCCGATGTTGAGCTCGCGCACTTCGGGGATTGCCGCCACCGGCCGCACCGTGTCGTAGGTGAGGCCATGGCCGACATGGATCTCGATGCCTTTTGCGGCGCCGTGCTCGGCCGCTTCGTGCAGCCGCTTCAGCTCTTCCGCGGCGCCGGCCTTGTCGCCGTGAAACGCCAGCTCGACATACTTGCCCGTGTGCAGCTCCACCACCGGCGCGCCCATCGCTTCCGCGACCGCGACCTGAACCTTATCCGGCTCGATGAACAGCGACACGCGGATGCCTGCCTCGCGCAGCTTGTGCACATAGGGGGCGACCTGGTTGTGCAGGCGTGCGACATCCAGCCCGCCCTCGGTCGTACGCTCTTCGCGTTTCTCGGGCACAAGGCAGGCGGCGTGCGGATTGAAGGCCAGCGCATTCGCCAGCATCTCCGGCGTCGTCGCCATTTCGAGATTGATCGGAATCTTCACCGCCGCGCGTATCGCTTCCAGATCCTCGTCCCGGATGTGGCGGCGATCCTCGCGCAGGTGGATGGTGATGCCGTCGGCGCCCGCCGCCTCTGCGATCGCGGCCGCCCTGGCCGGATCGGGGTGCGCACCGCCGCGGGCGTTGCGGATGGTAGCGACGTGGTCGATGTTCACTCCGAGACGGGTGCGCGTCAGCGTCATTTGAGGCCCCGGCTGCCCGGCTTCACCGCCGGTAGTTTCGCCAGTTCAGGCGGCAGGTTGTTGGCGTCATAGTCGGGGAAATCCACCGCCGCGAGTGAGACCAGTTTCAGACCGCCCGTATCCGCCTTGCCGTTGGCGCGGTCGACGATGCAGGCGGCGCCGATAACATCGGCGCCTGCTTCCTTCAGCGCCGTCAGCGTCTCGCGCATCGAGACGCCTGTCGTGACGATATCCTCGACGATCACCACGCGCTCTTCAGGCGTGACAGTGAACCCGCGCCGCAGGCTCATCACTCCGCCCTCGCGCTCGGTGTAGATCGACCGGCACCCTAGCGCCCGCGCCGTCTCATACCCCGGGATCAGCCCGCCGACCGCCGGACCGACGACCACGTCGATCTTGCCGAACACGCCTTCCAGCTTGCGCGCCAGCGCGGCGCACAGCCGCTCCGTCGTTTTCGGGTGCGAGAAGACCAGCGCCTTCTGCAGGAAGACGGGACTGCGCCGTCCGGACGACAGGATGAAATGCCCCTCCAAGAGGGCGCCGACTTTGCGGAATTCGTTGAGGACGTCTTCGGTGTTCATGGGCTCGCTGTAGCGCGTCGGGCCGCGGGGCTCAACGGCACTTCCCCTCCCCCTTGTGGGGAGGGGCGCAGGGGTGGGGGCGTTGCAACGTTTTTAAGCGCCGCTACTCCTCACCGGTCCCTGGCAGCCTCCATCACCATCGCGATGGCAGGCTCGCCTGTGCCAAACACATACTGATTGGGAATGCGCAGAACAGTGAAGCCCTGCCCCACCGCCCGTTGATCCTTCATGCGGTCACGCTCCCGCACCTCCGGCAGGTCGTGGATCCCACCGTCCAGCTCGATCAGAAGCCGCCGGCCTAGATCGCCGAAGTCGAAGACATACGGGCCGATTGGCGTCTGCTTCCGAAAATGAAAGCCTTCGATCTTGCCAAGCAGTTTCCAGAAACTGCTCCTCGGCCGGAGTCATTTGTCTGCGCAGCCGCTTGGCGCGCGCATTCGTTCTCGGAAAATCTCTCTGGCGAGCCGTCACCTGCGCCAACCCCCACCCCTGCCCCTCCCCACAAGGGGGAGGGGTACCCCCTCGTTCGGCTAGCCTTTGATCCGCTCTGCCGAATCCACCACCGCCAGCGCCCTCAGCGCCGCCACGATCTGCGTCAGGCGGCGGTTGTCCTCGACCTCCACGTCGAACTCGAAGTCGAAGAAGTCGGGCGAGCGTTTCAGGGTCTTGACGTTGATGATGTTGCCCTGGGCGTCGGACACGGTCTTGGCCAGCAGGGCCAGCGCCCCGCGGCGGTTAGCGGTGGTGACGTGGATGCGACCGACGGCCTTCACGTCGGTGTCGGACTCCCTGGGCTTCCAGCGCAGGTCGATCCAGCGGTCGGCCTGGTTTTCGTATTCGGCCAGCCTGGCGCAGTCGATGACGTGAACCTCTATGCCGCGCTCGGGGATCAGCACGCCGACGATCCTGTCGCCCGGCAGGGGCGAGCAGCATTCGGCGAGGTGCATGGTCACGCCCGCGGTCAGTTCGCCGCCGGCGATCAGGCTTGGCGCGGGGTCGCCGTCGGGCGAGCCGCTGGTCTGCCGGCCCGGGTCTTCGAGGCCGGGGAAGGCTTTCGCCAGCATGTCCGCCGTCGACATCCGGCCGCGGCCGATGGCTTCGGCCAGCGCCTCCACCTTCTCGAAGCCGGCGCGGTCGGCCATTTCGGCCTGATCGACCTCCGCCGGCTCGAGACCGATGCGGCGCAGGGCGTGCTCGATCAGCCGCTCGCCGATGGCGATGAACTCGCCGCGCTCCGCCGAACGCGTCAGGCGGCGGATGGCGGAGCGGGCGCGGCCCGTGACGGCGAGGCTTTCCCAGTGCGGCTGGGCGGCGGGCTTCGATCCGCGCAGGATTTCCACGCGGTCGCCGTTCTCCAGCACGGTGCGCAGCGGGCGTTCCTGCCCGTTGATCCGGGCGCCGATGGTGGTGTCGCCGATCTCGGTGTGGACGGCGTAGGCGAAGTCCAGCGGCGTCGAGCCGGACGGCAGCTTCACCAGCTGACCCTTGGGCGTGAACACGAACACGCTGTCGCGGTACATCTGCAGCTTGGCGTGTTCGAGGAATTCCTCGGGCTCGGCGCCATGCTTCAGCATGTCGGCGAACGCCGTCAGTTCGGCCTCCGCATCGAGACCGCTTTCGCGCGCGGCTTCGGCGTCGAAACCATACTGTTCGTTCTTATATTTCCAGTGCGCCGCCACGCCGCGCTCGGCGATGGCTTCCATTTCCCGGGTGCGGATCTGCAGCTCGACGCGGCGGTTGCCCGGCCCGAGGAAGGTGGTGTGGAGCGAGCGGTAGCCGTTGGGTTTCGGAACGGAGATGTAGTCCTTGAACCGCTCCGACAGCGCCGCCCATTGCTGATGAGCTGCCCCGAGAGCGCTGTAGCATTCCTCCGGCGAGCCGACGATCAGGCGATAGGCGAAGACGTCGCCGAGGTCCTTGAACGAGATCGACTTGGTCTCGAGCTTGCGCCAGATCGAGTAGGGTCGCTTCATCCGCCCCTCGAGATTGCCGTGCACGCCGCGCGCCAGCATCACCGTCTCGATGTCGGAGCGGATGCGGTCGAGAACCGATGTGTCGTCCGACACCAGTTCTTCGAGCCGCTTGACGATGGCGTCGAACGCGTCGGGATTCACCACCTTGAACGCCAGGTCCTCAAGTTCGCCGGCGAAGATCGACAGGCCGACCCGGCGCGCGAGAGGCGCGTATATCTCCAGCGTCTCGCGCGAGACGCGCTGCTTAGCTTCTTCCGTCGGCATGAACTCGATCGTGCGCATGTTGTGCAGGCGATCGGCCAGCTTCACGAGGAGAACGCGGATGTCCTTCGTGGTCGCGAGAATGAATTTCTGGAAGTTCTCGGCCTGGACCAGCAGGCGCGGCGTGTTGCTGCCGCTGACCTTGGGCAGCTTAGTGACGCCATCGACGAGGTCGGCCACTTCCACGCCGAACAGCTTCTCGATTTCCTCGCGCTTGACGTCGCAGTCCTCGACCACGTCGTGCAGCAGGCCGGCGATGATCGTCGACTGGTCGAGCTTCAGGTCGGTGAGGAGGCCGGCGACCGCCACAGGGTGCGCGAAGTACGGGTCGCCGGAATGGCGCATCTGCTGGCCGTGCTTCATGACGGCGAACACGTAGGCGGCGTCGATGGCTTTCTCGTCGGCGTCGGGCTGGTAGGCCTTTACCTTCTCGATGAGCTCATACTGACGCAGAAAAGCCCGCGCGCGGGGTTTGGCCGCTGCGGGCTTCTCGGTCTTCTTGAAGGGGGCCACATTCGATTGGCCCATCAGCTAAACCTCAAAAGCGCTCTTCGCGCGCCGACTCCAGCTCCACCTGATAAGCCTTGAGAACTTCTTCTTCCGACGAGGCAGGGGCGGCGACGAGCGCCTTCTTGTCGGCTTCGCGCTCGGCTTCCTCGTTCGGGCGGACTTCCTGCAGCTCGGCCACGAGGCTGTCGCGAATGGTTTCGAGATCGACGGTTTCGTCCGCGATTTCGCGCAGGGCCACAACCGGGTCCTTGTCGTTGTCGCGGTCGATAGTGATCGGCGAGCCCTGGCGGATGACCCGGGCGCGATGCGCAGCCAGAAGCACCAGCTGGAACCGGTTCGGCACCTTTTCCACGCAGTCTTCAACCGTCACGCGGGCCATTCGGGAGTCTCCTTGGAAACGACCTGACTACAGGAACATCTTCGCTCCCGCAACATAAGCGTGCGTTACCCTGCTTTCAGCCTCGGGACCCGGCCGGAAACGGCCCATTCGCCGGCGTTTGAGGGCCATTGCCGCGCCTGGGCGCCGGTCAATATCGATCCCACAGGGAGATAAAGGGACCTGCCGGGGACCCCTCCGGCCGGTCAAGAAAGCTCGAGAGACCGGACCAATGGCATTCTACAAGACCGAACGCCTGGCTCTTTTCATCGACGGGGCGAACCTCTACTCGGCCGGCAAGACCCTGGGGGTCGAGGTTGATTGCCGGAAGCTTCTGGAAGAATTCCGCCGCCGGAGCCAGCTGGTCCGGGCCTATTATTATACGGCCCTGATCGAGAACGAGGACTATTCCCCTATCCGGCCGCTGGTCGACTGGCTGCAGTACAACGGCTTCAAGGTGGTGACCAAACCCGCCAAGGAGTTCACCGTTTCCACCGGCCGCCGCCGCATCAAGGGCGACATGGATGTCGAGATCGCCGTCGACATGCTGAACCTCACCCCGCACATGGACCATGTCGTGCTGTTCTCGGGCGATGGGGATTTGACCCGGCTGGTCGAGGCGGTGCAGGAAAGGGGCGTCCGGGTGTCGGTGGTCTCCAGCGTGAAGACGTCGCCGCCGATGATCGCGGACGAGTTGCGCCGCGCGGCCGACACCTTTATCGAGCTCGCCGACCTGGCCGAGCTGGTAGGGCGTCCGCCCCGCACCCGGCAACTGGCGGCGGCCGCTGCCGGCGACCGGCCGAATACCGGCTACGAGGACGACGAAGAGGAGGACTGATGCCGAAGAGGAATTTAGCAGCGCCGCCTGAAGCGCCGCTCGATTGCCCCCTCTGCCCCCGCCTCTTCGATTTCCGAACAGCGAATAAGCGCGCCCATCCCGACTGGTTCAACGCACCCGTCCCGTCCTTCGGCGACGTGTCGGGGCGCCTCCTGATCGTCGGCCTCGCCCCCGGCCTGCAGGGGGCCAATCGCACCGGACGGCCCTTCACGGGCGACTATGCCGGCGACCTGCTCTATTCGACGCTGGCGAAGTACGGCCTCTGCACGGGAGTCTATGCCTCACACTCCGACGACGGCGTGCAGCTGAAGGATGCGCTGATCTCTAACGCCGTCCGCTGCGTTCCGCCGGAGAACAAGCCGACCGGGGCGGAGATCGTCGAATGCCGCCAGTTCCTGATCTCGCGGATCAGGCAGCTTCCGAACCTGAAAGTGGTGCTGGCCCTCGGCCGCATCGCGCATGACAGCGCCGTCCGCGCGCTCGACGCCCGCCCCGCCGCCTCGGCCTTCGGCCACAACCGCCGCTATGTGCTGAGCGGCCCGCACGGCCCGGTCATCCTTCACGACAGCTATCACTGCAGCCGCTACAACACGAACACCGGCCGGCTCACGACCGAGATGTTCCACTCGGTCTTCGCCGCGATCCGCAAGGACCTGGACGGCTTATCGTGATGGACTTTCGGACCGGTTTCGCGTAACCGCGGTGCGCTCTGCGGGTATAGCTCAATGGTAGAGCAGCAGCCTTCCAAGCTGAATACGAGGGTTCGATTCCCTCTACCCGCTCCATCTTTTCAATTGTGCGGCCCTGACCCACGAACCCGTACCGTCCGGTATCGCCGCTGGCGCCGGTCGAACTTCGCGCATCCGGTCATAGGCAAAGGTTGGCGGCCAAAAAAAATCGGGGGTTTCCCGGCCGATTCTCGTCCATCGCCCAGTCTTTTTTTAGGGATAGCCGGCGAAAATCGCCCGCAGGAAATCGCGCTTGCGGCCGCTTCCAGGAAGGGAGGCGGCGAACTGGCGCGGATCCGGACTGCGCGAAACGCCAACCGGGGGGAAGGGCGAGAACGTCATGGCGCCAACCGATCTCAACATCGATCCTGTTTTCACGGAAGCCATCGAGAATCTCTCCGATGGCATCACGATCTTCGACAGCAGCGGACGGCCGCTGCTGCACAATCTGCTGTCCGAGAAGCGTTTCCCCCACCTCTATGCGGCGTTCGCCAACGGGGCCAAGACCTATCGCGAGGCGATGCAGCATTCGATCCGTTCATCGCGGCCCGATTTCACGGAAGAACAGATCGAGCAGCAAGTCGAAAAGTTCACCAGCTATACCGAGACCAGCCAGACCTACGAGGTGAAAACGCCGGACAATAGGATCATCCAGATCACCTATCGCCCGATGTCCGACGGCCGGAAGGTCGCCATCTCGGTCGACGTCACCGAACTGCGCCAGCGCGAGAAGGACCTGAAGAAAGCGCAAGAGGCCGCGATCGCCGCCTCCAACGCCAAATCCGCCTTCCTCGCCAACATGAGTCACGAGATCCGCACGCCGCTGAGCGGCATTCTCGGCATGGCCCAGGTGCTCGAGATGGGCGACCTCAAGGAGGAGCAGAAGGAACAGGTCGCCACCATTCTCGACTCAGGCCGCAACCTAATGTCCCTGCTCAACGATGTGCTGGACCTCTCCAAGATCGAAGCCGACAAGATCGCCATCGTGAAGGCCGACACCGACCTTACCCACACGCTGCGCCGCCTGCATCGCCTGTGGAAGCCGAAGGCCGAGGAAGCCGGCCTCGAATTCTATCTCTCGCTCGATGCGGACCTTCCGCAGGTTCTCAACTTTGACGCCATGCGCGTGCGCCAGTGCGTCTCGAACCTTATCTCGAACGCCATCAAGTTCACGCATCAGGGCCGCGTCGAGGTGTTCGTCACTGCGCGCAAGCAGGCCGACGGCCAGTATCTTGTGAAGGTGCGCGTCTCCGACACCGGCGTCGGCATGGACGAGGAAACCGCCTCGCGCCTATTCCATCCGTTCGTGCAGGCGGATGACTCGACCTCGCGCGAGTTTGGCGGCACCGGCCTCGGCCTGTCGATCACGCGCCGCCTCGCCGAGCTGATGGGCGGCGAGGCCCATGTGAAATCCGAACGGGGCCGCGGCTCCGAATTCACCTTCTCCTTCCTTGCGGGCGAAGCTGCGCCCCAGCACCGCGTTGTCCATGAGGGCGTCTCGATGAGCGAGGAGGAATCCCACTCGACGCTGAAGAACCAGAACCTGCGCCTGCTGCTGGTCGACGATCACCCGATCAACCGCCAGGTCGCCTCGCTGTTCCTGCGCCCGTTCAACATGCGCATCGTCGAGGCGACCAACGGCCTCGAAGCGCTCAGCGCCCTGAAGCGCGAGACTTTCGACATCGTCCTGCTCGATGTGCACATGCCGGTGATGGATGGCGCGCAGACCATCCGCACCATCCGCGACAGCAGCGAGCTGTGGAAAAACGTTCCCGTCATCGCCCTCGCCGCCGACGCGATGAGCGGCGACAAGGAGCGCTATCTGGGGATGGGCATGGACAGCTACCTGTCCAAGCCGCTCGCCGAACGCGACCTGATCGCCGAGATCATCCGCGTCCACAGCCTGACGCCAGAACAACTCGCCGCGAACCGCGAGGCCAAGGCGGAAGCCGAAGCGGCCTGATCTGACGATCTACAAGCTCGCCTTCCCCAACGTCCGCAGCTTTACTGGCGCGTTCGTTACTGTTCCCGCTGAAGAATCCTCTGGCGCTTTCCGCGTCCGTCAGCTCATTTCCTCCCAACCGCGCTCGAAGCGGAAGTGGAGGAGATACGCCCTATGACCCTGATTGCGAAACTTGTCGGCGCTGGCGCCTTTGCGCTCATTGCCGCTGCCGGCGCGACTGCTCAGACACCGGCGCCAACGGCCGCGGCCGCCAAGCCTGCCGAGTATGTCGCGATCCCGATGGAGATCACCGTCAACAAGCCTGCTGCCGAAGTGTGGGCCAAGATCGGCGGCTACTGCGACATCAGCAAGTGGATCTCGCCCGCGGGCAATATCCCGTGCGAGATCAAGTCTGGCACTGGCGGCGTCGGCACGGTTCGTGTCATCGCCGGCCGCATTACCGAAGTCCTCACCGCCAAGACGGACCTCAGCTACGGCTACACCCAGCCCGCCGTCGAGGGTAAGTGGTACAATCTTTATCACGGCTTCCTCGAGGCGAAGGCTGTCGACGCCAAGACGTCCAAGCTCGTCTACACGCTGATGCTCGACGTCTCGGACAAGGCCGACCAGGCCGCCAAGGACACCGACGTCGCCAACCGCCGCAAGCAATTCGAAGGCGCGCTGGCCAACATGAAGAAACTCGCCGAAGGCTGATCCTTCGGTTCATCTCACATCTGCAACGGCCCGCTCCCACGAGCGGGCCGTTTGTATTTTGCACGCGCCGGACATGCAGAAGGCCTGCCGCGGCCAGCTTTACTTTCCCCTTCCCTCGGGTTCAGTTCCGCCACGCACGGGGGTAGTGGGAGACGTCTCGTGACGAAGATCATCGCGTCCGTGGCCTGCCTGTCTGTTGTCGCTGTTCTCGCCGCCGCGTGCGGCCGCGCGTCCGAGGCCGAAGCGCCTGCAGCGCCCATAGCCCTGATTTCTGCTCCGATCCTTGCTGCGATCCCTGATGTCGAAGCGGCTTCGATTCCGGTCATCAACGGTATCCCCACCGTGCCGCTCTCCGCGCCGATCCCGGCGGTCGAGAAGGCGGTCCGCGCCTTCCGGATGCCGGCGGAATACAACACCAACCACACGGCCGTTCAGATCATCAAGGAAGAGGAGACGCTGCAGCTCAAGGCCTACGAGCTCGGCGGCTATTGGCAGATCGGCTACGGCCACCTGATGCTGGAGGGCGAGGAGGACGAGATCACAGAGGAAGAAGCCGAAGCCTTCCTCGTCGCGGACCTCGCCTGGTGCGAGGGCGCGATCGAGCGCTACGTCTCCATCCCGGTCACGCTCAACGAGTTCAGCGCGATGGTGGCGTTCTGCTACAATGTCGGCAGCGGCAAGACGCGCGGCTCATCCATCGTGAAGCGCATCAATGAGCACGACCGCATAGGCGCCGCGAACGCTTTCCTCCTGTGGAACCGGATGAACGGCGTGGTGATGAAAGCGCTCGCCAACCGCCGCGCCCGCGAACGCACGCTGTTCCTGACGCCCTGAAACTAGGGACGGGCCTCGGTCGCCGTGCCGTCGATGATCTGACGGATCGCCTGCTCGAACACGCGGGGCGGCTGGCCGCCCTGGATCATCCAGCGCTGGTTGAAGATGACCGACGGCACGGCCTGGATGCCGCGATTGCGCCACAGCGCCTCGTCCCTCCTGACTTCGTCGGCGAATTCGCCGCCGACCAGCATCTGACGCGCCCGCCGCGCATCGAGGCCTGCTGTTTTCGCTGCGCCGATCAGCACTTCGTGGTCGCTCGTCGATAGCTGGTCGGTGAAGTTGGCCTTGAACAGGGCCTCCTTCAGTTCGAGCTGCTTGCCCTCGCGCGCCGCCCAGTGCAGCAGCCGGTGCGCATCGAACGTGTTCCAGATCCGGCTCTGCGGTCCGTAGTTGAAAGTGAAGCCCAGCGCATCGCCGCTCTCCTTCATGGCCTGGCGGGCGGCGGCGGATTTCTCCTGCGTCGAGCCATACTTCTTTTGCACATGCTCGAACGTGTTTTCGCCTTCCGCCGGCATGCTGGGATTCAGCTCGAAAGGCTGGAAGTGGATGTCGGCGTCGACCTTGTCGCCTACGGCCTCGATCGCCTTCATCAGGGACCTCAGGCCGATGACGCACCACGGACAGGCGACATCGGACACGAAGTCGATGCGAAGCGGTACGCCCATGCGAGTCTCCAGTGATGCTGCGTGCTATCTAGGATTAAACCGGCGCTTCTCCAAAGCCGCGGGCCAGCAAGACGCCAAACGACGCGAAACAGCTCCCGGGACGCCTCAGGCCGGCTTCGTAGCGCCGGTCCGGCGACAGCTTTGAGCCCTGAGAAAATTTTTCGCCTCAGGCCGCCGGGGAGGCACGGCTTTGGTTGGTGCAGCAGCCTCATGCGGTTTGATTGCAGATTCAGCTTCCGAACCGGCAAGCAGCTGCCCGTCAACGGCGCCAGCACGAGAGGCGGCTCCACGCGATACCCCACGCGCCGGCCACGCCATCGCTAGGCAGCCCTGCGCCTTCCTGCTACGCGCTTTTTTCGACGACAGGTTTTCGACAGGCTAAGTACGAATGGGTATAGGACCAATCCCGCAACAGGGCCTCTACGACCCCCGCAACGAGCACGATGCGTGCGGCGTGGGATTCGTCGTCAATTTCAAGGGGCGCAAGTCGAACCGGCTGATCGCGCAGGGCCTCGAAATCCTTGTGAATCTCGACCACCGGGGCGCGGTGGGCGCGGACCCGCTGCTGGGCGATGGCGCCGGCATCCTGATCCAGATTCCCGACGCGCTGTTCCGCGACTGGGCGAAGGGCGCGGGCGTCGATCTGCCCCAGCCGGGCGACTACGCGATCGCGATGTGCTTCCTGCCGCAGGACGAGGCGTCGCGCAACGTCGCGATGAAGCAGTTCGAGAACTTTCTCGGCAAGGCCAAGCAGAAGCTGCTGGGCTGGCGCGACGTGCCGACCGACGCCAAAGGCATCGGCAAGGCCGTGATCGCCAGCATGCCGGTGATCCGCCAGGCAGTCATCGCCAAGGGGTCGCCCGCGATGAGCCAGGACGCGTTCGAACGGAAGCTGCTCGCCATCCGCAAGGAGACGCAGAACCCGCTCGCCGAAGTCGCCAAGAAGAAGAACCTTCCCGGCCTCGCCGAATTCTACATGCCGTCGCTGTCGACGCGCACCATCGTCTACAAGGGTCTCTTGCTCGCGGGCCAGGTCGGCACCTTCTACAAGGACCTGACCAATCCGCTGTGCGAAAGCGCCCTTGCGCTTGTTCACCAGCGCTTCTCGACCAACACCTTTCCCTCATGGCGCCTCGCGCACCCCTACCGCTTCATCGCCCACAATGGCGAGATCAACACCGTCCGCGGCAATGTGAACTGGATGTATGCCCGAAGGCGCTCGATGGAGAGCGCGCTGCTCGGCGCCGACCTCGACAAGATGTGGCCGCTGATCCCGCACGGCCAGTCGGACACGGCCTGCCTCGACAACGCGCTCGAGCTTCTCGTCGCCGGCGGCTATCCGCTCGCGCATGCGATGATGATGCTGATCCCGGAAGCCTGGGCCGGCAATCCGCAGATGGATCCCAAGCGCCGCGCCTTCTACGAATACCATGCCGCGCTGATGGAGCCGTGGGACGGCCCCGCCGCCATCGCCTTCACAGACGGCCGCCAGATCGGCGCCACGCTCGACCGCAACGGCTTGCGCCCCGCCCGCTTCATCGTCACGGACGACGACCATGTCATCCTCGCTTCTGAAGCCGGCGTGCTGCCGATCCCGGAAGAGAAGATCGTCCGCAAATGGCGCCTGCAGCCCGGCAAGATGCTGCTGATCGATCTCGATCAGGGCCGCATTATCGAGGACGAGGAGATCAAGAACACTATCGCCGCCAAGCATCCCTATGGCGACTGGCTGCACGAGATGCAGTTCAAGCTGAGCGAACTGCCCGATCCTGAAGAGCCGCCGGCCGCGGCGGGCGACAATTCTATGCCGCTACTGGATCGCCAGCAGGCGTTCGGCTACACGCAGGAAGACTTGTCGTTCTTCCTCGAACCGATGGCCGGCATGGGCGATGACCCTATCGGGTCGATGGGCTCGGACACGCCGATTGCCGTGCTCAGCCAGAAACCCAAGCTGCTTTACAACTACTTCAAGCAGAACTTCGCGCAGGTCACCAACCCGCCGATCGATCCGATCCGCGAAGAGCTGGTGATGTCGCTGGTCTCGATGATCGGCCCGCGCCCAAACCTGCTCGGCCTGGCCGCCGGCACGCACAAGCGCCTCGAAGTCTCGCAGCCTGTGCTGTCGAATGTCGGTCTCGAGAAGATCCGCTCCATCCACGAACTGGTCGACGGCGCGTTCCGCACCGCGACCATCGACATCACCTGGGACGCCAAGGAAGGCGCCGCCGGCCTCAAGGCCGCGCTCGACCGCATCCGACTCGAGGCGACCGAACACGTCCTGCAGGACATCAACATCCTGATCCTGTCCGACCGGGCCGTCAGCGCAGAGCGCATCCCGGTCCCGGCGCTGCTGGCGCTGTCGGCCGTGCACCACAAGCTGATCAAGCAGGGCCTGCGCATGCAGACCGGCCTCGTCGTGGAGACCGGCGAAGCCCGCGAAGTCCATCACTTCTGCACGCTCGCCGGCTATGGCGCCGAGGCGGTGAACCCGTATCTCGCGTTGGAGACGCTGGAAGAGCTGCGGGTGCAGAACGACATGAAGCTGTCGGCCAAGGACGTGCAGAAGAACTACATCAAAGCCATCGGCAAGGGCGTGCTGAAGGTGATGTCCAAAATGGGCATCTCCACCTACCAGTCCTATTGCGGCGCGCAGATTTTCGACGCGGTCGGCCTCTCGACCAAATTCATCGACGAATACTTTACCGGCACCGCCACCACGATCGAAGGCGCGGGCCTGATGGAGATCGCCGAGGAAGCCGTGCGCCGCCACGCTCAGGCGTTCGGCGACAGCCCGATCTATCGCGACATGCTGGATGTCGGCGGCGACTACGCCTACCGCATCCGCGGCGAGGACCACGCCTGGACGCCCGACAGCGTCGCCAAGCTGCAGCACGCCGTACGCGGCAACATCTCCGCCGACTACGCCGCCTTCGCTGAATCGATCAACGAACAGAACGAGCGGCTGCTGACCATTCGCGGCCTGATGCAGTTCAAGTTCGCGGACAAGCCTATCCCGGTCGAAGACGTCGAGCCGGCATCCGAGATCGTCAAGCGCTTCGCCACCGGCGCGATGAGCTTCGGCTCGATCAGCCGCGAGGCGCACACGACGCTCGCCATCGCCATGAACCGCATCGGCGGCCGCTCCAACACGGGCGAGGGCGGGGAAGAAGCCGACCGCTTCGTGCGGATGAAGAATGGCGACTCGATGCGCTCCGCCATCAAGCAGGTGGCCTCGGGCCGCTTCGGCGTCACCACCGAATACCTCGTCAACGCCGACGACATCCAGATCAAGATGGCGCAGGGCGCCAAGCCCGGCGAAGGCGGGCAGCTGCCGGGCCACAAGGTCGACAAGAATATCGCCAAGGTGCGTCACTCGACGCCCGGCGTCGGCCTGATCTCGCCGCCGCCGCACCACGACATCTATTCGATCGAGGATTTGGCGCAGCTGATCCACGATCTCAAGAACGTCAACCCGCAAGCCCGCATCTCGGTCAAGCTGGTGTCCGAGGTCGGCGTCGGCACGGTCGCCGCCGGCGTCTCCAAGGCGCGCGCCGACCATGTGACGATCTCGGGCTTCGAGGGCGGCACAGGCGCCTCGCCCCTCACCTCCCTCACACACGCCGGCTCCCCCTGGGAGATCGGCCTCGCCGAAACCCAGCAGACGCTCGTGCTCAATGAACTGCGCGGCCGCATCGCGGTGCAGGTCGACGGCGGTCTGCGCACCGGCCGCGACGTCGCCATCGGCGCCCTGCTCGGCGCGGACGAGTTCGGCTTCGCCACGGCGCCGCTGATCGCCGCCGGCTGCATCATGATGCGCAAGTGCCACCTCAACACCTGCCCGGTTGGCGTCGCCACGCAGGATCCCGTGCTGCGCAAGCGCTTCACCGGCGCGCCCGAGCACATCATCAACTACTTCTTCTTCGTCGCCGAGGAGCTGCGCCAGATCATGGCCAGGCTCGGCTTCAGGAAGCTCGACGACATGATCGGCCGCGTCGACCTGCTCGACATGCGCCATGCTCTCGACCACTGGAAAGCCCGGGGCGTTGACCTGTCGAAACTGCTCTACCAGACCCCGGCCAAAAAAGGCGTCGCCATCCGCGTCAGCGAACAGCAGAACCACGGCCTCGACGGCGCGCTGGATCACAAGCTGATCAAGGCTGCTAAGGTAGCGCTTGCGAAGACGCCCAAGCCGGTGCAGATCACCGAAACGGTGCGCAACGTGAACCGCACAGTCGGCGCCATGCTGTCGGGCGAGGTCGCCCGCCGCCACGGCCATGCCGGCCTGCCCGACGACACGATCCAGATCGCGCTGACGGGGACAGCCGGCCAGAGTTTCGGCGCCTTCCTCGCGCGCGGCGTCACCCTCAACCTCGTGGGCGACGCCAACGACTATGTCGGCAAGGGCCTGTCCGGCGGCCGCGTGATCGTGCGCCAGCCCGAAGGCGTGAAGCGCGATCCGACCGAAAACATCATCGTGGGCAACACGGTCCTCTACGGCGCCATAGCGGGCGAGGCCTATTTCGAAGGCGTCGCGGGCGAACGGTTCGCCGTGCGCAACTCCGGCGCTGTCGCCGTCGTAGAAGGCGTAGGCGACCATGGCTGCGAATACATGACCGGCGGCGTTGTCGTCGTGCTGGGCAGGACCGGCCGAAACTTCGCCGCCGGCATGTCGGGCGGGATCGCCTATGTCTATGATCCGGAACGCGACTTCACGGGCAATTGCAACCCATCGATGGTCGCCATCGAACCGGTGAAGCTCGCCGAAGGCGGCGATGACGCCGGCGCGCCGAAGCAGCGCTCAGTTTCGGCCGAGGACAGCGGCATGGGCGACATGCTTGCCTTCGACGCCGAGCGCCTGAGGATCATCGTCGAACGTCATCTGCTCCACACCGGCAGCGCCCGTGCGCGCCAACTGCTCGACAATTGGGACGTGGCGCTGACGCGCTTCGTCAAGGTCATGCCGACCGACTATCGCCGCGCGCTGCTCGATCTCAGGGCCGAGCGCGCCGCTGTAGTGGCCGCCGAGTAGATTTGAGGGACTGAACCATGGGCAAGCCGACCGGCTTCCTTGAATTCGACAGACGAGAGCGCGGCTACGACAAGCCGGACGCGCGCCTCAAGACCTATGCGGAATTCGTCAAGCGCATGCCGCAGGCCGAAGTGCGCGAGCAGGCCGCGCGCTGCATGGATTGCGGGATTCCGTTCTGCCACACCGGCTGCCCGGTCAACAATCAGATCCCCGACTGGAACAACCTCGTCCATCGCGACCAGTGGAAGCTGGCGCTCGACAACCTGCATTCCACCAACAATTTCCCGGAATTCACCGGCCGCGTCTGCCCCGCCCCGTGCGAGGCCAGTTGCGTCCTCAACATCAACGAGAATCCGGTCTCGATCAAAACCATCGAGTGCGAGATCGTCGATCGCGGCTGGGAAGAAGGCTGGATCAAGCCGCACGTGACGCCGCGCGGCACCGGCAAGCGCATCGCCATCGTCGGCTCCGGCCCCGCCGGCCTCGCCTGCGCCCAGCAGCTCGCCCGCGCCGGCCATGCCCCGACCGTGTTCGAGAAGAGCGACCGCATCGGCGGCCTGCTGCGCTACGGCATCCCCGATTTCAAGATGGAGAAGAAGCACATCGACCTGCGGATCCGGCAGATGGAATCCGAAGGCGTGATCTTCCGGCCCCGCATGCATGTCGGCATCAACGTGTCGGTCGAGCGCCTGCTGGACGACTATCAGGTGCTGGTGCTGGCCGGCGGCGCCGAACAGCCGCGCGACTTGCCCGTTCCGGGCCGCGAACTGGACGGCATCCACTTCGCCATGGACTTCCTCACCCAGCAGAACAAGCGCGTCGCGGGCGACGACGAAAAGACGGCGGCGCCCAGCGGCGCTATCTCCGCGCAGGGCAAACATGTCATCGTCATCGGCGGCGGCGACACGGGCTCGGACTGCATCGGCACGTCCAACCGTCATGGCGCGGCGTCCGTCACGCAGCTCGAAATCATGCCGAAGCCGCCCGTGATGGAGAACAAGGCGGTGACCTGGCCCGATTGGCCGCTGAAACTGCGCACCTCTTCCAGCCACGAGGAAGGCTGCGAGCGCGACTGGGAGGTGGTGACCAAGCGCGCCATTGGCGGCAATGGGGGCGACGCCGGCAAGGTGAAGGGGCTGGTCTGCGCCCGCGTCGAATGGGTCAAGGCCGCCAACGGCCGGTTGGAGATGCAGGAAGTCGCCGGCAGCGAGTTCGAGCTGAAGGCTGACCTCGTCCTGCTCGCCATGGGCTTTACGGGGCCGATCGTGCCCGGTCTCGTCACCCAGACGAAGGCCAACCTCGATCCGCGCGGCAACGTCGCCGCCAACATGCTGGACTACAAGACCTCCACGGAGCGCATCTTCGCCTGTGGCGACATGCGCCGCGGCCAGTCTCTGGTCGTCTGGGCGATCCGCGAAGGCCGCCAGTGCGCCCGCGCCGTCGACGAATACCTGATGGGCGCGAGCACACTCCCGCGATAGGCGAGCGCCTCCGGCTACCGTAAGACTTCCCCGCTGGCAGAGTTGTTGCACGCCGCAGGGACTGTCGGAGTTAGCCGGAGCCAGATAGCAGTCGTCGGCGTCAAGCCGTGATGGCCGCCGGCCTTCCAGAGATCGATCGGAGCGGGGGATGCGGGACACGGTTTGGAGAGACTCGCTCTGGGTCGCGCTCCTCGCTTTTGCATCGGCCTGTCTCGTCGCCACCACTATCTGGGAAAACGGCGACATCGAGCTGAAATGGCTGGCGATCAAGGCCTGGGCCGACGGCGCCTTCCCCGCTTTCCAAGCCAATCACCATAACCTGCGCTGGGGCATGACGCTCCCCGCCGTCGCCTTCGTGAAGCTGTTCGGCGGCACGGCGCTCACCTACCTGCTCCTCAACCATTTGGTTTTCGCGCTGACCTCGGCCGGCCTCTACGCGCTGATCCGCAAGCTGACGACCCCGCTCGTGGCCGCCATCGCGTTGCTCGTCTGGTTGATCAACCCGGTCGCCTACAGCCTGCCGTCCAACCTGATGCCGGAAATCTGGACGATGTTCTATCTGGTCGCGGCGCTCCTGCTGCTCCAGAAAGCCTATGAAACGGGCTCGCGCTGGACCTACGCCGCCGCCATCTTCGTGCTGTTCCTGATGTATGGAGCGAAGGAGACCAACGTCTTCTTCATGCCCGGCATCGGCCTCTACGAGCTGATCCGCCGCCGCTGGGTTAATGTCGGCATCATGATCGGCGTCTTCGCCGCCTGCCTGTTGGTCGAGACGCTCATCGTTAACGCCGCGTTGGCGGACAGCCACATCATGTTCGGCCGCGCCCAGGCGATCGTGGCGGGCGGCCACCTCAATGAGATGAGCGAGGAATGGCCCTATCAGTGGAGCGATCTCTTCACGCGCTGGCTGTTCTATGCAGAGACCAATTTCGACCGTCTCGAGTACTTTGCAAAAGCGATCTACTGGGCGTTCTTCCTCGCCACCGTCTGGAAGGCCTGGACCTGGATCCGCGCGCGCACGCTGCTGCCTCCGCCCAGCCAGCTGGGACCGAAAGCGGCGCCCGGCGGCGAGGCGATCTCGGCCGCCTGGGCCATGGGCCTCGCTTTTGCGTTCTTCTCCAGCTTCTTCATCCTGAAGCTCAACCCGCTAATGCTGGGCCAGCCTCTCAACGACCGCTACCTTTGGCCCCTGCTTGTGCCCGCCCATGTCGTTCTGAGCGTAGCCGCCAAGGCGGGCCTCGATCGCGTCGGCGAAGGCCAGAAGGGCTTTTCCGGCTTTGTCGGCAGACTACAGCGCTTGCTTTCGCCGCTGGCTGCGGGCCGCGTCGCGTTGATGTCGCTTGCGATGATCGCGGCGTTTGCCACCCTCGCCCGCTGGCCGATCGAGATCGCCTCGGAGAAGATACGGCGGCAGGGCTTCGAGCAGCCCTATACGATCTTCCAGGCGAACCAGTACTTCGGAGAGATCCGTCAGCACCTGCTGGACGGTTGCACGCTCGTCTTCCCCCGCTCGCGCCCGGCCCAGACTGCGCTCATCCATAGTTTCCCGTTCAAGGCATTCGATCCGATCCTGAGCCTCTACAGCGAAAAGCAGGATGGGCTGGACGGGCTAAGCGTCGAGGGTCACACGCTTCGTGGCTGGGCCGTGCCGCGCGAGCAATGGGATGTGCTCAGGGGCCAGCTCTACGCGATCATCGACGACGCCGAAGCCGCCGGCTTCAAGCCCTTCGCCATCCGCATGCAAAACGCCGGTAACTGTGACAAGTCCTACTGGCTCGGCCAGGTCGACATTGCGCCGCGGGACCAGCTGCTCGACGGCAAAATCACCCTGCCGGCGACGTAGCCCCCAAGCTGAGGCGGTCAAACCGTCAGCGGAATGTCGTCCAGCGAGAAGCGGCGGCACTTCACGCCCAGCAGCGCCTCTGCGTTCAACGCTGGCGCCGTGTCCTGGTTGACCAGGCTCACCAGGCTGTCGCTGCGCAGGCCCAGCGGTATCTTGACGATCTCTGCGCCGCGCAGCCCCAGCCACATCGCCTGCCACGGCAGCGGAACCGGCGTGACCTTCTTCCCGAACCTCCGCCCGATAGCGATCATGATGTCGCGAAAGGCGATCGGCGTTTCGTTGGCTACAGTGATCGGCGCAGCAGGCGCCGGGCTCGCCAGCAGGCCCCTGAAGATCGCGTCCGTCAGATCGTCCTGATGCACGGTGTACATCATCTGCCTCCCATCGCCCGGCATCGGCATCAGCGATGATTTCTGCACCTGCGACACCAGGCGTCCGAACATCGCGCCCGGCTGCGCGCCATAGATCAGCCCCGGCCGCACCACGCAGGCGCCGGCCTCCCTCGCATGCTTTTCGATCAGCAGCTTGGCGCGGCCATAGTTGGATTTGCAGCCGTCAAACGCGCTGATCGTCGAGACCAGCAGCAGATGCTTGATTCGAGCTTCCTTCGCCGCGCGGAACAGCTTCGCCGAACCCTGCACGTTGGTCGCCTCGATATCGGTCCACGCCACCGGCGCAAAGTCATAGGCGCAATGGATCAGGGCGTCGCACCCTTTCAGCGCCTCCGCCGGGATATCGGCGCCCAGCTTGAACATCACCTCGGATGTCTTCGGCCTGCGCGTCATACCGACAACGTCCCAGCCAATGGCGACCAGCTTCCGCGCGATCATCCCGCCCAGATATCCGCTTGATCCCGTCAGCAGGCAACGCGGCCTGGATCCCGTGGAAGTCTGTACGCTCATGTCAGGTCCCTGCCCGCCAGCGAGCCGATCCGGTGCGCGTTCGCCATCACCGGATAGGTAATGGTCGTCGCCGGTATGCTCGGCAGCACAGTCGCATCGATGGCGTGAATGCGCCTCCAGCCGAACGGCCGGCCCAGCGTATCCGTTTCGAATGCGCTTGGGCGGGCGCTCATCGGCATCGACCCGCCATGGTGGAAGCCGCGTCCCGGCTGCGAAATCTCCATCAGCGGTGCGAGAGGAACGGCGCCGATCTTGGTCGCCAGGCCCATCAGCTTGGCCGTGATCGCGCTGATCTTGCGCTTGGTCTCCGGATTGATTGCCCCGCGCGCCTCCAGCCGGTCTGAATTTCCGTCGCGCTTCAGCGTCATCTCGATGCCGCCTGAATGGTCGGAGTGCAGATAGCCCTGGATCAGCACGAAATGCGCATCGCCCCAGCGCGCCGCAGGCTCCAGCATCGGCCCCAGCCGATTGCGCACCGTCCGCGCCAGCACGTCGTTATAGGTGTAGACCTGCAGGTGCACCGTGTACGGGCTGATCTGCGGATCGCGCATCTCGAGGAAGATCTGCGCCATTGTGTGCAGCTCTTCGCTGCGCGCATTCTTCGCGCCGCTGAACAACGCCACCGGCAGCAGGAAATACTGGCTGTCCTTCAGCCGCAGCATCTTGTCATACGAGCCGCTCGACCGCAGCAGCATGCCGGTGGTGGCCATCGCTCCCGCAGCCAGGAATGCTTTTCGGGCCGAGAACTGCATCGCAGCGCCTGTAGTCCGGTCCTTCGCGTGAACCCGCGCGCCATCATCTGTCTCCGACAGCGTCTCGACCACCACATCGGCCTCATAGGTGAAACGCGGATGCTTGCGCAGCGCCGCGATGGTCTCCGTAGCGTTGTAGATCAACTTGTCCGGGCACCCATGGAGACACAGCCCGCAATAGGTGCAGCCGCCCGTCTCCGGCGTCTTCGCCGCAACCCGCGCCCGCCCGAAGCGCACCCCAGCCGCCTTCAGCGCATCGCGGTTCTTCTCGAGATTCCCGAGCAGCGTCTTCGCCTGGCTGCTTGCACGCAGCTGCCCGGCCGAACGACCATAAGTCGGCAGCCATTCCGCCAGATCGTCCTGCTCGCGCACGATGTTGAGCACGTTGGCGCACGCCTCGTAGTGCGGCGCCAGCTCGGCCTCCGAGACCGGCCAGTCGGCCGTGTCGCTCGCGGCGAATGGCAGGGCCGATGCGCCCCACACATTGCTGAAGCCGCCCAGCGCGAATGTCGGCTCTGCCCCTACACCCTGCGAGTCGAGGCGTATCCCCTCCGGCGCCTCGCGGAACGGAAAGTCAGAACCGTACAACAGCTTGCGCGGAATCTTCGTCTTGGTGTCCTGCTCGCGAACCCACGGCGCGGTCTCAGGGGTAAGGCGGCCATTCTGGCGAGCGGCGGCCAGCGCCTCGGCGCGCTCCGGCTCGAGTGCAATGCCCGCATCGATCATGTGAACTGTGCGGCCGGCATCCAGCAGCGCCATTGCGCATGCGGCCCCGGACGTGCCGGAGCCGATGACGACACAGTCCAGTTCAGGCGCGGTGGTCATTGCGGTCTTTGCAGCGAGTCGGGCTGCCCTAGCCTACGCCTGTACCGGCGGCACGCCACGCGACGCCAACGGGATCCGGAGGATGCCGATCATGAAGGCGCCGAAGCCGAGCTGGATCGAGATCACGATGAAGCTGAGGCCGGAGAGCACCGCCCGCGAGATATAGGGCTTGCCGGACAGCTCGCCGAAATTGACCTGCGACCAGGCCCACACGGCGTAGCCAAAGACGCCTACGCCGAGCGCCAGCATCACGGCGCCAACGCGCACGATCGTGTCGGTCGTCACCATGCGATAGATGAAATCAGACCGCCGGCCGCGCGGCAGAAGACCCGTCAGCGTCGCGTAATACCGCGCGAGGATGCCGAAGCTCATCAGCTGAATACCGGCGATCAGCATGAAGCACGCCGCAGCGTAGGTGTTCATGTCAAGCGTAAGGTTGGACCCCAGCGCCAGCGGTCCGAACCACAGCGCCGCCTGAAGTCCCCCGCCGGCCAGCATCAGCAGGAGGCCCGGGAAGATGAACAACCATTTTGGGCTGTACATCAGGAGAAGCTTGAGATGGCGCCAGCCATCGCGCCATGTCTTGAGGTGCGGGGCGCGACTGCGGCCGTCGACCGCAAGCGTGGTGGGCACCTCGGCCATTTTCAGCTGTTCGAGACTGGAGCGAATGACCATCTCGGATGCGAATTCCATCCCGCTGGTGACGAGGCCGAGCTTGCGCATCGAGGCGGTGTTGAAGCCTCGCAAGCCGCAGTGGAAGTCGCCGACAGGGATGCGGAACAGGACACGGCCGATCCACGACAGGACCGGGTTGCCGATCAGGCGGTGCAGCGGCGGCATGGCGCCCTTGGCGATCCCGCCCTGGAAGCGGTTGCCCATGACCAGCTCATTGCCTTCGCGCAGCTTCTCGACGAACAGCTCCAGCTTGCTGAAGTCATAGCTGTCGTCGGCGTCGCCCATGATGATGTACTTGCCGCGCGCGGCCGCGATGCCGCCGAGCAGAGCCGCGCCATAACCGCGCGTCGGCACCGCGACGACGCGCGCGCCGAGGCCGGCAGCGATCGCCTGCGACCCGTCGGTCGAGCCATTGTCGCCGATCAGCACTTCGCCCTTGATGTTCGCGCGCTTGAGGAAGCCCATCGCCTTTTCGATACAGACCGCGATGGTTTCCGCTTCGTTGAGGCAGGGCATCAGGATGGTGAGCTCGAGATCGCCCTCGACCGCCTGGCCCAGAACGTCTTCAGCCGGAACGACGCCGCTGATCGCGGAGTCCTTCATTGTCACAACCTGGTCCACACCCACGAAACAACCTCCGCAACGGCGCGCCTGCTCCCCGGGGCCGGTAACCATGAAAGCGAAACTTGCGCCTGGAGCTGCAACAAGCGCGCCAGCGTATTGCGACGTATGGCGCCGCCCGGCGCCAGCGCGGACAGCGTTGGAGTTCGATGCTTAATGCGTCTCGGGTTTCGGCTCGTCAGGCTGGTCGGCGTCGGTGAAGACGACGCCCCGGTTGACGAGGAAGCCGACCGCCAGCGAGCCGCCATAGGCGATCAGCAGACGCGCCAGAGCGCCGCCCGGCAGCAGGGTAACGAGGCCGGTGAGCCAGACCAGCACGAGCCTCGCGCCAAGCGTAGCGCCGGAAGCCATTACGAACTTCGCGAATCGCGCCGGCGAGACCGCGCTCGCCGCGCGCCGGAAGGTCCAGAACTCGTGCACGAAATAACTCAGCGTCATAGCGATCACGAAACCGAGCGCGGCCGCTGCAATCAGGGGGAAACCGAGCAGTTCATGCGCAAGCCAGGCGATCGAGAGATCGATGACGAAGCCGCCGAGAACCACGGCCAGATAGCGGCGTGCTGAACGCCCGCCCTTCGAGTTGATCGCCTTTGTAAGCGCACTCAGCCGTTTCATGTCTTTTCCGCGAATAGCGCTTCTGCGCGCGATCATGCAGATCACACGCCAACCAAGGTTTTTCCAGCCGAATGCTGCGGTGCAGCGGGCGCGCCGGCATGCTGAACAGGCAGTGGACCTTCTCCGCGAGCCGGTAGTAGGCTCGGCAAGCCACGCTGGAAAAACAGCGCTGCTATCTAGGGGATAGCGATTTGAAAGCCACGGACATCAGCCGTCCGGACTACTTTCACAAAGTGGTCGACTGCCAGTGGGCGTGTCCCGCCCATACCCCCGTTCCCGAGTACATCCGGCTGATCGCCGACCAGCGCTACACCGACGCCTACATGATCAACTGGGAGTCGAACGTGTTCCCGGGAATCCTCGGGCGCACCTGCGACCGCCCCTGTGAACCCGCCTGCCGGCGCGGACGAGTCGAAGAGGAGCCGGTGGCGATCTGCCGCCTGAAAAGGGTGGCGGCCGACAACAAGGACGACATCGCCGCCCTTCTCCCGAAAGTCGCGCCGCCCAACGGAAAGAAGGTGGCATGCGTCGGCGCCGGCCCAGCGTCCCTGACAGTCGCCCGCGATCTCGCCCCGCTCGGCTACGAGGTCCATGTGTTCGACGGCGACAAGAAGGCCGGCGGCATGATCCGCAGCCAGATTCCCCGTTTCCGCTTGCCCGAAGAAGTTATCGACGAGGAAGTCGGCTACATCACCAGCCTCGGCCCGGTGATGCATCTCTCCCGCAACATCGAGAGCATGAAGGCGCTTCTGGCCGAAGACTATGACGCCATCTTCGTCGGCACCGGCGCCCCGCGCGGCCGCGATCTCGACATTCCGGGCCGCAAGGAAGCCGCCGCCAACATCCATATCGGCATCGACTGGCTGTCCAACGTCTCGTTCGAGCACATCAACAAGATCGGCAAGCGCGTCATCGTGCTCGGCGGCGGCAATACCGCCATGGATTGCTGCCGCACCTCGCGCCGGCTGGGCGGGGACGATGTGAAAGTCATCGTCCGCTCCGGCTTCAACGAGATGAAGGCGTCTCCGTGGGAGAAGGAAGATGCAATCGGCGAGGACATCCCGATCATCAACTTTCTCAACCCCAAGGAATTCACGCACAAGGGCGGCAAGCTCACCGGCGTCACCTTCCAGAAGATGCATTGGGTCAAGGACGACAAGGGCAAGCGCAGCCTCGTCCCCACCGGCGAGCCGGACCAGCATTTCGAGTGCGACGATGTGCTGATCGCCGTCGGCCAGGAAAACTCCTTCCCCTGGATCGAGCGCGACATCGGCATGGAGTTCGACAAGTGGGGCATGCCCGTCGTCGGGCAGGAGACGATGCAGTCGACCATCCCGCACGTCTTCTTCGGCGGCGATGCCGCCTTCGGCCCCAAGAACATCATCTGGGCGGTCGCCCACGGCCATTCGGCCGCCGTCTCCATCGACATGTTCCTCAACAACCAGGACATCAGCATCCGCCCCGCGCCGGGCGTCACCGTGATCAGCCAGAAGATGGGCATTCACGAGTGGAGCTATGACAACGACATCGCCAACGACAAGCGCTACAAGGTCCCACACCGCGAGAAGGCCATCGCGCTGAAGGACGTGAAGGCGGAAGTCGAACTCGGCTTCGACAGGTCGCTGGGCTTCAAGGAGGCGCAGCGCTGCCTCAACTGCGATGTGCAGACGGTGTTCAGCCCGAAAGTCTGCATCGAGTGCGACGCCTGCGTCGACATCTGCCCGATGGACTGCATCACCTTCACCGAGAATGGCGAGGAAGCAGACCTCCGCACGCGCCTTAGCGCGCCGGCGGCGAATCTCGGTCAGGACCTCTATATCGGCGACGGCCTGCCCACCGGCCGCATCATGGCCAAGGACGAGGACGTCTGCCTTCACTGCGGTCTGTGCGCCGAGCGTTGCCCCACCGGCGCGTGGGACATGCAGAAATACATCATCGACATCACCCAGGCAGGACCCGCATGCCGGCAGACACGGTAACGCAAGCGAGCATGGCGCCTGCGCCGCTGACGGCGGTCAACGATTTCGTCGTCAAGTTCGCGAACGTGAACGGCTCCGGCTCGGCCAGCGCCAACGGCCTGTTTGCCAAGTCGATCATCCGCATGGGCGTGCCGGTCGCCGCCCGCAACATTTTCCCCTCCAACATCCAGGGCCTGCCGACCTGGTATGAAGTGCGCGTTTCGGGCGCGGGCCATCTCGGCCGCCGCGGCGGCGTCGACCTCGCCGTGCCGCTCAACCCGCAGACCTGGGACGACGACGTGAAGGAGATCGTCCCCGGCGGCTATCTCTTCTACGATTCCACCAAGCCGATGCCGGATTCCAAATTCCGCGCCGACATCCACATCATTGGCGTGCCGCTCACCGCCATCTGCAACGAGGCCTACAAGATCCCGCGCGAGCGCCAGCTGTTCAAGAACATCTGCTATGTCGGCGCGCTCTCGCACCTCATCAACATCGAGCCGGCGGTGATCGAGCAGCTGTTGAAGGAAGAGTTCGCCTCCAAGCCCAAGCTGATCGGCGCCAACCTCAACGCCTTCAACCTCGGCCGCGACTGGGCCGCGAAACACTTGAAGCCCATCGGCCTGCAGCTCAAGCGGGCCGACGGCGTCGGCAACCGTATTTTCGTCGAAGGCAATCAGGCCGCCGCCCTCGGGGCCGTCTATGGCGGCGCCACCGTCTGCGCCTGGTATCCCATCACGCCTTCAACTTCGCTGGCCGAAGCCTTTACCGGCTACTGCGAAGACCTGCGCACGGACGAGGACGGATCGAAGCGCTACGCCATCGTGCAGGCGGAGGACGAGATTGCCTCCATCGGCATCGTGGTCGGCGCGGGCTGGAACGGCGCACGCGCCTTCACCTGCACCTCAGGCCCCGGCATCTCGCTGATGAACGAGTTCATCGGGCTCTCCTACTTCGCCGAAATTCCCGCCGTGATCTTCGACGTGCAGCGCGGCGGCCCCTCCACCGGCATGCCCACGCGCACCCAGCAATCGGATCTCCTGCTCGCCGCCTACGCCAGCCACGGCGACACCAAGCACGTCCTGCTCCTGCCCTCCGATCCCGGCGAATGCTTCGAGATGGCCGCGCAGGCCTTCGATCTCGCCGATCGCTTGCAGACCACCGTCTTCGTCATGCTCGACCTCGACATCGGCATGCAGGAATGGCTGGTCGAGCCGTTCAAGTGGGACGATGCGAAACAGATCGACCGCGGCAAGGTGATGACCGCCGAACAGCTCGAAGCCGGAAAATTCTTCGGCCGCTACACCGACGTCGATGGCGATGGCATCCCCTATCGCACCTATCCCGGCACGCACCCGACCAAGGGCGCCTATTTCACGCGCGGCACGTCGCGCAACCGCATGGCCGGCTATTCGGAAAAGGGCGTCGACTACCAGGACAATATGGAGCGCCTGCTCGCCAAATTCCACACGGCGGCCAGGCTCGTGCCCCCACCCATCCTTCGCCCCGCCAGGAAGACGACCCGCATCGGGGCTGTCTATTTCGGCTCCACCACGCCCGCCATGCACGAGGCGCTGGAGGCGCTGGAGGCCAGCGGCCACCACATCGACGCCATGCGCGTGCGCGGCTTCCCTTTCGGCCAGGACGTCTACGATTTCATCCACGCACACGACGAGATCTGTGTCGTCGAACAGAACCGCGACGCCCAGCTGCGCTCCATGCTGATGATCGAAGGCGGCATCGATCCCGCGCAGCTTACTTCGATCCTTCACTATGACGGCACGCCGATCACCGCACGCTTCCTGATCGACGCTATCGGCAAGCGCCTCGATGCGAGGAAGGCAACCCGCCAGATAACGAGCAAGGCGCCGAGCAAGCCATGACCTACATCCTCAAGCCCAAGCTGCATCATCCTAGCCTGCCGAAGAACGAGCTGGGCCTCACGCGCCGCGACTATGAAGGCCGGGTCTCAACGCTCTGCGCCGGCTGCGGCCACGACTCGATCAGCGCCGCGATCATCCAGGCCTGCTTCGACCTCGCCATAGAGCCGCACCGCCTCGCCAAGATGTCGGGCATCGGCTGTTCGTCCAAGACGCCGGACTATTTCCTCGGGCAAAGCCATGGCTTCAACAGCGTGCACGGCCGCATGCCCTCGGTGCTCACCGGCGCCAACCTCGCCAACCGCGACCTCATCTATCTCGGCGTCTCGGGCGACGGCGACAGCGCCTCCATCGGCCTCGGCCAGTTCGCGCACTCCATCCGGCGCGGCGTCAACATGGCCTATATCGTCGAGAACAACGGCGTTTACGGCCTGACCAAAGGCCAGTTCTCCGCCACATCGGATAAAGGCTCGAAATCCAAGAAGGGCGTCGAGAACACCGAGAGCGGCATCGATCTCGTCGCCCTCGCCATCCAACTCGGCGCCACCTATGTCGGCCGCTCCTTCTCGGGAGACAAGGAACAACTCGTCCCCCTGATCAAGGGCGCGATCTCGCACCACGGCCCGGCGTTTCTTGACGTGATCAGCCCCTGCGTCGCTTTCAACAACCACGCCGGTTCGACCAAGAGCTTCGACTATGTCCGCGAACACAACGAGGCGGTGAACCGTCTTGACGTCATTCTCGGCCGCGCGCCGATCACCGCCGACTACAAGCCCGGTGAAGTGCGCGAGGTGGCCCAACACGACGGCTCTGTCCTCCGCCTCCGCAAGCTGCACGACGACTACGACCCCACGGACCGCATCGGCGCCGCCAACCATCTGCAGCAGAGCCACGCCAAGGGCGAGATCTCCACCGGCCTCCTGTTCGTCGACCCCGAAGCCACCGACCTCCACGACCGCCTCGGCACCAGCCAAAAGCCGCTCAACTCCATGGGCACGGCCGCGCTCACCCCCGGCAGCGCCGCCCTGGCGAAGATCAACGCCGCCCTGAGATAGCGCTCGAGGCCCTGCCCTCGTTCAGGCGACACCCACTGCTGTCATTCCGGGCGGAGCAGCGAAGCTGCGCAGACCCGGAACCTAGGGGCTCGATGCGAGGTCTGGACACGCCGCCCCTAGGTTCCGGGTCTCACGCTTCGCCTTCCGCCCGGAATGACACCGTTGGAGGCCGCTTGACGTGCGCGCGATACCACCACGTGCGCCCCCCTCCGCCAAAAATCTCCCGAGCCATTTCAGCGGCTTGCGAAAAAAACTCAGAAAAATCCAGGAAAGTTATCCTACACTTGCCGACCTGAGCGATAATCCCCTCATCGCCTCCGCATGGAGGGCAGTCGTACGCTGTTCAGCGACGCAGGGGCGATGCGATCGAGCGTGAGAAGTTCCGGACGAACGCGGCGTGAAGCGCCGCCAAGCCTGGGAGATGAACCTTCTGGTTCTTGGGCCTTCTGGCCCGAAGCCAGAGCTGAGTGTCGCCGGGACCATGGGACGATGAACAGCCCAATGGCCTGCACGCCGCCGGCGACCATGCCAGGGGAGTGAACACAGCTCCCTGTGCACGGGCTGGCGACCAGACGATCGCTGGGGGTCGACGCATTCGTCGACGGATGACGCGTTTCTCTTTGACTACCGGTAGCGCTGGGCAACCAGCGACGCCCAAATCACGCGGGGCATCCCGCGTCCCCACGCCCTCCATCTTACGGAGGCGCACCGCATCCCGCAGGGCAACCGAGCCCGTGCGAAGGAGAGGGTGCATTTGATAGTCGGAGCGCCAGGGTGAGGAGATCAAGGCGCTGTTCCCACCAGGCACACAATCCGTCGATCTTCAGCCGAGCGGCCGGGGAGCGCTGATTTCCGAAGACCGCTGGAATCAAGGTGGAAGCCGTTCCCGGGATAACGACGCCATCGGCGGCTGCATTGAAGCAAAAGCCCTCGCCCTTGACGGCCCGGCAGGCGCGCCGCCTAGTTCGCGGGATGAATCAGCCGGTGCAACAAACCCGCATGGAGATCGAAGCCCGGGAAACGCCTGCGGTTGCGGCGCGGCTGGTTCGCGAAGCGAGTGGAAGCCTGCGCGAACTCGGCGCGCGGCTGCGGAGTGCGGCGCCACGCTATGCTGTTGCCGCAGGACGCGGCAGTTCGGATGCGGCGGCGCTGTTGGCCAAGTACCTGTTCGAGGCGCGGCTTGGCCTGCCGACAGTCTCGGCGGCGCCTTCCATACTGTCGATCTATGGACGCAGGCTCGATCTCGAGAAGGCACTGGTGCTGGCTATCTCGCAGTCGGGAAGAAGCCCTGACCTCGTGGAGTTCTGCCGCGCGGCTGTCGGTCCGGATGTGTTGCGCGTTGGGCTGGTGAATGATCCGGCTTCGCCTTTGGCGAGCGTCGTCGACGTGTGTGTGCCGCTGCTGGCAGGGCCAGAAACAAGCGTCGCGGCGACGAAGTCGTGCGTGGCGGCAATGGTGCTGGTGCTGGGCCTTGTGGCGCACTGGCGCGAGGATCGCGGGATGATTGCCGCGTTCGAGCGCTCGCCGCAGGCGTTGAAAAGCGCGCTCGAGCAGGACTGGTCCGCGGCGGAGGCGTTTCTGCACGGCGACGGGCCGATCTACGTGATCGGGCGGGGGCCGGGCCTGGCGATCGCAGCGGAGGCGGCGCTAAAGCTGAAGGAAACGAACGGGCTACATGCGGAGGCGGTAAGCGCGGCGGAGGTAAGGCACGGACCGTTTGCGCTGGCTGGGCCGGAGCTGCGCGTGATCGTGTTTGCGCAGCGCGATGCCGCATTCGATGGATTGAAGAAGGTGGCTGACGATCTTGAACAGCGGGGGTGTCCCGTGCTGTTCATTTCTTCTGACATCACGCGCTCCAACGCGACTATCGCGGCGGATGCTGAACCCGTGCTGGAGCTGTTGGGAATGCTGGCGCGGTTCTACCTACTGGCGAACGCGGCGGCGCTCAAGCGCGGGCTGTCTCCCGACACGCCGCCTATGCTGACCAAGATCACAGAGACGCGCTGATGCTCGCGCTTTCCCCCGCCCGATTGTTCACCGGCGAAGAGATCGTCGAAGGCGCGACCGTGCATGTGCGCGATGGACGCATCGCAGAGGTGACGCGCGCGTCCCTGCCGGGTGCGGTGAAGCTCGATGGGCTGCTGGCGCCCGGGTTCATCGACGTGCAGGTGAATGGCGGCGGCGGCGTGCTGTTCAACGATACGCCGACGGCGCAGACGCTTGCGACGATCGCGGATGCGCACCGGAAGTTCGGCGTGACGGGGTTCATGGCGACGCTGATCTCGGACGAACGGTCGAAGGCGGCAAGAGCAATCGATGCAGTCGCCGACGCCATGAAGGCGGGCGTCAAAGGCTTGCTGGGGCTGCATCTGGAAGGGCCGTGGCTGTCGGAGCCGCGGCGGGGCGTGCATCCGTCGGAATTCCTGCGCGGACTGGACGCAGAGGATTTGCGGCTGCTGACGGCCAGGCGCTCATTTCCACTGATAGTGACAGTGGCGCCGGAGCGGATCGATGCGGCGAGCATCAAGGCGCTGGCGGTTGCGGGCGTGATCGTCAGCCTGGGGCATACGGCTGCGAGCGCAGAAGAAGTCGAAGCGGCTCTGGCGGCGGGGGCGAGCGGCTTCACCCACCTCTTCAACGCGATGCCGGCGATGGAAGGCCGGAACCCCGGGCCGGTCGGCGTGGCCCTCGGAAGCAAATCGAGTTGGGCTGGGCTGATACTGGATGGCATTCACGTCCATCCGCTGTCGGCGCGCGCGGCGTTCGCAGCGAAGACGGCGCGAAAGCTGGTGCTGGTGTCGGACGCCATGGCGACGGTTGGATCGAAAAGCAGCTCTATGTCGCTGTTCGGCGAAGAGATCGCCGTGAGCGGTGGGGCGTTGCGGACAGCCGAAGGTACGCTGGCCGGCGCGCATCTCGACATGTCGAGCGCGGTGCGGAACGCGGTTGCGATGCTCGGCGCCACGCAGAGCGAGGCTCTGCAGATGGCAAGCCTGACGCCGGCGGAGTTTCTACGCGTGGAACGAGAGCGCGGCCGGATCGCCGCCGGATGCCGTGCGGACTTTGTTCTGCTTGGACCGGGCCTCGACGTACTTGAGACCTGGGTCGCCGCAGAGCGTGCGCGCTAGCGCGGCGCAATTTCCGCCATTGCGAGGCGAAGATTCCCGCCGTGTTTCTCTATCAACGATTTCGCTGCAGCCAATTCGAGACCGCCGGCGACCAACACCGCCAGCTTCACGTCGCCTTCCGATCTTGCGATGGCGGATGCGGCAACGTCGTCAGCGCAGCCGGCGATGGTCGCCACCATGCGCGCGGCCCGATGGCGCAGCTTTTCGTTGGTAGGGCGCATGTGCACCATCATGCCGCGATAGACCTTGCCGAGACGGACCATGGCGAGCGTCGAAAACAGGTTCAACACCACCTTCTGCGCGGTGCCGGCCTTGAGGCGGGTCGAGCCGGCGACGGCCTCCTCCCCGGTTTCGACCAGAATGGGATGCTCGCTAGCGGCGAGAAGCTGCGATCCAGCATTGTTGGCAATGCCGATGGTCAGCGCGCCCCGCCCACGCGCCGCCTTCATGGCCGCGACGGTGAAAGGCGTATTGCCGCTGGCCGCGAGCGCAAGCACGACGTCGTTGGAGCCGACATTGATCTCGACCATCCGTGCGGCGCCGTCGGCGGCTGAGTCCTCGGCATTCTCGATGGCGCGGAGAAGAGCGCCTTCACCTCCGGCGATGACGAACGCGACCTGATCCTTGGGCCAGTTGAATGTCGGAAAGAGTTCTGCGCCATCCTGAACGCCGATGCGCGCGGATGTGCCGGCGCCGACATAGACGAGACGCCCGCCGGCGCGCAAGCGCGGGACAGCGGCATCGACTGCAGCGGCGAGCGCGGGAAGCGCGGGGCCAACCGCCGCGACGCCGGCCTGCTGGTCCTGAAGCAACGCCCTGAGCGCATCAGCGGTCTCCCACAGGTCGAGGTCGTGGAAGCCTGAACTGACATCCTCAGTGCTCATGAATCTGCGCTCATGGTTTTGCCCCTTGCGGATCAGGGCGAGCCCGATTGAATAGCAGGCGGATCGACACGGAAAACAGTATAGAAGACGGCGATGACTCCAACACTTTTCCTCGGCGTGGATGGCGGCGGCACAAGGTGTCGGGCCCGGCTGGAAACGGCGGATGGACGCGTACTGGGGCACGGCCTGGCGGGACCGGCAAGCATGCGGTTCGGTTTCGAGGCGGCGCGTGATTCGATCATGGCGGCGACTCGGCAGGCCCTGGCCGAAGCAGGCCTTGCCGACGATGCGCTTACAAGCACGTGTGCGGGGATCGGCCTGGCGGGCACGGGCCAGCTCGGCGCACGGGCGGCGCTGGAAGCCTGGAAGCATCCATTCGCGAGCGCGTGGTTCGAAGGTGATGGCTATCTCGGCTATCTCGGCGCGTTCGGCGGCGGGGACGGCGGCATCGTAATTGTGGGAACAGGCAGTATTGGCATCACCTATCGGGACAAGACCGTACGTATCGGCGGCTACGGCTTTCCGGTTTCGGACGAGGGCAGCGGCGCGGATCTCGGACTCAACGCCTTGCGTCATGCACTGCGCACGCTGGATGGCCGCGCGGAACCGGGAGGGTTTTCGCGGGACGTGCTTGCGAAGTTCGAGAATGACCCTTCCGTCGTGATCGACTGGGTGGAGAATGCAAGCGCAACAGACTACGCGACGCTGGCGCCGCTGGTGACGCAGCACGCAGCCGTCGGCGATCCGGCGGCAAAGCGCTTGATGCAGCAGGCAGGCGCGCAGATCGCTGAGCTAGTCGAGGCGCTTCTGAAGCGTGGAGCGCCAAGGGTGGCTCTGATCGGCGGCCTGGCCGAGATCGTCAAGGGCTACATGCCGTCAGACGTCACGGCAAAGCTGGTAGCGCCGCAGGCAGACGCAATGGCCGGCGGCATTCTGCTGGCGAAGAACAAGCTGCGCTTGCCGGCCTAGGCCGGCCGGATGCCGGCGGGCCAGCGCTGCATCGATTTCCTGGCGCATCGGGAATCGATCCAGGCGGATATGAGACGTAGGCCTCAGTCTCGTGCTCCGGCGCCTTTACCTGCGGCGCCCAACGTATAGAACGATCACAGACGGTGCGATCTCCATCTTGGGGGTCGTGAAGATGGGAATGCGGTGCGGGCCCCGCCCTAGTCCGCAGCTGTGCCTGCAACTGTAAGCGGCGAGTTTCCAGCCTACTGACGCCACCGGCAGAATGCTGGGAAGGCAGGCTGGAGACCGGGACCCGCGAGCCAGGAGACCTGCCGTCGACGTCGCTCCTCCGCCCGGCCAGGTCCAGCCGACGGAGCGGAGGGTTCTCCGGTGAGGCGACATGCGAGCGATCCATCCGGCACGTCGGGTGGGAGCGATGGCGCGCGACTGGAGGTTACGGTGACTGCGCAAAGGCGCGCTGCGGGCAAGGCGATCATGCTTCAAGGCGTCGGGTCTGACGTCGGCAAGTCCGTGCTGACGGCGGGCCTCTGCCGCATCGCGCGTCGGCGCGGGCTGCGTGTTGCGCCGTTCAAGCCGCGGAACATGTCGAACAACGCAGCCGTGACGCCGGATGGCGGCGAGATCGGTCGGGCGCAGGCGCTGCAGGCCCGGCCTGCCGGCCTCGAACCGCACACTGACTTCAACCCCGTGTTGTTGAAGCCGCAGAGCGACCGGCGGGCGCAGGTGATCGTGCACGGACGTGTGGCCGCCGCGCTGGATGCCGCCGACTACATTGCGCCGGGCCAGCCCTTGCCGCGCGACGCTGACGTCATCCTGCTATTGGGCAGGAAGTCGACACAGGCGGATCTGACCTTCCTGCGAGCGCAAGGGTGGGACATCGACATTCTGGCGCACGCGCGAGCGGGTGGACGCGTGCTGGGGTTGTGTGGCGGATATCAGATGCTGGGACGGACGATCTCCGATCCGGATGGCGTCGATGGCGATGCGGGGTCTTCGACGGGGTTGGGGCTGCTCGACATCCACACGCGCATGATGCCGATCAAGTCAGTGGGGCTGACGGATGGGATCGATGTCGCCAGCGGTGAGCGCGTGAGCGGCTACGAGATCCATGCCGGCGACAGTACGGGCGCGGATTGCCTGCGGCCGATGCTGAAACCGAAAGACCGGGCTGACGGAGCAGTGTCCGCCGACGGCCGCGTGGCGGGTTGCTATCTCCACGGTCTGTTCGCAAGCGATGGCTTCAGGCGGGCGTGGCTGGAGTCGGTCCAGGCCGGCGCCGCCTCGGGGGTGGCGTTCGAGGCGGAAATCGAAAGTGCGATAGATGCGCTGGCGGACCACCTGGAAGCGTCGCTCGATGTTGACGGCCTTTTTGCCGTTGCGCGGAGAGCGCGATGATTGCAGCTGTCCCCGAGCGCCCGCGCCGGCCGTTTGCGCACTGGGTCCTCGCCTTACTTCTTGCGTGTGGAGCGAGCGTGTCTCCCGCAACCGCGGACACCGCCATGCGCCCGCAGCGGATCGTTTCACTCAACGCGTGCACCGACCAACTTCTGCTGCGCCTCGTCGAACCGGAGCGGATCCTATCGCTGACCTTCCTGTCCTACGAAAAGGAAGCGCTGCCGCCGGAGTTCCGGCCGCTGCTGAAGAGCTTCAAGCCAAATCACGGCCTGGCCGAGGAAGTATTGACGATGCAACCCGACCTGGTGGTGACCGGAACCTACTCCTCAAAGTTCACCACGACGCTTCTTCGCCGTCTTGGCCGCAACGTCGTGGAGTTCGCGCCAGACAACAGCTTTGACGAGATGTACGCCGGCATCCTCAGGATGGGCGACGCCGTGGGCGAACCGGAGCGCGCGGAAAAGCTTGTCGCCGACTTCAGGTCTCGGCTGGCGTCGCTGCGCGCCCAGATCCCGCCGGGCGAGACGCCGGTCTACGCCGACATCGACGTCAATTTCTGGATGCCTGGCAAGGACACGCTTTACACCCAGGTCGTCAATGCTGGCGGCTTTCGCACGGCGGGAGAAGTGGTCGGATACTCCGGCTATCAGCCCATTCCACTGGAACAGCTGATCCGCATCGAACCCGAAGTCGTCTCGACCACGAGCACATACGAAAGCCCTCCCTCCATGGCGACGCAGAACCTGCGCCACCCCCTGCTGCGCAGGATGGCGGCTAACGCGAAGGCGACGCTGAACATTCCGGGACGCTATGTGGTCTGCGCCACGCCGGAGACGCTGGACCTGGTGCAGACCCTGGTTGAGACGCGCAAGAAATTGGCGGGCAAATGAAACCGCCGGCTCCTTATCCGCTGTTGCTCCTGGCGCTGACGCTGCTGCTGGCGGTGCTGATTTTCTTGTCGCTCATCGTCGGCCCTGCGTCGGCGGGGACGTTCGAACTTTTCAGCCTGCTCGCCGGCGGCGATCGGGATACGGCGTGGCTGATCATGCGAGAGGTGCGCCTCCCGCGCACGGCGCTCGCGGCGATGGAAGGCATCTCGCTTGGCCTAGCGGGCGCCGTGCTGCAGGGCTTCCTGCGCAATCCACTGGCCGATCCGGGCGTGATCGGTGTTTCATCCGGCGCTTCGCTGTTCGCGATCATCGCCCTCTACACGGGTCTATCAGCCGTCTTCCCTCTAGCGCTGCCGGTAGCGGGGATTTTTGGGGCGCTGGTCTGCGTTCTGATCCTCAACAGCCTCGCCGGCCGCGGAGGCATGCTGACGCTGATCCTCGCGGGCGCAGCGATATCCAGCCTCGCAGCGGCGTTCTCCCAGCTTATCCTGAACCTGTCGCCCAACCCCTACGCCGCGACCGAGATCATGTTCTGGATGATGGGCTCAGTCACGGACCGGAGCATGGATCATTTCTGGCTGGCTGCGCCGTTCATGGCAGCGGGCTGGCTCGCCCTGGGCTGGTCGGCTCGATCGCTGGACGCGCTGAGCCTAGGCGAGGAAGCGGCGTCGAGTTTGGGCGTCGACCTGCCTCGTACACGCACGCTGGTCACCGTCGGTACGGCGGTCTGCGTCGGCGCAGGCGCCGCAGTTACCGGCGGCATCGGGTTTGTGGGCCTTGTCGTGCCTCACCTGCTGCGGCCGCTTGTCGGTCATTCTCCCAGCCGCCTTCTGCTCGCCAGCGCGCTTGGCGGCGGGGCGCTGCTCGTAGCCGCAGACATTTTCGTGCGCCTGATCGCGGTGGGGCCTGAAATGAAGCTTGGCGTCGTGACAGCCCTGATCGGCGCACCTTTCTTCCTGTGGCTAATCTTCAAGGCTCGCACGGAGCTTGAAGCATGAAGCTCGAAGCCAAAAGAATCAGCGTCGCCATCAAGAATTGCCGCATCGTGGCCGACGTCTCGCTCGACATATCGGCGGGCGAGATGGTGGGCCTGATCGGCCCGAATGGCGCAGGAAAATCGACACTACTGAAGGCGATGCTGGGCATTCGTCCGCGCTCGGCCGGAAGCATTACGCTCGATGGACAGGACTTCTTGTCCCTGCCTGGGCGTGAGCGCGGGAGGCACGTCGCATTCCTGCCGCAGGAGCGCCGGGTCGAATGGCGCCTGCCAGCCTATGACGTCGTGATGCTGGGGAGGTATCCGCACCGACCTGCATTCGGGGGACCGACCGCCGAGGACAGGGCGGCGGTCGATCGGGCGCTCGAAGCGGTCGATGGCAAGGCGCTGGCTGGCCGGCCAGTGGCGGTGCTTTCGGGCGGAGAGAAGTCGCGCATCCTTCTTGCCCGCGCCCTCGCAGTCGAGGCGCCGATACTCCTTGCAGATGAGCCGATCGCCGCACTTGATCCCTACCACCAGCTGCACGTGATGGAGATCCTGAAGGAGCGTGCAAAGTCAGGCCTGGGTGTGCTCGCTGTCCTTCATGATCTCGCTTTCGCGATGCGGTTCATGGATCGACTGGTGCTGATGAATGCTGGCGCTATTGTCGCGAACGGCAAACCAGCCCAAGTGCTGACGCCGGAGAGCCTCGCAACCGTCTATCGCATAAACGCCCTCGTCGGCTCTCAAGGTGACCGATCGTTCCTGCAGCCATGGTCGCGACGAGAGGCCGATGCTGCGAGTCCAGACGCGTAAGGGGCCTGACCTGCACGTTTTTTATGACTGCAGGATGCGGCTTTCTCAACCGTCGTGAATCATGACATCGGGATTTGTCTCGTGTCGCGCGAATTCCGCCAAATCCAATACTGAACCAAACTCGCCCCGTTCGCGTCGTCGTACCGATACACGTCGCCTCACAACGTACAGCTCCGCGCGCGAATTTTCCGCGAAATACAGAAAAGCTTCCGAGAACTCTGCCGCGCAGAACACTAAGCGTGGATGGCGCTAACTCTCTATATTGCAGCGGGCAAAAACAAGACTCTGGCGGTGATGCGGACAGACAGCCGCAGTAGCGGGATTGCAGCAAAAAGCGCCAGCCGCTCGAGCAGGCGGCAAATGAAGATGCGCTCGGTGATTGCAAGGCGCTGATGTCATTTGAATGCAGGTGAAAAGCTATTCGGCTTATCTCGAGCGACACAACGCCAAGGCGAAAGTAATTGCCGGGCGCAGTCATTGCATTGATCTTAGCGCTTCTGAGCCGCTGGCCCAGATGTCTTCAAGAGGGCCGGCTTGTCGGCCCGGGCAGATAGCTGCCCGGTAGATGCAGGGGTTTTTTGGATGATCAAGTTTGTTAAAAAAGACAACGGCCTGGTGACGATCGAGTGGGTCGGCATCGCAGCCGTCATGGTGCTTGCTGGTCTCGCAATTACTGCTTTCGTGATGCAGGGCGCGGATGGCGCTGCCGGTCGCGTCGATGCGGGTCTCGATTCTGCTCCCACCGGCACCTTCGATGGAAACGACGACGGCCCGAACACGGGCGGCAGCCCGGCCCCGTAGTAGCGGTCGCTCTTTCGCGACTCAACGCAGCTGGGTCTGATCTCGATGGGAGTTGAACCATGAGGAGCTTGATTGGCTTTCTCAGAAAAGCTCACGGCGTGACGACCATCGAGTGGGTGGTGCTCTGCGCCGCCGTTCTTTTTGCCGCGCTTGGCATCTCCTTCGTGATTCTGGAGGGCGCGGACGGGCTCGGCGGTTCGGTCGCGAACGAGATGCGAACAGCCGCGGGTAGTAACTGACTCGACCTCGCATGCGGCGCACCGCTTGCACAGGTCGAGACCGGGTTTGACGGGCTGACCACACGGGTCGGAGTTTTGGCGGGCTTGGAATGCGCAGGTCTATTGTCAGCGTAGTCGTCGGCGTCCTCTTCGCCGCTATCGCGCTTTTCTTCCTGTTCAATGCGCGGCAAAGGCCAGCCGCGATTGACGCCAACGTTCCCGTAGTTGCGACCACGCCGGTGATGGTTGCCGCCAAAGACATCGCGTACGGCGAAAAGATTCTCCCCGAGCTTTCAAGAATCGTTCAGTGGCCGTCGGACGCGCTGCCGGCGGAAATCGTCAATACTCACGCCGAACTCTTCGAAGGACCTGAAGCTCCGCGGATTGCGTTGCGCTCTCTGGCGGCGGGCGAGCCCTTCCTGAAGGCGAAAGTCTCGGGTTTCGGCGAGCGACCGATCCTTTCCCGCAAGGTCGCGGAGGGCATGCGCGCCTTTTCGGTGCGGATCAACGACGTATCCGGCGTATCCGGCTTTATCCTGCCAGGCGACCGCGTCGATATCATGCTGACGCGCCAGCAGGCCGATAACGACGGCCCCGCAAACTTGGTTACCGACGTAATCCTGCAGAACGTGACGGTTCTGGGCATCGACCAAATGTCGAGCGAGACGGCGGACGAGCCGATCCTGGGCAAGTCGGCGACTTTCGAGGTCACGCCCGAGCAGGCGCAAAAGCTGGCGCTGGCCAGCCAGGTCGGCACGCTGAGCCTCGCCCTGCGCAACTATGCTGCGCTTGAAAGCGAACAAGTTCGGCAGATCGAGTCAGGCGACCTTGGCGAGCGCAAGGCTGCGGCGCCGAAGCCGGCCGCGCCAAAGAAAGATCCATCGGTTTATGTCCGTGTCCGGAAGGGCACGGTGGTTTCGTCGGAGCAGGTCGCGAACTAGCCGCCGGCCGGCGCAAGCCGCGCCCGACGACGAAGTAAGTGATGAATGTGTTGGAGAGGGAAACGTGGGACGGCTGGGAATCAAGAAATCACTCCTCGTGAGTGTTGGGTGCGTATCGCTCGCACTCATAGCGGGCGGCATCGCTGTGGCGCAAACGCCACGCAACACCGCTACGGTGTCCGCGAATGCGGGCCTCGACGGCGCAACGGAAGTTTCGATCGCTATCGGCAAGTCGCGGATCATCACCGCCAAGCGGCCGTTCAACGAAGTGGCCGTCGGAACCAACAATATTGCTGATGTGGTCGCGCTCTCGCGCACCCAATTTTACGTCCTTGGCAAGGCTGCCGGCTCCACCAACGTCATCGTCACGGACAAGGACGGCTCGGTCATCGACGTCTACGACGTCGCGGTCGGCCACGACATCGACGGCCTGAAGCGCAAGATCTACGAGATCGCTCCGGACGAGCCGGTCGAGGTCCGCGCCGCCAACGACTCGATCCTGCTTTCCGGCACGGTCGACGACGCCGGCAAGGCAGCCTCGATCGTCTCGATCGCCGAGCGCTACGCGCCGGGAAAGGTGAACAACATGATCGGCGTCACCGGCGTGCAGCAGGTCATGCTGGAGGTTCGCTTCGCCGAAGTGCAGCGCAGCGCTCTGAAGGACCTTGGCGCGCAGTTGGAGCTTCAGGATCTTGATCCGGACGCGATCGGCAACTATCCCGATCTGAACCTGCCCGGCGAATTTGCCGGCAAGACTCTGGATGGCTTCAACCCGCTCAACTATTTCGCCGGCGCAGTGACGCTGGTGGAAGCTGGCGACTTCGCACTCAGCGCGGGCTTCGACATCCTCGAACAGAAAGGTCTCGTCCGCACGCTGGCTGAACCGAATATCGTGGCGCTCTCAGGCGACACGGCCAAGTTCCTGGCGGGCGGTGAATTCCCCGTGCCGATCGCACAGGCGGCAGCGGCCGGCCCCGGCAATTCCGCGATCACCGTCGAGTTCAAGGAGTTTGGCGTCGGCCTTTCCTTTACGCCGACCGTGACATCCAAGAACGCGATCAATCTTGAGCTGGCCGCCGAAGTGTCGGCGATCGACCCCAGCGTCTCAACTACGCTCGGCTCGATCAGCGTTCCCGGCCTGAAAGTTCGCCGCACAAACACGACGGTCGAACTGCGCGACGGGCAGAGCTTCGCAATCGCGGGGCTAATCCAGGACGATCTCACCAACCAGATCCGCCAGATCCCCGGTCTCGGCTCGATCCCGATCATTGGTCAGCTCGCCCGGTCTGAAGGCTTCCAGCGCCGCCAGACCGAGCTGGTCGTCCTGATCACGGCGCGCCTGGTCAAGCCGGTCAATCGCAACCAGCTGGCCTCGCCCACGGACTATATTCTTGCTCCTTCGGAGTACGACTTCTTCCTGTTCGGCAAAACCGAGCGTGTGAAACCTTCGGGACGCACCGGCGGCATCGACGGCACCTATGGATATGTTCAGCCATGATCAAATCAGCAGTTCTTGTTACCCTCGCTCTCGGGCTCGGCGCATGCGCCTCCGAGATCGGATACCACGGCGGCAAGCTGGGCGCAGCGAATGAGCAGCTCGGTCAGGCGGTCGCACAAAACATCGCGGCCCAGACGGTGAACCCGCAAGGTTCAACCGAAACGACGCTGGTCATTGATGGCCAGCGCGTGGCGGGCGCCGTGAACGACTACAAGACCGACAAGGTTGAACGACCTGCACCGATGTCGACGCTGTCTTCAAGTTCGCAGGGCGGCAACTAAGAGCTAGAACAGGGGAGCTGGAAGGTGAGTACGCGCAATCCATCGCGTTCCCGTCCGGACTCCTGCCGGAGCGGCGCCGGGTTCCTCGCAGAGGAATCCGGCGCCTATACCATTTTCGCCGTCATCGGCTTCGCGATGCTGATGGTGTTTGTCGGCCTGGTCATCGACACCGGCCGCGTGATGAACATCCACAGCCAGGCCAGCTCCTACGCCGATCGCGTCGCCCTGGCCGCCGCCACCGAACTTGATGGCCGGCCGGGCGCGCTCAATCGCGCCCTCGCAGCAGCTCGAGCAGTGCCTGACGGCGACCGCCTTACTCTATCCGGCAATGATCGTGCAGTCGGCTTCGAGCGCCTTGTCTTCATGTCAAGGCTGGGCAGCGACCCGAACAATCCTGATACGCGGACTCCGAAGTCCGGCGACGTTGTCACCCGGCGCTGGAGCGATGACGACGGCTTCAATGGCGGCGTGGGAAGAACCCGAGCCGACAGCGAGTCGCGATACCTCATGGTCGAGACGACGCGTGAAACGGAAAACTACCTGTTCTTCGCCATGGTTGGCCGGCTTGCGCCAGGCATGGAAGGCGCAACCGTAGCGCCGCAAGCTGTCGCCGCTCATCAGCGCCAGATGTGCAACACGGCGCCGCTGATGATTTGCAACCCGGCGGAACGCAACCAGCGCGGCGCAGTTTTCAGGTCGGCGGTTGGCGAACAGATCGCTCTCAACCTTCAGGGCGGCATTCAGGGCGGATTCAACTGGAACTACAATAACTACAGCCTGCTCAGGGTAGACAGCACTGCCCTTGGCATCCCGCTGAACATCAGCCTGCGCAACCTGATCGGCCGGCCCAATCCGGGAACCGCATGCTATCGGGAGGACATACGGCCTCGCAGCGTTCTTGGCCTGCGCTCGGATCTGAACATTCAAACCCCGGTTGGGGGCCTCGCGACCGAGATGGGCAGCGGGTTCAACGATCTCCGCAGCGCCGACCGGGCAATTCCCGTCGCCGTGGTGAACTGCCGGGAGCACCGAACGCGACTTCAGGCCAGCGCGCTTGGCCTGAATGTGGATGTTCCGATCGAAGCTTATGCCCATGTCAAGGTAGTCGATCCGGTCGGCGCCAGCGTGGCCATCCGTCTTCGGTTCGTCGAAAAGCCAGAGCCGACTCCTGGCGGGACGCCTGACCCGCTACGGGAATTTCCTGTTCTGGTGCGTTGATGCAGTCCTTGGCAAAACCCAGCACTTTCTGGCGCTTCACGACGGGCCAAAGCGGAGCGGTCACCATCGAGTTCGTGGTGACGATTCCGCTTTTTCTCGCGGCTTTGGCGTTCTCGTTTGAATTCGGCCAGCTGTTCCTGGCTCACCAGTCCACAGTGAACAATGTGCGTTCCGCCGCGCGTTACCTGGCGCGAACGGATCTCACTACCGGTGACTTCAATCGAGCCAACAGCATCATAAGGACCGGGCGCATCGACGGCACGGGAACGCCGCCCGACTACATCGCCGGGGAGTGCCTGACGCCTTTCGCGTGCGCCGAAGCAGATCCGGACGACAGTGAAATTCACGTGCGGGTTCGCGTTGAGTATCCGCTGAGGCTGTTCAGCTTCATCGATCCCGATCCAGACCGGCCAACCACCATTCCCTTCGTTGTGCGGGAAGACGTGCGTTGGGTGGGAATGTGAGCGCGCCGCGCACATTGCGGAGCTTTCTCCAAAGGCGCGATGGCACATCGACGCTTGAGTTTGTCGTCATCTTCGGAGGTTTCATCGCCATCGTGTTCTTCGTGATGGAGGTGACGCTCTACCTATTCTTCATGGCTACCCTGGAGAAGGCGGCCGAATCCGGCGCGCGGGTAGCGGTGACATCGCGCCCCGTCGTCAATTTCGCACGGACCATCGAAGTGGCCCCCGGCGCGCACTTTGGCGACAGCTGCAGCCAAGGCGGCGGAGGCGCCTGCGTCCCCTTCTCCAGCACGCCGCTAACCTGCACGGGCGCAGCCTGCCAGCCGGATTTATCTTTCGATCGAATCCTGAATCACATGCGCGGCTTCAACGCCCGGATCCAGCCGGAAAACGTCACCATCGCCTACGCCGACGTTGGCATTGGATTCGCAGGCGGTCCGACCGTACCGATGGTTACCGTGACGGTGCACGACGTCCCCTTCCAGACGGGAATACTCGGCCTCCTGCTGGCTTCCGGGGCGAACAACGAAGCTACGCTGCTTGCAACGCTGCCTACGCGCTCGGCTAGCATGACGGGAGAGGATCTAGCTCAGTGAGCGATACGGCGAACCTCGACCTGCCCGCCAGCCAAACTGATACAGTGGACCTGGAAGGATTCTCGATTCTGGCTGCCGTTTCCGGAAGCGAGACGCACGCGGCGCTTTCCGTAGCTTTCAATGAAATCAATGGCATCAATTTCGAATTCACTAAGCTGGGCATGGCCCCGTTCGCTGCCGTAAGGGCCGCGACCAGGGCGCCTGATGCGATGTTTTTCGAAGCCCGCGACGAGGAGCAGGCCGAAGACTGGATCGAGGCCATTCGCGCCAACCCCGGCGGCTTTAAGCGCCATCTGGTGGTCCTTATCCCGGCCCTGACGAAAGCGGCGTCGACACGCCTTCTGCAGGCCGGCGCGGATGATGTGCTGTCCACGCGGCCTGAGTTTGCCGATGTCAGCCGTTCGCTGGCGCGCGCCAATGCGGTCAGCCACGAACTTTCAAGCACTCGCGTGGCCGAGACCACGGAGGATCTCGACACCCGTTTCATCATGTTCATCCACGCGGCGGGCGGCGCCGGCGCGACGACGCTTGCCGTCAACGCCGCTGTGCAGCTGCACAACCGCATCAAGGACGGCCGCGGCGGCGCCTGCCTGATCGACCTCGATTTCCAGTTCGGCGATGCTCACCTTCAACTCGACCTTCCTGTGCAGTCGCGCGTGCTCGACCTGGTCAACGCGCCCGAGCGACTCGATCGCCGGATGCTCGACGACCTGATGATCAACGCCCCCAACGGACTCAAAGTGCTGACCTCGCCGGAAGCGCCCATGCCCCTGGACGGGATCGGACCCGATACTATCGACACGATCCTCTCGCTGGCGCGTCGTCGCTATCGCTACGTTGTCGTTGATATGCCCTACGCCTTGACCCACTGGACCGAAACGGCAATGCGGCGGGCAGACCATATCTTCCTGGTCACGCAGATCAATGTGCCAGGTCTGCGTGCTGCGCGCCGCTTGCTGGACACGATCCGCGAAGAGCAGGTTACCCGTTCTCCGATCACGATCATCGCCAACCGCTACGGCGGCAAGACAGGCGGCACTCGGCTTCAGTTGCCACAGGCCGCGCGCGCCCTGGATCGCGACATTAACTTCGTTGTACCGAACGATTATCAGCTCGTGATGGAAAGCCTGGATCAGGGCGTTCCGGTATCAACCTTGCGGCCGGGATCCAAGTTCGCTCAATCGATTTCCGACCTCTTGGACGCGACCGTGGGCGCCAAGCCCAAGTCCGCGAAGCCTGCGGGCCTCGTGGCCTCCCTGTCTAAATTCGGCAGGAGGAAATAATGTTCGAACGCTTTCAGACTGCGGCGCGCGGCCCCGAGGTCACTACCGCGAAACCACGCGTCGGCAGCATCCCATCGGTCGCGCTCGACCTGAAAGTGACGCTGCACCAGAAGCTGATCGACAAAATCAACCTCCAGGTGCTCGAGACAATGACTCGCGCCCAGGTCGCCGAGCAGATCACCCCGCTCGTCACCCGGCTCCTCTCGGAGGAGCGCGTGGCGCTCAACCACAGCGAATACGAGCGGTTGATCGACGAGCTTCTCGACGAGGTTCTTGGCCTCGGCCCGATTGAGCCCCTGCTGAAAGACCCAAGCGTCGCCGATATCCTGGTCAATACGCATCGCCAGGTGTTTGTGGAGCGGGAAGGCCGGCTGGAGCGCACGGCGATACAGTTCAAGGATGATCGTCACCTCATCCGCATCATCCAAAAGATCGTTTCCGCGGTCGGCCGCCGTGTGGACGAGTCGCAGCCCTGGGTCGACGCTCGCCTTGCCGACGGCTCGCGCGTCAACGCCCTTCTCCCGCCCTGCGCGGTGGACGGCCCGCTCCTGTCGATCCGGAAATTCGCGATCAAGCCCTACACGATGGACCGGTTGATCGAGAACGGCTCGATCACGGCGCAGCTGGCGGAAGTCCTGGAGATCATCGTCAAGTCGCGCATGAACGTGCTGATCTCCGGCGGCACAGGCACCGGCAAGACCACTATCCTGAACGCCATGTCGAGCCTGATCAGCGACAAAGAGCGTATCGTCACCATCGAAGATACCGCCGAACTGCAGCTCCAGCAGGAGCACGTCGCGCGGATGGAATCCCGCCCGGCCAACATGGAAGGCTCTGGCGAAGTCACGCAGCGCGATCTCCTGAAGAACTCCCTGCGGATGCGTCCTGACCGGATCATCGTTGGCGAGGTGCGCGGCACCGAAGTGCTGGACATGCTGCAGGCGATGAACACAGGCCATGAAGGCTCGATGACGACAATCCACGCCAACACGCCGCGGGATGCGCTCACCCGGCTTGAGCACATGACCGCGATGTCGGGCTATGACATTCCGGTTCGCGCTCTGCGTGGCCAGATCGGCTCCGCCGTCCATGTCATCGTACAGCTGCAACGCTTCTCGGATGGTCGCCGCCGCGTGGTCAGCCTGCAGGAAATCACCGGCATGGAAGGCGACATGATCGCCATGCAGGAGATCTTCCGCTTCGAACGCCGCGGCGTCGACGCCAACGACAATGTCATCGGCCGCCACGCCCCGACCGGCATTCGCCCACGCTTCTCGCAACGCGCGCGGGAATTCGGCTTCACCATGCCGGAATCCCTCTTCGCCAGGCCGGACGCCTGACATGACGCTGTTCACGACGCTTATCCTGTGTGGCTTGGTCGTCTTCGGCTTCTTTCTGCTGGTCGATGGCCTGATCTACATCATCGCCAACACGGGCGACCGTGGCGAATCCCGCCGCATGCGCCGCCTCGCACTCAGCAAAAAGGCGCAACAGGAAGTCGAAAGCGCATTCGAGCGACTGGCGCGCGAGGAAAGGCCCGTCCGCAAACTTTCGCTCAACGATTACATCGACGGGCTCATCATGCAGTCGGGTGCGGCAACGCCTCGCAACCGCGTTTATCTCCAGATGGCGATCGTGGGCGTGGCGGGGTTTCTTGCCCTGCTTATCCTCGCTGGCAATGTTCCCATCATCTACCGCGTCATTGCATCGGCGATCTTCGGCTTCGTGCTGCCGATCATGCTGCTTAAGAATCAGGTCACCAAGCGCGTCACCGCCTTCGGCGATCAATTCCCGGATACGCTCGACCTCATCGTCCGCAGCCTCAGGATCGGGCATCCGCTTGCGACGTCGTTACAGACGGTCTCTCGCGAAATGCCGGCGCCAACCGGGCCAGAGTTCGAGATCGCCGCGCGCCAGATCGTCTATGGAAAAACGCCGGCGGAGGCGATCGACCTCCTCGCCCAGCGCATGCCTTCGCCGGATCTTCGCTTCTTCTCGGTCGCCGTGCAGATCCATACGGAAGCGGGCGGCAATCTGGGCGATATCCTATCCGGCCTCGCCAGAATCATCCGCGCACGCTTCCAGCTGTTCCGCAAAGTCCGGGCGCTGACCGCCGAAGGCCGGTTCTCGGCTTACTTCCTGTCGGCCTTCCCGGCGGTGATGATCGTCGCGATGAACGCCCTTCAACCGGGTTACTACGAGAAGATCGCGGATTTCGAATACTTCCCGCACGTCATCGCGGTGACGGGCTTCCTGCTCCTGATCAACATCGGCGCGATGCGCCTGATGACGCGGCTTGAAGTGTAGGGGGAACCGCAGATGCAGCCGTATATCCCCTACATCGTCGCAGCAGCCTTCGGCATCGCTGCAATCGTGTTTGTGTGGCTTGGCGTTCAGGACCAGCTTGTCGACGGCGCCCGCACGGCGCGCCGTTTGTTCGGCGCGACACAGCGCGCCGTCGGCGCCCTCGCGGGCCCCAAGGTCGAGCGCCTTGTCGCCGAAGACGGCATGCTGCGCTCGTTCGAAAAGTTTCTGACGCCGGACAATGAAGAACGCACGTCGCGCATCCGCACCAAGCTGCTGCTGGCAGGTTATCGCAACGCTTCAGCCGTCCGCATCTACTTCGCAGTGAAATGGACCATCGCGGTCTGCGGTTTCATGCTGGCGGCGCTGATCTTTTCCCTGACGATGAACCCCGAAAGGCCGCTGCTGCCGATCGCCGCCGTCCTGGTCGTGGTCATCATCACTTTTTTTGCGACCGACATGTGGGTTGAACGCAAGATCGCCTATCGCAAGCTCTCGGTCGAACGCGCGTTTCCGGACGCCCTCGACTTGCTGCTGGTGTGCATCGAAGCCGGACACGGCCTGGATCAGGCCTTTAGCCGCGTGGCGACGGAACTGTCTTCCTCCGCTCCGGTCTTGTCGGCGGACATGAAGCTGGCGGTCGCCCAGCTTCGCGCCGGTCGCGAGCGCGAGCGCGTCATGGCTGACTTCGCGTGGCGTACCGGCGTGGCGGACATTTCCTCGTTCGTCACGGTGCTGCGTCAAGCCAACCAGTTTGGCGTTTCCATCGCAGAGACGCTGCGGATCTACGCGGACGAAATGCGCAACAAGCGTTTCACACGCGCCGAAGAAAAAGCCAACATGATGCCCGCCAAGCTCGCGCTCGGCGCCATCCTATTCACGGTTCCACCGACTATGATCATCCTCATCGGGCCATCGATCATCCTGATCGTGCGCGAGATGGCGAAGGCCGCGTCGGGCGGTTGAGTTTCAGGGAGGCAGACATGCACAAGCGGTCCATTCTAGCCATCAGCGCGCTGGCGCTGCTCGGCGGCTGCGCAACCACCGCAATGCCGGAGATTTCTCCGCTTGAGTTGGCGAGTCACGGAGTAACGCCTGAAACGGCCCAAACGCTGGCTGACAAGGGATACTACGTCCAGGCGATGGCAGGCTATCGCGCCGCGCTGAAGGCCAACCCCGAAGACGCCGCCTCGCGCTATGGTCTTGCCGAAGCACTGCGCCGCACCGGCAAGTCGGATGAAGCCAAGATCGAACTCGCCATGCTGCTCAACAATCCCGAGTGGAAGGCCCGCGCACTCGAAGCCCTGGGCCGCATCAACTTCGCTGCCGGCGATCGCGTCTCGGCCTTCGGCATGTTCAACCAGGCGGTAGCTGAGAACCCGAAAGCCTGGAACTCATGGCTGGGCATCGCCCAGCTTCACGACCTGAACAAGGAATGGGTGAAGGCTGACGAAGCCTATGCTTTTGCGCTTGCCTCCTCTGACCAGCCCGCGGTCGTCTACAACAACCAGGGCGTCTCCAAACTGGCGCGGGGCGAAGCGGGCTATGCGGCCGAATTCTTCCGCAGCGCGCTGTCGGCCAACCCGAAGATGGAACGCGCCAAGATCAACCTTGAGCTCGCGGAAGCCGTCAAAGGCAAGTCGGTGCAGGCGGTCAGCGCGTCTGAACAGGATGCTCGCCAGCGGGCGCGTGCGCTCAACAACTACGGCTACGTCGCCATGATGCAGGATCGCCCGGAAGAAGCCCGCGCTTTCTATCAGGCGGCCATCAAGGAACATCCGTCCTTCTACCCGCAGGCCTACCAGAACCTGAAGACGCTGGATGCGGACAAGGAAGACGACAAGGCAGCTGCGGCGTCCAAGAAAACAGGCAAGTAACCGGTCGTTCTAGAAGGCCCAGAGCGCCGGATCGAAGCGCAGCGATGCGGCAATCGTCGCGAGGCCAATAGCGACGCCCAGCGGGACCGGCGCGCCTTTCTGCAGCACCCGCGGCCTCGCTGCTTCGCCGGCAGGCAAGGCGCGACGCGCGACGACAAGCGACAGGGCGAGTAGCGACATCGCCAGCGCGAGCGCAAAGGTCAGAAAGTAGAGCCCTGGCAGTCCGGCCCACAGTCCGGCGGCGGCGGCGAGCTTGGCATCGCCCGCGCCCATACCGGTGAAGAGGTAGAGCACGTAGCCCGCTCCAAGAACGCCCACTGCAACGGCCAGGTGCGGCCAGAAATTCAGCAGCGGCTTACCGCTCACGGCGACGGCCGTCACGAACAGCGCCAGCAGGGCGATCGAGATCCAGTTGGGAATGCGGTAGGTGCGCGCGTCGGCGACAACCGCGACCAGGAGAAGGACGGCAAACGCCGCCCAGATAACCGACATCATGGCCCGAAATCCTGCGCCCGGCCGAAACTACGATCTTCCAGGCAACTAGCGTGCTGCGAACGTGTGACTATTTCCTTGCCGCCTCCACCAGCGCGCGGATCACCCAGCAGCGCACCCTGTGCGCCTCGGCGTCGGATATCTGCAATACATCCTTGAACACGACCATGCTCTCCATCCCGATGACCAGGGCGAGCGCGCGGGTCAGCATCTGGAGGCCGGCGGGCTTGAACTGCCTTTCTGCGGGCGCGAGCGCCGCTTCGATCAGCGGCGAACGGCGGTTCTGGCGTTTGGACCGCATGGCGCCATCGGCGGCGATGCCGCGCTCCACGGACTGGGCCAGCATCATGCGAAGACCTGCCTCGCTCGCGGTCATCATGGCGTCAAACGCCGCATCGACGCGCGCGACCCGCGCGACCCTCCTATCTCCGATTGACAGCATGTACTTTTTGATGAAAAGTACTCTCTGCACAATAAGGAGACCGAGATGAATCGGCTTGCACTGACTGGCGCGCTGTTTGTCGGGATGGTTTGCGCAACCTCCCCGGCCTTCGCCCAGGGCGCCGGCACGGTGACCGTGACCGTGAACGGCGTGCATTCCAGCAAGGGTAATGTCGCGGCCAATCTCTGCAACGATCCCACGGCTCAGTTCCCCGGCGGATGCTCGACCTACCGCACGCTGTCCCCCGCGAACGAAGGCGCAACGACGCTTACCTTCTCGGGCGTCAAGCCAGGCAGCTATGCGCTGCAGCTGTTCCACGACGAGAACGGCGACTTCATCCCGAACATTCCGCCCGAAGGATTCGGTTACGGAAACGACCAGCCATTTCCGCCAAGTTTTGAGAAGGCCTCGATCAAGGTCGCAGGCGACACGGCGACCAGCGTGAAGATGACCTACATCGCGTCGTTTAATGTGCCTGCCAGAGGCAGCAGAGGGGCGCCGGCGCCGGCGGGCGTAACCAAGACCGATGTCCGCGATGACGGACTCTACGGCGAATTGTACGTGCCCGCGCATGACAAGCCGCTGCCGGCGCTGATCGTGCTCGGCGGATCGGAAGGCGGGATCGATACGTCTAGCCGCGTCGGCGTCACATTCACCAGCCAGGGCTATGCCGTTCTGTCCCTTGCCTATTTCGCGGAGATGGGACTGCCGCAGACGCTGGAAGAAGTGCCGCTCGAGTATTTCGACAAGGCGGTTGATTGGCTGAAGAAGCAGCCTGGCATCAATCCGAAGGCTATCGGCGTTGTCGGCGGATCGCGCGGGTCGGAAGCAGCACTGCTGCTGGCTTCGCGCAACGAGGATGTTCGCGCCGTCATGGCGTTCGCGCCGTCGGGCATCGTCTGGCAGGGGCTCGATTTTGACGACGTCGCCAACATGGGTCCGGCCTGGACAGCGGGCGGCAAGCCACTGCCCTTCGTGATTCCCGATCCGGCCTCTTACCGGCCGAATGCTTCGATGAAGCCGATGTTCGACAAGGTTCTGTCGGAAGCCGACAAGCGGCCCGAGACCCTCATTCCGGTCGAGAAAATCAGCGGCCCGATCCTGCTTCTTTCCGGCACGGCGGATGCGCTGTGGCCGTCCGCCGACATGGCCGAACGCATCGTAAAGCGGCTGAAGGACAAGGGGTTCGAGCACAGTGTTCAGCATCTCAGCTACGAGGGAGCCGGGCATCTCGTGTTCATCGGCGATCCGTCGACGCCGGCGGCTATCGCTGGCGCCAAGGCAGGCCCCAACCCGCTGTTGGGCGGCGCGGGACAGGCCAACGCAGCCGCGTGGGCCGATGGCTGGCCCAAGACCATCGCTTTCTTCGACAAGGCCTTGAAAGGAACCGCGCGATGAACGTCACACGGGACGAAGCTGCACAGGCGCTGGACGACATAAGCAAGGCCAGTGGCCGGGTCGTTAGACTGAAGGGCTATCACCATGGCGCGCCGCACTTCATCGTGTGGGGTGTGGTGTGGCTCTTCGCCAACACGGTCACTCAGCTCTGGCCGGAGTATGCGCGATACGCCTGGCCGGCGGGAATCCTGATCGGGGCCGTGACCAGCATTGCGATAGCCTTTTTTCAGACCCGCCACGTCAAACCCGGCGCGGCCTCCTCGATCGACAGGCGCACCGGGCAGCGCTTGGGGATGACAGCGGGGCTCATGTTCCTGTTCATCTTCTGCCTGATCAACATCGCCCGGCCGGAGTCGAGCCGCGAGACTAACGCGATGATCTCGATTCTCTTCCCGTTCCTCTACATGAGCGCAGGGGTCTGGGCGGGTTGGCGTCTGTTTGCGATCGGTCTGGTCACCGCCATGGCGATCATGTTCGGCTTCTTCTTCGTGAAGGACTGGTTCGATCTCTGGATGGGCGTGTTCGCTGGCGGTTCGCTGATCGCCGGCGGTCTCTGGCTGCGCACGGCATAAGCGCATGGAGAGCCCCGACGAGATTATCCACCAGTCAACGCGACTGAAGATCGCCGCAACGCTCAACGCGCTGCCGAACGGGGAGAGCCTGGAGTTCGGCAAGCTGAAGAACATGCTGGGTGCGACCGATGGCAACATGGCGACTCATCTGGGAGCGCTCGAGAAGGCCGGCTACATCGCGGTCGAAAAAGATTTCGTCGGCAAGAAACCGCGTACGCGGGTGGCGCTGACGCGGGCCGGACGCAAGGCGTTCGACAGGCATGTTGCTTACCTACGCGACCTGCTGGAGGGCGGCCAAGGGTAGTCGCGCCAGTCGCCGTCGCGGCCGCGCAGGCGGGTGCGGCCGTCTTCGGTTTCAACGTCCGCCGGCGAGGCCAGCGCCTTCGAGACGCCGCCGGGGATGTCGATCACATAGTGCGGTTGCGCGAGGCCGGAAATCCGGTCGCGCAGCTGGCGCACGAGATCCTGTCCGCGCTCGATGCCGGTGCGGAAATGCGACGTGCCGGGCGCAAGATCGGCGTGGTGCAGATAATAGGGCTTGATCCGGCATTCGATGAGGGCGCGCATCAGATCTGCCAGCGTGTCGATACTATCGTTGACGCCGGCGAGCAGGACCGACTGGCTGAGCAGCGGGATGCCGGCGTCGACAAGCCTTGCGCAGGCGGCGCGGGCGGCGGGGGTGAGCTCCCGCGGGTGGTTGCAATGGACGGCGACGTAGACAGCTTTCGATGAACTGCGGATCGCCTCGACGAATTCGTCCGACACGCGCGCGGGATCGGCGACCGGCATGCGGGTGTGCCAGCGGATGACCTTCACATGCGGAATGGCCTCAAGCTCGCGGGTCAGGGCGGAAGCGCGGCGGGCCGACAGCATGAACGGATCGCCGCCGGTGATGATGACTTCCCAGATTTCCGGGTGAGCGCGGATGTAGGCCAGCGCCGCGCTGAGTTCTGCTGGCGACAGGTTGCCGTCCTTGTCGGGGCCTACCATTTCGCGGCGGAAACAGAATCGGCAATAGACCGGGCAGACCGAGACGGCTTTCAGCAGCACACGATCCGGATAGCGGTGCACGATGCCTTCGACGGGCTCGTGCGTCTTGTCGCCGATGGGGTCAGGCAGTTCCTCCGAGCGGGTTTCGAGTTCAGCGGGCGACGGGACGAACTGCAGCGCGATGGGATCGGCGGGGTCGGCGGGATCGATAAGAGATGCGAGCGATGGGGTGATTGCGGTGGCGTAGACGGCGATTACCTTCGCTACTTCACCGATAGACTCGCTCGCGACCAAGCCGGCTTCGAAGAGATCGTCGGCCGTGCGCAGCGTCTTTGCGGTGTCCAGCAGGCGGGTCACGAGCGCTTCAGCCTTGCTTGTCCAGCACGACGCCGAGATCCTCGATGGCCTTGACGGCCCTGTCGTCGAAGCCTTCGCGGCGAAGCAGGCTGGCGAAGAGTTGCGTGGCCTTGGGCGCCGTGCCGCACTGGCTGAGCGCGCCGTTGATCTCGGGGACAGTGTCGGAAAGGAAATCGCCGGCAAGGCCAAGAGCGCGGACGCCGGCGAGTGCGAGACCAGCGATGTCGGCGGCGCCGCGCTGTCCGGAAGGGTCGAGATTAGAAGTGACGGAGCGAAGCTCGTTGATCTCCTTGCGATGATCGTTCGCGAAGGCGTCGAACAAGCGCTCTGTCTTCCAGTCCACCCATTCGGCCGTGCAGGGCTTGGGCTGGGTGGCGCAGGCAGCGGTAAGTGCGAGGGACGCGATGGCGAGTGCGTGTTTCATCATAACGGGGTCCATAACACATCCTGGATGCGGCGCGCGCCTGTGGCGAGCATGACGAGGCGGTCGAAGCCCAGCGCCACGCCGCTGGCCGGCGGCATATGGCCCAGCGCGGCGAGAAGGTCCTCGTCCAGCGGATAGCGCTCGCCATAGGTCGCCTGCTTCACACTCATTTCGGCTTCGAAGCGGCGGCGCTGCTCGGCGGCATCCGTCAGCTCGCCAAAGCCGTTCGCAAGTTCGACGCCGCAGGCGTAGAGCTCGAAGCGTTCGGCGTAGCGGGGGTCGCGGCGGAGCGGGCGGGCCAAGGCTGCCTCCTCCTGGGGATATTCGCATAGAAGCGTCAACCTGCCCTGCCCTAGTTTCGATTCGATGTGCGTGACCAGCACGCGGCTGAATATATCCGACCAGCTGTCGGTGTCGGATGGACGGACGCCGATATTTTTTGCGGCTGTGGCGAAAGCGTCGCGGTTGCCTAGCACGGCTTCCAGATCGATGCCGGCGTGACGGGCGAAGGCGTCAACCAGGGTGAGGCGTTCAGGCGCCGCTTCCGGATCGCAGGTCTGGCCGCGCCATTCGAGCAGCGGGCGGCCGGCTTCCCTCGCCGCCAGCGAGCAGAGCGCGAGGCAGTCCTCCATCATCGCCTCGTAGGGCGCCGCCACACGGTACCATTCCAGCATGGTAAACTCGGGCGCGTGCAGCGGACCGGCTTCGCGGTTCCGGTAGACGCGAGCGTAGTCGAAGATCTTCCTTTCGCCTGCCGCGAGCAGTTTCTTGCAGGCGAATTCCGGCGAGGTGTGAAGATAGAGGCGCGAGGCCTTTCCACTTTCGGTCTGCCAATCGGTGGCGAAGGCGTGCAAGTGCGCCTCGTTGCCGGGCGAGACCTGGAGGGCGCCGCATTCGACTTCGGTAAAGCCCGCTTCCCTCATCCAGGCCCGAACAGCGTCTCGAATCCGGCCGCGGGCCGCGAGGAAGGGACGGCGGTCGGCATGGGCGGCGGGCGTCCACCAGGGGGCCGGAACAGGCAAGGAAGGCTCCAAAAGCCGCGGTTTCAGGGCATCCGGCGGGCTTGGCCGGGCGGGCGGCTTGGGCTAGACCCACGCCGCTTCTCCAAGTCGCCCCGGCTTTACTCCGCGGCGGCCCAAAAACAAAGGCGTCCATCCGTGGCCAAAGTGATCGCTAGCGACGTGCGCAAGGGCAATGTGCTCGAGAGCGAGGACGGCAAGCTCTACACCGTCCTCAAGGCCGAGACCTATCGCCCGGGCAAGGGCACGCCGACGGCGACGATCGAGATGCGCCGCATCTCCGACGGCGTGAAGGTGGTCGAGACCTACAAGACGACGGACCAGCTGGAGCGCGCCTTCGTCGAAGAGGTGAAGCACAACTTCCTCTACAAGGACGGCGAGCTCTACGTGTTCATGAACCCGAGCACCTACGAGCAGGTCATGGTGCCGGCCGACATGCTCGGCGATGCGACGCCGTATCTCGGCGAGAACATGGATTGCGACCTCTTGATGTTCGACGGCAAGCCGGTGTCGATCCAGCTGCCGCAGCGCGTGACGCTCGAGATCGTCGAGACCGAGCCGGTCGTGAAGGGCCAGACGGCCTCGGGCTCCTACAAGCCCGCCAAGATGTCGAACGGCATCCGCGTGATGGTGCCGCCGCACATCGGCACGGGCACGCGCATCATCGTCTCGACCGAAGACGGCGCCTATGTGGAGCGCGCCAAGGACTAGGCGCCACTCAGGCGCACGCTCTCATTCGGACCGGCTTGAGCCGTCCGGGATGCGGTGCGCCTCCGTAAGATGGAGGGCGTGGGGACGCGGGATGCCCCGCGTGAGTTGGGCGTCGCTGGTTGCCCAGCGCTACCGGTAGTCAAAGGAAAACGCGTCATCCGTCGACGAATGCGTCGACCCCCAGCGACCGTTGTGCGCCAGCCCGTGCACAGGGAGCTGTTTTCGCTCCCCTGGCATGGTCGCCGGCGGCGTGCAGGCCATTGGGCTGTTCATCGTCCCATGGTCCCGGCGACACTCAGCTCTGGCTTCGGGCCAGAAGGCCCAAGAACCAGAAGGTTCATCTCCCAGGCTTGGCGGCGCTTCACGCCGCGTTCGTCCGGAACTCCTCACGCTCGATCGCATCGCCCCTGCGTCGCTGAACAGCGTACGACTGCCCTCCGTGCGGAGGCGATGAGGGGATTATCGCTCAGGTCTGAAAGTGTAGGATAACTTTCCCGGAGATTTTTCTTCGAGCTCTGAATTTGCTGGGAAGATTGTCGGATTGTGTCCCGGATGGTGTCGGACGGCGATGCTGTTTCCGACGCTGTCATCCCGGCCGGAAGCGCGTGAGCGCTGAAGAGCCGGGACCCATGGGTCTGCGAGTCCCGTTGTCGAGGGATGGGTCCCGGCTCTCCGCTGCGCTCCGGCCGGGATGACAGCAGTGGATGTTGCTCTCCGGCCCTTCGCTGCTTCGCCCGGGATGACAGCGGTAGATGCGTGCGCGGCACGCAGACGGAGGGTGTGCGGCCAGCGCAGGGGCAATCAGTTCGCGGGCGCCGCCGGTGGAGCGTCCTTCCAGGGCGGGCCGGTGAATTCGGCTTCGATTACGACTTTCACCTCGTCGCTGACGCCCATATTGCTGCCGGGGGTGGGGATGCCGTAGGCGATGCCGAAGTCGGAGCGCTTGAAGGCGCCGTGGGCGGAAAAGCCGAGGCGGGCCATGGGCTCGTACTGGTGGCCGGCATAGCCGCCGTTGAAGACTATCTCGAGCATGATCGGCGCGGTGACGCCGTGCAGCGTGAGATCGCCAACGACATTGGCCGTGTTGTCGCTAGTCTTGGCGATTGCGGTGGACTGGAAGGTGATTTGCGGGAATTGCGGGGCGTCGATCCAGTTCTTGCCCTTGATCTCGTCGACGAAGCCGGCCGGCGGCGACGGCAGCCACAGCGAAGCGGGATCGACGCTGGCGGTGAGCACGGCGTCGTTGGGGTTGGCGGGATCGAGCTTCAGGCCGGCGCTGAACTTCGTGAACTGGGCGGTGTAGTTCGAGAAGCCCAGGTGGCTGGCGCTGAAGATCAGCGTCGAGTGCGCCGGATCGAGCTTGTAGTCGCCGGCCGGAAGGCCCTCGATGGAGGGCGCCGCGGCGACAGTCGTTTCGGACGCGGGCGCGGCCGACGTGTCTGAGACCAGCGCATCATCCGATTTCTGCGAGCACGACCCTGCGATCAGGACCGCCATCGCGACCACACTCAGCCACTTCATAGGATGCCTCCATTGACCTCGGCCAGACGGGCTTCGAAGCGGTCCAGCGTCTGTTTCCAGCCCTCGTCCATACCCGCCATGGCCATCTTGCCGATGGCCGGATCGTTGATCGCTATCACCTCGCCTGCGGCATGGATAATAGTCTGCGAACCCTGCTCTTCAAATACGGCGGTGTTGATCACTTCGAACATGACATGGCCGTCGGCGCCCTGGCCGCCGACGCGGGTGACGATCTTCCTGGGCGCTTCGACTTCCAGGTATTTGCCGACGGACCAGAAGCCCCCGCCGCCTTCGGGGACCATGATCAGCTTGAAGACGCCGCCCGGGCGCGGATCGGACTCGACGCCTTCGACCTTGAAGCCGTGGGGGCTGAACCAGTGGGACAGGTGCTCCGGCCTGGTCCACACGTCGAACACCAGCTTGCGCGGTGCGCTGACGATGCGGGTGAAGCGTATGGCGTTGATCGGCTTGAAGCCGAAACGCTCGGCGCTTGACGTCTTCGCCGTCTGGCCGAGCAGCGTATCGAGACGCTCGTAGGTTTCGCGGGCGCCCTCTTCCATGCCGCCCTTGGCGATGGCGTCGCGGGTGGCGGCATCCGGAAAGGTGGAGACGGATTCGATGCGCGTGCGGCCATTGCCGAGATCGATGAACCTGTAGGTTTCAGGGCCGGCGGGCATGTCAGCGTAACCGAACGTCCAGGTGAACTCGTCGATCGGCCGGATGTTCGAGAACTCGCCGTGGAAGGGGTGAACTTCCTGGCCGTCCTTCGAGACGTTGTCGACACGCCACTTGCCGCCATTGCGAAAGTCGAACTCGTGGACGACGGTGTTGTACTTCGATGGGCCCCACCAATGGCGCATCTGCTGACCATCGGTGTAGACGCGCCAGACGAGTTCGCGCGGGTAGTCGAAGTCGCGGCGCATGAAGATGGTGCGTTCGTCCGGGGGAACCTCCACGATCAGCGCGTTGCGTTTCTTTGCGGCGGCATCACCCATTTTTTGTCTCCTTGTCCTGGAGCTGCTTGAGATAATCGTCGAGGCGATCGAACCGCTGTTCCCAGAGCTGGCGATAGACCTCGACCCAGTCGGAGACCTCCTTCAGGGCAGCTGGTTCGATCTTGCACGGGCGCCTCTGCGCATCGCGGCTGCGCGAGATGAGGCCGGCGTGTTCCAGAACCTTGAGGTGTTTCGAGATGCCCGGGAGGGAGATGTCGAAGGGCTCGGCCAGCTCGTTCACGGTGGTCTCGCCGAGCGCCAGGCGGGCGAGGATGGCCCGGCGGGTAGGGTCTGCGAGGGCCGAAAAGGCGGCGTCGAGGCGGTCGGGACTCATATTTCGCTACCTAGTTAATTAGCTAGATGGTGAAATATTTGGGCTGGGCCGGTTCGTCAAGCGGGTTGGGTGGGATTTTTGAGTGTGGGAGCGCCGGGCGCCGGCCCGGCTCTTTCGCGCAACATCCACATCGCGGAGGTCGAGAGGTTAGGCCGGGCAGGCGCCCGGCGCTCCCGCGATCTAGAGCTGCGCCCTGCCCTTCGTTCCGCTAAGCGGACCGTTCTTCGCCCTCGCCGATGGCCTCGGCGGCTTCCTCGTTGAGGGCTTTGCCCTCGCGCCTTGGCACGACGAGCGGCGCGGGCTGGGTGGTGGCGATGTTGCCGCGCATGAGCTGGAGCCCTGCCCTGAGACCGCCGGCGATCTGCATTTCGAGACGCTGCTCGTCGCGCTTGCGGACTTCCAGGGTGATCTCGTCGGCCTCGGCTTCATCGACGCCGAGTTCGATCAGCGCCTGTCGGCCGAACGCCAGCGCGGACTCGAACGTTTCGCGGATCTGGTAGTCGACGCCAGTCGCTATGAGGCGAAGGACGTGGCCGCGATCGAAGGCGCGGACGAAAAGTTTGGGATGCGGGAATTCGGACTTGATAAGTTCGACGATGCGATCGGTGACTTCGGGCTTGTCGACACAGACCAGAATCGCCTCGGCGGTGGCGGCGCCGGAGGCGCGCAGAGTGTCGAGGCGGGTGCCGTCGCCGTAATAGACCTTGAAGCCGAAATTGCCGGCGGCGCGGATCATCTCCACGTCGGTCTCGATGATCGAAACGTCTATGCCCTTGGCGAGGAGCGGCTGGGAGACGACCTGGGCGAAACGGCCGAAACCGATGAACAGCGCCTGGCCGTGCAGGTCGGCCGCCTCCTCGACGCCGTCGAGCGATTTCTTTTCCGGCGGCGTGAGACGCTCGATCGCCATAACGACGAGAGGCGTGAGAGCCATGGAGAGAATCACGACGGCCGTCATGCCGGCTGCGGTTTCGGCGTCCATCACGCCGGCCGAGAGCGCGCCCGCATAGAGCACGAAGGCGAATTCGCCGCCCTGGGCGAAGAGGCTGGCGCGATGGAGGGATTCCCGGTGTTTCGCCTTGAACAGTCTGGCGACGCTGTAGATGCCGAGCGCCTTCACGATCATGAAGGCGGCGACGCCTGCGGCGATGAGCAGCCAGTTGTCGCGCACCAGCGTGAGGTCGAGCGACATGCCGACGCCGAGGAAGAACAAGCCGAGCAGGATGCCGCGGAAGGGCTCGACGTCGGCTTCGAGCTGGTGGCGGAAGGTGGATTCCGAGAGCAGCACGCCGGCGAGGAAGGCGCCCATGCCCATGGAGAGGCCGCCCCACTGCATGAACAGCGCGGCGCCGAGAACGACCATCAGGGCTGCGGCGGTCATCACCTCGCGCGCGCCGGAGCGGGCGAGGATGCCGAACAGCGGGTTCATCAGCCAGCGGCCGGCGACGAAGACCAGCGCCACGGCGCCGACGGCGATGCCGATGGTCTGCCATAGCGGACGCACGGCCGCTTCGGCATGGCCGGTGAAGGCGGCCAGCACGGCGACAAGCGCCAGCAACGGGATGATCATCAGGTCTTCGAGGAGGAGGATGGCGACCGAGCGCTGGCCGGCGGGCGTGGATGTCTCGCCCCGGTCGTCCATCATCTTCATGATGACGGCGGTGGAAGAGAGAACGAAACCTGCCGCGCCGATGACGGCGGCCGCCGGAGCTATGCCGAAGGCGATGGCGACGCCGGACAGCAGCACGGTGCAGACCAGAACCTGGACGAGGCCGAGGCCGAATATGTCGCGCCGCATGGCCCAGAGCTTGGCGGGGCGCATTTCGAGGCCGATGAGGAAGAGGAACATGACGACGCCGAGTTCGGCGACGGCGAGAATGGCTTCGGAATCGTCGAACAGCCTGAAGACGTAGGGCCCGATCAGGACGCCGGCGGCGAGATAGCCCAGCACTGCGCCGAGACCGAGACGGCGGAATAGCGGCACGGCGACGACGCCCGCCGCCAGCAGGGCGACGACATGGCCCAGATCCATTCCGCCGGCTGAATGTTCCATCGAGGGATCCCTATGGCGCTGGGCGTTCTGTGCGACGGAGCGGGCGGGCGTGCAAGTGGCCTGGTGAATGGGAGGGGGGAATTGCGAATAGGGAGTAGGGAGTAGGAGGGCGAGATCGCGCGCGGCGCCCCACCCCTACTCCCTACTCCCTACTCCCTACTCCCTACTCCCTACTCCCTACTCCCTATTCCCTTTTCTCACTTCAGCCGCTTCTCGAATTCCGGGAAGAAACTTTCGGCGTCGGCGGCGAGGCGCTGTTCCATCTTGCGATAGAGGAGGAGGACTTCCTCGCCTGCCCGGGTGAGGGCCGCGCCGCCGCCCTTCCTGCCGCCGGTCTTGGGTTCGACGAGCGGCTTCTTGAAATGAGTGTTCATCGCATCGACGAGTTGCCAGGCGCGTGAGTAGCTCATCTCCATCGACTTGGCGGCCTTGGAGATCGAGCCCTCGGCCGCTATGCGCTCCAGCAGTTCGGCCTTGCCGGGGCCGAAGGCGCGGTCGCCCTTGGTGACCAGTCGCGCTGTGATCTTGATCGTCGCAACCATCGCCGCACCCCTGGAGCTATTTGCCGCCGTCCTTTAGCAGGACTTCGAGCATGTGAAGCTGGAACTCCTTGAGCAGCGCCACGGCGGCCCTGATATCCGGCATCGAGCGCGGCCAGAGGGCGTCGATCGCGAGGCCGCGGATGGCGGCGGCATAGAGCTGCACGAAGGCGTTGATTTTCTTCCGGTCCTTGATGCCGAGGCGCTGGGCGCGCTCCCAGATGCGCTCCTTGTGGAGATCTTCCAGCTCGGCGTTCAGCTGACGGAAACGGGGCCCAAGTTCAGGATCGCTGCGCGAGCCCAGCATCAACTCGATCCGGGCGATGCCGGACGGCGTCTGGAATTCGGCCCACAACACATCGATGAGCTGCAGGAATTTTTCGCGTTCGGCGGGGAACTTGTCTAGGTGCGCCTTGTGGGCTTCGCGGCGGTGCTCGCGGATATGGTGCGCCGCCGCCATCATCAGGTCGGCCTTGGAAGGAAAGTGGTGCAGCATCGAGCCGCGGCTGACGCCGGCGCGCTCGGTGACGATCACGGTGGAGGTCTGGTGATAGCCCAGCTCGCAGAGGCACTGGATGGTTGCATCGAGCAGCTTGCGGCGCGTGGCGGCGCTGCGCTGTGCATTGGGAACGCGCGCGCGGACCGGCGGCGTTCGGGTCTTGCGGGACTTGGTCCTGGCCGGCGCCGGCACGTGCATCTCCTCGCGACGCTGACTGCTGAACGGATGCGCCGGTCCTGGGAGCATCTGCCGCCAACAGCGCCTTGAAAGCAACGGGTTTCCCGGCTTGCGTTCAGGAGATTTCTACCGTCCGGACAGAGGGCGCTTTCGCCAGACGCTCGGCGCCGGCGTGCAGAGTTGCTGCCGCTATGCGAAGCAGAGACGGACCAGCGAAGTCTGCTGCGGCGTGGCCAAGACGCGGTTCATTGCAGCAACTGGCGCGGATGGAAGTCGCGGACGTGTTTCAGCGACGGGATCTTGCCGCGGACTTCATCGACCTTCGAGAGATCGAGCGTAGCGGTGATCACGCCGGGGTCGACGCCGCCTTCGGCGAGGACTTCGCCCCACGGATCGATGATGAGGCTGTGGCCGTAGGTTTCGCGGCCGTCCTCGTGCCTGCCGCCCTGCGCCGGGGCGATGATGAAGCAGCCGGTCTCGATCGCGCGCGACCGCAGCAGGATGTGCCAGTGCGCCTCGCCGGTAATGCGTGTGAAAGCGGCGGGGACGGAGATGATTTTCGCTCCGCCCCAGGCGAGCTGGCGGTAGAGATCCGGGAAGCGAACATCGTAGCAGACTGTCATGCCGAGCTGGCCGGCGGGGAGGTTCGCGATCACCGCCTCGCTGCCGGCGGCGAAGCTGTCGGACTCGCGATAGATGTTGCCGGCGTTAAGCTGCACGTCGAACATGTGGATCTTGTCGTAGCGCGCCAGCACCTTGCCGTCCGGCCCGATCAGGAAGCTGCGGTTAGCGCATTTGCCGTCAGCCACGCGGATGGCGATGGAGCCGATGAGCAGCGTGACTTTCAGTTCCGCCGCCAGACGACGAAGGGCTTTGAGGCCGGGGTCGGCGTCTTCGGTGGTGGACTTCTCCCACGCCGCGCCCGGCTTGCGGTCGAGCAGCGTGGTCATTTCGGGGGTGGCGATCAGCTCGGCGCCCTGCCCGGCGGCCTCGCGGATCAGGGCGGATGCGGCCGCGATGTTCCCGGCGACATCGACGCCGGAACGCATCTGGACGCATGCCGTCTTGATTTTGGCGACCTTGAGCTGGGACATGGAACCGAACCTCGCGGCAGAGGCCCAAGTCTTAGGGCATTTTCGACGTCATGCCACCGTGAGGTTCAGGCGCCCGCGCCGCCGCTTTTCTCGTGCGGGGTGCGAAAACGCGCCAGCAGGGCGGTGAGCCGGCGCCGCATCCAGCCGGTGTGCTTTTCCGTGACCCTGCTGAACGCCCAGGCGACCGCTATGAGGAAAGCCGACATTCCGAGCGCCAGCGCGAGAGCCAGGGGACCCGGCGGGAAGACCTGACCGCCGGTCAGCACGCTGGCGACGAACAGCATGACAGGGAAATGGAGCAGGTAGAGCGAGAACGACGCCTCGGCCCCGTAGGTCGCCAGCGGATGCAGCAGCTTGGGGATGCCTACGTTGAACGAGATGACGGCGATCATAAGCAGGCTGAAGGCTATGCCTTCGATCATGCCGTCGGCCATCCACGAGATAGGATAAGTGTGGGTGTAGGCCAGCGATACGAGGAACACGGCCAGCCCCGCCGCCACTGCGGCGTAGCGCAACGCTTTGGGCGAGGCATGGAACCGCGCGCCGAGGCGCTGGGTGACGACATAGATCAGCGATCCCAGAAGCCAGATCGGAAAGCCTTCAGCCACGTTGGTCTGGATGAAGAGGATGATCGTCACGACGGACAGCAGCGTCATGACGGAGATCTTGCGACGGAACACAAGGAAAAAGGCGGGGAACCAGATATAGTACCAGAACTCGTTCGCGAGGCTCCACAGCGGCAGGTTGGAGCCGAAGGGCGGCACGTAAATATTCTGCAGGAAAAACAGGTTGCCGAAAAACGCCTGCGGCGTCATCCGCTCGGCGAGGTCGTAATTCTGCAGCGCGATGAAGTCGAAGTCGGCATAGCGCGGGAAGTGGAACAGGAAGCGCGCCGACAGGTCGAGCGCCAGGCCGATGAAGAGGACCGGGACGAGCACGATGCCGAGGCGCGACAGACGGTCGATCAGATAGGCCGGCCACGTCCATGAACCGGCGTCGATCTTGCGCATGATCGAGGCGGTGATCCAGTAGCCGCTGATGACAAAGAAGACGCGCACCGCATCGGGACCGAAGCCGGCGCTCTGATAGACCAAGCGCCATCCCCCCTCGCCCGCCTCAAAGCCGGAGGCGAACAGGTTCCACGCATGGTTCCACACGACGGCCAGCGCCGCCAGGAAGCGCATCATGTCGACGGTCAAATAGCCGCTGGTGGGTTGTCCGACCGACTTCATGCCGTCCCTGCGCGCTCGCCCGCCGGCTTAGGCCGCCACGATGGTGCGGAAATAGGCGATGGTTTCCTTGAGGCCGTCCTCGAGCTGCACCTTGGGCTCCCAGCCCAGTATGTTGCGGGCGCGGGTGATGTCGGGCTTGCGCTGCTTCGGATCGTCGGCCGGCAGCGGCATGCGGATCAGCTTGGACTTCGAACCGGTGAGCTTCAGCACGGCTTCGGCGAGCTGGATCATCGTGAACTCGCCGGGGTTGCCGATGTTGATCGGGCCGGTGATGTCATCGCCGGTGTCCATCAGGCGCAGCATGCCTTCGATGAGATCGTCGACATAGCAGAACGAGCGCGTCTGCATCCCGTCGCCATAGATGGTGATGTCCTCGCCTCTCAGCGCCTGGACGATGAAGTTGGAGACCACGCGCCCGTCGTTCGGATGCATGCGCGGGCCGTAGGTGTTGAAGATGCGCATCACCTTGATGCGCAGCTGGTGCTGGCGGTGATAGTCGAAGAACAGGGTTTCGGCGCAGCGCTTGCCCTCGTCATAGCAGGAGCGCGGGCCGATCGGGTTCACGTGGCCCCAATAGTCTTCGGGCTGCGGGTGGATGTGGGGGTCGCCGTAGACTTCCGAGGTCGAGGCCTGGAGGATCTTGGCCCGCAGCCGCTTGGCGAGGCCGAGCATGTTGATGGCGCCGTGCACCGAGGTCTTGGTCGTCTGCACCGGATCGTGCTGGTAGTGGATCGGGCTGGCGGGGCAAGCGAGGTTGTAGATCGAATCCACCTCGACAAAGAGCGGGAACGTCACGTCGTGGCGGAGGAACTCGAACCTCTTGTGGCTCAGCAAATGCTCGACGTTGCGCTTCTGGCCGGTGAACAGGTTGTCGACGCAGAGCACATCCTGCCCGCGTGCGATCAGCCGGTCGCACAGGTGCGAGCCGAGGAAGCCCGAGCCGCCGGAAACGAGCGCGCGGTTCTCGAGAAGTGTGCTGGACTTCGACATCGGTTCTCTCAAGATTTCAGGTCGACCGGATCAATTCCGGCTGGACGGCAATCGGACGGGACGCGGCGGGAGCACGCTTCAGCGTTGCGCCGGCTTCGGCGGTTTCCTGATAGGCGCGCAGATAGGCCTCCGCGGATTTCTGCAGCGTCATCTCCTCCGCGATAAAGCGGCGCGGTTCGAACTTGTCGAGATTCGCATGGAATGCGTCCCACGACTGCATCATGTCAGCGATCTTAAACCGCGTTCCGCAGCGCGCGTCAAAATAGGGGACGGAAGCGCACGGCACCGGACCGATTCCAAGTTCGTTTGCTGCGGGATTCGGCCAAATGCCTTCATCCCACGCGAAGATCGGAACGTTGGTGGCGAGACATTCCTGGTAGGCCATGCCCTGAGTTTCTGAGTGCGCGAAGAACGCCATTGACCGGCTGGCGCGCACTTTGTCCATGTAATCCTTCTGATGGTACGCGCCATAACGCACGACCGTGTAGGTGAGACCGAGCTGGTCCAGCTTCTTCAGGAACGGCTCGACGGTCTGCGGATAGAGCGTGTCGCGGTCGAAGTAGATCTTGTCGTAGACGAGCACGTCCCAGGTTTTGGGCAGCGTGCGCGCATCCTGGAAGTCCGACATGTCGTAGCCGCCGAACCAGCGCTTCTGTCGTTCGCCGAACCACGGGCGGAACATCGCCTCGGCCCAGTCACAGGTCTGCAGGAAGAACACGTTGCGCGGATCGTCGAACAGCTTCGGCTCTTCGAGCGGCGAGGAATAGAGGCCAGGGCCAACGAGGCGCGGATTGGAGAGGCCGTCGAGCTTCTTCAGCACGTCGGGATAGCCGGCGGCGCCGATCGGCATGTCGGGCGAACGGCGGGCGGCGTCGAAGTCGTTGACACGCACCTCTACGCCTGCGGTCTCCAGCGCGCGGCGCAGCATGAAGAACCAGGTGTAGAATCCGGTGCGGGTCTGGCGGCGACGGAGCGAGCGATAGGCGAAGCGGGCATGCCGGCGCAGCGTGGCCTTGAGGCTGCCGGCCAGCGTCGGCTCGGCGTGGCGCTCGTAACCGTCATAGAAAAGCAGGACGGTTTGAGGGGATGCTGGCTTTGTCATGGTTACTTAGAGCGCCCGCGTTCAGATCAACCGCGAGTGGAGCAACTCTGATGCCATTCGGCGCTGGAGCGCGGCCCCTAGGAAGGTTCGCGTATGAGGTGATTTTTGGCGCGACCGATCCCGTATGAGGACACTCTCCCCCATACCGGCACACAGCGCCCCTGCTCGCGATCGCGCCGTCACGTTGGTTGGCCGCGCGGGGGCCCCAATCTGCGGATGCGACGGGTAAGTTGTGGTTAACCGGGTGTACTCGCGCCAGGGGCGTTTTGTCTTTCAACGGCTCACCTTCTGGTATGCAGATTGCTCGCAGTTGCCGCAAGGCCTGCACTCGCCGTTCGTGATCCCTCCACGGCGATGGCTAGGGCCAGGAGGCGGGATCGCCTGAATGAACACGGTTACGAACACCGCGCCGCAAGGCGCAGCGACCGGTCCTTCCTCGGGGCAGCTGTCGGACAAGCGTCCGACATCACTGCTGCGCTATGCGAAGCTGACCGATCCGGCGGCGCTGTTCGTCTGGGTGCTGTTCACGTCCGGTCTGACAGCCGGCTGGGCAGCGCCGGTCCGCTATCTTTGCGTCGCCTATTTCGCAGCCGGCATGATCGTCTTCGCGAAGGACACCATGCCCGCCTACGTGCGCGGCTGGCCAACGATGATCTTGCCGTCGATGGCCATCATATCGACGATCTGGGCGCCGTCTTCCGGCGAGGCTTTCAGGCAAGGCATCCTGCTGGCGTTGACGGGCGTGATCGCGATCTACGCGGCCAGCCGGCTGACAGTCCGCCAGATCGTGGCTTGCTATTATCTCGGCGAGATTTTCGGCGCAGTGATGAGCGTGCTGCAGCCCAACATTCAGAACGGCAACTGGACAGGGATTTTCGGCCAGAAGAACTTCATGGCCATCCACATGTTCATCTTCTTCACCTGCGGCTTCGTGCTGATGCTCGACAAGAACTCGAACAAGTGGCTGCGCGGCAGCACGGTGGTCTTCGTGCCGCTGTCGGTCATGCTGATCTGGATGAGCCACTCGGCGACGACGATCCTGATGGTGGGTGGAACGGCCATGGCGCTGCTGGGCCATGCCTTCATCTGGCAGCCAGCGGCGCGCGTGGCGCACATGCGCACGCTGATCATCAGCTTTGTCGTGCTGCTTGGCTTGGCCGCAGGGCTTCTGCTGTTCGGCCTCCTGCAGTTCGATGCGATGGACACCGTGCTCGACGCGTTCGGAAAAGACTCCACCCTCACCGGCCGCACGTTCATCTGGGACTGGGGCCATCGGCTCATGAACGAGCATCCGTGGACCGGCCTGGGCGCCAATGGCTTCTGGCGGTCTGAAGTCGGCGTCGCGAACCAGATCACGACCTACTTCCACTACGAACAGTTCGTGAAATTCAGTTTCCACAACTCGTATATCGAGAACGGCGTGCAGTACGGATATCCAGGCTATTACGCGACATACCTCATCGTCGCCTGGGGCCTTTGGAATTGCGGGCTCAACTGGCTGAGAAACCAGACGCTGCTGAACGCCGGGATGCTGATCCTGGGCATCATGGTGGTTATCCGGTCCAACACGGAAATCGACCTTGCGGTCGAGCTGGCCGGCACGGCCATCCTGTTGTTCATCGGCGCGATCCGAAAGGAAGATCTGCGGCCACAGGCGCAAGCGCCGGTGCAGAAGCAGGCTGCGCCTGCGCCAATGCAGAATGGCGGGCGCCGGGGCCGATGAGCATTGTCGACGTCAGCGTGATCGTGCCGGCCTGGAAGGCGGCCGGTTTCGTTGGGCGTTCAGTCGCTTCAGCGCTGGCGTCGACGGGCGTCGCCGTCGAGGTGATCGTTGTCGACGATGCTTCGCCGGACGACACGTTCGAAGCGCTGAAAAGCCTCGCCGCCGCCGACCCTCGCGTGGTCGTGGATCGCCTTGCGCAGAATTCCGGACCTTCCGCAGCCCGCAATCGCGCTATCGACCTGTCGACCGGACGATATATCGCCGTTCTCGATGCGGACGATACGATCACGGCGGGGCGCCTGGCTGGGCTTGTCGCGCTGGCGGACAAGACCGGCGCCGACATCGCCGTCGACAACCTGCTGGAAGTCGACGAGGCGGGCGTCGCTGTCGGCGGCAAGCCGTTCCTGAAATCGGCGTTCTTCGCGAAGGCGCGCGACATTGATCTTGCGACATGGGTGAACTTCAACCGGCCGATGAAGGGAGGAGACTGTCTCGGTTATCTTAAGCCGCTGATCCGCCGAGCCAAGCTTGATGCGTCAGGCGTTCGATACGACGTCGCGCTGCGGAACAGCGAGGACTACTATCTGGCGGCGCACCTGCTCGCGGAAGGCGCGCGGATGACCTATACGCCCGATTCCGGCTACCTTTACCAGCGGTCCGCGGGCTCGACCTCGCACCGCCTTCAGCCGGCGCACACCAAGGCTTGGATCGATGCCGAGCAGCGCTTTCGCGCCCGTTACTCCGGCAGGTTCTCAACCGAGGCGGAGAACGCGCTCAATGAGCGCGCGCGCAATCTGCGCGACGTGAACCAGTTCGTTTCAGCTATCGATGCAATGAAGGCGAGGAAGCCCGCCGCGTTCGCCAGCCTGCTGGCGTCCGATCTGCGCGCGTCTCGCTATACGCTCGCCACCCTGGCGAAGATCGCGATGGGCAAGGTGCTGCGCCGGAAGCTGGTCTGAGAAGCCGGTTGAGGAATCAGGGCTTCGGCGGCGCCTTGAAGGTGTCGCTGCACTGGGCGGCGGTCCGCCCCATCGGGACATGCGAGATACAGCGATAGGTCGCCGTGGTGCGGCTGAACTCCGCCTGGCCTGTCCATTCCGCCGAAGGTCCGACCCCTGCCCAGAGGTTGACCATCACACGCGCAGTCGTGGTCGGGATTTTCACGCTGGCGGTCCTGGCGTTCACCTCGCGGATCTTCACGCCGTCGACATACCAGCGGATTGAGTCCGGCGCCCATTCGAAGGCATAGAGATGGTAGCCTTGAGCCGTGTCGAACCACAACGGGACCTCCAGCTGATCCTTGTCGTCGCGGCTGAAGTAGTTGACGTAGACGTTGCGCGGCGCGCGACCCAGCAGCTCGAAATCGATCTCATCGTGTGGATCGCCAAAAGGCGGGCCGGTGTAAATGAAGAAGGACGCAACCGCGCCGCTGCCTTCCGACGCCTTCAGGACGGCCTCGTAGCGGCCATAACCGTACGTGCCGTTGCGCTGGAACTCGCTGCCGGAGAACGGAAGTCTGCCGGGGCTCTTGGCCAGCGTCAGCGTCATGCCTTCCGGGCCGAAGCGGATGTTGCGCTCGCGGTAGGCGATCTTGATCCAGTCCTCGTTCATCTCATACTCGGCGAGATAGCGGTTGCCTGGATCGCCCTTGGTCAAGTCCATCAGGAATGCAGCGCCGACGGGCGCTCCGGTGTTGTGGACGGCCTGGGGCGCGGCCTGTGCTTCGGCAGCCATGCTGGGCCGGTCCCGCATCGAACCGGCCGCGATCCAGCCGGCCGCGGCTATGCCCAAGGCGAGCCCCGCGGCGGTCCTCAGCCAGCGATCCGATTTCATGACGCTTTGATCCCTACAGCAGGACGACAGACAAGAGCGCCGACAGCGCTCACTTTCAACGTGTTACACTCCTAGCGCGAACGTGTCCGGGCTTGCGGATTGGCCTTGGGCGATGAGGTGGCTAAACCACTATCAGCGACCGGGTCTTGCCGTGAAGCCGGACACCGGAACGGGAGGGAGTACAGAATGATCAACCGCAGGATTGCGGGCGGCGCAGCCGCTGTTGCGCTGGCCGCGGGGCTGGCCTTCGCCTGCGCCCATCCGGGCCGGCCGGAAAGCGCCAGCCAGGCGGACATCACCGCCAGCGTCGCTGCGAAATACGATTCGGGAGAGTGGAAATACTGGGGCGGCGACGCCGGCCAGACGCGCTATGCGCCGCTCGACCAGGTGAACGCCTCGACGGTTAACCGCCTGAAGATCGCATGGCGCTGGAGCGCCGACATGTCGGGCGATGCCTCATCTTCCAACTACAAGGCGACACCTCTGCTGGACGACGGCGTGCTGTATGTGCCGTGGGTGAACCATGGCGCGGCGGCGATCGATGCGGGCACCGGCAAGACGCTGTGGACGTTCGAGCCGCAGCCGGCGGACATCGGCGGACGCGGCGCGTCGCTGGTCATGCGGTCGATGGCCTACTGGACAGACGGCAAGGACAAGCGCGTCTTTCACAATTCGGCCGACGGACGCCTGATCGCCATCGACGCGAAGACCGGCAAGGCAGCCGAGGGTTTCGGCGACAAGGGGTGGGTCGACCTCCGGAAGGGCATCATCGAGGGCACGCCCGTTACAGACGTGGGATCGGTGTCGCCTGCCCTCGTCGTCGGCGACATCATCGTCGTTCAGGTGATACCCGGCGGCGCGCGCAACAAGGAATCGGCGGCTGGCCACATTCGCGGCTTCGATGTGCGCACGGGCGAGCTGAAGTGGACGTTCCACACCGTGCCTAAGAAGGGCGAATACGGCTACGACAGCTGGGAAAACGGCGCTGCGGAGTATGTCGGCAACACGGGCGTGTGGTCGATGCTGAGCGCCGATCCGGAGCTCGGCTATGTCTACCTGCCGACCGACACGCCCTCGAACGACTTCTTCGGCGGCGAGCGGCTGGGCGACGGCCTGTTCGCCGAAAGCCTGCTCTGCCTCGACGCCAGGACCGGAAAGCGCGTGTGGCACTTCCAGATGGTGCACCATGGCATATGGGATTACGACAATCCGGCGGCGCCGATCGTCCATGACATCGTCAAGGACGGCAAACGCATCAAGGCGGTAACGCAGCTCACCAAGCAGGGCCTTGTCTTCGTGTTCAACCGCGTGACCGGCGAGCCGATCTGGCCGATCGAGGAACGCGCGGTTCCGGCATCGAAGATCCCGGGCGAGAAGCTTTCACCGACACAACCCTTCCCAACCAAGCCGGCGCCCCTGTCGAAGCTCGGCTATCATGAAGAAGACCTGATCGACTTCACGCCCGCCCTGCGCAAGGAAGCGATCGAGATCATGTCGAGGTACCAGAAGGGCGGCCTCTACGAACCGCTCGTCGACGTGAAGGAGACCGGTCTCAAGGGAACCTGGATCTATCCGGGCTATGGCGGCGGACCCAACTGGAATGGCGGCGCATTCGATCCCGACACGGGGGCGATGTACGTGCCGATCCGCCACAAGCCGAATGCGGCGGGCCTGACCAAGGGCGATCCGACGCGCACCAACATGGCCTATGTCCAGTCGGGCAACCATGTCGTGCAGGGCCCGCGCGGACTGCCGATCCTCAAGCCGCCCTACAGCGAGGTGATCGCCGTCGATATGAACAAGGGCGAGCACCTGTGGCGCGTGCCGCTGGGCAAGCCATCGCCCTACATCCGCAACAACACTGCGATCGCGGAGCTGAATCTCGACTGGGACGCCATGGGCGATTTCGACATCCGGCCCAGCCCGCTGCTGACCAAGAGCCTCTACTTCCTCGGCGCCTCCGGCAACCTGGCGGGCGGCACGGGCAGCGCCGCCCTGCGGGCCTATGACAAGACGAATGGCAAGGTGATCTGGGAAACGGACATGCCGTCGCTCGTCTCCGGCGCGCCGATGACCTACATGCTCAACGGCCGCCAATACATCGTCCTGGCCGTGTCGGCGCGCGACAAGCCTGCCGAGATGATCGCACTGACGCTGGACGGCGTCAGCGAGAACGGCGCGGCGCCTGCGGGCGGCGTGCAGGCGGCTGCGGCGCCGCCGTCGACGAAAGCCGCCGCGATGGCCATCTCCGCCACGCCGGCCGAACTTGCGCTCGGCAAGTCGAAATTCGACGCGATGTGCGTGATCTGCCACGGGCCGGACGGTAAGGGCCTGGAAGGCGGCAACGCCCCGCCGGTCAACAACCGCACCGACTACGCCAATATCGCGCGCGTGATCGCACAGGGCCAGGGCGAGATGCCCGCGCTCGGCAACGCGCTGTCGCCCGCGGAGATCGAGGCGATCGCCAAGCATGTAGTGAAGACGCTGGGGCCGCCCACGCGCCCGGCGCGCCAGGGGCCGCCGCCGAGCGAAGACTGATAGAGCGAAGATGGTGGGCGGTGACGGGATCGAACCGCCGACATCCTGCGTGTAAAGCAGGCGCTCTGCCAGCTGAGCTAACCGCCCTTGGAGGAGAGGCGCTAGCCTCAGCCGTGTTCCGGGTCAAGGCGAGGGGGCGTCAAGACCCGCCGACGGCGCTATCCAGGCGGCGGTGAGGACAAAACTGGCCAACCCAACCGCCAGCGCCGCCAGGCATGCTGCGCCGAACCAAAGCGCAAAAACCCGACCTCCGGTCGCGATTCCGACGCCGGCCTTGAACATCGTGTTGGCGGCCGCGGCGATCAGTATGGCCTGCGCCGCCACCGTGGCCGCGAGACCGCCCATGCTGCCGACGGCGAGCGTCACGGCGTCGACGTCGACAAGACCGGCAGTGGCGGCGAACACGTTGAGCCCGACATCGCCAAACCATGCCGCCGACAGTTTCGCGATCACCGTCAGCACTGCGAGCAGCAGGGCGAACTTTCCGACCGCGATAATATCCAGCGGGCTGCGCAACACCTGCTCGCTGGCTTCGCTCTTTTCGTGGCCGTCCGTCAGCCCGGCCATCGCCGCGATCGCCAGCGAAACCAGGATCGCCGCGCCCAGCGGGATCCAGACATGCAGGGCGATTCCGGATGACAGGGCAGACCCTATGATGCCGACGCGGCCCAGGCTGATCGTTGTTGCGAGCATGGCGATGGCGGCGGCGTATCTCGGCGGGACTTCCTTTTTCTTCGCACGGTGCGCCAGGTCGACCGTGACCGCTGTGGACGAGACGATCGCGCCGACAAGCCCGCTCACCAGCAGCCCCGCCCTCGGCCCCAGCGCCCTGAGCGCGATGTAGCCGCCAAACGTCGCTAGGGCGAGCAGGATGGTAAGCAGCCAGAGAGAACGCGGGTTCACGGCGCCCCAGGGATCGATCGGCTGGTCCGGCAGTATGGGCAGCGCGATGAAGGTCGCCGACATGATGATCAGGGCCGAGCGAATCTCTTTCCAGCTCAGCGACGCCAGCCAGCGATGCAGGGTTTCCTTGAAGGCGAGAATGGCCGTGGCCGCGATCCCTGTTGCAGCCGCCACCGTGAGACTGCCGAGCGCCGCATAGACGCCAAGGCCGAAGACCATCAGGCCGGCGATGGTCGACGTCGCCGAATTGTCCTCGGCGTCGCGAAGCTGGAACAGGATGAAGGCGGCTGCGAACGCCAGGGTCGCGGCCGCCAGGAACAGGGGCCCGGCCAGCGGAAGGGAAAGCCCCGAAATCCCGCCGAGCAGTCCTGAAAGCGCGAACGTCCTGAGGCCAGCGACCCGCTCGCCTTCCTTCTCCTCGCGCTGTTTCCAGCCGCGCTCGATGCCCACGATGAAGCCGATCGCCAGGGCGACAGCCAGTCGCTGCAAAGCCTCGGTGATCTCGCCTGTCTCCATACAAGCTGCATAACGCGCAAGTCCACGCCGCGCATTGGAAGTCGCCAGAAAGGCGACGAGAGGCGATGGGGAAGACGGGGAAGCCTGAATGGTCGGAGCGGCGGGATTCGAACCCACGACCCCCAGTCCCCCAGACTGGTGCGCTAACCGGGCTGCGCCACGCTCCGCCAATTCAAGAGCGCCCTTATAGGCGCCTGTCCTGCGATGGGCAACATCGCCGTCCAGACGGTTATTTGCCGTGTTTTGGAGGGCCTAGGCGGCCGAGCGGACCTTATCCAGGCGGGACTTGAGGTCCGTGAGGTCGGTCAGCAGGCTTTCGAGGCTGCGCTTGGCGGACGGGCTGTCCTGGACCGCCGCTTCGCGGAAGTCGCCGCGCTCGACGGCGCCGCGCACGGCGTCCTGCAGTTCGCGCACGGATGCGCCGGCTTCGGCAGCGACGACCATTTCTTCAGCCCCTTCGTCCGCGACCGTTACAGCCGCCCCCGGCTGCTCCTCCAGCGCCTTGATGGCGCCGCGGATGGTCAGACCCTGAACGTGAAGGAGATTCTGCAGCTGGCGCAATGTCTCCATGTCGTCGGGCCGGTAGTAGCGGCGGCCATCCGGGCGTTTCATGGGGCGCAGGTTGTCGAACTTGGTCTCCCAGAAGCGCAGGACGTGGGTCTTGAGCCCCAGTTCCGAGGCGGCTTCCCCGATCGTGCGGAACGCATCGGCTGATTTTATCGCAGCGTCCTGGGAATCGACAGAGTCCGACTCGAGGGCCGCTTTGCTGATTGCGGGGTTCATCAGTCTCTCCGGGGGGCCGTCATCGCAGCTTCAACCCTCTGCCGTAAAAGTGGAGAAGGTTTGAACGACACCACCCGTCTCGCCGTGATCGGAGCCTCTTCGCCGGTTTTCGGATTGCGACCGACGCGGGCCTTCTTGCGGCGCACCACGAAGTTGCCGAAGCGGGCGAACTTCACGTCCTCATCGCGTTCCAGCTCGGAGCAGACCAGTTCGAGCACACGCTCGAGGAAATTGCTGGAATCCTGTTTCGTCAGCCCGACCTTCTGGACGAGCCTGTCGACGATGTCTGCGCGCGTGAGTGTCGTCTCAGTCAATTCGACGTCTCCGGGGCGATAACCAACCGTAACGTCAGCCGATTCGGATGTTAAGGGGCAAAAGAGTCAAATACCCAATTATTTCATCCGTTTACGTATTTTTAGTTATATGCGGATAAGTGCTGAGCCCCAGGTCAGACCGCCGCCGATCGCTTCGATCAGCACCAGATCACCGGTCTTCACCCGCCCATCCTCCATCGCCGTCGCCAGCGCCAGGGGCACTGAAGCTGCGGACGTGTTGCCGTGTTCGGCCACGGTGGAGACGACTTTCTGATCGTCCAGCCCCAGCCGTTCGGCCACCGCCGACAGGATGCGCTGGTTGGCCTGGTGCGGCACGAACCAGTCGATTTCGCTGACCTGTATGCCGGCCTGCTCGGCCGCCGCCTTGACGCTTTCGGAGATCTTGGAGACGGCGTGCTTGAACACCTGGTTGCCCACCATCCTGAGGTGCCCGACCGTCTGGGTGCTCGATGGACCCCCATCGACATAGAGCAGGTCCTTGTAGCGGCCGTCCGAGCGCAGATGGATGCCTTTGACGCCCCGGCCGCCGGCCTTGGCCTTGTCCTGACGCTCGAGCACCATCGCCCCTGCCCCGTCGCCGAACAGGACGCAGGTAGAGCGGTCCGACCAGTCGAGGATGCGCGAGAAGGTCTCGGCGCCGATCACCAGCGCACACTCGAACTGCCCGCGGGCGAGGAAGTTGTCGGCGGTAGCGACCGCGTAGACGAAGCCAGAACACACGGCCTGCACATCGAAGGCGGCGCCGCGCGTGATGCCGAGCTTGTTCTGAACGACCGTCGCGGTGGCGGGAAAGGTGTAGTCCGGCGTCGCCGTCGCGACGATGATGAGGTCGATATCCTCCGGCCCCATGCCGGCCGCCTTCAGCGCCTTGCGTGAGGCGATGGCTGCGAGATCGGATGTGGTCTCGCCATCGGCGGCGATGTGGCGTTTGCGGATGCCGGTGCGCTCGGTGATCCACCGGTCGGTGGTGTCGACCATGCGCGCCAGGTCGTCGTTCGTGAGAACTTTCTCGGGCAAGTGGCCCGCTACGCCTCGTACAACGGATGCGTACTCGTTCACGTCAACGCCTCGATACTCTGGCCCATACTAACTGGGGTCCACACTATTTGGCTGCTTCCTGGCTGGCCGCAACCGGCGGAGGCGCCGGGGCGCTTGCCATAAGGCGCTTCAGGCTTTCGTCGATTTCTGACCGGAACCGGCTCTGGCCCATGTCCGCAGCCACTGAAATGGCCTGTGCAAACCCGACATCATCCGTGCCGCCATGGCTTTTGACCACGACGCCGTTGAGGCCCAGCAACACGGCGCCGTTGGTCTTGCGCGGGTCGAGCGCCTCCCGGAACCTCTTCAGCGCCGGCATGGCGAGCAACGCGCCCAGCATCGCGAGCGGCCCGGACTTGAACGTATCCCGCAGCATGTCGGTGATCATCCGGGCGAGGCCCTCGGCTGTCTTCAGCGCGACGTTGCCGGTGAAGCCGTCGGTGACCACGACATCGACCGTGCCCTTGCCGATGTCGTCGCCCTCGACGAAGCCGTGGAAGTTCATCTTGATGCCGGACTCGCGGATGAGCTTCGCCGCCTCGCGGATCGATTCATGGCCCTTGAGTTCTTCTGAACCGATGTTGAGCAGGCCGATGGTAGGATCGTCCTTGTGGTGAAGGGCTCTGAAGTAGGCCTGCCCCATGATGGCGAATTCGACGAGCTGTTCAGCGTCGGCATTGATGTCGGCGCCGAGATCGAGCACGGCGGAGACGCCCTTGCGCGTCGGCCAGCCGGCCACCAGCGCCGGGCGGCGCACGCCCTCGATGGTGCGCAGGATCAGCAGCGACATGCCCATCAGCACGCCGGTGTTGCCCGCTGACACCGCAGCGATCGCCTCGCCGTTCTTTACGGACTCGATGGCGTTCCACATCGAGGAGCCCTTGCCCCGGCGCACCGCGTGGCCTGGCTTGGCGTCCATCGCGACGGAGGTTGGCGTGTGGCGTATCTCGGTGCGCGGCGCCGCTGTGGGAGCATTCGCAAGAAGCGGCTTCAGCTTGGCCTCGTCGCCGTGCAGCAGGAAATGCAGGTCGCTGCGCGTTTTCGCGAAACGCTCCAACCCTTCGACGACGATTCCGGGCGCGTTATCGCCGCCCATCCCGTCGATGGATATGACCTTGCGATCACCCATGTCCGCCGAAGCGCTCCACCGATTGGCGTGGCCCGAACGAACGGCCGCACCGGCCGCCATTCCAGATCCGACGCTTCAGACCTCCGACATGGCTATATCGAGCGGAATCACCCGCCCCAACCATGGTTGAAGGTCTCTTATCACGTAGGAACGGCCATAACAGGCCCCGGCCGGGCTGCCCCTGCGGCGTCTCACCCCACAAGCGAATAACGCCGCCGCGCCGCGGGTTTTGACCCGTAGTTCAGGCCAGAGTGATCTTCGGCCAGTTCACTTCGCTCGCCAGAAGCTGTGGGTTCTCGTGCCTTTCCAGCGTGTCCTCCACAAGGCGGACATAGCGGGTGAACCGGGGGCCTTCGGCATCCGCAAGGCCGAGGTTCTTCACAAGCGCGTTCTCGAGCGCTCCCTCGGCGGCGCCGGCGTCCAACGCTTCGTCATAGGCCCTGGCGCGGCCGTAATAGGCCTCGCCCATCTTGCGGATCTTCTTGCCGACGCTGAGGTCGCCCGTGCCGATATCACGCAGGGCCTCGTCGAACCCATCGAACAGCGCGTTGGTGACTTCCTGCGCCAGCTCTCTGCCTGCCGCGCCCGCCTTACGCAGCCGCCGGAACACCAGCACCGCATGGAGCGACGTCATCTCGAACCGGCCGGAGAAGCTGTCGCGGACGCCGCCTTCGTAATAGAAATCGGGCCGCATCGCCTGCTCGACGATCGAATGGTGCAGCTTGTCGATCGCCCAGCGATTGCGCTTCAACTGGCTGAACAGACGCCCGATCACCATTCGTGTCCTTTGCGGCCGGAATTGGCCGGTCCCCGCCGGCCGCCGGGACACTAGCAGGGTTCGTCGTGCTGGGAAGTTGGCCTTATCCCGCGAACGCGCGGGAAACCGCTACAATTTCGCCCGATATGCCTCCCAGCCTTGCCATTACGGCCTGATGACGGATATCTGACCCCTTGTTCCGGAGTTTCCCCATGGCCCTGCGCCGCCTCGCCCTTGCAGGACTTTGCGCCGCGACGATCGCGGGCTGCGCCGCCACGCGGGATTTCCACGGCTATGTTCCGGACCAGGCCCTGCCCACCGACGTTCAGCCCACCGTCGACACGCGCACCACCGTTCTTGCGCGCCTCGGTACGCCCTCGACCACATCGGCGTTCGACGACAAGCTGTGGGTCTACATGTCCTCGACCCGCGAACTCCTGACCTTTTACTATCCAAAAGTGGTGCAGCGCGAGATCGTGGCCATCAAGTTCGATGACGATGACGTCGTCTCCGACGTGCTGGTCTACGACGTGAACGATGGCCGCACCGTCGCCTACAACTCGCGTGTCACGCCCACGCGCGGCCGCGAACTCGGCATCCTGGAACAGCTGTTCGGAACCATCGGCAGCCTGCGCAACCAGCTGCCCGGCAGCCAGGACGAAGGCGACGGCCGTGGCGGCCGGCGGCGTCAGCCCGGCGAATAATTCGCTTCGAATTCTAGCTGCCAGCCCGGCTTGCGATCTGCGTGAACGTCATCGTCACGACAGCATCGCGTTCACCCAGCACGTCGTTGGCGGCCTTCAGGCATTCGGCCGCCGCCAGCTTTTCGTCCAGCTTGGTCGGATCGCTCTTCAGGTTGAAGCTGGTGTGGTGCGCGGCGCGGACAATGGCGTCGCGGATAAAGTGCGCCTGCTCGCGATATTTCCACGGGTCTCTGCCCGGGCCAACCAGCATGCGCGCATTGACGAACAGATAGTTCGTCAGCTTGCCGCTCTCGTCAAACACAGGAAACACCAGTCCGCCGAGTTCGACCGAGCGCGCGACTTCCTTCTCGTCAGGCGATTCATCCTTTGCCCCGTGCCCGCCGCTGGGCGGAGCAGCCAGCGCAAGAGGCGTCGCGGCGAGGCAGGCGAAAACGGCAAGGAAAAGCTTGCGACGGGTCATGCAGCCTACCCTGCGACGCAATGGTTTAGGCCGCGTTTACGGTTCTGCGGCGCTACCGCATGTGTTTCCAGCCGGTGTTTGTCACCGGCATTTCCGCACCAGTTGCATCGACCACCCTGACGCCGGCGCCCTGCCCTGCCTGACCAATGCGCGTGACGCCCCGCCCGGACGTAGCGATCGCATCACGCGCCGACTGCGGCGCCGTGAACAGAACCTGGTAATCATCCCCGCCCGTCAGCAGCGCCATCAGATCCACCTTGGCGTTGGCGAGGAAGCCATGGCCCGCCGCGCTCAGCGGAACCTTCGCCGCTTCGATCACCACGCTGACGCCTGACGCCTCGGCGACATGCCCCGCATCGGCAACGAGACCGTCGGAGACGTCGATGCTGGCGCTGGCGTGCGTGGCGATGAAATCCGCCATGGGCAGGCGCGGCGGCTGGGGCACGCGATAAGCCGAAACCAGGAAGCTGCGCGCCTCCGCGCTGAGCGCGTCGAAGCCACCTGTCGCGGCCTTTAGGCCCAGCCAGCCATCGCCGATCGTGCCGCTGACCCAGAGATCGTCACCGGCCTTGGCGCCCGAGCGCCGCACCGGCCCGCGCGGCCCTACGCGGCCCAGCAGCGTCAGCGACAATGTCAGCGGCCCGTCCGTCGATGTTGTATCGCCGCCGACAAGATGAGCCCCCCAGCGCGCAAGGTCGGCGCCCAGCGCGCGCGAGAATTCCTCGATCTGCGCGATGGGCCGCGACTTCGGCCAGACCAGAGCCAGCAGCGCCGCATCCGGCCTTCCGCCCTTGGCGATGATGTCGGACACATTCACCCGCACCAGCTTCTGCGCTACCGTGCCGATCGGATCGTCCGGCAGAAAATGCACGCCCTCGACGATGGCGTCCTTGGTGGCGATCAGGCCCATTCCATTTTCAAGGCGCGCGATCTCAGCGACATCGTCGCGCAGGCCATCTGCGCCGGGCGAGGTTGCGAGGGGTGCAAAGTATCTGCGGATGAGGTCAAACTCATCCATCGGCGTTACCCACGGACATCCCGCGACACCGCATCGAGCAGGCCGTTGATGAATTTCGGCTCCGCGCCTTCGAAAAAGGCATGCGCGATGGAGACATACTCGTCGAGGATGATCTGCGATGGCAGCGATATCTCGCCGATCAGCTCATAGACCGCGCCGCGCAGGATTGCGCGCGAGGTCGCATCCAGCCGTTCGATCTTCCAGCCCGTCGCGAGCCGCTTCATGATCGCTGCATCGATCTCTTCCTGACGCGCCACCACGCCATCGACGATGGCCCTGAAGATATCGGGGTCGGCTTCCTCGATCGGATCGCCCTCGTCGTTGAGGCCCAGCCGGTCTTGCATGAAGTCCGCGATCACCGAGCGGGCCGACTGCTCGGTCTGCTCCATCTGGTAGAGCGCCTGCACGGCTGCGAGACGCGCGCCCGAGCGGCGCACGGCGGTAAGCTTGCGTTCGGCCTCCGGCGTTGCGGCCTTGTGGCTCATTCCTCGCGGCCTTCGTTGAAGCGGTAGGACAGGCCCACCATGCGCAGCACGGCGGCGACCACTTCAGCGCCCTTGTTCTTCTGCTTGCGGTCGGCGCGGACTTTCGCCTGTTCCTCGTTCTCGACTGTAAGAACGCCGAAGCCTACAGGCACGCCGGCCAGCGACAGGTCCATCAGCCCCCGCGCCACTTCGTTGCAGATGAGGTCGTAGTGGCTGGTCTCGCCGCGGATGACGCAGCCCAGAGCCGCGAAGCCGTCGTATTCTCCTGTTTCCGCCGCCACGGCGATGGCGCCAGGAATCTCGAACGCGCCTGGCACTTCCAAGAACTCGTAGCTCGCCCCGACTTTTTCCAGTCCTTCCACCACGCCCGCCTCGAGCTCCGCCGCGATGTGGCCGTAGTAGCGCGAGGTGACGATCAGAATGCGGGGCGCGTCAGGCATCTACTCTCCGTCGATCTTGCGCCAGCCCTCGACCGTCAGCCCGTATCCGTCAAGCCCAGGCAGCACGTTGGGCCGCGTATTGCTCATCAGGATCATGCGGCGCACGCCGAGGTCCTTCAGGATCTGGGCGCCGACGCCATACTCGCGCAGGGGATGACCAGGCTCTGGCGTGTTCGCCTGTACGCTGCCGTCCTGCACGCCCAGGGAGCGCGCGATCTCCTCGCCCATGCCCATGCGCACGAACACGGCGACGCCGGGCTCCGCGCTCGCCGCCAGCCTTTCCATCGAGCGCTTCACCAGACCTTCGCGCTTGCCGGCCTCGCCGAGAAAATCAGACAGGAAGTCGATGCGGTGCACGCGTACAAGCGCGGGCTGGTCGCCCGTGATGCGGCCCTTCACCAGCGCGACATGCTCTGCGCCATCCAGCGTGTTGCGGAACACAACGATGCGGAACTTGCCGCCCCATGCGCTCTCGAAATCGCTTTCGATGCGGCGCTCGAGAAAGCGGTCATGGCGCCGGCGCCAGGCGATCAGGTCGGCGATGGTGCCAATCTTCATGCCATGCAGCTGCGCGAACGACACCAGCTCCGGCAGGCGCGCCATGGAGCCGTCGTCATTCATGATCTCGCAGATCACCGCCGCGGGATACAAGCCGGCAAGGCGGGAAATATCGACGCTCGCCTCGGTATGTCCGGCGCGCACCAGCACGCCGCCTTCCTTGCCGACCAACGGGAAGACGTGGCCGGGCGAGACGATGTCGTCCGCCACTTTCGTCGGGTCGATGGCGACAGCGATCGTATGCGCGCGGTCGTGCGCGGAGATGCCGGTGGTGACGCCTTCCTTGGCTTCGATTGAAACCGTGAAGGCGGTCTTCATGCTCTCGCGGTTCTCGCGCGCCATCATGTCGAGCTGCAGCACACGCGCGCGATCGCGGGTCAGCGACAGGCAGATCAGGCCGCGGCCATGCTTGGCCATGAAGTTGACTTGAGCGGGGGTGGCAAATTGAGCCGGGATGATCAGGTCGCCCTCGTTCTCCCGGTCTTCCGCATCGACGAGGATGTACATGCGCCCGTTGCGCGCCTCCTCGACGATCTCCTCTATGGGAGAGATCGCGGCGGAAAAGTCGTACTTGTTCACGTCGGCTTTCATTCCTTGGACCGCCATTCCAGCGTGCGGGCGACATATCGCGCCAGCATGTCGACTTCCAGATTCACCCGGTCTCCCGGCGTCAGCATGCCCAGAGTCGTGACGGACAGCGTATGCGGTATGATTGCAACCTCAAACCAGTCTGCGCTGTCCTTGCCGACACCCGATACCGTCAACGAGACGCCATCGACGCAGATCGAGCCTTTTTCCGCCAGGAACTTCGCTAGACCCTCGGCAACCTCGATGCGGATACGCCGGCTGTCGCCATCCACCGTCACCGATCGCACGATGCCCAGCCCGTCGACATGGCCGTAAACCAGATGACCGCCCAGCTCGTCGCCCAGCTTCAGCGACAGCTCGAGGTTCACCTTCGATCCCGCCATCCATCCGCCCAGCGTCGTGCGCGACAGCGTCTCCGGAATGGCCTCGACCACCCACCACGATCCGCCGGCGCGTCCGCCAAACTCCACCAGCGTCAGGCACACGCCCGAATGCTGCACCGACGCGCCCATCTGCAGCGCCGAGACCGGATAGGCGCTCTCCACCTTCACGCGCCGCAGCCCGTTGGACTCCTCGACCGACTTCACCCGGCCGACATCTGTTACGAGCCCCGTGAACATCAGGCCTTCCGCACATAGCTTTCGTGGAGGTCGACCCCGACCTCCTTAACGCCCACACGCTCATAAGTGGGCGCGGATGCAACTGTCTCCAACCCCAACCCGCCCAGGCAGGGCAAACCGTCGCCCCCGAGGAGGATGGGCGCCCGAAACCATTCGATCCGGTCGACCAGTCCTGCCTTCACGAAAGACGCCGCCAGCTGTCCGCCCCCCTCGATCATCAGGCTTGCGACCCCTGCCCTCGCCGCCGAGTTGAGCAGCTCTTCGACAGAAAGACTGCCTGTCTTGGGGTCCTTCGCCACCATCCAGTACTGGATGCCGCGATCCGACGGCCAGTGGTCGAGGTTGGCGGTCTCGATCGTCGCAATCGCGATCGGGCCCTTGTCGAGCGTGCGGAATATGTTCGCGTTCGCCGGCGTCCGCGCGCGGCTGTCGGCGACGATGCGGAGCGGCTGTTTCGCGGGCGGCGGATCGGTGCGCGCCGTCAGCTCCGGATCGTCGGCCAACAGCGTGCCCGAACCCACCAGCACCGCATCATGCGCCGCGCGCAGCCTGTGCGCCTCGGCCCGCGCCGTCTCGCTGGTGATCCACCTGGAATGCCCGCTCGCCGTCGCGATGCGGCCGTCGAGCGATGTGGCGAGCTTCAGCGTTACGGAAGGCCGTTTCAAGGTGGCGGCGCCCGCGCTCATTCCTCTTCGGCCTCGCCGTCATCCGCCGGCTGTGAGGCGACGAACGCGGCAAAGTCCGCCGGCGTCTTGAAGTCCTTGTAGACCGAGGCGTAGCGGATGAACGCCACCGGATCGAGCGGCCCCAGCGATTCCATCACCATCTGACCTATGGCCGATGTCGGGATCTCGGGCTCGCCCATGTTCTCGAGCCGCCGCACGATGCCGGAGATCATCTGGTCGATCTGGTCTTCGCTGACGGGCCGCTTCTGCAGCGCGATCTTCACCGATCGCCGCAGCTTGTCGCGCTCGAACGCCGCCTTGCGGCCATCGCGCTTCACCACGATCAGGTCACGCAGCTGCACGCGCTCGAATGTGGTGAACCTGCCGCCGCATTGCGGGCAGCCCCTGCGGCGACGCACGGCGGTGTCTTCTTCAGCCGGCCGGCTGTCCTTCACCACCGAGTCCGCAAAGCCGCAATACGGGCAGCGCAATCATCACCCCCAGGCTGCGCCATAAATCGGGAAGCGCGCCGTCAATTCCTTCACCTCGGCGCGCACCTTCTGCTCGACCGCAGTTGTGTCTCCGCCCTTGGCCAGGGCGTCGATCACCTCGACCATCCACTTGCCGACCTGTTTGAACTCGCCCGTGCCGAAGCCGCGCGTCGTCGCCGCGGGCGAACCCACGCGCACGCCCGACGTGACGGCAGGTTTCTCGGGATCGAACGGCACGCCGTTCTTGTTGCAGGTGATCCAGGCGCGCTCCAGCGCCTTCTCGGTCGCGTTGCCTTTCACGCCCTTGGGACGCAGGTCGACCAGCATCAGGTGCGTGTCCGTGCCGCCCGAGACAATGTCGAGCCCGCCCACTTTCAGCGTCTCGGCCAGCGCCTTGGCGTTGTCGATCACGGCCTGTGCGTACTGCTTGAACTGCGGCTTCAGCGCTTCGCCGAAGGCCACCGCTTTCCCCGCGATTACATGCTCCAGCGGTCCGCCCTGGATGCCGGGGAAGACGGCTGAATTGATCTTCTTCGCAATGTCTGCGTCGTTGGTCAGCACCATGCCGCCGCGCGGCCCGCGCAGCGTCTTGTGCGTCGTGGTGGTGACGACGTGGGCGTGCTGCATCGGGCTGGGGATCAGGCCCGCGGCCACGAGTTCCAGCGAAGTGCGCCATGTCGACCATGAAGAACGCGCCGACCTCGTCCGCGATCTTGCGGAAGGTGGCGAAGTCGATGGTGCGGGAATAGGCCGAACCGCCGGCGATGATGAGTTTGGGGGCCGCTTCCTTCGCGACTTTGCGGACGTCGTCGAAATCGATGTAACCGTCCTGGCGGCGCACGCCGTAGTGATGCGCCTTGAACCATTTGCCCGACTGGTTGGCCGTTGCGCCGTGAGTCAGGTGTCCGCCCGCATCTAGGCTCATGCCGAGAATTGCGTCGCCCGGCTTGATCAGAGCGTTGAACACTGCCTGGTTCGCCTGGCTGCCCGACGACGGCTGCACGTTGGCGAACTCGGCGTTGAACAGCTGCTTGGCGCGCGCGATGGCGAGGTTCTCGATCTCGTCGATGAACTCGCAGCCGCCGTAATAGCGTTTACCCGGATACCCTTCGGCGTACTTATTGGTGAGGATCGAACCCTGCGCCTGAAGCACGGCGCGGGAGACGATGTTCTCCGAAGCGATGAGTTCGATCTGATGAGCCTGCCGCTGAAGTTCCTCGCCGATGAACCCGGCGATCGCCGGGTCGGCGTCGGCCAGTCCGGCAGCGAAAAACGGGCTCATGCTGGGGCCTCCGGATGCATCTTTGGGCAAGTGGAACGGGCGATACGGGAGGGCTCTGCAATTGGCAAGTCTTGGCCCGGTCGCCTGTAGAGGATGGATCAGAATCAGTATTCGCGATTAATCTGTCGTCAGGAAATGGTAATTAGTTGCTTTCTTCTAGGGTTTGCGCATTCATGACCGCGTGCTGGGGTTGGGTGGGTAGACGTGATGGCCGAAACATCCGGAAATTCTGTGCTATCTAATGAAGAATTGATGCGGATGACTTCCGAGATCGTCGCTTCGTTCGTCTCCAACAATCCCGTAACAACAGATAGCCTGCCGGACGTCATCCGTTCTGTTTACCGGACCGTCTCTTCACTGTCGGGCGGCGCAGAGAAAAGCATCGACGAGAAGCCAAAGCCGGCTGTTCCGGTAAGCAAGTCGGTCACGACTGACTTCATCGTCTGTCTGGAAGACGGCCGTAAGCTTAAAATGCTCAAGCGCTATCTTCGATCGCGCTACGACATGTCTCCGGATGAATATCGCCGCCGCTGGAACCTCGCCGCGGACTACCCGATGGTCGCCCCGAGCTACACCGAGCGCCGTTCCGAGTTCGCCAAGAAGATCGGCCTCGGCAGGGGCGTCCGCAAGGCGCCCTAGGTTGTCGGGTGGATAGAGCGAAGCGAAATCCGCCTCTTTCGTACACGGGGCGCGATGGTGAATTTCGCTTCGCTCTATCCGTCCCGCCGCATTAAACGACGATCCCGCCCCGCCCGCCGCCGGTGTTTTCGGGCGGCCCGCCTCGGCCGCCGTCCTTATCCTTTGAGCGCACATAGGCCAGCTTGGCCCGCGCCAGCCGCTCGATGTCGCTCTTGGCCGCGCTGGCCGGCGCGGTGAACACAACCTCCAGCCCGTCGCTGGCGGAAACCGCCCGAACTTCGATCGCGCCGCCGATGCGGTTCAGCTCCAGCAGGATTTCGTGGTCGGGATCGTCCGCCATGCGAGCTCCATCAGCCGCCCTGCTTGAACAGGCCGGCGTATGCCTGACGCAGCAGATTCTTCTGCACCTTACCCATCGCGTTGCGCGGCAGTTCGTCGACGAAGATGATCCGCTTGGGGGACTTGAACGCCGCCAGCTGCTTGCGGCATTGCGCGATCATCTGCGCCTCGTCGCCCTCGCCGATCACCACCGCCGCGACGCCCTCTCCGAAATCCGGATGCGGCAGGCCGATCACGGCGCTCTCCGTTACGCCCGGCATCTCGTCGAGCACCAGCTCGATCTCCTTCGGATAGACGTTATAGCCGCCCGAGATGATCAGGTCCTTCGCCCGCCCCGATATCCAGACACGGCCATCCTCGTCCTGCCGGCCGACATCGCCGGTGATGAAATAGCCGTCCTTCGTGAACTCCTCCGCCGTTTTTCCGGGCATGCGCCAGTAGGCGCCGAAAACACTCGGCCCGCGAATTTCGATCACACCCGTCTCTTCCCCGCCCCCGATGCGCAGATCGACGCCCGGCAGCGGAAAGCCGACCGAGCCTGCAATGCGCTCGCCAGCCAGCGGATTGGACGTGATGATCACGGCCTCGCTCATCCCATAGCGCTCGAGAATACGTTGTCCTGTGCGCTGCTCGAACTCGGCGAACGTCGTCGGCAGCAGCGGCGCCGAGCCCGAGATGAACACGCGCACATTCGGCGCGCTTTCGCGCGTGAACGCCGGGTTGGCGAGCAGACGCGTGTAGAAAGTCGGCACGCCCATCATCACCGTGGCGTGCTTGAGCCCCGCCAACACTTCCGCATCGGTGAATTTCGGCAGCCAGATCATCGGGCAGCCGCTGAGAAACGCGCAATGCATCGCCACGAACAGGCCATGGACATGGAAGATCGGCAGGGCGTGCAGCAGCACATCCTTCGGCGTGAACCCCCAGATCTCATGCAACGCGACGGCGTTGGCCGCGAGATTGCCGTGACTCAGCATCGCGCCCTTGGACCGGCCCGTGGTGCCGCTGGTGTAGATGATCGAGGCAAGATCGCCCGCCGCGCGCGGGACTGCGGTTGAGAGAGGCTTTGCCGCCTTCGCATCCGCCACGAACTGCACCGCATTGGCGACGAACACGCGCGGCTCTGCATCCTTGATGAAATACTCGATCTCGCTCGGCGTGTAGGCGGAGTTGAGCGGCAGGAACACGGCCCCGGCTTTGAGGACGCCGAGATAGATCATCACCGCCTCGACGCTCTTCTCGACCTGCATCGCCACGCGGTCGCCGGGCTTGACCCCCTCCGCTATAAGACGCCCTGCGACCTGCGCTGCGCCCCGCTCCAGGTCGCCATAGCTCACCTCCCGACTGTCGCTCAGGATGAAGCACGGCCGCGAGCGGTCAGCCGGAAAGCCGCGAGACAGCAATTCGTAGAGATTGTCGGACATCGGCTGCGGCCATTCCCTTTCAGGAGATGGTGCATGCGCGCCGCGGGATTGTCATCCCGCCGGCGACAAGGACGGCTTACGCCGCCCGTTTCAGCCCGAGCTGCGCCCAGATCGCGACCAGCGCTGCGACCAGTTCGTCCATCATCGCTTCCGTGTGGTGCGGCGACGGCGTGAAGCGCAGGCGCTCCGTGCCCTTCGGCACGGTCGGATAGTTGATCGGCTGCACATAGATGCCGAAGTCGAACAGCAGCGTGTCGGACAGCGCCTTGCAGCGTTCCGGATCGCCGACCAGCAGCGGCACGATGTGCGTGTCGGCCATCATCACCGGCAGCCTGGCGGCGAGCAGCTTCTGGCGAAGCATCTCGGCCTTCTCCTGGTGCACTTTGCGCAGGTCGCGCCCGAAATCGCCACGCAGCTTGCGGATCGAGACCAGCGCGCCTGCGGCCAGCACCGGGCAGGTCGAGGTCGAGAAGATGAAGCCTGGCGCCACCGAGCGGATCGCATCCACGATCGCCGCCTTCGAGGCGATATACCCGCCCATCACGCCGAACGCCTTGGCCAGCGTGCCTTCGCAGATGGTGATGCGGTCCATCACGCCATCGCGCTGGGCGACGCCCGCGCCTTCATGGCCGTACATGCCCACGGCATGCACTTCATCGAGATAGGTGATGGCGTCGAACTCGTCGGCGAGGTCGCACAGCTCCTTCAGCGGCGCGACGTCCCCGTCCATCGAATAGACGCTCTCGAACGCGATGACTTTCGGCGCGTCCTTGGGATCGTTCTCCAGCAGGGCGCGGAGATGGCCCATGTCGTTGTGGCGGAAGATGCGCTTGGCGCAGTTGGCGCGCTTGATCCCCTCGATCATCGAGGCGTGGTTCAGCTCGTCCGAATAGATGATCACGTTCGGCATGATCTTCGACAGTGTCGACAGCGTCGCGTCGTTCGAGACGTAGCCCGAAGTGAACAGCAGGGCCGCTTCCTTGCCGTGCAGGCTGGCGAGTTCTTTTTCCAGCTCGACATGATAGCGCGTCGTGCCAGAGATGTTGCGCGTGCCGCCCGAGCCGGCGCCGAAGGCGTCCACCGCCTCGTGCATCGACTGGATCACGTCCGGGTCCTGGCCCATGCCGAGATAGTCGTTCGAGCACCAGACGATCACATCCTGCTCGCGGCCGTCATTGTGCCGCACGGACGCTTTCGGGAACTGCCCTCGATAGCGCTTCACATCGATGAAGACCCGGTAGCGGCCTTCCGAGCGGATGTCTTCGAGCGCGTTTTCGAATGCAGCGAGATGTTTCATGGAGCGTCTGTCTCTCGGCGCGATGAACTTCGCGCTCTCTCCCGGGGTGGTTGCTAAGATCAAACCTAGGACCGTAAGCGGCGGTTTCCTAGACATAGGTCAAACCGCGACTGAATGATTATGCCTTGTCGTCGCAGTGTTTTTGCGACTCGGTCGCAACAACTGGACACTGTCACGTGAGGCGCATGTGAGGACGGGTTTTGGGCCCGCGTCGGCGCTGCGTGCAAAACCGTTGAACCCGTCCGGTTACGCCTCCGACCAAAGCCGTACGAACCGCCGGGCAAATCCGGACGGGGCCCGCCGCCGCTCTGGCGGACGGGCAGAAACAAAAAAACGGACAAAAAAATGATCAGAGCATTCTTCCTCATCCTCTCCATCGCAAATCTCGCCCTGCCCCTGCTTGCGCCCGCCGGCGCGCAGACGAGCCCGAGCGAATTCCAGGGCGCGGAATCCTTGAACGCCGGCATCCCGCGCACCGCAGATGGCCATCCGGATTTCGGCGGCTTCTGGGCCACAGCGTTCATCACCTCGACCGGCCGGATGGACGGCGCCGCCAAGCTTGTCGTCTCCGACGAGGAAGCGAAGGAACTGTCCCGCCGCTATGTCGAGTTCGCCAACTCGCCCGCCGCCGGCACGCTGGTCGACCCAGACTTCTTCGTCTCCGGCGTCGAAAACCTTGCCAGCGTCAAAGGCGAATGGCGCACCTCCCTCATCACCACGCCCTCCAGCGGCGTCCAGGCTTACACCAACGAGGGCAAGCGCCTCGACGCCCAGCGCAAGGCATGGAACCAGGCGCCCGCCGACGGGCCTGAAATGCGCACCCTGTTCGAACGCTGCATCGTCGGCATCGGCAGCGCGCCGATGACGCCCGTTCCTTCGACCATCGTGCGCCAGTTCGTGCAGACGCCCGGGAACCTGGTCATCGCCTCGGACGGCAACGACACGCGCATCATCGGCTTCGATGCGCCGTCGCGTCCCTCCGCCATCGTCAGCCAGCTGGGCGACTCGACGGCGCACTGGGAAGGCGATGTGCTGGTCGTGCATACGACCAAGCTCGCAGGCGAGGTGCACAAGCACATCATCACGCGGCCGGACTCGCGCGTGATCGAGCGCTTCGAGCTGATCGGCCCGGACGAGCTGTTCTACCGCTTCACGGTCGAGGACACCGCCATCTACGCCGGGCCGTGGAGCGCGGAGTTCGTGCTGACCCGCTCGAAGGAGCGCATCTACGAATACTCATGCCACGAGCATAACTACAGCATGGTCAACATTCTACAGGCGGGCCGCGTGGCGGACGCGAAAGCTAAAGCGGCCAAACCGGCTGCCCCGAGGCGGCGCTGACAAAAGAAAACGGCTGGCCAATCCGGCCAGCCGTGGTCCGCAGCTACGGGTCCCTCGGAGAAGGAGTCCGTGCCCCCGGCCCTAGACGATCTGAGTTCTAGAGCTGGTAACGGATCTGGTCGGACCAGAAGCGCTCCAGACGCGCCAGGGCCTTGTTGAGTTGGTCGAGATCGTCAGCGCGAACCGAGGCAGTAGGTTCGAGGGCGGACGCCTGCTTCTCAAAGAGGTCCTGGACGCGAGCACGTACAGCCTTGCCCGAAGGCGTCAGCTTGAGACGAACGGTGCGGCGGTCGTCGCTGGAACGCGACTGGAGGAGATAGCCGCCTTCCTGAAGCTTCTTCACGTTGTACGACATCGACGTGCCGGCGAACGAGCCGCGGGCGCGCAGGGCGCTGGCGGGCGTTTCGCTCTCGCCAATTTCGTACAGCAGAAGAGCCTGGACGCCGGTGAGCGAGCGCTCGCCCGAACGTTCCAGACTGTCTTTCACCACGTCATGGAGACGGCGGTGCGCCTGCTCCAGCAGGGCGAGGGCTTTCAGGAAGGATTGCTCGACGTTCTCTTCAGCGCCGGTTTCCCGGACTTTCGCGTTCAACATCACCACCACCGTTGTTTTGTTATGTGCCGCTCTTGTCGGCTTGTGGTGAAACTACACGAGCATTCCTAAGCAACCGCTAAGTCCAGAGACTTTGACGCAATTTTCTGCTTAGGTTTATTCGAGTTCGACTTTGTTCGTTATTGTAACCGCCAAGTAAACACGCAGGACTGAATTGCGGGTATTGCTGTGGTGCGTGGCCGTAGTTCAGCGGAGCGCCGGGCGCCTGCCCGGCATGGCTTGTCATCGTTCGTGGTGCTCGCGGTTGGGCTTGGCCAGGCGTTCGACGCTTCGCGTCTCACCCTGGCGCTCCTCCAATCGGCGCACGCTCTCCTTCGGACCGGCTTGAGCCGTCCGGGATGCGGTGCGCCTCCAATCATGTGGAGGGCGTGGGGACGCGGGATGCCCCGCGTTGGTTGGGCGACGCTGGTTGCCCAGCGCTACCGGTAGTCAAAGGAAAACGCGTCATCCGTCGACGAATGCGTCGACCCCCAGCGACCGTTGTGCGCCAGCCCGTGCACAGGGAGTTGTTTTCACTCCCCTGGCATGGTCGCCGGCGGCGTGCAGGCCATTGGGCTGTTCATCGTCCCATGGTCCCGGCGACACTCAGCTCTGGCTTCGGGCCAGAAGGCCCAAGAACCAGAAGGTTCATCTCCCAGGCTTGGCGGCGCTTCACGCCGCGTTCGTCCGGAACTCCTCACGCTCGATCGCATCGCCCCTGCGTCGCTGAACAGCGTACGACTGCCCTCCATGCGGAGGCGATGAGGGGATTATCGCTCAGCTCGGCAAGTGTAGGATAACTTTCCCGGAGATGTTTTCTTCGGGCTCTGAATTTGCTGGGAAGATTGTCGGATTGTGTCCCGGATGGTGTCGGACGGCGATGCTGTTTCCGACGCTGTCATACCGGCCGGAAGCGCGTGAGCGCTGAAGAGCCGGGACCCATGGGTCTGCGAGTCCCGTTGTCGAGGGATGGGTCCCGGCTCTCCGCTGCGCTCCGGCCGGGATGACAGCAGTGGGTGTTGCTCTCCGGCCCTTCGCTGTCGCTCCGGGCGTTCGGCGCTCGGATCGATCCCCGCCCTTCGCAATGGCTCGGGCCGATCCGTCCGCTTCGCGGACCGCTACTCACGGTTCCGGATACTGCTGCGCGCTTCCGGAATGCCCGGGGTGGATGTTGCGCGTGGGCGCGCCATGCCTCAATCGAACTCCAGCTCGCCCTCGCCCAGCGGCGCGAAGATCTCGTCCAGCATCATGTCCGTCACGCCGGCGAGGTTCGGCGGGTCCCATTTCGGCGCGTTGTCCTTGTCGACGATCACGGCGCGCACGCCTTCCTGGAAATCATGGCTGTGCACCTGCCGCGCGCCGATGCGGAACTCCATCCGCATGTTGTCCTCGAACGTCTTCATCGCGAGGCCTTCACGAAGCTGGCGGTGCGCCACTTTCAGCGTGCGCGGGGATTTCGTCCTCAGCGCCGCAAGCTGCGCCTTCGCCCACTCGCCCGACGGGCCTGCGGCCGGCTCGGCGTCCAGCGCGAGGAAGATGTTCTCGACGCTCTCCTGCCAGAAACAGCGCTCGATGACGTCGATGTGCTTCTCGAACGCGCCCGCCTCGTCCCAGTCCATCGCCTCGAGCAGCTCGAGGCCGCCATCGCAGACCGACGTCTTCACCGCATCGACGACTTTCGATTCAACGAAGTTGGTCGCCACGCCGGCCGCGCAAACGTCGCCGCCCTTCAGCCGCTCGCCCGTCAGCGCCAGCCACATGCCCAGCGGCGGGCCGAGGCGCGGCAGGAACCAGCCGCCGCCCACATCCGGGAACAGCCCGATGCCGGTTTCCGGCATGGCGAACGTCGTCCGCTCGGTCGCCACACGATGGCTGCCATGAACGCTGATGCCGACCCCGCCGCCCATGGTGACGCCGTCGATGAAGGCGACGTAGGGCTTGGGATAATTCTTGATGCGCGTGTTGAGACGATACTCCGCCCAGAAGAAAGCCCGAGCCGCCGATCCATCGAGCGCGCCGCTTTCCGCCAGCATGCGTATGTCGCCCCCGGCGCAGAACCCGCGCGTGCCCGGCGCATGGTCGACCACGATCAGCTCGACCTCGGGATCGTCGGACCACGCCTTCAGCGCCGCATCCATGGCGAGGCACATCTCCTCGTTGAGAGCGTGCAGCGCCTGCGGCCGGTTCAGCGTGATGCGCCCGGCGGCCCCTTCGCGGTGGATGATGACGTCTGCCATTTGGAATCCTTATCCGCCTGTAACTCGAAGTGTCATCCCGGGCGAGCCGAAGGCGAGACCCGGGACCCATTTCTCGTTGAGTCCCGCCGCCGGACAATGGGTCCCGGCTCTCCGCTTCGCTTCGGCCGGGATGACAGCGTGTGGGCTTTGCCGCAAAATGAAAGCATGGGTGGGGCGCATATCTATTTCGTCTACATGCTGGCGTCAGGCCACTACGGCACGCTGTACGTTGGCGTCTCGAATGACATCATCGCACGCACGTGGGAACACAGAAACGACCGAGCTGTCGGCTTCACTCGAAAGTATGCCGTCCACAGGCTCGTCTGGTTCGAGCAGCATCAGGATGTCCGGGAAGCAATCGCGCGGGAAAAGCGCATCTAGCGATGGCTGCGCGACTGGAAAATCGCCCTGATCGAAGAGGCAAATCCACATTGGATCGACCTCTATCCCGGCTTGATAAAAGCGGGATGGACGGCTCAACAGCCATCCGTCTGAGCGCCGGCGACAGACACGAAAACCGACCCAAAACAGGCGAATCCCAACTGTCATGGAATCGACCGAAGACTGCTGCAGCCAGCACAGGAGAGGCAGCATGCACTGGCATACTGTGCGCTACGACGCGGCCAGCAACCGCGTCGAGATCTACCGCCACGCCGACGACCTGCTCGACGGCGAAGCAGTCATCCTGATCGACGAGAAGCTCGACAAGTTCGGACGATCGCCCGAATCCGCCGAGCAGATGGCAAGGTGGCTCGGCCGCATCCTGCTGGTCGACAATCCGGCGGTCAGCAAGGCGCTGGGGTTGGGGTAACCAGCGTAGGGTGCATTGAGCCAAAGGCGAAATGCACCATCGCGCCACGCCCACGAAAGAGGTGCATTTCGCGTCCCGCTCAATGCACCCTACGCAGGCAAGCGCACGAGATATGCGTGCGTCCCGTCAAGCACCAACACATTGTCCTGATTGTGGATCGTCGCCCGCATGCGGACGACGCCCGTCGTGCGCTGGCGTTCGAGCGCCGTGATCTCGAGCAACGGATAGAGCGTGTCGCCTGGGTAGACGCCTTTCAGGAATTTCGCCTGCAGGTCGATAAAGCCGATCAGGTCGGACCCGATCACATGCGGAAAGAGGCCGGCCCCGGCGGCGGTGAGCGTCAGGATGTGGAGGCCGTGGGCCAGCAGGTCCTTGTGACCGAGCGCCGCGCAGTACGGACGGTCGTAGTGGATCGGATGATTGTCGCCGGAGAGCAGCTGGAAAGCAGAGAAGTGCGCATCCGTCAGCGTGCGCGCGGGACACGGGAACTGTTCGCCGACACGGAGTCCGTCGAAGCTGCGGTGCGGAACGAGTGGGCGAGAGAGAGGGTCGAAGGACTCGGGCATGAACTACTGCCTCAGCATGTCCCGCGAGATGATCACCCGCATCACCTCGTTCGTGCCTTCCAAAATCTGGTGAACACGCAGGTCGCGGACGATGCGTTCGACGCCGTAGTCGGAGAGATAGCCGTAGCCGCCATGGAGCTGCAGCGCGTCGTTGGCGACCTTGAAGCCGGTGTCGGTGACGAAGCGCTTGGCCATGGCGCACCAGCGGGTGGCCATCTGGGTCTTGGCGTCGAGCTCCTGCGCCGCGTTGTAGAGCATCATGCGCGCCGCCTGGGTTTCGGTTTCCATGTCGGCGAGCTTGAACTGCGTCGCCTGGAAGTCGGCGATGGCCTGGCCGAACTGCTTGCGGTCCTTCACATAGGCGAGCGCCTTGTTGAGCGCCTCCTGCATGCCGCCGAGCGAGCAGGCGGCGATGTTGAGGCGGCCGCCGTCCAGCCCGGCCATGGCGAAGCGAAAGCCCTCGCCCTCGGCGCCGATGCGGCGGCTGGCGGGGATGCGCACATCCTCGAAGATCACCTGCCGGGTCGGCTGGGAGTTCCAGCCCATCTTCTTTTCGTTGGCGCCGAAGGACAGACCCTTGTCGGTTTTCCGCACGATGAAGGCGGAGATGCCTTTGGGACCATCCGCCCCCGTGCGCGCCATGACGACATAGACGTCACTGACGCCGGCGGCGGAGATGAACTGCTTCGCGCCATTGATGACGTAGTCGTCGCTTTCCCCAGGGCCCTGCTTCACGGCCCTGGTCTTGAGGCTCGCGGCGTCGGAGCCGGAGCCCGGCTCGGTCAGGCAATAGCTCGACAGGTATTCCATCGAGGTCAGCTTCGGCAGCCATTCCTTCCGCAGCTCGTCCGAGCCGAAACGGTCGATCATCCAGGCGCACATATTGTGGATCGAGATGTAGGCGGCGGTCGAAATGCAGCCCTGCGACAGCTGCTCGAACACCAGCACGGCGTCGAAACGCGACAGGGCCGATCCGCCGACATCCTCGTTGACATACAGCCCGGCGAATCCCAGCGCGGCCGCCTCGCGGATCACGTCGACAGGAAAATGCTTCTTTTCGTCCCACTCGGCTGCGAAAGGACGCAGTTTTTCAGCCGCAAAATCAGCGGCGGTCTGGCGAATCAAACTTTGTTCACTGGTCAGTTCGGCCGGCATGCTGTCTGTTCCAGTCGTGCTTCAGACGATAATGTTAAGTCGCGTGGCGCCAAGTCGCACATCCATACTACACCCCTACGAGACTGGCCCAATACTCCCGCAAGACAGGCTGGCGGCATCTCCCCATGGCGACCCTGATTACCGAGACCGCTCCGCAATACCGGGTAAGGCCGGCGCGCGGCAACGAGGTGGGCGAACTGCAGAACATCGACATCGCGTCGGCGTCCCTGTTCAGGGGAACCGGCCTCATCGATTTCGGCCCGCTGGGCGAACCCAACCAGCCCATTCCCGAGGATCGCCTGCGCAAGGGCTTTGGCGACGGGCTGATCTGGGTGGCGGTTGACGCCATGGAGGAAATCGTCGGCTTCGCCCTGTGCTCGGACCGGGGCGAGGACCTCTATCTCGACCAGCTTTCGGTTCTGCCGCGGCATGGCCGGCAGGGTCTCGGCACGCGGCTGGTGCGGCGCTGCCTTCAGGAAGCGGAAGCGCGGGCGTTCAAGGGCGTGTCGCTGTCGACCTTCCGCAAGGTGGCGTGGAACGGCCCGTTCTATCGCAAGCTCGGCTTTCGCGAGATCCCGTCCTGGTCGCTGAAGGACTGGCAGCTGGAAATCCGTGAATTGCAGAAACTGACCATGGATGTCCGCCTCCGCTGCTTCATGCAGCGCAAGGTCGGGCGGGGGCGATAGACTGTCCCAAGTGACAGTGCGGCCCGTAATCGCTACCTGTTCCTCAGCAACAGGACTCGACCATGCCCAAATCCATCGTCACCGGCGCCTTTCCCGCGAGCCGCATGCGCCGCCTGCGCCAGTTCGACTGGTCGCGGCGGCTGGTGCGCGAGACCGCGCCTTCGCCGAACGATCTGGTCTGGGGGCTGATTGTCCACGACGGCAAGGACAAGCGCATACCGGTGAAGTCTATGCCGGGGGTTGATCGGCTGAATGTGGACGAGGCGGCCAAGGCGGCCGTGCGCGCCCGCGAGCTGGGCATTCCCGCCATCGCCGTCTTTCCGCATATCGACGGGGCCAAGAAGAATGAGGGGGGCGATGAAGCGATCAATCCGGAAGGCCTGATCCCGACCGTGATCCAGGCGATGAAGGCCGCCGCCCCGGAAGTGGGCATCGCCTGCGACGTGGCGCTGGACCCCTTCACCAGCCACGGCCATGACGGGCTGCTGAATGACGACGGCTATGTGCTGAACGACGAAACCGTCGCCGTGCTGACCGAACAGGCGCTGGTGCAGGCCCGCGCCGGGGCCGACATCGTCGCCCCGTCGGACATGATGGATGGCCGTATCGGGGCGATCCGCGAGCTGCTGGACGAGGAGGGGTTCGAGCAGGTGATGATCCTCTCCTACGCCGCCAAATACGCCTCGGCCTTCTATGGCCCTTACCGGGATGCAGTGGGAACCGCCTCGGTGCTGAAGGGCGACAAGAAGACCTACCAGATGGATTTCGGGAATTCCGACGAGGCCCTGCGCGAAGTCGCCATGGACATCGAGGAAGGCGCAGACATGGTGATGGTGAAGCCGGGCCTGCCGTATCTCGACATCGTCCAGCGCGTGTCGTCCGAGTTCGGCGTGCCGACGCTGGTCTTCCAGATCTCGGGCGAATATGCGCAGATCAAGGCGGCGGCGGCGCAGGGCTGGCTGGACGAGGACAAGGCGATCGTCGAGACGCTGTCGGCGTTCAAGCGCGCGGGCGCGTGCGGCGTGATCACCTATTTCGCGGAACGCGCGGCCCAGCTTCTGGGCCGCTAGGCTGCCGGCGAGACTTCGTCCGCGCCGGCCTGCGCGGCCTGCGCTTTCAGGCGCCTATGTCTTTGGTGAAGGCTCCACATCAGCGATTCAAGAAGCGCCAGCTTCTCTTCGGCCGGCCCGGTATCGCGGCCGGCCTTTGTCCCGAGGCTGATCACATCCAGCAGCCTGGCCACCTGCTCGGCCAGCATGCTCACCCGATCCCGAACCAACGCTGCTTCGTCTTCGCGGCTCATGCTCGAACCTTCCGAAAACGTCCCACCGACAAGTACGCCCAGACCTTGAATCAGGTTTCAAGCGATTATCCGGCCTTTGGCAGTTCGATCCGCGTGCGAATCATTCGGCCGATCCCGAACGCCACGGCGATCCCCGCGAGGTCCGCCAAAAAATCCCACACCGAGCCGGCGCGGCCATTGTCGCCCAGCGACTGGACCACCTCGATCCCGGCGCCGAGCATCACCATGTGCGCCAGCCAGAAGCCGAGATATTTCGGCGGCAGCGCGAGCATGGCCGGCCCGGTCAGCGCGGCGAAGCAGATCGCGTGAAAGACCTTGTCCTGAAAAGGGAAGACTGGCGGAGGCCCCACCTCGGGCGCAATCAGCAGAAAGGCGGCGAGCGCCATGGCGCCCCCCGAACAGGCGCCAAGGACTAGGTGTATGACAAGATCACGACTGTTCATCTGCACGTCCGATCCTCCCGGCCATCCCCGGCGACTCGCCGAACGATACACAGTCAATTCATGCAACGGCGAGCCTCGCCACGGCATCTGTCTATCGACACGCAATGCCGATTGCTAATAATGAGCGCTCTTCGCCAACCGCCCAGAAGGGCGATCCCGCGAAGAAGCATTAGGCATTTCCCAGTGCGCTGCGCCGCTAGATATCATCGGGCTTTAAAGTCGAACGGACGCCCATCCGCGAGGTCCGCTCGCCCCTCATGAGCGTGTTTGCTCCCGCCTGCCCGAACCAGTACAGCGCGACCTCCGGCCCGGGGACGCGGCCACGATGATCCGCGACATGCGAGCCGAGGACATCGACACGCTGGCGGCGATCGAGAAGGCGTGCTTCGAGGCCGGCTATGCGGACAAGATGATGGCGCGCGAGGATTTCGCCGCTGCACTCGCTGACAAGGCCATGACCATCTTCTGCTGCGTCGAGGACGGCGCGGTGGTGGGCTACGCCTCGCTGTTCCGTGAGCCCGATGAAACAGCGCTGAACTTCGACAGCCTGGCCGTTTCGCCTGACCATCAGAGCAAGGGATTAGGCGAAGAGCTGTTCCGTCATGTCGAGCGCTATTGCGAGGAGAACCGGGTTCCGCAGCTGAACCTGGAGATCAAAGAGACCAACTACGCGCTGCTGAAGCGCTATCACCGCTATGGCTACAAATGCTTTCACATCGAGGCGGATTTCTACGCCGATGGCTGGAGCGCAATCAGGATGTTGAAGCGCTTTGCGGTATGACTGGATCCTGATCGCGGACGATCTGCGGGACCTCGCCGCCCTGGGCGCGCCGTTCCGGATGATGACCTCGCGCGACTATGTGCTGCAGCCCAAGCTGCTGTCGGGTTCGCGGCCGAAGATCATCAACCTTGCGCGCAACTACAACTATCAGACCGACGGCTACTATGCCTCGCTGCTGGCGGAGGCGCGCGGGCATCGCGTGGTGCCGACCGTCGAGACCATGCTCGACCTCTACGACCGGGAGCTGCCCGAGGACGCGATGTCTGTCCTCGAGGAGCTGCTGAACAAGGACGTGGGGAAGGCGCCCGAAAAGGGGCCGGCGCCGGAGCGCATTGTTGTCTGCTTCGGCGAGACGGAGGACGAGCGGTTCAAGAAGTTCGGCCGTCAGCTTTTCGACTGGTATCGCGCGCCGGTTCTGGTCGTGACGACGGCTGCCAACGGAACCTGCAAGATCAAGCGGATCAAGCTGACGCCCTTCACCAGGCTGGAAGACGACGAGCTAAAGTTCTTCGTCGACTCGCTGACCAGCTATACCGGCCGTGTCTGGAAGAACCCCAAGGCCCGCACCATCGCCAAATGGTCGATCGCGGTGCTGCACGATCCCAATGAACAGCTCGCGCCGTCCAACATCGAGTCCCTCAAGCACTGGGCGCGGCTGGCGGAAAAGGACGGCGTCGAGATCGAACCGATCACCCGGAAAGAGCTCGACCGCCTGGCCGAGTTCGACGCGCTGATGATCCGCGAGACGACCTCGATCACCAACCACACCTATCGCTTCGCCCGCCGCGCCTGGGCGGAAGGCATGCCGGTGATCGACGATCCGATCTCGATGATGAGGTGCACCAACAAGGTCTATCTCTGGGAGCGCCTGATCGGCGCGGGCCTGCCGGCCCCTGAAACCATCATCATCCAGGACAAGACCGACCTGCAGGAGGTCGCCGACCGTCTGAAGTTTCCGCTCGTCCTGAAGATTCCGGACGGCTCGTTCTCCCGCGGCATCAAGAAGGCCGCGAACATGGAAGAGCTGAAGCAGGTGGTGACGGCTTTCCTCGAGGATTCCGACCTCTGCATCGCCCAGAAGTATGTGCCGACGGACTTCGACTGGCGCGTCGGCGTCCTCGACAAGCGCCCGCTGTTCGTCTGCCAGTACAAGATGGCGCCCGGCCACTGGCAGATTCTCAACCACAAGCCGGATGGCAGCGCGGAGGAAGGCGGCCACAAGTCGATCGCCGTCGCCGAGGCCCCTGCTGACGTGGTCGACATCGGCGTGCGCGCGGCAAACCTGATCGGCGATGGCCTATACGGCGTTGACATCAAGTCGGGGCCGGACGGGCCGATCGTCATCGAGATCAACGACAACCCCAATCTCGAGCACGGCGTCGAGGACGAAGCCGACAAGCAGGTCTGGAACCATCTGACCGAATGGTTCGTGAAGCGCCTGAGCGCCTGAAGGCTTCTGACGTCGCGTTTGCAGCCCAAACTCTACGCCGGACCCACGGTTTTCACGCCCAGCCTAAATCCCGTGCTAACCACATGCCACTAGGCTGGTTCATGCCTCGGCCCGCCCCAAGGGCCGGATTGGAGCGCGAACGGCCATGACCTTCACCGCCACGTCCAGCACACGCAAAGTGCGGGATCACTTCGAACCCGAAGCTGCGCTCGACGCCCACGAACAGCGCCAGCTGCGCGGGCATCTGGAGCAGATCGACTACGCGACCTTTGCGGCCAACCGCGAAGTCCTCGGCCAGGCGCTGCAGCATGTCGACATCCAGAAGTTCGGCCGGCTGGCGGTCTCGGCAGCGCAGGCTCGGGCCAAATGGGTCGCGGCCGCCATGGCGATGGCCGACAGGCCGGAAGCGATGACGGCGGACGAAGTGGCGAAGCTCGCAACGCTGCGCGCAGGCTATGAGGAACTCTCAGAAGCCTATGAAGCGCTGCGCCGGATGGTCGAGCGCGGCTATGTGACGTTCAAGGCGAAAGCCTAGGCAACGCGGGCGCCTGCATCAGTTCGGCTTGTACGTGCTGCCAGCCACAAAAGCAGGACGCTCGTCAGCGTTCGCGACGTCCTCAGTCAGCCGGTAGAAGAACGTGTTCATGTCGCGCGCCGCTCCGAAATCCAGCGGCTGGCCCATGTCGTCCTGCGGCCGGTGGTATCTGACCTGATACCATTCGCGATATCGCCTTTCTGACTCGGTCCCCGGATCGAAGCCGAAGACGAAATTGGTCCCAGGCACGCCTGTGCGCAGGAACGGCCAATGATCGGTACGCTGATTCAGGTTCCGCTCCGGTTCGAGGTCCGGGCGGATTTCGATGCCCATGCCGGCCGCAACCCGCCGCACATTTGTCGCCAGCGTGGTGTCGTCGATCGCGTGCATGGTGAGGATCTTCAGCGGAAACAGCGGGCGCAGCTGGTCGAGATTGATGACCGCCGCGAGGTTTGCCTTCGGGACCGTAAGATGCTCGCTGAACCAGGTGGAGCCCAAGAGACCCTTTTCCTCGCCAGTATAGACAGCGAACAGAACGCTGCGGCGGAAGCCGTTTCCGCCGCGCTGCTCGGCCAGCCGGATCAGCGTCGCGACATAGGCTGCATCGTCGAAGGCGCCGTTGTAGAGGCTGTCGCCGTTTACGGCCTCGCCATAGCCATAGCCGTCGAGGTGTGCGGAGACGATGACGGTCTCGGGCGCGAGTGTCGGATCGCTGCCCGGCAGGATGCCGAGCACATTGTCGGACGTGAACTCGCGGCGGGACAGCGCGAACGAGGCGCGGATGCGCGCCGGAATATCGAATGTGGGTAGCGGCTGCGAGGCCGCGCCGGCCTTCAGGATATCCTGCGCATTATGCGCAGTCCCCTGCACCACCTGCTCCAGCGCCTCGACGCTGAGCCGCATCACGACGAGCCGCGGCGATGCGGGCGGCTGCGCGTCGCGGAAGGCGATTGAGCGGGCGTAAGCTTCGGGCCAGCGTGATGGCTCGATGGTGAAGCCGGGATCATCGACATTGATCAGCCCTGCCGCGCCGGCATCGGCCGCAGCTCTCAGGCGCTCCCCGCCGTTGGGCACGCCGCGCCGGCGGCCGCCGAAGCACACCGCCACCTTGCCGCGCATGTCGGCGCCCATCTCTGCGGCGGAACAATAGCCGCGAAAGCTGAGCGGCGCATCGAGCGTGGCCGGAAGCTCGGTCGATGGACGGACAGTGATCTGGTGCAGGAAGGAAAGGCTCGCCGTCGATCCGGCATCGCGCACGATGTCGAACCGCGTGCCGGCCTTCTCCACGCGCACTTCCTTGAGCGGCAGCGTCTGGAGCCAGCTTCCGTTTTCGCCCGCCGGCTTGAGCCCGGCTTTCTGGAAGCGATCGGCGACATAGCGCGCGGCGCGGTCGTAGCCCGCCGAGCCTGTGTCTCGCCCTTCCATGCTGTCGGCGGAAAGATCGCCGGTGATCGACCACCACGCCTTGGTGTCGGCGTCGGTTCCCGGCGGCGTTGCGGGAACGCTGCCGCAGCCGGACAGCGCCAGCGCGCCAAGGATGATTGCGATAGTAGAGCGATGCATCGTCTCTCCGGATGTCGGCGTTTGGATCAGAACAAGCTGCCCTGGTCGTCCCCGCGTTTGGCGCGGCGGATACGGGGGCGGGGCGGATCGGATGAGGGCGAGGCTGGCGGCGTTGCCGGCGACGGGGTGGACGCTCCCGCCCTGGCGGCGACTTGGCCATCGGCGAAGCGGAGATTCAGCGCATCGCCCTCCGCCACGGACCTGGCCGACCGCACCAGCGCGCCGTCCGGCTTTGTCACCAGCGCGAAACCGCGTGCAAGGACGCTCGGGTAGGACACCGAATCCAACACCCGCGTCTGGGAGCGCAGCGCCTCTTTCAGTGTCCTAAGCCTGCGGCCCATGGCGGGAGCTAGGCGTTGGGCGAGGCGTTGGATCTCGGCGCGCTTGGTGGAAGTCTCGCGGCGCAGCGCCGCCGGCCTAAGACCGCCAGCCGCCCTGTCGAATGTCGCGCGCTTGCGAGCCAGCGCCCGGCCGAGCGCGCCGCCGAACCTTTGCGAGGCCATGTCGAGGCGCTGGCGAGGAACCTGCAGAAGGGTTTCAGGCTTCGGGAACCGTCCGGCGGCCGAGCGCAATTCCAGCCGCCGCCGTTCAAGGTGTCCGGTCAGGCGCCGGGCGGCGCGGGCGCCGAGATTGGCGACGGTGGCGATCAGCTCGGCGCGGACGGGCAACGCCATTTCGGCGGCGCCGGTGGGCGTGGGCGCACGCTTGTCGGAGGCGTAGTCGATCAGGGTCGTGTCGGTCTCGTGGCCCACGGCGGAGATCAGCGGGATGACGCTTTCGGCCGCGGCCCGCACGACGATCTCCTCGTTGAACGGCCAGAGGTCTTCGATCGAGCCGCCGCCGCGCGCGACGATGATCACGTCCGGGCGCGGGATCGGGCCGCCGGGCTTCAAGGCGTTGAAGCCGCGTATGCCGGCCGCGACTTCGGCGGCGGCTCTCTCGCCCTGGACCAGCGCCGGCCAGATGAGGACGTGGCACGGGAACCGGTCGCGCACGCGGTGGAGGATATCGCGGATCACCGCCCCGGTAGGGCTGGTGACGACGCCGATGACCGACGGCAGGTAGGGGATCGGCTTCTTGCGTTCCGGGGCGAACAGACCCTCAGCGGCCAGCTTCTTGCGGCGCTCTTCCAGCAGCTGCATCAGCGCGCCGAGGCCGGCCGGGCGCATCTTGTCGGCGATGAGCTGGTAGTTGGAACGGCCGGGGTAGGTGGACAGCCGCCCCTCGGCCACCACCTCCAGCCCCTCCTCCGGCTTGAACGGCAGGCGGCCGGCCTGGCCTTTCCACATCACGGTGTTGAGCGTCGCGCCCTCGTCCTTGATGTCGAAGTAGAGATGGCCCGATTTCGCCAGCACGACGCGGCCGAGTTCCCCGCGCACCCGAACGAAGGCGTAATTCTCCTCGACCGTCCGTTTCAACGCGCTGGCCAGTTCGGAGACGGTCATCTCCGGCGAGTTGGTAAGGCCCTCCAGCGGGGTCTGCGATTCGGGAAACTCGTCCATCGACCGACTATAGCCGGAAATCCGGATGTCGCCGCCGATAATGCCGGATCGGGCCCGGCATTGACCAGGTCCTTCCTAGCGCTTGAGCTCGAGCTCCACTTCACGCTCGACCGCCACGGCCGGCGCGCCGCGCGAGACCCGGACCAGTACGAAACGGCCGGTCATGGCCGGATAGCCCGGCGGCTGGAGCTTCCATTCGCCGTCGATCATCGTGAACTTGTCGTCGACCGTGCCCGAATAGACGATCGGATCGCGGTGGACGCCTGGCGCCGCGTGGTAGAGCTTGTTGAACCGCACGCTGAGTTCGCCCCGCGCGCCGGAAATCTCGGCCGACAGCTCGATGAGGCCCGGGTGCGCAAACGTGTTGGGCTCCAGCGTGGTGCCCGAAATGCTGCCCGCCGCGTCGACCAGATGCGCCGAGAACGGCACGGGCGGCGTGGGCTCGCCGACATACCAGTACTCGCCCGACCAGAGGCCGGTGAGGTCGCCGTCTCGCGAAAACAGGTTGGATTTGGCGGTCAAAGCGTATTGCCTTGTTTTTCAGGCTCGGAGCGTACTAATCGCCCGAGCAGCATAAAACACGATCAAGCTGACCGGGCGAATTCGCATGAAAATTCTGATCGTCGGCGGAGGGGGACGCGAACACGCCCTGGCCTGGCGGCTGAAACAAAGCACGCGGGTGACTGACATCGTCGTAGCGCCCGGAAATCCCGGGATTTCCAGCGTTGCCCGATGCGTGAATGTGGCGGCTGACGACATTAACGGACAGGTGGCGCTGGCGAAGCTGGAGCGGCCGCATCTGGTAATCGTGGGGCCTGAAGCGCCGCTGGTGGCTGGGCTGGCGGACAAGCTGCGCGCCATCGATATTCCCGTGTTCGGCCCCTCCGCTCGGGCCGCCATTCTCGAAGGCTCCAAGGGCTTCTCCAAGGACTTCATGGCGAAGTACGGCATTCCGACCGCCGCCTATGGACGTTTCACGGAAGCTGCGAAGGCCAAAGCCTTCCTCGACAAATTCACGGCGCCCTACGTGCTGAAAGCTGACGGGCTGGCGGCGGGCAAGGGCGTGGTGATCGCCGAGACGCGTGCGGAGGCCGAGGCTGAGATCGACGCCATGCTGGGCGGCAAGTTTGGCGCGGCGTCGGCGACGCTGGTGATCGAGGAATTCATGCATGGCGAGGAAGCGAGCTTCTTTGCGCTGTGCGATGGCGAGACCGCGGTGGCGCTGGCGGGGGCGCAGGACCACAAGCGGGTCGGCGATGGCGACACCGGTCCCAACACGGGCGGCATGGGCGCTTATTCTCCGGCGCCCATCCTCGATGAAGCGATGCAGGCGCAGGTGATGGAGAAAATTGTCCACCCCACGGTGCGCGGCATGGCGGCGGAGGGCCGGCCCTATCGCGGCGTGCTGTTCGTCGGGCTGATGATCGAGACCGGCAAGGCGCGCGTGGTGGAATACAATGTCCGCTTCGGCGATCCCGAGTGTCAGGTGATCATGGCGCGGCTGAAGGACGATCCGGTGCCGCAGCTGCTGGCCTGCGCAACCGGAGGACTGGCGGGATGCAAGCGGCTGGAGCGGTTCTCCGATCCCGCCGTCGCCGTGGTGATGGCTGGCGCGGGCTATCCTGGCGAGCCTAAGAAGGGCGGCGTGATCCACGGGCTGGAAGAAGCGGGCAAGGTTCCCGGCGTCGCCGTTTTCCATGCGGGCACGGCGAAGGCGGGCGAGGATATCGTTGCGAACGGCGGCAGGGTGCTGAACGTGACCGCGACCGGGCCGACCCTCGCAGAGGCGGTGAAGCGGGCGTATCAGGCGGTAGATCTGATCGACTGGCCGGACGGATTTTGCCGCAGGGACATTGGGTGGCGGGCGCTTGCCAGAGGCTGATATTCCGTTGCGGCAAGAAAGGCCTCGACCTTTCGAGCGGTTCGGTCTTAAGCACACCCGCAGAATGAGTATGCTGGCGGCGCAGCCGACCGGCGGCCAATACGACCAGGGCAGGACATGACGGACCCAGCGAACCCAGCGGACATCTTTTCCGGCACCAAGGACGTCGCCGAGACGCACAAGTTCGACGAAGCGAAACTAGCGGTCTGGATGCAGGCGAATGTCGGGGGCTATCAGGGGCCGCTGCAGGTTCGCCAGTTCAAGGGCGGCCAGTCGAACCCGACCTATCAGCTCATCACGCCGAAGCAGAAATACGTCCTGCGGCGCAAGCCGTCTGGCAAGCTGCTGCCGTCGGCGCATGCGGTCGACCGCGAATTCCGCGTGATCTCGGCGCTGCATCCGCTCGGCTTCCCGGTCGCCAAGCCTTACGGGCTCTGCGAGGACGACGGCGTCATCGGCACCATGTTCTACGTCATGGAGATGGTCGAAGGCCGCATCCTGTGGAATGCGACGCTGCCCGAATACCAGCCCGCCGAGCGCCGGGCGATCTTCGATGCCAAGCTGACGACGTTTGCCTGGCTGCACAATGTCGACTGGAAGGCAGCCGGCCTCGAGGGCTTCGGCAAGGAAGGCGACTATATCGCCCGCCAGATCCATCGCTGGACCAAGCAATACCAGATGTCCGAGACCGCCAAGATCCCGGAGATGGACCGGCTGATCGAGTGGCTGCCGAAGAACATTCCGCCCGGCGAGCGCACCAGCATCGTCCATGGCGATTATCGCATCGACAACATGGTGTTGCACCCGACCGAGCCGAAAGTTCTGGCGGTGCTGGATTGGGAGCTGTCGACGCTGGGCGATCCGCTGGCCGACTTCACCTATCACCTGATGGGCTGGGAGATGCCCTCGAGCGATCCGGTGCGGCCCTCGATCGCGCAGATCGAGGACAAGAAGGCCTGGGGCATTCCCACTCGGGATGAATATGTCGCCCGCTATTGCGAGCTGACCGGGCGCGAAAACGGCATTCCCGACCTTAACTATTATTTCGCATATAACGCGTTCCGGCTGGCAGGCATTCTTCAGGGGATTGTCGGGCGTGTGCGTGACGGCACGGCGAGCAACGCCGCCGCCGCGCAGAACGAGGGCCGCGTCGAGCCGTTGGCGAAGTTCGCCTATGCCGCTGCCCAGCGCGCGGGCATGGTTGGCTAGACGCAGCGGCAGCAAATCGCCGGCCTTGCTCGTGTCCTTCGGAAATGCCTAGCTGCACCTAACAGATGTGGGGTGTCTTATGCGCAATTCCGTTTCGCTTGCCGTGATGCTGCTTGCCGCCGGCCTGGCCGCCTCGCCCGTGATGTCGCAAGCCGCGCCGCCGGGGTCGGACATCGAGAAAAAGTTCGACGCTGCGATCGATCCCGCTGAGATGGGCGGCTGGATGAAGCGCATGGCGGCGGAGCCCAACCATGTCGGCTCGCCGCACGACAAGCTGAATGCCGAGTACACCCTGCAGCGGTTCAAGGACTGGGGCTGGGACGCAAAGATCGAGACGGTGAAGGTGCTCTACCCGACGCCGCTCAAGGTCTCGCTTGACCTGTTCGGCAAGCAGAGTTTCAAGGCGACGCTGACCGAGCGGCCGGTGCCGGGCGATGCAACCTCGTCCCGCACCAAGGACCAGCTTCCGGCCTACGTCGCCTTCCAAGGCGATGGCGATGTCACCGCGCCGCTGGTCTATGTGAATTACGGCATGCCCGACGACTACAAGGCGCTGCAGCGCATGGGCGTCGACGTCAAAGGCAAGATCGTGATCGCGCGCTATGGCCAGGGCTGGCGCGGACTAAAGCCGCAGCTGGCGCAGGAGGCCGGCGCCGTCGGCTGCATTATCTATTCCGACCCGCGCGACGATGGCTTCTCGACCGACGATGTTTATCCCAAAGGCGCGGCGCGGCCGGCGCAGGGCTTCCAGCGCGGCTCGGTCGCGGTCATGCCGCTCTATCCCGGCGATCCGCTGACGCCGGGCTATGGCGCGACGGATGACGCCAAGCGGATCGACCGGAAGGATGCGCCGACCATCCTCAAGATTCCCGTACTGCCGATCTCCTATGGCGATGCGCAGAAATTCCTTTCGGCGCTCGAAGGCCGTGTGGTTCCGGCGAACTGGCGCGGCTCCCTGCCGATCACCTACCATGTCGGAGGCACCAATGCGGCGAAAGCGCATCTCGTCGTCAAGTCGGAATGGTCGCTGAAGCCGGCCTACAACGTCGTCGCGACGATGAAGGGCTCGGAGTATCCGGATCAGTGGATTCTACGCGGCAATCACCATGACGGTTGGGTGTTCGGCGCCTCCGATCCGATCAGCGGACACATCGCCATGATGGCGGAGGCCAAGGCGATCGGCGAACTGGCGAAGACCGGATGGAAGCCGAAGCGCACGCTGGTCTATCTGAGCTGGGACGCCGAGGAGCCGATGCTGCTGGGCTCGACCGAATGGGCCGAAACGCACGAAGCTGAACTCAAGGAAAAGGCGCTGATCTACATCAACTCGGACGGCAATGGGCGCGGCTTCTTCGGCGCCGAGGGCAGCCACTCGCTGCAGAACTGGGTGGGCAAGGTGGCGGCTGACGTCACCGATCCGCAGACGGGCGTGACCGTCGACAAGCGCGCCCGCGCCGCCGCGATGGCCGAGCCAGGCGCGACCGATCGCGCCCGTGCGGTCGCCAAGGCCGCGGCGGACGGCAAGGACATGCCGCTCGATCCGCTGGGCTCGGGCTCCGACTATTCGAGCTTTCTGCAGCATCTTGGGCTGGCGGCTTTGAACGTCGGCTATGGGGGCGAAGGCAGCAGCGGCGGGGTCTATCACTCGGCCTACGACACGTACGAGCATCACTCGACATTCGTGGACCCGGGCTTTGCCTATGGCGCCGCGCTCGCAAAGACGGCTGGGCGTTTGGTGCTGCGGCTTTCGGAAACCGACCTGCCCGTTCAGCGCTATGGCGACTTCGCCGACACGGTTTCGACCTATGTCGACGAGGTGGTGAAGCTCGCGGACGGCAAGCGCGAGGCGCAGACGGCGCAGTCGAAAGCGATCTCGGCTGACGCGTTCAAGCTCTCCGACGATCCGACGCTGAGCAGCGGGCCGCCCGTCGTGCTGAAGCCTGTGCCGTATTTCAATTTCGCGCCGATGCAGAACGCCCTGGTGCGGCTCAAGGCCAGCGCCAAGGCGTATGACGAGGCGCTGAAGGAGAAGGGCGCGGGCTTGCCGGCGGAGACCAAAGGCAAGCTGGTGGCGCTGGCCGGCAAGACGGAACAGGCGCTGCTGATGGAGCCCGGCCTGCCCGGCGGACGCGGCTGGTACAAGAACATGATCTACGCACCGGGACGCCTCACCGGCTACGGCGCGAAGACATTGCCCGGCGTGCGCGAGGCGATCGAGGACGAGCGCTGGGAGGATGTCGACACCTATGCTGCGCTCATCGGCAAGGCCCTCAACGCCTATGCCGACAAGCTGGATGAAGGCGTGAAGCTGATGGGCGGACCCGCTTCTGCGGCGCCGGCAGTTGCGAAATGAGGACGGTTGAAAGAGCGGGTCTTGCGGTGCTGGCGACCGCCCTCGCCGCCTGTACGCCGGCGCCGGCCAAATCGTTCGACATCAGCGCGCTGAAACCGACTGTCGAGGCGGACCAGCAGACGCTGACCGGCTGGTTCCAGATGGGCGATAACTTCAGGGAGATCCGGCTCTATCCGGAACAGCGCCATCTCGGCGAGACGGGCAAAGGCGCCTGCATCTCCGGCATGGGCCTGTCGCTCGCCGGCGTGCCGACCCCCGACCTCAACGGCAAGCTGATGACGGTCACCGGCTCCGTCCATCGCGCTGGCAGCGCCGAAGTCGGGGCGACCGCCGACACGTGCGGCAGCGGGCTGATCATCCTGGCGATGGATATCTCCGTGCCGGAATAGCAGGCCTGTTCGCGCGCCGCATCCCCTGCTACGGAATATGTAACGGCCGCACGCTGGGTACGCCGTGAAAAACGATGGCTGGCATGGCGCAGGCAAAACGCAGGACCGTACGCGCATCGAAGACCGGCCGGCCGGTCATGGCGCTGCTGGACCTGATGGGCCGCCGCTGGACGCTGCGCATCATCTGGGAGCTGCGGGGCGAGGCGTTGACGTCCCGAGCGCTGCGGGAGCGGTGCGACGATATTTCTCCGACGGTGCTGCAGACGCGCGTGGGCGAGTTGCGTGAAGCAGGTTTCATCGAACTGGAATCCCCCGGCGGCTATCAACTCACCCCCCTCGGCCGCGAATTCCTCGCGACCATACTTCCGCTACATAGTTTTGCGGACCGCTGGGCAAAAGGGCGAGAGTAGGAATTTTCTTGCGCGGTCTAGCGGAGCATGGCTTTCAGATAATCCGTCTCGCGTTTGAACGCGTCCGTGCCGGGCGTGACGAGTTCGACGTGGCCGGTCTTCTGGAGGACAGCAACTTCGGCGCGGTCGCCGGCGGCCTTGGCGCGGCGCGTGTAGTCTTCGCCGAGGAGAGCTGGGGCGATGTAGTCGTCTTCGCCGTTGACGCTGACCTGGAAGACGCGGAGCGGGAACATCTCAGCGGGCGATGTGTCGGAGAAGACATTGGCGCGGGTCGAGGAGATGTCGCCTGTCAGCTGATCCATGATGCTGGAGAGGCATTCGGGCTGGGTGACCGGCGCGGATCGCTTGAGGTCAGCAAGGCCGCCAGAGTTGACGACGCCGGTGATCTTGAGCGGGTTGTCCATGCGCAGCGGGCTGGACGCGGGCAGCTTCGGGCGCGCGGCGAGCCAGAGGGCGAGATGCCCGCCGGCCGAGTGGCCGAAGGCGGCGATCTTGTCGGTCTTGAGGTTGTAGGCAGCGGCCTGATCGCGCAGCGCGTCGGCTGCGTGGGCGACATCGAGGAAGGTGCCGGGATAGCCGCCGCCGTCCTCGTCGACGCCGCGGTATTCTATGTTCCAGACGGCGAGGCCCTGTGTGCGGAGGTCTTCGGCGGCGTAGTTCATGATCGTTCGGTCAGCGATCGCTTTCTGCCAGCAGCCGCCATGCACCATGAGCACGACAGGATGCGGGCCGGCGCCTTCGGGCAGCCACAGGTCGGCGACGTCGGCGGCGCCGGGCCCCCACTTGATCGTGTGGGTGGGCTCGGGGCGCGGACGGGCGAGAAGATCGTCCCAGGTCAGGAGGCGATTCATCCGGGGAACCTGCGGCTGGACGGCGGGAGTTTCGGGCGGCGGCTTCGGGCGCGAACAGGCCGTGGCCGGGAGGCTGATCGCGAGGGCGGCGGCAAACAGGAATCGGCGCATGCGCTTTGGTGGCGCGGGCAAGGAGGCATTGCAAGGGCTGGCTGCGCCGTCGCAGATAGCGGCATGACTCAAAGACAAGTCCCTGCGTCGCGGAAGGAAGCGGAGGCGCTGGATCAGGACGATCCGGTGCAGGAGGCGCGCAAGGCGTTTGTGCTGCCCGAGGGCGTGATCTATCTCGACGGGCATTCGCTGGGACCGGCGACGCATACGGCGCTGAAGCGGGTGCAGGAGGCTGCGGGCAAGGAGTGGGCGGACGGGCTTATTCGTTCGTGGAATGACGCCGGGTGGATCGACCTGCCCGCCGCGGTCGGCGCGCGGCTGGCCGGCTTGCTGGGCGCGGCGCCGGACGAGATCATCGTCTGCGACAGCGTTTCGGTGAACCTGTTCAAGCTGGCGGCGGCCGCGATGAAGCTGGCCGGGACTAAGACGCTTCTTGTCGAGGAGAGCGAGTTTCCGACGGACCAGTATGTGGCCGAGGGGCTGGCGGCAATTTCAGGCGCGACGCTGAAACGGGTCGGCGAGGATAAGGGTCTCGAGGCGCTGGCCAAGGAGACGGCCGTGCTGATCAAGAGCGTTGTGAACTATCGCACCGCGAAGACTGCGGACATGGCGGCGCACGAGGAGGCGGCGAAGAAGAGTGGCGGGGTTGTGGTTTGGGACCTGAGCCATGCGGCGGGGGTGATCGATCTCGATCTTGGCGCGTCCGGCGCGTGGATGGCGACGGGGTGTTCCTACAAGTTCCTGAACGGGGGACCGGGCGCGCCGGCCTATGTCTATGTGCGCGGCGACCTGGCGATGAAGCTGGACTCGCCCATTTCCGGATGGATGGGGCATGCCGCACCGTTTGCGTTCGATGCGGAGTACAAGCCGAGGCTGGGCGTGGCGCGGTTTGCTTCGGGAACGCCGGGGATACTTTCGCTGGCTGCGCTGGATGGAGCGCTGGCGGCGTTCGACGGGATCGATCCGCGGATGGCGGCGCTGAAGGCGCAGAGGCTGGGCGATCTGGTTGTGGCGCGGACCAAGGCGATGGGGCTGGAGTGCATTTCCCCCATTGATGCGGCCAGGCGCGGCGGGCATGTGAGCGTGCGGCATGAGGAGGGGTATGCCGTGGTGCAGGCCTTGATCGCAGCGAAGGTGATTGCGGATTTCCGGGCGCCGGATGCGATGCGGTTCGGGGTCTCGCCGCTGTTCGTGCGCTATGTCGATGTGTGGGATGCGATGGAAGCGCTGGAGCACATTCTGAGCAGCGGCGCATGGGACAGGCCGGAGTTCAAGAAGCGCGCCGCAGTCACCTAGTCGAGACGCCGGATCCGGACATTGCGGAATTTCACTTCGCCGGCGCCCCATTGCAGGGCGATGGGACCGTTGGCCAGCAGAGGTCCGTCGCTGTCGATGGTGGTGACGCCGTCGAGCGAGACGAAGACATGCGGGCCCTGGGCGCGGATGTTCATCGCGGTCCATTTTCCTCCGGCATCGACCTGGGCGAGCGGCTTGAAGTAGACGGGCGCGCCGCCGGTCCGGCCGGACTGGTCGGGTCGTTTGTCGAAGATGTTGATCTCGTAGCAGTTGGTCGCAGTGATGCTGGCGCGGTCCGAGCAGCGGATGAAGACGCCGCTATTGTGTTCGAGGCTGACATAGACATCGAGCGTGAGTTCGAAATCCTGGTAGTCCTCGCGCGTCACGAGAAGGCTTGGCGAGGCGCCGCCCTTGTCGGCCTGCATGACGCCATCGGCGTAGGTCCAGTTGGCGGCATTCACGACAGTGAAGCCATCGAGGCCGTTGGCCAGCAGATCGGTCGAGGCGGAGGCGCAGCCGGCAGCGGTAAGGGCGAGCATGGCGAGCGTGATGAAGCGGGTGACGGACTGCATTGGCTTCCCCCTGTTTTCCCGCATTGTGATGTCCGGGATGCGGCGATCATTCGCACAGGCGCGCCAGACATCAAGGCGCGCGGCTTCGTTTCCGCACCGGGCAGTGCGGATTTGGCGGCGCTGAAAAGCGGCTGACCTAGCCGGCTTCGATTGCGCGATTGAAGACGTTGATGGCGCATCGTTCGTGGACGCGGGCGTCCATGAATTCCTGGCGGCCGTGCATCCAGAGACGCACGGATTTGAAGTACTCCTCGCGGGCCGTCTTCAACGCATCGAGCGGCAGGCGCGCGATCTGCCGCGCGATGCGGCGGATGGCGAGCTCCGGCTTCGCCATGACGCGAGCGAGCATTTCGATGCGGCGCGCGGTGGAAATGTCGGTGCGCGTGCCCGCGATAGCTGCCATCGCGCGGGCTGTAGCTTTCGAGCTGCTGCGCGTACGGGTATCGACGGCCAACGCCTGGAAGCGGGACTTCCAGTTCTTAGGATCGGCGCGGTTACGCGGCTCCGGCTCAGCGGGCGCCGCCTGCGGCTCGGGTTCCGGTTCCGGGCGCCAGTGCTGCGCGATGGTGTGCCAGCCGGGGTATGGAATGGTGATCTTGTGCGGCCGCCTGCGCAGCTTTTCCAGCTTGTCGCGGATCAGCTTCCGGCCTGCGTCCGACATCAGGAGCCAGGTGACAGCCCGGGTGATGAGCCATGAACGCACCAGGTCTTCAACAGGCTTAAGCCAGAGCATCAGCTCGAAGCGATCGACCTGCCGCATCCGGCGCTTCGCCATCGAGCCCGTGGAGCCGATGCGCCCCATCAGGTCGGCGAACATCTTGCGCGCGCAGTCCCACACGGACGGCAGGTCGGGCAGATCGGCGCCCGCGCGGTGAACGATCTGGATGTAGGGACGCATCCACAACCGGTGCTTGAGATCTTCGGTCAGTTTCATGCGGCCATTATGCGCCCGGCCCGCAAGGCGTCGGATAAAGTCCCGGGCGGGCCACCACCTCGGCGAGGTCAGAGCCCTGAAAGGGCGACGGAAGTTTTTTCAAAACAAACGAGTTATCCGACTGATAAGGACCGCTTTTGCGGGCCAAAAAATCTGCTTGGCCCGGACAATTCGGCGGTGATTTGCTGAAATGCCGGCTGGGGCGTTGACAGGTCCGAAAGCAGTGTCAAAGCCGCCCGGCAAACGCCAGCGCGGACTGCACGCCATTCGCCGGGATCAGGTCACTAGACCGCGTTTCTGCGATGCCAACGCGCCGCGTTGCCGGCGCTCTTCTCGAACGAAGCCGGCCGAAGGCGACGGTCCTTGCCGTGGGGAACTTTTTGTTGACCCCCGCCCCCTGCGGGAGCACCGTTGATGAGGGGGGCGCCGGAGGCGCTTATGCGGCGCATCGTTTCGATGCTCTTGGCAGCAGGCGTGGCGGCCTGCGCTCTAACGCCGACTTTCGGCCCGCAGGACAATCCAAGTCGCATCGAGATTGTGAGCGGTGAACGGCTCCGCGTGCTGACGCAGGATGGGCGGCGTCGCATGGTGACTGTCCTCGGGGCTAACGAGTTCGGGATCATCGCTCGCGATGAGACGATCGCGTACGGCGATCTTGTCTTCGTGGAGAAACAGGAATTCAGCGGCAGAAACACCGCCCTGACAGCTGGCGCTGTTGTTGTGGTCGTACTGGCGGTGGCGGCCGGAGCCGCTGGCGGATATGCCGCCATTCTCGATGCAGGAACGCCACGATGAACAAAACGTTTGGCGCAGGCATGATGATCGTGGCGATGGCTATCGCCGGTTGCGCAAGCAGCCGCTCTGCGTTTCCAATTGTCGCCGAAAACCTCCCCAGCGATGCGGGAATGTCTTGCAGCGCGATGGACGCTGAACTTTCCCGCGTCCAGGCCCTCCGACATGAAATTGGTCGCGAGCAAGGCTGGGAAGGCGGCGCCGACGCGGTCGGGGTTGCGATGTCGGCGACGACCTCGCCAGTGGCGGCCGCGGTCCTGGGGCTGGGCGCTCTGGCCCGCGGCGCCCGTTACGATCAAGCGGCCTTCGCAGCAGATGCGAGGATCATCAGACTCGCCTCACGCAGACGCGAACTTCAGTGCCCACAGGCTGGGAGCAGCGCCGAACAATTGCTTGTTGAGCAGGCGTTGACGCTTGAGCGTCAGTACGAGACAGGCGACATGCCAGATAGAGCCTACAACGGAGCGCGGACTGAAATCGTGCGCAGATATTTGCGCGCCTTGCGGTCGCCAACGCCCCAGCGCGTTGCACTGGAGGAAGGGTGAATGGCTGACCCTTTTGACGGCAGGCATTTCCTCCTGCTGTCTGGCGGATAAACGCTGAGTTTGAGGGTCCAAAAGCCGCCTGAACGAACAGCTCGAAATGCAGGTCTCAAAGCCGCGAGCGGCGATGGCGCCGGCCAAGTCGTAGGATCGGCGCGCCCCGATCCGTCAGACGATCACCCCGGAACTAATATGTTGCGGGAGGGCGGTGAACCATGAAAATTAGGTTCAAGAAAAGGGTGGGAACTTCGACATGAGACTCGATCTGGCAAGCACGGCGTTCCTCGCGCAGCTGGCGGGCATGGGCGGCAAGCCGCTTTATGAGATGAGCGCCCAGGAAGCACGGCTGGTAGGCGGAGCGATCGCCGCCTCGTATCCGCGCGGACCGGACATGGCGTCGGTTCGACAAGTCAGCGTCAATGCCGAGGACGGCGGCGCATTCGATGTGCGCATCCTCTCGCCGGTCGACAAGCCTCGCGCCGTAATTGTCTACTATCATGGCGGCGGATGGGTGCTCGGCGACATCGACCAGTACGACACGCTTGGCCGGCAACTCGCAAAGCGCACGGGCGCGGCTGTCGTGATGGTCGCTTACCGCCGTGCGCCCGAGCATCGCTATCCGACCGCGGCGAACGATGCCTGGGCCGCGCTGAAATGGGTCGCCGCCAATCTTGAAGGCATAGCGGGACGGGGGGCGCCGGTGATTGTCGCGGGCGACAGCGCCGGAGGCAATCTGGCCGCGATTGTCGCCCAGCGCGCCAACGCCGAAGGCGGGCCGGACATATCGCTGCAACTGCTGGTCTATCCGGTGACGGACGGGGCCATGGATACGGCAAGCTACGCCGCCCCGGAAAACCAGCTGCTGCTGAATGCGCCGCTGATGAAGTGGTTCTGGGATCATTACGCTCCCGATGTCGCGGATCGCGGCAAGACAGACGCCTCGCCCCTGCGGGCCAAGGATGTTTCGGGATTGCCGCCGGCGTTGTTGATAACGGCGGAACTGGATGTGCTGCGCGACGAGGCGGAGGCCTATGGCGCGAAGCTGCGTGCGGCAGGCGTGCCCGTCACGATGAAACGGTTCGACAGGCAGATGCACAACTTCTTCGCCATGCCGGGCATCCTGCCTGGGGCGGCCGCCGCGCTGGAATATGTCGGCGAGCAGATCGACCGCCATCTTGCGAAACGCGCCGAGGCGGACGCGGTGATTGTCGGCGCCGGATTTTCCGGCATGTACCAGCTGCACAAGCTGCGCGGGATGGGACTGAAGACCCGCGCGATCGAAGCCGGCGATGATGTGGGCGGCACGTGGTACTGGAACCGCTATCCCGGCGCCCGGGTGGATATCGAGAGCATGGCGTACTCATATTCCTTCTCCGAGGAGCTGGAGCAGGAGTGGACGTGGACGGAGAAGTATTCCGCGCAGCCGGAAATCCTGAGCTATGCCCGGCATGTTGCGGACCGGTTCAACCTTCGCCGCGACATCACGTTCGGCACACGCGTCACCCGCGCCGTCTATGATGAGGACGCCGCCCGGTGGACCGTTCATACCGACCGCGGCGAGGCGATCACCGCACAGTTCCTGATCATGGCGACGGGGTGCCTGTCGGTGATCAAGAAGCCCGACATTCCCGGAGCTGAATCGTTCAAGGGCGCGACTTACCTCACCGGCAATTGGCCGCATGAGGGCGTGGACTTTACAGGCAAGAAAGTCGGCGTCATCGGCACCGGGTCATCCGCCGTTCAATCCATTCCGCTGATCGCCCAGCAGGCCGACAAGCTGATCGTCTACCAGCGCACGCCGGCCTACTCCCTGCCCGCGTTCAACGGTCCGCTGGACCCGGATGACGTCTCGCGGATGAAGCGGACCTATCGGAGCTACAGGGCGGCGCAGCGCGCCCACGGCGCCGGAATTCCCAATCCGCCGCGCGGGATGACGCCAACGCTTGCCGATGGCGACAATGAACGCAGGGCGAAATTCGAGGACGCGTGGAAGACAGGCATCCTGACGGCGCTGACCACGTCCTATTCCGATGTGCTGACCAACAAGGCGGCCAACGACATTGTCTCGGACTTCGTTCGCGACAAGATCCGGTCAAGGGTCAAGGACCCCAAGACCGCGGAAGCGCTGGTTCCCAAGAGCTTTCCCATCGGGACCAAGCGCGTCTGCATCGATACGAACTATTACGAGACCTACAATCAGGACCATGTGCGCCTGGTCGATCTGACGAAAACGCCGATCGAGACGATCACGCCGACCGGCATCCGCACCAGCGCGGGCGAGGAAGCGCTGGACGCCATCGTCTTCGCCACGGGTTTCGACGCGATGACGGGCGCGCTGATGAATATCGACATACGCGGCGTTGGCGGTCTTGCGCTGCGCGACAAGTGGGCGAACGGGCCGCACACCTATCTGGGACTGGGGGTCGCGGGCTTCCCGAACTTCTTCACGATCACCGGGCCATCGAGCCCCTCCGTGCTGAGCAACATGATGGTGTCCATCGAGCAGCACGTCGACTGGATCAGCGATTGCATCGCCTGGATGCGCAAGCGGGGCCTTGCGGCGATCGCACCGACGGAGGCGGCGGAGACCGAGTGGGCGGTGCATAACGAGCAGGTCGCGAACCTCACGCTCTTCCCGCAGGCGAACTCCTGGTACATCGGCGCCAACGTGCCGGGCAAGCCGCGCACATTCATGGCCTATGTGGCGGGCGTGAATGTCTACCGGCATCTTTGCGATGCGGTTGCCACGGCGGACTATCAGGGCTTCGAGACACGCAACGCCGGCTGAGGCCGATCGAGACGGCGCTCGTGCACGGCCGGCCGATCACGCGTGAGACGCCGTCAGCGCGGCATGCGCTCAAAAACTGGAGCGGCTTTCGCCGAAGGCGGTCAGCCTGCCAGCGCCTTCACATAGGTGGTCATGTCGAAATAGTCGCGCCACACCTCAATCTTTCCATCTCGCAGCTCGAAAACGCCGCAGCACGGCAGATCCACCGTCTTGTCGCCCACCCTGGTCCGGTCCATCCGCTCGGCGATCACAACGGATCCGGCGGATACGAGATTGACGATCTCCCACTCCGTCGCCGACCAGGTCTTCACGAACGACGCAATGAAACCGCGCAACTGCGACCTGCCTGAGACGGGCGCGATTGGCATGTTGTGATAGACGCCGTCCTCGGCAAAGAAGTCGACGATCCTGTCGGCATCCAGGGTCGACCAGGTCTTGATGAACTCCCTGACAATCTGTTCGTTGGCAGGCATTGCAGATTCCTCCACCAGTTATCCCCTCGCCGCGCTGGTTGTCGCCGCGCCGGTTGCCGTCGTAGCTGCGGCCGCGTTTGCGGGCAGACGAAAGCGACACTGCACGAGGCAGACAGGCGCATTCACGTCGCGCTGCCAGGCCTCGGCATGCACCGTGGCGACCCGGCGACCGAGTCTGCGTATCTTGGCGCGGGCAAATGTGGCCTCCGGTCTTCCCGGTCGCAGGTACTCGACGCTAACATCGATCGTGCGGGCCGGATCGGTGGCGCCGGTCTCATATGCGAGCTGGAGCAGGCAGGTGATCTCCAGAAACGCAGCAATGGCCCCGCCGTGCAGCGCCGGCAACAACACATTTCCTACGAAGTTGTCGCGCGCCGGCAGGGTGGCCAGCACGCCCGCATCGTCGACCGCGGCCTGGATCGCGAGGTAGCGCGCGAACGGCGATCCCGCGAGGAGGCGGTTGAGATCGAGCGGCTCGGTCACTGAGCCTCACGTCGGTTCAAGGTGAACGCCGCCTGAGCTGTGGCTACCGGGTCCTCGCGTGAAACATCCCACGCCTCAGCCCGGAGAAAGGCGATGGAGCGAGTGACCTTATAGCAGTGGGCTGACGCCACTACCGAGGCGCCCGGCCCCGCCGGCCGCATGTGATCGATCCGGAGATCCAGCGTAGAGGGCGCGGCGCGCGTTCCGAAATGAGCCATGATCGCCAGACCACAGGTATGATCGATCAGCGCTGTCAGTGCGCCCGGCGCCAGGATGCCGGTTCCATCCAGCCCGACGAGATCAGCACGCCAGGGCAGCAGTATAGAACCGAGGCCTGGGGAGGAGGAGACGTAGCGCAACCCAAGCGCCGCCGAGTAAGGCGCGGACTCGACCATCCGCAATCCCATCTGCTCGAGCGACCAGTTGACGACCACTTCCGGAAGCGCCGAGGCAGCGTCCTCCGTCGTCGCCTTGGTCCTGTCGCCTGTCATCCTGACCAGCCTCCGACACGAGAATCCCGATTGCGCCCGCGTTCGCACTCCATGGTGCGATGGCGTCATCAGACCGGCAACACGACGAGTGTCTTCCCTGGGCCAAACTTCGCCTCGTGTCGTGTCGTAAGCCCGCGAATGTCTTGCTCTCTCGACGCCGATCCTTTGCGGCCGCCAATCCGGCTGAGGCGCCCAAGCGTTTGGCCGCCGGAAGCCCTTTAGAATGGGCATTCCACCGCTAATTTAGAATTATTCTAGTTTTCTGTTGACCATAATTGGAATGGTTCTAGGTTGCTCTTAAAGCGGCCCTCGCCCGGCCCAGCACAACACCAAGAGGAGATGTCCCATGGCTGATGACGCCAAGTGCCCGGTTCCCCATGCGCGCGGCAGGATTAATCGCGACTGGTGGCCGAACCAGGCGAATGTCGGCGTGCTGCACCAGTTCTCGCCGGCCTCCGACCCGATGGGCAAGGACTTCGACTATGCGAAGGCCTTCGACAGTCTCGATCTCGATGCGGTGATCAAGGATCTCCGCGCGCTGATGACGGACTCGCAGGACTGGTGGCCGGCCGACTATGGCCATTATGGACCCTTCTTCATCCGCATGACCTGGCACGCCGCCGGCACGTACCGCACCGGCGATGGGCGCGGCGGCGGCGGACGCGGCCAGCAGCGCTTCGCCCCTCTCAACTCCTGGCCGGACAACGGCAACCTCGACAAGGCGCGCCGCCTGCTGTGGCCGATCAAGCAGAAATACGGCGCCAAGCTTTCGTGGGCCGACCTGCTGATCCTCACCGGCAACGTCGCGATCGAGTCCATGGGCGGTCCGGTCTTCGGCTTCGGCGGCGGCCGCGCCGATGTGTTCGAGCCCGAGGGCCAGGTGAACTGGGGCGCCGAGGAAGCCTGGCTGGCCGACAGCAAGGCGCCCAACACCCGCTATTCCGGCGACCGCGAACTGCATGGCAATCTCGGCGCGGTGCAGATGGGACTGATCTACGTGAACCCGCAGGGCCCGGACGCCAATCCCGATCCGCTGCTGTCCGCGCGCGACATCCGCGAGACCTTCAAGCGCATGGCGATGAATGACGAAGAGACCGTCGCGCTGGTCGCCGGCGGCCACACTTTCGGCAAGGCGCATGGCGCGGGTCCGGAAAGCCATGTCGGCAGGGAGCCGGAAGGCGCCGACATCAGCGAACAGGGCCTCGGCTGGACCTCGACATTCGGAAGCGGCAAGGCGGGCGACGCCATCACCAGCGGCATCGAAGGCGCATGGAAGCCGAAGCCCACAACGTGGGACAATGGCTATCTCGACACGCTGTTCGGCTTTGAATGGGAGCTGACCAAGAGCCCCGCGGGCGCCCATCAGTGGAAGCCGAAAGGCAACACCGGCGACGGCCTGGTCGAGGATCCGTTCGACAAGACCAAGAAGCATCCGCCGATGATGACCACGGCCGACCTCGCCCTGCGCTTCGATCCCAAATACGAGAAGATCGCGCGCCGCTTCCACCAGAACCCGAAAGAGTTCGCCGACGCGTTCGCGCGCGCCTGGTACAAGCTAACGCACCGCGACATGGGTCCGAAGGCGCTCTATCGCGGCAAGCTCGTGCCGAAGGAGACGCTGATCTGGCAGGACCCGATCTCGGGCGCGCCGAGCAATATCGACGCCAAGGACGCCGAGGCGCTGAAGGGGAAGATCCTCGCTGCCGGGCTTTCGGTCTCGCAACTGGCTTCGGCGGCGTGGGCGTCGGCCTCGACCTTCCGCGGCTCCGACAAGCGCGGCGGCGCCAATGGCGCGCGCGTGCGTCTTGCGCCGCAAAAGGACTGGGCGGTCAACAAGCCGGCCGAGCTCGCGAAGGTGATCTCGGCGCTCGAAGGCATCCGACAAGAGTTCAACGCCGGCGCGAAGAAGGTTTCTCTCGCCGACCTGATCGTACTTGCCGGCAATGCAGCTGTCGAAAAAGCGGCGAAGGCCGGCGGGTATGACGTGAAGGTTCCCTTCACGCCGGGCCGCGGCGACGCCACGCAGCAGGAGACCGAGATCGAGTCGTTCGCCTGGCTCGAGCCGAAGGCCGATGGTTTCCGCAACTATGCGCGCAAGCCCATCATGCCGATCGAGGATCACCTCGTCGACCGCGCGCAGCTCTTGAACCTGTCAGCGCCGGAAATGACGGTGCTGGTCGGCGGCCTGCGCGTGCTGCAGGTCGGCGACGACAAGCTGGGCGTGCTCACGGCGCGGCCGGGCGTGCTGTCGAACGACTTCTTCGTCAACCTGCTCGATATGGGCGTGAAGTGGAAAGCCGTCGACGGGCAGGACAACCTGTTCGAAGGCCGCGACCGCAAGTCGGGCCAGGTGAAATGGACCGGCACGCGCGCCGATCTCGTCTTCGGCTCGCACTCGCAGCTTCGCGCGCTCGCGGAAGTCTATGGCGCAAGCGACGCGAAGGAGAAGTTCGTGAAGGACTTCGCCGCTGCGTGGGCCAAGGTGATGAACCTGGACCGTTTCGACATCGCGTGAGCAACGACGCAACCAGCGGCCGATAGCCCGCGTTCCTTTTGCGCTCCCGCCAGGGAGGCTTTGGAGAGGTATCCCCCGGACCGTTCGTCCGGGGGATTTTTTTGTCGCTTTCGCCTTGGCGCGACTTTTGACAGTCTCGGCGCGGCAACGTTACCGGTCAGTATCGTAGTGGGGAGATCGTCATGCGCCGTCGTGAAGTTCTGGGTGGGTTTGCCGGTTTGGGCGCGCTTGCGGCGGCGGGGTGCCAGACGTCCGAGGCGTCATCGGGCGAAGCGGGGATGGAAGCGGCGTTCTTCTATGCCTTCCCGCTTTACGAATTCGCGCGGACGGCGCAGCAGCGCACAGGCGCGAATGCGGGAGCGGCGGGAGCGGCGCTGAATCGCGTGGCGCATCGCGCGCAGCTTGCCGACCACACATCGCGCCAGGTGACGGCGCCGAACAACGATACCATCTATTCCTCGGCCTTCCTCGAACTGTCGAACGGGCCGATTGAGGTCGTCTCGCCGACCGGTACACAGCGTTATTTCTCGATCGCCTTCATGGACGCGTTCACCGACAACTTCGCCTACATCGGCACACGCGCGACCAGGGGTCAGGGCGGCACGTTCTGGTTGGCGGGGCCGCAGTGGAGCGGGACGGCGCCTTCGGGCGTGACGGTGCTGAAATCCTCCACCAACGATGTGTGGATGCTGGGGCGGACGCTAGTCGACGGACCGGAGGACATGGCGGCGGCGCGGGCGCTGCAGACACAGATCACGGTGCGCTCGACAACGCCGGACATGCCGGCGCGCGGGTTTGGCGTACGCTGCACCAATGTGGAGGACCCGGCGAATTTCCTTGGCGTGGTGAACGACATGCTGGCGCGCTCGCCCGGCGGCAAGGGACAGACGGCGCGGGCGGCGAAGTTCGCTGCGTTCGGCGTTGGCGCGGGCGCGAGGGCGACGCCGGAGATGGTGGAGGCGTGGCGCGCGTTCATCCCCAAGGGCATCGCCAAGCTGCGTGACAAGTTCATGTTCCGCGACCTGGTGGTGAATGGCTGGGGCTATCAGGAAAAAGGCGTCGGTGATTTCGGAGCGAACGACTTTCTGCGTGCTGGCGTGGCGCTAGGCGGTCTTGCAGCGCTGGGCGAGGAAGAGGCGATGTATCTGCAGGCGACGACGGATGGCGACGGGGCGCTGCTGGACGGCTCCAAGAAATATGTCTGGCGCGTGCCGCCGGGCGGCGTTCCGGCTCAGGCGTTCTGGTCTCTCACCATGTACCAGGCGGAACCAGATGGACGATACTTCCTAGTGCAGAACCCGATCAGCCGGTTCGCCATCGGCGACCGGACGCGCGGGCTGGTGAAGAATGCGGACGGGTCGATCGACATATTGATCCAACGCGAGGCGCCGACTGGTCCGCTGGCGGCGAACTGGCTGCCGGCTGCTGCGGGCGCGATGCGCATGTCGCTGCGCGCCTACCTTCCGAAGAAGGAGCTGCGCGATCGTTCGTGGAGGGTTCCGCCGGTCAAACGCGTAGGCTGAAGCCCTAGATATATCCCAGCAGCGCGAAGATCATGACGATCAGGAGGATCGCGCCGAGCGCGCCGGAGGGCCAATAGCCCCAGGCGCGACTGTGCCCCCAGCCCGGCGCGGCGCCGAGCACGAGGATCAGAAGAACCACGATCAGTACAAGTGAGGTTGTGCTGAGCACCATGCGCGGCTCTCCATCAGGGTCCGGGCAAAAGAATGCGTCAGGTGAAACCCGTGTTCCTGCGTCAACGGACGCGACGGCAGGCGGAACCTGCGTGACGGATGAGCGTTAGTATGGGTTACGCAGTGGCGGACAATCCGCCCGGGAACATCATCATGACAATCGAAGGCATTATTATCGTGCTGATCATCGGCGCGATCGCGGGATGGCTGGCCGGAGTTATCGTCAAGGGCGGCGGATTTGGCCTGGTCGGCAATATCGTCGTCGGCATCGTCGGGGCGTTCGTAGCCTCCTGGCTGCTGCCGCAACTGGGCGTCAGTTTCTCCGTCGGCGGACCGATCATCACAAGCATCCTCTACGCGACGATCGGCGCCGTTGTGGTTCTGCTGATCGTTTCGCTGATCCGACGAGCGGCCTGACGATTTGCGCCAGGACGTTCAGCCGATGAGCTGGGCGTCGCGGCGCAGTTCGAAGACGGTGCAGCCGGGGCCCGGCGCCTTTCCGGTGATGAGATTGCCGGCCGCGTTCATCCGGCCATCGAGCTCCACCATCACATAGAGGAAGGGCGCGTCGATCCATTCGACGCCCTTCAGGGTCATACGGCGCGAGGCGGGGTCGAACGCACCTTGCATCGCAAAGGCGCCTTTCGGCACTTCAGGATTCCTGGGCAGAGGACCGAAATCGAAGCGGGCTTCGACGGCGTTGGCTTTTGTAGGCGCGACGGTGAGCTTCAGCGCGGTTTCGCCTTGTGCGCAGATATAGCTGCCGCGCCATTCGCCGATGATGGCGGCGGCATCCGCCTTGGCTTGCGCATGCGAGTCGGAAAGGACCATGGCGCCGGCGAGTGCGGCGAAGGCGGACAGGGCCACGAGGGCGAAGCGGATCACGGGAGTCCTCTGCGTTACAGCGAGAGACTCGCGAGCATTTGGGGCGGGATTTTGTTTGAACTGCGCGCGCCGGACGGCAGAGCGGCCTAGTTCACCAGCTTGGCCTGCGTCTGCCTGCCGATCTCGTCGCGGGTGACGCCGGGGGCCAGTTCGACGACCTTCAGGCCGCCGTCGACGACGTCGAAGACGCCAAGATTGGTGATGATGCGGTCGACCACGGCCTTGCCGGTGAGCGGCAGCGAGCATTCCTTCAGCAGCTTGGTTTCGCCGGCCTTGCTGGCGTGGTCCATGATGACGACGACGCGCTTCACGCCGGCGACGAGATCCATCGCGCCGCCCATGCCTTTGACCAGCTTGCCCGGGATCATCCAGTTGGCGAGGTCGCCTTTTTCGGAGACTTCCATGGCGCCGAGGATGGCGAGGTCGATATGGCCGCCGCGGATCATGCCGAAGGACTGCGCCGAGGAGAAATACGACGTGCGGTCGAGCTCGGTGATCGTCTGCTTGCCGGCGTTAATGAGGTCGGGGTCTTCCTCGCCTTCATACGGGAACGGGCCCATGCCGAGCATGCCGTTTTCCGACTGCAGCGTGACATCGACGCCTTGCGGGATGTGGTTGGCGACGAGCGTGGGTATGCCAATGCCGAGGTTCACATAGAACCCGTCCTGCAGCTCCTTCGCTGCGCGGGCGGCCATCTGATCGCGATCCCAGGGCATGGGGCTTGTCTCCTCAATCCTTTGGTCCAATGACGGCGCCGGCAGGCCGTCGAGAACGCGACGAACGCGCTTGCCTCGTTTGTTCTACGGTTTCCCGCAGGCGATCGAGAATGGCCAGCTTCTCCGCAAAGCTGAGCCGCGCGCGCTCACGTCGGCCTTGCGCCTTGCGATTCAGGATGTCGGATACGTCTGGAAAAACTCGTTGACTCATCACCGCCTATCCTAGGCCAAGCGGATCAAGCCGACCAGCCCGACTGCAGAACGAAGCCCACGCCTCGCGCAAACCAAAGCGCTCGATTACCAATTTCAGCGCCGCCAGATCGACCGCGTCTTGGTCCAGAAAAGCCTCGACACGCGCCAAATCCTTGAGCCGGCCGACGCTGACCGCTTTGGCTACGAGATGCTCGGCCTTCAGCACACGGGCGGTGGACCCTTTCTCGATCTCCATCTCAACTGCCTCGCGCAAAAACTCCTCATCCAACTCCGAAGCGGTCGGCAGAAACTCCACAGGCCAACCTTCGATCACAATCCCGGCGCCGCTCCGCTGGGCATAGCCCATGTCCGCCAACATGCTTTCAATCGGCGAAATTAGCATCAAGCCTGAGGTAGGCTGCTCGAAGTCCGTAACAGAGACAAGAATATCCAAGTCCTCAGTCAGCTGCGGTTCGATGTGCGCCAAGGCCGCCACGGCGCCCGTGACCGCGTAGTCCTTGATCACACCGCGCGCCGCAAGATCAGCGATGACTTGGATAGTCTTATGTATCCTCATGGCGTCTTATGATGCATCGAAGGCGACCTTGAGCAGCTTCTTGAGCTCTGCGTCTATGTCTTTGGTCGAGGTCAACACGGTGACCGACTTGTTGCGGTCGGACCAGCCTTCGTTCTTCTTCGGCGGGGCGAGGCGTTTGGATGCTTTCGGATCGACGGCCATGCCGAGACGGACGCCATCCTTGGCCGGGCGCGCGGCGGCGAACTGGTAACTATGGGAGAAACCGGTGAAGGACTTCTTCTCGCCGACGATGGCGCCCTTGAACGTCGAGACGGCGGCGACGAGGGCGTCGTGGATCTTGAGATGGTCCGGATTCTTCCACAGCGCTGCAACGAGCTTTTCGGGATCGTCCCAGCCCATGGTCTCGCCGCCGAAGGCCGCATCGAGGACGGTGGCGGCGCGGTTGACGCCGAGGCCGTGCTTTTCCTTCAACCATTTCACGCGTGCGCCGGGCTTGGTCTCCGGGCATTTGCGGGCGATCTCGGCCCACTGCTCCAGCGTCTTGCCTGTATCGCGCTCGAGGCCTTCGCGGACGCTGGCGAACCATTTCTGCTGCTGCGCGGTGAGACCGGCGGCGACGATGTTGGTCGCGGCGGGTTTTGGCTTTGCCTTGGTCTTTGTCGCCATCACGCGCTCCGTTTGCGCACAGTGCGCTGCTCGATGCGCTTCTCGAACTTGCCCGGGATGACGCGGTTGACGAAAATCCCAGCGAGATGGATGTGGTCGGGATCGAGCGAGCCGACGGGGACGATCTCTTCCACTTCCGCAACGCAGAATTTCCCGGCAGTCGCCATGTCCGGGTTGAAGTTGCGGGCGGTCTTGCGGAAGACGAGGTTGCCTTGCGCGTCGCCTTTCCACGCCTTGACGATCGAGAGATCGGAGATGAGCGCAGTTTCGAGGATGTAGGTCTCGCCGTTGAACTCGCGATGCTCCTTGCCGTCGGCGACGATCGTGCCGACGCCGGTCTTGGTGTAGAAGCCGGGAATGCCGGCGCCGCCCGCGCGGCAGCGTTCGGCCAGCGTGCCCTGCGGATTGAACTCGAGCTGGAGTTCGCCCGAGAGATACTGGCGCTCGAATTCCTTGTTCTCGCCGACATAGGACGAGATCATCTTCCTCACCTGCTTGGTGTTGAGCAGGACGCCGAGGCCGAAGCCATCGATGCCGGCATTGTTGGAGATCACGGTGAGGTTCTTGACGCCAGCGCGCTTTACCTCGGCGATCAGGTTTTCCGGGATGCCGCAGAGGCCGAAGCCGCCGGCCATGATCGTCATGCCATCATGCAGCACGCCCGCTAGAGCTTCTTGTGCGTTGGCGAATACCTTGGTTGCCATTTTTGGAGCCCCTAGCCTTTCAACAACCGGGAAACCTTCGTGACCTTTGTGCCCGTCTTGGCGTCCTTAGTGTTTGAACACCAAGGCGCAACGGAAGACGCCAAGGCCACAACGTGTTCTCGCCCAACCCCGAGTCCGTACATCTTAGCGTGCAACCGTCTGATCGATACGACCGAAGATCGAACGGCCGCGACTGTCCAGCATTTCTATCTCAACCCGGTCGCCTTGTTTCAGGAAACCTGTCTTCGGCGCGCCGGTGGTGATGGTTTCGACCATCCGCAATTCAGCGATGCACGAATATCCGACGCCGCCCTCGGCCACCGGCTTGCCCGGGCCGCCATCGGGGCCGCGGTTGGAGACCGTGCCGGAGCCGATGATGGAGCCGGCGGAGAGCGGGCGCGTGCGCGCGGCGTGAGCGATGAGCGCGGGAAAGTCGAACGTCATGTCGACGGCGGTGTCGGCCTTGCCGAAGACTTCGCCATTCAGGCGCACGAGGAGGACGCCGCGCAGGCGATCGCCATTCCACATCTCTCCCAGCTCGTCAGGCGTGACGGCGACGGGCGAGAAGCTGGACGAGGGCTTGGACTGGAAGAAGCCGAAGCCCTTGCCGAGTTCGTGCGGGATGAGGTTGCGGAGGGAAATGTCGTTCGCGAGTATGATGAGGCGGATCGATTTCTGCGCCTGTTCGCGCGTGGCGCCGGGACGGACATCGCCGGTGATGACGGCGACTTCGCCTTCCATGTCACAGCCCCATTCGGGATCGCCGAGCGGGATCGGCTCGCGCGGGCCGAGGAACGAGTCGGAGCCGCCCTGGTACATCAGCGGATCGGTCCAGAAGGTTTCGGGCATCTCTGCCCCGCGCGCCTTGCGGACGAGCTGGACGTGATTGACGTAGGCAGAACCGTCGGCCCACTGATAGGCGCGCGGGAGCGGCGATGCGCAGTCGCGTTCGTGGAAGCGGCTGGTGGGCGCAGAGCCAAGCTCTACTTCTTCGGCGAGAGATTCGAGGCGCGGGGCGACGCGCTTCCAGCTATCGAGCGCCGACTGGAGCGTCGGGGCGATATGACTGGCGTCGGCGTATTTGGTCAGGTCGCGGGAGACAACGACAAGGCGTCCATCGCGCCCGTCTTTGAGGGAGGCGAGCTTCATGCCGCCTCATATGCCGTCAAACGCACGCCGGGGCAAACTCAGTCTGGAGAAAATTGGTCACAAGAAATTCCGGATTTGTGATGGTCGCAGCGGAAGCCCGCAGCAATCACCTCGGGAACGTAGCGGTTTCTAGGACTGCCCCTTCCGGCAAATTCCCGGTCATGGCCGGGCGGCGACAGAGTTCGCGGTCAGTCCGACGTTTTCCAGCTATCCACGTAAGCCGTGTTCTCGACGGCGGACGCCGCTTCGCCCACATCGAGCGGATCGCGGGTGTCGATCATGACGGCGTATTCGTCCGTCATCGGCTTGTCCTGTTTGAGCATCTTCTTCAGTGCTTTCGGATGCGGGCCGTGCGTGAAGCCGGAGGGGTGGAAGGTCATCATCCCCGCCTTGATGTTGTCGCGGCTGAAGAAGTCTCCGGCGTGGTAGAAGAGGACTTCGTCGTAATCGTCGTTGTTGTGGAAGAACGGCACTTTCAGCGCGCCGGGGTCGGTCTCGAACGGGCGCGGGCAGAAGGTGCAGACCACGAAGCGGTCGGACAGGAAGGTCGTGTGAACGCTCGGCGGCAGGTGGTAGCGGTGCGAGACGACCGGGCGAAGGTCGCGCACATTGATCTTCACCGGCGCGAGATCGCCGTGCCAGCCGACCGCGTCGAGCGGGTTGTAGGGATAGGTGACCGTGGAGACCTGGCCGCGCTTCTTGATGCGGACATTCCATTCGCCGCCGGACTTCTGCTGCGCGAGGAAGGCGTCGTCGATCTTCGGCGTCTGCAACATGGCGGGATCGAAGAAGCCGTGCGGGCCCAAAAGGCCGCGATCGGGCAGCGTGAAGTGCGTGTTGGTCGCCTCGATGGTGAGGATGCGAAAGCCTGACTGGCTGTCGAGCCGGAACATTGCGCCGCGCGGCAGGTAGACATAGTCGCCCGCTTCGATTTGCAGATGTCCCCAGTCGGTGTGGATGTGGCCGCTGCCTTCGTGGATGAAAAGCAGCGTGTCGCCATCGGCGTTGCGCGCCAGGCCGGCCATGGGCGTAGAGAGGCGCCACATGCGGACTTCGGTGGCCCTGTTGGAGAGGATGACGGGCGCATCCCACGGCGATTGCTTCGCAGCGTCCGCCTTGGTGAGGTCGAAGGCGCGCGGGCGCAGCGGGCCTTCGAACTTCGTCCAGCCGGTGGGCGGTTTGGGATGGTGGAAGAAGGCGGCGGGACCGAAGAAGCCCTCCTTCGACATTTCACGCTCGTACGTGCCCTCGGGCATGTCGGCGTGCGCCTGGCTGGAGTGTTTGCCCTCAGCGCCTTTGACGGGAATCCATTTGCCTTTGGTCATGCTCGCCTCTTGAGCTTTTGCCTCCGCCCATCCACCTCCCCCACTTGCGTTGCAAGTGAGGTAGGCAAGCGGTTCGGCGCGTGGCGCTTCATTGCTGTTTCGCCTCTGGCTGCTGGTCGGGCGCGGCGTCGTGGAAGGCCTTGATCTGGCGCAGCGCCGCATCGATGCGCAGGATGTTGGGGAATTGCTTGAGGTCGATCTGCGGGTAACGGCGGGCGTTGGTTACCTGCGGGACCAGCACGATGTCGGCGAGCGTGGGACTGTCGCCGATACAGAAGTTTCCCGATGACGGCAGCATCTGCTCCAGCACCTTGAAGCCGCGGACGATCCAGTGCTCGTACCAGCTGGCGATGGCGGCGTCGTCCGCGCCGAACTGCGAGCGCAGGCGGGCGAGCGTGGACGTGTTGTTCAGCGGGTGGATGTCGGCGACGATCTGGTCCTTGAGATCGCGAACATGGGCGCGCGCCATGGGATCGCGCGGCAGCAGCGGCGGATCGGGCCGTGTTTCGTCGAGGTACTCGATCATCGCCATGGACTGGCCGATGCGGCGGCCATCGATCTCGAGGATCGGCACGCGGCCGGAGGGGTGGCGGGCAAGGTGCTGGGGCTGGACGTGCTCGTCCTTCAGCAGGTGAACGCCGACGGTCTTGTAGACTACGCCTTTCAAGTTCAGCGCGATGCGCGTGCGATAGGTGGCCGACGACCGCCAATAGCCGTAGAGGATGGTCTCGCTCATGGGCCGCAGTATGTCGGGTTACCGGCTCCGTATCCACCGGAAACCCGCGCCTTGCTTCTCCATAAAAGCATCGCCGAAACTTCGCCGATAGCTCTACTGCAGCAATTCCCAGGCAATTCCGCCGAGTGCGACGAAGCCGACGGTGAACACAAGCGTCCTTACATAAGGAACGCCAAGCAGATAGACGATTGCGTGAGCCAGCCGCGCCCAGAAGAAGACCATCGCCCACATCGCTGTCATCGAATTCGCCTTGCCGGCCAGCTGGGCGACGATGACCAGCGCGGCGAAAGGCGCAAACACCTCGACAGCGTTCATCAGGGCCCGGTCGGCGCGTTTGCCCCACAGCGGCAATGGCCGAGGCGTGGGATCGGAGTAGTTCGCCGGCGACAGCAAGCCGTTGGTGACGACCTGCGCCACGACATAGGGAATCCACAATACGCCCGTGAGCATCGCCGTGTAGGCGAGATAGGTCAGATCCGTCGTCATGCTTTCCTCCGCTGACAGGTTGATACCATCGTTAGGCTTTGAGGCGGTCGCCGTAGCGAATGGCCTCGCTCATGCCGCCGCCCACTGCGCGTATTCAGCCATTAGCCGCCCGTAATCGCTGGCCGGTGGAAACCGATCGAAGCTGTGGACCGCTGACGTCTTCGCCCAGGGCAGCTTTTCGCTGACGTATGATTCAATGAAAGGCGTCGACCAAGCGGCCACGCCGAACATGGTTGGGCGGACGTTAACGAAGGCGTCCATGCCCGCGGGCCGCGTGAACAGCCAGTTGAAGCAATTCGGGCAATAGAAGTATTGCGAGGCGCCGTGGAGCGCGCCGATGGCGGGCTCGCCCTTAGTGACTTCGAAGGCTGCGCTGGGGATCATCGCGGTGAGCGAGAAAGCGCTGGCGCTGAGCTTCTGGCAGCCGGCACAGTGGCAGGCCATGGTGATAATGGGCGGGGCGCTGATGCGCATCCGCACCTGCCCGCACATGCAGGCGCCTTCGACGGGAAGGCTGGCGCTCACGCTTCCGCCTTCAGCACGCCGCGCCTGATCTGGTCGGCTTCGATGCTTTCGAACAGCGCGCGGAAGTTGCCTTCGCCGAAGCCTTCATTGCCCTTGCGCTGGATCAGCTCGAAGAAGATCGGGCCGATGGCGTTGGTGGTGAAGATCTGCAGCAGGAGGCCCTGCCCCTGTGTCGGCGCGCCGTCGATGAGGATGTGGTTCTTCTGCAGGCGCGGCACGTCCTCGCCATGGGCGCCGATGCGCTGGCCGATGCCGTCGAAATAGGTGTCGGGGGCGGTCTGGAACGGGATGCCGCGTTTGCGGAGAGCTTCCACGCTTTCGTAGATGTTGTCGGTGCCGAGCGCGATGTGCTGGATGCCCTCGCCGTTATAGTCGCGCAGGAATTCCTCGATCTGGCTCTTGTCGTCACGGCTTTCGTTGAGCGGGATGCGGATCTTGCCGCAGGGGCTGGTCATGGCCTTCGAGAGAAGGCCGGTCATCTTGCCCTCGATATCGAAGTAACGGATCTCGCGGAAATTGAAGATCTTCTCGTAGTAGCTGGCCCACTTCGCCATGTTGCCGCGGTGCAGGTTGTGCGTGAGGTGATCGAGATAGGTGAGGCCGACGGAGTTCTTCTTCTCGTCGGCGCCGGGGATCGGCACGAAATCGATGTCGTAGATGCCATGCGCGCCGTAGCGGTCGACCAGGTAGATGTAGGCGCCGCCGATGGCCTGGATGGCCGGGATGTTGAGCTCCATCGGGCCGACGGTCGTGAAGGCCGGCTCGGCGCCGCGCCTGATCGCTTCGGAGTATGCTTTCGCCGCGTCCTTCACGCGGAAGGCCATGGCGTTGGCGCCGGCGCCGTGCTGGCCTCGGAAATGGGCGGGTTGACCCGCCGGCTCCATGTTGAGGATGAAGTTGATGTCGCCCTGCTTGTAGCGGACGACGTTCTTGGAGCGGTGTTTCGAGACGGCGGTGAAGCCGAGGCTCTCGAACAGTTTTGCCAGCACGTGCGGATCGGGCGAGGTGAATTCGACGAATTCGAACCCGTCGGTGCCAAGGGGGTTATCGAAGATATCGGCCATGAGGGTCTCCGGCGTTTGCCGAAGATATATGCCTGTGGCGGGGATGAAAGAAGCGGGCTGACAACAGAACGCGCATCAATCTTTGCAAGACTTGTGCGCCAACGGGCCGGTTCGGCCGAATTCTATGCGGCGCCGTTGCGTCCCGCCCTGAGCGCGCGCCAGCCGCCGGCGATGAGATGCCAGCCCACATAAAGCAGAAGGCCGGCGGACGCGGCGAACATCGCTTGCATCGCGCCATGCGCTGATTCGCCGACGAGATGGGCGAGCGCCCAGCCGGCGGGGGTGGTGAGCGATGACGCAACGATCGCGACGCCGGCGGCGCGCGCGGGTTTCAGCCCGGCTTGCAAGGCAAGCATCATGGCGACGACGCCTTCAGGCGCTTCATGGAGGATCAGGCCCATCGACGCGACCATGCCGTAGCCGTCGTCGTGACTGATAACTGCGCTATAGACGGCGCCGTCGAGCGTGGAATGGATCGCCAGCACCAATACGCCGAGCCAGGCGCCGGCGTGGATCGTTGCGGGCGCTGGATCGGAACGGGTCCGGAAGATGATCTCGAGCAACACGCCAGTCGCAGCGCCGCCAAAAAGAAAAATGCGTGCGGCGCCGCCGGCCGCGAAAGCCTCGGGCGCGAGATGGAAAACCGCCACAAGCAGCACCACGACGCCGCCCGCCATGCCGACGAGATCGGCAACGCGGCGCGCCATCGACGCGGCAAGCAGCGCGAAGGCTACGCCGGCGACAGAGAGCGCGGCTGCGCTGAAGACGATTGCGGCTTCGGAGCCTGACATGAGGGCGTGTTACTTTATAACATTCGCGGGGGCAAGGGCAGCGTCCGCCGAATTCACAACCGTCATCCCGGAAGCGCGTAGTGCTATCCGGGATGGCAACGGTGGTGGCGGCTAAATGGAGAAATCGAGCGCCTGGTCGCCGGCGGAGCCGATGACGCCGACCTTGCGCAAGTGTTCAATCACCTGATCGGCCAGCGCTTCGGCCGTCGCGCCGGACGTGTCGAGACGGAGTTCTGGCTTCACGGGCGCCTCGTACGGGCTGTCGATGCCGGTGAAGTTGCGGATCTGGCCGGCGCGCGCCTTCTTGTAGAGGCCCTTTGGATCGCGCTTCTCCGCAAGCTCCAGCGGGGCGTCGACGAAGACTTCGATGAACTCGCCCTTCTCCACCAGACCACGGACCATGTCGCGTTCGGCGCGGAAGGGAGAGATGAAGCTGGCGGTGACGATAAGGCCGCTGTCGGCAAAGAGCTTCGCGACTTCGCCGATGCGGCGGATGTTCTCGACGCGGTCCTGATCCGTGAAGCCAAGATCCTTGTTGAGGCCCTGGCGGATGTTGTCGCCATCCAGCGAGTAAGTATGTGCGCCCATGTCGGCGAGACGGCGCTCGACCAGATTGGCGATGGTGGACTTGCCGGCGCCGGAAAGGCCGGTGAACCACAGGATGGCGGGGCGATGGCCTTTCAAGAGGGAGCGTGTGGCTTTTGTCACGTCCATCGCATGGCGATGCACATTGGTAGCGCGCATCAGCGAGAATTCGATCATGCCTGCGCCGACCGTCTGGTTGGTGAAGCGGTCGATCAGGATGAAGGCGCCGCCTTCGCGGATGTTGCGGTAGGGGTCGAAGGCGATCGGCTGATTGGTAGAGAGGTTGCAGAAGCCGATTTCGTTGAGGCCGAGGGCGTGGCCCTGCGCCTTGTCGAGCGTGTTGATGTCGATCTTGTGCCGGATGCCGGTGACGGTTGCCTGCACGGTCTGCGCGCCGATCTTGAGCAGATAGGCGTGCCCGGTGGTGAGCTCGTCGTCGGTCATCCACAGGATGTTGGCGGTGAACTGGTTGGAGACTTCGGGGCGGGCTTCAGCGGCGGCGAAGACGTCGCCCCGCGAGGCGTCGATCTCGTCCTCGATCACCAGCGTGACAGCGTCGCCCGCGGCGGCGCGCGGCTGGTCGCCATCGGCGGTGACGATGGCCTTCACCTTCGAGGATTTCCCGGACTTGGCGACGACGACGCTGTCGCCGGGTTTGACCGAGCCTGAAGTGACAGTGCCGGAGAAACCACGAAAGTCCAGGTTCGGCCGGTTGACCCACTGCACCGGCATGCGGAAGGGCGTGCTCGCGCGCTCGTCGGCGATCTCGGCGGCTTCGAGATGTTCGAGCAGCGTCGGGCCGTCATGCCAGGTCATGGAGTCGGCCTTCTTGGTGACGTTCTCGCCCTTCAGAGCGGACATCGGAATCGGCGTGATCGACTCGAAGCCGAGGTGTTCGGCGATCTGGAGGTAGCTGGCGACGATCTCGTGGAAGCGAGCACGGCTGTACTCGACCAGGTCCATCTTGTTGACGGCCAGCACGACGTGGCGAACGCCGAGCATGTTGGCGATGTAGGTGTGGCGCTTGGATTGCGCCAGCACGCCCTTGCGGGCGTCGATCAGGATAACGGCGAGATCGGCGGTGGAGGCGCCGGTCGCCATGTTGCGGGTGTACTGCTCGTGGCCGGGCGTATCGGCGACTATGAACTTGCGCTTGTCGGTGGAGAAGAAGCGGTAGGCGACGTCGATGGTGATGCCCTGTTCCCGCTCGGCTTCGAGGCCGTCGAGCAGCAGCGCGAAGTCGATGTGCTCGCCCTGGGTGCCGTGCTTGACGCTGTCGCGCTTGAGCGCTGCGAGCTGGTCCTCGAAGATCAGCTTGGTGTCATAGAGCAGCCGGCCAATCAAAGTGGACTTGCCATCGTCGACAGAGCCGCAGGTGAGGAAGCGCAGCACGCCCTTTTCGGCGGCGGCGAGTTCACGCACCGACAGGCGGGCTTCAGGCTTGCGGAAGGGCGTGACCTTGGCAGCCATCAGAAATAACCCTCGCGCTTCTTCTTCTCCATCGAGCCGCTTTCGTCATGATCGATCAGGCGGCCGGAGCGCTCCGACGTGCGGGCGGTGAGCATTTCGCCGACGATGTCGTCGAGGGTCGCGGCGTCGCTTTCGATGGCGGCGGTGAGCGGGTAGCAACCCAGCGTGCGGAAACGGATCATGCGGTCGACGGGGCGCTCGCCCGGCTCCATCGGCGTACGGTCGTCGTCGACCATGAAGATCTGGCCGTTGCGGATGACGGTGGGACGGACCTTGCCGAAATAGAGCGGCACGATCGGGATGTCTTCCTCGGCGATGTAGGCCCAGATATCGAGCTCGGTCCAATTCGACAGTGGAAAGACGCGAATGCTTTCGCCGGGCGCCTTGCGGGTGTTGTAGAGGCTCCACAGTTCCGGGCGCTGGTTCTTGGGGTCCCAGCCATGGTTCTCGTTCCGGAAAGAGAAGATACGTTCCTTCGCCCTGCTCTTCTCTTCATCCCGGCGCGCGCCGCCGAAGGCCGCGTCGAACTTGTGCTTGTCCATCGCCTGGCGGAGACTTTCGGTCTTCATCACCTGGGTGTGTAGGCTGGAGCCGGACGTGTAGGGGTTGATGCCGCGCTTCAAGCCGTCCTGGTTGATGTGCACGATGAGGTCGAGGCCGAGCTTCTTGGCAATGAGGTCGCGGAACTCGATCATCTCCCGGAACTTCCAGGTCGTGTCGATATGCATGAACGGGAAGGGCGGGCGCGACGGCCAGAAGGCCTTCATCGCCAGATGCAGCATGACGGACGAGTCTTTTCCGATGGAATAGAGCATCACCGGGCTCTCGAATCCGGCGGCAACTTCCCGCATGATGAATATGCTTTCGGCCTCAAGGCGCTGCAGATGCGCCGGCAACGGCCGCTTGCGCGCCGGCCGCGTGTGGAAACGCTGGGCGTAGGCTGAAAGGTCTGCGTCGGGGGTCAAAGCACCAGCGTCCTCTTGGCCGCCATCCGCAGCCGTGAGAGCCCGACTTAGGGGCCGGGCGCGCCCCGGTAAAGCGCGCCTGTCTCAACTCAGGTCCTACCTCACCTTAACAGTGGGTTTTTTCGGGCGTTTTGGGTCTAAGACCAGCTTGGGGCCGCCGCCTGACCACCCCGGTGGCGTCACAGGGACCGGGTATGTTTAAACTGCCGAAAACAACGAGGAATCGATGAAACGCATCTTCATCATCGCCGGCATCGTCGTGGCCGTCCTCGTGGCGGCCGTAATGATCATCCCCACGCTGATCCCTTCGGACGTCTACCGCCAGCAGATCGAAAAGGCTGGAACAGAGGCGCTGGGGCGCGAGGTGAAGGTCACCGGCAAGATAAATGTCAGCGTCTTCCCCCGGATCGAGGCGCGCGCCGAGGGCGCGACCATCGCGAACCCGCCGGGTTTCGGGGACGCGCCATTCGCCTCGATGAAGCAGCTGCGCGCCGCGGTGAAGCTGATCCCTCTTCTGTTCAGCAAAGTAGAGATCGACGAGTTCGTGCTTGTCGACCCCAATATCGGGCTGATCTACCTGGAAGACGGAACCAACAACTGGACGTTCGACGTCGCCGGCTCGAAGCCGGCCGAACCGCAGCCCAAGCCGGGCGCTCCGCTGAGCGCATCGCTGGGCGATGTGCGCATCATGAACGGCACGGTGTCGTATGACGACCGCGCAGCGAAGATGCTGCAGACCCTGAGCAAGCTGGAGCTCAAGGCGGACATGAAGGCGCTGGACAAGCCGTTTTCGATCAGCGCGTCGGGCCTCGCCAACCAGCTTGCGTTCAAGCTGAACACCCGCATCGAGAACCCGAAAGCGATGCTGGACGGCGTGACGTCCAAGGTCGCGATCGATCTCGACACCGACCTGATCAAGACCAAGCTGGACGGTTCTCTGGCGCTGGGCGACAAGCCGACGTTCGACTTTGCGTTCGACGGGCAGATTCCGTCCGCCGTCGAACTTGCCGATGCTTTCAAGGTCAAGGACCTGCCTGCCCGCAACGTTCTTGGCCGCCTGTCCGCGTCAGGCCAGGCGTTCGGCTCGCCTTCGGATATCACGCTGAAGATTGCGGACGCACGCCATGAGAGCCCGCTGCTGAACGCCGATCTCAAGGGCGAAGCGCGCATCGCGGACTTCATCACCCTGCAGCTCGAGGCCAACGCCGATGCGCCGCGCCTGGCCGACCTTGCGACCGCGATGAACATCTCGGCGCCGGGCGCAGGCGCGCTGGGCAAGGCCAGCGCGACGACCAAGATCGCGGGCAAGCTGGGCGACCTCGAATTCTCCGACGTCAATTTCCGGCATGACAGCGGCCTGCTCGGCCTTGGCTTCACCGGCAGCGCGCGGCTGCGCAACGAGCTGACCTACAACGGACATCTCACCATCAACGCGCCGGACCTGCGCCAGCTCGCTTCGGCCGCCGGCGCAAAGCTACCGGAGGGCGACGTCTACAAGTCTTTCTCGCTGTCGGGCGACACATCCGGCGGCGCGAACGACGTGCTGCTGAAGAATGCAATAGTGGAGTTCGACAAGGTGCGCGGCGCTGGCGAAGCCGCCCTTTCCTTCTCGCCGCGCCCGCGCCTGACCGGTTCGCTGACGACAGGCGACATCGATATCACGCCCTACGCCAAGGCATCCGGCGCGCCGGCAGAGGAGCCGAAAAAGTCCGGCGGATGGGGTTCGACGCCGATCGACCTTTCGCCGCTGAAGCTTGTCGATGCGGAGCTCAACCTGAAGACGGGCGGCGTCACGTATGAGAAATTCGACTTCGGCCCTTCCAACATCGCGGTGAACCTGAAAGGCGGACGGCTGGTCGCCGATCTGAAGCAGACATCGCTGTTCGGCGGCGCGGGCGGCGCAAGCTTCCTGGCCGACGGCGGCGGTGCGGTTCCGGCCATCGCCGTGAAGGCCAATCTCAATGCTCTGGCGCTGAGGCCGTTCATGGTTGCTGCCGCCGGCTTCGACATGGTCGAGGGCAAGGGCGATGTGAACGTGGACATTGCCGGATCGGGCGCGGACCTGCAGAGCCTGATGAGCTCGCTGGCCGGCAACGGGAAGTTCGCGTTCGGCGAAGGCGTGATCAAGGGCGTGAACCTTACCGAACTCGGCAGCGCAGCCAAGACGGCCTTGACCAGCAAGAGCCTGCCTCTTTCGGCGTTCGGCGCCAGCCAGCAGACCAAGTTCAACAATCTCGGTGCGTCCTTCGTCATGAAAGACGGCGTGGCGGCGATGGCGGACCTGAAGTTGGACGCAGGCGCATTCAACGTCGCGGGGGGCGGATCGCTGGACATCGGCCGGCAGAAACTGAGCCTCAGCCTTTTCCCTGAGTTCAAGAACAAGAGTGATGGGCTGAACGGCTATGGCCTGCCGATCAAGCTGGCTGGCGGATGGGATGGCGTGGACGTCGCGCTGGATTGGGACTGGCTGGCCAAGAAGGCGACGTCGGACGCGAAAGCCAAGGTGACGAACGAAATCCAGGACGAGTTGAAGAAGCAGCTTGGCGGCAACCTGTCTGACCTGCTCGGCGTGAAGGGCGGACAGCAGGCGCCGGCTTCGACGCCAGCGCCTGCTCCTGCGCAGCAACCTGCGGGTGAAGCGCAGCCGGCGCCCTCACCCGTCACGCCGGCTCCAGCGCAACAGCCGAAGTCGGTCGAGGACAAGGCGAAGGAAGAAGCCGCCAAAGCGCTCAACAAGCTGCTCGGCCGCTGATCGCTCTCACCTGCGCGATTGCCTGCGCTTCCTCACCTGCCTCGGGGCAGTATCGAGGTGAGCGGCCCTTGCGCCACCACGCGCCCATAGGCGCCGCCGCCTATGCCGACGAGGATGCCGGCGACCAGAGTGGCGATCAGGCTCCAGTCCGGACTGGACTTGAGCGCCTCCTGTACGACAGCGATCGCCAATGTCAGGCCTCCGGCGGTGAGAAAGCGGAGGGTCTTGGAGAGGATGGCTGGCCTGTCCTCCGGCGGCCTGCCGTTTTGCCGTGTGTTGTTCGTCTCGTTCATCAAAGCCTCCCTTGGCTGGCTGCGAAATGCCGCCAGTCCGGGATGGTCGAGTCAGCTTTGGACCATGGGGGATTGTTTATTTTCGGTCAGAATTCCGGCCCGCGCCCCGAAGCGAGACGGCTGCGTCTCGGCCGGCGTTTTCCGGCCTTTTGGAGGCGAGTTGCGCGCCCCGCTTGCCCGCCTGAAAGCTTCAGCGTAAGACCACGCCCTTCCCGCGCGAGCCCTTCCGGGCTCACCGGAATGCCGCCATAGCTCAGTTGGTTAGAGCGCTAGATTGTGGATCTAGAGGTCGCCCGTTCGATCCGGGCTGGCGGTACCACAAAATCAACGGCTTGATCACGTTCGACCCCCTCATTTTGTATTTCGGCTTCGATTGGGTAACGCTTTGGGTAACAAGCGCGTCGCGAAGAGTTGAAACGTGTGTTGCCTAGCGAGGCCGACGACCCAGTATCACGGCGCTGCCTTGCTATACTGGCCTTCGGATCATCATAAACGTCGAGCGAAACTCAGGCGCAAGGCCAGCCGCGATTGCAGCAGTTTGTGCGGCAATCATCATCGGGTGCGTACTGTCCCACATCGGATGGCAGGCGATAATTGCTCGCGGCCCCAGCTGGACAGCGGGCAAGCCACCGAATTGCACGATGCTACTTCCCGGCAATGCCGCATGAAGCCTCGACAAGATCATGATCGGCGCCGGTGTCTGGACACCCCATTGTGCTGGCGCCAGCGAATGACGGGCTAGGTCTGACGATTGCCGAAGGGATCGAGGATGCGCTCAGTCTACATGAAGCCACCGGCCTTGGCGCCTGGGCAGCCGGCTCTGCGACCCACATGGCAAAGCTCGCCGCGGCCGTCCCGAGCTATGTGACATGCGTCACGCTTGCGCAGGATGATGACGACGCCGGGCGGACAGCGACGAAAAGGTTGGGGGCCGCGCTGGTCGCGCGAGGCCTTGAGGTTCGGGTCCTGAGCTTGGCGCAGGCGCCATGACGCTCGACGCGAATGGGCTCGCGCGCGAAAAAGGCGTGGAGGCTCTTCGGCTGGCCGCGGACGGAGCGCGCCCCTTCCACGACAGGGGACCGGCGCCTCGTCTCATCTCGGCGATGGCCTATTCATGGCGGCCGCCGGACAGCATTCCTCCTCGTCCGTGGATCTATGGACAGCTGCTGATGCGGGGGGTTGTTTCCGCGACCGTCGCACCCGGCGGAGTGGGGAAGACGTCTCTTCTGATCGGCGAAGCGCTTGCGATGGCCAGCGGACGGCCCCTGCTTGGCGATCCCGTCCACGACGGCCAGAAGACGCGTCTGGCTCTGGAACCTCGAAGAACCGGAGGACGAACTAGCGCGGCGCATCCAGGCGGCGGCCCTGCATCATGCCATTAGCGTCGGCGACTTAGCGGGCCATCTGTTCGTGAACGCGGGGCCCGACAACGCGCTCCTGACTGCCAGTACTTCGGTCGCGGGTTACGTGCATGAAGACTTATTCGGCGAGCTCGAGCGGGAGATCCAGAAGCGCGGGATCGATGCGCTCATTCTCGACCCCTTTGTTTCATCCCATGCGCTTGATGAGAACGACAACGTCCAGATTGATCGCCTAGTGAAGCGCTGGAGCCGTCTTGCGCAGGCGACCAACTGCGCCATCCATATCATCCATCATACCCGCAAGGGCGACCACACCGTCGCAAGCGAGAGCGCCCGTGGCGCCAAGGCTCTCGTTGATGCAGCTCGCATGTTGCGGGTTCTGAACGTGCCGACCGCAGAAGAGTTGGTCGCATTCGGACTGCATTCCGATGTCCGCGCCTTCCACTCACGACGCGACAAGCAGAACCTTGCGGCGGGGCAAGACGAAAGATCCTGGTACGTCTTGCGAAGCATATCTTTGGGCAATGGGCCCCCCGCCGACGAAGTCGGCGTGGCAGCCGCCCTCGACGTGCTTGCGTCCGCTCCCAAGCATCTTGCCGTGGAAACAATTGGCGCGATCCAGGAGGCGTTGGATGGCAAGGACCGCGGTTATGACCACCGCGCAAGCGATTGGGCCGGGATCGACATGGCCCCCATCCTCAAGCTCAATCCCGAAGACAAGGCGCAGCGGGCCCGCATCCGGCTTGTGCTGGGATCGCTTGTCCAGGACCGTTATCTAGCCCGTGTTGACGTACCCTATCCCCGCCGTGGAGGGCTGCGGTCCGTGGTCCGCGTTGGCGTGTCAGCGTCAGAGCCACGGTCATCAAATGGCAGTGTGGATGACCGTGGAAGTGTGGAGCCTTAGCCCCCGAGCCACCACCACCACACTCCCCCTATTTATAGGGGGAGTGTGTGTGGTGTGGCGGTGGGGCCGGAGTTTCACTGCGGAGGCGGCAGTCACCGGCGAACGCCAGCGAAATGAGGATTGATAGAAGTCCGACTTGCCACGAGATTCCGACAAAACCCCGTCGGAGAAAATTTCGTGGGCGGATGTGGCAGCGGCGGCTGGAACCGGATGTCGCGATCGACGATCGAAGATCTGCGGCGCATCAGTGTGCATTCACTGCTGCGCGATCGGGTGCTCAACGGTCCCTGCTCCTGCACCGTGAGCTGGTCGCGCGGCGGCGAGCGCGTCGCCTCGATTGGCGTTCTCGGCGGGCGTGATTGCATCCACATGCACTATCGCGTGCAGTGCCAGGGCGAGAGCGAATGGCGGCAGGTGGCCGAGGACATCCGCATCGACTGGCGGCCGAACCACTATGGCGGGGCGACACCCTTTTTCGTCTGCCCGCATTGCCGGCGAAGTGTCTGGCATATTTACTTGACCGGCGGCCGTAACGTTTGCCGGCATTGTGCGAGGCTGACGTACGAAAGCCGGCGCAGCCGCAGCTATGACCACTTGGCGGAAAGCGTCCACCGGTTGCGCATGAAGCTGGGCGGCGAGCCGGGTTTCGACAGCCTCATCGCAAAGAAGCCCAAGGGAATGCACCAGAAGACCTACGACGCCATGTGCGACCGCATCCACGCGCTGGAAAGCGCCAGCTGGGACCGCGCGGCGGGATGGCTGGGCCGGCTGGAGCGGAAGATCGTCAAGGGCCGCCGGATCAGGCAGGGAGCCTTCTGGACATGAGTGCAGTCGCGGCTGCGAATGTCGTGATGCTTCACCCGTCGCCGGGGCCAAGGCCGCCGGGCCTGCTGCCGTGGGAGGATGCAGAGGCCTTCTCCCAGCTCAGGGCCGCGTTCGTGGCGGCTCACAGCCCGGAAGGGTCGACCGAGACCTCGCTGATCGACCGACTGACCTGGATCGAGTGGCGCCGACGGAGGCTGCTGGCGGCGGAGTCTGCGGTTCACGTAGCTCATGCCTTCGACCGTGCGAACGACGATCAGGCCAAGCGGAAGACACTTACTCGCGCCGGCGTCACCGACTACAAGACACGCGATCAGATTTCGCTGACCGAGGTATTGCGGGGATCCGATCGGGACGATGCCGAGACGGTCGAGGCGATCGAGTCAGGGATCGTCGATGTCGAGGCGGCACTGGAACTGATAGACGCCGGCAAGGCTTATCAGGATGCCCTTGCGAGGCTGGACGATGACATGCGCGACTGGTGGACGGGGGAGCTCGAGGAAACCGACGACGGGAAACCCAAGTATCGGCCAGATTGCGAGTTGCTGCGGCGGTTTCTTGCCGAGGATGCCCTTCCCTGGCGCCGCGGTTGGCTCAAGACCAACGCGGCAAGGCCGTCGATCCGAGCGCAGGCAATTGCGGAGAGCTTCGATCCGCTACGTATCCGCCAGCTCTGGGAGATGGAAGCACGACTCGACCGGCAATTCGAGAAGGCGCTGTCGATGCTGATACGGCTGCAGGAACTGCGTGCTCTGGCGGCGACCGCCTAACGACGCGGCCTATGCGGTTTCTTCGGTCGATGGGGTAAGGGCGCGAAAGCAACGACATTGCAGGCGTCGGCGCCATTATGCTGTGCGAGAGCGTTGGTCAGAGCCAGGATGACATGAGTTGCGGCGTGAGGCGTCAGTGCGAATTCGCTGACGACGTTTGAGACCCCTTCAATGCTGCGCGACCTCAGCGCCAGGCGGATCATACCCTTTCCAGCCTCGGCGGACGGCATTCCATCGATGTGCTGCACGATCATCCGGCCGCCTCCTTCGGTGAATTGCTACCCAATCCGTTACCCAGAACGGTCCGAACACGGACGAACGTCAGCGAACGCATTGATTTCATTGAGATGCTGGCACGCAGGCTCCTAGATAGCCAGTCATGAGACAACGCGAGCACGCGCTCGGTCGAAGGGGCTATCACAGCCGAGCGACCGTTCACGGGCTCAGAGCGCTGGCTTCCACAGTTCTAAACGAAAGCGAACAGTTTCGATCTGATGTGATCGAACGAGCTCTAGCGCACAGAGAGCCGAACGAAGTTCGCGCAGCCTACAATCGCGCTGACTACTTGGACGAGCGCCGCAAACTCGCGCAGTGGTGGGCGGATTATTTGGATGACGCGCACGCATGACGCCGGGGGCTCAGGGTGCTGTCAATTGCACAGGCCAGGCCAACTCCGAGAAAACAATCGGGCGGAGAACTCTCATTTCCCGATCCGAAGATCGCGAGCGCAAGATGCTCGGTTTCAAATCGCTGCCTTCCAGCACTGCGTTTCGTGGCAGCCCACGCCGCGATCTACAACGCGTTCGATTTTCAGCGACACATGATCAGCCGGCCGACGCTCAAACTTTTCCAAGCACGGGCTGACTGCCTCTGGAATCTGGCTGCTGCTTGACCGCCGTCGCGCGCCTTAAGCTGGAATTGGCGTCGGGCAGTTAACTTGTCAGCGCCATCTGGCCGCTGCATGAGTGCGATCGTACGGATCGCGCCCGATTTAACGTCGGCAATTATTTGTCAATTCCCACCTCGGGACCATGAGCAAACACCAACGATTTCAACTCAATATCAGTGCATGATATCGAGTATTTAAACGTTAGTCCGTCATCAGATGAGACGATCAAAGGGCCTGCCTTTGCTCGTCTCCGAAGAAATTCGTTTAGATGCGCAATTCCGCGTCCCCAACAAGCGTAGGCACGCATTCGGTCCCACGGAACATCTACATCGGCATTGGCCAACTCGCTTCTGATATCGCCGACCCAATCCCAATCTTCAACATTATGAAACTCTGCTATCGACAGATATTCGCCAGGCCGCCCTTCGCTAACGATCTGCTGGCTGGATAGGCGCGTCAGATCGGCGGGGCTGAGATCGTCAAAAGCGCCAGGTTCGCAAAGAATCCCTAGAGAGTATTTTCTTTCCATCGAAGGGCTCGCTTGAGTGAGACCAAACTGAAGATCTTTTCCGTGGCAGAGAATGGCGTGATAGCCAGGCGTCGAACCCAAAGCCCACGCTGTGTTTGTCAGAGTCATAGCTTCGGATCGGAGCAGACACAGCCAACCGTCCGACGGCCTGACTCGAAAAGCGTCTTTCAATACAGATGTAGATTCCTTTTGCGGTCAGCATGAGTCCGTGATGGTACACTGTCCGGGATACGGCAACGGTGGTGGTTTATCATCTGATGGCGGCAGCACGGGCGGCAGTATCACGTCTTGAGCTGCGCCCCCGGCCCTGGCGCGAACGTACGCCGTGAGATCTCCGTAGTTGCGGAAGAGTCTCACACCCAGGCGCTCAGCATTACGATACACATGAATTCCTGCTCTAGGGGCATATCCAATAACGTCTGCCTTCGGCCCGAGCGCTTCTTGGACTCTACGTATCTGGCCGACCAGCCCATTTCCATTCCCCATATTTACCTGAATAGCGATATCATAATTCGTAGCAATATCTACGTCTGATATAGTACTTCCGTCCGAGCGAAACAGGTAGACATTAGGGCCATTAATAGACCCTGGTATTTCAACCTCCAAGTGTCGGGCCAGTTCTGAAACTCCGGGGTCAGGAGATCCGAACATTTCTCCCGGCCAAACGTTGAAAGGTGGCACCGGGAGCGGTGATCCTGGTCCAGGAAGGGGGGGTGGAGGATTGCGGTTGTGGCCGCGCGTGAGCATTTTTCTTACAAAATCGAGCGCTCTTCCACAAAACCCACATTGTCCTGTAGGGTCTGCAAAATTGATCGGATCACTCCTTCGGGTCTCCAGGTATGTTGGGGATTACGCCAGTCGATGCCCTCGAGCATATAGCCGACCTGGGCGGGTGACAGAGAAACCGACCCGCTCGCGGTCACCGGCCAGACGAACCGACCGCGGTCCAATCGCTTGGCGTAAAGCGACAGGCCGAGCCCATCGTGCCAGATGATTTTTACAAGATCGCCGCGCTTGCCGCGGAAGACAAAGAGATCGCCGGCATGCGGGTCGCGGTGAAGGCCTTCCTGGACCTGCAGCGCCAGACCCTGCATGCCGCGCCGCATATCGGTATGGCCCGCGGCAAGCCACACTCGAACGTTCGAGGGGATCGCGATCATCGCCTCGCCAAGGCGCCGGCGACAGCGGCGGCCAGATCGGGCCTGACCGCACCGACGGCTCTCAACCGCACACCGCCAGGAAACTCGACCTCGATGACGCCGAGAGGCTGATCAACCCTTCCCTCGGGCGCCGACAGCATGACCGGGGCAAAGCCCTTCGTCTTCGGCGGTTCAGGAAAACCCAGCTGGTCGCGGAACTCCTTGCGCCAGGAGAACAGCATACCTGCGTTTACCCCAAGCTGTCGCGCCACGCCGTTGACGCTCGCGCCAGGCTGAAAGGTCGCTTCAACCGTCGCGAGCTTCTGCTCCAGCGACCACCGCCGACGCGGCTCTCCTCCGATGATCTCCACGCCGCCTCCCTCAGCGACTAGTTTAGAGACCTCTCATCAAACTAGTCGTAGCAGCCGATACTCCCGATCACGCCATCCGCCGCAAGGCGGCCCTCGGCGGAGGCGTACAACGCTTCGAAAAACCCGCGTGGTTGAACTGACGATTCTGCTAATGACTTTAAGGGAATTCAATTGGGCCAGCTGATAGGAAATCGGAATACTCATGCGCGAACTGTATCGGGCGGTTGGCCACTATATCATGAATTGACAGCAGCGGGTTGTTTTCAAAATATGCGCATTTGAAGACTCGAATTGAATTAGCTATCTCTATCGGAAAATGCGAAATTTTGAAGTTTTCCAACAGCCCAGCCTGAACGCGGAGCGCTGTCTTCGGGGCAACTATTGAGAACTCTTGCCAGGCATCGTCGAAGAACGGCAACGGCCCAGAGTTCTCTTGGATAGGCAGAAAACTGCTTTCCTGATTATCCCATTCTTTAACAACCAAGTATCCAAGTGAAGGGTACTGAGAGTTAACATAAAAAGATGGAATACAGAGCACTTCCTCGGAGAGGTTTTCGACCTTCGCCTCCCAATGCAGCGCGTTGCGCCCCGCGACTGTACGGACTGTAAAAATCTTTGCTTCATAACGCGAGAATGCGCCGGAGACAGAAAATATTACTTCTCCGGACGGAACGTCCTGCTTGCATGAGATCATCGCAAGGCAGAGAAATGCTGCTGCCGTTAAACGAAAGGCGCAATAGCTCGACATTCGATCTCCAAAATACTTTCGAACGATTCTACTGGCGCGGCGGCATAACGCGTAAGCGGTCGTCACGCAAACAGGCACCCCAGTGCGTCATACAAGCTAACCGGTCGGTATTTCGTTCCGATCGTCCTCCGGGGCCAAAATGTGGCCACGACCCAGTGAGGTGTACTGCTTCATGAGAGAGTATCCTACTCACTTGATCAGCTGGGCGCTTTGAGAAATCGGGACGATTGAAGAGTTTGAATGGGTCGTAAGTAATCGTGTTAACTGAAAACGGTTCAATTTTGGCGTTAGCGTCTGTTAGATATGCCGCCTTTAAAGTTGTGTTGGATTCGTAGTCTAAAAGATTCGCCGCGTGATTCGCGGTCTTTGCTATATCTCTCAAAGTGCTGTTTTTAGTATTGCCGAATATCGCATTCACCTGGTTGAGAAGTTGTTCTTGATCAGCGGTTAGCTCACCTCCTCCGTTTCTGGCGTCCAGTGCTGCTTGTACATCTCCCGCAAGTTTCTCGAATGCCTGCGAAGCGTCCTCGGCACTTTCTCTGACGGCTTCACATGTGTCCACTGGAGTGTTGGACGAACATCTAGTCATGCCTTCAGGGTCATTTTTGTTCAGCGGATCGTTCCCGACATAGGCATAGAGATTGACCTGATCCTTCGTGCCGATGGGATCGACCTGCATGAACCGGCCGAGGTCGGGATTGTAGGCGCGGGCTTTGTAATAGTAGAGGCCGAGCTCCGGCATCCAGGTCTGGCCGGTGTACTGGAACCGGCCGGTGTAGCTGCCAGCGGGGTTGCCGTACTCGTCATACTGCTTGGTGGTAACCGCCGCGCCGGTGTCGGCCGCGATCACCGACCCGCGCTCGTCCTTGAACAGCTGGCTGCGGCTGGTCGTGCCCGAGCCTTCGAACCAGACCAGCGGATCATCGACCCCATCGCCATGCACATAGCGGCGCTGCAGGGCCCCTGCTCCGTTGTATTCGGCGATCAGGCGCGTGCCGTCATAGAGGAACTTCGTCGTCGCCCCGCCCTGGCTGATCGAGAGAAGCCGGCCCGTGGGATCGTAGACGGCCGCAGCCCCGTTGGAGGACGATGTCAGACGGTTGGAGGAGTCATAGGCATAGGTCTTGGTGGTGTCATTGGTGGTGTTGCCGCGACCGTCATAGGCGAGAGCAGACCCCGCCACCGACGTATACTGGTTGAGGCCGTTGACCGCGTAGCCCTCGGTGAACGATTGAGCGGTCGGCCATTCATAAGCCGCGTTCGAAGACGTGCGGGTAAGCAGCTGGCTTGCGGGCGTGTAGGTGAACGTCTTCGACACGTCATAGGTCGAAGCGCCTGTCACGAGATCGTGGCTGAACCCGCCGAGACGCCATAGCGCGTCGTATCCGAAGACAGTACGGGCGCCGCCGGTGCACGCAGCCGACGTGCCCACACTGCGACAAGCAGACGTTCGATGGCCGAGCTGGCCGTAGTAGAACGTCGCCAGGACGTCGGATCCGGTCGTGGCGCCGTTGAGGCCGATGAGCTTGAGTTGGCCATCGTTCTGATACTGGTAGTTCGTGGAGAAGCCGGCGCCGGGATAGGTCAGCTGCGTGCGCTGGCCGGCGGCATTGTATGCGTACGACACCACGCCGTTCGGCTGCGTCTCGGCCGTAACGCGACCCAGCGCATCGTATGTCCACGAGACGACTCCCGCGCTGCTGCTGGCCGATATCAGGTGATCGAGATTGTCGTAGGAGTTGGTGACGTCGGGCTCGGTCCCCGGCAGATCCTTCACCCGAACCCGGTTGAGATTGTCGATGGTGTTGGCGACGATGAGGCCATCGCGCCGGCGCTCCGAGGTGATGTTGCCGGCCGCGTCGTAGGTCAACTGTTCGTAGTCGGTCGTCGAGCTGGAGTTGGCGCCAACGGTCGCGACGGGATAGCGCATCTTTTTGAGGCGGTTGAACCCGTCATACTCGTTGGTCGTCAGGTTGTTGGCGGCGTCCTTGATCGTTCCGACCAGCCCCGGCGCCAGATAGGTCATCGTTCGTTCGTCGCGCTGCAGAGCAGTGCCGTAGCCGGACTGGAGTTTCAAGACGTCGCCATTGGCGGCATAGATTGTTTTCACGATCCGGTCCGGTCCAAATGACCCGGCGGTGCTGTGAGAACAGGCCGTGGGCAAAGAGCCGTAGACCGCGGCATTCATGCGCTGGGCGACGCAGTCGATGCGGCCTTCGACATCATAACTAGTCTGCGCCACCGCCTCGGGCAGGCCGGTCGCGAGGTTGATCTCGTTCTGGCGAACCTTGCGGCCGAACACGTCGTATTCGAGCGTCGAGCGCGCATAGACGGTTAGCGAGTTCCAGCTCGCAGGTGCGCCCACCTCGCCTTTTTCAATCAGCGTCGGATTGCTGTCGGCGTCGTACGTCGTCCTGGTGACGCCGTAGAGCAGCGGACCTGCGCCGTCGGGGTCCGGCGTGACGGAGGCACGAGGCCGGCGCATCCCGTCGAAATAGGCGTAGACGGTGTCTGCGGTTCCGGCGAGCGGGCCGTCGACAGTCGCGACATCGCCCTGCGGCGTGTAGGTGGTCGTCGTCGTCGAACTGATGGATGAGTTGCCAGCGCGCGTTGTTGCGGTCGTCGGTTTACGCTGCGTATCGTAGACGGTGTCAACGACAGTCTCGCCTGCTGTTCCAGCACAGGAACTGGTCGTGGCGCAGGTCGAACTCGACACTAGCCGGAATATTGCGGTGCCGTTGTTGCTGTACGTATTGCGCGTCTGCGGCTGGATGCTGGCATAGGGGCCAGAAGCAGGCGCTGGCTTGGTAACGGTGAGCACGCCGCCGTGGCCAGCATCGTAGGTGAACGACGTCACGAAGCCGCGTGCGTCTGTGATTGTCGTGGGTTGATTGCATGTCTTGGGATTTGCGCATGTGCCGGTTCCCCAAGGCCCCGCTCCCACGCCCGGATAGGCGGCATTCTCGGTTGTCTGGCTTTCTCCGGAGCCGGGAATTGGATATCGCGTCAGCGAGGTGATGTTGCCGTGGATATCCCGGTTCAAGCCGATCTGGTCGCCGCGAGGGTTTGTGACCAACGCCAGGCGGCCATACGAGTTCCAGCCATATTGGGTTACGTAGCCCGAGGGATCTGTTACCTGCTTGAGCCTAATGGCTACAATGCCATTTCCCCACAAAATGATCTCGTCAGTTTCCATCACCGCGGTAGTTGTCCCGCCTAACGGATCCTGCCGGACATTGGTATACTGCATGAGGCCCGGATTATTTTGTATCGGCACATCGGTATAGCTGTAGGTCCAGCTCGCCCCTTCACGGGTCACCGTTTGGACTCTTCCGGTATATGTAACCCCAAAATAAGTTACAGAAATCCAGTCCTGAGAGGGATGGGCGGCCTTCCGGATCGACGTGATGCCAGACGCGCTGAGGTTGTAGACAATGGCCTGATTGAGGTTGTCGGTGATTGTGACCTGCGCCGATGATGCTGCGATAGTCAGCGATGGCCACGTGTAGGACAGCGTGCCGCACGACTCTGCGGTGACGCCGCAGGATTCGAACGCGTTGTTCAGCAGCGTGACTTTCTGCAATGAAATGCTGGTCGGCGATGCGTACTGGAAGTGAGCCTGATAGCCGAGGTTAGTCGTTACAGACTGCAGGCGCGTGTAGATGCCAGCCACGACGTAGTGGTATGTGTGAACCTCGCCATCCGGCATCGTGACGGACGATGCTCGCGCCATGTTGGCGTATTGAGCACCTAGTCCGCCGGGCCCTGTGTAGGCCACCACCGTGCCGTCGGACAGTGTCAGCTGATATCCGCCGCCTGCGCGCGGCGCGAGTTTTTCGCCGCCGCCCGCGATCGCATGAAATTCCTGGTCGAGGCCGGTAGTGTACTTGAAGAACTGATATGTCGACCCGTTGACGACGGCGGTCCACAGCACGTTGTACGGCGTCGGGCCGCAAGCAATCGGCTTGGTGCTCAGCGTCGCGACGAAATTGTCGTCCCAGCGATCAAAGTCCGTGCGCCCGCCAGAGTACGACCGAGCGAAGGTCAGGCCAGGCCTTTCTCTGGGGCCGATCGAGATCTGCGGCGAAGACGCCGTCAGCTTTCCGGACTGAAGATTCACACCCAGTGCGTCGACGGGGTTGAACACGGGAGGCGCCGAAATCCCGGCGCTGGTTGGAGCCGCGCTGCCGCCGACGATGGTCGTGCAATTTTCAATCGGCAGCGCCGCAGCGCTCGGAGATATGAGCGACGCAGAGAACAGCGCCGCGGCAAAAAGAAAAATGCGTTTCGACATCTTCTTACCCCTGCTGTTCAGTTGACGTAGACACGTACCGTAATGTTGTTGGTGAAAACGACGGTGCTTGCTGCATCGGTGATCTGGCAGCGCCATGTAGATACTCGGGGTGGCCCAACGGTCCCCGTCGTGACAAAGCTTGTGTCGAAAGAATTTGGAGTCGAGGCTGTGGTAGCTGTGCTGCCGGAAACGCGCTGCCACTGATAGCTGTACGGAGGCGTGCCGCCTGAAGCCAAGGCCTGTGCCGGCGGGGGCTCCTGGCCCGGCCCAGGCACTTCCCAGAGCGTCGGGGTCGCGGTTGCCGACAGCGGTTGAGGAGTAACGGTCACCGTAGCTTGAGCTGTTATTTGTCCGCCCGGTCCTGTGACGGTCAACGTGTACGTCGTTGTCGTTGCCGGCTGGACGCCGACAGAACCGCCCGAAACAGGCGACACGGCGCCGACGCCGTTGCTGATGGACGCGCTCGTTCCGTTCGTCGCACCCCACGTCAGATACGCTAGGTTGCCTGCCAGTATCGATGTTGGGCTTGCAGACAGCGATGCTGTCGGAGCAGCTATCGCGACGCCAGCCTGAGCGGTTGCCTGCCCGCTTGGCCCAGTCGCCGTAAGAACATAAGTCGTGTTCGTTGTGGGCGTGACCTGCATGGAGCCGCTGGCAGCGACAATTCCAACGCCATTGTTGATGGACACGCTCGCGGCGCTCGTTGTGCTCCACGTGAGCGTGGTGGGACTACCAAGACCAACGGTCGTCGGACTTGCAGACATAGACGCGGTCGGCGGCGAAATCGTTACGGTCGCTTGAGCCGTCGTCTGCCCTCCAGGCCCGGTCGCCGTAAGCACATAGGCCGTTGTTGCAGTTGGTGAAACCTGCACGGAACCGCTCGCCGCAACGCTGCCGACGCCGTTGCTGATGGACACGCTCGTGGCGCCCGTGGTGCTCCACGTCAGAGTTGAGGGGCTGCCGAGGCTCACTGTCGTTGGATTCGCGGACATCAACGCGGTGGGAGGTGCAATCGTCACCGTTGTCTGGGCTGTCGTCTGCCCTGCAATTCCGGACACCGTAAGCACATAGGTCGTGTTCACCGCCGGCGATACGGATATGGAGCCCGCCGCGATGGGGCTTACCGAGCCAACGCCGTTGTTTATCGAGGCCGTGGCTGCGTTGGTCGTGGTCCATGACAGCAGCGACGAACCGCCAAGCTGAATTTGCGCCGGACCTGCGGACAGTGTTCCGACGGGCGCCCCGGTGACGCTTACCACCTGCGTGCGATTGTCAGCGGCATCGTAGGTGTATTGAACGACGCGGCCGTCGTCGTAAGTGACTTTCCGGAGTCGGCCGAGCGCGTCGTACTCGTAGGTAACAGCGAACGCGTCTTGCGGAATCAACGATGCGAATACACCCGATGAAGCCAGTCCCGCTAGCGCCTTGCGACGATCGACGGTCATCAACTCCTCCTTGGATTCAGCAATCGCTCAAGCGCACAACCCGTCTGAATGGAAATCGACCGAACCAACTCGTTCGCAAACAACGCACAACGCATCGGAAGCATCGCACCGATACGACGCTGACGGCTGAACGTTGGGTATCAGGGAAAATCCAGAAGACGGCGCCAATCGGCGCCGAGTCACGAAGCACAGGAAGCGCACGCTTCACTCAATCCCCCAACACGCAAACACTTCACTTCGTACTCACGCGCTGAGCGGAACACGAATCCGGAATCAGCGCCAGTCGATGCAGAATCTTTTTTCGATTTCGTTCGAGTGACAGAATGAAATTGCGATCGTCGCAACTATCAGACAGATCGCACGCGTGCTGCGCTTGATGATGAGCCGCGCGTTAGGCGACGCGGTGGGAGTCAGATATCGCGAGCTCGTGCATCACTTCGCAAGCTGCGCATCAACCCGGCGATTGCACCTTGAGGTATTGCATGATCGTGTTGACACTTGTGAGCATCCAGTGCGGGGGTGGACATGACGTTTCAGACCTCTGCGACTGCTCCGCCCATCAGGCCCGCTGGGCCGCAACGGCTTCTGTCGCCGATTTCAACGCTTGTGCTGTGCATGCTCGGGTATTGGGCGCTTCAGGTAACTCTGGGAGCGAGCGCCCAGGAAGTCGTATCGCCTCCGCAAGAACAGCAGCAGCTGCGCCCTGGCCAGTTCGTGCAGCGCGGCCAACAGGCCGCGGCAAGCAGCAGTGTGGATTTCCAGACCGATGAACCGTTCTCGGCGACCTATGTCGGAGCGGATATCGCGACCGTCGTCAACCAGGTGCTGGGCGAGTTTCTCAAGATCGACTACTCGATTGCGCCCGATGTCTCCGGCCTGGTGACGATGCGGGTCGATAACATTCAGTCGCGCCTCGCCGCGATAGAAGCCTTGCGAACCGCGCTTCGATCTTTGGGTATTGCGGTGATCGACAGGGGCGATTTCGTTGCGATTGCGCGGGCATCGGGTCAGAACGCCTCAGTGCAGGCCGCCGCCATCGAGCCGGGCCAGCCCTCCCCTTCCGGCGGAGGCGCTGTGGTGCTTACGCCAAAGTTCATCACCCCCTCCCAACTCGGCCCCCTGATATCGCCCTTCGCCCCCTCGGCAACGATTGCGCAAACCGATGATCGCCGGCGCTTCCTGATCATTCGCGGGGACGAGGCGGCGATTACGGCTGCTTCCTCGGCGGCCGCCATGTTCGATGTGGACTGGTTTTCCCAGGTTTCCACGGCGGCCTTCAAGCTGACCAACGTTACGCCACATGACATGATCGGAGAGTTGCGGCCGCTGCTTGGGCCCTCCTTCGATCAGGCCGATTTCATTCCTGTGGGCCGGCTTTCGACGCTTATCGTGCTCGCTCGCAACCCGCAGATGATCGGCACAATTCAGGGATGGCTCTCCCGTCTGGATGTGCCGAGCGCCAACGTCTCTCCGGGACTCCTGATCTATCGCGCGAGGCACATGGCCGCTGAAGCGCTCGCAAGATCACTCGGATCGTCGAGCCCCGGGAGCGACAGTCCCGCTGCACCGCAAGCGCCCGACAACGTCCCCTCAACCTTGGGAGCTACGCCTGCCTTTTCCAGAGCTGGCGAGCGGCCATCGAGTCTGAGCCAATCGCCTGAGGCGGCTTCCAGCCCAGCCACCGCAATCTCAAGCGCCGGGCTTTCCGTCACAACGAACAAACAGCAGAACGCCGTGATCGTGCGGGGCGAGAGCGACCAACTCGCTGAAGCGCGATTGCTGCTCGAAGCGCTCGACCAGCCGATGCCGCAGGTGCTGATCGAAGCGGCCATCGTCGAGGTGACGCTGGACGATGAACTTCAATACGGCATCAACTGGCGCGGCATTGAGGAGAGGTTTGTCGGGACCTTTACCGATGCGCCGAACGGACAGGTCACGACGCAGTTTCCAGGCTTTGCCCTGACCTATGTCAACACCGACATCGAGGCGGCTCTCAACCTCCTGGCGTCGGTGACCAAGGTCGAGGTGATCTCCCGTCCAAGCCTTATGGCGCTCAACAATGAGCCTGCAAATCTCCAGATCGGCGACCAGGTTCCGATCGTCACCCAGACCGCGATCTCCGTCACGGATCCGGATGCTCCGATCGTCAACCAGACTGTCTATCGCGATACTGGCGTGATCCTCGAGGTTGTGCCTCGGGTTCGAGGCGGCGGAATGATTGAGCTTAAAGTAGCTCAGGAGGTGTCCCAGGTCGCGCGCACGACCTCCTCCGGCATCGACTCGCCGACAATCCAGCAGCGCAAGATCGAGAGCACGCTTCTGGTGCCTTCCGGCGCATCCGTTGCCCTCGGCGGCCTCATTTCGACAAGCCGCACAGGAGCGGTCACCGGCATTCCGATCCTGAAAGACATCCCGCTTCTGGGTCAGCTGTTCCGATCGGACACCAGAATCGTCAAGCGGACAGAACTCGTCGTGTTCATTACACCGCGTCTCCTGGTTGACGGTCAGGCTGCAGTCGAAGCGACCGACGAGCTCCGCCTGGCGTTTCGAAAGCTCGAGAAGGAGTTGACGCGGTGAGCCCGCGCAAGGAAGAGGGCTACATTCTGGCGTCTGCCCTTACGGTCCTGCTTGCCATCAGTCTGGTGGCGGCAGCGCTGGTTTCGACATCGGCGGATGCGCTGCGCCGCGTGAAAGGCGCAGAACGTGAGGCCTCGGCCGACGCCGTGTTGCGATCCGCGGTCCTCATAGTGAGCTCACAGCTTGCCCAGGATCCCCGGCGGCGGAAGCTGCAGTTCGAAGGCCCGGAGACCATCGACGTCTTCGGCAAGACCGTAAAAGCTGAGGCATCCTTTGAAAGCCTCAAACTCGATATCAATCTCGCCTCTCCCGAAGCGATCGAGGCAAGACTCCTTGATGCCGGCATCGCACAGGATACTCGCTCAGGAATCAGGGCCGCCATTCAGGAGCATCGATCCAGCAAAGAGCCGGTCAGGCTGTTGGATGATATAGCGCCGGCCGGGGCGGATCGGGATTGTCTTTATTCCATCTTGACCGCGTTCGGTGGACGCACAGACTACAAGCCTGAGGAGCAGACCCACGGGATCGGCCGGCCCGCTGCCGGCGCGCGGCTCTATCTCGAAGTCTGGACCGCTGACGAACCCGCGCGCGGCCTGGCAGCAACCGTGATCATGACGGGGGACCCGGCGGCCCCCACAAAAGTTCTCGACTGGAGGCATATCCGCACCAAGGGCGAGGAGCGCTGCAATGAAACGCAATAGAGCAATCCCAGGCGATGGCGAGGCCGGCTACACGCTGACAGAGCTGCTTGTCGTGATCGTCGTGCTCGCACTTATAGCTGCCGCGGTGACACCCCAGATACTCGGCCGCTTCAACACCGCCAAGACGCGGACCGCCCAGCTTCATGTCGACACGCTCGCCGCTGCGCTCGATGATTTCTTCATCGATGTCGGACGGTATCCGACGCCGGAGGAAGGCATTGAGGCGCTTCTTACGATCCCGGAAGGCGTCAAGGGCTGGAACGGTCCTTACGTGCGGTCCGCAAAAACACTCATCGACCCCTGGGGACGCCGGTTTCTGATATCGCCTTCCGCAACCGCCAATGCGCCTCCTGCCATCGTTACCTTGGGTGCCGATGGCGCTGAGGGCGGCGAAGGCGCCGATGCCGATATCAGATCGACATGAGCCATGGCGCCACGCGACGGTCCCCCGCCCTTCCTTGACCCGCCTGCAGATACGACCGCCGCGGGATCCGCCGGCATTGCTGCAACTGATCCGATAGAGCCGACGGGAGAGGTCTCAGCCTACGCCCGGGTCCTTGATTGGCTCCGGCAAAATGCCGGGCTGGCGGCGAATGCAGAGGCGGCGGCCGCGCGCGCAGCAGGGTTCAACCGCGAGCCCCTGCCTCTGGCGCTCAATCGTCTTGGGGCTGTGAGCGATACAGACCTTCAGGCGGCCTTCCTCGACGTGTCCGGCCTTGCCGTGGCCAGTGGATCGGTGGATCGGGATGTCGGAAGAATCTTTTCGCCATCGTTCATGCGCTTTCACCGCTGCCTGGTCTTCGAGAGCGCCGATGACGAGCTTCATCTGGGGCTGGTGGACCCGTTCGATGACGAGGCGATCCGCGGCGCGCGCTTTGCGACCGGGCGCAGAGTCCTGGTATCGGTCCTCAGAGCCAGCGAACAGAGACGGCTGTTTGCGGAAGCCTATGAGGACGTTGGAAGCGCCTGGGCGCATGAGGTTGCCGAACGCGAGAAGGGACAGAGCGATGCGGCCGTCGAGTTCGACCGTGATGCGCCTGTGGCCCGAAGAGTGGCAAGCTGGCTGGCGGCCGCCGTCGAGCGCCGCGCGTCGGATGTCCATATAGAGCCGCGATCGACGGTCCTGTGCATCCGGTTCCGGATCGATGGCGTCCTGGAGACGGTCGCCGAAGAACCGCTTGCTGCGGCCTCCTCAGTTCTGGCGCGCATCAAGGTTATCGCCGACCTCGACCTCGGTGAGAGACGCGCAGCGCAGGATGGCCGCACCACGATCGTTGTCGGCGGCCGGCCGATCGATCTTCGCGTGTCGATCGTCCCTTCGGTCAATGGCGAAGCCGCCGTCCTCAGGATACTCGACCGCGGCGAGGTGCGTCTCAGCTTCGAAAGCCTCGGATTCTCGACCGCTGAGCGGGCCCTGCTCGAACGGGCGATCACCTGGCCGCATGGATTGTTCCTGGTCACCGGACCCACCGGTTCGGGCAAGACAACCACGCTCTATGCCGGCCTCGAAGCGATGCGAAAGACGTCTCGCAAGATCCTGACGATCGAGGACCCGGTAGAGTTCCACTTCGACCATGTGACACAGGTCCAGAGCGCGCCAAAAGCCGGCGTTACGTTTCCATCGGCGATACGTTCCTTCCTGCGACAGGACCCCGATGTCATCCTGGTCGGCGAGATCCGCGATGGAGAGACAGCCCGCGCTGCGGTTCAAGCTGCGCTTACCGGCCACCTGGTGCTCGCCACCCTGCACGCGATCGATGCGCCTCGGGCGGTTCCGCGCCTCCTCGACATGGGCGTTGAACCGTTCCAGCTTGCGGCCTGTTTCCGAGGAGCTCTCTCACAACGCCTAGTTCGGCGCCTGTGCCCGCATTGCCGTCGCGAGCGAGCCGCAAGCCAGTCTGAAGCGGCCTTCCTTTCCATATCGCCTGGGTCAACCGTCTTTGACTCGGTGGGATGCGCCAGGTGCCTTGAGGCGGGATTTGTCGGCCGCATTGCCATCGCCGAGGGGTTCGAAGCCTCTGACGACTTTCTGACGCAGCTTCGCGACCTCGGCGCGCTCGATCGCGCGGCCGAGGCGTGCCTGTCCGCCCGTCTTCGCGACGATGGAGCAGACAAGGCCCGATCCGGCCTTACGACATCCGCTGAGATTCTGAGGGCGCTTTCAGGGTGAACGCAATGACGCGCTTTCGCTATTCGGCCCTTACCTCATCGGGACGCTCGCGTAGCGGCCTCATCGAAGCCGATACGCGTGATGAGGCGGTCAGAACGCTTGCGGCGCGCGGTGAAACAGCCGTCCATCTCAAACAGGCGAACGCTACGATGGGGCGTGCGCGTATCTCGCGTGGCGATCTGGCGACGTTTCTCGCCGATCTTGCAGCCCTTCACGATGCCGGCGTTCCCCTGCGCCGGGCATTGGATGTCCTGGCCAGCGGCGCATCGACCGTCCGCGCCGCCCAGCTTGCGCGTCTGATGGCGGAGCGCCTGGATGCCGGCTCCGACTTCGGCCGGGCGACTCGCATGGAGGAGAGCGGCGATCTTGCCTTCGCCGCCGAGCTGGCGCGTGCAGGCGAAGCCTCTGGCCGTCTTGGAGATTCACTCCGCTTTGCGGCCGATCTACTGCGCCGGCAATCTGAGTTTTCCAAACGCATCGTCGGCGCCCTCGCCTACCCGGCTTTCCTTGCGGCGCTGTCGGTATTCGCCATCATCGCGCTTGCCGCTTTTGCGGGGCCTGCCATTGCCCCGCTGCTGGAAGATGCGCCGAACCCTCCCGGCGACCTCAAACTGGTCCTGGCAGTAGGCAACACCCTGCAGCGGCACGGCCTCGGTATTCTAGCCGCCGCCATTGTGCTCGTGGCAGCCTTCGTCCTTGTCGCGCAGCGCCCGTCGGCTCGCGAAGCGCTTGCAGCCTTGCGTGCGCGCCTGCCGATCCTCAGCGACATTGTTCGTGATATCAATTGCGGGGCCTTCGCGCGAACGCTTGGCGCCCTGCTCGCCGGCGGCGCATCGGCCTCCACGGCGATCGACCTTGCGGCGGGCTCTGCGCCGAACACGCACTGGAGAAAGCGGTTCATCGCCTCAGGCCAGGCGCTGCGAGACGGCCGCACGGTCGCCAACGCGCTGGGCTCGATTTCTGGCGCCTCGCCGGAGCTTTTCCGGCTTGCGCGTGTCGGAGAGGAAACCGGCGCGCTTGGCGAAATGCTTGCGCGCGCCGGAAACATCGCAGTTGACCGCGCGCTTCGTCGTCTGGATCAGGCAGCAGCTGCAGCAGGCCCCATCCTCATTCTCACCATGGGCGGGTTCACCGGCTGGCTGATGAGCGCGTTTCTTACCGGCCTCTCACAATTGGGAGAAGGCGCGCTTTGATGTCCAAAGACAATGAAAACGGGTTTGTCCTGGTCGAAGCGATCGCTGCGCTTGCGGTTGCAGTCTTTGCAGCAACTGCCCTGATGACGGCGTTAGGCTCGGTGAGCGCGAGATCTGCCGAAGCCAGGGTGCGTGACATGGCCCTGCGACAGGCGGAAATGCTCCTGCTGGAAACCCTAAGTCTCACGGAGGAAGATACGCCAGCTCTCAGCGGAACCGCCGTTGACGCTGGCCTGTTGTGGACACGCACGCTCGATACCGCAGGGGCCGACTATCCTGGCCTTCAACGCATCGTAATCGAGGTCGCGTGGCATAGCCTGCAGAAGGAGGGAAAGACGCGTCTTGAAGCCTACCGCATCGCACCGATCGAACGCTAAGGCCGGCAGTGAAGCTGGCTTTACCCTGACCGAGCTGGTTGCTGGCCTGCTCGTCGCATCGATGCTGATCGTCGGCCTGGCCGAGATAACCCGCAGATACGCGCTCACCACCGTCCGCGCCAAGGAGATCGCAAGCGACATTCGCACCACGCGCGCCTTGAAGACGTTCATGCTGGAGTTCGAACGCATCGATCCTGGCAGTCTTGAACTAGCCCCCGACAGGATCACCGCGAGCATCGGATCCGATCAAGTGACTGCGACGCTCGCCTTGCCCCAGGGAAAAGTTCGCACGCTGAACCTGTCAGGCCGACAGGTCATACGAGACTTCACCCTCCCCGCGTCGTCGCGCTTTGAGCTGACGGCATCAGGAGCGATCTCGCTGCTCGGCGACGCCGGCGAGCCGCCGCTGGCGATCATTGCTCCTGCCCGCACCGCGCCATCCGACTGCCAGTTCGACGCTGTGATCCGGGACTGCCGATGACACGCATAGACATGATCCCCAGCCCGTTTGACCGCCTCGATCCCATCGCGCAGGCTGTTCGGTGGTGGACATCCCAGATGATCGATGTCCTGGCCCCTCCCTTTCGAAAGCTTATCCCGGCGGAAACGCTCGACCAGGAGGAGCGTATCCGCGCGGCTCACGCAGCAATGGCCCTTCCCGAGACCGACGCTTTTGTTGCCCGCCTTACCCTGCCGAAGGGCTCGTCGGCCGCGCATGCCAGCGCAATCCGCCTGCGCCTGGGCGATCTTGCGCCTGCCGACCCCGCGCAGCTTCAAATCAGCGCCACGGCGATCGAGCAGGCCGACAGCGGAGCGGTCACCTATGCGATTGCGATGGCGCGACGGGACCGGCTGGACAATCTGGAGAAGGCGGCCCGGCGGAAGGGCGTTCGAAGCGTTCGGTTTCATGCAGTCGAATGTCGCGCCGCGGAACTGAGGTCGGGTAAGGCAGAAAGAAAAGCGCGCCGCTCGTTGGCGATTGATGCAGCCCTTGTCGCGATGATCCTGGCTGGCGCTGTTGCAGCAAGCGTCATGTGGACCATGCGTATCGAGGGAGAGACAAGCGCCCTGGCGGAGCAAGAGCGGAGCCTCCGACGCGCGGTTGTTGCGGCTGAGGCAGCTAGGCGCGATGCGGACCTCGCTCGTGATTTTATCGACAAAGGCGTGCTCGACCGCCGGGCAGGCGCCGTTCTCGAAACCCTTGCCGCGCTCAACAACGCAACGCCAGCCAACGCCTGGTGGAGTTCCATTCGCTGGTCGCCCCAGGACATCACGCTTGCCGCGCAGTCGAACGATCCAACCAAGGCCATTGAAGCGATTTCCGCCGGCGCCAAGAACTGGACGGTCGAACTCAGCGGAACACTCAATGCCGCCAGCGGCGCTGCCGCGCAGGCGTTCGAGCTGAAGCTGCGTCCACGAGAGGCGGCGCCTCGATGACGCTCAAGCGAACCCTGCATCCTCTGCTTCAACGCCTGGCAGCGCTGGTCCTTCTTGGGATCGGTCTCGGCGCGGGGATCGCCGCCATTGCCATGCCGCTGGCTGAAGCGGCCGCAGCCCATCGCGCCGCTGAGCTTCGACTGGCGCGTTTTGAAGAGATTCTCGAAGCGCCGGCGCAGCCAGGCGCCCTTTACGACCCCAACGATCTCTCAGCGCTCCATGCCGACGACGCCGAAGCGCAGATCGCCCTTCAGGGCTTGCTCAATCGGGTAGCCCGCGGCGCCGGCGTTGCCGTTCAGTCGGTTCGTCCGCTCGCAGCCGAAATCATGGGCGATGTCGGCCGTAGCGTCTGGGTGGAAACCACCATCACCTGCGATCTCCAGGCGCTCGTTGATCTTCTGAAAGACATCGATACGGAAAAGCCGGTGCTGCTGGTCCGGCGCATGGATATAGACCGCGGCGACGGCCCCCGCCCCGACAACTTCCTGCGCGTCCGCATGGAGATCGGCCGGGCATGGCGGCTAGCGAGTGTAACGCCATGAGCGTGCTTTTTCGAACAGCCGGGGCGGTTACGGCCGCGGCTCTTCTGGCGGCGGCGGCAGCCAGTATCTGGGCCCGCCAGCAAGAGCCCCAAGCCGCAACGGCACCCGGTCTGGCGCCTCCCGCGATCAGCAGGCTGCCGGCGACGGATCGGCTGGCGGGCTCGTCCCTGATCGAGCGCTCGCCATTCGCTCAGGATCGCAGTGCGTTCGCACGCAACGCAGGACCGCCACCAGCTGAGATCCAAGTGAAGCTCACTGGAGTGTTCAAAGTGGGAAAGGAAATGCGCGCCAGCCTTCTCATTGGCGGCCAGTCCATAGCCGTCAAAAAAGGAGATCAGACACCCGTTGGTATAGTCGCGGAGATCGAAAACTCTGCGGTGACGCTGGCCGGCCCAACGCCTCGCAGAATTGAAATGTTCAAGCAATGACCGAGGCCGGCTTGGCAACCGACGCTGAAAAGCGCGCCTCCCTCGCGGTTCGCTCAACCGTTCTGTCTTCTCTCAGGCTGACCAAAACGAAGGCGGCAATTGCGCTTGGGCTTGGCGCTGTCGCTGCTTTGACGGCGGTCGTTCTAAGGCCCGACACTGCCTGGTGGGTAAGCGCCCTGCTCGCGTTTCCGCTCGCCTGGGCGTCACTGGTCGACCTCGACCGGCGAATCCTGCCCAACGCGATGACCATCGGCCTGGTCATTGCCGGGATCGGCCTCGCTGCCCTGAGCGACGCGGTAGACCTGCCGGATCGGATCGCGGGCGCGGCTGTGGGTTATTGCTCGCTCGTGGCAGTTGCGATTGCGTTCCGATGGATTCGCAAGCGTGAAGGCATTGGCAGGGGCGACGTGAAGCTCTTTGCGGCCGGCGGCGCGTGGCTTGGATGGGCGGGGCTTCCCTACGTCATGCTGGCCGCTTCAGTGGTTGCCCTGGTCGCGATCGGGATCGCAGGCGTCTTGAAACGCGAAAGACCACAAAACGATCGGATCGCGTTTGGACCATTCATCGCGCTCGGCGTCTGGATCGTCTGGCTGGCAACGTGACTTCATCACTAAGACGGATCTAACGTAAGCATACGGTGAGAACCGCGGCGTCACCACCTCCGTTGGTTTCGACGTAGCAGTTCGTTGGGATCTTCCTCGTGTTCTTCGAGGAGCTCTTTCAGTCGTTCGATGCCGTCGGGAGTGAACGCCCGGGTTTCTTTGCCGAGCGCATCGCCAACCCAGATCTTCCCGTCGTACTGATCCATCTCGTCGGAGAGCTCCCACAACAGCTCCTCGCTTTCGCCGAGCATTTCGGCGACGGCGGCGATGGTGCGGACGAAGCGGACAGGCTGCGGCATGGTTAGGCCGCTATAGTAACCGCCTTCCAGAGGCGTTTCCAGTTCCACGGCAACAGCTCATCGAGCTTGGATGCCGGGTGATCGGCGATGCGGCCGAGGACATCGGCGAGCCAGGCCTGCGGATCGACGTCATTCATCTTGGCGGTGACGATGAGCGAGTACATGACCGCCGCCCGCTGCCCACCGCGATCGGATCCGGCGAACAGCCACGACTTGCGACCAAGGGCTATGCCTCTGAGGGCCCGCTCAGCCGCATTGTTCGTCAGACAGATCCGGCCATCCTCGAGGAACCTGGCGAACGCGCTCCAGCGGGTCAGCATATAATCCATCGCCTTGGCGACATGGCCGCCGCGCGAGAGCTTGGCGCGATGGGAGCGCATCCAGGCTTCGAGATCGGCGACCAGCGGTGCGCTATGCTCTTGGCGGGCGGCGAGACGCTCCTCGGCGGACTTGCCGTTGATCGCGCGCTCGATCTCGAACAGGGCGTCGATCCGACGGACCGCTTCCAGCGCCATGGGCGAGATCGGCGATGGCTTGTCACCTTCGGCCTTGCGGCGGGCGCTGGCTTCGATGTCTGCAAGCTCGAAGAACTTGCGCCGGCTGTGGGCCCAACACGCTGCTTCCAGAATGGGCGCAGGCTGACGGTCGGCGGCATAGAGCTTGGAGTATCCGCCAAACGCATCGGCCTGAAGAATGCCGGTCCAGCCATCGAGATGTTCTCGAATGTGCACCCCGCCGCGGTTGCGGGAGTAGTAGAACAGAGCCGCTGGCGCTGCCGCACCGCCGAACGGGCGGTCGTCTCGGACATACGTCCAACTTCGGCCGACATCTGCCTTCCCCTTGGCGAGGACCGGCACGTGGGTGTCGTCGCCATGCAGGCGTGATGCGCCCATCACGTGGGCTTTTAGGCGTTGGACCAGCGGCGCCAGGGCGACGGCGCAATGGCCGACCTGATCAGCCAGGGTCGACAAGCTGAGATCGACGCCTTCCAGGGCATAGCGTGTCGCCTGGCGGTTCAAAGGCTGATGCTGGCCGTACTTCTCGAAGAGGATCATCGCCAGGAGACTGGGGCCGGCCCAGCCGCGGGGGACGACATGGAACGGGGCCGGCGCCTGGGAGATCGTCTCGCAGTCCCGACAGGAGAACTTCTCCCGGACGTGTTGGATCACCTTCCAGGAGCGGGGGATGACCTCGAGGGTCTCGGTGACGTCCTCGCCCAGCTTGGAGAGGCGGATCCCGCCACAGCAGCTGCAGGAGGTCGGGCTCGCATGGACGATGCGCTCACGCGGCAGATGCTCGGGGAAGGGCTTGCGGGAGGGCTTCTTACGGGTGAACGCTGTGACATTGGTGGTCTTCGCAACCGCCATCTCCGCGAGGAGGTCGTCCTCCGAAGCCGTCGCCTCGAGCTCTTCGAGTTGCAGCTCCATCTGGTCGATCAGACGACTGGAGCGTTCTGAGGTCTGGCCGGGATGCTGGCGCTTCAGCTTGGCGATCTCAAGCTTGAGGTAGGCGATCATCGCCTGGATATCGGAGACCTCGGCGCGTGCGGCGGCGGCATCTGCGGCGGCGACATCGCGTTCGGCGGCGACGGCATCACGCTCGGCGACAGCAGCGTTCCGCCCGACAACAGCGGCGTCCCGTTCAGCAGTCACAGTGTCGACGTCGGCGCGCGCGGCGATCAGCAACGCCTTCAACGCCTCGATATCTTCGGGAAGCTCAGCGCCCATGGAGAGGATCGAAGCATAAAAATCCACGCTTGAGGCGCCCCCTTAAACAACTTGGCTGTGAGTCAGAAAGCCGCAGGATCAGCCGGCCGCTTCGGGTCTCCAGGTATGTTGGGGATTACGCCAGTCGATGCCCTCGAGCATATAGCCGACCTGGGCGGGTGACAGAGAAACCGACCCGCTCGCGGTCACCGGCCAGACGAACCGACCGCGGTCCAATCGCTTGGCGTAAAGCGACAGGCCGAGCCCATCGTGCCAGATGATTTTTACAAGATCGCCGCGCTTGCCGCGGAAGACAAAGAGATCGCCGGCATGCGGGTCGCGGTGAAGGCCTTCCTGGACCTGCAGCGCCAGACCCTGCATGCCGCGCCGCATATCGGTATGGCCCGCGGCAAGCCACACTCGAACGTTCGAGGGGATCGCGATCATCGCCTCGCCAAGGCGCCGGCGACAGCGGCGGCCAGATCGGGCCTGACCGCACCGACGGCTCTCAACCGCACACCGCCAGGAAACTCGACCTCGATGACGCCGAGAGGCTGATCAACCCTTCCCTCGGGCGCCGACAGCATGACCGGGGCAAAGCCCTTCGTCTTCGGCGGTTCAGGAAAACCCAGCTGGTCGCGGAACTCCTTGCGCCAGGAGAACAGCATACCTGCGTTTACCCCAAGCTGTCGCGCCACGCCGTTGACGCTCGCGCCAGGCTGAAAGGTCGCTTCAACCGTCGCGAGCTTCTGCTCCAGCGACCACCGCCGACGCGGCTCTCCCCCGATGATCTCCACGCCGCCTCCCTCAGCGACTAGTTTAGAGACCTCTCATCAAACTAGTCGTAGCAGCCGATACTCCCGATCACGCCATCCGCCGCAAGGCGGCCCTCGGCGGAGGCGTACGATCTAACGGTAGCGTCCAACAGAGCGACGCCGCTTTCGCTGGCAGCACCAAGGCCTGCGTGGAGGTTTGCGAGGGACTAGAATTGGCGAACCCTCCACAAATAGGTGACGATGCCGCGTCTCGATGTCTCGAAAAAAGCGGACACGCGACTACCGTGATAGGAGGCTTCAGACTATCAGACGTCTCCCGAGGGCAACGCCTACATTGGGCCAATCCCTGCTGCCATGGCAGATCATATGGCCAGCGTCCGGAGCAAGGCGCTCATTGGCTGTTCGCACGGCGATCGATCTCGCATGGCGTACCCTTTGATACGCCATCAAGAGGCTGACCTTCGCTAAGCGCCCTGCATTCGCGTCTCCGCCAATAGCCTACGTTTTCCGGGTTGCATTGGGGTTGCGCTGTTTTCGTTGATTTGCGCTTTTCGCTTTTCTCGTCGCGGACTCCCGCACCCGCGGCTCCGCCATGTGTTCCCGAAAGCGGTCGATCTTAGCTACCGTCGCGTGCCGTAGGGATTTCAAATCTTCGAAGGACGCGTCTAACAGTGAGCTGTGCGTCTCCATCGCTGCACTTTGCGCTTCTCGTAGACTCTTCTGCCACTTATCGACCCGCGCAGACGTTTCCGCCGGAGTAGCGTTGCTAAAGTGTTGCGCTTTCAGTGACTCGAGACGCTCATGCAACTCTTCGAGTTCAGTCTCCTTTAGCGGATAACCATCTGCTAGCGCATAAATCGATCGGGGCGAAAACCCTCGGATGCTTTGCCGAAGCGCGAAATCGATTTCCTGCAGCGCCTGCCCCAGCCCTGGGTGCGATTTTTCCAGCGCCACAACCGGCAGGTAGAGGTTTGCAGCTGCGAAGATCGCACGGCTGACCCGATCACGTGTGCGAGGATTAGTGATTGTCGCAACATCCGAGTCACGGAGCGCCCATCCGGCAGCCTGGGCAATAAACTTCATCGCATTGACGAGTTCGGGATCACCGATGTCTTCCTCGAATTGCATCGCAAAATCCAACAATCGCTCCACTTCCTGAGAGAGCGAGCGACCAGCCTCGTTGGCCTTTTCCTCCAGTTCGGCGCGCTTTCGGGTCGTTGTTCGAAAACTGATCGGCGCAAGGCGGACGCCGTCAGACGAAGATACTTTTCGGGGCATGAAAATCTCTTGTGTATGCACATGCATACACATCTTGCTTCGTGCTTGGAATCAAGGCCCTTGTGTGTATGCCCTAGTATACGCAGCTAAGCTTTGGAAATCCGGTGAAACGCCTAACCCATCAGACCTTTAAAACCCTGCTCAGTGTGCCAGCTCCCGCAACCGAGCGTTTCATGGTCCTGGCGCTTGCCTACCTGCAGGCAAGACGCAAGTTGAGGGCGCAGACCAACGCCAGCATCGCTAAAGCTGTAGGTGAGGACGTAGGCTCAACGCGGCGTAGGCTATCATCCGCCGCTGCAAGAGGTCTCGTTACAATCTTGCCTACCCAAGGCGCTGAGCCGGCACGATACGCGGTTTGCTGGCAATCAGTCGGAATCAACCCGCACGAACTTCTGACGACGACCCAACACCCCTCCGCCCCGAAAATCAAAATGGATTCTGACTCGGTCAAAACGATCGCCAGCGGATCACCTTGCTCTACCGACGTCAGTCAAAATGAACATGACGCGGGGCAGATTGAACCTGTGTCGAATAAAGATTCGCGCCCACGCCCGCGCGCGACCTCCTTTCCTTATTTCCTTTCCTACTCATTCAACAGCGATGAGCATCGATTGGCAGCCCAACGCGTGATGGACTCGTGCGGACCGGGTGCCGCTCCGCCGGAGGACGAGGATGCTTACCGATCGCTCTTTCTGGTGCTGCCCCTCTGGCTCAGCAAAGGTTACACCCTGGAGGAAATCGTTGCAGTGGTCATTCGCAAAACGTGCAATGAGCGCAAAAGGCGGGATGGCTCCCCAAATCCACTTCGCGATTTTACGCTGCTGACCGAAAACATAGCGGCGGAACACGAGAGACTCTCTCGATCGAAAGCCAGTCCTCGATCGCAGGCATCAACCTCCAGAGATCGCCGCACGAAATATGCGATGAATAGGGAGCGCACCGCTTCTTCGTTCGAGCTCTCTAAGCAGAGCATCAGTCAACGGAAGGCGAGCCTTCGAAACCTCATTGCGGGTCTCAAGGACGGCAATCGTCAAGCGAGCTTTCTTCCTGCTCACCAACGATACCTGCGGGGTGCGGATCTTGATCAAGCGTATGATGCGCTTCAAGCGAAGCTGGAGAAGGATCTACGCGAACTGGAACAGCGGGAGCCAGACTATGATTGAGCATCCTCCCGGAACGCTCTGGCGCTTTCGCGGACAGGACCAACTGCGGATTCCGACTGCTTCGGCCGGTCATTCCAAAGTGAGTTCGACAGGGGTCGAGCGTCCTTCAGGCGTGGCTACGATTGTCTTCGGTTTCGGTTGTGGTCAAGCAGTCGTTTTGGAGCGCTTGAGGCGGCGTAGACTGTCGCCCGTGAGCGCGATGCGATGTGCGTTGTGAACGAGACGGTCGAGGATCGCGTCGGCATAGGTTGGATCGCCGATGATGTCGTGCCAGCGATCGACCGGGACCTGGCTGGTGATCAGTGTCGCGCCGCGCCCATAGCGCTCCTCGAGGATCTCCATCAGGTCATGACGCTGCTGGGCGTCGAGCGGCTCCAGGCCCCAGTCGTCGAGGATGAGCAGCTTCACTTTGCCAAGCGAGCGCATCAGGCGGGGATAGCGGCCGTCCAGATGCGCCAGCGCGAGATCGGCGAACAGTTTTGGAACGCGGGTGTAGAGCACCGACCGGTTGTCGCGGCAGGCCTGCAAGCCGATGGCGCACCCAAGCCAGCTTTTGCCGACCCCGGTCGGACCAGTCACGATCAGCGCTTCGCCGGCGTCGATCCAGTTGCCTTTCAGCAGCCCCGTGAAGAGCGCGCGATCAAGGCCGCGCGCCGTCTTCCAGTCGATGTCCTCAGGCGCCGCTGTGTGGCGCAGGTGGGCATATCGCAGCCGCGCCGTCAGACGCCGGTCCTGACGGAACGTCGTCTCACGCTCGAGCAACAACGCCAGCCACTCTCCATGGGTCAGGTTGTCGGCATCGGCGCTGGCGCCAAGCTCGGTGAACGCCTTGGCCATGCCATGCAGCCCCATGGCCGCAAGCTGGTTGGTCGTCGGGTGGGTCAGCATCGCTTCTCTCCTCAGTGGTAATAGCTTCGGCCGCGGACGTTGGGATGCGCGCCGATGGGCCGTGCATCAGCGCCCGTCTTGGCGGGGGCATGTTGATCGAGCTTGTTCTCGAGGATCGAACGGACCGAGCCATAGCTCCTCAGCCCGCTTTCCAGAGCGCGCGCGACCGCTTTCTCGAGACGCTCGGGGCCATACTGGCGAGCGAGCTGGACGATCCCCAGCCCCGTTCGGATGCCCTGAACGGGATGGTCTTTGCCCGCGATGATCAGCTGCACCAGCATGGCGGTGGAGACGCCGACCCTGTCGGCTTCGGCCGTGATCTTCTCGATCGTCCAGTTGGAGTAGGCGCGGTGGTTCTCCGGCATGTGATCGGGCTGCGTGGTGTGGCGCCCGCATGTCCCTTCGCGCCGGTGGGTGGCGATCCGCTCGCCCTTGAGGAAGATTTCTACAGTGCGCGCCGCGATACGGACGTCGACCTGAGCCCGCAGATACCGGTAGGGGACCGAGTAGTAGTGGCCGCCGATGTCGACATGATAATCAAGGCCGACACGCGCGATCTTCCATTCGGCGTAAACATAAGGCTCCGTCGGCAACGGTCTCAGCGCCGGCTTCTCGACGGTCTCGAACAGCACCGCCCGCGTCGTCCTGAGCTTGCGCATGGGACGCTCATTGAGCCGCGTCACCAACACCCTGATGGCCGCGTTCAACTCTGCAAGCGAGGTAAACCGCTGGTTCCGCAGCGCCGCCAGGATCCAGCGCTGCACCAGCTGCACGCCAGATTCGACCTTGGCCTTGTCCCGAGGACGGCGTGGCCGGGCATTGAGAACGCCGATGTTGTAGTGCGCGGCGAAGTCCGCATAGGTCCGCTGCACGCTCGGCTCGTAGAAGCACGCCTTGACGATCACAGCCTTCGGGTTGTCCGGCACGATCAGACGCGGCGCGCCGCCGAAGAAGGCCAGCGCACTGGCCTGGGCGCCTACCCAGTCGGCCGTCGTCTGCGTCCAGGTCGCCTCAGCGAAGGTGTAGGATGACGCCCCCAGCGTCGCCACGAAGATCTGTGCCTGGCGGATCTGTCCCTTCAGTCGGTCGACCAGTACAGGCACAGTCCCGCCGGCGAAGTCGACGAACAGCTTCTCGCCAGCCACGTGGACCTGACGCATCGTCGGGGCGAGCTTCTCTTCAAAGCCGCGGTAGAGCTCACAGAACCGCGAGTAGCCATAGCCCTTGGCATTCGCCCGTCGGTACTCCTCCCAGAGCAGCGCCAGCGTGACATGGGGGCGCTTCAGCTCAAGATGGATCGCCGTCCAGTCCGGCTCGACATGACGCCGCGCCCCCAGATGCGGAGAGACCGCCCCGCGCTTGAACATCGCCCCCGCCAGCGCCGCATCCGACAACGCGCCCGCTTCCGGCCAGCTCAGCCCCGCCTCCGCCGCCCGCTCGATCACGTCAGCGACCGTCGAGCGGGCGATCCCCAGACACCCGGAGATCATCCGGTTGCTGGCGCCGCCTGCCTTCTGACGCAGCACTTCCCTGATGTGGTGCATTCTGATCGGCTTTCCGCGCATGAGCCCCCTCCTGATGAAGGGGACAACCCATGCCCGAAGCCCGCTCCCCGTCACCCCGAGGGGGTGGCCGAACTCAAATCGGAATCGGTGGCCGAACTCACTTTGGATTCGGCGGCCGACCTCACCTTGGAAACCCCGGCCGAACTCATTTCGTATTGCCCGGCCGATCTACGTCGGAATCCGCAGGACCAACTTTTCTCCTGGCAGCCTTTAAGGAACAGGAAGCAAGGGTACCCCTCATGGGTCCTTCCAGCGCCACTAACAATACGGGCGGCCGGAAGCCGTTTTTCGTTTCTAGTCACAGCAATCGCAAAAAGGCGCACGACCCTGGCTACCCGCGCGCACGCGCACGCACGACAGCATCGCTTGACGGAGGCGGATCGTGATCCATGAACCCGAACCACAAGACCGCTTCTTGTCGCTGTGCGACGTCGAGCGATTGCATCCGGTCAGCCGATCTACGCGCTGGCGAATGATCCGTGCGGGTCAGTTCCCTGCCCCGGTCCGGATTAGTCCGGGCCGAGTGGCCTGGCGAGAAAGCGACGTGCGGCGTTGGATGGCGGCCCAGCAGTCAACAAAACCAGCGACGGTGGCACTTACTTGAATTGATCGATGCGGCGGACTCCATGGAGCAGCAGATCTGTTGTCATCGGATCCGGGACGCATTCCAACTAGGAAATCGGGTTTTGGGGTCGTGGGGTTGCGGTGGGGTTACACACCAACACCGTCCCGAGCCGTGCTCTGCCGAATGGCCGGAATCCGTCGCATTCCTGCCGGATGGGCCGAAGGTTACGAATGCACGTTCATCGCCCCGAAGCGGTCGTTCGCTGCGCCGCAGTTCAAGGACCGGTGAAGCCGACGTTTCCGTGAATCCATTCGATCCTGTTGTGAGCATTCACGCGCCAATATGCCCTTGCGTAAATTGGATACGAAGTGAAGCCTCCGCCAGACTGCATGAAACCGGCAGAGCGTACCGCTGGGTCGTCCGCACACGGTGGTTCCTGTAGCTTGAATCCCTGATCGGCGAGGGCCCTAATCAACGTCTCCTCAGCGGAATCTAGCAAAACAAGTTCTTTCAACCGCGTCTCGAACTCCGATGAGGAGGAAACCTTCCAGTGAAAAGAAGCGTCCGGTGGGCACGGATAAAAATACTCTCGACCAACTCTGACCCCTTTTAGAAGTGGCGGGGTCTCAGGGTGTAGTGGCGCGTCGCAGGCGGCGACGCCCACGGCCAGAATAAGAACACGTCCGAATTTCGCGGGTTGCATCTCATAAAGCTAGCGCAAGTTTTGGCGACTTATCCAGCGGCAGCAATGGGCCCCGAGTCACCCGAAATGGCGATTGTGGCGATGTGGCTGGGTCGCCCAACAGCTGCCGGTCATCCCGCCCTAGCGAACCCGGCGGGAGATCGCCCCTTCCGGCCATCGAAGCGGTATTGACATTTGTAGCCCATAAGATACATTTCCGTATGCCGACGGTGATCAAGTCCGAAGCGTTTGCGGAATGGATCGATAACCTCCGCGACCGCGCCGGGGTCGTCCAGGTGCTGCGTCGCCTTGCTCGCCTAGAGCGCGGCAATCCTGGTCGTGTTGCACCGGTTGGTGAGGGTGTGAGCGAACTGAAGATCGATTTCGGACCCGGCTATCGCGTCTATTACGGCCAACGCGGAGAGGAATTGGTGATCATTCTCGGCGGCGGCGACAAGTCCAGTCAGGACCGGGACATTAGAGCGGCCAAGAAGCTATGGGACGAATGGAAAGAGCAAAACCATGACGAAAGCTAAGTTTTCACCCTTCGACGTGGCGGACCACATCAAAACTCCGAACGATGCGGCTCTTTATCTAGACGCCGTGTTGGCGGACGGTGACGCCAATGAAATTGCCGAGGCACTTGGCGTGGTAGCTCGCTCTCAAGGTATGGCGACGATCGCAGAGGAGAGCGGGCTTTCTCGCGAAACGCTTTACCGGACCCTCAGCGACGCTGGCAATCCAAGGCTCGCGACACTACTCGGCGTGTTGCGCGCTATGGGCCTTCGGCTATCCGTGGCTGCCGCATAAGGCACCCCGCATTTGTTACAAAAGGCTGGCGCACTCCCTGCTCCCCGGGGGCAGGATTGATGGACCCCAACTTCGCGCCCTTGCGATAATGTTGTCACTGGCAGGATCGCGCGTGAGCTGCCGGTCGCGCCTGCCCTACCGATCAGGCAAGACATCGCCCAGTTGCGGACATTCGTTCAAACCGCCAAACTCGCCCGCAATGAACCCTGAGGACACTTTCAAACGCGTGGCCGCCGATCTTGTCGGGATGGAGGTTGGCCACCTTTGGAGAGGGTATGGCTCCGCCATCTTCTTGGAATTTGGCGCACTTTCACCACGACGGGTTCGGCGGGACGGTTCACTTGGCAATCCGTTAGGCGAGCTCACAATCTGCATCGAGTGGAGTTGGCGCATCGAGGGCGCGACGTCGATAATCTGCGGAAGTTGGAGCGAAGAGGAGCTTTGGGAGCCTGCCTTCGATTTGCTTCGAGGCTCACGCGTAACAGGCCTAAGTTTGTTTGGACGGCTGCCCGAAATCAGTCTCGCGCTTAGTGAGGACCGACATTTGTTGTCGTTCGCAACAGCCGAGGGGCAGCCCGCATGGAACCTCACCGACCGGCGCTCATCACCCGACGTCTGGCTGTCGGTGCGCGATGGGTTGCTATTTGAAAGCGATGGGACCGACGTTCCACCACAATGACCGCTTCGGCCCCGAGTTGGCCCGCCGCACATCATGTCAATCCGGCTAAGTGGGCCCCGACCTCGCAAAGCCCGCGGGGTGCTACGAACGGCAGGGGCGCTCGGGAATTGCCGGTCGCTTCTGCCCTGCCGATCAGGCGGGTGATCGCCTCGCTGCCACTCAGAAGTGATGCGCCAGTCTCGCCCCACGTTGCCGTCAGGCAGAGCGATCCGTATCCTAGGGCTTAGCTCGGAAGCCAACAGTGAATGGGGCTCGCTTGAACCGCCGCAAATTCCTCGCAGCCGCTACAGCGTTTTTCAGCGCTTCCGCATGTGGCGTCCGCGCTGACGTTGACCAAGCCAAGTATCAACAGCGGATCAAGGATGCGCCGACCCAAGAAGAAAAGCTGCGCATCGTCCAAGAGATGTTTGACGATCAAAATCGACGGGCAGCGGAAAGCGTCGCGAAGGATTTTCCTTTCGAGCTGCTAACCGTTCCCGGCAAGGAGGCATTGTCAACGTTGGATCGCCTTCATTCCGAGCGCCAAGGAGCGCCCGTAATTCTTGGGAACGACGAGAGCCTTGTTCGTATTTCGGACGGTCTAGTCACGCCCCTCTTTCCCGGCATGCCGAACAACAGCAAGGAAGCCATTCTTAAACGGGCGCAGGCACTGGTGCATCCGCGCGATCTTGAGCTGGAGATGGATAAGGCTTGGAAGGGGCGTCGACCTTCTCCCCCAATCGGTGAATGGCCGGCGCAGGGCGACAAAGTTGAGCCGCTCGGGATGTTCGTGGACGCCAAAACTGGCGCGATGGCAGAGCGGATACACCTGTCCCGGATTCCCACGACTGATTGGACAGAGATACCGGCTTACTTGAAATTCGGCGGGTGGAATGCTTGCCCAGCGCCGGAATATCATGTGGCGGCGTTCCGCTCGTGGCGCGACCGCTACGGCGCGGAGTTGGTTACTTTGGCTGGCGACATCCTCGAAATGCGCGTCGCTCGCAGGCCGCAGTCACGTGAGGAAGCTTTGGCGCTCGCACGGGAAATGTACGTCTACAACAACGACCTTATCGATCAGGCGTATCGATCTCTCGCGCCACTCGCGGCAGCACTCATGGCGAGCGACTACTGGGCGTTTTGGTGGGACTAGTAAATCGCCCAAATGCAGTCATCTCAAGCGTTGAGGCCAACCGCTTCGCTGGGTAGAAGTGCCCGATGCATAGTTCGACTGCATATGCGCGCCGCGAAACACTATCAGACAGCGATCTGGACCGCCTTCTGGCGGCCTTGAAGGACGAGGTCGAACGCTATCGCGAAGCCATTCGGGGCTACTCGCCCGAGAAAATGGCAAAATACGGCCAACCGTTTCTGGATAAGTTGTTGGCGCGGGTGACTGAAGTCGAGAGGGTACAAGCTGCGCGCACCGACGCATTCTGAACGCTGATTCCGATCCAAGCTGAACACCGTTTCCGATCGAACCTGAACACGGGTTCCGACGGAAGCTGAACAGCGATTCCGACGATCCTGAACAGGCCCGAGAAGGCCATGTGCCGTGCGAGACGTGGGCCCCTGAACGAAGGGGATCCGATGTCTGCCAGGAGGAAGTCGATGCGCCAGGTGCGCGAGGTATTGCGTCTGAAGCACGCCTGCGGGCGGAGCCTTAGGGAGGCAGGCACGGCTGTCGGCGTGTCGGCGGGCACGGCGATGGAGTACGTGCGCCGCGCCGCGATTGCGGGCATCACCTGGCCCATCCCCGACGAGCTCGACGATGGCGCTCTCGAAGCGCGGCTGTTTCCCACGCCCGACGGCCCGCTGATTGATCGACCCGAGCCGGATTGGCCGGCCATCCATGCCGAGATGAAGCGCAAAGGCGTCACGCTGACGCTTCTCTGGCAGGAGTATCGGGCTGGATCTGCCGACGGCTACGGCTATTCCCGGTTCTGCGATCTTTATCGCGATTGGCGCGGGCGGACCTCGCCGGTAATGCGCCAGGTCCATCAGGCCGGCGACAAGCTCTTCGTCGATTTCGCTGGCATGACCCTCGATATCTACCTTCCCGACGGCGAGGTGCGCACTGCCCAGCTCTTTGTCGCGGTGATGGGCGCCTCCAGCTACACCTTCGCGACCCTGCGCTGGAGCCAGGGCCTCGAAGATTGGATCGACGCCCACGCCTGCGCGCTGACCTTCTTCGGCGGCGCGCCCAAGGCCATCGTGCCGGATAATCTAAAGTCCGGCGTGACCAAGCCTTCGCGCTACGAACCAGGCATCAACCGCACCTACGCCGATTTCGCCGCACACTATGAGACCGCCATTCTGCCAGCGCGCATCTACCGCCCGCGCGATAAAGCCAAGGTTGAAGCCGGCGTCCTGGTCGCTGAACGATGGATCCTGGCTTGCCTGCGCCACCAGCGCTTCTTGTCCCTCGAGCAAGCCAACGCCGCCGTCGCCCTCCTGCTTGGCGTGCTCAACGCCAAGATCACGCGCACATTCAAGCGCTCTCGCGCCAACCTGTTCCGCGAGATCGACCAGCCAGAGTTGAAGCCTCTGCCAGCGCAGCCCTATGTCTACGCCGAATGGCGCAAGGCCCGGCTTGGCCCCGACTATCACATCGAGGTCGATGGCCATTGGTACTCAGCGCCGTTCCAGCTCATCAAAGAGCCCGTCGAGGCCCGCATCACCGCCCGCACCGTCGAGATTTTTCACAAGGGAACAAGGGTCGCCGCCCATCCACGCTCGCGCACACTCTATCGCCACACCACGACGCGCGAACACATGCCCTCCAGCCATCGGCGCCATTTCGACTGGACGCCCAAGCGCCTCAGAGCTGAAGCCGCCGGCATCGGCCCCGCGACCGCCGCTCTGGTCGAACACATCCTCGAAGATCGGCCTCACCCTGAACAAGGCTTTCGCGCCTGCCTTGGCATCCTCGCCCTGAAGCGGAGCTTCGGCGGCGAACGGCTCGAGGCCGCCTGTTGTCGCGGCATCGATCTCGATGCACGCACCTGCGGGGCGATCGCAGACATCCTCAAGAGCGGCCTCGACAAGGCGTTTCTCAAGCCCGCTCCCGACCCCGATCCCGTCCAACACGCCAACATCCGAGGACCCGACTATTATCAATGAGCCCGATTACCCATGAGAAGGAGAGATGATGCTGACCCACCCCACACTCGATAAACTCGACAAGCTTGGCTTTGGCGCGATGGCTGGCGCCGTCGCCGAACAGGATCGCACCGGCGGTTTCGACGAGATGCCGTTCATGGAGCGCCTTGGCCTGATCGTCGAGGTCGAAGCCAACGCCCGTGATCACAAGCGTTTCGTCTCGCGGTTGCGCTCGGCGGCTTTGCGTCAGACCGCGACCATCGAGGACATCGACTATCGTCACGCCCGCGGTCTCGACCGCAAGCTCGTAACCGAGCTCTCCACCCTCAAGTGGATTGGAAGAGGCGAGAACTGTCTGATGGTCGGACCAACCGGGACGGGCAAGTCCTGGATATCGTGCGCTCTCGGCCACCAAGCCTGCCGCGCCGGCATGAGCGTCGTCTACACGCGCGTCTCGCGCCTCCTCGAGATGATGGCGCTCGCTCGCGGCGTCGGCCGCTACGAGCGCCAACTCAAAGCACTCGGCCGCGTCGATCTTCTCGTGCTCGACGATTGGGGCCTCGCACCCCTATCTAGCGATGGCCGGCGCGACCTCATGGAAGTCGTCGATGATCGCCACGGCCGACGATCGACCATCATCACATCCCAGCTCCCCATCGAAGCCTGGCACGCGATCATCGGCGATCCCACCATCGCCGACGCCATGCTCGACCGGCTCGTCCACAACGCCCACCGCATCACGCTCAGCGGCCACTCGATGCGCCGAAAATCATCCAAGGAGCTTGACGCCAAAGCCTAACCCAATGAACTTGACCATGCGCCTGTTCAGCTTCGTCGGAATCGCTGTTCAGCTTGGATCGGTCTAACCGATCACCTTCGATCGGAAACGGCGTTCAGTTTCATCGGTATGCGCTTACAAGCGGCGCGCAAAGACTAACTGCGCCACTGCCCCATGGATTAAACTCGTTCCCGACTTACACGTCAGTGTCCGGCATGGGCCAGGTGCGCCGGTCGCAGTTACCCCGTGAGGTGGCAGGCCTTCGCCTCCAAGCAGTCGTTCGGCCGATTAAGCAAAAGAAGGGGAGGAGACCCTGCCGCCCCCCGCAGGGCGACCTGTTTTGAAGCTGCCGATGCGACGACTAGATTGTCAGCATGTCCGCGCCTTCATGTCCTTGCCCGCCGGCCGCCGTCGCGGGGGAAGCATGGGCAGTACGCATGTTCCATGATATCGGACCCGCGCGATCCGGCGTGGCCAAACCATGGCCGGGGCAGCGATGGAGAGTTTCAAATCGTACAGATCGTGGTCCGGGACAACAACGTCGACCAGGCGTTGAAGGCGCTCAAGAAGAAGATGCAGCGCGAGGGCGTCTTCCGGGAAATGAAGGCCCGCACTGCTTACGAGAAGCCGTCCGAGGCCAAGGCTCGTCGGAAGGCCGAGTCCGTCCGCCGGGCGCGGAAACTGGCCCGCAAACGCGCCCAGCGTGAAGGCCTCCTCCCGAAGCCGGCCTCCACCCGGACCTAGAACCGGATGGGCAGCTGCATGAATGCCTGCGCGAAGAGGGCGATCTAACCTGAGGCCCCCAGGCAGTTCCGAAACTTTGTGCCCTACCGTGGATGATCGTCGGTATTAGCGCCGGGGCGGTAGATGCTTGAATTGGGTGCAGCGCCGAACACTCGATAGCTGAGGACGACCGTGGCGACAAAGCCGACCACGGCCAATAACGGCCAAGCGTAGATTGTCAGCTCTCTGAAGAACAGCATCCCGAAAAGACACGCGGCAGCCACGACAGCGCAGGCACTAAGTATGGGATGCGTCAGGACAACCTTTAGCATGAGGGAAAGGATACCCGACCTTTCACGCCTGGCAATGTCCGCTTGGGGCCCCGGTGCCGCCGAACGCCGAATTTGGCAATCCGGCTGAGTCGCTCCAGTCCGGCCGGTCGTCCTGCCCCAGCGAACGCGGCGGGTCTCGCCTCATTTCCGACGTTCGTCGTCCACCTTCTCAGGCTCAGGTGGCCGGCCCGGCCAGCAACGTGACGTATGTCCGCCTCGTGCTAGGATTGTTGAAGACATCACTCGGAGGTGTCATGCCTGAAGCACGCCGCGAGCCCTTCTTTACTCGTTGGGGTCACGCCGCCCCCGCCCGAGCAGTTGGAGCGGTATGGATCGCAATCATCGTGGCGAGCTGTACCGTTGGAACGGAAGATCAAAACGGTTGGAGGTGCTTCGAGACGGCACACGACCCCTTTGTTGAACGAGAGCTTTTCGCCAAGTGCATCGTGGACAAAACAAGATGGGACATGAGCCGCAACCCGCAGCTCTACGGCCCCATAATGGTGAAGCCGGATCGGATCGATATTGAGTTTATTAAAGTCGATCAGGATGAGGGAGGTGAACGCTGGGTGACCTATCACTTCCGATATCCAACCAAAGACGGATCGTGGTGTCGCTACTACATTCCGGATCAGTTTGGTCGATACTACGTACAGGGTTCGTATCCAGAAACGTCGCAGCCGAATGGTCGTTGCTAGATCTCTGCCCGGACGGCTAGCGAGCGCGATGCAATCCTCCGATGCTTCGCGGCAAGCGGCCGGATTGGGCCCCCGAGTTACCCGAAGTGGAAATTGTGGCCATCCGGCTGAGTCGCACCCAGGAGCTGCCGGTCATCCTGCCGTTACGGACCCGGCTGAAAACGCCCAAGGCTGCCATTGGACTTGCTGCAATTCGATCCCGCTTGCGCGCTCAGTCAGCGGTGAATCGCTGCAGCGTTCGCCCGAGCGGCGTCGATGGCCCTTTCAATTGCCTCGATAACAACCTGCGGCTTCTGGATGGGAATCCCATGAGCAGAGTCCGGCACCGACTCCACAACGCCACGGGTGGACAGGCGGGCAATCGCCTCATGCTCGGTCCTAATAAAAGCCTTCAACGCCGGAGCTTCTTTTTGCGCGTCCGCAGGCGCTGCTGGAAAGTTGTAGACGCCAGCATTCAGGACGATCAGCGGCATCGCGCCATAGTTCCGCTTTTCATTGATCGCCAGTTTCGAATTGCGCTCTCGCTGGTCGAAAAACGACATGTAAGTCTCCCAATACATAGGCTCATTCGACGCCATGAGGAGATTTGTGCGTAGCGGCTCGGGATAGCTGGAAAGGAGGGAGCCGCATTCAGGCGGTGGAATTTCGCCGACACTTCTCTTCGTGCTTATGCAAGAGCGGATCTTGCTGAAAGACAGCTCATCCGACTTCGCGGACCAAGCCATGAGCGCAGGCGCGGCACGTGCATACTGTTCGACCTGATCCGGCGTCGATGGATCGACCAGCACCATGGCCGCCACGCGGTCCGGGTGGCGGTCGGCGAACAGAAATGTCTCGAATGAGCCGATGGAGTGGGCAACCATCACCAGAGGGCCGTCCAGTCCAGCGGCGGCAAGAGCCCGCTCAAGATCGTCTTCTGTATGCGCAATGTCCTGCTGGTCAGAGCTGCCGCTGCTGAAGCCATTGCCGGCGCGATCCCAAGCGCACACTTTTGTGGTCGAGGCGTTCGTGGGTTGAACCAGGCGCCAAGCCGCTGACCATCCGCCGGCGCCTGCACTAAGGACTACGGTCGGGCTTCCGTTTCCCATGCACACCATGTGAATGTTCCGCGTGTCCCCGATCGCAACACGCTGCTGTGGAGTCGCGTAGAGGTCATAGTTGAGAGAGGGAATCAGGATCGAGCACGAGGAGAGCGTCGCGCTCAGCAGAGCGAACGCGGTTACGAATGCAAAACGCATTACATCTCCCCCAACCCGACAAACGCGTGCTAAAATGCATAACTAATACGCCATCATGCAACGCGATCGGCAAGGCGCTTGAATAATCTGCATTGCGCCAGCCCGCAAATTTTGGCGTTGCTGAGAATCCATCTGTTGCCCTGAGCGTCTCGGATGACCGGAATGGGGCCGCCTACGCCCTTCGGGGCTATCCCTTGGCGAGGTCTGGATCTCGCCTCATCTCAGTCAGTTCTCACCGCATCGCCGCACCGACGCGTTGTGGCTATGAATTCCGGATGGCTGTTCTGCAGGGCGCTCTGAGCCTCAGGATGCGTACCCAGCCGCTCAATCGCGCGCTTTGCTTGCGGCAGTCCGGTCGCACCGACCGTCCAATTCGTAGTTCCGTTGCTCATAGGCTTTTGATAGCGCGACACATAGACAACCCGGTACCAGTACGCGGCACAGGCCAAGTCTTCTGGGAGTCCGATCGCGTGCTCGTACCTTCGCGCCAGTTCAAAGGCCGCCCAAATATTCAGTACTCTTGCCGATTGCTTGATCTCCGCCAGCGGTGCATCCTGCAACGGCTTGGCCTCCGGCGGAATCTCGCCCTGCATGAATATGGTCAAGCCGTCGTCGAGGTCTCGGCCCGTCTGTGAGATTGTTGAACAGCTGGACGCCACCACTGCGAGCAGTAGCCAAACCGCGCCGGACATTGGTCGGATTGTCATGGCACCCCGATTTCCTGACGCCAGCCTACTGGGCGAAGCCGGCTCCCTCAACTGCTTGGAGTGAGCGCGTTTTGCGGGAGCAACAAGTTCGGCGAGCGTCTCCTTCGGGCCCCGAGTCACCCGAAGAGGAAATTGTGGCCATCGGGCTGAGTTGTCCAGGAGCGGACAGTCATCCTGCCCTGGCGAACCCGGCTGAACTTCGCCTCACAATGGCCATTGCCAAGGTCGCAAGGTATGGTCCGGAGACGATCTGCTGAGCGAGTTTGCTATGACACCAAAATCCGTGGGGGTGATCGGGCTGGCTCTAATCGGTCTGACCGCCGCAAGTCCGATGGTTGTCGGCCCTGCGAAGGCTCAAAATCTCAAGCCCTCTGTGGTGTCGCCTGACACCTCTCTGGAGCAAGCGCTCGCTGACATTTCTCCAACAGACTGGTCGGCGCAGTCGTCATCTCAATTGGTGCAGCGCGTGCTCAGTCGGGCGACACGTGCAGACCTTGATACCGCCGCAGCATCCGGTGATCCCCGGGCCGAGACGATCCTAGCCATGGCGAGAAGTTTCGGCCTCGGCGGGTATGCCGAGGACAAGGTCGAAGCCGTTCGGCTCTACGGGGCAGCGGCAGCTCGCGCGTTTGCGCCAGCACAAGAATATTTGGCCTGGCACTACGAAGAGGGAGATGGTGTCGCGGTCGATATTTCAGCGGCAATCAGACTTCATCGGTCGGCAGCCGATCAAGGTTATGCGCGAGCCCAAACCAATTTGGGAGTTCGGTACCTGCAGGGATCTCTTGTCGCGCAAGATTATCCGGAAGCGATGCGGCTCTTTCGTTCGGCCGCCGACAACGGGAACCTGCATGGCATGCGAAATGTCGGTTTTATGTACGAGCGCGGCTTCGGAGTTCCAGCGGACATGAGCCAGGCCATCTATTGGTACCGAAGAGCCGGCCAATTGGGATTTGAACCAGCCCATGCAGATCTCAAGCGACTTGGCGTTGGATCGTCGTGGGAATGACGTCATAACGAGCGGCGAACGTGACATGCGTGACCAAGTTCCGAACGACTGCTTGGGGCCCCGAGGCCGCCGTAACCCGAATTGTGGCCATACGGCTGAGTCGCCCAACAGCTGTCAGTCATGCTGACCTGGCGAACCCGGCGCTTCAGGCTGGGCGTTCTATCGGGCATTTCTCCCGGGCTCGTATTTCTGGATCTCGGCGCGGCTGACGACCATGTGGTGGACTTCGTCCGGGCCATCGGCGAAGCGAAGATGGCGCACGTCGGCATAGAGTTCGGCCAGCGGCGTCCACTGCGAGATGCCGGTGGCGCCGTGGACCTGGATCGCTTCGTCGATAATGCGGCAGGTGATCTCGGGGATCATGGACTTCACCATCGAGACCCACACGCGGGCCTCGCGGTTGCCGAGAACGTCCATCGCCTTGGCCGCCTTCAGCACCATGAGGCGCATCTGCTCGATATCGTAGCGGGCGCGAGAGACGACTTCCGGGTTCTTGCCGAGCTTGATGAGCGGCTGGCCGAATGCCTCGCGTGAAAGGCCGCGCCTGATCATCATCTCCAGCGCCGCTTCCGCTTTCCCGATCGTGCGCATGCAATGGTGGATCCGGCCCGGCCCCAGCCGAACCTGGGAGATCTCGAAGCCCCTGCCCTCGCCGAGCAGGATGTTCTCCTTCGGCACCCGCACATTCTCGAACTTGATGTGCATGTGGCCGCGCGGCGCATGGTCATCGCCAAAGACATGCATCGGGCCAAGTACGTGTACGCCGGGCGTGTCCATCGGCACGAGGATCTGCGACTGCTGGAGATGGCTCGGCGCATCCGGGCTCGTCTTGACCATGGTGATCATGATCTTGCAGCGCGGGTCGCCGGCGTTGGAGATGTAGTACTTCTCGCCGTTGATCACCCATTCATTGCCCTCGAGCACGGCGCTGGTGGAAATGTTCTTGGCGTCGGACGAGGCGACGTTTGGTTCCGTCATCGCATAGGCGGAGCGGATTTCGCCGTTGAGGAGCGGTTCGAGCCATTTCTTCTTCTGCTCGGGCGTTCCTACACGCTCGAGGACTTCCATATTGCCGGTGTCGGGCGCGGAGCAGTTTAGCGTCTCGGACGCGAGCGGCTGCTTGCCAAGTTCTGCGGCAATGTAGGCATAGTCGAGATTGCTGAGGCCTTCGCCGGTTTCGGCGTTGGGCAGGAAGAAGTTCCAGAGACCGGCCGCCTTCGCCTTCCGCTTTGCGCCATCCAGAAGTTCGAGCTGCCCCGGCGCCCAGCTCCACCGGTCTTTCCGGCCCCTGCCGAGTTCTTCGAACTTCTCGGCGATAGGCGCCACGTTTTCGGCAATGTGCCGCTTGACCGCATCGAACAGCGGCCGCCCTTTCTCCGACATCCGAAGGTCGTTGAGCTCGTTCTCGCGATCAAATTCGGTCATGGATGGTCCTTTCGATGCCGGATCAGGTCGTATCCAGCGGCGTGCGCAGGCATTGCCAGCGCGTTCATACGACCAGCCGAAGGGGGATGCCACCCGACAGCTTCAATGTCGTTGAAAGCAGACCCAGTTCTCTAGCGCACGCGGCTTGGGTCGGCCCTGCCTTCTCGCGAGATCTCACATAGCCGAATTCCACAATTGCCTCAGTGAGGCATTGGACGGACGCCTCCTTCAAGTGGTGCAGCTAACAACCTCCACTTTGGCACAGCGATGCCGTTGGGGGGCGTCCACCCCATCAAAGCGGTCGCTCGGCAACCTGCCGTGATTACTGCCGGCGGCCGCTGGCTCAGGCGGGCTCCGGGACGGGCGGCGTCGGGTATGAGGCGACCGCCCAGATGGTCTCTTCGGGGGTCTGGAGCATCTGCTCGTACGCCCCCTTCGGGTAGGCCATGTGCGGCTTCTGCGGATCAAAGGCCGGCTGCTTGACCGGGCTCGGCCCGGCATAGGCCGGGGGCGCGCGAAAACGTGTGGCCTCATCCATCGAAATGCCCGCCTTGATCAGCACGGCCGGATCGATCCACCGGTTCGGGTCGATGGCTTCGTGCGATGTCGCCACCTCCAGCGTCATCTGATCGGGTCCGGCGAAATAGATCGACCGGCACATGCCATGATCGATCGGCCCGATGATGTTGACGCCATGACTGCGAATGCGGTCCCGCATCGCGATGAGGTCGGCATCCGTCGCAACCCTGAACGCGAGGTGCTGCAGCGTCCCCGGAGAACTCGGTAGCGCTCCATTACCCGCGTGTGTCTTTCCCAGCTCGATCGGAATCTCGTCGACCTTTGGCAACTGCACGATCGAGAAATAGCTGTGATCGTTCAGCTTCAGGAATGCATGCAGCCCGCCCGGAACGCCATGCATGTCGAACAGCGCAACCAGCGGGCAGCCGACCACATCCGAGAAGAAGGCGATGTGTTTCTTGATGTCGCCGGCCATGAAGGCCAGGTGATGAATGCCGTTGGGCGCTTGCGACATGACTTTCCTCCATCATCATTTGCGGACGGGAGCCAGCTTCGCTCATCTCAAATGGCGCAGTCCAGCAGCAGCGTTGCTTCCGTCGGGGCAGGCCGGCGGCGCGCATGGACTTGGCTTGTCTCCGCCGTACTCTGTCGCTGACCGTCTCTTTCTCGCTGCCGCCCGGCGGCGCTGCTGCGCAGGAAACATGCGATGCCCCTTGTGCGTGAACCCTACGGCTATCTCTACAAGGAGGAGAGCCTCCTCAAGGAGGTCTATGGCGGGCCCACAGGCCGGGTTTTCGTCGAATGCATGCGCATCCGTCTGGACGATGTCGCCTCCACCACGGCCATCCTGTTCAGCCATCCCATCGGCGGCGGCTCCTTCCTGCCGCTTGTGACCGCGCTGGCGCATGCCGGCCATCACGTCATCTATTGCAATACCCGCTACCGCGGGAACGACACTGCACTGATCCTCGAGAAATGCGTGCTCGATCTCGGCGCCTGTATCGCTGACTTCAGGAAACGCTTCGGCTATGAGAAGGTGATCCTTGCCGGCTGGTCTGGCGGCGGATCGCTATCACTCTTCTACCAGGATCAGGCCGAACACCCAACAATCACGCAGACGCCGGCGGGGGATCCCGTTGATCTCGTCAACGCCGGTCTGCAACCCGCCGACGGCGTCATGCTGCTGGCCGCCCACATCAGCCGCTCCGTGACCCTTACAGAGTGGATGGACCCGTCGATCCTCGACGAAGACCGCCCCTTTGATCGCGACCTCGCGCTGAACATCTATGCCGCCGGTTGTCCCGAACAGCCGCCCTACTCCGCCGAGTTCGTGGCGCGCTTCCGCTCCGCGCAGATCGCCCGCAACCAGCGCATCACGGCTCGTGTAAGGTCGACGCTTGCAGCCTTGCGGGCTGCCGGCGAGCCAGACGCGGAACGGCCCTTCGTCGTCAACGGCACCATGTGCGACGTGCGCTGGACTGATCCCACACAGGATCCTTCCGACCGCCGTCCTCACACCTGTTACCTGGGCGAGCCCCGCATCGCCAATGATGGCCCAGTTGGCCTTGCGCGCTTCACAACGCTACGGTCCTGGCTCTCACAGTGGAGCTACGACGACAGCAACGCCAACGGTCTTCGCAATGCGGCCCGTATCAGCGCGCCCGTGCTGGTGATCAACAACACCGCCGATCTGGCCTGCACGCCCAGCCACGCCCGCCGCCTGTTCGACGCTGTCGCGAGCACGGACAAGACCTATGTCGACATCACCGGGGCCGACCACTACTACATTGAACGCCCAGACCTGTTGCCCACGGCGACCGCCGCTATCGGATCCTGGCTCGAAGGGCGAGTGACCTAGCGCCGTGGAGCGACTGTTATGGCAGGAAGCAGCCGGACGAGCACAGCGTTCAGGTTGTGTGTGCGTGATTGTTTGGATCGGCCGCATTGGGCCCCGACTTGCGCGTATGGCGCCCAGCCCACGACCGGCCTACGCCATCAATTGAAGCCATTCGAGTGCGAAGCCCAGCCCACTTAGCATGTCGCCCCCGCCGGCATGGTGCGGGCGGATGAGCAGAAGGCTCACGACGATGACATTCGAACTCGTTCCCAAGTCTCCGGTTCGGGCCGGCGGTAGGGCTCGCGTTGCTACGGGAAAGAAACTCACCGGCCAGAAACCTGCCCTCAAGATGAAGGAGGTGATGGCCATTCGCATTCGCCTCCAGATGGCGGGGAAGATTCGCGAACTCGCCCTCTTCAATCTCGGGATCGACAGCAAGCTGCGAGGATGTGACCTCGTCCGACTTCGAGTGGAGGACGTGGCCGTCGCTGGAACGGTCAAGAACCGAGCCGCCATTGTGCAGAAGAAGACCGGGCGACCAGTCCAGTTCGAGATCACCGACCAGGCCCGGGCGGCGGTTGGCGATCCGATCCAGAAGCACGGCTTGTCGGGTTCCGACTTCCTGTTCCACAGCCGCCTTGCATCTTCAGAGCGATTGTCGACCCGGCAATATGCAAGGCTGGTTCAAGGCTGGGTAAGTTCGATCGGCCTCAACCCCGCCACCTACGGCACGCATTCGCTACGGCGAACCAAGGTGTCGATGATCTACCGAAAGACCGGCAACCTCCGCGCCGTACAGCTCCTGCTGGGACACACCAAGCTCGAAAGCACCATTCGATATCTGGGCGTGGAGGTCGATGACGCCTTGGCCCTCTCCGAGCAGGTCGACCTCTGAGGGCCTCAACGGAAGTGGCCGGCGCTCTCCAATCCGGCCGTTTCCACAGTCCTAGTCGCATGCACGTATCTCGATCCAAATACTCCATTCACGGCCCGCATCAGCGTCTGTGTGTTTGAACATGCAATTGCAGATGTGCGAAGCTCCGGTCAAATCATGCGCGGAGTGCGACAGCATGGACATCACCGCCAAATTCGTCTCGGCATGCGAAGCGGGCGACTATTTTCAGATTTCGTTTGGGAGTGATGATCCCGACGGCGACGACAGGCAGGACAATGAACCCCCGGGCCCGTATCTCATCGTACAAAGGCAATTCGACGACGAAGACGACGATGACCAACTCTGTTATGTCGAAACCCACGACGAAGATTATTGTGGGCACTTCAGGCTGCGTCTGATCGAGTTTTCCGAAACGCGCCTCACCCTCGAAATCCTGCGGCGACACAAAGGGGTGGTAACGGTCAACTACCGCCTCTTGAAACCGGACTTTGAAGCCACCGAACGCGTCATCAAAGTAATTTTCGGCGATCAGGCCCTCGAAGGCTGAGTGCAAGGCCCCGCCAGATGGCTGAGGCCATCCAAAGACGCCGTTCCACGATGATGCTGCGTTGCGGCAGGTCATCGCCTCAAAGACGACTGTCAGCAACCAGTTAAACAAGCCAAATCTGTCGATCAGTTTCGACCTTTGGCTTCGTTCAACGAGCGATCTGCTTCAATCCGGATAGGGTCGTCGTAATCCATATATCGCGGCATCAATCGCAGTCCGCCGAACTGAGTCTTTGTAATCGTTCCGACAAGCACCAATTGATCGGAGCTGCCGGTTGCGCCCCCTCGCTCACAGCTGTTGGCCATCCGCTGAACTTCAATGGTCGCGCCGTCGTAAGCTCCGCTGAGAACCCGTTTGACCTTGTATTTGGGGAACCGGAGGTCTCGCGTTTTTTGATTTTCCGCGAAATCGTGGATGTCTATTTCGATGGCCACCTCGCCCGGTATGAGCGCTGGCTGTCGAAACCAGACCAGATACTTTTCGGCATGTGGTCCTGGACATGCGACCGCAGGAGCTGTCGCGAGAAGCTGGAGAGCGCCCAGTCCAGCTAATAGGGATGTCTTCGGCACGCAGAACCTCCGAAGCAAAAAAGTCCGAGGCAATGTCGACAATACAGAAGCCATGCCTCGGCAGGAAGTGCGATGTCTGCATGGGCCCCCGAGTTGCCGAAGAGGAAATTACGGCATCCGGCTGGGTCGATCGTAAATTGCCAGTCGCTCCCGCCCTACTGATCAGGCTGGAGCTCGCCTCTAAGCCGTCATTCCGCTCGCGCTCGATCAGTGTTGGCTTTTTCCAAGTGCAGTCTGCCGTCGCTAGAGCTTCTGGGATGCTCCCGCATTGGCAGCAAGCTTGGCGACGTCCCTGCGCCCACGGCCGAAAATCCAGAACAAGATTGCGCCCAGCGGGACAGACACTCCGAGCACCCAAGGCTCAAAAGCTGAGCCGGCCCAAATGTAACTCACGCCGAAAAGTTGGACATGAACTAAGGAGATATCCCACATGCCCATGAGATCCACGCGCAGTACGCCGACGCCGACCAAGATGAACAAAAGCCACAGCCAGCGAAGGCGGACCTTGTCGAGTAGCAGACATGCAACGGCGGTGGCCCAGATCAGAAGGACGCTGATCCCCATCAGCGCTAGAACCGCGTAAACAAGCAGTGGCATCTCGAAAAATGACGGCCTAACGACCGCCAACTCCTGCCAGGTGGCAGATCTGACATGAAGGTCGACCAGCTTCCAATCTGACGCCGCGTCGGTACGATAAATTCGGGTTTCGACCCTAACAGGGCCGCTTGGATATTCGGCTTCATGAACGCCCGAGAGTGTTGTGCTGCCCTGAGATTCGACGAAAACGGTCCACCGCAGCAGGCGCTGAATCTTCGGCGTGCCGGCTGGCACTGCGTTTCGCATCGCCTCGAACGTCGACGCTGACTTGCTTAGATCAAGTCCTTCGACAAAGCTGTTTTGCAGCGCTTCGTCGTGGCGCGCCATCAGTTGCTGGAAGGGCCGGGCCAGCGCTTCGGCGTCGGCTAGACTGATCCCGGGAGCCATCGCAGGCAGCGATGAAGCGCCGCTCATCGCCAAAATGCCGCCGCCGAAAAACGCAACGATGCCGAGACTCACAAGGATAGCTGCGGCTCGTCGAAACCAGACCATTTGAATCCCCCAGATCGAGTCACCGTACTCGTCCCGACCACGCGAATAAAGCCTGAAAGCATTGGCCGGAAGACGCAATGGCATCCGATCCAATGAAGGCCATGCGAGAACGAAGAACGGGGGAGCGAATGTCCGCTTCGGGCCCCCAGCGTCGCCCTAACCCGCAATGCGGCAATCCGGCTGGGTCGCCCAATAGCGGCCAGTCATGCTGCTAGCGAACACGGCGGGTGATCGCCTCGAAGACGTCATTGACGCACTGTGCCTGGTTCGAAAATCCTGAGGAAGTTTACATGTCACGGATGCAGGCCTGAACGGGCATGAAGTAGTAGATCGCCCAGCCCAGCACGATCAGGAACGCGATGTAGACGGCGATACCGATGACCCATTTGGTGCGGCGCTGGTTTTTAGATCCCGTTAGCATTCGCGGCTTTCCCGAGTTCATCTAAGGCGATGGATCCGCTGGTTTCCAAATCTACGATCTGGACGTTCAACGCTTCGTCCAAAGCCATTTGCGCTGACCGCAACGCTTCGGCAGCCTCCTGTGGCGGGCGACAATCGGTAATGAAGTTGGTGCCGTTCTTGTCGCCATGCCTAACTCTGATGATCAGCGTGTACATGTCATCGGCACCGCTTTCTGCCGAGTATATTCGGTCGCCGGACTGTCCGGAATGGGCCCCGAGTCACCCGAAGTGGAAATTGTGGCCATCCGGCTGAGTCGCCCAGGAGCTGCCGGTCATCCTGCCGTTACGGACCCGGCTGAAAATCGCCCAGGAACGGTCGCTCACGCCCGCCCTCGCGTGCGCAACTCTTGCGCCAGATCAATGTGCGCTGGCCCATGGATTGGCTTGATTTCCTAGGATCGAACGCGGGAGTTCGATATGGAATCCATCAAGCGCGTCGGCGCTGGCATTTGCTTCATTCTGGTGCCGCTCATCCTGATTCTGGGATTCGGCGCCCATCCGAACTTGGCCGAATTGCAACCGGCGGGCCGTGACGCCGAGAAATGGGTTGGCGAATTTCACGGCAACGAAATGTGGCGCGCAGCGCATATTGCAGTGCTGTGGGCTACCATCCCAATCGCCGTCATTTTTCTGACGTGGATGCAGCTGCTCAAGGAAAAGGCGCCAGTCCTGTCGTTTGTGGCCGGGGCTATGGGTATCGTCGGCAGCTTCATGCTCGCCGCCGACAAGGGCGCGCTTGCCCTCGTGCCCACCGCCTTCGACACGCTTGCCGAGGAAGAGTTCCGCCAATTGCTGCCCGGGCTCCAAGCGATGATCGAACACAAGGGTTATCTGTGGATGGCGCAGCTCTACATCTTGATGCCGGTCGCCTTCATCCTGATGGCGATCGCATTGGTGCGAACGAAGGCGGTTCCGCGCTGGCAAGGAATTGCCGTCGGGCTCGGAGGACTGCTGCTCTTGAATCCGGACATCGATCTGATTTCTCTGGTCGCATCGGGCGTGCTCGCGATCGGACTGGCGCCGATGGGCATGACCATTCTGAGAGACGCCGCCTGACGAGCGCGTCGCCGGAGGTGCTGTGCAAACGACGACCGCGCCAGATGAGACTCGGGAGCCGCGCCCGGCGCGCGCTTGGCGCTTTGTTGCGAGCTGCGGCCTGCTGATCCTGCCGATTCTGCTTTGGAACGTGGCGTTCACCCGCTATCTGCCGCCGGCGCTGGGGCCGGCCGAGTTCTGGCGGGACATCCCGCCCGTCGTCGCTTATGGCGAGAACGCGTTTCGTGTCGCCGTCGTCGTGCTCCCCTTTCTCATGCCGCTCGACCGGTCGACGGCGGCACGGCGGCGAGAGCTTTGGTTTTTCGTTGCCGGAATGCTTGTTTATTTCGCGGCGTGGATTCCGCTCATGCTCGCGCCGCACTCGCCGTGGAGCACGAGTTGGTTCGGCTTCCTCGCGCCCGCCTATACGCCGTTCTTGTGGCTTGCCGGTATCGGCCTTGTCGGCCGCAAGCTCTATTGGCGTTTGCCCTATCGTCCCTGGGTCTACCTCGCCCTAGGCACCGCGTTCGTCGCCTTCCACGTCACGCACGCGGCGATCGTGTACGCGAGAGTCTCTGCCGTCTTTCAGGCTTGATGGAGATCGCCGAACGCGGTGAGACTTGCTTAGAATCAAACCGCTCCCCGGCGTTTCGCGCCAGTCTTGAGGTTGATGACCACGCCGTTTCGTGACCCGGCCGAGAATGACGCCATCCTACGCCATTTCTATCGCGACTGGCGCCCGACGCGCTTGGCCAGAATCCACAATGCGCTTTGGGCATGGGCGTCCGGGCTTGGCTTGCCCCCTCCTAGCGTGCTCACGCTGCAAACGCGCAATCCGAGCAGCGGCAATCTCAACTCAACCGTACTCGCCCCCGTCGATTTTAGAGGTCGGATTTACCTTGTCTCCATGCTCGGCCATGGCTCGCAATGGGTGCAGAATGCGCGCGCGTCGAGCGGCGACGCCTTTATCAAACGCGGGCGAACGCGCCGCGTCACGCTCGTCGAGCTTCCGACCGTGGAACGCGCGCCATCTTGAAAGCCTGGTGCCAAGTGGCGACGAGCGGCAGGCGGCACTTGCCTGTGCCGTACAATGCGCCGGTCACCTCTTTCGAGGCGATCGCTCAGAACTACCCAGTGTTTCGTATCGACCCCAGCGGAAAACTAGCCGCTGCGACAGACTGAAACGGGCCATTCCGGCCCGGGTCGCCATATTGTTACAGGCGGCACGACCGCTCAAGACCTGCCGGTCCGGTCGCGCCGGCCCGACCGGGTCAAAGTCGCCGACGAGCGTCGCTCTCATGCGTTTGACCTATTTGTATGCGCCGCAGCCGCACCTCGCCGCCATCACGGGTTTTCCAAAGGCGCGTTTGATCGAACGCAACGATCACCGCTTAGAAGCGCCCATCGAAGACCCGCCGTTTCATGAAGGGCTTTCAGTCCTGCGACCTGACGCGCCGGGAGCGTAACATGGGAGAGCCGCACGTCTTTGCGACGCGAATTGCGCTCGTCGGCTACGGCCCGGTGGGGCGGGCGATTGCGCCGCTCCTGTCCGCCGTCGGCAAGGATGTGCGCGTTGTGCAACGGCGGGTGCCCGCTTCGATCCCAGACGGATGCTCCTTTGTTTCGGCCGACATTGAAGACGCATCGGAAGCCGCAAGGGCCTGCGCGGGCGTCGACGTTGTCGTTTGCGCCGTCGGCATTCCTTACATCTCGCGTGTCTATGTCCATGCTTGGCCCAAGGTTATGCGCAATCTGCTCGATGCTTGCGCGGCGTCACAAGCGCGTTTCGTCTTCGCAGACAGCCTCTACATGTACGGCCCACAAACGCGCCCGTTGGTGGAGGACATGCCGCTGACCTCCTACGGTCAAAAGCCGCGGATTAGGGCGGATATCACGCGGCTTTGGCAGGACGCTCATGCGCGAGGGAGTGTTCGCGCAATCGCCGTGCGCGCTTCGGATTTCTATGGGCCGGATGTGAACACGTCCGTACTGTCATCGTATGGCGTCGCCCGGCTGTTGGCGGGAAAGAGCGCCCTTGCGCCGTATAATCCCGATCATCCGCATGATTTCACCTACGTGCCAGATTACGCGCGCGCCGTGGCGACGTTGATTGACGCGCCCGACGACGCCTATGGCCAAGCTTGGCACGTGCCCAACGCGCCGACCCGAACGCTACGGGAGCTGCTCACCCTCGCGTCGCAGCTCTTGGGGGTCGCGCCCCGAATCTCCGTGCTGCCTGACGCGCTCGCGCCGTTTGTCGGCTTCTTCCAGCCGCAAGTGCGCGAACTTGCCGAAATGCGCTTTCAATGGGATCGCCCCTACATCGTGGACGCGAGCAAATTTGCCGCCCGATTCTGGAACGATCCGACATCTTTCGAAGTCGGGCTTAAGGCGACAATCGAATACTATCGCCGGACGCGGCCGACAAACTAGCGTTTGGTATCAATCACAGCCGTCTCAGTGTCTGTTTTGATGGGGTGGACGCCCCCAAACGGCATCGGTGTGCCAAAGTAGAGGTATCAACAACACTACTTGATGGAAGCGTCCGTGGAGAAGGTTAGCATAATCGGGCTGGATATCGCCAAGTCTGTTTTTCAAGCGCACGGGGCGGATGCCTCGGGTGGCGTTGTGTTCCGCAAGAAGATCAACCGCGCCAAGCTGCTGGATTTCTTCGCCTTACAGCCGCCGTGCACCGTGGCGATGGAGGCTTGCGGCGGAGCTCACCATTGGGCTCGCGAGATCACCAAGCTCGGCCACGAGGTCAAGCTGATTGCGCCGAAGTACGTCAAGCCGTTCGTGAAGCGCCAGAAGAACGATGTAGCCGATGCAGAGGCGATCTGCGAAGCGGCGTGTCGCCCGACCATGCGGTTCGTGGCGGTCAAGAGCGAGGCAATGCAGGCAAGCGGCCTGGTGTTCCGCACCCGCGATATCCTGGTCCGCCAGCGCACTCAGATCACCAACGCCGTGCGTGGTCATCTTGCCGAGTATGGCCTCGTCGTTCCGCAAGGCGCCGGCCATTTCAAGAAGCTGGCCGCGCATCTGGAGGATCCAGCGTCCCCTCTTCCCGACGAGGTTCGCTCGATCCTGTCGCTGCTCGCCCAGACCGCAAGCGCGTTGGACGAGAAGATAGGCTTGCTCGATAAGGAGATCACTCGCCGCACTCGAGAGGATGAAGTCGCGCGGCGTCTGATGACCATTCCGGGCATCGGCCCGATCACTGCAACCGCAATCGCGGCCCTTGCGCCGCCGGCTGCAACGTTCAGGAGGGGACGAGACTTCGCCGCCTGGGTTGGGCTTACGCCCCTGCAGAAATCAACCGGGGGCAAGCAGAAGCTCGGCGCAACCTCAAAGATGGGGGAGCGAACCATACGTCGCCTGCTCATCATCGGCGCCGCCGCCGCAATCCATCACGCGGTGCGTCGAGGGGTTCCGCCGACAAGCTGGCTGGGCCGTATGCTCGCGCGCAAGCCGCGCATGCTGGTGACGGTGGCTCTGGCCAACAAGACAGCCCGGATCGTCTGGGCGCTCCTGGTCAAAGGTGAGGATTACAAATCTCCGGAGGTCGCAGCGGCGTAAGCCGCGGCGCTCCCTCCGCGAGGTCGTTGAAGGCGTAAGGTGGTCAAAGGAGAGTATGGCGCAACGGTCGATGAGACGAGGTCAGGAAAACCAGTGGGGCCCTACGTGCGCACAGCACGCTGTTTTGATTTGGACCTGATCTTCGAACTCCCATACCGGCCCGCGGCGATCTACTGGCCGCAACAGAGGCCGGACAGATGGCTGCACCCCGACTACGCGTGCTAAATTTTTCTGAGAAACATCTTGCACCGGGGCGGGCGTTCCACAGATGGGCCCCTTCCGGCCCGGTTCGCCAAAATGTTACGAGTGGCGGCGTCCGTCGAAACCTGCCCGCTATGGCGGTGCTATTTCGTCCGTAGCGCCTTGAGAATTTCTGGTCCTGTCCGACCGACAAGTTCCATGCCCAGTTCGCGCACCAGAACGGCTTCAAGCTGCTTGTCGTAGCGTCGGCGCATCTCGCCCAAGGTCCGCGGCGCGGCGACAATGACCAGATGCTTGATGTCGCCTGTCGATGCTTGTTGGTTAAGCCAGAGTACAACAGCGGCGGCGTGCGAATCCTCTTCAAGCTGGTGTCCAGCCGGATTGCCTGAACTCGAGAAATGGCGAGCACCAGCGTTCTTGTTGTGCTCGTCAAGCTTAGGCGCATGCATCGGTGCGAGATCAGGCGCGGACTCGTTCCCGGCATTGCGATGGAGTTCAAATCTCTCGCCGTCAACCACTGCAACAATGGTCCCGTGGGGAAGCAGCATTTCGTCTCCTGAGGAAATTTATGGGGACGCGTATCAGAGCACCCAGTGTGATCATGCCCCATTAGGCAGCTTTGGGCCATACCGTCGCCGTTCGGCCTATCTAGCTTGAACGGCTGCACATCGCCAAACCGCCGCAGCCGATGCGCTCAAGAGCGTCGACTTTCTGGCGGCGTCGGGACACGCCTCCTCCTCAGCTGGTGAGAGATCGTCCCCCGAACTGTTTCAGGCGGGCGTCATATCGCTCCACCGCGGCAAACAGATCATTGCCAGCTTGCCGTACGCGCGGATTGTCCAGATTGCTGGGCGTGCTGACGCGCCCGCGACTGCCTTTTATGAGCAGTCCCGCTTCCACCAGGGCGTTCGTTTTGCGACGGACGGTTTCTCTCGACAGGTGCGTCCGTTCGGAAATCATCAGCCGAGTGATGGAGCCGCGGAATTCTTCGGGCGGCTTCACCGCCCGGCGGGCCTGATCTGAAACATCAGATCCAAGCATCAAGGGACTCATGGTGGCCTCCGCCACGCAATAGTAGATGATGACGCTTTCCAGATCGAGATCAACAACGGTCCGCGCGATGCGGCAGGCATCGAGCAGAAGCTGCACGCCGGCAAATGCGCGCGGTCTTGTATCTATGCTCAGCATGAAAAGCCCGACCTTCAATAAAATGCGCGAATTGTGATGCGCTTCATGACAAATCTCTGCCGGTGACGCTCCGTTTCGCAAGTTAGAAGCGGGACAAGCGGGCAGATTGACTGAAATCAAGACGGCGCCTGCTGCGTCTAGCGCGCCTGTCGGTCCACGCCAGGGGCGCCGCCAGCGCCCTTCTAGAAGTCCCTGCGCAAACCGATATTGAAGAACACGCCAGTCTCCCGGGTCGTCACCAGAATGTTGTTCTGGTCCGAGTATTGGCCGCCGAACTCCAGATCGAGGTGCGTCATCCTGTTGTAGTTGTAGCTGAGGGCGAGCGAGCCGCGCACCGAGACCTCGTCAGAGGAATCGTCCTTGCGGATGCGCTGGTCGACGCGGAGCTTTGTGTTCAACCGGATGTCGCGCGTGATGGGGTAGCGCCCATTCGCCTGCAGCGTGTACTGCTCGTTCATTGCCAGATCGGCGTAGCGCAGGCCGACGATGAGGATGGCGCCCTCCTTGAAGATATCCGAGGCCACGAGCTGGCCGGACCAGAAGAGTTCCGTCCCGGTCGGAGGCTGGGCATCGACGCCAGCGGAGGCTTTCGTGCTCGACACGTTTGTGGCGATGACATCGACGTTGAACTGCAGCTTTTCCGCCAGCGGCCGTGAATAGCTCAACGAGGCCGATCGGGAATAAGCGGTGCGATCTTCGGCCAGCTGGTAGATCTCGCGCTCGGTGTAAGTGGGCAGAAGAAGATTCGGATCGTCGACGCCCTGACCGATGATTGCGTTCTGTGTCGTCAGCAGAGGCGCGCGGCGATAGTCCACGGAAACCGAGAAGCTCGAATTGTCCTTGAACTGGAACATCCCGTTCAGCAGGGCGAGGTTCAGCTTGCCGTAGTGCACGTCATAGTCGAACACGCCATAGGCGCTGCGTTCGGCGTCGAAATAGCGAAACTCGAGCCCGACCGCTCTGCGGTCGATGAGATCGCCGTATGACTGGTCGATGTAGTAGAGGCCGGTGTCCAGATGGTCAGGGACGAGGGAGAGGTCGACGCTGCCGCCGTAGAATACACGATCGGTATTGATTTCCAGATCGCGTGAGGACTGGACCGGAAGGCCGGCGACAGCGTTGAACTTGATCCGGTCAGCCACCTGCACCGACGCGAGAGCGCCGTCAAATCGCCCAAACACGCCGCCCGTGTTTCGGGTCTGCCGCCCGAGCCGGAATGAGGAATTCCACTCGCGGTCGGAGACATCGAAATAAAGAGCGCTGATCGCACCTTCGTCGCGCGGCGCGTCGGCGCGAAAGTCGTCCCGGTAGATGCCTGAGAACCGCAGCAAGGCCTCGGTTCGATCGTTTCCAACCGACAGGTTCAGATCGGCGCCATAGAGGACTTCATCGAGATTGGTTCGATTCTCCTCGATCGGGTCGGGGTTCACCTCTGGTCCGCCGACCACGGGTACGTCCTGGAAAAGAAAGCCGCTTTCATCGTGTTGGTACAGAACAGACAGGCTTCCGGAAGCCTCTCCACGAACGGGAGCTTCTTCCTTTGCGCCAGTCGCAGTGGTTTTCGCGACCGCGTCAGGTCGCTGCTCCTCGCCGAGGAGCGCCGCCAGGCGTTGCCTCACGCGCGGTGCGCCTTCGTTGGCCGGATATCTCTGCAGGTAGGTCTCGTATTCGGCTCTGGCGTGCGCGAGCTGCTGGTTGCGCTCACGCGCGAGACCGAGCAATTCCTGCGCCTCCGGAGAGGCTGCGCTTTCCGGCAAGCCGAGGATGTTCTGCGCGAGTCTTATGGCCTCAGCGTTGTCGCCCGCCGCAAGCTTTGATCGAAGATCGGCGAGCAGCGCCTCTGCCTGGGGATTGACGGAAAGCGCTGCGCCGCCCGATTGCGGCGCCGCCTGCCCTCTGGCCGCGAGCCATGCCTGATAGACCCGATCACGCTCCGTGCGATCAAGGCGGGTGACCCAGGCGTCGGGGTATTGCTTCTGGACTTCGGCGAGCACTCGTTCCGCATCGGCTCGGGTCGCAAACATGCCGAGGCGCAGGCGCGCCCAGGTCACGCCGTTCTCCTCGGACGTATAGGCGTACGCCGCATAGCGACTGAAGGCGTCAACGGTCTTTATCGTGTTGGGCGCAACCTCCGCGCCCCGGTTGGACGAAAGGTTGATCGAATAGTTGCCGGTCGGATCGAGCTTGTCCGGTATGGTCTTGGTAACCGAGAGAATAATGTTGCTGGCCTGGCTTGTTGCCGTGGCGGAGGCCCCGCCTGGAACACAGCCGTCGCGTGCACTGCGTGAGACCTTGATGACAAGGCGGGCTACGTTCTTGTCGGCTTCGACCTTCCAGGTCGCGTCGTGATCGAACTGCACTACCAGCGTCGGCCCGGCCGGATCGGATGCGTCATAGGTAATCTGCTGAATGCCGGCGATCTTGCTGGCAGGAGGCCGCACGCTTTCGGCTGCGCGTCCCGTGGAAAGGCTGCCTCGATTGGTATTCACTGGCTGGACGCCGATCCGCAGTTCGCGGCCGCCGATTTCCGGAAAGTGGGAGGTGTAACGAACCGGAACGTTGAAATCGACATTGACCGTGGCGCAGGCGCCGTTCTCCTGGGCGGTCACGCGGGAGAGATACTTGTCCTGTACGGTCTGAGCGAACGCCGGCAGGAGTTGACCTGACAACGACGCCGCCAGACCTGCGGTCAGGACAGCGCGACTTGAGCCCCGCTTGTTCCCGCGTGACGTCATGAATTCCTCCACCACTGCTTTCTAGTCGAAGCCGCCGTCCGTCACCCGATGCTCCGAGTTCCGGCGGGTCTTGATGGTGGTCATGCTGCTGTCAGTGTAGATGTGACACGCGCCTGTACAGTCGCGCAGCTCGGACACCGTGTAGCGAACTGTCGTCGGGGTCTCGTATTTCTTGTGCGGATCGGATCTGAAGTCGTTTGCGTGGCATGCGGCGCAATCCGGCTGGTAGGTTGCATTGGGCCACGCCACCTGCTGCGCATTTGTCGTATGGCAGCTCACGCAATCCAGCTGGCTCCGGTGATCGCCTGGATATCCGCCGCCTGTGTGAACGTAGCGAACGGTCACCCAGCTGGTCGTCGTATGGCACTCGTCGCACTGAACGCTGGTCTGGAAATGCGTGGCCGGCTTGCCCGTCGCCGACGTCCCGTTGTGACAGGTCGAGCAGGAGCCGGTGACGCTGGCGTGATTGAAGCTGGCTGGAATCCACTTGAGCGTCGTATGGCACTCGTCGCACTGGCCGCTCGTGGAAATGTGGAAGGCGGGCTTGCCAGCAGCAGTCGCGCCGTTGTGGCAGGATGAGCATGCGCCGGTGACCGCACTGTGATCCACGCGAACGGTCGTCCAGTTGGTTGTCAGGTGGCAGTTGTCGCAGGTCGCGGTCGAAGCGATGTGGGTGGCGGGCTTGCCGCGCGCCGACGTCCCGTTGTGGCAAGTCGCGCAAGACCCGGTCACCGAAGAGTGGTCGAAGCGAACGTTGGTCCAGTTCGTGGTGACATGGCAGCTGTCGCACGCTCCGGACGTCGCGATATGCGTGGCCGGCTTGCCGCGCGCCGACGTCCCGTTGTGGCAGGTGGCGCACGAGCCGGTGACCGCTGCGTGGTCGAAGCGGACGTTGGTCCAGCTGGTCGTGACGTGGCAGCTGTCGCAGGCTCCGGACGTCGCGATGTGGGTGGCGGGCTTGCCCCTTGCCGACGTTCCGTTGTGGCAGGTCGCGCAAGACCCGGTCACTGCAGAGTGATCAAAGCGAACGTTGGTCCAGTTCGTGGTGACGTGGCAGCTGTCGCACGCTCCCGATGTCGCGATGTGCGTGGCCGGCTTGCCGCGCGCCGACGTCCCGTTGTGGCAGGTGGCGCACGAGCCGGTGACCGCGGCATGGTCGAACCGGACCGCAGTCCAATTGGAAGTAATGTGGCAGGTATCGCAGGTTGCGCTTGTGGTGATGTGGCCGCTGGCTTTGCCCTGCGCCGTCGTGCCGTTGTGACAGGTCGTACAGGCGCCCGTAACCGCATTGTGGTCGTAGCGGACGTTGGACCAGCTTGAGGTGACATGGCACGAATCGCAGTTGGCTGCGGTCTGGATGTGCCGAAGAGGCTTGCCCGGCGCGCGGACGCCGTTGTGGCAGTCGCTGCAGCGGCTCGGGAGCGCAACGAACTGGCCGCCGGAGTGACAGCTCTCGCACGAAAGGGATCTGTGTGCGCCGTCAAGCGCAAATCCCGTCGAGAGATGGTCGAATGATCGCGAGTTCTGCTGCGCAAACGTCGGCTGCAGCTTAGCGGCGGCCGCGCTTGCCAACAGAAGCAGGAGTCCGAAAAGCAGAGTGCGCGCGACGAGCGCGAAGCCTGGAGCCGCCCTTGACCGCTTCGCAGTCGAAGCTTCCGGACTTGGAAAGACGCTCGCGTACCCGCTCAAGAGCGAGACCCCTCTGATCCGTCCGGCCTCCCCGCCCGAGGTTAAGGTCGGAGACTATTCGCTCCAACAATCCTCCGGAGCAACCCGGATAGAGCGCCCGTAGATTAATAATAGTTGAGCAATTAAAATACCCGATCTGGGTACTGAGAATGCAATTCAAAAACCGACCGGAAAGTTCAGCTATCGGGCAAGAAGATCGCGAGTCGAAACGATCGAAACTCGTTGCCAGCGAGCGCTGCTATCTGCCTATCGAAACAGCCCAGAAGCCTTCAGTCGTGTGGCATCGTTCGCAACCCGAACCAAACGCGCCGCGGTGTTTGTCGTCGGCGATGTGGCAGCTGACGCAGCGCGTCGACAGGTTGATCTCCTTGCGAACGGGATTGCGGTGACAGCTCTCGCAGGTCTGGCCGCGATGCTTGCCAGTCAGCGGATAACTTGTCTGCTTGTCGTGGTCGAAACGCCAACGCGCCCAATCGGTGGGGTTGTGGCATGTCGCGCAATTCGGACCGAGGCGGCCTTTGTGAACGTCTTCCTTAGCATGACACGAGGCGCACTCCGACTTCGCGTCCAGAAACGCGCTTGTGGCGTGGCAGTCCTTGCACGTCGCGTTGGCGTGCTTGCCGAGCAGCGGAAAATCGGTGAGGCCGTGGTCGAATCTGACCGCCTCCTTCCAGCTGATCTCGCCATGGCAACGACCACAGCCGTCGCCCAGTTGTCCCTTGTGCAAGTCTTCCTTGCGATGGCAACCGATGCAGCTTGTCGCAGGCGATTTCACTTTTACGGGCTGCAGATGGCAGGCCGCGCATTTCGCTGACGCGTGCTTTCCGCGCAGCGCGAAGTTGGCGTCCTTTGCGTGATCGAAACGAATGGTCGCCCAGGACCTTTCAACATGGCAGTCTTGGCAATCGGGACCCAGCAGGCCCTTGTGTCGATCATCCTTCTGGTGGCACCCGAGACAACCGGTCGGGGGCTTCCAGGTAGAGGTGGGCTTGGTGTGACAGGCCTCGCACGTGGTCGAGATGTGTTTGCCGAGCAGCGGAAATTTCGTCTTCGAATGGTCGAACCTGATATCGGTCCAGTTGGCGGCCGTGTGGCAGCTGGCGCATGCCGTACCGTTTCCGCCTTTGTGCACGTCGTCTCGCGCGTGACAGCCATTGCAGGTCGTTGGCAGAGGCGCTGAGACCGAAACCTTGTGACAGGCTTGGCATTCTGCCTGTGCGTGCTTGCCAACGAGCGCAAAGCCCGTCTTGGCGTGGTCGAATGTCGAGACTTTCCAACCTTGCGCGCTGTGACAGGACGCACAATCCTTTCAAGTTTCCCTTCGTGAACGTCGTCCTTTGCATGACAAGACACACAGGTCATGGGCAGGTTCTTCCATGCCTGGTCGACATGGCAGGCCGCGCATTCCTCGCGTGCATGAAGGCCGGTCAGCGGGAACTTCGTCTTCGAGTGGTCGAACGAGATCGTATTCATCGGTGACCGCATGACAGCTCGCGCAAGCCGTTCCCAATCGTCCCAGGTGGGGATCATCGGGCGCGTGGCACCCTATGCATTCCGTCGGCGCCGCCGAGTATTTCTCCTTTGTTGTCCGGCATTCCGCGCACTCGACCTTTGCGTGACCACCCAGGAGCGGGAAATCGGTGAACGAGTGGTCGAAGGTCTTGCGATCAACGGAGGCGATCCTCGCGTTGAGCCCCGCGTGCTCCGTGTGGCAGGCCTTGCATTCGGCGCCGGAGACCAACCTGGAAAGACCGTGAAATCCACGCTTGCTTCGGATGTCCGCCGCAACTTCCTTGTGGCAGTCGAGGCAAAGCGTGGCCTGCGCGGACTTGCTGAACGAGACGTGGCAGGATCCGCACTTGGCTTCGAGGTCCTGGTGAGCTGCTGAAAGTTTTCCTGGCGAAACGAGCCGCTCCAGC
>CAVTXH010000001.1:0-221288 GCA_963738625.1 uncultured Alphaproteobacteria bacterium | reverse complement strand
ACTCCGGCCGAAACAGCGTCTATTCCGAATGACGGGGTCGATCAAAAAACCGGCCGTTCCCATCCAGCCATCGGGCGCCGCGGCTAGGCGTGGCCGAATTGCCTGTCTAGGGTGATGGCCTTCGCGCCAAACTGAAAGGCTTCTCCTTATGGCTACCGGCACCGTCAAATGGTTCAACGAGCAAAAAGGGTATGGGTTCATCCAGCCGGAGTTGGGTGGCGGAGATGTCTTCGTGCATATCTCTGCCGTCCAGCAGGCGGGGCTAACTGGCCTGCAAGAAAATCAACGGGTCAGTTTTGAACTCGAAAAGGACAAGCGCTCCGGCAAGATGTCCGCGACGCAGATCAAAGCCCTCTAGGACGTCCGGCGTCATAGATGATTGCCTGACGATTGCAAACGACCCGAAGGCGTAAGGCTTCCGTGGCTCGGCAATGCCGAAGGCCTGGGACATCAATTCGGCGCCCAGGGTTCCTGACGGGCCGCGCAGAGGCGATGCGGATCAGCCGACTTAAGGGTGGGCTGCCTGTCGAGCAAATCACGGGCTCGCGGCAAGGCCCATCTGCTGTATGGTCGCGCCCATCACAGGGAGCCCATGATGACCAAGGGCCTATACAGAGACAATGCTGGCTGGGTCCAGGTTGACTACGACGACAAGTTCCACATGGCGATGAAGAAGGCCGACTACGAAGATCACGGCTACAAGCCCCGCTATGAATCCCTTCCCATGAAGAAGGCTTACGAAAAGGCAGGAAGCGCAAAGCGGACCTGAGACTCGCCCAGTTGCAGTCCGCCCCTTCCGCGCTAGCGCGTCAAACCGTACCTTCGGAGGCGAGGGAGGTTCGCGAAAATGCAGTTCGTATGCGACGCCCGCAAAGGCCGGACCTGGTTCCGCATCGAGACCGATGCGGAAGCTGGGGCTGAAACCGCCGCCATGCGCCACGCAGTGGAAAAATTCTTCCGTCGCGAGCAGGAGCGGGCGCGCAGGTCCTATGTCCCGGGCCCGGGGCTGGAGCGCGACATCGGCCTCAAGGCGCACCTTGCCCGCACCGCGCCGCTCTTTCTCACCCTGCGCGCCGACGACGGCGAGCCGCTCGCCACCGCCATGCTGCCTGCCAAGGGCCGTGACGATCCGGATTTCCACATCATCATTGTGGGGGCGGAAAACGCCGACCCCTACATCGCCCACGCCGACGCCATCTCGCTGCTCGGCAAGCATTACGGCCTCCAACTCCCGCGCGTGCGCTGCTACCCCTACGCCCGCGGCTAGGCGGCTTCTGAACCTGTCTCCGAATTAACAATCCCCCAAACCTGGATGACGGGTTGCGAATTGTCGTCGCGCCGCGCGTCGCTGCGACGACGACGCCGCGCGCGACGACGATAGAGACGCGCGCAGCGACGAGGCTTGTGAAGCTGCAGAAGACGCTGGTGAGGCTTGAGACGAAGCTACTCGCCGGTCTTGGCGGGATATTCGCAAAGCTCGCGGATCACGCACCCGGGACAGCCGGGTTTCCGCGCGAGGCAGGTATAGCGCCCGTGCAGGATCAGCCAGTGATGCGCGCCCCTCTTGTACCGGTCGGGCGTCACCTCCAGCAGAAGCCGCTCCACCTTCTCGGGCGTCGTCTCAGGCGCGAGCCCGGTGCGGTTGGCGACGCGGAAGACATGCGTGTCGACGGCGATGGTGGGCTCGCCGAACACCTCGTTGAGCACGACGCTGGCGGTCTTGTGCCCGACGCCGGGAAGGGCCTCGAGCTCGGCGCGCGTGCAGGGCGTGACGCCGCCATGCCTGTCGAGGATGATCTGCGACAGCGCGACGACGTTCTTCGCCTTGTTGCGCCACAGGCCGATGGTGCGGATGTGCTCAGCGACGCCGCGCTCGCCGAGCGCGACCATCCTGGCGGGCGTGTCGGCGACGGCGAACAGGCCGGCGGTGGCCTTGTTGACCGAAACGTCCGTCGCCTGCGCCGACAGCGCCACCGCCACCACCAGCGTATAGGGGTCGCGATACCGCAGCTCCGTCCTGGGATCGGGCCGCTGCTGGGCCAGCCGCCGGTAAAGCTCCTCGGCCTTCTCGGGCGCAAAGCCCCTGCGCTGACTGGGGGGCTGCTTCAGGGTTTTCTTCTTGGTGCGCGCCATGCGCCGCACACTAACGTGAGAGCAGGGATAGCCAAATCCGTCGCGGCGCCTAAGATTCCGCCCATGGCTCATGTCTATCTCGACGCCGTGCTGGAGCCGCCGCGCTCGCTGAGCCCGCGCGGGTTCAATCGCGTGATGCTGGCCCTGGGCGCGATGAGCTCCGTGATCGGGCTCGCCTTCCTGCTGACCGGGGCCTATCCGGTGGTGGGCTTCATGGGGCTGGAGATCTTCGCGCTCTGGCTGGTGTTCCGGCTCAACTTCCGCGCGCAGGCGGCGCGCACCTATGTGCGCGTGACGGCCGAGACGGTGATGGTCCGCAAGGTAGACGGCTGGGGCCGCGAACGCCGCGCCGCACTCGCCGCTCACTTCGCCCGCGTCGAATACGACCGCGCCGCCGACGGCCCCAACGCACTGCGCGTCGCCGCCTCCGACAAGGCTTACCCCCTCGGTGAATTCCTCACGCCTCGCGAGCGTGAAAGCTTCGCCCGCCGCCTCGCCGCCGCGATCAGCGACGCCCGCCGCGAACGCCACGCAGGAGATGCCGAATGAGCGTCGAATTCCTCCACGCCATGGTGCGCGTGGGCAACCTGGACGCGGCGGTGAAGTTCTTCCGCGACGGCCTCGGCCTGACGGAGGTGCGCCGCAACGACTACCCGCAGGGCAAGTACACGCTGGTCTTCATGGCGTCGCCCGACGACATCAGGCGCGCGGGCTATGACGGCAAGGACCGCTTGCCGCCCGGCGTGCCGATGGTGGAGCTCACCCACAACTGGGACGAAACCGAATACGCCGGCGGCCGCAACTTCGGTCACCTGGCCTACCGCGTCGACGACATCTACGCCGCGTGCGAGCGCTTCCAGAAGATGGGCGTCGCCATCAGCCGCCCGCCGCGCGACGGCCGCATGGCGTTCGTGAGATCGCCGGACGGCATCTCGATCGAACTCCTGCAGAGGGGCGACGCCCTCCCGCCGCGGGAGCCGTGGACCAGCGCGCCGAACATCGGCAGCTGGTAGGTCTAGCGCTTCGCCTTCTCGGGCTTCTTCGGCTTTTCCGGCTTTGTGGGTTTGGGCTTCTTGGCTTTCACCGGCTTCGCAGGCTTCTGCTTTTTCGCGGGCTTCGGTTTGGGCGGTTTCCTGCCGGCCTTCTGCGTCAGCTCCAGCGGCGTCAGCAGGTTGGCTTCCGGCGGCCTGCGGAACCCGCCCATCTCGGCCTCGATCGCCTCGGCGATGGCGAGCACGTCCAGATCCGCGCCTTCCGGCCCGATGATCTGCACGCCGCAGGGCAGGTCGCCCTTCCTGCCTGGAACGGGGATCACCACCGCAGGCAGGTGGCACACGGTCGCCAGCGCGATCCATGAATGGAAAGTGTGAAAAGGCGCCGGCTCGCCGTCGACCGTCAGCAGGCGCGTCACGGCATCGCCCGTCTCGATGTGCTCGAACGCCGTAGAGGGAGCGACCGGCGTCACGATCGCGTGCCACTTCTCGAAGAACGCCGCGACCGTCCGCTTCAGCCGCCTGCGCGCCTCGTCAGCCCGCAGCCAGTCATGGTGCGTCGCCGCCGAATAGAGCGCCCATTTGGAGCGCGAGAACGGTTCGCCCCGCGCCAGCACCCGCGCGATCGGCCGCCCCACCTCCATCGCCTTCACCAGCGGCGTCGGCATGTCGGTCGCCAGGATCGGCAGAAGAAGCTGCAGATAGAGATCCACCAGCGCAACGCCGTCGATCTCCGGCGCCGCAACGGTTGTCTGCGCGCCGAGATTGGCTGCGGTGTCCGCCGCCGTCTCGACCGCAGCACGGCATTGTGCGGAAAGCGGAAAACCTCTCTCGTCATCCCAAATCGCCAGCCGCTTGCCTTTGAGGCTCGGCTTGCGAGCCGGCGGCGGCGTCTCGCCGGTCAGCACCGCGAACAGCAAGCGCAGGTCGCCGACATTTCGCGCCATCGGTCCCGCGACATTAAGGTCGCGCACAGACAGCGATCCCGGCGCCGGCGGCACGTGACCCAGGATAGGCACGCGACCGAAGGTCGGCTTCAGCGCCGCGACACCGCAGAAGTGCGCCGGGATGCGCAAGGATCCGCCGATGTCCGATCCCAGCTCCAGCGGCGTGACGCCCGCCGCCAGGGCCGCCGCGGCGCCGCCCGAAGACCCGCCCGGGGTTCGGTCGATGTCCCACGGATTTGATGTCCGGCCGTGCACGAGATTGAAGGTCTGGTTGTCGCCAGCGAGGTAGGGCGTGTTGGTCTTGCCCCAGATCACCGCCCCCGCCGCGCGCAGCCGCGCCACCGCAGCGGAGTCCGGCGTTTTGGCCGGCCGCTTCGAATATTCCGGCGCGCCGGCCGTCGCGGGCATGCCCTCGACATCGAATGTGTCCTTCACCGTCATCGGCAGGCCGTGCAGCGGTCCGGCGCGCTCGCCGGCTTTCAGCGCCTTGTCCAGGTCGCGCGCCTGCGCCCGCGCGGCGGCCAGATCGGTGCGGACGACTGCATTGATGGTCGGATTTGCCTTATCGTTGCGCGCTATGTGCGCCTCGAGCATGTCGGACGCGCTGACCTTGCCGCTGGAAATCTGCTCCAGCAGTTCACGGGCGGAGGAAAAGATGTCGGGCGCCTGCGACATGATCCGCGGCACAATCCAGATTATGTTACGTTTCCCACCAGCCGGCCGGTCAGGCCCGCTCCTCAGCCTCTAGGACGCGCCGGGGCCACAGGCAAAGTGAAACCCCCGCAACAGCCTGAAAATCTGCAGTGGCTAAAGCGCCAGCACGTCGCGCATGGAGTAGAGGCCGGGCTTCTGTGCGGCGGCCCAGCGCGCCGCGTGCAGCGCGCCCTTGGCGAAGATCGCCCGGTCAAGCGCGCGATGGCCGATGGCGAGGATTTCCTCGTCCGAGACGAACCTGGCCTCGTGGTCGCCGATAACGCCGCCGCCGCGGCTGACGGCGAATCCAATCGCGCCCGCTTTCCGGGGGCCGGTCAGGCCATCATAGGGCGGTGTGCGCATGTCGGTAAGCCTCGCGTCCCGGCCCATGGCGGCCGCCTCGCCGATCATCAGCGCTGTCCCTGAGGGTGCGTCGACTTTCCGGCGGTGGTGCGTCTCGGAAATCTCGATGTCCCAGTCGGGGCCAAGCCGCGCCGCCGCCTGCTCGACCAATCCGAGCAGCAGGTTGACGCCCAGCGAGAAATTGCCGGCTCGCACGATGGCGATGCGCCTGGCGTGCTCGGCGGTCTGCTGCTCCTGCGCGGCGGACAAGCCTGTCGTGCCGACAATCGCAGCTTTCACCTTGGTGTTCTTGAGTAACTCGAGCGCGGCGAGCGTTGCAACCGGCGTTGTGAAATCGATCCAGATGTCTGCATTCGCAGCCGCCTTGGCGGCGCTGTCCAATATGACGGCGCCCGCGCTGATTTCGCGGCCGATATGGGCTGAACCAGGCAGCTCGCTGCCGCCGACCACGACGAAGTCGCCGCCAGCGGCTGCATTGGCCAGCGCCTGCCCCATGCGTCCGGCTATGCCGGCTATGGCGATCTTCAGTGTCATGGGAAGGCTTATAGCCGGAAACGCTGAGAGGGGGAGGGGCGCCGGGCGCGGCCGTTCAGGCCCGCGAATCTTCCGCATCGAAGAAGCGCTTCACTTTGTCGAAGAAGCCATGGCTTTCCGGATGGCAGCGGTCGCTGCATTCGGAAGCGAATTCCCGCAGCAGCTCTTTCTGTCGCGCCGAAAGATGGCTCGGCGTTTCGACAAAGAGCTCGATCACGAGGTCGCCATTTGGTCCGCCGCGCAGTGTCGGCATGCCTTTGCCTTTGAGGCGCATGCGCTTGCCCGTCTGTGCGCCTTCGGGAATGGAGACGCGCATACGGCCGCCATCGATGGTCGGCATCTCGATCTCGCCGCCCAGCGCCGCCGTGCACATGGCGACGGGCGTACGGGCAAAAAGCGTCTGCCCATCGCGCTCGAAGATCTCGTGCTCTTTCACGGAAACGAAAATGTAGAGGTCGCCCTTGGGGCCTGAGCGCGCGCCGGGTTCACCCTCGCCCGCCAAGCGGATGCGCTGGCCGTCTTCAATGCCCGCCGGAATACTGATCGACAGAGTACGCTCGCGGCGCACGTTGCCCCGTCCGCCGCATGTGCGGCACGGTGTCTTGATGACATTGCCCGAACCCTGGCAGCGCCCACAGGTGCGCTCCATGGTGAAGAAGCCCTGCTGCACGCGCACGCGGCCATGCCCCGAGCAGGCAGTGCAGGTTTCCGGATGTGTGCCGGCCTCGGCGCCCGATCCGCCGCACGGCTCGCACTTTTCTGTCGCGGGAACGGTGATCTCGGCCGCCTTGCCGTGAAAGGCTTCCTCGAGGCTCACCTCGTAGTCGTAACGCAGGTCCGCCCCGCGAGCCGGGCCGCCGCGGCCCTGGCGTTGGCCGCCGAAGAATTCGGAGAACACGTCGCCGAACACGTCGCGGAAAATGTCTTCGGGCCGCGCGCCGGCTGCGCCCGCCGCTCCAGCGGCGCCATTGAGGCCAGCCTTGCCGAACCGGTCATAGATCGCGCGCTTCTGAGGGTCGCACAGAGTCTCGTAGGCCTCGGACAGTTCCTTGAACTTGCCCTCGGAGATGTCGCAGCCCGGATTGCGATCGGGGTGGTACTCCATCGCCTTCTTTCGGAAGGCGGCCTTGAGCGCTTTGTCGTCGGCGTCTTTGCCAACGCCGAGCACATCGTAATAGGAGCGTTCGCTCATCGTGACGACCGAACCGTAACCATGACTAAACTACCCCGCCCGCCTGCCTATTTCTTCCTGATTACAGGCGAACCTTAGCAATCGTTGAAACTAGATGGGCCGCGACCCTCAAGGATTAAACCCCCTTGCAGATCGCGGCCCATGTGAATCTTCACCGGATTTCCCCGTCCAAAGACTGAAATCAGGCGCTTTTCTTGTCGTCTTTGACTTCCTCGAAGTCAGCGTCGACGACGTCGTCGCCACCCTTCGACCCGGCGTCAGCCGCCGCGTCCGCCGGCGCTGAGCCCTGGCTCTTAGCGTAGATCGCCTCGCCCATCTTCATGGCTGCGGTGGCAAGGGCCTGGCTCTTGGTCTTGATGCCCGGGACGTCGTCCTTTTCGAGCGAGGACTTCAGATCCGCTATCGCGTTCTCGATGTCCTTGCGGATCGAGGCATCGACGGACGCGCCATGCTCGGCCACCTGTTTCTCGGTGGCGTGGATGAGGCTCTCAGCCTGGTTGCGGGACTCGACCGCATCGCGGCGTTTCTTGTCCTCGGCCGAGTTGGCCTCGGCATCCTTCACCATCTGCCGGATCTCGTCCTCGGTGAGGCCGCCTGACGCCTGGATGGTGATCTTCTGTTCCTTCGAGGTCGCTTTGTCCTTCGCGGACACGTTGACGATGCCATTGGCGTCGATGTCGAAGGTGACCTCGACCTGCGGCACGCCGCGCGGCGCAGGCGGAATGCCTTCGAGGTTGAAATTGCCGAGCAGCTTGTTGTCCGCCGCCATCTCGCGCTCGCCTTGCAGCACGCGGATGGTCACCGCCGACTGGTTGTCGTCCGCGGTCGAGAAGACTTGCGACTTCTTGGTCGGAATCGTTGTGTTCCGATCAATGAGCCGTGTGAACACGCCGCCCAGCGTCTCGATGCCGAGCGACAGCGGGGTCACGTCCAGCAGCACGACGTCCTTCACGTCGCCCTGCAGCACGCCCGCCTGGATGGCCGCGCCGACGGCGACAACTTCATCCGGGTTGACGCCCTTGTGCGGCTCCTTGCCGAAGAAGCCCTTCACCGACTCCTGTACTTTCGGCATGCGGGTCATGCCGCCGACGAGAACGACTTCGTCGATCTCGGTAATCTTCTTGCCGGCGTCGGCGAGGGCGCGTTTGCACGGTTCGATGGTGCGCTTGATCAGGTCCTCGACCAGGCTTTCCAGCTTGGCGCGGGTCAGCTTCATCTCAAGGTGCATCGGCGCCTTGGTGTCGGCGTTCATCGCGATGTAGGGTTCGCGCACCTCCACCTGCTGTTGCGTCGAAAGCTCTTTCTTCGCTTCCTCGGCCTTCTGGCGGATGCGCTGCAGCGCGATCGGGTCTTTCCTCAGATCGACGCCGTTCTGTTTCTGGAATTCGTCGCACAGGTAATCGACCAGGCGGTTGTCGAAATCCTCGCCGCCGAGGAAAGTGTCGCCATTGGTCGAGAGCACTTCGAACACGCCATCGCCGATCTCGAGAATCGAGATGTCGAACGTGCCGCCGCCGAGGTCGTACACGGCAATGATCTTGCCTGAATCTCTCTTCTCGAGGCCATAGGCGAGGGCGGCGGCCGTCGGCTCGTTGATGATGCGCAGCACTTCAAGGCCGGCGATGCGGCCCGCGTCTTTCGTCGCCTGGCGCTGCGCGTCGTTGAAGTAAGCCGGGACGGTGATGACGGCCTGGCTGACTTTCTCGCCAAGATAGGCCTCGGCCGTCTCTTTCATCTTCCCGAGGATGAAAGCGGAAATCTCTTGGGGTGAGTAAGGCTTGTCGGGTCCCTTGACCCAGGCGTCGCTGTTGGGGCCTTTGACGATCTCATAGCCGACGAGATCCTTGTCCTTCTTCACCATCGGATCTTCGTAATTGCGCCCGATCAGGCGCTTGATCGCGGAAAAGGTGAATTTGGGATTGGTGACGGCCTGCCTGCGGGCGACAACGCCCACCAGCCTCTCGCCGCCTTCCCGCATCGCAACAACCGAGGGCGTCGTCCGCGCCCCTTCGGAGTTCTCGATCACCCTGGCGTTTCCGCCGTCCATGACGGCGACACAGGAGTTGGTCGTCCCAAGGTCGATGCCGATGATCTTAGCCATTCTACTCTGGTCCTTTCTGCGGCGGCCACCTTCACCCCCAGTGGGCCCGCTATGCGGCGCCCCGGCTTCGATGGTCCCAATCGTCTCAAATCAATTTGCCGCGCGGGCCGGGAAGGCCTTTGCGACTGGGCTCATATGGGATCGTGCCGGGTAGGCTCAATAGGCAGGCTCACACATCCATGCTGCCAGCTCATCTAGACGGATGATGACCGGGCCGCACGGATGCGCGCTGCATCTTCATCCGTCGGATGTCGTCCGCGTTCAAGCAGTTCCAGTCGATATTCGCGGTAAGAAAGGCCCAATTCTTCGGCCTTGCGGGCCCATCGGGCCCCGGTTTCGGCGTCCGGCGGGGCGAAGGCCTCCGTCTGGACCCGCCGCCAGCGCCATTCCTTGAAGAGCAGGCTTTCGAGAATGTCTGGTCCGTTGTTGTGGCCAAGCCAGTCCGACAGCGGAATGACGACGCCCATTTCCTTTAGGGTGTTCTCACGACGTTCCCGCCATACGGAAGCCGCCGCCTTCACCTCGGTGCGAGTCTCGCGCCGGGCTGTCTTTGCGTGAGCCTTCGCGGCGGACAGGGCGAAATTGACGGCCACGGAGGTCTCCAGACCTGCATTGAACCATGCGCCGGGAGGGGCGGGGAAGGCCTGAACCCTTCAAAACACGGCTTTAGAGTCACCGGCGCCCGGGATTGGATCATCTGCAGACATGATTTCGTCCCGGCGTCTGCAGGCGCTAGAGTTCGCGTCGGCTTGGTCTTCCCGGCCGCTCATGTGTCCAAGGGGGACGCTGTCATGCTTCGCAATCTGCTTCGACCGGTTCTGGCCGCCATGGCAGCTCTGGCGGCCTCGGCGTGCTCCTATGGGTCGATGGTCGACATCGCGCCGATGAAGTCACGCCTCGCAAGGCCCGTCGTGACGTCGGGCGACTATTGCGAGGTGAAGGGAACGGCCGCTCCGTTCACCGTGGTCTCGCACGAGGACTGCGTTCCGGTAACTTGGGACCAGAAGCTGCGCGTCCACACCATGATCGACACCGAAGAGCCCTCGGAAAGCATTCAGGCGGCAGTCGTCTCGCTCGGCTCGGGCCTTTATGCCGGCCAGGTCTCCATGCCCCGGGAAAAAGTGCCGTACCAGGTGCAGGTCTTCATCGCGAAGGGCGATGCCTTCGCCATGCTTTCCGCGCTCGATGACAAGCCGCTGAAAGAACTTGCCGCAAAGCACAAGAGGCTCACCTTTGCCGAGGACAAAAGCGGTCGCCCGTACATAACGAGCGGCAAGGCTGATCGCATCAGGACATTCCTCCGGGAGGCGGCCCGGGAATCCCTGCGTGCGATGCAGGATGAGGACGAGCCCGTCTCCGTCGGCGTGCGCGACAAGGCCGGCGCGCCCGATCATCCGGCCAGCGCGCAGCAGCAAAGGGATATCGAGGCCGTGCTGAAGATCGCGAAATCGCAGACGCCGAGATAGCGCGGCGCCTTTATCCATCGCATTCTTGCGCTGCGAAGGAGAAGGCAGATGAAAACGACCATCGTCGAACTGCGCAATATCGAAGGCACGGAAGCGGCGGCGGGCTGGGCAGGCGGCCACACGCTTGTCGTCGACCGGCCGGAAGGCAGAGCGGGCGGGCAGGGCCTCGGCTTCAATGGCGGCCAGCTTCTAGCCATGGCGCTTGGCGGCTGCTTCGCGAACGATCTTCGCTATGTTGCAGCGGATATGGGCGTGAAGCTTGGAAAGATCGCTCTCACCGTCACGCTCGACATGGACGGCCAGCCGCTCCTCGCCACCAAGGCCACGATGAAGGTCGACTGCGAGACCCTCGACGGATCGGACCCCGCCCCCATCATCGAGCAGTCGAAAATGAAATGCATGGTCGCCAATTCGCTGCGCCGCGGCATGTCAGTGTCCATTGTCTAGCGCGTCGATCGCCTAAAAATGCCGATGTCCGGTTTTCGGCGGCGCTCTCAGTCGCCAACTCCTATGTCCAAGTAATGATCGAAGGCTTCCGTTTCCTGCCGGAGTATTTCAGCCCCGCCGCCCAGAAGGCGCTGGCTAGGGAAGTGCTCGGCCTGCTCGAAGAGTGCCCGCTCTATCGCGCCAGCATGCCCCGCACCGGCAAGCCGATGTCGGTGAGAAATACCAACCTCGGCGCGCTCGGCTGGGTCTCCGACATAACGGGATATCGCTACCAGCCAACGCATCCTGAAACCGGCAGGCCCTGGCCGGCGATACCGCAAGTGCTGCTCGCTCTCTGGGACGACGTCAGCCAATACCACGCCCCGCCACAGGCGTGCCTTGTCAACTGGTACGAAGCGCCCTCCCGTCTCGGCCTCCACATCGACGCCGACGAAAGCGCTAAGGACGCCCCTGTCGTTTCCGTCTCGCTCGGGTCGCGTGCGCTGTTCCGGCTCGGCGGAGAACAGAGATCGGATCCCACCTCCTCGATGCGGCTTGCTTCAGGCGATGTCGTCGTGCTCGGCGGCCGGGCGCGCCGCGCCTATCATGGCGTCGACCGCATCTGGCCGGACTCCTCGACGCTCATTCCAGGCGGTGGCCGCATTAACCTCACGCTGCGACGCGTCACGGCGCCCTGACGTCGGCGGGCGACTCAGAAAACATGACTCTTCGGATCGCCAAATCCGGCGCGTTCGTTGGTTAGCGAAAGGCCGCGGCGTTAACCGGGCGCTCAGGCGATTCCGGCCGGATCGGTACGCCAGTGCAAATTCAGGACAGGCGCGGCGTGGCGCTGGTCGGCCTGCGTTTCAGCGAGGATGCGGCCCAGCGGGTGCTTGCCAATCTTGCGGCGAAGCTCGTCGTCCGGGGTTTCCTGACCCATGCGATAGACCCGGTTCTTCGGGTCCCGTTCGTCGATGATCAGGACATCGGCCTCGCCGCGGAAATACGCGCCTTTGGCGAGCCCGTTCTGGTCGATGTGGAAGACCACTACCGCCTTTCGGCGTTTGGTTTCAAAAGGCCACATGCATTAGCCTCTACTGCCAACTTGCCTCGCCGCGGCCCGGCGCTGCTACTGCCCGCAAATCAACGGGCGATCCAGCGCCGTGTTCCCGGCATAGGCGAAAACCTGCAACTTCGAAGCCGGACGGACACAGTTACCGAAGTCGGGAAAAACGCGCCGGTGTGGTTAAGCGCGGATTAACGACGCCGGGGGCATTGTGCGCCATGGCATCGTCGATCTCCAGCCTCAGCGTCGCGCTGTCGCAGATGCGGACCCCCTCGGGCGGGTTCGACTTCTCGATTCTGACCAGCAAGGGCGGGTCGTCGGGCGGCGGGCTGTTCAATGTCGGGTCCATCAAGGTGGCCCTCGACAATGCCGAGAAGAACGAAGCCAGGCAGCGCGAGCAGATTGCCAAGGACCCGATGGTCAAGAAAGACCTCGCCCGATACGCGAAGGTTGTGAAGGAAGCCAAGTCACTCGACGACGTGCTCGATGATCCGGTCGCGCGCCGCGTCTTCCTTAAGGCCAACGGCCTGGGCGACCAGGCTGACGCGGTGGCCCTCGCCAAGAAGGCCCTGTCATCTGACCTCGGCGATGGAAGCTCGCTCGCCTATAGGCTTTCCGGCGTCAACGGGAACTGGCTCGCCGCCGCAAAGCAGTACGACTTTCACACCTTCGGCATTGGTCTCCTGAAGACCAACATCGCTACCGAGGAAGTCGCCAAGAATTACATTGGCGAGAAGCGTCTCGACATGCTCGATGAGCAGCTGCCGGGCCTTGGCTCGGCTATCCTGTTCAAGAGCATCGCCGCCGATCTCGACACGCCGATCAAGATCCTCGGATCGGCGCTCGGCCGCGAGGTGATAACGACGGCTCTTGGCTTGCCCAGGCAGATGGCCATCCAGTCGCTTGAAGCGCAGTCGGCGGCGATCCTCCAGCGGCTCGACCCGAAGAAGCTAAAAAAGCCGGAGTTCGTCGACCAGCTGGTCCAGCGCTACCTGATCCAGCTCAATGGCGGCGCAGGCGGCATCACCGCCTGAACCCGGCAGATTCAGGAACCCGGTAAGGGGCGAGCCGTGCTCGCGCACGAGGTGAGCCGCGTTGTGAGCCCGCTTCGCGCTATGAGAGCTTTCTGAGGCATGTCTGGGGGCGGGTGAGATGGGGTTGAGGGCAGCTCTGCTTGCAGCGCTTTTTGTATTGGCGCCGCTCAACTATGCCTTTGCCGCCTGCGATCCCGCTGCTCCGCGCAGAACGATCAAGTTGTCAGCCGGTCAGCATATTGGCGGCGCGGCGAAGGGCTTCGTCGCGGCCCCGCTCCGTGAACACGAGATCATCCTCACCTTCGACGACGGTCCCAACCCCGACACCACGCCGCTGATCCTCGACATGCTCGAGGCCAACTGCATTCCCGCAGCCTTTTTCCTTGTCGGCCCGTCGGCGAGCGCCTTCCCAGAGCTTGTAAAGCGCCACATCGCAGACGGCCACGCTATTGGCGGTCACACCTGGAGCCATGAGGTTCTGACGGAAAAACCCATCGTCACCTCCATCGCCGACATTACGCGCGGCTTTCGTCCACTGACCACGGCCGGCGCACAGGCCAACCTGTTCCGCTTTCCCGGCATGTCGTCCTCCATCGAACTGCTCGACTGGCTGAAGCGCCACGGCATGGCTGCCATTGGCGCTGACATCGACGCGGGCGCTGCGCCCGACGCCAAACCCAGCGCGATGCTCGACGCCATCAAGTCCCAGCTGAGAAAGAAAGGCCGTGGCGTCGTCCTGCTCAGGGATTCCGATCCGAACACAGTAAAGCTGCTTCCCGGTCTGATCGAGTTCCTGCGCCGGGAACACTATACCGTCGTGCGGCTCAAGCCTCCGAGCCCGGACAAATCATCTAGTTAGGCGGCTACGACGCAATCCCGTTGTTGTGAAATCCCGCTGGCGCATGGCGCGGCGAAAAGATCGGGCCGGACGACGTTGCCGCCGGCGTTCGTGACCCCACAATCGATCAGGCTATTGAGAGGCTGCGGCCCGACCGAACATGCCAGCCGGGTCAGCTCGCCGGTTTCGGGGTCTTTTTTTGGGGTGAGCTGCAAACTTGCCGCCCGCCGTCATGAACCGTCCGGCCCCCTCGAACGACTCAGACACGAGTTCGAACGGCTCGCTCCGTTCCTGCAGCGCCATCAATCTGCCTGCATGCGAGACGATATTGGTGTTAGCCCCGCCTGGATTGACGTTGGCGACGGAAGGATCGATCGGCATGCCCACCCCGCCGAACAACGACCGGCCCGCCTTGTGCTCTGCTTTCGCTGGCGGCGTCCTCACTCGCCGATTGCGGCGCCGCGCACAGCCCCAATCTCTATTGGGCTCAAGGTAGAGGGTATGGATCATCCTATCGTCGATAAATGCCTGATAGGGACCCGGTGGATCAAACTGCGGCGTCGACCACGGGTCCTGCCTGCATTTTGCGAAGTGAATCCGTAGTCCGGACGCTATCGTCATGCTACTAGTTGCAAACGCAATGAAACTAGGAGTTTCAAAGCCGTGCCAAAGGTTTTGACCGACATCGACATCGAGACGTTCAGGGAAAGGCTCTGCGATGTCGCCGAACAGATGTTCGCCGCTCACGGGCCCGACGGCGTCACCATGCGCCAGCTCGCCGCCGAGCTCGGTGTCTCTTCGATGACCCCCTATCGCTACTTCAAGGACAAGGACGCTATCCTTGCTGCCGTGCGCCGCCGCGCCTTCACGCGTTTTGCAGACGCGATGGACCGGGGCTGGACCCTCGAGGCCGAGCTGGGCGAAGGCCATACGGGCCGCCCCTATATCGATTTCGCGCTCGGCAATCCGGCCGCCTACCGGATGATGTTCGACACCTACCAGCCGACCGTCCACAAATATCCCGATCTACTCGCCGCGATGGAACGCGCCCGCACCACCATGGCTGCCGGCTGGCGTCGCCTTGCCGAGAAGGGGAAGATCGGCGGCGATCCGGAGCTCGCCGGCCACGTCCACTGGTCCGCGCTGCATGGCGCGGTGATGCTGGAACTCGCAGGGCTGCTGCGCTCGCCGATGGACGCCCGCGCCATCATCGCCCCGACAATCGAAGCGCTCGGAAATCACTTCGGCATCAAGCGCTAGGCGTTGTGTTCCTGCGCGATCTAGTTGAAGCCATCGCCGGCGCTTACCGCCACCATTGCGGCGCGCAGCGTCCGGTCGCCGATGCGCCAGCCGCTCTGGAACAGCTCGGCCACGGAACCCGGCGGATGCTCGCTTGGAATCTGCGTCACAGCCTGATGCAGCGCCGGATCGAACGCTGAGCCGGGCGAGGCGTCGATCGCCGTCACGCCGTGGCGCGCGAGCACAGCCACCAACTCTTTCTGCGTAAGCGCCACGCCTTCGATCGCCGTGCGCGCTGTTTCAGGCAGGCCGCTGCGAACGTCGGCGGGCAGGGCGTCAAGGGCGCGCGTCAGGCTGTCGGAAACGTTGAGCAAATCGCGCGCGAATTTTTCAACCGCATAGGTGCGCTCTTCCGCGATCTGCCGGTTGGCGCGCTTGCGCACATTGTCGGTCTCGGCGAGCGCGCGCAGCATCTGGTCCTTAAGCTCGTTGCGCTCTCTCTCCAGCGCCGCGACCTGTTCAGCCAGTATGTCGTATTGGGCGCGCTGATGACCAACGGCTTCGTCCATGCCCTCGTTCTCGGCGGCGAGCGCGGCTTCATCCTCGGACTGTCCGGGAGCGGAAGCATTGTCATTCGTCATTGCTACTCTCGCTTTGCGGCGCTGCGCGGATCGCCCAGCAGCCGGCCTACAACCTGCGCGGTATAATCCACCATCGGGATAACGCGAGCATAATTGAGACGCGTCGGCCCGATCACGCCCAGCGCGCCGACAATCTTGCGCTCGGCATTCATGTAGGGCGCGACGATCATGGCCGAACCCGACAGCGAAAACAGAGGATTCTCCGAGCCGATGAACAACCGCACGCCCTCGGCTTCGCGGGCGGTGTCGAGCACGTTAAGCAGGTTCTCCGAACGCTCCAGCTCGGCGAAGAGGTCACGCACCCGGCCGAGGTCCTCGGCGGCGCTTGCATCTTCCAGAAGGTTGGCGCGCCCTCTCACGATCAGCGACCGGCCACGCGCCGGATCCTCGCCGGACCATTGCGCCAGACCTTCCTCGATCAGCTTCGCGGCCGTCTGGTCGAGCAGGTCCCGCCGCGTGCGGACCTCCAGCAGCACCGTCTCTCGCGCTTCCGCCAGTGTGCGGCCTTTCATCCGGGCGTTGAGATAGTTGCCCGCCTCGATCAGCGCCGACGCCGGCAGGCCGGCGGGCAGGGCAAGCACGCGGTTCTCGACCTCGCCTGTCTCGGCGACGATCACGGCCAGCGCCTGCTCGGCGGAAATGCGGACGAACTCGATATGGCGGATCGGCGCATCGGCGGCCGGCGTCGAGACGAGCCCCGCGCCGCCGACCAGGCCCGAAAGCACTTCGGACGCCTCGGCCAGCACATTCTCCATCCGGCGGCCCGATCCGGCAAGCCGCGACTCGATCGAGCGTTTGTCCGCCTCGGCCGGTTCGCCCAGCTGCATCAGGCTGTCGACGAAAATGCGCAGCCCCGCATGAGTGGGCACCCGCCCGGCTGAAGTGTGCGGCGAGTCGATCAGCCCCATCTCGGCAAGGTCCGACATGATGTTGCGTATGGAGGCTGGCGACAGGTTCACGCCCCGGCGCGAAATCGTGCGCGACCCTATCGGCTCGCCGGTGTCGAGATAGGACTGGACGATCTCGCGGAATATGTCGCGGCTCCGCCGGTCCATCGCCGCAAAGGCGGCGGATGACGGCTGGGATCCGGTTCCGGTGGTTGGGCGCTGGCTGGCGGTCATGACGCCGGGAAGTTATGGGTGAAGGATAGGGGTTTCAACAACCCCACCCCATGCCAAAAAACATTGCCTCAAACATCTCGAAAGTGCTGATTTCATGAGACCTTCCGGCCGCAAGCCCATCGATCTCCGCGACGTCTCCCTCGAGGCGGGGGTAAGCCGCTACGCCGAAGGCTCCTGTCTGGCGAAATTCGGCAACACGCACGTGCTCTGCACGGCGAGCTGGGCGGGCGAGGTGCCGCGCTGGAAGAAGGGCAAGGGCGAAGGCTGGGTGACCGGCGAATACGGCATGCTGCCCCGCGCCACCCACACCCGCGGACGGCGCGAGGCCGCCGAAGGTAAGCAGTCCGGCCGCACCCAGGAGATCCAGCGTCTGATCGGCCGCGCGCTCCGCTCGGTCACCGACATGAAGGCGCTGGGCGAGAACACCATCACCATCGACTGCGATGTCATCCAGGCCGACGGCGGCACGCGCACCGCCGCGATCACCGGCGGCTACGTCGCCCTTGCCCTGGCGCTCCGCTATCTCAAGGAGGAGGGCGTCATCTCGACTGATCCGCTGAGCGCCCAGGTCGCGGCCGTCTCGTGCGGCATTTTCGGCGACACGCCGGTGCTCGATCTCGACTATCCCGAGGACTCGGCGGCCCAGGTCGACGCCAACTTCGTCATGGCCTCAGACCAGCGTCTCATCGAAGTGCAGGGCACGGGCGAACAGCGCGCCTTCTCGCGCGCCGAATTCAACGCGCTGATGGATCTTGCTGAAGCCGGCTGCGCCCAGCTCTTCGCCGCGCAGAGAAAAGCGCTGCGGCTTTGATGGCGGCTGGGACGCGCAAGGTCGACATCAAGTCGCGCCGCATTGCCTATGAGGGCCGCTATCGCATCGAGGAATTCACATTCGATTTCGACCGTGCGGCGGGAAATGGGCGCATCGCCAATTCGAAGCGCGAGGTATTCGAACGCGGCGACAGCGCAGCGGCGCTCGTGCACGACATCGAGCGCGATGTGATCATCGCAACCGAACAGTTCCGCATGGCGACCTACGCGAAGGGTCCGGGCTACATCGTCGAAGCGATGGCCGGATCAGTCGAGGACGGCGAAGATCCGGAAGACTGCATCCGCCGCGAGATGATGGAGGAGATCGGCTACAAGGCCGGTAAGCTCATCGAGATCGGCCGCTATTATGTCTCGCCCGGCGCCTCGTCGGAGCGGATCAGTCTCTACTACGCGCCGGTGACGACCGCCGACCTCGTCGATCCGAAAGCGTCCGGTCTTGCCGCCGAAAAGGAAGACGTGCGCCGCGTCGAGTTTCCCCGCGAGGACTTCCTTAGGCGTATCGAGGGGGCGAGGTTCGAGGACGGCAAGCTGATGATCGCCGGCCTCTGGCTTATGTCGCGTCCTGCCCAAGGCAAACCGTCAAAGGCAAAACCCGCGAAAGCCAACCCCGCAAAAGCGAAGCCGAAAAAACACTAGAAAATACGGCGGGCCTCCGTGAATCGGAGGGGGTGGAGACCCGCCGCAGGCGTCATGACGGGAGCTTTCCCCGTCAGGGCCCGGTCTCAGCGCGCCGCTAGGGTCACGCTGGCCGTGGATTTTATGTCGTCGTGGATCGAGGTGAGCGTGGAAGAGCCCACGCGTGCGACTGCGGCATCCACCGATGCATCGACACAGTCACGGAAGTGGGCGACCGCACGCGGCTCGAGCGGGCTGTGGCTGGGCTCGATCCCGCAGGCGCGCTTGGCGGCCAGGTCGATCCGCTTCAGCAACTCATGCGCGCCAACTCTGGTCGACAGGTCGAGGTCGGCATAGGTCACCGCCTCGGTTGGCCGGTGGACCGCTTCGGCTTTCGGCGGAGAGGCTTCCGCTTGGGTGAGGCCGGCGGTCACGGTGCCGAGCCACAGGCCCGTGCCTAGCGTCAGCGCCATCGCGAGGCCGCGGAAGCGTTGCGGCTGGGGGCGGCTGTAAATCGTCGGGCGGCGTTTCGAGGAGGCAAAGGGGGAGGTTGTTTTCGTGTCCATGTGGTTTTCTCCTTCTATGGATCACCCATGGATGAGAGCGATCGCCTCGCTTCGCTCGTCGCTTTCTGGAAACGGCGCGGGTTTTAAGAATTCGATCAGAGATTTTCGCAGTTCGGCGAGTCGGCGGCTTCCGAAACGGCAAGCGCTGGAAAGATAGAACTTTTTCAGGAATCGATCAGGCTTCGTCAGGAATCGGCGAGGGCTGGTTGAGCTGGTTGCGCCGCCATTCCGAAGGCGAAACCCCCGTTACTTCTCTGAAAGCGCGGTTGAAAGGCCCGAGCGAGGCAAAGCCCATGTCGAACGCGATAGCCGAGATCGAGACCCGCGCCTCGTTCGGGTCCGACAGCCGCGCCTTGGCGGCGGCGATTCGGTGCGCATTCACGAAGCTCGGGAAGTTGCGATAGCCGAGACAGTCGCTGATAAGCCGACGCAACTGCGCCTCCGGAGTGTTCACACGCACCGCTAGGCTGGCGATGGTGAGACCTTCCTCGCGCCAGATTTCCTGCGCCTTCATAGCGCGGTCGAGACGACCGAGATCGGCCAGGGTTGTGCGATCCGGCGCGTCCGTCGCGACGCCATTGCCCATCGGCGGCTGACCGCGCAGCGATGCGGCCGGCCGGACAACCTCGGGTGCGCCAGCCTGCGCGCCACCGAAAATGTCGCTGCGTGGACCGAGAAACACCAGCGCGCCGGCCAGCGCCACGGAAGCGAACATTGCAGCATTGAGCATCGGGTGCCAGGCAGGGAGCTCGCCGATTATCTCCCACATGCTGAAGCCCGCCCCCGAAAGAATGTAGAGCGCGACTGCGATCACGAAAGGTCCGCGCAGACGCCGGCGCGATTCCACCAGGTCGTCCTTCCAGCTGCGCAGGACGATCGATACTGCGTGGATCGCAAGCCCTGCGTGGGCGAGGGCCGACATGGTCCCGATGATCTGGTTACTCGGCGGGCCGACGATGTGAGCAAGCAGGGCGGACGTCGCGAGAAGCGCCGGCGCCGCATACAGTGCGGGCCGAAGCCTGTTGGCGTCCTCGAACAGCGTGATCGTCAACAGCCAGAACCAGCCGACCGTGGTGTTTACGAGTATGTCGATCACGAACGAGATTTCGCTGGGCAGAATGTCGGTTGAATCATCCCATAGCTTGAGGGCAAACAGCGCGGAGGACAGATAGAACGCAACGCCGGTCCAGCGGATCGCTGGTCTCGGCGCGCGAAGCATCGCAGCGGCCATCGCCAGCATGGCGCCGACGCACATTCCCAGGAGAAGCAGGGATATGCTGCCGGTTGGCGGTGCGGGCATGACTACTCCGCCGCTACGGCTTGCTCGCCCTCATCGTCGTCGGACTCGGCGGCCTCGTCCGGATCCCATACCAGAATGTCGCCGGGCTGGCAGTTCAGCTCGCGGCACAGCGCTTCCAGCGTCGAGAAGCGGATCGCCTTTGCCTTGCCGGTCTTCAGGATCGACAGGTTGGCGAGCGTAATGTCGACGCGTTCGCCGAGCTCGGTGAGCGACATGCGCCGGTCAAGCAGGACCCGATCGAGGGTTACGCGGATCGCCATCTAGATCGTCATCTTCTGTTCTTCGCGCATTGCAGCGCCTTCACGGAACACCTGCGCGAGCACCAGCAGGGTCAGCACGGCAAACCATACCGGCCAGTTTATCTTCGGAATGATCGACGCCTCGGCCGATCCGGCGACGCCGAACGCGCTCAGCGCAACGCGCACCAGCGTCGTCACGAACATGCTCGAGCCCTCCATGACCGCGAGCACCAGCGCGATGGCGCGGAAGCGGCGCGCATTGTCCGGCACGAACGGATCGCGCTCGACCAGCGTCTCGAACACTGCGCGCAGGTAAGCGCAGACGATCATCGCCCCGATGCACAGGATCGAGCCGTTGAGGCTGAACACCGCGATGTCGCGCGGATTATCATAGGCGACTTTCTCGAAACCGAGGAAAGGCGATCCGCCGCTCACCATCGAGAAGACGGAAATGGCCACGATGATCCAGATGAAGCCCAGCACCGCGCAAGCCACCACCCAGGCGATGTCCACGGCGAGCTTCAGGAAGGAGGAAATCGATCCGCGGCCGGTTGCGCGCATCAGCATAGGTAAAGTCCGCTCCGTTCTGCGCGACTGGCCGCACATAGCGTGCGGCTATTCCTGACCGGTCCCAAAGCCGCGTGACTGGCTTGCCAGCGGTCAACTTGTCTGGCGGGATGGAGTCGCACCATATCGAAAAACAATATGGTCGTCCATTACCCCCGCTAAAAGGACGCAGCTGCAGGATCAATGAGCACCCGCCGCAAACTAGCGCCTGGCCGCCTGATCGCCGCCACGCACAATCCGGGCAAGGCGAAGGAGCTGGCGGGCCTGCTCTCGGAGGCCGGATTCACGGCAGTTTCTGCCGGGGAGCTCGGCCTGGCTGAACCTGAGGAGACGGCTGACACCTTCCAGGGCAATGCCGAGCTCAAGGCGCTCGCCGCCGCGAAGGCCGCCAACCAGCCGGCGCTGGCCGACGATTCGGGCCTCGCCTGCGATGGGCTCTCCGGAGCGCCCGGCATCTATTCTGCGCGCTGGGCTGGCCCGGAAAAGGATTTTCGAGCAGCGATTCAGAAGGTCGAGGACGGCCTCAAGGCCGAGACGACATCCGATGGCGAGGTTGATCGCCGCGCCAGCTTCGTCTGCGTGCTCTCGCTCGCCTGGCCCGACGGCCATGTCGAAAGCTTCGAGGGCATCGTGCGCGGCCAGCTCGTATGGCCTCCAAGGGGAGAGAAGGGCTTCGGCTACGATCCGATCTTCGTTCCCGAGGGGGAGACAGAAACATTCGGCGAAATGCCGGCGGAGAGAAAACTGCCGCTCACCCATCGAGCGCTCGCCTTCGCCAAGCTCAAGGCCTATCTCGCCGAGTAGAGCAGGCGCTGCCTTCGAGTCATGACGCCCGCGTCGCTTTGCGGATCGCTTGTCCGAGTTCCACGCTGCGGCATCCGGCCAGCGGCTGCGCTCGCCTACGCTGCATGGCAATCGTCAAGCACAGAAATCGCATAGCCTGGACAATCACGGGGTTCCCCTCGCGCACCTTCAGGCTAGATTCGGGTTCACCGCGAAAGCCCTTTTGGGGGGTTGAATGGCGAAGCTCGCAAGTGTGCTGATCGTCGACGACAATCCGCGCTGCTTGGAATTCATGACGCTCGCCTTCCGGTATCATGGCGGGGTCGAAGTGACGGGCGAGATGCGGCCGGCGGCGGCGCTCGACCGCATCCGCGCCGAAAAGCCCGATCTCGTGATGCTCGACGTGAAGATGCCGGACCTCGACGGCTTCGGCGTGCTCTCCCTGCTGCGTGGAGAGGGCAATTCCGTTCCCATCGTGATGTGTTCGGGCTCGGCCCAACAGAAGGACGTCGACCGCGCCTACGCCGGCGGCTGCAGCGGCTATGTCGAAAAGCCCTCGACGCTGGAGGACTATCGCGCGATGGCCGGCGCGATCGTGGAATACTGGCGCCGCGGCGAACTGCCAAGCACGAGGATCGGCGCGTAGATTACAATCGAGCTGGATCGAGGGGCGATGCCGCGCACGGTCGACACCTACCTTCACCTGCCGCGCCGCAGATATTTCTCAGCGCTGGAGTGGCATGGCGTCGCCATCGGCAGCATCGCGGCGGCAGTTCTCCTGATCGGCTACGGTTTCAACTTCGCGCCGATGCAAAACCTCATACCTGGCTTTCCAACCATGAAGCCGCGCACCGCGGCAGTCCTCATGACCTTGTCGGTCGCCTATCTGATGTCGCTGCGCGAATCGCGGCGGGCAAAATGGGGCTCCACTTTCCTTGCGGCGGGATGCTTGATCTGGGTCGTCATCATCCATTTCAACTGGGTCGCCGATTTCCTGACCGGGCCGTGGGCGATTAGCCCGTCCGAGGCGACGCTGTTCTGCCTCGGCTCCGCGAGCCTCACGCTCCTGATCATCAACCTCGCGCCCAGATTTGGTCTCCTCGCCGGCATTATCGCTGTCGTGGCTGCGACCCCTGCGATGTTCCGTGTCTTCGGATTGCTGCTCTTCTGGGACGCGCCGGACAAAGACAGTCCGCTGGACACAATGGCGCTGCATACGGCGATCCTGATCGTCTGGTTCCTCATGGTCTGCGTGATGCTGCATCCGCGGCTTGGCTTTGCGCGCGCCGTCTTGCAGGCCAGCCTCCGCGGGCGGCTCCTGCGACGCGCGCTGCCGCCGGCGGTGGCGTTTCCCGTCATCGCCGCCGCTGCGAGCCTCGTTCTTTCCGGGATGTTCGGTTGGCCGAACGAAGCGCTGTTCGCCGCCACCGCAACGATCAGCGTCACGCTCGGCGCGCTCCTGATCTGGTGGCTGTCCAGCCTGGTCGAAAACTGGCAGATCGAGGCCAACGAACAGGCCTCGCGCCTCTCGCGCGCCAACGAGGCGCTCGAACAGTACGCCAGCGCCGCCGCGCACGATCTCAAGGCGCCCGCCCGGCATGTGCTGCTCTATGGCGAGCTGCTGCAGGAAGCGCTGCGGAAGGGGGATAGCGCCGCAGCGCAGAAGCACGCGAAATCGATCCACGCCAGCGCCGCTGAAATGCCCGGCATGATCGACGGGCTGCTCCACTATTCGCGCTCCGCCTTCACGCGCATCCGGCTGTCCGACACGTATCTCAGCGAGCTGGTCCAGGCCGCCGCCGCCCCGCACGCGCAGGAGCTCGCCACGGTCGGCGCGCGGGTCGTCGTCGTCAACGAAGCGCGTCTGCGGTGTGATTCAACCCTGATGACCAGCGTGTTCCAGAACCTGATCGCCAACGCGATCGCCAGCCGGCGCAAGGACAAGCCGCTGGTCATCCACATCGACGCGATCCGCGCCGATGATGTCATCACCCTATCGGTCGAGGACAACGGCGTCGGCTTCGATCCGGATTTTGCGGCGGTCGCCTTCAATCCTCTGGCGCGCGGCGTCCATACGGCGGGCGAGGGCAGCGGCATCGGTCTCTCGACATGCCGCTCCATCGTGCAGAGCCATGGCGGCGAGATCCGCATCGATCCCGCCTATCGCTCCGGCGCCCGCATCCAGTTCACGCTGCCAGACCCTGGCAAGGCCTCAGACGCCGGCAAACCTGACTCCGAGCCGCAAGGTTGACCTGAGCAGCGTTTCGTCGTCTGCGGTCCTGCATGAAGCCTTTCGATCCCGCGCGCGGTTTCGGCGTCTACGTCCACTGGCCGTATTGCGCGCGCATTTGCCCCTACTGCGATTTCAACGTCTACGCCGCCAAGACGCGCGATACCGCGCCGCTGTTCGATGCGATCCTGCGCGATCTCGAAGGCTGGCGCTCCCGCACAGGAGAACGTCAAGCCGACACTGTCTTCTTCGGCGGCGGCACACCCTCGCTGATGACGGGCGACCAGGTCGCGCGCGTGCTGCAGAAGATCGATGCGCTCTGGGGTCTCAAGCCCGGCGCGGAAGTCACGCTGGAGGCCAACCCGGACGACGCGGCCCGCTTCGCCGACTTTGCCGCCGCCGGCGTCAGCCGCCTGTCGCTCGGCGTGCAGTCGCTGAACGATGCGCCGCTGAAATTTCTCGGCCGCACGCATTCGGCCGCCGACGCGATCCGCGCATTTGAAGCCGCACGCGGAAAGTTCCGCTCGACCTCGATCGATCTGATCTACGCGCTGCCCAACCAGACCGTGGACGACTGGCGCGCCGAGCTGAACCGGGCCATCGCGCTCGGGGCCGACCATCTCTCGCTCTACGAGCTCTCGATCGAACCGGGCGCAGCTTTCGCCAAGGCCGTCGAGCGCATGGCGTGGAAACCGCTCGACGATGAAACCGCCGCCGACCTTTACGAGGTGACGCAGGAGCTGACCGAACGCGCCGGCTATTCGGCCTACGAGATCTCCAACCACGCGCGTGGGGAGCAGCACCAGTCCGTCCACAACCGCATCTACTGGGCCTCCGGGGATTGGGCCGGCGTCGGCCCGGGCGCGCATGGCCGTTTGACAGCGCAAGGAGCACGCATCGCCGCCGAGGCGGCGGGGAAGCCCGGCGAATATCTCAGGCAGGTCGCAGCCGGCGGCGTAGGCTTCGCATCGGAAGAATCGCTCGATCCGCTGGCCCAGGCGCGCGAGCGTGTCTCGATGGGCCTGCGCGTCGCCGAAGGCCTTGCCGTCTCCGACATCGCCGAACTCGGCTTGGCGCTCGATCAGCAACGTCTCTGCGAGTTTGCCGATCTCGGCCTGCTTGCGCAAACAAACAGCCGCATCGCGCTGACCCTCAGGGGCCGGCTCGCCGCCGATCGCATCGCCGCGGAAATCTCGCCCTAACTGCCGGACGCAAACGCCTGGATGGGCGGCGAGACGACGCTCACCCTGCCTTGCGCCTGCAGCTGCATCACCGCCAGCGCGCGTTCCACGCTGCCATCCGGCAGGAAGCGGAACAGCCCGTTGACGCCGGCCCAGCCCTGCGGGCGCTGGATCATCGCCGCATCAAGCCGCTCGCTGCCCGCCAGCGTCGCCGCCAACGCGCCAGCGTCATAGCCATAGCTAGCCAGCTTCGGCGCCGCCTCGCCATAGATCGCCTGATAGCGCCGCTCGAAGTCGGACAGCGCAGCCGGATCCGGCGCCGGGAAGGCGCCGCCGAACAGCGAAGGCTCGCGCCACACTTCCGGGTCGTTCCACATGCCGGTACCGAGAAATTTCACCTGCCGCGGGTTTACGTCGAAATAGGGCAGGAGGGACGCAACGGAACGCAGCTGCACGCCCTGTTCGGGAATCAGCACCGCGACCTTGCCCGGGTTGGCCGTGCTCTCCGCCTTGATCACGGTCGCAAGCCTGCGCGCCGGATCCTGCGGCGTCGCATTGCCCGGCTGGTAATACTCGACGCCGATCACCACGGCGCCGCGCGCGACGGCTACCTCGCGCAAGGCGGCCTCCACCGTGCGGCCATAGGTCGAATCCGGCCCCAGCATCGCAAAGCGCGTGACGCCCTGAGTTGAGGCCCACTCGACAATACGGGTCACCTCGCTCTTCGGCGTCAGGGACACGAGATAGGCGCCCTGGCCGATGGCCGACACGTCGGTCGAGAAGGCCAGCACAGGCGCGCGGACTGCCGCCGCCTCGCCCGCCACCGCGCCAACCTGCTGGGCGAACAGCGGGCCAACTACTGCGATCGCGCCATCGCGCACCGCGTCTTCCGCGATACGCGCCGTCTCGCGCGGATCGGAATTGCTGGCGTCGCGCGGCATCAGCACGACATCGCGCGCGCCGATCTCGAACAGCGACATCTGGATGGCGTTGTAGAGGCCCTTGGTCAGGCGCTGCACTTCCGGGTTGGTCGAGTTGAACGGCAGCAGCACGGCGACGCGCTTGATGTTCTGCGATTCGTTGCGCGGAATGTGGCGCGGCTGGTAGGCGTTGCGGCTTTCCGCGAAACGCTCGGAAACCGGCGCGGAGGGCAGGGGATCGCCCGGGCGTCCCGGCCGGCTTGGATCGGGCCGCATGGCGCCGCTATAGGTGGGCGTGGTAGGGCGCGGCGGACCGCCGACGCAGGCGGCGAGCGCACCCAGCGCAAGCACCGACACGGCGGCAAGGCGGGCTCGAGGTTCAGATGGCATGCGCGACCCCTCCTGAGGATGCGTCTTCAGACCCGGCCGGGACGGGCCATAAGGCCGGCGAGCATGCTAGGGGCGAGGATGATTCCCTACAAGAACAGGGCGCCCCCCCGCATCGGCTCTTCCGGATCGACCCCAAGCTAGCGCCCGGGCTCTACGTTGTTTCGACTCCCATAGGCAACCTTCGGGACGTCACCCTGCGCGCGCTCGACGTCCTTGCGTCCGCCGATCTTGTCTGCGCCGAGGATACGAGGGTGTCTGCCAAACTCCTGTCAGCCTTCGGATTGTCCGTTCGAGTGCGGCCATATCATGACCACAACGGCGCCCAGGCGCGGCCCGGCCTGCTGAACGACCTCGAAGCCGGCGCCCGGATTGCCCTGATTTCCGACGCCGGAACGCCTCTCGTCTCCGATCCCGGCTACAAGCTGGTGCGCGAGGCCGCCGAACGCGGGATCAGCGTCATCGCCATCCCCGGCGCCTCCGCGCCCCTGGCGGCGCTGGCGTCTTCCGGCCTCCCCACCGACCGCTTCATGTTCGCGGGCTTCCCGCCGCCCAAATCCTCGGCGCGCCGGCGTTTCCTTTCCGAAATGAAAGACGTGCGCACCACGCTCATCTTTTTCGAAGGCCCTTCCCGCCTTGCCGAGAGCCTTGCCGACATGGCGGAGGTGCTGGGCGCGCGCGAAGCCGTCGTCTCGCGCGAGCTCACCAAGAAGTTCGAGGAAACCCGCCGCGGCCTGCTGCCGGATCTCGCCGCCCACTACGCGCGCGAAGGCCCGCCGCGCGGTGAGATTGTCGTCCTGGTCGGCCCGCCGGGCGAAGCCCCCGCCACGGACGAGGCCACGCTCGACGCCGCCATTTTCGCCGCCGGCGATGATCGTCCGCTCAAGGAGATCGCCGCCGAAATCGCCGAACGCCTCGGCCTCAAGCGCCGCGACGTCTACGAACGCGCACTGGAGTTGCGCGACGACGACGAAGAATGAGCGATGAAGACTGACTGGATCAAAAAACGCCAGCGCCGCGAGCGTTGCGGCCGCCAGGCCGAAACCGCCGCCAGCCTGTGGCTTCAGCTCAAGGGCTACCGCATCCTCGACCGCCGCGCGCGCACCCCGCAGGGCGAGCTCGACCTCGTCGCCGCCAGGGGCAAGATGCTGGTCTTCGTCGAGGTGAAATCGCGCCAGGCCTTCGAGGCCGCCCTCGACGCCGTCACCGCCGAAACCCGAACCCGTGTCGAGCAGGCCGCGCGTTTGTGGGTCAGCCGTAAGCCGAAGATGCGCGACTGGCTCTGGCGCTTCGACATTGTCCTGCTCGCCCCCGGCCGTCTGCCGCGACACATGCCCGACGCCTGGCGCGCGGAGCGCTGAAACCTCTTTATTCATTGGGTATTCAGCGCGTCGCAGCGATCCCTGCGAAGCGCCCGAAAATCGCCTTATCAGGACGCCAACCTACGGGCGGAGCCGGACTAAGGAGACCTGACGACATGACCTCTCGCCTGTTTGCCGGCGCATTTTCAGCTGTCGCCCTGCTGAGCCTCGCCGGCTGTTTCGCGGTCCAGGAAAAGACGTTAGGGGAAAGCCTCGACGAGGCCTCCACCGGAACCACGATCAAGACCAAGCTGTTCGGCGGCGGCGCCAGCCGTTTCGGCGAGGTCGATGTCGAGGTTGCCGACCGTTTCGTTCTTCTCTCCGGCCGCGTGCCCAGCGAAGCCGACAAGGTCGAGGCCGAGCGCATCGCCTGGTCGGTCGGCTCGGTCGATGAAGTCGCCAACGAGCTCGTGATCGACAAGTTCGATCTCGCCCGCGACGTGAACGACCGCTGGATCACCGAGCAGGTCCGCGCCCGCATCATTGCCGACAAAGACGTCAAGGGCATCAACTACAACATCCAGGTCTACAACGGCGTGGTCTATCTGTTGGGCATCGCCCATTCCGAAGACGAGCTTCGCCGCGCCGCCGATCACGCCAGCCGCGTCAAGGGCGTGCAGAAGGTCGTCTCCTACGTGAAGATGCGCGAGCGCGGCGAGCCGCCGCCGATCCAGTACGCCGAACCGCAGACGCGCGAAGGCGCCGTCCAGATCGCGCCGCCGCAGGAAGCCGCTCCCATCGTCCCACCCGAGCGCGCGCCGACGACGCGCGGCGAATACAGGGATCCCTACGCTGCCGGTTCGACGCCGCCTCCGGGCGCAAGCAGCAACGATCTCGGCCTGCAGAGCGCGCCGCTGCCTCCCGTCAACTGACGCCGGCCAAACGGGCCAGCTAACCGATCGGCGCGCAGAACATGATGCGATGCCCGTCGACTGTCCGCACCGCCATCTCGCGCAAGCCCCATGGCCTGTCCGCCGGACCCGACATGATGTCCGCCCCGCGCGGCGCGATCTCCCTGTGATAGGCGTCGAGGTCGTCCACGAAAATCCGCGCGAAATAGGAATGGTCGCCAAGCTTGCTCGGGGCGAGCGAACCCGGACATTCGCCCATGTCGATCCGCACCGGTCCGCGCTCGACAAAACGCCACCCTGGCGCATCGATGCGAAGCTCCGAGAACCCCAGCACGTCGACATAGTGACGAAGCGATCTCTCGACGTCGTGCACCGCCAGCACACAGCAAGCCTGTCCGAACCCCGCTTTCATGGCGCGCTTTCCCTGTCAGCACATCTCGTCAGCACATCTCGTCAGCAGTTTTGGCCAAGATTGCACACCCGCGCGCGGCGACCTAGGTAAGGGAAGCCTCGACCGGAGCTCCTCGAATGGCCTTGCGCATCGCTGTCCAGATGGACCCGCTCGAAACGGTGAACCCGGCGGGCGATTCCAGCTTCATGATGATCGAGGAGGCGCAGAAGCGAGGCCACCGCGTCTTCGTCTATGGCGTGTCCAACCTCGTCTACGAAGCCGGCGATGTCCGCGCCAACGCACGTCCCGCTAAAGTCCTGCCTGGCCAGACGCCCCACGCGGCCTTCGAAGCGCCGGTGACGCTCGACCTCAGGAAAGACATCGACGTCGTCCTGATGCGCCAGGACCCGCCCTTCCACATGGGCTACATCACCGCCGCCCACCTGCTCGAACTGATCCGGCCCGACACGCTGGTGGTGAACGATCCCGCCGGCGTGCGCTCGAGCCCTGAAAAAGTCCTGCCGCTTCTCTTCCCGCACCTCCAGCCGCCGACGCTGATCACGCGCGACATTGCCGAAGTCCGCGCCTTCCGTGAAAAGCACGGCGACATCGTCTTGAAGCCGCTGCACGGCCATGGCGGCGCCGGCGTACTCAAGCTCGACAGGCAGGACGGCAATCTCGAAGCGATCATCGATCTCTTCCTCAAGATGGATCCTGCGCCCTTCATCGCGCAGGCTTTCCTTCCGGCCGTCGCCGAAGGCGACAAGCGCATCCTGATCGTCGACGGCGAACCGGTCGGCGCCATCAATCGCCGCCCGCCACAAGGCGCCATCCGCTCCAATCTCGTCGTCGGCGGCAAGGCCGAAGCGACCGAACTCTCCGCCCGCGACCGCGAAATCTGCGCCACGATCGGCCCCGAGCTGAAGAAGCGCGGATTGATCTTCGTCGGCATCGACGTCATCGGAGGCATGATGACCGAGATCAACGTCACATCCCCCACCGGCGCCCGCGCCCTGAAAAACCTCTCCGGCATCGATGCCGTCGCCAGGATGTGGGACGTGATCGAGAAGAGGGTCCGCTAACCTGGGAGCGTCGGCGGCCTGTCCGGCAGTCGCCACACAGCGGCGAACATGTCGGCGACGTCACAATACAACAGTGTTCTGAAGCGCCCCGCGAAAATCCTGCGAACGAATCCAGCGCACTAGAAAATAGATTCGAGAAAATCCGGGAAAGTTATCCTACACGTCCAGCCCTGAGCGATAATGGCCTCGTCCTGACGGAGGGAGGTCTTGGAGACGTCCGAAACTCAAGACGTCAGGGCGTTGGTCGGCGTGGCGCTCGAGGCATCAGGCTTAAGGCCTGGTGAGCAAGCCAGTTGCAGCCCGTGAACCTGTCCTGAGGCTGGACTTCAGGCAGGGGCTCGCTGCGAGGCGAAACGAACCTCGATGCGCATTGCCTCCGGGGATCATGAAACCGGAGGGCCCAGGATGGTTTCGGCCCATCCTGCACGTGGAACCGGCGGAGGGTCTGGAGCTAAGGCCTCGGGAGGGCGGTCCCTCACCGGTGTGTCCGTTGAACTCCTCTTCTCCCCCTCGCCGGGAAAAACGGCCGATCCGGGGCGCGTGAGAACGCGCATCAGCTGGCGGCAACGCCAGCACAGGAACTACCCACGGCGCTGACCCACGCGCCCCGCTCCCTCATGTCCAAAGAGGGACACGAGCTACAGCATCCCGCAGGGCCGAGCCCGTGCGAAAGAGAGCGCGCGTCGAAAGTCGGGAGCGCCGGCCGCCTGGCCGGCCAAGCCCAACCGCGAGTACAGCGCACGTTGATAAGCCCAGCCGGGCGTTCGACGCTTCGCGTTTCACCCCGGCGCTCCGCGGCACTGCCATTTCCGAACGAGCGCACGCCAAAAATGTTCTTGAAATGTTCGGAAGCGTCTGCTGGCCATTTTGCGTTGGGTTCTCGAAAGAGAAAAGGGGGGACGGGAGATGATCAGCCGCATCACCACCTTTGCGTTCGAAGGCGTCGAGGCACGCCCGGTCGACGTGCAGGTCCAGCTCTCCGGCGGCGCCAACTACTTCGCCATCGTCGGCTTGCCCGACAAAGCCGTGCGCGAAAGCGGTGATCGGGTGAGGGCTGCCTTCACCGCACTCGGCCTGTCGCTCCCGCCTGAACGCGTTCTGGTGAACCTTGCGCCCGCCGACCTGCCGAAGGAAGGCAGCCACTACGATCTCGCCATCGCGCTGGCGATCCTCGCCGCCATCGACGCCATCCCGCGCGACAGTCTCGAAGGCGTCGCCGCCATGGGCGAACTCGCGCTCGATGGCGGCCTCGCCGACACCGCCGGCGCGCTGCCCGCCGCCATGGCCGCCGAGGCGCTGGAGATGGCGCTGGTCTGTCCCGCCTCCTGCGGTCCCGAAGCCGCCTGGTCCGGCGGAACCGTGCTGGCCGCCCCCAGCCTCATCGCACTGGTCAACCATTTCAACGGCACGCGCCACATCATGCCGGCCAAGTCCGGCCCGCTTGCTGAACCTGCCTCAGTCGCGGACTTGCGTGACGTCAAAGGCCAGGAAGGCGCCAAGCGCGCGCTGGAAATCGCCGCCGCCGGCGGCCACAACCTCCTGATGATCGGCCCGCCCGGCTCGGGCAAGTCGATGCTGGCGCAGCGTCTTCCAGGCCTTCTGCCGCCGCTGTCCGCGCGCGAACTTCTCGAAGTCAGCCAGATCCATTCCATCGCCGGCCTGCTCGAACGCGGACGCCTCTCGCGCTCCCGGCCGTTCCGCGCGCCGCACCATTCCGCCAGCATGGCCGCGATGGTCGGCGGCGGGGCAAAGGCAAAGCCCGGCGAAGCCTCGATGGCGCATCATGGCGTGCTCTTCCTCGACGAGCTGCCGGAATTCCACGCGCAGGTTCTCGACAGCCTGCGGCAACCAATGGAAGGCGGCGAGGCGGTGATCTCTCGCGCCAACCGCCATGTCCGCTATCCCTCGCGCTTCCAGCTCGTCGCCGCAGCCAATCCTTGCAAGTGCGGGGGAGGGCCCGGCGCCTTCGCCTGCCGCAAGGGCCCTTCCTGCCAGGCCAACTATTTCTCCCGCATCTCCGGCCCCTTCCTCGACCGCATCGATCTCTTCGTCGATGTCGCCGCCGTCACCGCGACAGATCTCTCCCTGCCGCCGCCGTCCGAAGGAACAGCCGAAGCCGCCGCCCGCGTGGCCAAGGCGCGCGAGTGTCAGGCCAAACGTTACGGCGAACCCGACGACAATCGCCGCGCCATCAATGCCGATGCGCCGGGCGCGGACATCGAAGCCCTGTGCGCGCTCGACGCCGGGGCCCGCGCGCTGCTGGTGAAGGCCGCCGAGCAGCTCTCGCTCTCCGCCCGCGCCTATCACCGCGTCCTGAAAGTCGCCCGCACCATCGCCGATCTCGATGGCGCAGCAGGCGTTGCCCGCGTCCACGCCGCCGAGGCGCTTACCTACCGCTACCGGCCCGCCGCTCCGGCGATGCCCGCGCGCCATAGCGGCGCACACGGACTCAACGCCTGAATCCGCTGCAGAATCGGCGCCGGTCGCGGGCCTGTTAATCCAATGGTCAGGAGACCAGCGCCAGGGTCCGGCCATGAGCGATCCTGCCTCCCTCCGCTCCGCCCACGCCGACCCGCCGGGCATTTCCGAGCATGAAGCGGCCGACGTCCTGTCCGCCGCTGCGCGCGGCTGGCCCGGCGCCGCGCTCGTCATCGGTCCCAACGGCCGCGTCATCTCCGCCAGCCCGCTGTCGGGCCTCATCGAAGGCATGCGCGCTCCCTTCGATCTTCCTGCCGCGCCCATCGCCGCGCAGATCGTCGACAAGGCCGGCCGCCGCTGGCGCGTTTCGGCGCCTGTTTCCGGCGTCCGCCTCGCCACCGCCGACACCAAGGAAGAACCCGACGCCGCCCACCGCTTCACCGCCGCCGTCAGCCACGAAATCCGCACGCCCCTCAACGGCATTCTCGGCATGGCCGCGCTGCTGGAGGAGGGCGAGCTATCCGCCGCTCAGCGCGACTACGCCTCCGCCATCCGCAAGTCCGGCGCGCGCCTGCTCGACCTCCTCAACAACGTGCTCGACTTCTCGCGCATGGAAGCCGGCGACATCCCGCTCGACGCCGCGCCGTTCGATGTCTCCGATCTGGTTCAGGACGCCGCCGAACTATTGGCCCCGCGCGCCCACGCCGCCGGGCTCGATATCGCCGCCATCGTCGACCCCGACCTGCCCAAGCGCATGATCGGCGACGCCGGCCGCCTGCGGCAGATCCTGTTCAACCTCGCCGGCAACGCCATCAAGTTCACCGAACGCGGCGCCGTGCTGATCGAGGCTCGGCCAGGCCTGAAGGGCAAGGGTCTCTCTCTCATCGTGCGCGACACCGGCGCCGGCGTGCCTGACCACGCCCGCGCCCGCCTGTTCGACGCCTTCAGCCAGGTCAGCGCCGCCGACGCCCGCCGCGACGGCGGCGTCGGCCTCGGCCTCGCCATCGTCGCGCGGCTGGTCGCCGCGATGAAAGGCGCAGTCGATGTGTCCTCCACCTGGGGGCAGGGCGCGATGTTCCGCGTCGATCTCCCGATCGAAAGGGTTGGCGGAACCCCGTATCGCGCATCTCCACCAGAGCGTCCGCTCAAGGTCGCCATCGATCTTCCCCCGGCCTCCAGCCTCGCCTGCATCGCCGCCCTTGCCAGCGAGGGCGCCAGGCTGGCGCCCGCCGGCGATTTCCCCGATCTCGTCATCCTCGACGCCGCGCTGCCGCCTGCGAAGATCGAAGCGATGGCGAAACGACATCGCACGCTCGTCGTGCTGCGCCCCGGCGACCGTTCGCGCATCGAACAGTTCCGCCAGATGGGCTGCGCCGGCTACCTCATCCGTCCGCTGCGGGCCGCCTCCATCACAGATCGCGCCGGGCTCAAGGGCGCTCCGGCGCCCGAACCCGCCAACGACCCGAAGAAGCCAGGCGAAGCCGGCTCGGTGCTGATCGCCGACGACAACGCCGTCAACGCGCTCCTCGCGCGCAGCGCGCTCACGGCGGCAGGCTTCCGCGTCGATACCGCAGGCACCGGCGCCGAAGCGCTGGAAAGGGTGGGTGAAACCCTCTATTCCGTCATCTTCATGGATATCCGCATGCCGGTGATGGACGGGCTCGAGGCGACGCGCCGTATCCGCCGTCTTGCCGGCCCGGCATCCGAAATCCCGATCGTGGCGCTTACTGCCGACGTCAATCCCGAGCTTGAGGATCTCGCGCGCGAAGCCGGCATATCCCAGCTCGCCGCCAAGCCGATCGATCCCCCGCGCCTCCGCGAGCTTGCGACGCGCTGGGCCCGGCGATCGTCGCAAGCGGCTGAATAGTTTCCGGCTCTAGCCTGTAACGGGTACACTCGGCTCACGCGTCTGGCGCGCAAGAATCACCAGGCAGAGCACAAGCGCCGGCGCCGCGATAAGCCCTGCGCCGATGTAGAACAGCGCGTAGGACTCCATCAGTGTCCGCCCCGACTGCTGGAAGCCATCGACCACCGCGCCCGAAAAGCCCTTCAGGAATTTTCCGAACAGCGTGTAGAGCGAACTCAGCAGAGCGTATTGCGTCGCCGTATAGCCGACGCTGGTAAGGCTCGACATGTAGGTGATAAGGGCGACGCCCGCGAAGGCGTAACAGAAATTGTCCGCCGCCATTGCAAAGGAGAAAACGCTGATACTGGGACCAGTGTAGGCGAGAATTGCAAAGGTAGCCACGCCCAGCCCCTGCAGAACCGCGCCAATGATCAGCGTCCGCTTGAAGCCCAGCGCCGCAACCGCCACGCCGCCGGCGGCGATGCCGCCGATGGCAGCGAAAAGGCCGACAGAGGCGCGCACGCCGCCGACCACGTCCTTGCTGAGGCCGAGGTCGGAATAGAAGGGCCCAGCCACCGGCCCGATCACGAATTCAGGCAGGCGATAGACGCTGATCATCAGCAGCATCACCGCCGCGAACCAGCCATGATGGTGGAAGAACTCCAGCAACGGACCCAGGAAAGCGTCGAAGATGCGCGGCGGGGCGGCGAGCGCGGCGGCGATCAGGCACAGCACGGTCGGCCAGAATAGGGGCGCACCGCCGATCACGTCATGGCCAGAGATCGCGCCGTAGAACGCCGCCAGCACCACCGCGACGATCAGCGCAGCGCCGGCGATCCATGTCTGCGGGATCCGCAAATAGGCGCCGGCTGCGAGGAGGACGCATGCGATAGAGAAGCCGGCTCCAAACGTCGACTGGTTGCCCAGAACGGCGAACATCTCCAACCATTTCGCGTGGGGCAGGTAGGGCAGCAGCCAGCACAGCCCCGCCGCCAGAATGAAATAGCCCGCCGCGATCCTCGTGCGCGAGCTCGTGGCCACGGCTGCGCTCGGGGGTCTTTCCGCCGCTGTCTGCGTTTTCGGTTCCGGCATGCGCAGCGCGGCGAAGAGGCCGACGCTCATCAGCAACGCCATGATGGTGTAGGAGATCGGCCAACCCAGATGGTTGGCGAACACCAGGATCAGCGCGTCGGTCACCAGCAGCGCGATACGATAGCCAAGCTGGTAAGCTGATGTGAAAGTGCCCAGCTCTTCGGAATCTCGCGCCTCCTCGATGCGCCAGGCATCGATCGCAATGTCCTGCGTCGCGGAGGCGAACGCGACGACCAGCGCAACGATGCCAAGGGTCACCAGCTGTTCGGGAGTTACGTGCGGTACAAAGACCTCAAGCGCCGCGGCATGCAAGGGGGCGATGATCGGCGCATGCGGGCCGGACATGGCGGTCTCGATAAGGCCTGCGGTAGCCGCCGCCACTTCCTCGGCGTGTTGAATGCCGACGTTCGGGCCGATCGCAGCCATCGCCAGCAACGCCGCGCCGATGACGATCTGCACAGCGATCGCCCAGCTGCGCCGCTGGCCCAGCTTGCCCAGCATCGGCAGCCGCACCTTGTCGACCATCGGCGCCCAGAAGACCTTGAAGGTGTAGGCCAGCCCCACCCACGACAGAAAGCCGATCGCGGTCAGCGCCGTGCCGGCGTCCCGCAGCCAGTAGCCGAAGGTTGCGCCCGTCAGCATGAAGGGCATGCCAGAAGAAAAGCCCAACGCCGCCATGCCAGCCACGCGCGGTTGGCCCAGTGCGGCGATGGTCTGGCGAAGGGTTTGCTTCTTTTTCGCCGCCTTGTCTGGCGTTGCTGCTGGCGCGCTCGCAGTCATTGGACGGGCTCCGTCGGCTCGGACCTAATCCGTGGACGTGTTCTTGCAGCCCGTAAAGCACATCAAAGGCTTGAACGAGGCGTGAACGCGGCGCCGCAGCGGCAGCTTCAACTGTTCGGGTTGTACGCCGCGAACGCCGCAAGATTGACGATGTCCTGCACCGTCGCATCGAGCTGCGCGATCTGCACCGAAGACTTGAGGCCCACCAGCAGCGGGCCGATTACCGTCGCCCCGCCTAGCGCCGCCGCCATCTTGGTCGAGATCGAGGCCGAGTGGATCGCCGGCATCACCAGCACGTTTGCCGGCCCGGTCAGGCGCGCGAACGGATAGAGCCGCCGCGCATCCGGGTTCAGCGCCACGTCGACAGCCATTTCACCGTCGTATTCGAAGCCGACATTGCCCCTTGCGTCGAGCAGGGCGACGCCGTCGCGCACCTTCTCCATCCGTTCGCCCGGCGGGTTGCCGAAGGTGGAGTAGGACAGGAAGGCAAGCCTTGGCGTGAAGCCCAGTTTTTGCGCCGCGCGCGCAGCTGAAATTGCGATCTCCGCCAGGTCCTGCGCGCCCGGCATTTCGGTGACGCTGGTGTCGGCGATCAGCATAGGACCCGCCTTGCCGATCACGATGGAAACGCCGATCGGGCGAACATCGCTTCGCTTGTCGATGACGAGCAGGATATCCGAAAGCGAGGTCGCATAGTTGCGCGTCACGCCCGTCACCATGCCGTCCGCATGGCCGAGAGCGACCATGCAGGCCGCAAACACGTTGCGGTCCTGGTTGATCAGCCGCTGCGCGTCGCGCAGCAGGTAGCCCTGTCGCTGCAGGCGCTTGTAGAGAAAATCCGTATAGGCTTGGTTGTTGTCGGACACGCGCGCATTGACAATGGTTATGTCGCTTGGCGGCAGGCCGGCCAGCTGCATGTTGCGGGTGATCTGCTCCTCGCGCCCGACGAGGATGGGCTCGCCCAGTTCCTGCGTCTTGAACTGCCATGCCGCGCGGATCACGGCTGGCTCTTCGCCCTCGGCAAACACGATGCGCTTGCGCTTGGGGTCCTTCTTCACCGTGCCGTGGATGCGTTGCAGGAAGCTCGCCGCCGGATCGAGCCGCTGAGCAAGGCCGTCGCGATAGGCCGCCATGTCGGCGATCGGCTTGCGCGCCACGCCCGTGTCCATCGCCGCCTGGGCGACGAAGGGCGGAACGTACCAGATCAGGCGCGGGTCGAACGGGGCAGGGATGATGTAGTCGGGTCCGAATGTCAGCCTCGAACCGGAATAGGCGGCGGCGACTTCATCCGGCACGTCCTCGCGCGCGAGCTGCGCGAGAGCGCGGGCTGCAGCGACCTTCATTTCCTCGTTGATCGTCCTCGCGCGCACATCGAGTGCGCCGCGGAAGATATAGGGGAAGCCGAGCACGTTGTTGATCTGGTTGGGATAGTCCGAGCGGCCCGTCGCGATGATTGCGTCGTTGCGAACTTCGCGGATTTCCTCCGGCGTGATCTCCGGATCGGGGTTCGCCATCGGGAAGATCATCGGGTTCTTGGCCATGGATTTCACCATGGCCTGCGTGACCGCGCCCTTGGCCGACAGACCCATGAACACATCCGCGCCCTCGAAGGCTTCCGCCAGCGTGCGCTTCTTGGTCTTCACGGCGAAGCCGGACTTGAACTGGTCCATGCCCTCGGTGCGGCCCTCGTAGATAACGCCTGTGCGATCGACCATCAGGATGTTGTCGCGCTTGACGCCGAGATGGCGGATCAGGCCGGCGACGGACAGGCCCGCAGCGCCAGCGCCCGAGATTACGACCTTGCAGTCGGACAATTTGCGACCGGTGATTTCGCAGGCGTTGATCAGGCCGGCGCTCGCGATGATGGCGGTGCCGTGCTGGTCGTCATGAAACACCGGGATGTCGAGCTTGCTGCGCAGCTCGCTCTCGATGATGAAACACTCCGGCGCCTTGATGTCCTCAAGGTTGATCCCGCCGAAGGTGGCGCCGATAGCCCGCACACAGTCGATGAATTTCTGAGGATCCTTCTCGTCCACCTCGATGTCGATCGAATCGACATCGGCGAACCGCTTGAAGAGTACGGCCTTGCCTTCCATCACCGGCTTGGACGCCAGCGGCCCCAGATCGCCGAGGCCCAAGATCGCCGTGCCGTTGGAGATCACGGCCACCATGTTGCCCTTGGACGTGTAGTCGTAGGCTAGGTCGGGATCTTTCGCGATCGCCAGCACCGGCACGGCCACGCCCGGCGAATAAGCCAGCGACAGGTCTTTCTGTGTCGCCATCGGCTTGGTGGGCGTAACCGACAGCTTTCCGGGCCGCGGATGGCGGTGGAATGCAAGCGCTTCTTCGTCAGTCAGGCTGGGGCGTTTTGAGGTCATCGTCTTTTGGCTTGAGGGCGAGGGCTCGGATCACTAGGCATGAGCCTCGCCGAAAGGGCGACACGCAGGCTGGCGCGCATTCAGCCGTAAACGGAGTTCGAATCAAGCGTGCAGGAGCGCGAAACCACGCCCAGCAGGCAAGAACCTGTCTTGCCAGCGCCCTCCAGCGAGGGCGCAACGCCTTTCATGGCGCAATATCTGGAGATGAAGACGCGCCATCCGGACGCGCTCTTATTTTTCCGCATGGGCGATTTCTACGAGCTCTTCTTCGAAGATGCGATCACCGCGGCGCGAACGCTCGACATCACCCAGACATTCCGCGGCCAGCACAATGGCGCGCCTATCCCTATGGCCGGGGTGCCTCACCACGCTGCCGAAAGCTATCTGGCGAAGCTGATCCGTAACGGCCACCGGGTCGCCGTCTGCGAACAGACCGAGGATCCGGCGGAGGCGAAAAAGCGCGGCTCCAAGGCCGTGGTCCGCCGCGAAGTCGTCCGCGTGGTGACGCCCGGCACGATCACGGAAGAGTCGCTGCTGGAAGCGCGCTCCGCCAATTGCCTTGCCGCGATCGGCATTGCGGGGGGAGGGCGCGAAGCGGCGCTTGCCCTGGCTGATGTCTCGACCGGCCGGTTTGAAGTGTTTGGCCTCGCGCCTGCGGCGCTGGACGATGTGCTCTCCGCAACAGGCCCACGCGAGGTGCTGGTCTCGGACGCTGACCTCTCCCACGCCGACGTATCGCGCGCCACGCAGGGGCTGGTTCTGACGCCGCGCCCCGGCGCGCGCTCCGATCCAAAGCTGGGCGAGCGGCTGATGAAGTCCGCCTACGGCGTCTCGACGCTGGACGGGTTTGGCGCATTCTCGCGCGCCGAACTCATCGCCTGCGCGCTGCTTTTTGACTATCTCGCGCTGACGCAGGCGGGCGCCGCCGCGCGTCTGGATCCGCCTTCGCGTTCCGCACCGGAGGCTTTCCTGGCGATCGACCCTGCCACCCGTGCGAGCCTCGAGATCGAACGCTCCTCGCGAGGGCAGAGGCAGGGCTCGCTTGTCGCTTCCGTCGATCGCACGGTCACGGCCGCCGGCGCGCGCCTACTGGCCGCGCGCATCGGACGCCCTTCGCGCGATGCGGCCGAGATCACGCGCCGTCTCGACGCCGTCGCCTTCTTTCTTGATGCGTCCGAACGCCGCGAGTTCGCGCGCGATGCGCTGAAGCGGGCCAGCGATCTCGAACGCGCTCGCATGCGCCTGTCGCTGCGCCGCGGCGGTCCACGTGATCTAGCGGCGCTGGCGGCGTGCCTGTCGGTGGGCGAACAGATCTGCGCCGACCTGTCGAGCCAGGACGAGCCGCCGGCAGAAATCTCCTCAGCTTGCGCCTCGCTGTCGCTCGCCGACAAGCCGAAGCTGGCAGCCTTCGCTCAGCAGGTCATATCCGCGCTCGCCGTGGAGCTTCCCGTACAGGCTCGCGACGGCGGGTTCATCGCAGCGGGCTACGATCCCGCGCTCGATGAAACGCGCACGCTAAAGGAAGATGCGCGCACGGTCATCGCCCAGCTGGAAGCGGATTACGCAACAGAAACGGGCGTTTCAGGGCTGCGCATCAAGCACAACAACGTGCTGGGCTATTTCATCGAGGTGAACGCCCGTCATGGCGAGGCGATGATAAAGCCGCCTCTGGCGGCGACTTTCATCCATCGCCAGACCATGGCCAACGCCATGCGTTTCTCGACCGCGGCGCTCAACGAGCTCGAGGCGAAAATTAGCCGCGCCGATGGCGAGGCGTTGGCGCGCGAGATGGACATCTTCAATCGCTTCCTCGCTGAGGCCGACGCGCTGGGGCCGGAGCTGGCTCAGGTCGCCGACGGCCTTGCGCGCCTCGACGTCGCCGCCGCCAACGCCGAATGGGCGGCGGAGGCATCCGCCGTCCGGCCGGAGCTTGTCGATGCGCCGGTGTTCGACATCGAAGGCGCGCGTCACCCCGTCGTCGAGGCGGCGTTGCGCGCCTCGGGCCAGGGCTTCACCGCCAACGATTGCCGGCTCGATGCGCGGGGGGAGGCAGGGCCGCGCCTGATCCTCGTCACTGGCCCCAACATGGCGGGCAAGTCGACCTTCCTCCGCCAGAACGTGCTGCTCGCCATTCTTGCGCAGGCCGGCTGCTACGTGCCCGCTCGGAAGCTGCGCCTCGGTCTCGCCGATCGTATATTCAGTCGCGTCGGCGCGTCGGACGATCTCGCGCGCGGCCGATCGACCTTTATGGTCGAGATGATCGAAACCGCCGCCATCCTCAACCAGGCGACGCCGAATTCCATCGTTATCCTCGACGAGGTCGGCCGCGGCACGTCGACATGGGATGGCCTTGCCATTGCCTGGGCGGCCGTCGAGCACCTGCACGAGGTCAACAAGTGCCGCGCTCTGTTCGCGACGCATTATCATGAGCTGACCGGCCTCGCTGACACGCTGAAGGCTTGCGCCAATGCTTCGCTCAGGGCGCAGGAGTGGAAGGGCGATCTTGTTTTCCTGCACGAGGTGAAACCTGGACCAGCAGACCGTTCCTACGGCGTCCAGGTCGCCAAACTCGCTGGACTTCCCTCAGCCGCCGTCCGCCGCGCCGAAGCGGTGCTGAAACGCCTCGAAGCCAAGGAGGGCTCAGCCAAGCGTCTGGAGGATCTCCCTCTTTTCGCCGCAACCGCCGCGCCGCCGCCGCCCCAGCTGCGGGAGCCCTCCGAAGCCGAACGTCTGCTCGCCGACCTCGACCCTGACGCGCTCACGCCGAAAGAGGCGCTGGAACTAGTCTATCGGCTGAAGAAAGCTGCGGGTTTCGGCGCCTGATCTGGCGCCAAAGCCGGCGCCAGCCCCGCAGGGCTGGCTTCGCTTTATTCGCCACATGAATGGTAGAATTCGCCAGTATCGCGGCGAAGTGCGCTCACAACGAGTGAAGCGTCAACGGCCATAAACGACAAAATACAATAAAATCAACATCTCACGTAGTTAAGAAAGTCTGGCACGCCGGTTGCAGTGAACCCTGCATCGGCGAGGCCTCCGCTAGAGGGCGCAGCCACAGAAAAAGAAACGGAACAAGAAAATGAACGGCCTGATCAAAACCTCCAAGCTCGGCAACATCGGCTCTTTCGGCGCGCTCGCGGTCGCCTTCTGCAGCCTCTCGGCGGTCTTGTATGTGATGATCGCCGGCGCCGGCCTCGCCTGAACAAACACCTAGACGGCGGTCCCGAAGAGGACGCAGCCGAACAAGAAACGGAGCATCACAATGACTGGTCTGGTCAAAAAATCCTCGAAGCTCGGCGATGTCAGCGGTCTTGGCATCCTGACCATCGCCCTCTGCAGTGTTTCGGCTGTTCTTTATGTGATCGCGACGGCGTTCACCGGCGGTGGTCTGGCCTGACCCCAGGCTTTCGCTGAACCGACCTCAGACAGCCAATGCCGGCCAGCTGCTCCCCCAGCTGGCCGGCTTCTTTCTAGCGGCGGATCTTCAGGAGATGCTCGACAGCTTCGATTGCCTTCGCGCGCCGGATTTCGGGAGCGCCGCTGATCCGCACAAACTTCACTCCGCGCGAAAGCAGCTCTCGCTCACAGGCGAGATGGAATCGGCGCCGATCGTCCGGGTCGGAGAAATAGCGCACGTCGTCGCGCACCCAGGGCAGGTCGATGTCGCAGAAGAGATAGAGGTCCGGATAGTCGGCGTAACCCGCGAACCAGGGATCGCGCGTGCCCGCCAGCGTGTCGGACCAAATCGCTGTTAGCACTGGATCTGTATCCTCGATCAGCACACGGTTGGCGCGCAGCGATGCCGCCGCGACGCCGGCAAGATGGCCCATCACGATCTGGCGCATATCCTCGGGTGTCGTCGCGCCGGCGCCGAAGGCTTCGGTGTGAAAGCGGCCATACTCGGGCGCGACAACAGTATCGAAATGGCGGGCAAGCTGTGCGGCCAGCGTCGTCTTGCCGGTCGACTCGGCGCCAAACAGCGTCACGCGCCTGAGGTAGTACGGACGAACCGGCCCAGGCAGGTAACGCCAGTAGGCGTAAGGGTCCTTGCGTATCTGTTTTGCAGATACCGGAAAGGCCGTGCGCGCCTCATCTACCGGCACGAAACGCGAGTCCGTCTCTTTTGCGAGCCTTTTGCCATAGGCCTCTGCAGCGAACACCACGTCGATGGGCTCGGGATGGTAGCGCCGGATGACATCACGCCAGATCGGCCAGAAATTCTCCGGATCATCCTCCGGCAGCTGCGGCAGGGCTTCTTCGCAATGGACGACACGGGCGCTCGGAAACAGCTCGCGCATCCAGGCGAAACGCAGTGCGCCCGGAATCGGGTCATCCGGCAGCGAGCACACCAGGATCGTCAGCTCTCCCACATAGGCGCGCGCGAAGTCGCAAAGATACACGTGCCCTGCGTGCGGCGGCATGAAGGTGCCAAGCACAAAGCCCCGCGTGGGTTTTGAGAGATAGCTCACGCTCGGCTCCCCTCAGCAGTCAGGGGCGAGGCCGCGTAGCTTTTCATTTCTCTGCGCCACTCCCACCAACCCCAGAAGGCATTGAAGAAGAAGAACACATAAAGCCCGGCGTATAGCCACAAGCCCTGGGAGGCGTAGACATAGACCGAGACCAGGTTGATCACGACCCACACGGGCCAGTTCTCGATCCGCTTCCGATCGAGTAGGATTTGCGCGACGACGCTTAGACCGAAGATTGAGGCGTCGGGCAGGGCCATCTGTGCATCGGTGAAGGTATCGAGCGCCCAAGCGCCGCCCGCCGCCGCCGCTAGGGCGACAAGGCACGAGACCAGGACCAGCCAGATAGGCGTCGAGCGTATCGGCGGGCGTCCGCCCTCTTCACCCTTGAGCCAGTACCACCAGCCATAGACGAGCACCGCGACGAAGAACGGCTGCAGCGCGGCGCTCGCGTAAAGTTGGGCGTCGCGGAAGACGAAGAAGCCAAGGCCGGTGCCGATGATGCCGGTGGGAAATTGCCAGAGGCTGCGGTTCACCGCGAGGACGACGCTGACGAGCGTGAATACCGTGGCGGCGATTTCGAGAGGTTGCATGATTCTAGCGCCCGGTCCGCGTCACAACCCTGCCGTGCTCCCGGCGCATGATCAACAGAGGCCGGACCTGATTGCGGGCTACCGGCTATATGCCGCCCCACCTGTCGCGGCGGGCCAAACAGGGTTAGAGAACCCGGCATGACGGATGCCCCTTCAGAGGCTAACGCCCCCGGCGCTGCAATACAGGCGTCAAGACCCGGCCAGGTGAAGCCAGGTCCATGGCGCATCGCCGACATCGTCGATGGCCGCAAGCTGCGCATCCAGCTGACCGCCGCCGCCCTCGACAACGGCTCGGACCCTATCGCCCAGCGCAAGCGGGCGCTCGATTTGATCCACGCCGCCCTGTTCCGCGGCCGCATGATCGCGCAGGATCGGTTGCAGGACGGCGCCGACGGCCTCGATACTGCCGGCCTTCTCTCCGCGGTGATGGATGAGGCGCTGTCGGCGCTCTACGATTTCACCGTCGTCCACATCTTCCGCGCCCACAACCCGACCGAAGCCGAACGCATGGCTGTGCTGGCCGTCGGCGGCTACGGCCGCAGCGTGCTCGCGCCGTCGTCCGACGTCGACCTGCTGTTCGTGCGCAACTACAAGCAGACAGCCTGGGCCGAGAGCGTGATCGAGTACATGCTCTATGCGCTGTGGGACATGGGCCTGAAGGTTGGACACGCCTTCCGCACAATCGACGAGTGCGTCAAGCTCTCACGGGAAGACGTCACCATCCGCACGTCGATCCTCGACCAGCGCCTGCTATTCGGAGACAAGGGCGTAGCCGACAAGTTGGCCGAGCGTTTCCACAAGGACGTCGTCGCGGGGCGCGGTGCGGAATTCGTCGCTGCGAAACTCCAGGAGCGCGACGAACGGCACGAGCGCGAAGGCGGATCACGCTATCGCGTCGAACCCAATGTGAAGGACGGGAAGGGCGGCCTGCGCGATCTGCAGACTCTGTTCTGGATCGCCAAGTATATCCACGGCGGCCGCAATCTTTCGGAGGTTCTAGAAAATTCCGCTTTCACGTCGCAGGACAAGGCGATCTACGTCCGCGAGGCGCGCTTTCTGTGGACGGTGCGCTGCCATCTTCACTATCTGACCGGCCGCGCCGAGGAGCGCCTCTCCTTCGACCTGCAGCCCGAGATGGCGACACGCATGGGCTATACCGCCCGGCAGAACGTCACTTCGGTCGAGCGCTTCATGAAGCGCTACTTCCTCGCGGCGAAGGAAGTGGGCGCGCTCACTCGCATCCTCTGCGCGAAACTCGAGGTCGATGAAAAGAAACGCCCCGGCGGACGGCCGCGTTTCATTCCGGCTGCATCAGCCAAGCCGCTTAAGGAGGAGGGTTTCGCGATCGACGGCGGCCGCCTCACCATCACTGACCCGGGCATGTTTGTTGCGGACACGCGCAAGTTGATGCGGCTTTTCTGGCTCGCCAACGAACGGGGCCTCGACATCCATCCCGAAGCGATGACCGCGGCGCGCCGTTCGTTATGGGCCGTCACCCGCCAGGCGCGTATCGACGACGAATCGCGGGCTATGTTCCTCGATATTGTCGGCGGCAACGTCCATTCCAACCGTGTCCTGCCGCTGATGAACGAGGCTGGCGTGCTTGGCCGCTTTGTCCCGGAGTTCGGCCGCATCGTCGCGCAGACGCAGTTCAACATGTACCATCATTTCACGGTGGATGAGCACACGCTGAAGGCGGTCGAGACTATCCACGACATCGAGCAGGGCCTGCTGAAGGAAGCGCATCCGCTGTCAACGGAGCTCTTCCCGAAGGTTCAGAACCGCCGCGCTCTCTATCTCGCCATGTTGCTGCACGACACCGGCAAGGGCAAAGGCGACCAGCAGATCGAAGGCGCCAAGCAGGCGCGCTCAGCCGCCCTGCGTCTCGGCCTGCCCGAAGACGAAGCCGAACTCGTCGCCTGGCTGGTCGGCAACCATCTCGAGATGAGCGACACGGCGCAGCGCCGCGACATTTCCGATCCGCAGACCATCTCGAAGTTTGCCGAACGCGTCGGCAACCTCGAGCGGCTGCGCCTCCTGCTTATCCTGACGGTCGCCGATATCCGGGCCGTCGGTCCTGGCGTGTGGAATGGCTGGAAGGGCCAGCTTCTGCGCGATCTCTATTACGCTACCGAGGCAGCCCTTCGCGGCGGGCGCACCGACGAACAGAGCGTGCGCGCACAGCTTTCCGAACGCGCCGAGCAGGCGCGCGCTGCACTCGCAGCCCGAGGCGGCGTCAGTCCAGCGCTTGCCAGGGTCGAGGATGCCTACTGGATCGGGTTTAGCGCCGACGCGCACGCGCGCCATGCCGCATCGCTCGGGCGCGAAGCAGGGCGATCGATCATGGTGGCCGCCAATGTCGATGTTGGCCGCTCTGCCACGGAAGTGCTTGTCACGGCGCCGGATCGTCCCGGCCTGTTCGCCGATCTCTGCGGCGCGCTCAGCGCTGCAGGAGCCAATGTTGCGGCCGCCCACCTGTACGAGAGTGGCGATAAGGGTGTGCTCGACGTGTTCGACATTCAGGATGCGCGCGGAGCGGCCCTCGGCGCCGATCACCCCCACGCGTTGAGCCGGCTGATCGAGGATCTCAAGATCGCAGCAGCGGGAGGCGACAACGTCAAGCGTCCGGGCAAGGCGCCCGCCGCATCGCGCCGCCACGCCGCCTTCATCATTTCGCCGACAGTGCTGATCGATCGCGCGGCGTCCTACGACTCGACCGTTATTGAGGTCTCCGGCCGTGATCGTCCTGGCCTGCTTTACGATATCGCCCGTGAACTGGCGGATGCCGGTCTTTCTATCCGTTCGGCCCACGTCGGCGCGTACGGCGAGCGCGTGCACGACGTTTTCTATGTCGAGATGCTGGGCGGCGGCGGCATGCCTCCTGAGATGGACGAGAAACTCACGACGCGCCTGGTCGAAGTGCTACGCTCCCATGCGCCGACTGCGCCGCGCATACCGGCTCACACGCTGGCGCGCGCGCCGGCTTCCTTCGACCGCTGAGGACACCAGGCTCCGATGTCGCTTGCGCGCAATGTCATCGTGCAGACCACGTTTACGCTCGGCAGCCGCATCCTCGGCTTCGCGAGAGACCTAGCTTTGAACGCGCGCTTCGGTGGGCAGGGGCCGCTGATGGACGCCTGGACCAAGGCGCTGTGGCTACCCAACCTGTTCCGTCGCCTGTTTGCCGAAGGCGCCTTCGCGCAGGCTTTCGTTCCTGTCTTCGCCAAGACGCTGCAGGTCGAAGGCCAGGCGGAAGCTGAGAAGGTCGCCAGCCAAGCGCTCGCCTTCATCATGGCGGTGGTCGTCGCGTTCTCGATCATCCTCGAGCTTGCGATGCCGTGGCTGATGCCGGTCATTCTCTACACCTATGTCGATGACCCTGAGATCATGCGCATTGCCGTGCTGATGACGCAGCTGACGACGCCCTACCTCGCCTGCATGACGCTCGCTTCGCTGCTGTCCGGCGTGCTCAACACCAACGAAAAGTTCGCTCTCTCCGCCGGCGCGCCAATACTGCTCAATGTGGTCACGCTTGCGCCGCTGCTGATTGTTCCAGACCGCACGATGGCTGCCTACTGGGCTGCAGCGTCGGTCACCATTGCCGGCGTCCTTCAGGGTGCTTTGCTCTGGTGGGGGGTGAAGCGGATGGGTGTAAGACTCAGCATCGGATGGCCGGTCCTTTCAAGTTCGGTGAAGAAAGTCCTCGCGCTCGCCATTCCCGGCGCAATCGCTGGCGGCGGCGTGCAGATTAACAGCGCCGTCTCCAACGTGCTCACGGGAACGGATGCCGGCGCCTCAAGCGTGCTCTACAACGCGGAGCGTCTATATCAGCTCCCCATCGGCCTCATCGGCGTCGCTGTCGGTATGGCGCTCGTGCCGCGGTTGTCGCGCTATTTCGCTGATACCGACCCTACGTCGGCCGACAAGGCCATGGACGATGGGATTGCATTGTCGATGGCGTTCACGCTGCCGGCGGCGTTGGCGCTGCTGATCATGCCATACTTCATCATCGATGGCATCGTCACGCGCGGAGAGTTCACGCATGCCGATGCGCGCCGGACGGCGGAGGTGTTGCGCCAGTTCGCGTGGGGCGTGCCGGCCTTTGTGCTCGCCAAGGTTTTCACGCCGCCATTCTTTGCAAGGCATCGCACCAAGCAGCCGGCAGTCTTCACGGGAATTACTGTGGTGCTGAACATAGTGCTTGGCGCTGCGCTCTGGTTCGGCATGCCAATGATCAACAGGGACCTAGATGGCGCAATCGGCCTTGCTATCGCAACCAGTATATGCGGCTGGGTCAACGTCATTCTGCTGGCTGGAACACTCGCCCGCGAAAGGGTCTATGTCGTCAGCGCAGCAGCCTGGAGCCGCCTTGCGCGGTTGGGCCTCGCCTGTGCTGTGATGGGCGCGTTCATCACAGCCTGTGCGTTCGAGTATCCCCTGCTGTCGCGGCTCCTGATCTCGAAGGAGATCGCCGCAGCGCTCGTCTCAGGCTTCGGCTTTGCCATCTTCCTCGCCTGCGCGCTGCTCTTCCGGGCCGTAACGCTGGCGGAAATCAAATCTTCGCTCAAAAGAGAGCAGGGCGCGCCTGGCGTTTCGACGGGCTTGCCCGGCGGAAGCGAGGGCTGATAAAGCCCCGGCCATGACCGAGCCCGCGCCCGTCCAGTATTCCGGCCCTCAACGCGTTTTCTCCGGCGTCCAGCCGTCGGGAAGCCTGCATCTGGGAAACTATCTAGGCGCGCTGGTGAAGTTCGTCGCCATGCAGGATCAGTATCCTTGCATCTTCTGCGTGGTCGACCTCCACGCCATCACTGCGCCGCAGGACCCCAAGCTGCTCGCGGCCCAGACTCGCGAAATCGCCGCGGCCTATCTCGCCTCGGGCATTGATCCTAAGAAATCGATCATCTTTGCCCAGTCCTCAGTTACCGTTCACGCCGAGCTCGGCTGGGTCTTCAACTGCATCGCCCGCATGGGCTGGCTCGAGCGCATGACGCAGTACAAGGACAAGTCGTCCGGCAAGGACGCCGAGAACATTTCTGTGGGCCTGTTCGATTATCCCGTCCTGCAAGCCGCCGATATCCTCGCCTACAAGGCCACGCATGTGCCGACGGGCGAGGATCAGAAACAGCATCTCGAGCTCTGCCGCGACATCGCCGGCAGGTTCAACCGTGAGTTCAACGTGCCAGGCTTCTTTCCGTTGCCGGAGCCGCTCACGACCGGACCCGGCGCACGCATCATGTCCCTCAAGGACGGCTCTAAGAAGATGTCCAAGTCGGACCCGTCCGACCAGTCGCGCATCAACCTGCTCGACACCGCCGATAACATCGCCAGCAAGATCAAGCGCGCGACCAGCGATTCCGACCTGCTGCCCTCTGAAGTGAAGGGTCTCGAAGGCCGCAACGAGGCGGCAAACTTGGTCGGCATCTACGCGGTGCTCGCGGGAAGGTCGACGGCCGACGTGCTTCAGGAATTCGGAGGCAAAGGCTTTGGCGCGTTCAAGCCCGCGCTCGCCGATCTCGCCGTCGCTAAGCTCGGGCCGGTCGCCGACACGATGCGCCGCCTAATGAACGATCCGGCCGAAGTCGATCGCGTGCTGAAGGACGGCGCTTACCGCGCCAACGCCATCGCCCAGCCGGTGATGGACGAGGTCCGCCAGGTCGTAGGCTTCTGGAGACCGTAGGGCCGCATTTTCGGACCGGGCCACCGCGCCTATCTTCTAACTCACGAAGGGGCCCCGCATGAGAGTGACGTTCGCAGCCATCGCCTTGACCATGGGCCTTTCGGCCTGCCAGCCGACCCAGCCCCTTATTGTATCCGACGCCGAATTCCGGCCGCCGCTGGGCTCCAGCGGGATTGGCGCCGCGTATTTCAGCATCACTTCCGCCGCCCCCGATCGCATCGTCTCTGTGACTTCTACGGAAGCTGATTCGATCGAAATTCACGCATCCGTGACCCAAGGGGGGCGCACTTCAATGAAGCGCCTTGAAACCGTGGAGCTTCCCGGAGGAAAGACGGTGAAATTCGCTCCCGGGGGTATGCACCTTATGGTCTTTTCGCCGCGGGAGAGCCGTGACGAAACGGGCTTTCCGATCACAATTGAGCTGCAATCAGGAGTAAAACGGACCGTGTCGTTCGACAAAACCCAAGGGGGTGGGGAACGGCACAGTTAACCACGCGTAAGGGAATGTTGGGTTGAGGTTAACTTCCGACGCAGTCAGTGTCGGGATGCCTGGGAGCCGGGGCTGGCCATGTCAGTGTTGCATCTCCGCCGCGACATGGTCGTGGTCGAAGAGGAAGAGAAGGCGGTCGAAATCGACACGCCCTTTCCGCTTCGTGCTATCGACGTTGAAGTCGCGGACATAGAAGAAGTTGCTGCGCCTGAACACGAAGAGCAGATCGGCAGGTCATTCTTCCAGATCGTGCGCTGGTGGGCCAACGTCGCGATCGTCATTGTCGCCATTCTAGCCTATCCGGTTGGCATCATGACGGCGAGCGATGTGGGCGATGGCCGCGTCACGAGCGTGGTCGACCGCACCAAGTGGACCGCGCCCTGGGCCGGCGCCGCCGCCACATTGACTGAAAGACACTTCAACGAACTCGGCTGGGCGAGCGATGCGCCGTCCTGGACGCCGATGGCCCGCCTTACGGGCAAGCCTGCCTATCAGAGCGCCATGGCCGGTGCGGTCGGGGAGTTCATCACGTTGATGCGCGCCCAGTCGGCGGCGTCAGGCGAGATGGACGCTGATCTGTCCGCTGCTGCACGGCTGGTGAACGTCAACTCGACCGGCATCCAGCTCCGCGCTGCCCGCGATGCGCTGGTCAACTATGATCGCCGCATGCGCCGCCGCTCTGCCGCGCCCGTTTCGACGCCAGCCCAACTTTCCGAACAGCTCGCCCTGATCGACAGTTGGGCGGTGAAAAGTCAGACAGAGATCGCTGCTTCGTCAGCTGTCATCGGCGGCAACCCTATCGACGATGAAGCAACGCGCGCCGTCTATTCCGCCAAGGGAAGGGCGATGGCGGCTTACATCTTCATCGACACAATGAGCTGGCCGGAAAACGCCAGGGCGGCCGAGGCGCGGTCGGCTGCGCTCGAGGCCTGGCGGTCGGCGGCGCAATTTCATCCGCTGGTCGTGTTCAACGGCTCTCCCGATGGATCCATCTTTGGCAATCACGCAGCGTCCATGGGCTTCCTCATAGGACAGGCGCAGAAGGCGACAGAGAACTTCCTCGCCGCGGCCGAGCCCGCATCGATTATCGCCAGCGCAGCTCCGGCAACCGCGGTGAAATAGACGAGGACGGCGAGGGGTTTTCGCCTTGACCCCGCTTCGCCTCAAGAGCCTCATGACGGACATGGCCGACCGGTCACGAAAATTTCTTGCGGTTTCTGACGAGACCGACGAGTGCATCAGCGCCCTGGTATTCGCAGGCATGCGCGCGAAGGCGGTTGGCGCAGGCCTTGTCATTCTGCGCTGCGCCAAGGTGCCAGGCATGGGCGGCTGGATCGGTCTCGACCGCGACATCAGCCAGGACGCCATGGATGCCGCCCGGATCAAGGCGACCCAGCACGCGGATACGGTGGAGGCGCGCACCGGGGTGAAGCCAGAATTGTCGATTAGCGATGATGAAGCCGTCGACGCCATCCGGAAACTGGTCGATGGCGACCCGGCAATTAAGGTGCTGATCCTTGCGGCCGGATCCGGCCGGTCCGGTCCGGGCCCCCTGGTTTCCAGGCTGGCCAAAGGCAAGCCGCTGGCCGAGCGGCCGATCGCTGTCACGGTCATTCCGGGCGATCTGACCGACAGGCAACTGGACGAGATTGGCGGGCTGGCCGGCTAGACCGCATTGCGTCTCGGCCAGCTTGGGCCCATCTAACCGGTAAGAGACAGGCGGCCTCCATGTTCATCCAGACCCAGACGACCCCCAATCCCACGACGCTCAAATTCCTGCCCGGGCAGGATGTGTCGCCTGAGACGTCCTACGAATTTATCTCGGCTGATGAAGCTTCTGCCTCTCCGCTGGCCTCCGCCCTGTTCGGCCTCAACGGGGTGAGGACTGTATTCCTCGGTCAGGACTTCGTGTCGATCACCAAGACGGACGAGGCGGACTGGGCGCACCTGAAGCCCCAGGCGCTCGCCGCGATCATGGACCATTTCGTATCCGGCGCCCCGGTGATTGCGGACGTCGGCTCGAAGCCGGCTGCGGACGCTGGTGAAGACGACATAGCCTACGAAGGCGAGACGGCCGAGATCGTGGCGGAAATCAAGGAACTCATCGCGACCCGCGTTCGCCCGGCCGTCGCGAATGACGGCGGCGACATCATCTTCAAGCGCTTCGATGTCGAGACAGGCATCGTCCATCTCACCATGCGCGGAGCATGTTCGGGTTGCCCGTCGTCGACGCTGACGCTGAAACAGGGTGTCGAGAATCTGCTTCGGCACTATGTGCCCGAGGTAACGGCGGTGGAAGCCGCCGCCTGACCTCATTGGGATCTTCCGGGAGCGCACGATGGGCAAACCGCTTCCGGACTCAGCGGGGGACCAGCCCTGGCGCAATGTGCGGGCCCGGCGAAGCTGGCCCGTCTAGGAAGCTGCCGAAGTCCTGATCAACGCCACCTACGATCTGCAGAATTGGGGGCCGGCCGGCGGCGTTTGTTCTCCTGGCGGCTTCCTGTTCGTGCGATCGAAGGAGGCCAAGGGCCGGCTCGACAGTTGATGGACCAGAGCAATCGCGAGCAGACCTGTGCGGCACCGCGGACCTGAATTGTCTCTTACGATCTCGGCTTCCCCCGAATTCATGCACGAGCTCGCCCCCATATGAAAGATGCCAGGCGTCATTGCCGATCCCAAGGTGGTCGAATGGGTCGCAATTCAGAACGGCCCGCTCGGCGGCGCTTATCTGAACCGGCTTTGACGCCGGGCCGTTGAAGCGCGTAAGAGCGCGCCATGCTTGTCCTTGGCATCAACACGGCTGCTGACACCTGCGAGGCTGCATTGTTCGATGGCGCGCTTGTCGCCGAGCGCGTCGAGCCGATGCGACAGGGTCACGATGCGCGGCTAGCGCCGCTGGTCGAACAGCTGATGCGCGAGGCTGGCAAGGCGTTCAGCGATCTACAACGAATTGCAGTTGTCGTTGGGCCAGGATCGTTCACTGGCGTCCGCGTCGGCGTCGCGTTTGCCCGGGGCCTGTCTCTGGCGCTCGACACTCCGCCGGTTGGCGTGACCAGCCTCGAGGCGCTCGATGCTTTGCCTCAAACAGGTCGCGTGCTCTGCTTGCTGCCTGCCAAGCGCCGCCCGCCGGAGCGCACCTGGTGGGGTCAGCTCATTGCCGACGGAAGGGGCGAGGGCAGCCCCTTCGAGGCGAGGGAAGGCGAGTTAGCGTCGCTCGCGTCCGGCGTCAAAGCCGTCTGCGGCGGGCTGTCCGAGGTTCCGGATTTGAGGATCAGCCGCATTGTCGCTTCGCCAAGCGCGAGGGCCGCTGCTGCTTTCGTCTTGCGGCTTCCGGGCCAGGATCTGCCATCCTCGCGTCCAATCTACGTCCGTGCGCCTGACGCCAAGCCAATGAATCGCCCGTGACTACCAGCGTGCGCCCTGCCACCCCGAGCGATGCAGCGGTCCTGTCCCGCCTTCACACAGCGTCGTTCGATGACGGCTGGAGCGAGGCCGACTTTGTTGCGTGGCTTAGCCGCAATCAAGCATTTGCCATGTGTGCCCCGCGAGAACGCGAAGCGGTCGCATTTGGACTGGCTCTGGCGGCTGGCGATGACGCCGAACTGCTTGCCATCGCGACGTTGCCCAGCCGGCGGCGTAGCGGTTTAGGGCGAGAAATTTTCCGCGCCCTGGATGCTGAGGCGCTTTCCCGGTCGCTCAAACGCTGGGTGCTAGAGGTTGCGCGCAATAATCTTCCGGCGCTCGGGTTCTATAAATCCAGAGGATTCGTGGAAATCGGCAAGCGGGCTGACTATTATCGTACCGGGGAGGGCCGGGTCGATGCGCTCGTTCTCTCCCTGCCGGTGGGGCTTGTCAGTGGACATAAGGGCGCTTGACCCGCATATGTCCCCGGCGTCCCGACCGGCGGGAGCGCTCCACGGAGGATGTCCGATGATCGAGCAGAAGTGCGTCGAGAAGGGTCTGCGGATGACCGAGCAGCGACGCGTAATCGCGCGCGTGCTGTCGACCGCCCATGATCACCCCGACGCCGAAGAGCTTCATCGCCGGGCAGCCGCTATCGATTCGAACATCTCGCTGGCGACTGTCTACCGCACGGTGAAGCTGTTCGAGGACTCCGGTATTATCGAGCGGCACGACTTCCGCGACGGACGCTCGCGCTATGAGGAATCCCCCGAAGAGCACCACGATCATCTGATCGATGCAAAGACGGGCAAGGTGGTGGAATTCAAGTCCGAAGAGATCGAGAAGCTGCAGATCGAGATCGCACGCAAGCTAGGCTATCGGCTGGTTGACCACCGGCTCGAGCTGTATGGCGTGCCGCTTTCCGAGGACAAGAAGTAGCCGGCATGGGTGAAACGCCCCGGAAGCCTCAGGTTCAGCCAGGAACAAAAGGCCTCTTCATCAAGACCTATGGCTGCCAGATGAACGTCTACGATTCCGAACGGATGAAGGACGTGCTGAAGCCGTTGGGCTACGCGCCCGTCGATACGCTCGACGCCGCAGACCTCGTTGTGCTCAACACCTGCCACATTCGCGAGAAGGCGACGGAGAAGGTCTTTTCCGAACTCGGTCGACTGAAACAAGTGAAGCAGGAAAGTGGCGGCAGGCTGCGCATCGCCGTCGCCGGCTGCGTTGCGCAGGCGGAGGGCGAGGAGATCCTGCGCCGTCAGCCCGCGGTCGATCTCGTCGTCGGCCCTCAGTCCTATCATCGCCTGCCGGAGATGATCGCGCGCATGGCGCGCAAGACAGGCGACATTCTCGAGACCGATTTCGCCGCCGAAGAAAAGTTCGATGCTTTGCCTCGCGCCCGGCAGGTGGACGGCCCCTCCGCCTTCCTGTCGGTTCAGGAAGGTTGTGACAAGTTCTGCACGTTCTGCGTAGTGCCTTACACGCGCGGCGCCGAATTCTCTCGCGGCGTCGACGCCATCGTCAGCGAGGCTCGCGAGCTGGCGCGCCAGAGCGTCCGGGAAATCGTTCTTATCGGCCAGAATGTGAACGCCTGGCACGGCCTGGCGCCTTCGCAGGATGCGGGGGGAGGCGAGTGGCGGCTGGGCAATCTCATCCGCCATGTCGCGAAAGTTGGCGGCATCGAGCGCATCCGCTATACGACATCCCATCCGCGCGACATGAGCGATGATCTGATCGAAGCGCATGCCGAGGTCGAAGTGCTCGCGCCCTTCCTGCACTTGCCTGTGCAGTCGGGGTCGGATCGCGTCCTGAAGGCCATGAACCGTCAGCACACAGCGGAGGACTATCTCCGCATTGTCGAGAAGGTGCGCGCCGCGCGGCCAGACATAGCCATGGCGTCCGACTTCATTGTCGGCTTCCCGGGCGAGAGCGAGAGGGATTTCGAGGATACGCTTGCGCTCGCTCGCAGCGTCGAGTTCGCGCAGGCCTACTCGTTCAAATATTCGCCGCGTCCCGGCACGCCGGCGGCAGGCATGAGCCTGCAGGTCGACGAGCAGGTGAAAGAGGAGCGGCTGGCTCGCTTGCAACGCCTGCTGCACGATCAGGCGGAGGCGTTCAATCGGGCGAGCGTGGGGCGCAAGCTTGACGTGTTGTTCACGCGCGAAGGCAAGCTTGCCGGTCAAGCGTTGGGCTATTCGCCCTACATGCAGCCCGTGCACGTGGCCGGCGGCGGACACCTGATCGGCCGCATGGCCGAGGTCGAAATTGCCGGCGCCACCATGACGAGCCTCAGCGGCCGCCTCGTTGAGGCCGCGGCCAGGATCGAGGTTTCCGCGTGAGCGCGAAGCCGAGACAGACCCGCACCAATCGCTTCGTGATACCCATCGCCAGCCCAGCCCTGCTGCGCGATATTTGCGGCCCCGCGCATTCGCATCTTCAGTATGTGGAGCAGGCCTTCGCGGATGACGACGTGCGCGCTGAGAGCCAGGGCGGCGAGATCGTCGTCACCGGCAATGGCGAAGGCGCGCGCAAGGGGGCCGATGTGCTGCAGGCATTCGCTGACCGCATCGCGCACGGCGCGGAGGCAACCGGCGCTGAACTCGAAGCCGCAATTCGGTTGACCCAGTCGCACGGCCTTGCGGGCGCCTCCGGCGAGGTGATCATGGGATTGCGCAAGCCGGTGATGGCGCAGACGCCTGGTCAGCGTTCCTATCTTGAAAAACTGCGGCGTGATGATCTGGGCCTGATCTTCGGCGTAGGTCCCGCCGGCACCGGCAAGACATTTCTTGCGGTCGCGGCCGGCGCCGCCGAGCTGAAAGCCGGCAAGCGCGAGCGGCTTATCGTGGCGCGGCCCGCCGTCGAAGCTGGCGAGAAGCTCGGCTTCCTGCCGGGGGCTCTGGAAGAAAAAGTCGACCCCTACATGCTGCCGATCTGGGATGCGCTGAACGAATGCCTCGGCGCGCCAGAAGTCGACCGCCGCAAGGAGCGGAAAGAGATCGAGGTGGCGCCGCTTGCTTTCATGCGAGGCCGCACGCTGAAGAACGCCTTTGTGATAATCGACGAGGCGCAGAACGCCACTGTGCCGCAGATGAAGATGGTGCTGACGCGCCTCGGCAAGGGCTCGCGCATGATCGTTACTGGCGACCCCTCGCAGACTGACCTGCCGCATAAGACGCGCTCAGGTCTTGCGCATGCCATGAGCATTCTCAAGGGTGTGAAGGGCGTGGCGTTGGAACAGCTCACTCCGGCGGACGTTGTGCGCCACGAACTCGTCGGTCGCATCATCGACGCATATGATCGGGACGCCTCTCGCGGCGCCGCGAAGAAGTGAGAAATCCTGCGGCAACCGAATCCCTGGTCATCGACCTGCGTATCGCCGATCGGCGGTGGGACGCACTTGGCGATGTCGATGCGCTGGCGGCGCAGACGCTCGGCCATGCCGCGATGGTCGTGAAAGAAGCCGGCGAGATCTCGGTGCTGATGACGGCCGATTCGGAGATGCGGGCTCTCAACCGGCAATGGCGCCAGCTCGACAAGCCTACCGACGTCCTGTCTTTCCCTTCGGGTGGTCCCGAAATGCCCGGCCAGCCAAGGCAGCTCGGTGACATCGCGCTGAGCTACGAGACCGCTCTGCGCGACGCGCAAACGATGAACCGGCCGTTTGAGGCCCATGTCAGCCACCTGCTGATTCACGGCTTCCTGCATCTTGTCGGCTATGATCACATCGAGCCCAAGGATGCGGCCGTAATGGAACCCCTCGAAGCAAGAATCCTGGCCGGCCTCGGCTGGCCAGACCCCTACGCAAGCGGCCCTTATGCCGGCGAAGGGAGGGGCTGAGCCATGCCGAATGAGGGGGCCCTCCACAGCGCATGTCGCTCCGGGAACGTCTCGCGAAGCTGATCGCCGGAGGCGGCGCGGCGAGTCTGGCGCAGGACCAGCCGCATCAGTCGGCATCGCCCAGCGCGATCCGCTCGCGAGTCAAGCTGTTCGAAACGGCGAGCGTGCGCGACGTGATGACCTCGCGTGTTGATATCGCGGCGGTAGATGTCTCATCGACGCTGGGCGATGTGCTGAATCTTTTCGCTGTCGAAGCCCACTCGCGCATGCCGGTCTATCGCGACTCGATCGACGAGCCCCTGGGCTTCGTTCACATCAAGGACGTCGTCGCCGAAGTCGTGCGAGCCGGGTGGACGCCTGATACGCTCGCCTCGCGCCCTCTAGAGCGGCTTGTGCGCGACATCATGTTCGTTCCGGAATCGACGCGGCTGCCGGACCTGCTGGTTCAGATGCAGGCGAGCCGAATCCATATCGCCCTGGTGGTTGATGAGTATGGCGGCACCGGCGGCATGGTGTGTCTCGAGGACTTGGTTGAGCAGATTGTCGGCGACATCGAGGACGAGCACGACGATGCAAGACCGTTGGTGATGCGGCGCGGCCGCAATCTTTGGGAGATCGATGGCCTTGCCACTGTCGCCGACGCCGAACGTGAAACCGGCCTGCCGCTGACGGTCGAGGATTTCGAGGCGGAGGTCGACACGATCGGCGGCCTTGTCGCGGCAATTGCCGGGCGGGTGCTGGCCGCGGGCGAATCGATCGATCATCCGCGCGGGCCAACGATCGAGGTGATTGCCGCAGACCCGCGCAGGGTAATTCGTGTTCGCTTGCGCGCGCCGAAGCCACAGCCGCTCGTGCTTGCAGAGGGCAAGAGCGTCGCTGTAGACCGAGCAGAGCCATAACAGGGCTGCCCGGGAGGGGCGATGAACGATACCCGAACGCCCACGCCCTCTGGGGACCAGCCAGCCATGCGCGGGAATTTTCTTGCGCCGATCTATCTGTGGATCGCAGGCCAGCAGGGCCCGCGCGCGTTAGCGCTTGCAGCGGCGCTGGGCGCCATCGCCAATCTAGGTTTCCCGCCGGTCTTCTTCTGGCCCGCTTTCGCGGTGGCGCTTACTGGCCTGATCTGGAGTCTCGATTCGGCCAAGCTCGCGCCCCGGCCCAATCGCGCCGCGTTCTGGCGCGTCACAGCGTTTGGCTTCACCTACTATCTCGTCGGCATGCACTGGATCGCGGCGGCTTTCCTGGTCGATCCGGGCGCCCACATCCTGTTTATCTGGATGCCGCTGATTGCGCTGCCTGGCGGCCTCGGCCTGCTGCTAGCGGCTTTCGTCGGCATCGGCTTCCGCTTCTGGTGCGCGGGGCCGGCGCGTCTCGTGATTTTCTCCGTCGCTTTCATGTTGGGCGAATGGTTCAGGGGATCTTTGTTCGGCCTCGGCGGTTTGCCATGGAACCTGCCCGGCATGGTATGGACGCCGGGCGAGGCGGTGTCGCAGTCGGCCTCGATCTGGGGAATATATGGTCTCTCGACCCTAACAGTCATTGCACTGGCGTCGCCCGCAACCTTGGCTGATGCGCGCGCGCGCGGAACTACAGGCTCGCGCGCAGCGCCGATCATCGTCGCAGCAATTGTCTTCGGCGCCATCTGGGGCTGGGGCGCCCGCCGCCTCGGTACGATCCCCGACCAGCCTGACGGTCCCGTTGTCCGTCTCGTCGAGGCCGGCGTGCCGCAGCGCGAGAAGTACAGGGATGGAGTTGCCGAGAAGATCGTGCTGCGCTTTCGCGACCTCACAGGTCCCGATACGCCGGACACGCCTTCGATAGTCGTGTGGCCCGAAGGCGCGCTTCCTTACTACCTGTTCGAATGGCCGGAGGCGCTCGATGTCATCACCGAGGCGATCGGCGGACGACGGTTGATCGTTGGCCTGGCGCGGCGGGAGAATCCCGGGACCGGCGAGGAGAAAGCCTTCAATAGTCTGGGCGTCATCAGCGGAGACAGCGCCACGCGCGGCCCGCTGGCGCTCTACGACAAGCATATGCTCGTGCCTTTCGGCGAGTTCATGCCGTTTGCAGATGCACTGAATGTCGTCGGCCTCAAGACGCTGCAAAACCTTGCCCCTGGCGGATTCGATGCCGGACCGAAACCAGCCAGCATTCGTGTGCTGGGCGTTCCAGAGTTCGGCCCGCTGATCTGCTATGAGGGCATCTTCCCCGGTCTTTCACCTTCCGGCCACGACCGGCCGCGCTGGCTGATCAACATTTCGAACGACAGCTGGTTCGGCAATCTGTCCGGTCCGCACCAGCACGCCGCGCAGGCGCGTTACCGCACCATCGAGGAGGGCTTGCCGATGGCGCGTGTCGCGGCGGGCGGGCTGACGGGCATGATCGACGCCTATGGCCGCTGGACCGCGCGCGGCCACGTACCCGATCCGGCCATCTACGGCCCGGATCCGGGAGGCTGGAAGGCGAGCATTCTGGATGCTCCGATCCCGCCCGCTGCGGAACCCACGCCTTACGGCCGGTGGCGCGATGGGATGTTCTGGATCATTCTGCTTTCGCTCAACCTTGGGTTGTTAGTGCTGCCGCGCCGCTGATCGTATTCCTTTGCAACGTAGGGATGTATGCGCGGTGCGCTACGCTTTCGGGGCAAGGCAAGGTGGACAGCAAGCTACCGACGACCATCGACAAGCATGTCGGCAAGCGCGTCCGGTTGCGCAGGACCGAGCTCGACATGTCGCAGGAAGCGCTGGCCGAAAAGCTCGGAATAACCTTTCAGCAGCTGCAGAAATACGAAGGCGGAACGAACCGTATATCCGCGGGGCGGCTCTATGAACTTGCCGGCGCTTTGGAGACCACAATTCCCCACTTCTTTGAGGGCGCGCAGGCGTCCAACCGGCTCCTGCGCGGCGTGGCGGAGGAGGGGGCGGGGTTCGATGCCGGAGGCGACGCCGATGCCGTGGAGCTGCTGATTGCCTACCGGGCGATCGCTGATGTTGACGACAGAAAATCCGTCCTCGCCCTGGCGCGGGAACTTGCCAGGAATTCCGCGCGATCGGCGACCAAAAAGCCCAAAAAGCGCGGGCGCTGACGCCAGCATACAGCCCGGCCAATTCATATAAAGCTTTCTTTATATGGTTGACCGGGCTACACGGATCGCGGTTTGTCGATCGAGGTCCTCGCAAGGGAGATTTGGCGTGGCGCGTGCGGATTTTGTGTTCACCAGCGAGAGCGTGTCCGAAGGCCATCCGGACAAGGTCTGTGACCGCATCTCGGACGAAGTGGTGGACCTCTACTACCGCGCGACCATCGAGCAGGGGCTTGATGTCTGGTCGCTCCGCTGCGCCGCCGAGACGCTGGCGACCACCAACAAGGTGGTGATCGCGGGCGAGTATCGCGGCACCGACAATGTCACCAAGGACCTCATCGCCCACTCCGCCCGGATGGCGATCAAGGACATCGGATACGCGCAGGAAGGTTTCCACTGGGAGACCGCCGACATCCAGGTGCTGCTGCATGGCCAGTCCGAACACATCGCCCAGGGCGTCGATGCGTCCGGCAACAAGGAAGAGGGTGCTGGCGACCAGGGCATCATGTTCGGCTATGCGACGAACGAGACGCCCGAGCTGATGCCGGCGCCGATCCAGTTCAGCCACAAGATCCTGAAGCTGCTCGCCGACGCGCGGCATTCCGGAAAAGAAAAGACGCTCGCCCCCGACGCCAAGAGCCAGGTGACGGTGCGCTATTCCAACGGCAAGCCGGTCGAGGCGACGTCGATCGTGCTCTCGACGCAGCACACCGATCCGAAGCAGACATCCGACGACATCCGCAAGATCGTCGAGCCCTATATCCGCCAGGCGCTGGGCGACGTGCTGCCGATCGCCAAGAACTGCAAATGGTGGATCAACCCAACCGGCAAGTTCGTCATCGGCGGACCGGACGGCGACTGCGGCCTCACCGGGCGCAAGATCATCGTCGACACCTACGGCGGCGCGGCCCCGCATGGCGGCGGCGCGTTCTCGGGCAAGGACCCGACCAAGGTCGACCGCTCCGCGGCTTATGCGGCGCGCTACCTCGCCAAGAACGTGGTGGCGGCGGGCCTTGCCGATCGCTGCACCATCCAGCTCAGCTACGCCATCGGCGTGCCCGAGCCGCTGTCGATTTACGCCAACTGCGACGGCACGGAGAAGTGTGATCTCGCCAAGCTCGAGAAGCGCCTCGGCGAGGTGATGGATCTGCGGCCGCGCGGCATTCGCACGCACCTTCAGCTCAACAAGCCGATCTATGCGCGGACCTCCGCTTACGGCCATTTCGGCCGCGAACCGGACAAGGATGGCGGCTTCTCGTGGGAGAGGACGGACCTTGTGATGGATCTGAAGGGTCTGGCGTAGAGCCATATGCCAGCGGCTCCGGAAGCTGACGCTTCGGAGCGGTTGAGGTTGGGTTGAGTTCGTCTCAGGCCGAGGCAGCCGTCCTCGATGCGAGGCGCAACTTTCTCGGCCGTGTTTCCCGCGCAGGCGGGAATCCAGAGCAGCCACGAGGGGATTTCGTGCGCATTCGCGCGCTTCTTTCCCTAGGGACTGGACTCCCGCCTTCGCGGGAGGCGCGGACTGAAGTCCGCTTCCGACAAGTTGCCCGGGTTGGGCCCGAGCATGACTCACAGCGATGTACGGCAAGGCCGTCCTCGGGCTGCGGGTGCGCCTCACTCCTCGGCGGGAGGATTTCGGTCGTCTCGCGGCTGCTTGCGTTTGCAGCGGCGGTTCGGCATCCGCTCGTCGTCGTCGTCGTCGTCGTCGTCGTCGTCGACGGGACGAGGGCGGGCCGGGGGCGGGCTCCTCGATTGGGTCGCGGTCCTGTTGGGGCAGAGACGCAGGCGCTGCTTCGGTGTGCCAATCACTGAGCGGGCGGCTGGGTCGCATCCGGACGATGTCCGCGAGGTTCGACCAGAGCATCGCAAACGCACGCAGCAGCGCCTCGAGCCAAAGCTCGGTGAGCGAAGGGGTCCTAATCCAGTTTGCGCGCGGGTGTGCCGTGGTCATGACCGGCATTATGCGCCCGGCCCGAGAGGGCGTAGGAAAACTCTCCTGAAGATGTCTCACTCTTTTTTCTAGAGCACTGGATTCACTCGGGAGATTTTCGCGAGGCGCTTCAGAACACTGCTGTATTGTGAACTCGCCGCAAGGCGGTGGCTGCTTGGGTGTGGCGTGCTACATGCGCTTCGCATGACGGAGCCGGTTCACCCGAAACATCGCCTTTACGGCCGCGCAGCGGGCAAGCCGCTGTCGAAGCGGCAGGCGGGGCGAGTCGAAACGCTTTTGCCGGAAATCTCCATTCCAGAAGGTAAGGCGGGGATGCTGCAGCCGCTAGAGCTGTTCGGCGGCCAGCCCGCAGCGACGCCGCGCGAGGCGTGGCTGGAAATCGGGTTCGGCGGCGGCGAGCATCTGGCGGGGCAAGCGGCGAAGCATCCGGATGTCGGCTTTCTCGGCGCCGAACCCTTCCTAGAAGGCGTTGCGAAGCTGCTGACGCTGGTGGAGGAGGGCAGGCTTTGCAACGTGCGCATCCGGCGCGGCGATGCTCGCGAGCTGGTCGAACAGCTGGCGGACCGGAGCATCGATCGCGCCTTCATCCTGTTTCCCGACCCATGGCCCAAGACGCGCCACCGCAAGCGGCGATTGATCCAGCCCGATTTCGTGGCCGAGCTGGCGCGGGTGATGAAGCCGGGCGCGCCGCTTCGGTTCGCGACCGACTGGGCCGACTATGCCAGCCGGGCGCTCGCCGACATTCTGCGTGATGGCGGGTTCCACTGGACGGCGACACGCGCCGATGACTGGCGCAGGCCGCCCGCCGACCATGTGGCGACGCGCTACCAGGAAAAGCGTCTCGGCGATTGCGAGCCGGTGTTTCTGGATTTCATCCGGCGCGCCTGAACCGAAAAGCCCCGCGGTTTGCCGCGGGGCTTTCTCGTTCTCTCCCATCGGCAACACCCCTCGCCGAAGCCAAAGACGCCTACGATGCGATGACAAAAGAGCAGGCTATCGCTGTGTGACTCAAATCAAACAGCCTCCGGCGTTACCGGCTCGGTTCAAGCGGCTTCGTACGGGGCTGCGCGCGGTCTATGACTGGTATGAGCGCGATGCCGAACTCACCAGCTGCGTGATGCGCGACGCGGAGCATCATCAGCTGGTGCGGGAGATAACCCAAATCCGCTACGGGCCCGTGATCGGGCCCTATCACGAGGCGGCGGGCTCACGACGCCGGCTTCGGCTTCTCGAAGGTGGCAATGAAGCGGTCGGTGCGGCCGCGGACGCCGGGGCGGAAGACGTTGAAGCGGCGGTCGTCGTACTTGCTGTCGATCAGGATCGTGTCGGTGAGAACGAAGCCTGCGTCGCGCATAAAACGTTCGACATAGCTGCGCGAGATGCGGTGCAGGTTTATCTGCTGGGCGAAGGAGATGTCGTCGTTGGCGTCGTGATCCTCGACCACCAGGCGGCCGCCGGGCTTGAGCATGTCGAACAGGTGCGCCGTCATCAGGCCATAGTCGCCGGCCTCCAGGCCGACATCGTGATAGACCTGCCCCATGACGATGATGTCGTAGCTGTTGGCTGCGCCGGTGACGCCATTCCACTCCTCGGTGACCCAGCCAATGTTGGCGCGCTTGATGCGTGTCTTCTGGACCTCAGGGTCCATCGAGGGGAACTGGTTGATCCAGTTGCCGGTGTTGTGGATGTCGATATGGCCTGTCTCGCCGACAAGCGAGGAGAACAGCAGGGCGAGGTAGCCGCCGCCCGATCCGACATCGAGCACGCGCATCCCGGGCCTTGCGTCCGCCGCCTTGAGGATCAGTTCGACATAGCGGCCCTTGTCGCGCAGGCGGGCGTCCGTCGAGCGGTCGAGCGCGCCGAGTGCGGCGCGGATTGCGCGATCTTCCTGCGCCTCCTTCATCAGGGCGGGGATGTCGGTGCGGGGCTGCGGCGTCTGGGCGAGGGCGGGCGTGGAGAGAGCCAGCAGCGCCGCCATGATGAATGCGGGTGTCGAGTGACGCGCCATGCCTGTGTGACCTTCGTGGGCTCTTTGTGCCTTTGTGTTTAAACACGAAGACACGAAGGGCGCACCAAGGTCACGAAGGAGGCGGCAGGAGCCGCAGACTCGCTTCAGCTTTTGAAGCCGCCCGCCACGACGGCGAAGGGGCGGATCTCGATGCGGCGCCAGAGCTTGGCGTGGCGATAGGGGTCTTCGGCGTAGATCGCCTTGGCCTCTTCCAGGCTGGCGGCTTCGAGGAAGATGACCGAGCCGACGGGCATCGTGCCATCCTCGTTCAGCATCGGGCCGCCGAGTTTCACCTTGTCGCCCAGGGCTGCGATCCATTCGAGATGGGCAGGGCGCGTGGCCTTGCGGATTTCGGCGCCTCCGGCCTCGTCAAACCCTTGCATCATGAACATCGGCATAGCTGGTCCCTAATTCTCGTCCTTGAGCGGCCGGTTAAGCAAGCTGTCGAGCGCGGCGCGCGCATCCAGCCTTCCTTCGACCATCTCAAGTACAATCCCACAAATCGGCAGATCGACCCCAAGCTTGCGCGCAAGTTCGACCACGGCAGGCGCAGTCTCCGCGCCTTCGGTTACGGATTTCCTCTGCGCGAGGATTTCTTTGGCGGATTTTCCGCGGCCGAGCTCCATGCCGAAACTCATGTTGCGGGATTGGGATGATGAACAGGTGAGCACCAGGTCTCCCAGGCCGCAGAGGCCCGCTAGCGTTTCGGCGCGCCCGCCAAGGGCGACGCCGAGGCGCGTCATCTCCGCAAAGCCGCGGGCGATGAGGGCGGCGTGGGCCGAACGCCCGAGCCCCATGCCTTCACAAACGCCGCAGGCGATGGCGAGCACGTTCTTCACGGCCCCGCCGGCCTCAGCGCCGATCAGGTCGTCGCTCCAGTAGGTGCGGAAGTGCGGCCGGCCGACCGCGCGCCTCCACGCATCGCCCGTGGCGCGATCGGGGCAGGCGAGCGTGACGGCGGTGGGCAGGCCCCTGGCGACATCGATGGCGAAGGACGGGCCGGACAGCACGGCGGGCGAGGCGTTCGGGCATTCCTCGGCGAGGACCTGCGTCATCAGCTTGAGAGAGCCGCGCTCTATGCCCTTGGAGCAGAGGGCGATGGCGGCGCCGGGCTTGAGGTAGGTGTTCAGCGTGCGAAGCGCCGAGCGCAGGTGCTGGGCGGGCGCGACGGCGAGGATGGCGTCGCAGCCGGCGAGATGCGCCATGTCGGTCGATGCGCTCATCGACGGAAGGACGGTGTCAGGCAGGAAAACCGGGTTGCCGCGGCCTTTTGACAGGGCCTCGGCGATGTCGGGCTCGCGGGCCCAGACTTTTACGTCGCGTCCGGCGGCAATCGCGCACACGGCGAGGGCGGTGCCCCACGCGCCCGCGCCGAGCACGCCAATTCTCTGGAAATCGGTTCCGGAATGAGTTATAGGGATTGAAGAATTCATTGAACGTTCAGCGTTCCCAGCTAGGCCTTTGCCAACAGCTCATGACAACCGCCGCCCCCGTGAACGACAAACCCTCAACCGACAAGCCGGCGACCGAGAAGGTCGACCCCCGCGAAACCATCCTGAAAGCTGCGGCGCAGCGTATCCTGCACTATGGCTACAACAAAACCACCATGACCGAGATCGCCGCGGATTGTGGCATGTCCGCGGGCAACATCTACCGGTTCTACCCCTCAAAGATCGATATCGCCGAGGCGATGACGCGCCAGTTCGGCGCTGAATCGCATGCACAGTACAACAACATCGTCCGCGATGCGGCGCGCTCGCCCACCCGCAAGCTCTATGACTTCTTCATGTACCGGCTGGAGCGGACGTTCCGGGTGTTCGAGATGAACCCGAAACTGATGGAGCTGGCAGAAATTATGGGCCGTGAGCGCCCGGAATATCTGGCGGAAGAGCGCGCCCAGGAGCGTCGACAGATCGAGAAAATTCTGGAAGAGGGTCTGAAATCAGGGGATTTCGCATTTTCGCATGACCTGACCATCGCTGCCGACCTGGTTCAGTGCGCCATGATGAAGTTCCGGATCCCCCATCTGTGGACCCTAGAACGGCTCGACTCACTGAAAGTTGAGCTGGAGGGCGTGCTTGGCCTTATTTTCACTGGGCTTTCCGCCCGGCGCTAGGCCGTTTCGCTCACGATTTGTTAGCGCTTGCAGCATACACTCGCGGCCATGTGATCGCTCTGCAGCAAAAATACTGAACAATATCGATCTTGTTCATTGCATTACGATCAGGCCTGGCGTATATGTTTGTCCATGGACGGGAACATAGAAAAACCCGCCAAAACCCACGGGGCCGTTAGAGACCCCGGACAAAAAACTGGAGCTGCACCATGACTTTCCTCCCCAAGACCGCTGAGGCCCGTCAGGAACTTCTGACCCTCCTCATCGCCATCCCCCTGTCGCTCGTCGGCACCGGGTTCCTGTTCTACCTGCTCGAAGCCGGCAGCCGTTTGGCTGTCTAAGCCGAGCTTTCCAGAAGGCTGGCCGCCCGGCTGACGTCATACTGAACGTGTGAACCGCCGGGCGCTGCCTTCTGCCGAATTCTCTTAACGCCGCAAGGCGTCCCGCGCGGAACGATATCTCTCTCCTCCCCCAATCGTTCTCGACGCTTACTGACGCCGGTCTCCTCAAGAGGCCGGCGCCTTTTTGTCTAGGCCCTGCCGGTAGCGCCTTGCCCTGCGCCCGATCCCGCAGCCGGGTTCGAGGCATTTCCGCCCCATCCGAAAATTCACCGAAGATGTTACTGAGAAGCACTTGCACTTGCAGGCGCCGGATCGTAAACGAGCCCTCGCCTGCAAATAGTTCTCAATTGCATCTGGTAATGCGGGTGACCGACGGGTGAGTGGAATGTCGTTGAAAATCGGCGCGGAGCGTACGCCCGGACTTGGAAAACTAAGGGCGGGAGCTGCGCTCACCCTTGTGCTGGCGTCGGCGAACCTGAGCCCGACGATAGCGCAGTCCACCCCCGAAATTGCGGACGCCACTGCCGACGCCACGACCTCCGAGGAGGATCCGCAGGTCGCCCGTACCGCCGAGGGCCAAGCGGCAGAGAACGATCGTGACCGCGACCGGGTCTATGTGTACGGCCGCCGGGTAACGTCGTCGGTTGCGAGCGTGAACACCGAAGACGCGCCGCAGGTCATCAACGTGATCTCGGCCGAGACGCTGGCGGAGCAGGGCGTCGCCTCGCTGGAGCAGGCGCTGCGCAATGTGCCGGGCATCACCACCCAGATCGGCGAAGGCGGGGTGATGAGCGGCGATCAGTTCTTCATCCGCGGCCTCTCCGCGAAGAACGATGTGTTCACCGACGGCCTTCGCGACTTCGGCGTCTATACGCGCGACTCGTTCAACTACGGCCAGGTCGAAGTGTTTAAGGGACCCTCGGCGGCAGCCTTCGGCCGGGGCGCGGCGGGCGGCGGGATCAACACCTCGTCCAAGACGCCATACTCCGAGACAGGCGGCGCAGCGACGCTTTCGGCGGGCGATGCGGAGTACATGCGCTTCACCGGCGACTGGAATCAGGATTTCGGCAACGGCGTCGCCGCGCGCGTCGCGGTGATGGCGCACTACAACGAGAACACCGGCCGCGAACACGTCTATTCGGACCGCTGGGGCGTCGCGCCATCGATCGGCTTCGGTCTCGACGGCGCCACGACAATGACCATCGCCTATCTCCACCAGGACGAGGAGAAGGTTCCCGACTACGGCATACCGACTGTCGCCATCGGCGGCGTCGGCCGCCCGGTGACCGATTTCGGCGTCGATGCGAAGACATTCTACGGCTACGCGGCCGACATTGACGACACAGTGGCGGACACGGTGACCGCGCGGCTGCGTCATACGGTCAATGACTGGCTCCAGCTTACCAGCGACACGCGCTATGGCGTCTATCAGCGCTACTCGCAGTTCACGCCGGTGAGCTGCGGCGCGGCGCCCGCTACCGGCATTCCCATTGCGTGTTCTGTCGCGCTGACGGACGGCAACCCGGCGACGGTCCCGCTGGCGGCGGTGGGCGGCCCGGGCCCTTATGACCAGGACACCGAGGGCGTCCAGAACATCACCACGGCCTCTTTCACGGCGCCGATCGGTTCGCTGCGCAACGAGCTGCTGGTCGGGTTCGACGTCTCCTGGCAGCACAATGACCGCAACCAGTACAGCTATGTCGGGACCCGCGCGCCCAAGAGCCTGCTCGATCCGGCGCTGGCGCCCAATCCGGTCGTTGGTCCAGCACGCGCCAACACCCGCGACACCACGGCGCGCGACGTGGCGGTGTTTGTCAACGACCGGCTGTGGCTCACCGACCAGTGGTCGGTCATGGCGGGCGTACGCGCGCAGGTCTATGAGGTCGACCAGAACACCACGACGTTCGCGACAACCGCGTGCAACGGGGCGACGCTGCCGACGGCGCAGACCTGCTATACGCCGGTCTCGTCGGACTCGGATTTCGTGACGCCGCAGGTCGGCGTGATCTGGGCGCCGTCGCCGTCGCAGAATTACTATCTATCGTATTCGACCTCGGCGAAGCCTCCGGGCGTCTCGACCAACAATGGCGACGCTCTTTCGGCGGCCAACAGCGAGCTTGATCCCGAAGAGAACAGCAATATTGAGGTTGGCGCCCGTATCGGCTTGTTCGACGACCGGCTGCAGCTGCAGGGCGCGGCGTTCCGGACCAAGAAGGACAATGCCAAGGAGTCCGACCCGCTCGGCAATGTCGTCCGCTCGGGCGACAGCCAGGAGATCACGGGCATCGAGATCGGCGTCGGCGGAGCGATTACCGACCAGTGGTCGATCAACGCCAACTACACTTTCCTGGACACGGAGACGACAGACTGCGCGCCGACCGCGCCAGCCACTGTGTGCGCCAATATCGGCAACCAGATCGCCTTCACGCCGGAAAGCGCCGCCAGCCTCTGGACTACCTACAACTTCACCGGGTTCCTCGAAGGCCTCGAAGTCGGCGGCGGTCTTACCTATCAGGACGACGTCTTCCTCAACGCCGGCAACACCGCCATCGCGCCGGGCTACACGACGCTGGACGGTCTGATCTCCTATGGCTGGGACCGCTTCAGGATCTCGCTCAACGGCTACAACCTCAGCGATGAGCTCTACTTCGCACAGGTGCATGGCAACCGGCTGACGCCGGGCCAGGGCCGCACATTCATCGCAACCCTCGGCGTGGTCTACTAGCTCTCCCCGGACCACGCCTTCTCGACTGGGCCGGATTCTTTCGAGAGTCCGGCCGTTATTATGAGAGAGGCGAAAATCGCCTTCCGGACGACAGCGCCATGAGGGCAGGCGGACATGCTGGTGAAGATCGAAGCCGTGCTGACAAAGCAGGAGGTGGCGCACTGTCGCTCCGTGCTGGACGCGACGCCCTGGGTGGACGGGCGCGTAACGGCGGGCGCGCAGTCGGCGCTGGCCAAGCACAACCTGCAGGTTCCCGAAGATGCGCCGCAGGCGCGCGCGCTGGGCGAGATCGTGCTGCGCGCGCTGGGCCGCAACCAGCCGTTCAATTCAGCAGCGGCGCCGCTGCGGGTCTTTCCGCCGCTGTTCAACCGCTATGACGTCGGCATGAAGTTCGGCGCGCATGTCGACAATGCGATCCGGTTCATCGCCGGCCCCAACATCCGGGTGCGCACGGACTTGGCAGCGACGCTCTTCCTCACCGAACCCCAGGACTATGACGGCGGCGAGCTGGTGATCGAAGACACCTATGGCGAGCAGAGCGTCAAGTTCGCCGCCGGCGACATGGCGCTCTATCCGGCGTCGAGCCTGCACCGGGTGCAGGAGGTCACGCGCGGCAGCCGCTGGGCGTCGTTCTTCTGGATCCAGTCGATGGTGAAGGACGATGGGGCGAGGGCGCTGCTCTACCAGCTCGACCAGTCGATCATCAGGACCCGCGCCGAGCTGGGCGACACGCACGAGGCCGTGCAGGGGCTGACGGCTGTCTACCACAACCTGCTGCGCCGCTGGGCAGAGGTGTAACTATGGATGCTTCTACCATTCCTGCCGAAGCCGCGGCGGCGAAGCCTGCGCCGAAACGGCGTCCGCCGGGCTTGCTGCTCTTCCTGCCCGGATCGCTGAACCGCACCGACGTGGTGCTGTGGCTGAAGCGAATCCATGCGTGGACCGGTTTGTGGGGCGCGCTTGCGTTCCTGTTGCTCGGGGTCAGCGGCATGCTGCTGAACCACCGCTCGGTCCTGAAGATCGACACGGGAGCGCCGCAGGAAGTGATGGCGGCCGACATCGCGGTCGACCCCGCGTTGATCAAATCGCCCGAGGATCTCGGAAAGTGGGCTCAGACGGAGTTCGGCGCCTCCCTGCAACCGCGCGTTCCTCGGGCGGAAGGCGGCCAGGGCGGCGCCGCAGAGCCGGGGCGGGGCAGGTCGCGGCCGGAAATCTCCGGCGGTCAGCGCGTCGAGCTGATCGGGCATGAGGTGCGGCAGGCCGAGGTCTGGAAGCAGACGTTCAACGGCTCGAATGGCGTGCTCATCGTCGAATACACGCCCGGCTCCGCGAGCGTCAGGGCGACCAAGTCTGCACAGAACACGCTGGGCTTCCTAAAGAACCTGCACAAGGGCTCGGGCATGAGCTGGCCGTGGATCCTGTTCATCGACACGATGGCGGGCGCGCTCGTCGCCATGAGCTTGACCGGCGCGCTGCTGTGGAGCCGGCTGCACGGGCCGAGGCTAGCGGCGGTGGGAATCGTCACGGCGAGCCTGGGACTGGCGCTGTTCGCGGCGTGGCCGAGCGTGGTCTGAGGCATACTCAGAAATCTACGGCGATGCCTTTTTTCTCCCAGTCGCCGTAGCGCGTGGGTTCCTCGCCGTCGCGGCCGTTTATCTCGATAGGCAATTCTTGCCGGGTCGCGGCCTTGCGTCGCGCTTCGGCCTCCTGAAGCGCGCGGACCGCTTCGGGGCTGAGCGCCTTTCCCGGCGCGGCGTCTGGGATTCTCGTCGTTGCATTGCCGGAAGGAGAGGGGGCGTCGTCATCGCCACGATCGTCACCGGCAGGATCATTTTCATTCATCATCACCTCCACGTTCACCAATTTTCAGCGATTTGGAAAGGATGCTTTCACCAAGATCGTCTGACCATGGCGTCGCCGGATTCAAAGCCGTTTCCGAGCGCCGCCAGACCCAGATTTCGAGACCCCGGGATGAGCCCCGGAGAACGAGAGAGACGCGCGATGAGTTATTTCAAGGCCGCCGGGCTGATGCTGCTAGTCCACCTCGCCTTCGCAGGCATGGGCTGGTGGATCGCGCAACGCGAAGGCGCGCTGATCGGCACGCTGATCGCGCTCGCCTTCCATATCATCATCTTCTGGTACGCCGAGAAGATCGTGCTCAAGCTGCACAATGCGCGCGAGGTCGGCTCGGATGACGCCTCGCCGATGATCCGCGCTTTTGTCGCCGACTGCGACAAGCTGGCGATGCGGGCCAACATGCCGCGCCCGCGCACCTATATCGTCGACGCCTTCCAGCCCAACGCCTTCGTGGCGGGCCGCGACACCAACCACGCCTCGATCGCCGTCACCGACGGCCTGCTTAAGACGCTGACCCGCGCAGAGGTGTCGGCCGTGGTGGCGCACGAGCTGGCTCACGTCAAACGTGGGGACGCACTGGCGATGGGCGTCTGCTCGGCCCTGGCCGCGCTGCTGACCACGATTTTTGGCCTGCTTGCCTATCCGGTCGGTCAGCGCAAGCGTGTCTCGAAGATCGTTGCCGGCCTCGTCGCCCGCGTCGGCCAGAGCCACAGGCGCGAATACGCCGCCGACCGCATGGCCGGCGAGATCTGCGGCGCGCCGATCAACCTCGCTCATGCCCTGCTGAAGCTCGAGCGCCACACCATGTCGCTGCTGAACCCGCTGGCCGAGCGCAGCCCGGCGACGGCCCACATGTTCGTCATCGATCCGCTGCACGGCAAGCGCCGCACCGCCAGCGCGACCCACCCGCCGACCGAACGCCGCATCGCCCGCCTGCATCGCCAGGCGGCCGAGATGGACGGCACCGAGTAAGCTTCTCGTCCCGCGACAGACGACACGGCCCTCTCCTTACCGGAGAGGGCCGTTTCGCTTTCAGGGTTCGAGATGACAGGGCGGGCAGGAGGGAGTAGGGACCGCGCCGATGTCGCGACCTACCAACAAGCCTGCCCGCAGGCTCGCTAGACAAGACGCCTCGCCGCCGCGCGAGGCCGTGGCAGGCTGGCAGAGCCGGCTGGCGGCGGCGGAGTTGCTGCACGAGACGCTGGATAACGGCGCCGACCTCGAAACCGCATTCGACAAGAGCAGAACGTTCAGGCGGCTCGAAGGACCTGACCGGGGCTTTGCGCGGGCGATAGCCGGCGCCGGGCTGCGCGGCGTGGGGCGGATCGGCTGGGCGCTGGGCGGCATGCTGGACCGGCCGATCGCGGACATAGAGGCGCCGGTGCGGGCGCTGCTGGTGACGGGAGCGGCGCAGCTCTGGATGCTGGACGTCGCGCCGCATGCGGCTGTAGCGGCGACGGTGGAGGCGGCGCGCAACTGGCGCGAGGCCAAGCGCGGCGGCGGGCTGATCAATGCCGTGCTGCGGCGGGCGAGCCGGGAGGCGGAGGTGTTCCAAGCGACGCCGGCGACGGCGGTCTGGCCGGACTGGCTGGCGGCCAAGCTGAAATCCTCGCTAGGGATCGCGCGCGCCGAGGCGATGGCGGAGCTGCAGCTGGAAGAGCCGCCGCTGGATGTGACGCTGAAACCGGGTGGGGACCCAGCGGTGTGGGCGGAGCGGCTGAAGGGCGCGGCGCTGGCCAATGGATCGGTGCGGCTGGCGAGCGGGGCAAGGCTCACCGACCTGCCGGGCTATGTGGACGGCGTATGGTGGGTGCAGGACGCGGCGGCCTCGCTGGCGGCGAAGCTGATGGGTGATGTATCGGGGAGGGCGGTGGCGGACCTGTGCTCGGCGCCGGGCGCGACGGCGCTCCAACTCGCGTCGATGGGCGCGAGGCTGACGGCGCTGGACATTTCGCGGCAGCGCATCGCGCGCCTGAAGGAGAATGCCGAGCGCGCAAAGCTCGCGTTCGAAATCGTCGAGCAGGACGCGCGGACATGGCGCCCGGCCTCGCGGCTGGATGGGGTGCTGATCGATGCACCCTGTTCCGCGCTCGGGATTATCCGGCGGCATCCTGAAGCGATCTGGCGGCGCGATCCGAAAGACTTCTCGCGCTTTCCCGCCGTGCAGCGCGCGCTGATCGATGCAGCCGGCGAGATGCTGAAGCCTGGCGGGCGGTTGGTCTATTGCGTCGCCACGCCTGCCGCCGAGGAAGGCTCCGATGTGATCGAGGCAGCGATCGTTTCGGGCGGGTGGCGAAGAGTAAAAGTCGAATTCACCGAGGTCCCGGGTTTCGTCCAATCGTTAACGGATGACGGGGATGTAATGACCGCGCCGCCAGCGCGGGACTCAAAAACACCCGGCATGAGCGAAAACGTCGCAGAGCCAATAAAATCAGACGTTTTCTACATCGCACGTCTTGAACGAACGTGCGGCTGAGCCCATTCAAATCCCGATCCCGACGTGGTTAGGAAGGGGGCGGAATTGACACAATTCAGCCCTCGATAAGCAACGAAACCGAACGAAAGGGTTCAGGTCGGGTTCAGCCGACCAAGGTATAACTTTGTGTGTAGGGGCGGATCCTCTCTCAATGCCCCCGCCCGACAGGAGTCTGCACCAGATGGACACGTCATTCTCGCAATATTCGGCGCCCAACACGCTGAAGCCCTCGAAATCTTTCGCGGCGGCCTTCGCGGTTCTTGCGCTTGCCCTCGCCGGCTGTGCTTCGGGTCTCGGCGCCAACTCGTATGAGCGCGGCGCCGTTGGCGCCGTCGCCCGCGTCGAGGAAGGCACTGTTGTCGCCTCCCGAGCCATCATCATCGAAGGTTCGCAGACCGGCTCCACCGTCGGCACCGCGACCGGCGCCGTTCTTGGCGGCCTCGCCGGCGGCCAGGTCGGCGGCGGCCGCGCCGCCAACACCGCTGGCGCCGTTGTCGGCGCTGTCGCTGGCGGCGTGCTCGGCAATGCGGTCGGCAAGTCCGCCACCCAGAAGCCCGGCTTCGCCTATACGGTTCGCCTGCGCTCGGGCGAACTGGTGACGATCACCCAAGGCGGCGACATCGCCATCGGCAACGGCACCCCGGTGCTGGTCGAGTATGGCGAACGCGCCCGCGTGATCCCGCAGAACGCCTCGATCGGTTACTGAGTCTTTCCCGGTTTATCCCACAGTGCAGTGAAATCGAGACCGCCCGGACCCTAAAGTCCGGGCGGCGCCGTTTCAGGCATCCCGTTTCCGCCTGCGCCGGGAGGGCCGGCTCGCCTTGCACCGCAGGTAGGCCGCTGCTAGGCCGGGCGACATGTCGGATATCCTGATCTCGCCCTCGATTCTGGCGGCCGATTTCGCTCGTTTGGGCGAGGAAATCCGCGCCGTCGATGAAGCGGGATGCGACATGATCCATATCGACGTTATGGACGGGCACTTTGTCCCGAACATTACAATTGGCCCGGCAGTGATCGAGAAGCTGCGGCCGCACACCAGAAAGCCGTTCGACGTCCACCTGATGATCTCGCCGGTCGATCCCTATCTCGAGGCGTTCGCGGCCGCTGGGGCGGATATCATCACGGCGCACCCAGAAGCAGGCCCGCACTTCCATCGGACGATCCAGGTGATCAAGAAACTCGGCAAGAAGGCCGGCGCGGCCCTGAACCCGTCGACGCATGCCGACGTGCTCGATCCCACCCTCGAAGAGCTCGATCTAATCCTGGTGATGAGCGTCAATCCCGGCTTCGGCGGGCAGAAATTCATCGACAGCCAGCTCCGCAAGATCGAGGCGATCCGCAAGAAGCTCGATGCGCGCAAGCTCGACGCCATTCTTGAAGTCGATGGCGGCGTCATTCCCGAAAACGCAGGCGCCGTGATTTCGGCAGGCGCCACCGCGCTGGTCGCGGGCTCTGCCGTGTTCGGCAAGGGGCAGGCTGGCTATCGCGACGCCATGACCGCGTTGCGCGGCGCGAAACCTCGCGGGTGAGGTAGCATGGCGCTTCCTCCCGCAGGCGCGACCGGGCGCGAAGCCGAAGACGCGGCCTGGCTTGAACTCGCCGGCCGCTCCGGCGCGCCGATTCAGGCATCGCCCGTCTACAAGATGCGGATTTCGGGTCCGGCGCCAAGCGGACTGACGGCGATCCCGAAAGACCTGCGCGCGTCCAACCGAGAGCGCGGCGAGGCGATCCTCAACGGCAAGTGGCGGTTTGGCGGCTCAACCGTCGAGACGCCGCCGGGACACGCGCCGTGGGGGCCGCCGTTTCCTTCGCTGCACTTTGCGGATCGCATCCATCGCTTCCACTGGCTGCGCGATGTCGCCTCTTTCGGCGCGCCGGGCGAGGCGCGCGCGCGGGCGCTGGCCGTCGCATGGTCGGAAACGTTCGGAAAATGGGAGAATTTCGGCTGGCGCCTTGGGGTTACAGCCGACCGGGTCGTGAATCTCCTGTGTGCAGGCCCCTGGCTGTTCGGGAGCCTGCAGCCCGAGAGCAGGGTGAGCTTGCTCGATTCGCTTGGGCGGCAGGTGCGCCATCTCCAGGCCTCGGCCATCGACGAGTGCGATCCACAGGCGCGGTTCCGCATCGGCGTGGCGCTAGCCATTGCCGGCGGGGCGCTCGAGGACAACCGCAAGGCGCTTGAGGCCGGCCTGCAGATGCTCGAGGCGGAATGCGCGACGCAGATCCTCGCCGATGGCGGCCATGCCAGCCGCAGTCCGGAAGCGCTCGCCGAGGCGCTGCTCGACATCCAGACGGTCGAGGAGCTGCTGCTGCGCGTCGGGATCGCTGCGCCGGCTTTCCTGACGCGCCTGCAGCCGCGCATGGCGGCGATGCTGTCCTTCTTCAACCTGCCGGATGGCGGCGTTCTCGTCGCCAACGGGGGGGGCGATGCATCCGGCGGCGCCGCGCACGCAGCGCTGCGCCCGCATGGCGGGCTCAATTCGAAATTCTCCTTCGCGCGCTTGTCGGCTTACCAGCGCGTGCAGGCCGAAGAGCTTACCGTGTATGTCGATGCGGGTCCGGGCCCGGAAAGACCCCATGGCGGACGCGCTCATGCCGGCGCGCTGGCGATCGCTGTCGATGATGGGCCGGAGCGCATCTTCACCTCATGCGGTTGCAATCCCGACCTCGAGCCGGCGCTGAAGGATGCGGCCCGCCGGACCGCGGCCCATTCGGTACTGTCGTTGAACGGTGAAGATTCAGCGGTATTCACGCTTGATCCCGCAACGGGATTGCGGGCCCCCGAAGGGCCCGCACAGCTGTCAATCCGGCGACTTGAGGAAGGCGACCAGTATTTGCTTGAAGGCCAGCACGGGGGATGGCGCGTACGCCATGGCTTGATCTATCGGCGAAGGCTCTATGTCGCAAAGAATGGGGCGCGCATTACGGGCGAGGACAGCCTCTCCCGGCCTATGTCGGAGACGGCGCCCATGCCTTCCTCCTCGCTGAAACCTTTTGAAATCCGCTTCCATCTGCATCCGGACGTGCAGCTGGTGGATGGGCCAGACGATAGGACGGTATTCCTAGGCCTGTCCCGGCGGCAACGCGTCTGGAGATTTCGCAGTGAGACTTTGCTTTCCGTGGAGAATTCGCGCTATTGGGGTAGCGAGGCCGCGCGCAAGACACGGCAATTGGTGATCCGGGGAAGGGCCGATCCTAGGGCTGACGGCACTCAGGCGCCTAATCGGGTGCGTTGGGCGCTTTCCAGGATCGAGCCTGGTGTTCAGGGGGACGCTGCGTGAGAAGCGTTGAGAGTTCTGTTCGTCGGGCCGCCATTGAGGCAAAGGCCCTGTGTTTTGGCTATGACGTCGCCGCCGGCGTGCTCGCGATGTATCTGGCGCCGCAGATCGTCTATTTCTTCCAGGGCCGGGGTACGCCCTCCTGGATCGATCTGTTTGTCGCCATCGCCTTCGGGGTAGCGGCGTCCTTCTCGCTTTGGCTGCGCGGCATTCAGCGCCAGGTCTGGCGCCATGCCTCGCTGCGTGACGTGGTGCGTATCTTCCAGGCGGCAATGCTCGCCAACCTGATGTCGCTGCCCATTCTGATCTTGGCCAAGGCGCTGTCAGGATATCCGCTGGCCAGCATCTACCTGCAGTTCCCGATCTGGCTGGCGCTGATGATGCTGGTGCGCCTGTGGGCGCGCGGCAACGCCGCCGGCGACTTGACCGCCATTATCCGCCGCGAGCCGCCCTATGCGCCGCGCGCCATCGTAGTGGGCCCGGCTCATTCGGTCGCTGAAGCGCTTCGCGCGGTTCGCAAGGCGCCGTCCGGCCCGCCGATCCGCGCAATCTGCATCGCGGAGACGAATGCGTTGGAGATCGGCCGCGACATCGAAGGCGTGCAGGTGATGGGCGGGCTCGACCAGCTCGCGACCCTGTTCGACCACTACACCGCTCGTTTCGGTGAACTGCCTTGGATCGCGATCGCGGCGCCTCCGGAAGATCGCAAGACCATGGAAGCGGCGCTGGCCGTTTCTTCCGCACGCAAGGCGACGCTGCTGCGCATTGGCCCGACGGCCATGCTTGAGCAGATTCGGCCCGCCGACCTGCTGGCCCGGCCTGAACGCCGGCTTGAAATGGGTCCGGTGGCGGAGCTTATTTCCGGCGCGCGCGTGTTCATCACGGGCGGCGGCGGCACGATCGGCGGCGAGCTGGCGCGCCAGTGCGCGGCGCTGGGGCCAGCGGAGCTGACGATCTACGACTGTTCTGAATTCAACGTGTTCGAGATCGACCAGGAGCTGTCGCGCGCTTTCCCGAATGTGGTGCGCCGCGCCATCATCGGAGATGTGCGCGACGAGGTGCGGCTTGAACAGGCGATGCGTGATGCGGGTCCCGACCTGGTGATCCACGCAGCTGCGCTGAAGCATGTGCCGCTGATGGAGCTAAACCCGAACGAGGCGATCCTCACCAACGTGCTGGGCGCGCGCCGCGCGGCGACCATTGCGGCCAGCCTCGGCGTCAAGTCGTTCACCTTCATCTCGACCGACAAGGCGGTGAACCCGACCAATGTGATGGGCGCAACCAAGCGCGCCGCCGAGCTTTTCATCCAGGCGTTCGCGCCGACCGCGCCGGGCACGCGTTTCTCGCTCGTGCGCTTCGGCAACGTGCTGGGGTCGAAGGGCTCCGTCGCGCCGCTGTTCGAGCGCCAGATCGCCGAGGGCGGGCCGGTGACGGTCACGCATGCCGACATGACGCGCTATTTTATGAGCGTCGAGGAGGCATCCGCCCTGGTGCTGCAGGCCGCCGCGATCTCGGCCAAGTCGAACAGCGACGAGGCGACGCTCTACGTGCTCGACATGGGCGAGCCGGTCCGCATCATGGACCTCGCCGAGAAGATGATCCGCATGAAGGGCATGACCCCTGGGCAGGATATCCTCATCCGCATCACCGGCCCGCGCCCGGGCGAGAAGCTGACCGAAACGGTGTTCTACGACCGCGAGCAGGTGCAGGAGACTTCGGTCGATGGCGTGCTCGAGGTGGCGTGGTCGAAATCCCCGCCGATCGGCGAGGTTCAGGCCCGGCTGGACGCCATCGTCTCCTACGCCGCGCGGCGCGATCCACAGGCGTCTCTATCGATGATGCAGGCCCTGGCGCCCGAGCTGTTCGCCGAAGATCCCTGGGGCGAGCCTGCGGTGCACGTACACTAGGGGCTTTTTGTACGAAAGCCTGCCGTTTCCCGGTGGATGATCGCTGATTCGGGTTTGGCCGCCGGGCCGGCTAGTGCTATCGCGCCCGCATCCCGTGCACGAGGATGCGCCCATGTCCCCGCCGAAAGCCGCTCCCAAGACCGTTCCGGACAGGGTCGCCGTCAAGCGCGCGCTGATTTCGGTCTCGGACAAGACTGGGCTGGTCGAGCGGGCGAAGAGACTGGCGGTTGCCGGCGTCGATCTGGTTTCGACCGGCGGCACGTCCAAGGCGCTGAAAGATGCAGGGCTGAAGGTCCGCGACGTCGCCGACCTTACCGGCTTTCCCGAGATGATGGATGGGCGGGTGAAGACGCTGCATCCGAAAGTGCATGGCGGCCTGCTGTACCGCCGTGACCTTGCCGAGCACCGCGCCGCCGCCGAGACGCATGGCATCGAGCCGATCGATCTGGTCTGGATCAACCTCTATCCGTTCGAGGCGACGGTTCAGTCGGGCGCCGGGTTTGATGACTGCGTCGAGAACATCGACATTGGCGGGCCGGCCATGCTGCGCGCGGCGTCCAAGAATGCAGACTTCGTGACTGTGTGTACGGACGGTGCGGATGTCGATGCGGCGCTGGCCGAGATGGCGGAGGGCGGCGTCACGCTGAAGCTGCGTCGGAAGCTCGCCGCCAAGACCTATGCGCGCACGGCGGCCTATGACGCGGCGATCTCGGAATGGTACTGGCGCGAGCTCGGCGAAGAGGCGGGCGAGTGGCGGGGCTTCGGCGGGCGCCTCAAGCAGACGCTGCGCTACGGCGAGAATGCGCACCAGAAGGCGGCGCTCTATGCGGGCCCGGAGCCTCGGGCTGGCGTGCTGACCGCCCGCCAGATGCAGGGCAAGGAGCTGAGCTACAACAATATCAACGACACGGATGCAGCATACGAACTGGTTGCGGAGTTCGACCCGAAGGCTTCCGCCGCGGTTGCGATCATCAAGCACGCCAACCCCTGCGGCGTCGCCACGGGCAAGTCCGTGGTTGAAGCCTATCGCGCGGCGCTGGCGTGCGATCCGGTGTCCGCATTCGGCGGCATCATCGCGGTGAACCAGGCGCTCGACGGACCGACGGCGGAAGCGATCTCCGACATTTTCACGGAAGTCGTCATCGCGCCGGGCGCGGATGAGGCGGCCCTTGCCGTGTTCGCCAAGAAGAAGAACCTGCGCCTCTTGCTGACCGAGGGCCTGCCCGACCCCGGGGCGCGCGGCATTACCATCAAGACCGTTGCGGGCGGCCTGCTGGTGCAGGACCGCGACAATGGCCGCATCACCGCAGCCGACCTGAAAGTTGTGACCAGGCGCAAGCCAAGTCCGCAGGAAATCGCTGACATGCTGTTCGCGTTCAAGGTGTGCAAGCACACCAAGTCGAACGCGATCATCTATGCGAAGAGCGGCGCTACCGTCGGCATCGGCGCAGGGCAGATGAGCCGGGTCGATTCAGCCCGCATCGCGCGCCGCAAGGCAGAAGACGCGGCCGCCGCGGCCGGCGGCAAGGCCGAGCCGCAGACGATCGGGTCGGTGTGTGCATCAGACGCCTTCTTCCCGTTCGCAGACGGGCTGATGCAGGCACAGCAGGCAGGCGCAACGGCGGTTATCCAGCCCGGCGGATCGGTGCGCGATGACGAGGTCATCAAGGCGGCGGACGAGGCCGAGCTGGCGATGGTCTTCACCGGCATGCGCCACTTCCGGCACTGAGCGCAGCGCGCTGGGAATAGGGAAATCGGGAGTAGGGAATGGGAGTCCGCGCTTGTCGCGGTGAGGGGAAGGTACTCCCCACTCCCTATTCCCTACTCCCCATCGTCAGTTCTTCGTCTGGTTGCCTTTCACCTTCGATTCCTGCGCGACCTCGCGGTCGGCTTCCTCGAAGACGTGTTGTTCACCGCGCGCGAAGTAAGCGCGCGATTTCTTCGCCATCATGCGCATCGAGGCGTTCATCGCGCCGGGCGCCATGGAGACCTGTTGCGCGCCGCCAACGCCCACCGAGGACGCGTCCGAGATGTTGTCGAAGTTGGCGCCGAGGAAGACGACGTCCCAGCCTTTCTTCTTGATGCGCTCCATCGCAGCCTTGGCGCCGTCGCGGGTCACTTCGCGCGAAGCGTTTTCCTGGCCGTCAGTCATCACGACGATGACCGCTTTATCGGAATTGTCCGTCTCGGCGAGGGCGATCATACGGCCCAGCGCATCCAGCAGGGGCGTCATGCCGCGCGGGGAAGCTTCCTTGTCGGTCACATTCTCCCAGTGCAGCGCCGGAACTTTTTTCCGGAGCAGGTCGAATTGAAGGCCTTCCTGGCCGTCGAAGACGGCAAGCGTGACGTGGCTGTCGACGGCGTCGCCGTCTGTCTTGTTGGCAAGTTCCTTCGCGTAGGCGTTGACCGAGGAGAGCGCCTCGACCCAGAGCGATTGCATTGAGCCCGAGCGGTCGAGCAATACGTATGCGTGCATGCGTGTCCCCTTCTGAGCCCCAGCCCAGCCGAGGGGACATGGTGGCGCGCCAATCGGCCGCCAGAGGCGCACTGCAAATTAATGCACGGCCCTAGCGCCGCCGGGGGCCATGACTTGCCGCGCCCGTCAATTTGATCCGCCGCGAAAACACGTGGAGGTCCGCCATGATCACGCCGTCGCAGGCGCCGGAGCTTTGGCTTCGCTACGAAGGCAGCGCAGAGACAGGAAGGCGAACAGCGCGCCCGTGCTCAACACGCCGAGCGGTATGTGGGTCCACTGCATGACCACGCGAGCGAAGAGCGGCGTGACCCACACGAGCGCGAGCAGGCTCTTCTCCCACGGCGCAAAGCCCTTCTCGACGCCGTGTGCGGCGGCAAAGACGATGGCGACGCCGAGGATCGTCATGTCGTAGTCGAGGCAGTAGGGCGTCGCGAGCAGGGCGCCGGCGGCGGCGAGCGCCGCAATGAGACGCGCATCGGTCTTGCGCCAAACGATCAGCGCCAGCGTTGCGATGACGGCGAGCGTAACCATTGCCTGGCCCGCATAAGCGACGTCGACCGGTGCGCCGAACGAGCGCAGCGCGGAGAAGGTCGACTGGATCTTGTGCCAGCCGGTGACGCCCTGTTCGAGGATCACTGTCTTCGTGAACTCCGCGCCTTCGAGGAAGGCGGCCCAGATGCCAGGCCCGAGCCAGAGCGTGACCGCCGCGCTCATGGCGAAGACGGTGATGGTTGCGGCTGCGGTTGCGCGCCAGTGGCCGCCCAGCAGGAGGACGACGGGAACGATCAGGCCGAACTGCGGCTTGTAGGCGAGCAGCCCGATCAGCACGCCAGCGAGAAGCGGGCGGCGGTCGAGGAAGAAGAGGCCGAAACCCAGAAGCCCGGCTGTGAGGAAGGCGTTGTGGCCGTGGCCCACCGTGACGAACACGGCGGGGAAGCCGATGGCCACGAACATCAGCGCCTTGCTCGGCGGCGCGATGGCGCGCATCGCCGAGAGGTAGAAGGCGAAGCTGGAGACTTGCCATACCGCGAGCGCCACGAGGTACGGCATGGAGGCAAGCAGGGCGGCGATGGCGAGAAAGAAGGGCGGATAGTGCCAACCATAGACGTCGATGCCTGGGTCGGCGAAGTAGGCGCGCTGGAAGGCGAAATGCTGCTCGGGATCGAACAGGCCGTACGGGTTTCCATCCAGCAGCATCCGGCCCGCTGTCCACATTCCGGCGAAGTCGGTGCCGATGGGCCGGCCGAGATTGTCGGTGAGCGGGCCGCCGGTCGTCCAGTTGTAGACGAGGCCTGCAAGGCCGATGACGGCGATCATCGCCGCATAGGTGCGCGCGCGTGTCGTGGTGATCCAGTCGCCGGTCCGGAAAAGCTGCAGCATGCGCATTCAACCCTGGTTGCCTGCAGGTTGACGGAACAAGGCTGATAAAGCGTTGCGGGCGCGTAAGAGCCGCCGGCGCTACCCGTGTTAAGAGCTTCTTGCAGGCAGGCTGCACGCCGCTATAAGCGCAGCCGTCCGCCAGCCCATTTCCGGGCCGTTTCGGAGAGGTTTCCCATGGCCGCCAAGTCCGCGCCGAAGAAAGTCGTTCTGGCCTATTCCGGAGGCCTCGACACCTCGATCATCCTGAAATGGCTGCAGACAGAGTACGGCTGCGAGGTCGTGACCTTTACGGCTGATCTCGGGCAGGGCGAGGAGCTGTCGCCGGCCCGCAAGAAGGCCGAGATGCTGGGCATCAAGCCCGAGAATATCTTCATCGAGGATCTGCGCGAGGAGTTCGTGAGGGACTTCGTTTTCCCGATGTTCCGGGCGAACGCGGTCTATGAAGGCCAGTACCTGCTCGGCACGTCGATCGCGCGGCCGCTGATCGCGAAATATCTCGTCGACATCGCCAGGAAGACCGGCGCCGACGCCGTGGCGCACGGGGCGACCGGCAAGGGCAACGACCAGGTGCGGTTCGAGTTGTCGGCCTACGCGCTGAACCCGTCGATCCGCGTGATCGCGCCGTGGCGGACGTGGGAGTTCAAGTCGCGCACCGACCTCATCGAATTCGCCGAGAAGCATCAGATTCCGGTATCCAAGGACAAGCGCGGCGAGGCGCCGTTCTCGGTCGATGCCAACCTGCTGCACTCGTCATCGGAAGGCAAAGTGCTGGAAGATCCGGCCGTCGAGCCGCCGCCCTATGTCTACCAGCGCACCGTCTCGCCGATGGAAGCGCCGGACAAGGTGATCGACATCGAGATCGGCTTCGAGCGCGGCGATGCGGTTTCCATCAATGACAGGAAGCTGTCGCCCGCGACGCTGCTGGCCCAGCTCAACGACCTAGGCCGCGACAACGGCATTGGCAGGCTGGATCTGGTCGAGAACCGGTTCGTCGGCATGAAGTCTCGCGGCGTCTACGAGACGCCGGGCGGCACGATTCTGCTGCAGGCTCACCGTGCGATCGAGAGCATCACGCTCGACCGCGGCGCGGGCCACCTCAAGGACGAGCTGATGCCGCGCTATGCGGAGCTCATCTACAATGGCTTCTGGTTCGCCCCAGAGCGCGAGATGCTGCAGGCGGCGATCGACAAAAGCCAGGAGAACGTCACCGGCACGGTCATGCTCAAGCTCTACAAGGGCAATGTGATCGTGACGGGCAGGGCCTCGCCCTACTCGCTCTATTCGGCGGCTCACGTCACGTTCGAGGACGACGCCGGCGCCTACGACCAGAAGGATGCGGAAGGCTTCATTCGCCTTAACGCGCTTCGGCTTCGCCTGCTCGGCCAGAACAAAAAACGCTAGCACTACAGGCGACTAGAAATGGCGGGTCATCCGCTGCGTCGCCCGTCAGCCGGGGGGACGGTCCAGCCGGCGTGCGACGCCATTGTCCAACGGTTAACGATGCTATAAGCACGGCTACGGGTCGATTCGCCTACAAGGCGAAATCAGGCCCAGACCTCTAGCTGGCAGCGGCAATGCAATCCGCCCCGCCGCCTCTCGGATGCCCGCACGACTCCGCATCCGCCGGAGCAGGGGCAGATTCGGCCGCGCCCGCCCAAGAGTCTACCCATCGCGCCAAGCCGGCTGCCGACTGGATCTGCGTTGCGGCGTCGCGGAACATCCTGGTGGTCGACGACAATGACCGTCATCTCGACATCCTCGACAGCATTCTCTCCAGCGTAGGCCACGATGTGGAGACATGTGGCTCAGGCGCGGAGGCGATCCGGCGGCTCGACATGCGTCGCTTCGACGTGGTCGTGCTCGACCTCGTCATGCCAGAGGTTAGCGGCCTTATGGTCGCAACGCAGATGCGCGCAGGCCATCTCAACCGGCGGACGCCGATAATTGTCTGTACGGCGAACCTGGGCATGGCGCGGCGTCAGCTCGGCGAAATTTCTGGAATTACGGCGACGATAGGCAAGCCGATAGACACGGCGAACCTGATACTTGCTGTTGCGCGTGCGCCGGTTCGCAATCGTAAATCGGACTATATCCGTCTCTAGGCTGCCCCACTCTTCGAAGAGTTGGGGAACGCGAGCAACAATTCTTCTTTTGTGACACGCCGCGGCGAGTGTGTTGCCCGACAAGGTCGCCTCCCGTCAGAGCGCAGGAACGGTGAGTGTGCTGGCGAAGCCGATAGACGTGAAGGCGATGCTGATGGTGATGGCTGCTGCCGCTTAAGGGCTTGCCGCTTGGGCAAGGCGCCGGTATTGCAGCCGGCTCTTCGCCCAGGAGCAGTTTATGGACCTCAGCAAAATCCCGACCGGCCCGAATCCGCCGTCGGACGTCAACGTCGTGGTCGAGGTTCCGCTGGGCGGCGAGCCGATCAAGTACGAAATCGACAAAGCGTCGGGCGCGATGTTTGTCGACCGCTTCCTCTACACGCCGATGCGCTATCCCTGCAACTACGGCTTCATCCCCCACACGCTCAGCCTCGACGGCGATCCGATCGATGTGATGGTGGTGGGCAACCGCGCGCTGGTTCCCGGCTGCGTTGTCCGCGTCGTGCCGGTCGGCGTCCTGATGATGACGGACGACAAGGGCCAGGACGAGAAGATCCTCGCCGTGCCGCATCCCAAGCTGACGCGCTACTATGAGAAGATCAAACACTACCAGGACCTGCCCGATATCGTGGTCGAGCGCATCGTGCACTTCTTCGAGCACTACAAGGATCTCGAGCCCGGCAAGTGGGTGAAGATCGAAGGCCTGCACGGTCCCGAACGCGCGCATGAGCTGATCCGTGAATCCGTTGTGCGCGCCAAGGTCGGCTGACACTCCGCCATCCCTGAGCTAAATCCCGCGCCATGGAGTTCGGGGTCTGGCTTGCCTTCTTCACGATGTTCCTCGCCGGCGGGCTGACGCCCGGCCCGGCGGTGATGCTCGTGGCCACGTCATCGATCCGTTACGGCTCTTGGGCGTCGATGGCGCCTGCCATCGGCATCTGCGTCGGCAATGTGATCTGGGTGACGCTGGCGGCCTCGGGCGCATCCGCCCTGGCGCACGCGCTTCCGGCGGCTTTTCTGGTGCTGAAGGTCGCGGGCATTGCCTTCATCCTGTTCCTCGCCTGGAAGACGGCGTTCGGCGAGCCGGTCGACCTCCTGCGCCGCGAACCGCCGCCCAAGGGGAAGCTTTTCGCGCATGGCGTTGGGCTGCAGCTCGCGAACCCAAACGCGCTGGTCTATTTCGGCGGGCTGATGCCGGCCTATATCGACGCCGAGAAGGGTCTTGCGACGCAGGTCGCGATCCTCCTCATCACCGTGACACTGACCGAAATGTTCGGGCTGATCATCTACGCCGTGGGCGCGGACGCGCTGGCGAGGCGCTTCCAGTCGAAGACGTTCGCGCACTGGTTCTTCCGCGTCGCTGCGCTGACCATGGCGGCGTCGGCGAGCTTCGCGGTCTATTCGACCTGGGCGGCGACCGGGCGCTAGTCGCTGATCTGGCCGGTGCGCAACGGAAGCTGATGCGGCTCGACATCGGGAACAGAGCCGCCACGGTTCTGGGCCGACAGGCGGCAGCGGTCGCGCTCGACGGGATCGTTCTCGAAATGCTGCAGGCAGACCTGTTCGAGCGAGAGATCCTGCGTCGGCTTGCCGACGCACGCGCCAGCCAAGAGGCCGAGGGCGATGCATGGCGCGGCCAAGATGAGACGCTGCATGACGGGTACTCCTCTACTCACTGAAATGGACTAGTGCGCGCCGGCCGCAAGCGGACGGTCGATCAAAACGGCGAGAAGCAGGGCAGGGCCGCCATGCGCTTCCCAGCCATGGCTGGTTCCGCGCTGGATGACGATCTGGCCGGGCTTGATGCGGGTCTTCGAATTGTCGAGCACGAGGCTGACATCGCCCTGCAGCAGGCAGATGACGTCAAGCGATTCCGTTTTGTGCATGGCCGGATGTTTCGACTGGTCGGTGATGTGATGCTCGGCGTCGAAGGAAGCGAAGCGCTGCCGGACCAGAGAATTGACCTCCTCGCGCGGAACGCCTTCGGGCATGGGATGAATGACGAACCAGCGGACCTTCACATTGCCGGCGGCTGGCGACAGCACGGCGCGCGTGGGGCCGAGGTCCTTGTGATCCTGCGGGTCGAGCGCGCCGGCGGCGGCATCATGCCAGATATCGAACAGGCCGCCGGTCTCAGGCGCTCCCGATGCCGACGCGGGCGGGCCGTCGATGATGACCACGCTGTCGCCCTTGGCGTCGTCGCCGGTGATCACGCGGCGCATCATTGTTGCAAAGTCGGACATCGGCTTCCCTGTCTACCGGTCGATAGCCTAGCACCCGCCCGGGCCATACTGGAATTGATTTCAGGGCGGTCATATGGGCCCGTGCGTTGACGGGCCATCAGCCGCAAAATATGCCGCCATTCCCCCGGGGGGCGCGGCCAGAAAGAGGCGCAGACAATGAACGCCTCTGCATCGCATGCCAGGCAGATGATATCGGCGGGCTGGGCCTTCATGCGGGCCGGCAACTCACGCGGCGCGCTTCGCGAGTTCAGGTCGGCGCTGGTGGCCGATCCCGAAAATACCGAGGCGCTGGTCGGCCTCTGCCAGAGCCATCTCGATATCGGTGAGCTGAGGGAGGCGGGCCAGCAGGTTGACGAGCTGCTGCGCCTTGCCCCGGAACTGGCCTCGGCGCACCGATTGAAGGCTGAGGCGCATAGGCGCAGGCGCAACCGGTCGGAGGCGTTGGCGTTCGCAAGACGCGCGGTGCAGCTCGAGCCCGAAGAGCCGGTGGGCTATCACATGCTTGCGCTTATCCATTACGACCGGAAGGACTACCGGGCGGCTTTGAAAGCGGTCGAGCAAGGTCGCACCATCGCGCCCGGCTATGCGATCCTCGCCGCGCAGCAGGCGCTGGTCCTGCTGCAGATGAAAGGCGGCAAGGCGGCCGAGCCAGCGGCAAAGGAAGCGCTGCGGCTGGACATGGATGACGACTACGTTCTCGCCACTCTCGCTCGCGTGGCGCTTGCGCGCGGCCAGCTCGACCGGGCGCGCGACCTCCTGTCGACAGTGCTTCGTCACAACGCCAATGACGAGGATGCGATTTCGCTCTACCTGCTCAGCGATCCCGGGCGATACGGGCTGCTGCGCAGCCAGTTCCAGTTTCCCTACTGGCGGAAGGAAAATGGCGCGCTGGGCTGGCTGGGCTGGTTCGGCGCGTGGAGCCTGCTTCTGGCGGTCGCCTTGCTGCTCGTGGTCGGCGCCAACGTTCCAGGCATCGCCGTCGCCCTTGGATATCGCTTCTTCTGGCAGGCGCAGTATGCGGGCCACCGGCGCGAGGTGAAGAGACACTTCGCCCAGCCTGAGCTAAAGGGCGGGTATTGAGCTAGCCGCTGCGCCTTTCGGCGCGGCGCTGGCTGGCGTTCTCGTCTACCCGATCGAAGCAAGCGCGGCGATCGTCCTGGTCGATGATGTCGCGGCATTCGGCGCGCGCGGCGCTGTCGTAGGCCCCCTGCCAGTTGACGCAACCGGAAAGCGCCACAGCAACGGGCAAGAGCAGGGCGGGGCGCAGGTTCATTTCCGCGCCCTCGTCTTTTCCAGCTTCTGGATTTCCTTGTGGCGCGGGCATCTCACTTCGTGATCGTTGACCATGCCCATCGCCTGCATCACCGCGTAGACAATGACCGGACCGCAGAACTTGAAGCCGCGCTTGCTCATGTCTTTGGCGATCTTTTCCGACAACGGTGTTTTCGCCTGAACCTTCTTCCAGTGTTCAAGCTGGTTCACCACCGGCCTGCCGTCGACGAAGTCCCAGATGTAGTCTGCGAAGTCCTCGCCCTTCTTCTGCATGTCGAGATAAAGACGCGCGTTGTTGATCGTGGCGGCGATCTTGATCGGGCTCCGGATGATGCCCGGGTTCTTCAGCGCCTTGTCGATGCGCTTCTCGCTCCAGCGAACGATCTTTTCCGGGACGAAGCCGTCGAATTCGTTCCGCATCTCGGCGCGCTTGCGCAGGATGGTGATCCACGACAGCCCTGCCTGGAAACCGTCGAGCTGGAACTTCTCCCACAGCGCGCGGCTGTCGCGTTCAGGCACGCCCCATTCGAGGTCGTGATAGCTGCGATAGAGGTCGTCATGTGCGGGCGCCCAGCCGCAGGGAATGTCGTCAAGCTTCTTCATGCTTTTGCTTCGCTGAGGGCGGCGAGTTCAGGCGCCAGCCAGGCGGGCTGGTCGAACGTGATCGGCGCGCCGTTCACGGTGATGCTTTCGCCTTCCGCCAATGCTTCGGCCATCCGGTCAATTCGCACGCGGGCGAGGCCGACGCCGCCGGAAACAGACGTCAGTATTCCGATTTCGAAGTGGTCCGCCAAGATCGGCGAAGGCGCCGCTACGCCCTGCGGCACAAGGGCTTTGAGCGTGCGGCGGCGCGCCGTGCCGCGGCGTTTCATGCGCGAGGCGACTTCCTGGCCGACAAAGCAGCCCTTCTTGAAGTCGACGCCGCCGGTGAGGTCCATGTTGATGTCGGCGGGGAAGACCTCCTCGGCGACGAAATCGAAATCCTGCTCGGGTAGTCCCGCCATGATGCGCGCAGCGTGATACTGCGCAGGATCGTCTGCGCCCGCAAAGGTACGCGGGCCGATGCGGCGGTGCGGCGCCTGCGCGCTGCGCGGATCTTCGGCGCCCTCGAACGCAATCGCACCGAGATCGAAACGTTCCTCGATGGCGACGGCGGCGCGCAGCTTGAACATGGTGAGCCGCTTCACCAGTGACGCTGCGACTGACGCCGCGCAATCGAGCAGGATCGCGTCCCCCTCGCGCGCGACAAGCATGTCGGCGATCACCTTTCCCTGCGCCGTCAGCAATCCGCCATACCGGATTTCGCGTTCCGAGATCCCGGTCGTGGGCACTGTAAGGATGCCGTTCAGGAACGTGTCCGCGTCGGCGCCGGTAACCGAAACAATCGAGCGGTGGGCGAGGATTTGAGGCGAGGGCATCGCTGTCAGTTAGGCAAGAGTTGAGGCCGGGGTAAGGGCCCTGACACATGCTGTCACGTGAACAGCCTAAACTCTATGTCACGCGCTAGGCCGCAGCTTTTCAAGAAGGCCCCAGTATGCAATAGCTTCTGCCGTCGAATTCTGAACAGGTTCGGTTGCTCTCCTTGCTCGACTACTGGGGTCCAATCCCCAACTGGATCGAGCTCCGGATCTGGCCTTCCGAACAAGTCCTGGTTTGACGGCCCCCCGGGCGCGGCTGCAAGCGTCCTCTAATAGTTCCGTGGGTCCCCCCGGTCCCAAGGACACGTATCGAAAGACTAGATCTACATGGCTACCGGCACCGTAAAGTGGTTCAACGAGCAAAAGGGCTACGGTTTCATCCAGCCCGAGTCTGGCGGAAGCGATGTGTTCGTTCACATCTCTGCTGTCCAGCGTGCGGGACTCGCCGGCCTCAATGAAGGCCAGCGTGTGAGCTTCGAGCTCGAGAAAGACAAGCGCTCCGGCAAAATGGCCGCGACGCAGCTTCAGCCGATCTGAAGCGCGGGATAGCGCAGCGCGGAGCCAAGGCCTCGCGCATACAATACCTGGAACGGGCCGGCGCAAGTCGGCCCGTTTTCATTTATGAACTTCAGCTTTTGTCTTCGTCCACGAGTCCGCATGCGTTGAGCTGCGCAGCGAGGGCGGTGCCCGGGCGCACGAAGATGCGGGTGGAGCCCGTCTTGCCAAGACGGTCGAGCGCCGCCTCGTAGGTCTCGTTGCGGGCGAGGTCGAACTCGCCGTCATAGGTCGATGGATCGCCATCGATAGCCAGCCACGGCCGGCCCGTCGCGATCGCCTTGAAGAACCCGCGGTTGAGCGCCTCGGCCTCCGCGCGCATCACGCCCAGCATCACCTCGACGCCCGCCGCCCCTAGGCGCGAGACGCCGTGCGCGCCAAGCGGATGCGGATCTTCGCAAGCGATGATGACGCGCGAGACGCCCGCCTCGACGAGAAGCTGCGAGCACGGCAACGAACCCGACGAGCGCACATTGCACGGTTCGAGGCTGACATAGGCCGACGCGCCGCGCGCCTTCTCGCCCGCCTGGCCCAGCGCGACTTCCTCGGCATGCGGCCTGCCGCCATGCCCGGTGGCGCCTTCGCCGATGATCGCTTCCCCGCGCACGATCACGCAGCCCACCGCTGGATTGGGCGCTGTCTTGCCGAGCCGTGCGCGTGCAAGCTCTATCGCCCGCGCCATAAAACGCTCATCACCCGTATTGCGAATGCGAGCACCTCTGTTCATGCCGGCGGCAGCGGCTTGGCGCGCGCTGGGTCGAGATAGCGCGCCGACTGAACCTTCAGCTTGCCGTCGAGCTCGATCAGCAGCGGATCGCCGGTCGGAATTTCGACCTCGGTGATTTCCGAATCCGGAACTTCGAACAGGTGCTTCACGATCGCGCGCAGGCTGTTGCCATGCGCGGCTATGAGGATGTTCTCGCCGGCCTTCAGTTTCGGTGCGATCTCGGCCGTCCAGTAGGGCAGGACGCGCGCGAGCGTCATCTTGAGGCTTTCGGTCTTCGGGATGGCGATGCCGCGATAGCGCGGGTCGCGAGAGAGGTCGAACTCGGAGCCCGGCTCCAGATCCGGCGGCGGCACGTCGAACGAACGGCGCCACACCTTCACCTGCGCATCGCCATGCCTGGCCGCAGTCTCTTTCTTGTTGAGGCCGGTGAGCCCGCCATAGTGGCGTTCGTTGAGGCGGTAGTCCTTGGTCACCGGCAGCCAGGTGCGGTCCATCTGCTCAAGCGCGAGGCACAGCGTGCGGATGGCCCGCTTTTGGACGCTAGTGTAGCAGCGGTCGAAATCGACGCCAGCGGCTTTCAGGAGGCGGCCCGAGGCGCGGGCCTCTTCCTCGCCCTGCGGCGTCAGGTCGACATCCCACCAGCCGGTGAACCGGTCCTCCAGGTTCCACTGGCTTTGACCGTGCCGAACCAGCGCCAGCTGCGCCATCTATTCGCTCCTGAACTTTCCCAATCGCTTCCGCCCGGCGCTTCCAAGCACGTTCGGGACCGTTGGGGAAGCGGGAGGGTTATGGCGAGGCTCTCGATCAGGCGCCCGCGCGTTCCAGCTGCTCGACCAGGTCGGGCGGAAACGGCGACCGGTAAGGGGCGACGCCGAGACGTCTGCGAACTTCGTCGGTTGGACGGGTCCAGACGTCCGGCCAGTCGACGCCGAGGAGCTGCGGCGAGCCGCGGCCGTGACGCCAGCCGGAGAGAATGATTTCCAGAAGCAGGCCTACAGCGCCCTGTGGCTGCTTCAGCGCGGCGCGAGCGGTGATGAAGGCCAGGAATTGCGCCGAATAGTTGTGGCCGAACTGCGAGAGCTGGAAAGCGGATATCGCCACCTCGTGTAGCGCCGTGGTGTGGTAACCGCCGACTATGTGCCAGAGGTCGTGGCACTGCAGGATGCGGACGTTGAGATAGTCGAGCGGCGGGCGAAGTTGGCGCAGGCCGAGCGCGTCGCGGTCGAGCACTTCGAGATCGAACTTGTTGTCGACGATAAGGCGGTGGAATTCCGCGCCGAGCGAGTCCTTGGGGCAGGCGGCGAGTTCGGCGAGCTGGAATTTCTCGGGCCAACCCTGTCTTACTGCATCGGGCACGCCGGGATAGGCTAGGCTGGCGTCGCCTGCTCGCTTTGCAAAATCCTCGTCGACAAACGCGCCGAGACTGGCGGCGCGCATGGTGAAGCTGCCAGCGTCCGTCTTGGTATCGTCGTCCAGAAAGTCCCAGAAAGGCTGCCAGAGAGCAGGGTTGACCGCGCCCGAGCCGCCGCTCAACGAGACGGGGGGCGAGGGGTCGCCGAACCAGCCGCAGGCTGCTGCATCATAGACATCGAGAATTGTGGCGGGCTCGACGAAGCCGGCGCGGGCGAAGAGCGCTGCGAGATCGACAGCCGCCGGCGTGTCGCCCTGTTTAGCCGCCCTGGCGAGGGCAGCCGGGTCGCCCTCGCCCGAACGGACGATGGATTCGAATCTCTGTTTCACCGCGTCGGCGATCATGGCGACCTCATCGCAAGCTTGAGCAAAGGCTACGCGCCGATATTAGCAAGAACAAGGAGGCGCCGCTGGGGCAGCGGCGTTCACGATGTGGCGCGCGCCTCGGCAAGCCTGCGTAGGTTTTCCTCGTGAGCCTGCCGGCTCAGCGAATAGGTGAGGATCGCGGCGATGGTCGCAAGATGAAGCAGGAGCATCGCGGGGAGGTAATGCCAGCCCAGGCTGTGCAACACGGCGTCGGGCACCTCCGATGGATTGGCGCCGGCGGGGAAGCCGGCGAGCGCAAGCACCAGTGTGGCGACCATGACGCCCATGCCTGTCGTCATCTTCTGGATGAAGGTGTTGGCTGCGAAGAACACGCCTTCCGAGCGGCGGCCGGTCTTGAGTTCGGACTGCTCGACGAGATCGGCGATCATCGAGGCCATCAGCACCTGGAAGCAGACGACGGTTGCCACGTAGAGCTGGCCCTGGATGAGGACGGCCCAGAAGGTGAGGCTGTCGCTGCCGTCCGACAGCACCCCGAGCAGGCGCAGCAGGATTACGGACGGCGAGATGACCAAGCCGGCGAGGCCGGCAATGATCGCGCCGCGTTTCTTTCCCAGCGCGCGCGTCAGGGCAGGCGCAAGGGCGGCGCCGACGAGCGCGGAGGCGAAGACGGCGAGGGTGATGAAACCGATCTGCATGGGCGCGAAGCGCCAGAAATAGGTCGAGAAGTAGACGGAGAGGGCGCTGCCGAGGCCAACGCCGACGTTGGCGAACATGGCGGCTGCGAAGATCGACAGGAAGGACCGGTTCGACAGCGTCTCGAACATCTCTCGGAACACGGCCGGCAGGGTGAGGCGGGGGCGGGCCGGCGGCTGCGTCAGGCGCGCGATATGGCCGTGCGTGCCGGCGGAGGAGACGATGATCGAAGTGAAGATCAGCCCGGCCGCGATCCAGCCATAGACAACATAGGCTTCGGGATTGAACTGGCCTGAAGCGTCGGCAGGCGTGGTGAAGGCTGGGAACAGGATGAAGAACATCATCACCGTCATGGCGTTGCCGCCGGTCCAGCCGAAGAAGGTGCGAAATGAAAGCAGTGTCGAGCGCTCGTCATAATCGCGCGACAGTTCCGGCGCGAGCGCGGCGCTGGGCGTCTCGAAAAAAGTGAGGAAGGTGCGGGTCAGGATGGCGAGGATGAGGATGTACCAGAACAGAGCCGCCTGATCCCAGCCCCTGGGCGGGCTCCACAGCAGGAAGTAGCTGATGGTGATAGGGATGGCGGAGGCGTACATGAACAGGTGCCGCCGGCCCCAGCGCGAGCGGAAATTGTCGGACCAGTAACCGACGATGGGGTCGGAAATCGCATCGAGCACGAGCGCGGCAGTAAGTGCGAGGCCGACCAGCCGCGCATCGAGTCCGATCACCTGGCTGTAGAACATCAGGAGGAAATAGCTGAAGCCGGTGTCCTTGATGCCGAACGCGGCCGCGCCGAAACCGTAGGCAAGTTTCGTTCCCAGCGAGGGCGCCTTATGCGTGGTGATGCCTGCCTCCCCGGCATGGGTTTGAAGGACGGTCGGGCCTGTTGGCGCCGCCGGTCAAGCTCACCGTAGGGAAGGCTCAAACGGCTTGATCCTTTGCCGCGCATCGAGATGGGCGCCTGCTTGCCCGGGTTGATGGCGCTGCATTCCGGCTTCATGTGTTCGCCGGTCATCAGGTCGATGATCTGTTAGGTCACCGGCAGGTTCTTCTTGACGATGAAGAGATGGGCCGGGGCGGCTCACGGCCGAGACCGGGTGCATATGGAGATCGAGGGGCTTGGCGCAGTCTTCCGAGTGATAAGTGGGATCAGGTACGCGCGGGAGCGCAGCTTCCGCCAATAGCGGCGTGACATTGACCACAACCTGGTACGCCTAGAGGTCGCCGTCGTCGAAGACTTCGCCTTCGAGATCGTCCAGCTTCACCTGGAAATGCGTGCGCACGTCCTGGACGGCCTGGTTGTAGACCGTGGGGCCGAGAGTGCGCAGCATCAGGTCGATGATCTGTTCGGCGCGGAAATCGCTCAGGTCCTCGTCGAATTCCTTCGAGAACAGCTTTTGCAGATGCGCGACAAGCCGCGTGCGGCGCTCGGCATCGAGAGCAACCTTCATGATTGCCTCCGCGTTGGACCGGTCCTATCGCGGCGTCGTCGCCACCACGAAATTGTCGGCGACCGCTTCGCCCGGATTGTTCTCGCGGCGCTTGTAGGCCTCGAGCAGCGAGGAATAGGGCGGGGCGTACTGCCAGCCATTTTCGGCGGTATTGAGCTTGATCTCGAAGTGCAGGTGCAACGTCGTCGGCGTGCCGCCGAAATCGTTGGAGACGTAGCCGATCACATCGCCCTTCTTGACGTTCTGATTTGTGGCGACCTTCAGCTTGGCCATGTTGAGGTGGAGGTAGCGATAGATGCGACCGCCGGAATTGGCGCGCAGGGTGACCGAATAGCTGCCGACGTTGGAAATGACGCCGTCTTCCACGGCCACCACTTCATAGCGCGTGCGGTCCGCGGCCTTGACCTTCCTCTCCGCGGCGCAGCCTTCGGGCGTACCGACGCGGACATCCTGGCCGAGATGGACGCCGGTCTTGGCGCACCAGGGCGTGGTGTTGGTGGTCGAACGCGTCTCGCAGTAATTGTCGCGCCAGGGCGCGCTGAAATTGCGTGCATCGCACTGGTCGCCGCCCTTGATGCCGCCGCCATAGCGATAGACCTGCGTCTGCGCGACGGCAGGCGCGTCCTTGATCGGGAATTGCAGGTCGGGGACGAGCGCCGCCGCCTCGAGCGCGCCTGTGCCGCTGCTCGGCGCAAGATTGCCCGCGCGGAAGAAGTAGAATGAAGGCTTCACCGGCGCCGGTGCGCTCGGCTCAGGCGTCGACGGTTCCGATGGCGAGGGTTCGGGTGTTGAAGGCCCCGGTCCCGAAGGCTCTGGCGTCGTCGTGTTGGACGCCTCTTCGATCGGGGGCGGCAGGGTGGGTAACGGCTCGCCGGTTTCCGCGCTCACCGGCGGCGCTGAATCTCCAACGTCGACAGCGGGGTTTTCGGGTTGCTCGACGAAGGGTGTTCCCTCGTCCGGCGCGCCGACATTGGCGTTGGGATTGGGGACCGCGTCCTCAGGGTTCACGTTCGAGGGGTCCAGCGGGTCGACCGGGCTCAGCGGCGGCGGGGGAGGCGGCGGTGCATTCGGATCCTTCGCGTCGTTCGCGCCGGTCTCCACCCACGGCCACAGCACCACGCTGCCCGCATCGCACGCCGCCAAGGCTCCAGCCGCCACAAGCGCCGCGGCCGCCACACGCATCGAAGACAGGTTCATCCCGCTTCTCCCCACTTACACCGTCATCCGGGGCAGGCCCGGTCCCAAACTCTTGCGCCCAGCTCTTACTGGGTCTGTGCGACGAACAGGCTTTCGGCGAATTCCTTCGCCTCGGCTTCCGTGACGCAGCTGTCCCCGCCGTCCACTTCACGGCATTCGAACTCGATCAGGTAGTCGGCGCCATAGCGCGAGAAGGCGATCTGCGCGCTGGCCTCGCCCGGGGTGAATTTCATCGCGCTCTTGTCGCCCGCCGTCTGGCCCGCTGCTGCATAAGCGCGCTTCGAGCCGTTCACGATCGCGTCGTACTTGGGCAGGTGATAGGTCGCGAAATAGCCGTCGGCGGTTACGACCGGCGGCGTAGGCCGGTCGCTTGCCGTCTGCGCAATGCCCGAAGGCAACAGCATCGGCACTGGCGGAGGGCCTTCCGCGCCGACCGACTGCACCGACGCGGGCGCATCGCTCGGCCGCTTGGCGAGATCGGCGCGCGCAGCGTCCCAGTTGATCGTTGCGTCAACCACCTGCGGACCCGCCGCGGCAGGCGTGGCGGCCTGTTCGCCCGAAGGTGCTCCTTCAGCGGCCGGCGGGGGCCCTTTGCTGCATGCGCCAGCCGCGATCGCGATCACGCTGGCCAGAACCAAAGCTCTCATCACTGTCCTCCGGGATGAGCCGTCATGTTCGGCTCGGCATAGGAAATGTCACCGACATTCTTCAGTTTCGTCGCCATCGCACGCATGGCGGCCAGCCGCTGGTCGGGCGGCGCTGCGCCGTCATGCACCAACACCAGTTCGTTGGAGTAGGTCACCCGGTCGAGTTTGAGGCCGGCGAATTCCGGACGGCCGGACTTGAATGCGTTGAATTTTGTCCGCGCCGAGGCCTGGTCCTTCCAGAACGCGTCGATGATCTCCTTGACCTTGGCGTCGTCCTTGAACTTGACGACGATCTCCATGTCCATCTGCATCGGCGCCCCGGGCGTCTGATCGAAGGCGACGCCGGGTATAGCGCCGCCCGGCTGCGGGGCGCGCGAGGCGACATTGGCGGCAGGGTCGATCGGCGGCGCGGCGGATGATGTCGCAGCCGGTGTCTCAGCCGGTGTCTCAGCCGAAAGCCGGGTGGTCGGAGAGTTGCTCAGCAGCGAGCCGCCGGCGATGGCCGCGACGATGGCGAGCGCGGCCGCACCGGCCGGCGCCGCAGCCTTGAAGCGATTCAATCCCCCAGCGTTGCTCACCGCCATTCTCCTGCTCCACGGACACGCCGCTCACGCAAAATGCGCCGTTCCATACGGCGCCTTCCCGAGCTGCGCTTCCCCCTCCTCTTATTCCCCTCCAGCGTACTAACGCCTACTGCATCGGCGCGTTCGAAAGATTGAGCATCTTATCTCCGCACGGCCGGAAACACAGTCCGTCAGAGCCCGGAATCGGCGTTGTCCCAGGGTAACTCGTGCATTTGCCGGAGCATTGTAGCGGCGTCCGGGCGCTTGAGGCCTGCAGCAGCCTCTCCTTGAGCTGGGAGGGCGCAAGGCTAGGGAATTTCGCCTTGATCAGCGCAAGCGCCGCCGACACATGCGGCGCCGCCATCGAGGTGCCGTTCTCGTAGGAGTAATAGCACTGCGCCACCTGCACGCCCGGCTTGGCGGGGTCGTAGCAATTGGTCGAGAATTTGGTGGAAAGAATGCCGTCCGGGCGCTGGTCGCCGTCATCGTCGCGCGTCATGTCTCCGCCCGGCGCCAGGATCGAGACCTTCGCCCCGAAGTTGGAATAGGGCGTCAGCACGCCGCGCGCATCGCTCGCGGCTACCGAGATAACGTTGTCGCATCCTCCCGGCGCGAAGTATTTCGTGTCGACCCGCGCATTGCCGGCCGCGGCCACGACGATCGCGCCACGTCCGACCGCATCGTTGATCGCCGCTTGCATCGAAGCGGGGCAGGGCTCGAACAGGCCGATCGACAGGTTGATAATGTCGGCCGGGTGCGAGTTCCAGACCTCCTTGCCCTGCGTGTCCCGCGCCGGCACCTGGCCAGCCGCCCAACGGATGGCGTCGTTGATGTCCGACAGCTTGCCGCCGCAGCGGCCGAGCGCGCGCACCGGAACGACAGTGATGTCCCACGCGCCGCCGGCGACGCCGTTGGCGTTGTTGGTCGAGGCGACGCCGATCGTGCCGGCGACGTGCGTGCCGTGGAAAGTGTCGCGCGTCGCGGGATCGTTGGGGTCGCACCTGTCGCCCGGATCGTTGGGATCTCCGTCGCGGCCGTCTCCGTCATTGCCCATCATCGGGTCGGAGACCATGTCGTAGCCGGGCGCAAGGTTGGCCGAGTTCTTGATGTCCGGGTGATTCATCTGCAGCCCGGTGTCGACCACCGCGACCGTGACCGAACGCGAACCCGTAAGCTTCGCGCGCGTCCAGAAATCGTTGAAGCCTGCGCCGCCCGCGGATTGTCCCGCTGCCGTGCCGTTGGTCTTGAGGTTCCACTGCAGGCCGAACAGCGGATCGTTCGGCGTCACGCCGAGCGTGGCGGGCTTGGCGGTCTTGGGCTTCTTCATGAACTGGTTGGTGAAGATGTAGTCCTTCTCAACGTATTCGTAATCGCCGGTCTCCTGCAGCACCTTCACAACGCATTCGGTGGCGAGCACCGCATCCGCCTGCATTTGCGCGGCGGAAACGTTGCCAGCGCATTCCTGCTGCGGGTTTTCCTTTTTCCTCGCGAACAGCTCGCGCATCGCATCGATCTTGGTCGGGTCGACGTTCGCGCCGAGCTGCGTCCGTTTCACCCCGATGACGATGCGCATCGCGCCGCCCTCTTCAGGCGAGACGACGCCGGAAAGGCCGAGTTGTTCGAGCTTTTTCTCGGTGCGCTCGCGCACCGCCAGCGCCTTCGGAACGTTGAGCTTGGATCGCACGGCGAGCGCTCTCGGGATCGGCGCAGCGGCGTTGGTCGACTGCCGGACGATGTCGTCGCCGGCGGCTTGGGCGGTCTTGGTGTCGACCGCGATAGAGTTCTCCGCCGACTGGCGGGCGATGCGCAGCGAATCCTTGGTGACGGTGACGCCCGAATCCTTCACCGCCTGCTCCAGCGCGCGAGGCGCCACGACCTGCGCCTGCTGGCGGAGTTCCGTCGGCGTGGCGGCTTTGAGCGTGGGCCGGCTGCGAAGTGCGAATTTCGGCGCGGCGACTTCGGGCGCAGGCGCAGTGGCCGCCGCAGGCGGGGGCGGCGCCGCGGGCGCGGCTGGGGCGATGCTTGTCGAGGGCGGCGCGGATTCCGTGACGGGCGGACCCGCGGCGGCCTCAGCGGACTCTGGCATGGGCGCGTCAGCGGTGTTGAGCGCCGCCGCTGCAGTATCCTGAGGCGTCTCTGGCGCGGCGGGATCAGCTGCGGCAAGGTCGAACGATTCAGGCTCGACCACGGGCTCGACCATCTGCTCCTTCGGCATGGCGATGATCGATCCGACGGCGAAGAAGCTTTGCGTCTGCAGCATCTCCTCAAGCGATTGCTCGGGCAGGGCGACCGGGGCCTGCAACACTCCAAAAAGCGCGCGCGCCTCCAGCGGGGCCGACGTCAGCGGGTCCGGTTCGGATGCGGCTTCGCCGCTATTGATCTGGTTGAGCACGTCGCTGGTAAGCTTGCCGAACTTGTCGAGCCGATCGTTGACCTGATCGCACGCGGCGAGGGCGGAAACAGCCACCCCAACGACAAGCCAATTCACTGACCGCTTCGCCGCCATCACACCCACCTCACGCTGGAACTAGCCCTTATTGCGAGTTTATTTACCATGCTGCGCGGCGTTGACGAATGCTTTGAGCGCAGGTCCAGAATGCAAAGCAACCCAAAAGAGCCCTGTATTTCATGGGATCATACGATCATGACCTGCCTTTAAGTGTGCGGAGGCGGGAACCGGATGGTTCCGGTTCATCTGGCCCGCTGATTAAGGCTAACCGCCGTAATTGTCCCTCAAAGGGCCGCAGGCGCGCCCAAAGGCGGCGCAACCGCTTGCGCTTTCCTGCGTTGGTCGGGCGCGTTTGATCCACGGTGCGTATCGAAACGTAGACCGGCACGAAGACTGCAGGACGGCGGGCATGACCAGCGGAGCCAACAACAAGTTCTTCACCCGAATGGTGGTGGTAGGCCTCATGGCTTTGGCCGTCGCCGGGTGCGCCGCCATGCTCGTCAAGGGCGACTCGTCGCTGTTCTCCGAACAGTCCTACGCTCCGCCGGTTGTCTATGCCGACGCCGGCAACTAGGCGGCCCAAACGGCCAGGCTTGCCGGCCATCAACAAGATCTACACTCGCCCGTGTTCGCCTCTCGCGGAGTGTGCTGCTTTCTAATTCGCGTGTGACGTTGCGCGCCGCTCGAAGACTCTCTATGCCCCGTCCGGCTGGAGCGTTTCATGACCTTCAAGCGTATCGTGGTCCTCACAGGCGCCGGAGTGTCCGCCGAAAGCGGCATGGGCACGTTCCGCGACAAAGGCGGCATCTGGACCAGGCACAGCCTGGAGGACGTCGCGACGCCCGAGGGCTTCGCCCGCAACCCGCGTCTGGTGCACGATTTCTACAACGCCCGCCGCCGGGCGCTGCGGGATGCGCAGCCGAACACCGCCCACTTCGCCCTGGCCCGGCTCGAGAAATCGATCCGCAAGATCGGCGGCGAGCTGATGCTGGTCACCCAGAACGTCGACAACCTGCACGAGAAGGCCGGATCAGATGCGCTGCTGCACATGCATGGCGAGTTGTCGCGCGTGATGTGCGCCTCCTGCGGCGCCAGGGGCGTCTGGGACGACGACTTGTTCACCGATACCGAGTGCTGGCGCTGCGGCCAGCCGGGCGCGCTGAGGCCCGATGTCGTTTGGTTCGGCGAGATGCCCTACGGCATGGACGACATCTATGGCCGGATCTCCAGCTGCGATCTCTTCGCCTCGATCGGCACGTCGGGAGAGGTCTATCCGGCCGCCGGCTTCGTTAACGAGGCGCGCATGGCCGGCGCGCACACGGTCGAGCTCAACCTCGAACCCTCGGCCAACGCCCGGGTTTTCGGCGAAGGCCGCTATGGCCCGGCGACTCAGATCGTCGATCAGTGGGTGGCGGACCTGATCCGGAAGATCGGGCTGTAAGCCTCAAGCCGCCGCTTCGCATGAAAGTTGCACCGTGTCGCGCGCGCGTGGCTCTCGCGAACGCGTATGTCCGGAAACTGCAATGAGCGATGCCGAGATATCTATCGACAAGGGGAGGACGCTGCTCGTCAACCGAGCGATGTCGCTTGGCTATTCCGAGCCGCTTGCCAGTCAGCTCGCCGACGCGGCGCTGTGGCTCGAGCGCATCGAGGCGCGCGGCGTTCATAGTCTCCTAGTCTACCTGATCCTGACAAAGGATGTTCCCTTCGAGCAGCGCAAGCCGGCGGTCGGCGCGCGCTATGGCATGCGTTGCATGTGCCCGATCATGGCTGCTGGCCTTTTGGTGAACAAGTACAGCAAGCGGAGCGGCCTGCCGAAGGGCGTCGTAAGTCTCGAAGGCCCTGCGGCGCCGGTGCTGATGGCGCCCGCTCTTGTCGCGTTCGCACGCACGCGCAAGCGCGCCGTGCGGCTGCATGCGTACGATACGAAGATGGTGTTCGGCGAAAACGGGTTCCGCTTCGAGGACGGCAGCTTCGGCCACTTCCCGCTGGTGGACCCGAGCGGGACCGAGGAGGTCGGCTTCGAGTTCATCGATCCGGTCGCCTTTCCCGAGCCCCAGCCGCTCAACGCTATCCAGCTCTCGAAAGTCCGTGTCCACGGCTTTGGCGGCACGCCCGCGCCGGTTTGACTCAGTCCTCGCCGAGCGCTTCCTCCATCTCCTCGTCCGACCATCCGAAATGGTGGCCGAGTTCGTGAACCACGACATGGGCCACCAGCTCCTCCAGCGTGACGCCGGGCGTCGCCGCCCATTCGTCGAGGATCGGCATGCGGTAGAGCCAGACCATGGGCGGGATCTGCGAAGGCTGGGAATGCAGCTCCAGCGTCAGGGCGACGCCGGAATAAAGACCCGTGAGATCATATGGACTGTCGATCTTCATCGCTTCGAGGGTTTCCTCGTCGGCGAAGTCCTCGACCTTGATGGCGACCGACCTGGCATGCGTGCGGAAGGGCTCGTCCAGAGAATCCAGCGCTATACGCGCCATTGCGGCCATATCGTCGAGGGAAGGGGCGAGGCCCCAGCGGGTGCGGGACTGCGTAACGACGGGCGGATCGGCGCTCATGGCGCACTTGTAATCTAGCGGATGCTGCGGCGGAACCGCCCTTAGGCTGCCTATTGCACGCGCGGGGCTTCACATTTCGCCGGTAACGCGCTTTCTACCCCGCTGTTCGCCCCTGGAGCCCGAATCCTTCATGTCTTTCGAAAGCTTCCGCAACCTCGCCACCACGATGCGCATCTACCAGCGCAACGTCCAGGACCGGAAATGGGAGCCGGAAGCTCCCTACATGAAGGAAGTCGTCAAGCCCGGCGACATCTGCCTGCACTTCGGCGGATCCGATGGCCGTCACTCCTATCTGCTGTCCAAGCAGATCGGGCCGAACGGCAAGGTTCACGTTTATGAGCCGTCCAATTATTCCTACGCCATCATGACCCGGCTGATCCGTTGGCACGGCCTCAAGAACGTCACGCCTCACAACGCGGCCATCGGCTCGGCCGAAGGCACGATGATCCTGTCGGTGCCGAAGAAGATGTCGGGCCACCTCGGCCGCGCCTATGGCGTCGTCACCGACAAGGGCGGCACGGCCTCGGACGAAAAACTCGCGACCGGCAACAAGACCGAGTTCGTCGACCAGCCGACGGCCGTCGTCTCCCTCGACGGGTTGATGGAACAGGAAAAGCTGCCACGCGTCGATTTCATCCGCTGCGATGTCGAAGGCGCTGAGATCCGCTTCATCGAGGGCGGCAAGAAGACGATCGAGCGCGACCTGCCGAGCCTCTTGATCGAGATCCATCCGTTTTCGCTGCAGCGGAACTTCTCGTCGAGCGGCGAGGCGGTGCGCGACTACTTCACCAGCCTCGGCTACCGCATGTGGCAGCTCAACGACGACAACAGCCACATGTTCGAATCGACCCGCATCGACCCCAAACGCCGCTGGAAGGATTACTTCCTGATCCATCCCAAGCGCGGCAAGGACCTGCCCGACGGTATGTTCAAGAAGGCGTTCGCCGCCTAAAGCCCGGCGCGATCCACATCGCCGGCCGCGAGTGAAGCGATGGACATGATTCGGTAGTGTCTCAGGTTGAAATGCCGGCGGGGATACTGAAACGCCCGCAAGCGATGTCAAAGCCGCCAGTCAGATCCCAGCCGCCGACCGAACGCTTTTCGCGCTGAGATCAATCGGTCAGCGCAACACGCCAGCCAAGCCCCAGACCACTGGTGTTTGATCAAGCCCTGGCTTGGGGGTTAGAGGAGGTCCGATGAGCGCCAATGGCGGCCGTCGCGCCATCGCGTCCCCGAACCTAAAAGTGGCCGGTCCCGCGGTGCGCTTCGAACATCGAGCAAAATTTGCAGAACCATGTCGATTTCCGGCAAGCTCGTTCGTCGTCCCTATGAGACGCCAAAGGGGCCGGCTCAAACAGGGAGGGAGACGATGCGGGTTATGGTATTGGCGAAAGCCACCGAGGGCATGGCGTTAGGTGAGCCCACGCCAGAGGCGCTCGAGGCGTTTGCGGCGATGGACCGGTTCACCGAGGAGCTGGTCAAGGCCGGCGTCTTCGTGGCCGCCGCCGGCCTCCAGAACAACGCCCAGGGCAAGCGCATCGTCTACGATGGCGCCAGCCGCACGGTCATCGACGGGCCTTTCGCCGAAAGCCGCGAGCTGATCGCCGGCTTCTCGATCTGGGAGGTCAAGGACATGGACGAGGCGATGGCCTGGGCCAAGCGCGCGCCCGTCATGCCCGGCATGAAGACCGAGATGGAAATCCGGCCGTTCTATGAGGCGGAGGACCTGGCCGCGTTCATCACGCCGGAGGAGCTCGCCAATCCCCGTGACGGAGTACGCGGGAAGCTAGGCGTCGCCTAGGCCGCGTTGATCGTGTCTCAGATGACCACAAAGGAACAAATCGAAAAGTACATCGCCAGCCAGCCTGAGCCAAAGCGCAGCGACATGCGTGCGTTGCACCGACTCATTTCGAAAGTGATGCCGGTGTGTAAGCTGTGGTTCCTGGACGGCAAAGATGGTGACAACAAAACCGTCACCAATCCCAACATCGGATACGGAACATGCACGATAAGATATGCCGGTGGGAGAGCCAGGGAGTTTTACAACATCGGCGTCAGCGCGAACCCGACTGGAATATCCGTCTATATAATGGGCCTCAAAGACAAGAAATACCTCCCCCAGACGTATGCAAAGAAGCTCAGCAAGGCGAGCGTGACCGGCTACTGCATCAAGTTCAAAACGCTGAACGACATAGACACCGATGTGCTTGAAGCGGCGATCCGATATGGGGTTGAGGCCGCAGCTGATAAATAACTTTCGAACCGAGACGCCGCCGCCGCGCTTGTCTCCGCTGCGGCCTTGGCCGAAAAGGCGGCGTGACCATAGGCGAGACGCACCGGGCGATCGAAGCGACATTCCGCATTGAGCGGGCGAGGCTCGTCGCGGGCCTGGCCCGCATAGTGCGCAATGTCGACCTTGCCGAAGAGCTGGCGCAGGACGCCCTGGTTGTCGCACTCGCCGAATGGCCGAAGACCGACGTCCCGGCCAATCCCGCCGCCTGGCTGATGGCCGTCGCCAAACGCCGCGCCATCGACGCCCTCCGTCGCGACAAGATGCGGACACGCAAGCACGAGGAGGTCGCGTGGGAGCTGGAGGAGCGGTCCGACGATGCGATCGAAGCGGCCATGGACGATGATCTCGGCGACGAGCTGCTCGGCCTCATCTTCACCGCCTGCCACCCGATCCTGTCGCCTGACGCCCGCGCGGCGCTCACCCTGCGGGTGGTCGGCGGGTTGACGACCGATGAGATCGCCCGCGCCTTCCTGTCGAGCGAAGCGACCATCGCACAGCGGATCACCCGCGCTAAGAAGGCGATCGCAAAGGCCGGACTGACCTTCGAGCCGCCGCGCGGCGCCGAACGGGCGGTGCGGCTGCCTTCGGTGCTCGAGGTCATCTATCTCATCTTCAATGAAGGCTATGCGGCCACGACTGGCGAGGATCTTGTCCGGCCGGGTCTGGCCCAGGAGGCGCTGCGGCTCGGCCGCATCCTCGCCGGCCTGATGCCGGAGGATGCAGAAGTCCTCGGCCTGCTTGCCCTGATGGAGATTCAGGCGTCGCGCCTCAGCGCGCGCACCGGGCCGGACGGCGCCTTCGTGCCGCTGACCGAGCAGGATCGCTCACGCTGGGACCAGCTTCTGATCCGCCTGGGCCTCGATGCGCTGGCCCGCGCCGAAGCGCTGGCCAAAGAATCTGAGGGAGGCGCTGGCCCCTATATGCTGCAAGCCGCGCTCGCCGCCTGCCACGCCCGCGCACGCCGGGCTGCCGATACCGACTGGCCGCGGATCGCCGCGCTCTATGACCGGCTGCGCGTCGTCATGCCATCGGCGGTGGTCGATCTCAATCGCGCGATCGCCCACTCCATGGCCTTCGGGCCCGAAGCAGGCTTGCATCTGGTGGACGAGATCGCCGACGCCGCCGCCCTACGCAACTATGCGCCCTTGCCGGCGGCGAGGGGGGACTTTCTGCTCCGGGCCGGCCGGCTGGCCGAGGCGCGCGCCGAATTCGAGGCTGCGGCCACGCTTACCCGCAACGTGCGGGAAAAGGCCTTTCTCCTTGCGCGGGCGGACGCCTGCGACTGCAAGCCCTGAAGCCTGCTCCTAAGGCGCCCCGCGGCCAGTCGGTATTGGCGACCGACTCAAAGGGTCGGACGATCGCGCGATTTCGAAACTGCGACACGACCGATGACTCTCGCCGGTTGCCCTCGTTTGGGGTCTGCGCGATAAGAGAACTTATCAGGAACTCTTGTCCCGGCCCATGTTAGCAACTTCGCCTGTCAGCCAGCCTTTTGGCGATCCGGTTCCAGCCGGCCGCGCTGCCGAGATCGTGCGCGGCGCGCAGCGCATGCTGGCGGAGCTGGGGCTTGCATCGCTTACCGAGGTGAGGCTCGCCAATGGCCGCCGCGCCGACGTGATGGCGATGGGCGTCAAAGGCGAGATCGTCATCATCGAGGTGAAGTCTTGCCTCCAGGATTTCGCGACGGACCAGAAATGGCCGGAGTATGCGCCCTACTGCGACCGGTTCTATTTCGCCGTCGACTGCGACTTCCCGAAGGAGCGTATCCCGGAGGAGGTCGGCATGATGGTATGCGACGGTTTCGGCGGCGCGGTGCTGCGCGAGTGCGAGGCGCGTCCGCTCAACGCCGCACGCCGCAAGGCCGTGACGCTTTCCTTCGCCCGTCTCGCTGCGGCACGCCTCATGCGAGCAGGCGAGGCGACGCCGCAGCCCGGCGCCGCCGAACCCGCTATCGAGTAGTCTCCAGCCTCACGCGTTCCGATCGACATGCCGCTGCAGTTTCCCATCGCCGCCACCGCCCGCGCCGCCCTCGACGCCGAGGGCGGGGCGCGCACCGTCGCGGAGGCGCGCGAGCTGGCGCACGGGCCGGTGACGCTTGTTTCCGAATGGCTGCGGCCAAAACCGGCGGAGCGCGAGGACGTGCAGGGCAAGGCCGAAGCCGGCATCGCGCGCGGTTTCGTTCAGCTTTACGAGGACGCCAAGGGACTGCCGGTGATCGCGGTCACCTTCTGGAAGCCTCAGGGCGCAAAGACCAAGACGAAAAAGCCGAAGGCGGATGAAACCGGGGTCGCCGCCGATGGGGCTGTGGAGACCTCCGCGCAGGACCACACCGACGATCTCTATTTCACCAAGCCCGGCGCGAAGAAGAAGCGCAAACGCGCCGCCGATCCCAACCAGCTCGACCTCTTCACCGGGCCCGACCAGCAGGGCGCTGAATCCCGCGATCCCCACAATCCGCTTGTGGTCATCGTCGATGAAGAGGGCGACGGAGCGGCCTTCGGCCTCGGCGACGACCCGGAAAACTGACAAGCCCACACTTCGGCCGGCAGTTTTCATCGTACAAGAAGACAGCGTATGGTCGCGCGCTCTGTTTAGAGGAGCCTGGGGGCATACGCGCCGCGGGGAGTTTGGCTGATAGATGCGGTCTGACGGGATGGGCCCGAAGGGAACGAGCGAGGCGCGGCCGGCCGGCGAAACGCTAGGCGACGCCGATCGCGCGCATTTTTCCGATCTCCTTGTGCTGGTAGCGGTCAAGCAGGACCGCGCAGCCTATGCGGAGCTGTTCGGTTACTATGCCCCGCGCGTGAAGAGCTATCTTATGCGCCTGGGCGCCGATGGCGCGCAGGCCGAAGAGATCGCGCAGGACGTGATGGTCACGGTCTGGCGCAAGGCGAACCTGTTCGACAGGAAACAGGCCTCAGTCTCGACATGGATATTCAGGATTGCGCGCAATCGCCGGATCGATGTTTTCCGGCGCAGCAAACGCCCCGATCTCGATCCCGAAGAAACGATGATTTTGCCCGCGGGCGTTGAGGCGCCCGACGCGCGCATCGAGGCCATGGAGACCGAAGCTCGCGTACGCGAGGCCATGAAGGGCCTGCCGGAGGAACAGTTGCAGCTGTTGCGCCTTGCATTCTACGAGGGTCTGTCCCACCGGGACATCGCTGAAAAGCTCGATGTCCCGTTAGGAACAGTGAAATCACGAATCCGCCTAGCCTTTGCGAAGATGAAATCGAGGCTGGTTGATGAGTGAGCCAGTTGGACATGTCGTGCGTAGGAAGGGGAGGGCAGGCGGAAGGTTCGCCTGCGTGTCGGCGCCATAATGAAGGTAACGTTGGGTCAGGCAGTGGATGACGCTACCCGCGCCGCTCTGGCGTCGGGCCGGGCGGAGCCTGCGCTGGGCCTGTTCTTCGATAGCCTGATGGAGATGCGGGGTCTTTCGGAGACCGGCGCGGAGTCGATTTCAGGCGCGATGCTCGAGGCGGAGACCCCGGCGGACATGTCCGCGACCGCGCTCGACCGCGCCTTTGCCGCGATCGAAAGGGGCGGCGCGCCGAAACAAAGTGCCTTCGCCTATTCTGAGCTAATCAGGGTTCCTGCAGTGCTCGTCGATGCGATCCGCGTTGCGGAGGCGACGACAGGCTGGAAATCTCAGGCGTCTGGCATACGCGGCTTGCGGCTCAAGGTCGGCGGTCAGGCGCGTGCAGAGATTCTGCGTATCGAGCCCGGCGCCGCCACGCCGCGCCACACCCACAGGGGGCAGGAGCTGACGCTCTGCCTGATCGGCGGTTATTCCGATGGGATCGGCTCGTATGGCCCCGGTGATGTCTCGATCGCGGATCCTTCGATCACCCACCAGCCTCGGGCGGACGATGACGGCGTCTGCTTCGTGCTCGCGGTCACCGATGCCGGCCTTAGATTCGGGGGCGTGCTCGGCGCGATCCAGAAACTGGTCGGCGGCTGATCTAGGGTCTCGCCACCCCCGTAAGCGGGTAGACGGCTTCCTCGACATAGCGGCTGCCGGAGCGTGTCGGGCGCGACGAATACATGACGAAGTGATCCACCCAGAACGGGTCGGTGCGAAAGCTCGCCGCGAATTGCTGGAAGTCAGCTGCGTCCCGGTCGCTCGTGCCGTGGCAATAGGCGAGGGTGATGTGCGGCTTGTATTTGCGCGGCTCTGGCGGGAGCCCGGCGCGCTGGGCCGCCCTCTCGCAGGCCGCCGCCAGGCGCGCTAGCGCTGGCGGCGCTTCGACGCCGGTCCACAGCGCGCTCGGCTCGCGCCCGCCGAAGCTGCCTGCGCCGGCTAAACGGATCTCGAAGGGCGCTTCGGCGATCAGGCCCAGCTCATGGTCCAGATCGCGGGCCAGCGCCTCGTCGATCTCGTCGAAGAAGCGTAGCGTAAGATGGAACTGCTCGGTATCGCGCCATGCCGCGCCCGGTACGTCGACTTCGAGCGCGGCCAAGCGGTCGGCGATCTCTTCCGGGATCGGGATGGCGGCGAAGAGGCGAAGGCTCATTCGCGTATGCCTAACAGCAGGCGCAAGGTTGCCGGAACAGGGTCACGCAAGAGCTGTAATTCCGGCTACAGCGCGATTGGGCCGGAATCATGATGAATCGCAGTGGTTAGCGTCCGATTCACGCTCATCACATCCGCGCAAGCACGCTGCAGGAAGTCCGGTTTTACTTGCTTTTCAAGGTTCGAATGACCATTTTCACCCCGTTGGCTGCGGTTTCCGCGGCTGTGAAAGAGGGTTGAAACAGACCATGGCTGACTTCCAGTACGTCCAGGGTCGCGGCGGCGTAGCCGTCGGCGATACCTCGAAGGACGCCGGCCTGCGCAAATTCATGCTGGGCGTCTACAACAAGCTGATGCTCGGCATCCTGCTGGCAGGCGTGCTCGCCTATGTCGCGGGTTCCGTCGAGCCAGTGACCCAGCTCGTGTTCGGCACGCCGCTTCTTTATGTCGTCCAGTGGGGACCTGTGGTCCTGCTGCTCGGCTCGATGTTCTTTATGAAGAACGCCTCGCCGCTGGCGACCGGCATCCTCTACTGGGCGATCGTGACCCTGCTGGGCCTTGGCCTTGGCACCTGGGTGCTGATGGCTGAGAGCGGCACGGGCTTCGCGACGCGGGGCGGCATCGGCCTCAACACCACCTATGTGACGATCGCCAAGGCGTTCCTGCTGACCGCTTCCGCCTTCGGCGCTCTCTCGCTGTGGGGCTACACCACCAAGCGCAACCTCACCGGCATCGGCTCGTTCGCCGTAATGGCGCTCTGGGGCGTCGTGGCGCTCTCGCTGCTCAACTTCATCCTGCCGCCATCCTCGATGTTCGAATGGATCATCATGGGCGCGGTGTTCGCTCTCTCGGCCGTACTGATCGCGGTCGACACGCAACAGCTGAAGAACGGCTACTACGCCCTCGACGGCGACGCCCGCAGCCTCGCGGTCATGACCAATTGGGGCGCGCTCAACTTCTTCATCTCGTTCGTGAACATGTTCAGGATCATCCTCATGTTCCTCTCCTCGCGCGACTAACCAACGAGACGAATCAAGTCTGGAGAGCCCCGGCCGAAAGGCCGGGGCTTTTCGTTTCAGGGTTCGGCGACCCCTGTTTTTGCCGATGCAAGAGATTGCGGAGGCGAAGCGCCAGGCGGCTTGTCCACAGCTGTGGACTGGGCGCTGTGAGCAAGCAGTGCAGTTGGGCCGGAAGGATCAATCGACGACGCTGAACCGCTTTTTGTCCAGCACACGCAGCACCTGCGCTAGCTCGTGGCCGCGTTTCAGGACCTGGCCGGTGGCGTTGACGACGGCATATGCGCCCTGCCGCCGCGACAGTTCGGGCCGCTTCTCCACAGTCCAGGTCGGTTCTTCCGAAGCGCGGCGGTGCATGCAGAAGACGGCGTGGTCGGAGAACGCGCCGATCGCGTAGTCCTTGCACTCGCCTTCCGAGACAAGTCGCCCATAAATTCGGAGGATAAGATCGAGCTCTTGGCGGTTGAACCAGATGCGCACGAGGGAGCCGGTTGACGGAGAATGGGTTACCGTCTGCGGCTGATCCGTCATTTGCGCTCCTCGGTCTTCGTCAGATTAAGGAAGATTACAGATTATTCTAGAAGCGGCCTCATTTTCGGCTAGCCAAAGCCACCGATACCAGTCAGATTAAGAAAGTCGGGCGGATGGTTAAGACGCCGACCTTGGACCCAACAGCCCCCCAGCCCCCCAGGGTTGCGACTGACAGGTCCGTCCGACACTCAACTCCCCGAAAATCAGATGTTTTTAAGCGCACGCGGCGCTTTGCACGCATCGGGCCGATTCTCCGTGTGCGGCGCATTTTCCTTCGCGAATCATCTTCGCGCATTGGGCGATTTTTCACTCCACTTCTGCTTCCTTCCGTCCGAGAGCGGGACTAGCAAGGATGAGCTTGGCCCCTCAGCAGACGAGTCCGATATGGAAGTGCTGACGGTCGATCGACTGGCCAAATCATTCGGTTCGAGGCAGGCGGTCCGCGGCGTCAGCTTTACGGTCGCCAGGGGCGAAACTGTCGCCTTTCTTGGTCCCAATGGCGCAGGCAAGTCGACGACGCTGCGGATGATTGCGGGCTTTCTCGAGCCCGATGCGGGCGACGCTGTCGTCATCGGCTGCTCCATCATCGCCGCCCGCACGCGGGCGCAGCTTGCTCTGGGTTATCTCGCCGAAGGCGCGCCGCTCTATCTCGACCTCACCGTCGCGGGCTTCCTCGGCTTCCTCGCGCGCACGCATGGCCTCAGCCGGAAGGATGCCCGCGCAGCGATCGAGCGCGTCGCCGAGGACGCCGGCATCAAGGACGTGCTCGCCCGCCCGATCGAAACGCTCTCCAAGGGATACAGGCGGCGTGTGGCCCTGGCGGGCTCCATCGTCCACGATCCGCCGCTGCTGATCCTCGATGAACCGACCGACGGGCTCGATCCCAACCAGAAGATCGCCATGCGCACGCTGATCGCGCGCATGTCGAAGGACAAGGCGATCTTGATCTCGACGCACCAGCTCGACGAGGTGGAGGCGATGTGCTCGCGCGCCGTCCTGATCGACCGCGGCGAGATCAAGGCCGATGCAACGCCCGCCGAGCTTGCGAAGCGTGCGCCCAGCGGCAGTCTGGAAGACGCTTTCCATCTTCTCACACGCGGGGAGAAGGCGGCATGAGGGAGGCGCTGAAACAGGCAACCAACGCGCTGCGCGCTGTCTACCTGCGCGAGCTCGCTGCGTATTTCTTGACGCCGCTGGCCTATGTCTTCATCACGATCTTCCTGATCGCCGTCGGCGCCTTCACCTTCCAGCTCGGTCGCTTCTTCGACACCAACCAGGCTGATCTCGCGCCTTTCTTCTTGTTCCACCCGTGGCTCTATCTTGTTTTCCTCCCGGCGGTAGCGATGCGGCTGTGGGCTGACGAGGCGAGGGGAGGAACGCTTGAGTTACTGCTGACCTTGCCGGCGCCGGCCTGGTCGCTCGTGCTCGGCAAATTCCTCGCAGCGTGGACGGTGGCTGGCGCCGCGCTGCTGCTGACAACGCCGATGTGGATATCGGTCACCTGGCTCGGCCATCCCGATCACGCAGCCATCGCGCTCGGCTACGCGATGAGCTTCCTGATGGCGGGCGGCTATCTCGCCATCGCCTGCGCGCTGTCGGCGGCGGCCGGCAATCAGGTGGTGGCGTTCGTGCTTTCGGTCGCCGTCGGCTTCCTGTTCACGGCCGCTGGTCTGCCGCTGGTCTCCTCCGCTTTCGGGCCGCGCACAGCAGAGACGCTCGCCTCCTTCTCGCTGCTGACGCATTTTGAGGCCGCCCAGCACGGCGTGCTCGAGGCGCGCGCGCTGGTCTTCTATCTCGGCTTCATCGCGCTCTGGCTGACGCTCAACGCCATCTGGGTCGGCGCAAGGAAGGGCGGATGATGCGGCGCAGCGTCTTCGCGATTTCCGCCAGCCTGCTTGCCGCCGTGATTTTTGTCGGCGCCAATCTCGCGTCGTGGAAATGGCTCGCCCCCGCGCGCCTCGATTTCACCGCCAGCGGCCTCTACACACTGTCCTCCTCCGCGCGCCGCGTGGTCGAGCGGCTGGTCGAGCCGGTCGAACTGGAGCTGGTCTATTCGCGCGGGCTGGGCGCCGACATTCCCACCATCCGCGCCCACGCCGCACGGGTGCGCGAGCTGATGAACGAGATCGCCGCGCGTTCCAACGGTCGCGTAAAGATCCGCGAGACCGATCCCGAACCTTATTCCGACGATGAAGACCGCATCACCGCGGCGGGGCTGACGTCCGCTTCGACGGGCGAAAGCGATCCGATCTATTTCGGCGTCATCGGCCGCAACTCGGTCGACGACATCATCGCCATTCCCTATCTCGCGCCCGGGCGCGACGCGATGCTGGAATACGATCTCATCCGGCTGATCGCCCAGCTCGACGATCCTGCCCCGCCCAAGGTCGCCGTGCTCTCTTCGCTCGCGGCCTTCCAGGGCGATGGAACAGGCGAGGGCGATGCCTTCGTGCTGCGCGAGATGCGGCGCGCTTTCGACGTCGTGGCCGTCGATCCGGGCTTCAACGCGCTGCCGGACAAGACAGACGTGCTGATGATTGTGCATCCCGGCCCGCTCAATGACTGGCAGCTCTACGTCATCGACCAGTTCCTGCTGCGCAAAGGCCGCGCCATGATCGCGCTCGACCCTGTCTCGCGTGTCGCTCTGGCGACGCAGGGCAGGCGCGCCATCGCCTCGTCCACGCTCGGCAAGCTCGAAGCCTCGATCGGCGTCGGCGTCGGCCCCGACGTGGTCGCCGACAGGACGCTGGCGCTTCCTATCGAGGTCGACGCCAGCGGCGGGCGGCGCACGGTCGAAGGCCAGCCGCTTTTCCCCTCGACGCCCCGGGCGCTGATGTCGATGACAGATCCTGTGACGGCGGACCTGTCGCGCGCCATCAATTTCGGTGCTCCGGGCGGGCTCGTCGTCGGCAAGCTGGGCCCTCGTTTGACGTTCTCGACGCTGGTTGAAACGACGCCGCAGGCAGCGCTGATCTCCTCCGCCATCGCCATGAACGACCCGACGCCCCGCACCGTGATGGAATCGTACCAGCCCGCCGGCGTTCCGCAGATTCTCGCCGGCCGCCTGTCCGGCGAACTCCCAAGCGCTTATCCGGACGGCCAGCCGCAGGTTCAACTCGACAGCGACCCGGCTAATGCCGCTATCCAGCGCGAGGAACGGGCAAAGGTCGATCCCTACGTCTCGCGCTCGCAGGGCCAGGTCGACATCATCTTCATTGCCGACTCGGACGCATTCGCGGACGCTTTTTACATCAACCCCGGCACGAACGCGCCGATCGCCGACAACGCCGCCTTCATCCTCAACGCCCTCGACAACCTCGGCGGCGACGAAGCGCTGATGCCGCTGCGCTCGCGCGCGCCCGCCGCGCGGCCGATGGAGCGGGTGGACGAGTTGCGTAAGTTGGCGCGCGACCGGCTCTACAAGGAACAGCAGCGCCTTGAAGCGCTGCTCGCCGACGCCGAGGGCCGCCTCAAAGTGCTTGAGCAGAAGCGCGCCGACGGCGTCGCCCACACGCCGGAGGAGCTGGCCGAAATCGCGACCTTCCGTGACGAGGCTGCGCGCACGCGCAAGGAGCTGCGCGGCGTTGAGCGCGAATTCCGCCGCGACATCGACAAGCTGGCCGGACGGCTGGAATTTCTCAACGTCTGGCTACCGCCGCTGTTCGCTGCTGTCATGGGCATCGGCGTCTTCATCTGGCGCAGCCGCAGGCCGGGAGGGACGCAGTGAGCGGCGCAGCTGCGATATCCCGGCGCAAGGCGGTGACATGGATGGGCGGCGCAGCGTTCGTTGCGGCGCTGCTCGGCGCGGCCTCGTTCATGCCGCCCAAGGAGGAACAGCAGCGCGCCGAGGTCGGCCGCCTTGTTCTGCCGGATTTCGCGGGCGCCGCCGGCAAGGTCGGTCTTGTCATGGTGACGACGTCCGAGGAGAGCTACCACATCGTTAGTGACAACGGACAATGGGTGCTCACAGAAAAGGGCGCCTATCCGGTTGCGGCGGAGCGCATCGCCCAACTCAATCGAGCCCTGTCCGACATGAAGTTCGATCGCCCGATGACGCGGGAAGACAAGAAGTTCGACCGCATCGGGCTCGGCGATCCGCTTGAGGGCGGCACGGGGGCTCTGCTGGAAGTCAGCGACGGCAGCGGCGAGATCTTCGCCAAGCTGATCGTCGGCTATCGCGATGGCCGCACCTATGTGCGTCAGCCGGACGATCTTCAGGCGTGGGCGGTTGCAGGCGGCGACATGCCGCCGCTGCAGCGCGGCGCGCGCTGGCTCGATCTGGACGTCGTATCGGTCAACGCCGACCAGATCGCCGACGTTCAGGTGCGACCGGCGCAGGGACCAGGCTATCGTCTCCTGCCCGCCGATGCGTCCGGCCAGCAATTCGTCCTTGCGCCGCCTTATGCCAATCGTCCCGTGCTTGCCGCCTACGCGCCCACTATGGCGGCGCAGGCGCTGACGCGTTTCATGCCGACGGACGTGGCCCCGGCCAACACGATCGCTGTGGGCGTGCCGGCGGCGCAATACATTGTGCGCACCAAGTCAGGCCTTGCCGTGATCGCGCAGGGATGGCGGTCAAACGAGCGCGGCTGGGTGACGATCGGAGTCGCCGCGCCCGAGAATGCATCCCCCGAGGCTGTCGCGCAGGCGCAGGCCATCAACGCGCGCGCTTCAGGCTGGGCGTTCGCGTTGACGGAGCTGGATTGGGGAACGCTCACCACGCCTCTGGCCGCGCTGGTCGAATAGGCAGCTACTTCTTCTGGGCGGCGCCGATGATCACGCCTTCCATGCCGCCCTTCTGGACGAGGACGACGCAACCCGACGAGCACTTGGCCGTGAATTTCTGCGTGCCGCCGCTCCAGTCGCCGAGGGGCTCGAGCGAAGTGACCAGGTTGAAATAGGTCATCGGCTTGTCTTTGTTGGCGCCTGCGCCAGGCGTGACTTTCGTGGCGCCCGGGCGGAACCGCACCAGCACGACGCCGGACGTTTCGGTGGTCTTGCCGTCGGTCGATTTCGGCGCCTGGCCGGAGACGATGACGGCGTCCTTGTCGAACGACACGGTCGCCGGATAAGGCGTGATATCCCGCACGGCGAACTTCGGTTCGATCTTCTTAATGTCGACGCCCGAGCCGTGCAGGCGGCCGGAATAGACGACCTGCGGCGTATATGGCCCGCGATGGCCGAGCACGCGGTTGTAGCGTTTCTGGCGCTCGGTGAACTCGGGCTTCGCGAACGTATCGTTCCAGCCGAGATAGTCCCAGTAGCCGACGGGATAGGTGAGGGCGATGACGTCGCTGCGCTCGGCCAGCTTGGCTATGTTGGCGTTGGCCGACGGGCACTTGCCGCAACCCTGGCTGGAGAACAGCTCCATCACCACGGGACGCGTTGCATGTTCGGGCACGTTCATGCCGCCGCGCTGAGCCATTGCGGCAGGCGCGACCATGAACGCCGCTAAGGCGCACAATAAACGGATGGAAAACGACCTCATTCCGACCCGGATACTTGTTGGTCCCAACACCTACGAATCAAGACGACGTGAGCCTGTCGTCACGATCCTTTGGCCAGACCCCTCAAGACATAATGGAGAATGCCGCCATTTCGGTAGTAATCCAGCTCGTTTTCCGTATCTATCCTGACTTTTGCTTCAAAAGACCGCTTGGCGCCGTCGGGATAACCAATATCCACGGAGACAACCTGCCGCGGCAGCAGCCCGGCTACTCCCCGAATCGTTACCGTTTCCGCTCCCGTCAATCCGAGCGATTTCCAGCTGACGCCCTCGGCGAACTGGAGTGGAAGCACGCCCATGCCGATCAGGTTAGAACGGTGAATCCGTTCGAAGCTTTCGGCGACGACCGCACGAACCCCAAGCAGCCGCGTGCCCTTGGCGGCCCAGTCGCGCGATGAGCCCGTACCGTATTCCTTGCCAGCGAAGATCACCAGCGGCGTGCCCTCTTCAACATAGCGCATCGCCGCGTCGTAGATCGCCTGCTGCTGTCCGTCCGGGAAGTGTTTCGTCACGCCGCCTTCGACGCCAGGAACGACGTGGTTCTTGATGCGTATGTTGGCGAAGGTGCCGCGCATCATCACTTCATGGTTGCCGCGCCGTGCGCCGTAGGAGTTGAAGTCAGAGACAGGCACCTGATGTTCGCGCAGGTATTTGCCGGCGGGGCCCGAGACCGCAATGTCGCCAGCCGGCGAGATGTGGTCGGTGGTGATTGAATCGCCGAACAGGGCCAGGATACGCGCGCTGCTGACGTCGGTCAGCGGCTCCGGCGTCATCGTCATGCCTTCGAAGTAGGGCGGGTTCTGAACATAGGTCGACGCCATCGGCCAGCCATAGGTGTCGCCTCCTTCCACCTTGATGCCCTGCCACTGTTCGTCCCCCTTGAAGACGTCGGAATAGCGTGTGGCGAACATCTCGGCGGTGACGACAGAGCGCACCGTGTCGGCGATCTCCTTCGAGCTCGGCCAGATCTCGGAAAGATAGACCGGCTCGTTCTCGTCGTCGTAGCCGATCGCATCCTTGGTGATGTCGATGTTCATCGAGCCGGCGAGCGCGTAGGCGACGACCAGCGGCGGCGAGGCGAGGTAATTTGCCCGCACGTCGGGGTTCACGCGACCTTCAAAGTTGCGGTTGCCCGAGAGGACGGACGTTGCGACGAGATCGCCCTGCGCGATGGCGGCCGACACCGCCGGGGGCAGGGGGCCGGAGTTGCCGATACAGGTGGTGCAGCCATAGCCCACTAGGTTGAAGCCGAGCGCGTCGAGATCGTCTTGCAGGCCGGCCTTGGCGAGATAGTCCGTGACGACCTGCGATCCGGGCGCAAGCGACGTCTTCACCCAGGGCTGCGTGCCTATCTTGCGCGCGCGGGCGTTGCGCGCCAGCAGGCCCGCCGCGACCAGCACGCTGGGGTTCGAGGTGTTGGTGCACGAGGTGATGGCCGCGATCACGACATCGCCGTGGCCGATCGAGTATTTTTCGCCTTCCACAGGCGCGCGAACATGAGCCTTGTCGAGTCGGTTGAATTCCTTGTCGAGCGCGACGGCGAAGCTGTCGGCGGCATCGCGCAGCGCGATGCGGTCCTGCGGACGCTTCGGACCGGCGATCGAGCTTTCGACGCCCGATAGGTCAAGCTCCATCGTGTCGGTGAAGACCGGATCCTTCATGTCGGCGCGCCAGAAGCCCTGCGCCTTGGCATAGGCCTCGACCAGCGCCACGCGCTCGGCCAGGCGGCCGGTGGAGGAGAGGAAGTTGATCGTCTCCTGGCTGATCGGAAAGAAGCCGCACGTCGCGCCATACTCCGGCGCCATGTTGGCGATGGTGGCCTGGTCTTCGAGCGACAGGTTGTCGATGCCAGGGCCGTAGAACTCGACGAACTTGCCGACGACGCCCTTCTTGCGCAGCATCTGAGTGACGGTCAGCACCAGATCGGTGGCGGTCGCGCCTTCAGGCAGCTTGCCGGTCAGCTTGAAGCCGATCACTTCGGGGATCAGCATCGAAACAGGCTGGCCCAGCATCGCGGCTTCCGCCTCGATACCGCCAACGCCCCAGCCGAGCACCGAAAGCCCATTGATCATGGTGGTGTGGGAGTCGGTGCCGACGCAGGTGTCGGGGAAGGCGACGACGTCGCCGTCTTCCTCTTTCGTCCAGACGGTCTGGGCGAGGTATTCGAGGTTGACTTGGTGGCAGATGCCCGTGCCCGGCGGCACGACGCGGAAATTATCGAACGCGCCCTGGCCCCATTTCAGGAACTCGTAGCGCTCCATGTTGCGCTCGTACTCGCGCTTGACGTTCTGCTTGAACGACGAGGCCTTGCCGAAATGGTCGACCATGACCGAGTGGTCGATCACAAGATCGACCGGCACCAGCGGGTTGATCGCCTTAGGATCGGCGCCCAGCTTGGTGGCGGCGTCGCGCATGGCGGCGAGGTCGACCACGGCGGGCACACCGGTGAAGTCTTGCATCAGCACGCGGGCCGGGCGATAGGCGATTTCGACCTCGGCCTTGCCCTTGTCCTTGATCCAGGCGGCGAATGCCTTGATGTCGGCCTGGGTCACTGTCTTGCCGTCCTCAAAGCGGAGGAGGTTTTCCAGCAGGACCTTCAAGGAAACCGGCAGGCGCGAAACATCGCCCAGCCCGTTTTGCGCTGCAGCCTCAAGGCTGTAATAGGCGTAGGTCTTGGAGCCGACCTTCAGGGTTTTGCGAGACTTGAAACTGTCGAGGGACGGCATGGCTGGAGCACCCTTTTTGGGCAGCGAATATCACTGTTGGGGAGAGCCGGCGGCCCCCCGCCCTGGCGGCGTTCCTACAGGACGCCGCCCTGCGACGCAATCAAGCGGCAAGGGGTAAAGAAATTGCGCGTCGCGCCCGCCCCATCGGTGACTTTGACTGTCGAAAATCTTGCAGCGGCGAGGGGGCTGCGCATGCTTTTCGAGGGCTTGTCCTTTGTCGTTTCGGGCGGGGAAGCGCTCGAACTTCGCGGGCCGAACGGGTCGGGCAAATCGACGCTGCTTCGCATTCTCGCCGGGCTCACGCGCCAGCATGCCGGGAGCGTGAAATATGCCGGTCCGGCAGACGAGGCGCCGCTCCACTATCTCGGCCATTCCGACGCTGTGAAGCCGGCCGAGACCGCGGTCGAACAGGTGCGTTTCTGGGCCCGCTATTTCGGCCGCACGCAGGGCGCAGCAAGCGGCGCCATAGAGCGCGCCGGCCTGTCGCGCCGGGTGGACGTGCCCGGGCGCGGCCTTTCGGCCGGGCAGAAGCGGCGCCTGGCGTTGACAAGACTGCTGATCGATCCGCGCCCGGTCTGGCTGCTGGACGAGCCTACCGCCGCTCTCGACGCTGAAGGCCGCAAGCTGGTCGATACGCTGGTCGCCGAACACCGCGCCGGCGGCGGGATCGTCATCGCGGCGATCCATGGCGAGGGGTTCGCCGGTTCGCGCACGCTGGATCTCACGCAACTGGCCAAAGCCCCAGCATGAGCGGCGCGATCTCGGCATTCACGCGCGAACTGAAGCTTGCCTGGTCGGGCGGGGGAGGACCTGCGCTGCCAGTGGGCTTTTTCGCCGCCGCCGCCAGCCTCACGCCCTTCGCCGTAGGCCCGGACACCGAAACGCTGCAGACCGCCGGCCCGGGCGTCATCTGGATCGCTCTGGCGCTTGCCAGCCTTCTCCCGATGGAGCGGCTCTTTCAGGCTGATCTCGAGGACGGCACGCTGGATGTCTATGCCGGCTCCGGCGTCGCCCTCGAAGGCATCGCCGCCGCCAAGACGTTTGCACACTGGATCGCAACCGGCATTCCGCTCGCCGTCGTCGCGCCCATCCTCTGGGTCATGCTGCAGGGCGATCCGGGCGCGGCCCCGATTGTGGCTCTGGCTTCGCTCATCGGCTCGGCCGCGTTCTTCTTCTTCGGCTCGATCGGCGCCGCGCTGGCGGCTGGCGTCCGGCGCGGCGGGCTTCTGATCGCACTGGTGACACTGCCCCTTTATGTGCCGACCATGATTTTCGGGGCTGCCGCGCTTTACGCCGCGGCGGGGGGAGAGGACTGGTCGACGCCCCTGATGCTCACCGGGGCCGCCGCCCTGTTCGGTATGGCTTCTTCGCCTTTTGCCGCCGCAATGGCCTTGCGGACCGCAATCGACTAGGACGTTTGCCGCACCCACATCCGGAAGATGTGAACGGCGGAATGCCTACGCCTGACTAGACTACCGGACTGAATTTCAGGAGTTCCCGGCATGGCCGTGATGTCCATCTTCGCAAACCCGCACCGCTTCATGGGCGTGTCGAAATGGTTTGCCTGGGGCTTTACCGCGCTCGGCGTGGCGCTAATCGGCTATGGCGTCTTCCAGGGGCTGTTCGTGGCGCCGGCCGACTACCAGCAGGGCGACGCCGCCCGCATCATGTATATCCATGTCGGCTCGATGTGGCTGTCGTTGTTCGCCTACGCCTTCATGGCGGGCGCCAGCTTCATCTCCATCGTCTGGCGGCACGCGCTGGCCGATGTCGCCGCCAAGTCCGCGGCGCCCATCGGCGCCGCGTTCACTGCGCTCGGCCTCATCACCGGATCGATCTGGGGCAAGCCCATGTGGGGCACGTGGTGGGAGTGGGGCGACGCCCGCATCACCTCCGTCCTGATCATGTTCTTCGTCTATCTCGCCTACATCGCCATCTGGCAGGCGATGGAAACGCCGCAGAAGGCCGCACGCGCCGCCGCCATCCTCTGCCTGGTCGGCGCGATTAACCTGCCGATCATTCACTACTCGGTTGAATGGTGGAACACGCTGCACCAGACCGCGACCTTCTTCACCGGTGAGGAAAAGGCCACCATCGGCTTCAAGATCCCGATGTACATCGTCGCCCTCGGCTATCTCGCGCTCTTCGGCGGGTTGACCCTGATCAACATGCGCGCCGAGATCATGCTGACGCGCGCCGAGATGCTGGCGCAACGCAGACAAGCGGCGGGTTGATCTCATGTTCGACAAGTACGCGCCTTACATCTTCTGGGCCTACGGCATCGCGGCCGTGGTGCTGATCGGACTTACGATCTGGTCGATCTGGCGCGTCGGTCACGCACGCCGGAAGCTCGACGCGATCGAGCCGGCCGGCGAGAAGGAGAAGCAACCGTGAAACGCGGCGTTGCGCTTCTGGCGCTGATCCCGTTCTCGCTGCTGCTGGTTGTCTCGCTCTGGCTGCTGACGCGCCCCGATCCCGAGCCCGCCAGCTTTACCTCGCCGATACGCCCCGCGCCGAGCTTCGACGTCGCCGGTCTCGATGGCGGCCAGGTGAAACTCGCCGACTTCAAGGGCCGGCCGGTGCTGGTAAACATCTGGGCGACGTGGTGTGCGCCCTGCAAGCTCGAGCACCCCGTGCTGGTCGACATGGCCGGCAAGGGCGTCGAGATCGTCGGCATTCTCTACAAGGATCCCACAGGCGAAGACGCAGCGCGCGAGCTTCTCAAGCGGGAAGGCAATCCCTTCGCCCACGTCGGCCTCGACCCTTCGGGCGATCTCGGCATCGCGATCGGAATCGGCGGTGTGCCGGAAAGCTTCCTGATCGACGCCGGCGGCATGATCGTCAAAACCCATCGCAGCTATTTTGATGACACGTCCGCCGCGGCTTTCATCGCCGCCTATCGGGCCGAACTTGCGAAATCCGGCCAGGCGCCCAAGCCCGCACCGGCATCGCCGCCCGGCGGCTAGCGCCGGCTGTGCTTCTTCCGGTCTTTCTTCTTCCGGCGCTTGCGCCGCGCCTTGTCGGCGGCCCGCTTTGCCTTGGCCGATCGCTTCGCCTTTTTGAGTTCGTCGATCTCGTTATCGTGCGCCCGGTTTGCAGCGTCTGACAGCGCTGACAGGGTGGAACGGAACGACACACGCTTGTTGGCGGGCAGGGCGTGCAGCAGCGCCTCGTCCACCTGCCGCATGGCGGGCAGGGCGGCCTCCAGCCTGGCGCGGCCTTCGGCGGTAAGCTTCACCGACTTGGCCCGCTTGTCGCTGGCGGCGCCCTGCCGGGCGATCAGGCCTTTCTTTTCCATCCGCGCCATCATCTCGGCCAGGGTCGATCGGTCGACCCCCGTGGCGCGCACCAGGTCCGACTGGCTTGCGCCCTCGGCCTCGGCAATAGCCGCCAACAGCACCGTCTGGCGCAGGGTGACCCCGTCGGTGAGGCCTGCCTTCAGAAAGATCTCGGCCGCGAACTGTTCGGCCCGGCGCAGCAGGTGGGAAGGACTTTCGCTCAGGCGGAACTCGCCGGCGCGGCCCGCGGCTTCGCGCGAGGACATGCCGTCTTGCCGCCTTGCGGCTTCGGCGGTGGTATTCATGCCCAGCCCCGTCTTCGAATCAGTCCGAGCATAGGTAGCCTGACGGGTGCAGTTCAGCCCCCCTCAAAGGAATGTAGTGCGTACGCTTTGACTATGCACAGCAAAACGCCATGCTGTGCGGGTGAGCGCAGCGCGAATTGCCAGTTCCTTTTCCAAAGAAGTCCCGCAAGGCGAGGATCGCGAGCGTCTCGTGTGCCAGACCTGCGGCTTCGTAGACTATGTTAATCCACGCATTGTGACAGGCGTCGTGGCCCATCGCGGCGACCGCATCCTTTTGTGCAAGCGCGCCATCGACCCCAGGAAAGGCTTCTGGACGTTGCCTGCCGGATTCCTCGAACTCGGTGAAAGCGTCGAGGACGGGGCGCGCCGCGAGGCGCGCGAGGAGGCCTGCGCCGAACTCGAGATCGAGACGATGCTGGGCGTCTACTCCATTCCGCGCATCGGCCAGGTGCAGATCTTCTTTCGCGCCAGACTTCTGAATGACCCGGCCCCGGGTCCGGAAAGCCTGGAAGTCATGCTGGCCTCCTGGGATGAAATCCCGTGGAAGGAGCTGGCCTTTCCGTCGGTGAAATGGTCGCTCGACGCCTATCGGGCCACCGAAGGCCGAACTGGCTTCGCCCCTTTCGGCAATCCGGACCACACCGATCATATGACCCGCTAGGGCTCCCGATGCCCGACGCTGCAACCATCCTCGTCACACTCGAAGCGGTCGCGGAGCGTCACGGCGATCCGACGGCGCTCATCTACCGGCGCCTGTTCGCGGCTCATCCCCGACTGGAGCCGCTATTCTACATGGATCGCGACGGCGGCGTGCGCGCCTCAATGGTGCAGCAAGCCCTTGAATGCATTCTGGACTATGTCGGCCCGCGCCTGACAGCGCCGCAGATTCTCTCGGCTTCACGTCAGCACCACCAGGGCTATGGGGTGCCTGATGACCTGTTCGACGCCTTCTTTCCGGCCATGCGGGACGCATTCCGGGAAATCATGGGCGAGGACTGGACGCCTGTGATGGAGGCGGAGTGGGAGAGCCTGCTCGCCGAATTCGCGGCGATCAGATGAGCTAGGCCGCATCCGTCGGTTTGGCCGCTTCTGCGGTTGCTTCACCCGGCTCTTCGATCGCGTGCTTAAGCAGGTAGGGCAGATTGAGGAGCATGAAGCCGAACGCCAGCGGGATCGACAGGAAGAGCTTCGAGTTCGACCAGAAGTCCTCGGAAAAGTTGCGCCAGATGACTTCGTTAAGGACGGCCAGCAGCGCATAGAATCCGGCCCAGCGCAGCGCAAACACTTTCCAGGCGTGATCGGGAAGCTTGAAGGCGTGTTCGAACGCCGTCTTCCAGATGTTACGTCCGATCGCCAGCGATCCGAGGATGGTCACGCAGAACAGCAGGTTGATGATGGTCGGCTTGTAGTAGGCGAATTTCGGATCCTGCAGATAGAGCGTCAATCCTCCGAACACCATCACCACGACGCCTGTGATGACCAGCATGGGCGGCAGCTTGCGGCCCTTTGCGAGCGTGTAGCCGATCGCGGCCGCGACGCTCGCCATGAACAGCCCCGTTGCCCAGTAGATGGCGTTCTCCTTGGAGAACAGTCCGTTGTTCTCGGGGAACCGCCGCACGAGGTTGTAGACGACCACGAAGACCAGCACGGGCCCGATGTCGGTCCAGATATTCCCGGCGCCCTTGGGAATCGACGTCTTGGCCGGCGCGGGAGCGGTCGTGTGGGTCATCGGCCTGACTTAGCGGTCGAACGGGCTGGGGTTCAAGCCCGCCACGCACGACGCGACAGAAAGCCCCCGCCGCATGGGCTGCCGCAGGCAGGCCTGACGCAATTGTGAGGCCTCTGCGGCTCGCCCTTCCGCTCAGGCGAACATGTCGAACGGCCTAAAGTTTCCGTTGAGCAGGTCCGGCGTCGTCTTCTGCTTCAGCCAGCCCTCGACCATGGTCGAATAGACCCGGCGGAAGTCCGTCGTGAACACAAGGTTGTCGCCGGCGTCGAGCTTGGTGAGGCTGGGCCTGTCGCCATAGTGGCCGCCTTTCACTTGCCTGCCCACGACGAACATGTTGTTGGCTGCGCCATGGTCGGTGCCGAGGCTGGTGTTCTCCGGCACGCGCCGGCCGAACTCCGAGAAGACCATCAGCGTTACATCGTCGGCGCGCCCGATCCGCTCCAGGTCCTGCAGGAAGCCGGAGATGGCGTCCGACGTGTAGGTCAGCAGCCGCCCGTGCAGGTCGTTCTGCACGACGTGCGTGTCGAACGCATTGTTTGCGTACGAGGTGTAGTAGAGCCGCGCCGGCAGCCCGGCGCTGATCATCGCCGCGACCCTGCGCAGGCCGAGATCGGCGATGCCATAGTCGATCGGCGAGCGATAGGCAGCCCACGCCTTGCGCACCAGGGCGGAGGACTCGTTGGCGCTCTTGGCGATATCGAGCAGGTAGCGCCGCGACGGGTTCGCGACCTTGCCCGGATCGGACAGCGCAGCCAGCGCCTCCTTCTCCTCGAAGAATGCCTCGCGCGTGAAGTTGTCGGGGTTGTTGAAGACGACCGGCACGTGCTTGTGGGCGCGCACCGCCAACGACTGGTTGGCGCCGATATTGATCAGGAAGTTCGCCGGCGCCTGCGGCGCCATGGCATCGGCCAGTCGCCCCACCCAGCCGAACTGCTCGCCGCTGTTGGGAGCGGCGGTGTGCCAGTAGGCCATCGAGGTGAAGTGCGAGAACGATGGATTGTCATAGCCGCAGCCATGCACGATCGCGAGCTTGCCGTCCTTGAACAGCTTCTCCATGCCGACCATGCCGGCGTTGAGCCCGTAATGGTCGTCCAGCTTGCGCAGTCGCGCCGGCTTGATCCCAATCTGCGGGCGTAAGCGGTAGTAAGCGTCGTCGGCATAGGGCACGACGGTGTTGAGGCCGTCATTGCCGCCGGAGAGTTCGAGCACGACGAGGATGCGGCCGTTCGGCCCTTCCTTTGCCTGCGCCATCGCTGACGGCGCGAACATCAGAGGCGGGGCGACCAGGCTCGCCGCCATGCCCGCATTGAGAAGGCCGCGGCGGGTGAAGTTGTGATCGCAATGTTCGTGTTTCTTCATCGCCATCAGTCCAGCTGGTATTCCGGCAGGCTCATGATGAGGTGCGTCAGCATCCTCAGCGAGTCTTCCATGTAGGTGTCGGCGACCGTGATGTCGGTCGTGCCAAGATCGCCATCGAGGAATCTGATCAACTTCGCCCGCGCATCGGCGCCGGGCTGGACGCGCAGGAAGCAGGCGAGGAAATAGTCCACCACCTGCGTCGTCGTGTTGAGTCTGTTCGCTCGCACCATTGCGCTCAAATCGATCTGCGCCGTGTCGCGGGGTATCGGTTTCACTTTCTGGATCGCCATCTGCCAGCCGCGATAGCTAGCATAGCGCGTGTTGAAATCCTCATCGCGATCGGCCGCCATGTTGGATTCGGCGACCACCACGCCTTCCGCCTGGCTGGTGGCTGTCGTGATATCCGCCCCCTCCCGGATGCGAGTCGACACTTGGCGGATGTCTGGCGCAAAGTTGTAGCGGTCCGGCGGAATGAAGTTGATGTCGGGGAACAGTACGTCGCGCGCAAAGTTGCCGCGCTCCAGCAAAAGCCCCGGCGTGATCCAGCTGCGCCCTTCCGCCCAGCCGGCGACAGTGGGCGGCGCAAACAGCCTCTGCCCCAGCGCGCCGGTCGCAGCGTTGAAGTCGGGCACGCCCGGAACGGCCTTCAGTCCAAGCTTCTTGTACGTCGAGATGGCAAGCTGCACCGGGCTCTCGATATGCGCGCCAACAGAGGAGGGGCTGTAGAAGTCCTTCGACAGGAACATCGCCTCCAGGAATGGCGCGATTTCGTACCTGTTCTTGCGCAGCATGTCGCCGAGCTTCGCCTGCAGCTTGGGATCGAGGTCTTCGCGTACGAAGTAGCGATAGATCTTACCCGCCACGAAGTTCGCGGTGACCGGCTGCTCCATGATGATGTCGACGATCTGTACGCCGTCGAAGTTTCCGGTGCGCCCGAGGAACGTCTTCTGTCCATCATCGTGCTGGTCGGCGTTGATGACGAATTTCGTGTCGACATAGTTCCATCCGGTGAAGGCCCGCGCCGCCTCGCGCACATCCTTCTCGCTGTAGTTGCCGACGCCCATGGTGAACAGTTCCATGATCTCGCGGGCGAAGTTCTCGTTGGGCGCGCCTTTGACGTTCTTGCCGGCGTCAAGGAAGGTCAGCATCGCCGGGTCCTGCGCCACGGCCACGGTGAGATCGCGGAAGTTTCCTGTCCCCTTGCTCTGGAAGAGCTGAAGCTGGATCAGCAGCTTGCGATAGTCGCGCACCTTGTCTTCGTTGTTGGCGAAGTGGCCGTGCCAGAACAGCGCCATCTTCTCCTGCAGCGGGGCGTTGCTGGTCAGCATCCGGTTCGCCCACCAGTAGCCGACGCGTCCGGTCTCCAGCGCGCTGGCCCGCAGCCAGTAGAAGAACTTGTTCGCCACGGGTTGTACGCGCCGGTTGCCGGCAGGCTTCACCTTCACGCCCATCGACTCGCCGGTCTTCTCCGCCCGCTCCGTGGCGGCGGGCCGGCTCTCCGGAAACGGCTCGATCCCGGGGTCGTGGATGCCGGAATGGTCGAACGGCATCAGGTGGCTGTTATCGACTTTGTCGAAATAGACGAGGCTGCGCACCGCCTCGGCCGGGCTCATCGCCGCAAGCCGCGCTATGTCTTCCGGCGCGCCGCCGAACCCTGCTCGCCCCAGCAGGTGCGCGGCTGCATCGGCGTTCCAGTCCTTCGCCGAGATCGGCGAAAGATCGTTGCGCCACTTGTCCGGCCCCGTCGACTGGGCGGCTGCCGTAGCGGCATAAAGGCTCGCGAACACCAGAGCCACGCATGCAGAAAAGACGGAGGCTGGCTTTCGATGCATCGGGCGAGACCTCGCGAGCAGCAAGTCCACCGGCAAGCGGCGGCCTGACTGTCGCATCTTCGACGCCGGTAGCAAGCAGGGCAAGAGTCTACCCAGCCTGGTCTCCAGAACTTGAACATTGCTAGCCGAACTGCAGAAGGCCCAGCCCGGCAGCCAGGACAACGGCCGCAAGCGTCCGGCGCATCCCAAATCCCTCGCGCAGGAACCACCAGCCCATCACGGCGGCGAACACCACGGCAGTCTCGCGCATGGCGGAGATGTAGGCGACCGGCGCGATGGAAAATCCGTAGAGCGCCATCGAGAACGAGAACATCGAACACACGCCCGCGCCGAGGCCGGGCCACAGCGCTCGCCGCGCCGACGCCGCGAACTCCCTCGGTCCACGGGTAGCCAGCGTGATGGTCGAGATGCCGATCCAGTCGAGCACGAACAGCCAGACGATGAAGCTCCACTGCGTGCCCACGGTTTCGAGCGCCGAGCGCACGCCCTGCGCGTCGATCACGTTGTAGATGGCGATGCCCGCCCCGGTCGCCATCGCCCAGAGCAGGGCGGAATTGCGAATGGCATGCGAACCGTTGAAGCCTTTTTCCGGCAGGGCGAACACGATGGTGGCGAGGCTGGCGATGGTGAGGCCCGCGATGGCGACTGGCGAAAGATGCTCGCCGAGGAAGATCGCAGCGAAGATCGCGGTGATCAGGGGCGCCGATCCGCGCATCACCGGAAAGACCAGCGAGAGATCGCCGCGTGTCAGCGCCCGCACCAGCGCGGTCTGGTAGAGCCAGTGCGCCGGCAGGGAGAAGGCGAGAAAGATCCACGTCGCCATGCTGGGCAGCGGCGCGAAGAAGACAGCCGGCAGCATCAGGATGGACGACGACACGGTCATCACCGTGCGGCCGCCGAGAATGTCCTTGGCCGATTTCACGAACGTGTTGGCGCCCGCCAGCGTCACCGCCGATCCGAGGCCCAGCAGGAAAGCGAACAGCGTGGGATCCAAGCGCTAGCTTTCCGCCCTCGGCGTATCCAGCCCCACCAGCGCCCGCGCGAAGGTGTCCGCGCTGAACGGGTGAAGGTCTTCCGCCTTCTCGCCGACGCCGACGAAATGGATCGGCACGTCGTACTGCTCGGCGATGGCGACCAGAACGCCGCCCTTGGCCGTGCCATCCAGCTTGGTCATCACCAGCCCTGTGACGCCGGCCGTGTGGCGGAAGGCCTCGACCTGGCCGAGTGCGTTCTGCCCGACCGTGGCGTCGAGCACGAGGATGACATCGTGCGGAGCGGTAGGATCGATCTTGCGGATGGCGCGTACGACTTTCGACAGCTCGTCCATCAGCTGCGTCTTGTTCTGCAGGCGGCCCGCCGTGTCGATGAGGACAAGGTCGCGGTCTTCTTGTCGAGCCAGCTCGACCGCTTCATAGGCAAGCCCCGCCGCATCCGCGCCCGGTGGCTTGGAGATGAAGCGCGCATTGGCGCGCCCGGCCCAGACTTTCAGCTGCTCGACGGCCGCCGCGCGGAAGGTATCGCCGGCCGCAATGACAATATCGGCGCCCTGCGCGGAGAGTTTAGACGCGATCTTGCCGATCGTGGTGGTCTTGCCCGAGCCGTTGACGCCCACGAACAACACGATGCGCGGTCTAGGGCCTTGCGCGAAATCGACGACTTTCTCGCGCGGCTTCAGGATAGCTGCGATCTCGCTCGCCAGCGCCGCCTTGATCTCGTCGCCGGAAATCTCGCGGTCGAAGCGGTCCTTCGAGAAGTTCTTCGCGATTCGTGCTGCAACCTTGGCGCCCATGTCGGACGTGATCAGCAATTCTTCGAGTTCGTCGAGCGAGTCTCGGTCGATCTTCTTCTTGGCAAGCCCGGCGAGTCCCTCGGCGAGGCGGGATGAGGAACGCTTCAGGCCTTCGTTGAGCTGGTGAAGCACGGAGGCTTCGCGCGCGGCGGCTTCGGCAGCGCGTTCCGCCGCGATGCGCTCGGCCGCTTTGCGGATGCCGATGGGATCGTCGCCCAGCTCCGGCTCGGCGGCGATCGGCGCATTGCCAAAAATCTGCCGGTCGAGGCTGACGCGCGGACCGTCCGGGCGCTCTCCTGGCTTCAGCGGTTCAATCGGCCTCTCGCCGGTCTTTGGGTCCGGTTGTTTCTTCTTGCCCCACCACAGGATCATGCTTGATCGCCAGCTTGGGGGTGTCCGACAAGTTCGGTCGCCGTGCGCGAAACAAGACGAAACAGGGCGGGGCGGCCCGGTTCGGGTGATGCGCCTTCGATCCTCACCGGCGAGAAATCCGGCAGGCGTGCGCGATTGCCGGCTTCGACGAGCGCCAGCGTGGTGCTGCCTACATGTCTGTCGAGGCGCAGCGCAAGGCGCGTCACGCCTTTCTCGCGCAGCCTGGCGGCGCGCGCCTTCACCACGTCGCGCGCCACTTGCGGCATCTTGGCGGCGGGCGTGCCAGGGCGCGGCGAATAGGGGAAGACGTGCAGATAGTCGATGCCGCACTCGTCGACGGAGCGGCAAGTGTTGGCGAACATCTCGTCCGTCTCGGTCGGGAAGCCGGCAATGAGGTCGGCCCCGAAAGCCATCTCCGGCCGCGCCGCGCGCAGGCGATGGCAGAGCTGGATCGCATCGGCGCGCGAATGGCGGCGCTTCATGCGCTTCAGGATCATATCATCGCCTGACTGGAAGGAGAGATGCAGGTGCGGCGCGATGCGTGTCTCGTGCGCCAGCGCCTCGAACAGCGGCTCGTCGATTTCGATGGCGTCGATGGACGACAGACGCAGCTGCTTCAGGTCCGGAACCAGTTTCAGGATGCGCGCGACGAGATTGCCCAGCTTAGGCGCGTTCGGCAGGTCCGCGCCCCACGATGTCAGATCGACGCCAGTTAGCACGATTTCGTAATGGCCCGTGCCGACCAGGCGGTTCACCTGGTCGACGACTTCGCCCGCCGGCACCGAGCGTGAATTTCCGCGGCCATAGGGGATGATGCAGAAGGTGCAGCGGTGGTCGCACCCGGTCTGCACCTGCACGAACGCCCGCGCCCGGCCATCGAGGCCATCCACCAGATGCGCCGCCGTCTCGCGCACCGACATGATGTCGTTGACCCGCACGCGTTCTTCATCGCCGAGGAGGGCAAGCGGCTGGAATGTCTCCGCCCTCATCTTCTCCGCATTGCCGATGACGCGGGTGACTTCCGGCATTTCTGCGAACGACATCGGATCGATCTGCGCCGCACAGCCGGTGACAATGATCGCCGCACCCGGCCGCTCGCGCCGCGCACGGCGGATCGCCTGCCGCGCCTGGCGCACGGCTTCCGATGTCACGGCGCAGGTGTTGACGATCACGGCGTCCGAAAGCCCCGCCGCTTCCGCATGGCCGCGCATCACCTCGGACTCGTACGAGTTGAGGCGGCATCCCAGCGTCAGGATGTCGACCGTGCTTTTGGCTGATGTGGGAGCGCCGTCGGCCATGGCGGGGGACATAGGCCGTCGGCCCGGAATTGTCACGGCGGGCTTACAATTCGCCTCGCCCTTGTCGCCCAGCCCCTGTCGGCTAACCCCTATCGCCTAGCCCCTATCGCCTAGCCCCTATCGCCTAGCCTTTGTCGGCGCAGTCGATGTGCTCGATGCCGCCCAGCTTGTTAAGCAGTTCCGCCAGCTTCAGTGCTTCCTTGTCGTCGAGCCGGTTCATCGCGGCGTCCATCGCCGGTGCGTAGACTGCCCACATGGCTTTTCTCAGCGCATAGCCCTTGGCCGTGGGCTCGAGCAGATGGCCGCGCTTGTCCTCCTTGCAAAGGATACGTTTCACAAGCCCTTCGCCCTCCATCCGGTCGACCAGGCGCGAGAGCTGATAGGGCAGGATGAACAGCGGGATGGCGAGGTCCTTGGGCCGCGTCGGCTTGCCTGCCCGCTCCAGCTCCCACAGCACGGTGTACCAGCTAAGCTCCGGAAACCCCGCTTTTTTCAGGTCATTTTCCACCTGGCACTGCACCGACTGGGAGACCCGGCCGAGAGCGATCCACGCCCGCTGGACTGCGTCTGAAGGATTTCTCGTCGCGCTCTTTAGCTGCGTTTGTTGCATTCGCAACGAAACCTCCTACATGTTGCATATGCAACAAAGGGACGATGATCCCTTCAGTCAAGAACTTACAGCGTTTTTTCAGCCTCTTCCTCAGCCGTCAAAGGGATAACGACCATGACCCGCAAAATCGCAGTTCTTGTCGGCTCGCTTCGCAAGGACAGTTTCAGCCGCAAGATCGCCCGCAATATCGAAGCGCTGGCGCCCAAGGGCTACACATTCGAGGAAATCGACATCGGCAAGGTCGGTTTCTACAACCAGGATCTCGACGGCAAGGAGCCGGCCGAATGGCTGGACCTGCGCGCGAAGATCAAATCGGCTGACGCCGTCCTGTTCGTGACGCCTGAATATAATCGCTCCGTCCCCGGCGTGCTCAAGAACGCCATCGACATCGGCTCGCGCCCCTATGGCCACAGCGTGTTCGACGGCAAGCCGGCGGCGGTCGTCTCCAACTCGCCTGGAAACATCGGCGGCTTTGGCGCACACCATCACCTGCGCCAGACGCTGGCCTTCCTCAACATGCAGGTGCTGGCGCAGCCCGAAATGTATCTGAGTTCGGTCGGCGACTGGTTCGACGATGCGGGCCGCGTCAAGACCGACCAGACGCGCGATTTCCTAGCACGTTTCGCGAAGACATTCAGCGACTGGATCGAAACCACGATCGCGAAGGAAAAAGTTACTGAGGCCGCCTGAGGAGGCGGAGTTCAACTTGCGGGGTCCGTCTCGGCGGCGGTCCCCGCATTTTTTCAGCTGACGCGGTCTGTAGTTTTCCGCTTGCCATCGTCGTCGCCGTCATCTTCGTCTTCGACCACACGCTGTTCGACCGCGTCTTCGAGATGGCGGACTCCGGGATCAAAGACATTCCCGCCCATCAGGACGGCTCCGGCCGAACCCTTGCGCTTCATCTTGCGGTAGTAGAGCCAGCCCTTCGCCTCCATCCAGAGGAAGAGCTGGTCGAGGCCGATCAGCGCGGCGACGCCGACGAGAATCCACAGCACGATTTCAAGCATGCCCAGCCTCCCAGCCATTGCGGACATGGGGAGCGTCTTAGGCATTTGCGAGGCGGCCGAAGCCGCCCCTGAAGAAGTTTAGACGAACCCCTCCCGCTTACGGGGAGGTGGCGCCAGTCGCCCTAGGCTTTCGTGCCCAGCGGCAGCTTCGAATAGATCTTGCCGGTCTGGGCGAAGAGCGCGTTGGCGACGGCGGGGCCTACGGGCGGAACGCCCGGCTCGCCCACGCCTGTCGGCGGCTCGGTCGAGGGAACGATGTGCACCTCCACCTTCGGCATCTGGGCCATGCGCAGCGGCGGGTAGTCGTAGAAATTGGTCTGCACCGGCGCTCCGTCTTTCAGCGTGAGCTGCTCGTTGAGGATGGCGGAGAGGCCGTAGCCGATGCCGCCTTCCATCTGCGCCCGCACGATGTCCGGGTTGACCGCGATGCCGCAATCGACCGCGCAGACGATGCGGTCGACCGAGAACGTGCCGTCCGGCTTCACCGTCACTTCCGCGACCTCAGCCACGTACGAGCTGAAGCTGTGATGCACGGCTAGCCCACGCGAGCGTCCGGCTTCCAGCGGCGTTCCCCATCCCGCTTTTTCGGCGGCAAGGTTCAGCACGGCCAGAAGGCGAGGCGAGCTGGCCAGAAGTTCGCGGCGAAGCTCTAGCGGATCCTTGCCGGCTTTCTTGGCCGCGACATCGAAGAAGTGCTCCTTGGCGTAGGCGGTGTGGGTATGGCCTACCGAGCGCCACCACAGCACGCTGACCGGCGAGATTGGCCAGTGCACGTCGGCGGCGATGTTGGGGATGGCATAGGGAATGTCGAACCCGCCCTCGATCGAGGAAAGGTCCGGCGCGCCGGCCGGCAGGAAAGGCGTGCCCGCCATGATCGACTGGATCGCGGTGCGGTCGCCCCATGCCTCGATGGCGCCCTTGTTGATACGCGCCGTCATGCGGTGGATCGCCATCGGGCGGTACTTGCCCGAGCGGATGTCGTCCTCGCGCGTCCACATCAGCTTTACCGGGGCCTTGCCGTTCAGCGCCTTGGCGATCTGGGCGGCTTCGACGACGAGGTCGGCATCCTGTGTCGCGCGGCGGCCGAACGAGCCGCCGGCGATCATTGTATTGATGGTCACCTGCGCCGGCTGGAGGCCGAGGACGGCCGCCGCGGCCCCCTGGTCGGCGGTTGGCATCTGCGAGCCCGAATGGATCACGCAGCTCGTTCCGGGCGCATACTCGATAGTGCAGTTCAGCGGCTCCATCGGCGCGTGGACGAGGTAGGGGAATTCGAAGTCGGCGGTCAGGACTTCGCCCGCGCCCTTCAGCCCTGCTGCGCCTGTCCCTTCCTTGCGCGCCTCGAAGCCCGGCTTGGCGAGAAGCTTGCGGTAGTCGGCGAAAATCGCATCGCTTGAGCGCTTTTCGGCGGATGAATCATCCCAGGTGATCTTCAGCGCGTCACGGCCCTTCTTGGCGGCCCAGAAATTCGTGGCCACGACAGCGACGCCGTTCGAGATCTGCACCACGTCGGTGACGCCCGCGACGGCCTTGGCGGCTGCGTCGTCGACGCTGGCGACCTTGCCGCCGAATTTCGGGCTGCGCGCCAGAAGCGCGGTCAGCGTCCCCTCGGGGTGATAGTCGAGCGCGTACTGCGCCTTGCCATTCACCTTGTCGGCCGAGTCGAGACGGCCATAAGCCTTGGCCGGTTCGCGATCCCTGCCGATGAAGCGGTAGGCGGCGGGGTCTTTCAGCTTGAGGCCTTCGGCTTCAGGCGGCGTGATCGCGGCCGCGTCGGCCGCAAGTTCGCCGAACGTCGCTTTGCGGTTGCCCGACGAGACGACGCCGTCGGCGACAGTAACGGCGGAGGGGTCGACCTTCCACTTCGTTGCGGCGGCCGAAACCAGCATGGCGCGCGCGGCGGCGCCGGCGCGGCGCAGCTGGTCCCACGAGTTGAACACGGCGGTCGAGCCGCCCGTGCCCATCATGCCGCCGAACGCGGTGTTGCCGTAGAGCGCATTGTCGGCCGGCGAATGTTCGAACCGCAGCTGGCTCCACGCGGCGTCGATCTCTTCGGCGACGATGGTCGTGAGACCGGTGGAGACGCCCTGGCCGAACTCTATGTGTTTCAGGATCACCGTGACGGTGTTGTCCGAACCGACCTTCACGAACGGGCCGAGCGCAGATTTGGTCACGGGACCAGACGCAGCGGTGTTTACGGCTGGACTGCAGCCGACCGCGAAGCCGGCGGCGCCGAAGCCTACGACCTGGAGAACCAGGCGGCGGGAAGGAATGAAAGTGCCAGAGAAGGCGCCTGTGTCAGCGGCCATGACGTTACCCCATGATCTCGGATGCGCGCGCGACGGCGCTGCGGATGCGGGCGTAGGTGGCGCAGCGGCAGATGTTGCCGGTCATGCCATCGGTGATCTGCTGGTCGCTTGGCTTTGGCGTCGCGGTCAGCAGGGCGGTCGCGGTCAAGATCTGGCCGGACTGGCACCAGCCGCACTGGACGACGTCGAGTTCGGCCCAGGCTTTCTGGACTGCCTGTCCCGCCTTGCCGTCGAGGCCTTCGATCGTGGTGATCTTCTTGCCCTCTAGCGACGCCGCCGGCGTGATGCAGGCGCGCGTTGGCTGGCCATCGACCAGGACCGTGCAGGCGCCGCAGGCGGCGACGCCGCAGCCGAATTTCGTGCCGGTGAGTTTGAGATCCTCGCGCAGGTACCAGAGCAGGGGGCGGTCTTCCTCGCCCTGATAATCCTGTTCTTTGCCGTTGATTGTCAGCTTCATGGCGCCCTCCACCTGAGCTTCTGGATTACATCCAGTGTTTCAGGCGGCGGCGGCGGCGGCAAGTCTTGAACGTGAGCGTTCGCTCACTATCAGCGGTCGGCTATTTGTATTTTACGGCGACGCCGATGGCGGTCGGGCCCTTCGCGCCGTCCGCGCCGGCATAGCGGATCAGGATCACCGCATCGGCGCCTAGCGCGGCTGCCTGCTTGCGCAGCGTTTCGTCGAGCACCTGGCGGCCGGTCTTGTCGAGCGAGACCGAGGCTTGATTCAATTCGGCATTGACGGGCCCGAGCACGTCATAGGCGCGCGACAGGTTCTGCTCGGCCAGCATGATCCCGGGCGCCGGCGCCGCGGCGACGGCCACAACCGGGGCCGGAACCCCAACCGGCGGCGCAACCACAATAGGCGCCGCTGCCGGCGCCGAGGCCGTGACCGGCGGCGGGGGCGCAGGCGCGGGAATCGGCGCGGTCGTCGTCGCCCGCGCAACAGCCGTCGCGTTGAACTTCACCGCGCGTCCCGTCGCGCGGAAGCCTTTTTTCGAGGTCAGCGGGTTGTAACTGTCGTACTTTACCTGAATTACCGCATCGGCGCCGAGCAGGGCGGCCTGCTGGCGGAGCTGTTCGTCGACCAGGACGCGGCCGGATTTCTTGGGGAACATCGAGGTCTGGTGCGCCAGCGCGCTGACGTCGCCGACGATCGTGTAGGCGGTGGGCAAATCGCCCTCGACCAGCCGCACATCGACGGCCGGGCGCTGGGCGGAGGCCGCGCCGGCGGCGAGCGCTCCGAAAAGGACAGCGATGCCGAAATGAGCAAGGCGCATTGGATGTCTCTCCCCATGGTCTTTCTTTCCAACATAGCCGGGGCGGCGAAGGACGCCAATTGTCTTGCGCCGCAGGGCCGATGACGCGCGCCCGCCTTCCCGCAGCAGGGCCGCAGGGCCGGGCAGGCAGCGGTTTGACTGCGCCTATCCGGGCTCGTTCCACAGGGCGAGCGCGCGCTCCGCCAGCGGCTGGGCGGGATGCATGCCTTCGTTCACGGCGTACTTGCCGCTGGTGCGGCGGTCCCAGTGGAAATCCCACGCGGCCAGGTGGAATTCGCGCGGATCGCCGTTGGTGATGCGGTTCTTCGCCTTCACCCGCGCCATAGGTTTCCTTCCACAGCAGCACGCGGCAGAGCGCCTCGATGCGGCGGGCGAGGCCCGCGGTCGGCAGGCCGTGCTCGCGGCGCGGCTTGCGCTGGCGCGCATGGCGTTTGCGCACGCCGCGCCGCGCCGGAAACATCTTGAGGCTGACCTTCCACGTCGATGGATCGTGCCACAGAGCGCGCCGGAAACGCGGCGCGCCCCACGGCCTGGGCGGCGCGCCGGGCGGGGTGGGTTTCAGCGGCGCGAGCTGCAGCGACAGCGCCGCGATGATGACGATGCGGCGGACCAGGCCTTCGAGATTGCGCACCCAGTCGCAACAGCGCCGGTGGGTGAGGCCCGAGACATAGCCCTGCTGCAGGAACGAGGCGGGATCGTCCCACAGGCGCCTCGACAGGAAAACTGCGTCCTGAGGCGGCCAACCGCCGCCGGCGACGCCCGCAGAGGCGTCAAACCGCCTCGCACAAGGGCGCAAAAGCTCTCCGCTCCCGCTTGGCCCGCATCCCGCTCAACAACCGCACCTGCGCGAAGAACTCCATGGTGAGCAGGCCCGAAGGGCCGTCCGTCGAACCATGCGGGCGGGCTCACGGCTGCGCGCCCAACACCTGCGTCCAATAGTGGGCGAACGGGTCGGTGGATCGGGCGTGGTCGATGCCGATGTTGCGGCAGGCGCAGTTGAGGATGTTCTGGCGGTGGCCGGGGGATTTCATTCAGCTGGCAAGGGCGGGGCGCGCTGTCCGGGGTTGGAGCCGTTGGCGCCTTCGTGCCTCCGGTCAAATCGACGACCACGATTCTACAGGCGTAGGCATCGACGATTCCGCGCGGGCCGCCTTGGCGCGGGGCCCAGCTCAGAAAACAGGCCCCACCCAACCCGCAGGCCTTATCAGCGAGACCGCGCCCGCGCGTCTAGACCGCCTGTCCCGCGGCCCAACCCGACGACCAGGCCCACTGGAAATTGTAACCGCCTAGCCAGCCCGTGACGTCCACGCACTCACCGATGAAGAACAGTCCCGACGCCTTCGCCGCCTCCATCGTCTTCTGCGACAGCTCGCCAGTGTCGATCCCGCCCAGCGTCACCTCCGCCGTGCGCCAGCCCTCCGTCCCATCCGGCGTCACCCGCCACGCATTAACAGCCGCACCCACCTCGCGCATCTTCGCATCCGAAAGATCGGCCAGCCGCGAGTCCTTGTATGTGCGCGCCGCGATCTGCTCCGCCAGACGCTTGGGCACAAAGTGCGCCAGCGCATTGTCGAGCTGCAGCTTGGGCCGCGCGATGCGCTCCTGTTTCAGCTCCGCGAAGACATCCCGCCCCCGCGCCAGGTCGACAATGATCTCCTCGCCCTCGCGCCAGTACGAAGAGATCTGCAGGATAGAAGGCCCCGACAGTCCGCGATGCGTGAACAGCAATCCTCCCTCGAAGGACGTCTTGCCGAGGCTTACCCGAGCCTCGACCGAAACCCCGGCCAGCTCCGCGATCGGCGCCAGCTTCGCCTCATGAAACGTGAACGGCACAAGGGCAGGGCGCGGCTCTATGATCTTCAACCCGAACTTCCGCGCGATGTCGTAGGCGTATCCGCTCGCCCCCATTTTCGGAATCGACTTGCCGCCTGTGGCGATCACCACGGAGGAACACGCAATCGGCCCCACCTGCGTCTCGACGATGAAGCCGTCGCCCGCGCGCTCGATCTTCCCCGGCTCGACGCCGAGTTCCAACTCGCCGCCGGCCGCCTTCAGGTCATCGAGCAGCATGTCGATGATGTCTTTCGCCGAGCCGTCGCAGAACAGCTGGCCCAGCGTCTTCTCGTGATACGCGATGCCCCGCGCCTCGACCCGCGCGATGAAGTCCTTCGCGGTGAACCGCTTCAGCGCCGAAACGCAGAAATGCGGGTTCTGCGACAGGAACTGCTTCGGGCTTGCATGGATGTTGGTGAAGTTGCACCGCCCGCCGCCCGATATCCGGACCTTTTCCGCCGGCTTGGCCGCATGGTCGATGACGAACACACGCCGCCCCCGCCGCGCCGCCTCGATGGCGCACATCAACCCGGCCGCCCCCGCGCCGATGACAAGAACATCGGTGCTGCGGCTCATGTCGGTCTCGGCGGAGAGGGAGAGTGGTGCTGCCTAGGTGACTTGAACACCTGACCCCCGCATTATGAAATTACAAATGTAATCCATCCTTGTGTTTCGTGCTGACAGAGCGCGTGTCAGATTCTGCCAACAAATCCTCGCGTTAGAGGCGGTTGGCCATCGCATGTGTTTCCCGCTGTTTCCTCAAATCACCCCGAGTTCCCCGCTCCGGTGTTTACTATGTGCTTCCAAATCTGACCCTCGCATTTGTTCACGACAGGCAAACGGAGGGTCGCCGTGAAGCTAACGAAACGGATCATCGACGCGCTCGCGGCGCCAAAGCATACACGCATTGTGTTTGACGAAGACCTCCCTGGATTCGGGCTGCGGATAGCTCCTTCTGGCAGGAAAACCTTCGTCGTCCAGTACCGCGTTGGCGGCGGTCGCGGAGGCCGGCAGCGCCGCGTTTCTGTAGGAGTCTTTGGTACGATCACGTCGGAGGATGCGCGTACCGAGGCAAAGAGGATTCTGGCGCGTGCGCATCTCGGAGACGACTTCGCGGATCAGCGCGACAAAACTCGCAACTTAAAAACCGTAGGCGAACTCATCGACGAGTGGTCCAAGGGCGGAGTGCTCATCAACCGGCGCACCGGCGCCAAACGACAGCAGGTCAATATTAACAATGATATCGCGCTAGCCAATCATCACCTGAGGCCTCTGATCGGCAACCGCACCCTGGAAAGTCTTTCCAAGGGCGACATTCAACTCCTGCGCAACCGGATCGCTGGAGGCGATTCCAGCGCAACGCGAAAAGGCCGTCGACGCGGCAAGATCAATGTCACCGGCGGGGAGGGAACTGCGACAAGAACGATCCGGCTGTTCTCGTCGATCCTGTCCTATGCGGTCGATATGGAACTGATCGCGCGAAATCCCGCCCTTGGCATCAAGCTGCCGCCGGGTGGCCAGCGGCATCGCTACCTGTCAGCGGATGAGCTTCGCCGGTTGGGGGAGGTTCTCGAGCAGCCGGCGTCCACCACAACGGCGGGAACTGCCGCCATCATCATCCGTCTGCTCATCCTTACCGGCGCGCGTCGCGGCGAGATCGAAGGATTGAAATGGTCAGAAGTCGATTTCAACTTCGGCATGCTGCGCAAGAAGACCAGCAAGACCGGAGCGAAGGTCATACCGCTTGCGCGAGTTGCCGCCGAGATCCTTGAGGAGCAAAGACGTTGGGTGCCGCGCAGCGAGCCTTGGGTGTTTCCTCCGCAGCGAGGCGACAGTCACTTCGATGGCCTGAACAAGGAGTGGTGCCGCATACGCAAACTTGCTGGGCTTGAAGATGTTCGTATTCACGATCTCAGGCACACCTTCGCGAGTGTCGGCGCCGGCGGCGGTGTGGGGCTGGCTCTGATTGGTGGGATCCTCGGGCATCGCCAGGCGTCGACGACGCAACGCTATGCTCACTTGGCCGATGGGCCTCTGCGCACGGCGGCTGACTTGATTGGCAGTGAGTTGGCCGCGGCGCTTGCTGGGGCCTCGTCTCGGTAAGGTTACAAGGCCGCCTTGAGTGTTCCGGCGCGCGCGATAACGAGGTTTTCGAAAGGTTGCATCGCGGGTTTGAAGGACGCATCAAAGCTGGCGGGCGCCTGCGGCGCGTCAGCGATGACGCGATCCGCCAGACTTGCCGCCCGGCGCCTGATGTATGGCTCCGTAAGCCCGGTTTCTTCGGCGAACCTCGCCCAGTCGCGAGGCAGCAAATCCTCAAGGCGCGGCCGCCTGGCGATCTTCATGGCAAGGTTAGGGCTCAGGTCTGGATAGACCACGGTCGACAGAAGGTCGTAGAGCGGCGCCATTACAACGGCATCGGTTTGATACAGCAGGCTGTAGTTTTTGCCGTGAGCGTCCGCATTGCCGATGATCAGATTGAACAACGCGGCGTCCATCATTTTGAGGACCTCCAGCGCAGGGCGTGTCGCTGCGCGGCGCAGCAGGGCGAAGCAATCCCGAAAAACCGGGCCGCCATCAGCCGCGTATTTCTGGGCGGAGGTGTATCCAATGGCCTGGCAGAAGTCCTCTTGGTGCAGCCGGCGCATCTGACCGTCTGTGTCCGCCGTCCGGTCATACCGCTTGATCAGAAGGAAGCTTCGACCGCTGACCGTACGTATCTCCACCTCGGCGACATCCAGCCCGACCTTCTGGGCAAGCCGCATCGCGAATGCTTCGTTCTCGGTTGTGCCTGAGAAGCGTGCGATCGGCGGCTTGAGGATGTGCGTGGTGGGCTCGCCCGGACGGGGGAGGGCGAGGCCATCGCTGGTCGCGATCAACGGAACCTTCGCTTGGGCGCCCGCCAGCGACAGACGCAGTCCTCCTTCGCCAGCCAAGAGCGGCCGTGCTGGAAGACGGTCGAGCAGGGCCACCACAGCCTGGTCAGAAAGTGTCTCGGCAGGCGAATCCCATGTCGCCTCCGGCGGGGTGACGTCCTCCGGCCAGAGTGAAAGCGCACCGGCAACTTCACCGCCGATTGCCTCCAGCAATCTGAACTCGTTCTCCTGCGAGACGCCGAGCGCTGCAGCCACCGCGATGCGCTGGCTCTCCTCCGGCAGCAGACCCTCGAAATACGGCCGGCATTGGCGGCGAGAAAACGTTTCTGCCTGGAGAGGAAGCGAAACGGAAATGGCGCGTGCGCCGGAAGCTTCGCGCCAGCTCTGGGCGTAGGTGAATCCCGTATCGCCATGGCTGTCGATGGACAGGACGCCGACGCGACGCTTGTCCCACCAGACGTTGAGGGAAGCGGTCATCGCCGGTCACTCTCTGGCGTTGTGATATGAAGTTTGCAGCCGAGTGCGTCTAGGACAGCGAGAGCCTTCGCGAGTTGCGACGATCCTTTGCCGGCCTCAAGTTCGACGAGGAAACGCAAGCCGACGCCAGAGGCGGCGGCTAGCTGCGGTTGCGTGAGCCCCTGACCTTTGCGGGTGTCACGGATGAGTTCGCCAATCTGGGTTGCGGTCATGATAAAGTTTCCCGATCGGGACATTATGGCGCGATACGCCGAAGATCAAGTGAAAATGTCCCGATGGGGAAAGTTTCGACGTTTTGTTCCAGAAAATCCACAAAATATCCCGATCGGGAAATTCGTCGCTGCTGGCCTCCTGCTGTGCAGATACGGTCTGGTTTGGCTTCGCCCCACGAAGACGATGCGATCCTTCAACTGAACCGCCCCGGTAACCCCGGAGGCTGTTTGGTTTGAGTTACGCAGCGATAGCTGTTTCCACCAGCGACGCAAAATAGGCGGCAGCTGACTTGGACTTTGAACATGAAGGTGTGTGCCGGTTGCGTGGACATACGTTCTGGGCCTGTGACAAGTTACTCACGACACACCCCGCCGTCGTTTGGGCGAGTCCGGCGACTTCAGATTTCTCTGCGTGTCAGGATTCTGCGAAGAGCCTGGGGAACAGCACATCCTGAGCTGCAACTGGGAAGCGGAGTGTCACGTGCCCCTTTTCGCTGGGGCTAGCTAGCACGCCGTCGCGCAGCAGTGCGCCGAGAAGGTCACGGGCTGTGCGCTCACCCAGGCCAGTAATGCCTGCAGCATCGCCACGCGCGATCTCGCCGCGATGCAGAACCTCGACAAGGAGTTTGGCTGCTTCGGGCCTCAAGCCCTTTAGTTGCGCGTATCGCGTCAAGCGCTCGGCTAGGCCGTCGATTTCAAACAGTTCGCTCATGAACCGAACCTGATCGAGACAGACCTTCAGGAACCATACGGAGAATTCGGCCAGGGCGCGTTCGGAAAGATTTCCGCGACCATCCAGAGAGCCCTGACGTGGCGTGTCGGCATAATCCATCATGGATTTGTACTCGGCACGGTTTGCCAGCCCGCGTGCGAGCCCTCGCGAGATCGACCACAACCCATGTGCGCCAATGCCGGCATTATGCGCCATTGCGTGGCTCATCAGGCGGCTGACGCGGCCGTTCCCATCCGGGAAGGGGTGAATGTAGTTCAGGCGATGATGCGCAGCTGGAAGTGCAAGCACGCGACGTGCCGGCCCCATTCGTGCGGTGCTGTAGCGGTCGGCGAAGTAATCCATGAAGCGTGCGACGGCAGCGCTGCTTGGCGGCACATGGCGACCTACGGTGACATCGTGTTGTGGGTCATTGCGCAACACACCTGGAGCCATCAGGAAGTTTCGGCCAGCGCCTTCGATGCGCAGCATCGCCTCCGGCGCATCGCGATAGAACTCGCGATGGAGATGGAGAATGAAGTCAAGGCTCACAGGGTCGGGCAGGGCGCCTGCCGCCGCTTCCGCATCGATCGTCTCCTGGATGCGAATATGTGCGCGGGCTTCGAGCTGGAGATTGCGTCGTCCCTCGTCAGCGTCCAGATCGTTTGCCAGCGCGCGCTCGATATCGCGCGGTCGCGTGTTGTGACCCTCGATGAGATTCGAATAGTAGCAATTCATGACGCGAACGAGGCTGGCCAGGCTGGAGGCCGTCTTGGGGTGAAGGCGTGAGCCAAGCCGGCCGGCCGCGGCGGGAAGTTCCGCCATCAAATCCAGCAACTCGCCGCCGGCGTTCTCGAGGAAGCAGGGCTCAATTCGGTCTGGGGCTTCGAGGGCAGACTCTGGCGTCATTTGCCGATCTTACATCAAACTCAATGTGTTGACTACAAAGGGAATTATGCGCCGACCGTGATCGGCCTTGCCGATGCGGACTGCCGATCATGCCGATACGAAAATGTCGTTTCTTTGCAGCGACTTAAAGCTATTCCCGACGCTCGGCGCCGCCGGCTCACGTCAGCATCGCCGAACCCGACCGCTTAACAGCGATCGCCGCAATCAAACGATTCCAGCCTTTCGTTTGGCAGGCCTAGGTAAAACGAACGCCGATTCCGCCGAGTGCACCGTAGTCAGCGTGAAAGACATCGCCGGGATTGGCGAAGACGGGGCGGGTGAATGAGCCGCAGAGCAGGATCTGGCCGGGCTCAAGCCTGGTGTCGAATGGCGCGAGTTTGTTTGCGAGCCACGCAATCCCGGTAGCGGGATGGTTCAGAACGCCGGCAGCCAAGCCAGTCTCCTCGATCACGCCGTTGCGATGCAGGAGGCAACCGACCCAGCGCAGGTCAACGGCGTCGGGTTTGACCGGCCGGCCTCCAAGAATGACGCCCGCGCATGCCGCGTTGTCGGAGATTGTGTCGAGCGCCTTCGACATGGCCTTCGTCTCCGGATCGACCGGCTGAACGCGCAGGTCAATGACTTCGAGCGCCGGGGTCACGTACTCGGTTGCGGCCAGCACATCAAACAGCGTTACGTTCGGACCTGCGAGAGGTCGGCCCAGCATGAAAGCGAGTTCGACTTCGATGAGCGGCTTGATGAAGCGCTGCGTCGGAATGTCTGACCCCTCGGCGAACAGCCCCATGCTCCATCACCATCCGTACAGCGCGCTCGCGCACCTCAGGCGAATACTTCGGTACCTGCTTCTTGCTCATGGCTCCAACTTCTCAAAGAGTGGAGCCTCCGGCAAACCCGGAGCGGTTCAGTTTGTCGTTCCGCGTCGGATGCGCTTAGTTTAACTTCGCGGCGTGCTGACAGGCTAGTCACGGCCGTAGGGGAGGTGGGCCCCGTGGAGAAGATTGATCCGACCGAACGACGCCTGCCGTCCAATCCAAACAAGGGGGACGCGTCGGACACGATTGCTTTCGAGCTCAGGCGACTAGTGGAAGAGCGCGAGGTGGAGCTCGCCGAGGCGCTCGTTCGAGGCGATGCGGCTGCCGCGGACGAGATCGCTCGGCGGGAGACGCTGGTCGAGATCGCGTTCGAGGGCGATCTCGCAACGCTGCTCGACGCGGACTTCCCGCTACGGCTCATCGTGCCGGAGCTGGCGGGCGGTCATCTGACTATGAAGCAGATGCGCGCCCTCTCGCGGCAGCCCAGTGTCCGCGCGATTCGGCGTCCGCCGCCCGCGGCGCCGATTCTCGACAAAAGCACGGCGCAGATCAGGGTCGGCCAGGCACGCCTCCTCACGACCCTGGCCCTGGGCCCCGTTCTGGGGCAGCTCCCATCCTTGGGCTTCGGCGTCGCGATCGGGATCATAGACACCGGCGTCCATGCGGACGTGCAGGCGCTCAAGGACGCCGGCAAGAGCACCATCTCCCGCCTCTGGGATCAGACCTTCAGGTTCGGCGGCCTCGGCCAGCCCGTCGACCACGCGGGTAAGGCGCTTACCGGAGATGCTCTGCCTACGGACGAGACGGGCGCGACGGCGCCGCGGACGCGCACTCCCATGCGCCTCGGCGCGGAGCTCGACTATGGCATCGAGTTCACCCAGACGCAGATCAACGCCGCCCTGTCGAGGTCTCTTCCCGTCTCGTTGACCGAGATCACGCCTCCGGGGGGCTCCAGCCACGGCACCGCCGTCACCTGCGTCGCCGCCGGTCAGACGCCCTTCACGTCGACCAACAGCGGGCCCGGCGTCGCTCCCCAAGCCTCCCTTATTTTCGTCAAGTCGACGCTGCAGACGGCGGACCACATAGCCCACGCGATCAAGTACATCGTCGGCGCCGCGCGGGAGCTGATCCCGAACATCCCCGTCGTCATCAACTGCAGCTGGGGCAGCCACGACGCGCCGCACAACAGCGCCGGCCCCATAGCGCGCGTCCTGGACCAGGCTATGGCGGACGACCCGCGGCTCCTCATCGTCATCGGCGCCGGCAATGATCGCGACGACAACATTCACGCCGCCGTCGAGGCCCCGCGAGGGACCAAGGTCCTCATTCCCGTATATGTTTGGGACAAGCTCGATCACCTGCAGTTCTTCTGCAGCTACAACGCCGGCGCCAAGATGTGGTGTCGCGTCTACAAGGCCGGCGGACTGGATGATTCCGGGCAGTGCGCCGTCGACACGTCGATCGACAAGCAGGTTCGCGGCTATCGATACGCCGTCAGCGGCTACGCCCAACACTCCAGCGACCCCGATCGGCATTTCTTCTTGGACATCATCCGTCTCAAGTCGGGCGCGAACATCGAGACGGGTTACTGGAACATCGAGATCGAAGTAGCCGCCGCGTCGACGGCGCAAACCGCCTTCATCCACATCTGGCGGTCGATGCCGCTCAGCAATCCCACGGCGAGCGAGTTCGCGGCGCTCGGTCCGGCGATGCTGAACCTTTCGCCGCAGGACGCGGCTAGGCCGTCCGGCGCGCCGCCCTCCCTCAAGGTGCACGCGCGAAGCCGCAGGCCGGAGGCGTGGATCCGGAGCACTCTGCGGAGCGAAGCCACCGCACGTCGACCCATCGCGGTCGGCGCGTACGACGCGGAGACGTCCGGCCTGCCGCTCGGCTACTTTTCCTCCCAGGGACCGGACGCGAGCAATCTGGCCGCCGGACTCTATGTCGGCGCCGCAGCCAAGCCGGACATCGCCGCGCCGGGCGTGTCGATCGACGCGACCCACTTTTCTGGCAGTCCCTCCGGCATACAAGTCGAGCAGATCGGCCGCTTCAAGGGCACCAGCCTCGCCGCGCCACATGTCACCGGCGTGGCGGCGCTCATGTGGGCGGCGAAGCCCAATCTCACCGGCGCGCAGATCAAGCAGCTCCTGCTACAGGCCGCAGCCGCCCGCCCCCCCTCCGACCCGCGCCTCGTGAGCTGGGTCGCCCATAACGCAAACGCCCGCGCCGAGCTCTGGGGCAATGGCCTGCTTGATGCGCATGAGGCCGTGAAACTGGCGCTCTCCCAGCCGTGAGCGGGTTCCGCCGCGCCCGCGAGGATGGCGGATCAATTGAAAGTTTCAATTGAACGCCAGGTACCTCCGAAGTACCGTCGCGGGCCGCTTGCCGACATGACGCGCGGGGGGAAGGTCGCATTGGACAAGGTCCATTTCGATCTCTTGCATCTGGTCCAGGAGCGCGAGGCGCAGCCCGCCGCCGCCGCCGCTCGCGGCGACGCTGACGCCGCCGGCGAGATCGCCGGGCGAGCGCTGCAAGTCGAAGTCGTGTTCGACGGCGATGTTGCAGCTCTCGTCGGGGCGGGCTTTCCCCTGCAGTCCCTCGTGCCCGAACTGGCAAGCGGTCATCTGACGACGAACCAGGTGCGCGCCCTCGCCGAGCTTCCCGCCGTCCGCGGGTTGCGGCGCCCGGCGCGCAGCCGGCCGCTGCTCGAAACCGGCAAGGCGCAGACCAGGGTGTCCGAGCCGATGAATGTCCCGGCGGACGGGTTCCTCGGCAAGGGCGTCACCATCGGCATCATTGACGACGGCGTTTTCGCAAATGTTCAGGCTCTTATGAGTCAAGGCTCGACGACAATTATCCGTCTGTGGGACCAGACCTTCACGTTCAACGCCGCGGGCGACCCCGTCGATCACGACGGCGTTGCGCTGACAGGCGCGGACGAGCCCAAGGACGAGACGGGCGCTCGCGTGACCCGGAGTCTCGGGCGCACGCCGAAAGCGACGGGCGTGCACGCCGACCTCGACTATGGCATCGACTTCACTAAGAGCCAGATCAACACCGCCCTGAACAGCGGTCGCCCGCTACCAATCTCGCTCTCGGGAACGCTTCCAAGGGACGGAAGCGACGGAGCAAGCCACGGAACATCCGTCGCCTGCGTGGCTGGAGGTCAGGCGGCGATCAGCGGCGGCGGATTCGGCGTCGCTCCTCTTGCCAGGCTGATCGTCGTGAAGTCGAGCCTGTCGACGACCGAACTCACTCACGCCATCAAGTATATCGTCGAGGCCGCTAAAAAGGCTGCGCAGGACGAGGGCGTTCCGCTCAAGCCAATCGTCATCAACTGCAGCTTCGGCAGCCACAGCCAGCCCCACAACGGGATGGGCGCCGTGGCGCGCTTGTTCGATCAGGTCATGGCCGACGATCCTCGCGTTGCCATCGTCGTCGGAGCCGGGAACAATCGGTCCGACAACGGACACGCCGCACTCGAAATTCAGACTGGCTCCAAGCGCGTTCTTCACTTCATGATCTGGGGCGGGCTGCCCGAGCTGACCTTTTTTTGCAGCTACAACGCGGGAGCCAATCTGACCTGTCGCGTCGCCAACGGCAGGTCCGTCGAGTCCGACGCCTTCAGCGTTTCAGCGGGCGGCTCAAACACAGTGCGCGAGCACGTCGTCGGAGTCACTCCGTATGCGTCTCATTCGCTCGACCCCGACCGCCACTTTAACATTGTCATCAAGCGGCTTCCGAAACAGACAGTAGTGAACGGGCATATAATCATACAGCAGCGCACTATCGAGAAGGGAATGTGGACGATCGAGCTTGAAGTCGATCCTCAGTCCGTGATGCCGGCCGCGTTTGTTCACGTCTGGCGCTCCGACCCGATGCAGAGCGACGCCACCGAGTTCATCCCGCTGCCGCCGCAACCGACGTCGCCCCAGGACGTGACGCGGCCGCAGAGCGTCATCGGCGCATTGCGAGCGCAGGCTCGCCAACCCCGGCCGGAAAACTGGATCCGCTCCACTCTCTCGGCCGATGCCTCGTCACGTCGAGCTATTGTTGTGGCCGCCTATGACGCCAAAGAGGATCTGCCGCCCGTGGCGCATTTTTCCTCTCAAGGCCCCGACGCCAGCAATCTGATGGCCGGCTTATATGTCGATTTTCCAGGCAAGGTGACAAAGCCGGACATCGCCGCGCCCGGCGTGGGCATCGCGGTCACAAGCGTGTTCCGCCAGGGTGCGCCAGCTCGGGAAGCGCGGATCCGTCAAAGCGGCACGAGCTTCGCCACGCCATTCGTCACGGGCGTCGTGGCGTTGATGTGGGCCGCGAAGCCGACCCTGACCAATGTCCAGGTCAAGCAGCTACTGCTCGAGGCGGCCCGCGGGCCCCTGGATCCCCGTCTCGTCGATTGGCTCGCCGAAAATCCGGAGGCCCGCGGAGAGCTTTGGGGCGCGGGCGTGCTTGACGCCTTCGAGGCCGTGAAGAAGGCGATGCAGCACCCATGAGCGCGGAGGCCGGAACCCTCGAGCGGCTGATCCGCCTCGTGGGCGAGGCCCTCGCCGCGCTCGCGGACAAGCTCGACCTCGAGAGCGCCGCCGACCTGATCGCCGACCTCGGGCTTTCCCCGCCGTGGACGGTGCTCGAATCCACCGGCGTCGGCGCGGCGCTGACGGCAACGTCGGCGGTCGCAAACGACCTCAAGGCCGGGCTGCCGGATTTGATCGCGGCGATCGAAGCGGCAGACTCATCGAGCCCTGCAACGATCGCCACGCTCGTCGACCAGGGCCGGCTCATGCTGACGCGCATCGCGACGCTGATCGACAAGATCAAGGAGCTTCCCGGCGCGCTGCGCGCGGGCGCGCTGTCCCTTCCCGCGGACGAGAAGGCGATCCTCGAGCAGTTTCTCGAGGACTTCGTCAGCCGCCTGATCGATCATCTCCTGCTCGAGCAAGTCGATCGTCTCAACGACCGCATCGTCTCCCAGATCGCGCTGACCGGCATCCTCGAGGACCGCATCGTTGGCGATCCCGAAGGCGACCCCCGGCTTATTCCTCACCGCTACCGGCGGACGCATCTCGACGCACTCGGCAAGCTCGCCACGGACCCTCTCGCCTACCTGGCGGAGACGACGGGCTGGGGTCAGCCCGACTTTGACGGCCACGAGATCATCGCCCGTATCATCAATGTGCTGGACATCCACGATCACCGGTTGAGCCTGCTGTTCCCGCCGGGCGAGCCGGTGCGCCTCGAAATTCCCTACGGCCACCTGACGATCGGCGACGACCCCGCCGATCCCACGGGCCCGAAGGGCCTCGTGGCGCGCTGGGCGGACGACGCGAGCGCCGACGTCGACTTCACCCTTCCACTGGGCGGCCCCTGGAGCCTGCGCACTGCCTCGAAGTCGCGATGGGAAGCCGGCGTGGAGCTCGGTCTTTTCCCTCCAGGCAGGCTCACTCTGAAGCCGCCCGCCGGCGAAGCGAGCGCCGACCTGACCCTCGCACTCCTCGCCGGGCGCGAAGACAAGGCGCCCATGACGCTGGTCGCGCTTGCTGGCGCGACGCGTATCGAGCTCAAGCGCTTCGAGGCCAAGGCGGAGCTCAAGCTTGCAGCGGCGACCCCGCCCAACCACTCCCACGCCGAGCCCCGCTTCTCCTTCACCACCGAAGGCCTCAACGCGGTTCTCGACGTCGGCGGCGGCGACGGCTTCCTCAAATCCATTTCCGGCGGCGGGCGCGGCAAGTCCGACATCACGCTCGGCGCTAGCTGGTCGCCGACCAAGGGGTTCAAGTTCGACGGCAGTGCAGCCCTTGAGATCGCCATCCCGACCCATGCTCGCCTGGGGCCGGCAACCATCGAGACGGTCTATCTCATTGCCGGCTTCAAGAATGGCGAGATTCCGCTGGAGATCTCAGCTGCGCTGCGCGGGGAGCTTGGTCCGTTCACGGCTGTCGTCGACCGCGTTGGCGTCGAGTTCAAGGCGAGCTTTCCCGAGGGTGGCGGCAATCTTGGGCCGATGCAGCTCGATGCCGGCTTCAAGCCGCCAAGCGGGCTCGGACTATCGATCGACGGCGGAGGATTTTCGGGCGGGGGCTTCCTCAGGCGCGACCCCGCCTCCGGCGAGTACGCAAGCGCGCTTGAGCTCGTCTTCCAGGATGTTGTGCAGGTCAAGGCGTTCGGCGTGCTCGAAACGCGCATGCCCGACGGCGCCGAGGCCTATTCGCTCGTTGTCGTCATCAACGCCGAGTTCACGCCGATCCAGTTGAGCTTCGGTTTCACTCTGAACGGCGTCGGCGGCCTGCTTGGGGTCAATCGTACAGCGCTCCATGACCAGCTCCGCGCCGGCCTGCGCGACGGTTCGATGAACTCGATCCTGTTCCCCAAGGACCTGATCGCCAACGCCCCGCGCATCATCGGCGACCTGAAGCGCATGTTCCCGCCGCAGAGCGGGCGCTATCTCATCGGGCCGATGGCGAAACTCGGCTGGGGGACCCCGCCCCTTGTTACTCTCGAACTCGGCATCATAATCGAGATCCCGCGTCCCGCTGTCGCCATCCTGGGCGTGCTGCGCGTAGCCGTCCCGGCCGACGATGTCGCCATCCTCAACCTGCAGGTCAATTTCCTCGGCGTGATCGACTTCGAACGGAAGGAGTTGTCGATCGACGCCTCGCTGTTCGACTCCCGCCTCCTTGCGTTCACGCTCACTGGCGACATGGCGGTGCGCCTCTACTGGGGCGAGAACGCAAGCTTCCTCCTGACCGCTGGCGGCTTCCACCCAGACTTCACGCCTCCGCCGCTGGCGTTGCCCACGCTCAACCGGCTCGCCATCTCAATGTGGGCCGGCAACCCGCGCCTCTCGGCGGAGGCCTACTTCGCCGTCACGTCGAACACTGTGCAGTTCGGCGCCAAAGTCGAGCTCTACTACGGGGTCAAGGTCTTCAACGTCTACGGCTTCGTCAGCCTGGACGCGCTACTGCGCTTCGATCCCTTCCACTTCATTGCCGAGGTTGCAGGGCAGGTCGCCGTGCGCTCCGGCGGCTCGACCCTGTTCTCGATCCGCCTCGAGCTTATGCTCGATGGTCCGACGCCGTGGCACGCACGCGGCCGCGGCTCGTTCGAGATCGGCTTCATCTTCACCGTGACGATCTCGGCCGGCTTCGAGGTCACCTTCGGCGAGGACCGCGACAGCTCACTGCCGCCCGTGCAGGCGCGCACACTGCTTGAAGACGCGCTCCGCGCCGACGGCGCCTGGCGCGCACTTGCGCCGGCGCGCGCGCACGTGTCCCAGCGTGAGCTAGGCGCCAGCGCAGGCGTGGTGATCCCGCCGACTGGCGCGCTCGCCGTCAGCCAGAAAGTCGCGCCGCTTCATCTGCCGCTCGCACGCATCGGCGCGCAGCGAGTCGAGGGCCCCAACACGTTCGCCATCGTCGACGTGAGTCTCGGCGCCGGTGTTGCGCCGCCGGGAACCAATCCCGTCGAGGAGCAGTTTCCGGCCGCGCAGTTTCTGGAGCTGAACGACGCCGAGCGGCTGTCGCGCCGGTCGTTCGAGCCATTCCAGTCGGGGATCGAGATCGCCGGCGGCGCCGCGCCCAGGGCTGACTACCAGACCAGGGTCGATGTCGCCTATGAGGTCATCTATGTGCGCAAGCCGCGCCGGCCGCTCTTCTTTTTCCTGCGCGATGCACTGCTTGACCTCTTGGTCGCGGGCTCAGCCGCCGGCCGCTCCAAACTTTCCGCTGAGAAACGCGCGCCCACGGGCCTCGCGACGCCTCCGGTTACGCTGCCGAAGGAACACTTCGTCGTTGCAGGCGCGGACGATCTTCGCCTGCATGCGCCCGGCCTGGTGTTTTCCTCGCAGTCAGCGGCCGTGATCGCGATGCAAGATGTGGTGCGCAAGGACGCACGGCTCTCCGGCAGGCTCCAGGTCGTCTCTTCCTATGAGGCGGCCGCCTGATGGCCCTTGCGCGTTACAGCTTCCTTGCCTGGCTGCGCCGCGGCGCAGCGAATGCCGTCATCGCGCCGGCGACCGCGAAAAGTCGCGCCGAGATCAAGGTGAGCCTTGCCCTGAGCGACGGCGCCGCAACCGGCGCGCCGATTGAGAAGACCTTTAAGCTGCAGGGGCCGGGCGACGTCGTCGGCATCAGCCAGGACCTGGTCGTGCGCACCGAGCCGCGCCATTGGGTCACTGACTTCGAGCCAAACTATCTGCCTTTCATCGAGTTCTACGACGAAGACTTCTGTTGGCGGCATACGCCCGCGCCGGCGGATCTCCCATCGCATCGCCTGACGCCCTGGCTCAGTCTTCTTGTGCTGGCCGAGGGCGAGTTCGAGCGTAACCAGGCCCCAAGCCGTCCGCTGACATCGGTCATCGTCAACTCGCCCAATCTTGCAAGCTTCTTTCCGCCTGAGGGGCAGCTCTGGGCCTGGGCGCATGTGCAGATCGCAGGCGATGTCGGCGGCGATGCCGCGCCTGACCTGGCTCAGCTCCGTGCGCGTCTTGATGCGGCGCCGGACAGCGGCGTCTCGCGCCTTGTCTCGCCACGGCGGCTCGATCGCAACACGGCCTACACGGCGTTCGTGGTCCCGACGTTCGAGGTGGGCCGCAAGGCCGGCCTCGGGCTTCCGATCAATGACGATGCAGATCCCGGCATGGCGCTCTCCTGGAGCGGCGGCGCCGGCGAGTTTCCGATCTACTTCGAATGGTATTTTCGCACCGGGGAGGGCGGGGACTTCGAAGACCTCGTGCAGCGCATCGTCCCGCGCAAGGTCGACCAGCGTGTCGGCGTGCGCGACATGGACATCGCCGCGCCAGGCTTCGGGATGCCCGTGGTTGCCGAAGCGCTTGGTCCAGGGGAGCCGCCCGCGCACCACAAGGGCGTCGTCGGCCTCGAAGGCGCCCTGAAGGCGCCGGACATGACGCCCAAGCCGCTCGATGTGCTATCCAGCTTCCCCGCCGACGCGGCGCTTGTCGTCAATGCGCCGTCCGACGCACAGGCGAGCCATGTCAGCGATCCGGTCGTCGCGCCACCGCTCACCGGCGGCTGGCATGCTTTGCTCGACCGCGTCGATCCCGTGCAGAGACCAACGTGGGCGCATGACCTCAACCTCGATCCGCGCCAGCGCGCAGCGGGCGGCCTCGGCGCACGCGTCGTACGCAAGCACCAGGAGCGCTACATGAAGCTCGCCTGGGAGCAGGTCGGCGAGATTGTGGCCGCCAACCGCAAGGCCGGCTTCCTGCGCTTCTCGCAGGCGGCAATGCACAAGGCTTTCGCAAAGAGCGTGTCGCCGCTCCCGGCGATGACCGCGCTCTCGATCGCCTCGCCAATGCTGTCGCGCGTGCTGGGATCGCCCAAGACGATCCGCGCCCTCGTCGCTGACAGCCGCCTGCCGAAGGCAGCGCTGACGCCGGCCTTCCGCAAGCTGACGCGTCCGCGCGGTCTCGTCATGAAGCGCGCATTGCCTGCAGATCGGCGCGCCCGCGCACCCGGAGAATTCGCAGCCGCCCTGAACGAGCAGCGCGTGTCCGCGGCGCCCCCGGCGCAGCCCGTGGCCGGCCCCACGCTTGGCCAGATCGCCGGCGCCATCGACGAGAGCCTGAAGAACAGAAAGCAGCTGCTTCGCTGGCTGTGGCTGATCGTCATCCTCCTCCTCGCGCTCGCCGCCGGCGCTTTCCTGTTGCTTGGCGGCGCCGCCGGACTCGCGGTCGCCGGGGCGCTGGCGGCCGCCGCAGGCGGCATGATCGTCACAGCGCTAAGCGCGCGTCCGGCGATCGAGTCGGCCGGCAAGCTCCGTCTCGACGCATTGAAGCCTGAGGCGATACCCCGTGAGCCACCCGCGCGCTTTGCGCTCTCCGAGCCCGGAGCGATTGCTGCCCAGCCGGCAGATCCCGCCGTCGTCCGCGACTTCGGCATCGCCTTGCGCGACTTCGCAAGCTTGGTTGCCGCACGGCCCGCGCCAGCGCTCGAGCGCGCGCGGTTCGATACGGACAACGCACAGCGCAAGGTCCTGACCGCGATCGCCCCAGCCGCGTCCTATGCGAAGCGGGCGTCGGGCCTGATCCGAATCGGCGAGCATTCCATCATCGATTATGCGCTGGAAGCCTATTCCGGCGCAGCGCCGCCCCCGAGCGATCCCACCGCGCCGCCGGCGATCAAGCCGGTGATGGCCTATCCCGACATCAAGGAGCCGATGTACCGGCCGCTCTCGGAGATCAATGATGACCTGTTGGCGCCGAACATCGGTCTCATCCCGCCCAACACGGTGACGATCCTCCTCACCAACCCGCCCTTCATCGAGGCGTACATGGCCGGCGTGAACCACGAGTTCGCGCGCGAACTGCTCTGGCGCGAGTATCCGACCGACAGCCGCGGTACGCCCTTCCGCCAGTTCTGGGATGTGTCGCGCGTGCCTACCCCGGGGCTCGAGGGTAGGGAGCGCGCACGCAAGCTCAAGGACATCGAGGCGATGCATCTTTGGCCGTCTGCCAGCCTGCTTGGCCAGAACCCCAATCCGCTGCGCGGCTTCAGTGGCGAGACCGTGGTGCTGGCGGTGCGCGGCGACCTGCTCAAGCGCTATCCCAACACCATCGTCTACGCCCAGCGTGCGCGCTGGAGCACGGATCCGCGGCATGTGAACGAGCTCGCGCTCCATGACGAGGAAGGCGCCAAGGCGCTTGCCGGCGTTGACGATCCGAACATCGAGTATCCGATCTTCACGGCGCCGGTCGCGCCCGACCTTACCTTCGTCGGTTTCAAGCTGACGCTCGATCAGGCGCGCGGCGACCCGGCGCTTGATGAGACCGCGGCGGCGCGCGCCTCCATACCCGCCGACAAGCTCGGCTGGTTCTTCGTTCTGCAGGAGGCCCTGGGCGAGCCGCGCCTCGGCCTCGATGAAAACGCACCGCCCGCGTCGATGGCGAGCCCGATCACGTGGGACAATTTTTCCTGGGATCATCTCGACATGACGGACCGCAAGATCATCGACCTGGCGGCGCCGTTCACTTCGAACCCGCATGGCGACCAGCCGGCGCAGCCGTTGAACTGGGCCCCAGGCGCAGGCGCAACAGCCGCGGACATTGCAGCAATCCTCTATCAGAAGCCCGTCATGGTGGCCTGGCACGCCCGCCAGATGCTCGAACGCGGAAAGGTCTGAGAATGCCGGACCTCAGCGCAACGCAGAAGCAGCTGGCCGCGCTCCGCGCCGCTCGCGAGGCCGCGGCCGTTCAGGCCCGCGCCTCCGGCCTGCGCACGGAGGCGCTCCGGCTGCGCCGCGCGGAACTTGAGCGCAGGCCCGGCAGCGACAACGATCGCGGCGCGACGGCCGCACTCGACCGCGAGGTCGCCGCGCTGGAAGCGGAAACAAAGAAACGCCGCGCCGAGCTTGCCGATCTCGCCGGCCGCGTTAGCGCCGCCGTCCTTGAATTCTCGCGCATGCCGGTCGACGACGCGGTGGGCGCGCTCGATGACCACGTCCCCATCCTCATGTTTCCGGTGCGGCTTGAGACCAAGTTCGCCCACGGCGATGGCGGCATGCGTCTGCGCGTTCGCATTTTCCCGGATGACGTCAATATCTCGACACACGACCCGCTGCTCAGCGCCGGGGAGCGTGCGGCGGGCGTCGCCTACTGGGCCGAGCGGGCCCGCGCGCAGAGCCTCGGCATGGACGAGCGGCGCGCCGCAGAGCTTGGCGCCTGGAATCTTCTGGCGACGCGTTATGGCGGCCCGCGCGCCCGCTACATCGCGCGGACGACTAAATCTGATCCGCAGCCCGCCCCCGCGGCGTCGCCTGCGCCCGCGCCTGAGCCCGAAGCGCCGGTTCGGCTCTCGCACAGCACTGCGCCGCCGCGCGCACGGCTGTTGCCGGACTATTTCGTCGTCATCGGCATCGGCCACGACGGCAAGGAAGTCGCGCGCGCCCTCGGCAAGCCGATACCGGATTCGCTCATGCTCGGGCCGGACCCGGAAGCGCCGGAGGCGGAGCTCTCGCGCGGCGCCGATGGCAGACTCGCCGCCGATCCCAGGCTCGACTGGCTCATCAACTTCGACCGCGCGGTCGAGGTGGGCATGGCGGTGACCCTGAGCGTGCCGCCAGAACAGCAGCGCGTCGGCTTTCACCGCATCGTTGCACTCGGCGCCAAGCTCACGATGGATCATGAGGCAGGCGCCGCCGCCCTCGAGGCGCTGCTTGCAGAGCACCGTTTCACCGGCGGCATCGACCTCCTGGCCAATGGTGCGCCGACCAACAACACTGACGGTGCGCCTTCGGCCTTCTCCTCCGACCTTGCCGCGGATGAGGCGCTGGTCGCACAGGAAGTGCACGGTCTTGCGCCCGGAGCAGTGCTCGATCATGCCGGAAAATCGGACGCCCAACGTCTTGCGGAGGCCCTCGGTGTCTCGTTCGCGAGCGTAAGCGACTGGCCAGGCGCTGCGGACCGCCATGACATCGCCGATGCGCTCGCCATGAACCGGGCGCTCTGGCCGGCGACCTTCGGCCGTTTCCTTACCGACATGGTTGCGGGACGTATGACCCCGGCGCTGAAAGGTGAGATCGAGCGTTACTTTCTTACCTATGTGACCGGCCGCACGCTGCTGCCCAATATCCGGATCGGCCGCCAGCCCTACGGAGTACTGGCGACCAGTGACCTGACGGCCTGGGCCGAAGAGGAAGGCCGAGAGGCCGGCGAGATGGGCTCAATCGTCAGCGGTCTGAAATGGTTCCGCCGCAATTTCGAATCCGCCGGCGCCAACCCGGCGGGGCCCATCGCACAGATGGGCGGCGGCGGCGATGACGCGCTCGTCAACTCCATGCGCGTCATCGGCCAGCTTGCAAGCTCAGTCTCCTTCGCCTCGCGCAAGGCCGTCACCGATCCGGCGGCATGGAACACGCTCAACTTCACCGGCGTCATCCCGATGATCGCGCTCAACTGGTGGGCCCGCCGTCTCGCCGCGCGCGACCATGCGTTCGCCCAGCTGCCGCTCGATCCCAGGGACCTGCCGCTGGCGAGCCTTGTGTTTTTCCACGACGCCGATCCCCTCAAGGTCCCTGTCGTCGACCAGGACCCGGACTTGCCGCTTTCCGAGAGCGAGCGCATCTCGAAGTTCGACGATGTTCGCAACTACATCGACTGGCTGCTCAACGCGACAACCGAAGAGCTCAGGGGCGAGACCTTCCGAAATGCCGCCGGCGATCGCATTGCGGCGCCCAAGGCGCTGCTCTATCGCCTCCTGCACAACGCCTGGACCTCGCAGCTCACATCGAGCTCGCATTCATTGTTCACGCGCTTCCATGCCGAGTTCGCTGCTGCCGCGGCCATGCCGTCGGTGGTGAACGTCGGCGGCCAGAAGACCTTGCCGGACGACCATGCGCCGCTGTTCGACGCCGCAAGGCTCGGTCTCACTCGCAACACGCGCACGCTCGGCGATCTTCTGCTCGACGCCTCGCAGGGGGGTGTCGGGCCGGCACCGGCGCCTCTTCCCGAGGCGCTACCGCTGCAATCGCAGCGCGCCGCGCTTGATCGCCTGAAACGCCTGTCCACCGCGGCGCTGGAACGGCTCTTCGCCGAGCATGTCGACCTTGCAAGCTATCGCCTCGATGGCTGGCAGACCGGCCTCGTCGCGCGGCGGCTCGATGTCATGCGCCGGCGCGAGGGCAGGGCGCGGGGCCTTTATCTCGGCGCCTATGGCTATGTAGAGGACCTCCTCCCCAAGCCTGTTCCGAAGCCGGTCGCGCCAGGCGACCTGCCGGACGTGCTCCGCGATTCCGGCGTGGTGAGCGAACTCTCCGACAATGGTGGTTTCGTTCATGCGCCCTCGCTCACCCATGCGGTAACCGCCGCCGTGCTGCGCAACGCCTACCTCACCCACGCCGAACCCCAGACCCGCGACCTGATGAGCGTCAACCTCACTTCGCGCCGCGTACGTGCGGCCATGGGGTTCATCGAGGGCATGCGCGCAGGACAGGATCTCTCCGCACTTCTCGGCTACCAGTTCGAGCGCGGCCTGCATGAGGGCCATCCTGGCCTCGAACTCGACGCGTTCATCTACGTGCTGCGCGCGAGGTTCCCGCTGGTCTCGCGGCGGCTCACGCCGGTCGACGACGATGCGCCCGCCGAGGTCATCGAGGCGCGCACCGTCATCGACGGCAAGGATTTCCTCGACCATGTGCGCGTCAAGAAGGTCTATCCTTACGACATCGCTGACCTGCCGCCGCCGGGTTCGCGCGAAGCGCTCGCGATCATTAAGGAGACCGAGCACCTTGAGGAGTCGCTGGACGCCGTCGCCGATCTGATGCTGGCCGAGAGCGCCCACCAGGCCGTGCAGTCGAATATCGACCGCGCCAGCGGCGTCCTCAACGCGGCCGGCGAGGGCGAGCTGCCGCCCGTGCCGGACGTGGCGCAGACGCCCCGCAGTGGACGCGTTTTCACGCAGCGCCTCGTCCTGCATCTTTCTGCTGGAGGCGGAGCGCCGCCGAAGACGCCGCGGGCCGCCGCCAATCCTGGACTCAACGCCTGGCTTGCTGGCCAGCTGCCTGCGCTGGGCGCGATCGGCTTCGAGGTTCGCCCAGCGGGCGCCAGCCCGCGCACCGTGACGCTCGACCTGATGGGGCTCGAGGCGATCGATCTTGTGCTGATGAGCGCGGACCGCCTAGGCGACGGCGCCAATGATCTCGAGCGCCATCTCGCCGACCGCGTGCGTGCTGCCGACAATATCGGCGACGATGTCATCATGCTGTTCTCTGGCCCGGCGCCATCGGCGGGGGAGCTCAAGCTGGTGCTCGATACGAGCGCCGCCCCTGGCGCGACACCGCTTGCACGCGTTCTGCCGCAGCTGCGAGCACTACGTCGGCTTGCCGGCGGCGGCCGGGGACTCAACGCACAGGACTATCGCCTCCCCGCCGACCACGAGAAGGCCGACCCGAGGAACCCCAAGGGTTTCAAGCTGGAAGCCAGCGGCGACCTTGCCGTTCTGCCTCTGCGCGTCGGCGACGTGCGCAACGCTCTTCGCGATGCAGCTGTGGCGCTTGAGACTCATCTCAATACGCTCTCAGCAGTCTATGATGCGCTGCGCGCTGATCCGACGACCTTCGATGCGACCGCCTGGACCGGGAGACTGGCGACCGTGCGCGAGCGCATGCGTGCGGCCGCACTGTTTGGGACACCGGATGCTTTGCCACGCAGCGCTGCAGGCGTCAGCATCTCCGCAGTATTTGGCCTCGTCGAGCAGGCGCGCGCGGCGCTCGCTGTGATCCAGAAGCGTCTCGCCGCCGCAGACGCTGCACTGGCGCCGCTGCCTGCCGAACCGCCGCGCCCCGATCCGCGCGAGGAAAACCGGCGGCTGGCCGGACGCCTCGACGCCCGGCTCGCCAACCTTGTCGCCGCCGCGCGTCTCGTTCTCGGCGACGGCTTCCCTCTGCAGCCCCGGTTCAGTCTCGACCTGGATGCCCGGGTGGAAGTCGATGCGCGGCTCGCCGCGCCGATCGAGACAGATCCCCTGGCGCTCGAGGCGTGGCTCCAGTCGCTGGCGCGCGTGCGCCCGCGCATCGCCGACGTCGCGCTTGCAAGCGCAGCTGCGCTCTGGACCACGGGGGCCGAGCCGAGGCTCGTTCCGGTGCAGCTGCCGCTGCGCGCGGGCGACCCATGGATAGGGCAGGCCTGGAGCACGGCGCCACAGGAGGGCGAGGTCATGAGCGTGATGACGCTTGATGCGCCCGCCTCGTTCGCGGACGATCTCGAAGGTCTGCTGCTCGACGAATGGACCGAGACCGTTCCGGCGGTGAACGAGACCACAGGGGTTGCCTTCCACTTTGACCGTCCGAGTGCCGCTGCGCCGCAGGCCCTGTTGCTTGCTGCGCCGCCAAATCCGGACGGACGCTGGCGCTGGAACGAGCTTCTGGGCGTCGTGCTCGACACCTTCGCGCGCGCACGGCTTCGCGCCATCGAGCCGGACCACATCGCGGCATCGCCGCTGTTCCCGGTGCTGCCGGCGACGCTGAGCTCGTTCCACCACGGGTCGAAGTTTGCCTCGACCTTCCTGGTGCGCGACGTCGCCCCTCTCACAGTCGCCACGGAGTAACGCCATGGCTTATGACCTCAAGGCTGCGGAGTTCCTGATTGCCGGCGTGGCGTTCGAGCCGAAACCCTACATCCAGGGGTGGAACCGGCTTGAGGGCCGCGTTCGCGAAGAGAACTTCGATCGCGCGCTCCGCGCCGAGGCGCGCGACCCGATGTGGTTCCTCGCGCGCCAGTGGCAGTTCCTCGAACTCAAGGCCGACGACGCCGGCTCGCCGATCGAAGCGCGGATGGCGATGAGGCGTGAAAAACTCGAGCAGTTTGCCGTGCGCGGAGGACCTCGGCGCGACTTCCCGCACGAGCATCCGCTCGAGGCCGTGGTCGAGCGCGAAGCGGCGCCGCTGGACCGTATCGCCCTGATCCAGGTCGCGCGCGCCTTCGACAAGGCGCTGGCGCGCGAGAATGTGGGCGCCCCCCATCGCGCGCAGGCATTCCAGGGCATGCGGACCGCCTATCCGCTCGATCCCCTGGACATCGAAGGTGTGAACGATGACGAGGCGCGCCAGCTCGCGGCGCTATCGGACGCGCATCTGTTCGATGCCGCGTCCTTCCTCGCTGATGCGGGCTATGAAGCCTCGATCGACGCGCGCTCGGGGCTGTCGCCGACACTTGCGGAGGTGGCCAGGCGCGCCGCTGGCGCTGCCCGGACCTGGTATGCCGCCCTCTACCTGGCGCCGCACGAATCGGCGGAAGTTGCATGGGCGCCGAGCCAGCTCGAGTATCAGTTCTCCTGCGCCACGGCGCCGGGGGTCAGGCAGACGGTGCTGACCGGCGACAGCTATGCGAACGGAAGGCTCGACTGGTACGCCGTCGATGTCGCCGCGCCGGGCGGGGGGGTCGGCGGCGCAGGCGCACCTGGAACGCGAGGCGCGGAAGGCGCTGCAACCTCCACGCCTGCGAAGGAAGAGGCGCTGTCCTTCCTGCCGTCGGCGATCCGCTTTGCCGGCATGCCGAGCCATCGCTTCTGGGAGATGGAGGACGCCCGCGTAGAGTTTGGCGCGGTGAGCGCCGCCACGACCGATGTCGCCCGAATCCTGCTCATGGAGTTTGTCCTCGCCTACGGCGACGACTGGTGCGTCATTCCCTACGAGATTGAGGTCGGCGAGCTTTGTGAGGCGCGCGGGCTCGTTGTGCACGACGTGTTCGGTGACGCAGCGCTGGTGCGCCCTGCCGATCGCGGAACGGACGAGGACTGGCGGCGCTGGGCCATGTTCGGTCTGGAGACGAAAGAGACAGGCGATGTCGCAAAGCCCCGGCTGTTCCTGCCCCCATCAACGCCGAAAATGATGGAGAGCGCGCCGATCGAGCGCGTCGTCTTCCTGCGCGATGAAATGGCGAACATGGTCTGGGCCGTCGAGCGCACCGTGCTCTCGGCAGCGGGCATAAGCGTTGACGGCGAGCGGTATGCCTTGTCCCGCGCGCCGGTCCCGCCGCCCGACCCCGCGCCCGCGCTGGGCGCCACGGCGCGCTATCGTCTCGGCACGGATGCGCCGCTCAACTGGCGGCCGTTTACACCATCACACGTGCCGGAAAGCCAGCGCAGCATCAGGCTGCAGCGCGCGCGTCTTCCCGACCGCCCGGCCGAGCCTCTGGGCGCTGTGCTCGTCGGCCCCGGCCTTGCGCCCGAGCCCTACTTCATCAATGAGGAAGAGGTTCCGCGTTCCGGCCGCATCGTCACGCGCAGCTTTCAGCGCACGCGCTGGCTCGACGGCCGCGTGGTGCTGTGGCTCGGCCGCCGCACCATCGTCGGCCACGGCGAAGGCTCAAGCGACCTTGAGTTCGACGTCATCGAGGAAATTCCGCAGCGCGACTGATCGCGATCGACCGCCGCAAGCGTGGCCTCGTTGAAGGGTTAGGATGCTCGGGCCAGCCCATGGAAGAAATTCGGTCGTGAAACTGTCCTGGTGGCAGGAATGAGCGCCTTTCCTGTCGTTCGCAATGATGGTTGGGAAGGGCAGTTATGGTTTAGGTTTCTACGACGCCCGCCCTGAGGTGCTAGCGGCGTGCGCTGGGCGGGCGTCGTAGAAAGCCCCATGTCTGACCCGCGGACGACGGGTGTGGTCTATGGATATTTGAAGGTGTCGACGGGGCGCGCACGCGTGGTGCGATGCCGGATGTAGCGATCTAAGCTCTGAACCGGTCGAAGATGAGCCCGTTGGACGTTGGCGTCTTGCGTTGGAGCAAGCGTTCTGGCCGTGAACGCGCCGGTTGAGCGCAGGGCGGCGCGTCCCTCGCAGTGGGAGGGGTGATGAGAAGCGATGGTGGCAGGGGCAGTCGCCATGGCGCTCATGAGCTGTCGATCGTCAGGGTTGGCGTCGATGTCCGACGTGGCCGCAGCCAGGACGCCCTCTCGATGATCTGACTGAGGATCATCTTGCCGCCGCAGCACGGGCATGGCGCCGGCAGAGGCGCGGCCTCGGCGATCGGCACTGCAGTCTCGGGCGCCGGCTGCGACGGCGCCATCCGATCAACCAGCAACGCGCGGGTTCGAGCGATGAGCTTGGCGCGCTGGGTGTTGGCGAGGAACCCGACATGGCGGATGCGGTGGAACCGGTCGGGGAGGACGCGGGCAAGGAACCTGCGCATGAACTCGGAGGCGCTGAGGGTCATCGATGCGTATGCGAACTTGCAGATGCGCCACTACGTGCAGCGGCGAATGTGATTGCTGGTGAGATCGCAGCGATCTTGTTTCGCGTCTAGGTGGACGACTGCATCAGCAGCGCCACTTGCGCCGTACCTTCCATTCGGTGGCTGAGTTCAAGCAAGCCGCAGTCCGATAAACCAAGGCAATTGCAACGGCGGGGCGGGTGTCCCCGCCGTTGCCCAGTCACTCCGTTTCGAGGGATCTATTTCTGCAGGAACTCGGTCTCGATCTGAAGCTGGATCTCGTCACCAAGGAAACCGCCGCCGTAGGTCATGCCGAATTCCGACCGCTTGAAGGTACCGGTCGCGGAGAAGCCAACCTTATGCTTCTGGGTACGCGGGTCCGGACGATTTCCCACATAGGTCACATCCAGCGTCACGGCCTTTGTGACGCCCAGAAAAGTGAGATTGCCTGTGACCTGGCCCTTGTCGGCCGCGGTCTTGACGACCTTGGTCGACTTGAAGGTGATCGCCGGGAATTTCGCAGCGTTTAGGATCTGCTCGCCGGCGATCTCGGCGTTAAAGTCGCGCGAGTCGGTGGAAGGGCGCGTCTTGCTGAAGTCGGTCTCGACCGATTTCGGGTCGATCGTAGCGGTCAGTTTGGATTTGGACACGTCAGCCGGGTTGAAGTCGAGCTGCGCCTCTACCCCGGTAAAGCGTGCCGTGTAGTACGACAGTCCCTGGTGCTTGAGCTTCCAGACGACGCTCGTGTGTGGCCTGTCATTGACGTAGGCGCCAGCTGGCGCGACAGGAGCGGCAGCCGGTGCCCCCTGAGAATATGCCGCTTGAGCAAACAGGGGGGCGCCTGAGAGGGCGATGGCCACGAGGGCGTATACACAGCGCATGAATGAGTCTCCGTCAAAAAAGGAGCGCTAGGCTCCGCATGAATGGCATTGAGTTCTGAATGGGCACGTTTCAAAACCTGGTCTGAGACGGTCGTCTTGTCGGAACTCAGATCGAGCAGCGGCTGTGCTGAGAACTATCCGCCAAGGCGCCGGGCGCGCCGCACTCAAACGAACCTTACCCCAATTCCCCCGAGTGCGCCGTAGTCAGCGTGAAAAACATCGCCTGGATTGGCGAAGACAGGGCGGGTGAACGAGCCGCATAGCAGGATCTGGCCCGGCTCGAGCCTGGTGTCGAACGGCGCGAGTTTGTTCGCGAGCCACGCAATCCCGGTAGCGGGATGGTTCAGAACGCCGGCAGCCAGGCCAGTCTCCTCGATAACGCCGTTGCGGTGCAGGAGACATCCGACCCAGCGCAGGTCAACGGCGTCGGGTTTGACCGGCCGGCCTCCAAGAATGACGCCCGCGCATGCCGCGTTGTCGGAGATTGTATCGAGCGCCTTCGACATGGCCTTCGTCTCGGGGTCGACCGGCTGAACGCGCAGGTCGATCAGCTCGAGCGCCGGGGTCACATACTCGGTCGCGGCCAGCACATCAAACAGCGTTACGTTCGGCCCGGCGAGCGGTCGGCCCAGCATGAAGGCAAGTTCGACTTCGATGAGCGGCTTTATGAAGCGCTGTGTTGGAATGTCTGACCCCTCGGCGAACAGCATGTCGTCGAGCAGCGCGCCGTAATCCGGTTCGTTGATCTGCGAGTTGATCTGCATCGCGCGCGAGGTCAGGCCGATCTTGTAGCCAATCGTCCTGCGCCCCTCGGCGCGCTTGATGTCCAACCACGCGGACTGGATGGTGTACCCGTCAGCCATGGTCATGTCGGGGAACTGGCGGGAGAGTTGAGGAATGCGCACCTTTGTTCGCTCGGCTTCGTGCAGGCGACGTGCTGCGTCCAAAATTGCTTCGTGGGCGATGGGCATGTGATCCTCCAGCTCTGTTATTTGTTTGGCGCGTCGAGAAGCGTACGCGCCTGGCGGACAACGGAGCGGCCAGCGAGAACGAAGTTGAAGTCACCGACCAGCGTGATGAACCGAAAGCCGAATTCCGCCATCCGAGCGGCAAACGCCGGCGTCGCGGTATGAATGCCAGCGGTGAGGCCGTGCTTACGGCAGGCCTCAACAACCGCGCGATAGGCCTCGAGCATCTGGGGTTCGTCCTTGTCAAACCCATGACTGCCGCCAAGCGCGAGCGAGAGGTCGGAAGGGCCGACGTAAAGGCCATCAAGCCCGGGCGTTGCTGCAATCTCATCAACGCGGCGGAGCGCATCAGCGGTTTCGATCATTGCAAAGCGCAGAATCTGCTGATCTGCGTTTGCGCCATAGTCGAAGCCCGCATAGATCATCGCGCGGGTAGCTCCGGAACTACGGACGCCATTAGGGGGATAGCGGCTCGCCGAGACAAAGGCGGCTGCTTCCTCCGGCGAATTGATTAGCGGACAGATGAGGCCCATCGCGCCAGCATCAAGCGCCTGGCCAATCAGGGTGGGATCATTTGCAGCCAGGCGGACAATCGGCGTGAGTGCCGTTGTTGAAACTGCTTGAAGCATCGCGACCATGTCGCCGTGGCCGATCAGGCCGTGCTGCGCGTCGATGGTTAGCGAATCCCATCCGAGTGTGGCCATCACCTCGGCCAGAAACCCTCCGGGTATCACCGACCAGCCATTGAGAACGGTTCGGCCTTCAGCCAGCAAAGTGCGCACGAGGACGGGTCGCATCAGGCGCTTCTCCATCAAAAAATCGGAGCAAAAATCGGTATTTGCCGACGTCAATGGCGCGGAATAGACGATGTTTTAAAGGGAGTGGCCCAAAAGCGCCATCTTAAAAAATCGGAGTGCGATCAGTAATTATGTTGACGGAGGCGCCCCCCAGCGCGTAGGAGAGGTCAAGGTAGTCTCGAGGAGGCGGGCCTTGGCTGGTTTGGTTCAAAGCCGTCGTGAACAGAACAAGATTGAGAAGCGCGGACGCATTATCGGGGCGGCCCGGGCACTTTTTAGTGTCAAGGGTTTCGACGCTGCGACGATTCAGGAAATCGCTGAAGCAGCTGGCATCGCGACAAGCACCGTTTTCCTCTACGCCAAGACCAAGGACGACCTGCTCATCCTCGTTTTCCACGACGAGATGCTCGAGGTCGTCGAGAGCGCTTACAAGGCGTCCCGGAAACACTCCGACCTTCTCGATCAGGTAATCGTCTTCTTCGAAACCCTGATTGCCTACCACGAGCGTGATCTACCGCTGGCGCGCGCGCTGATGCGGCAGCTTGGCTATGTCAGTAGTGACGACCAGCGCGCGCTCGTACGCGAGTTGATGCGGTCGTTGTACGGCAAGCTGGCGCTGCTGGTCGAGAGCGCCAAGAGCAAAGGCGCTGTGGCAGCTTCGAGTCCATTGCTCGCGTCAGCCCGCAGCCTCTTTGCAATCTACTACCTCCACCTGGGTGAAATGCTCAATGGATACATCGACAGGGCGCAGCTCGATCGCGCTCTACGTGCCGAACTAGGACTCTTGATGCGCGGCCTGACCTGATGGCTCAGGGATAGGGCCAGGAAAAACCTGCAACGTGAACGACGCAAGACGGCCCATGCCGCCTGGGAGGTGGAACTATGCCTGCAAGAACTGGCCAGGAATTCCTTGATGGCCTCAAGGCGCCGCGCGACATCTATGTAGGCGACGAGCGTGTCAATGACGTCGCCTCGCATCCCGCCTTCATGGGCGCCGCTCAAGAACTCGGTGCGGTATTTGATCTCCAGCACTCCGAAGCTGCCAGGTGCCTGGTCCCCGATCCTGAAACCGGCGAGTTGATCAACGCCAGTCACCTCATTCCGCGTTCTCGCGAAGATCTATTCAAGCGCCATGCAGCGCTGGAGGTCTGCGCCGAGCATAGCGTTGGGATCATGGGCCGCACGCCTGACTACATGAACGTGACCTTTGCCGGGTTCGCTGCCCGACCGGACGAATGGGCCCAGAAGGGGAATGAGGAGGGCGCGGAGAATATCGTCGCATTCCAGAAGGAATTGCGCCGCAAGGATCTGTCGCTCACCCACACAATTATCCACCCGACCGTCGACAAGGCGCAGGGGGACGCCCCCCGCGCCGGAAACGACGTAGCGCTTCGCAAGGTCGGCGAGACCGCAAACAGCATTATCGTCCGCGGTTCGCGCATCCTTGCGACCCTGGCGCCCTTTGCGGACGAAATGGCGGTCTATCCGTCCTATCCGCTCCCGGAAGGGTCGGATGCGTATGCGCTGGCCTTCAGCATCCCGATGACAACCCCGGGGATGAAGATCCTCTGCCGCGACAGTTTTTCGGCGCCGAAGCACGCATACGATTTCCCGCTATCCGGTCGCTTCGACGAGCAGGACGCGTTTGTCATTTTTGACGACGTCGAGATCCCCAAGAGTCGCCTCTTCATCAACGCCAACCTCGCGGCCTACAACGCGGTGATGCGGACGTCGTGGTCGCCCAACATCATGCAGCAGACCATGATCCGCGCGCAGACCAAGCTCGAGTTCGCCTGGGGTCTTGCGAGCCGCATGCTCAAATGCATCAACGGCAAGAACCCGGCCGCCCAGGAAATGCTCGGTGAAATCTGGGCCTTCGCGGAGTTCGCCAGATCGGCCGTCTACGCATCCGAAATGCAGGCGAAGGAATATCCAGGCGGCGCCTGGTTCCCGGACGTTCGGCCGTTGCACGCGTTGCGGGCTTCGCTTCCGTTCTGGGTGCCGCGGGTCAACGAGATCATCCGGCTTCTCGGTTCGCACAACGTGTTCGCCGCCCCGACCGAAGCCCAGATGCGCAACCCCGAACTCAAGCACCTGATCGATCACTACCTGCGCGGCGCGGGCGATGTTACGGCCGATGAGCGCGTGCGCGTGTATCGGCTCGCCTGGGACTTCGTGGGCAGTGCGCTTGCGAGCCGCAATGAGCAGTACGAACGTTTCTATCTCGGGTCAGGCGCCCGCAACCGCCAGACCCACGAGATGTTCTCGGATCCTGCCCGCGCCAATCGCCTGGTCGACCAATTCCTAAACATCCAATCTCAAGACACCAAGGGGGGCACGGCATGTCCGAAGGCCGCGTAAGCATTGCTGGCGTAGACGTTTCCACCGACCACTATATCGATGGTCGCCGCGTGGCGTCGAAGGATCGCTTCGTTGACCGCTCACCGGTGGATGGCGCTGAACTCGCGAGCATTTCGGCAGGCGGCAAGACCGAAGCAGATGCGGCAGTTGCCGCTGCTCGCAAGGCGTTCCCTGCCTGGGCGGCGCTGGGGCCCGAAGGTCGCGCGCCCATCCTTCAGCGTCTTGCCGAAGGCATCAAGGCGCGCACAGCCGATCTGGCAGCTGTCGAGACGCTCGACAATGGCTCGCTCCTGACTGGCAACCAGCATCGCGTCATACCGCGTGCAGCGCTGAACATTTCCTACTTCGCCGAGCATGCCCTGACCCTCCGCGGTCATACGATCGACTCGCCCGAGGTCGTGAACAACGTTCACTACGATCCGGCCGGCGTCGCAGTGCTGGTGACGCCATGGAACGCCCCGCTGATGCTGACGACCTGGAAGGTCGGCCCAGCGCTTGCGGCTGGAAACACGATCGTGATCAAGCCGCCCGAGTGGGCGCCGCTGACCTGTTCGCTGCTCGCGGATATTGCGCAGGCGGCAGGCGTGCCCGCAGGCGTACTTAACGTCGTTCAAGGCATCGGCGAAGACGCCGGCGCAGCGCTTGTCGAGCATAGCGATATCGACAGGATCAGTTTCACGGGCTCGACCGACACAGCCAAGATCATCGGCTCGGCGGCCGCTCGCAGCATCACGCCGATGAGTTCTGAACTGGGCGGCAAGTCACCGTTCATTGTCTGTGCGGACGCCGACCTGAAGGCAGCCGCCCAGACTGTTGCCGGCCAGTACATCAACGCCGGGCAGGTCTGTCTTGCCGGCACCCGCATCCTGGTCGAGGAGAAGATTGCCGGAGAGTTCCTGGAACTCGTCCGCGACGCCGTCGGGCACATGACCGTGGGCGATCCACGCGAGCCGACGACGCGGGTCGGCCCGCTGATCCACCCGGAGCATTTCGAGCGCGTCCAGGGCTTCGTCGATCGCGCCCGCAAGGATGGGGTGGAGTTCCTCTGGGGCGGGGCGCGGCACAACAAGGGCGGCCTCTATTTCCAGCCCACGCTCATTTCCGGCGCCAAGCAGGACTCCGAGATCTTCCAGTCTGAAGTCTTCGGGCCCGTGCTCACGTGGAACACCTTCCGTTCGGATGACGAGGTGATCGAGGTCGCCAATGCGACCAAGTATGGCCTCGCCGGAACGCTGTTCACGAGTGACGAGGCTCGCGCCATGCGCATCGCATCCGGTGTCGTCGCGGGCACAATCTGGGTGAACTGCTTCTTCATTCGAGAGCTCGCCGCGCCATTTGGCGGATCGCGCGTCTCAGGCATCGGCCGGGAGGGCGGAACCTGGAGCTTTGATTTCTACTGCGACATCAAGAACGTGGCCGTACGCAAAGGCTCGTTCAAACACTAGGGAGGCTTACGTGGTTCAGGTCACAGAGCTTGGCTACCTCACGCTGGGCGTGAGCAATCTTGAACAGTGGAAGGCTTTTGCGGGCGACATTCTCGGACTGGAAGTTGTCGCCGGCGACAAGTCGAACCGAGCCTATCTGCGGATGGACTACTGGCATCATCGCATCACGCTCGAAGAAGACGGATCCGATGATCTGAAGGTCCTGGGGTTCCGCGTGGCCGGACCGGACGAGTTCGGCGAGCTGGCGAAGCACCTCGAGACGTCCGGCGTCAAGGTGCGGCGAGGATCCTTCGATGAAGCCTACGAGCGCCATGTTCTTGAGGTCATGATGCTGCAGGATCCGAGCGGGTATCCGATCGAGATCTTTCACGGACCCCATGTGCAGGCAAGCAACCCCTTCTATCCGGGGCGCCGGATGCACGGCGCCTTCAAGACCGGCGCCGGGGGTCTTGGCCACGTCATGCAGACCGACAGGGCAGGGTTCGAAAAGACATACGCGTTCTACCGACTTCTTGGGATGCGTGGCGGGATCGAGTACCGCGTCCCGGTGCCCGATCTCCCGCGGCCGCACGACCTCATGTTTTTCCACTGCAATGAGCGCGATCACACCGTGGCGTTTGGCGCTCCGGGGAAGAAGCGCATCAACCACCTGATGTTCGAAGTCGAAAGCTTTGACGATGTCGGCCTCGCCTACGAGACCGTGAAGAAGGCCGGCGTCAAGATCGGCATCGAGCCCGGTCGGCACGCCAACGACCAGATGTATTCGTTCTATTTCATGAATCCGTCGGGTTTCATGTCGGAGATCGGCTGGGGCGCACGGTCGGCGTCGCATCAATCGGAGTACTACCAGCGCGACACCTACGGTCACCAATCGGTGCCCGGAGTGGTCAAGCCAAGCATGGAGCCTGTATGAGCTCCACGCGCGCGTACCAACCTCCCGGCGACGAGCAGCGGATACGCTACCGCGAGGCTCTCGGCCGCTTTCCAACCGGCGTTGCATTCGCGGCGGCGTCTGCGCCTGATGGCGCGCCGGTCGGCTTGCTGGTCAACTCCTTCACCTCTGTCTCAATGGATCCGCCGCTCGTAAGCTGGTGCCTCGCGCACACCGCCCGCAGCCGTCCCGTGTTCTCACGGGTAGCCCATTTTGCGATCAGCGTGCTCGCCGAAAGTCAGAAGGCGCTGATCGAAGCGCTCCGGCGACCCGCGGAAGAGCGCTTCTCGGGCATACAAATCCGCAGCGGAGCTGGCGGCGCGCCTGTTCTTGAAGCCGCCGCCGCCGCCTTCGAATGCCGAACCTTCAGCGTCAACGGCGCCGGAGACCACGACATCTTCATTGGCGAGGTCACCTCGTTCGAGAGCGGCGCGGACGAGCCCCTAGCTTACCTCGGTGGTCGCTTTGGCCAGGTCCGAGTCTTCGGTTGAAAATCACCAAGGAGAAAAGCCCGTGTCTGTACTGACTGGACCGCGCGAAGAATGGCGACGCATTCTGTTCGAGGGAACACCTGTCTGGGTGAAGCCTGAAGGCGACGTGCTGCGCCTGGGCGACGGGCGGACGACATCCGAAGCCAGCGCTATCTACCTGCCGCCGTGCGACCCGACCAAGATCATCTGCATCCACCTGAACTACGAATCACGTCGCGTTGAATTCCATGCGCCTGCGCTGACGACACCGACCTATTTCCAGAAGCCGCTGACGACCCTCAACGCGCATCGAGGAAAATTGAACCGGCCGGCCGACTGCCAGTACCTCAACTACGAAGGCGAGATCGCCGTGATCGTCGGCAAGCCGATGCGCAACGTGGCGCCGGCCGACGTCTGGGACTATCTGGCAGGCTTCGCCGCCGCCAACGATGTGGGAGCGCAGGATTTCCGCGACACCGATGCAGGCTCAATGCTGCGCGTGAAAGGGCAGGACGGTTTCTGTCCGATAGGCCCGGGGATCGTTCGCGGTGTCGACATTCGCGAGTCGCGTGTCCGTACCTACATAAACGGCAAGGTCGTCCAGGACGGGCCTGTCAGCGAGATGACATTCGACATCCCCTACATCATGGCCGACCTCTCGCGGCACATCACCTTCCTACCGGGAGATGTCGTGCTGTCGGGAACGCCGGCGAACTCGCGGCCGATGAATCCCGGTGATGTCGTTGACGTCGAAGTGACCGGCGTGGGGCGCGTCAGCAACACGGTGCAGGAAACACCGGCGCCGACCCATGCGGTCGGCCATCAACCAACAGACAGCGAGCAGGTTCGTCGCGTGGCGCTAGGGCAGTTCCCGCCGCGCACCTGACCGTACTGGACGCAAGATGTTCGAGCTTCGACCAAGGCACGAGCCTGAAGCCGACAGAAGGAGGAAGTCATGAAGCTCACAGTGAAGTTCACCGACGACGGCGGCGATGCGCTGACCGTGGTGTTCGACAATGCCAACGGAACCGTCGCCAACGACCGCGGCTTCAAAGGCGCCTTCACTTACGATCAGGCGTCGAACACGGCGACCATCAACGCGGAGGACTTCAAAGGCACGGTGACCTATGTCGGGCCACCGCCTTTGGAGATCGGCGCGCAGACGCGCTACACGAACTCCTTCGGGCAAAAGGGTGTCGCAACCCTGCTGGCCGTGGAGTGAGGCGATGAGGCTCGTCACGTTCACTGACAGCGCTGGAACACGCATCGGTCTCCTCAAGGACGACGGGATCGTTGATCTGGCCAAGGTCGATCCTGGCCTGCCGCGGGACATGATCAGCTTGATCACGGGATGGGCCGATCTCCGGGAAAAGGTCGCGCGTGCGACCTCGCGCGGAGCGGACATTCCACTGACGGCGGTTTCCCTTGAAGCGCCTGTGCCGCGCCCGGGCAAGATCATGGCGATCGGCCTCAACTACGCAGACCACATCGTGGAGAGCGGGCAAACGACACCGGAGCATCAGGTCTGGTTCGGCAAGCAGGTCACAGCCGTGAATCCGCCCTATGCCCCAATCCTGCTCCCGAAGGTCTCCACCCGGCTGGACTACGAAGCTGAGCTCGCGGTCATCATCGGCGCTCGCGCAAAGCATGTCTCGAGGGAAAACGCGCGCAATGCCATATTTGGCTATTGTGTCGGCAACGACGTCTCCGTCCGCGACTGGCAGATGCGCACCTCTCAGTGGATTGTGGGAAAAAGTTTCGACACGCACGCGCCATTCGGACCTGCCATCGTGACGGCGGACGAGGTTGGGGATCCGCATGCGCTGGGTATCCGCGCCTTCGTCAACGGCGAAAAGCGTCAGGACTCGAACACGGCGAACCTCGTCTTCAACGTCTTTGATCAGATCGCCTACCTGTCGCAGGCAATGACGCTTGAACCGGGCGACGTAATCTTCACCGGCACCCCAGGCGGCGTTGGCGCCGCGATGAAGCCGCCGAAATATCTCAAGGCTGGTGACGTCTCACGTATCGAAATCGACAAGCTCGGCTTCATCGAAGGCCGGGTGGTTGCAGAAGCTTAGGCGCCCAAGGCGCGTGAACAGATCCTCATCGGCCCTAGCGTTGAGGCGCGCGGCCAGGCGAGGTGAACGAGGAGGCGACCATGACGAAATGGCAGATAGATTCCAACCTTCTGGATCCCGATATCTTTCCGAAGGAGAAGGGGCCGCCGCACGCGCTGTTCGATCTGTGGCGGGCGCAGGACCCCGTCCACTGGAACCCGCCGACGCCGAGCTACGTCCCGAACGTGCCCGCCTCGTCCATGACGAAGGGCTTCTGGGTTTTGACGCGCTATCAGGACGTATTCGACGTATCACGCGATACCGATCGCTTCAGCTCCTACGACGAGGGCTTCGTCATCTGGGATCTTGAAGAGGGCGAACTTGCCCTTCACCGGGCAAACTTCATGGGTATGCAGCCTACAGACCATGCTGCTGTGAAGCAGGTCGTCATGCCGGCATTCTCCCCGAAGGTCATGCAAGCGATGGCGCCCGAGATCGACAGGCTGGCGCGTGAATTGGTCGATGAGATTGTCGACCGCGGTCAGTGCGAGTTCGTTTTCGATGTGGCTTCCAAGCTGCCGGTCTACACGTTCTGCGAACTGATGGGCATTCCGGAGAACATGCGCGCGCGTGTGGTCGATCTCGGCAACGCCATGGCAGATGTCGAGACACGTGGACAGCACACACTCGATCCCACATTCCAGCTTTTCGCGATCGCCGAGGAAATCTCGGAGATGAAGCGGCGCCAGCCGGACAACTCCCTCATGAGCCTTCTGGTTCATGACAAGTCGCTCGGCCTCAGCCAGGTCAACATCAACATGTTCTTTATTGTCTTCTCCGTGGCTGGCCACGAAACGACGCGCAGTACCGCCGCTCATTTCATGCACATGATGAAGACGCACCCTGACCAGTATCGTCTGCTGCGGAGCGACGTCGACAAGCATCTGGAGAACGCGATCGAGGAGGTGCTGAGGTTTACCTCCACAACGACCAACTTCAGGCGTACCGCAACAATGGATACGGAGATCGGCGGTCATCCCGTCAAGAAGGGCGACAAGATCTACATGTCGTACGCGGCGGCAAATCACGACCCAACCGTCTTTGAGGCGCCCCACGTGTTCGACATCACGCGCCAGAATGCACGCAAGCATCTTTCCTTCGGAACCGGACCGCATGTGTGCATAGGCGCCCGGCTGGCGCGCATGCAGCTTTTCGCCCTTCTGAAGCAGATCGTAACGCGCATCCCCGATTTTCAGATCGTGGGCGAGCCTGAATGGCTGCGCTCGATCTGGTTCAACGCCATCACCCGCCTGCCGATCGCATTCACACCAGAACGCGCCGTTGCGTAAGGGCCCAATCCGCGATGGCAATTGCGCGTACGCCGAGGGTGGGATCGAGGGCAGGGCGCGCCAGTCCTGGCTATCGACCTAAATTCGAAAGTCGCTCCATGTCCGAAACCGATCAGTCGCCTGCGACGCCCGCCGCGCCGCTGAAGTTACGAGACGCCACGACATTCGTCCTGTGCTTCCTTGCGGCGCTGGTTGAGGGTTTCGACCTGCAGTCGGCAGGCGTTGCAGCGCCCAAATTCGGGCCGGTCTACGCGCTCGACCCCGCCGCTTTGGGTTGGGTGTTCAGCGCGAACACATTCGGGTTGTTTCTCGGCGCCGCAATTGGCGGGGGGCTCTCTGACAGGGTCGGGCGTCGAGTCATCCTGATCGGCTCCATGTTCCTGTTCGGGCTCTTCTCGCTTGGCACCGCCTTCTCCCCCAGCGCAGACGTGTTTATCGCGATGCGGTTCCTCACGGGGCTAGGCCTGGGCGGAGCCCTGCCCAATCTGGTCGCCATGACCGCGGAGACGGGATCTCCTGAGAATCGCGCGCGGAAGGTGATCTTGATCACGGCGGGAATGCCGCTTGGCGGGGCGCTCGCCGGCGTGCTCGCGCTCATTGGGGCCGCTCTCGACTGGAAGATCATTTTCTGGGTCGGCGGTATCGCCCCGATCGTGGTTGGTATCGCGATGCTGTTGTTGCTGCAGGAGACAAGGAGCGTTGCGCAGGCGCAGCCTTCGGATGCAACGGCTCACGCAGCCACCGCTCGCGCCCTGTTTGGCGGCGGCAGGAGCGTTCCAACTCTTCTGCTATGGGCCGGCTTCTTCTTCACGCTGGTGGTTCTCTACCTGATCCTGAACTGGCTGCCGTCGCTCCTCATCGACAAGGGGTTCGAACGCTCAGATGCGACCCTTGGGACGCTGCTGTTCTCGGTCGGCGGCTCCGTTGGGGCGGTCGTGCTTGGGGTATTGATGACGCATCTGGGGTGGCGGGTCATCGTCACTGTCTCCTACGCTTGCATGGCCGCCGCGATCTTCGCCATGGCGTCGATTGCGCACGACATCGGTGCGATGCTGGCATGCGCGTTTGCGATCGGCTTCTTCGTGATCGGAGCCCAGTTCCTGCTCTATGGCCTCTCCCCAACGATGTACCCGTCCCAGTACCGTGGAACGGGGGTTGGGTGGGGTGTCGCGGTGGGGCGGCTTGGCTCTGTCGCGGGACCGGCGTTGGCGGCAGGAATTCTGGCTGCAGGGCGCAGCGCATCCGACGTGATGCTTGCGATGTTGCCGGTTATCGCATTGGCATTTGTTGCGGTCTTCATCCTGACCTGGCGTCCGGCTACCGAAGGTGCGTAACGCCAGCCGACGATCCTTGAAATCGATCCATGAAGCCCCAACGAGGGCAGTCTCGTGCCGCAAGCGGATGGTTCAACTGGGAGGAGACGATGCTAGCCAGAACACTTAGGTCCGGAGCGACGATCTGCGCGATTTTTGCGGTCAGTCCTGCGGCCATTGCGCAGGCGCCCCCCTCAGCGGGCAAGGCAGCAGCCGCATCCGCTGCGCCGGCGACGCCCTGGGCGCCGCCGAAAAATGCATTCAGTCAGCCGGACCTCAGCGGCTTCTGGACGAACGTGACACTGACGCCGTTGACGCGCGATCCAAAGCTTTCTGACAAGGCCGTGCTGACGGCGGCGGAAGCAAAGAGCAGGGAGCAGACGTTTGCGGCCGCGCTCGAAGCGCGTGACGCCGTGGTCTCCGACACCAACTCTCTGCCTGGCAACGCCGAAGACAAGGCCAAGGATGCGCAACTGATTGCTGCCCGCTCCGACTTTGCAAATTCCGGCGGCGCTGTGGGCGGGTACAATACATACTGGCTGGATCCGGGAACTCACATCCTGGAAATCAATGGCGAATTCCGGACATCAATCCTGACGACGCCGAACGGCCAGTTCCCTCCGCGCAAAGCCGACGCTCCAAGGCCGTCGGCCACGCGTCCCCCGGGCGGAGAGTATGAAAGCTATGAGAATCGGCCTCTGGGCGATCGGTGCATTGGCTTCGCGCGCAACGCTCCTCCACCCATGCTGCCCAATGGATACTACAACAACAACTATCAGATCTTGCAGACCGGCGATTCAGTCGTGATCCAGGTGGAGCACATTCATGACGTCCGCATCATCCGGCTCAACGCCAGCCACCGAACCGACGGGCTACGGCCATGGAACGGGGATGCGGTCGGCCGTTATGACGGAAACACGCTGGTGGTGGAAACGACAAACCTTCCTCAGGCGCAGGGCTTCGCCGGGTCGTGGAAAAATCTCAAGGTCACCGAGCGGTTCACCCGCACCTCGCCCACAAGCATCGCCTATCGTTTTGAGGTTGATGATCCTGACACGTGGGAGAAGCCGTGGGGCGGTGAGTATATCTTCCATCCTCTCGATGGCGTGATCTACGAATACGCCTGTCACGAAGGCAATTACGCGCTCACTGCAATCCTGGCCGGAGCGCGCAATCAGGAACGTCAGGGCAAGCCCAACTAGCGTTCGTAGAATCCGCCTTTTGCGCGTGCGCTGCGTGCGCTCCACAACCAATCGTCGTCAGGGTCAGCACAGAATGAGCCAGGAGATCGATCCCGACGTTGCGGCGGTGCTGTTCGAGCATGCGAGAACGCATAGCGGATGGTCGAGCCGGGAGGTCCCCGATGAGCTTCTGGTCAAACTCTATCAGCGTCTACGCTGGGCGCCGACCAGCATAAATTCGAACCCAGGGCGATTCCTGTTCCTGCGGTCGGCTGACGCCAAGAAGCGCCTTGTCGCGCATCTCATGCCCAACAATGTTGAAAAGACACTGGCCGCGCCGGTCTGTGTGATTGTGGCAAAGGACGCCCGGTTCCACGATTTCATGCCACAGCTGCTTCCCGGGCGGCCTCTCAGAGAGCACTTCGAGGGGAACGCACCGCTTGCGGCGGCAACTTCAACACGCAACACGACACTCCAGGGGGCCTACCTGATACTGGCGGCGCGATCGCTTGGTCTCGATTGCGGCCCGATGTCAGGTTTCAACGCCGCCGCCCTCGACGCTGACTTCTTCCCGGACGGCCGTTGGAAGTCGGATTTCCTGGTCAACATTGGCTTTGGCGATGCCAGCAAACTCCGGCCGCGCAACCCACGGCTGGAGTTTGATCAGGCGTGTCAGATCCTTTGAAGGGGAGTGACGACAGCAATGGCCGCTAGGATCTGGTTCGCCGACGTTGATCTGGGCCTGATCAACGCGCGTCACGCAGCAGACATCAATGGACATCTCGGGATCGAGTTGACGGGATGCGGGGCTGACTGGCTCGAAGGCCGCATGCCGGCTGATGCCCGGACACGCCAGCCAATGGGGATACTGCACGGGGGCGCCTCCGTCGTGCTGGCTGAGAGCCTGGCCAGCGTTGCAGCGAACCTCTGTGTTGATGGGGAAAAGTTCTTCTGCGTCGGACAGGAGGTGAATGCGAACCATCTACGATCGGTGCGCGAAGGCTTCGTCACGGCCGTGGCGCGGCCATTCCATCTGGGGAAGACGAGTCAGGTCTGGGGTATCGACATCACGGACGGCCAGGGCAGGCCGACCTGTATTGCCCGCCTCACCATCGCTGTCGTCGCGCGCAAGGCCGCGGCCGGAGATTAGACCATTTTACCGCTGCCAGACGAGCGACCGCTGTCGCTGGCAGTCCCGAACTTCTTGAGGAGACTGGGCATGACGAGAACCGACTCAGTCCGCGGGCGGACGGCGCTGGCCGTGGCGCAATGCGCGGGAATGGTGGACCTGGTCGCACTGCCCGTCTGGGTGGGAACTCTGGTTCTGCACTACAAGTTCGACCCGCAACAGTCTGGGCTGCTTGTCACGCTCTTTTTGTCCGGCGCCGTCCTGTCCAGCATCGTGATCGCCCCGCTTTTTCATCGGCTGAAATCCGGTCGAGGGGTTGCAGCTGTGGCTTTCGCTGCGGCGAGCCTGATCTTCTTCGCGCTGTCGCAGACGTCCAGTTTCGAAGTGATGGCGCTCCTACACGGGATTGGAGGTTTGGCGATCGGTGCGGCGCTTAGCGTCAAGGACGGGACCATCGCGCGTAGCGCAAATCCGCATCGCCTTTTCGCTATGTGCGGAGCAGCGCTTGGCGCATTTGCCTTGGTATTCTTGGGTGCAGTTCCGCCGCTTGTGGCGCAGCATGGTGGACCGCTGTTTTTCCAGATCTTTGCGGTCATCATGCTTGTGGGAGCAGTGACATCGCTGTTGGCCTTTCCAGCGCTTGATGCAGCGGGCCCCGCGCCTGCGCCGGCTCCTCAGTCCCGCGGTTCATCAACACGCATGATATGGGCTGGCATCACTGGCCTGTGTTGCATGAGCATTGTGCAGGCGATGGGGTTCAGTTTCCTAGAGAGAATAGGGGCCGACAGCGGCTTTGGGGTTGAGCAGGTCGCGGCAGTCCTTATGGCCGTGGGCTTGGTAAATCTCTTTCCGACTGCATTAGCGGCCATTCTTCAAAAGCGCGTGGCGGCAAAATCTGTGTTGATGGCAGGAGCAGTGGTGCAGGCCATCCTGGTGTTCACGGTTTTCAACTCTGCGTCGTTCTGGCCCTACGCACTCGCCGGGACGAGCTTCGCCGCCGTGATGCTATTCACGCACGTTTTCGGTTTTGGCCTTCTTGCAAGCATGGAGACGACAGGCCGGGTGCTTGCTGCAACGCCGGCCATGATGATGTCGGGGGCGGCGGTAGGCCCGCTGCTCGGCGGCACACTCGTCAAATTCGCCAACTACCAGGCGGTGGGGATGGCAGCGATTTTGATTGGCGCAGTGGCCCTGTTATGTTTCATCCAACTGCCACGCGCGGGAGCCGCACGTCTGGAGAAGGCCGGGGTCGCCTAAGCACATGTATTTGTGTCTGTCAGCATCGCGCATGTCGAGCGTGGCCGACCAACGGGAGGCGCGGACATGAGAATCGCAATCGTCGGCGCCGGCATAGGCGGCCTCACGGCAGCCCTCAGTCTCCATGCTGCCGGATTCCGGCCAACCGTATTTGAGGCCGTCACGACGCCGGCGCCGCTTGGTGTTGGCATAAATGTGCTTCCCCACGCCATGCGGGAGTTTGCTGCGCTCGGTCTGCTGGACGACATGCGCAGGATCGGCGTGGAAATTCAGGACCTGTTCTATCTCACCCGGTATGGCCGCGAGATCTGGCGAGAGCCGCGCGGTATCAAGGCGGGCTACAACTGGCCTCAGATCGCGGTCCATCGCGGAGAGCTGCAGATGTTGCTGCTCGCCAAGGTCATCGAGCGGTTGGGACCGGATGCCGTGAAGTTTGATCGGGCGCTGGCCGACCTCGAATTGCGCGACGGAGCGGTTGCCGCCAAATTCGTCAGCCGTGGGGGTGGCGTGGCCGAGAGCGTTACCACTGACCTGCTGATCGCCGCTGACGGAATTCATTCGGCAATCCGGCGCAAGTTCTACCCCAACGAAGGCATGCCGAAGTGGAACCGCGTCACACTGTGGCGCTCCACGCTTCAGCTTTCGCATTACGCCCTCGGGCCTTCCATGCTGTGGGCCGGGCATTCGCGCCAGAAGTTTGTCGCCTATCCCATAAAGCATGATCCGGCGTCCGGAGAAACACTGCTGAACTGGATCTGCGATCTCAGGGCTGACAGCGGCGATACGCCGGGCAAGGAGGACTGGAACAAGCGCGGTGATCCGGCGGATATCCTCCCAGCCTTCGCGAACTGGCGGTGGTCCGGGGTGGATGTGCCGGAGATCATCCGCTCAGCGGGATCCATCTATGAATTTCCCATGGTCGACCGGGATCCCATTCCGCGCTGGACGTTTGGACGCGTCACACTGATCGGGGATGCGGCCCATCCGATGTACCCCATCGGCTCGAACGGGGCGACACAGGCCATCATCGACGCGCGCGCGCTGGCCTACCACCTTCGGACCGCAGGCGGAGTGGAAGAGGGGCTCGCGGCCTACGAGGCGGAGAGGCGGGAAGCAACGTCACGTATCGTTCTGATGAATCGCGCGCAGGGGCCGGACAAGGTCATGGACATTGCAGAAGAGCGGGCCCCAGAACCGGGAGACGATCTCGATGCCCGCTTTCCGATGTCAGAGCGCGCCGCCATCGCAGCCGCGTACAAGAAGGTAGCCGGCTTCGACCCGGCGGTCCTCAATGCCAAGCCGAGTTACACGCCTTAGTTCAGTCCGAAACCTGTTCGTGCGACCGCAGGCTCTGAAAAGGACGGGGATGTCAGCCTGCCGCTTACCCCAGTTCGAAGACGTTGAGACGAACCGCATTTGCAGCGCGCGCACCCGTCGCCATCGCAAGCACGTGATTGAGCCGCAACAACTGAGGCGCGTTCGTCCGCAGCCGAATGAATGTACGAAAATAGTAGTCCGACGGGTCGACGGGTTCGCCGCGCGCCAATGCGGCGAGGACCGGGGGACTGCCCCACCGCACGCCCTGGGAGCGGACCTCGACGGCGCCATGATCGCTGATATCCAGGATGTAGTGTGCGTCTATCTCGAGCGTGCCGTCCTGGGCGATGCTCTGCCAGTCGCCGCCGCCGGACAGAACGACGCCGGCCAAGTCACCCTCGACGCTGCCGCCAATGATTGGGACGAATCGTCTGCCAAGGGATAGGTCGGATATAACCGTCGGCGGGCCGACATCCACGCGCAGGTCCATCAGGTGTTTGAGTAGAGGCGTCACAGTTGCATCCGAGATAAACCACTCCGAGAGTTCATGCCGAAGCGCCTCTCATCGCGACGAAATTCTACGGTGGCTAGAGACAGGCGACAACCGATCGTTTGCCGTTTCGGAAGTACCGACGGCTCTTACAGGCGCATGGAAGACTGATTGCGAAATGGGCAGTTTCATCACGCTTCGAACCGGCCCCACGGCCAGCGATTTTGGTATTTTCATCATCCCGGCCCTGAGTGTGGGGCCCGCGGATGAGCGCTACATGTTTGGCGGCGTCGGCCTTGCAGCAGCAGTCGCGGCCGCCGAGCAGGCGAGCGGACGACCGCTCATATGGGCAACTGCACAGTATCTGGCGCCCATGCCTTCCGGACACGAGCTGAAGCTTGGCGTTCAGGTGAGCACGGAGGGGCGGGCCACGTCGCAGATTATGGTTGTCGGTCGTCATGGGGACCAGGAAGTTCTCTGCGTGACTGCAGCTACCGGCGCGCGCGGCGATACCGTCAAGGGGCAATGGCTTGAGATGCCTCGCATTCCGTCCCCTGGCGCCTGTGCTCCCGTCTCACACTGGCGAGGCGATGATACGGGATTGCACGGCCAGCTGGAGGTTAGAGCGGCACAAGGGCGCTACAGCGCCGACAGGCAAGGCCACCCGGCGCGCGATGGTCGGTTGATCATCTGGGCGCGACCCAGGACGCCAGTTGGCGTGGACGCCGCACTACTCGCCCTGCTGGGAGATCTTGCGCCAAACGGTGTGGGGAACGCCTTGGGCGCCAACGCCGGAGGCAATAGCCTCGACAACACAATTCGTATCCTGAGGATTGTTCCTACTGCCTGGATTCTCGTCGACGTTCAGGTGTGCGGAATCGAGCGCGGCTTTGCACATACGCAGGTCAATCTCTTCGCCGAAACGGGGGAGCTCATGGCCACCGGAAGTCAGACGCTTATCCTGCGCGTCCGTTCATCGACACGGTCGGACTAGCGGGAGGCTAGCCCTTGTATTCGCGGTGGGCGCAGACATCGGCGCGGTTTCTGACCCCGGTCCGTAAGCCTGTTCCTGGCCTGCATGCCCTCAGATCCGGCGCGTTTATGAGGCCGCGCTGACGGGGCATCAGGAAATGCCCATACGATGCGGATCCTGAGGCCCGGGGCCCGCCAATCAGCATGATCTGATGTGGCAGCGTGGCCCCGATGCATCAGTTTCGTGACCTGTGCGCGTGGGAATCATCGCATCGAGAGCCTTGAATAATAATATAATAGTTCATGCGCGACACGTGGGCGGGTCGCACTAGGCACTGTCCCTAGGTCAAAAGACCATAGGAATGACCTATTGACTTATGAGCTTTGCCCCTTGAAGCTGAAGCATCAGGAGCAGGGGAAGGTTCCGGAATTTCGCAGGCGCAGCATTGATCGTGACGGCCGGGGATGGGCGTCGCGCTTCCGATGAGAGCAGCAGGGACGGCGACCGTACCCCCAAAGAAAAAACTAGGGATGGAACAATGCTAAACTCTTTTGCTGCCCGGCTACTTGTCGGGGCGTCCGTGCTTGCGATGCCCGCGCTGGGCGTACAGGGAGCTTGGGCCCAGGTCTCCAAGGACGCTCAGCCGCAATCGACCGCGACTGGCGTTGATCAGACCGCACCCGCTGGGCCGGCTGAGGAGCCTGAGGGCGGTGATCGGGTCGTGATCACCGGATCGCGCCTCGGGGGCACGGGATTCAGCGCCCCGACGCCGGTTACCCAGTTCGATCGAGAGGTTCTCGACGCGCAACCGGCCGTATCCCTCGGCGATGTTCTGTCCCAGATGCCCACCTTCCGCGCGAGCACCGGACCGAGCCAGAACCAGCGGAACGTTGGCGCTGGCCAGAACACGCTTGACCTGCGCGGCCTTGGGCGCGGACGGACGCTGGTCCTCGTCGACAACCAGCGTTTCACGCCGACCAATAGCGATGGTTCGTTCGACACGAACATGATCCCCGCGGGTCTCATCGAGCGAATCGACGTCGTGACTGGCGGTGCATCCGCCGCTTATGGGTCCGACGCGGTGTCAGGTGTGATCAACATCATTCTGAAGGATCACCTGCAGGGTATTCAGGGCACCGTACAGTACGGTATCAGCGAACAAGGCGACCAGCAGCAGCCTGTCCTGAACCTGGCAGCCGGGACCTCATTCGCCGACGGACGCGGGCAGATCCTCATCGGCGCAGAAATTGCCGAAAGCTCTGGCGTTGGCACAGTCTACACCCGCGACTGGGGCCAAGAGCAGGGTGGCCTTATCGCGTACGGCAACGCTCGCGCAGCAGGGGTTCCTTCGCGGGCATTCCTCTCGGACGTAACCTATTCCGCGCAGTCGGCAGGCGGCCTAATCACTGCCGGTCCTCTCAGGGGAGTAGCATTCGATGTTGGCGGGCAGCCCTACAACTTTAACTACGGAACGATTTACAGCAACCTGATGGTCGGCGGTTCCAATCCGGGCATGAACCCGTTCGGCAACTGGCCGCTAGATACGCCGATCCGGCGTAGGGCGCTTCTCGGCCGCGTCACCTACGATTTCAGCGAGACTCTGTCGGCCTTTGCAGACATCAACTACGGCTATTCGGATGGGACGGGCTTCACGAGCTTTCATCAGGGCTCCTGGGTTATCGCCCGGGACAACCCGTTCGTGCCGGCTTCCGTTCGAAGCCAGATGGTTACGTCAAATCTCAACACGATCACTGTCGGTCGGGTCCTTTCGACCGTCGATGGCGGTGGTTATCCGCAGCTCTTCGAGCGCGAAACGGTTCGCGGGATTGTCGGGCTCAGGGGGACAGTTTTTGACGACTGGGACTGGAGCGTCGCCTACCAGGCCGGTCACAACACCACCGACCAGTCTGTGTACAGCATGGTGCTGCCCGCGAACTACGCCGCGGCTGTCTCCGCAGTCACGGGCCCGAACGGCGCCCCGGCGTGCGGGCCGATTGCAACCAACCCCAACCTTACGGCGATCACGCGTCCTCAGGTTCAACCTGGATGTGTCCCGGTGAACATTTTTGGCGCCGGGTCGTTTTCCGACGCGGCGCAGGACTACATCACCGGGACGGCATTCCAGGGGCAGGGCTACACGCGAACAGGCTGGAGCGCTGAGATCAAGGGATCGCCGATTTCAACCTGGGCGGGCGATGTTCAGGTGGCGGCCGGCATCGAATACCGGGAGGACAGCCTCACCAACAAAGCCGACAACAACTCGATCCAGCAGCTCTGGGCCTTTTACAACAACCAGATCTACAGCGGTCGCCAAGACGTCACGGAGACCTTCGCCGAAGTCGGCGTGCCGCTCGCCGCAGAGCAGTTCCTAGCAAATGCACTCGACTTCAACGCCGCATTCCGTCGGACCGACTACAGCCTTTCTGGTGAAGTCGACACCTGGAAGGTGGGCCTCACCTATGAACCGATCGAGGAGCTGAGGTTCAGGGCCACCAAGTCGCGCGACATCCGCGCGCCCGACCTGGGCCAGCTTTACGCGCTGACGGGATCCGGCGTGAACGTCGCCAGCTTCCTGAACCCGGTGAACGGCCAGACGGGCGTACTGAACACGTCGACCTCGGGGAACCTTGGTCTCCAACCCGAGCTGGCGGATACGCTGACCTGGGGCGTTGTTTTTCAACCCTCATGGGACTTGTTGAGCGGGATCAGCGCGTCAATCGACTTCTTCGATATCCAGATCGATGGTGCCATCGGCGGGATAGGAGCGTCACAGATCATTACGAACTGCGCCGCCGGCCTGACCCAGTATTGTGCATTTATCACTTTCAACAGTACGCCCTTCGGCATCGCCAACGTGGCCACTTCAAACTTCAACCTCAACGAGCTTCAGGCGAGCGGCTTCGACTATGAGATCGCCTATGATGTCCCGCTTGAGTCACTGCCGCTGCAGCTGCCGGGAAGCCTGAATTTCAGGCTGATCGGAAGCCACATGGACAAGCTGACCAGCACCGCTCCAGGCGCGGCGGCGATCGAACGTGCAGGCTCGCTTCAGAACAATGGCGTGCCCGAATGGACGGCCAACTTCACCGCATCCTATAAGCTTAATGCGCTCACCGTGAACGTCGGCGCACGCTACATCGACGAGTCTCTGTACGACTCGACGCTCGTCGGCCCGGGCTCGCCGAACTACAATCCGGCGGCTTCGAACAGCATCGCAGACAACCTGTTCCCGGCGGAGGTCTACTGGAGCCTGGGAGCTTCGTACAACCTGGTGGACTCCGGCGACACCAAGATCCAGATCTTTGGGCAGATCAACAACCTGCTGGACAATGATCCTCCGGTTTTTGCGGCGGTCGCAATCAACTCGGGCGGCAACCCCTATGACCTCGTCGGGCGCCGCTATGTGGCTGGCGTGCGCTTCAACTTCTAACCAGCGCAGTTCGCCCTATCCGGCGCTCAACATCCTGCGCTCACTGTCACTTCAGTGACCGGAGCGCAGGATGAATGCGTTCAGAACCTGCGGTCGGTCGGCTGCTCCCGGATTCGCGGACAGCGAGTTCAAGTGTTTGAGTGGGATCGGAAATTGACATGTAACCGCAGGCCGAGGCCAAGGCCTCGTCTGGGTGGTCCGCAGACGGCGCATGAGGGCGCCGCCGAATTAGGTCAAATCATGCAGGCCAAAGGGTAAGCGTTGCCCCGCGGCCCTTGTGATCGTCGAGGCGGCGGCCGTGGGAGCGGTATAAAGCAGTCCCTTTGATGGGACAGTGCTCGCAATGGACGACCGTTCTGACGACCGCAGACTGACGCCAGCACGACATGTCGAGGTGTACGCGGGTTCCGGGCATCGGCGCTGGCCGGATGAGGTGAAGGCGCAGATTGTCGCTGAGAGCATCGTTCCCGGCGCGGTTGTCACCCAGATCGCGCGTCGCCACGGCTGCCGTCCGCAACAGGTGCATGATTGGCGGCGGTTGGCGCGAGCGGGGAAGTTGACGCTGCCCGTGGGATTGGACCCGCCACTGCTTGTGCCGCTGCTGTCAGAGCCGCCAGCGGCGTCGACACCGGCCGCGATCATCATCGATATCGCTGGGGCCCATGTGCGGATCAGCGGCCGGCCCGGCGTGGCGGAGTTGGTTGACGTGTTCACTGCTCTCCAGAAGGCGCGCTCATGCTGACGCCGCCGGCAGGACTGGCGATCTACGTGGCGACCCGGCCGGTTGATTTTAGAAAAGGCGCCGATGGGCTCGTTCTCCTGGCGCAGTCAGTGCTCGGTCAAGATCCGTTGAAAGGCGTTGCGGTCGTCTTCCGCGCCAAGCGCGCGGACAGAGTGAAGATCGTCGTATGGGATGGCTCAGGGCTGGTGATGTATTGGAAGCGTCTTGAGAACGGTAAGTTCAAATGGCCGCCTGTGGTGGACGGCGTGATGCGCATGAATACGGCGCAGCTCGCCGCGCTCGTGGCGGGGATGGACTGGACGCGCATGCACGCGCCGCGAACGCCGCGGGCGAAGGCGCTGGCCTGAGGTAAAATCTTCGCGCGCAAGAATCTGAGCGGATGCAAACGGCGCGAAGCATGGCAGAATCAGCGCCATGACCGAGGCTGTTGAACCTGGTGATCTTGCTTCGACGGCCGCAGCGCTTCCCGTCGATCCGGTCGAATTGCGCGCGGTAGCGGCGATGTTGCTGGTCGAACGCGACGCCGCGCTCGAGCGCTGTGACAAACTCGAACGCCTGCTCAAGCTGGCCAACGCGCTGCGCCATGGCCCGTCGTCGGAGAAGATCCATCCTGACCAGCTGCAGCTGGGGCTCGAGGACATAGATCAAGCGGTGGGCGCGGCCGACGCCAAAGAGGATCGTGCCAGCTCCCCGGCGCGGGAAAGGCGCGCCGCCGCTCGCCGCGCCAATCGGGGCAAGCTGCCCGAGCATCTGCCGCGGATCATCGAAACGCTGGCGCCAGCTGAGACTATCTGCCCGTGCTGCAACGGAGCTCTTCACGAGATCGGCGTCGACGAGAGCCAGCGGCTCGACATCGTCCCGGCGCAATACCAGGTGATCGTGACGCGGCGGCCGAAGATGGCCTGCCAGGCCTGCCTGGGTGTGGTTGTGCAAGCCCCAGCCCCGGAGCGACTGATCAAGGGCGGCCTGCCGACAGAGCGGCTGGTCGCGTCAGTGATTGACGCCAAATACCATTGGCATCTGCCGCTCTATCGGCAGGCCCAGATGATGGCGGTGCAGGGTATCCATATCGACCGCTCGACCCTGTCGTTCTGGGTTGGCTATGCCGCCGACGAGCTGAGACCGCTCTGGAGATGCTTGCGGAAAAACCTCCTCTCTTCCTCCAAGGTCTGCGTCGATGAGACCACGGCGCCGGTCCTGGATCCGGGGCGGGGCAAGACCAAGACCGGCTACTTCTGGGCGATCGCGCGCGATGACCGACCGTGGCTGGGACCGGAGCCGCCTGGCGTGGTCTACGCCTATGCGCCTGGCCGCGGCGCCATCCACGGGCTCAAGCTGCTCGAGGGTTACAAAGGCATCGTCCATTGCGATGGTTATGCGGCCTACAAGACGATCGCCAACGAGAAGCGGCCAGGGAATATGGCCGACGACGTCACCCTCGCGTTCTGTTGGGTTCATCTTCGACGCCAGTTTATCAACGCCCAAAAGACGGCCGCTCCGGCGCCCGCCCCGGTTGCAGAAGAGGCATTGCGGCGCATCACCCAGCTCTACGTCGTTGAAGCCAGCTTGCGTGGTCGCAGCGCTGAGGAACGGCGCGAGGGGCGCCAGACCCACGCCCGCCCCCTCATCGAGGCGATGGAAAAATGGCTCGCGGCCCAGCTCAAGATCGTGTCGGGCAAGAGCGACACCGCCCAGGCGATCCGCTACGCCCAGAACCACTGGGCCGGCCTCACGCTCTATCTTGAGGACGGGCGCATCGAGATGGACACGAACGCGGTCGAGCGCGCCATGCGGCCGATCAAGCTCACCGCCAAGAACTCGCTGTTCGCCGGCTGTGATGACGGCGCTGAGCATTGGTCGATGCTGGCCTCGTTCATCGAGACCTGTAAGTTGAATCAGGTCAACGCCGAGAGCTGGCTCGCCGACGTTCTCACCAAACTGGTCAACGGATGGCCGGAGGCGAAGCTCGAAGAACTGCTGCCCTGGGCGGACGCCTACACCAAGCGCTCGTTGCAAGAGCTCAATCAGAAACAAGCCGCCTGATCACGCCATCGCTGATCGTCAAGCTACGCCGACAACGGCCACGCGGCCCCGCTTACACCAAAGGGCTGCCCATCCTTGTCGCGTGCTGGACACAGGTCGGCGACCGTTACGTACGCCTCCGCCGAGGGCCGCCTTGCGGCGGATGGCGTGATCGGGAGTATCGGCTGCTACGACTAGTTTGATGAGAGGTCTCTAAACTAGTCGCTGAGGGAGGCGGCGTGGAGATCATCGGGGGAGAGCCGCGTCGGCGGTGGTCGCTGGAGCAGAAGCTCGCGACGGTTGAAGCGACCTTTCAGCCTGGCGCGAGCGTCAACGGCGTGGCGCGACAGCTTGGGGTAAACGCAGGTATGCTGTTCTCCTGGCGCAAGGAGTTCCGCGACCAGCTGGGTTTTCCTGAACCGCCGAAGTGGCGGCCGGAGCAGACCTTCTTGCTTGCGAGACGCTGCCTTCATTTCTTGAGGCCGAGGCCTTGCTGGCACTCTTGAAAGAGTTCGACGTCGAAGCGTGGCTCTCCTTCACGCTGCGGGACGGCGGCCACATCAGCGATGGTACGCCCCTGGCTCAGGTCGCAGAGCTCTGCAGGGAGCATCCGCTCGTGGTAGCGATCGGCGTGAACTGTGTGCCGCTGGAGCTGGTCTCCCCGGCACTGGAGGCCCTGGGCAACGCCACCGAAACGCCACTGATCGCATATCCGAATTCGGGCGAAAGCTATGACGCAGTCACCAAAACGTGGGGCCCGGCCGCTGCCGGGGGCAGCCCTGCGGGCCCTGACAGTAAAAAGCCCCTAAGCCTCGCGGAGGGAACGCCCATCTGGCGTGAACTTGGTGCCCGGCTCCTGGGCGGGTGCTGTCGAACGACTCCGCAGGATGTCGCCGCCGTGGCCAGGCTGTCAGGAAATCGCTGACAAGAACCATGTGCGGCCACGCGGCACGGCCGGCCAGACATCAGCACCGGCGGGGCGGGGTCACCAAAATTTCTGCACGCCGGAGGCGGCGTCGCGCAACCGGGACCCGTCGAGGGAAAGGGAGCATTCCTCCAGTCCGAAGTCTTTCCACGCTGCGACCAGCTGCAGTGTCCCCGCCGGCGGCAGCGGCCAGAGCCAGAGCGAGCCGGAGCCGGAGAGCTCGTCGTCGCCGCCGTTCCCGCCCCCGTTTCCTCATCAGGAGCACCGGCGGATCAGGCTCCTCGGTGCCCTCGAAGAATCCGTGGGGGTGCGCCCCGGTACTGGACTTTGAACCGTCAGGAAAAGCCGCGCCGAACAGAAGCATCGATGCTCCTCCGGCGCCCCTGCGGACACCGGGTCCGGGCCGGAAGAACATCTCGTTGAGGTCCGCCCATTCCTCATCGGTCTGGTCGCCCCGGCGTATCGTCCAGGACGCATCGAACGAGCACCCCGTCGAGAAGACGTCCGCGCTCTTGACGGCCATCACCATCGTCGGGCTCCGGTGCAGGAACTGACCGATATGGACGACGGCCGGAAGCTCGTACAGCGGGGCGCCGGCCCACGCGGGCGGGACATACCTGACCGCCCGTCCGCGCGGGGGAGTGGGCGGCACCGGAAAGTCCTGGAAGAAGGTCATGGATGGTCCTTTCGTCGGTGGGCGCCCGCGGTCACTGCGGACGGTCCGGGAGCTGGAGGGTGATGGGCTGTGTTGTCATGGGACCGCCGCATTCGTCCGAGCCGCCGGCCCTGTTCCACTCAAGGCGGGCTGGCTGCTGGACGAGCAGTGTGCCGTCTTGGGCGAGCGCGCGAGTGTTCACTTCGCCGGGCAACTGGCCCCGGACGGTGAACGACCAGGAATTGACCGCCGTCCGGGTGGCGGTGAACGGGGGCGTTGCCGGTGAAGGGTCGGCCGGTGAGCTGGGAACCGCTGATTTCGGTGATGCGGGCTGAGGCGCGGCGACGTCGGAAACGGAGCAGCCCTCCGGGATGCAGAGTTGAACGTCGTCGACGGCGGTGAGGTCGCCTTCGAGTCGCACGGTGATGGTGCTGACCCAGCCAACTGCGGGGCAAACGACGTCGGTCGTGCCGCAGGCGTTCAGCTGCAGGCCGGCAACCATCAGCACGACGGCAGAGCGAAAGATCCCCCAATTCGACCTCATCGCGCCAGTCTAGACAGGTTCACGGCGGACTGTCCGGTTCCCTCGCCCGTCGGGCGGCCGTACCTCCGCGTCTGGTTGACTGGTCCGTGTGATCAGGGACGCCAGGGCAGAGGACCTGTCGACGATTCGCAGCATCGAAGTCGCCGCGGGCGAGGCATTCCGGCTGGTGGGGATGGCACCGATCGCCGACGATGAGCCGCCCACCCTGGATGCGCTGGCCGTTTACCAGCAGGCTGGCAGGGCCTGGGTGGCCACCGATTCCGAGGATGATCCGATCGCCTACCTTCTGCTTGACGTCGTCGAGCGGTTCGCGCATATCGAGCAGGTGACCGTCCACCCGCAATACGCCCGCCGCGGTATTGGCGGGTTGCTGATCGAAGAGGCGGCCTCCTGGGCCAGAGCGCGCGGACTGGATGGACTGACCCTCGCAACCTTTGAAGAAGTTCCCTGGAACGCCCCCTACTACCGGCGCCTGGGTTTCCGGGAGGTGCCTGAAACCCAATGGTCGGACGGCATCCGTCAGATCGTGCAGTCCGAACGGGACCACGGCTTGGCTGCCTGGCCGCGCGTTGTCATGAAGCGGGCGGTCACATCTGGAGGCAGCTCGCCCGGCCCCGAGGCGTAACCTAGGTGAAACTCAGTACCTATTGACGTGAGACTCAGTTTCACGATAGAACAAAGACATGGTTCCTGACAATGTCGTTGAAACTGCCACGCTCGCGGGGGCCAGCACAGCTGCCTCCCGAGGCCCCGGAAAGTCGGCCAGCGCGTACGCGAAGGCTCTCCTGGCCGCCGAACGGCAAGGGCCGCTGGGCGCGCCCGGCGCCGTCCCGCGCCCTGTCCGCCGCGTTGGAGTAATCGGAGCCGGGCTCATGGCCAGTCAGCTTGCCGTGCTCTTCGCCAGGCAGCTGGGGGTTCCGGTCCTGATCACCGATCTGTCCCAGGCAAGGGTGGACGGTGCCCTTAGCGGGATCGCCGGGCACCTGGACAAGCTGGTTCGGCGCGGGCAGCTCACTGAAGCGGCGGCGCGGGAACTTCGCAGTCTTGTCCGCGGAACGGTGGACAAGCGCGAATTCCGGAACTGCGACGTGGTCATCGAGGCCGTGTTCGAGGAGCTGAGCGTCAAACGCGCCGTCTTCGCCGAGATAGAGCCCCTGCTGCGCGCTGATGCGCTGCTGCTGACGAACACCTCGTCCCTTTCCGTGGCAGCAATCGGCCGCGGCCTGGCCAATCCGGAACGCGTGGTGGGACTGCACTTCTTCAATCCAGTGGCGGTGCTGCCGCTGGTGGAAATCATCAGCACCGAAGGCAACGACGACGTCAGCGTCGCCTCTGCCTGTTCGCTCGCCCGGCTTCTGGGCAAGACCGCGGTCCTGGTCACGGACACACCGGGCTTTGTGGTGAACCGGATCCTGAGCCGGCTCTTCTGCGAACTTCTCCGGATCATTGATGACGGGGCAGATGTGCATCTCGCGGACCACGCCCTTGGATCCGCTGGGACTGCCCATGACCCCGTTGACCCTGCTGGGTTTCATCGGACCCGCCGTCCAGCTGCATATCTGCGAGACCATGCACGCCGCCTACCCGGACCGCTTTTACGTCAGCACCAGCCTTGCCGGCATTGCGAAGGCGCGCCTGCGCGGCTATCTCGATAAATCGGGCACCGTGCTTCCCGAGGCGGCCGCCCTGCTGCCGCAAGCCGACGCCGGCCTTCCGGCACCCGGCGCGGAGTCCATCAGGGCGCGGATCCTGGATGCCCTGGCGGAGGAGGTGGGCCTGATGCTGGCCGAAAACGTGGTGGCCGGACCGGCGGACGTGGATCTGTGCATGCTGCTCGGCGCCAACTTCCCGGAGCATCAGGGCGGCCTCACCCCGATGCTTGACCTCAGCGGAGCCTCCCGGCGCGTGTGGGGAAAGGAATTCCACCCCGGCCCCGGCTTTACCGACCTAGCCACGGCGCGCGGACCGTCCAAACAAGCGCCGCCTCCCCTCACCTCCGTTCCTCAATTCCTCCCCAAAGGATGCAAGCCATGCCTGACTATGACGTCTCCGAACCGCCTCGACACCGACTACTACTCCGTCTTTGCCGACTATTCCTGCCGCCGACCGTGAAGTCTGGAACCGCGCCAGGGCCTTCGACGACGGAGGCAATGCCGCAGATGAACGACTACTGGGACCGCGCCGAGTTCCCCGTCCACCTGGCGAAGCGGATGGGCGAGCTCGACCTGCTGGCCGACGGCCTCGAGGTCCCGGGCCTGGACCTGATGTCGCCCGCTGGCGCGCCGGACTGGTCAACATGGAGGTCTCCCGCGGCGACGGCTCGCTGGGCACCGTCCTCGCCGTCCAGGCCGGCCTGGCCATGCGCTCGATCGCGCTGCTTCGGCTCCGAGAGCAGAAGCGCGGCTGGCTTGCGTCCGCTGGCCCGGGGCGAAAAGCTCGGCGCCTTCGCCCTGACCGAGCCGGACCACGGCTCGGACTCGGTCGCGCTGGAGACCACCGCCCGCCGCGACGGCGACGACTGGGTGCTCAACGGCGCGAAGAAGTGGATCGGCAACGGCTCGTCGCCGACGTCATCGTGGTCTGGGCCCGCGACGACGCCGACGGCGAGGTCCGCGGCTTCCTGGTCGAGAAGGACACGCCGGGCTACGACGGCCGAGCCGATCACCGGCAAGGTGTCGCTGCGGGCCGATGCAGCAGGCCCAGATCACGCTCGACCGACGTGCGCGTGCCGGCGGAGCCAACCGGCTGCCCGGGGCGCGCACGTTCAAGGACGCCTCGCAGGTGCTCGTCGCGCACCCGCAGCGGCGTGGCCTGGGCGGCGCTCGGCCACGCCACCGCCGTCTACGAAGCCGCGCTGACCTACGCGCACGCAGCGCGACGCAGTTCGGCAAGCCGCTGGCCAGCTTCCAGATGGTCCAGGAGCGGCTGGTCCAGATGCTCGCCGAGCTCACCGCGATGCAGCTGTACTGCCTGCAGCATCGGCCGCCTGGAGGAGGCCGGCGAGCTGCCCCGACCCATGGCCGCGCTGGCCAAGATGCACAACACCCGCAAGGCCCGCGCAGATCGCCGCCGATGGCGCGCGACATGCTCGGCGGCAACGGCATCCTGCTCGACTACCACGTCATCCGGCACATGGCCGACATCGAGGCGATCCACACCTACGAGGGCACCGAGACCATGCAGACGCTGATCATCGGCCGCGACATCACCGGCACAGCGCCTTCGCCTAAAGGACCCGCCATGACCACCATCGAGCGTCCCAACGAAACCCCGCTGAGCCCCCTGCGGTTCCTCCAGCGCTCCGCCGAGGTCTTCGGACAGAAGACGGCGATCATCCACGGCGACCGCTCCTACACCTACTCGGACTTCGCCGCCGAAGCCCAACAGCTGGCCAAGGCGATCAGGAGCAGGATCCAGCCCGGCGACCGCGTGGCCTTCCTGTGTCCCAATGTGCCTGAACTGCTGATTGCCCACTACGCCGTTCCCCTCGCCGGGGGCGTCCTGGTGGCCCTGAACACGCGGATGACCGCCCGGGAACTCCAGTACATCCTGGAACATTCCGAAGCCAGGCTGCTGTTTGCCGATTCGGAACTGCTGGGCACCGTGGCGGGACTGGACCTTGGCCTGACCCAGCTGGCCGGCGTGATCGAAGTGCCCGACAGCACCATCCCCGATCCGGTGGTCCCGGCGGGTATCAACACCACCCGCTATGCGGATTTCCTCGCGGCGACCGGATAGCCGGGACGCAGATCTCCCGTGGGGGGTCCAGGACGAACGCGCCCCCATCACCCTGAACTACACCTCAGGGACCACGGGCAAGCCCAAAGGCGTGCTGTATTCACATCGCGGGGCTTACCTGAACTCGCTCGGGGAAACCATCCACAACCAGTTCACCGGCGACACCCGCTATCTGTGGACGCTTCCGATGTTCCACTGCAACGGCTGGTGCACGACGTGGGCAGTGACCGCCGTGGCGGGCGTCCATATCTGCCTGCGCGCCGTGCGCGCGGACGCAGTCTGGGACGCCATCGACACACTCGGCGTCACCAACCTCTGCGGCGCGCCCACGGTGTGCAGCATCATTGCCGGCGCGCCCCAGGCGCACGAGCTGACGGCGCCGCTGCTGATCACGACGGCGGGCGCCCCGCCGTCGCCCGCGATCATCACGTCCCTGGACTCACTCGGGATCACCGTGGTCCACGTCTACGGGCTGACCGAGGTGTACGGCCCCTACACGATCTGCGAGTACCAGTCCGAGTGGGATGAGCTGTCGCCTCAGGACCGGGCGCGTGAAGATCTCACGGCAGGGCGTGGGGATGCTGCAGGCCGAGACGGCGCGCATCGTGGACCTGGACATGCTCGACGTCCCGGCGGACGGCACCACGCTGGGTGAAATCGTGCTGCGGGGCAACAACGTGATGCTCGGATATTTCAAGGACCCCGAGGCCACGGCCGAGGCCTTCGCCGGCGGCTGGTTCCACACCGGAGACCTCGGCGTGATGCATCCGGACGGCTACATCCAGCTCAAGGACCGGGCCAAGGACATCATCATCTCCGGCGGAGAGAACATCTCCACCATTGAGGTGGAGCAGGCCATCAGCAGCCACCCGGCGGTGTTGAACGTGGCCGTGATCGGCGTCCCGCACGAGAAATGGGGCGAACGTCCGGTTGCCTTTGTCATCCGCAGCAGCTCCAGTTCGGTCACGGCCGAGGAAATCCGCGCGCATGTCCAGGGCCTGCTCTCCGGATTCAAGGTCCCGGACCGAATCCTCTTCCCGACGAACTCCCGCACAACTCCACCGGCAAGGTCCTGAAGTCCCAGCTGCGCGCCCTGGGCGTCAGCGCCGCGGCCCTCAGCCAGGAAGCAGCCAAATGAGCGGCCAGGACATCGTCATTGTCGGCGCGGCCCGCACGCCGCAGGGAAAACTGATGGGCCAACTGGCTGCGCTGAGCGCGGTGCAGCTTGGCACCGCCGCCATCGCCGCGGCCCTGGGCCGCTCCGGGATCGATCCGGCGGCCGTCAATGCCGTCATCGTGGGCCAGGTACTGACCGCCGGTGCGGGCCAGAACCCGGCGCGCCAGAGCTCCGTGGCGGCAGGAATACAGCTCAGCACCCCCGCCGTCACGGTTAACAAGGTGTGCCTCTCCGGGTTGACGGCCATCATCGAGGGCGTCCGGCTGCTGAGACTGGGCGAGGCGGATGTCGTCGTGGCCGGCGGCCAGGAATCCATGAGCCAGGCGCCGCACCTACTCGCCGGCTCGCGCGCCGGTTACCTCTACGGCAGTGTCACGGTCCTGGACTCGGCCGGCCACGATGGACTCACTGATGCCTTCGACGAGGAGCTCATGGGTATTGCCACGGATCGGCGCCAACGAGAACCTTCAGCTGTCCCGCGCGTCGCAGGACCGGATCGCGGCGCTGTCGCACCAGCGTGCGGCCGCGGCCCAGGCGCAGGGGCTGTTCGACGCCGAGATCGCCCCCGTTGCGGTGCCGCAGAAGCGCAGCCCACCCGCGTTGGTGAGCATCGACGAGGGGGTCTCGCCCGCAGCTCCACCCAGGAGGTGCTGGCCGGGCTGAAGCCGGCCTTCACCGCCACCGGGACCGTCACGGCCGGAAATGCCTCGCCGCTCAGCGACGGCGCCGCGGCCGTCGTGCTGGTGAGCCGCGCGTACGCGGACGCCAACGGCCTCGAAGTGCTGGCCGTCGTCGGGCCCGCCGGGCAGATTGCCGGGCCGGACACGACGCTGCCGGACAAACCGGCGCAGGCCATCACCGCGGCCCTGGCCCGCGCGGGTTGGACGCCCGGTGACCTTGACTTCGTGGAGATCAACGAGGCCTTCGCTTCGGTGGTTGAGCACTCCGCGGCCGTTCTGGGCCTCGGTTTGGACAAGGTGAACGTCAACGGCGGTGCCATCGCCATCGGACATCCGATCGGCGCCTCCGGAGCACGCCTGGTCGTCTCGGCCGTCCATGAGCTGGTCCGGCGCGGTAGCGGCAAAGCCGCCGTCGCACTCTGTGGCGGCGGCGGACAGGGCGACGCGCTGTTACTGTACCGGGATGGCATCAGTGGCTAATTTCCGTTCCGAGGTGGCCGAGGCCGCCCTGGATCTGTTCACCGACAACGGCTACGACCCGACCAGCGTGGACGATATCGCCCTGGCGGCCGGGATCTCCCGGAGCACGTTCTTCCGCCAGTTCCGCGCCAAGGAAGACGTGATCTTTGCAGACCACGAAGCCTTGCTCGATGAGCTTGGCAGCTACCTGGCCGCGAGCCATCCCGATCCGTGGGAAGCGGTGTGCCAGGCCGCGGCACTCGTCTTTGGGAAGTTCTCTGAGCGCCGGAAAATAGCCCAAAAACGCTACCACGTGGTGCAGGCGGTGCCCGCGCTCCGGGACCGGGAGACGATCATGGTGTCCCGCTATGAGCGGCTTTTCTCGGACTACCTCCGGCAGGCCCTCCCCGGCCTGGCGGCGCTTGATGCGATCCGGTTCGCGGCGGCGGTCACGTCCACGCACAACTATGTGCTGCGCGAAATGATGCTGGATTCCCCCCGCGGTTCCCTACGGAACCTGGAACACGAATTGCTGACAGTACGCCGCATCTTCGGCGTCCTGTCCCCGGGTGACCCGTCCGCCGCCCCCGCAGGGGATGACCTCGTCGTGGCCGTCTTCCCCCGCTCCACACCCGCCGCTGAGGTGGCGCGCCGCATCCAGGACACGCTCGACGGGCGCTCCAGCTAGCCGCTGCGTCCCAACCGCCCCAGGTGGCTGGGGGCCTCATCGCGCACGGACGAGCCATGGCCACGTCGGAGGGGTCGCTGTGGGGGTGTCTGACAGGCACTGCCACCGGACGCCCGGCCTGCGTAGCGTGGTGGATGTGGACAGAAAAGAGGAAATCCGTGAGTTCCTGATTTCGCGGCGCGCGAAGATCTCCCCGGAACAGGCGGGCATCCCCAGCTACGGGGAGCTGCGGCGTGTGCCGGGGCTGCGCCGTGAGGAAGTGGCGCAGCTCGCCGGGGTGAGCACGGATTACTACACGCGGCTGGAACGCGGCAGCATCCGGGGCGTCTCCGACTCGGTGCTCGAGGCTGTGGCTTCTGCCCTTCAGCTGGACGAGGCTGAGCGGACGCACCTGATGGACCTGGCGCGGACGGCAAACACGCCGGCGCGTCGGACGCCGCGCCGGCCAACGCAGCAGCGGGTTCGTCCCGGTGTGCTGCGGCTCCTGGACGCCATGACGGGAGTGGTGGCACTGGTGCAGAACGGCCGTTCCGACGTGCTGGCCGCAAACATGCTGGGCCGTGCGCTTTACGCGGAGGTGTTCAACTCCGCCGCGGCACGGGCGGAGCCGGATTTCCCGGGCCGGCTGCCGAACCAGGCGCGCTACCTTTTCCTTGACCCGCACGCCGGTGACTTCTACCCGGATTGGCGGGCGATCGCGGCCACCACGGTCGCGATGCTGCGCCTGGAAGCGGGGAGAAACCCGCACGACCGGGCCTTGAACGAGCTGGTCGGGGAGCTGACCACGGGCAGCGCGCAGTTCGCCTCCCTGTGGGCCGGTCACGACGTGCGCATCCACACCACGGGGACCAAGCGCTTCCACCACCCGGTTGCCGGGGATTTGTCCCTGCAGTTCGAGACGCTGCACCTTCCCGGCGATGAGGGACAGACCCTGTTCACCTTCACGGCGGAGCCCGGCTCCGCGTCTGAAAACGCGCTGGCGTTCCTCGCCAGCTGGGCGGCATCACCGCCCGCAACAACCACCACCGGCGATCCCGCCGGCGGATCCACCGCCCCTGGACACGCGCTCCCACGCACAGCCAGGAACACGTAACCCAGGAAAGACAGAGCAACCACATGACTGAGCAGAAGGAAAACATGACTGACAAGAAGGTCTGGTTCATCACCGGCGCCGGCCGCGGCATGGGGACCGATATAGCGAAGGCGGCCCTGGCCGCCGGCCACGCGGTGGTCGCCACCGGCCGCAACCCCGAAAAGGTCATCCAGGCCGTGGGCGAGCACGAGAATCTGCTGGCTGTGACGCTCGACGTCACCGACCCCGCCGCCGCGGAAGCGGCCGTCCGGGCCGCCGTCGACCGGTTCGGCCGGATCGACGTCCTCGTCAACAACGCCGGCAACTTCTACGCCGGGTTCTTCGAGGAAATCACCCCGGCGGACTTCCGGGCGCAGATCGAGACCAACCTGTTCGGGCCCATGAACGTCACCCGGGCGGCCCTGCCGGTCCTGCGGGCCCAGCGCTCCGGGCTCGTGGTCACGATCTCCTCGACCGCCGGTATCGCCGGCGGGGAGTTCTGACCGCCTACGCCGCGTCGAAGTTCGGCGTCGAGGGCTGGGTGGAGTCGCTGGCCCCCGAAGTCGCCCCGTTCGGCATCCGCACCATGATCGTCGAGCCCGGCTTCTTCCGCACCGAGCTGCTCACCCCGGAATCCACGCAGTACGCGGACCCACCATCGAGGACTACGCCGAGCGCACCCGGCAGACCGTCGCCGCCTGGAGGAGCATGAACGGCCAGCAGGGCGGGGACCCGGCCAAGCTCGCCGACGCCCTCATCCGGCTGGCCGAGCTGGACGAGCCGCCGCTGCGCTTCGCCGCCGGCGCCGACGCCGTCGGGGTCTTCGAGAGCCGGGCCCGGGAGTTGCTGGCCCAGGCCGATGCCCACCGCGGCCTCTCCAGCAGCCTCGCCTTCGACGCCGCCTGACCCGGGTCGAACAGCCATTGCACTGAGTACGGCAGGTGCCTGGCCAGAAGATCGTCTGATGCTGGGCCTATTCAGGCGCCGAGCAGGCGGCGTTCGTGGGCGAAGGCGACCAGCTGCAGCCGGGTGCGCAGGTCGAGTTTGTCCAGCACGCTGCGGAGGTGGGTCTTGACGGTGGCTTCCGAGACGAACAGGCTCTCCGCCATTTCCCCGTTGCTCAGGCCCTTGGCGGCGAGCAAAAAGACGTCCCGCTCGCGTGCGGAGAGGACGTCCAGGACTGACAGGTCCGGCCCCGTTGCGGGAGCGTTTCTGGCGGCATGTTCGAAGAGGGAATGGATGGATCCTGGGGCGATGACGGAATACCCGGAGTGGACGGTGCGGATGGCCGCCAGCAGGAACTCCGGTTCTGCGCTCTTGAGCAGATACCCGCTGGCCCCGGCCTGCACGGCCTGGACCACCGCCTGATCCCGGTTGAACGTGGTCAACGCGATGATTTTGGGCTTGTCTGTGCCGGCAGCTTCGGCGTGCTGCACGATCCGGCGGGTGGCTTCCACCCCGTCCATGACAGGCATGCGCAGGTCCATCAGCATGACGTCCGGATGACACTTGGATGCCAGGGCCACGGCCTGCTCACCGTCGGCGGCCTCGCCCGCCATTTCCATGTCCTGCCTGACTCTCCACCAGCATGCGGATACCCGCACGGAACAAGGGCTGGTCATCGACCAGGGCGACGGTGATGGCCGCCCCGGCGTCAGCCACGGTCGTCCGCTTCGCGTTCAGGCGACGTCCGTCCGGTCAAACCCGTCCCGCCAACACCGGCTGGTCTTCCGCCGCCCCAGATTCTATGGACGGGGCTCCGTCTCGACGCCGGCTTGGCCGTCGCCCGGGATGGCTGTCCCGGGCTCCGAACGGAATGAAGACCGTCACACGGAAGTGTTCGCCGTCGGGTCCGGCCGTCAGCCATCCGCCAGCCAAGTGGGCGCGTTCACGCATGCCGGGCAGTCCGCGGCCCACCCGGGGCGTGGCCGGATCGCAGCAGCCTCTTGAGTGGCTGGGGCTATGGCCGAGGCCGCGTGCAGGGTCAGGCCCGGCCCGCTCCAGTCAAGGTGAAGCCGCACATCCGTGCCGCGCCCGCCATGTTTGAGCGCATTTGTCAGGCACTCCTGCACGATCCGGAAAACCGCCACCTGCTGTCCTGTGGAGAGCTCCACCGGTGTCCCGGATTCGCTGCAGTGGATTTTCAAGCTGCCGCGCTGCATGCCTTCGATGAGAGCCGGAATGTCGCTCAGCGCGGTTGCGGCGTCACCATACCGTCATCGCGGACGCCCTCGATCACGCGCTGGGCATCCACCAAGGCGCTGCGGGCGGATCGGGCGATAGTGTCCAGGGCGTTGAGGACGGCCTTGGGCTGGTCCTTGCTCAGGTAGCGGGTTCCATCGGCCTGGGCGGCGATGACGGCCAGGGAATGGGCGAGGACGTCGTGCAGATCCCGGGCGATGCGTGTCCGTTCCTGCTCCACGATCAGATCGATCTCGGTTTCCTTCAGGCTGTTCTGGGCCAGTTCGCGGGCCCGGAACAGACTGCCCCGTTCCTGGTACAGGGCCAGCAGAAGTCCGACGGCGGCGCAGGCTCCGGCGATTACCAGGAGGAACGCGAACAACTGCAGCGCCGTAAGTCATGAACATCGGTCGTCACCGAAGAACATGGGCATGAACCAGCCGACGCCGCCGCCGTATCGCCACGAGAGCATCAGGAAGGCCATGATGGCAGCGGCGAGCACCAGTTCGGCGCCCGCCGCGATGTACCGCATCCGCGGCGGGGCGGTCCACAGAATGAAGCCCAGCGCGATGAAAGAGCCCAGGTAGATGGCCCAGTGATTTGAGTCCATCGGCGGCAGGGCATGAGCTTAACTGTCCGGAGAGGAGCGCCGCCGTGAACCCGAGGGACACCAGCGGTTTCCAGGAAGCCGTGGCAATCGCCAATGTCATAAGCGCCAGCGGCCAGTTCCCGGACCATGCCAGCCAGACCCTCCCATCCTGCCGACCTCAGCCACCCACCACAGGAAGAAGAAAAGGACGGCCGCCACGGGGGCGCCCCAACGCCGTGCAAATTTCAGAACTGGTTCCATGCCAGTCACCCTATCCACGGCAATCACCCGCTTCACTCCATATCGCGGCAATCTCAACCTAAAAGCCAGATGATTCATTCTTTGAGCCAGATTCTGGGCGCCCCCGCGCACGGCCCTTGGCCGCTGTACCGTAGGGGCCGATGGATACTTCGACATTTCTCACGGCGTACGACCAGCAGCTCCGGACGGATGCGGAGACCCCCAGCGCGGTCGCCGTCGAGCGGCTGGGCCCCTTGCGGCTCGTGACCTTCGAGGGCGGCCGCGGTTTCGTGACCTATCAAGACCTCGATGGGGCCGGCGCGGAAACAATCGCGGGCTGGGTGGCGGAAGCGCTGGCGTTCTACCGAGCGGATCCGGCAATCCTGCGGGTCGAGTGGAAGACCCGCGGCCACGACCATGCGCCCGGACTCCATGAGGCGCTGCTCGAGAACGGATTTGAGCCTGAAGAGGCCGAATCGATCATGATCGGTCCGGCCAGCGCGTTGGCCGTGGACGTGGACCTCCCGCCCGGCGTCAGCCTGCGGCGGGTAACCGAAGAACCGGATATCCGCGCCATGAGCGCCATGCAGGACAAGGTGTTTGGCAGCCCCGTCTCCGACGGCAACGCTGAAGCGATCCTGCGGCGGGTGGCATCCGACGACGGGATGGAACTGTGGGTTGCCGAACATCAGGGGCTGATCGTCAGTGCGGGCCGCCTGGAACCGGTTGCGGACACGGAATTCGCCGGCATCTGGGGCGGGGCGACCCTCGAAGAATGGCGCGGCCGGGGGATTTACCGGGCACTGACTGCGGCCCGGGCCCGGGCCGCGGTGGCGCTGGGCAAAAGGCTCATCCACAGCGATTCAACGGAATATTCACGGCCCATTCTGGAACGCTACGGGTTGCTCCGGGTGTCAACGACGACGCCGTATTGCTGGCGGCGCTGACGCCCGCGGTCACCCGTTGCTGGCTTCCGCGCCAGCAGCACGCACAGCCGCTACTCGTCGTCGGCCGGAGCTTCGTCGCTAAGTTCGGCCAGTACGTCCGCCGCGTCCTGGCTGCCCGCCGCTGCGAGGCGCTGAAGCTCCTCCGTGTCACCCTTCTCGGCGGCGAGTTCCACGAGCTGGTCCACGGCGTCCCGGCTGCCGCCGTCCGCGAGACGACGCAATTCGTCGAAGTCCCCTCGTTCCGCAGCTACGTTCAATCAGTTCGTCGATTGCATCGCGGTCACCGCGGGCCGCCTGTTCACGCAAAGCCGGGAGTTCAGAGTCGACATCGGGAGAACCTTCGCTGTCGGTGGCGGACGTGCCATAGCGGCCCGAATTCCGGGCCGCGCTCCACAGAAGCGTTGCCCGGAATCGGAGGTGATGATGAAGCATACCGCCGCGGCCCAAGAGGCTCTAGATCCCCTTCCCCGGCACAGTTGCTCCTAGTGCGTCAGGTCCTTGCCCTTCGTCTCCGGGATGGTGAAGACGAACAGCGCGCTGACCAGCAGCAGCACCACGGCGTAGACGTTGAACACGTTGGCGAGGCCGATGGTGCCGAGCCAGGTCTGCAGGTACGGGGCGGTCCCGCCGAACACGGCCACGCAGATGGAGTACGGGACGCCGACGCCGATGGTCCGGATGCTGGTGGGGAACAGTTCCGCGTAGACGGCCGGAACGATCGCGGCGCTGGCGGCGATGAAGATCAGCATGACGGACATGGCCACGGCCAGCTGCCAGGCCGAATCCTTCAGCAGCCAGGTCATGGGGAAGTGCATGACGGCGCTCCGGCCGCACCGGCCCAGAGCACCTTCTTGCGGCCGATCCGGTCGGACAGCTTGCCCCAGAACGGCAGGGCGGCAATGAACACGATGTTGGCGATCACGCTGGCCCAGAGGGTTTCCCCGCGGTCGATCTTCAGGGTGGTGGCGGCGTAGCTCGGGGCCACAACACCCCAGATGTAGTAGATCACCGTGAGGCCCACCGTCAGCCCGATGACCTGGAGGGCCTGCTTGCGGTGCTTCACGATCTGCGGCCAGATCGGCGGCGCGCTTCTCGGAGGCCGTCTCGCCTTCGAAGGCCTCGGTCTCGTGCAGCTTGGAGCGCATGATCAGCGCGTAGAGGCCCATGACGGCGCCGACCAGGAAGGGGACGCGCCAGCCCCAGTCATTCATGGCCTCGGTGCTCAGGGTCATGTTGAGGACGGCGCCCAGCAGGGTGCCGGCCAGGATTCCCACCGTGCCCGAGGTGTAGATCAGGGTGGCCCACAGGCCGCGCTTCTCTTTCGGGGCCACCTCGGAGAGGTACGTCTGCGACGACGGCAGCTCACCGCCGTGGGCCAGGCCCTGGATCAGCCGGGCCACCAGGAGCATCAGCGACGCCCAGACGCCGATGGTGGCGAAGGACGGCGCGACGCCGATCATGAGGCTGCCCAGCGACGCGAGGCCGACGGCGAGCGTCATGGAGGTCTTGCGGCCGATGCGGTCGCCGATCCAGCCGAAGAGGAAGCCCCCGACCGGCCGTGCCACGAAGCCGACGGCGAAGATCGCCAGCGTCGCCAGCACCGCCGAGGCGGGATCCGCCTTGCTGAACAGCTGGCTGGCGATGAACGGCGTGAACGTGGCGTAGATGGCCCAGTCGTACCATTCGACGGCGTTCCCGATGCCCGTGCCGAGGAGGGTCTTCCGCGTGGCCGCCCGGCTGGCGAGCTGCGGGTCAATGATGGTGGTCATGATTTCTCCGAAAGATAGTAGGGCTAGGAAGCGAGGGACGTGGGGTTGCCGGCGGCGCCAGTGCTGCGATCCGGGCAATGGCGAGCTCGGCGTAGAGCGCCGCGCCGTCGGTGAGGACGCCGTCGTCGAACGTGGCGTAGGGGGAGTGGTTGAACGCGGTGGCGGTGTGGTCCGCTCCCGGGGCGACGGCACTGAGCCCGATGAAGGTGCCGGGCACCTCCTCCATCACCCGGGAGAAGTCCTCGGATCCGCTGAGCGGGGTGGCCCAGCGCGTCAGCCTGGACTCGCCAAACAGGTTCTGGATGGTCTTCTCCGCGGTGAGGGTCTCGTTTTCGTCCGTGATGCTCAGCGGGTATTCGCCGCGGTATTCGACGTCCACCTCCAGGCCGTGGGCGTGGGCGATGCCCTTCAGGAGGGTGGGAACGGCGGTCATCATCCGTTCGCGGGAGGCGTGGGAGAACGTTCGGACGGTCGCTTCGATGCGCGCCGATTCGGGGATGACGTTGCGGGTGGTGCCCGCCTGCAGGACGCCGACGGTCAGGACTACGGGGTCGAACATGTTGAACTGCCGCGTGATCATGACCTGCAGCGCGGTCACCATCTCGGCGGCTGCGGTGACGGGGTCCTTGGCCGCGTGCGGGGCGGAGCCGTGGCCGCCGGCGCCCAGGATGGTGACGAACAGCCCGTCCGAGGCGCTCAGCATCACGCCCGGCTTGGTGGCGAACTGGCCGTACGGCTCCAGGGAGGAGAACACGTGCATGCCGTAGGCGGCGTCCGCGCGCCGGCCCGCGGCGTCCAGCACCCCTTCGCGGATCATGTGGCCCGGCGCCGTCGTAGCCCTCCTCGCCCGGCTGGAACATCAGGACGACGTCGCCGGCCAGCTGCCCGCGGCGTTCGGCCAGCAGGGTGGCGGCCCCGGCCAGCATCGAGGTGTGGAGATCGTGGCCGCAGGCGTGCATGGCGCCGTCGATCCGGGAGGAGAAGTCGACGCCGGTGCGCTCCTGGACGGGAAGGCCGTCCATGTCCGCGCGCAGCAGGACCACGGGTTTGTCGGCCGAAGCGTGCGGTGCGCCGCCGCGCAGAACTGCGGTGACCGACGTCGTGGTCTCGCCGAGGGTGATTTCGTACGGCAGGCCGTCGAGGGCTTTGAGAACTTTCTCCTGGGTGCGCGGGAGGTGCAAGGCCGATCTCCGGCTCCTGGTGCAACTCGTGGCGCAGCCGGGTGATGTGGCTTTGCAGTTCCTTGGCATCGGCGGTGACCGACATATGTTCCCTCTTCCCGAACGGTTGGTAAGTGCTTAGCAACCAATTGTGGAGTGACTGGAGTCACACGCTGGAGAATGGCTGGAAAAATGCAAAAGTATGATGGTTGGAACAGGAATCATTCATGTGACGGAGGAGGTCCCGTGGAGATCAGTGAGGAAGACCTGCAGCTGATCAACGCACTGCAGATTGCGCCGCGGATCAGCTGGTCGGATGCCGCCGGCATCCTGGGCGTCCACGCGACCACCCTGGCGGCCCGCTGGGAGCGGCTCAAGGCCTCCGGTGCGGCCTGGAGCACGGCTCATCTGATGGGCGATCCGAAGCAGATGTGCCTGGCGCTGGTGGATGTGGACTGCGAGATGACGCTGCGCGACCGACGTCACGGCCGCGCTGGCGGCCATCCCGGAAGTGGTCACGGTGGAGGAGGCGGCCAGCAACCGTGACCTCATGCTGACGGTCATCACGCCCACGCTGGCCCACTTCAGCGACCATCGTCATGCAGCAGTTCAAGGAGATCCCGGGCCTCACCAAGTACCAGACGGCGCTGTGCACGCGGCTGCACTCCGGCGGCTACGCGTGGCGGCTGAACGTCCTGGACAAGTCGCAGATGGCCGCGCTCCAGGCCCTGGCCGGGCCCGAGGCCGCCGGCCCGGCCACCGGCCGGGAACCAGGGTGCGCCGCTGCCGCAGAGCCACCTGGACCTGATCCCGTTCCTGGCCAGGGACGGGCGGGCGGCGGCGGCGGACATCGCCCGCGCCCTGGGACGCAGCCCGGCCACGGTCCAACGGCAGCTGAACCGGGTGCTGGCCAGCCAGGTCCTCTCGTTCCGGTGCGAAATCGCACAGAAATACTCGGGGTATCCGGTGACCTGCCAGTGGTTCGCCAACGTCCCGCCCGGCCAGCATGAGGCCGCCGCTGCCGAGCTGCGCAGCTTCCGCAACATCCGGCTCAGCGCGTCCACCACCGGCCGCACCAACTTCGTGATCCTGATGTGGCTGCATTCCCTGGCGGATGTCCTGAACGCCGAACAGGCCCTCCAGCTGCGGATCCCCGGAATCCAGCTCGTGGAAAGTGTGGTGGTGCTCAACGCCGCCAAGCGGGTCGGCTGGATGCTGAACCCGGATTCGACGGCGACCGGCGCCGTCGTCGTGCCCGCGGCCGAGCTGGCACCGACGGCCTGAGGCCCGGGGACCAGGCCACTCTGCGAGGGTGTCTGCGGCCTAGTTCTTCTTCCAGTGCTTGGGCCACTTCACGTTCAACAGCAGCAATCCCAGCAGGAGCGCGTCAATGGTCATGATGGCGGCCATGAGGTAGGCCCAGCCGATCATCATGAGTTGCTCACCGCCGACCGACAGCACGAAGTGTGGGGGTGGGCATCACGAATGCCCATGACAATCTCCCGACCTGGATGCCCCCCGGCCGACTCGATAGTGATCCTAGTGTGCCACGGCGCGCGGCCCGGATGGAACGGCGGGGCCGACGGCTAGCGCAGCACAACGGTCCGGTTGCCCTGGAGGAAAACGCGTCCCTCGCAGTGCCAGCGGACGGCGTTGGAGAGTGCCTTGCGCTCGGTGTCCCGTCCGGCGGCCACGAGGTCCTCGGCACCGAAGGTGTGGTCCACCTCCACCACCTGCTGGGAGATGATCGGGCCCTCATCGAGCTCCGCATTGACGTAGTGGGCGGTGGCGCCGACGGTCTTCACGCCGCGGGCGTGCGCCTGGTGGTAGGGCTTGGCGCCCTTGAAGCTGGGCAGGAAAGAGTGGTGGATGTTGATGGCGCGCCCGTCCAGGCGGCGGGTGAGATCGTCGCTGAGGACCTGCATGTAACGGGCCAGAACCACGAGTTCGACGTCCAGCCGGTCGACGAGCTCCATCAGGCTCGTCTTCGGCCGCGGGTTTGGTGTCCGCCGTGACGGGCACATGGAAGAACGGGATGCCGTGCCATTCCACGATGCCCCGGTGGTCCGGATGGTTCGAGACGACCCCGACAATGTCGATGGGCAGTTCCCCGATGCGGGCGCGGAACAGCAGGTCGTTGAGGCAGTGCTCGAATTTGGAGACCATGATCAGGACCCGGCGTTTCGTCCCGTGGGCGCGCAGTTGCCACTGCATGCCGAATTTTTCGGCCACGGGCACGAAGGCCTCCCGGAGCGAATCAAGGGTGGCCGGTCCGCCGGGGGAGTCCCCGGCCGAGGCGAAGTGGATCCGCATAAAGAAGTGGCCGTCGTCCTGGGAGTCGAATTGCTTGCTTTCCAGGATGTCGCAGCCCTGTTCCAGCAGGAATCCGGACACGGCGTGGACGAGTCCCCGTGTTTCCGGGCAATCGAGGGTCAGAACGTATTCAGCGGCGCTGCTGTTCGAGGGTATCCACGGCTCAGCACTCGATCGACATTCACGGCGAGGCCTCCGCGGGAGGTTTCCTTGTACTTGGTTTTCATGTCCGCTCCTGTCTCACGCATGGTTTTGATGGCTTTGTCCAGCGACACCTTGTGGCTGCCGTCGCCGTGCAGCGCCAGGCGCGCGGCGTTGATGGCCTTGACGCTGGCGATCGCGTTCCGTTCGATGCAGGGGATCTGCACCAGCCCGCCGACGGGGTCGCAGGTCAGGCCGAGGTTGTGTTCGATCCCGACCTCGGCGGCGTTTTCCACCTGTTCGGGGGTGCCGCCCAGGACCTCGCACAGCCCGGCCGCCGCCATGGAGCAGGCCGAACCGACCTCGCCCTGGCAGCCGACCTCGGCCCCCGAGATGGAGGCGTTGATCTTGAACAGGATCCCGACGGCGGCCGCCGCCAGCAGGAAGCGGACGACGCCGTCGTCGTCGGCTCCGGGAACAAACTTGACGTAGTAGTGCAGCACGGCGGGCACGATGCCGGCCGCGCCGTTGGTGGGGGCGGTGACGATGCGCCCGCCGGCGGCGTTTTCCTCGTTGACGGCGAGGGCGAACAGGTTCACCCACTCCATCGCGAGCAGCGGGTCAGCGGGACCTGGCGGTGACGCCGGCTGTCGGCGCTGACGCTGCCAGCGTCCGGAACAGCGACGGCGCGCGCCGCCTGACGTTCAGCCCGCCGGGCAGGATCCCCTCGGCGGCGCAGCCGTTGTCCACGCACTGGCGCATGACCGCCCACAGGGCCAGGAGCTTGTCCCGGAGTTCGGCTTCGCTGCGCCAGACGAGTTCGTTGGCGAGCATCACGTCGGAGATGGACATGCCCTCGCGCTGGCAGATGGCCAGGAGCTCGTCGGCCGTGGTGAAGGGGTAGGGCAGCACGGTGTCGTCCGCCACCACCTGGTCAGCGCCCTGGGCGGTGCCGTCAACGACGAAGCCGCCGCCGATCGAGTAGTAGCTCCGTTCGCTGAGGACAGCGCCGGTGTGGTCCAGCGCCCGGAAGGTCATGCCGTTGGGGTGGGCCGGGCAGGGACTTGCGGCGGTGCAGCACCACGTCCTCGTCCCAGTTGAAGTCCACCCGGTGGTCCCCGCCGATCCGGAGTTCGGCGTCGAGGGCGGCGGCGGCCACCTGGTCGTCGGCGGTGGAGGTGTCCACCGTCTCCGGGTCCTGGCCCTGGAGGCCCAGGACCACGGCCTTGTCCGAACCGTGGCCCCGGCCGGTGGCGCCGAGGGAGCCGAACAGTTCGGCCTGCACCCTGGTGGTGGAGCTCAGCTGCCCGTCGCTTTTCAGCCCGTCGGCGAACCGTTTGGCCGCCCGCATCGGGCCGACCGTGTGGGAGGAGGACGGCCCGATGCCAACAGAGAACAGGTCCAGGACGCTGAGCGCCATCAGGGGACCTCGGGGGACGCGTATTCGCGCATGGCGTCGAGGAGCCAGCGGCCCAGGAACTCCGCAAAGGATGCCCGCGGGAAGATCCGGTACGCCTCCTCCGCGGTCTTCCACAGGACGGCGGGGATGCCGCCGATTTCCGTGGACAGCGCCGTCCCGGCCTTGAAGACGCGGGGGTGCAGGTCCAGGGAGCAGCCCTTCTCCAGGACGGCCCGGGCCCGGGGGCCGGTGAGTTCGAGCGTGGTGCGGTTGGCGGAGAGATCCACCACCTGGCCGGCGCCGTCCCCCAGCGCCTCAACCAGCGCACGGGGCAGCTCGCCGCCCAGGCTTTCGTGGGATTCCGCGGGGGCCACGAGCAGGAATTCTGCCGGACCCAGCCACAGCACCGCGGTTTCGCCGCTGCCGCGGACCTCCCCGGACGCGGCGGGCAGGCCGCCGGTCACGGGTGCCCAGCCGCTCCCCGGCGTCGCCGGCCGGATCGACCCGGAGCCCCGCCATGGTCAGGAACGGCACCTCGCGCAGCTCCACGGTGCCCGCAACGGACCCCGCTTCAAACGCTGCCTTCAGGAGCGACGCGGGGCTCTGCCGGAGGGTCTGGATCTTCTTGGAATTTTCGAGTGCTGCTGTGTCAGCCATCTTTGCGGGTCCCTTCAGAGTCAAAAAGTACGGTTTCTGCGACAACCACGTCCACCAGCTGGTCGCCGGCGGCGGCCACCAGGGTTTCGCCGATGCGGTTGCGGCCGTTCTTGATCAGGGCGAGGGCGAATGACCGTGCCCAGCGCCGCGCTGTGGTAGCTCGAGGTCACGAATCCCTGCATGGGCACGGGGCCGTAGGCGGGGTTGACGGTGATGCCCTGCTCCACCAGCTGGGTGCCTTCGGGCAGCCGGATGGTGCCGTCCACGGGAAGGACGCTGACCAGGTGCTTCCGGTCGGTGCGGCCGGCGTCCTTGCGGGCGTAGGACCGTTTGCCGATGAAGTCCTTGACCTTGGAGACGACCCATTCCATGCCGGCGTCCTGCGGGGTGACGGTCCCGTCGGTGTCCTGGCCGACGATCGGGTAGCCCTTCTCGGCCCGCAGCACGTGCATGGTTTCGGTGCCGTACGGGGTGATGTTGAATTCCGCCCCGGCCGCTGCCACGGCTTCCCAGGTGTTCAGCCCGTACCAGGACGGGACGTTGATTTCGTAGGCCAGTTCACCGGAGAACGAGATCCGGCAGATCCGGGCCTGCACGCCGGAGGCGAGGGTGGTTTCGCGGAACGTCATGAACGGGAACGCCTCGGCGTCGAGGCCGCCGTCGGCCGCCAGTTCCGGGGCCAGCTTTGGCCACGACGGCGCGGGATTTCGGTCCGACGACGGCGATGGTGGACCACTGCTCCGTGACCGAGGTGCAGTGCACGTCCAGTTCCGGCCATTCGGTCTGCAGCCATTCCTCCAGCCAGTCCAGGACCTTGGCGGCGCCGCCGGTGGTGGTGGTCATGAAGAACCGGTCCTCGTCCAGGCGGAGTGTGACGCCGTCGTCGAAGATCATCCCGTCCGGGGTGCACATGACGCCGTAGCGGGCCGAACCCGGGGCGAGCTTCTTGAACGCGTTGGTGTAGATGCGGTTCAGGAACTCGCCGGCGTCCTTGCCGCGGATCTCGATCTTGCCCAGGGTGGTGGCGTCCATGAAGCCCACGGATTCGCGGACGGCGGCGCATTCGCGCAGGACCGCGGCGTCCATGTCCTCGCCGGCCTGCGGGTAGTACCAGGGGCGCTTCCACTGGCCGACGTCCTCGAAGAGGGCGCCGTGGGCGACATGCCAGGGGTGGATCGAGGTGAGGCGGGCCGGGTCGAAGAGTTCGCCGCGCTGGCGTCCGGCCAGGGCGGCGAACGCCACCGGGGTGAAGGGGGCGCGGTACGCGGTGGTGCCGATTTCCCCGATGCCCCGGGACGCTTCGCCGGCCTGCCGGAGTGCCGCGGCGATGACGCCGATCGCGTTCACCCCGGAGGTCTTGCCCTGGTCGTTGGCGGTGCTGATCGAGGTGTAGCGCTTGACGTGTTCCACCGAGCGCATGCCGGCGCCGGTGGAGCGCAGCACGTCGGCCACGGACTGGTCGCGCTGGAAGTCGACGAAGTGGTGGTGCCAGTCGTCCGGGCCGCCTTCCTGCCCGGGGACCAGCCAGAGCTGGCGGGTCGGGGCGGACGCCTTCGGCTCGGAAAAGACCGGCGGATCGGCGGCTGCGCCGGAGTTTTCGGAGTCGAAGCCGGCGGCGCCGGCCGCCGCGGCCCCGGCGGAGATGCCTTCGGCGACGCAGTCGTCGAGGTCGAAGCTGCCGCGGCCCGCACCGGCCACCTGCTGGTTGGGGACCACGCTGCTGGGCACGAACGCCGCCAGGTCATCGTCCCAGCGGATCTTGCCCTGGCGCTGGGAGTGCAGGTGCACCACCGGGGACCAGCCGCCGGAGACGGCCAGCAGGTCGCAGGCGAGCTGTTCGACGCCGGAGGTGAGTTCGCCGTCGTCGTTGATGCTCCGGACGGTGACGCCGAGGAGCCGGCCGTCTCCTGCGCCGCGGTGGTGTTGGCGACGGCGCTGCCGATCAGCACCCGCGTGCCGGCCGCGGCCGCTGCGGCGGCCGTTTCGCTCAGCTGCGGACGGGCGTCCACGACGGCCTCGACGCGGATGCCGGCGGCGCGGAGGTCGGCGGCCAGGGCGTAGGCGCTGTCGTTGGTGGTGCTGATGACCACCCGGGACCCGGCGGCCACGGCGTAGCGGTTGAGGTAGCTGCGGACCGCGGAGGCGAGCATGATGCCGGGGCGGTCGTTGTTTTCGAAGACCAGCGGGCGTTCGTGGGCGCCGGGGGCCAGGACGACCTGGGCGGCGCGGATGTGCCAGATCCGCTGGCGGGACACGCCGGGCGCGGCCGGGGTCAGGAGGTGGTCCGTCCGGTTCTGGGCCGCGATGACGTAGTTGGAGTCGTAGGAGCCGAAGGCGGTGGTGCGGTTCAGGACCGTGCACTCGGCCGCGGAGATCAGTTCGGCTTCAACGTTGGCCACCCAGTCCAGGGCGGGCTACCCCTTCGATGGTCTCCGCGAGGGCCGGATCGGTGGATCCGGACAGCAGCGAGCCGCCCAGTTCGGGCTGGTCGTCAATGAGGATGACCCGGGCGCCGGCACGGACGGCTTCGCGCGCCGCGGCCAGGCCTGCCGGGCCGCCGCCGACCACGAGGACGTCGGTGTGGACGTACTTCTTGTCGTACTCGGCGCGGTCCTCGTCCGGGTCCAGCTTGCCCAGCCCGTTGAGCAGTTCGGCGCTGAGGCCGTCCACGAGGGACACCGTGGTGGCGGGGAGCATGGATTCGGCCACGTGGCCCGGGAACCGGGCGGCGACCTTGACCAGGGCGTTGGATTCCTCGACGCCGGCGGACATGATGCCGCGGGGCCGGTCCTCGTAGAGGGAGTTGCCGGCCCGGAGCCGGCCGTTGGCCAGCAGGGCGGAGGCGAGGGTGTCGCCGGGGTGGCCCGTGTATTCACGGCCGTCCACGGTGAAGCGCCAGGTGACGCTGCGGTCGATGCGTCCGCCGGTGCTGAGGCGCGCGGGCTGCGGCTGAGCGGTCATTTGATTGCTCCTTCCGGGGAGACGGGGCTGGTGACGGTGGGGGCTGTGGGTCCCGTGGCTGGTTTTCCTTGTCAGGGCGCGGCTGGCCCATCGGGTACACGGCCTGGATGTCGTAGGTGACGGTGTCGCGGAGCATGTTGAACCACTGCCGGCAGCCGGTGCTGTGCAGCCAGCGTTCGGCGAAGGCGCCCTTGGTGTTGTCGCGGTAGAACAGGTACTCGGCCCATTCGCGGTCGGTGAGCTCTGCCGGGTTTTCGGGGTAGGCGCACGTGGGCCTGGCCGCCGTAGTGGAATTCGGTCTCGTCGCGGGGACCGCAGTTGGGGCAGGGAATCAGGAGCATGTCCGTACCTCTTTCTAGTGGGCCACGGCGGCGGCGCCGTGTTCATCGATCAGGGCGCCGGTTTCGAAGCGCTCGAGGGCAAAGGGCTTGTTGAGTTTGTGCGGTGTTCCGGTGGCGATGGTGTGCGCGAACGTCAGCCCGGCCGCCGGTGTGCCCTTGAAGCCGCCGGTGCCCCAGCCGCAGTTGACGAACATGTTCTCCACCGGGGTGGTGCCCACGATCGGGGAGGCGTCCAGGGTGGTGTCCACGATCCCGCCCCAGGTCCGGAGCACGTGGGCCCGGGCGAAGATCGGGAAGAGTTCGACGGCGGCGGCCATCTGGTGCTCGATCACGTGGAAGGATCCGCGCTGGCCGTAGCCGTTGTAGGAGTCCACGCCGGCGCCCATGACCAGTTCGCCCTTGTGCGCCTGGGAGACGTAGACGTGGACGTGGTTGGACATGACCACGGTGGGGTGGACGGGCTCGTGGAGCTCGGACACCAGCGCCTGGAGGGGGTGGGACTGGATGGGGAGCCGGAACCCGGCCATTTCGGCCAGCACCGAGCTGTGCCCGGCGGCGCAGAGGCCGACCTTTTCGGTGTTGATGGTGCCGCGGTTGGTCTTGACGCCCGACGACGCGGTTGCCGTCCTTGACGAAGCCGGTGACCTCGCAGTTCTGGATGATGTCCACGCCGAGCTCGTCGCATTTGCGGGCGAACGCCCAGGCGACGTGGTCGTGCTTGGCGATGCCGGCGCGCGGCTGGTAGGTGGCGCCCATGACCGGGTAGCGGATGTTGTCGTTGATGTTCAGGATGGGGCAGAGTTCCTTGACCTGCTGCGGGTCCAGCCACTCGGCGTCGACGCCGTTGAGCTTGTTGGCCCCGACGCGGCGGACGCTTTCGCGGACGTCGCCCAGGGTGTGGGCCAGGTTCATGACCCCGCGCTGGCTGAACAGGAAGTCGTATTCGAGTTCTTCCGGCAGGATCTCCCAGAGCTTCAGGGCGTGCTCGTAGATCGCCGCGCTCTCGTCCCAGAGGTAGTTGGAGCGGATGATGGTGGTGTTCCGGGCCATGTTGCCGCCGGCGAGCCAGCCCTTTTCCAGGATGGCGATGTTGGTCATCCCGTGGTTCTTGGCCAGGTAGTACGCCGTCGCCAGTCCATGTCCGCCGCCGCCCACAATCACGGCGTCGTAGGAGTTCTTGGGGTCCGGGTTGCGCCAGAGGAAGTCCGGGTGCTCCGGCAGGTGTTCGGTGGTCATTGTGCTGCTCCAATCAGTTCTGCCTCAAGCCCGGTCGCCGCCGTGCCGGTGCCGAGATGCGGGTAAAGGGGGAACCGGTCCGCGAGGGCGCTGACGCGTCCGCGCAGTTCAGCGGCGGTTTCGTCGCTGAGTTCGTCCCCGGGCGCCTGCGAGATGAGGGCGGAGGCGATGATGTCCGCCACCTCGGTGAACTCCGCGGCACCGAAGCCGCGGGTGGCCAGGGCGGGGGTGCCGATCCGCAGCCCGGAGGAGACCATGGGCGGGCGGGGATCGAAGGGGACGGCGTTGCGGTTGACGGTGATGCCGATCCGGTGGAGCCGGTCTTCGGCCTGCTGCCCGTCCAGTTCCGAGTCCCGCAGGTCCACCAGGACCAGGTGCACATCGGTGCCGCCGTTGACCACGGAGATCCCGGCCGCCGCGACGTCGTCCTTCAGGAGCCGGGACGCGAGGATCCCGGCGCCTTCGAGCGTGCGCTCCTGGCGTTCCTTGAACTCCGGTGGACGCCGCGATCTTGAAGGCCACGGCCTTGGCCGCGATCACGTGTTCCAGCGGGCCGCCCTGCTGGCCGGGGAACACGGCGCTGTTGATCTTGCGTGCGTACTCCTCCTTGGCCAGGATCACGCCGCCGCGCGGTCCGCCGAGGGTCTTGTGCGTGGTGGTGGTGACGACGTCGGCGTAGGGGACCGGGTTCGGGTGAAGCCCGGCGGCCACGAGGCCGGCGAAGTGTGCCATGTCCACCATGAGGTAGGCGCCCACGAGGTCGGCGATGCGCCGGAACTCGGCGAAGTCCAGCTGCCGGGAGTAGGCGGACCAGCCGGCCACGATCATCTTGGGCCGGTGCTCAAGGGCCAGGGCCTCCACTTCGGCCATGTCCACCAGGTGGTTGTGCTCGCTCACGTGGTACGGGACCACGTTGTAGAGCTTGCCGGAGAAGTTGATGCGTCATGCCGTGGGTGAGGTGGCCGCCGTGGGCCAGGGCCAGTCCCATGATGGTGTCGCCCGGTTCCAGGAGGGCGAACATGGCGGCGGCGTTGGCCTGCGCGCCGGAGTGCGGCTGGACGTTCGGCGTACTCGGCGCCGAACAGGGCCTTGACCCGGTCGATCGCGAGCTGTTCGATCACGTCGACGTGCTCGCAGCCGCCGTAGTAGCGCTTGCCCGGGTAGCCCTCGGCGTACTTGTTGGTCAGCACCGAACCCTGTGCCTCCATGACCCCGGCGGGGGCGAAGTTCTCGGACGCAATCATTTCCAGGGTGGACTGCTGGCGCTTCAGTTCCCTGCGCCACGGCCTCTTCGACCTCGGGATCGACTACGGAAAGTCGCTCGTTCAACTGCTCAACCACGGTTGCTCCTTTGAAATACCACTATTGCTATGACTGATATATCAGTGTGAGAACAATGGTATGATTGAGATCACACCAGAGTCAATAGCCGGAAGCCAAGTGGAACCGGGCTTCCGGTTGAAATCCAGAAACGGAGCCGAGCTGTGAATGCACTCACCGTCCTGCCGCCCGCAGAGGACGAAGCCATCTCCCAGGCGGAGGCCGCGTACAGGCAGTTGCGCGACAAGCTGATCATGCTCGAAATCCGGCCGGGCGAACCCATCAATGACGGGCAGCTCGCCGCCGAGCTCGGGTTCGGCCGCACTCCCGTGCGCGAGGCGATCAAGCGGCTGGAAGTGGACCACCTGGTGGTTTCCTACCCGCGAAGGGGAACCTTTGCCACCACCGTGGACTTCACGGAACTGGCCGACGTCTCGGAAATCCGGGAACTGCTGGAACCGCTGGCGGCGCGGCGGGCGGCAACGCGGGCCAACGCCGCCATGCGCCGCGAACTGCTGGATGTCGCCAAGACCATTGCGGAACTGGCCCCGAGCCCAGCAGAGTCCCGGGAGCTGATGCGCTACGACCTGACAGTGCACCGCCTGATCTACCGGGCCGCGGCCAACCCGCACCTGGAGGATACGCTGATCCGCTACGACAACCTGGCCACGCGCATCTGGTGCCTGGTCCTGGACAAGGTCCCCTCGGTCAGCGGCCACATCAGCGAGCACGTGGAGCTGCTCAAGGCGGTGGCCGAGGGCGACGCGGACAGGGCCGGCGAACTCGCCCTGCACCACGTCACCAGCTTCGAGGAGACCATCCGCAAGGTCCTCTAGGTCCGGACGGGGACCCTCCCGCCGAGGTCGCCGGAAGCGTGCGGGCTCGCCTTAAGCTTCCGGCGAGCCCGCACGTGACCGGCGACTTCGACCACGACGGGCGCCCGAGTCGCCGCCGCAGTGGATTAGAGTTCCGGAACTTCAGCCGTTTTTCTTCCAGCGCTTCGGCCACTTCACGTTCATCAGGAGCAGCCCCAGCAGGAGCGAGTCGACGGTCATGATTGCCGGCCATGAGATAGGCCCACCCGGCCATCATGGCTCGCCCGCCGACCGGCGGCCGGAAGTGCGCGTGCGTACCAGAATGCCCATGACGATCTCCTGACGTGGATCCCCCCAGTCACTCGATAGTCCACCTAGTGTGCCACCGCGCCGGACTGGGCGGAACCGCGGCGCCGCCCGGCTCAAGCTTTCCCCAAGTTGACGGACACATCGCGCAATTTATGCAACACCGTTTCGTTCATTGCAACTGTTGTTGTGCGCGTCCGGCTGGGTGCCCGCGGCGCTGTCTTGGCGTCTTCATCCAGATTGATCCGCGTAAGACGAAACAAAAAAGCATTGACTGTGTCATGCGTCACGCCTAATCTGGTGCAACAGCGTTGCACTGATTGCAACTCCCAAAACACTTTGGTGGACACATGAGTAACGAAACTTCCTCCCCCGCCACACTTGCGGGGCAGACCAGCCCGGAGTCGAATAGCGGGCATGGCAGTACTTCCTCCGGACAGACCACGTTGAGCGGCCGGGCGGCCCCGGGCGGCCACGATCCCGCAGTCAGCAAGGAAACCCGACGGCGGGTCGTCGCCGCCAGCTTCATCGGAAACTTCGTCGAATGGTTCGACTACGCCGTCTACGGCTACCTGGCCGCACCATCGCCGCGGTCTTCTTCCCCGAGTCCAATCCCCAGACCGCGCTTCTGCTGACTTTCGCCCTCTTCGCCATCTCGTTCCTGGTGCGGCCGCTTGGCGGCTTCGTCTGGGGCCACATCGGTGACCGGGTGGGGCGCCGGACCGCGCTTTCCCTGTCAATCCTGATCATGTCCGGAGCGACCTTCTGCATCGCCCTCATCCCGGGGTACAACTCCATCGGCATCTGGGCGCCGATCCTGCTCCTGGTGGTGCGCGTCGTCCAGGGCTTCTCCGCCTCCGGCGAATACGCCGGCGCGTCCGCCTTCCTGGTGGAGTACGCCCCGGCCAACAAGCGCGGCCTCTACGCGGCGGTGGTTCCGGCCAGCACGGCCGCGGGCCTGCTGCTCGGCTCCCTGCTCGCGGGCCTGCTGACCATCCTGCTCACCGCCGAGGCGATGCAGAGCTGGGGGTGGCGCCTGCCGTTCCTGCTCGCCGCCCCGATGGGCCTGATCGGACGCTACATCCGCACCAAGCTCGAAGACACCCCGGTGTTCCGCGAACTGGCAGAGGAGGACCATGCCATCAAGGCCCCGGTATCCAGCCTCTTCCGGAACCACTGGCGGTTGCTGCTGAAGGCCGTCGGAGCCGTGCTGCTCAACGCCGTCGGGTTCTACGTGATCCTCAGCTACATGCCCACCTACCTGTCCTCGGAACTCGGACTCGGCGCGGCCGAATCCTTCCTGGCCACCACCATCGCCCTGGTGACGTACATCGGGTTCATCTTCCTGACCGGAATGCTCTCGGACCGCTACGGCCGCAAAAAGGTCCTCATCGCCGCATCCTTGAGCTTCATCGTGCTGACCGTGCCGGCCTTCGCCCTGCTGGGCACCGGGAACTTCCTGGTGATCGTCCTGGTCCAGATCCTGCTGGGCGGCATGCTCACGCTCAATGACGGCACGCTTCCGAGCTTCCTGGCGGAAATGTTCCCCACCCGTGTCCGCTACAGCGGCTTCGCCGTCAGCTTCAATCTCTCCAACGCGCTCTTCGGCGGCACCGCGCCGTTCATGGCGACCCTCCTGATCGCCGCGACGGCCAATGCCCTGGCTCCTGCCTGGTACCTCGCCGGCGCCGCGGTCATCTCCCTGATCGCCGTCGCGCTCTCCCGGGAAACCAGCAAAGAACCGCTGCGCCACGAGTAGTCCCGGCCGACGCCCACATTTTCCCTCCTAAGAACATCAAACCGCAGAAAGGCACCACCATCATGACCATCGCAACGTCCAACAACGCTTCGTCCATCGCCGAACTGGAGCGACTGAAAGTCCTGCACAACGGGCAGAAGGAAAAGCTGACCTTTTCCAACGCCGAATTTGAGCGCCGGCTCGGCGGACTGCGCCGCATCATGGCCGAGAAGGACCTGGACGCCGTCGTCCTGACCAGCTACCACTCCATCAAGTACTACTCCGACTTCCTCTTCACCTACTTCGGCCGGTCCTACGCCATGGTGGTCACCAAGGACGACACCGTGACCGTCACGGCCAACATCGACGCCGGCATGCCGTGGCGGCGCAGCTATGGCGACAACGTGGTGTACACGGACTGGCGCCGGGACAACTACATCTTCGCCATCCAGGAGGCGCTGCGCACCCGCGGCATCAACCCCCGCCGGCTCGGCGTCGAAGACGATTCGCTCCCGCTGGACAACCGCAACAAGATCCAGGCGGCCTTCGCCGGGGCCACCCTGGTGGACGTCGCCCAGGCCGCGATGCGCCAGCGGATGATCAAGTCGGCCGAAGAGATCGAGGTGATCAAGCACGGGGCCCGCATCGGCGACCTGGGCGGCGAAGCCATCCGCAACGCCATCACCGCCGGCATCACCGAATACGAGGTCGCCCTGATCGGCACCGAAGCCATGGTCCACGAAATCGCGCGGACCTTCCCGGACTCGGAAATCCGTGACACCTGGGTGTGGTTCCAGTCCGGCATCAACACCGACGGCGCCCACAACTGGGCCACCACGCGCAAGATCCAGGAACACGACATCCTGTCCCTGAACTGCTTCCCCATGACCTCCGGCTACTACACGGCGCTGGAGCGCACCCTGTTCTACGGCGAACCCGACGCCCGCTCCCTCGAACTGTGGAACATCAACGTGGAGGTCCACAAGCGCGGCCTCGAGCTCATCAAGCCCGGAGCTGTCTGCAAGGACATCGCCGCCGAGCTGAACGAGATCTACGTCGGCCACGGACTTCTCGCCAACCGGACGTTCGGCTACGGACACTCCTTCGGCGTCCTGAGCCACTACTACGGCCGCGAAGCCGGACTGGAACTCCGCGAGGACATCGACACCGTGCTCGAGCCCGGCATGGTGGTCTCCATGGAACCCATGATCACCGTCCTGGACGGCCAGCCCGGCGCCGGCGGCTACCGTGAGCACGACATCCTGGTGGTCGGCGAAGACGGAGCCGAGAACATCACGAAGTTCCCGTTCGGCCCCGAATACAACATCATCGGAGCCTGAGGCGCCCAGACCCCCTGAAGGCAGGACCCAGAAGCGGCGCCACGTCCACCGTGGCGCCGCTTTTGGGCCCTCATGCGGAATGATGGTAGACACCATGACCCCAGCAGAATCTCCCGGGACCACCGGAAACGGCGACACCAAGGGCACCTCCGTCATCGTCAACGCCATCGCCGTGCTGCGAACCTTCACGGCGGACGAACCGTTGCTCGGAGTCACCGAGATCGCCAACCGGGTGGGCCTGCACAAGAGCACGGTTTCCCGGATCCTGGCCACGTTCGAACAGGAACACCTGGTGGAACGCGATCCGGAAACCCGCCGCTTCCGGCTGGGGCTGGGACTGATCGCCGTCGCCGGGCCGTTGCTGGCCGAACTGGAAGAACGGCGGGTGGCGTATCCCGTCCTGCGTGAACTCACCGAACAGACCGGCGAAACCAGCGCCCTCATGGTGTGGAACGGCGCAGAGTCAATGTGCGTGGAGCAGATCGCCAGCCACCACCAGATCAAGCACACCACCCCGCTGGGAGCCCGGTACACCGACGCCATGAGCGCCTCCGTGCAGGTCTTCCTGGCCGCAGCGCCCGTCGAACGCGTCCGTGTGCTCCTGCGCAGCGGGGCGATCAGCTACCCGGGACTCGATGATGCGGGCCTGGATGGCTACCAGATCAAGCTCAAGGACGTGACGGCCCGGGGCTGGGCCATCAACTACGGCGAATCCTCCATCGATGAAGTGGGCGTCGCCGCTCCCGTCCACGACCACCGCGGCGACATCGTGGCGGCCGTCCTGATCTCGGCGCCCCGGTTCCGCGTCTCACGCGAGGCTCTGCAGAGCCTGGGCGAAGCGTGCGCCGCTGCGGCCGACAAAATCACCAGCCGGCTGGGCGGGCGCGCGTCCAGCAACGGCTAGCGCGGCCGCGCGCCCGGACTAAGGCGCCGAGCGCACGTCAGCTGAGCCGGGCCAGCCGCGCGGCCAAATGCAACGCTGCGAGCCGGCCCGTCCGCCGGGGGTCGCCGCCGCACAGCTCGAAGATCCGCTGCAGCCGTTGATGCATCGATTGCCGCTCCACGTGCAGTTCCCTCGCCGCCTGGGCCGTGTTGCAGCCGGAATCCAGCCACATGGCCAGGGTGCCAAGCAGCCGGGAATTGCGTTGCGCATCATAATCCAGGAGAGCCCCCAGCTGCTGGCGCACGAAGTTCCGCCGTTGGCCAGGGTCCAGGCTTCCCACGGCAAGGCGTTCGACGGCGAATGCCTCGCAATCGATCACGGGACTGTGCGGACCTTGGGTTCCCGTATGTGGTTGCCCCAGCGCGCCCGCCAATTCCAGGGTCAGCCTGGCCTCCGACAAGGACCAGGGGGCTTCCGAAATCCCGGCGGCCACCGGGCCGACGGCAACCAGCGTGTCTGATGGGGCCGGTAGCGCCCGCAGGCCAGCCAGAAGTGCGTCCCTGCTGTCCAGCGGACTATCGCCCGGGAGGACCACCACCGCCAGCAGCTCGGCATTATCGACATAGGTTGCGCTGGGCTGCGCCCGCCGGGCCAAGAGCTGCTCCACAGAAGCGCGGAGGTGTTGGAGCATGCCGGAGCGGACCATGATGGCCACGATTGTGGCACCCGGCGGAATCCCGGCCGCGGAAGCCAATTGCTGGAGCCGCCAGGCCTGGCTGCCGGAATCAATCGCGCGAAGCAGGGCCGCCCCGGCGACTTCCTTGAGCCCGGGGGACATTCGCTGCAGCAACGCCAGGGCCAGGATGTCGACAGAACGATTTCCGGCCGTCCGGGCCAGGTTCTGGTCCTCGTCCGCCGGGACCCGCAGCAACAGCTGAGCCGCAAGGATGCCGCGGATCGGCACGTCGATGTGAATCAGGCGTGCCTGCTCCTGCGGCCCAACGGTGGAGGCATCGGGGTCGGCGGCCTCGGCCCGCCCCGGGCTTGCGCTGGCCAGGGTCGCGCCGGCTATGGACGTCAGCGTCACCTCGGCATTGATGATGCCGGCCAGCACGGCGAGGATCCGGTCCAGGCCGCCGCCGTGCGCCAGTTCGACAGCCATCGCGTGACTGGCCTCATCGGCCCGCCGCAATTGGGACACCGAGTCACTGACCAGCATCGAATTGATGGCCTGCGTGACTCCGACGAACGGCACCACCCCGCGAAGTTCGATCAGCGGAAGGCCGGCTGCTTCGGCGGCCGCCACCATTGAGGACGGCAGGGACGGCAGGGCGGACCCGGTTTCGATAGCTACGGCGGCAACGCCCCGCTCCG